>JAXMFM010000003.1:0-3176317 GCA_046347755.1 Burkholderiales bacterium | reverse complement strand
AATTCAACCGGCCGAGAGCAGCGTTTCACTTTCGGACGAAAGGCGATCATGAACAACCAACGTATCCGTATCCGCTTGAAGGCTTTCGACTACAAGCTGATCGACCAGTCGGCGCTGGAAATCGTCGAGACGGCGAAGCGCTCCGGCGCCGTCGTCAAGGGCCCGGTGCCGCTGCCGACGAAGATCGAGCGGTTCGACGTGCTGCGTTCGCCGCACGTCAACAAGACGTCGCGCGACCAGTTCGAGATCCGCACGCACCTGCGGCTGATGGACATCATCGACCCGACCGACAAGACGGTCGACCAGCTGATGAAGCTCGACCTGCCGGCGGGCGTGGACGTGGAAATCAAGCTGCAGTAACGGTTCCAACGGAAGCCTCCGGTCAATCGTAATCGGCGGCGTGGATAGACGAAAACAAGGACAACGAATATGAGTCTCGGACTTGTCGGTCGCAAGATTGGCATGACCCGCGTGTTCACCGACGACGGCGCCGCCGTCCCGGTGACGGTGCTCGACGTCGGCAACAACCGCGTCACGCAGATCAAGACCCCGGAGACCGACGGCTACGCGGCCGTGCAGGTCACCTGGGGCAAGCGTCGTGCGTCGCGCGTGACCAAGCCGGCCGCGGGCCATCTCGCCAAGGCGGGTGTGGAAGCAGGCGTCGTGCTGAAGGAATTCAAGGTCGCCGCGGACGAGCTCGCCAAGTTCAAGGCGGGCGACGTCGTCGGCGTGGACACGTTCGCGGTCGGCCAGCTGGTCGACGTGACGGGCACCACCAAGGGTCGCGGCTTTTCCGGCGTGATCCGCCGCCACAACTTCAGCTCGAACCGCGCGTCCCACGGCAACTCGCGTTCGCACAACACGCCGGGCTCGATCTCGATGGCGCAGGACCCGGGCCGCGTGTTCCCGGGCAAGCGCATGGCGGGCCAATACGGCAACGTGACGCGCACCACGCAGCTGCTGAAGGTCGTCCGCGTCGACACCGAGCGCGGCCTGCTGCTGATCAAGGGCTGCGTGCCCGGCGCGGACGGCGGCCACATCGTGATCCTGCCGTCGGCGAAGACGCCGTTGAAGAAGGGGGCCTGACCATGGAACTGAAGCTCCTTTCCGGCAATGGCGAGAAGTCCGCGACGGTCGCGGCGTCCGACGCGCTGTTCGGTCGCGAGTACAACGAAGCGCTGATCCACCAGGTGGTCGTTGCGTACCAGGCGAACGCGCGCAAGGGCACGCGGGCGCAGAAGGGCCGCAGCGACATCAACAAGTCGCACAAGAAGCCTTGGGCGCAGAAGGGCACCGGCCGCGCGCGCGCGGGCCAGGCCAACAGCCCGCTGTGGCGCGGCGGCGGCAAGATCTTCCCGTCTTCGCCCGACGAGAACTTCTCGCACAAGGTCAACCGCAAGATGTACCGCGCCGGCCTGGCGTCGATCCTGTCGCAGCTGGTCCGCGAGGACCGGCTGTCGGTGATCGAGTCGCTGGCGCTCGACTCGCCCAAGACGAAGGCGTTCGCGCAGAAGATCAAGGCGTTCGGCCTGACGGGGACCGTGCTGGTGGTCACCGACAAGCTGGACGACAACACGTTCCTGTCGTCGCGCAACCTGACCGACGTGCTCGTGCTCGAAACGCGCGAGGTCGATCCGGTGAGCCTCGTGCGCTTCAACAACGTGCTGGTGACGCGCGGCGCGGTCGCCCAATTGGAAGAGGCCCTCGGATGAGCACGCCCAATCCCAACCCCAACGTCAAGAAGTACAACAGCGAGCGGCTGATGACGCTGCTGCTGGCGCCGGTCATCTCGGAAAAGGGAACGTTCATCGCCGACAAGCACGAGCAGGTGATCTTCCGCGTCGTGCAGGACGCGACGAAGCCGGAGATCAAGGCCGCCGTCGAGCTGATGTTCAAGGTGCAGGTCGAAAGCGTCCAGGTGGCCAACGTCAAGGGCAAGGAAAAGCGCTTCGGCCGCTTCGTCGGCCGCCGGCGCAACTGGAAGAAGGCCTACGTGTGCCTGAAGCCGGGTCAGGAAATCAACTTCGCGGCGGAGGCGTAAGGCCATGGCCCTCGTTAAAGTCAAACCGACGTCGGCGGGTCGCCGCTCGCTGGTCAAGGTCGTCAACGCGTCGCTGCACAAGGGCGCGCCGGTCGCTTCGCTGGTCGAGCCGCAGAAGCGCGGATCGGGCCGCAACAACAACGGCCACATCACGGTCCGCCACAAGGGCGGCGGCCACAAGCAGCACTACCGGATCGTCGACTTCAAGCGCAACAAGGACGGCGTGCCGGCGAAGGTCGAGCGGCTCGAGTACGACCCGAACCGCAGCGCCAACCTCGCGCTGCTGCTGTACGCCGACGGCGAGCGCCGCTACATCATCGCGCCGCGCGGCGTCGCGGTCGGCACCGAGCTGATGTCCGGCGTGGACGCCGGCATCAAGCCGGGCAACTGCCTGCCGCTGCGCAACATCCCGGTCGGCACGACCGTGCACTGCGTCGAGATGCAGCAGGGTCGCGGCGCGCAGATCGCGCGCTCGGCCGGCGCTTCGGTGCAGTTGCTGGCGCGCGAAGGCATCTTCGCGCAGCTGCGGCTGCGCTCGGGCAGATCCGCAAGGTGCGTCGACTGCCGCGCCGTCATCGGCGAAGTGGGCAACGAGGAGCACAACCTGCGCTCGATCGGCAAGGCGGGCGCCACGCGCTGGCGCGGCATACGCCCGACCGTGCGCGGCATCGCGATGAACCCGGTCGACCACCCGATGGGCGGGCGCACCAACAACGGCGGGCGGCATCACCCGATGTCGCCGTGGGGCACGCCGGCCAAGGGCTACAAGACGCAGAACAAGCGGACCGACGGCATGATCGTGCGCCGCCGCCACGCGGCAAGGGATAAGCAATGGCTCGCTCAATCAAGAAGGTCCGTTCGTCGACGGCCACCTGCTGGCGAAGGTGGAGAAGGCGCGCGCAATCAACGACAAGAAGCCGATCAAGACCTGGTCGCGCCGCTCGACGATCACGCCGGACTTCGTCGGCCTGACCGTCGCCGTGCACAACGGCAAGGCGCATCGGTCTACGTGTCGGAAAACATGGTCGGCCACAAGCTTCGGCGAATTCGCGCTGACGCGCACCTTCAAGGGACACTCGTCCGACAAGAAGGTCCGCCCGGCACCGGCGGCGCCGAGGAAAAATCAAGGAGCCCACGATGGAAACCAATGCCACGCTGCGCGGCGGTCGCCTGTCGGCCCAGAAGGGCCGGCTGGTCGCCGACCAGATCCGCGGGCTGCCGGTCGCGCGCGCGCTCGACCTCCTGGCCTTCAGCCCGAAGAAGGGCGCGAAGATCATCAAGAAGGTGCTCGAGTCCGCGATTGCGAACGCCGAGCACAACGACGGCGCCGACATCGACGAGCTGCGGGTCAAGACGATCTACGTCGACAAGGCCGACGTGCTGAAGCGCACCAGCGCCCGCGCCAAGGGTCGCGGCAACGTGATCAGCAAGCAAGCCTGCCATCCACGTCGTCGTCGGCGACGGAAACCAGGGAATACAAGGTCATGGGTCAGAAAATACATCCGACCGGGTTCCGCCTTTCCGTCACGCGGAACTGGGGTTCGAAGTGGTTCGCGAACAGCAAGAACTACGCGGGCATCTGGCCGAGGACATCCGCGTTCGCGAATACCTGGGCAAGAAGCTGTCGCACGCGTCGGTCGCCAAGATCACGATCGAGCGGCCGGCCAAGAACGCGCGGATCACGATCCACAGCGCGCGTCCGGGCGTCGTCATCGGCAAGAAGGGCGAGGACATCGAGACGCTGCGCGCCGACCTGCGCAAGATGATGGGCGGCGAAGTCGGCCTCAACATCGAGGAGATCCGCAAACCCGAGATCGACGCACCAGCTGATCGCCGACTCGATCGCGCAGCAGCTCGAGAAAGCGGATCATGTTCCGCCGCGCGATGAAGCGCGCGATGCAGAACGCGATGCGGCTGGGCGCGCAGGGCATCAAGGTGATGTCGTCGGGCCGCCTGAACGGCGCGGAAATCGCGCGCCGCGAGTGGTACCGCGAAGGCCGCGTGCCGCTGCACACGCTGCGCGCCGACATCGACTACGGATTCGCCGAGGCCCGCACGACCTACGGTGTCATCGGCATCAAGGTCTGGGTGTTCAAGGGCGAGCGGCTGGCGCACAACGCCGAGCCGGTGCAAGCGCCGGCGCCCGCGCCGACGCCCGCGCGTCCGCCGCGCCGCACGCCGCCAGGAGCGAAGAATGCTGCAGCCAGCTAGAAGGAAGTACCGCAAGGAACAGAAGGGCCGCAACAAGGGCGTTGCGACCACCGGCAACAAGGTGAGCTTCGGCGAGTACGGCCTCAAGGCCATCGGCCGCGGCCGCCTGACGGCGCGCCAGATCGAGGCGGCGCGGCGCGCGATGACGCGCCACATCAAGCGCGGCGGCCGGATCTGGATCCGCATCTTCCCGGACAAGCCCATTTCGCGCAAACCGGCCGAGGTCCGCATGGGCAACGGCAAGGGCAGCCCCGAGTACTACGTCGCGGAGATCGTGCCCGGCAAGGTGCTCTACGAGATGGACGGCGTCGAGGAGGCGCTGGCGCGCGAGGCGTTCGCGCTCGCGTCGGCCAAGCTGCCGATCCGCACGACGTTCGTCCACCGCCTGATCGGCGGCTAGGAGGACCAGGCCATGAAGAAGACGGAATCGAAGAAGACGCTCGCGGCCAAGACGCCGGCGGAGCTCAAGACCGAGCTCGACGCGCTGCTGAAGGAGCAGTTCGGCCTGCGCATGCAGGCGGCCACGCAGCAGCTCACCGACAACTCGAAGCTTCGGACGGTCCGGCGCGGCATCGCCCGCGTGCGGACGCTGATGCATCAGAAGGCAACGCAGGCGTGAATACCATGACAGAAGAACAGGGCAAGACGGAAAGCACGGCGGCGGCGCCCCGCAAGGCGCTGGTCCAGACGTTCGTCGGCCGCGTGGTCAGCGACAAGATGAACAAGACGGTGACGGTGCTGGTCGAGCGTCGGGTCAAGCACCCGCTGTACGGCAAGATCGTCATGCAGTCGCGCAAGTTCCACGCGCACGACGAGAACAACGAGTGCAAGGTCGGCGACCTGGTCGAAATCGCGGCCACGCGCAAGCTGTCGAAGACCAAGGCGTTCCGGGTCGCCAGCGTGCTGGAGAAGGCGCAGGCGGTCTAAGGGGGCGAAGCGGGAGGCAAAGCGGGTCCCTCGCTACGCTCGGGATGACGCCTTTGGCGTCAGTTGCAGAGGCAGGGAAAACGTGCCATAATTTTCGTTTTCGTCCGCCGCGGGTGCTTGGGGTGTACAACACCTTGAGATCCGCGACGGTCCATCCCCGGGGCCGGCCGCAGGATTCGAGCCCCGACGGGGTCCAAAACTGGCCGCCGTTTGCAATTTCGGTTTCCGCCTCGAGACGCTTGACGGGGCGGACGGCGGATAAAGTTGGAGAGCTAGACAATGATCCAGATGCAGTCGGTGCTGGACGTCGCCGATAACACCGGCGCGCGTTCGGTGATGTGTATCAAGGTGCTCGGCGGCAGCAAGCGCCGGTACGCGCACATCGGCGACGTGATCAAGGTGTCCGTCAAGGACGCCGCGCCGCGCGGTCGCGTGAAGAAGGGCGAGATCTACAACGCCGTCGTCGTGCGCACGCGCAAGGGCGTGCGGAGGGCCGACGGCGCGCTGATCCGCTTCGACACCAACGCGGCCGTGCTGCTCAATCCCAAGCTGGAGCCGATCGGCACCCGCATCTTCGGACCCGTGACGCGCGAGCTGCGCAACGAGCGGTTCATGAAGATCGTGTCGCTCGCGCCGGAAGTGCTGTAGCGCCACCGAGGACGCGGAACGCGGGGATATCAAAATGCGCAAGATCAAGAAGGGTGACAACGTCGTCGTCATCGCCGGCCGGGACAAGGGCAAGCGCGGCGACGTCGCGCGCATCGTCGACGGCCGCCACGTGATCGTGAACGGCGTCAACACGGTGAAGAAGCACGCGAAGCCGAACCCGCTCAAGAACCAGCCGGGCGGGATCGTCACGAAGGAAATGCCGATCGACGTGTCGAACGTCGCGATCTGGAATCCGGTGACCCAGAAGCCCGACCGGATCGGCATGCGCGTCCTGCAGGACGGCCGCAAGGTGCGCTTCTACAAGAGCAACGGCGAGCAACTCGTCTAGGACCGGATAGGAAACCGAGAATATGGCCCGCTTGAAGGAAGTCTACAAGACGGAAATCGCGCCGGCGCTGATGAAGCAGTTCGGCTACAAGTCGCCGATGGAAGTGCCGCGCATCACCAAGATCACGCTGAACATGGGCGTGGGCGAGGCGACCGGCGACAAGAAGATCCTGGACAACGCCGTCGCCGACATGCAGAAGGTCTCCGGCCAGAAGCCGGTGGTCACCAAGGCGCGCAAGGCCATCGCGGGCTTCAAGATCCGCGAGGGCTACCCGATCGGCTGCATGGTCACGCTGCGCCAGGAACGGATGTACGAGTTCCTCGACCGCTTCGTCACGATCGCGCTGCCGCGCGTGCGCGACTTCCGCGGCATCTCCGGGCGCGCGTTCGACGGCAGGGGCAACTACAACATCGGCATCAAGGAACAGATCATCTTCCCGGAAATCGAGTACGACAAGGTCGACGCGATGCGCGGGATGAACATTTCGATCACGACGACCGCGAAGACCGACGCCGAAGCCCGCGCGCTGCTCGCCGCGTTCCGTTTCCCGTTCAGGAACTAGAGAGAGACCGACGCCATGGCCAAGCTGGCACTGATCAACCGCAACGAGAAGCGCAAGAAGCTCGTCGCCAGGTTCGCGAAGAAGCGCGACGCGCTGCAGGCGATCCTCGACGACCCGAAGGCGTCCGAAGAGACACGCATGGCGGCGCGCCTGAAGATCCAGCTGCTGCCGCGCAATGCGAACAAGACGCGGCTCCGCAATCGGTGCGCGCTGACCGGCCGCCCGCGCGGCGTCTACAGCAAGTTCGGGCTCGGCCGCAACAAGCTTCGCGAGTTCGCGATGCGCGGCGAGATCCCCGGCATCGTCAAGGCCAGCTGGTAAGAGTCAACGAGGGTCACGCATGAACATGACAGATCCGATCGCCGACATGCTGACGCGCATCCGCAACGCGCAGATGACGGAAAAGGCCACCGTCGCGATGCCGTCTTCCAAGGTGAAGATCGCCATCGCCAAGGTGCTGCAGGACGAGGGCTACATCGACGGCTTCAAGGTCGCCGGCGAGGAGACGAAGCCGCAGCTCGAGATCGCGCTTCGCTACTACGCCGGTCGCCCGGTCATCGAGAAGCTCGAGCGCGTGTCGAAGCCCGGCCTGCGCATCTACAAGAGCAAGGACGACATCCCGCGCGTGATGAACGGGCTGGGCATCGCCATCGTGTCGACGTCGCAGGGCGTCATGACCGATCGCAAGGCGCGCGCCACCGGTGTCGGCGGCGAAGTGCTCTGCATCGTCGCCTGACCTAGGAAGAATCGACATGTCCCGCATCGGCAACAATCCGGTCAAGCTGCCGCCGAAGGTCGAAGTGACCCTCGCGGCCGGCCAGATCAAGGTCAAGGGCCCGCTCGGCGAGCTCACGCGAACGTTCGGCCCGTCGGTCACCATCGAGAAGGACGGCGACCAGCTCGTGTTCAAGGCGGCCGACGACGAGGCGCGCGCGATGCAGGGCACGCTGCGCGCGCTGGTCGCCAACATGGTCAAGGGCGTGACCGACGGCTTCACGC
This sequence comes from Burkholderiales bacterium, assembly GCA_046347755.1. Classification (GTDB taxonomy): domain Bacteria; phylum Pseudomonadota; class Gammaproteobacteria; order Burkholderiales; family Casimicrobiaceae; genus VBCG01. The sequence continues at coordinate 3,168,580 of JAXMFM010000003.1, read as the reverse complement.
GCAAGCTGGCGCTGGTCGGCGTCGGCTACCGCGCGCAGGCGGCCGGCGACAAGATCAACCTGACGCTGGGCTTCTCGCACCCTGTCGTCCACTCGATGCCGAAGGGCGTCAAGGTCGAGACGCCGGTGCAGACGGAGATCATCGTCAAGGGCATCGACAACCAGGCCGTCGGCCAGGTCGCCGCGGAAATCCGCGCGTACCGTCCGCCCGAGCCGTACAAGGGCAAGGGCGTCCGCTACGCCGACGAACGCGTCGTGATCAAAGAAACGAAGAAGAAGTAAGGAACCGCCATGGACAAGAAAGCAGCACGCTCCCGCCGTTCCCGCAAGACGCGGATCCGCATCGCCGAGCAGCGCGCGACGCGGCTGGTGGTCAGCCGGTCGAACTGCCACATCTACGCGCAGATCATCGCGGCGGACGGCGAGCACGTCCTCGCCAGCGCGTCGACGCTCGAGGCGGACGTGCGCAAGGACGGCAAGAGCGGCGGCAACAAGGCGGCCGCCGAAGTGGTCGGCAGGCGGATCGCCGAGAAGGCGAAGTCGCTCGGCATCGAGGCGGTCGCGTTCGACCGCTCCGGATTCCGGTTCCATGGTCGCGTGAAGGCGCTCGCCGAAGCTGCGCGCGCCGGCGGCCTCAAGTTCTAACGCGGCAGACGAGACTATGGCCCAACAACGTTCAGGTGGCAGGCAGCAGCAGCAGGACGACCGCGGCGACGGCTTGCGCGAGAAGATGATCGGGATCAACCGCGTCACCAAGGTGGTGAAGGGCGGACGGATCCTGGGCTTCGCGGCGCTCACGGTGGTCGGCGACGGCGACGGCCGCGTCGGCATCGGCAAGGGCAAGGCGAAGGAAGTGCCGGTCGCCGTGCAGAAGGCGATGGAAGAGGCGCGCCGCAAGATGGTCAAGGTGAGCCTGAAGAAGGGCACGCTGCACCATCCGGTCGAAGGCCGCCACGGCGCGACCAAGGTGTTCATGCAGCCGGCGGCGGATGGAACCGGCGTGATCGCCGGCGGACCGATGCGCGCGGTGTTCGAGGTCGTCGGCGTGACCAACGTCCTCGCGAAGTGCCACGGCTCGACCAACCCGTACAACCTCGTGCGCGCGACGCTGAACGGCCTGCTGAACTGCCATGCGCCGTCGGAGATCGCGGCCAAGCGCGGCAAGACGATCGAAGAGATTTTGGGAGCGTGACGATGTCCGGCACGACGAAGAAGATCAAGGTGACGCTCGCCAAGGGCATCGCGCGGTGTCGCGTGGACCACGTGGCCACGGTGCGCGGGCTCGGGCTCAAGTGGACCAACCACACGGTCGAAGTCATCGACACGCCTTCGACGCGCGGCATGATCAACAAGGTGAGCTACCTGCTCCGTGTTGACGAAAAAGCGTGAGGGACAGCAGACCATGAGACTCAACACGATCAAGCCGGCCGCGGGCAGCAAGAAGAACCGCCGGCGCGTCGGCCGCGGCATCGGCTCCGGGCTCGGCAAGACCGCGGGCCGCGGCCACAAGGGCCAGAAGTCCCGCTCGGGCGGCTTCCACAAGGTCGGCTTCGAGGGCGGCCAGATGCCGCTGCAGCGCCGGCTGCCGAAGCGCGGCTTCGTGTCGCTGTCCAAGAACGACAGCGCGGAGATCAGGTTGTCTGACCTTCAGCGCCTTCCGGTGGCCGAGGTCGACATCCTGGCGCTGAAGGCCGCGGGCCTCGTGCCGCCGGCCGCGAAGACGGTGAAGGTGATCAAGACGGGCAAGCTCGAGAAGGCCGTCAAGCTGACGGGCGTGCTGGCGACCAAGGGTGCCAAGGCGGCCATCGAAGCCGCCGGCGGCAGCGTGGCGTAACGCCACGAGACCAGTCAAGGGATCGAAAGAAGGATCACGTGGCAACAGCCAACCCGGCGCTGAAGAGCGGCAACAAGTACGGCGACCTCAAGCGACGCTTGTGGTTCCTGCTGGGCGCGCTCGTCGTCTACCGGATCGGGACCCACATCCCGGTGCCGGGCATCAACGCGTCCGTGCTCGACGACCTGTTCCGCTCGCAGCAGGGCGGCATCCTCGGGCTGTTCAACGTGTTCTCGGGAGGCGCGCTGTCGCGCTTCTCGATCTTCGCGCTCGGGATCATGCCGTACATCTCGGCGTCGATCATCATGCAGCTGTGCACGGTGGTCGTGCCGTCGCTCGAAGCGCTGAAGAAGGAAGGCGAGGCCGGCCGGCGCAAGATCACGCAGTACACGCGGTACGCGACGCTCGGGCTCGCGTTCTTCCAGGCGCTCGCGATCGTCGGCGGCGCTGGAGGCGCAGCCGGGGCTGATGGCGCCGGGCCTCATGTTCCGCGTCGTGTCGGCGGTCACGGCAGTCACCGGGACGATGTTCCTGATGTGGCTGGGCGAGCAGATCACCGAGCATACAGGCAGCGGCATCTCGCTCATCATCTTCGCGGGCATCGCGGCCGAGGCCTGCCCAACGCGATCGGGCTGACGCTCGAGCAGGCGCGCACCGGCGCGTACTCGGTCCCGCTGAACGGCATCGTCGCGCTGGTTGTCGTGCGTGACGGCGTTCGTCGTGTTCGTCGAGCGCGCGGTGCGCAAGATCCTCGTCAACTACGCGAAGCGCCAGGTCGGCAACAAGGTCTACAAGGGCCAGAGCTCGTTCCTGCCGCTCAAGCTCAACATGGCCGGCGTGATCCCGCCGATCTTCGCGTCGTCGATCATCCTGTTCCCGGCGACGATCGCGCAGTGGTTCGGGTCCGGCGACAACACGATCTGGCTGCGCGACCTGGCGTCGACGCTCGCCCCGGGACAGCCGGTGCACGAGCTGCTGTACGCGGCCGCGATCATCTTCTTCTGCTTCTTCTACACGGCGCTGCAGTACAACCCGAAGGAGACGGCCGAGAACCTGAAGAAGAGCGGCGCGTTCATCCCGGGCTACCGGCCGGGCGACCAGACGGCCAAGTACCTGGAGAAGATCACGCTGCGCCTGACGCTGCTGGGGTCGCTGTACCTGGTGGTCGTCTGCTTCATCCCGAATTTCCTGATCGCGTGGAAGAACGTCCCGTTCTATTTCGGGGGCACGTCGCTGCTGATCATCGTCGTCGTGACGATGGACTTCATGACGCAGGTGCAGGCATACCTGATGTCGCAGCAGTACGAGAGCCTGCTCAAGAAGGCCAACTTCAAGGGCGGGTTGCCGACGCGCTGATGGCCAAGGAAGACACGATCCAGATGCAGGGCGAGGTCGTCGAGATGCTCCCCAACGCCACGTTCCGCGTGAAGCTGGAGAACGGCCACGTGGTCCTGGGGCACATCTCGGGGAAGATGCGGATGCACTACATCAAGATTCTGCCGGGCGACAAGGTGACCGTGGAAGTCTCGCCGTACGACCTGTCGCGGGCGCGCATCACGTTCCGCGCGAAGTGACGTTTGAGCACAAGGAAGCGAACATGAAAGTACTGGCATCGGTGAAGAAGATCTGCCGCAACTGCAAGATCATCCGGCGCAACGGCGTCGTGCGCGTGATCTGCACGGACCCGCGCCACAAGCAGCGCCAGGGTTGATTTGCGGCACGCGACCCCCAACATTCGACAGGTTTAGCCCATGGCACGTATTGCAGGCGTCAACATCCCGAATCACCAGCACACCGTCATCGCGCTGCAGGCGATCTACGGCATCGGCCCGACGCGCGCGAAGATGATCTGCGCGTCGACCGGCATCGCGCCGGCGACCAAGATCAAGGACCTGTCCGACAGCGAGATGGACAAGATCCGCGAGCAGGTCGGCAAGTTCACCGTCGAAGGCGACCTGCGCCGCGAGGTGACGATGAGCATCAAGCGGCTGATGGACCTGGGCTGCTACCGCGGCTCGCGCCACCGCAAGGGCCTGCCGGTGCGCGGGCAGCGCACCCGCACCAACGCACGGACCCGCAAGGGGCCGAAGAAGGGCCGCACCGTCGCGCTCGCCAAGGGCGTGACCAAGTAAGCCGGTCTTACGAGACACCGAGGATCAACGACGATGGCACAGCAACCGTCCCAGAAGGCTACCGCGGCCCGCGCGCGCAAGAAGGTCAAGAAGAACGTGACCGAAGGCATCGCGCACATCCACGCGTCCTTCAACAACACGATCATCACGATCACCGACCGCCAGGGCAACGCGCTGTCGTGGGCGACGTCCGGCGGCGCGGGCTTCAAGGGCTCGCGCAAGTCGACGCCGTTCGCAGCGCAGGTGGCCGCCGAGGCCGCCGGCCGCGCGGCGCAGGAGTGCGGCGTCAAGAACCTCGAAGTGCGCATCAAGGGCCCCGGCCCGGGCCGCGAGTCGGCCGTGCGCGCGCTGAACGCGCTGGGCATGAAGATCTCCAGCATCACCGACGTGACGCCGGTGCCGCACAACGGCTGCCGTCCGCCGAAGCGCCGTCGCATCTAACCCTCATTGCAACCTACGGATAGCTAACGTGGCTCGATACATCGGACCCAAATGCAAGCTGGCGCGACGGGAAGGCACCGACCTTTTCCTGAAAAGCGCGCGTCGATCGCTCGACTCCAAGTGCAAGCTGGACACCAAGCCCGGGCAGCACGGCGTGAAGTCAGGCATGCGCCAATCCGACTTCGGCAACCAGCTGCGCGAGAAGCAGAAGCTGCGCCGGATGTACGGCCTGCTCGAGCGGCAGTTCCGCCGGTACTTCGTCGAGGCCGCGCGCAAGAAGGGCTCGACGGGCACGAACCTGCTGCAGCTGCTGGAGTCCCGGCTGGACAACGTCGTCTACCGGATGGGCTTCGGCTCGACGCGGGCGGAAGCGCGGCAGCTCGTCACGCACTGCTCGATCATGGTCAACGGCAAGCTGCTCAACGTGCCGTCCGCCGTGCTGAAGGCCGGCGACGTCGTGACCGTCACCGAGAAGTCCAAGGGCCAGCTGCGCATCCAGGATTCGCTGCAGCTCGCCGAGAAGGTCGGCTTCCCCTCGTGGGTCGAGGTCGACGCGAAGAAGCTGACCGGCACGTTCAAGGGCGCGCCGGACCGGACCGAATTCGGCCAGGACATCAACGAGAGCCTGGTGGTCGAACTGTATTCGAAGTAACGGCAGATAGCAGTTCGCGCAATTCCGGCGCCTCCTCCGGATTCGCAAAAGGATTTCGCATGCAGAGCAACGTTCTGTTGAAGCCCCGCATCATCGACGTGCAGTCGACGTCGCCGTTCCATGCCAAGGTGGTAATGGAGCCGTTCGAGCGCGGCTACGGTCACACGCTCGGCAATGCGCTGCGCCGGGTGCTCCTGTCCTCGATGCCCGGCTACGCGCCGACCGAAGTCAAGATCACCGGCGTGCTGCACGAGTACTCCGCGCTCGACGGCGTGCAGGAAGACGTCGTCGACGTGCTGCTCAACCTGAAGGGCGTCGTGCTGAAGCTGCACAACCGCGACCACGTGATGCTGCGCCTCGCCAAGTCCGGCGAAGGCGTGGTCACGGCCGCCGACATCGAGCCGAACCACGACGTCGAGATCATCAATCCCGACCACGTGATCGCGCACCTGACGGCCGGCGGCAAGCTGGAGATGGAAATCCGCGTCGAGAAGGGCCGCGGCTACCAGCCGGCGACCGCGCGCGTGAAGCCCGAGGGCGGCCGCACGATCGGCAGCATCCTGCTCGACGCGTCGTTCTCGCCGGTGCGCCGCGTTTCCTACGCGGTCGAGTCGGCGCGCGTCGAACAGCGGACCGACCTCGACAAGCTGGTGCTCGACATCGAGACCAACGGCGTGGTCGAGCCGGAGCAGGCGGTGCGGTACGCGGCGTCGGTGCTGGTCGAGCAGCTGTCGGTGTTCGCCGACCTGAAGGGCACGGACACGCCGGCGACCGAGCGCAGCTCGCCGCAGGTCGATCCGATCCTGCTGCGTCCGGTCGACGACCTGGAACTCACCGTGCGCTCGGCCAACTGCCTCAAGGCCGAGAACATCTATTACATCGGCGACCTGATCCAGCGCACGGAGACGGAGCTTCTGAAGACGCCGAACCTCGGCCGCAAGTCGCTGAACGAAATAAAGGAAGTGCTGGCCTCGCGCGGGCTGTCGCTCGGCATGAAGCTCGAGAACTGGCCGCCGGCAGGACTGGACCGGCCGTAACCGGACAACCAAAGACCAAGAAACGAGCGCCGTGCGAAGCGGCGCCGCATGAATCAAGGACCAGAACGTCATGAGACATCGTCACGGACTGCGGAAGCTGAACCGCACCAGCAGCCATCGCCTCGCGATGCTGCGCAACATGACCAATTCGCTGTTCACGCACGAGGTCATCAAGACCACGCTGCCGAAGGCGAAGGAACTGCGCCGCGTCGCGGAGCCGCTGATCACGCTGGCGAAGGTCGCGACGGTCGCCAACCGCCGCGTCGCGTTCGACCGCCTGCGCGACCGCGACGTGGTCACCAAGCTCTTCAACGAGCTCGGCCCGCGCTACCAGGCGCGACCGGGCGGCTACCTGCGGATCCTGAAGTTCGGCTTCCGGCAGGGCGATGCCGCGCCGATGGCCCTGGTCGAGCTGGTGGGCCGGCCCGAGCCGGCCGCGGAAGCCGCCGCAAAGGAATAACCCGCGCAACCCGCGGTGAATTCGACTGCAGTTCCAAAGCCGGGCCTCGCGCCCGGTTTTTGCTTTTGCGCGACGCCCGTCGTCGTGTAGGATCGGGCGGATGTCAGGGGCCGCGACAACGTGAACGATACCGTCCTGGTGACCGGCGGCGCCGGCTACGTGGGCTCGCACGTGGTCGTCGAGCTCGCCCGCGCCGGCTACGCGCCGGTCGTGCTCGACAATTTCAGCAACAGCACGCCGGCGGTGCTGCCGCGGCTGGAGGCGCTGGCCGGCCGGCCCGTGCCGTCGGTCACCGCCGACGTCCGCGATGCCGCCGCGCTGCGCGCGGTGTTCCACGATCACCCGATCGCGGCGGTCGTCCACTGCGCCGGGCTCAAGGCCGTCGGCGAATCCGAGGAGCGGCCGCTCGCCTACTACGACGTCAACGTCGGCGGCGCGATTGCGCTGGCCGAGGTGATGGGCGAGGCGGGCGTGGCCACGCTGGTGTTCAGCTCGTCGGCCACCGTCTACGGCCAGCCCGACGACCTGCCGGTGACCGAGGACGCGCCGCTGCGCCCGCACAGCGTCTACGGGCGCACCAAGCGCGTCGTCGAGGAATTCCTGCGCGACTTGGCGCACGCGAACGCGAACTGGCGGATCGCGATCCTGCGCTACTTCAACCCGGCCGGCGCGCATTCGTCGGGCATGCTCGGCGAGGCCGCCCGCGGACGCCCGAACAACCTCGTGCCGCTGCTGTGCAAGATCGCCGCGGGGGAACTCGCCGATCTCGCGATCTACGGCGGCGACTGGCCCACGCCCGATGGCACCGGCATCCGCGACTACCTGCACGTGCAGGACCTGGCCGAGGGCCACGTGTCCGCGCTGCGGTACCTCGCCAAGGCGCACGGCGCGGTGACGCTCAACCTCGGCGCGGGCCGCGGGCACTCGGTGATGGAGGTGGTGAAGGCGTTCGAGGCCGCGTGCGGCCGGCGGATCGCCAAGTCGATGTCGCCGCGGCGGCCCGGCGACGTCGCCGTCTACTACGCCGACCCGACGCGCGCGGAGAAGCTCATCAAGTGGCGCGCGACGCGCGATCTCGATGCCATCTGCGCCGACGCGTGGCGATGGCAGAAGAACGGCGGACGGTACTGACCGCGGTTTCGCCATGCGCATCGCCGACGTCCGCACGCATGTCCTCGAAGCGCCGCTGACCGAGCCGTTCCACTGGTCGTTCAACGGCACGCGCTCGCGCGCCGCGTGCATCGTCGAGATCGTCGCGGACGACGGCACGACCGGCTGGGGCGAGTGCTTCGGCCCGGCGCAGCTCAACGCGGCGATCGTGCGCGCGTACGCCGAGCGCCTCGTCGGCCGCGACCCGCTCGCGACCGAAGCGGTCTGGGAGGACCTCTACGGCGCGTACCGCGACCAGGGCCAGAAGGGCCTGGCGATCAGCGCGCTGTCCGGCGTGGACATTGCGCTGTGGGACCTCAAGGGCCGCCACTTCGGCGTGCCGATCCATCGGCTGATGGGCGGGCCGCTGCGCACGTCGGTGCGCGCTTACGCGACCGGCACCTATCGCGTCGAGCACGGAGACCCGTTCGAATACGTCGTCGACGAAGTCGCCGGCTACGCGGAACAGGGTTTCCACGCGGCGAAGGTCAAGATCGGGTTCGACGTCGCCGGCGACGCCGAGCTCATCCGGGCGATCCGCCGCAAGGTCGGCCCGAAGTTCGGGCTGATGCTCGACGCGAATCACGCCTTCGATGCGGCCGAGGCGATCGCGCTGGGCCGCGCGGTCGCCGGCTGCGACATCGGATGGTTCGAGGAGCCCGTGATACCCGAGGACCTCGCGAGCTACCGCGAAGTTCGGCGCGGCCAGCCGATCCCGGTGGCGGGGGGCGAGTGCGAGTACACGCGCTTCGGTTTCCGCGAGATCTTCGTCACGCGCGCGATGGACATCGTGCAGCCGGACACGTGCGCGGCGGGCGGGTTGTCGGAGTGCCGGAAGATCGCCGACATGGCGGCCGCGTTCGGCGTCCGCTACGTGCCGCACGTGTGGGGCACCGGCATCGCGCTCGCGGCGTCGCTGCAGCTGCTCGCCGTCCTGCCGCACACGCCGCTGCGCCGCACGCCGCTCGAGCCGATCCTCGAGTTCGACCGCTCCGAGCATCCGTTCCGGCAGGCGGTGCTGACGCGTCCGCTCGAGCACGAGCGCGGCGTCGTGCGCGTTCCCGACGGGCCGGGATTGGGGATCGAGGTCGACCGTGAGGCGCTGGCCCGGTTCCGCGCTCCGGTCGGCTGACCGGTCGCGATCAGGACGCCAACGCCGGCGCCACGACCTTCAGCGCCTCCACGCGGATCTGCTCGGTGAGTTCGCGCTTCAGCGCCGAGAATTCCGGCGACGTCTTCACCGTGTATTCGCGCGGATGCGGAATCGGCACGGCGACCTCGGCCTTGATGCGGCCGGGCCGCGCGCTCATGACGACGACGCGGCTCGCCATGAAGATCGCCTCCTCGATGTCGTGCGTGACGAACAGCACCGTCTTGCGCTCGCGCTCCCAGATCGACAGCAGCAGCTCCTGCATCAGCGAACGCGTCTGGTTGTCGAGCGCGCCGAACGGCTCGTCGAGCAGCAGGATCTTCGGGTCGTTGGCGAGCGCCCGCGCGATCGCCGTGCGCTGCTGCATGCCGCCGGAGAGCATCTTCGGGTAGTGGCGCTCGAAGCCGGTGAGCCCGACGTTGTCGAGCCAGTGCCGCGCGATCTCCTGCTGCTGCGCCGCCGGCACGCCGCGCTCGTTGAGGCCGAAGCAGACGTTCTGCAGCACGTCGAGCCATGGAAACAGCGTGTAGCTCTGGAACACCATGCCGCGGTCGGGCCCGGGGCCGGTCACCGGCGTACCGTCGAGCAGCACGCGACCGCGTGTCGGCGTGTCGAGCCCGGCCACGATGCGCAGCAGCGTCGACTTGCCGCAGCCGGACGGTCCCAGGATCGTGATGAAGTCGTTGTCGGCGACGGTCAGCGTCGCGGGCAGCAGCGCCTCGGTGGGTGCGCCGCCATGCATGCCGGGAAACGTGCGCCCGACGCCGTCGATGACCAGCATGCTCATAGGCTGCCTTCGCGCTTCGCGCTCTGGTATTCGCCCTTGGGGCGGCCCGGCGGGCTCATGCGATGGCCCACGGATAGAGCCGCTGGTTGGCCCACTTGAACGCGAAGTCGGAGACCAGCCCGATGACGCCGATCACGATGATGCCGAAGATGATCTGGCCCGTATTGAGCAGGGCCTGCGAGTCGGTGATCATGTGGCCGATGCCCGACGACGCGCCGATCAGTTCGGCGACGATCACGTACGTCCACGCCCAGCCGAGCACGAGGCGCAGCGTCTCGGCGATCTGCGGCGCGGCGTTCGGCAGCAGAACGCGGCGCACGATGCCCGAGGCCTTCGCGCCCAGCGTGTACGCGGCCTCGACCAGGTCGCGCCGCGTCGAGCCGACGACGACGGCGACCATCAGCACGATCTGGAAGAACACGCCGATGAAGATGACCAGCAGCTTCTGCGTCTCGCCGATGCCGGCCCACAGGATCAGCAACGGAATGAACGCAGATGCCGGCAGGTAGCGCGCGAACGACACGAACGGCTCGAAGAACGCCTCGATCGGCTTGTACGCACCCATCGCGATGCCCAACGGTACGCCGACCATCGCGGCCAGCACGAATCCGCCGACCACGCGCCACACCGTCATCGCGACGTCCTTGGCGAACCCGTGCTGCGTGAACAGCGCCGCGCCCTCGGCGAGCATCGTCAGCGGATCGGCGAGGAACGTCTTCGACACGAAGCCGCCGAACGTCGCCACGCTCCACGCGGCGACGAACACGACGAAGAACGCTATGCCGAGCGCGATCCTGCGCGCCCGGCCGACAGGAACGAGCGGCTTCACGCGGCGCCGGCAGCGCTACTGGATGAAGCGCGTGTCGGCGAGCTTGGACAGGTCCGGGATCTGCTTGATGATGCCGATCTCGAGCAGCAGGTCCGCGGCTTCCTTCGAGAACTGCGCGTGCGGGCCGGCGAAGAACGCCTTGTTCGCCGCCCGGTCCTGCCAGCGCAGGTATTTCTGCGACGCCTCGAACTGCTCGCCCGTCTGCTTGACGTCGGCCCCCATGATCTCGAAGCTCTTCTTCGGTTCCCTGGCGATCATGTCGACGGCCTCGAAGTAGCTGTCGGCGAGCGCCTTCGCCGCCTTCGGATTGTCGGCGAGGAATTTCGGCGTGCAGCCGAACGTGTCCATGATCATCGGATAGTCGAGCGTGGTGGCGATGATCCTGCCGGACTGCGGCGCCGCGCGCACGGTCGACAGGTACGGCTCGTAGGTCATCGCGGCGTCGTTCTGGCCGGCGACGAACGCCTGCGCGGCCGGGCCGGGCTCCAGGTTCACGACGGTGACGTCCTTCACCGACAGTCCGTTCTTCTTGAGGAACCACGCGAGCGTGAAGTACGGCGCGGTCCCCGGCGCCGACGCGGCGACCGTCTTGCCCTTGAGGTCGGCGATCTTCGCGATGTTGCCGCGCACGGCCATGCCGTCGGCGCCGTAGCTCTTGTCGAGCTGGAAGATCTGCGTGGTCGGCACGCCGTTCGCGTTCCAGACGATCCACGTCTCGACCGTCGTCGCCGCGCACTGCACGTCGCCGGAGGCGATGGCGAGGTGACGATCCTTCTGCGGGATCTTCTGCAACGTGACGTCGAGGCCGTTCTTCTTGAAGAGGCCGGCTTCCTTGGCGAGCGTCAGCGGCGCGAAGCCGGTCCAGCCGGACAGCCCGATCGCGACCTTGGTGTCCTGGGCGGCGGCGGTGACGGCGAAGGCAAGCGCGACGGCGCAAGCGGGGAGGGCTACGGGCAGGCGCATGGCGAACTCCGGAGGAAAGGATCGGGCAACCGCGCAATCTAGGCGCTCCGTCACGATCCTGTCAACGCGGCGGGCCGCAGCGGTTTACAATCGGCCGACCGCGCACCGCACACGGGCGCGGCCATGCCCGACATGCACCGCCTGCTCGCACCCGCCGACTACCGCCGCATGCCGTGGAAGAACGGCGGCGGCGCGACGCTCGAGATCGCCACGCATCCGGTGAATGCCGATCTCGCGTCGTTCGCCTGGCGCGTGAGCATCGCCGACGTCACGCGCGACGGCCCGTTCTCGACGTTTCCCGGCGTGGACAGGACGCTGGTGCTGCTCGCGGGCAACGGCATGCGGCTGTCCGGCGCCGGCGATCCGATCGACCTGCACGCGCGCTTCGAGCCGGTGAAGTTCACCGGCGAAGCCGCGCTGGACTGCGCGCTGACCGACGGTCCGACGCGCGACTTCAACCTGATGGTGCGGCGCGCGCTGGCGTCGGGCGAGGTCGTCGTCGTCCGCGACGAGGGACGGGCGCTCGCGCCGTCGGCGACGTACGTCTGCCATGCGGCCGAGGGTGCGTGCGAGTGCCTGCTCGCGGGCTTCCCGCCCATCGAGCTCGCGCATCAGCACACGCTCGTCGTGCACGCGGAAGTCGCCGCCGGGCTGCACGTCTATCCGACGTCGGCGCATTCGGTGGCGCTGGTCGCGGCCATCGGCGACCCGGCGCAGGGGCGGGCGCAGTGAAGCTGTTCGCGCCGCATGCGCTGCTGCCCGGCGGCTGGGCGAGCGCCGTCGCGATCGACGTCGACGCGGCCGGAACGATCGCGGAGGTCGCGTCCGACGCGGACGCCGGCGACCGCGTGCGGCTCGCCGGGCCCGTGGTCCCCGCGATGCCCAACCTGCATTCGCACGCGTTCCAGCGCGCGCTCGCCGGCCGCACCGGCCGCGCGTCGCCCGCGCACGACGACAGCTTCTGGACGTGGCGGCAGGCGATGTACGCGTTTCTCGACCGCATCGACGCCGACGCGTTCGAGGCGATCGCCGCGCAGGCCTACGTCGAGATGGCGAAGGCCGGCTACGGCGCGGTCGCCGAGTTCCACTACGTCCATCACGATCCCGCGGGCAAGCCGTACGACGATCCCGCGGAGCTCGCGATGCGCATCGCGGCGGCGGCGCGGACGGCCGGGATCGGGCTCACGCTGCTGCCGGTTTTCTACGCGCACGGCGGATTCGGCGGATTGCCGGCGACCGGAGGACAGCGGCGCTTCGTGCACACCGTCTACACGTACACGCACCTGGTCGACCGGCTGCGCGAGCGCGCGGGCGGGCACGGCTTCACGCTGGGCGTGGCGCCGCACAGCCTGCGCGCGGTGACCGCGGAGGAACTGGGCCAGATCGTGCGGCTTGCGGGCCCGGACGAGCCGATCCACATCCACGCCGCCGAACAGACGCGCGAGGTCGACGACTGCTTCGCGTGGAGCCGCATGCGGCCGGTCGAATGGTTGCTGACGCAGGCGAACGCCGATCGCCGCTGGTGCATCGTGCACGCGACGCACATGACGGAACGCGAAGTCGCCGGCCTCGCCGCGAGCGGCGCGGTCGCGGGGCTGGCGCCGACGACCGAAGCCGATCTCGGCGATGGCACGTTTCCCGGCGTCGCGTATTTCGGCGCGCACGGCCGCTTCGGCATCGGCAGCGACTCGAACACCGAGATCTCCCCGTTCGCCGAGTTGCGCCAGCTCGAGTATTCGCAGCGCATGCGCGCGCGGCGGCGCAACGTGCTCGCGGCGGGTGGTTCGGAGCCGGTCGGCACCACGCTGTGGGTCGGCGCCGCGCGCGGCGGCGCGCAGGCGCTCGCGCAGCCGATCGGCGAGATCGCGGCCGGGCGGCGCGCCGACCTGGTCGTGCTGAACGGCAACGATCCGGCGCTGGCGGGACAGGATCGCGACGACGTGCTCGACGCCGCGGTGTTCGGCCCGTCGCGCGCGCCGGTGCGCGACGTCATCGCCGGCGGCCGCTTCATCGTGACCGACGGCCGCCATGCGGAGGAGGACGAGGTGTTCGTCCGCTATCGCGCGGCGCTCGAAAGGCTGGCTTCCTGATGGGCGCGCCGCACTTCGACCTGCTGCTTGTCGACGCGCACGTCGCGACGATGCGCGATGGCGGCGATCCGTATGGCGCGATCCGCAACGGGGCGATCGGCGTGCGCGGCGACGCGATCGCGTGGGTGGGGGCGCGCGGCGACCTTCCGCGCGACGCGACGTCGGCGCAGACGCTGCACTGCCATGGCGCGTGGATCACGCCCGGCCTCGTCGACTGCCACACGCATCTCGTCTACGCCGGCAATCGCGCGCACGAGTTCGAGTCGAGGCAGAAAGGCGCCACGTACGCGGACATCTCGCGGGCAGGCGGCGGCATCGCGTCGACCGTGCGCGCGACGCGCGCGGCGTCGGAGGCCGAACTGGCCGCGCAGAGCCTGCCCCGGCTGATGGCGATGGCCGCGGAAGGCGTGACGACGGTCGAGATCAAGTCCGGCTATGGGCTCGACACCGCGAGCGAGCTGAAGCAATTGCGGGTCGCGCGCGAGGTCGCCAGGGAGGCCGACGTCGCCGTGCGCACGACGCTGCTCGCCGCGCACGCGCTGCCGCCCGAGTTCGCCGGACGCGCGGACGACTACGTCGACTACGTGTGCCGCGACACGATTCCGGCGGCCGCGCGCGAAGGCCTGGCCGACGCCGTTGACGCGTATTGCGAGACGATCGGCTTCACCGCCGCGCAGACGCGGCGGGTGTTCGCCGCCGCGCAGGCGCAGGGCTTGCCGGCGAAGCTGCACGCCGACCAGCTGTCGGACATGGACGGCGCGCGCATCGCGGCGGACGCGTCCGCGCTGTCCGCCGACCATCTCGAGTACGCGAACGACGCCGGCGTCGCGGCGATGGCGAAGGCCGGAACCGTGGCCGTGCTGCTGCCGGGCGCGTTCTACGCGTTGCGCGAGACGAAGCTGCCGCCGATCGCCGCGCTGCGTCGCGAGCGTGTGCCGATGGCGGTCGCCACCGACTGCAACCCGGGCACGTCGCCGACGACGTCGCTGCCGCTGATGCTGAACATGGCGTGCACGCTGTTCGGATTGACGCCGGAGGAGGCGCTGGCGGGCGCGACCGTGCACGCGGCGCACGCGCTGGGCCTGCACGACCGGGGGCGGGTCGCCGCGGGCCTGCGCGCCGACCTCGCGTGCTGGGCGATCGGCGAGCCCGCCGAGATCGCCTACCGGATCGGCGGCAACGCCAACGCCGGCGTCGTCCGCGGCGGCCGCGTCGCGTGCTGGAGCCTGTGATGGACCTGTGGACGCTCGCGCGCGGCGACGCTCCGGTGATCGTGAACGTCCCGCATGCGGGCACGCATGTGCCGCCGGCGATCGCCGGCCGCGTGAGCGCCGCCGCGCGCGCGGTGCCCGACACCGACTGGCACGTCGGGAAGCTGTACGCGTTCGCGGCCGGCGAGGGCGTCACGCTGATGTGCGCGACGCACTCGCGCTACGTCGTCGATTTGAACCGCGATCCGTCGGGTGCCGCGCTGTACGCGGGCGCCGACAACACCGAGGTGTGCCCCAGCCGCACGTTCGCGAACGAGCCGGTGTACGACGACGGCCAGCCGGTCGCGGCGGCGGAGGTCGCGGAGCGCATCGGCCGGTACTTCACGCCGTATCACGCGGCCCTGGCCGCCGAGGTCGAGCGCGTGCGCGCGCGGCACGGTCACGCGGTGCTGCTCGACGGGCATTCGATATTGAGCGAAGTGCCGCGCTTCTTCGCCGGCCGGCTGCCCGACCTGAACCTCGGCACGGCGAAGGGCGCGAGCTGCGATCCGCGGCTGCAGCAGCGCGCCGCGGACGTGCTTGCGCAGGCGGACGGATTCACGCACGTCGTGAACGGCCGCTTCACCGGCGGTTGGATCACGCGGCACTACGGACGGCCCGACGACCGCGTGCACGCGCTGCAGCTCGAGATGGCGGAGCGCTGCTACATGGACGAGGCGCCGCCGTACCCGTGGGACGCTGCGCGCGCCGCGCCGCTCGAACGCGTGCTGCGCAGGCTGGTCGCCGCGCTCGCCGACTGGCGACCCGCGCCATGATCCGCTTTTACGTCGCCCGCCAGCGCTACGACGCATGGCTGGTCGCCGACCGGCTGAACCAGGTCGGCATCCGCGCGCACGTGTTCAACCAGCACGCGTCGAGCATCGTCGGCGACGTGCCGGCCGACGTCGCGCAGCCGCAGGTGTGGCTGGAGCGCGAATGCGACCTCGAGCGCGCGCGCATCGTGCTGAGCGACATCGAGCGCGCCGGGACGCGCGACGGCAGCGTCAAGTGCGGCGGGTGCGGCGAGGACTCGCCGACCAACTTCGACCTGTGCTGGAACTGCGGCGGATCGCTCGCGTTCTGAAATGGGGTCGGACCCCATTACAATTTGTAATGGGGGCCGACCCCATTTCAGGACCACCAGTAGCGCGTCAGGTGGAAGAACACCGGCGCGGCGAAGACCACGGAGTCCAGGCGATCGAGCATGCCGCCGTGGCCCTCGATCATGTGGCCCCAATCCTTGACGCCGCGGTCGCGCTTGATCGCCGACATCACGAGGCCGCCGAACACGCCCATGACGTTGATCGCGAACGCCATCAGCGCCGCCTGCCACGGGTTGAACGGCGTGATCCAGAACAGCGCGGCGCCCAGCACCGTCGCCGAAAGCACGCCGCCGACCAGGCCCTCCACCGTCTTCGACGGCGACACTTCGGGCGCGAGCTTGGTCCGGCCGGCCAGCTTGCCCCAGACGTACTGCAAAACGTCGCTCGTCTGCACGACGATCACGAGGAACGCGATCAGCAGCAGGTTGCGGTCTGCGTAGCCGGGAATGGACAGCGTGAGCAGCGCCGGGACGTGCGAGATGCAGAACACGCAGATCATGAGCCCCCACTGCATCTTCGCGGTGCGCTCGAGGAAGCGCTTGGTGTCGCCGGCGACGACCTCGAGGATCGGCAGCACCAGGAACGCGTAGACGGGAATGAAGATCGAGTAGAGCCCGTACCAGCCGACGTAGATCAGCAGGTACTGCGCCGGCAGCACGACGAAGAACCCGACGGCGAGCGCCATGTAGTCGGCGCTGCGCGAATACGTGAGCGACATGAACTCGCGCATCGCGGCGAACGAGATGAACAGGAACAGCAGGATGACGCCGATCTTGCCGAACAGGAACGATAAGCCGATCACCAGCACCATCACCCACCACGCCTTGATCCGTGCGTTCAGGTTGTCGATGACCGCGTGCGGCTGGCCCTTGGCGACGGCCGCCTTCAGCGCGTAGCCGACCAGCGACGCGACGACCAGCACGAGGCCGATGCCGGCGAACAGCGCGTAGACGTGCTGCTGGGGCGTCATGCTTCGGGGGGCCGCATCGCGAGCAGCGCGTCGCGCGTGCGGGCGACGAACGCGTCGCGCTCCTCGCCGGCGGAAAGCGTGATCGGCGCGCCGACGGTGACCGTGCACAGCAGCGGCAGCGGCAGCAGCTTGCCCTTGGGCATCACGCGCCGCGCATTCTCGATCCATACGGGGACGAAATCGACCTCCGGCCGCGCGGCGGCGAGGTGGAAGATCCCGCTCTTGAACGGCAGCAGCGCCTCGTCGGTCGTGTTGCGCGTGCCTTCGGGAAACACGATCAGCGAGTCGCCGGCCTCGATCACCGCGGCCATCTGCCTGATCGGGTCCTCGGTGCGCGTCTGCGGGTTGCGGTCGATCAGCACGGCGTGGATGACGCGCTGCGCGACATATGTGCGCAGCTTGCCCTTGAGCCAGTAGTCGGCGCCGGCCACCGGCCGCGTGCGCACGCGCAGGTCGTCGGGCAGGCAGGCCCAGATCAGCGCGAAGTCGCCGTGGCTGCCGTGGTTCGCGTAGTAGACGCGCGGGACGGCTTCGGGTGCGCAGCCGATCCACAGCATGCGCGCGCCGGTGAGCGCGCGCGTGACCACGCACAACGCCCACGCGCTCAGCGAGTCGAGCGTCATCGGCGAAACTTGAGGGTCAACGAAGGGAAATGGTGCCTGCGGCGATCACAAAGAGCAATCCCTGCAGCGCGGCGAGCCAGCCCAGGAGCCGCATCAGCGCGAGCGCGCCGCGGCATCGCGTGTCCCAGTCGCGGCCTTCCTTGTTGGCGGGCAGCATGCCCACGCCGCGCAGCGCGCGGTCGAGGTGCTCGGTGCGGAACCCCGATTTCTGCACGGCGTCGACCAGCGACGCGAACACCGCCGCGTCGAAGCGCACGCGCACGGCCATCCACTTCGCCGCGAGCCCGAGCAGCACGACGACGGCGAGCGGCGCCAGTGCCGCGATTGCGACCGAATGCCAGAACGCGACGCCGACGCCGGCTGCGCCGACGATCGTGAAACCGGTCGACAGCGTGTCGATCGTGCCGGCGGCCTCCAGCGCGTCGGCGGTCAGCCGCAAACGCCAGGCCAGCGCTTCGTCGATGGTATCGGAGAGCGTCACGGCAGCAGGACCGCGCGCAACGCGGTGGCGTGGCGTTCGTCGAGGACGGCGTGGGCGCGCGCCGCGCGAATGCGCACGAGCGCGGCGTCGACGTTCGAGACGCGGCCCGTCGCCAGCAGCCAAGCGGCGGCCGCGCAGGCGCTGCGCGAGTAGCCGAGCGCGCAGCAGACGAGGACCGGTCCGTGCGCGCGCAGGCGCTCGATGGCGGCGGCGGCGGTCGCAAGTTGCTGGGGTCCGGGCGCGGTGAGGTCGAGGACCGGCACGACGGCGCGGTGCGCGATGCCCGGCGCCAGCGGCAGTTCGGCGGCCAGGTCGACGACGCCGGCGAAGCGCCGGTCGGCCGCGTCCCGCGCGGTCGGCATCCGGCCGATCCACACGTCGTCGCCGATGGCGGCCGGTTCCGGATGGCGCCGCGTCCATGCGCGCGAATTGAGCCAGGCGCCGGCGAGGTAGGGCGCCAGCAGCCAGCGCGCGGCGAGGCTCAAGCGCCCGTCGGGATCCTTCTGGAACCCCGCGGCGCCCACGCCCAGGTAGAAGGCGGCCACCAGCGCCAGCGAAATCGCGGGCCAGGCAAGCCACGACGCCCAGCCGCCGGCCGCGACGGCGACGGCCAGGCAGGCGGCGGCCCCGGCCGCGTAGAAAAATGCCAGACGGTGACGCGCAGGGTCAGTGGCGAAACGCCACGCGGCCGCCGGGGTCGCGACGCGCGCATCCGGCAGCGGCCACAGCCATACGCACAGCCAGCCCAGCGCGAATCCGGTCGGAATGTCGATGAAGTGGTGCTGATACGTGGTCAGCACGGAAGCTCCGATCAGCATGAAACCGACGTCGAGCAAAATGCGCGCCACGCCGCGGAGCTTCCGCACGTACAGCACCCACAGGATCACCGCCAGCGCGATGTGCAGCGACGGCACCTGGTTGTAGGGCAGGTCGAAGCTGGTCAGCGCGGCGAACAGCGCGCCGAAGATGCCGTCGGCGGCCGGCTGCGCGAACGAGAACCGGTGCGGCGCCGCAACGAAGCAGGCGACGGCGACGAGCTGCGCGGTGAGCAGCCGCTTCGCGTGCGCGTCGAGCTCGCCGCGCGACGCGCAGACGAACAGCGACAGGCCGTACAGCAGGTCGATCGACCAGTAGGGGAGGATCGTCCACGGCCAGAACGGGATCGCGTGTTCCCACGCAAAGACGATCGCCGGGACGTCGGCGCGGTGGGCGGCCGTCCAGTTCGCGAACCCGTAGCTGATGAAGAAGAAGGGGCCCAGGAACAGCAGCCACGCGAGCGCGCGCGGCCAGACGGCGTCGGAGGCGGCCTTCAATGCGGATTCCGTCTCGCCAGCGACACCGTGAAGATGCCCCACGCGTCGATGCGCTGCGCGATCTTGCGGAAGCCGGCGGCGGCGACGAGCTGGTCCAGCTCCTGCTGCGTGCGCCGGCGCATCACCCACGCGCCGCCGTCGCTGTGGCGCGTCAGCGTGCGGGCGATCAGCTCGAGCTGCGGATGCCACGGCTGGCCGGTGTACACGATGAGGCCGCCGGCCGGCAGGGCGTCGGCGAGCCCGGCGAGCGACGTGCGCACGTTCGCGTTGTCGGCGAACAACTCGTACAGCCCCGAAACGACGGCGATCGTCGGCTGCGGCGCGATCGCCGCCAGGCTCGCGCGGTCGAAGGCGTCGCCGTTCTCGAATTTCGCGATGTCGCAGAGGCCGCGCTCGCGGATCAGCGCGCGCCCGCGCTCGACGTTCTCGTCGCGGTAGTCGCGCAGCAGGACTGCGTCGGCGCGCGCGCCGGCGGTCGCGAGCGCGTCGAGCACGTAGCGTCCATGGCCGGCGGCGATGTCGACGATGCGGACCGGCGCGCCGGCGGCGCGCCGATCGGCGATCGCCAGGCGCAGCAGTTCCTCCAGGTGCAGCTTGCGCTGGCGGATGCCGCGCCAGCCGATCGACGCGAGGTAGGTCCGGTCGATCAGCTTGCCGAAAGGCGGCGTTCCCGACGGCACGTTGCGGTAGACGTAGTCGAGCGTGCTGCCGGAGTCGAATCCGGTCTCGTGGCCGAGCCGGACGCCGTCGGACCACAGGCCGCCCAGCCGCACGTTCGCGCGCATCGCCGACCAGTAGAGGCCGCGCGGCGACAGCGCGGGCAGCGGCGCGGCGAGCCGGTCGGCTTCCTCGCGCGTGAAGCCGTGCCGATCGGCGTCGGCGAGGTCGGGCTGCATCGGCGGCGCCGCGAAGTTGCGCAGCAGGAACGTGCGCACGCGGCCGTTCGCGTCGGCGCGGTCGCGCTCGCCGAGGGTGTCGTGCAGGTGGCCGTGCAGCACGTGGCGTTCCTTGACCGTCGAGCCGAGCCGGTCGAAGAACGCGTGCTGCGGTCCGTGGTGGACGACCCAGTCGGCGCCCGACACGAGCAGTTGCGCCGGCACGGTGATCGCCTGCGCGTCGTTCACCACCCGCTGCGCGGCGTCGTACAGGCCGAGCAGCACGCGCACGGATATCGAGCGCGCGATCAGCGGATCCGAGTCATAGCCGGCGATGCGCGCAGGATCGCGCGTCAGGAACTTCGCCTTCACGTAGCTCTGCACGAAGAAATTGCCACGCAGCCGGTACATGAGGCTCAAGCCGGCGCGCGCGAACGGCACGTACAGCTTGACCTTGAACGCGGGCGAGGCGAGCACCATGCAGCGGATCGGCGGCGCGTAGTCGTGCACCCACGCGGCGACCAGCACGGCGCCCACGCTCTGCGCGACGATGCCGACGTCGCGGGCCGCGATCCCGTGCTCCGCCTCGATGTGGTCGACGAACGTCTGCACGTCGCGGATCAGCGCGGCGATGCCGGGCGCGTCGCCGCGCGCGCCGGGCGAGCGGCCGTGGCCGCGCGCATCCCACGCGAAGAAGTCGAACTCGGGCATCGCGAGCTCGTCGACCAGGTGCGCCATCCGGCCGGAATGCTCGTGCCCGCGGTGGAACAGCACGATCGCGCCGCGCGCCGGCCCGGCGGGCGCCGGCCAATGGCGGTAGAAGAGGTCGACGCCGTCGTGCGTCGCGAACGTGCGCTCGTGCACCGGGCGTTGCACGGCGAGCGTCGTCGACATGTCGTTCACGTCAGGACCCTTCCGCGAGCCCGCGGCGCACGCGATTGACGATCGTCGCGACCAGCGCCAGCGCCAGCACCGGCATCGCGTACGCGGCCCAGCCCGGCAGCGCCGCCGTGACGCCGACCCACAGGCCGAGCGCGCCGAACACGAACGCGCGGTCGCTCTTGCCCATCGGGCCGTCGTAGCGGCGCGTCACGCCGACGGCCGGGCCCAGCACGCCGGCGAATTCGGAGATCACCGCGAGCACGATGACCGCGCCGGTCCACAACGGCGAGAACGGCGCGACCAGCGCGAACGGCAGGTACAGCGCCGAATCGGAGACGACGTCGGCCAGCTCGTTCAGGTAGGCGCCCAGCCGGCTCTTCTGGCCGAACTCGCGCGCGAGCATGCCGTCGATCGCGTTGAACGCCATGCGCACGAACATCCAGACGGGAACCAGCAGGAAAGGCCAGCGTTCGGGCACGCGCCACGCGACGAACGCGCCGAGCGCGACGGAGACCCCTGCCGTCGCGAGCGTGACCTGGTTGGCGGTGATGCCGGAGCGCGCCAGCGCCGACGCCAATGGCCGCAGCAGCGCCTGGAACTTCGGCTTCAGCGCGTAGATCGACAAGGAGCAGGCTAGTCGAGCGGATTGTCGAGCAGCTCGCGGGCCTTTTCGACGCCGTCGACGGCGGGCTTGTCCGGCGGAGTGTCGTCGTCGCCGCCACGCTGGCGCGAACGCTTGCGCAGCACCATCAGCCAGGCGCCGGCGGCGCAGATCAGCAGCACGAACGGTCCGAACCACAGAAGCCACGTCGTCGCCTTGACCGGCGGATTGTAGAGGACGAAGTCGCCGTAGCGCGCGACCAGGAACTGCTTGATCTCCTCGTCGTTCTTGCCGGTGGACGCGAGTTGCCGCACTTCGCGGCGCAGGTCCTCGGCGAGCGGCGCCGTCGAGTAGGCGAGCGACTGGTTCTGGCAGACGAGGCAGCGCAGCTCCTCTTCGAGCTTCTTCAGGCGCGCGTCGAGCGCGGGATCGGACTGCGCCAGCACGGTCGAAGCGACCGCGAACAGCGCCGCAAGGAACAGCCGTCTCATGATTTCTGCAACGTGCGCACCAGCGGCAGGATCTTCTGCTCCAGCGCCTCGACGGTGATCGGGCCGATCTGCTTGTAGCGGATCATGCCGTCCTTGTCGATCACGAACGTCTCCGGAACGCCGTACACGCCGAAGTCGATGCCGACGCGGCCGTCGGCGTCGACGACCGACAGCGTGTACGGATCGCCGTTCTGGCTGAGCCACGCGAGGCCGAGGTCGTTCTTGTCCTTGTAATTGAGGCCGACGAGCGGAACGACGTTCGCCTTCGCGAGCTCGACCAGCAGCGGGTGCTCGACGCGGCACGACACGCACCACGACGCCCACACGTTCAGCAGCCACACTTTGCCCTTCATGTCGGCGGTGCCGAACTGCTTGTCCGGCGCCTTGAGCTGCGCGAGCGAGAACACGGGCGCGGGCTTGTTGATCAGCGGCGACGGCACTTCGCGCGGATCGCGCGACAGGCCGCGCCACAGGAACGCGACCAGCACGACGAACAATACGAGCGGAACGAGGAGACGCAGCGCCTTCATGGTCGAGAGTCCGCGTTACGCCGCCGCGCCCGCCAGCGCGGCGAGCTTGCGCTTGGCGGCCAGGCGGTAGCGGCGGTCGGCGATCGCGATGAAGCCGCCGAGCGCCATCAGGAAGCAGCCGCCCCAGATCCAGTCGACGAACGGCTTGATGTACAGGCGCAGCGCCCACGCGCCGGCCACGCCCTTGTCGGACACCGGTTCGCCGAGCGAAACGTAGCGATCGCCGAAGAAACCGGTGTCGATCGCGGCCTCGGTCATCGGCATGCCGCCCGCGTTGTAGATGCGCTTCTCCGGCCGCAGCGTCTCGAGCAGCACGCCGTTGCGGCGCATCTCGACCACGCCCGCCATGCCGGAATAGTTGGGCCCGTTGACCGGCACCACGCCGCGGAACGTGAAGTCGTAGCCGCCCGCGCTCACCGTCTGCCCGTTGTCCATCGTCACGTTCTGCTCGATGCCGTAACCCTTGACCAGCGTGACGCCGACGATGAACACGCCGACGCCGAGGTGCGCCAGCACCATGCCGTACCACGCCGCGGTGTTGGCGGCGAGCTTGGCCATGATTCCGGACTGCGGCGACTGGCGCAGCCGCTGCACGACCAGCGCGGCGGTCGCCGCGAAGATCCACAGCGCGAGGAACAGGCCGAACGCGATCAGCGGCGACCAGCGGCCCATCACGAAGGGCAGCAGCAGCGCCGTGACGACGGCCACGGCCAGCGCCCAGCGCAACCGCGTCCACAGGTCGGGCAATTCGGCCTTGCGCCAGCTCGCGAACGGGCCGACGCCCATCAGGAACGCGGCCGGCGCCATCAGCGGCGCGAACACCGAGTCGAAGTACGGAGGGCCGACCGAGATCTTGCCCAGGTCGAGCGCGTCGAGGAACAGCGGATACAGCGTGCCGAGCAGCACGCTCGCGCACGCGACGACCAGCAGCACGTTGTTGGCGAGCAGCAGCGATTCGCGCGACACCGGCGCGAACCCGGCGCCGCCGCCGACGGCGCCGGCGCGCGCCGCGTACAGCGTCAGCGAGCCGCCGATCACGATCATCAGGAACACGAGGATGAACACGCCGCGCGCCGGATCGGTCGCGAACGCGTGCACGGACGTCAGCACGCCCGAGCGCACGAGGAACGTGCCGAGCAGCGACAGCGAGAACGCGACGATCGCGAGCAGCACGGTCCAGCTCTTGAACGTGCCGCGCTTCTCGGTGACCGCGAGCGAGTGGAGCAGCGCGGTGCCGACCATCCACGGCATGAACGACGCGTTCTCGACCGGGTCCCAGAACCACCAGCCGCCCCAGCCCAGCTCGTAGTACGCCCACCAGCTGCCGAGCGCGATGCCGATGGTCAGGAACGACCACGCGGCGGTCGTCCACGGCCGCGACCAGCGCGCCCACGTGGCGTCGAGCTTGCCGCCGATCAGCGCGGCGATCGCGAACGAGAACGCGACGGAGAAGCCGACGTAGCCCATGTACAGCATCGGCGGGTGAATCACCATGCCCGGGTCCTGCAGCAGCGGATTCAGGTCGCGGCCTTCGGGCGCCGCGGGGATCAGCCGCAGGAACGGATTAGACGTGAACAGCAGGAACAGCAGGAAGCCGACGGCGACCAGGCCCATGACGGAAAGCACGCGCGCGCGCATCGCCTCCGGCAGGTTGCGCGAGCGCACCGTGACCGCCGTCGCCCAGCCGGTCAGCATCAGCATCCACAGCAGCAGCGAACCCTCGTGCGAGCCCCACGTCGCCGCGATGCGGTAGTGCATCGGCAGCTGCGTGTTCGAATGCAGCGCGACCAGCTCGACCGAAAAGTCGCTGGTCGCGAACGCGTAGGCGAGGCAGCCGAACGCGAACCCGACGAGCGCGAACTGCGCGCGCGCGGCCGGCACGGCGATCGCCATCAGCGCGGCGTCGCGCCGCTGCGCGCCGACCAGCGGCAGGATGCCCTGCACGAGCGCGACGAGCAGCGCCAGGATCAACGCGAAGTGTCCGAGCTCGGGAATCATTTGCCGTCCTTGATCGTTGACATCGACATGCCCTGGCCCTTGTGCGCCTTGTCGACCGCCGCGGCGGCTTCCGGCGGCATGTAGTTCTCGTCGTGCTTGGCGAGCACCTCGGTTGCGTGGAACGTGCCGTCGGGCCGCAGCGAGCCCTGCGCGACGACGCCCTTGCCTTCCTTGAACAGGTCCGGCAGGAGGCCGCTGTACACGACCGGCACGCGCTGCGCGGTGTCGGTCACGATGAACGTGACGTCGACCGAATTCGGCGTGCGCTTGAGGCTTCCCGCCTCGACCAGCCCGCCGATGCGGAACGGCCGGCCCTGCGGCGCCTCCTTCTGCGCGACCTGCGTGGGCGTGAAGAAGAACACGAGGTTCGACTGGAACGCGTTCAGCACGAGCGCGACGGCCACCCCCAGCACCGCGACGCCGGCGCCGATCCACGCGAAGCGACGATGGCGGGCCTTCATCGCGCGGCCTCGTCGACGGGGGTGGCGGCCGCCAGTTGCCGCGCGGCGCGCCGGCGCGCGCGCAGGCTGACCAGTTCGATGGCGATCACGATCGCCGTGACGCCGTAGGCGCCCCAGACGTAGAACCCGTAGCCGCCCATCGCCAGGAATTCGCTCATCGCATTGCTCCTTGCAGCGCGGGGGTCGTCGCCATCCAGGCGGCGCCGCGCTCGCGCTCGAGAATGATCGCCTGCACGCGCCACAGCGCGGCGGCGATCGAATAGAACCATGCGGCGAACGCCATCACCAGCATCGCGGTCAGCATGACGGTCGCCATCTTCGGCGACGACGTCACGCTCACCGACGCGCCCTGGTGCAGCGTGTTCCACCATTGCACGGAGAAGTAGATGATCGGGATGTTCACGGCGCCGACGATCGTCAGCACCGCGCACGCGCGGTCGGCGCGGCGCGGATCGTCGATCGCGTTGCGCAGCGCGATGATGCCGAAGTACAGGAACAGCAGGATCAGCTCGGACGTCATCCGCGCGTCCCACGCCCAGTACGTGCCCCACGTCGGCCGGCCCCACAGCGCGCCGGTCCACAGCGCGATGAACGTCATCAGCGCGCCGGTCGGCGCGAGCGACTGCGCGACCATCGCCGACAGCCTCGTGTTGAACGCGAGCGCCAGCACGCACCAGAACCCCATCACCAGGTAGATGAACATCGACATCCACGCGGCCGCCACGTGGATGAAGATGATCCGGTACGCCTCGCCCTGCTGGAAGTCGGTCGGCGCGATCGCGAAGCCGATCCACAACCCGGCGATGCAGCAGATCGCGGCGGCGCCGGCGAACCACGGCGCGAGCGCGCCCGCGAGCGGGTAGAACGTGGCCGGCGACGAGTATCGGTAGAGGTTCATCAGTCGAGGGCGATCCGCACCGACGTGGCCGCGGCGAGCGGCGCGCCGACCAGCGCGATCAGCAGGCCTGCGCCCAACAGCGAGAGATTGGCCGACGCCGACAGTCCGGCGCGATACGCGTCGGCGGCGCCGGCGCCGAAGATCAGCACCGGCACGCACAGCGGCAGCACCAGCAGCGCCAGCAGGCTGCCGCCGCCGCGCACGCCCAGCGTGAGCGCGGCGCCGATCGCGCCCAGCAGCGACAGGATCGGCGTGCCGATCAAAAGCGACAGCGCGACGATGGCCAGCACTTGCGCGTCGAGCCCGTATTGCAGGCCGAGCAGCGGCGCCAGCACGACGACCGGCAGGCCGGTGGTCAGCCAGTGCGCGAGGATCTTGCCGCCGACGAGCGCAGGCAGCGGATACGGCGACAGCGCGACCTGCTCGAGCGTGCCGTCGGCGAAGTCGGACGCGAAGAGGCGCGGCAGCGACAAGAGCGACGCGAGCAGCGCGGCCACCCACAGCACGCCGGGACCGATCGCGGCGAGCAGCGTGCGTTCCGGCGAGGAGGCGAGGGGAAACAGCGAGACCACGATTACGTAGAACAGGATCTGCACGCCGAGTTCCGAACGCGACCTCAGCGCGAGCCGCACGTCGCGCACGACCGCCCAGCGTACGGCGGCGAGCGCGCCGTACGGCGCCTCGTCGTCGCGCAATGCAACCGCCACGGTCATTTCAGCTCCATCCGCACGACGCGCTCGCCGGGCAGGTCGAGCGGCTGGTGCGTGGCCGCGATCACCATGCCGCCGCCGGCCAGCTGGCGTGCCAGCAGGCGGCCGAGCAGCGCCAGTCCCGCGGCGTCCAGCGCGGTCGCCGGCTCGTCGAGCAGCCACAGCGGGCGCTTCAACAGCGACAGCCGCGCGAGTCCGATCCGCCGCCGCTGGCCGGCCGACAGCACGCGCGCCGGCAGGCGTCGCTGCGCCTCGAGCGCGACGTCGGCCATCGCCGATCGCAGGTCGTCCGACGACGGCCGATGGCCGGAAAGCTCGGCCAGCGACGCGAGGTTCTCCTCGGCGGTCAGCTCGTCCTTGAGCGCGGGCAGGTGGCCGACGAAGGCGCTGGCCGTCCGCATGACGGTCGACAGCGCGGCGACGACCTCGCCGCGCCAGCGGATCTGTCCTTCCGCCGGCTGCGTGAGCCCGGCCAGGATGCGCAGCAGCGTCGTCTTGCCGGTGCCGTTCGGCCCGGTGATCACCAGCGCCTGTCCCGCGTCGACCCGAAGGCCCAGCTGGCGGAACAGCATGGCGGCGCCGCGGCGCGCGGCTAGGTCCTGCGCTTCGAGCATGGCGATCGTCGGCGTCGGGCGAGAACGTCCGGAGCATGCGGACGCGGTCGCCGAACATTATCATAAGTGATTGATTATCGTCGAAAATCAAGCGCGGGCCTCACGGCACGACGCGGTCGATCGTCACGCGGACGTTGCGGGCGCCGGGTGTCACGGGCGCGCTGGTGCCGGTCATGTCGCCCGGCTGCAGCGCGACGTTGCCCGACTTGCTCACCCGCGCCTCGATGACGACCTTGGCCGCCTTCGAGATCGTCGCGGCGGGCGTCATCGCCATCTCGTCGGTCAGCGCGAACGACTTCGGCAGGTCGGCGACGGCGAGCTTCAGGACGGCGAGCGGCATCCGCGACCCGTCGGGATCGCGCGCGAAGATGAACACGGTGTCGCCGGACTTCGCGCTGGAAACGAGCTTGGGATCGAGCTCGACGCGGCCTTCGACGCTGCCGCCGCCCTGGGCGACCGGCGCCGCGGCGGGCGCCGCCGCCTGGGCCTTCGGCGCGGAAGCCGGCGCGGCCGCCTGCGTGGCCGCGCGGGCAGCGCCGCTCGCGGGCGGGGCCGATTCGCCGATGCGCGCCAGCGCCGCGTCGACCTGGGCGATCGTCGGACTGTCCGGCGGCAGCTGCGCGCGCAGCCGCTTCCAGTACGTGGCGGCGGCGGCCGCGTCGTTGCGCTCGGCCGCGGCGGAGCCGGCCAGCGCCAGCACCTTCGGGTTGTCGGGCTCGAGCTTCAGCGCCTTGTCGAGCAGCTCGGTCGGCTGGCCGGCGAGGCTGCGGCCCTGCGCCAATGCGACGGCCTCCGCCCAGTCCGCATACAGCATCGCGTCGGGCGTCGTGCGCTTGGCGGATTCCGAGTAGGCCAGCGCCGCGGCGTCGAACCGCCCCAGCGAACGGTACGAACGGCCGAGCAGCGCCCAGCCCTGCGCGTCGTCGGGATTGGCTTGGAGGCGCTTGGCCAGCGTGTCGACCATCGCGGCGATCTGCGGATCGTCGACCGCGTGCTCGGCGGGCCGCGCGCCGGCGGACATCGCTGACGGGTTGCCGAGCGAGAAATACATGACGCCGGCGACGACCGGCACGCACGCGACCAGCGCCAGCGCGGCGACCCAGCGCGAACGCTCACCGGCAGTGTGGGTATCGGGCGCGTCCTGCGCGATCTCGGCGCCGAAGCGCGTGGTCAGGTCGGCGAGCGCGGCGTCGCGTTCGGCCTCGCTGATCGTGCGCGTCGCGTAATCGTCGTCGATCTGCCGCTTGTGGTCGCGGTAGACGGCGGTGGCGGCCGCGCGATCGGCGGGCGCGTCGGCCGGACGGCTGCGGCGCAGAAGCGGCCACAGGAGCACGACCAGCGTGGCTGCCAGCAGCGCGAGGGCCAGGGCCCAGAACAGCGGCGACGAAAGCGTCAAGGAATCGGGCGGGCGCGCACCCGGAAAGGGCGCGCGCAGGCGTGGAAAAGGTGCCGAATTATACCTTTCGACCCCTAGGCGGCCGCTTGATTCAACGCAGACTCCCGCGCCGCGGCGATGTGCCGACGCACGTTGGATTATGATGGCCGGCCGCCCCTCGGAAGCCTCCCCCACCATGTCGGACAAAGACATCCGCGCAGCGTCGCTCGAGTATCACCGGCAGCACCCGCCGGGCAAGATCGCGCTGCAGGCGACCAAGCACCTGACCAACCAGCGCGACCTGGCGCTCGCGTACACGCCGGGTGTGGCCGCCGCGTGCGACGAGATCGTCCGCGACCCGCAGGAGGCGTCGAACCTGACCGCGCGCGGCAACCTGGTCGCGGTCGTCACCAACGGCACCGCGGTGCTGGGCCTGGGCGCGATCGGCCCGCTGGCCGCCAAGCCGGTGATGGAAGGCAAGGCGGTGCTGTTCAAGAAGTTCTCGGGACTCGACTGCTTCGACATCGAGCTGAACGAGCTCGACCCGGACAAGCTGGTCGACATGATTGTCGCGCTGGAGCCGACGTTCGGCGGCATCAACCTCGAGGACATCAAGGCGCCCGAGTGCTTCTACATCGAGCGCAAGTGCCGCGAGCGGATGAAGATCCCGGTGTTCCACGACGACCAGCACGGCACGGCGATCATCGTCGGCGCCGCGATCGTCAACGGGCTGCGCGTCGTCGGCAAGGATCTGGACAAGGTCAAGCTCGTCTGCTCGGGCGCGGGCGCCGCGGCGCTCGCGTGCCTCGACCTGCTGCGCAGCCTCGGCATCCGGCGCGAGAACATCTTCGTCGCCGACATCGAAGGCGTCGTGTACGAAGGCCGCACCAAGCTGATGGACGAGCACAAGGTCATCTACGCGCAGAAGACCGACGCGCGCACGCTGGCCGACGTGCTGCCCGGCGCGGACATCTTCCTCGGCCTGTCCGCCGCGCGCGTGCTGAAGCCCGAGTGGCTCGCGAAGATGGCCGACAAGCCGCTGATCATGGCGCTCGCCAATCCCGAGCCGGAGATCATGCCGGACGTCGCGAAGGCCGCGCGTCCCGATGCGGTGATCGCCACCGGCCGCTCGGACTTCCCGAACCAGGTCAACAACGTCCTGTGCTTCCCGTTCATCTTCCGCGGCGCGCTCGACGTCGGCGCGACGACGATCAACGAGGCGATGAAGCTCGCCGCCGTCCGCGCGATCGCCGACCTCGCGATGGCCGAGCAGTCGGACATCGTCGCGCACGCGTACAACGTCGAGGACCTGCGCTTCGGCCCCGAGTACCTGATCCCGAAGCCGTTCGACCCGCGCCTGATCGTGATGATCGCGCCCGCCGTCGCGCAGGCCGCGATGGACTCCGGCGTCGCGACGCGGCCGATCGCCGACATGGAGGCGTACCGTCAGAAGCTGACGCAGTTCGTCTACCACTCCGGCCTGCTGATGAAGCCGATCTTCACGGCGGCCAAGGCCGCGCCGAAGCGCATCGTCTACGCGGAAGGCGAGGACGAGCGCGTGCTGCGCGCCGTGCAGGTGGTGATCGACGAGGGCCTCGCGAAGCCGATCCTCGTCGGGCGCCCGGCGGTGATCGAGCGGCGCATCGAGCGCTTCGGGCTGCGCATGGCGCCCGGCAAGGACGTCCACATCATCAATCCCGAGTGGGACGAGCGCTACAAGGACTACTGGAACGAGTACTACCGGCTGACGCAGCGGCGCGGCGTGTCGCAGGCATACGCGCAGATCGAGATGCGCCGGCGGCTGACGCTGATCGGCGCGATGGCGATCCACCGCGGCGAGGCCGACGGCATGCTGTGCGGCACGTTCGGCACGCACGCGCTGCACCTCGAGTACATCGACCACGTGATCGGCCGGCGACGCGGCATCCGCAACTACGCGGCGATGAACGCGGTGATGCTGCCGACGCGCACGCTGTTCATCGCCGACACCTACGTCAACGCGGACCCGGACGCCGAGCAGATCGCCGAGATCACGCTGCTCGCCGCCGAGGAGATCCGCCGCTTCGGCCTCGTGCCCAAGGTCGCGCTGCTGTCGCACTCGAGCTTCGGCTCGTCGCAGCACCCGCAGGCGAAGAAGATGCAGGCGGCGCTGGCGCTGCTCGGCGCGATGGACCCCGACCTCGAAGTGGAGGGCGAGATGCACGGCGACGCAGCGCTCGACGAGGAGGTGCGCCTGGGCGCGTTTCCCAATTCGCGGCTGCGCGGCGAGGCCAACCTTTTGATCATGCCGACCGTCGACGCCGCGAACATCGCGTTCAACCTGCTCAAGGTCGCCGCGGGCTCGGGCGTGACGCTGGGGCCGATGCTGCTCGGTGTGGCGAAGCCCGTGCACATCCTGACGCCGTCGGCGACCGTGCGCCGCATCGTCAACATGACGGCGCTCACCGTCGTGGACTCGACCGCGCACCGGCAGCGGTCGCTGCTCTGACGGTAGTCAGCGCGGGGCGTCGTCGAGCAGAGCCTGCACCTCCGACTCGATCTGGGCGAGTGTCGTTTCGCCGGCACCCGACTCCGGGACGCCCCACTGCCGAAGCAGGCGCCGCGCGCGATCGCGGACGGTGGCGTCGATATCCTCCAGCCCGCACAGCACGGCAAGCCAGCCGGATCCGCGGCGCCGTTGCGAGGCGTCGCCGGCAGTCGCCAGCCACTCTGCCGTTGCCAGGACCAGCTTGGGAACACGCAAGGGAAGCCGCTTGCGCGCGAGCTCGTCGCGCATTCGGCGCAGCAGCGGAGGCGCAAGCTCGGCGTGCCCGTCGCGCAGCTCGACGAGGCAGAGCAGGTACAGCGCCTCGGTCGCATACAGGACGTTCCCGATGGCCTCCGCGAGCGCAAGCGACTCGCGTGCCGACGCGCGCGCGTCGCCGAGCGCGCCCTGCTCGATCTGGATGTCGGCCCGCACGTTCAGGGCGTGGGAGAGAAGGTTGTGGTCGGCCGTGTCGCGCGCCATGGTCACGGAGACCGCGATCTGCTGCAGCGCGCCGGCGACGTCGTGCCGCTCGAGCAGGATCGACGCGACGTTCGCGCGAACGCTCGCCGCGACCACGCTGCGGCCGAGCGTCTGGTGGATGTCGGCCGCCTCCCTGGTGACGGCAGCCGCCTCGTCGTAGTTGCCGCGGTAGTACAACGGGACGGCGAGCGCTCCGAGGGCGTGGGCCACGAGCGACGGCTTTCCATTTGCGCGAGCGCTCGCCAAAGCCTCGCGCAATTGATGCTCGGCGAGTCCGAAGCTCGACCGCAGGCTGGCAAGGAGGCCGGCGATCCCGTGCGCAAGGGCAATCACGTCCGCCTCTCCCGAACCCTGCGCGAGCGCAAGGATCTCCGGCACGATCGCGTCGGCTGCGTCGACCTCGCCCTGCTGGTAGTGAAAGCTCGCGAGGTAGTACAGGCACCGCGCGACGAGGGCGGGCTTGCCCGACTTGCGCGCGAGGGTCACGGCGGCGGCGTTCTCGCGCCTGGCGACGTCCGGGAGCCCGCCCATCACGGCGGCGCGGCCCCAATGCATGCGGATCTGGCATTCGACGTCGGCGCGGATCCCCAGCCCGGTAACCGACGTCGCCGCCTCGCCCGCCCGGCACGCGGCGCGCGGGCCGGCGCAGAAGGCGAGCTGCGTCATGTACGCGGGTCCCGCGCGCTCGATCGCGTCACGCCGCCTCGCCTCGAGCGAGCGCTGCCACGCCGCGTTGATGTTGGCGAGCTCGATGCGGAGCCTCGCGAGCGCCGCCGCCTCGTCGCTGCCGTTCGATTGCGCGTGGAGCTCGAGCAGAAGGTTCACGTATGCATCCGCGTGGCGGCGGACGGCGTCGTCGAATGCGCGGCGGGTCTTGTGCAGCTTCGCCGACGCGAACTGCCGCACGAGCTCGTGCAGGTCGTAGCGGCCGGTGGGATGCCGCCGCACCAGCGACTTGTCGACGAGCGTCGACAGCGTTCGCGTGGATGCAGCGGCCACGCGCTCGGCGGCCTCGCGCGTGAACCCGCCGACGAAGACGGACAGCGCGGCGAGCGCGTGCTGCTCGTCGCCGCGCAGCAGGTTCCACGAGTAGGTCATCACCCCGTCCAACGTGCGATGGCGGTCCGCGCGATTGCGATGGGGACTCGCGAGCGCGGCCGCCTCGCGCTCGATCGCCGCGGCGATCTCGCCGCACGGGATCGTGCGCACCCACGCGGCCGCCAGCTCGATGCCGAGCGGCAGCCCTTCAACGAGCGCGCAGATGCGCAGCACATGGGGCATCTCGGCGGGTGCCGAGAAACCGAGGTACGCCTGCCGCGCACGCTGGACGAAGAGGTCGACCGCAGGCGTCGGCGCGCCGTCGAAGTCGAGCCCCCGCACGTCGTAGATCCATTCCTCCTGCAGGCCGAGCACCTCGCGCGACGTCGCGAGAATGCGCACGTGCGGCGCGCGCTCGAGAATGCGCAGCACGAGCGCGAGCGGATCGCCTTCGTGCGCGAGCATTGATTCCATGTTGTCGAGCACCACCAGCCGCTCCTGGTTCGCGAGCATCGCGGCGACGGCCTCGACGTGATCGCCTTGCGCAGGGGCCTCTCGCCCGAGCGCGGCGGCCACTGCGGCGGGAAGCATGTCCGCCGAGCCGAGACTCTCGAGCGCGACCCAGCACGCGCCCTGTGCGTAGCGCGGCGCGACCTGGGTGGTGAGCGCGTGCGCGAGCCGCGTCTTGCCCACGCCGCCCAGGCCGTGCAGCGTGAGCAGCCGGCAATGCGGATCGGCAAGCAGCCGCTCGAGCTCGGCGAGCTCCTCGACGCGCCCCACGAAGCTCGTTGCCGGCACGATCGCGCGCGGAAGCACGTCGCGGTCGGGGGCCGGCTCGGCCTTCGTCCCATCGCGTCCCCGCGCGACGTCGTATAGCGCACGCGTTTCCGGCGACGGCGCGCGCCCGTGGTTCACGGCGAGGAGGCGCTGGCACAGCTCGTACTGGGCGATCGCGGCGTCGCGGCGGCCGGCGTCGAGGTAGATCTGCATCAACGTGCGGTGCGCGGCCTCCGACCCCGGCATCAGCGACGCCCAGCGCCGCGCCAGGGCGAGCGCGGACTCGCGCTCCGACGTGGCCCGCGACGCGTCGAGGCGTGCCCGGTCCGATCGCCGGGCGATGGCGCCGTCGAAGACCTGCTGCGCGAGCTGCGCGAGTCGCGTCCTCTGGGCGTGCAGCCAGTCGTCGAACTCGGGCGCGCCCCCGGCTTCGAAGTCCTGCAGGAGCTCGCCCTGGTAGAGCTCGGACGCCTGCTCGAGGCTCGCGAGGTCGTCGGCGGCGGCGAGCGCCTCGAAGCGCGCGACGTCGACGTCGGGCGCGACCGCAACGCCGATGCTTTCACGGTCGGCGTACAGGCAATCGGCCATCGGCCGGGGCAGTCGCGCGAGCGCGACGCGCAGGCTCGCGCGCACGGCTTCCTCGTCGCGGCGGCCCCAAAGCAGCGCGGCGAGTTCGCGCCGGGGGTGCCTGCGCGCGCTGAGGACGAGGAACGCGAACAGCGCGAGCGCCTTGCGCGACGTGCAGGCAACCGGAGCCGTCGCCAGCGCGACGCGCGGCGGGCCCAGCAGTCGCACGACCAGAGTGTCGGCCATGGCCGGCGATTCTATGCCCGTTCGACCGCCGGCCGCACGACGCGGCGGGCACGTTAACGGTCCTGTAACGGTCGAGCAACGCGCAACTTCCTAGCATCGAGCCGTCCCGCCTTCGCGTGGCGGCTGCAAGCGATCCGCGGAAGCGAGAAGTCCGGAAGCGGAAGCGCTCGGCATTGGAAGGGCGGCTGCGGAGGGATTGGTTGCCCGTGCCGCAGGTTCGCCGGAGTCGTCGTCATCGAGTGGAAGGGGGCCATCGTGCAAGCATTTCCCGAAATCGCAACATCGGCCCGCATTGCCCGCGGATCGATCGCGTCATTGGCGTTTCTCGTGCTCGTGCAGGTGCTCGTCGCGTCCTCCGCGCTGGCCTCGAGCTATCGGGTGGAGGCCGGCCCCGATCAGAACTTCGACGTGACGGGAAAGATCGACCAGACTTCATCGAGCGCCATCTCGGCCGCCGGCGTCATGACCGGACTGCAGGGTGCCCATGGCACCGCCAACTTCGCGGCCGCCGCCGGGCCCGGCATCACGAGGGCCTCGATTAGCGCCGCCTACAGCACGGTCAACAACTTCCCGTTCAGCCCGCACGTGCAGGCGGTCGCGACGACGGACATGCTGGTCAGCGGTCCGCCGGGGAGCGTGCAGATCGACACCTCGATCAACCTGCACGTGGACGGCACGATCTCGGTGACGAGCTGCGGCACGAACTCGATCTGCGACATCACGCTGTTCCTGGATGGGCCGAGCCTTCGGCACGCGGAAATCAGTGCCAGCACCGGGCTGGATCCCGTCCACAGCAACTTCCCCGGCCTGACGATCGACGCAATCCCGGGCGGGCGGCGTGTGCACGGCGACGTCGCCGTGCCGATCAGCGTCATGTCCAACACGCCGTTCCAGATCACGCTGGCGTTGCAGCTTGGCGGACGGGGCCTCAACGCCGGCAGTTACGAGGGAGACTACTTCGCGCCGGCGTCGCAGTACCAGCTCAGCTTCAGTCCAACCGGCGTGGTGCTGAACAACATCCCGCCCGGCTACACGGTCTCCGGCGACAACATCGCCAACAACCAATGGCTGCCGCCGGGCAGCGTCGTCGTATCGGACTGCAACGACCCGCAGCTCGCAAGCCTGACCACCGTCGCCGGCAGCCTCGTCGTCAGGAATCTGCCGCTGTGCACGCAAGTCCTGCTGCCGAACCTGATCTCGGTGGGCGGCGACTTGATCGTCACGGGCAACAGCGCTGCGACGACGGTGGACATCGGCAGCCTCACGTCGGTGGGCGGCACCCTCGACATCACCGGCAACAGTGCGACAACCACGGTCGACATCGGCAGCCTGACCAGCGTCGCCGGCACGCTCGACGTCGAGGATCTGAGCCAGGCGCACACGTTCGACATCGGAGCAGGCGTCATCTCCGTGGGCGACACATTGATCGTGACGACCAATGCCCAGCAGGTGGCCGGAAACACGGGCGTGCAGGGTACGGACGTCGTCATGCTCAGCAGCACGGCCGCGATGGAGGTGCGCATCCCGGCCGGCGCGTTCGCATTGCCCGTGTCGTTCACGATCACGCGCATCACAGCGGATCCGCCCGCCACGGGAACGGCAGCGGATGGCACGCCCGCAACCATTTCGCCGATCAGTTCATTTCAATTCGCGTTCGCCGTTCCGACCCTGAACCTCGACGCGAGCCTGTCGTTCTTCATCGACATGACGGCGCTGACTGCGGCAGATCAGGCGACAATCCTGAACTTCATCGCGAGCGGAGCGGCCACGATCATCGGCAAAGGCGATGCGCCGGGCGCCACTTACACCGCCTTCCCGCTGTGCACCGGCGCGCAGACGCCCCCGGCGAACGGCTGCGCATCGGTCGGCCTGCTCGACGCCAACGGCCAGCCGACGACCGGGCAGCCGGCCACCGTCCGCTTCGACGGCGTGGTGGGGCATTTCTCGCGCTATGGCATCGGGACCGTCGTCCAGCGGGACGTCACTCCGCCGGTCATCACCGCCACGGTCAAGGGCACGCTGGGCAACAACGGCTGGTACAGGAGCGACGTCAGCGTCAGCTGGACGGCGACCGATCCCGAATCCCCCGTCAATTCCACGAGCGGGTGCGCAACCAGTACGGTAACGGCCGACACCGCCGGCATCCCCATTGCCTGCACGGCCACCAGCGGCGGCGGCACCGCCTCGCAGGCGGTGAAGATCAAGCGCGATGCCACGCCACCCACGATCAGCGGAAGCGCCAGCCCGGCGCCGAATGGCAATGGCTGGAACAACACCCCGGTTACGGTGAGCTTCACCTGCAGCGATGCAACCTCGGGGATCGCGGCCTGCACCGCGCCGCAAAGCCGCGGTGAAGGAGGCAATCAATCGGTGAACGGCACCGCCACCGACAACGCCGGCAATTTCGCCAACGCCACCGTCGCGGGCATCAACGTCGATCTGACGGCCCCGGTCGTCACGGTCACCGGGGTGGCCAACGGTGCCAACTACCCCTTGGGTGCCGTGCCGACCGCTGGCTGTACGACGACCGATGTCCTCTCCGGGGTGAAAAGCAACGCAACCTTGGGTGTGACGGGGGGGAACGCGGACGGGACCGGAACCTTCACGGCAAGCTGCACCGGAGCGATGGACAAGGCCGGCAATGCAGGCGCGGCCAGCGTGACCTATCAGGTCGCCGGCACCCAGCCCCCACCGGCAGGCTCCACGTTCGCGCTCGCCGTCAACCAGCTCGGCATCGACCTGCGCTACAAGGCCCTGTACCTCGTCTCGAATTTCACCCTGGGGCAAGACAGCGACGGCATCGACCCGCTGACCGAGCCGGTCACGCTCAGGATCGCCAACTTCGCCGTGACGATTCCGGCCGGCTCGTTTCGCAAGGTATTCGGGGGCGTGCTTGCCTTCGCCGGGGAAATCGACGGAGCGTCGGTGCAGCTGCTGATCGCGCCGCTGGGCAACCGCCACTTCGGGTTCCAGGCCGCCGCTTCCGGGATCGATCCCGGCGCAAGCGCGAACCCGGTCGCGGTGAAACTCGCCATCGGCAACGATCGCGGCTCGACCTCGGTCACGGCCACGATCCGCAAGTGAGGCTTTGGGTCGCCCGTCGCGACCAACGAGGCGCGGAGAAGCATGTGCGACCGCGGCCAGCGTGAGCTCGCCGTCGCGGGGGTGCCCAGGCGATGGGCCGCAACCGGGGCGCGAGGGGGAGCGCATCGATTGCGCCATAATGCCTGCCGGCCCCCCCTCGCATGGACTCGCTCCTCTTCTCTCCGCTTGCGCTGCGCGGCGTCACGCTGCGCAACCGGACCGTCGTGTCGCCGATGTGCCAGTACTCGGCGCACGACGGCATCGCCAACGACTGGCACTTCGTCCATCTCGGCCAGTTCGCGATGGGCGGCTTCGGCCTCGTGTTCACCGAAGCGACGGCCGTGCTGCCCGAGGGGCGCATCACGCACGGCGACCTCGGCCTGTGGTCGGACGAGCACGTCGCGCCGGTCCGCCGGATCGTCGACTACCTGCACGCGCACGGCGCCAAGGCCGGCATGCAGCTCGCGCACGCCGGCCGCAAGGCGAGCATGCAGCGGCCGTGGTTCGGCAACGCGGCGCTCGGCCCCGTCGACCACGAGCGCGGCGACTACCCGTGGCCCATCGTCGGCCCGGTGGCCGTGCCGCACATGGACGGCTGGCTCGTGCCGCAGGCGCTGTCGAAGGACGGCATTGCGCGCATCGTCGCCGCGTTCGGCGCCGCCGCGGCGCGCGCGCATGCGGCGGGCCTCGACGCGCTCGAGGTGCACGGCGCGCACGGGTACCTGACGCACTCATTCCTGTCGCCGACCGTCAACACGCGCCGCGACGAGTACGGCGGCGACCTGGCCGGCCGCATGCGCTTCGCGCTGGAGGTCGCGCGCTCGGTGCGCTCGCACTGGCCGACGGACAAGCCGCTGTTCTTCCGCACGTCGTCGATCGACGGCATCGCCGGCGGGTGGACGATCGACGACACGGTCGCGCTCGCGAAGGCGCTGAAGGACGTCGGCGTCGACGTCATGGACTGCTCGGCCGGCGGGTTCTCCGGTTCGCGCCTCGACCTCGGCCCGGGCTACCTCGTGCCGTTCGCGGCGCGCGTCCGCAAGGAGGCCGGCATTGCGACGCAGGCGGTCGGCTTCATCACCGATGCGGCGCAGGCCGAGGGCATCTTGCAATCGGGCAGCGCGGACCTGGTCGCGTTCGCGCGCGAGGCGCTGTTCGATCCCCACCTGGCCGGGCGCGCCGCCGTCGCGCTCGAAGGCGACGCCGGCTGGGCGCAGTGGCCGGCGCAGTACGCGTGGTGGCTGGAGCGGCGCGCGGCGCTGATGAGCAAGTTCGGCGAGGCGAAGCGGGCGTAGGCGGAACTGTAGATCCCTTGTCACTGCGCTCCTCGGGATGACACAGATATCCAAGGTGTCATCCCGAGCGCAGCGAGGGATCCGCTTCCTGCTCGCTGCGCTCGTAGTCACGCTTGACTGCAGATCCCTCGTCGCTGCGCTCCTCGGGATGACACGGAACTGCTATGTGTCACTCGGGTTTGATCCCGATCGACTTCACCAGCGCGTTGAACTTCGGCACGTCCGCATTCACGATCGCCG
This sequence comes from Burkholderiales bacterium, assembly GCA_046347755.1. Classification (GTDB taxonomy): domain Bacteria; phylum Pseudomonadota; class Gammaproteobacteria; order Burkholderiales; family Casimicrobiaceae; genus VBCG01. The sequence continues at coordinate 3,129,628 of JAXMFM010000003.1, read as the reverse complement.
TCATCGCTTCCGGCGCGCCCGCCGCGACGACGAGCCCGGTGGCCGTGAGCTTCTCCGCGACCGCCGGATCGGAGAGCGCTTTCTTCATCTCCGCGTTGAGCCTCGCGACCACCGCCGGCGGCGTCCCCGCCGGCGCGGCGAGCGCGAAGAACGTCGGGATCAGGATGTCGTTCGCGGCACCCGCTTCCGCCATCGTCGGCACGTCGGGCAGCACGACGAAGCGCTTGTCCGCGCCGACGGCGAGCGCGCGCAGCCGCCCGTCCTTGATGAACCCCTGCACGGCCGGCACCGACGCGATCGTCACGCCGACGTCGCCGGCCACCACCGCCTGCGCCGCCGGTCCCGCGCCCTTGTACGGCACGTGCACGATGTCCGTCCCCATCCGCTGGTTGAACGCCTCGAGGTTCAGCTGCGCCATGCTGCCGATGCCGAAGCTCGCGTAGTTGAGCGTGCCCGGCCTGGACTTCGCGAGCGCGACCAGCTCGGCGAGCGTCTTCACGTTGAGCGACGGATTCACGACCAGCACGTACGGCCCGTCGGTCGCGATGCCGATGTAGCTGAAGTCCTTCGTCGGGTCGTACGGCAGCTTCGAGTACAGCGCCGGATTGACGCCGAACGCGCCGCGGTCCGCGAGCAGGATCGTGTAGCCGTCCGGCGGCGACTTCGCCACCTGGTCGGCGCCGATCGATCCGTTGGCGCCCGGCTTGTTGTCGACGACGATCGACTGCCCCATCGACTCGCCCATCTTCTGCGCGAGCGTGCGCGCGGTCAGGTCCGCGCCGCCGCCGGGCGGGAAGGGCACGACGAGCCTGATCGGCCTGTTCGGGTACGGGCCCGATTGCGCGAAGGCGGGGCCGGTCAGCGCAAGCGCAAGTGCGATCGCGAGGAGCTTCAACGTGCGTGACATCATCATCAAGTACTCCGAATATTCTCAGTGTCATCCCGAGCGCAGCGAGGGACCTGCTTCACGACGCAAACCTCCGCTTCCACAACGCCCACGGCCGGGCCACGACGCCGCGATTGGTCGCATCCGACTGCACCGCTTCCACGTCGTCGAGATAGGTGACCGTGCCCCCGAGCGCGATCGCCCGCTGCTGCAGGTCCGCGTTCGACTGCGTGTAGTACGCGCGGAAGACCGCGACCGGGATGCTCTCGCCGACCGCGCAGAAGCCGTGGCCGCGCATCAGCACCACGTTGCCGGCGCCGAGCGACTCCGCCAGCGCCGCGCCCTGCGCGTTGTTGCGCACCAGCATGTCGGTCATGCCGAAGCGCTCGCGGATCTCGAACACCGGCGCGCCCGTGCGCAGGAAGCTGCTCATGTGGTAGACCGGTCGCAGCGGCACCGACGACGCCGCGAACGGCACCACCGCCGCCGCGTGGCTGTGCACGACCGCCTGTACGTCCGGCCGCTTCGCGTAGATCTCGCCGTGGATGAACCGCTCGAGGTACGGCGTGCGCGTGTCGCCGTCCTGCGCGTTGGCGGCGAGGTCGAACGTCATGATGTCGTCGGCGGCGACGAGTTCCGGCGCGACCGAGCGCGCCAGCAGGAACCGGTCCGCGTGGTCCGGATGCCGCGCGCTCACGTGCCCGAATCCGTCGAGCACGTTCAGCCCCGCCAGGATGCGGTTCGCCGCGACCAGGTCGTCGACGATGTCGGTCAGGTTCGCCATGGCCGGCATTATGCGGGACGCCCGGCTGCATCCGCGAGCGTGCCGGTGCAGCTCAGCGCAGTCGAATCATCGGCGCGCCGGGCGGAACTTCCTGCCCGCGCGGCCGCGCCCCTTCGCGCAGGCGCGCGATCGTCAGCCGGGATCGCCGCACCTCGAGCACTTCCGCCGCGCGCTCGAGCGTCTCGCGCTCGGCGTCTTCCGGGCTCGGCAGGAACTCCCGGTGACCGACGATCCGCCGCGTGTAGCCGGCAATCCCCGTGCCGTCGACCTTAACCGCATACGCGAGCTTTGACAGCTTGCCGCTCGGGCGCGGTGCCGCCGGTGCGGGCGGCGCGTGATACCAGGCGTTCGCGTTGACCGTCACTTCGGCGAGCGCGCAGGCGACACGGTAGTCGACGGCCAGGCACTTGTTGAAGTTCGCGCTGTTGTTCATGTTGTCGGCCGGGATGTCGACGAAGCCGATCCCGCCCGGACCCATGACCGTGCCGCGCACGATGCGCATGGCCGCGGAACCGACCTGCTGCGGATTCCACCCCTGCGAATAGGAGGTCATCATCATTTCCGCGTACACGCGCAGGCCGGTGGTGGTCGGCAGCGTGAGCGTCAGGTCGCAGACGGCGATCGCGGAAGGCGACGGGCTGTACGCCCAGGCGGCGCCGGAAACCACGTCCTCGATCATGATGGGCCTCGCTAAGTCTTGCTGATGATCGAATCGGCGACGCAGTCGCGCTTCTTCGCGATCGACGACGCCAGCGATTCGGCCTGGTTGTAGTCGCTCATGAGCTGCTGGATCTCGAAGTTGCCGAGCTTGTCCTCGCCGTCCAGCGCCGCGAGCCGCGCATCGAATTCCAATGCGTGGCGGGCGATGGCGCGCATCAGCTTCCGCGTGTTGGCGAGTTCCCTGCGCAGGGCGGCCGTGACCTTCACGGGCTTGGCCAACCGGCGCATCGTGGTCATGTACCTCGTCTTGGCGACCGCGAGATTCTTATGGGACATCGGGAGCTCCTTTCGATGCTCGGGAGGACGAGCGCAGGCAATCCTTGACGGCACGACGTCATAGACGGTAGCGTTTGTCGCCCCACGGCGCAAGGTGCGCGAAGGGAGGCTGCCATGCCAGGTTCGTTCGAACTGAAAGCCCATCGCTGGGATCTGCTCGATCCCCCCGATTTCCTGGCCGAAGACACCATCGGCCGCGTGATCGACCAGATGGCGTATCGCGACATCGCCGAGCTGCTGCGCTTTCCGACGCCGATCACTAACGTCACGCTGTCGGGCAAGCTCACCAATTCCGGCGGCGCGTACCTGGAGCTCAACACGCCGAGCGTCGTCGACGGCGAGTCGGGCGTCATCGCCTACATGAACGACATCGACGGCGCGTGCCACGGCGAGCTCTACATGCACCTGCCGGGCGCGCGGGCAGGGGCGTCGTATCTGGGGCAGTTGCGCTGCCAGGTCGAGCCGGTCTATGGCCAGTCGCAGAACGCCTACATCGCGTGCAACGTGTTCGGCGGCAAGGCGGGCAGTCAGTACGGTCGGTTGTACTACGCGCAGGCGCAGATGGTGGTGCCGTTTCTGGTGTCAGACGTTGTGTCGGAGAAGCCCTGGGTGGCCTTCAATCCGAGCGCAATGCGCAACTGGCGGGTGTTCGATGTCTCGGTTCGGAAGGTCTAGCGGTGTTTGGGTCGTTGTCGTGCATCGGGTAAAATTGTCGGCTGTTCGCTGCAGGGCCACCGGAGAGGTGGATGAGCGGTTTAAGTCACACGCCTGGAAAGCGTGCGAGGGTTAATAGCCCTCCGCGGGTTCGAATCCCGCCCTCTCCGCCATCACAATCGCCGTAGGAAGCCCGACTAGGGTGATTCGCGAGTGGCCTAATTCCAGCCCATCGGCGGCAACACTGGAACAGTGCGGGACTGCCTGTTTCCAATTCAACCGCAAACACAAAGACCTTTGCGTTCCCGGGTCTTGCGGCCCGTGGATCGGCCACCCGGCGGCTGAAGCCCAGATAACGGCGCGGCCTTGCGCTGCGACATCCCCTTGCTCGTCAGGCACCTCATCGCCTCGCGCCGACCAACCGGGGAACTTATCTCTTTCGGGGAACTTCTTCAGCCCCTCGATCACCAGCAGCTGCTCGGCAAGCAGCCGCTGCAACCGCCTTTTCTAGCTCTCTAGGTCCTTGAGCTTGCGGGCGTCCGAGACTTCCATCTCTCCGAACTTCCTACGCCAGCGCGAGAGCGTGCGCGGCGAGATGTTGTGCTTGCGGCAGACCGTGACAAGCTGGGCGCCGGGAACTTCCGCCTCGCGCAGGATCGCAGATGATCTGCTCTTCGGTGTAGCTTCTTCATCTGTCTGTCCTCCAGAAAAAGCTACCATAGGAACAGCAGATCGACTGGCTACACATTGCGTACGCGGGTCAGCCGCTTGACGTTCGTTCGTGTGGGGACGACGTTCGAAAATCTTGGAGCGCCCATCAGCTTCAGCGCTAGTGCGAGCACGGGCGAGAGGTTCCGCGCATTCCAGATCATGGAAATTTCGTTGAATAGACCGACGCCGTGCAACTTTACGTAGCTGACGCCCTCGACGCGGACCCTCCCGAGCGACGCGGGACCGATCGTAACGGCTGCCCCAATGGCCACCAATCCAAGAAAAATTACAATCGACTGCGGCTGCTGCTCCAGCTTAGGTTCGAACCCTGCCGCGTGGCACGCGCCAATGAAGCGGTCGAAGTAGTTCGGGACTTGCTCACGCGAAGAGATGGCGAAGGTTTCGTTACGAAGCTCGCGCAACGAGATCGACCGCCGCTGAGCAAACGGATGGTCCGACGGCAGAATGGCAACCAGCGGCTCACGATGAACCTGTTGCAGCATTAGCCCATCATGCTCGATTGGCGAGCTCACAAGAGCGAGGTCGAGTTGGTCTTGACGTACGGCCTGCACTAGCTCGGACGAGCTCATCACTTGCCATACCAGGCGAACGTCCGGCAGGGACCGGCGCATCTTCGCCTGTAGCTCGCCTATGGGGGAAAAAAGTGCGGTGCCGATCGACCCGACACGCAGGATTCCGATTTCCCCACGCGCCGCGCGCCGCAGCATGCCGGGCAGGTTATCGGCGGCAGCGAGAAGGCTCCGCGCTTGCATCACCATGAGTGCGCCCGCTGCCGTTAAGGTCACCGAGCGTTTGGTGCGCTTGAACAGTAGCACGCCATATTCGTCTTCCATCTTCTGAATCCGGCGGGTCAGCGGGGAAGCTGTGATGTTGAGCCGCGACGCCGCGCGTCCGAAGTGCAGTTCATCGGCGACGATCAGGAAAGTACGCAGGGAGTTGGCATCCATGTTGGCTTTCGCATAGCGCCGGCCGCCGTAAGGGTGAGCTGATTATTGCATGTAGAAGCAATAGAAAGTGGCCAACAATCGCAATAGACGCAACGCCGTACCCGAGATACATTGGTCGTCCCAGACTAAGTGAGCGCCTGCGACAGCGAGCACGACTGGCAGATGAACGACCTTTCCAAACCCGCGCAGCCATCGTACGAGGTGGTTGCGTCCGGCCTGCGTTTCCCGGAGGGACCGATATCGCTGCGCGATGGGACGTATCTCGTAGTTGAGATCGAGCGCGGATGTCTAACTCGTATCAGTGGGAGCGGCGCCGCCGATCCGGTGGCATTCCTGGGAGGCAGTCCCAATGGCGCCGCAATCGGCCCTGATGGTCAATGCTATGTCTGCAACAGTGGCGGATTTGAGTGGCACCGCGATGCGGAAGGGCTGCGGCCGCTACACCAGGCCAACGACTACAGCGGCGGCCGCATCGAGCGCGTCGACCTCGCGACGGGTGCTGTGGAAGTACTCTATTCCGCATCCGACCGCGGACCGCTTCGCGGGCCGAATGATCTCGTGTTCGACCGGCAGGGCGGGTTCTGGTTTACCGATACGGGCAAGAACCGTCTTCGCGACATGGACCGTGGCGGCGTCTATTACGCGACGGCGGACGGCCGTAGCATTACAGAGGTCATTCATCCGATGCTGAGTCCGAACGGCATCGGGTTGTCACCTGCGGAAGACCGGTTGTACGTTGCAGAGACGGTCACAGGCCGGCTGTGGACCTTCGATATCGTCGCGCCAGGCAGGATTGAGCGCCGGCCGTGGCCTTCGGTCAACGGCGGCTCGCTGGTCGTGGGGCTGCCCGGCTTCCAGCTGTTCGACTCGCTGGCGGTAGAGCGCGACGGCTCGATCTGCGCGGCCACGCTGTTCAACGGCGGCATTTCAGTCGTTTCTTCGGACGGCAGTCGAGTCGAACATGTGGCGCTGCCCGACCGCTTCGTGACGAACATATGCTTCGGCGGTCCAGATCTGCGCACCGCATTCGTCACGCTCGGGCAGACCGGAAAACTGGTTTCGCTCGCATGGCCGCGGCCCGGGCTGAAACTCAACTTCTCCGATGTGGCATGAGGGTTACTCTTCAGGGTGGATTGCGGGACGCCGCATGGACGTGTGAAATGTCGCGGACCGGCGGGCGCTTGCCCGCATCGATGTCTAACGGATTCAAGAGGGAGCGCTCATGAACGGCTTGACTAGCAGGAACTGGTTTTTGGCGGTCTTCTCGGTTCTCACGTCGCTGTGCATTTCACAGGCGAGCGCGACTGACTGGAAGATGCACGCCGTTTGGGGCGAGCAGCGGCCGGAGGTCAGTTGGCTGCGCGGCTGGAGCGACCGGATTCGCGAGCGCACGAAGGGCAGCCTTAACATCACGGTCTATCCGGGCGGCTCGCTCGGAATCAATGACGCCGACGTGCTGCGCACATTGCCTCAGGGCAATCTTTACCAGGCGACGCTACTGTACAACGGATATGTCTCGCGGGATTCGAAGCCGCTTGCCCTCTCCTATGTCGTCGGCTCTATCACGAGCGAAAACGACATGCTGAAGTTGATGCCAGCGCTCGATGACATATATGCCAAGACCTTCGCAAAGTGGGGCATCAAGTACCTCGGTACGATCATCACGCCGGATGCGTCGGTAACCATCTTCTGCAAGGAGCCGTTCTCGTCCCTCGACGACCTGAAGAAGCGGAAATTGCGGACATGGGGTGCCTTCGACTCGGACGTTTTCCGGAAGCTGGGGATTGCATCCAGCGTGATTCCGCAGAAAGACCTTTACCTTGCGCTGCAGACCGGCGTGGTCGACTGCGCACAGTACTGGCCATCCGCGGCGCTCACCGTTTCCTTGCAGGAAGTGGCTCCGTACTACTCAGAGCTCTCTGCGAATGCGCCGCCGCTGGCGCTCATCGTCAGCCAAACGGCATGGGATGCACTGACGGCCGAGCAGAAAGAGGTCGTTTCGTCCGAGACGGTGCAGCTCAAGGAGCAGATTACGTCGGAGTTTTTAGCGCAGCGCAAGCAAGCCGAAGGTCGGACGGCCTATAACGCCAAGGGAGGCAAGCAGCAGCAGCCGTTTTCAGCGGCGGATCAGCGTCGCTACAGTATGGCGGTGCAGGAAGCCTGGAAGGACGAGTCGATCAAGGCAGGCAAGGACGTTCTCGAGAATTTCGAGCAGCTCCAGACGAGCTTAAAAGCCACCAAGTAGAGCGCGTGGCTCGTCGACTCACGCACAAACGCGTCCTGCGTCCCTCAGCGCCGGAGACACCCAAATGGCGCCGATGAAGTCATGGGTCGATGTCGCGTTCATCAGGATGGCCGACGCGGCGATCCTAATCGGCGCCATGTGCGGGGTGCTGCTGTTTCTAGTGGTGTTGTTTAACACGATCAGCCGCTACGTTTTCAGCTTATCGCTGCCCGAGACGGAGGACCTGGGCGGCCTGCTTTTCGCGGCTGTTCTTTTCGCGACCATCCCCTATGTCGCACAACGGGGAACCGACATACGTGTGACGCTGTTCGTGGATCGATACAGCCGGCGCGCAAAACGCTGGATGAGGGTTGTATCTGCGCTTCTGGTGCTGAATTTCGCTTGCATCTTCGGCATCGTGGCCTTCGAGTTCGCCGCAGTCTCGTATCGGGTCGGTGCCGAAAGCGCGGTCGGGCGCATCGTCCTCTACCCGTGGATGGGCGTCATCCCGATCTCGATGGTGCTGCTCGGGCTCGTCACTGTCCGGCGGCTGTTCGAAGAATTTTCAGGCGGCGGGGATCAAGCAATCATTTCTGACGACCAACCGTCTTCGTCGCCATGACGCGCGTCATTGGGATAGATCGCCCGCCGGTTCGGGAGGAATGACGGATGGTGTGGCTGATGGTAGCTGCTGGCTTGCTGGTGATGGCCGTTACCGGCGTTCCTGTAGGCATTGCGCTCGGTCTAACGGGCCTCGCGATTCTGCATTTTCTTGCGGGCGGTGGCGAGGTCCTCGCGATCACGGCGGTCTGGAATGTGTTGACGGACTTCGTGCTGAGTGCGGGACTACTGTTCATTTTCATGGGCGAGTGTCTGCTGTTCAGCGGCCTCAGCCGGCGGCTGTACAACGCCGTCACACCGATCTTCCAGCGTCTCCCGGGCGGGCTGCTCCACACCAACATCGCGGTCTGCACAATGTTCGGCGCAGTGTGCGGAGCGAGTACGGCGACAGCCGCCGCGGTCGGAAGCGTTGCCTACCCTGAACTTTCAAGGAGGGGCTATGACCGACCGGAAGTACTGGCATCGTTAGCGGCGGGAGGTACATTGGGCCTGCTGATTCCACCCAGCTTGTCGCTCTTGATCTACGGCGCTACGCAAAGCGTCTCCATCGGGGATCTGTTTATCGCCGGCATCATTCCGGGACTGTTCTACAGCCTGATGTTCATGATGCTGATCTACTTCCGAGCCCGTCGTAACGCCGCATTGTGTCCGGTCGAGCAAACGCGGCCGCCTTGGGGCCGCGTAGCTGGGGATCTGCTTCGCTTGTGGCCGTTCGCGTTGCTCGTGTTCTCTGTGCTAGGCACTATCTATCTCGGCATTGCGACCACGACCGAAGCCGCCTCGTTGGGAGTGTTTGCGGCGATTGCGATCGGTTTCTTGTGGGGGGATCTGCGGGTCGCGGATCTCGTGCGCGCTTTTCGATCCGGCACGGCCGTGATGGGCAGCATTGCACCGGTGTTCATCGGCGCCCTGATCCTCGCGCAGGCCATCAGCATCCTTGGTGTGCCAACCCAGATCGTCGGGATCATCACCGACTTGCAGGTGTCTAAGTACGCTGTATTTGGCATTGTCGTACTGATTTATCTCGTCTTGGGATGCTTCTTCGACGGGATCTCCATGATGCTGATGACGCTGCCGGTCGTGTTCCCGGTCATGACGAGGCTCGGATTCGATCCGGTCTGGCTGGGCGTAATGATCACGATCCTGGTCGAGATCGGCATGCTGACGCCACCGGTGGGCATGAACCTCTACGTCTTGGTGGCCATATCCCGCGGCGAAGTCACCCTGGCCGAAGCCGCACGCGCCGCGATCCCCTACTGGGGGGTGCTGCTTGCCGGGCTCGTCGTGATGACCATGGTTCCCAGTATCATCCTCTTCCTCCCGCGCATGTTTCATTGAGGACAAACTATAGAGGGCGGATTCCAATGACCAGTAACGAGGCAGTCACAGTAGGACCGTCTGGCCAGATTCTGTACATGTCTGAGATGGATTTTGCCGAAGGGGATAGCGAGGCTTTCCACCTCTGGTTCGACTGGTTCTCTTGCCGGCATGCAGCCGATCTGTTACTTGCAGGGTTCCGGACAGTAGCAGCCTATCGAGCGCTTATCGGTGGCATGCAGGTGGTGGACGTGCTGGAGGCTTCTGGCTGGGAGATATTTGATACGGAGCGCTATCGCGCGATGATGCCCAAGGATCCGCACTGGCGAGACATCCTGGGCAGGCGTGTTAGAAAATCGCACACCGTTTATACAGAACAGGCGCTGCTTACACACGAATTGGCGGGCGGCTTGCCACCCATCGATGCCGACTGGATCACGATGACGCGTTATGAAGCGGACGAGCAACTGGAGGCCGCTGTACTGGACTGGTTCTCCGCACACGAGGCGGCTCGGCTTCGCACGTTGGGTGCGCGGGAGTTCAGACGCGGGCGCCGGACGCGCGATCACCCCCGAAATCCCACAATTAGACCGAGTTGCGTGATCTTCGTGGAGTGGGACCGTAAGCCTTCGGGCGATTCCGATTCTGTGGAAAAGATCGCGGGGCGATTTTCCGCGGTTGTAAGGGCGGACCACTTCGCCGGGCAGCGTATCTATCCATGGCCCGACCATGCGTCTTAGCACGGCGTCGTGGAGTGATGCGAATCGGACGTCGCCCGCGTGAGCCAGCGACACCTGATCGTTGCGGTCGGCCACACTTGGCCGACCCTCGAGGTCGAGCGCGCTGTCCTGGAAGCCGGCGATATCGTACTCGTTGATGGACGCGACCTATCGCGCGACTCTCATGTGTGGAATGGTGTTGAAGGAGTACTCCTCGGAAGCGCAGTTCGAATCGACGCAGTGCGCCTTGGTGAGATGCCGGCATGTCGGGGCATCGTCCGCTACGGCATGGGGTTCGACAACGTCGATGTCGAGACTGCCACGATGCGTGGCGTCGTGGTCTGCAACGTGCGCGACTACTGCGTCGACGAAGTGGCCGAGCACGTGCTCGCGTTCGCGTTCTCCTGTGCGCGCGAACTCTCCCACTGGGACCGGAATGTGCGCGCTGGGGTTTGGCGTGGCCCCGCCCCCCCCAAACTTCGAAGGATTGCGTCATCTTGCTTGGGGATCGTCGGTTATGGCCTGATCGGCCGCCGCTTGGCGCAGAAATCGCTTGGCCTGTTTGCGCGCGTCATCGTTTGCGATCCCTGGGTGGAACCGGATCCCGAAGATCTTGCCTCCGGGATCATCTTCGAGCGCGACCTATCGGCGCTTGTTTCCGCCGCCGACATCGTGTCGCTACACGTGCCATTGACGAGCGCCACGCGGCACCTTATCGACAGTGCGGCGCTTGCGAGAATGAAGCAGGACGCAGTGCTTATCAATGCAAGCCGGGGTGGCCTGGTAGACGAGCAAGCGCTGATTGCGACATTGGAGAGCGGCGCGCTTCGAGCGGCTGCGCTGGACACATTCTCGAGCGAGCCGATCGCGGCAGACCATGCGTTGTTGCGGACCTCGCGATTGTTGCTCTCGCCGCATGTAGCGTGGCTCTCGGAGCAGGCCGAATCGGAACTTCGAGCGAGCGCTGCGTTCGAAATCCGCAGGATTATCCAAGGAGAAGCCCCACTCTCTCCTGTGAATTTGGTCGCCCGGCCGCACGCTAGTTTATGAAGAAACCTGATTGGGTTCGCAACTCGGAGGCGGGTGGAGTTGCGCGGGTAGCATCAACCCTCGGCGTTCATCCTATGGCCATCAATACTTGATCGAATGCCACCCTGGGAATCGCGATAGCAGGTCAATGAGGCGTTGAGCGTGGGCATTGACGTGGGACGCTAGGGAGGAAACCGTCCTGCCTGCCCACATTCACTTTTTCATGAGGCGATCCGGTGGCATAGCGGGCGCGGCAGGATCCGGTGCGCCATCCTGGGCAAGGCTTTCCTACTAGGGACGATGGACGAGGCGACGGATGGCTCGGGAGGCCCGAGAGAAGTCCAATGAAATCCGCCATCGTTCGGTGGCGTCCCGCCGTCGTATGTGGGTAGAACTGGGGGTAGAATTTAAGAGTGAGGCACCTTTTCATAGCAAATGTGGATGCCGCCCCCCGCCAGTTGTTCCTTTGTACGACCTTGAGACATGGGTTACCGGGCGCTCCTAAGACGTGGGGTGACAATTGCGCCGAACGGTTTGTGAAATGGTTGCACGTTCTTCTGCCCCATGTCGACACAGCCAAGATCGCAGTGCAAGAAGCAAACGATCTAAATGGCATCGTCGGACTTCATGATGCCGACGCACTCACTCGCCAGAACGTGCGCGAGGCCTGTTCGTTTGCGGTGCATGACGCGGGTCACGGAGAGCTCGGCCATTCGCGTCTGCGAGCACTGCGGTGATTGCGCGGGCATCCACGACGCATCGACACAAAGCGGGCCACTCGCACCAGGCAACGGCATTTGGATGCCGGAGTTGATTAGCGATCGTGCGCGCCAACGGCGCACGCAATCGCCTGGCCGAAAGCCGAACGCGCATCGGAAGCCCCTGTAACCTCTGCATCTTGCGCCGCCCCGGGGTACACGGGGAGTACGAAGTCGCCGGCAACTTTCAACAAGAGGATCGAACGACGCCGCAGGGCTTGACCGGTTTTGCTCGCCGCAGATAATCTCCCGATCGGTTGTCGATGCTGGCAATATCCGAAGTGTTGGGCACGACCTGTGCTTTCCAGCCTTCGTCAGGAGGAGTCGACGCAATGCGAGCAGTGACGATCGTGGCATTCGTGGCGGCCGTGGCAGCAAGTGCCGCATGGGGGCAGGGAACGAACCCGACATCGTCCGGCGATGGCCGGTTTTCCGTCAGCGTGGAAGCGCTCTGGATGTGGTTCAAGAGCAGTCCCACGCCCGTGCCGATCATCAGCGACGACTACCTCGACGAGCCCGGGACCAGCATCCTGCTGGGCGGCGGCTCCATCGACACCAATCCCAATCCGGGCTTCCGGATCACGGGCAGCTACAGGCTCGACGGCGGATGGGGCATCGAGGCGATCGGGTTCTACGTGCCGTCGCGCACGACGACCCGCGGCTACAGCTCGACCGGCAAGGCCGGCTCGATCAACATGATGCTGCCTTTCTTCGACGTGACGCGGGGCTTCGAGAACATCACCGAGATCTCGTATGCGCCCGAATACGCCGGCAGCGCGCAGGAGTCCCTGACCAACAACCTGGGCGGCGGCGAGCTGAACGCGACGTGGGCGCTGGCGCCGCAAGGGCCGTGGCGCATCGATCTTCTCGGCGGCTTTCGCTACCTGCAGCTGCGCGAGGATTACACGATCACCACCAGCAGTCCCTACAATCCGCCGAACCCCGCCGACATCTGGCTGACGACCGACGCGTTCAATGCGAAGAACCGGTTCTACGGCCTGCAGATGGGCGCGCGTGCCTGGTACGACCAGGGGCCGTGGGTCGGCAGCGGCGTCCTGAAGGTCGCGCTGGGGACGATGCAGCAGTCGGTATCGATCAACGGCTACCTCGAGACCAACGACTACACCAACTACGGCGCGACGCAGACGTTTGCCGGCGGCTATTTCGCGCTGCCGACGAACAGCGGCAACTACTCGCGCAACACGTTCGCGGTCGTGCCCGAGGTGGCGTTGTCCGTCGGCTACCGGCTGACGCCGGCGGCCACGCTCTTCGTCGGCTACTCGTTCCTGTACGCCAGCGACGTCGTGCGGCCGGGCGAGCAGATCAACCGCAACATCAATCCGACGCAGACGGTGTCCTACGGCAACGACCCGCCGGTGAAGCCGGTTGGCCCCGCCCAGCCTACCTTCAGTTTCGCCACGACCGATTTCTGGGCGCAGAGCCTGACGATCGGCCTCTCCTATCGCTTCTAGTGAGCCCTCGATGAATCATCTGCTTCGGAACGTTGCCGGGATCCTGTTCGTGGCGTCGGCGCTGTTGGGCGCAGGCACGGACGCGCTGGCGCAGAAGAAGGACATCCCGGTCAACTGCCCCGATGCGAACAAGTCGCCGCTCAAGGCCGGCGACATCGGGAAGGACCTCAAGGTCGTCGGCCTCTGCGAGGTGCCCGCCGGCACGTACAAGTACGTCGACGTCAACATCGTCGACGGCGGCACGCTGAAGTTCGCCGACGCGAAGATCGACTTCTGGGCGGCGAACATCGTCGTCGAGTCCGGCGGCACGCTCGAGGCGGGCAGCGAGAGCGCCCCGATCGGGACCGCGCCCGGCGCCAAGCTCACGATCCACCTGTACGGCGCGGACCAAATCAAGCCGCCGGTGGTCAGCGGCAAAGGCGTGCTGTGCCTGCAGGAGCGGTGTGGCGTCCCGCTCGACACGTGGGAGTCCAACGGCAGCAAGAAGGTGGCGATCCCCGGTCTTCCCGAGCCCGACTATTTCTACCAATACGGACCGTTGATGTACGACGGCGCCGGGCACGACGGCGACGAGAACAAGATCGGCTATTTCGGCTACAAGGTCCTCGCGGTGTCGTACAACGGCACGCTCAGGCTCTTCGGCAAGAAGGGCGCGAAATACGGCGCCGTCCAGGCCAACGATTCCGGCACCAGCTGGCTGCGGCTCAAGGGCACGGTACCGGTCGGCGCCACGAAGATCGTCGTGGAGCGCCCCGTCGCCGACGGCACCGGCGCCAGCTGGGCCGCGGGCGACCGGATCGTTCTGACGTCGACCGACTACCTGCCGGGCCACTCCGAGGAACTCGAGATCGTCGACGTCAACAAGTCGGACAACGTGACGATCACCGTCAAGGACCCGACCAAGTATCGCCACCAAGGTGAGGTGTTCCCGATCCCCGCGGACACGAGCCGCCTGGGGCTGGGCACCACGACCATCGAAACGCGCGCCGCCGTCGCGCTGCTGTCGCGGAGCATCCAGATCGTCTCCGAAGGGCCGGAGGCCAAGCCCGACGGCTTCAAGGAAATGCCCGGCAACTACTTCGGCGCGCACATGATCGCCCGCCAGGGGTTCAAGGAAGTCAAGATCCAGGGGGTCGAATTCAAGCAGATGGGCCAGGGGGGGCGTATCGGCCACTACCCCGTCCACTTCCACCACGCGCAGACGACGCCCGCGAACACGTTCGTCAAGGACTCGTCGGTCAACGAGTCGATGACGCGCTTCATCGTGCTGCACGGGACCAACAACGTCACGCTCGCGCGCAACGTGGGGTGGAAGTCGATCGGGCACGGGTTCTACATCGAAGACGGCAGCGAGGTCGACAACAAGCTGCTGTCCAACATCGGCATCTACGCGCGGCCGGCGATCCAGAGCACGACCGTCAACCCGCGGCTGGTGCCGGGCATCCTGGCGGCGGATCGGATCAACTTTTCCGACAACGTTCCGTTCCATACCGACGTCGACCATCCGACGGTGTTCTGGATCATGAACGCCTGGAACGACTTCCAGTACAACATGGCCGCGGGCGCCGGCACCTGCGGCACCTGCTACTGGCTGCTGGCGGGGGCGAACAGCGGCATGTCGCGCGATTCGCCGATGGACACGAACCTGACGGGGTACGCCGCCATCCAGGCGTCGACGCGGACGCCGCCGCCCAAGCCGCCTTACGACGTTCAGGTTCATGACAACCCGCTCGAACGGGCTGGCCTGACCCCGCTGCGCAGTTTCGTCGGCAATTCCTGCTCGTCGGCCATGAACTCGTTCAATACGGTCGGCAACGTCACGCCCTGCTATGGCTCCGGCTTCGAGAATCCGTTCATTCCGGCCGTCAAGAATCCGATGAACCTCCCGCGGCCCTGCAACCAGAGCAACCCGGTCATCAACAAAGTCCTTCCGTCGGGTCCCAACCCGGTCCCGGTCGACTTCACCCCGGACGCGTGCGCCAATCCCAACAACAAGGAAGCGGACGACTACTATCCGAAGGTCGACGGCGGCATCCGGATGGCGACGCTGTGCGACGAGACGAGGGAAAATTGCCGCACGATACCCAAGTGCGCGCCCGGCGCCCCTCTGGCAAGCTGCGCCGTCACGATCATCGACAAGTTCACGTCGTCGTTCCACATGGGCGCGGAGACCAACTTCGGCGCGATGTGGCTGCGCGGTCCTACCTGGTTCCTCGTCACCAACAGCGCGCTGACCGACGTGCAGAATGCCGGCCTTTCGATCGTCAGCGGCGGCGGATACACCGAGTCGGATGTCTTCCAGGGCCGCTGGGCGCTGGTGCGCAAGTCCGTTTTCGTCGGCTCGACGCAGGACCACACGCTGCCGGACGCAAGCGGGTACGCGTCGCCCTACGGACCCTTCAATCCGAAGGGCGTGGACATCAATGCGAAGCAGAACTGCAGCGCCAACCATTGCATCTCCGTCGCGGATGGAATCACGATCCCGTTGAGCAATTTCGCGTCGAACCAGCGCATGCACAGCATCTACGACGGCCCCACGTTCCAGGACTCGAACGCGTACCTCAACATCAGGAAACTCCCGTTCACGGATTGCAGCACCACGTCCGGCGGCGGCACCTGCGACAGCAAGACGCTCGCCGCGCGCGTGCTGGGTGTGCCTTACGACGCCAGCCTGAAGTGCTACATGCCCAACGCAGCCATTGCCTGGAAACAGCCGAACGGCTTCTACTACCCGCCTGCGTTCCACTCGACGAATCTCTACTTCGGCGTCGGCAACGTGGACATTCGCCACTTCGTGATCGAGCCGATCTTCGAGGCGGGTACCTACAAGACGAAGGTGGACGGTCCGGACGGCGTGAGGGCGAAGTACTGCAGCTGGAACGACGGCCTGTTCAACGGCTTTACCGACGTCGACCGGCAGACCGAGCTCTCCGACGACGATGGCTCGCTGACGGGCCGCGTGAAGTCGGTGTCGGTGAACAACGATTCGTTCTTCACCGCGCCCGTCGAGGAACCGGAGTGCGAATCCGACAACACCGCCAAGACGAGCCCGTACGACTACGTCACGTCGGTGATCTATCCGAAATGCGCCACGAACAACACCTGCTGTCCGGCCGGGCAAACGTGTGAAGAGCCAAACAAGTTGAACTGGTTCTGGGCCCAGCCGTGCACGGCTCCCAATTGTTATGGCGTGCCGATCTACCGGCAGTTGCTTACCAATGCCGCCGAGCCGACGGCCTTCATGAAGATGGCGGGCCAGTCGACCTACCAGCGCAGCACGATGACGCCGAACAACGGCAAGTTCTACATCGACACCACGGTCAGCTACGAAACGCAACATACCGCCACCACGCCTTACATCAACGCGTTCCTGACCGGGGAGACGTATTACCTGTTCCTGCTGTTTGCGACGCCGGAAACCACGCAGACCTACCAGATCTACGTCGGCGACAACTTCGACAAGGACAATTCCGAGCATCTCTGGGCAACGCGCGCCAGGGTCCAGGGCGTTCCGTTCACGCTGGATCCGATTGCCACCTGGCCGACGGCATGGACCAAGGAATACGCGAACGGCGTCCTCACGGTCACGATGAAGATGAACACGTACGACGACTTCAAGGCGAATTACAAGGCCGCGTTCGAGGGCAATTGCCAGCCGCGCAATTTCTGCTCATGGTCGGCGAACGATGCGCTGCCGACCGGCGGCACCTGCGGCTGCAACGCCAACGGCATATTCTCGAAGAATTGCGGCGACACGAACGCCGAGGGCAAGGACATCTGCGCCGCCTGGGCGCTGAAGGACGTCGATTGCCCGAAGGGCGGCTGTTACGGCTTCGGCTTCAAGATGGGGAAAATGACCTACGGCGTGGACAAGCGTCCGAAGCCGGAAACGTACCCGCCGGGGCCGCCGTGGACCATTCCCTGGACCAATGCCGCCAACGGCATCGCGCAGTCCTGTACGCCGAGGACGGCGTCCAGGCTGCGCCGTTGAGATTCAGGGCGAGGTGGCGCCGAGGCGGGTGACGGCGATGTCTCGCCCTGAAGGGCGAAGTCGATCGCCGGGATGAGCGCACGGATCGGGGGCTGGCAGCGTCGCTGACCCGTTGGGATAGAGCGCACGCCTCGGGCGTCAGGTTGCCGAGGCGCGGTGCCTCGCAATCTCCCCCGCCACCGCCTCCCACGTGCGCTCGAATGCCTCGGGCGTGAATCCCGCGCCCGACGGCAGCCAGTCTCCCGTGCCTCCCTTCGCCAGCGTGTAGTGCCCGACCACGTCGAGGTGATCGGCGCACGCGACGTGCAGCAAACGCCCGTACAGCTGGCTCAACGTCGGCACGATGCCGTCGCTGATGCCCGCGGTCGTCCTGAAGCCCAGGCCGCGGTCGAGGCGCTGCTGCGTCGACCTGCGCGGCTTCGGATACGGATAGTGCGGGTGCGGCCACGCGGTCAGCGCGTGCAGCAGCCTGAACAGCGAGCGGAGCGCCAGGTACTCCGGATCCATGATCTCCTTCAGCCTGAACGCCTCGCGCGGCTTCGGCACGCCGGCGACCACGCAGCTGTAGTCGGTGCCGGGATGGTCGGCGACCGCCGCGTTGAACATGTCGATGCCCTCGGGCGTGAGCTGCAGGACGGCGCCCTGGTCGCGCTCGATCTCGCCTAAGTACAGCCACACCGGGTCGCGGCGGTTGAACCGGATCTTGCGGAGCAGGCCGTCGGCGATGCGGTCGAGCGTGGTTTCCCTGCGTCCGATCCAGTCGTCGAGTCGCGCGACCAGCGCGATGGCCTTGGCCACGGCGAGGATCGTCCCGCGCCCCTGTCCGGACGTGGCCAGCGCGCTCAAGACCAGCAGCAGCGTCTGGCCCTGGACGCTTTGGAAGTGATTGGCGAGCGGCGTGCCGAAGTGCGGCGTGGCCACCGAGATGGCCGTCTTCGTCAGGCGGGCGATGCGCTCTTCCGAACCGCCGCGCGCGATCTTCACGCCGGGCGTCAGCAGCATGCGCACGTCGAGGCCGCCCGCCGAGTGGCCGACGAAGTGCAGCTCGCGCGCGGAGAGGCCGCCGTTGTCGAGCACCTGGCGGCGCAGCGCATCGGCGCGCCGCACGATCGACGCCGTCGGCTGCGTCATGCACCGGACGATGCGGGCGTCGATGCGGCGGCGGCGGAGCGCGCGGACGAGCGCCTGCTCGACGTCCTCGAAGTAGCTCATCGCGCCGACGGACGTGAAGCCGAAGAAGCCCGGCACCAGGAAGACGATACGTTCCTTCATGCGACGTCACTCCGCCGCCGGCGGTATCGCCCCTGTCCGCTCGACGATCAGCCGGTAGGCCTCCGGCCGCCGGTGCTTGGCGAAATTGAACGTCGTGCTCTTGTACGACAGCGTCAAGTCGAGATCGCAGCGGGCGATCGCGAGCTCGTCGCCTTCGGTCGAGCACGCGGCGACGATTTCGCCGGACGGCGCGATGATCACCGAGTTGCCGATCTGGCGCACGCCGTCCTCATTCCCGGCCTTGGCCACGCCGACCACCCAGCAGCCGTTCTGGTAGGCGCCGGCCTGCATCACGAGCTGGTTGTGGAAGTGCGCGAGGTTGTCGTGCTCGGGCGCGGGCGGATTGTGAACCGGCGTGTTGTAGCCGAGCAGCACCATCTCGACCCCCTGCAGTCCCATCACGCGGTAGGTCTCGGGCCAGCGGCGGTCGTTGCAGATCGCCATGCCGACGATGCCGCCGAACGCGCGGAAAACGGGGAAGCCCAGGTTGCCGACCTCGAAGTAGCGCTTCTCGAGGTTCTGGAACGGATTCGCGGGCAGGTGCTCGGCGTGGCCGGGCAGGTGGACCTTGCGGTACTTGCCGAGGATGCGGCCGGCCTGGTCGACGAGGATCGACGTGTTGTAGCGATGCGTGCTCCCGCCTTCGACCGCGAGCTCCGCGAAACCGAGGTAGAAGCCGATGCGCAGCTCGCGCGCGCAGTCGAACAGCGGCTGCGTCGCGGCGTTGGGCATCGCGCGCTCGAAGTACGCATCGATGTCGTCCTGCCGGTCGTAGTACCAGTGCGGAAAAAACGCGGTGAGCGCGCATTCCGGAAAGACCACGAGGTCGCAGCCGTGCGCTGCGGCCTGCCGCATCAGCACGATCATGCGCGCGACCGCCTGCGCGCGGGTGTCGGTGCGCGCGATCGGGCCCATCTGCGCGGCGCCGACGGTGACGATGCGTGACATTCAGGGTCCCTCCTGGTCGGCGAGTTCGAGCAGCGTGTGCAGCAGAACGTTGGCGCCCGCCTTGAGGTCGGCGGGCGCCGTGAATTCGGCGACATTGTGGCTCAACCCCTTCACGCTGGGGACGAAGATCATCGCCGCCGGGCAGACGCGGGCGAGCATCTGCGCGTCGTGCCCGGCGCCCGACGTCATCCGGCGCTGCGTGTACCCGAGGCGCGACGCGACGCCCTCGATGCAGCCGATCACCGCGGGATCGAACGTCACCGGCTCGAAGCGGGCCAGCCGCTTCGAGCGGATCGTCACGCCTTCTTCGGCGCCCAGCTTCGCGAGAAAAGCGTCGAGCCTTCGCTCGGCCTCAAGCAGCAGCGACTCGTCGGTGTTGCGCAGGTCGACGGTGAGTGTGGCGCGGGCGGCGATCACGTTGATCAGGTTGGGCACGAGGTCGATCCTGCCGGCCGTGCAGACCTGGGCGCCGCCCATGTCGCGCGCCAGGTCGCGCAGGAACACGGCGATCGCCGCGGCGCAGTAGCCGGCGTCGTGACGCAATCGCATCGGCGTGGTGCCGGCGTGATTGGACTGTCCGGTAATCGCGAGCTCCTGCCACGAGATGCCCTGCAGGTCCTCGACGGCGCCGATGGTGATGCCTTCGGCGTCGAGCACCGGACCCTGCTCGATGTGCAGTTCGACGAACGCATGCGGACGATGCGCGGGCAGCGGCGTGGCGCCGGCATATCCGATGCGCGAGAGCTCGGCGTTTAGAACCTTGCCGTCGATCGCGCGCGCGGCCAGCGCTTCTTCCAGCGGCAGCCCGCCCGCGTACACGAGCGAGCCCAGCATGTCGGGGGCGAAGCGGGCGCCTTCCTCGTTGGTGAAGAACGCGACGACCAGCGGCCGCCGGGTGACGACGCCGGCGGCATCGAGGGTTGCGACCACCTCGAGTCCGGCCAGCACGCCCAGATTGCCGTCGTAGCGGCCGCCGGTGCGCACGGTGTCGATGTGCGAGCCGGTCATCACCGGCGAGAGCTTCTCGCGGCCGGCGCGCAGGCCGAACACGTTGCCGATGCGGTCGATTACAACTTCCAGTCCGAGTTCGCGCATCCAGCCCACGACCCGGTCGCGTCCGGCCTTGTCCTCGTCGGTGAGCGCCAGGCGGCAGCAGCCGCCGCCGTCGATGGCGCCGATTTCCGCCAGCTGGTCGAGGCGCGAGATGAGGCGGGCGCCGTCGATGCGAAGGTGCGATGAGGTCATGGCGCGGAGCCTCCGACGATCTTCCGATACAGCTGCGGATCGGTGTCGCCTTCGCTGCCGATCAGCAGCACGCGCGACTGCGCGTCGAGCTCCAGCGCCCGCCGGAGTTCCGCGTTGCCTTCCGCGGCCAGCAGCGCCGCCAGCCCGGCCGCGCCGGTCTCGCCCGCCACGATGGCGGGATCGCCGGGCGCCGGCGACGCCAGCGCGCGCATCGCGTCGAGCGCGAACCGGTCGTCGACGACCGCGTACGCGCTCGCGCCGGCGTCGACGATTTCCCACGCGAGCGGCGAGACCTCGCCGCACGCCAGGCCCGCCATCACCGTGTCGAGGTCGCCGGTCACCGCGACGGGCCGGCCGGCCACGGCGCTCTGGTAGAAGCAATCGGCCTGCATCGGCTCGACGACGACGAGCTGCGGACGGCGCGCTCCCCAGGCGAGCCAGAACGCCGCGCAGACCGACGCCGCCAGCGCGCCGACGCCGGCCTGCACGAACACGTGCGTCGGCGGTGGGTCGCCCGTTTGCCGGACGATCTCGCGCGCCATCACGCCGTAGCCGTGCATCACGTCGATCGGGATCTCGCGGTAGCCCTCGTACGTCGTGTCCGACACCACGGTCCAGCCGTTCCTGCGCGCCTCGTCGGCGGCGTGGCGCACCGCGTCGTCGTAGTTGCCCGGCACGCGGATCACTTCGGCGCCGTAGTGCGCGATCGCCGCGCACCGCCCTTCGCTGACGGTCGCGTGGACGTAGATGACGCAACGGCAGCCGAAGAGCCGCGCGCCCCAGGCCACCGAGCGACCGTGATTGCCGTCGGTGGCGCAGGTGACGGTGACCGCGCGCACGATGTCGCTGCATGCGCCGGCGAGCAGCTGCCGCGAATCGACGGGCCGGCCGCCGTTGCGCGCTTCGGCGATCTTCTTCAGCACCCGGAACACCGCGTACGCGCCGCCCAGCGCCTTGAAGCTCTTCAGGCCGAAGCGGCCGGCCTCGTCCTTGTAGAGGAGCGCCGCGATGCGCAGCCGCGCCGCCAGCCCCGGCAGCGCGCGCAGCGGCGTCTCGGCGTGGCCGGGCCAGCGGACGATCTCCCGCTCGGCGGCATCGAAACCGGCCTGGTCGAGCACCTGCGCTCGCGCGGGTCCGTACGGCTCCGCGCGCGGCGCGGCGCGCGGATTGCGGTAGACGCGCAGGCCGTCCGCTTCCACGCAACAAGTGTATAACGTGGCTGCCGCCACGCCATGGAGCCCCTGTCATGTCGAACGACGTCGAAGTCCGCTGGGACCGGTTGACCGCGCCGGCGCTGCGCGATGCGGTGAAGGACAAGACCGTCGTCATCATCCCGCTCGGCGCGACCGAGCAGCACGGGCCGCACCTGCCCACGCAGGTCGACTGGCGCAGCGCCTACGAGATCTCGCTGCGCGCCGCGCGCCTGATGGCGGGCCGGCAGCGGGCGCTGGTCACGCCGGCGATCCCGTTCGGCATGTCCGAGCACCACATGTCGCTGGGCGGGACGCTGACGCTCGACTACGCGACGATGGCGGCCGTCGTCGGCTGCGTCGTGCGCTCCGCCGCGCGGCACGGGTTCGAGCGCATCTTCGTGCTCAACGGCCACGGCGGCAACATCGCCGCGCTCGATACGATCATCACCGAGCTGACGATCGAGCTGAAGCTGCCGCTGGCCGGCGGCACCTACTGGTACATCGCCGCCGAATCGATCCGCGGCATCCTCGAGCACCAGCCGCAGCTGCTGCACGCGTGCGAAGCCGAGACGTCGATCATGCAGGCGCTGTCGCCGGAGCTCGTGGCGCCGCTCGATCCCTCGATGCGCGGCTCGCTGGTGCCGGGCATGTCGGCGATCCCGGGTGTGAATCCCGGCATCTTCCGCTGGCAGCACCTGAAGACGCGGTCGTCCATCGGCATCCTCGGCGAGGCGTGGGCGGCGACGCCGGAGAAGGGGCAGCGGCTGCTGGCGGCCATTTCGCGCGACGTCGCGGACGCGCTGGCCGATCCCAGGCTGTGGGAGGCGCCGATCTGACCGGCATCGCGGCGGTCAGCCGCCGCCCGCGTCGTCGCCGATCCGGGCCGCGATCCACTTCGCCGCGCGGAGCAGGCGAGCGTCGTCGTCCATGGCGCCGATCACCTGCACGCCGACCGGCAGTCCCTCGGGTCCGGCAAACGCCGGCAGGTTGACGCACGGAACGAGCAGGCCCGAGGTCCACCGGTTGAACATCGCCTCGCCGGTGCTGTCGAGGCCGGCGGGCGCTTCGCCGGGCGCGCTCGCCGACAGCATGAGGTCGTACGGCGCGATCGCGGCGGCGAACAGCGAGCGGCAGCGGACGAGCAGCGCCTGCGCTTCGCGATACCGGTGCCGCGGAATCGCCGCGCCGGCCGCCAGTTCCGCGCGGCTCGAAGGCGAGAGCAGTTCCGCGTGCCGCGTCCGCTCGAACGCGAAGACGCGCGCCGCCTCGAAGCGCAGCACGTCGCTTTGCGCGTCGAGGAAGAGCTCGAACTCGCCCGGCAGCACGATCTCGTCGACGACCACGCCGTTGCGGCGAAGCTGCGACGCCGCGGTCTCGACCGCGCGGATCGTCGCAGGCTCGGCGTCGCGCCACGCCGGCGTCCGCCAGAGGCCAACGCGCGACGGTCGCACCGCCGGCAGCGGCGCCGCGCTGCGCTCGTCGCCGGCGAGCGCGCCGACGACCGCCGCGCAGTCGTCGACGCAGCGCGCAAAGAGCCCGACGGTGTCGAAGCTCCCGGCGAGCGGCTTCACGCCGGTCGGATTGATCGTGTCGCACGACGGCTTGTAGCCGACCACGCCGCAATACGATGCGGGACGGATGATCGACCCGCCGGTCTGCGTGCCGAAGGCGACCGGCACCATGAAGTCGGCGACGGCGGCGGCCGATCCGCTCGACGATCCGCCGGGCGTGTGCGCGGTATCGTGCGGGTTCGTCGTCGGCCCCGGATGGCGCAGCGCGAACTCCGTGGTGACCGTCTTGCCGAGCACGACGGCGCCGGCCTCGCGCGCCAGCGCGACGCACGCCGCGTCGGCGGACGGCCGGTGCCCGGCATGGATCGGCGAGCCGTACGACGTCGGCATGTCGTGCGTGTCGATGATGTCCTTCACGCCGAACGGCAGGCCGGCGAGCGCGCCGGAGAGGCCTGCGCGGTCGCGCGCGCGGGCTTCGGCCAGCGCGCGCTCCGGATCGACAAAGGCGAACGCGCGGACGACGGCGTCGCGCGCGGCGACCCGGTCGAGGCAGGCGCGCGTCAGCGCTTCGGCCGTGAGGCGGCCGGTGGCCATTGCCGCCAGGGCGCCGACGGCGTCCAGTTCGTTCGGGGCCTGCGCCATCGGGAGACCTTGCCTTGCGATTGGGCGTACGCTGTGCGAATAATAGCGGACGAGCTTTGCCGTGGCCGCGGTGGCGACGGCAAACAAACGGGGGAGTGCCGGATCATGGGTCTTACTCGACGTGGCTTCAACGAAGCGCTGGTGCTAAGCGCGCTGGCGATCATCCTGGCCGTGCCAACGAGCGCGTTCGCGCAATCGGTGCTGCGCCTGGTCCCCCAGGCGGACCTCAAGATCCTGGACACCGTACAGACGACGAACAACATCACGAGCAATCACGGCTACATGATCTACGACACGCTGTTCGCGCTGGACAGCAAGCTCATGCCGAAGCCGCAGATGGTCGAGAGCTACACGAAGAGCGCCGACGGCCTCAACTGGACGTTCAAGCTGCGGCCCGGACTCAAGTTCCACGACGGCCAGCCGGTGACGGCGAAGGACGTGGTCGCGTCGATCCTGCGCTTTTCCAAGCGCATCCCGGCCGGCGTGACGATGATGCAGTTCACGAAGGAAATCGTGGCCACCGGCCCCGACACCTTCGAGATTCGCCTGAACAAGCCGTTCGGGCTGGTGCTGGAAACGCTCGCCGGTCCGGAGAATCCGCTGTTCATCACGCGCGAAGCCGATGCGTTGGGCGATCCCAACACCGCGATCACGACGGCGATCGGTTCCGGCCCGTTCATGTTCGTCCGCGAGGAATGGGTTCCCGGCAGCAAGGTCGTCTACCGGAAGAATCCCGACTACCGGCCGCGGTCCGACCCGCCGGACGGTTTCGCCGGCGCCAAGATCGCCAAGGTCGACCGCGTCGAGTGGCTGGTGATCCCGGACTCCAACACGGCCGTGCAGGCGCTCATCAAGGGCGAGGTCGACATCATCGAGATCCCGCAGACCGACCTCTTGCCGCTGATCCGCAAGGACCCGAACTTGAGCGTCAAGGTGATCGACCGCGTGGGCACGCAGGCGATCTACCGCATGAATCACCTGATCCCGCCCTTCAACAACGCGAAGGCGCGGCAGGCGCTGCTGTATGCGACCGGCGACCAGAAGGACTACCTCGCCTCGATGATCGGCTTCGCGGAATACGAGCGGCCGTGCTGGGCGGTGTTCGTGTGCGGCACGCCGTTGGAGACCCAGGCCGGCGTCGGCGACTGGGCGAAGGGCAACAAGCAGGCCAACATCGAAAAGGCCAAGCAGCTCCTGAAGGAGGCCGGCTACAAGGGCGAGAAGGTCGTCATCCTCGACCCGGTCGAAGCGCATCTCGCGCATTCGCAGGCGGTGGTCACCGCGCAGAAGCTGCGCGAGATCGGCATGAACGTCGACCTGCAGGCGATCGACTGGGGCACGCAGAGCGCCCGCCGCCAGATCAAGGATCCGCCGGACAAGAACCCGGGCGCGTGGAACATCTTCCACACGTGGGGCGGCGGCCTCGCGATGAACAGCCCGCTGTCGAACACGCCGACGCCGAGCCCGTGCGACGGCAAGAACTGGTTCGGCTGGCCCTGCGACGAAGAGCTCGAGAAGATCCGGCTGGAATTCCCGCTCGCGCCTCCGGAGAAGCAGAAGGAAGTCGTCGAGCGGCTGCAGAAGCGTTTCTACGAAGTGGTCCCGTACATCCCGGCCGGCCAGTTCTTCGCGCCGATCGCGTACCGGAAGAACATGGTCGGCATCCTCGACACGCCGCGGCTCGTGCTCTGGAACATCGAGAAGAAATAGCCGGCGCGCGGTTGGCTTCCTGATTGCGTTTCCCGGTCGTCCCCGCTCGGTGTTGCCACTGCGCGGGGACGACGTGAGTCCGTGAGCGCCGCCGGGCCGCGCCAGCTGCGGGTGCCTTCATGCATGCCTTCCTGATCCGTCGCCTGCTGGCGGCCGTGCCGGTGATCGTCGTCGTCACCGTGTTCGTCTTCGCGCTGCTGCACCTGGCGCCCGGCGATCCGGCCGCGATCATCGCCGGCGACCTGGCCACGGCCGAGGACGTCGCGAAGATCCGCGCCAAACTGGGGCTCGACCAGCCGCTCGCGATCCAGTTCATCACGTGGATCGGCCAGCTGCTGCACGGCGACCTCGGCAATTCGATCTTCTCGGCGCATCCGGTTTCGGAGCTGATCGCGCAGCGCCTGGAACCGACGCTGACGCTGACGGTGATGACGCTCGTCATCTCCGTCCTGCTCGCGGTGCCGCTCGGCGTGATCGCGGCGTGGCGCGTCGGTTCGTGGATCGACCGCGGCGTCATGGGCTTCGCCGTGTTCGGATTCTCGGTGCCCGGGTTCGTCATCGGCTACGTGCTCATCTGGCTGTTCGCGATCGAGCTCGACTGGCTGCCGGTGCAGGGCTATACGCCGCTCGCCAAGGGCTTCTGGCCGTGGCTGTCCAACATCATCCTGCCCAGCGTCACGCTCGCCCTCGCGTACATGGCGCTGATCGCGCGCATCACGCGCGCGTCGATGCTGGAGACGCTCAACCAGGATTACATCCGCACGGCACAGGCCAAGGGCGTGGCCACCGGGGACGTGCTGATGCGGCACGCGTTGCGCAATGCGGCGGTCCCGATTGTGACGGTCATCGGCATCGGTGTCGCATTGCTGATCGGCGGCGTGGTCGTCACCGAAAGCGTGTTCGCGATTCCCGGCCTCGGGCGCCTGACGGTCGACGCGATCCTGCGCCGCGACTATCCGGTGATCCAGGGCATCATCCTCGTGTTCTCGGGTGCGTACGTCGTCGTCAACCTCGTGGTCGACATGCTCTACACGGTGCTCGATCCGCGGATCCGGTACTAGGATGAATCGACCCCCACGCTCGCTCCGCTCGCTGCCCCCAAAGGGGGCGCGTCAGTCGGTCGGGGCGGCCCATCCCGACTGACATGTCAACCGCGACGGCGATCCCGGCCGCACCCGTCGCGTCGCCCGCGCGATCGGGCTTCGTCGCGTTCGTTCGCCGCCATCCGACCGTGGCGATCGGCGGCGCGCTGCTCCTGATCATCGTGCTGGCGTCGATCGCCGCGCCGTGGCTCGGCACCGTCGACCCGATCTCGATCAATCCGTCGCAACGCCTGCGCAGCCCGTCGGCCGACCACTGGTTCGGCACCGATCGCTTCGGGCGCGACCTGTACAGCCGCGTCGTCTACGGCGGCCGCGTTTCGCTGATCGTCGGGCTGTCGGTCGCGGCGCTCGCCACGCTGATCGGATTGGCTATCGGCCTGGTCAGCGGCTATCTGCGCGCGGTGGACAAGGTCGTGATGCGCGTGATGGACGGCATGATGGCGATTCCGGCGATCATGCTCGCCATCGCGCTGATCGCGCTGTCCAAGGCGAGCATCTTCATCGTCATCGTCGCCGTGACGCTGCCCGAAGTGCCGCGCGTCGTGCGGCTGGTGCGCAGCATCGTGCTCACCATCCGCGAGCAGCCGTACATCGAGGCGGCGACGGCGATCGGCACCAGCGTGCCGCGCATCATGCTGCGGCACCTTCTGCCCAACGCGCTGCCGCCGCTGATCGTGCAGGCGACGTACATCTGCGCGTCCGCCGTGCTGATCGAGGCCGCGTTGAGCTTCTTGGGGGCCGGCACGCCTCCGGAGATTCCCAGCTGGGGCAACATCATGGCCGAAGCCCGGCCCTATTTCCAGCTGAAGCCGGGGATGGTGCTGCTGCCCGGCGTGTTCCTGGCGGTGACGGTGCTGGCGATCAACCTGGTCGGCGACGGGTTGCGCGACATGCTCGATCCGCGCCTCGCGCGGCGGATGTGATGCCCGGTACAACGAGCTCGCCGGTGCTGAGCGTCAGCGACCTGCGCACGCATTTCTACACGCGAGACGGCGTGGTCAAGGCGGTGGACGGCGTGGCGCTGGAACTCGACCGCGGCGAGACGCTCGGGATCGTCGGCGAAAGCGGATGCGGCAAGTCGGTGACTGCGCTGTCGATCATGCGCCTGGTGCCGCCTGTCTCGGGCCGGATCGTGGCGGGCAGCGTCCGCTTCGACGGAACGGAATTGCTGACGCTCGACACCGCGGCCATGCGCGAGATTCGCGGCAACCGGATCGGCATGATCTTCCAGGAGCCGATGACCAGCCTCAATCCGGTCATGACCGTCGGCAACCAGATCGCCGAGAGCGTCGCGCTGCACCAGCACCTGCCCCGGCGCGCGGCGTTCGACCGGGCGATCGAGATGCTGACGCTCGTGAAGATCCCGGAACCGCGCCGGCGCGCCGGCGAATATCCGCACCAGCTGTCGGGCGGCATGCGGCAGCGCGTGATGATCGCCATCGCGATGGCCTGTACGCCGACCATCCTCATCGCCGACGAGCCGACGACGGCGCTCGACGTCACGATCCAGGCGCAGATCCTCGACCTGATGCTGGAAATGAAGGAGCGCACCGGCGCCGCGGTCATGCTCATCACGCACGACCTGGGCGTGATCGCCGAGACCGCGCAGCGCGTGGTCGTCATGTACGCGGGCCGCAAGGTCGAGCAGGCGACGGTGAAGGCGTTGTTCGCGCGCCCGCGCCATCCGTACACGCGCGGACTGATGACGTCGATCCCGCGGCTCAACCGGGCGCCGTCCGAGTCCACCCGACCCCAGCGACTG
This sequence comes from Burkholderiales bacterium, assembly GCA_046347755.1. GTDB lineage: Bacteria > Pseudomonadota > Gammaproteobacteria > Burkholderiales > Casimicrobiaceae > VBCG01. The sequence goes on along the minus strand of JAXMFM010000003.1, from coordinate 3,101,112 downwards.
ACGGAGATCCCCGGCGTCGTGCCGTCGCTGATCGGCATGGCGGAAGGCTGCACGTTCGCGCCGCGCTGCCCGTACGCGAGCGAGAAGTGCAGCGTCGCCTTCCCGCCGGAGGTCGAAGCCGCGCCGGGCCACTTCGTCGCGTGCTGGAACGCCGAGACGCTGCCGGAGATGGCGCGTGCCTGAGCCGAACCTGCCGCGAACCGTGCTGAAAGTCGACGCGCTGGTCAAGCACTTCCCGGTGCACGGCGGGCTGCTGTCGCGCGAGGTCGGCCGCGTGCAGGCGGTGGACGGCGTGTCGTTCGACCTGGCCGCCGGCGAAACGCTGGGCCTGGTCGGCGAAAGCGGCTGCGGAAAGTCGACGACCGGCAAGGCGATCCTGCGGCTCGTCGAGCCAACGAGCGGCACGATCACGCTGGAAGGCGAGGACATCACGCAGCTGGATCGCGCGGCGATGCGCCCGCACCGGCGGCGGCTGCAGGTGATCTTCCAGGATCCGTATGCGTCGCTCGATCCCCGCATGAACGCCGGCGACATCGTCGGCGAGCCGTTGCACAACTACGCCATCGCGTCGGGCGAAGAGCGGATCGAACGCGTGGCCCGGTTGTTCGCGCGCGTGGGCTTGAGGCCCGACCAGATGCGCAAGTACCCGCACGAATTCTCCGGCGGGCAGCGCCAGCGCTTAGGGATAGCGCGCGCGCTCGCCGTCGAACCCAGGGTCATCGTCTGCGACGAACCCGTGTCCGCGCTTGACGTGTCGGTGCAGGCGCAGGTCATCAACCTGCTCGTCGACCTTCAGGCGGAGTTCGGCCTGTCCTTCCTGTTCATCGCGCACGACCTCGCGGTCGTCGAGCACATCTGCCACCGCGTGGCCGTGATGTACCTCGGCCGCATCGTCGAGCTGGCCCCGCGCCGCGCGCTGTTCGCCACGCCGCAGCATCCGTATACGGAGGCGCTGCTTTCGGCGGTGCCGGTGCCCGATCCGGACCCGGCGATCAGGCGCACGCGCATCATCCTCCAGGGCGACGTGCCGAGTCCCATCCATCCGCCATCGGGGTGTCGCTTTCACACGCGCTGTCCGTACGCGTTCGACCGCTGCCGCGTCGAATCGCCCGAATTGCGCGAGACGGCGCCCGGCCATCACGTCGCCTGCCATCTGCGCGCATGAAGACGGAGAACGCCGTCGCGATACACTGGCGGCCAGGAGAGACGAAGAATGGACCTGATACTGCGCGGCGGACGGGTGATCGACCCGGCGAGCGGCCTCGACGCGACGTGCGACGTGGGCTTCGCGAACGGCCGCGTGGCGGCGGTGGCGCCGCGGATTGCCGCTGCGGCGAAGGCGGAGCGGGACGTCGCGGGTGCGATCGTCACGCCCGGCATGATCGACCTGCACACGCACGTCTACTGGGGCGGCACGTCGATCGGCGTCGAGGCCGAGCCCATCGCGCGGCGCAGCGGCACCACGACGTTCATCGACGCCGGCACGGCCGGGCCCGGGAATTTTCCCGGCTTCCGGCGGCACGTCATCGAGCCTTCGGCCGTGCGCATCCTCGCCTATCTCAACGTCTCGTTCGCCGGCATCTTCGCGTTCAGCCGCACCGTGATGGTCGGCGAGGCCTCGGACCTGCGGCTGCTCGACCTCAACGAGTGCGTGCGGGTGGCGCGCGAGAACCGCGACCTCGTCGTCGGCATCAAGGTGCGCGTGGGCCGCGGCGCCGGCGGGTCCAGCGGGGTGTCGCCGCTCGACATGGCGCTCGAGGTCGCCGAGGAACTCGACCTGCCGCTGATGGCGCACATCGACCATCCGCCGCCTTCCCGGAAGGAAGTGCTGGAGCGGCTGCGCCCGGGCGACGTCCTCACCCATTGCTACCGGCCGTTTCCCAACTCGCTGCTGCGCGGCGACGGGGCCGTGCGCGAGGAAGCGCTGCTCGCCCGCGAGCGCGGCGTGACCTTCGACATCGGCCATGGCGCCGGCTCGTTCGGCTTCCATGCGTGCCGGGGCCTGCTCGCGGCCGGGTTCCGGCCCGACGTGATCTCGAGCGACGTGCACGTCCTCAACGTCGACGGGCCGGCCTTCGACCTGCTCACGACACTTTCCAAGTTCCTGGTGCTGGGTGTCGACCTCAACGCGCTGGTCGCAGCGGTGACGGCCGCGCCGGCGCGCGCGATCCGGCGCCCGTCGCTCGGCACGCTCGCGGTCGGCAGCGAAGGCGACGCGACGGTCGTCGACATCGAGCAGGGCGCGTTCGAGTTCCACGACACGCAGGGCGAGCGCCTCGCCGCCGACCGGCGGTTCCGCCTGAAGGGCATGGTCGTGGGCGGAGCGTGGTGGCCGCCGGCAAGCGGCGGGAAGTGAAGAGGACATTCGATGAAACGACACGACGCATCGGCCTTCGGACGGCACGCACCGGCGGGTTTCGCGGCCCACCTCGCCATTCTCGTGATGGCGCTGTTCGTCGTGCCGGCGTTCGCGCTCGCGCAGACCGCAGCGGCGCCCAAGGGCAATCCGCGCCTCGCAAGCCTCAACATCGAGGTCTGGCCGGAATACGACCGGCCGTCCGCGCTGGTGATCCTGCGGGGTGTGCTGGCGGAGAGCGTGAAGCTGCCGGCGAAGATCACGATGCGGCTGCCCGGCAGCGCCGGCGGCCCGCTCGCGGTGGCGTATTCCGCGACGGCGGACGGCAGCCTGCTCAATCTGCAGCACGAGCTCGCGGTCGCGGGCGAATACGCGACGCTGAAATTCGAGGTGCCGCAGCGGTTCTTCCACGTCGAGTTCTACGAGCCGATCGCGACCACCAACCCGGCCCGCACGTATCGCTACGTCTGGCCCGGCGATCTTGCGGTCGACCGCGTCGGCGTGACGGTGCAGGAGCCCGCCACGGCAACCGACATCGCGGTCGAGCCGAATCTCGATCGCAACACGACGGGCCAGGAAGGCCTGGGGTATCGAAGCGCGGACTTGGGCGCGATGGACGCGGGCAAGCCGCTGCCGATTTCCGTGCGCTACACGAAGACCGACGCGCGACCGTCCGCGGAAATCCTGAAACTGAAGGCCAGCGCTCCCGCTCCCGCGGCGCCGCCGGCGATCGCGCCTGCGCCGGCGGCCGCCGCCGCGAGCGGCGGGCTGCCGGAGTGGGCGCTGCCGCTGGCGGGCTTCGTGCTGTTGAGCCTGCTGGGCGCGGCCGTCGTCTTCTGGCAGTGGCGGCGCAACGCGAAGGCCGCCGTGCCGGCGGGCCGCTTCTGCGCCAAGTGCGGCGCGGCGCAGGTGCCGGGCAACCGCTTCTGCAGCAACTGCGGCGCGAAGGTCGGCTGAGGATCAGCCCCGCGCCGACGCGCCGGCCGCGCGCGAGCGCTGCAGCCGCTGCGCAACGAACACCACCGCCAGCAACGCCAGCCCGGCCAGGTCGGTGTAGATACCCGGCTTGATCAGCAGCAGCGCCGCGATCACCAGCAGCACGCGATGCCAGGTCTGGCAGCGGCCGGCGAAATAGCCGAACAGTCCTGCCGCCAGTGCGATGACGCCAACGGTGGCGGAGGTCACTGCAAGCGCAATCGTCGGCCACTCGCCGATCAGCATCAGCGCGGGCTCGTACACCAGCATGAACGGCACGACGTAGGTCGGCGCCGCGACGCGCATCGCGGCGAACCCGGTTTCCCACAGGTCGGACTTGGCCAGGCCGGCGGCGGCGAAGACGGCCAGCGCGACCGGCGGCGTGATCGCCGACAGGATCGCGAAGTAGAACGCGAACATGTGCGCGGCGGGAACGATCGCGCCGAGCTTGATGATCGCCGGCACCAGCAGCGAAACCATCACGATGTACGCGGGCGTGGTCGGCATGCCCATGCCGAGGACGATCCCCGCTACGGCAGTCAGGATCAGCGCGAGGACCAGCGAGTCCTGCGCCAGCGCGACGACGCCCTGCGTGAACACGATGCCGAGCCCGGTGATCGTCACGCATGCGATGACGATGCCCGCGCACGCGCAGGCCATGGCGACGGCCAGCGTGTTGCGCGCGCCGTCCTCCAGTGCGCCCACCACCGTCCGCCACGTGATGCCCGTGCGCGTCGACGAGCGCAGCATCGCCACCGGCAGGCACGACAGCGCGCCGGCCAGCGCGCACAGCGGCGCCGAATACCCGAGCAGCAATCCGCCGAGCACGATGAGGATCGGCAGGAACAGGTGCCCGCGCTCGCGCATCACGGCGCCGAGCCGCGGCAGGTCGGCCTTGGGAATCCCGTGCAGGCCGCTGCGCTTCGCCTCGAAGTGCACGGCGAAGAACACGGCGACGTAGTACAGGATCGCGGGGACCAGCGCCCAGATCGTGACCTGCAGGTACGACACGGCGAGGAACTCCGCCATGACGAACGCCGCCGCGCCCATCACCGGCGGCATGATCTGGCCGCCGGTGGACGCGACCGCCTCGATGGCCGCGGCGAACGGCGGGCGGAAGCCGGTGCGCTTCATCAGCGGAATGGTGATCGGTCCGTCGACCATCACGTTGGCCACCGCGCTGCCCGAGACGGTGCCGAACAGCGTCGAGCTCACGACGGCGACCTTGCCGGGGCCGCCGGCGGTGTGGCCGGTGAGCGACAGCGCGAAATCCATGAACAACTGCCCGGTGCCGCTGCGTTCCATGAACGCGCCGAACAGGACGAACAGCATCACGTACGACGCCGACACGCCCAGCGTCGATCCGAAGATGCCTTCGGTCGACAGGTAGATCTGTTCCATCAGCACCTGCGGCGCCACCTTGGTGAACAGCGCCGCGTAGGCGACGAAGACGAGCGCGGTCAGCGGCAGCGCCCAGCCGATCACCCGGCGCGTCGCGTCGAGCACGCCGATCACCAGCGCGACCGCGAAGACCTTGTCCCAGGTCGTCAGGTCGTCGATGTAGATGATGCGGTTCTCGAACGTCGTGAAGTCGAGCAGGATGTGCAGGATCGCGGCCCAGCCGGCCACCAGCAGGAACAGGTCGAAGACGCGCCACGGGCCGCCGGCGCGGAACGGGAACAGCAGGTAGACGAGGGTCAGTGCGAACAGCAGGTGCGTGCCGCGGAAGATCATCGCCGTCGGCGGGCCGAACGCCGCCACGTACATGTGGTACAGCGACATCGCGACCGCGATGGCGAGCACCGACCACCGCAGCGCCGCGTGAGCGGGAGTGATCGGTGTCTGCTCGTCCACGGGGCAGGGGCGAAGGCGCGTCGCGCGGACGCCCGCGCGACGCCGGGCCTTCGCCGAAGGCTAGATTGCGCCGACTTCCTTGTAGTAGCGTGCGGCGCCCTTGTGCAGCGGAACGCCGATGTCGGTCGCAAGGTCCTTGGGCGTGACGCCTTCGATCGGCTTGACGATCGACGCCAGCGTCGACAGGTTGGCCGCCAGCGACTTCGTCATCTGGTAGACCGTCTCCTCGGGCAGGCTGCAGGCGACGATCAGGTGTGTCGAGTAGGCGATGACCGGGACGTCGGCCGTCTGCTTCGGATAGGTGCCGGCCTTGATCGTGGTCCGGATGTAGCCCGGATTGAGCGCCTTCATTGCGGCCATGGTCTTGTCGTCGACCGGGACGAGGACGATGTCGCGCGCGCTGGCCAGGTCCATCACCGCCGATGCCGGCGCCGTGGTGCCGAGCGTGAACACCTGCGCGTGGCCATCCTTCATCATGGACACCGCGTCGTTGTAGCTCGCCTGGAAGTTGACCTTGCCGAGCGAGTCGTACGTCATGCCGTTGACCTTGAGCACTTCGGCGGTCAGCAGCTCGGCAGTGTTGCCCTTCGACTGCGCGACCAGCGTCTTGCCCTTGAGGTCGGCATACGAGCCGATCTTGGCGTCGGCGAGCGCGACTACCTGGAAGTACTGCGGATACAGGTTCGCGATCTGGCAGACGTTGCTGATTTTCTTCGGGAACGGCGCGCGGCCGGCTATGCCGTCGACCGTGCTCGACGAATTGCCGAAGCCGATCTGCGCCTTGCCTTCGTCGACGGCGCGGACGTTGGAGATGCCGGCGCCGGGCTGCTGCTGGATCTCCAGCCCCGGGACCGCCTTTTCCCAGATGCCCTTCAGCGCCCCGCCCAGCGGCACCCAGGACCCGCCCTGCGGACCCGTCATGAGCGTGACCTGCTCGGCCGCGACCGGCGCCGCGGCGAGGGCGGCGAACACGGCCACCGCCGCCGTCAACTGCATCCTGAATTGCATGGTTGCCTCCTTGGTGGGTTTGAGCGCCGGATCTGCGTCCGGGTCGCGCCGATGTTACCGGACCTGATGGCCGGCTTCCACCGGCGCGTCCGCCGTCGGACGGGCGGCGTGCCTGCCGGCGACGTAACCAAACGTCATCGCCGGTCCGAGGTTGATGCCGCCGGACGGATAGTGCCCGCCCATCACGCTCGCCTGGTCGCAGCCCGCGGCGTACAGGCCGTCGATCGGCGAACCGTCGCGACGCAGCACGCGCGCGAATTCGTCGGTCTTCAATCCGGCGAACGTGCCGAAGCTTCCGGGCAGCACCTTGATCGCGTAGTAGGGCGGGTGCTCGATCGGCGCCAGGCACGGATTGGGCTTGTGGTCGGGATCGCCGGACCCGCGATTGAACGGCGTCGTGCCGCGGCCGAACGCCGGATCCTCGCCGTTGCGCGCGTGAACGTTGTACTCGGCGATGGTCTGCGCGAGCCCGGCCGGATCGATGCCGCACGCGCGCGCGAGTTCATCGACGGTCGCGCCGCGCTGCAGATAGCCGGACCGCACGTACGGCGCGACGGGAACCGGGAACGGCTTCGACATCCCGAACGGATAGCGCCGCTGGAACGCGTGGTCGCAGATCAGCCACGACGCGACCTCGCGGCCCTCCGGAAGGGCGCGCAGCATCGCGGACACGTAGTCGTGGTAGCCGTGCGCCTCGTTGCAGAAGCGGCGGCCGTCGGCCAGGACGCCGATGATGCCGGGCTTGCCGCGGTCGACGATGTGCGGATAGAGGCCGGTGCGTCCGTCGCGGTACCGGACGATCGACACCGGGCACCACGCCACAGGCGAGGCGACGCTGCGGTCGACGAAGCCGCCGGCCGATTCGCCGAGGCGCACGCCGTCACCGTTCACCGCGTCCGGCGGCAGTGCCCACGCTTCGCCGCCGGCAGGCAAGCGCGGCGTCAGCGCGACGCGCTGCGCGCGGTCGTGCGCGAATCCGCCGGCGGCCAGCACGACGCCGCGCCGCGCGCGGATCGTGACCTCGCCATCGGACGTGCGCACGACGGCGCCGCGCACCGCGCCGCCTTCGGTCGCCAGCCGCACCGCCGGCGACGACACGCGAAGCTCGACGCCCAGATTATCGGCGGACTTCATCAGGCGCGCGACCAACGCGGGGCCGTTGACGAGCTGCATGCTCCGCCGGTGCACGGCGAGGTCGAACACGTGGCGGACGAAGCGCCGCGCGACGTAGGCGAACGACTTCGCCGACTGCGTTGCGTGCAGGAACGCGTGCAGGTCGGGGCCGGCCATGATGCCCATGCCGAACAGCGACGTCTCGTACTTGGGCCGCCGCGCCTTGCGCAGCAGCTCGCGGCCGAGCCGGCGCGCGCTGTACGGCGCGGGCGCGACCGAGCGGCCGCCGGTGCCGGCGCCCGGCGTGAATCCGTGGATGTCGGCGATCTTCGTGCCGCTGACGAACTGCAATTCGGTCTTCTCCTCGAAGAACGCGACCATCTGCGGACCGGATTCGAGGAACGCGTCGACCTTTGCGGCGTCGTAGTTCGAGCCCAGCTCGTGGCGCAGGTACGTGCGCGCGCCTTCGAGGTCCTCCACGACGCCGGCGGCCCGCGACAGCGGGTTGCACGGCACGAATATCCAGCCGCCCGACCACGCGGTGGCGCCGCCGCAGATGTCGTCCTTCTCGACGACGATGACCTTGAGCCCGTGATGTGCGGCGGTCACCGCCGCCGACAATCCGGCGGCACCTGATCCGACGACCAGCAGGTCGCAGTCGCTTTCGGCCATCATGCGTTCGACGCGGGCCGCTCGCCCGCAAGGTGTGCCGCGAGCGCGACCATCGCCAGCGTGTCGCGCTCGCAGTAGGCCAGCAGCGAAGCGCGCAACGCGTCGCGCCGCCCGGGCGGCGTCGACGGATCGACGATCTCGAGATAGACGGGCTCGACCATGTCGCCGCTCTGCACGCCGTCGAGCTTCGCGTAGTCGAGCTCCGGCGCGATGGTCGGCAGCACGCGCTTGATCGAGAACGAGCCCATCATCGCCGGATGGTAGTAGTGGTCGCGCGTGAGCGGCAGCAGGTCGGCGAGCCGCGCGGCGATCCGCTGCAGCGCAGGCGCCAGGTCGGGGAACAGCTCGGCCAGCTGGCGAATCACGCCGCCTTCGAACGCGATGTTGTAGACGAAGACGGGGCCGTCGTCGCCGACCGTGGCGACAAGGCGCTCGGCGAACGGGCGGCGCGGATCGTCGCCGGACGTGTCGAGAAACGGCGGCAGGTGCGCGAGCGTGCCGTCCGCCTCCTGCCGGCGACACGAGAACTGCATCGGGATCTTCTGGTACGGCCGCGTGCCGGCCCACATCGGCACGGCCGGACCCACGGTCTCGAAGTCGACGTAGTAGCGCGGCCAGCCGAGCGCGGACAGCGCTTCGGCCGCAGCAGGGTCGAGCTCCGGCTTGCCGCTGTTCGTGACGCGATGGATCCGCTGGTGGAGCTCGCTCTTCAGATTTTCGGGCGGCACGTCGCGCAGGTCGGTGATGCCGTCGTCGCGCATCCGCTGCGCGAGCCTGCGGCTGTTCGGCAGCACGTCGACCGGATACTCGGCTTCGGTGGGCGCGCAGAACCCCAGGAACTCGCACTCGAACGGGTCGCCGCACTGCGGGCCGACGGCGACGTCGGGCATCGGGCCTGCCAGGTCGCGTTGCGCGGCCTCGATCCACATGGGAATCTGCTCCTGCAGCGGCGCGACGGCCTCGGTGACGTCGTCGTGCGCGAACAGCCCTCGGTAGTCGCCGTCGCCCGCGTAGACGAAACGGTTGTCGATGTGCGCGACCTCGACCTGACCGACGTCCACGCCCGCGCCGCGGACCACCCACGTCTGGATCGCGGCGTCGGTGACGTGGTACGGCTTCAAATGCGTCGACGACTTGACCTCGATCATCCGGTAGCGGCCGCCCCGGCGCTCAAGGATGTCGGCGCGCACGAGGAGGTCGCCGGTGCGCAGCGCGGGCTCGAACAGCGTGACGTCGCCCGGCGCAGCGAGGAGCTCGCGGGTCTCCTTAAGCGCCGACTGCAGCTGGTCGACGTGCGCGATCAGCCGGCCGCCGGGAAACAGCCGCTGCGCGGCGGCGCCCACGCGGTGGCCCTGCACCATGCGGTTCTCGCTGGCCTCGCTGCGCTGCGCGAGCTCGGGCCGCCGCACCTGCAGGTACAGGCGCTTCGGGCACTGCCGATGCGCGAGCAGCTTGGACTTGGAGAGCTTCATCGGGTTGTCTATTGTGACGCAGCCGGACGCCGCTGACGGCGCCGGGCTTCGATTCGGTACCATAGAGGCCATGCCGCCCGCCCGCGCCGCCTCCCCACGTTCGCCGCGCGCCCGGCCCCGCGCGCGCGACTCGAAATCCGCCGAGCCGCCCGCGGACGTCCACAAGAATCACGACATCTACTTCGTGCCGGGCCTGCGGCGGGGGCTGCTGGTGCTCGAGACGCTGGCGAGCGAAGGGCGCCCGATGAGCGTCGGCGACATCGGCAAGCGCATCGGCCTCACGCGCTCGTCGATGTTCCGGCTGGCGTACACGCTGCAGCACATGGGCTTCGTCGAGGAGGTGCCGGAGTCGAAGATGCTGAAGCTGGGCGCGCGCGTGCTCAACATCGGCTTCGCCTACCTGGCGTCGCAGACGCTGATCGAGACCGCCCGTCCGGAGCTCGAGGCGCTGCGCGACCGCACCAACGTATCGGCGCACCTGGCCATCCTCGACCGGCGCGAGATCCTCTACCTCTCGTGCATCCAGACGAAGTCGGGCTTCCTGTCGACGATGAACGTGGGCACGCGGCTGCCCGCCTACGGAACGCCGATGGGATGGCTGCTGCTGTCCGACCTCAGCGCGGCCGAGGTCGGCCGGCTGTTCCGCGAGCGCACGTTCGTCCCGCTCACCGACCAGACGCCGGGCAACGTCGGCGAGCTCCTGCAGCGGATCGCGACGGCGGCGGCGGCCGGCTACGCGATCAGCCACGGCGCGGTGGAACCCGGCGGCAGCTCGATCGCCGCGCCGGTGTTCGACCGCGCGGGCCGCGTCGTCGCGGCCATCGACATCTCGGCGCCGGACTCGGCGTTCGATCTCACGCAGTTCGAGTCGCGCGACGTGGGCGAGGTGGTCGCGACGGCGCAGCGGATCTCGGCGCGCCTGGGGTACGTGTCGGCGCCGGCCGCTTCACCCGCGCGCAACCGCCGCCGGGCCGTTTGACGGCGCGCCGGCGCCGCTGCCCATCACGCGCGCGGGATCGAACAGGGGCAGCGCTGGCTCGCGGCCGAGGATCAGGTCCGCCACCAGCGGGCCGATGCACGGACCGATCGTGTAACCTCCGCGCACGCACGCCAGCGCGAACGCATTCGCGACGCCCGGCAGCGCGCCGGCGAGCGGATAGTGGTCGGCGACGAACGCTTCGAACCCGGTCCACGCGCGCAGCACGCGCGCATGGGCGAGCCCGGGGACGGCGAAGCGCGCGAGCCGCAGGTTCTGCAGCAGCGTGTCCGCGACGATTTCGCCGCGCCCGCCGCCAGGCGATCCGCGGCCCTGCCAGCCGCCGCCGATCAGGTAGGCGCCGTCCATCTTCTGCTTCAGCGTCAGCAATCCCGTGGCGTGGCCGATGCCGGCGGTCAGCCGCCGCGGTCCGGGTTCGGTCACGCTGACGGTGTTGACGCGCACCTGGATCGGCAGCGCGACGCCGAGCATCGCGGCGATCGACGCGGTCCACGCGCCGCCGGCGATCAGCAGGCGCCGCGCGGCGACCGATCCGTCGGCCAGGTGCACGCGAAAGCCACGGTCGCCCGCGTCGATGTCGCGCACCGGCGCGTGCTCGCGCAGCTCGACGCCCGCGGCGCGCAACAGCCCGCGCAGGTACGCGCCGGTGCGCGTGGAGTCGGCGTGGCCGTCCGCCGCGCAATAGCTTGCCGCGACGATGCGGTCCGACAGCGCCGGCTCGCGCCCGCGCAGGATCTGCGGCGACACGAATTCGATCGGCGCACCGGCGGCGCGCTTCTGCGACATTCGCTCGTCGAGCAGCGCGTGCTCGCGCGCGTTGAACGCCAGCGTGTAGCCGCCGGTCCGGTGGAAGCCGACGGCGTCGCCGGCGTCGCGCCACCATTCGTGGCCGATCAGCGCGTACGGCATCAGCGCCACGCGCTTGATCTGCAGCGACAGCGTGCCGGCGTTGACGCCGGACGCGCCGGAGCCCGCCGTGTCCCGTTCGACGACGACCACGCGCATGCCGCCTTTTGCCGCTGCAAGCGCCGCCGTCGCGCCCATGATGCCGGCGCCGACGACGACGAGGTCGCTACTATTGTTCACAGTGGGGCGGGTGTGGCCATCGGCAGCGCGTCGTAGTCGAAGTCGCCGGCGAGGGCGTCGAGATCGACCGGACGCAGCGGCGGGCGGCCGGTCCCTTGGCCCACGAGCGGACGCGGGCGACCGGTGGCGAGCGTGATCAGGCGCGCGACGGCGTCTTCGCACAGGCGGCCGCCGCACGGACCCATGCCGCAGCGCGTCGCCGCCTTGAGGTCGTTGATCGTCGCGCAGCCGTCGGCGATGGCGGACGCCAGCGTACGGCGCGTCAGCCGCTCGCACTGGCACATCGTCACGTCGGGCGCGATGTCGGCGATCGCGCCGTCGCCGATCTGCGCGATCCGCGTCATCGCGCGGCCGAAGCGCGCGGCGCGGTCGGACGCGCGGCGGGCTGCCGCGCTGCGCTCCGCGTGGGTGCGCGCGTCGAGGCGGCCGAGATCGCGGGCGGCGGCCATCGCCGCAATGCGCCCCTGCCACGGCGCGGCGGCGGCGCCGACGATGCCGGCGCCGTCCCCGGCGACATAGAGGCCCGGGACGTTGCAGCGCTGCGCGTCGTCGACGACGGCATGCCAGCCGCCGCGCGCCGGGTCGAACGCATGCGCGGCGCCCGCCAGGCGCGTGACGTCGGTGGCCGGCATCAGTCCGTAGCCGCAGCAGACGGCGTCGCACGCGATCTCGATGGCGACACCGTGCGCGCGCGCGCGTCCGCTGCGGTCGACGGCGACCACGGTCGCACGCAATTGCGGGGCGTCGCCGGCAACCGCCTGCAGCCGGTGCCCGTACAGCATCCGCACGCCGTGCGCGCGCAGCGTGCGCACCCAACCCACGCCGCGCGCGACGAGATCGGGCCGCAGCGCGAGGTCCGCCGCATCGGCCAGCCATGCGCCGCGCGGATGCGCGTCGACGACGGCGGCGACGCTGCCGCCGCCGTCGACGATGGCCTTCGCCACGACGAGCAGCAGCGGTCCCGCGCCGGCGACGACGACGCTGCGTCCCGGCAACACGCGCTGCGCCTTCAGCAACACTGTGGCCGCGGCGAGGCCCATGACGCCCGGGCGCTCCCATCCGGCAAACGGCACGTGCCGTTCCAGCGCGCCGGTCGCGACGATCAGCGCCGCGGCAACGAACGTGCGCGGCCCGTCGGGACCCAGCGCGTGCACGCGCCAGCGGTCGTCGGTGCGCTCGACGTGCCACGCGCGATGCTCGAACCGGCGATCGACGTTGGCCGACGCAAGCGCATCGCGCAGCCGATCGCCGTCGGCGCGTTCGCCATCCGATCGCGTCGGCGAGATGCCGGCGGCGATGCGGTAGACCTGCCCGCCCGCCTGCGCCTGCTCGTCGACGACGACGACGGACAGGCCGGACGATGCGGCCTCGACGGCGGCGGCCGCGCCGGCCGGTCCCGCGCCGAGGACGACGACGTCGGCGGAGGGATTCACGTCGAGCGTCCGGATTGCGCGAGTCCCGCGGGCCGCGTGCGGACGACGAGACCCGCGCGCACCGGCGTGCGGCAGGCCTCGACGCGGACGCCGTCGATCCACACCGCGCACTGCTGGCACACGCCCATCGCGCAGAACACGGCGCGCGCCGGCGGCCCCGCGTCGTCCGCCGCCGGCCATGCGCGGATGCCGGCGGACCAGAGCGCGGCGGCAACGCTTTCGCCTGCGCAGGCGTCGACGTCGCGATCGTCGAAGCGGAAGCGGACCGGCGCGCCGCGCGCGACGCCGTCGCGAATGCGCAGGTCGGATTCGCTCACGTCAACAGGTCGCGTCGGATGCAGCGCACGGCGGGATGGTCACACAACGCGAAGCATGGTTCAATCGAACGCGTGGACACGACACCGCGATGGCGGATCCGGCCGCCCGGCTCGAACTGGGGCGACTTCGGCCCGGACGACCAGCGCGGCCGGCTGAACCTGATCACGCCGGAGCGCGTGCGCGCGGCCGCGGCCGAAGTGCGCGAAGGCCGGTCGTTCTGCCTGTCGCTGCCGCTCGATCGCCCGGGCGGCAACTATCACGACCTGCAGCGCAAGCCGCCGCGGCTGACGCCGATGGTCCGCAACGGGCGCGTCAAGTACAACCTGCACGCGAATCCTCGGCATCCGGACGTGTTCAACGACGACGCGGTGCTGCTGTACAGTCAGTTCTCGACGCAGTGGGACGCGCTCGCGCACGTCGGCTCGATGTTCGACGCGGACGGCGACGGCGTTCCCGAAGTGCGCTACTACAACGGATTTCGCGGAGGCGTGGAGGTCGGCGCGACGGTTCCCTCCGCGGAGAACGCGGCCACCGCCGCGTTCGCCGGGGCGACCGCGCTCGGCGTCGAGCGCATCGCCGAAACGGGCATGCAGGGTCGCGGCGTGCTGGTCGACCTGCGGCGCGCGTTCGGCGACGCGCGGCGGCTCGTCGGCTACGACGACCTCATGCGCACGCTGGATGCGCAGCGCGCGAGCGTCGAGACCGGCGACATCCTGTGCCTGCACACGGGCCAGACCGACGTGCTGCTCGCGCAGGGCGAAAATCCGCAATCGCGCTGGCTCGACGACGCGTTCTGCCATCTCGACGGCTGCGACGAGCGGCTGCTGCGCTGGGTCGACGACTCCGGCGTGGCCGCCATCGCCGCGGACAACTTCGCGGTCGAGGCGGTGCCGCCGGCGCGTACCGACGACGGCGTCGCCTACGAGCGGCTGCACGAGCTGTGCCTGTTCAAGCTCGGCATCCCGCTGGGCGAGCTCTGGTACTTGGGCGAGCTCGCCCGCCATCTCGGCGCGCACGGCCGCACGCGGTTCCTGCTGACTGCGCCGCCGCTGCGCATGCCCGGCGCCGTCGGCGCGCCGGTGACGCCGGTCGCAACCGTCTGACAGGCACGCGCTAGGGCCTGTCAACGCTATAAACGCAAACGCGAACGGGTGGCATGGGGCGCCAATCGCGGCAGCCGACGACGCCAAGACTAGAAGTCTTGGCTAGGAGAGCAACAAAGAGTGGCGCCCCATGCCACCCGTTCCCTTCGGGTTGCTGCCGAAAACGCCCATCGCTGCGTTGCGAGGTCTCGCCGGGCAGCCGGCCCGCCTTCGACCTCGCGCCTTGCGCTGGGCGTTTTCGGCCCTGCAACGCGTTTGCGTTCATAGCGTTAACAGGCCCTAGTTCGTCTTCATCGCGGTGGACGCCTTGATCACCGGGCCCCAGCGCGCCTGCTCGTCCTGCACGAGCTTCGCCAGCTCCTGCGGCGTGGAGAGCTGCGGCGTGATGCCGAGCGAGACGAGCTTGTCCTTCACTTCGGGCTTGGCCAGCGCCACGCCGAGTGCGTCGCGTATCTTGGTCAGGATCTCGGGCGGCGTGCCGGCCGGCGCGAACATCGCGAACCACGCGAACATCTCCGCGCCCGCGAGCCCGACTTCGGCGACCGTCGGGACGTCCGGCAGCTGGGGATCCCGCGCCTTGGTCGCCACGGCCAGCGCGCGGATCTTGCCCGCCTTGTACTGGCCGACGAGCGGCGGCAGCCCCGCCGGGAAGATCTGCACGTCGCCCTGCAGCAGCGCGGTCAGCGCCTCCTGCGTGCCCTTGTACGGCACGTGCACGACGTCGATCTTCGCCGTGCTCTTCAGCGCTTCGCCGCCCAGGTGGTTGGTGGTGCCGACGCCGTCGGACGCGTAGTTGAGCTTGCCGGGGCTCGCCTTCGCCTGCGCGACGAACTCCTGCATCGTCTTCGCCGGTGATTCGGCGCGGACCCACAGCACGATCGCGCTGCTGCCGAACACCGCGATCGGCGCGACGTCCTTCACCGGATCGTACGACATGCTGTCGACGAGGAACGGGTTGATGGCGAGCGGCCCGCGCGCGCCGATGCCGATCGTGTACCCGTCCTTCGGCGACTTGACCACGGCGTCCACGCCGACGTTGCCGCCGGCGCCGACCTTGTTCTCGACGACGACCGACTGGCCCAGCGCGTCGCCCATCGGTCCCGCGATCAGCCGCGCGATGATGTCGATCGAGCTGCCCGGCGGAAACGGGGCGATCAGCTTGATCGGCCGCGACGGCCACGCCTGCGCCTGCACGGAAACCGGCGCGACCGCGGACAGCAGGGCCAGCGCCGCGGCGGTGCCGTATTGCCAGAACCTCGTGATGTTCATCGAACGCTCCTCGCTTGAAGGTCCGCTGCCGGACCGGTTGATAGGTTACGCGGACGCCAGCGCGCCGGTCGCGCTGGCGCTCGGGTGCAGGCCCAGCATCGCGCGCGCCTGCGCCACCGTGGCGATGTGCCCGCCCAGGCTCTCGACGATGCGCACGCCTTTCTCGACCAGCGCGCCATTGCCGGACGCCAGCTCGCCGCGATCGATGTAGACGGTGTCCTCCATCCCGATCCGCACGTGGCCGCCCAGCAGGTACGACTGCGCGAGCATCGGGAAGGCGCGCCGCCCGATGCCGAACGCCGTCCACTGCGCGCCGGGCGGCAGCCGCGACGCCAGGTACATCATCGTCTGCGGATCGGCCATCGCGCCGTACTTCACGCCCAGCACGATCTGCCACATCAGCGGCCCGTGCAGGATGCCGCGCTCGACGAAGTCGAGCGCGAGCTGCAGGTCGCCGGTGTCGAACAGCTCGATCTCCGGCACGACGCCGGCGGCGAGCACGCGCTGCGCCATGATCTCGAGGTTGCGCGGCGTATTGATCACCACCGACGACCCCGAGTACATCGTGTTGAAGTCGAGCGTGCACACCTCCGGCCGCAGCCGCTCGACGTGCGCGACGCGCAGCTCCGGCCGCATCAGCGTGCTGCCGGCCGCCGCGACCTTCGGATCGTCGTCGGACGGAATGAAGCGGCCGCCTTCGCCGGTCGACAGGTTGAGGATCGCGTCGCAGCCCGCGTCGCGGATGCGCGCGACGATCTCGTCGAACAGCTCCGCGCGCGTCGTGCCGCGGCCGGTCGCCGGGTCCCGTGCATGCAGGTGCACGATCGCGGCGCCGGCGCGCGCGGCCTCGACGGCCGAGCGCGCGATTTCCGCCGGCGTGACGGGGAGCGCCGGATTTTGCTCGCGCTTCGTCTGGTTGCCGGTCACCGCACAGGTCAGGATCGTCGCGTCGCGCATCGCAGGGTTTTCCTTCCGGTCCATCGTCACGTGCGCCCGGCATCGACGCGCAGGCGCTCGCCGGTAATGGCGGCGGACGCCGGGCTGGCGAGGAACAGCGCGGCGGCGGCGACTTCCTCCGGCTCGACCCAGCGGCGCAGCGACGCCTTGTCCGTGTAGTGGACGCGGATCACCTCGTCGGGCGTCCGGCCTTCCGCGGCCGCGCGCGCGGCGATCACGCGCTGCATCAGGTCCCCGTTGACCGCGCCGGGGCAGAGCGCGTTCACGCGGATGTTGTCGACGCCGACCTCCTGCGACACGGCGTCGGTGATGCCCAGCACCGCGTACTTGCTCGCCGTGTACGCGCTGCGCATCGGCGTCCCCTTCAGGCCCATCAGCGACGACAGGTTGATGATCGAGCCGCCGCCGCGCGCGCGCATCCGGGGCACCGCGTACTTGATGCACAGCAGCGTGCCGCGCACGTTGATCGCCATCGTCTCGTCCCAGCCGGCCATGTCCATGTCGGCCGCGCGCGCGACCGGACCCGTCACGCCGGCGTTGTTCACGAGGATGTCCGGGCCGCCGGGACCGGCGTCGATGCGCGCGAAGAGCGCGGCGACCGAAGCCTCGTCGCTGACGTCGGCCACGATGGCCTCGCCGCCCGTTTCCGCGGCGATGCCCTGCAGGGGCCCGCCGGTGCGGCCGGCGACGATCACGCGGGCGCCCGCACCGGCGAACGCCCGCGCGATCGCGCTGCCGATTCCGGTACCGCCGCCGGTGATCAGCGCGACGCGGCCCTGCAATGCCGGCGAGGTGGCGGGCATCCGTTCAACCGCGCGATGAGGAGGAGGCCGTCACGCGCGGGCGATCGCCCGGAACGCGTCGAGCAGCGCGTCGACGTTCGCGCGCGTGGTCACCGCCGACACGCAGCCCGACATCTGCGGCGTCAGCACGAAGCCTTCGCACAGCAGCGCCAGCGAGCACAGCGTTTCCCAGCGCTTGTCGGAGGTCGCGGCGTCGCGGTAGTCGTGCAGCGGCTGCGCGGTCGCGGTGACCTTGAACAGCGAGCCCGCGCCCGTCACCTGCAGCGGCAGGCCGCGCGCGGCGTCGGCCAGGCCCTGGCGCGCGTACGCGCCGAGCGCTGCCAGCTGGTCGAACACTTCGGGTGTCAGCTGCTCCATCGTCGCGCGGCCGGCGACGGCCATCATCGGGTTGCCGTTGAACGTCCCCGCGTGCGAGACGCGCGCGCCGAGCCCGGGCACCGACAGGTCCAGCACGCGCGCGCGGCCGGCGACGGCGCCGACGGCGAAGCCGCCGCCGATGATCTTGCCGAGTGTGGTCAGGTCGGGCGTGATGTTCAGCAGGCCCTGCACGCCGCCGTAGCCGACGCGGAAGGAGATCACCTCGTCGAAGATCAGCACGATGCCGTGGCGGTCGCACAGCGCGCGGGCCTCCGCAAGGAATTCGAAGTCGGGCACCACGAGGCCGATGCGGTTGGCCATCGGCTCGACGAGAATGGCGGCGATCTCGTCGTGATGCGCGGCGACGTAGTCGCGGAGGACGGCCGGATGGTTGAACGGCAGGACCGCGACGCGGCCTTCGGTGCCGGCGAGGCCGGTGGTCTCCGCGACCGCCTGCGGCGCCTCGCTGCTGCCGGCATCGATCACTTTCGGGCTCACCGACCAGCTGACGTCGTCGTACGAGCCGTGGTAGCTGCCCTCGAACTTGACGATCGTCGTGCGCGCAGCGTGGCCGTCGGCGGTGCGCGCCGCGCGCGCGAAGCGCACGGCCATCATCACCGCCTCGCTGCCCGAGTTCGCGAAGCGGATGCGTTCGGCGCCGGTGAGCCGCGGCAGCAGCAATTCGGCCAGCGCGACCTCGTGCAGCGTCGGCGCGAAGTACGCGGTGCCGAGCGGCGCCTGCGCGACGATCGCCGCGACCACCGCCGGATGCGCGTGCCCGAGCGGCAGCGACGTCGCGTTGAACCAGAAGTCGGTCAGCGTGCGGCCGTCGGCGTCCGTCATCGTCGCGCCGCTCGCGCGCGTCACGAACGTCGGGTGCGGCCCGCGCATGATGGCGTCGCGCGTGTACCCGCCCGGGAACACGTGCGCGGCACGGCGGAAGTTCTCGATCGACCGCGGCGTCAGCTGGCGGTAGCGGGCCTCGATGTCGGCGGCGCGGGCATTGAGGGCTGCGTAGTAGTCGGCGGTGTCGGCGCGCGTGGCGCGCTCAGGGGAAGCGACGGCGATGCTCATCGGTGTCCTTGGCGGAGGAGGGGATTCAGGCGACCCCGGCGCGCGACGTCTCGGCGACGAGTCCGGCCGTCACCATCGTCCTGCGCAGCGTCTCGCGCTGAGCGGGGTCGAGCGGCCGGATCGGGTCGCGCGTAGGCCCGCCCGGACGCCCGAGCAGGTCGAGCGCGGCCTTGATGCTGGCGGGGAACGTGCCGAGCCCGAAGTACGCGGCGAGCATGTGTTCCATGTCGGATTGCAGCCGGCGCGCGGTCTCGAGGTCGCCGCCGGTGGCGGCGCGATAGAACGCGAGCGACTTCGCGCCGAAGACCGGCGTGCCGGAGTCGACGTAGCCGACCGCGCCTTCGCACAGCGCGGCGAGTCCGAAGAAGCTCGCGTAGCCGGCGAACACGCTGATGCGGTCGCGCGTGCGGCGGATCACCGACGACAGCAGGCCCCAGTCCTTCGAGCTTTCCTTGATGCCCACGACCTTCGGCTCGTCGGCCAGCCGGTCGACCATCTCGACGGTGAAGCCGACGCCGGTGCGGCGCGGGATGTTGTACAGCAGGATCGGCAGCGGCGTGGCGGCCAGCACCTTCCTGTAGTGCGCGATGATCTCGTCGGGGCCGGGCATGATGTACCAGGGCGGCGACACCATCGCGTACTTGCAGCCGGCATCCGCGGCCTGGCGGATCTTCACGAGCGTCTCCGCCGCCGTCTGTGCGCTGCAGCCGGCCACGACCGGTACCCGCCCGCGCGCCGCGGCGACCGCCGTGCGGAACACGGTCGCGCGCTCGTCGGCGGACAGCGCCCAGCTCTCGCCGGTGCAGCCGTTGACGACGATGCCGTGGACGCCGTCGCCGATCACCGCGTCGACCAGGCGCGCGCAGCCGTCGGCGTCGAGCGAGAGGTCGGCGTGGAACGGCGTGGTCAGCGCCGGCCAGACACCGCGAAAGTTCGCATCCTTCATCGTGGCTCCTCCTGGCTTGCGGCCGGCGCCGGGTTCCCGTCCGGGCATTTTACATACGAAACGGGAGTTTACAAGCAAAACATACGCGCCGGCCGGCGGGTCGCTGGCATTATCCTACTTCGGGCCGCGCGCTCCGTTGCCCGAGCCGGCGCCCTACGTCGACGGGAGTCACAATGCTGCGAACGCTTGCTGCCGTTGCGCTTGCCGCGATCGCCACGCTGGCGATGGCCGCGCCTCCGCGCGCGATCGAAAAGGAAGTCGTCGTCGCTGCCACGCCGGACCAGGTGTGGGACGCGTGGACGACGCGCGCTGGCATCGTCGGCTTCTTCGCGCCCGACGCCGAGGTCGACGCCCGCGTGGGCGGCGCGTTCCACGTCTTCATCAACCCGCTCGCCGCGCCCGGCGCCAGGGGTGCGGATGACATGCGCTTCATGGCGCTGCAGCCGAAGCGCATGCTGTCGTTCGACTGGAACGCGCCGCCGAGCGTCCCGGAAATCCGCAAACAGCGGACGTTCGTGATGGTCCGGATCGATCCTGTGGACGCGACGAGCACGCGCGTCACGCTGTATCACACGGGCTGGGGCGACGGCGGCGAGTGGGACAAGGCGTACGACTACCTCGACAGCGCGTGGGGCAACGTGCTCGCGAACCTGAAGAAGCGCTTCGAGTCCGGCCCTGTCGACTGGACCGAGTGGCTCGCGCGATTGCGTCGCGCGCAGGAGGCGGCGCCGGTGACGAAGTAGCGCCAGCCGCTACGCCGGCACGCAGAAAGCGGTGCCGAGAGGGCCGTAGCCTTCGCTGACGTGGCCCTTGGCCAGCATCTCGCTGCGCAGCGCCGGCTTGACCATGTAGCGGTGATTGGAATCGGCGCGACTGTTCCACGTGCGCAGCACGGCAGTCGTCCCGGCCGGGCACTCGCCGGTCTCGATGTTCGGAAAGTGCACCTGGAACACCTGGCCGCTTTCCAGCGCCCATGCGCCGGCGAACTTGGCGCCCACATCGAGGCATTCGAGGACGCTGGCCGTGTAGAAGTGCGAGTCGAGGCCGGCCTCCGGGAGGCCGTAGTACCGGCACATCGGCAGCCGCCCGGGCGGTCCGCCGCTGCCGGCCGCGTACACGTTGAACGCCTCGCCGGTGCGCGTCCAGCCCGGATGCACGCCGGCGTCGAGGTCGCTGATCTCGCGGGCAATCGACGTCACGAAGTAGTGGTCGCGCGCGGCGTTGTAGTACTCGATCGCCGGGACGATCGTCGTCGGCGGCGCGCTCTCGCTGCTCGCGACGACGACGACGGCGACCTTCGTCGGGACCGCCGCCTTCGCGGCCAGCGACGGCCGCAGATCGCGGACGAACACGCCGAAGATTCCCCCCGGCGCGACATGAGCCTGGTCGGGGCCGGTGGTGAAGCTGAACCCGCGCGGCGTTTCGCCGTCCTTGACGGTACGCAATGCCGCATCCGACATCGAGAGCGACTCGTCGCCGCCGTACATGCCGCCGCCCAGCACGTACGCGGCTCCCGCATAGATGCCGAGGAATCGCCGCTCGCCCGGCTTGAGCAGCAGCGACGCGACATTGACCTGGATCGACGCGTTGCCGGGCCGATAGCAATAGGCGTACGTGCGCAGCGATTGCGTCGTCGTCCCGGGATTGGCCGCCCGCGCCGTCCACGCCGTCGCCGCTTCGTGCACGCCGTCGGCGCGTTCGGGCAGCTGCGGAGCGAGCAGATAGGCCAGGTAATGGCCGAACACCGCAAGCTGCCCGGTCTCGTAGCCGCCACCGGTCGCCACGTGGCCGTCCGGGCACGCCGCCGTGCCTTCGCCGTACTGCTTGGTCACGACGTTGACCGTCCCTTGCACGGCGGCCCCGCCCAACTCGGTGTCGAACCTGTTGCACAGCACCTGGAGGTCGAGATCCTGCGGCAACGCGTCGTTGTTGTACGCCCGGCCGAGCGCGCCGGTCGGCGGGCCGTGGACGCCGTCGCTGGTCGGCGACGTGCCGTCGATCAGCAGCGGCTTCTGCGCGAGCACGATCATCGAGTCCGGCTTGTGCGCGGTGATCGACTGCGCCACCAGCTTGTGACCCAGCGGACAGTTGGCCAGGACGTCGCCGAAGGACTTCGCGTCGATGGTCGTGCGCGAAACGATGACGATGGGGTCATCTGCGAACCCGGCCGACGCGGGCGCCGCGACGCCTGCAACGATCGTGGACAGGAGAACTGCGCAAAGGCGTGGCGTGATCGGCATGAAAGCGCCTTTCATTGGCCAGAACCGGACGACGTTTCGCCGGCGGAAGAAAAAACTACGCCAAAGTCAGGCGACGCGCAACATCGGAGCGCCCGATTATCGGGCGCAGCCCGCGCACGCCACGCGCAACAAGGCGTTTCGCAAGTGATCCACAGAGTTACCAACCGAAACTGTGGATAACGCGCGTCGGCTCAGTTCACCGATGCGGGCACCGGGCCTTTGCGAAGCGCCGGCACGACCGGCGGCTGGCCCGTCTCTTTCAGGATGCCCTGCGCTTCCGGCGTCAGCAGGAACGCGACGAACGCCGTGGCTTCCTTCGCGTTGCGCGACAGGCTCGGCACCGTCGCCGCGTTGCGGATCGCCTCGCTCATGTTGACACTGTCGGGAAAGCGGATGATGTCCACGTCGTTGCGCGCGGCGACCGCCGCCGAGTAGTAGACGATGCCGGCATCGGCGCTGCCGTCCTTGACGGCGTTCACCGTGCTCGGCACGGACGTCGGCTTCGCCGGATCGGCCGGTGCGGCGTCGATGATCTTCTGCGCGAGCTCCGGCTTGCCTTCCTGCGCGGTCGCGCGCCTGACGAACTCGATCGTGCGGCCGGTCGCCAGGTCCTTCTCGCCGGTCACGCGCGCGAACCTGACCCCTGGCCGCGCAAGGTCGCTCACTTGCCTGATTCCCAATGGGTTGCCCTTTGCCGTGATGATCACCATCTCGTTGGCCGAGAACACGACGTACCAGCTGGCCGCGTCGACGTCGGTGCCGGCGACCTTCCTGCCGATCAGGTCCTGGTCGATGACGGCCGGCGCCGAGGGCGCGAACACGTCGCACGGCTCGCCCTTGACGATCCGCTCGGCCAGCTCGCGCGAGACGCCGGCTTTCAGGTTGAGCGTGGTGCCGGGATTCCTGGCCTCGAACGCACGTTTCAGTTCGCGCATCGGGCCGGCGAGCGAATCGGCGTGAAGCACCACGAGCTCCGCGGCGCGCGCACCTGTGGCCGACAACGTCATGGCCAGCGCCAGCAGGCCGCTGCATGCGAGCGCTTTCGACATCCGTTCCATTCGCTCCTCCCTCGGGTGACGTCGAACGTCGGCCCATGGTAACGATCATTCGACGACCTTGCCGCGCGTCGCCTTGACCTGCCCGCGCTTGACCTTGCTGTCGACACGGCGGCGCTGCGAGCCCTTGGTCGGCTTCGTGGGCCGGCGCACGCGCGGAACGTGCGCGGCGGCGTCGACCAGTTCCTGCAGGCGCGCGAGCGCGTCGGCGAGATTCTGCTCCTGCGTCCGGTAACGCTGCGCCTTGATGACCACGACTCCGGCGTCGGTGATGCGCTGGTCGCCGCAGGCCAAGAGCCGCGCCTTGACCGCATCCGGCAGCGACGACGCCGGGACGTCGAAGCGCAGGTGAATGGCCGACGAGACCTTGTTGACGTTCTGGCCGCCGGCGCCCTGCGCGCGAATGGCAGTCCACTCGACTTCGCTTTCGCAGATCGCGACCCGGTGCATGGCGGAATGATGCCATCGCGGGTGTAGTATTTCCCGACCCAGCGACATCAAAATGAGGCGGAAATGGCCAGCGTGTTGCCCGACGTGGCGGGGAGCGCCGCATTGACCGCCAAGCAGTCGGCGGTGGACGCGGACGGAGAACTGCGCGTGCCGCTGATCGCCGGCGTCGTGTTCCGGCCCACGCGCCCGGTCCCGCACGAAGACGGCCACGTGACGGAGGTCGCGCGCGCCAGCTGGGACATCCTCGCCACGCCGATCGTCCAGGTCCACATCACGACGACGTTTCCCGGGCGCGTCCGCGCGTGGGGACTGCACCAGGCGAGCATGGATCGGCTGTTCGTGGTGTCGGGCCTCGTCAAGATCGTGGTGTTCGACGGGCGCAACGGTTCGCCGACGTTCGGCCAGGTCAACGAATTCACCGTCAGCGAGAAAAACCCCGGCCTGCTGCTGGTCCCGCCCAACCTCTACCACGGCTGGAAGAACATCGGCGTTGCCGACGCCACGATCATCAACATGCCCGACCGGATGTACGACTACGAACGTCCGGACGCGCTCGACCTGCCCTGGGACAGCGCCGCCGCCGCGGCCATCGTTCCCTATCGCTGGTAGGGTTCCGGCACCACGCGGACGTCGCCGACGGCGATGCCGCCTCGGCGCTGCAGCGGATCGTCGGGAAGCCGCGCGCTGTACGGCATGCGGAAGCGCAGCTTCAGTCCGTCGTTCACCGGGCCGGTGAAACCGGGTCGCGCGATCAGCACGAACGTTGCGTCCGCCGCCGGTTCGATCGAGAGCGTTGCCGGCCGGTCGTTCACTTCGAGCGCCAGCGCCTCGACCAGCCCGGGCGCCGCGACGGCAACGACGTGAACGCGCACGTGAAACGCGCCGTGGACCGTCACGGGAAGCCATCGCAGCGGATTCGGATTGGGCCCCGACCAGCGGAACGGGCCGTGGACCGGATGCACTTCCAGCGCGTGCCAGTCGAGGCCGGCCGGCGACGCGGTGGGGGCGATCGCGAGCGTTTCCGCGACGTCGACGAGCGCCGGCCGATCGAGTCCCTTGTACTGGCGGGCCAGGTCGTGGAGCTCACCCGGGGCGAACCGGCTGAAGTCCATGTAGGCGATGGGCGGCGCGAAGGCGCCGTCCGCCAGATCGGCTTCGAACTCGCGCAGGACTTCCGCTTCGCCGTCGTCGCGCAGCAGGCGCGCGAGCATCCGCTGCTGCTCGTCCGCCGACGGGAACCGATACGACAGGTAGCGGTGGCCGGCGGCGAACTTGTGCACGGTGACGACGTTGGTGGACGCGAACGTGCAGCCGTGCGCGACGGCCCGCAGCAGGAATTCGCAGTCGACCGGCGCCGCGATGTCGCGCGGATCCCGCCACGGCCCGATCTTCGCGACCACGTCGCGCCGGTGCGCGAACGACGACGGCGGGAAGAACTCCCGCCCGGCCGCCGCCGGATCGTCGAACATCCCGGTCAGGTGGTAGTAGTGCGAGCCCGGCGGCCCGTGGTAGATGGCGCCGCTGACGGCGAAGTCCGGGCCGGCGGTCCGGAAGCACGCGGCCAGTCGCTGCAGGTGCTGCGGCGACCAGACGTCGTCGTGCCCGAGGTACGCGATGTGCGTGCCGCGCGCGCGTTCGACGCCCCGGTTGTTCGGATACGACTGGCTGCCGTGGTTGCGCGGCAGGTTCTCCCACGAAACGGCCTCCCCGAAGTTCGCGGCCAGGATTCCGCCGGTGTCGTCGGTGCAACCGTCGCCGACGACGATGATCTCGAGCGGGCGCAGCGTCTGCGCGAGAACCGAGCGGAGCGTGGGCAGGATGCGCTCGCCGGTGTTCCAGGCGGCCACGACGACCGAAAACCGCGGCTCGCCGTCGTTCGCCGCGGCCGGCATCACCGCCGGTCCGGTTCTTTGAGCGCTTCCGACGCCGCCAGTCCCGCGGCCGGCGCCGCGGCGGTCGCGACGATTCGCGTCAACCAGGAGCCCATTGCGCATCCCGCATCCGGCAAGGATCGCAGCATAGCGTACCGGCCGGTGTACCCGCGGCCGGCTTTCGGGGAGAATGCGCGCTCTCGGTCTCCGCCGTTCCCCCACGGGGCGCGCGGAAGGGGAGTCCACATGGCCGCATCGCAGTATCCGCTGCTGAACGCGCTGATGGCGCCGTGCTCGGGCGAGGAGTTCGTCGATCGCTACTGGCCGGCGTGCGCGCTCGAAGCGCACGGCGCGCGCGAGCGGCTGCCCGCGGTCTTCCTGGATCCCGCGCTGGCGAGCCCGGTCGAGCTTGCGCAACGCTACAGCGGACGGCTGCGCTTCACGCACGGGGGCTCCGAGCGCATGGTGCAGGTCGCCGACGTCAATCCGGCGAGCCTGCTCGACATGGGACTGACCGTGCAGTTCGTCGACGTCGCGAAGTGCCTGCCGCAGGCACCGCAGCTCATGCGCCAGATCGAAGCCGAGCTGGGGCTACAGGAAGGCCAGGTGAGCATGAGCGCGTTCGCCTCGCCGCGCGACGACGGGCTCACCTGCCATTTCGATTCGGCTGAGCTGATCTCGATCCAGCTGGCCGGCAGCAAGCGTTTCCACTACGCGCCGGTCGACGACCTGCGCGACCCGAGCGGCGGCCAGTACGCGCCGCGCGCCGCGCCCTACGACGAGCTGTATCCGCAGGCGGTGCACGGCTTTCCCGACCCCGCGAAGGCGACGTTCGCGACGGCGGCGATGCGGCCGGGCTCCGTGCTGTTCCTGCCGCGCGGCACCTGGCACTACACCGAGGCCAGCGACAACTCGCTGTCGATCAGCGTGGTCGTCGATCCGCCGGCCGCGCTGCGCTGCCTGCTGGATCAATTGCGGCTCCTGCTGCTGCAGGACCCGCAATGGCGGCAGCCGCTGACCGGCGGCTTCGGCGGAACCGCGCGCGACGCCGCGGCGCGCGAGCAGGGCGCGCGGCTGCTCGCCACGCTGCCCGGCGTGATTGCGCGCCTCGCACCGACGGACCTGCTGTCGGCGCCGGCCGGCCTCGCGTGGCGGCTCGCGCACGTCGAGCCCGGCAGCCGCTTTCAGCGCACGCCGCACGGCCGCCTCAACGTCGGGCCGCCCGGGGCCAACGGCATGCTGCCGCTCGAATTCCTGCTCGGCCACACGGACGCGCTGACGCGCAGCGCCGGGCAGGTCGAAGTGTCGGCGGCGACGCTGCCGCTGTTGCGCTGGATCGAAGCGCGCACCGAGGGCCCGTTCACCGGCGCCGCGCTGCAGGCGGCGTTTCCGCAGATCCCGTTCCAAACCCTGAAGGAGGTGCTGGATCTCTGCGTGCAGACCCAGTTCCTTCGCCTGCTTTGGTTTCCGGCGCTGGCCGCCGTGCACTGATCGCGCGACCGTGGCTCGGCGCGACGCTCGCGGTCGTGCTGGCCGGCGTCGCGTCGATCCTGCTGCGCCAGGACTCGAACTGGGACCTGCAGAACTACCACCTGTACAACGCGTGGGCGTTCGTCCACGGGCGCTACGGGCTCGACTGGGCGCCGGCGCAGCTGCAGACGTTCCACAGCCCGTATCTCGACCTGCCGTTCTACGCGCTGCTCGCCGCCGGCGCGCCGCCGCGCGCGATCGCGTTCGCGCTGGCGATTCCGACCGGGATCTCGTGGTACTTCTTCGCGCGCATCGTGCGCCGGACGCTCGCCGGGCTCGACGAAGGGGTTCGCAACACGGCGATGGTGGTCGCGTTCGCGATCGGCATTACCGCGCCGATGTCGGTCAGCCTGATCGGGCTCACGATGAACGACTGGTACACGGCGGCGTTCGTCATGGCGGCGCTGTGGCTGGTCGTGCGCGGCGAAACGGCGCCGCCGGCGGCCTCGGCGCTGTTCGCGGCGGGACTGCTGGTCGGCGCCGGCGCCGGGCTCAAGCTGACCGGCGCGATCTACGGGCTCGGCCTCGCGGGCGGACTGCTCGCGCTTCGCGACGCGCGCTGGCGCTCGACGGCCATCGCGTGCGCGGGCATGGCCGTCGCGTTCGCCGCGACGGCCGGGCCGTGGATGTGGACGATGTTCGAGCGCTACGGCAATCCGCTCTTCCCGTACTGGAACGACGTGTTCCGCTCGCCGTGGGGCGATCCGGTCAGCTACACGGCGTCGCGCTTCGGACCGGCGTCGTGGGCCGAGTGGCTGGCGTTTCCGTTCATGCTGCTGGTCAAGCTCGAGCACTACGTCAGCGAGCCGGAATTCCGCGATGCGCGGCCGGCGCTGCTGTACGTGCTGGCGCTGGTCGCGCTCGTCGTCGCGCTGCGCCGGCGCGGCGCGCAGCGCGCGGCCTGCGGCGCGACCGACGCGTGGCGGTTCCTGGTCGGCTTCTTCGTCGTCTCGTTCATCGCGTGGGCGGCGATGTACCGGATCTGGCGGTACTTGGTCCCGCTCGAGATGCTGGCGGGCCTGATGATCGCCTGTCTCGTCGTCCGGCTCGTGCCGGCGCGGCACGCGAAGCTCGCGCTGGCCGCCGCGGTCGCGCTGGTGGTAGTGACGGCCAAGTTCCCGACGTGGTGGCGGCAGCCGTTCGGCGACGCGTTCCTCGCGGTCGAGATGCCGCCGGTGAAGCCGAACGCGCTGGTGCTGCTGGTGGCGGCGGAGCCGCTGTCGTACGTGTTGCCGTCGTTCCCGGCCGACGCGCGGTTCGCAGGGCTGGTGTCGAACTTCAACGGCCCGGACCGCACCAATCGCCTGCAGCAGGCGATCGCGGCGGCGATCCGCGACCACCGCGGGCCCCTGTACGCGCTCGCCGTGCCGCCGGGCCGCGACGAAGGCGGCGCGGCGCTCGCGCAGGTGGGGCTCGCCCGGGCCGCCTGCGCGACGATCACGACCAACCTGCGGGTGAGCCCGCTCGAGTTGTGCGAACTGCGGCGCCTGTGACCCGGGGCCGCCGCCCGGCGCCGAATTGGGTAACATGCACAGCATGAACGCGGAAACGCCGGTGAGCGAGCAGGCCAAGATCCTGGTGGTCGACGACACACCGCAGAACGTCAAGCTCCTGGCTGACCTGCTCGGCGTCAAGGGCTACGCGGTGGCGACGGCGACGAACGGCGAAGAGGCGCTCGCCAAGGTCGCCTCCGAGAAGCCGGACCTCGTGCTGCTCGACGTGATGATGCCCGGCATGTCCGGCTACGACGTGTGCAGGAAGCTGCGCGCCGATCCGCAGACTGCGCTGCTGCCGGTCGTGCTGTGCACGTCGCTCGATCCGCAGACCGAGCGCATCAACGGCATCGCCGCCGGCGCCGACGACTTCCTCGGCAAGCCGATCAACCAGCCTGAGCTGTTCGCGCGCGTGCAGTCGCTGCTGCGCATCAAGCGGCTGCACGAGCAGACGCAGCGGCAGGCGGCGCAGCTGGCCGACTGGAGCGCGACGCTCGAGCGCCGCGTGGCCGAGCAGGTCGCCGAGAACGAGCGGCTCTCGCGGCTGAAGCGGTTCTTCTCGCCGAAGCTGGCCGAGCTGATCGTCGACGGCAGCGGCGAGGATCCGCTGAAAAGCCGCCGCCGCGAGATCGTCGTCGTGTATTCGGACCTGCGCGGCTTCACCGCGTTCGCCGAGACCTCGGAGCCCGAGGAGCTGATGCGCACGCTCGGCTCGTTCCACGGCGCGATGGGCCGGCTGGTCCTCGCGCACGAGGCGACGCTCGAACGCTTCACCGGCGACGGCATGATGGTATTTCTGGGCGACCCGGTCCCGATCGACAACGCGGCGGCCAAGGGCGTCGCGCTCGCGATGGACATGCGCCGCGCCGCGCAGGAACTCTCGGCGACCTGGAAGAAGCGCGGCGTCGACCTGGGCCTCGGCATCGGCGTCGCGCAGGGCTTCGCGACGGTGGGCGCCATCGGCTTCGAAGGCCGCATCGACTACGGCGCGATCGGCACCGTCACCAATCTCGCCGCGCGGCTGTGCCAGCACGCGAAGGCCGGCGAGATCATCATTTCGCAGCGCGTGTACGCGGAGATCTCGGAGTCCGTCGAAACGGAGGACCTGGGCGAGCTGCAGCTGCACGGCTTTGCGCGGCCGGCGCGTGCATTTCGCTGCCTTGGGCCGCTCGGTGCGCCGCCGGGGTAACGCGCCCATGATCGGCCGCCGTGCCTTCGTCACGGCGCTGGGCGCGTCGGTCGTGGTCGGCGCGAGTGCGCAGGCCACGCGCAGGCCGCGCATCGTCTGGCTGTCGCTCGATCCCGCCGAGGCCAACGGGGGCTTCCGCGCGTTCCAGAAGGGATTGCGCGAACTGGGCTACGTCGACGGCCGCGACATCACGATCGAGACCGTGCTGTTCGACGTTGCGCCGGAGGACCAGAAGCGGCTGGCCGCCGGCGTCGTGCAGTCGCGGCCCGCGATCATCGTCACGCAGGGACCGGTGGTCCGCGCGATCCGGGCGACCGGGACGACGATACCCGTCGTGTTCGGATTCAGCGGCGATCCGATCGTCGCCGGCCTCGTGAAGAGCCTTGCGCGACCCGGGACGAACTACACCGGCGTGTCGTTCCTGTCCCTCGACCTCGTCGGCAAGCGGATGGAGATGCTGCGCGAGATCGTTCCGGGCCTGCGCCGCGTGGCGATCATCGCCAATCCCGATCATCCTGGCGAACTTTCCGAGAAGGCCGTGTCCAGCGACGCTGCGAAGCGACTCGGGCTCGTCGTCGACTATTTCCCGGTCTCCACGCCCGAGCAGCTGGAGGAGGCGCTCGCCGGCACGCGCAAGGCGGGCAGTGGCGCGATCCTGCTGTTCCCCGACGCCGGCATGATGCGCAATGCCGCGCGGATCGCCGAGTTCGGGCGGCAGCAACGGATCCCGGCGATCTCGGGGTGGGCGATCTTCGCGCGGCGCGGCAACGTGGCCAGCTACGGCCCCATCCTCGAAGTCGGCTACGGACGGCTGTCGTGGTACGTCGATCGCATCCTCAAGGGTACGCCGCCCGCGGAACTGCCGGTCGAGTTGCCGACGAAGGTCGAGTTCGTCATCAATGCGTCCGCCGCGCGCGACATTCAGCTGACGATCCCGGCCGCGGTCATGCTGCGCGCCGACGAGGTGATCCAGTGACGTCGCGCCGCAATTTCGTGCTGTCGCTCCCGGCCGGCATCCTCGTCTGCGGGTGGGCGGCCGCACAGCCGACGGCCGAGCGGCGCCGCATCGGGTTTCTCGAGGCCGGATCGGCGTCGGCCAACCAGCACTTCCTGGATGCGTTTCGCGCCGGCATGCGCGAACGCGGCTACGAGGAAGGCCGCAACATCGTCATCGACGTCCGCTGGGCGGACGGCCGCGCCGAGCGCTTTCCCGAACTGCTCGACGACCTGCTGAGTCTGCGCCCCGACGTGATCGTCGTCGCATCCTCGCTGGGCGCGGTGGCCGCGCGCAAGGTGGTCGCATCGGTTCCGGTCGTGTTCGTCGGCGTATCGGATCCCGTGAATCTGGGACTCGTGACCAACCTCGCGCGTCCCGGCGGCAACATGACCGGGCTGTCGCGCGTATTCGGAGAAGGACTGCTCGGGAAGGCGCTGCAGCTGTTGCACGACATCGTCCCGCAGGCCACGCGCATCGCGATTCTCTACAATCCCCAAGGAGAAGTGGACCCGCGGGTCGCGGAGGCCCAGAACTCGATGCGCGCGCTGAAGATGACGCCGCTGCGGTTCGAGATGCGCGACGCGCGCTCGCTCGACGATACGTTCGCGGCCATGCGCGTCGCGCGCGTCGATGCGCTGCTGGTGGTCGCGGACCCGCTGACGCTCCGGCACCGGGACGCCATCGTGCAGCGCGCCGCGGCGGCGCGCGTTCCCGCGGTCTACGAATTCGCCGAGTTCGCGCGCGCCGGAGGCCTCATCGCCTATTCGGCCAGCGTGAGGGCGCTGTTCGAACGCGCCGCGGTCTACGTCGACAAGATCCTGAAAGGCGCCGATCCGGGCACGCTGCCGGTCGAGCAGCCGACCAAGTTCGACCTCGTCGTGAATCTCAGGACCGCGAAGGCGCTCGGCCTCGCGATTCCGCAATCGCTGCTGCTGCGCGCGGACGAGGTGATCCAGTGACCAGCCGGCGCAATTTCCTCGGCGCGCTGGCGGGCAGCGCGCTGACGTGGCCGAGCGTCGCCGAAAGTCAGTCGGCGGCCAAAGTGCCGGTCCTCGGCGTCCTGGTCACCGACTTGAGCCGCAATATCTCGACATCCATCCTGCTGCAGGGATTGCGCGACATCGGGTACGTCGATGGCAGCAACATCGTCATAGCGATCCGATCGGCCGAGGGCATGCCCGCGTTGCTGCCCGCACGCGCCGCCGAGCTCGTCAACCTGAAGCCCGACGTCATCTATGCGACTGGGCCCGCCGCGATCCGGGCCGCGTGGGAGGCGACCAGGTCGATTCCGATCGTCGCGCTCGACCTGGAATCCAATCCGGTCTCGGCGGGATGGGCGCGCAGCTTCGCGCGTCCGGGCGGCAACCTGACCGGCCTGTTCCTCGACCATCCCGGCATCGCCACGAAATGGCTGGAGCTGATCAAGGCGGTGGCGCCGGCATCGCGTCGAGTCGGCCTGGTGTGGGATCCCGGGACCGGGCCGGCCCAATTGATGGCGGCGCAGGCCGTGGCGCCGAAATTCGCGTTCGAGACGACCGTCATCGAGATCCGCAGCAAGGACGAACTGGAAACTTCGCTCGCAGCGGGTGTGAAGGCCGGTGCCCGCGCGCTGGTCATGCTGTCGTCGCCGCTCGTCTCCACCAGCGCACCCGAACTCGCCGGCTTCGCGGCAAAGAACCGGGTTCCGATGATCTCCCCGTTCCGCCGGTTCGCGGAAGCCGGCGGCCTCATGGCCTACGGACCGGACTTCGACGACTTTCGCCGGCGCAGCGCGTCCTACATCGACAAGATCCTCAAAGGTGCGAAGCCCGGCAATCTGCCGATCGAGCAGCCGACCAAGTTCGAGTTCGTGATCAACCTGAAGACCGCAAAGGCGCTCGGCCTCACGATTCCGGCGAGCGTCCTGGCGGCTGCGAACGAGTTGATCCAATGAAGCGGCGGCTCGTTCTCGCAGGTCTTGGCGGCGCAGCGATGTCCGTCGCGCTGCGGGCTGCGGCGCAAACGTCCGCGATCCCGGTCGTCGGATTTCTCTGCACGGCCAATCCCGAGGCTTGGGCACAGCGCGTCGCCGCATTTCGCGCCGGCCTTGCCGAAACCGGCTTCGTCGACGGCCGCGACGTGACGATGGAGTACCGTTGGGCCGACGGCCGCTTCGAACGGCTGCCGGCGATGGCGGCCGACCTCGTGAAGCGGCAGGTTTCGCTGATCGCGGCGACCGGCGGGACGGCGGCCGTGCAGGCGGCCAAGGCCGCGACGTCGACGATTCCGGTCGTGTTCACGCTGGGCAACGACCCGGTCAAGCTCGGCCTCGTCGCCAGCCTCAACCGGCCCGGAGGCAACGTGACCGGCGTGAGCAACGTGTTCCTCGAAATAGCGCCCAAGCTTCTGGGCGTGCTGCGCGAATTGGCGCCCAAGGTCACGGTGGTCGCTTTCCTCGTGGAATCGGGCAATCCGATGGCGACGCCGCAGTCGAACGCGACCCTCGAGGCGGCGCGGGGGCTCGGTGTGCAATTGAAGGTCGTGCGGGTCGGCGCCGACATGGACCTCGACGCCGCATTTGCTTCGCTCGACCGCCTCAAGGTTGACGCGGTCATGCTGGGTTCGGACCCCCGCTTCCTGATCCGGCGCGACAAGGTCGTCGCACTCGCAGCCCGCTACCGCCTGCCGGCCATCTACTTCGAGCGCGAGTTCGTCGTCGCCGGCGGCCTTGCGAGCTACGGCACCAACGTCGTGGACTCCTATCGCCTCGCCGGCGTCTATGCGGGAAGGATCCTGAAAGGCGCGAAGCCCGCCGATCTCCCCATTCTCCAGCCGGACCGGATCGAACTGGTCATCAATCGCACGACGGCGAAATCGCTCGGGCTCACCGTCCCGCAAGCGCTTCTGCTGCGCGCAGACGAGGTGATCCAATGAAACGCCGCAACCTGCTGATGCTTCCGCTGGCGGTTGCGCTGCCGTCGACAGCGCAGACGCCGCGTCCGTACCGCATCGCGTGGATCTCGACCGATCGCAAGGACGCGCCGTCGCCGAACCTCGAAGCGTTCCGCGACGGACTGCGCGACCTGGGCTATGTCGAGGGCCGCGACGTCGTCGTCGACGTGTGGCTGGGCGACGGCGCTGCCGAGCGCGTCGAGCGGCTGATGCCGGATGTCATCCGCTCGCAGCCGGATGTGGTCGTCGCCGCCGGCGGCAGCGCGCTGTTCGCGATGCTGCGCACCGGGATCAAGATGCCGGTCGTGTTCAGCCTGAGCGCCGACCCCGTCGAGGCGAAGATCGTGGAGAGCTTCGCGCGCCCGGGCGGCAACATGACCGGCATCAGCCTGTTCACGCTGGCGCTCGTCGGCAAGCGGCTCGAGCTGATCAAGGAGGTCGTGCCGACGGCGAAGCGCATCGCGGTGGTCGCCAATCCGCAGCATCCGGGCGAGCACAAGGAGCGGGAAGCGGCGCGCGATGCGGCGTCGAAGCTGGGCCTGACCGTTCGTCACTTCTCCGCGTCCAGCGCGGCGCAACTGGAAGTGGCGCTCGCCGACATCGCCCGCAACCGCGACGACGCGGTCCTCGCGTTCGCCGACGGCTTCACGGCAGGCTTCGCCGGCCGCTTCGCGGCGTTCTCGTTGCAGAGTCGCATTCCGACGGTCGACGGCTGGGCGCCGTTCGCGGAGGCGGGCAACCTGATGATCTACGGCCCGGTCGTCCACGACGTCTTTCGCCGGCTCGCGACCTTCGTCGACCGCATCCGCAAGGGCGCGAAGCCCGGCGACCTGCCGATCGAATTGCCGACGAAGGTCGAACTGGTCGTCAACGCCACGACGGCGCGAGCGATCGGCGTCACCTTTCCCCCCAGCGTGCTCGCGCGCGCCGATACGGTGATCCGGTGACGACGCGACGCGAGTGCATTGCGGCCGCGCTCGCAGTTTTCCTGCCGCGCGAGGCGGGCGCGCAGGCGGCAAAGCCTCCTGCCGAGCTGGGCTTCCTGCGGATCGTCGCGCCTCCGCGGATCTACATCGACGGATTGGAACAGGGCTTGCGCGATCGCGGATACGTTCCGGGGCGCGATGTCGTCATCGACTACCGCTTCGCCGACGGCCGTGAAGACCAGCTCGACCGGCTCGCCAGAGAACTCGTGGAACGCAAGGTCGCCATACTGATCGTCGCGGGGAATCAGGCCGTCCGGGCCGCGCAACGTGCAACACATACCATACCGATCGTCATGGCCGTTGCGAGCGATCCGGTCGAAAGCGGCTTCGTCAAGGGACTAGCCCGGCCGGGCGGAAACATCACGGGTACCGTGCTCGTGAACAGCACGCTTGCCGGCAAGCGGCTCGAACTGCTGAAGGAAGTGCTTCCGCGTGTGTCGCGCGTCGCGGTCCTGATCAACAAGGACAATCCCGCGCATACCATCGCCTGGAAGGAAACCTTCGCGGCGGCCGCCACCCTTGCGATCACGGTCCGGCCCGTGGAGGTACAGGGCGTCGCCTCGTTCGAGAAGGCGTTCGACCGCATGGTGAAGGATCGCGCCGAGGGACTGGTGTTGTTCGAGGACGCCCTGTTCGCGACCGAGCGCGCGCGCCTCGTCGGCTTGGCGGCGAGGGCGCGGCTCCCGGCAGTCTACGGACAGCGCAACAGCGTCGACGACGGCGGCCTGTTGTCGTACGGGCCCAACATTGCCGACGTGTATCGGAATGTCGGCAATTTCGTCGACAGGATTCGCAAGGGCGCCAGGCCGGCAGACCTGCCGGTCGAACAGCCGTCGCGGTTCGAACTCGTCGTCAACATGAAGGCGGCCCGGCAGCTCGGCCTGACGATTCCGCAATCGATACTGATCCGCGCCGACGAGGTGATCCAGTGATCGACCGCCGGCGATTCCTGGTCCTGGCCGCGGCACTTCCGTCGGCTGCGATCGCGCAACCGGCGGAACTCGTGTGGCGCGTCGGCTTCTGCACGAACGGATTTCCACCACCCGACGGCCTGCCGCCCGTCGCGATGCGCCGGGCGCTGCGCGAGCAGGGCTACGTGGAGGGCCGCAACGTCGCCTACGTCGGCCGCTGGGCCGAGCTCAAGCCCGAACGCCTTCCGGTCATTGCGAAGGAGCTTGCCGAACTCAAGCCCAACGCGATCGTCGCGCTCGGCTATCCTCCGGCCGACGCGTTGCGGCAGGCGACGACGTCGATTCCGATCGTCGTGTGCTACGCCGGCGACCCGGTCGCGATGGGCCTGGTCGCGAGCTTCGCGCGGCCCGGCGCCAACGTGACCGGCATCAGCGACCAGTCGGCGGAACTGTCCGCCAAGCGCATGGAAATCCTGAAGCAGGTGCGACCGAACGCCACACGCGTCGCCGTGCTCTGGAACGCTCGCAACGCGTCGATGACGCACCGTTTTCGCGAGATCGAGCGCGCCGCCGGCGTGCTCAGCATCAGCGTACAGCCGCTGGCCGTGCGCGAGCCGGCCGACTTCGACGCGGCGTTCGCCGCGATGGCACGCGAACACCCCGACGTGCTGCTGGTCGTGACCGACGCGCTGACCGCATCCAGCCAGGGACGGGTCACGGACTACGCCGCGAAGAACGACCTCCCGGCGGTCTACGAATCCGGCGCCGTCGTTCGCAACGGCGGCTTGATGTCCTACGGTCCCAAGCCCGACGACATATGGCGCCGCGTGGCCGTCTACGTGGACCGGATCGTCAAGGGCGCGCGGCCGGCCGACCTGCCGGTCGAGCAGCCGAACGAATTCGAGCTCGTCATCAACATGAAGACGGCGAAGTCGCTGGGCATCGCGATTCCGCCGGCACTGTTCATGCGCGCGGACGAGGTGATCCAGTGACGCGGCGGCGGGCGCTGCTTTTCGCGTTCGCCGGAGCGTCGGCCGCATTTTCGTGGGCGGCATTCGCGCAGTCGCCGGTGAAGATCCACCGCGTGGGCGTGCTGCGGCCCACGGCCGCGCCCGTCGTCAAGAGCGACAATCCGACCGACCAGGCCTTGATCGACCAGCTCGCGCGGCTCGGCTACGTGGAAGGTCGCAATCTGCGGATCGATACGTGGTACGCCGACGGCGATCCCGCACGCCTGCCGGCGCTGGCCCGCGAACTGGTGGCTAGCCGCCCCGACGTGATCATCGCCGTGTCCGCCGCGCCGATCCGCGCGGCGATGGCCGCGACGCGCACGATACCGATCGTGATGTACGGCAACTTCGACCCGGTCGCCTCGGGATTCGTCGCCAGCCTTGCGCGCCCCGGCGGCAACGTCACCGGCGTCCTGATCGCACCGTACGGGACGCTGGGCGCGAAGAAGCTCGAGATCCTGAAGGAAGTCGTGCCGAAGGCGCGGCGCATTGCGGTCCTCGCGCCGGAGGATCCCAATTCGGCGCGCGAGCAATTGCCTGAACTCCAGCGGGCGGCGCGCGTGCTCGGGGTCGAATTGGCCGTGGTCGCCCTGCGCGGCGACGACTACGCGGACGCGTTCGCGCGCATCGCCGCAGCGCACCCGGACGCGCTGTTCGTGATCAGCTCGACGTACTTCGTGCGCGATCGCCATGTGATCATGAAGCTCGCGAACCGGTATCGGCTGCCGGCGATCTGGGAGTGGCGCGAGCAGGCCGTCGACGGAGGTTTGCTCGCCTACGGCAGCAGTCTCGTCGAGCGCGGCCAGCGTATCGCTGATTTCGTCGACCGCATCATCAAGGGTGCCGACCCCGCGGGTATTGCGGTCGACCAGCCCACGAAGTTCGGCCTGGTCGTCAACCTGAAAGCGGCCCGGGCAATCGGTCTGACCGTTCCGCAGTCGGTCCTGCTGCGCGCGGACGAGGTGATCCAATGACGGATCGGCGGACCTTCATGCACGCCGGCGGGCTTGCGCTGCTGGCCGCATCGCTGCGCGCCCACGCCCAGAAGACCGGCGCGCTGCCGCGCATCGCCCTGCTCACGCCGGGCAACAACCCGCGCGAGCCGGCATTCTGGCAGGGGATGCGCGACCTGGGCTACGTCGACGGCAAGAACATCGTGGTCGATCGCCGCTCGGCGGAAGGCGATCTCACGCGGCTGCCGGCGCTCGCGGCGGAGATCGTGAAGAACCGGCCGGACGTCATCGTCGCGCTGGTCACGGCGTCCACGATCGCCGCGAAGAACGCCACGTCGACGATACCGATCGTCATGGTGGGCGTCAGCGACCCGGTCGTCGCGGGGCTCGTCGGCAACCTCGCGCGTCCCGGCGGCAACGTAACGGGGACCGTGAGCCAGACCTACGCGGTGGTCGGCAAGCTGGTCGAGCTGATTCGCCAGTTGCGGCCCAGCACCGCGCGCGTGACCGTGCTGTGGGATCCCGTCAACGCCATTTCGCAGCAGCTGTCGGTGGCGGAGATCCTCGTTGCGGCCGCGCGGCTGCACGTCGTCGCCCGCATCGTCGAAGTCGCGACGCGCGACGATCTCGAGCGCGCTTTCGCCGCCATGACGTCCGCGCCGCCGGACGCGGTCGTGGTGTCGAGCGACACTTTCTTTCTGGCCAACGCCGGACGTGTCGCGGAGCTGGGCCTGATGCACCGGATGCCGGTGTTCAGCACGCGGCGACAGATGGCCGAGGCCGGCATCCTGGCGATCTACGGTTCGGACCTGACGGCAATCGCCCGGCGCTCGGCCGCATACGTGCAGCGTATCCTGAAGGGCGCGAAACCGGGCGACCTGCCGGTCGAGCTGCCGACGAAATTCGAGCTGGTCATCAACCTGAAGACCGCCAGGGCGCTCGGCGTCGACGTTCCCGCCGACGTCATCGCGCGCGCCGACGAGGTGATCCGATGACGCGCGCCCGGCCAAAATCAGCCGTATCGACAGACGGGGACGTCATGCGGCAAGATTCCGGCGTGCGCACCGCCAGGGTTCTGCAGTGAACGACCGCGGACCGATTCCGTTGCCCGCGTCGGTCGAGCGCGCGCCCGGCGCGACCGCCGCGCCGCGCACATCGCGCAAGGGCCGGCTGTTCCGCAAGTACCTGCTGCTGATCCTCACCCTCGTCAGCGGCGCGCTGCTCGCCTCCGGAGCGATCAGCGTGTACTTCTCGTACCAGGAGCACACGTCGGCCCTCGGCGACCTGCAGCAGGAGAAGGCGATCGCCGCGGCATCGCGGATCGAGCAGTACATCCGCCAGATCGAGCAGCAGCTCGCGTACGCGGCGCTGCCGCAGCTCGACGCCGGCGACTACGAGCTGCGGCGGATCGAGTTCCTGAAACTGCTGCGCCAGGTGCCCGAGGTCACCGACATCACACAGCTCGACGCGAGCGGCCACGAGCAGGTCGCGGTGTCGCGGCTCGGCATGGACGTCATCGGCTCCGGCAAGGATCGCTCGGCCGAGCCGGCGTTCGTGAACGCGAAGCGCGGCGCGCCGTGGATCGGCCCCGTGTACTTCCGCAAGGAGACCGAGCCGTACATGACGATCGCCGTGCGCTCGACCGGCGCGACCGGCCCCGTGACCATCGCCGAGGTCAACCTCAAGTTCATCTGGGACGTCGTGTCGCGGATCAAGATCGGCGACAAGGGCAAGGCGTACGTCGTCGACGGCAAGGGGTATCTCGTCGCCGATCCGGACATCGGCCTCGTGCTGCGCAAGACCAGCATGGGCGACCTGGCGCACGTGCGGGCTGCGCTCGACGACAAGATCCCGGACGAGCAGGCGATGTCGTCGCGCGACCTCAACGGCACGCCAGTGCTGGCGTCGTTTGCGCGCATCGACCCGCTCAACTGGCTGGTGTTCGTCGAGCAGCCGGTGGCCGAGGTCTACGCCAAGCTGAACGCGTCGATCCTGCGGACCGGCCTGCTGCTGCTGGCCGGCCTCGTGATCTCGGCGCTGGGCGCGCTGGCGCTGGCCCGCGGCATGGTGCGGCCGATCCGCACGCTGTCCGAAGGCGCGCAGCGCATCGGCGAAGGCGACCTCGACCAGAAGATCGACGTGCGCACCGGCGACGAGCTGGAGGCGCTCGCCGACCGGTTCAACCGCATGTCGGTCCAGCTCAAGGAGTCGTACGCGGGCCTGGAGCGCAAGGTCGAGGAGCGCACGCAGGAGCTGACCAACTCGCTCGAGCAGCAAACGGCGATCAGCGAGATCCTGCGCGTGATCTCGAGTTCCCCGACCGACGTGCAGCCGGTGCTCGACGCCGTGGCGGAGCGAGCGGCGCACCTGTGCGCGGCGCCGTTCGCCCGGATCATGCTGATCGAAGGCAACGAGTTGAGGCCCGTGTCCGAATACTGGGAAGGCAAGCTCACCGACAGCGCGAGCTGGCAGGGAACCACTCCGGTTCCCTACGATCGTACCTCGATCGCCGGGCGCGCGGCGATCGACCGCGAGACCGTGCATCTGGCCGATGTCGTGCCGCTTGTCGACACGGAGTTTGTCGGCGGCAAGGCGAACATGCTGCGCTTCAACTGCCGCGCGGTGCTCGCCGTGCCGCTGATGCGGGAGGGAGGCGCCTACGGCGGCGTGCTGGTGGCGCGCCACACGCCCGGACTGTTCGCCCCCGACCAGGTGGCGCTGGTGGAGACGTTCGCGCGCCAGGCCGCGATCGCGATCGACAACGTGCGGCTTTTCAACGAGACGAAGGAGGCGCTCGACCAGCAGACCGCGACGTCCGAGGTGCTGAAGACGATTAGCCGCACGACGTTCGAGCTGCAGACGGTGCTGGAAACGCTGATCGAGAACGCAACGCGGCTGTGCAAGTCCGACAAGGGAGCGGTTTACCTGCGGCAGGGGGACGCCTACCAGCTGGTCGCCGGCCATGGCGCCGAACCGGAGCAGCTGGAGTTCATGCGCAGCCACCCGGTGCTGCCGGGCTCGGGAACCGTGGTGGGGCAGGTCGCCGCCACGTCGCGCGTCGTGCACCTGGACGACGCCGCAACCGATCCGCGCTACACGTGGAAGGAGGCGCGCGACCTGTTCGGTTTCCGCAGCATCTTCGGCGTGCCGATGCTGCGCGAAGGCGAGGTCGTCGGCGTGATGGTCATGTGGCGGCGCGAAGTGCGGCCGTTCACCGACCGCGAGCGGCGGCTGGTCGCGATGTTCGCCGACCAGGCGGTCATCGCGATCCAGAACGTGCGCCTGCTCTCCGAGACCAAGGACGCGCTCGAGCAGCAGCAGGCGTCCGGCGAGGTGCTCGCGGCGATCTCGAGCTCGATCGCCGACACGGCGCCGGTGTTCGAGAAGATCCTGACCAGCTGCGAACGGCTGTTCGCCGGCAAGGTCGCCGTGGTCGATCTCGTCGGCGAGGACGGGCTCGTCTACCTGGGCGCGTACCATGGCCCGAACCTCGCCGAAGTGCAGACGATCTATCCGCATGCGGCGGACGAAACGACGGCCACCGGCACCGCGATCACGACGCGCAACGTCGTCCACTATGCAAGCCTCGACGAAGTGCCGACGGTCGGGCGCGACGCGTTCCGGACCTTCGGCATCAAGGCGGCCATCGGCGCGCCGATGCTGTGGGAAGGCAAGGGCATCGGCGCGATCTGGGTCGCGCGCGACTATGCGGCGCCGTTCTCGGACAAGGAGATCGCGCTGCTGCGGACGTTTGCCGACCAGGCGGTGATCGCGATACAGAATGCGCGGCTGTTCCGCGAGATCGCCGAGAAGAGTCGCCAGCTCGAGATCGCCAACCAGCACAAGTCGGCGTTCCTGGCCTCGATGTCGCACGAGCTGCGCACGCCGCTCAACGCGATCATCGGCTTCTCCGAGGTGCTGCTGGCGCGGCTGTTCGGCGAGCTGAACGCGAAGCAGGACGACTACCTGAAGGACATCCACACGTCGGGCAAGCACCTGCTGGCGCTGATCAACGACGTGCTCGACCTGTCGAAGGTCGAGGCCGGCCGCATGGACCTGGAGCTCGCGATCTTCGACATCGGCGCCTCGGTGGCCGACGCGATGACGCTGATCCGCGAGCGCGCGACCAAGCACGGCATCGCGCAGAACCTCGACGTCGCGCCCGAGGTCGGCACCGTCCACGCCGACGAGCGCAAGGTCAAGCAGATCCTGCTCAACCTGTTGTCCAACGCGGTCAAGTTCACGCCGGACGGCGGCCGCATCGACGTGTCGGTGGTGCGCGGGGACGGCGCCGTGACGATCGCCGTCAAGGACACCGGCATCGGCATCGCGCCGGAGGACCAGCAGGCGGTGTTCGAGGAGTTCCGGCAGGTGGGCAACAACTACACGAGCAAGGCCGAAGGCACGGGCCTGGGGCTCGCGCTCACCAAGCGATTCGTCGAACTTCACGGCGGCCGCATCTGGCTTGCAAGCACGCCCGGACAGGGCTCGACCTTCTACTTCACCATACCGGATAGAGCATGAGCGTCATTCTGATCGTCGAAGACAACCCAAGGAACATGAAGCTCGTCCGCGACGTGCTGCAGGTCAAGGGCTACACGACGGTCGAGGCGACGACCGCCGAGGACGGCATCGTGCTCGCCGCCGAGCACAAGCCCGACCTCATCCTGATGGACATCCAGCTGCCCGGCATGAACGGGATCGACGCGCTGAAGGTTCTCCGCGGCAATCCGCAGACCGACAGGATCCCGGTGATCGCCGTGACCGCCTCGGTGATGCAGCAGGACCGCAAGCTGATCACCGAGGCCGGCTTCGATGGCTACGTCGGCAAGCCGATCAACCTGGCCGAGTTCCTGAAGGCCGTCGCCGACGCGGTCGGCAGCGCCGCGACGTAGGGCGCGCCCGAGCGACTCCGGCATGGCCGTCGACGCAATCGTCGTCGGGGCGGGAATCTCCGGCCTCGTCGTTGCGCACGCGCTGCACCGGCTCGGCCGCAGCGTCGTCGTGCTCGAAGCCTCGTCGCGCGCCGGCGGCGTGATCGCGACCGCCCGGCGCGACGGTGCGCTCGTCGAGCGCGGCCCGAACAGCACGCTCGACACGTCGCCTGCGATCGGCGCGCTGCTCGACGAGCTCGGCCTCGCCGGCGAGCGCGTCGACGCCGGCGCCGCAGGCAGGAAGCGCTTCGTCGT
This sequence comes from Burkholderiales bacterium, assembly GCA_046347755.1. GTDB lineage: Bacteria > Pseudomonadota > Gammaproteobacteria > Burkholderiales > Casimicrobiaceae > VBCG01. The sequence continues at coordinate 3,058,514 of JAXMFM010000003.1, read as the reverse complement.
GCGCGACGGGACGCTGCGCGCGTTGCCGATGTCGCCGGCCAAGCTCGTCACGACCCGCGTCTTCTCGTTCGGCGCCAAGCTGCGCGTGCTGCGCGAGCCGTTCATTGCCGCCGCGCCGCCCGGCGGCGACGAGTCGGTCGCCTCGTTCGTGCGCCGAAGGCTGGGCGACGAGTTCCTCGACTACGCGATCAATCCGTTCGTGGCCGGCATCTACGCCGGCGATCCCGCGCGCATGTCCGTGGCGGCCGCGTTTCCGCGGCTGGTCGCGCTCGAGCGCGACTACGGCGGCCTCATCCGCGGCCAGATCGCCGGCGCGCGCGCGCGCCGCCGGCGCGGCGAAACCCCGAAGGCGGCGGCGGGCAGCTTCTCGTTCCGGAACGGCATGCAGTCGCTGACCGACGCGCTGGCGGCCGGCCTGCCGCGCGTCGAATACGGCGTGCGCGTCGAAGGGCTGGCGAAGGAGGCGGACGGCTTCGCGGTCGCCGGCACGCGCGCCGGCGAGGCGATGAGCCTGCGGAGCCGCACGGCGGTGCTGGCCACCGAGGCGCCGGCCGCTGCCGCCATCGTCGACGCGATCGCGCCGGACGCCGCGCGGGCGCTGTCGGCCATCGACTACGCGCCGATCGCGATCGTCGTCAGCTGCTACGCGCGGCAGGACATCGCGCATCCGCTCGACGGCTTCGGCTTTCTCGTGCCGGAGAAGGAGAAGCGGAAGATCCTGGGCACACTGTTTTCCAGCACGCTGTTCCCGGGGCGCGCGCCGGAGGGGAGCGTGCTGCTGACGACCTTCGTCGGCGGACGGCGCAATCCGGAATGCCTGGCGATGAACGACGCGGAGCTCGCGGCGGCCGTGCACACGGAGATGGCCGCGCTGCTCGGCGCCGGGAAGGCGCCGGCGTGGCAGGACATCGTGCGCTGGCCGCGCGCGATTCCGCAGTACGAGATCGGCCATCCGGACCGCGTGGGCGCGCTCGCGGCCGCAGAGGCGAACGTGCCGGGCCTGTGGTTCTGCGCCAACTATCGCGGCGGCGTCTCGGTCGGCGACCGCGTCGTGCGCGGCATCGAGCAGGCGGCGCAGGTCGACGCCTGGCTCGCCGCGCGATAGGTCACGGCGCGCACCGCGCGGCCACGGCGGCCGCCAGCGCCGCCGCGTCGATCGCGCCACCGGCCTCGACGCCGACCACCGCCGCCGTTTCGTCGTCGGCGAACGGCTCGAACTGGGCGAGTTGCTGCTCCAGCACGGCGATCGTCGCCTCGGACGGATCGGCGCCCGCGGCCTCGCGCGCGACGATCCGTTCGCGCATCACCGCCACCGGCGTCCTGGGCGCGAGGATCGCGAACGGCACGCCAAGCGAACGCGCGAGGTCTGCGAACGCGCGCCGTCGCGTGCTGGATAGGAACGTCGCGTCGACGATTGCCGGATAGCCGGCCGATACGACGATTCGCGCGAGTTCGGCGAGCCGCGCATACGTGCGCTCGCTGGTCGCGGCCGAGTATGCGTCCGCCGGCGAGCGCTCGCCGGCGCGCGCGCCGGCGATCCGCCTGCGCTCGACGTCCGATCGGACGCGGATCCATTCGCCGGTCGTCGCCAGCCGCGCGGCAACGAAGCTCTTGCCGGATCCCGATGGCCCGCAGGTGATGACCAGTGCGCGCTGCGCCGGCGCCGCGAACGCCTCGGCCAGCGCCAGGTGCGCGACGAACGAGTGCCGGTCGCGCGCACGCGCGCCGTCGTCCGCGGCCTGCGATACCCGGATCCGCGCGATCTTGGCGCGCACCATCGCGCGATAGACGAGGTAGAAGCGAAGCACCGCCAGGCCGCCGTAGTCGCCGGTCGCTTCGAGGTAGCCGTTGACGAACCGCCGCGCGAGGTCCGCGCGGCCGCGATAGTGGAGGTCCATGGCCGTGAACGCGATCTCGGCCATCACGTCGATCCAGCGCAGCGCCGGGTTGAACTCGATGCAGTCGAACACGACGACGCGGCCGCCGAGCAGCACGGCGTTGGCCAGGTGCAGGTCGCCGTGGCATTCGCGGACATAGCCGTCGCGCTTGCGCGCGGCCATCGCCGGCGCCAGCCGCGCGTGCGTTTCCCGCGTCCAGCGTTCGAGGCCGGCTAGGCGCTCCGCGACGTCCGGGTCGGGGCCCAACGAGCGCACGTGGCCGAAATTGGCGAGCGCGTTTTCCAGCGCGACCTCGGCGGTTCCCCACGGATCGGCGTCCACGGCCGCCGGCACCTGCGCGTGGAACCTTGCGACGAGCCGCGCCAGCTCGTCGACGTGCGCGTCGGTCAGCCTGCCCTCGCGCAGCAGGCGGTCGAGTTCCTTCGCCCGGTCGAAGCGGTGCATGCGCACCGCGTAGTCGAGCACGGGCCCTTCGCCGCCGATGCGCGGCGACTCCTCCGTGCCGGTGACCGCGACGACGTCGAGGTAGAGCTCGGGCGCGAGCCTGCGGTTGAGCCGCACTTCGTCTTCGCACGCGGCGCGCCGCTTCTCCAGCGACGAGAAGTCGAGGAAGCCCAGGTCGAGCGGCTTCTTCAGCTTGTACGCGTAGTCGCCGGCGAGCACGACCCACGAGATGTGCGTCTCGATCCGATCGATGCGCTCGGCCGCGTGCGGAAAGCCGCGCGATTCGCACAGGCGGACGGCAAGCGGCGGCGGCGCGTCCGGGGTTGGCACGGGCGAAACGTCAGCGGCCGCGGTCGGCAAGCAACTCCGCGCGCGCGGCGGCGAGGTCGAGGTCGCGGCGCTCCGGAGCGTCGTCCGGCAACTGCGCGACCAGCGTGCGCCAGTGCAGCGCGGCCAGCGGGTATTCGCCCGCTTCGAACGCGGCGCTGCCCGCCATCTCCAGCGCCCGCGGGTGCGTCGGCCTGCGCTCGAGTGCGCGCAGCACGAGCGTCCTTGGCTCCCCGGCGAGCGAGCCGCCCTGCGCCATGCCGAGCGCATCGGCGTACTCGCACCAGATCGCCGGGTCCGCGTCGGCTTTCGTGCTCGCTGCAAGGGCCCGGCGGTACGCGTCCGCCGCCTCGGCGTAGCGGTCCTGCGCGAATTCCAGCCGCGCGAGCATGATCAGCCCGCGTGCATCGCGCGGGTTGCGCGCGACGTGCGCGGCGAGTTTGTCCCGGACGGCGGACGCCGGCAGCGACGCCAGCGCGGCCTGCGCATCGAGCTCGCCGTCGTCGGCGAGGACGTCAGGCTCGCCGAGCAGCGCGTACGCACCCAGCGCAACCAGTGCGACCGCGACCACCAGCGCCGCCGTACCGCGGCGCGCGCGCAGCGGCCGCAGCACGAACGCCAGCGCGATCGCCGTCATGGCGAGCGCGAGCGCGACGAACAGCGGCGATGGCATCGGAGCGCGTTACTTCGCCGGTGCGGGTGTGGCGGCCGGCGCGGCCGCCGCGGGCGCCGGCGCGGGTGCCTGCCTGGCCTTGATCGCGTCGTCGAGGATCTTGATGCCCTCCTGCGAAGCGGCGACCGACTTCGCGAGCGACGCCTTCGCGAGGTCGAGATTGTGGAACGACGCGCCGTTGGCGGCCGTCCACCATTCCCAGTTCGCGTGCGCCTCGCCGTGCTTGGCGCGCGCGGCCTTCAGCGCGTCCTCGGGCACGCCGACCAGCGTGGCCGGCGCGAACTTGTTGATGAGCTGCGCCAGCCAGAATTCCGCGTGGCGGACCTTGCCCTGGTAGTGCGACGCCATCGACTCGATCACGTAGCGCGCCTGCTTCTCGTCCCACTGGTTGTGGCAGCGCAGGCACGTCTCCTTCAGGTAGTTCTTCGGGTTGGTCTGCCAGTGCGACGTGTAGAACTTGCCGGTCTTGTCGTCCTTCACGCGCGGCATGTGGCACGCCGCGCAGTCGATGCCGAGCTTCTCGTGCTTCGAGTTGTAGTACGTCTCCACGTCCGGATGCTGCGCCTTCCAAAGCGCCGCGCCCGTGAACTGGTTGCGGAAATCGCGGAACTTGATGTGGTCGTACGCCTTCAGCACGTTGTCGACGTCGACGAACGGGAAGAAGTTCGTCCGCCGGTCGGCCATCGTGATCGGCTCGCCGGTGTTCGGGTCGAAACCGGGATTGCAGTTGTACTCGACGTGGCACTGCGCGCACTGCAGCTTGCCGTCGTAGCGCTCGAGCATGCCGATCTTGCGCGTGAACCCGCGCATGCCCAGCTCCTGGACGTCGACCCTGGTCTTGCGCGGGTCCTGCGAGTACAGCGTCGGGAAGTCGGTGCGCGTGACCGCTTCGATCAGCGCGTCGCGGACGATCCGCGGCTTCGCCGCGTGCGGGTCGTGGCAGAAGATGCAGTTGAGCGCGTGGTTGACGGCGCGCGCCGCTTCGACGACCTTCGACGTGCGGCTCCACTTGGCGCCGGGCACCGGATCGCCCATGTACGCCCATTCGAGGATGTGGTCCTGCGTCTTGCACGACAGGCACACCGGATTGGCCGCCGCGGCCGTGCCCGGCTTGAACACGCGCTGGTCGCTGTTGTCCGGATACTGGTCGATCACCACGTCCCAGACCTTGAAGTCGCCGGAGTTCGCGAGGTAACGCCAGGTGTCCTTCGGCGCGAACCGGCCGCCGAACGCGCGATCGACCACGTACTGGTCGAGCAGCGCGAACGTGTGCCCGCGCGGCAGGTTGTGCTCCTTGGTGAAGCCGTGCGGCGTCATCAGCAGGTCGTACGCCGGATCGGGCGCCGGCCCGATCGCCTGCTTCTTCTCGAAGCGCGCCGTGCGCTGGAAGTCCATCTGCGCATACGACTTGTACTGGTTCTGGTGGCAGCCGCCGCAGGTGGCGAGGTCGGTCTTCGTCACCGGGCGCTTGCTCGAGTCCGCGAGGTGGTCCGCCGTGCCTTCGTGGCAGGAATTGCAGCCGACGGTCTTGTGCTTGCCGCCGTCGTAGAACGCCTTGATCGGCGCGTGGCACGCGAGGCACGGCGCGGCGTCGAACGCCTTGCCCTTGGCGGCCGGCTTCGGCTGGGCGAGCGCCGTTGCGGACAGGCACAGTGCAGCGACGGCGAGAAATGTCGCGACGCCCGCGGGCATGCGCGTGGTGGTTTGCATGGAATCGCCCTCCCGACGAATGGGCCCGCTGCCCATCGCAGGAGTCTAGCGACGCCGGACGTCCCGTTGCGGCGGAAGGGCGCGACGTTTGATCCGGATCAAGCCTTGGCCGCTACTCGAGTTCCAGCGCGTCGCCGATCGCGGCGATGCCGGCCTTCGCGCAGACGTCGTCGTTGTCGCCGCCCGGCGCGCCGGACACGCCGATGCCGCCGACGATCGAGCCCTTGGCGCGGATCATCATGCCGCCGCCGACGGCGACCACGCCGGGCAGCGCGCGGATGCCGCTCGACGCCTGGCCCGCCTGCGTCGTTTTCGCCATCTCGGTCGTGTCCGTGCGGAAGCTGACCGCGGTCGCGGCCTTGTTGATCGCCGTCTGCGGCGTGTGCGTGCCGGCGAGGTTGTCGCGCAAAAGCGCGAGCGGCGCGCCGCCGCGGTCGACCACCGCGACGGCGACCGTGTAGCCGTCCTTCTGGCAGCGCGCGAGCGCCGCGCGCGCCGCCTCCAGCGCGGCCGACGTCGTCAGCGACGACGTGGTCACCAGCAGCTTCTGTGCGGGCGCGTGGCCCGGCCACGCGGCGAGCGCGACGAATGCGGCAACCAGAATCGACATTCCGTTCATGATGGGTCCTCTCGAATGTGACGCCTTACCTGCCCTTGAACACCGGCTTGCGCTTTTCCTTGAACGCGCGGATGCCTTCCTGGTAGTCGTCGCTGTCGTAGACGACGCGGCGCAGCCCCTGCACGCGCTCGAAGCCCTGCGGCGACATCGGCCGCGCCCCGGCCAGGATCCGCAGCTGTTCCTTCATCACGGCGATCGACAGCGGGGCGTTGGCCGCGATCTGCTTGGCGAGCCGCATCGTGAACGACTCGAGGTCGGGAACCGGCACCACGTAGTTGATCATGCCCAGCTGCTCGGCGCGGGTGGCCTTGATCGGCGCCGCGGTGAACGCCATCTCCTTGACGATCCGCAGGTTGGCCGAGTTCATGAACGTCACCATGCCCGACACGTTGTACGGGACGCCCAGCTTCGCCGGCGTGATCGCGAACGTCGTCGCCGGCGACGCGACGATGATGTCGCAGGCGAACGTCACCTCGCACGCGCCGCCCCACACGGTGCCTTCGATCATCGCGATGACCGGCGCGTTGAAGTTCTCGATCTCGCGGATCAGGTGCCGCAGCGGATCGTCCCAGCCCAGCGGATCGCGGCCGTCGGTCGGCAGCTCCGAAACGTCGTGGCCGGCCGACCACACCGGCGCGCCCGGCCGCGAGCGCAGCACCGCGACGCGCACGTTGCGCTGCCGGAAGTCGCCGAGCGCGGCGATGATCTCGCCGACGAGCGCGGCCGACAGCGCGTTGTGCTTCTCCGGGCAATCGAGCGTGATGTACCCGATTCCGTCTTCGATGGCGATCGCCGTCAGGGCCATGCGTAATCTCCGGGGCGGAACCCGCGGCAACGCGCCGCGCGCCGGTCGAGCGTAATCGAAGCGGACGCCCTCGCCAACCGCGGCTAGATCACGCGCGAGTACTGGGCGCCTTCGCGGCGCTCGCGCAGGTAGCGATCGAAGGTCATCGCGACGGTGCGCACGAGCAGCCGGCCGCGCGCGGTCACCTTGAGCCGGTCGCGCGTCAGCACGACCAGCCCGTCGTCGGCGAGCGGCGCGAGCGCGTCGATCTCGGGCCCGAAGGCCCTGGCGAACGGGATGCCGTGCTTGCGCTCGAAGTCGGCCAAGTCGATGTCGAAGTCGCACATCAGCCGCTGGATCAGGTCGCGCCGGACGACGTCGTCGCCGTCGAGCGCCACGCCGCGCAGCACCGGCAGCGCCTGCGCGTCGAGCTTCGCGTAGTACGCGTCGAGCGTCTTCTCGGTCTGCACGTACGTGCGGCCCACCTTGCCGATCGCCGAGATGCCGAAGGCGATCAGGTCGCGGTCAGGCTGCGTGGAGTAGCCCTGGAAGTTGCGGTGCAGCTTGCGCTGCCGTTGCGCGGCGGCGAGCTCGTCGCCGGGCTTCGCGAAGTGGTCCATGCCGATGTACACGTAGCCGGCCTGCGCGAGCTTGTCGATCGCGAGCGACAGGATCGCGAGCTTCGTCGACGCCGCGGGCAGGTCGACGACGTTGATCCGCCGCTGCGGCTTGAACAGGTGCGGCACGTGCGCGTAGCCGTACAGCGCGACGCGGTCGGGCGAGGCGGCGACGACGCGGTCGAGCGTGGTCGCGAAGCCTTCCACCGTCTGCCGCGGCAGCCCGTAGATCAGGTCGACGTTCACCGACACGAAGCCCTCCGCGCGCGCCGCGTCGATGACCGCGCGCGTCTCCTCCTCGCTCTGGATCCGGTTGACGGCCTTTTGCACGTCGGGATCGAAGTCCTGGATGCCGACCGACAGCCGGTTGAAGCCGAGCTTGCGCAGGAAGCCGATCGTTTCCGGGCTCACCTTGCGCGGATCGACCTCGATGGAGACCTCCGCGTCGGCGGCGAACCGGAACCGGCGGCGCAGCGCCGCCATCAACTGCGCCATCTCGCCGTGCGACAGGAACGTCGGCGTGCCGCCGCCCCAGTGCAGCTGCGTCACCGGCGGCGAGCCCTCGATGCGCTCGTGCACGAGGTCGATCTCGCGCTCGACGTAGCGGATGTACCTGGCCGACCGGCCGTGATCGCCGGTGACGATCTTGTTGCACGCGCAGTAGAAGCAGACCGTATTGCAGAACGGCAGGTGCACGTACAGCGACAGCGGCTCGTTGGCGCGCTCGCGGTTGCGCTCGGCCAGCGCGGCCGCGTAGTCGGTCGCGGTGAAGCCGTCGTGGAACCGGTCGGCCGTCGGGTACGACGTGTAGCGCGGCCCGAATCCGTCGTACTTGGCGACCAGCGCGGCGTCGAAGGCCAGGCGCGGCTGGATGGAGGCGGTGCGGGTGTCCATGCTTGGCTTTCGCTCAGTTTCCCGACGGCCCGACGCCGATCGGCGGCGGCGCCAGGTTCACGATGCGGCGGAACAGGTCCTCGAAATTATATTGCGTGGAGACCTCGTGCAGCGGATCCTCGTTGGCGCCGAACGCCGCGTCGATGGCGGCCCAGTCGTCGTCGGTCAGGTATTGCTGCGCGAGCGGAAAGACTTCCATCTCCTCGCAGCGCATGTGGTCGCGCTCGAACTCCACGTACGCCTCGACGACGGCAGCGAACGCCGGGAACTCGGCTTCGCCGCCCTGGCTGTAGCGGGCGAGCGCCTGCTCGACCTGGCGGATCCTGGCGGCGCCGGTGCGGTGCTCGGTCTGCAGCCGGTCGATCAGCGCCTGCGCCGGCGGATGCCGCTGCGCCAGCAGGCGGAACAGCCACGCGTCTTCCTTCGGATGGTGCAGCCGCTCGGGAAACGTGTCGATGTAGTAGATCATCGCGCCCATCAGCTCGAAATTGGGCTTCATCCTGTGCTCGCGGATGCCGCGGACGAGGAACAGCAGCCCGTGCAGCATCGCTGCCAGCGACAGGTGCTCCTCGCGGATGATGCGCATCGCCTTCATGGGAACCGGATTGCGTGGGAATGCTTCCATGCTAAGCCGGCTCGTCGCAGGCGGTTTGACGCCGGTCAACACCGGCGCCAACGGTCGCTTCCGCCCGCGTTCCGCCAAGCGCCGCCTTGAAAGCCGCTGCGCACGGCGCCATCTGCCCGGCATGCCGCTCGACCTGCCTCGCGTTCCTCCTGCGCCGATTCCGCCGCCGCCCGACGCCGACCTGCAGGACGCGTATTCGCGGGCCGTCGCGACGGCCGTGGCCCGCGTCGCGCCGGCGGTGGCCCACGTCCGCGTCGAGCGTGCGAAGTCCGTGCGCGGCGGCGAGGGGTCGGGCTCGGGCTTCCTGATCACGCCGGACGGCTACCTGGTCACGAATAGCCATGTTGCCAGCGGGGCTGCTGCGATCGAGGTTTCGCTGCCCGACGGTCGCGTGGCCGACGCCACGATCGTCGGCGACGATCCGGATTCGGACCTGGCCGTGCTCAAGGTGCAGGCCGGCGACTTCGCGTGGACGCGCTTCACCGATTCGTCGGGGGTGCGCGTGGGCCAGGTGGCGATCGCGATCGGCAGTCCGCTCGGCTTCCAGCACACGGTGACCGCCGGCATCGTCAGCGCGCTCGGACGCTCGATGCGCGCGCAGACCGGCCGCCTGCTCGACAACGTGCTGCAGACCGACGCCTCGCTCAATCCCGGCAACTCCGGCGGTCCGCTGATCGACGCGCGCGGCGACGTCATCGGCGTCAACACCGCCGCGATCCGCGGCGCGCAGGGGCTGTGCTTCGCGATCGCGTCGTCGACGGCCGAGCGCGTGGCGATCGCGCTGATCCGCGACGGTCGCGTGCGGCGCGCGCGGATGGGCGTGGGCGGCCAGACGCTGCCGCTGCCGCGCCGCGTGGTTCGCCACTTCGCGCTGCCGCGCGAATCCGGCGTGCGCGTCGAGTCCGTCGAGCGCGACTCGCCGGCCGCGACCGCGGGCCTCGTTCGCGGCGACGTCATCGTCGCGATGGACGGCACGCCGGTGCCCGACATCGACACGCTGCAGCGGCTGCTGGCCGCCGACGCGATCGCCCGGCCGATCGACGTGCAGGTGGTCCGCCGCGACCGGACGCTGACCGTCACGATCACGCCGGTGGAGTCGCTCGCGCGCGGCAGGTAGCGTACAGCGCGCGCTTTGCAGGGGGCGCCGTCCTGTGCAACAATCGGGCCAACTCATATTGCATCAGGGTGACACCGATGCTGGACCGTGACGGCTACCGCCCGAACGTCGCCATCGTCATCGTCAACGGCAGGAACCAGGTTTTCTGGGGCAAAAGGATCCGCGAACACTCGTGGCAATTTCCGCAAGGCGGCATCAATCCCGGTGAAACGCCCGAGCAGGCGATGTACCGGGAGTTGCGCGAGGAAGTCGGGCTCGAACCCCAGCACGTGAAGGTTCTCGGCCGTACGCGCGAGTGGCTGCGTTACGACGTTCCGCAGCACTGGATCAAGCGCGAATGGCGCGGCAGCTACCGCGGGCAGAAACAGATCTGGTATCTGCTGCGGCTGGTGGGGCGCGACAACGACGTCAGCCTGCGCGCCTCCGAACATCCGGAGTTCGACGCGTGGCGCTGGCACGACTACTGGATCCCGCTCGAGACCGTGATCGAGTTCAAGCGCGAATCGTACCGGCGCGCGCTGCTGGAGCTCGAGCGCTTCCTGCACGCGAAGCCGCAGACGCGCAGGCAGCGGCTGTACGGCGTGCCGCATCCGGAGATGCCGGATTCCTACGCCGAGCCGGATGCGCCCGGCGTGAAGTAACCGCGGACATCTACCCCAACAGGACCAGATTGTGGCTACGGCCGCTCGCTTGTCGCTCGCTTAACGTTCGGCTGCGCCTCACGTTAGCCTACGCCGCAATTTGGTCCTGCTTGCTACGCAAGTAGGACCAGATTGTCGCGGTGGATCAGTTCCGCCTCGTCGACGTAGCCTAAGATCGACTCGATCTCCGACGACGGCTTGCGCAGGATCTTCGCCGTGTCGCCCGCGCCGTAGTTGACCAGCCCGCGCGCGACCTCGCGGCCGTCCGGCGCGTAGCAGCCGACCACCTCGCCGCGCTCGAAGCTGCCTTCGACCGCGATCACGCCGATCGGCAGCAGGCTCTTTCCTTCGGAGGCGAGCGCGCGCACGGCGCCCGCGTCGAGCTTCAGCTTGCCTGCGAGCTGCACGTGGTCGGCGAGCCACTGCTTGCGCGCGCCCAGCGACTCGCGCGGCGCGACCAGCGCCGTGCCGATCGCCTCGCCGTCGGCGAGCCGCGTCAGCACGGCGGGCTCGCGGCCATACGCGATCACCGTCGACGCGCCGGAGCGCGCGGCGCGCTTCGCCGCCAGCACCTTGGTCAGCATGCCGCCGCGGCCGAGCGCGCTGCCGGCGCCGCCGGCCATCTCCTCGAGCGCCGGGTCGCCGGCGCGCGCTTCGCGCACCAGCGTCGCGCCGGGGTCGCGGCGAGGGTCCGCCGTGTACAGGCCGGGCTGATCGGTCAGCAGGATCAGCACGTCCGCCTCGATCAGGTTGGCGACCAGCGCCCCCAGCGTGTCGTTGTCGCCGACGCGGATCTCGTCGGTGGTCACCGTGTCGTTCTCGTTGATGATCGCGATGACGTCGAGGTCGATCAGCGTGCGCAGCGTCGTGCGCGCGTTCAGGTACCGCTTGCGGTCCGCCAGGTCCTCGTGCGTCAGCAGGATCTGCGCCGTGTGCAGGCCGAACTGCGTGAACGCCGACTCGTACGCCTGCACGAGTCCCATCTGGCCGACGGCCGCTGCCGCCTGCAGCTCGTGGATCGCGCGCGGCCGCGCGGTCCAGCCCAGCCGCTTGATGCCTTCGGCGATCGCGCCCGACGACACCAGCACGACCTCGCGGCCGCCGCGCTTCAGCAGCGAGATTTCCTCGGCCCAGCGCGCGACCGCCGCGTGGTCGAGCCCGCGGCCTTCGTTGGTGACGAGCGTCGACCCGACCTTGACGACGAGCCTGCGCGCGTTCGCGACGACGCTCGTCATGTCTCGCCCTCGCGGGGACGCCGGCGGCGCGTGCGCACCGGCGGCAGCTTCACGACGGCCGGCGCGTCCTCGCCGGGCAGGGCGCCCGGCGCCGGCGCCGGATGTGCGTCGAGCCACGCCTGGATGGCGAACGTCAGCTCGCGGCAGCCCGCGCCGTCGATCGCGCTGATCGCGTAGACCGGGCCTTTCCACCGGTACGACCGGACGAACGCCGCCACGCGCTTCCCGCGCTCGCCGTCGTCGACGAGGTCGAGCTTGTTCAGCACGAGCCAGCGCGGCTTCTCGTAGAGCTGCTCGTCGTAGCGCTTCAGCTCCTTCACGATCGCGCGCGCGTCGTGGACGGGATCGGCGTCGCCGTCCAGCGGCGCGATGTCGACGATGTGCAGCAGGAGCCGCGTGCGCGCCAGGTGGCGCAGGAAGCGGTGCCCGAGGCCCGCGCCGTCCGCCGCGCCTTCGATCAGCCCCGGAATGTCGGCGACCACGAAGCTCTTCGCTTCGCCGGTGCGCACGACGCCGAGGTTCGGCGCCAGCGTGGTGAACGGATAGTCGGCGACCTTCGGCCGCGCCGCCGAGATCGCGCGGATGAACGTCGACTTGCCGGCGTTGGGCAGGCCGAGCAAGCCCACGTCCGCGAGCACCTTGAGCTCGAGCGACAGCCGCCGCTGCTCGCCGGGCTCGCCCTTGGTGAACTGGCGCGGCGCGCGGTTCGTGCTGCTCTTGAAGTGCAGGTTGCCGAGGCCGCCCTTGCCGCCGCGCGCGACGAGCACGCGCGCGCCGTCGGTCGCCAGGTCGGCGATGCGCTCGCCGGTGTCGGCGTCGCTGATCACGGTGCCGACCGGCATCCGCAACACGATGTCCTCGGCGCCGCGGCCGTACTTGTCGGCGCCGCTGCCGTTCTCGCCGCGCTTGGCGCGATGGATGCGCGCGTACCGATAGTCGATCAGCGTGTTGATGTTGCGGTCGGCGACCGCCCAGATGCTGCCGCCCTTGCCGCCGTCGCCGCCGTCGGGACCGCCGCGCGGAATGTACTTCTCGCGGCGGAACGACGCCACGCCGTTGCCGCCATTGCCGGCGATCACCTCGATCTTCGCTTCGTCGAAAAACTTCACGGCGTCCTCTTGTAAAGCACGAAGCGCTCGGTGTCGTCGCCGCGCCGCGCGCCGCTCCAGATCGGCATCCAGCCTTCGGGGACCTCGGGCGCCTGCGCGAGCCGCCCGTACTGGATCAGCAGCGCGCCGCACGCGTGTTCGGGATTGTCCTCTTCGCGCACTGTGTGGATTCCCGAGAAGTAGCTGAACAGCGCGCGCTGCGCGTCACCCAGGTTGCGGCTGGCGAGGCAGCCGTCGCGCGGAAGGCGCATCGCAACGCTTTCCACGGTCCACCGGTAGCTGCGCCGCGAATCGAGATACGGCAGCCAGATCGTCGTCACGAGGCCCCAGATCAGCGTCACGCCGGCGGCCCAGTTGAGGATCGCGCGCCGGTTGGAGCGGCGCGCCGGCCGCACCAGCATCACCCACAGGATCGTCAGCCCGACGGCGGCCAGCATCGTGCCCAGGTGGAACGACGGGCGATAGCCGACCTCGGTGTCGCGGAACAGCCGCGCGACGTTGGCCGGCATGCCGTTGACGTACGCGTCGATCCAGAAACCCCACATGACGAGCGCGAGCAGCCCGAACGTCAGGATGCCGAACCAGTCGAGCGCGCCGGAGAAGCCGCGCTTCAGCGAATCGACCTCGAGTCCCGCGAGCAGCGCGAGCGGCACCAGCAGCGGCAGCGCGTTGGCGAGCCGCGCCTCCGGCAGCACGAGCAGGCTCGCGAAGATGACCAGCGCGAGCACGCCGGGGATGAGGATGCCCGGCTCCCTCAGGCCGCCGTTGAAGCCGCGGCCGCGCAGCCACAGCAGCCACAGCAGCAGCGGCAGCGACGGCCACGCGAACCACAGCAGGTTGCGCAGGTAGTACAGGGGCGCGGCGCTGTCGTCGCCGAGGAACGCGATGTACTCGCCCGGCGACTCGCCGGCCCACCAGGCCGCGAACAGCGTCGGGTCGCGCGCGAGGAGCGCGAGCGGCCACGGCAGCGACAGCGCCAGCGCGACGACGACGGCGGTCGCCAGCGTGGCGGCGTACGCGCGGTTGCGCCACTCGGGGCCGCACGCGGGCAGCAGCATCGCCGCGACCGCGATCCACGCCGGGCCGAGCAGCCCGCGGCCCATGAACGCGACGGCGACGCCTGCGCCCAGCGCCACGCCGCCCAACCACGGCCGGCGCAGCGCGAGCGCAAAGCCGTACAGCGCGACCGCCACGCCGAGCGTGAGGAACAGCTCGGGCGACAGCACGTGCGCGCGGTCCCAGAAGCCGACGCTGCCCACGAGGATCAGCACGGGCAGCCAGCGCAGCGCGCGGCCGTTCAGCTCGCGGCTCGCGAAAGCCGTCGCGAGCAGGATCAGCGCGAGCGCCAGCCCGACGATCATCCGCGCGGCGTTGTGGACCTTGAGCGGCGGCGCGAACAGCTTCACCGACAGCGCGCCGCCGATGTACGCGAGCGGCGGCCGCGGCACGTACGGCTCGCCGGCCAGCGTAGGCACGATGTAGTCGTCGCGGTCGGCCATCTCGGCGGCGACGCCGATCGACGTGGCGTCCTCGGTCTTCCACGGGTCGTGGCCGGCGATGCCGAGGGCGACCCAGGCGGCGCACAGCAGCACGAGCCCGAACTGCTTGAGCGCGCGCCACGGCCCGCCGGGGCTGACCCCTTCCGGGTCCGCCGGCTCGGGCGAGTAGGGACGTGGTGCGCGCATGGGAGGGTCGGTAACCTGCGTGGATGCTACACAAAAAGGGGTGGGGCCCTTTTCGGACGCCGGCCCTCCGACGAAAAAGGCAGCCGAAGCTGCCTTTTGCGTGGGATTCGCGCGGGAGTCAGGCCGTCTTCGCGGCGCCGGTCTTGGCGTAGCGCTGGCGGAACTTGTCGATGCGGCCGGCGGTGTCCATCACCTTCTGCTTGCCCGTGTAGAACGGGTGGCATTGCGAGCAGACTTCGATGTGCAGCGCCTTGCTGGACGAGGTCGAGCGCGTCGTGAACGTGTTGCCGCAGCTGCAGGTGACCGAGACTTCGTCGTACTTGGGATGGATCTTTTCCTTCATGATGTCCTCACGTGTGCCGGACCCGCTGGCCCGCGGTGATCGTGCTCGCGGACGCGCTGTCCCGATGGCCGCCTGGTGGCCGGGGTCGAAGCGGAAAACTGTTGATTATCCGGGATTTCCGCCGTTTCCGCAAGGTGAGGGCGGGCCGCGCCGATCGCAAGGCGCCACGAAACCAACGGTAAAACAGGGACTTAGGATGGGGCGGTTGCCGCCTACCCGCGGCGCATCGAGTCGAAGAACTCGCTGTTGCTCTTCGTCGCCTTGACCTTGTCGAGCAGGAATTCCATCGCCTCGAGCTCGTCCATCGGATACAGGAGCTTCCGCAGGATCCAGACCTTCTGCAGGATGTCCGGCTTGAGCAGCAGCTCCTCGCGGCGCGTGCCGGAGCGGTTGACGTTGATCGACGGGTAGATCCGCTTCTCGGCCATCCGGCGGTCGAGGTGGATTTCCATGTTGCCCGTGCCCTTGAACTCCTCGTAGATCACGTCGTCCATCCGCGAGCCGGTGTCGATCAGCGCGGTGGCGATGATGGTGAGCGAGCCGCCTTCCTCGATGTTGCGCGCGGCGCCGAAGAAGCGCTTGGGCCGCTGCAGCGCGTTGGCGTCCACGCCGCCGGTCAGCACCTTGCCCGATGCGGGCACCACGGTGTTGTAGGCGCGCGCGAGCCGCGTGATCGAGTCCAGCAGGATCACGACGTCCTTCTTGTGCTCGACCAAGCGCTTCGCCTTCTCGATGACCATTTCGGCGACCTGCACGTGGCGCGTGGCCGGCTCGTCGAACGTCGACGACACGACCTCGCCGCGCACGGAGCGCTGCATCTCCGTGACTTCCTCGGGGCGCTCGTCGATCAGCAGCACGATCAGCATCACGTCCGGATGGTTGGCGGCGATCGAGTGCGCGATGTGCTGCAGCATCACGGTCTTGCCGGACTTCGGGCTCGCGACCAGCAGGCCCCGCTGGCCCTTGCCGATCGGCGCCACGATGTCGATGATCCGGCCGGTGATGTTCTCCTCGGCCTTGATGTCCCGCTCCAGCACCATCGGCTTGTCCGGGAACAGCGGCGTCAGGTTCTCGAACAGGATCTTGGTCTTGGCGTTCTCCGGCGCCTCGAAATTGACCTTGTCGACCTTGACCAGCGCGAAGTAGCGCTCGCCGTCCTTCGGCGTGCGGATCTCGCCCTCGATCGTGTCGCCGGTGTGCAGGTTGAAGCGGCGGATCTGCGACGGCGAGATGTAGATGTCGTCGGTGTTGGCGAGGTACGACGTGTCGGGCGAGCGCAGGAAGCCGAAGCCGTCGGGCAGCACTTCCAGCACGCCGCCGCCGAAGATGGATTCGCCCTTCTTCGCCTGCTGCTTCAGCAGCGCGAAGATGAGGTCGTGCTTGCGCATCCGGTTCGCGCCCTCGATTTCATTCGAGTTGGCGACGTCGATCAGTTCGGAGACGTGTTTGGATTTGAGTTCGGATAAATGCATGGTGCAGGGAGTGGGCGCGCCGGAATGGCGCAATTGGGGCCAGATGAGGGACCGCACGAGCGGCCCGACACTGCGGCAGCGGGACCTAGGAACGCTTCTTGGGATCGGGGCGTCGCGCGAACTGCGAAGCGGCGCCTGAAGGCAAATCAGACCGTGCGGCAACGAAGCGTCTACGCGCTCCCGCTGCACTTACGGGAAAACAGCCTATAGAGGTTGGCCGCGGCTGTCAATGGCGGGGACAGCCGCGCCGGATCAGGCGGTTACAGGTTGCTGTCGAGGAAAGCGGTGAGCTGCGACTTGGTCAGCGCGCCGACCTTCTGCGCGTGCGCCTGCCCGCCCTTGTACAGGATCACCGTCGGAATGCCGCGGATGCCGTACTTGCCGGGCGTGGACGGGTTGGCGTCGATGTCCAGCTTGGCGATCGTAATCTTGCCGTCGTATTCCTTCGCGACCTCGTCCAGCACCGGCGCGAACATCTTGCACGGGCCGCACCATTCGGCCCAGAAATCGACGAGCACCGGGTTGCCGGACTGCAGGACATCCTTGTCGAACGTCGCGTCCGAGACGTGCTTGATGGCTTCACTCATGAGCTATCCTTTCCTGTGGGCTGCTTTTCTAAGGCCCGCCAAAGGGCATTGGTCGCAGCCTCGGGGCTCGGACTTACGTTATCGGAAGCGACCGCGCCGCGCAAGTTCGACGAGGCGTCCGGCTTAGGGTGCGGCCGTTCTGGTAAAATTCAAGTCCCGGCGCAGTTTGCGCCGGTTCGTTCGCCCCGTCCGCCATGACCTACGTCGTCACCGAGAGCTGCATTCGCTGCAAGTACACCGATTGCGTCGACGTGTGCCCGGTCGACTGCTTCCGCGAGGGTCCCAACTTCCTGGTGATCGATCCCGACGAGTGCATCGATTGCACGCTGTGCGTGGCCGAATGCCCGGTCGAGGCGATCTTCGCCGAGGACGACGTTCCCGACGACCAGAAGCAGTTCACCGCGCTGAATGCCGAGCTGTCGAAGGTCTGGAAGCCGATCATCGAGCGCAAGCCTGGACCGCCCGACGCCGACGAATGGAAGGACGTTCCGGGCAAGTTGAAGTATCTGGAACGATGAGCGCCGGTTTGACCGTCGCCCGCCGAAACCCCTAGAATCTCGGGGTTTTTCCTACTTCCGACGCACAACGCAACGCCAACGGACGCGAACGACACGCCATGACTCGCATTTCCCTGACCGCCGCGCTGCTTGCCGCCGCGCTGTATCCGCAGCTGCCGCTGGCCCAGGCCCCGGCGCCCGTCGGCAATCCGCAGAAGGGCGCGCAGAAGGTCGCGATGTGCCAGGGATGCCACGGCATCGAAGGCTGGCGCACCGCCTATCCCGAGGTCTATCGCGTGCCCAAGCTCTCCGGACAGAACGCCGCGTACATCGTTGCCGCGCTCAAGGAGTACAAGAGCGGCAACCGCGGCCACCCGTCGATGAAGGCCATCGCCGCATCGCTGACCGACGCCGACATGGCCGACGTCGCCGCGTACTACTCGCAGTCGCCGCTCACCACCGCATCGAAATGACCATGTCCGTTCGTGCCCTGATTGCCGTCGCCGTCGCCGCGCTCGCCGCGTCGACCCTGGCCGCCGCCGCCGACGTCGAGGCCGGCAAGAAGAAAGTGCAGGAGGTGTGCGCCGCCTGCCACGGCCTGGACGGAGCGACGCCGACGACGCCCGAGTACCCGAAGCTCGCCGGCCAGTATCCCGACTACATCCAGAAGGCGCTGCGCGACTACAAGTCGGGCGCGCGCAAGAATCCGATCATGGCCGGCTTCGCGCAGACGCTGACCGCGAAGGACATGGAAAACGTCGCGTGGTACTTCTACACGCAGCCTTCCAATCTCGCGAGCAGGTACTGAAGCTTCAGGACCCCCGCCGTGACGACGAGGGCGCCCGCGGGCGCCCTTTTTCTTGTGCCGAAAGTGCTATGACATTGGCATAACGCGTGGTACGCTACAGGCAAGTCCCTTGCTGGAGCGGGCCATGTCCGGCGCCCCGCCGACCTTCGATCGCATCGGTTTCGCCTGTTGGAGGGCGTTGCACTGGCGCGTCGCACACGTTGCCGCCGCTGCGCTGGTCCTGATCGCGGCGGCCGCGACAGAAGCGCAGGCGCCCGCCGACGCCGTCTACCGCTTCTACAACCGCGAGACGGGCACCCATTTCTATACGGTCTCGGTGCCCGAGCGCGACGGCGTCATCCAAACGTACCCGCAGTTCGCCTACGAAGGCGCGGCATTCGCGGCGCCGGCGTCCGCCGCCGGCACCGTGCCGGTCTACCGGTTCTTCAACGGCAAGACCGGCACGCACTTCTACACGACGTCGGAAAGCGAGCGCGACGGCATCGTTGCCTACTACCCGCAGTTCGCGTACGAAGGCAGCGCGTTCCGCGCGTTCGCCGCCGCCGGCAGCGATGGCCGCATCGCCGTGTACCGCTTCTTCAACAAGGCGACGGGCGCGCACTTCTACACGGCGTCGGCGGCCGAGCGCGACAAGGTCTTGGCGTCGTATCCGAACCTCGTCTACGAAGGCATCGCGTTCCACGCCTATCCGGCATCGGCCGCCGCGGTCGCGCCGGTGATCGTGCGCTCGTCGGACGGCTGGCGGTTCCTGCAGCAGACGTCGTTCGGGCCCACGCCCGCGGCGCTCGCGCGGATCGAGGCCGTCGGTATCCCCGCGTATCTCGACGAGCAGTTCGAGCAGCCGGCGAGCGGGTACCCGGACAGCGAGTATTCGTACCTGTCGCTCGACGAGTCGGCGACCTGCTCGTTCGGCGCCTCGCGCAGCAGCGCGGCGTACGCGTGCGCCCGCGACCAGCTGACGCTGTTCAAGCTGCGCAACCAGTTCTTCACCAACGCGCTGTACCAGCCGGACCAGCTTCGCCAGCGCGTCGCGTGGGCGCTGTCGCAGTTCCTGGTGGTGTCCGCCATGAAGGATCCGGACATGGAGACCGCGTACGTGCAGGCGCGCTTCCACCGGATCCTGTTCGACGAGGCCTTCGGCAATTTCGAATCGCTGCTGGAGCGGGTGACGCGCTCGGCGCAGATGGGCCATTACCTCGACCTGATCGACAACGCGAAGGCCAACCCGGCCAAGGGCACGGAGCCCAACGAGAACTTCGCGCGCGAACTGCTGCAGCTGTTCTCGATCGGCACCGTCCTGCTCAATCCGGACGGCACGCCGGCGACCGACGCGAAGGGCGCGCCGATCGCCAGCTACGGCCAGAACGAGGTGAAGGCGTTCGCGCGCGCGTTCACCGGCTGGACGTTCGCGCCGTACGACGCGCCGCAACCGAAGGGCGCCAACGACAATCGCTACTACGCGAAGCCGCTGGTCGCCGTCGAAAGCAAGCACGACACGGCCGCGAAGACGCTGCTCGGCGGAACGCTGCTGCCGGCCGGCCAGGGCGCCGACGCCGACCTGCGCGCGGCGCTGCGCAACGTGTTCCTGCATCCGAACGTCGGGCCGTTCTTCGCCCAGCACATGATCCGGCAGCTGGTGACCAGCAACCCGAGTCCCGCCTACGTCGCGCGGGTGGCCGCCGCGTTCGCCGACAACGGCGCGGGCGTGCGCGGCGACATGAAGGCGGTGCTGCGCGCGGTGCTGCTCGACGCCGAGGCGCGCGGCAGCGCGAAGAGCGACCCGAAGGCAGGCATGCTGATGGAGCCGGTGCTCTACGTGACGTCGATGCTGCGGCAGCTGGGTGCGGTCAGCGACGGCAACCGCCTCTACGAGCCGGCGCGCGCGATGGGGCAGGACGTCTATTACGCGCCGTCGGTCTTCAACTACTACCCGGCCGACTACCGGATTCCCGGGACGACCCTCGTCGCACCGCAATTCGGCATCCACAACACGAACACGGTGCTGCACCGGGCCAATTTCGCCCGCGAGATGATCGACGACGGCGGATGGCCGGCGGACACCGAGCTGCCCGGCGCCGTCGGCACCAAGGTGGACATCACGCCGTTCCGCGCGGTGGCGGCGAGCCCGTCCGAGCTCGTCAAGCTCGTCAATGCGCGGCTGTTCGGCGGCGGCATGCCGCTGGGCCTGCGCGACGAGCTCTACCAGGCGATCGCGGCGCTGCCGGCGAACCAGCGCGGCGCGCGCGCGAGGATGGCGGTGTTCCTCGCCGTGACGTCGTTCCAGTACCAGGTGATCCGGTGATGCGCGCCGATCGCCGCCGGTTCCTGCGCGCCGCCGGCGCGCTCACCGCGCGCGGGCTGGTGCCCGCGCTCGGCGCGTGGTCGACGCGCGCGAACGCGCAGGCGGCGCCGTATCGCGCGCTGGTCTGCGTGTTCCTGGAGGGCGGCAACGACGGCAACAACACCGTCGTGCCGCTCGACGACTACGCGAACTACGCGGCCGGGCGGCCCAACGGCGGCACCGGTGCGGCGCTCGCGAGCGCCGAGCTGCTGCCGATCGCGCCGGCGAACCTGACGCGCCGGTTCGGCCTGCATCCGAACCTCGCGCCGCTGGTCCCGCTGTTCGAGCAGAAGAAGCTCGCGCTGGTCGCGAACGTCGGGACGCTGGTCGCGCCGCTGACGCGCGCCGAATACGCGGCGGGGCAGAAGCGGCCGCGCAACCTGTTCTCGCACAGCGACCAGCAGCTGACGGCGCAAGGCCAGATCCCCGGCGCGATGGCGCCCAGCGGGTGGGGCGGCCGCGCGATCGACGCGCTCGGCGGCGGCAACGACGGGCGCGGCATTCCGGGCATGGTTTCGCTGGCCGGCGATGCGCTGTTCACCGTCGGGGTCACGTCGCTGCCGGTCGCGCTGTCGAGATTCGGGTCGCTGGGCCTGGGCGTCGACCGCGAGTCGCCGGAGGGCCAGGTCCGCTACGAGGCGCTCGCGCGTATCCTCGCGGCCGACCGCGACAACCAGCTCGTCGCGCAGGCGCAGGAGGTGATGGCGCTCGCCGTGCGCAGCAGCGAGGCGCTGGCGGGCGCGCTGAACGACGCGAACGGCGTCATCGACAACGCGTTCGCCGGCGTCAACAGCGGCCTCGCCGACCAGCTGTACCAGACGGCGAAGCTGATCGCCGCGCGCGGCGCGCTCGGCGTTTCGCGCCAGGGCTTCTTCACGTCGATGGGCGGCTACGACACGCACAACGAGCAGCGCGGCGAGCAGGCGCGCCGGTTCGACGAGCTGGCGCCGGCGCTGGCGGCGTTCCAGCGCGCGCTCGACGCGCTGGGCGTCGCCGACCAGGTGACGACGTTCACGCTGTCCGATTTCAACCGCACGTTCCGCATCAACGCGAACGCCGGCACCGATCACGCGTGGGGCGGGCCGCAGGTCGTCCTGGGCGGCGCGGTCCGCGGCGGCATGATGCACGGGCAGTTTCCCGACCTGGCGATGGGCGGCCCCGACGACGCCAGCGACTACGGCGCGTGGATACCCACGACGTCGTTCGACCAGTACGGCGCCACGCTGGCCCGCTGGTTCGGCGTGCCGCCGGCCCGGCTCCCCGAGATCTTTCCCAACCTCTCCGCATTCCCGGTGCAGGACGTGGGCTTCCTCGCCTAGCGTTACCGCTGGCGCGCCAGGCAGTCGAGGTAGAGCTGCGCGTCCGGCGGCGTACCGTGCCGCTGCGCGTGCCACACCACTTCGCCCAGGCAATCGAGCACCGCGTGCAGCGCCGCGTGCTCGTCGCCGCGCGCCGCGCGCAGGCGCTCGAACTGCGCGCGGATGCCGGGCGGCTGGTCGATCGCCAGCTGCTCGGCGACGGCCAGGTGCAGCGACAGGTGCAGGAACGGATTGACGTCGCCCGCCTCGGGCGCATAGTCGCGGTCGGCGAACTGCGCGGGCCGCTCGAACGTCGCGTGATACTCGGGGTGCAGCGCGATCAGGCCGGCGGCGATCTTCTCGAGGTCGGAAAGCGGCGCCTGCGCCCGATACTTCGCCCATGCACCGGTCAGGAAGCGGCGGGCCTCGTCGCGCGAAGGATTGAACATCGGCGGCTCTTAGCCGAGCGGCCGCGAAGGCGCGTCGCCCTTCGTCTTCTGCCGGAACTCGCACAGGTCGCGAATCGCGCACTGCGGGCATTTCGGCGCGCGGGCCGTGCACACGTAGCGGCCGTGCAGGATCAGCCAGTGGTGCGCATCGCGCTTGAACTCGTCCGGCGTGAATTTCTCGAGCTTGCGCTCGACGTCGGCGACGTCCCTGCCCGGCGCGATGCCGGTGCGGTTGGCCACGCGGAAGATGTGCGTGTCCACGGCGATCGTCGGCTGCCCGAACGCGGTGTTGAGCACGACGTTGGCCGTCTTGCGGCCCACGCCGGGCAGCGCCTCGAGCGCCGCGCGTTCGGCCGGCACGTTGCCGCCGTGGTCGCGCACGAGGATCTGCGACAGCGCGACGACGTTCTTCGCCTTGTTCCGGAAGAGCCCGATGGAACTGACGTAGGGAATCAGCCCGTCGACGCCCAGGCGCGCGATCGCGGCCGGCGTGTTGGCCTTCGGAAACAGTCTTGCGGTCGCCTTGTTGACCCCCTTGTCCGTCGCCTGCGCCGACAGCACGACGGCGACCAGCAGCTCGAACGGCGTCGTGTACGCGAGCTCGGTGGCCGGGTGCGGATTGCCGGCGCGCAACCGCTCGTAGATCGCGCGGCGTTTCGCCGGATTCACTTGCCGCCGTCCTGCGCGAGGCGCGCGAGGCGCGCCAGCCGCTGCTGCTCGTTCGCCTTCAGGCCCGGGTCGTCCTTCAGCAGCGCGTACGCCTTGCCGGCCCACGGCGCCGCGGCCTTCGCGTTGCCGCGTGCGATTTCGATCTCGGCCAGCTCCTCGTAGACGTAGCCGTCGGGCTCGCCGTCGCGTTCGGTTTCCGCGGCCAGCGATAGCTGGATCTTCTCGGCCTCGTCGAGCTGGCCGAGCGCGCGATGGCCGCGCGCGACCGTCCAGCGCGCGATGACGATCGCCCCCTTCCTGCCCATCGCCTCGCGTTGCGCGAGCGCCTTCTTCCAGTGCGCGAGCGCGGTCGCCGGATCGCCGGCCTCGAAATAGGTCCAGCCGATGTTGTTGTCGAGCGACGCGGCCCAGCCGCGGGCCCGGTCTTCCTTCGAAGCCTCCGCCGCGGCCAGCGCGCGCTTGTTCCAATCGAGCTGCTCGGCGGCCGGCGCCGCGATGCCCAGCATGTGCAGCGCGTCGACGCGGTAGTAGTCGGCTTCGGGCAGCGTGTCGCGCTCGCTGGCGGCCAGCGCCTCCTTGAACAGCGCGACGGCCGCCGGCTTGTCGCCGCCCGAATTGCGCGTGCGGCCGCGCTCGAGCAGATAGCGGACGCGCACGCGCGCCGGCGCCGACTGGAGCTGCGGCTGCACGGCGTCGAGCGTCGCGTCGGCGGCCGCGAACTGCCGGCGCAGGCTCTGCGTGCGCGCGACCTGCGTGGCGGTCTCCAGCGCTTCACGCGAGCCGGCCGGATGCCTGGCGAGCTCGGCGCGGAACTTCGTCTCCGATTCCGCGGGCTGGCCGAAGTTCCACAGCGCGTCGAGCTGCGCGGAGAAGTCGCCGGCCGCGGCGGCCGGCGGCGCGATCGCGAACAGCAGCAGCGCGGACAGCGCGATCCGCCAGCGATTCATCGTTTCGTGCCTGCGGCGTGGCGGCGGGCGCGCGCTCGGGCGAGCGCGGCCGCGACGGCAGCCTCGCGTTCGGCGGGCGTCGACGCGTGCGCGGCCTCGCGTGCGCGGCCGGGCGCGCGCCGGGCGACGCGCGCATTGCGGGCGCGATGGCGAACGCGCGCGGCGTCGGCGTCGGCCGGCGTCCACGCGCGCCCGGCGGCGACCATCGCGATGCAATCGACCGGGCAAGGCGCGACGCACAGCTCGCAGCCCGAGCACAGCGACGGCAGGATCGCGTGCATGCGCTTCTGCGCGCCGATGATCGCGTCGACCGGGCACGCGTCGATGCACAGCGTGCAGCCGATGCACGCCGGCTCGTCGATGACGGCGACGAGCAGTGGACCGGGCGTTCCGCACGCCGGATCGATCGGCTTCGCCGGACGCCCGGTCAGCGCGGCCAGCGCTACGACGACCGCGTCGCCGCCCGGCGGGCACCGGTTGACGTCCGCCGCCCCGGCCGCGAGCGCTTCGGCATACGGCGCGCAGCCGGCGTAGCCGCAGCGCGTGCACTGCGTCTGCGGCAGCACGGCGTCGATCGTCGTCGCGAGCGATGCGGCGTTGTCCATCGCGCGGATTCTAGCGCGCCGGCGCGTTTGCTAGACTGGGCACGCGGTGGAGGTCCGCCATCGATGACGAACGCAGTGCCCTATTCCGTGCCGGCCGAAGTGATCGAGCGGCCGCTGGACGGCTCGCTGCGCGCGCGCTTCGCCGCGTGGGCGCTGAAGCTGACGGGATGGCAGGTCGTGCTGGCCCGGCCGGTGCCGATGAAGTGCGTGATCGTGTTCTATCCGCACACGTCGAACTGGGACTTCGCGATCGGCCTGCTGACCAAGTGGATGATCGCGGTCCCCGTGCGGTTCATCGCCAAGGACACGCTGTTCGTCGGGCCGTTCGCGCGGCTGTTCGCGCACTGGGGCGGCATCCCGGTGAACCGCCGGATCAGTACCGGCGTCATTGCGCAGCTCGCCGCGCGCTTCGCCGTCGAGTCCGATTTCAGGCTGGCGATCGCGCCGGAAGGCACGCGCAGCCGCACCGAGCACTGGAAGAGCGGCTTCTACCACCTGGCGCTCGAAGCGGGCGTGCCGCTGGCGCTGGCATTCATCGACTATCGGCGGCGCCGCATCGGCATCGGCGGCTATCTCGCGCCGACCGGCGACCCGGCGGTCGACATGGCGGCGATCGCGGCGTTCTATGCGGACAAGGCCGCCCGCCATCCGGAGCGCGCGGGACCCGTCCGGCTGGCCGGCGAACCGCACGCCCCGTGATCGCTACGACCGGCGGCCTTCGCCGCGCATCCGGTATTCCGCGGGAATGCGGAAGAGCTCGGCCGGCGGCTCGCCGCGCTTGACGCCGGTGAGCCGGTAGATCGTTTCGCCCGCGCGCGGATCGACGGACTTCGCGTACACGACGACGTGAAGCTCCGGCGAGAACCAGCGCTCGCGGGTGACCACGATCGGCTTTTCGTTGCCGATCTCGCCGGCGGGGATCGTGTGGGTCGTCATCGTGCCGTCGGCCTTGACGCCGTCGAAATCGCGGGTGCCCAGGCTCGTCGTCTCGCCTTTGCCCCGCGGCATCATCGGCAGCGTCAGCGGCGGCAGCGGGCCGGCGCCGTGGTCGCGGCCCATGCGGACGACCTCGACGCGCACGTCCTCCGGCGCGGGGCCGTCGCCGGCTTCGCGGCTCCGGCGCACGAACGCCCGGCCCGGCTGCCCGTCGAGCAGGCTGCCGGCGCCCGGCGCGGGCGGCGCGGCTTCGGGCGGCGAAGGCGGGCCGGGGACGCGGGGAAGGCGCATCGCGGTCCGCGCCGAATCGTTGAGCACGACGCTGCGGCCTTCCATCGGGTCGTAGATGAACACGCTGCCGCGGCCCTCGCCCTTGCGCTCCTGGCGCGTGCGGCCGGCGCCGTCGCGCGCGAGCAGCGTCGTCGACTTCCTGACGATGCGGTTGCCGTCGGCCAGCACCTGGATCGACTCGGTGACCGCCTCGGCCGTGTACGGCGCGTTCTTGACGATCTCGCGCGGCGGGCCGAACTCGCTCGCGACGAACGCCATCGACGGCGGCAGCGCGAGCAGCTCCTCGTCGAACGCGAGCAGCATCGCGTCGTCGAGCGAGCGCTTCGCGTGCTCCTTCGCCTGCGCGATCAGCGCCGGCACGTCGGGCATCGCGGGTTCGGCGGCGAACGCGGAACCGCACGCGACGGTGGCGATCGCGACGAGCGCGAGCGGCAGGGGGCGCAACAGGAAGGCAGCGGTCATGGCATTCTCCACGGGTTGCATCAGCGGACGAAGCGCACGGCGAGGACGGAGCCGTCGCGGCGCACGAGGAGCTCGGCATCGACGCCTTCGTCGGCGCGCGCGGGATCGACGGGCAGGCCGAGCTGCGCGAGCGTCGTGCGCGGCAGGCGCGCGGGCACGACCCACGTGTCGCCGGCGCTCTCGATGTCGGCGAGCGGCGCGATCGGCAGGAACCCGGCGGTCGCCGCGTCGGGCGCGGCGGGCGCCCCGACGACGGCCTCGGGCGGCAGCGAACGCACGACGAACGACAGCGCGGTGATCGACGCGGCGAGCGCCAGCGGCCAGGCGAGCCAGCGGTGGCGCCGCGGCGGCGCCGCGCGGCGGGCGCCGGCGACGGCGGCCGCGATCGCGTGGTCGGTGGCGGGCGGCGGCAGCGCGCCAGCCGTCGCGTCGCGCAATGCGGCAAGCCGGCGGTCGAGTTCGGTGGCATCCATCGTCATCCTCGGGCGGTGCGGGAATGGTCGGGCAAGGCGTCGAGCCGGCGCGCCACCAGCGCGCGTGCGCGGGCGAGCCGCGAGCGGACCGTGTTGAGCTCGCAGCCGCAGATCGCGGCCGCCTCGGCATACGTGCGCTCGGCCAGTTCGACCAGCACGAGCACGTCGCGGTAGTGCGGCGGCAGCGCGGCGATGGCCTCGCGCAGCCGCGCGACGTCGCGCTGCATGCCGACGATCTCGTCGGGGGCGGGGACCTCGGTCGCCGGGGCCTCCGGGGCATCGTCGTCGGAAACGAGGCGCGCGTCCGCGCCGGCGCGTCGGTGGACGAATTTGCGGGCGATGCCGAGCAGCCAAGGCAGCAGCGGGCCGCGTTCCGGCGCGTAATCGTCGGCGCGCGTCAGAACGTGCACGAACACGTCCTGCGTGACGTCCGCGGCGATCGCCGGGGAGCCGGACCACAGCAGCGCGAACCGGTAGACCGGGCCGCGATGGCGCCGGTACAGCGGCGTCAGCGCGTCGGCGTCGCCGCACGCGACGCGGGCGGCCAGCGCGGCGTCGTTCGCTTGCAGGCGGTCGGAGAGTTCGGCGGGCATGTCGGCGGCGAACAACGTCGGTCCTCGGCGTATATTCTCGCGAACGCCGCCAAAAGTTCCCGCCGCCCATGTCCGCTTCGCATCCGCACGGCCATTCGCACAGCCACTCGCACGACCACGGCCCTTCCGCGGGCGCCGGCAGCCCGCATCGCGCGCTGCTGGTCGCGCTGCTGCTCACCGCCGGCTTCGCGGTGGTCGAGGCCGTCGGCGGCTGGCTTTCCGGTTCGCTGGCGCTGCTGTCCGACGCGGGCCACATGGTGACCGACGCCGCGGCGCTGGGACTCGCGCTGTTCGCGAGCGCGGTCGCCCGGCGGCCGGCGTCGAAGCGCGCTTCGTACGGCTACGGGCGGGCCGAGGTGCTGGCGGCCTTCGTCAACGCGATCGCGATGCTTGCGGTGGTCGCGGCGATCGGCATCGAGGCGGTGCGAAGGTTGCTCGCGCCGGCGCCGGTCGCGGGCGGCATGGTGGTCACGGTCGCGGTCGCCGGCCTGGCGGTGAACCTCGTCGCGGCGTGGGTGCTGTCGCGCTCGACGGGCTCGCTCAACACGCGCGGGGCGCTGCTGCACGTGATGGGCGACCTCTTAGGCTCGCTCGCGGCGCTGGTCGCGGGCGGCGTGATCATCGCGACCGGCTGGACGCCGATCGATCCGATCCTGTCGCTGGTCGTCGCGCTGCTGATCCTGCGCTCGACGTGGCAGCTGCTCAAGCAGTCGACGGGCGTGCTGATGGAGCGCGTGCCCGTGCACCTGGATTTCGACGCGATCGGCCGGTCGCTGGCGGCGCTTCCGGGCGTGGCGGGCGTGCACGACCTGCACGTCTGGAACATGACGGCGGAAGGGGTCGCGCTCTCGGCGCACGTGTCGCTCGCGCGCGGCGACGACTGGCTAGCGACCCTCGCGCACGCGCGGCGGATGCTGCGCGACGAGTACGGCATCCGGCACCTGACGCTGCAGCCGACGTGGCCGGCGATCGTCGACGTCGACGAGCGGCGCGTGATTCCGGTGGTGCCGGCGGCCGGCGATTCGCCGCCGCACGTGCACTAGAGCCACTTCAGCTTGCGGAAGTGGAAGTAGAGGTAGATGTCGGCCGCGAACATCGCGGCGACGGCCAGCGGGTACCCGAGCGTCCACTCGAGCTCCGGCATGTTCTTGAAGTTCATGCCGTAGATGCCGGCGACCATCGTCGGCACCGCGATGATGGCGGCCCACGCGGCGAGCTTCTTCGTCACCTCCGACTCGGACAGCGAGATCATGCCCAGGTTGACCTGGATCGCCGTCGTGAGCATTTCGCGGATGCCCTCGATCGAGGCGTGGATCCGGTGCAGGTGGTCGTAGACGTCGCGGAAGTATTCGCTCATGCCCGTGCAGATCTGCGGCACGCGGCCGCCGTACAGCCGCCCGGTCGCCTCCATCAGCGGGTCGACGGCGTGCTTCAGCGTCATCAGCTTCTGCTTGAGCGCGTACAGCGACTCGATGTTCGACCGCGCGGCGTTGCGCTCAAAGATCTGCTCCTCGATCTTCTCGAGCTCGGTCTCGAGCCCGTCGATGACCGGGAAATAGCGGTCGACGACGTTGTCCATCACCGCGTAGAACACGTAGCCGGAGCCGTGCTTCAAAAGCTCCGGCTCGCGCTCGGTGCGCGCGCGCACGGCGGCGAACCCGACGTGCGTGCGGTGCCTGACGGTGAGCACGTAGTTGGGGCCGACGAAGATGTCGACCTCGCCGGTGACGAAGTCGTCGACCTCCTCGGCGCCCTTTTCGCGTTCGATCGTGTGCAGCACGGCGAACAGCGAGTCGCCGTATTCCTCGATCTTCGGCCGCTGGTGCCCGTGCCGGGCGTCGTCGACGGCGAGCTCGTGCAGGCTGAACTCGGTCGCCATCTCGTCCAACTCCTCCATCGACGGCTCGAACAGCGCGACCCAGACAAAGCAGTCCGGGCGGCTCACGTACTCGCTGATGTCCTCGCTCGGGATGTCGGCGAGCTTGCGACCGTTCTGGTAGGCGACGCAGCTGATCAGCATGGCGCGGATGGCGGTGGCGAGGAAAGCATCATAGCGGGGCGGGGGCGTCGAAGTCCCGGTGCCGTCGCGGCGGGGTGCCGGTCGCCCGTGCGGGTATACTAACTGACTCACGGTCAGTTAACGACCCGCCCAGACGCAATGCCGCAATATTCGCCCCCTCGCGAACTCGCCTTGCTGCTGACGCTCGCCGGCATGCAGTTCACGAACATCCTGGACTTCATGATCATGATGCCGCTGGCGCCGCAGTTCATGCGCCTGTTCGCGCTCGACCCGCAGCACTTCGGCTTCCTGGTCTCGGCGTACACGTTCGCCGCCGCGGTGAGCGGCTTCGTGTCGGCGTTCTGGATCGACCGCTTCGACCGGCGCCGGGCGCTGCTGACGATGTACACGGGTTTCGTGATCGCCACCGCGCTGTGCGGCGTCGCGTCCAGCTATCCGCTGCTGCTCGCCGCGCGGATCGTCGCCGGCGCCTTCGGCGGCGTCATCGGCGCGCTGGTGATGACGATCGTCGCGGACGTCGTGCCCTACGTGCGCCGCGCGCGCGGCACGGCGGTCGTCTCCGCCGCGTTCTCGCTCGCCGCGGTGCTGGGCGTCCCGCTCGGGCTGTGGTTCGCCACGCGCTATTCGTGGCGCGCGCCGTTCCTCGTGCTGGCGGGCGTCAGCGTCGTCGCGTGGTACGTCGCGTGGCGCGTCGTGCCGTCGCTCACCGCGCACCGGGCGGACGGCGTGCGCCGGCGCCCGCTCGCGCAGATGAAGGCCGTGTTCGGCGTCGCCAACCACCTGCGGGCGTTCGCGTTCATGATCGCGCTGATGACGAGCGTCTTCCTCGTCATTCCGTTCATCGCCGCCTACAACGTCGCCAACGTGGGTGTGGCCGAGGCGGAGCTGCCGTACATCTATTTCGCGGGCGGCCTGGCCACGCTGTTCACGGCGCCGCTGATCGGCTGGCTGGCGGACCGGTACGGGAAGAAGCGGCTGTTCACGATCCTCGCGTTCGTCTCGGTGGGCCCGCTCGTGCTGATCACGCACCTGCCGCCGCTGCCGCTGCTCTACGCGGTCGCGGCCAGCGTCGCGTTCTTCGTGTTCGTGCCCGGACGGTTCGGGCCGGCGATGGCGCTCGTCACCGGCAGCGTCGCGCCGCGGCTGCGGGGCAGCTTCTTAAGCTTCAACGGCTCGGTCCAGCAGCTGGGAGCGGGCGCCGCCTCGTTCGCGGCGGGGCTCCTCGTCGCCCGCGGCGCCGACGGCACGCTGGCCGGCTTCGACCGGGCCGGCTGGTGCGCGGTGGCGGCCACGCTCGCGGCGGTCGCGATCGCGTCGCGCATCCGGATCGTGCCGGACGGCAGCGGCGGCCCCGAATAGCCGGCTTGGACGCGACCCGCCCGCGCGGGTAACATCGTCGGCCCGCACCGGACTTCTCCCAGCCGATGATCATTCCGTCGCTGCTCGACACCGACCTCTACAAGTTCACGATGATGCAGGTGGTCCAGCATCAGTTCGCGGAGGCGCAGGTCGAGTACCGCTTCAAGTGCCGCAACGCCAGCGTCGACCTGTCGCCGTACGTGGCGGAGATCGAGCGCGAGATCCGCGCGCTGTGCGACCTGCGCTTCACGCGGCACGAGCTCGACTACCTGCGCAGCTGGCGGTTCTTCAAGAGCGACTTCGTCGACCTGCTCGGCCTGTTCCACCTGGACGAGCGTTTCGTCAAGGTCTCGCGGATCCCCGACTCGCCGCGCGAGATCGACATCACGATCAAGGGGCCGTGGCTGCACACGATCCTGTTCGAGGTGCCGGTGCTTGCGATCGTGTCCGAGGTTTACTACCGCAACACGGTGTCGGCGCCGGATTTCGCCGAGGGGCGCCGCCGGCTCGCCGCCAAGATCGCGCAGGCCAACACCATTACCGGTTCCGATTTCCGCATCGCCGACTATGGCACGCGGCGGCGCTTCTCGCGCGCGTGGCAGGACGAGGTGCTGCGCACGCTGAAGCGCGACATGGCCACGCACTTCGTGGGCACCAGCAACGTCAAGTTCGCGCTCGACCTGAACCTGACGCCGCTGGGCACGATGGCACACGAATACCTGCAGGCGTGCCAGGCGGTGGGCCCGCGGCTGCGCGACTCGCAGACGTTCGCGTTCAACATGTGGGCGCGCGAGTACCGCGGCGACCTCGGGATCGCGCTGTCCGACGTCTGCGGGATGGATGCGTTCCTGCGCGACTTCGACCTCTTCTTCTGCAAGCTGTTCGACGGCGTCCGCCACGACTCCGGCGATCCGTTCGAGTGGGGCGAGAAGCTGATCGCGCACTACCAGCGGATGCGCATCGACCCGCACACGAAGACGATGGTGTTCTCCGACAGCCTGAACGTGCCGCTGGCGATGCGGCTGTACGAATACTTCAAGGGCCGCGCGCAGACGTCGTTCGGCATCGGCACCAACCTGACCAACGACCTGGGTTACGAGCCGCTGCAGATCGTGATCAAGATGACCCGCTGCAACGGGCAGCCGGTGGCGAAGATCAGCGACGAGCCGACCAAGACGATGGACTACGACCCATCGTACGTCGCGTACCTGCGCGAGGTGTTCCAGGTGCCGGAGACGCCGACGCCGGCCGCGCCGGCGAAGGCCGCGCAGCCGGCCTGACAGCCGCGAGCCGCGGCTGTTCCGTTTTCGCCACGGTCCCGTGCCGGCGGCGCGGCCTTAGCCGACGGACGCCCGCCGACCGTCGCAACCCCCGGTGTAGGATAGGTGCATGTCCACGCCCGCTTCGAACGCCACGCCTCCCGCCACCGGCGCACCGCCGGCCGCACGGCCGCAGAAGCAGCCGGACCGGCGGCTGCGCCTCGAGGACATCCTGAAGCTGATGGTCGCCGACGGCCTGGTCGGCGCCACCGAGGCCGACGCGCTGTCGCGGACGCGCACCAAGCAGTACGAGCATCCGCTGGAACTCATCGCCGCGCAGCGGTGGAAGTCGGCCAAGCCGCCGCACAAGCTGATGATCCTGGAGTCGCTGGTCGAGTGGCTGGCCGGCAAGCTCAAGGTGCCCTATTTCCACATCGATCCGCTGAAGATCGACCTGGGCGGCGTCACGCAGACGATGTCCAACGCGTACGCCGAGCGCTTCCGGGTCCTGCCGGTCGCGGTCGACCGGCTGACGGTCACCGTCGCGACCAGCGAGCCGTTCGTGCGCGCGTGGGCAGACGACCTCGAGGAGATGATCAAGCGCGAAGTGAAGTTCGTCTTCGCCAACCCGGCCGACATCAAGCGCTACATGGGCGAGTTCTACAACCTCGCCCGGTCGATGAAGAAGGCGCAGGAGACGTCGAAGGGCGAGCTCTCCCTCGCGCGCAACTTCGAGCAGCTGGTCGAGCTGGGCCAGCACGGCCACCTCGACGCCAACGACCAGCACGTCGTCCACATCGTCGACTGGCTGTGGCAGTACGCGTTCGAGCAGCGCGCGTCGGACATCCACATCGAGCCTCGGCGCGACGTCGGCATCGTCCGCTTCCGCATCGACGGCGTGCTCCACCAGGTCTACGCGATCCCGCAGCCGGTGCTGATCGCGATGACGTCGCGTATCAAGCTGCTGGCGCGAATGGAGATCGTCGAGAAGCGGCGGCCGCAGGACGGCCGCATCAAGACGCTCTCGCCGGAGGGGGACGAGGTCGAGCTGCGCATTTCGACGATGCCCACGGCGTTCGGCGAGAAGCTCGTCATGCGGATCTTCACGCCCGACGTCGTCGTGAAGGACTACGCGGACTTGGGCTTCACGCCGGACGACATCGAGCGCTGGACGCACATGATCAGGAATCCGAACGGGGTCATCCTGGTCACCGGCCCGACCGGCTCGGGCAAGACGACGACGCTGTACTCGTCGCTGAAGACGCTCGCCACGCCGGAGGTCAACGTCTGCACGATCGAGGACCCGATCGAGATGATCGAGCCGATGTTCAACCAGATGCAGGTGCAGCCGGTGATCGGCGTCGACTTCGCGACCGGCGTGCGCACGCTGATGCGGCAGGACCCGGACATCATCATGGTCGGCGAAGTGCGCGACCGCGACACGGCGGACATGGCCGTGCAGGCGGCGCTCACCGGCCACCTCGTGCTGTCGACGCTCCACACCAACGACGCGCCGACCGCGATCACGCGGCTGCTCGACCTGGGCGTGCCTCCGTACCTGCTGTCGTCGACGCTGCTGGGCGTGATGGCGCAGCGGCTGGTGCGCACGCTGTGCCCGCACTGCAAGAAGCCCGCCGATCCGCCGGAGGACGAGGTTTGGAGGATGATCACCGCGCCGTGGCGCGCCGACAAGCCGGCGCAGACGATGGCGCCCGAAGGCTGCCTCGAGTGCCGGATGACCGGCTATCTCGGCCGGATCGGCCTCTACGAGATCATGCTGATGACGCCGGCCGTGCGCCGGCTCGTCACGCACGACGCCGACGACCGCGCGCTGCGCGAGCAGGCATTCAAGGACGGCATGAAGCCGCTGCGCGTGTCCGGCGCGATGAAGGTCGCCGCGGGCATCACGACGCCCGACGAAGTGATGAAGGTCGCGCCGCTGGCGTAACGCCTAGGCGGGGATGAACTTCAGCGCGACGCCGTTGTTGCAGTAGCGCTGGCCGGTCGGCGGCGGGCCGTCCGGGAACACGTGGCCCTGGTGGCCGTCGCAGCGCCGGCAGTGGTATTCGGTGCGCGGCACGATGATCTTGTAGTCGACCTTGGTGCCGATGGCGCCGGGGATGGCCGCGTAGAAGCTCGGCCAGCCTGTGCCGCTGTCGAACTTCGTCTCCGACTTGAACAGCGGCAGGTCGCAGCCGGCGCAGACGAACGTCCCCTTGCGCTTCTCCTTGTCGAGCGGGCTCGAGTACGGGGGCTCGGTGCCCTCTTCGCGAAGCACGGCGTATTGGGCGGGTGTCAGCACCTTCTTCCATTCCGCGGGCGTCTTGACCACGCGGTCGGCGTCGTTGGTCTGGGCTTCGGAGGAAAACGCGCGGGCGCCGGCGAGCGCGGCGCCGCCTTGCAGCAGGAAGGATCGACGGTTCATGGCGGTTTCGACGGTGGATTGTGTGAAGTGGTTCCGACTGTCGCGCCCGCGGCGGGCATCCTTACAAACGGCCGAAAGGCGGCGAGGCATGGCGGAGGCGGTGAGATTCGAACTCACGGAAGGGTTGCCCCTTCGCGGGTTTTCAAGACCCGTGCCTTAAACCGCTCGGCCACGCCTCCCGCGGGCGGCGAACTTGATTCCCTGCCGCGCGGCGGCATATTAGCAGGTGGGCTTTGTCCAGGCCGGGTAGGGTTCCCCGCATTGAAACTGCGGGGGTTTCTGCTAGTCTAAGGTTCGTTCGGCCCGCTTCGGGCCGCTGTGGAGGCAACATGGATCGCAAATTCGAGCCGGTCATGCCGGGTCGCCAGAACACGCTGTCGCCGCTGCCGGCTGCGGCTTCCCGTACGGGAGGCCCGGACACGGTGGTGCCGGTCGGCGAGAACGCCGTCCTGCGCAACACGTACTGGCTGCTCGCGCTGACGATGCTGCCGACGGTCGTCGGCGCGTACGTCGGCATGCAATTCAATTTCTTCGCGGTGTTCAAGTCCGCGCCGATCATGGCGCCGCTTCTGATGTTCGCGGCCATGCTGGGCTCGCTGTTCCTCGTCACGCTGCTGCGCAACAGCGGCTGGGGCGTGGTCGCGCTGTTCGGGTTCACGTTCATCGCCGGTCTCTTCCTCACGCCGATCCTCACGGTCGCGGCGGGGGTGCGCAACGGCGGGCAGCTCGTCGGCCTTGCGGGCGGGATGACGGCAGCAATCTTCTTCGCGATGGCGGCGATCGCCACGTTCACGAAGAAGGACTTCTCCTTCATGGGCAAGTTCTTGTTCATCGGGCTGATCCTGCTCATCGTCGCGTCGCTCGCGAACATCTTCCTGCAGATCCCGGCGATGTCGGTGACGATCTCGGCGATCGCGGTGCTGATCTTCTCGGCGTACATCCTGTACGACGTGTCGAACATCGTCCGCGGCGGCGAGACGAACTACATCATGGCCACGATGGGCCTGTACCTCAACATCTACAACATCTTCGTCAGCCTGCTCAACATCCTGCTGGCGTTCTCGGGAAACAGGGACTAGGCGAAAGCCTTCGCAGCAAGGACGGGGCGCGCGGCGCCCCGTTTTCTTTGGTCAGTCGAAGACCGCGATCGACTCGACGTGCGCGGTGTGCGGGAACATGTTGACGACGCCGGCGGCGGCGAGCCGGTAGCCGCGCTCGTGCACCAGCACCGCGGCGTCGCGGGCGAGCGTGCCCGGCGCGCACGAAACGTAGACGATCCGGGTGAGCGCGTCGGGTCCGTCCCGGCGCGGCAGCGCCTTCGCGAGCTCGACCGCGCCCTCGCGCGGCGGGTCGATCAGCGCGCGATCGAAGCGGCCGAACGCGGCCAGGCTCTCCGCCGTGACCGTGAACAGGTTGGCGGCGGCGAAGCGCGCCGACCCCGACAGGCCGTTGTGCCGGGCGTTCTCCTCGGCGCGACGGACGAGCGCCGGACTGCCTTCGATCCCGAGCACCTGTGCGCCCCGACGGGCGATCGGCAGCGTGAAGTTGCCGATGCCGCAGAAGAAGTCGGCGGCGCGCTCGCCCGGTTGCGGTGCAAGGAGCGCCATCGCGCGCCGCACCAGCACGCGGTTGACCGGGTAGTTGACCTGCGTGAACTCGGTGGGTCCGAACGGCATCGTCACCGCGAATTCCGGCAGCGCATAGGCGAGCGAAGCGTCGCGCGGATGGAAAGGGGCGACGCTCGCGGGGCCGCCGGTCTGCAGCCAGAACTCGACGTCGTGCGCCCGCGCGAATGCGACGAGCGTCGCCTCGTCGTCCGTCGTCAGCGGCGCCAGGATGCGCAGCACCAGCGCGTGGACGAGGGCGTCGCCGCGCTCGCCGATCGCGATCTCGATCTGCGGCAGCCGGTCGCGGATCGACAGCGCGCCGACGAGCTCGCGCAGCTTTGGCAGCAGGCCCGACAGCTTTGCCGGCACCACGTGGCATTCCGTCATGTCGGCGACGTACGTCGACTTGCGCTCGTGGAAGCCGACCAGCACGCCGCCCTTCTTCGGCACGTGGCGCACCGACATCCGCGCGCGGTACCGGTACCTCCATGCCGGCCCTTCGATCGGCGGCAGCATCACGTCGGCGGCAACGCGCCCGATGCGCGCGAGCGCGTCCTCGAGCGCGCGCTGCTTGGCCGCGACCTGCAGCGCCGGATGCGCGTGCTGCAGCGTGCAGCCTCCGCACACGCCGAAATGCGGGCAGCGCGGAACGACGCGCGACGGGCTCGCGCGCAGGATGCGCACGGCGCGCGCGACGGCATAGCTCGGCTTGTCCTTGAGAACCTGCACGGCAACCCGTTCGCCGGGCAGCGCCCCCTCGACGAACATCGCCTTGCCGTCGACGTGCGCGACGCCGCGACCTTCCTGGTCGAGCGATTCGATGGCGACTTCGGGGAGCGGCGCGGGGACGGTTTCTGACGACATGCGCGACATGGCCGGACGCGCGATACGCGGCCACCGATGCCGATTGTACGCACGGGCGGTCGGCATGCCGCGCCTCCGGTAAAATCGGCCGGATGAAGCTCCTCGCCTTCGACACGTCGACGCAGTGGATGTCGGTCGCCTGCGGCGACGGCGAACGCTTCGCGGCGCGCGCGGAGTTCGCGGGCCACGCGCACTCGGAGCGGCTGCTGCCGCAGGTCGACGCCGTTCTTGCCGAGTGCGGCTGGGCGCTTGCCGGCCTCGACGCCATCGCGTTCGGCGCCGGACCGGGCTCGTTCACCGGCGTGCGCATCGCCTGCGGCGTCGCGCAAGGGTTGGCGCTCGGCGCAGACCTGCCGCTGGTGCCCGTCCCCACGCTGGAGGCGCTCGCGCACGCGGCATGGCGCGCCCGCGGCGCGACCGACGTGCTCGCCTGCCTGGACGCGCGGATGCGCGAGGTTTACGTCGCGGCCTACCGGCGCAGCGGCGACCGCTGGAGCGCGCACACCGGACCGGCCGTGCTGCCGCCGGACGACGTCCGCGTCCCGGCGGGGGGCGAATGGTTCGGCGCCGGCGACGGTTTCGCCGCGTTTCCGACGCTCGCCGCCGCGCTCGGGCTCGCCGTTTGCGACGCCGCGCTGCGCCCGGATGCGCGCGCGATCCTCGAACTGGCGCGGCCGCGGTTTGCCGCCGGCGAAGCGGTCGACGCAGCGCATGCGCTGCCGCTGTACGTCCGCCATCGCGTGGCGCTGACGACGGCGGAGCGCGCCGCGGGCGCGAGGCTCTGATGGCGTCGCTGCCGAAGGCGTTCGCGATGCCGCCGGTCGTGTGGCGGCCGCTGCGCGCGGCCGACATCGCCTACGTCGCGGCGCTCGAAGCGCAGATCCACGCCGCGCCGTGGACGGCCGGCAATTTCCGCGACGCGATCGCGGCCGGGTATTGCGCGATGGCCGGCGAGCGCGAAGGGCGCATCGTCGCGTTCGGCGTGATGATGCTCGCGCCCGGCGAGGCGCAGCTGCTCAACCTTTCCGTGGCGCCCGACGCGCGCCGCCAGGGACTGGGGGGCGAGCTTCTGCGCCGGTTCCTGGCCGACGCGGTCCGGCTCGGAGCCGAGCAGGTGTTCCTCGAAGTGCGTGTCAGCAACGTCGGCGCGATCGCGCTTTACGAGCGCGAGGGCTTCGTGCGCGTCGCGCGCCGCGCTACCTACTATCCGGCCGGACCCGACGGCGTGCGCGAAGACGCACTGGTGATGCGCCGCAGCGTCGGCGCGAACTGGATTCGCGGCGTGTGAGCGCCAGGGCGGCCACGCGAGACGAGCTCCTGGCGGAGCTGGGCATTGCGCCGCGCTGGGTCCTGCGCGAACGGCCGGCGGCGCCGCCGGTGCCGGTCCGCGCGCCGGGCGCCGCCGGCGACGACGGCGCCGCGCGCCGTGCGCGCATCGCCGCGCTCGACTGGTCGAGTTTCGACGCCGACGTCGACGCGTGCACCGCCTGCGGGCTGTGCCGGACGCGCAACCGTTCGGTTCCCGGCGTCGGCGATCCCAGCGCCAAGTGGCTGTTCGTTGGCGAGGCGCCGGGGGCCGAGGAAGACGCGCGCGGCGAGCCCTTCGTCGGCCAGGCGGGCCGCCTCCTCGACAACATGCTGGCGGCGCTCGGCCTGGCGCGCGGCCGCGACGTATACATCGCCAACGTGCTCAAGTGCCGGCCGCCGAACAACCGCACGCCGGAGCCGGGCGAGGCGGAAGCGTGCCGGCCGTACCTCGAGCGGCAGATCGAGCTGATCGCGCCGAAGCTGATCGTGGCGCTCGGCAAGAGCGCCGCGTCGCTGTTGCTGCACACCGACGCGACGATCGCCAGCCTGCGCGGCCGCGTCCACCGCTACGCCGGCGTGCCGCTGGTCGTCACGTACCATCCGGCGTACCTGCTGCGCAACCTGCCGGACAAGGCAAAGGCGTGGGCCGACCTGCTGCTCGCCCGGGCGACCGTCGCGAATTCCGCCGGCGCCGATGCCGCGGAACCGCCAGTCATCGGATGAACGCTTGCGCGGGAGCGCCGCGCGCCCCATATTCGCGTCTGCGGGCCGGCTGGCTCGCGCGCTCCATGTCCGGAGGATCTATGTCGAGAGCAATCGCCGCCCTGTTCGCCGCGTTCCTAGTGATGTCGCTCGCCGGATGCGGGTACAACGACCTGCAGCGGCAGGACGAAGGGATCAAGGCCGCGTGGTCGGAAGTCGTCAACCAGTACCAGCGGCGGGCCGACCTCGTGCCCAACCTCGTCAACACGGTCAAGGGCTATGCCGCGCAGGAAGCCGACGTGCTGACCGCGGTGACCAACGCGCGCGCGAACGTCGGCGCGATCAAGGCCACGCCCGAGCTCGTCAACGATCCCGCGGCGTTCGCGAAGTTCCAGGCGGCGCAGGGCCAGCTGACCAGCGCGCTGTCGCGCCTGCTGGTCGTCGCCGAGAACTATCCGAACCTCAAGTCCGACGCGCTGTTCCGCGACCTGCAATCGCAGCTCGAAGGAACCGAAAACCGGATCACCGTCGCGCGCAAGCGCTACATCGATTCCGTGCAGACCTACAACAGCACGGTGCGCTCGTTCCCGACCAACCTGACGGCGATGCTGTTCAAGATGGAAGTGAAGCCCAACTTCGCCGTCGAGAACGAAGCGGCGATCAGCGCGCCGCCCAAGGTGGACTTCGGCAAGAACCCGGCAGCGCCCGCCGCGCCGCCGGCGCCGGCGAAGACGTCCGACGCTTCCGGCATGAAGCAGGCCGAGGCGCCGGCCGACCCGGCGCAGGAGCTGATGAAGAAAGGATACTGACGGACGCTGCCGCACGCGCCGCCGCGCGTGCGCGCCTCGACCGGAGTCCTTCCGTGAGACTGCGCAGCGCCATCGTCGCGCTCGTGTTCGCGTTCGCCGCCGCGCTCGCGCATGCGTGGGACGCCGGCAGCGACGGCTTGGCGCCCATCCCCGCGCTCAAGCAGCGCGTGACCGATCTCACGCAGACGCTGTCCGCTGCGGACGCGCAGGCGCTCGACGCCAAGCTCGCCGCGTGGGAGCAGAAGACCGGCAACCAGCTCGTCGTGCTGGTCGTGCCGTCGACGCAGCCGGAGCCGATCGAGTCGTACGGAATCCGCGTGGCCGAGGCGTGGAAGATCGGCCGCAAGGGACAGGACAACGGCGCGTTGCTGATCGTCGCGAAGAACGACCGCAAGCTGCGGATCGAGGTCGGCTACGGCCTCGAAGGCGTGCTGACGGACGTGACGGCGAAGCGGATCATCGCCGAAACGATTGCCCCGGCCTTCCGCCAGGACCAGTACGCGCGTGGCATCGATGCGGGCGTCGACCAGATCATCGCCGTCGTCGACAGGGGCGAGCCGCTGGCGGCGAAGCCGGCCGCGAAGCCGCAATCGCGCACCGGCGGCTTTCCGTTCGAGATGCTGCTGATCATCGTGTTCGTGGTCGTGCCGATCCTGGGCGGCATCCTGCGCAGGATCTTCGGCAAGGCGCTGGGCTCGACGGTCGGCGCCGGCATCGTCGGCGCCGGCGCGTGGGTGGTCGCGGGGTCGCTGCTGATCGCGATCGTCGCCGCGGTCGTGGCGTTCCTCATCATGCTGTTCGCGGGCGGGGCGGCCGTCATCAGCAGCCGCGGCGGCGGCGTGTGGACGGGGGGCGGCGGCTCGTGGGGCGGCGGCAGCAGCGGCGGCGGCGGATTCTCGGGCGGCGGCGGCAGCTTCGGCGGCGGCGGCGCGTCCGGCGGATGGTGACGATGGCCCTGCGCAAAGCTTCCGACTGGCGCCGGCTGTGGCGGCATCTCGCGACGGACCGCCGCGACGTCGACCGCGCGTTTCCGCCGGCCGAGCTGTCGCGCGTGGAAAGCGCGATCGCGGCCGGCGAGCGCCGCCATTCCGGACAGGTGTGCTTCGCGATCGAAGGCGCGCTGCCGCTGGCCCGCGTGTGGCAGCGCGTCGCGCCGCGCGAGCGCGCGCTCGAGGTGTTCGGATTGCTGCGCGTCTGGGACACCGAGCGCAACAACGGCGTGCTCGTCTACCTGCTGCTGGCCGACCGCGACGTCGAGATCGTCGCCGACCGCGGCATCCACTCGCGCGTCGGCGACGCCGCGTGGGAGGCCGTGTGCCGGAAGATGGAGTCCGCGTTCCGCGCCGGGCGCTTCGCCGAGGGCGTCGAGCAGGGCATCGCGGCGATAGCGGACCTGCTGGCGCAGCATTCGCCGCCGTCGGGCGACCAGCGCAACGAGCTGTCGGACCGTCCGATCATCCTGTAGGGCCGGACGCGATTTTCGTTCCGAAAAGTCGAGTCTGACCCTGCGTCACTGGTGGCCGCGGCCGTCGCCTTCCTCGGCGATCAGGCGCAGCGAATCGACCTTTGACTGGTTGTGGATGTGTCGCCACAGCACGAGCAGCATCGCCGCCGACATGAACACGCCGAACATCACGATCGCGCGGTTGATCGAGTAGCCCTGGCGGACCATGAGCTGGTAGAGGCCGACCATCACGAGGATGCCGATGTTCTCGTTGAAGTTCTGCACGGCGATCGAATGCCCGGCGCCCATCAGCACGTGGCCGCGATGCTGGAGCAGCGCGTTCATCGGCACGACGAAGAACCCGGCGGAGGCGCCGATCGCGATCATCAGCCCGACGGCGACCGGCAGCGACGTGACGAAGATCATGACGATGACGATGAGCCCCATCAGGACGCCGATCGGCAGCACGGTGACCGACTGGCGCAGCGAGACGTAGCGGGCCGCGACGACCGCGCCCAGCGCGATGCCGACGGCCACCACGCCCTGCAGCATCGACGCCTGCGACAGGTCGTACCCGAGCGCCTTGCCCGCCCACGCGAGCACGATGAACTGCAGCGTCGCGCCGGCGCCCCAGAACAGCGTCGTCGTGGCGAGCGAGATCTGCCCGAGCTTGTCGCGCCAAAGCAGCGTCACGCAGTGCGAGAACTCGCGGATGAGGAAGATCGGGTTGCGGCTCGGCACGCGGTGGTCGACGCCGGTGTCCGGGATGTACCAGTTGAAGACGGCGGCGATCACGTAGATGACGGCGATGACGGCGATCGCGGCTTCCGGAGGCGTGCTGATGCCGGTGTCGATCATCGGCACGTCGAAGCCCAGCAGCATCGCCGACACCTTCGTGCTGATCAGCGCGCCGCCGAGCAGCACGCCGAGCACGATCGAGGCGACCGTCGTGCCTTCGATCCAGCCGTTGGCGGCGACCAGCTGCTTCGCCGGCAGGAGCTCCGTCAGGATGCCGTACTTGGCGGGCGAGTACGCGGCCGCGCCGAAGCCGACGACCGCGTACGCGGCCAGCGGATGCACGGTCGCGAGCATCAGCAGGCAGCCGACCACCTTGATCGCGTTGGTCAGCAGCATCACGCGGCCCTTGGCCATCGAATCGGCGAACGCGCCGACCAGGGGCGCCAGCACCACGTAGGACACGACGAAGCTCTGTTTCAGCGCCGGCGTCATCCACTCCGGCGCCGCCTGCTGGGTCAGCATGGCGATGGCGGCAATCAGCAGCGCGTTGTCGGCGAGCGACGAGAAGAACTGCGCCGCCATGATCGTGTAGAAGCCGGCTTTCATTTCCTCGAAGGATTCGTTGCGCTGCGCGCAGCGGCGGCAGTCCCGTTACCTCTTGTCCGGGCGGGGGTCGGGCACGCCTGTCGCGGATGGTTATAATGGAGTTCGTCGCGCGGCCCGGGCTTTATACCATGTTTGCGCGAACCGCCTACAGCCGGACGCTCGCCGCCGCATGTCCCGCCCGCTCTACGCTCAGATCAACCTGGCCGCGTTGCGGGCCAACCTCGCGCGCGTCCGCGAGAAGGCGCCGGGCACGCAGGTGCTCGCCGTGGTCAAGGCGAACGCGTACGGGCACGGGCTGTTCCGCATCCTTCCTTCGCTCGAGGACGCCGACGGGCTGGCGCTGGTCGAGCCGGATGTCGCGATCGGCCTGCGCGAGCACCGTTACACGCGGCGGATCCTGATGCTCGAAGGCTTCTTTGCCGAGAGCGAGCTGCCGGAGTTCGCGCTGCGGCGGCTGGCCACCGTCGTGCACGACGCCGAGCAGGTCCGGATGCTCGAGAAGGTCGCGCTGTCGCGTCCGCTCGAGGTCTTCGTCAAGGTCAACACCGGCATGAACCGCCTGGGATTCCGGCCCGGCGAAGTCGCCGGCGTCTGCCAGCGGCTGTCGTCGTCGCCGTCGGTCGCCGCGCTGCGCCTGATGATGCATTTCGCGCGTGCCGACGAGGACGACGGCCTCAAGGAATCGCTGGCCGCGTTCGAATCGGCGTGCAGGGGCCTGCCGTATCCCCGGTCGCTGGCGAATTCGGCGGGCGTGATCCGCTTCGCCGACGTCGGCGGCGATTTCGTGCGGCCGGGCATCATGCTGTACGGCGCAAGTCCGTTCGCGTACGACACCGCCGAGATGCTGGGGTTGAAGCCGGTGATGACGCTGCGCTCGTCGATCATCGCCGTGCAGGACCTCAAGGCCAGCGAGAGCGTCGGCTACGGCGCGACGTACACGGCGTCGCGCGCGCACCGCGTCGGCGTGATCGCGTGCGGCTACGCCGACGGCTACCCGCGCCATGCGCCGAACGGCACGCCGGTGCTGGTCTGCGGCCGGAAGGTCCGGCTCGCCGGCCGGCCGTCGATGGACATGCTGACCGTGGACCTGACCGAGGTCCCCGAGGCGCGCGTCGGCAGCCCGGTCGTGCTGTGGGGCGAAGGGCTGCCGGTCGACGACGTCGCCAGCGCCGCGGCCACCGTCGGCTACGAACTGCTGTGCGCGGTCGCGCCGCGCGTTCCGCACGTCCAAAGCGAGGTCGGCGGCGTCGACCTCGAACTGTAGGAGCCATCATGTACATCGTCGTCACCGGCGCCGCGGGTTTCGTCGGAGCGAATCTGGTGCGCGGGCTCAACGCGCGCGGCGAGACGTCGATCATCGCCGTCGACAACCTGACGCGCGCGGACAAGTTCCGCAACCTGGCCGACTGCGAGATCGCCGACTACCTCGACAAGGACGAGTTCCTGGCGCGGCTTGCGGCCGGCGACTTCGACGACGACGTGTCGGCGATCCTGCACCAGGGCGCGTGCTCCGACACGATGGAGACCGACGGCCGCTACATGATGCAGAACAACTACCGCTATTCGGTCACGCTGCTCGACCACTGCCAGAACAACGACATCCCGCTGCTGTACGCGTCGAGCGCGTCGGTGTACGGCGGCGGATCGACGTTCGTCGAGCGCCGCGAGCACGAGCGCCCGCTCAACGTCTACGGATACTCGAAGTTCCTGTTCGACCAGTACGTGCGCCGCGTGCTGCGCGAGCGCACGGCGCCGATCGTCGGCTTCCGCTACTTCAACGTGTACGGGCCGCGCGAGGCGCACAAGGGCCGGATGGCGTCGGTCGCGTTCCACTT
This sequence comes from Burkholderiales bacterium, assembly GCA_046347755.1. Taxonomy (GTDB): domain Bacteria; phylum Pseudomonadota; class Gammaproteobacteria; order Burkholderiales; family Casimicrobiaceae; genus VBCG01. The sequence goes on along the minus strand of JAXMFM010000003.1, from coordinate 3,014,389 downwards.
CTACAACCAGTACCGGGCGAACGGGCAGGTGCGGCCGTTCGAGGGGTCCGGCGGCTACGCGGCCGGCGAGCAGCGCCGCGATTTCGTCTCCGTCTCCGACGTGGTGGGCGTCAACCTCGACTTCCTGGGACGTCCGGAGCGCTCCGGCATCTTCAACCTCGGCACCGGCCGCGCGCAGAGCTTCAACGACGTCGCGGTGGCGGTGATCAACGCGTGCCGCGCGAAGGACGGGCAGCCGCCGGCGTCGCTGGTCGAGCTCGCCCGCTCGCGCACGATCGAGTACGTCGAATTTCCGCCGCAGCTCGTCGGCAAGTACCAGAGCTTCACGCAGGCGGACCTCACTGCGCTGCGCGCGGCCGGCTACGGCGGCGCGATGACGAGCGTGGAAGAAGGCGTGGCCGCCTACGTCGAATGGCTGATGGCGAATGAAGCGACCCCCGCCGTAACGTGAGCGGACGTCGCCGCCCGCGTGCACGAGCATCCGGGCGACGCGACGATTCCGCAACCTTACGGATGGAGGTCCACCATGATCGGTTTCGTCAGGGCGCTCGCGCTGGCGCTCGTCGCGCAATCCTGCTTCGCGTTCGCGGCGGCCGCGGCCGTCAACATCAATACGGCGACCAAGGACGAGCTCATCGCGCTGCCCGGCATCGGCCCGGCCAAGGCGCAGGCGATCGTCGACTATCGCAAGCAGAACGGCCCGTTCAAGTCGGTCGACGACCTGAAGAGCGTCAAGGGCATCGGCGCCAAGCGTCTGGAAAAGCTGCGTCCGGAGCTCACGGTGGGGCCGGCGCCGGCCAAGGTCGCGGCGGCGACTGCGCCTGCCAAGGCCGACGCGAAGGGCGCGGGACCGACGGCGAAGGGTGACGTGCGCACGGCGGACGGCAAGCCGGCGAAGTGACGAGGAAGCGGCGCCGGCGCCGTTCGCGCCGGCAACGCGTCCTTGTCGCCGATCATTGTCGTGGCACCGGTCAACCCGTAGTATCGGTCGCGCGCTCGACGGCGCCGCGTGGGCTTCGCGTGGCGCCGGGGATCGCCATTCGAAACCGAGGGGAGACCGCCCATGAAACGTCTGCTGCTGGCCGTCGTGCTGTTCGTGCTGTCGAGCTTCGCGCTCGCCGCCGTCAACATCAACACCGCGACCAAGGAGGAGCTCGACGCGCTGCCGGGCATCGGCCCGGTCAAGGCGCAGGCCATCGTCGACTATCGGAAAGCCAACGGTCCGTTCAAGACGGTCGACGACCTGAAGAAGGTCAAGGGCATCGGCGACGCGACGTTCGACAAGCTGAAGGGCGACATCTCGGTAAGCGGCGCGTCCAAGCCCGCTTCGGCGCCTGCGCCGGCCAAGGCGGAGCCCGCCAAGACGGCGGCACCGGCAGCCGCGGCGGCACCAGCCGCGGCGGCACCAGCTGCGGCCGCCAAGACCGAGCCTGCCAAGGCCGCCGCCCCGGCTTCGGCGCCTGCGGCGGCCGCGGCCCCGGCCGCCGCTGCCAAGACCGAGCCCGCCAAGGCTGCGCCTGGCCCTGCGACGCCAACCGCCGGACCCGCGACGCCCGCCGCGACGCCGAAGGTGCCCGCCAAGGCGGAGCCGGCCAAGGCCGCCGCACCGATGGCCGCGCCCGCCGCAGCGGCAACACCCGCCGCCAAGACGGAACCGATGAAGGCCGCGGCGCCGGCGACCGCCAACGACGACAAGTCGAAAGCGAAGGCGGCCGACGCAAAAGCCAAGGACGCCAAGGCCAAGGAGGAAGCGCCGAAGAAGTAGCGCTGCGCAAGCGGCGAGCGGGGCGACGGTTACAATGAACGTCGCCCTTTTTCCTGCGCTCGCCTGATGTATTCCACGCTCGAATCCACGATCGGCAAGACGCCGCTGGTGCGGCTGCAACGGATGCCCGGGTCGACGTCCAACGTTATCCTCGGCAAGCTCGAAGGCAATAACCCCGCCGGTTCGGTCAAGGACCGTCCGGCGCTGTCGATGATCGTCGAGGCGGAGAAGCGCGGCGACATCAGGCCGGGGGATACGCTGATCGAGGCGACGTCGGGCAACACCGGCATCGCGCTCGCGATGGTCGCGGCGATCAAGGGTTACCGGATGATCCTGATCATGCCGGACAACCTGTCGCTCGAGCGCCGGCAGTCGATGACCGCGTTCGGCGCCGAGCTGATCCTGGTGACCAAGGCGCAGGGCATGGAGGGCGCGCGCGACCTCGCGACGCAGATGCGCGCAGAAGGCAGGGGCGTGATCCTCGACCAGTTCGCCAATCCCGACAACGCGCTTGCGCACTACCGGACGACCGGCCCCGAGATCTGGCGCGACACGCAGGGGCGGGTCACGCACTTCGTGTCGGCGATGGGCACCACCGGCACGATCATGGGCGTGTCGCGGTTCCTGAAGGAGATGAATCCGGAGGTCACGATCGTGGGCGCGCAGCCGGAGGAAGGGTCGTCGATCCCGGGCATCCGCAAGTGGCCGGTCGAATACCTGCCGAAGATCTTCGACGCGCGGCGCGTCGACCGCGTCGAGGCGGTGTCGCAGAAGGACGCGGAGGACACGATGCGCCGGCTCGCGCGCGAGGAAGGCATCTTCTGCGGCGTGTCCGCCGGCGGCGCGTGCGCGGTCGCGCTGCGCATCTCGCGGGAGGTGCGCGACGCGACGATCGTGTTCGTCGTCTGCGATCGCGGGGACCGCTACCTGTCGACCGGCGTCTTCGCGCAATGACGCCGATCCTCGTCTTCGACATCGAGACGGTTCCCGATGTCGCAGGCATCCGGCGCCTGTCCGAACTGCCGGCCGCGCTCGACGACGCGGCGGTTCTCGAGTGGTTCGGGCAGTCGCGGCGCGCCGCGACCGGCAGCGACTTCGCGCCGCTGTACCTGCAGCAGGTCGTCGCGATCGGCTGCGCGCTGCGCACCGGCAACGATCTCAAGGTCTGGTCGATCGGCGACGTCGACGACGCCGAACCCGAGCTGATCCGCCGGTTCTACGACGGCATCGAGAAATTCACGCCGCAGCTCGTGTCGTGGAACGGCGGCGGCTTCGACCTGCCGGTGCTCCATCATCGCGCGCTGGTCCACGGCGTGACTGCCGAGAAATACTGGGACTGGGGCGACCAGGACCGCGAGTTCAAGTGGAACAGCTACCTCGGCCGCTACCACACGCGGCACCTCGACCTGATGGACGTGCTCGCGATGTACCAGCCGCGCGCGAACGCGCCGCTGGACGCGATCGCGCGGCTGTGCGGCTTCCCGGGCAAGCTCGGGATGGACGGCAGCGAGGTCGCGGCCGCCGTCGCGCGCGGCGAACTCGCCGACGTGCGCAATTACTGCGAGACGGACGTGCTGAACACGTACCTGGTCTACCAGCGCTTCCGGCTGATGCGCGGCGAGCTCTCCGCCGGCGAATACGCGAAGGAGATGGCGCTGGCGCGCGAGCGGTTGGCGTCGTGGGACGCGCCGCACTGGAAGGCGTTCCTGGCGGCGTGGTCGGCGGCGTGAGCCGGCCCGGGCTTCGGCGCTCGCGTCGCCGCGCGAATCAGGCGGCCAGGAACGGAACCGGCTTGAACCTGCCTCCGAGCGCATCGCGCGAATCGACACCCCACCAGCGGTCGAGCACCGTCGCGTAGACGTTGCGGAAGTCGAGCGCGTACTGCGGATTGCCGTCGGGCGAGAGGCGCGCGAGATCGGGGGCGGCGCCGTAGAGGCCGCCGGCGACGCGCCCGCCCATCGCGAAGTGCACGCTGGCGGTGCCGTGGTCGGTGCCGTTGTTCTGGTTCTCGCGCGGCCTGCGGCCGAACTCCGCGTAGGTCAGGATCAGCGTGTCGTCCCACTTGCCGAGCTCGACGAGCGCGCTGTTGAGCGCGACGAGGCCGTTCGCGACCTCGCCCAGCAGGCGCGCCTGCGTGGCCGGCTGGTTCGCATGCGTATCGAAGCCCGACAGCGTGACGCGAACGGCCGCCACGCCTGACGGATTGGCGATGATCTGCGATGCCGTCCTGATCGCATTGCCGAACGCGCCGGCGGGAAACGCGGTCGCGAACGCCGTGCGGCCGGACAGGTGCGCCGCCGCCTGCACGACGTCGCCCTCGACCTTCAGGATGTGCGCGAGCGCCTTGTTGCGCGGCGCCGCGCCCGGCTGCGCGAGCTTCGCGCGGCGCAGGAACTGCTCGGTGTCGGCGAGCGCGATCGCACGCGTGCCGCCGCCGGCGAGCGGGCCCAGCTCGCTCGAGCCGACAATCACGCCGTCGGCGGCGAACGATGCCGGCACCGGCCGCGTGGCGAACGCGCGCGTCAGCCAGCCTTCCTGCAGGTACTGCTCGCTGGTGCTCGCGGTGTCCCAGATCTCGATCGACCGGAAGTGCGACAGGTTGGGCTCGGGATAGCCCACGCCCTGCAGCACGGCGAGTTGCCTGTCGATCCAGTAGTTGCGCAGCGGCGCCAGCGACGGATGCAACCCCGCGCTGTCGGTCAGCTGCACGACCTGGTCGCGCGCGATCGCGATCTTCGGCCGCAACGCGTAGTACGCGCTGTCGGCGTACGGCACCAGCGTGTTGAGCCCGTCGTTGCCGCCTTTCAGCTCGACCAGCACCAGCAGCTTGCGATAGTCGGCCGAAGGGGTCGCCGCGGCGACGGCGACCTGCGCCGAGCCGAACGCAGCGAACGGGCCGATGGCGCGCGCGAACGGCAGCGCGGCGGCGGCAGCGAGAAACGTGCGGCGATCCCGGTCGATTCCGCCGGGCCGTCCCGGGGAATCGACGCGCCCCCCTTGGGGGCGGCGAGCAAGGCGAGCGTGGGGGTCGTTCATGCCTGTCCTCGCGAAGGTCGCTACTTCAGCTGGTACGCCGGATCCAGCAGCGTCGCGCGCACGAAGGCCAGCGCGTCGACGTCGGCGGCCGGCGTATCGGCGGTCACCGGCGGCAGGGGCAGCAGCAGCGCCTGCGCCGAGCGCATCTTCGCCATCGGCGTGCCGCCTTCCCGCCGCGCGATCCACTGCGCGGCGTCGAACCGGACGTTGGCAAGGCCGCGGGCCATCGCCTGCGCGAAGCGCTGCGCGCGCGCGGCGTCCTCGTCCGGCGCACCCTGCGGTGCAATGACGGTCCTGGGAATGCGCCGTTGCGCGAGCGTCGGCTCGCCGTCGGCGGCGCGCTGCGGCGCGGCGTCGGCCGTGGCGATCGCCATCATCGCCGACGGCGCGTCGTCCATCCGCGCGATGCGATCGAGGAACTGCTTGCGCGCGAGCAGCGTGTTGCTGTTGATCCACGCGTCGCCGCCCGGCCAGCCCTTGACGTTCGGCGGCGAGAACAGGTTCTGGCCCATGCCCGCGGACACGACGGCGAACGGTGTCGCCCCGCCGGCCTTGACCTCGAGCTGGCGCAGCGTGCCGACGACCAGCTCGACCGGGCTCTTCACCAGCGTACCGCGCGCGTCGTTCGCCCAGAAGGATTCGCTCGACAAGAGCTCGCGCATCGCGACCTTGACGTCGTACCCGCGGCCGCGAAAGATCTGCGCGATGCGCCTGATCTCCCGGGGATCGGGATCGGTCGAAACGAATTCGCGCCAAAGCTTGCCGATGATGAACTCCGACGTCTGCGGCTGCGCGAGGATGACGTCGAGCACCGCGTCGCCGTCGAAGCGGCCGGAGCGGCCGAGCACGGTCTTCACGCCCGGATCGTGCGCGAGCGGCCGGAACAGGTAGGCGCCCGTCTCGCGGTCGATGCTCCAGCCGGTGAACGCGCGCGCCGCTTCCTTGACGTCCTGTTCGGTGTAGCGGCCTTCGCCCAGCGTGAACAGTTCCATCACCTCGCGCGCGAAATTCTCGTTCGGCTGGCCGCGCCGGCTCTGCGCGACGTCGAGATAGATCAGCATCGCCGGTTCCTTCGACGCCGCGTGCAGCAGCGTCGCGAAGCTGCCGAGCGCATTGGCGCGCAGCGTCGCGTTCTGCGCGTACATCAGGCGCGCGAAACGCACCTTCTGCTGGCTCGACACGAAGTGGTTGTGCCAGAACAGCGTCATCCGCTCGGTCAGCGGCGACGGCGTGGCGAGCATTTCGGAGACCCACCAGCCGCGCAGCTCGAGGCCCTGGCGGATCTGCTGCTGCTGGAACGCGCGACGCTCCTCGACGGTCGCGGTTTCGGGGCGCGGGTAGCGCAGCGGCCCGGTGTCGGTCACCCACGCCGGCGGCGCCGTCAGCGCTTCGGTGCGCGCCTCGCGCAGCAATTTCGCCACCGCCTCGTCGCGGGACAGCGCGGCGTACGCGCGCACTTCGGCGTCGGTCGGACCGAAACCCGTGCGGACCAGCAGGTGGCGGGCGTCGTCGTAGCCCATCGGCGCGGCCTGCGCCATGGCAGCCGACAGCAGCAGCGCGACGGCGGCGGCGAATCGGAGCAGCATGGCGGGACCTCCGGGAGCGATGGCGTTCGCGTGACAACGTGCGAGTCTGCGCCGGTGTTGACGCCGGTGCTGCAACAAGCTGTAACCGGGTGTTGCGCCTGCGGTGGACTACAGCGCAACCGTGCCGCGCGCGATCTCGATCACGCGGCCCGACACGCGGATCTGCCGATCCGCCGTCACCTCGAGCCCGAGCCGGCACGGCCGCCCGACGGCCTCGCCCTGCGAGACCGCGAGCCGCTGCGGCAGCGTCGCGCCGGTCGCCAGCAGGAAGCCGCCCAGGTTCGCGCAGGCCGAGCCGGTGCCCGGGTCCTCGATCACCGAGCCGTGCTTGGGGAAGAAGAACCGGGCGAGCACGTCGTCGCCTTCGCGCGCGAACACGTACGCCATCGCGCGCTGGCCGTTGCTGCCGTGGAGCTGCAGCGCGTCGGCGCTCGGCGCGGCGCGGCGAACCGCGGCGAACGTGGCCAGCGGAATCACCAGCTGCTCGGCCCCGGTGTCGACCCACAGCGGCGCGCTCGCGAGGTCCGTCGGCGCAAGGCCGAGCATCGCGGCGATGTCGGCGGGAAGCGCTGCGGGCGCCCGGTGCTTCGGCGCGTTTGCCGCCAGCGTCCACACGTCGCCGCGGGCCGTCACCGGGATGACGCCGGCCTTCATCCGCAACGTCACGGCATCGCCGGCCGCACGCAGGTCGCGCACGACGTGCGCGGTGCCGAGCGTCGGATGGCCGGCGAAGGGCATCTCGAACGTCGGCGTGAAGATGCGCACGTGCGCGGTCGCATCCTGCGCCGGCAGCACGAACGATGTTTCGGAGAGGTTGAACTGCAGCGCGAGCGCCTGCATCGTCGCGTCGTCGAGCCCGCGTCCGTCCTCGAATACGCACAGCGGATTGCCGGCGAGCGGGCTTTCGGCGAACACGTTGACGATGCGGAACGGATGACGGGTCATACGATAGGCTCCGGGGCAGGCGTCGCGACGGCGCGCACGAGGTCGTGGGCGAGCGCGGCAAAGGCGGCCGGCGAAATCGCGGCCGGCGTCAACGTCGGCGCGTGCGCGCAGCGCGGAAAGTTGCGCTCGATCGAGCGCACGTACGCGGGGTCGTAGTGACGTACGAGCAGCTCCTCCACGACCGGATCGAAGTCGCCGGCGCGCGCCAGCGCGACCCAGCGGTCGATGGTCTTGCGCCCGTGCAGCGGCACGAGACTCGCGAGCTTCGCGGCCAGCGCGTCGGCATCGGCCAGGAAGTGCGGGTAGTCCTCCTTGAGCAGCGCGATGCGCAGCGGCTGCGGCGTCGCGACGCGCACGCATTGGGCCGTGCGCATCGCCGCAAGCAGCGCGTCGGGCAGTTGCACGGTGCCGATCTTGCGGCTCTCCGACTCGACGAACACCGGACGGGCCGGGTCGAATCGCTCGAGCGCGGCCAGCAACAGGCTCTCGAAGCGCTTCTGCGACGGCTGCGGATCGTCGGGACGATCGCCCAGCAGCGACCCGCGGTGTCGCGCGCAGCCTTCGAGGTCGAGCGCCTGCGCGCCGACGGCGGCGAGCGCGTCGATCAGCCGGCTCTTGCCCGAGCCGGTCAGGCCGCAGACGATCACGTAGCGGAATCGCGTCGGAAGCGTGGCCAGGCGGGCGACGACGTGCCGACGATACGTGCGGTAGCCGCCGTCGAGCTGCGCGGCGCGCCAGCCGATTTCCTTCAGCACGTGGGCGAGCGAACCGCTGCGCTTGCCGCCACGCCAGCAGTACACGAGCGGCGCCCATTCGCGGGGCTTGTCGCTGCAGTGCGTGTCGAGGATGCGCGCGATGTTGCGCGCGACGATGGCCGCGCCGTGCCGACGCGCGGCGAACGACGACACTTGCGCGTGCATCGTCCCGACTTCGGCGCGCTCGGCGTCGTCGAGCACCGGCAGGTTGATCGCGCCGGGGAGGTGGTCGTCGGCGAATTCCGACGGGCTGCGCACGTCGATGCGGTCCGGATACGACGCCAGCGCGTCGATGCCGACCTTCAGCGCCACGCCCGGATGCGACGGCGCATTCACTTGCGCTGCAACAGCGGCGAAAGCGCCGGCCACACGTTGTCGAGCAGGCGAGGCTGCGCCGCCGCGGTCGGATGGATGCGGTCGGGCTGGAAGTACGCGAGATCCTCGCCGAAGCCCGCGAACGCGGAGGGAACCAGCGGCACCTTGCGCGTCTTCGCCACGTCCGCGAACAGCTCGCGGAATTCGCGCACGTAGGCGGGGCCGTAGTTCGACGGCAGGTCCATGCCGACCAGCAGCACGCGCGCGCCGGTCGCCTGCGTTTCCCTGGTCATCGCGTCCAGGTTCTCGCGCGTCGACTTCAGGTTGCCGCCGCGCAGCGCGTCGTTGCCGCCCAGTTCGACGACGACGATCGCGGGCTTGTGCTGCTTCAACAGCGCCGGCAACCGCGCGCGTCCGCCGGCGGTGGTGTCGCCGCTGATCGAGCCGTTCACCACGCGATACGGATAGCCGTCCTTGGCAAGCCGCGCCGCGAGCAGGTCGACCCAGCCTTGCCCGGCGGCAAGCCCGTAGCCGGCCGAAATCGAGTCGCCTACGACCAGCAGTACGCGGTCGGCAGCCCGCGCGCCGACGGGATTGGCCATGGACAACGCGATGCCCAGCAGGCAGAGCAGGGAACGAAACCGGGTCAGCGCCATCGAACGGGGGGTCGCCATCGCCCGCGATTGTAGCCTTTCGCGCACAGGCGACGGCTTGTCTGGCCGCCCGGACGCCTCAATCTCGAGTCCATCGGCCACGCTACAATGGGCAGGCCGGCGCAACGACGAAATCCCATGTCCGAATCCATCATCCGCGCCGAGGCGCTGACCAAGATCGTCAAGAGCGGTGAAGATCCGTTGACCATCCTCGACGGCGTTTCGTTCGCCGTCGAATCGGGCGCGACGATCGCGATCGTCGGCGCGTCGGGCTCGGGCAAGACGACGCTGCTCGGCCTGCTGGCCGGGCTCGACAGCCCGACGTCGGGCGAAGTGCACGTTGCCGGCCAGGCGCTCGGCACGCTCGACGAAGACGCGCGCGCCGCGATGCGGCAGCGGCTGCTGGGTTTCGTGTTCCAGTCGTTCCAGCTGCTGCCCGCGCTGACCGCGCTCGAAAACGTGATGCTGCCGCTCGAGCTCGCGGGCGCCGACGACGCCGAGGCGCGCGCGCTGGTGTGGCTGGATCGCGTGGGACTGCGCCAGCGCGTCACGCACTATCCGCGGCAGCTTTCCGGCGGCGAGCAGCAACGCGTCGCGATCGCGCGCGCGTTCGCCGGCGAGCCGAAGCTCCTGATGGCCGACGAGCCGACCGGCAATCTCGACGGCGCCACCGGCGTCGAAGTGGCCGACCTCATGTTCCGCCTGAATCGCGAGCACGGCACCACGCTCGTGCTCGTCACGCACGATCTCGCGCTGGCCGGGCGGTGCGGCAGGCGCCTGTCGCTCGCGTCCGGCCGGCTGGTCGGCGACGAACGCGCGGCGGCGTAGCAAACCCGATGCGCACGATCCGGCTCGCGTTCCGGCTGTTGCGCCGCGATTGGCGCGCCGGCGAGCTGCGCGTGCTCGCGGCGGCCCTGGTGCTCGCCGTCGGCAGCGTGGGCACGGTCGCGTTCTTCGCCGACCGCGTGAAGAATTCGCTGACGACGCAGGCGAACCTGCTGCTCGGCGCCGACCTCCTCGTCTCCGGCGATCGTCCGCTGCCGCCGGCGCTGCGCGACGCCGCGCGGCAGCGCGGACTGGCGACGACCGAGGTCATCCGCTTCAACAGCATGGTGCCGCCGCCGGCCAACGCCCCGGCCGGCGCTTCGGCGGTGCTCTCGGACGTCAAGGCGGTCGGCGCCGGCTATCCGTTGCGCGGCGAGATCATTCTTGCGGACGATGCGAATCCCGAAGGCAAGCTCGCGCGGTCGATCCCCGGACGCGGCGAGGCGTGGCCCGATACGCGTCTTGCCGATCGGCTGGGCGTGAAGGTCGGCGACCGCATTTCCGTGGGCGAATCGACGATGGTGGTCAGCGCGATCGTCAAGCAGGAGCCGGAAGTCGCCGGCATCGTGTTCGCGCTGGGGCCGAAGCTCCTGCTCAACCTCGACGACGTCCCCGCCACGAACCTGCTGCAGCCCGGCAACCGCGCGACGTGGCGGCTCCTGGTTGCAGACCGCGCCGGCGCGCTCGATGCCTACCGCACGTGGCTGGGCGACCAGCTTGCGCCCGGGCAGCGCCTCGAAACCGTGCGCGATCTGCGGCCCGAGGTGCGGCAGACGCTCGAGCGCGCGGAGAAATTCTTGGGCCTCGCGGCGCTGGTGGCGGTGCTGCTCGCGGCCGTCGCGGTCGCGCTCGCCGCATCCCGCTACCTGCGGCGTCACCTCGACGCGGCGGCGATGTTCCGCTGCTTCGGCGCGCGCGTCGGCCAGACGCTCGCGCTGTTCCTCGTGCAGTTCGCCGCGCTGGGGGTCGTCGCCTGCGCGATCGGCATCGTCGTCGCGCTCGCGGGGCAGGCGTTGCTGATGTCGCTGCTGGCGTCGGTGGTGGCCACGGAACTGCCGCCGCCGTCGTGGCTGCCCGGCCTGACGTCGTTCGCCACCGGCATGCTGCTGCTGTTCGGCTTTGCGCTGCCGCCGCTGATCGCGCTCGCCGGCGTGCCTCCGCTGCGCGTGCTCCGCCGCGATCTGCCGCGGCCGCGCGCCGGCGGTGTGCTGGCCTATCTGCTCGGCGCGGTGACGATCGCGCTGCTGATCGCGTTCCAGGCGCGCGAAGCGCAAGCCGGCCTCATCATGATCGGCGCGGTGGCCGGGCTGCTCATCGTCTCGGCCGTCGTTGCGTGGGGATTGCTCGCGCTGCTCAAGCGGCTGCCGCAACGCGGCATGACGTGGCGGTTCGGACTGGCCAACCTGCGTCGCCGCGCGTTCGCGTCGAGCCTGCAGATCGGCGCGCTGTCGCTGGGCCTGATGGCGCTGCTGCTGCTGACCGTCGTCCGCGGCGACCTGATGCGCAACTGGCGCGCGAGCCTGCCACCGGATGCGCCGAACCAGTTCCTGATCAACGTGCTGCCCGACCAGGTCGACGACGCGCGCGAGCAGCTGCGCAAGGGCGTCGGAGCCGACGTCGTGTTCCGGCCGATGGTGCGCGGGCGGCTGGTCGAAGTGAACGGCACGGCGCTCGACACGAAGAAGTACGGCGATTCGCGCGCGCGGCGGCTCGCCGAACGCGAGTTCAACCTGTCGTGGGCGACCGAGCTGCCGAAAGGCAACAAGGTGTCGAAAGGTGCGTTCTGGACGGCCGGGATGAACGCCGGCGACGCCGGCATGTCGCTGGAGGACGGCATCGCCGAGACGCTGGGCGTCACGCTCGGCGACCAGCTCACGTTCGACATCGCCGGCAGCCGTGTCACGGCGAAGGTGACGAGCCTGCGCAAGGTCGACTGGGACAGTTTCCGCGTCAACTTCTTCGCAGTATTCCCTCCCGGCCCGCTCGACGGCATGCCGGCGACCTACATCGCTGCGTTCCGCGCGCCCGACGGCAACAACGGCTGGCTCCCGGCGCTCGTGCAGCAGCACCCGAACATCCTCGCGATCGACATCGGCGAGATCGTCCGCCAGGTCCAGGGCATCATGGACCACGTGTCGCGCGCGATCGAGTTCGTGTTCCTGTTCACGCTTGCCGGCGGACTGCTGGTGCTGCAGGCGGCGATCGCCTCCACGCAGGACGAGCGCAGGTTCGACGCCGCCATCCTGCGCACGCTCGGCGCGTCGCAGAAGCAGCTCGCGTCCGTGCAGATCGCCGAGTTCCTGCTGCTCGGCACGTTGGCCGGGCTGGTGGCCGCCGCGGGGGCGACCGCGACCGGCTGGGCGCTCGCCGATCGCGTGTTCAAGATCCCGTTCGATCCGAACCCGCTGGTGTGGGTCTACGGATTGTTGGGCGGGGCGGTCGCGGTCACGCTGGCCGGCTGGCTCGGTACGCGCTCCACGTCGCGCCAACCGCCGCTCGCCGTAATCCGCAACCTGACGTGACCGTTTCGGTGCGCGCCGCTACTCCGGCTTGAAGCCCGACGCCCTGACGATCGGCCCCCACTTGTTGTAGTCGCTGGCGACGATCGCGGCGAACTGCTCCGGCGTGCCCGTGGCCGGATCCATGCCGAGCCCGGACAACTTCGCCGCGACGTCGGGCGACTGCAGCGCCTTGTTGATCGCCTGGTTCAGCGTGTCGACGATCGGCTTCGGCGTCTTCGCGGGCGCGAAGAAGCCGAACCAGCCCATAGCTTCGACGCCCGTGACGCCCAGCTCGTTGAACGTCGGCACGTCGGGCAGCGCGGTGGAACGCGCGGCACCGGAACTCGCGAGCACTTTCACCTTGCCCGCGCGATGCAGCTCGGTCAGGTCGGCGATCGCGTCGATGGCCACGGCGACCTGGCCGCCGATCAGGTCGTTCATGTAGGCCGCTGAGCCCTTGTACGGAACGTGGACCATCTCCACGCCGATGCCGCGGCCGAGCAGGACGCCGAAGAAGTGCGGCAGGCTTCCCGCACCGGACGTGGCGTAGCCCGCCTTGGTGGGATTGGCCTTCGCCCACGCGGCGAACTCGCTCCAGCTCTTGGCGCCGCTCATCGGCCCGGCGGCGATCGCGAACTGGAACGTCGCGCCGAGCGCGATCGGCGTGAAGTCCTTCAGCGGGTCGTACGTGATGTCCTTGTAGACGTGCGGCACGACGGCCATCGGCCCGATCGGCATCACCATGATCGTCGTTCCATCGGGCGCAGCGGCTTTCACGGCATCGGCGGTGATGCGGCCGATCGCGCCGGGACGATTCTCGACCACGACAGGCTGGCCGAGGCTCGCCGACATCTTCTCGGCGACGACGCGCGCGATGATGTCGGCGGTGCCGCCCGGCGCGAAGCCGACGAGGATCTTCACCGGCCTGTCGATCCTGTCCTGCGCTGCGGCGGGCGCGACCATTGCGAGACCGGACAGCGCGATGACGGCAGCGAGCGCCGCTTGACGTACGTTCATTGGGATCCTCCTCGCGGTGGGTTCGGCCGCTTCCGAACGTGCGGCTTCTCGTCGAGCAGTATAGCTAGTCGCGGTAGCCGGGGTCGATCCGGTCGAGCATGCGCAGCAGCGCGAGCCACGCGTTGCGCGGGGCCATGCGTCCCGGGCGGGCGAACTGGCGGGCGACCTTCTGCGCCACGTCCGGAGGCGGCAGCACCAGCTCGGCATTGCCCGCCATCGCCGCGACCTGCGCCTGGCAGGCGCGCTCAAGGTGGATCATCAGGTCGAACGTGTCGTGGACGGTGGGGCCGCAGGCCAGCAGGCCGTGGTTGCGCAGGATCATCGCCGGGTTCCCGCCCAGGTCCGCGACGAGGCGCGCCTGCTCGGGCGGCTCGAGCGCGATGCCCTCGTAGTCGTGGTAGGCGAGGCAGCCGGTGAAGCGCATCGCGTGCTGCGTCAGCGGCAACAGACCGTGCTGCTGGGCGGCGACGGCGAGTCCGGCGGTCGTGTGCGTGTGCATGACGCAGCCGACGTCGTGCCGCGCGCCGTGGACGGCGCTGTGGATCAGGAAGCCCGCGGGATTGATGCCGAGCCCGGTGGGATCGTCGTCGATCTCGCCGGCGAGCGTCACCCGCACCAGGTTCGACGCGCAGATTTCGTCGAACAGGAGTCCATAAGCGTTGATGAGGAATTGAGGTTCGGGCCCCGGAACGCGCGCCGAGATGTGCGTGTAGATGAGGTCGGTCAGGCGGAAGTGCGCGGCCAGCCGATAGCACGCGGCGAGATCGACGCGCACGGCCCATTCCGACGCGTCGAAACGTCGGCGCGGGCGCGCGGTAGCGGCGGTTCGGCGAGTCACGTTACGAATGCGGGGCGAGCGCAGATCGGTGACGGGGACGTCCGCAGTATAACGTTGGCAGTGCGGAAGCGATCCGGGCCTTGACACGGCGCGCGGGGCTCCCGTACTTTGGTTCCGGTCAGCACCTGGGAGGTTCGCGTGTCGTCGATGAGTCGGGTTCGTCGCGTTGCGGTCGCGCTGTTCGCGGCGTTCGCGCTTCTCCCGTGCGCGATCGCGCAGCCGCAGATCACCCAGCCGCAATTCCCGTCGCGAGCGATCAAGCTCGTGGTTCCCTACCCGCCGGGTGCGCTCACCGATCTGCTCGCGCGTGCGATCGGCGAGCGGCTCGCGGCCGTGCTGGGGCAGCCGGTCGTCATCGAGAACAAGCCGGGCGCCGGCACGCTCGTCGGCGCCGAATACGTGGCCAAGCAGGCGCCGGACGGATACACGCTGCTGATGGCGACGAGCACGACGCTCGGCATCAGCCCGGCGCTGTATCGTCCGTCGCCGGTCAATCCGCTGGCGGACTTCGCGCCGGTGTCGCCGGTCGGCACGGTCAACTTCTTCCTGATCGCCGCTCCCGCGTTTCCCGCGAAGAACGTCGCGCAGGCGATCGAAGCGATCAAGCGCGACCCGGGCAAGTACAACTATGCGTCGGTCGGCAGCGGCAGCCCGCATCACCTGTTCATGGAAACGCTCAAGACCGAATACGGGCTGTCGATCCAGCACGTCCCATACAAGGGCACGCCGGCCGCGCTCACGGACCTCCTGGCCGGAAACGTGCAGATCATGTTCAGCGACGCGACGGTCGCGGTGCCGAACATCCGCGCCGGCAAGGTCGTTGCGCTCGGCACCTCGGCGGCCAAGCCGACGACGCTGCTGCCGGACGTGCCGCCGATCGCGGCGACCGTGCGGGGCTTCGACTGGCAGGCATGGCAGGGCGTCGTCGCGCCGGCGGGAACGCCGAAGGAGATCGTGACGAGGCTCGCCGATGCGCTGCAGTGGATCCAGGCGCAGCCGGAGTTCCGCGAGCAGTTGACGAAATTCGGCATGGATCCGTTTCCGCCGACCACGCCCCAGCAATTCGCGGCGATGATCGCCGCCGAGCAGCCGCTGTGGGCGAAGGCGATCCGCGATTCGGGCGCCAAGGTGGATTGATCGATCCCGCTCGAAAGAGAGTGCGACAGGAGGAAGCATCGTGACGAGTCCGGTCATCGACGTTCACACGCATTGCCTGACCGAGGCGTGGTTCGACCTGCTGAAGCGGCACGGCGGACCCCGCTACACGGTCTCCGCGGTGACCGGCGGGTTGCGCGCGATCCATCTCGACGGCGCGCCGTTCATGACGCCCGTGCCCGCGATGTTCGACTACGACCTGCGCCTGAAGACGATGGACGAATGCGGCGTGGACGTCTGCGTGCTGTCGCTGACCTGCCCGAACTGCTACTGGGGCGGCCCGCAGGTCAGCCTCGAGGCCGCGCGCATCATGAACGACGACATGGCGGCCGCGCAGACCGCGCACCCCGGCCGGCTGCGCTGGTTCGCGTCGCTGCCGTGGCAGCATCCGGACCTTGCGCTGGCCGAACTCGCGCGTGCGTGCTCGGCCGGCGCGTCCGGCGTCATGGTGCTCGCCAACGTCGGCGGCATGCCGCTGACCGATCCCGCGTTCGCTTCCATATGGGCGGCGATCGACGCGAAGGCGCTGCCGGTCCTCGTGCATCCGACCGCGCCGCCGGGCGTGGCCGAGATGGACATGGCGCGCTTCCAGCTGACCGCGTCGATCGGCTTCACGTTCGACACGTCGCTCGCGGTCTCACGGATGATCTACGACGGCTTTTTCGATCGCTACCCGAACCTGTCGATCATCGCCGCGCACGGCGGCGGCGCGCTGCCCTACCTGATCTCGCGCATGGACCAGTGCTACGCGAACATCCCGGCGTGCCGCGAGAAGATCGCGCGGCCGCCGAGCGACTACCTGCCGAAGATCTTCGCCGACGCCGTGGTGTTCGCGCCGGAGGTCCTGGCGCTCTGCGTCAAGGTGTTCGGCGCGGGCAACGTGATGTACGGATCCGACTATCCGCACACGATCGGCGACATGCCCGGGTGCCTCGCGCGCGTCAATGCGCTGCCGGAGCCCGCGCGCGACGCGGTGCGCGGGCGCACGGCCCGGCGCGTATTCAAGCTGTAGCGGCCGTATGCGCTACTCGGGAATCGTGCCCAGGATGAACACCGCCTGGGCCAGCGGCGTCGGCTTGCCGAACGACGCGAACCACCGGCTGAATATTTCGTCGATGTCGTCGCCGCTGTAGATCTGCGACAGCGCGGTGTTGACGGCGAGCCGGAACGGGTAGTCGCCGCGCGGCAGGGCGATCGCGTACGGTTCGTACGACAGCTTGTCGTTGAGCAGCGTCAGCGCCTTCGGGTCCTTGGCGCGGATCATCCCGCCGATCAGCAGCAGCGCGTCGCTGGCGAACGCGTCGACGGTGCCCGCGTCGAGCGCGGCGAACGCCTCGTCGCGGCTCGCCATCGGCACGACGGTGGCCGTCATCTTGCGGCGCTTCAGGTTGTTGTTGACGGCGCGCTCGTTGGTCGTGCCGGCGACCACCGCGATGCGCTTGCCCTCGAGATCGGCGAGCGACTGGTAGCCGGCGGCCGCCTTCGCCATGAGGCCGGTGGTGTCGACGAACACGTAGCTCGAGAAATCGACGAGCTTCATCCGCGACAGCGACACCGTGCTGGCGCCGCACTCCATGTCGGCGCCGCCCTTGGCCACGACGTCGAAGCGCGTTTGCGTCGTGACCGGAACGTATTTGACCTTGAGGTCGGCCACGCCGAGCTGGCGGCCGATCGATTCGGCGACCTTCCGGCAGAGGTCGATCGTGTAGCCGGTGATCTGCTGGTTCGCGTCGACGAAGCTGAACGGCGACGCGTCCGTCCGGTGGGCGATCGTGATCGTCCTGGCGTCGGCGATCTTCTTCAGGCGCCCGGTCGGCGCCTGCGCATGCGTGGGCGCGGCGATCAGCGCGGCGAGTACGAGCAATGCAATACGAACCATGGAATCGTCCTGTCGGGGCCGGAAGGGGCGCCCGGCACCATACCGGCTTTCGCGGAGCGCGGCAACGAACGGGCCGGACCGGCGCGCCGGCGGCGGTGTCCGCCGGACGTTCTTGTACAAATTGCATAAGAATGCAGTCATAATGCAATTTTTGCGTCTTTCGTCTGCCCTTGAGCGCGTTTGCGGACAGCCTTTCGTTGGCCGGCTCGCTGGTCGCCCATCTCGACCCGAAGCTCGTCGAGATCGTCGTGCTGTCGCTGGAGGTCAGCCTGACGGCCACGTTGCTCGCCTCGTGCATCGGGTTGCCGCTGGGCGCGGCGATCGCGGTCGGCCGCTTCCCCGGGCGGCAGCCGCTGATCGTCCTGCTGAACGCGCTGATGGGACTGCCGCCCGTGGTGGTCGGCCTCGTCGTCTATCTGCTGCTGTCGCGCAGCGGGCCGCTCGGCACGTTCGGCATCCTGTTCACGCCGGCGGCGATGATCGTCGCGCAGACCATCCTGATCGCGCCGATCGTCGCCGCACTTTCGCAGCAGGTGGTCGCCGACGCGTGGAGCGAGTATCACGAACAGCTGAAGTCACTGGGGGCAGGCGCCATGTCGGCGGCGCTCACGCTGATCTGGGACACCCGGTTTTCGCTGGCGACGGTGTTGCTGGCGGGATTCGGCCGGGCGATCGCCGAGGTCGGCGCCGTCATGATCGTCGGAGGCAACATCGACGGCGTGACGCGCGTGATGACCACGACAATCGCGCTGGAGACGAGCAAGGGCGACCTGCCGCTGGCGCTCGCGCTGGGCGCGGTCCTGATCGCGATCGTCATCGTGGTCAACGCCGCCGCGCAGGCCGTTCGCGGATGGGCACGCGTCCGCTATGGCTGAACCGGGCGCGCTCACCGGGCTGCCGATCGTCTGCGCGAACGTCGGGGTCGCTCACGCGGATACACCGATCCTTGCCGACGTCGATCTCGAGGTGCGGTGCGGAACCTGCACGTTCGTGCTGGGACCGAACGGCTCGGGCAAGAGCACGCTGATGCGCGTGCTGCACGGCCTGGTTTCGCCGTCGCGCGGCACGATCACGTGGAACGGCCGGGGCCAGCGGCCCGGCGGGCAGGCGATGGTCTTTCAGCGCGCGGTGATGCTTCGGCGTTCGGCCGCCGCCAATATCCGGTACGCGCTGGAGCTGGCCGGCATCGCTGGCGACGAGGCCGATGCAAGGATCGACGATGCGCTGGGCGAAGTCGGCCTGCGCGCGCTGGCCGATCGGCCCGCCCGCGTCCTTTCCGGCGGCGAGCAGCAACGGCTGGCGCTGGCCCGCGCGTGGGCGTTGCGCCCGGAGATCCTGTTCCTGGACGAGCCCACGGCGAGCCTCGACCCGAAGGCGTCCCGCGCCGTCGAGGACATCGTGCGCGACATCCACGCGCGGGGCACGACGATCGTCATGGCGACGCACAACCTTGCGCAGGCCAAGCGCCTGGCCGACGACGTCGTCTACCTGCAGGACGGGCGGGTCGCCGAGCGATCGACGGCCGGCGCGTTTTTCCGATCGCCGGGCACCTCCGATGCAGCGGCATTTCTCGAAGGAGAGCGACTGTGAAGCGAACAACATGGCTCTCGACATTGATCGGCGCAATGCTCGTCTGCACGGCGAACGCGGCACTCGCGCAGGACAGGTTCATCGTCGTCGCGTCGACGACGTCGACCGAGCAGTCGGGCCTGTTCGGCTACCTGCTGCCGATCTTCGAGAAGGACACCGGCATCAAGGTCCGCGTGGTCGCACTCGGCACCGGCCAGGCGCTCGACATGGCGCGGCGGGGCGATGCCGACGTCGTCTTCGTGCACGACCAGCCGGCCGAGGAGAAGTTCGTCGCGGATGGCTTCGGCGTCCGGCGCCAGGCGGTGATGTACAACGACTTCGTGCTGGTCGGGCCGAAGAGCGACCCGGCGAAGGTGGCCGGCGGCAGGGACATCCTCGACGCGCTGCGCAAGGTCGCGTCGTCGCAGTCGACGTTCGTGTCGCGCGGCGACAAGAGCGGCACGCACGCGGCGGAACTGCGCTACTGGAAGGACGCGGGCGTGGATCTCGATGCGAAGAAGGGGACCTGGTACAAGGACACCGGCTCCGGCATGGGTCCCGCGCTGAACGCGGCGTCGTCGCTGAACGGCTACGTTCTGACCGACCGCGGGACGTGGCTGTCGTTCAGGAATCGCGGCGACCTCACGGTGCTCGTGGAAGGGGACAAGCGCCTGTTCAACCAGTACGGCGTGATGCTCGTGAATCCGGCGAAGCATCCGCACGTGAAGAAAGACCTGGGGCAGCAGTTCGTCGACTGGGCGGTGTCGGCACAGGGGCAGTCGGCGATCGCCGGCTACAGGATCGGCGGCGAGCAGCTGTTCTTCCCGAACGCGGGAAGCTGACTGCCGGGCGCGTTAACATAGCGCGTGGACAACGCGCGACCGCACGCACGCTTCACGGCGACGCTCGTCGCCGGGGCGCTCGTCACGCTCGCGCTCGCGGCCGTCGCGCTCGCGTTCGGCCGCTTTCCGCTGGCGCTTCCCGACGTCGTCACCGCGCTCGTCAATCGCGACGATCCTTCGCTTGCGCCATCGGCGTCGCTGGTCGTGTGGAACGTGCGCGTTCCGCGCGTGATCGGGGCTCTGCTGGTCGGCGCGGCGCTGTCGGCCGCCGGCGCCACGTTCCAGCAGATGTTCCGCAATCCGCTGGTGGCGCCCGACACGCTCGGGGTATCGTCGGGCGCCGCGCTCGGCGCGGTGATCGGCATTTTCGCCGGCGCCGGCGTGGTCGCCATCCAGGCGCTCGCGTTCGCAGGCGGCCTCGCGGCCGTCGGGCTGGTCTGGATGATCGCGTCGCGGATGCGCGCGCTCGATCCGCTGGTGACGCTGATCCTGACGGGCATCGTCGTCGCCAGCCTGATCGGCGCGGCGATTTCGCTGCTCAAGTACCTGGCCGATCCGTACAGCACGCTGCCGGCGATCACGTTCTGGCTGCTCGGAAGCCTTGCCGGGTTCGCGAACGCCGACATCGCCGCCGCGGCGATCCCCATTGCAGCGGCGATCGCCGTGCTGTGGCTGTTGCGCTGGCGCGTCAACCTGCTGACGCTCGACGACGACGAGGCGCGAACGCTCGGCGTGCCGGTGCGAAGGCTGCGCGCGCTGGTGATCTGCGCGGCGACGCTCGTCACCGCCACGGCCGTCGCGTTCGCCGGCATCATCGGCTGGGTCGGCCTGGTGGTGCCGCACTGCGCGCGACTGGTCGTCGGCCCCGAATTCACGCGACTGCTGCCGGTGT
This sequence comes from Burkholderiales bacterium, assembly GCA_046347755.1. Classification (GTDB taxonomy): domain Bacteria; phylum Pseudomonadota; class Gammaproteobacteria; order Burkholderiales; family Casimicrobiaceae; genus VBCG01. Next base: position 2,993,816 of record JAXMFM010000003.1, on the reverse strand, counting down.
CGATGCTCTTCGGCGCGGCGTTCATGCTGGCGGTCGACACGCTGGCGCGGACGATCGCGCCGATCGAGATCCCGCCCGGCGTATTGACGGCGTTCGTCGGTTCGCCGGTGTTCGTCTACCTGCTGGCGCGCGTGCGCCGGATCGACTGATGCTGCAGGTCGACGATCTCGCCTTCGGATACGGCACGCGCGTCGTCGGCAGTGGCGTGACGTTCTCGGTCGCACCGGGCGAGACGTTGGCGGTGCTCGGCAGCAACGGCAGCGGCAAGACGACGCTGTTTCGCACGCTGCTCGGCTTGCTCCCGCCGTTGTCCGGCCGCGTGACAATCGATGGCGAAGACATCGCGAATCTCGCGCCGCAGGCACTTGCGCGTCGACTGGCCTACGTGCCGCAGCAGCAGACGACGGCCTTCGCGTTCACCGTCGACGACGCGGTCCTGATGGGCCGCGCCGCGGCCATCGGCTGGTTTGCGCAGCCGGCCGCGCGCGACCGGTCGGCGGTCGCCGACGCACTGTCGCGCGTCGGCATCGCGCACCTGTCCGCGCGCCGCATGACGGAGATTTCAGGCGGCGAACGGCAGCTGGCGCTGATCGCGCGGGCGCTCGCGCAGGGCGCGCAGATCCTGGTGCTCGACGAGCCGACCGCCAATCTCGACTACGGCAACAAGCTGCGCGTGCTGGCCGAACTCGAGCGACTGCGCGCGGCCGGCTGCGCGATCCTGTTCTCGACGCACGAGCCGGACCATGCGCTGGCGCACGCCGATCGCGCGCTGCTGCTCGCCGACGGCAAGCCGCTCGCGCTGGCAGGCGTTGCCGAAGCCCTCACCGGCGAAACGCTTTCGCGCCTCTACGGCGTCGCGGTCCGCGTGACCGAGGTCGACGGCGTGCGGCGCGCATTTCCGATCACGCGTTGAAGACGACGCGGCCGGTCGCGGCGACGTCGTAGCCGCCGAGCGACGCCGCGTGCTCGCGCATCTCGGCGGTGCGCGCGAACGCGAGCAGCGCCTGCAGCGGCGGCTCGAAATAGTCGCGTCGCCGCAGCACGAGGTCGAGGCGCTCGGTCGCGAGTGGAATGAACGCGAGACCGTGCGATCTCGCCGCGGCCTCGATGCCGATCCCCGCATCGGCCCTGCCTTCGCGGATCGCCGCGGCGAGATCCGTCTCCGCCAGCGCCGGCCGTGCGATCCAGCGCAGGTCGCCGCGAGCGACTTTGGCCTGGTCGAGCAGATGTGCGAACAGCTGGTGGCTGCCCGCGTCGGCCTGGCGACCGACGATGCGCGCCTTCGTGCGCGCAAGGTCGGACATGCGCCGTATCCGCAGCGGGTTGGCGGCAGCCACCAGCAGTCCCTGCGAGCGCCGCGCCCACTCGACCGCCACGACGTCGGCACCGGGCAGGCGCGCACGGATCAACGGCACGTTGTATTCGCCGGACGCGCGGTCCAGCCAGTGCAGCGCGGCGACGAGCGCGGCGCCATTGGCCAGCCGCTCGAGTCCCGCGCGGCTGCCGCACGCGAGCACGGCGAGGCCGCTGCCGGACTCGCGCACCGCCCATTCGAGCAGCGGATCGTGGCTGCCCGCGACGATCGCCGGCGGCGCGGCCGCGGCACCGGTGACCGGCGCGCCCGCTTTCGCCGCGAGCCACGCGTCGATCTGCGCGCGCGGGAACAGCAGCTTTCCGGTGGCGCGCACGTGCGGCAGCGCGTTGGCGCGCACGAGGTCGTAGATGCGGCGCTCCTTCAATCGCAGGTGCGCGGCGACCTCGCGCGTGTCCATCATCGCGGACGTGCCGGCATCGGCGTTCGACGGGGGCTTGCGCGCGCGCGGCATCGGTCACTTTCCCGCGAGGGCCGCTTCGCGCGACAGCATCCGCGCGGTCGCGTGGAGCGCCACGGCCACCAGGATCGCCGGGACGACATACGAAAGCGCGAGCGGCGCCCACGCGAGCGGCTCGCCGCGCAGCGCGAGCTTGAGCAGCGTGTACTGTCCGGAGACCGGCACCAGCACCAGCCAAGGCGGTTCCCTTTGCTGCAGGAACATCTGCACGGCCGGCACCAGCGACACGACGAACAGCAGCACCGACACGTTGGTCTGCGCTTCCTTGAACGTGCGCCCGCGGCCGCCGACGTAGAGCAACACCGCCGGAACGAGCAGGACCATCGGCAGCAGCACGATCACGAAGCGCGCGAGCTCGCGCGCGCTGAACAGGAAAGGGATGCCGACCGGCGGAAGCGGCGCGAACGAAAGCGTCAGGTAGAAGCCGGCCAGCGTGATCAGCACGACGCCTCCGTTGAACAGCACGACCGCGAGCCACTTGCCGACGACGAGTTCCAGCGGACGCGCCGGCGTCATCAACAGCGGCTCGAGCGACTGCCGCTCGCGCTCGCCCGCCGTGGCGTCGAGCGCGACGGCCATGCCGCCCATCACCGACGCGAAGAGCCCGTAGAACGCGACGAGGAACAGGATGATCGCGCCGGACTGCTGCGGCGTCGCGAGGTCGACGTCCTCGACGTTCAGCGGGTTGCCCACGCTGGGCGCCACGCCGCGTAGCAGCAGGCGTTGCCCGCCCCACAGCCGATTGTAGGCGCGCAACAGATTCTCGGCCTGCCGGATCGCCGGCTGTGCGCGGTCGCGCGACCGGTCGGACACGAGCCTGACCGTGCCCTGGCGACCGGCGGCGACGTCGGCCGCGAACCTGTCGTCGACGACCAGCACGACGTCGAGTTCGCCGGCCGCGAGCTTCGCCTCGTAGTCGGCCGGCGCGACCGACAGCGTCACCTGGTTGCGCGCGAGGAAAGACCCGAGCGCCGGCGCGTGCTCGATGCCCACCGCCGGCAGCTTGAGCTCGCGCGCCCGGTCCGCCTGGTTCGCGATCAGGTTGAAGATCAGCACGAGAAAAATGGGGCCGGCCGCCGCCGCCGTGAGCACCGAGACCAGCAGCGTGCGTCGGTCGCGCAGCGAGTCGACGATCTCCTTGCGCGCGACCGCCAGCGTTCTCGCCGTGGCCGGGGTGCCGATCATGCGGCCAGCCCCTCGCCGGTGCCGAGCAGCGACACGAACGCGTCCTCGAGCGTGGCCGCGCCCGCTTGCGCGACGAGTTCGTCGGCCGTGCCGGTGGCCACGACCACGCCGTGGCCGAGGATCACGATCCGGTCGCACAGCGCGGCGACCTCCTGCATCACGTGCGACGAGAACAGCAGGCACTTGCCGGCGCCGCGCAGCGCGCGCAGCTGCTCGCGCAGCGCGCGCACGCTCATGATGTCGAGGCCGTTCGTGGGCTCGTCGAGCAGGATCGTCGACGGGTCGTGCACGAGCGCGCGCGCGATCGCGACCTTCATCTTCTCGCCCTGCGAAAAGCCCTGCGCACGACGGTCGGCGATTTCCGCGAGGCCGAGCGTCGCGATCAACCCGTCGATCGTGACTTCCATGGCGGGCCCGGAGAGCCCGTGCAGCGTGCCGTAGTACCGGATGTTCTCGCGCGCGGTCAGCCGCGGGTACAGCCCGCGCGCGTCCGACAGCACGCCGATGCGCTCGCGCACCGCGTAGCGGTCGCGCACGACGTCGTGGTCCGCCACGCGCGCGGTTCCGGCGTCCGGGACGATCAGCGTCGCGAGCATGCGCAGCAGCGTCGTCTTGCCGGCGCCGTTGGGACCGAGCAATCCGGTGATCTCGCCATCGGGCGCGACGAACGACACGTCGCGCACGGCTTTGACCTTGCCAAACGACTTCGACAGGCGGTCGACGCGGATCACGACGTGGGCGCCAGCCGGTTCGACCACAGCGGCGGCGGCGTGCTCGCCTCGAAATGCTCGACGCATGCCGTCGGCAGCCGCGAGAAGCCGGCGTCGTCGACGAACGCGGCGATCAGCCGCGGCCCGCATGCGTGTGGCGAGACGATGTGACCGTACCCGGGCGCCACGACGTGGCGTGCGTTTGAGAAACCCTTGAGGACTTCGGCGGCGTTCGCCGGCGGCGTGACCGGATCCATGCCGCCCGACAGCAGCAGCGCGGGCTTGTCGCTGGTCACCGGCGCGGCGAAATCCGCCGGCATCGCGCCGCGCGGCCACACGCCGCACACGGCGATCGTCCGCAGCGCCAGCGTTCGCGTCGGCAGGCCGGACAGGGCGCGTTGCTCGCTGCCCGGCGTGATGCGCGGCACGTCCTCCGCGCACGTCACCGAGAAGTGCAGCGCCGCGTTCGTCTGCTCGGCCGGATTGCCGGAGATCGTCGGGCTCGCCGCGAACAGCGGTCCGTAGTCGCCGCGCGCGGCGAGCGACAGCGCCTCGGGCAGCAGCGTGGCCAGTTCCGGCGCGTAGGTCAGCGGCTGCAGCGCGGCGAGCACGGTGTCGAACGTCACGCGCATGCGCGAGGCCGCGCCGGTGCGCGGATCGGTGACCTCGACCTCGCGGCCGTCGGGGGCGAGCTTCGCCGCGATCGCGCCGAGCACGCCGCGCACGTCCGGATGGGCGTCGCGGCAGGGCGCGGACTGCACGCAGGTTGCGAGGATCGCGTCCAGCGCCGCGGCGCGCGTGCGCCACACGTCGAGCGTGATGACCATCCCGGGCGGCGCGACGCCGTCGAGCACCAGCGTCCGCACGCGATTCGGGTACCGCCGCAGGTATTCCAGTGCGACGCGCGTGCCGTAGCTGCCGCCCCACAGGTTCCAGCGCGCGTAGCCCAGCGCCTCGCGCATCGCGTCCAGGTCGGCCACCCAGGCGGTCGTCGTGTACTGCGCCGCGTCGATGCCCTGCGCCGCGAGCTCCCGCGCGCACTCGCGCGCGCGCGGCAGCGGGTCGGTCTCGAGCGCGTCGTCGTCGCGCGGCCTGAACGCGGCGCAAACGAGCGCGGACGAGCGGCCCGTGCCGCGCTGGTCGATCAGCACCACGTCGCGCGTGCGGCGCACCTCGGCCAGTCGCGCGGCGAACGGGCCGAGCGTCGACGCGGCCTGGCCCGGGCCGCCGGCCAGGATCACCAGCGGATCGTCCTTCGGCGACACGGTGTTCGCCGGCAGAACGGCCGCGAACAGCCTGATCGTGCGACCCGACGCCTTCGCGCGATCTTCGGGCACGTCGAGCTCGCCGCATTGCGCGACGTTCGGCAGGTTCGGCAACCGGCACGGCGCGAGCAGCAACGTCCGCTTGCCGGCCGCGTCGCTGCCGCAGCCGCCCGCGAGCAACGCGGACGCGATCACGGCGACGAGCGCGAGACGCGGAGTCGGCATGGGGGCGGATGGTAGCAAACGGCGACGCCAGGGCGGCGCGTATACTGCCGCGGTTCGTTTCGGCGGAAGACTTCCATGAGCATACGCGCCCTCGAACCCGGCATCGTCACCGACCTCGCCAACCGGCTCACGTATGGCGGCTACCTGCGGCTGGATCGCCTGCTCGACGCGCAGCATCCGCTGTCCGGGACGGCGTCGGCGCCGCCGCGACACGACGAGATGCTGTTCATCGTCCAGCACCAGGTGTCCGAGCTGTGGATGAAGCTCATGATCCACGAGCTGAAGGCGGCGATCGCGTTCGTGCGCACCGACGCGCTCGAGCCGTGCTTCAAGATCCTCGCGCGCGTCAAGCTGATCCAGAAGCAGCTGTTCGAGCAATGGGCGGTGCTGGAAACGCTGACGCCGTCCGAATACGACGCGTTCCGGCCGTCGCTCGGCAGTTCGTCCGGTTTCCAGTCTGCGCAGTACCGGGCGCTCGAGTTCCTGCTCGGCAACAAGCAGGTGGCGATGCTCGACGTCTTCCGGCACGACCCGGCGACGTTCGCCGAGCTCGAGGCGCTGCTGCGGGCGCCGTCCCTGTACGACGAGTTCCTGCGCCATCTTCGGCGTCGCGGCCTGCCGGTGCCCGATCGCTGCGTCGACCGCGACTTCACCCAGCCGTACGCACGCGATCCCGATCTCGTGCCGGTGTTCAAGGCGATCTACGACAACCCCAAGCAGTGGTGGGACGCGTACGACATGTGCGAAAAGCTGGTCGACGTCGAGGAATCGTTCCAGCTGTGGCGGTTCCGCCACATGAAGACCGTCGAGCGCATCATCGGCCACAAGTCGGGAACGGGCGGGTCGTCCGGCGTGACGTACCTAAAGCGCGCGCTCGACATGCCGTTCTTTCCCGAGCTGATCGACGTGCGCACCGTCATCGGCCGGTCGTAGGTAAGATCGCGGCATGAGTCCGGCAATGGCGACGATCGAGCGCATCGAGTCCGCCGTCGCCGCGATGGGGCCGGGGCCGCTGACCGAAGCGGGTTTGCAGGCCCATGTCGCACCTCTGTTCTCCCGCGTCCGCGCCGCGTGGCGCGACCGGATCTACCTCGCCAATCACTCGCTCGGCCGGCCGCTCGACGCCACCGACGACGACGTGCGCGAAGGCCTGTCCGCGTGGTACGCAGACCTCGGCGGCGCGTGGGACGCGTGGTCGGCGGAAATGGCCGCGTACCGCGCGCGGCTCGCCCGGCTGCTGGGAGCGCCGCGGCCGGATTGCGTCGTGCCGAAGACCAGCGCCGGCCAGGGCCTGCGCGCGATCCTCAATACGTACGACGACCCGCCGCGCGTCGTCGCCACGCGCGGCGAGTTCGACTCGCTCGACGTGATCCTGCGCGAATACGCGCGCCGCGGACGCATCGCGCTGGCGATGGTCGAGCCGCGCGCCGACGGCCTGTTCGCGACGGACGACGTCGTCGCCGCCATCGGAACGCGCACCGACCTGGTCGTGATCTCGCAGGTGATCTTCAACACCGGCCAGCGGATCGCCGGACTGCCCGACGTCGTCGCGGCCGCGCACGCGGCCGGCGGCCGGATCCTGCTCGATGCCTACCACGCGCTCGGCGTGTACCCGTTCGCCTTGGCCGACCTCGACGCCGACTTCGCCGTGGGCGGCAGCTACAAGTACCTGCGCGGCGGACCCGGCGCGTGCTTCCTCTACGTCGCCCCCCGGCATCTGACCGGCGCGCTGCGCACGCTCGACACCGGATGGTTCGCGAAGCGCGAGCCGTTTGCCTATGCGCGCCCCGACCCGCCCGAGTACGCCGCGGGCGGCGACGCGTTCCTCGAGTCCACGCCGCCGGTGCTGCCGCTCTACCAGGCGCGCGCCGGGCAGGTGCTGGCGCAGGCGCTCGGCGTCGCGCGCATCCGGGCGTGGTCGCTCGACACGCAGCGGAGCCTCGTCGCACGACTCCGTGAACGTGGGGTGGCCGCGGTCGGCGGCACGGAGGACCGCGGCGCGTTCGCCGTCGTGACGGCCGACGACGCGGAAGGCTGGTCGGACCGATTGGCGAAGGTTGGCGTGATCACCGACGCGCGCGGCCAATACCTGCGGTTGTGCCCGGACATCCTGACGACCGACGGCGAACTGGCTGCGGCCGCGGACGCGGTCGCGCGGACGCGGCGCTAGACGCCGGCGCTGCGCATGATCGTGCGGACGAGCAACAGGAGGGAAACGACGAACAGCGCCGCGAGCACGATGCCGACCAGGATCACCTGGTGCGGCCGGATCGTGACGGCGTCCTTGCGCATCGCGTGTCCCTTGCGGATGCCGAGGAAACTGCCGAACACCGCGCCGACGACTTCGAGCAGCGATGCATTGCGCGGCGGTCCTGCAACGACCGGATCGGGCGGCGGAGGTTCGCGATCGGGTTCGGACATGCGGAACACGCGGGGTTGCAGCGGCCCACGATCCTAACATGGGGCCCGGGCTGCGCCGGCGCAAGCCGGCGCCCCGGGAATGCGGGCAGAATGCCTGCCGGAACCATTGAAACCGCAGGGTCTTTCCCCATCTATTGTTCGAATCGAACTGTTTGCGAGGGATTTCCATGCGTTTCGACAAGCTCACGACCAAGTTCCAGCAGGCGCTGAACGACGCCCAGAGCCTGGCGCTCGGCAACGACAACGGTTTCATCGAACCCCAGCACCTGCTGGCGGCACTGCTCGCGCAGGAGGACGGCGGCACGACGGCGCTGCTCGCGCGCGCCGGCGTCGCGGTGCCCCGGCTGCAGCAGGCGTTGAAAGCTTCGATCGAGCGCCTGCCCAAGGTCGAAGGGACCGGCGGCGAGATCTCGATCTCGCGCGACCTCAACAACCTGCTCAACCTGACCGACAAGGAAGCGAGCAAGCGCGGCGACCAGTTCATCGCGAGCGAGCTGTTCCTGCTCGCGCTGACGGGTGACAAAGGCGACGCCGGCCGCCTGCTCAAGGACGCCGGGCTCACGCGCAAGGCGCTCGAGGCGGCGATCGACGCCGTTCGCGGCGGCGCGGGCGTGGACAACCAGGAAGCCGAAGGCCAGCGGCAGGCGCTCGACAAGTACACGATCGACCTGACGGCGCGGGCGCGCGACGGCAAGCTCGACCCGGTGATCGGGCGCGACGACGAGATCCGCCGGACGATCCAGATCCTGCAGCGGCGCAGCAAAAACAACCCGGTGCTCATCGGCGAGCCGGGCGTGGGCAAGACGGCGATCGTCGAAGGCCTGGCGCAGCGGATCGTCAACGGCGAAGTGCCGGAGTCGCTGAAGAACAAGCGCGTGCTGTCGCTCGACATGGCCTCGCTGCTCGCCGGCGCCAAGTACCGCGGCGAATTCGAGGAGCGGCTGAAGGCCGTGCTGAAGGACATCGCCGCCGACGAAGGCCGGACGATCGTCTTCATCGACGAGCTGCACACGATGGTCGGCGCCGGCAAGGCCGAAGGCGCCATCGACGCCGGCAACATGCTGAAGCCGGCGCCTGCGCGCGGCGAGCTGCACTGCGTCGGCGCAACGACGCTCGACGAATACCGCAAGTACGTCGAGAAGGACGCCGCGCTCGAGCGCCGGTTCCAGAAGGTTCTGGTCGACGAGCCGTCGGTCGAGTCGACGATCGCGATCCTGCGCGGCCTGCAGGAGCGCTACGAGATCCACCACGGCGTCGAGATCACCGATCCGGCCATCGTCGCCGCCGCCGAGCTGTCGGCGCGCTACATCACCGACCGCTTCCTGCCCGACAAGGCGATCGACCTGATCGACGAGGCGGCCGCGCGCATCAAGATGGAGATCGACAGCAAGCCCGAGGCGATGGACAAGCTCGAGCGCCGCGTGATCCAGTTGAAGATCGAGCGCGAGGCGGTCAAGAAGGAGAAGGACGAGGCCTCGAAGAAGCGCCTCGCGATCATCGAGGAGGAGATCGCGCGGCTCGAGCGGGAGTACGCGGACCTCGAGGACGTGTGGAAGGCCGAGAAGGCCGAGGTCGTCGGCACGCAGCACATCAAGGAGGAGATGGACAAGGTCAAGGTGCAGATGGAGGAGGCCAAGCGCAAGGGCGACTGGCAGAAGGTGTCCGAGCTGCAGTACGGAAAGCTGCCGCAGCTGGAAGCGCAGCTCAAGAAAGCGGATTCGCAGCTGTCCAAACAGCAGAAGGCGAAGCCGCGGCTGCTGCGCACGCAGGTCGGCGCCGAGGAGATCGCCGAGGTCGTGTCGCGCGCGACCGGCATCCCGGTGTCGAAGATGATGCAGGGCGAGCGCGAGAAGCTTTTGACGATGGAGGACAAGCTGCACACGCGCGTCATCGGCCAGGACGAGGCGGTGCGCCTCGTGTCCGATGCGATCCGGCGATCGCGCTCCGGCCTGTCCGACCCCAACCGCCCATACGGCTCGTTCCTGTTCCTGGGCCCGACCGGCGTGGGCAAGACGGAACTGACGAAGGCGCTCGCCGAGTTCCTGTTCGACTCCGACCACATGATGATCCGCATCGACATGTCGGAGTTCATGGAGAAGCACTCGGTTGCGCGTCTGATCGGCGCGCCGCCGGGCTACGTCGGCTACGAGGAAGGCGGCTACCTGACGGAAGCGGTGCGGCGCAAGCCCTACTCGGTGATCCTGCTCGACGAGATCGAGAAGGCGCATCCGGACGTGTTCAACGTGCTGCTGCAGGTGCTGGACGACGGCCGTATGACCGACGGGCAGGGCCGCACGGTCGACTTCAAGAACACGGTGATCGTGATGACGTCGAACCTGGGCTCGCACAAGATCCAGCAGATGACGGACGAGGGCACCGAACAGGCGGTGATCAAGATCGCGGTGATGGCCGAGGTCAAGCAGCACTTCCGGCCGGAGTTCGTCAACCGGATCGACGAGATCGTCGTGTTCCACCCGCTGGACGAGGCGAACATCGCGAGCATCGCGCGCATCCAGTTGAAGTCGCTCGAGGAGCGGCTGCGCAAGCTCGACATCAGGATGAACGTGACCGAAGCCGCGCTCAAGGCCGTCGCGAAGGCGGGCTTCGATCCGGTGTACGGCGCGCGCCCGCTGAAGCGGGCGATCCAGCAGCAGATCGAGAATCCGCTGGCCAAGGAGATCCTGGGCGGGAATTATGCGCCCGGCGACACGGTCCACGTGCGCGAGAAGAGCGGCGAGATCGTGTTCGCGAAAGCGTAACGAACCTTTGCTATCGTCCGGACTTCGCGGCGCCGCCGCTGCGCCGCCGCGCGGCACGACCTGCCAGATCGGCATGCGTGCCGCGCGTCCGTCGGGGGGCGGCGCGGCTTGACTTCGGCCAAACCCGCGAGCCGGCGCCTTGGCTAGAATTCCCGTCTACCCACGACCGGCCAAATCGACCCATGGCACTGCGCAATTCGCAATCGTCGTTCGGCAGCCTCGCACGCATCTTCCATTGGGGCATGGCGCTGCTCATCGTCGTGTCGCTCGCGTTGATCGAGTTCGCCGGCGCTGCGCCGCGCGGCAGCGCGCTGCGCGCCGGCATGCGCGATTGGCACGCGCAGCTCGGCCTGGTCGTGCTGGCCGTCGTCTGGTTCCGCCTGGCCTGGCGCTTCGCCAGCGTCGAGCCGGCGATCGTCCCGCCGCCCGCCGCGTGGCAGATCAAGGCGGCGCACGCGGTCGAGTGGACGTTCTACGCGCTGATGATCGTGCTGCCCGTGCTCGGCGTGGTCATGATGCAGGCCGACGGCAAGGACGTGGCGCTGCTCGGTCTGCACGTGCCGGCGTTCGTCGCCGTCGACAAGGCGTGGGCGCACCGGCTCGAGGACGTCCACGAATGGCTTGGCAACGCGATGATGGTGCTGATCGGCGTGCACGTCGCGGCCACGCTGTTTCACGGATTTGTCCTGCGCGACAACACGTTCGCACGCATGCGCTGACCGGCGACCCGCATTTCAGGCGTGCAGCAGCCGTCCGCCGCCGAAGCTCCAGTTCTCCCACTGCGTTTCCTTGAACACGATCATCACGTGCTCGGCGGAAACGCCCGGGTCCGCCCGCAGCGCCTCGACGATGTCGGCGACGACCTTTCGCCTGACCTTGACGCTGCGGCCGACGGACCAGAGCACTTCGACCAGCACGAAGCCATCGGCGCGCGGCTCGGCAAGGTCCGGATAGCGCTGATCGAAGCGGAAGTCCGTCGGATCGAGCTCCAGCACGCGCTGGAAGCGGTCGGCCTCGGGGACGCCCGAGGCCATCAATGCGCGGTGCACGCCGGCCAGCACCGCGTCCTTGAACGCGGCCGCCTTGCCGGCGCGCAGCGTGACCGTCACGAGGGGCATGGCCGGGCGCCTGGGCGGGTCACGCGTAGGGAACCGTGCGCGCCGGCGTGGCGAAGAACGCCGCGAACGCCTCGTGCACGTGCCGCCAGATGCGCGACGCGGCGGACGGCGCGGGCCGCGGCGCGACCCAGGTCTCGAGCCGGCGCCCAAGCGCGCAAAACGTGGTCGCCTCCTGCGCTTCGACGATCGTCAGCCCGTCCTTCTCGACGACCCAGGTGTCCCCGGTGCGCAGCACGACGTCCTGCGTGTCGTTCTCCTGCGTGATCCAGAGGGTCCCGTGCGTCACGCGCAGCGTGGTGCCGCGGGCATCGGGCAGCGTCAGGCTTTCGCGGGTGGCGAGGTCGACGATCGTACCGTTCTCGAAGCAGGCCATGGCACTTCTCCTTTTCCATGCGTAGAATGCATCCAGACCCGATCGCGCCCTCCGTGCTTGCCGGCGTGGGTTCCGGCGGCGTGTCGCTCTGGCATGGCTCGAAGTTTGCGGCCGGCCCCGCGGTCGTTCAAACGTTCAATCCTCATGTCTTGCATGCGTACAGGGAATGCATAAGACGCTTCGCCGGCTGCCGTCGCTCGACTTCCTGCGCGGATTCGAGGCCGCGGGCCGCAGGCTGTCGTTCACGCTGGCCGCCGACGAACTGTTCGTCACGCAGTCGGCGCTGTCGCGGCAGGTGAAGGCGCTCGAGGACGCGCTGGGTGTCGCGCTGTTCGTGCGCAGGCACCGCGCGCTGGCGCTGACCCCCGCCGGCGCAGCGTTCCACCGCACGGTCACCGACAAGCTGCGCGAGCTCGCCGCGGCGGCCGACGCCGTGCGCGCGCCCGAACGCGAGCCGGGACTCACGGTGTCGACCACCGTGTCGTTTGCCGCGCTGTGGCTGATCCCGCGCCTGCCGGCTTTTCGCGCCGCGCATCCTGGCACCGACGTTTACGTGTCCGCCGACGACCGCGTCGCGGACCTGTTGCGCGGCGACGTCGACGTCGCGGTTCGTTACCTGTCCGACGCCGGTGCGCCGCGCGACGCCGTCAAGCTGTTCGGCGAGCGGCTGCTGCCGGTCGCGAGCCCCGCGCTCGTGAAGCGCGGGCCGCCGCTGCGCAAGCCGGGCGACCTCGCGCACCACGTGCTGCTGCATCTCGACGATCCGGGCGGCCTGATGCCGTGGCTCAACTGGCCGGCGTGGCTCAACTCGAACGGCGCGGCAGGCTTGAAGCCGGCGGGCGCGATCCGCTTCTCGCTGTACGACCAGGTGATCCAGGCCACGCTCGACGGACAGGGCGTGGCGCTCGGCCGCATTCCGCTGATCGCCGGCCTGCTCGATGCACGCCGGCTCGTCGCGCCGTTCGCCAAGCGCTACGACTCGCCGCGCGGCTACTTCGCGATCGTCGCTCCGCATTCGGGGCAACGGCCCGAGACCGCGGCTTTCGTGCAGTGGCTGCGCGCCGAGGCGGCCGGGCGCACGGGCAGGGGCGACGACGACGGGACGGCGAAGCGCCGGCGTGCACGATGAGCGACGCGCACGACCTGCCGCCGTCGCCGTGGATCGTGCGCTTCGCGCGGCTCGTGCCGGAAGGCGCGCGGGTGCTGGACCTCGCGGCCGGACGCGGCCGGCACGCGCGATACTTCGCGGCGCGCGGCGCCCGAGTGCTCGCCGTCGACCGCGACGCGGCGGCGCTCGCCGAACTGGCCGGCATCGACGCGATCGAAACGCGCGTGCTCGACCTGGAGACCGGCGCGTGGCCACTCGCCGGCGAGCGCTTCGACGCGATCGTCGTCGCCAACTACCTGCATCGGCCGCACTTCCCCTGCCTGCGAGCCGCGCTCGCGCCCGACGGCGTGCTCATCTACGAGACGTTTGCCGTCGGCAACGAAGCGTTCGGTCGGCCGGCGAACCCCGACTTCCTGCTGCGCCGTGACGAGCTGCTCGCGCTGGCCGCGGCGCCACCGCAGCCGATGACCGTGGTCGCGTTCGAGCAGGGCCGCTTCGACCGCGACGGGCGGCCCGCGGTCGTGCAGCGGCTGGCGGCCGTCGGCGCGCAGCGCGCGTGGCCCCCCGCGCTTTGACCCGTCACGCGGGTTGCGGCAGCGGACGCCACGGCCGCGGCGTCCGTGGCGTCCGCAGGCGCCGTGCGCTGCGGAACGGCGGAGCCGCCGCGCAGCGTCGCTCACTGCGCGTCGACGTATTGCAGCAGGGGCTGCAGCGCGGCGCCGATCCGCCGGCCCTGCTCGGCGGTGATCATGCCGCCCAGCACGTCGGCGAAACGCGGGTTCCGCACGCCGGAAGCGATGTACTGGAACCGGTACGCGCGCAGGACGCCGTCGGCGATGAACGATCGCTCGGCCGCGCTGAACGCGCGCCCGGCGATCGTCGCGAAGTAGTTCGCGTCCGCGGCCGACTGCGCCTGCAGGATGCCGTCGACGGCGCCGACCAGCGCGATCAGGTCGTCGACCGCCGCGTCGCGCCGCGACGGCGTCAGCTTGTCGTTCTCGCGGACCCATTCGAGCTCGTCGAGGATCGCGTGCTGCGATTCCTCCTTCCAGTGGAACAGGAAGACGTCCTTCCACAGCGGGCAGATGCCGGTCGCGCTGTCGATGCTCTGCCGATAGTGCGCCTGCGTGAACAGCTCGATGTCGAGCGTGAGCCCGAGCACCGCCCACGTCGACTTCGACAGCACGGCTTCGGCGACGCCGTTGGGCGTCGGCAGGAACGTGTAGCCGGCCGGCATCTGCGCCGCCATCATCGCGTCGATCCGGCGGAACAGCTCCTGGTGCTTGATCTCCTCGTCGGTCAGGCGGACCAGCGCCTCGAGCGCAACCTGGTCGCCGAACCAGTGGTCGCGGCTGACCTCCAGCACCTTCGCGGCGATGAAGCGCTCGACCAGCCCGAAGATGTTCGCGTACGAGCGGCCCTGCACCTGCGTCAGCAGCATGCGCTCGCTTTCGTCCAGGAACGACAGCGCGTCGACGCGCGACAGTCCGTCCGGCAGGAACCGCTTGCCGAAGTCGAACGAGCGGCCGCGGATGACGTCGCGCTCGATTTCCCAGCGTATGCGCTTCGAAGCCTCGACGGCACGGGCGTATCGCGTCGCAGCGGAGATGGTGGAATGGGCTTGCAGCATGATCGAGGGTCCTTTCGCTTGTGATCGATGGAATCGGGCGCGGCGTCTGCGCCCCGGTTGCCGCGTCGCGCTTCGGATCGCGAGCACGCTGCAGCTGGGAGCGAATGCTGGACAGCGCCGGTAACGCGCCGATGGCGCGCAACGCATCGTTTGTTGCCGGAATGTAGCGGCGCGCGGCGCCGCGCCCGGGGTCAGCGCCGCGGCAGGTGCTTGCGCAGCGCCGACCACAGCGCGCCGGGATCGACCGGCTTGACCAGCGTCTCGGCGACGCCGCTCCGCGCGATCTCGTCGGGCGCGAGGTCCTCGCGGTAGCCGGTGTGCAGCAGCACGGGCAGCTCGGGCCGCTGCAGCGTCAGCAGGCGCGCGAGCTCGATCCCGGTCTGGCGCGGCATCGCCTGGTCGGTGAGAACGAGGTCGACCCGGTCGGGCGCCGCGCAGAACCACGCGTACGCGTCGTGCGGGTTCGTCAGGACCGTGACGTCGAGGCCCCAGCCGGCGAGCAGTTCGCCGAGGTAGCCGGCCACCATCGCTTCGTCGTCGACGACCAGCACGCGGCCTGCCAGGCGCTGCGCGGTGCCGGTGCGTGCGGCGCCGGGCGAATCGCCGGCCGGCGCCGCCAATTCGTCCACGGGCACCGGCAACAGCACGCGAAACGTCGCGCCGCTGCCGACGCGACTGTCCACCGCGATGTGCCCGTCGTGCTCGTGGACGATCCCGTGCGCGGTGGACAGCCCCATCCCGCTGCCCTTCCCGACGTCCTTGGTCGTGTAGAACGGTTCGAACATGCGGTCGACGACCTCCGGCGGGATGCCGGTGCCGCTGTCGCGCACGGCAATTTCGACGTACGCGCCGTGCACCGGGGCGCGGCACGACGCGCAGAACACGCCGTCCTGCGCGACTCGCCGCAACGTCACGCGGATGCTGCCGGTGCCGTCGATCGCGTCGCGCGCGTTGATGCAAAGGTTGAGCAGCACCTGCTCCAGCTGCACCGGATCGGCCAGGACGGCCGGCACGCTCCCGTCGAGTTCGCTGTCGAGGTCGATCGACGCCGGCAGCGTCGACCGCAGCAGCGTCAGCGATTCGCGGACGAGCGGCGCCAGCGCAATCGACCGGCGCTCGCCACGCCGGCCGCGGCTGAACGTCAGCATCTGCTGCACGAGGTCGCGTGCGCGCTGCGACGCGCGCTGCGTCTGCTGCAGGTACCGGGTGAGCGTGGCGTCGCCGGAGGCTTCGGCACGCTCGAGCGCCATCGTCGTGTAGCCGAGCACGCTGGTCAGGATGTTGTTGAAGTCGTGTGCGATCCCGCCGGTGAGCTGCCCGATCGCCTCCATCTTCTGCGCCTGGCGCAGCTGCGCTTCCAGCGCATGGCGCTCACTCTCGGCGCGCTTGCGCTCGGTGATGTCGCGCGCGATGGCGAGCACGTGCGGCTCGCCGCGGTGCCGGAACGGGATCGCCACGACTTCGGTCTGGATGCGCTCGCCGTTCTTGCGCGTCGCATCGAGCTCGGCCCGGGCGGTTTCGCCGGCGAGCGCCCGTCGCACCAGATCCTTGCGCTGGCCCGCGTACTCCGCCGAATATTCCGGAAGGTCGTAGCCGCGGCCGATCACCTCGTCCCGCGTCCGGCCGTACATCTTTTCGTACGCCGGGTTGACGTCGACGCGCCGGAACTGCGAATCCCACAGGATCAGCGCGTCGGCCGACGCGTTGAAGATCGCGCGGTACTGCTCCTCGCTTGCCCTGAGCGCATGCTCGGCCCGCTTGCGCTCGGTGATGTCGCGCGCGATGGTGAGCACGTGCGGCTGGCCGCGATGCTGGAACGGTATCGCGCGCACCTCGGTCGGGACGCGCTCGCCGTTCTTGCGGATCGCCTCGAGCTCGGCGTGGCAGGTCTCGCCGGCGAGCGCCCGGCGCACCAGTTCCAGGCGGGGGCGCGCGTACTCCGGCGAGAAGGCGGGATGCTCGTAGCCGCGCCCGATCACCTCCCCGCGCGACCAGCCGTAGAGGCGTTCATACGCCGGGTTGACGTCGACGCGCCGGTAGCGCGAGTCCCACAGGACCAGCGCGTCGGCCGAGGCGTTGAAGATCGCGCGGTATTGCTCCTCGCTGGCGCGCAGCGCGGCGTCCGCGCGATTGCGCTCGATCTCGGTGACCGCGCGCGCGGCGAAGATCTTGAGCATCGACTCGACGAGGTCCGCGTCCGGCAACGTGCCACGCGTGACGACCGAGATGATGCCGAGCGGCTTGCCGTGCGCGTCGGTCAGCGGGTAGCCGGCGTACGCGTTGACGCCGAGCTGCGCGAAGTCGCCGTCCTGCGGGAAGAGCCGCTGCAGGTCGCTCGGATAGGCGCGGTAGCGCTGGCCGATCACGGTTTCGCACGGCGTTCCGGCCATCGGATACCGGAAGTCCTCGATGGTCTTGCCGTCCATGTGGAACGCCAGCATCTTGAGCTCGCCGGGACGCTCGTCGGACGGCAGCGCGATGAACGCCAGCTCGACACCGAGGATCCGCGCAAGCGAATCGACGAGCCCGCGGAAGACGCCTTCGCCTTCCGCCGTCGAAACCGCGAGCGCCGCCGCCTGCATCGCCTCGTCGGCGCGCAGGCGATGGTTGGCGGCGGCGGGCGGCGAAGGCATCGGGGTGGGCATGGGCGGCAGTCTACGGGCGAACCGTGGCGGGTAGGGCGGCGGTTACCTGGCGGTTACAAAGCAAACCCGCCGGGAACAATTGCGACATTCGCCGCGTCAGTCCGCGCCCGGTACGTACATGTAGCCGGCGTTGCGGACGGTCTTCAGGTAGCGCGGCCGCTCCGGATCCGGCTCGATCTTGCGGCGCAGCTTGGCGATCCGGATGTCGATGCTGCGATCGAACGGCTCCCACTCCCGGTGTCGCGTCAGCGTGAGCAGCTGGTCGCGCGACAGCACGCGGTTCGGATGCTCGGCGAACACGCGCAGCAGGTCGAACTCCATGCTCGTCACCGGCAATTCGTTGCCGTTCGCCGCGTACAGGCGGTGCCCGGCGACGTCGAGCGTGCACGCGCCGATCGGTACGCGCGCCGGCGCCTGCGCGACGGCGGGATCGGCCACGGCCGCGTCCCGGACCCGGCGGACGACGCTGCGGATGCGCGCCATCAGCTCGCGCGGGTCGAACGGCTTGGCAACGTAGTCGTCGGCGCCGACTTCCAGGCCCACGATGCGATCGACGACGTCCGACGCGCCGGTGACGATGATGATGCCGACGCGATGCCGCTCGCGCAGGAAGCGGGCGAGCGACAGGCCGTTCTCGCCGCGAAGATTGAGGTCGAGCAGCACCACGTCCGGCATCGCTTCCGCCAGCGATCGGCGCAAGCCGTCGCCGTCGACGGCCTCGGCCACGTCGAACCCGTGGCCGCGCAGGTAGTCGCAGATCATCTCGCGCACGTCTGCGTCGTCCTCGACGACAAGCACACGACCGTCGGTCGCCATGGCGGGCCCAGGCAAGGGTAGCTCGCCGCGAATTCTATAGCGTGCGCATCGGTCAGGCCACGGTCCGGCGCCAGGGGCCCGCAACGCGCGGAAACACGCCGGCAACAATTTCGGCCGGGCGTGAAATCCTCCCGATACGCGCGGCGCGGAACATGGCGCTCTGCGGAGAGGACCCCGCCTTGACGGAGTACCACCATGTACAGCCTTGTCGAAGTCGAGATGCCGCAGCTGCCGCACACGCCGCCCGACGGCGCGCAAGCGGGGGCGCGCGAGATCGTCCGCCGCGTGCACGCGAGCGAAGACGCGTGGGCGCGGCATGCGAACGCCGCGAACGGGATGGGCGCCGGAGAAACCGCGACGACCGTCGCGCACGCCGGAGAAGGGCCCGTCACGTCCCGCGGGCTGCGCAATTCGCCGGCGTAGCCGCTCCGAACCCGCTTTCGCTTTCACCGGCGCGGTGCGCGCCGCCGTTCGTACCGGCGCGCCGGCGACGCTCGTCATGGCGATCCTGCGCGCCTCCGTGGCCCGGAAGCGTCGTCCCATACCGTGCCGGGCGCTCGCGAAGTTCGGCGGCTTTGGGGGAACGCACGGCGGTCGCGCGCGGTCGAACGGCAGCCTGCATGACCCGGGGTGCC
Organism: Burkholderiales bacterium; assembly: GCA_046347755.1. Classification (GTDB taxonomy): domain Bacteria; phylum Pseudomonadota; class Gammaproteobacteria; order Burkholderiales; family Casimicrobiaceae; genus VBCG01. Next base: position 2,975,094 of record JAXMFM010000003.1, on the reverse strand, counting down.
CGATTGGGGTAAAATGTGCCATTTGGCGCAAGCACTTACATGTTGACCGGTAGCCTCGTCGCAATCGCGACGCCGATGCGGGAGGGCGGCGCCCTCGACCTTCCGGCGTTGCGCAAGCTCATCGATTTCCACGTCGCGAACGGCACGGCCGGCATCGTGGTCGTCGGCACGACCGGCGAATCGCCGACCGTGAACGTCGACGAACATTGCGAGCTCATCAAGGCGGCGGTCGATCACGCGGCGGGCCGCGTTCCGGTCGTCGCGGGCACCGGCGCCAATTCGACGTCCGAGGCCATCGAACTCGCAGCGTTCGCGGCCAAGGCCGGCGCGCACTCGCATCTGTCCGTCGTCCCTTACTACAACAAGCCGACGCAGGAAGGCCTGTACCGGCACTTCCGCACGATCGCCGAAAAGGTTTCGCTGCCGATGATCGTGTACAACGTCCCGGGCCGCACGGTCGCGGACCTGGCCAACGAGACGACGCTGCGCCTGGCCGGCGTGCCGGGCATCGTCGGCATCAAGGATGCGACCGCCGACGTCGGACGCGGCAGCGAACTGCTGAAGGCGCTCGCCCGGTCCGGACACGGCGATTTCGCCGTGTACAGCGGCGACGACCTCACCGGGCTGCCGCTGATGCTGATGGGCGGCCACGGCGTCATTTCGGTCACCGCCAATGTCGCGCCGCGCCTGATGGCGCAGATGTGCGCGGCGGCGCTGGCCGGCGACGTCGTCGCCGCGCGCGCGTGCAACGACCGTCTGCTCGCGCTGCACCGCGGGCTTTTCGTCGAGGCGAATCCGATCCCGACCAAGTGGGCGCTCGCCGAAATGGGCCTCATCCACAACGAACTGCGGCTGCCGCTGGTCACGCTGTCGCCGCAGTACCACGAGACCGTCCGCGCCGCGCTGCGCGATGCGGGATGTCTCGGCTGAAGCAAATCGAGGAAGTCTTCGCCATGGACGTGTTCCATCGTTGCAAGGCGGGCGCCGTTCTTGCGCTCGCGACCGTCGCGCTGGCGCTTACCGGATGCGATACGCTTTCCAGCGTCTCGCCGACCAAGCGAATCGACTACAAGTCGATCTCCAGCGGCCCCGCGCTCGAATTGCCGCCGGACCTGACGACGCCGAAGTACGACGACCGCTACCAGGTGTCGACGGCGACCGGGCTCGCGCAGGCCGGCGCCAACCGCGGCACGAAATCCGAATTCCTGCCGACCACGCCCGACGCGAAGATCGTCCGCGCCGGCAACGAGCGCTGGCTGGTCGTGCGCGCCACGCCGGAGCAGGCGTGGAACACGTCGCGCGAATTCTGGCAGGAGCAGGGCTTCGTGCTGGCGGTCGAGAATCCGCAGGTCGGCATGATGGAGACCGACTTCGCCGAGAACCGCGCCGACATTCCGTCCGACTTCCTGCGGCGTACCATCGGCAAGTACATCGACGTCTTCTACTCGACGTACAAGCAGGACAAGTTCCGCACGCGGATCGAGCGCGGCGCCGACCAGGGCACCGTGGAAATCTACGTGTCCCACCGCGGGATGGAGCAGGTGCCGACCACCAAGATCGACAACGCGTCGCCGGCCGGCTTCACCTGGGCGCTGATGCCGCCCAACCCGGCGCTGGAAGCCGAGATGCTGACGCGGCTGATGATGAAGTTCGGCACGCCCGAGCCGGCGGCGCGCGCCGCGGTCGTGCAGGCGGCCATCGCGCCCGATCGCGCGCGCATCGACAAGAACCCCGACGGCTCGTTCATGCTGACCGTCGACGACCAGTTCGACCGTACGTGGCGTCGCGTCGGCCTCGCGCTGGACCGCGCGGGCTTCACGGTGATCGACCGCGACCGTTCGCGCGGCGTGTACTTCGTCCGCTACGGCGATCCGGACGCGCTCGCCGCCAAGGCGAACAACGCCGGCCTGCTGCAGAAGCTGCAGTTCTGGAAGACCGACGAGAAGGACAAGCCCGAGCAGTACCAGATCGTCATCGCGTCGGTGCAGCAGAACAGCGTCGTCAGCGTGCAGGATCCGGGCGGCGTGCCGGACAAGTCGCCGACGAGCGAGAAGATCCTCGCGTTGCTGAAGGACCAGCTCAAGTAGGCGCCGGACCGCCCGTGCGCTTCGCATCGATCGGCAGCGGCAGCGAGGGCAACGGCACCGTTGTCGAAGCGGGCAACACGCGGATCCTGATCGACTGCGGGTTCGGCGTGCGCGACACGGCGGCGCGGCTCGCGCGCCTCGGCATCGCCCCCGACTCGCTGTCGGCGATCATCGTCACGCACGAACATTCCGACCACGTCGGCGGCGTGCCGGCTTTCGCGGCGCGGCACGGCATCCCGGTGTGGCTGACGTTCGGCACGCTGACCTCGGTCGGCACCCGCTTCGCGGCCATCGAGCACGTCTACGGCTTCGACAGCCACGACGAGTTCGCGATCGGCGACCTCGAGATCCGCCCGTTCCCGGTGCCGCACGACGCGCGCGAGCCCGTGCAATTCGTCGTGACCGACGGAGCGTTCCGGCTGGGCGTGCTCACCGACCTCGGCACGTCCACGCCGTGCGTCGAGGCGAGCCTCACCGGCTGCGATGCGCTGGTGCTCGAATGCAACCACGACCTCAACCTGCTGGCCGGCAGCGACTATCCGGCGTCGCTCAAGACCAGGATCGCCGGGCGCTTCGGGCACCTGCACAACGAAGGCGCGGCCGCGCTGCTGGCCGCGCTCGACACCACGCGGCTGCAGCACATCATCGCTGCGCACCTGTCGCAGCAGAACAACACGCCGGCGATGGCGCGTGCCGCGCTGGCGCGCGCGCTCGCCTGCGCCGAGGACTGGATCGGCATCGCCGATCAGGCGGATGGCTTCGGCTGGCGTTCGCTGGCCTGATCGACTCGTTGGGGAACCGGATGGAAAAGAGGAACGAACTGTACAAGGGCAAGGCGAAGACCGTGTTCGCGACCGACGATCCGCATCGGCTCGTCATGCACTACCGCGACGACGTCTCGGCGTTCGACGGCGTCAAGCTCGCCAAGCTCGACCTGAAGGGCGAGACCAACAACAAGATCAACGCGTACGTGATGGGCAAGCTCGCGGCCGCCGGCGTGCCGACGCACTTCGTCCGGGTGCTCAATGAACGCGAATCGCTGGTCAAGGCGATGAAGATGGTTCCGGTCGAATGCGTGGTGCGCAACGTGTGCGCCGGCTCGATGGCCAAGCGCTATGGCATCGAGGAGGGCACGCGATTGTCCGAGCCGATCTTCGAATTCTTCCTGAAGAGCGACGCGCTGCACGACCCGCTGTGCAACGACGACCACATCCGCGTGCTCGGCTGGGCGAGCGCCGACGAGATCGGTGAGATGCGCGCGCTGACGCACAAGGTCAACGCCGTGCTGAAGCCGCTGTTCGCCGACGCCGGCATCGACCTCGTCGACTACAAGCTCGAGTTCGGCCACCCGACCGACGATCCGCGCGGGCCGCTGGTCCTGGGCGACGAGTTCACGCCCGACGGATGCCGGCTGTGGGACGCGCGCACCGGCGAAAAGCTCGACAAGGACCGGTTCCGGCGCGACCTGGGCGAAGTCATCGAGCACTATCGCGAGGTCGCGCGCCGGATCGGCGCCCCGTTGTAACGGCGGGGGCCTGCGCGGCCCCTGCTGCGTCGACACGACTATTTCTTGGCGGCATCCTTCTGCGGTTCGGCCGCGGGCGCCGGCATCGCCGGAGCAGCGGCAGGCGCCGGCGTCGCGGCGGCGGTCGCGGCCGGTTCGGACGGCTTCGCGTCGGTCGCCGTGACCGGGGCCGGGGCCGGGGTCGGCGCGGGGGCGGCGGCCTGGGTCGGCGCGGGCGCGGGCGCTGCGGTCTTCTGTTCCTGGCCGCAGCCGACGAGGAGCGCGGCCACCACGGCCGCGGCGATGAACGTTGTCTTCATAAAATTTCCTTCGATTCGTTGTTTCGGGACAGGGAGGGCACGGCATCGCCCATGCGCCGAGCCGTCGTTGCGCAGTGCGACATCCGAGTCGCGACTATAGCATAAAGTATCTAATAATCAATGATATCGACGCAGCTCCAGCAATGCTGCGCCGCACCTTTGATCGTGAGCCTCACAGGCCGAGCACCGTCGCGCTCAACCCCGGTTCGCCGGTCGCCCAGATCTGCTCGAAGCGCATGACGAGCGGGCGCGCCAGCTGCGGCTGCTCGATCGCGAACGCCGCGCGCGGCTGGTCGATGTGGAACCGGTGCAGGAAGTGGCGGCCGTCGACGATCAGCAAGGGGTCCATGGCGCTGCGCGCTTCCGGTCCGGTCTTGTAGATCGTCATCGCGTGCGAGTGCAGCCGGAACAGCGCGACCAGCCGCGGGCACGACGCTTCGAGCCAGCGCGTGTCGTGGACGATCGCGTCGATGCGCGCCTTGGGATTGCGCCGCAGGAACGCGTTGATGCGCTCGGCGCGCGCCGCCGCATTCCATCCACCCTGCGACAGGTCGACGTCGAACAGCTGCAGACGGTTCTGCGCGAGGTCGATCAGGTCGTCGATGGCCGCCGACTGCGCGGCCACGGTGTCGACCACCGAGTCGCGAGGCTCGCGCGGCGCGTCATCCGGGTTGGAGGTAGCCATGGACATATCCTTCGTGCAGGAATCGCAGGACGCCGGCGCCGATCGGCCGTACCTGCGCGGCCGTCAGCGCGCGAGCGTCGGCGAGCGCGGCCAGCGCGGTGCGGTCGCCCGCGGGCCACGGATGGGCGTCGCCGTTGAAGTACAGCGCGTCGTCGTCGTACAGCAGAAGCGAGCGCCGGTCGAGGTGCACGCCGCGACGGCGCGCGGCCCCGGCGAAAGCCGCGCGCGACAGCGGTGCGTCCGGCGCGTCGAAGCTGACGTTCGCCTTCGGTTCCGACAGCAGCGTACCCAGGAAGCGCGCGACGACCGCGCGGTCCCAGCGGATTCCGGCAAGCGCACGCACGGCGTGCCGCCGCATGGCGGCGCCGATGCGCGCCGGCGTAGCCGTCGGCGCCAGATCCGGATCGGCGTAGCGCCCCGGCAGTTCCAGGCGGTCGCGCAGGTGATCGAGGAACTGCTGCGCCAGCTCGGTGTTCGACGCCGCGCGAAAGCCGATCGAGTACGTCGTGCACGCGTCGACGGCGACGCCGTCGTGCGCGTATGCGGGCGGCAGGTACAGCATGTCGCCGGGGCAAAGGACGTCGTCGTGCGTCGGGTCGAAGCGGCGCAGGATCTTCACCGGCAGCCCCTCGCGCAGCGCCAGGTCCCGCTGGCGTCCGTACCGCCAGCGGCGGCGCCCCGTGCCCTGCAGCAGGAACACGTCGTACGAATCGAAGTGCGGACCCACGCCGCCGCCCGGCGCCGCGAAACTGATCATCAGGTCGTCGAGGCGCGCGTACGGCACGAACGCGAACCGGCGCAGCAGCGCATCGGCGGCGTCGCTGTACAGGTTCACGCCCTGGACGAGCAGCGTCCAGTTCCGTGCGGGCAGCGCGCGGAAGTCGGCCCGCCGGAACGGCCCGTGCTCGAGCGTGTAGCTGCGCCCCGTGCGCACGACGATCCGGGCTTCGACGTCGTCGCGGCCGGCCAGCGCGAACAGCGCCGCGCGCGAAATCAGTCCCGCAAAGCCCGGCACCGCTGCGCGCACCAGCAGCGCCTGCTTGTGCCAGAAGCGCGTCAGGAACTCGCGCGGCGTGCGCCGGCCCAGCAGCGCGGCGCGGGAGTGCGGTGCGGTGGACATGGCGTGTCAAGCGTACCAAAAGCGCGAACCGGACGAGTACAATGCGCGGTCCTCGCCACTCCCATCGCCCGCCTTCTCATTCATGAACATCTTCGCCAATACCGCCGTCACGATCACGTTCAGGCTCTTCGACGCCGACAACGCGCTGATCGAGGAGTCGCCGGAACCGATCGTCTACCTTCACGGCGGCCATTCGGGCATTTTCCCCAAGGTCGAGGAGGCGCTCAACTTCAAGGAGGTCGGCGCGTCGGTGTCGGTGACGCTGGAGCCGGAAGACGCGTTCGGCGACTACGACGCGAAGCTGGTGCGCATCGAGCCGCTGGCCGACCTGCCGCCCGACGTGACGGTCGGCGGCTATCTGGTTGCCGAGCAGGACGGCAACGAAGTCGTCTGGCGCGTCACCGAGATCGCCGACGGCAAGGCGGTTCTGGACGGCAATCACGAACTCGCCGGCCGGCGGCTTCGCTTCGACTGCACGGTGATGGACATCCGGCCGGCGACACCGGACGAGATCGCGCACGGGCACGTCCACGGCCCGCACGGCCACCATCACTGACCCTTCCGGTCTACCGCTCGACCAGCTTGCGCAACGCGTAAAGCGCGTCGAGCGCCTCGCGCGGCGACATCGCGTCCGGGTCGAGCGCGGCCAGCTTCTCCATCACCTCCGTCGCGCGCGGGTCCGCGGGTGCGCCGGCGATCGGCGCGCCCGCGGCGCCGAACAGGTCCGACTGGTGGTCGTTGCGCGCGGAGAACTGGTCGAGCCGCGCCAGGTAGGCCTTCGCCTGCCGGATCGTCTCCGTGGGAACGCCCGCCAGCTTCGCGACCGAGAGGCCGTAACTGCGATTGGCCGGGCCGTCGGCGACCGTGTGCAGGAACACGATGCCGTTCCGGTGCTCGGCCGCGTCGAAGTGAACGTTCGCGCATCCTTCCATCTCGGCGGCAAGCGCCGTCAGCTCGAAGTAGTGCGTGGCGAACAGCGCGAGGCAGCGGTTGCTCTCGGCCAGCCGGTGCGCGATCGCCCACGCGAGCGCGAGCCCGTCGAACGTCGACGTGCCGCGCCCGATCTCGTCGATCAGCACCAGGCTCTGGTGCGTGGCGCGGTTGAGGATGTACGCGGCTTCCGTCATCTCGACCATGAACGTCGAGCGGCCGCCGGCCAAGTCGTCGGCCGCGCCGATCCGCGTGAAGATCGCGTCGACCGGTCCGAGCGTGGCTTCGCGTGCGGGCACGTACATGCCGCAATACGCGAGCAGCGCGACGATCGCCGTCTGCCGCATGTACGTCGACTTGCCCCCCATGTTGGGGCCGGTGACGATCAGCAGCCGCCGCGACCCGCCGAGCGCCACGTCGTTGGGCACGAAGCTGTCGACCTGCCGCTCGACCACGGGATGCCGCCCGCCGCGAATGTCGATGCCGGGCTCGGCGACGAACCTGGGCCGCACCAGCGCGAGCGCCTCCGCCCGCTCGGCGAGATTGGCCAGCACGTCGAGCTGCGCGAGCGCCGCGGCCGCCGCCTGCAGCGGCGCGATCGCCGGCTGCAGCGCTTCGAGCAGCTGGTCGTAGAGCAGCCGCTCGCGCGCCAGCGCGCGTTCCTGCGCGGACAGCGCGCGGTCCTCGAACGCCTTCAGTTCGGGCGTGATGTACCGTTCGGCGTTCTTGAGCGTCTGCCGGCGCCGGTAGTCGTCGGGAATCTTCTCGACGTGCGCGTTGGTGACCTCGATGTAGAAGCCGTGCACGCGGTTGTACTCGACCTTGAGCGACGCAATGCCCGTGCGCGAGCGCTCGCGCGCCTCGAGGTCGACCAGGAACGCGCCGCAGTTCGCGTCGATCGCGCGCAGCTCGTCCAGCTCGTCGTCGTAGCCGGTCGCGATGACACCGCCGTCGCGGACCAGCGCGGCGGGCTCCGGCGCGATCGCGCGCGCCAGCAACGCATCCCACGCCGGATCGAGCGCCAGGCCCTGCGTCGCGGCGGCAAGCGGCGGCGCGGCGACGTCGGCCACGGCGGCGCGCACGGCCGGCAGTCGCGCCAGCGTGTCGCGCAGGCCGGCCAGGTCGCGCGGCCGCGCGTTGCGCAGTGCGATGCGCCCGACGACGCGCTCGACGTCGACAGTGCGCCGCAGCGCATCGGCGAGCGCGCGGCCTGCGCGCGGATTGGCCGCGAACGCCGCGATGCCGTCATGCCTTGCGCCAAGCCTCGCCTGGTCGCGCAGCGGCTGCGTCAGCCACTGCCGCAGCAGCCGGCTGCCCGCCGCCGTCGCGCATTCGTCGAGCAGCGAATGCAGCGTCGGCGCGTCGTCGCCCGAGAGCGTCGTCGTAATCTCGAGATTGCGGCGCGTCGCCGGGTCGAGCGACACGAACGCGCTGACCGTTTCGACGTCGAGCGCGCGCACATGCGACAGCGCCGACTGCTGCGTCGCGCCCGCGTAGCCGAGCAGCGCGCCCGCCGCGCCGACGGCGAGCGGCACGTCGTCGACGCCGTACGCCGCGAGGTCGAGCGTGCCCAGCTGCTTCGCGAGTGCGCGCTGCGCGCCTTCGCGGTCGAACTGCCATGCCGGCAATTCGCGGACCGGCGGCATGCGCCCGCGCAGCGCGGGCGGTTCCGCCTCGTCGGCAACGAGCAGCTCCGCGGGCGCGATGCGCTCGAGCACGCCGGCGGCGTCCGCCAGCGGGACCTCGGTCAGCGTGAACGCGCCGGACGCCAGGTTGAGCCACGCGATGCCGGCGCGCCTGCCCGCCGCGACGAACGCGGCGAGCAGGCTGTCCCGCTTCGCGTCGAGCAGGTTGGCGTCGGTGAGCGTGCCCGGCGTCACGATGCGCGACACCTTGCGCTCCACCGGCCCCTTCGACGTCGCCGGGTCGCCGTACTGCTCGACGATGACGACCGACTCGCCCTGCTTCATCAGCTTCGCCAGGTGCGGCTCCAGCGAATGGTGCGGCACGCCCGCCATCGGAATCGGCGCGCCCGCGGACGCGCCGCGCGCCGTCAGCGTGATGTCGAGCGCCCGCGACGCGCGCTCGGCGTCGTCGTAGAACAGCTCGTAGAAGTCGCCCATCCGGTAGAAGACCAGCTTGTCCGGATGCTCGGCCTTCACGCGCAGGTACTGCTGCATCATCGGCGTGTGGGCGGCGAGCGGGGCGTTCATTTCGCCCATTTTACTTCGCCGGCGACGACCGCTAAGGCGCGACGGCGATGCGCCCGGCGACGCGGTAGCGCTCGCCGCCTTCCGGCGTGACGATCACGGCCTCGGCGGTTGCCGGATTGATGCCGGTGAACGCGGCGATCGTCGAGCCATGCGTGACGAGCACGAGATTGCCTTGCCGCGGCGCGGTGGCGACGAGCTTGCGGAACGCTGCCAGCTGCCGCTCGCGGTTCTGCCCGTGCTCGAACAGGTTCGCGAGCGCCGGCTCCTTCTGCGCGTCGACGCCGAAGGCGAGGCGCGCGGTGTCGAGGCAGCGGCACCACGGGCTCGACAGCACGCGCGCGACGGGGATCGCACGCTCGCGAAAGGCGGCGCCCAGCCGCTGCGCGTCGCGCCTGCCTGCGTCCGAGAGGTTGCGCTGCGTCATGCAGTCGTCGAGGCGGAAGCCCGGCGGGTCGCCGACGCCGGGATCGGTGAGCGCGTGGCGGATCAGCACGACCTGCCCGCCCTGCTGCAGCAGCGCCCACGCCGCGTCGTCGGCGCGCGCCGCCGCGGCCACGACCAGCAACGCGAAGGCGAATGCACGCAGCATCGGCGACAGCATAGCGGGAACGCCGGTCGATGCAACCGCGACCGCTCGCGCTCCGGTACCATTTCGCCATGACGCCTCTCACGCTGCGACCCGCGCACGTCGCGCTGGCCGACCTTCGCGCCCTGTGGGCGAGCGCGCCGCCGATCGCCGTCGATCCGTCGGCGAAGCCGGGCGTCGACGCCGCGGCCGCCACCGTCGCCCGGCTGCTCGCCAGCGGCCAGACGGTCTACGGCGTGAACACCGGCTTCGGCCTGCTCGCGCGCACGCGCATCGACGACGCGCGGCTCGCGGACCTGCAACGGTCGCTGGTGCGCTCGCACGCGGCCGGCACCGGACCTTTGCTCGACGACGCGGTCGTGCGGCTCGTCGTCGCCCTCAAGGCGGCGTCGCTCGCGTGCGGCTACTCGGGTGTCCGGTGGGAGGTCGTCGACGCGTTGGCGCGCCTGTACAACGCCGGGATCGTGCCGTGCATCCCGGCGCAGGGATCGGTCGGCGCGTCGGGCGACCTGGCGCCGCTCGCGCATCTCGCGCTGGTGCTGATCGGAGAAGGCGAAGCGCGCGTCGACGGTCGCGTGCTGTCCGGCGCGGCGGCGCTGTCGGCCTGCGGCCTGCGCCCGCTCGAACTCGCGCCGAAGGAGGGCCTGGCACTGCTCAACGGCACGCAGGTGTCCACCGCGCTCGCGCTGTCGGGGCTGTTCGCCGCCGAGCGTGCGACGGCGGCCGCGTTCGTGGCCGGCGCGCTGACCGTCGACGCGTGCCTGGGTAGCGACACGCCGTTCGACGCGCGCATCCAGGACGTGCGCGGCCATCGCGGCCAGCGCGATGCGGCCGCGCTGTATCGCTCGTTGCTCGCCGGCAGCGCGATCCGCGCGTCGCACGTCGACTGCCACCGCGTGCAGGATCCGTACAGCCTGCGGTGCCAGCCGCAGGTGATGGGCGCCTGCCTCGACCAGATGCGCCATGCGGCGGAGGTGCTGCTGGTCGAGGCCAATGCGGTTTCGGACAATCCGCTGGTGTTCGCCGCCTCCGGCGAGATCCTGTCGGGCGGCAATTTCCACGCCGAGCCGGTCGCGTTCGCCGCCGACAACCTGGCGCTCGCGATCGCCGAGGTGGGCGCGCTTTCGGAGCGGCGCGTCGCGCTGCTGATGGACACGAACATGTCCGGACTGCCGCCGTTCCTGGTCGAGGACGGCGGCGTCAATTCCGGCTTCATGATCGCGCAGGTGACGGCCGCGGCGCTCGCATCCGAGAACAAGTCGCTCGCGCATCCGTCGTCGGTGGACTCGCTGCCGACGTCGGCGAACCAGGAAGACCACGTGAGCATGGCGACCCACGCTGCGCGCCGCCTGGCGCCGATGGCCGGCAACACCGCGGCGATCGTCGCCGTCGAACTGCTGGCCGCCGCGCAGGGGGTCGACCTGCGCCGCCCGCTGGCCACGTCGCCGACGCTCGCGCGGGCGCACGCGCGGGTCCGCGCATCCGCCGCGTTCTGGGCGCGCGATCGCGTGTTCGCGCCCGATCTCGCGGCCGTGCGCGCGCGCGTCGAGGCGGGTGAATTCCTGGCATTCGCCGGACCGCTGTTCGAGTACGCGTAAAGCCGCAGAACGGGAGGCCATCATGCATCGAGACGACCCGAAGACCCTGTCGAGCCCGCGGCCCGGCACGCGCCACGCCGATCGCGTCATCCGTGCGCCGCGCGGCACGGCGCGCACCGCGAAGAGCTGGCTCACCGAAGCGCCGCTGCGGATGCTGATGAACAACCTCGACCCCGAGGTGGCGGAAAACCCGAAGGAGCTCGTCGTCTACGGCGGCATCGGCCGCGCGGCGCGCGACTGGGAGTGCTTCGACGCGATCGTCGCCGCACTGCGCGAGTTGAACGACGACGAGTCGCTGCTCGTCCAGTCGGGCAAGCCCGTCGGCATCTTCAAGACCCATCCGGATGCGCCGCGCGTGCTGATCGCCAATTCCAACCTCGTGCCGAAGTGGGCGACGTGGGAGCACTTCAACGAGCTCGACCGCAAGGGCCTCATGATGTACGGCCAGATGACCGCGGGCTCGTGGATCTACATCGGCAGCCAGGGCATCGTGCAGGGCACGTACGAGACGTTCGCCGAGGCCGGCCGCCAGCACTACGACGACGACCTCGCCGACAAGTGGATCCTGACGGCGGGTCTGGGCGGCATGGGCGGTGCGCAGCCGCTCGCCGCGACGATGGCCGGCGCGTCGATGCTGGCGATCGAATGCCAGGCCTCGCGCATCGAGATGCGCCTTACGACGCGCTACCTCGACCGCCAGGCACGCGACCTCGACGACGCGCTCGCCATCGTCGACGACGCGTGCGCCGCGCGCCGGCCGGTCAGCGTCGGCCTGCTCGGCAACGCTGCGGAAATTCTGCCGGAACTCGTGCGCCGCGGCGTGCGGCCGCACATGGTGACCGACCAGACGTCGGCGCACGACCTGGTCTATGGCTACCTGCCCGCCGGCTGGAGCGTCGACCGCTGGCGCGCCGCACAGGCCGACGCAGCGCAGCACGCGGCGCTCGTCGCCGCGGCGAAGCGCTCGTGCCGCGCGCACGTCGAGGCGATGCTCGCTTTCCACGCGCAGGGCATCCCGACGTTCGACTACGGCAACAACATCCGCCAGGTTGCGCTGGACGAAGGCGTCGCCGACGCGTTCGCGTTCCCGGGCTTCGTGCCCGCGTACATCCGTCCGCTGTTCTGCGAGGGCAAGGGGCCGTTCCGCTGGGTCGCGCTGTCCGGCGACCCGGAGGACATCTACGCGACCGACCGCAAGGTGGCTGCGCTGTTCCCCGGCAACGCGCACCTGCAGCGCTGGCTCGGCATGGCCCGCGAGCGCATCGCGTTCCAGGGACTGCCGTCGCGCATCTGCTGGCTCGGCCTGGGCGAGCGCCACCTGGCCGGCCTCGCGTTCAACGAGATGGTCGCGCGCGGCGAGGTCAAGGCGCCGATCGTGATCGGCCGCGATCACCTCGACACCGGCAGTGTCGCGAGCCCCAACCGCGAGACGGAAGCGATGCGCGACGGCTCGGACGCCGTGTCCGACTGGCCGCTGCTCAATGCGCTGCTCAACACGGCGGGCGGCGCGACGTGGGTGTCGCTGCACCATGGCGGCGGCGTCGGCATGGGGTACTCGCAGCACGCCGGCGTGGTCATCGTCTGCGACGGCACGGACGCGGCGGCCGCGCGCATCGCGCGCGTGTTGTGGAACGACCCCGCGACGGGGGTCATGCGGCATGCGGACGCCGGCTACGCGAAGGCGATCGAGGTTGCGAAGGCCGGGGGCCTGCGGATGCCGATGCTGTAGTCCGCTGCAAGAGTGCCGCCGGGCCGCCCCAAGGCACTCGCCCCCTGGGGGGGGCGGCGCGCAGCGCCGTTCGGGGGGAGCCTATTTCGCCGGCGCGCGGCCGACGCTCTCGTCGATCCGCCGCTGCATGTAGGGAAAGAACGGGTTCGACGACATCCGGATCAGCGAGTCGAGCGTCACGATCAACGTGCCGCGCTCGCCGCGCAGCGCCATCGCGCCCAGGTGCACGCCGTAGTCGTCGGTCTTGTCCGGCGTCATCCCGTACAGCGAGTCCTCGACCGGGAACGGGATCGCGACGTGCGACAGCGAATAGACCTCGACCGGGTACACGAGGCCCAGCTCGCGCACCTGCTCGTTCGTCGCGCCGGCCTCGACGACGCGCTCGACGACTTCGCTGTGGCTGTCGTCGGCGTTGGTGATGACCACCGTGCGGAAATTGCGCGGCGGCGCGGGAAGCAGCCGCGCCAGCATCGTGTCGGTCGTGGGCCGCAGCAGCGTGCCGAACTTGGCGCTGCGGTTGACGTCGAACAGCACGAGTTCGCTGCCGTTGTTCGGCAGCTGCTGGTAGAACGCGGTGATGATCGCGCGCGTGCTCACCGTGAAGTCGACGATCGACTGGAACGTGAGCGCCGGCGGCAGCTCGCCCAGCCGGTTCGCGCGCGCGAGGTCGGTGATCTGCTGCTGCAGCGCGCGCGTCAGCAGCGACGACTGCCGCGCGCCGTTGACCGGGAACGAGTTGTACTTGAACGGATTGAATTCCGGGACGATACCGAGCCACGACGCCTTGGCGAACGCCGGGAACACGGCGGGCCAGCCGAAGATGCCGGCGAAGCGCGCCATCTCGGTGACGCCGATCATCGGCGAGATCAGCACCAGCCGATCCGGACGCGACAGCGATTTGTCCTCGAGCGCGTCGAGCGCGTACTTGAGCGCCAGCGCGCCTCCATTGGAGAAGCCCACGAGGTGCAGCGGCTTGCCCGGGCCGACGCGCCGGCGCGCCTCGCGCACGGCGAGCCGCGTCGCTTCGGACCAGTCCTCCCAGACGACGTCGGTGAGGCCCGCGGGAACCGTGCCGTGGCCGGGCAGCCGGATCGCGATTGCGACATAGCCGTCTTCGCGGTAGCGGCGCGCGATGTGGCGCAGGCTGTACGGCGAGTCGGTCAGCCCGTGCAGCATCACGACGGCGCCCGCCGGCGGGCCGTCGGGCTCCATGACGTAAGAGCGGTTCCAGTCGGTCGACAATCGCGGCGGGTAGACGGGGCTGCCCTCGAAATAGCGGTTGGACGGCACGCGCTCGCCTTCACCCAGCCGCTGCGTGACGTTCGTCGCGACCTCGGCGAACGCGGCGTCCTCCGCCTTCAGGTACCGCGCCCAGTCCGACTGCGCCAGGTCCTTGGCGCGCAGTTCGTGCGGCACGTACGTGTGCCACGGCTCCAGCGGGTCGCTGCGCCAGGCGTCCCACGAGCGGACGCCCAGCACGGTGACCAGCACCACGCCGACGAGCATCGCCGATACCTTCACCAGCTTGACGACTTTGGCTTTCATGATTTCCGTTGCAGGCGCCGCGGGCGGCGGCAGGGCGAATTGTTTCACGAGCGCACGCGCACGCGCCATCGCGCAACGGAATCCGCGTCGCCTCGGCGGCCGGATGTTCGCGCGGCCGGCGCGGAACGCCGGGGTTGTATTGCACACCCTTGTTTTTTTACCGGCGTTGTGACCTAATCGTGGCCGACGCCTCCGCGATGCCGACGGACGTTCTCCGTTCGCCGTGCCACGAGACGGGTGGCGATGCTGCGTCGATTCCGTACCGACCTTTTTTTCGCTGCAGAGCACTAATCCCATCCCGGTAGCGCCTGGCCTTCACTGCCATTGCGCGCCATTGAGAGGTTCTTCATGAACAGCAAATTCTTGCGGATCGCCGGCGCCGTCGTCTTCGCGCTGTTTGCCTGCGCGCAGGCCTGGGCGCAGCCGACGAACATCTCGCCGGAGGCGCTCGGCCAGATGCAGACGATCAGCTCGATCAAGGCGGGCTTCACGCCGGGCCAGAAGAAGCTGGGCTCCGGCCTCGCGTTTTCCGTGCTGGCGGCAGCCAACGATGCCCGGGTGGCCACGATTCGCGGCGCGATCGCTCCGCTCGACGCCGCGGGTGTCAAGGTCGAGATCAAGGGAACCGTGGGTCGTGACCTCCTGGCGGCCATTGCCGCGGCCAACGGTTCGGTAATCAACAGCTTCCCGCAATGGGGCATGGTCACCGCGGTGCTGCCGGCGAGCGCGCTGGAAGGCATCGCCGCCCGCGACGACGTCGCGCAGATCCGCCTGCCGGCCCAGCGCGCCACCAACGCGGGACTCGTCGCGTCGCAGGGGTTGGTCTCGCACCAGGCCAAGCAGGCGAACCTGTCGGGCTTCACCGGCGCCGGCGTGAAAGTGGGCGTGCTGTCGGACAGCGCCGATCCGGCGACCATTGCGGCGCTGATCGGCACGGGCGACCTGCCGGTGGGCACCACGTTCCTGCCGGGACAGTCCGGGGCGCCGGGATCCGACGAAGGCACGGCGATGATGGAGATCGTGCACGACCTCGCGCCGGGCGCGCAGCTGATCTTCGCCACGGCGTTCAACGGCGTCGCCAGCTTCGCCCAGAACATCATCGATCTGGCCGCGGCAGGCTGCTCGGTCATCGTCGACGACGTCTCGTACTCCGACGAGGGCGCGTTCCAGGACGGTCCGATCGCGCAGGCGGTCAACCAGGTGACGGCGGCCGGCGTCGTCTACTTCTCCTCCGCCGCCAATTCCGGAAACCTGACGTCAGGCACCAGCGGCACGTGGGAAGGCGATTTCAACGACGGCGGACCGGCGGGCGGGCCGCTCGCGGGCGCCGGCAACGTGCACAATTTCGGCGGCGGCCAGATGTACAACGTCCTGACGGCGGGGACGGTGCTCGTCTCCGTCAAGTGGTCGGATCCCCTGGGCGGGAGCACCAACGACTACGACCTCTACATCCTCAACAGCACGGGAACCAGTGTCATCGGATTCTCGACGGACGTGCAGAACGGCACGCAGGATCCGGACGAGGAAGCGTACAACCCCGGCGGATTCCCGACGGGCAGCCGCATCGTGGTCGTCAAGTTCAGCGGCGCGCAGCGCGCGCTGCACGTCGACACGTGGCGCGGCCGGGTGTCGATCGCGACGAGCGGCGCCACCACCGGCCACAACGCCGCGGCGAACACCGTGGGGATGGCGGCGACCTATTGGAACAGTGCGAAGACGGGGACCCTGTCGTTCACCGGTGCGGCCAACCCGGTCGAAACGTTCAGCTCGGACGGTCCGCGCAAGATCTTCTACAACCCGAACGGAACGGCGATCACGCCGGGCAACCTGCTGTTCGGGACCAACGGCGGCACGACGCTGCAGAAGCCGGACCTCACCGCGGCCGACGGCGCCACCACGCTGACGCCGGGGTTCAATCCGTTCTTCGGAACGTCGGCGTCGGCGCCGCACGCCGCCGCGATCGCGGCGCTGATCCGCCAGGCGCGGCCCGACTATACGGTTGCCCAGGTGAAGGCGGCCATGATCGCGACCGCACTGGACACGATGGCGCCCGGGGCCGACCGCGATTCGGGATACGGCATCACGATGGGCTACGCCGCCGTCCAGTATGCGTTGACGCATTGATCCGGCAAGCGCAACGGGCGCACTCGAATAGCCGGTGCGCCCACCGACAGCCTGTCGAAACCGAGAGATGACCATGAAGATGATTAGCGCGCTTGCCCGGTACGTTGCCCTGATCCTGTCGCTGGCGGTCGCCACGGCTCATGCGGACGTGCTGTTGAGCATCACCGACCAGCTCGCGGCGCCCGACGCCACGCAAAGCGGGCGCCTGAGCCGCAACGGCATTCCGCAGGACTGGGCCGGATCGGAGCCGTTCCCCGGGCCGTTCAACATCGGCCAGATCAATCATTACCGCACGTACGCGGTCAACGTCGGGGTCACGCCGTACATCCAGGTGATCCTCGACTCGCCGGCGACGACGACCTTCGTTTCCGCCTACCTCACGAGTTACGTTCCGGGTTCCGCAGGTGCCCCGAACTACGGGCTGGACATCAACTGGCTCGGTGATGCCGGCGGGTCCGGCAACTCGTTCCTTGCGACCGATCCCCGGTTCTTCGCCGCCGCGGTCCCCGTGGGAAGCACGGTGATCATCGTGGTCAACGAGACGACGCCGAACGGGGGCCTGGGCTTGCCCTACAACCTGCGGGTCGAAGGCTTCACCGACCGAACCTTCGGCCTGTCGAGCACGGCGCTGTCGTCGATTACCCTCGTCAGCAATCTCAATCCTGGCGCGGCAGGGCGGGCGATCACGCTGACCGCGACGGTGTCCGACCCGAACACGCCGCCGGCGGGCTCGGTCCGCTTCGACGACGGCGCCGTGGCCATCCCCGGCTGCGCCGCGGTCACGCTGGTGGGCACCGGCCTGTCCAAGACCGCGCAATGCGTGATCATCCTGGCGCCCGGACTGCACAACCTGACGGCCACGTACCTTCCGAGCTCGCGGCTTGGCGTCGGCAATCCGATCACCAGCAACACCGTGGCGGAAACGATCAATCCGCCGGTCGCGACCACGACGACGGTGGTGAGCCTGCCGAACCCCTCGATTCAGGGCGCGCTCGTGACCTCTACGGCGACGGTGGT
The DNA here is from genome assembly GCA_046347755.1 of Burkholderiales bacterium. Classification (GTDB taxonomy): domain Bacteria; phylum Pseudomonadota; class Gammaproteobacteria; order Burkholderiales; family Casimicrobiaceae; genus VBCG01. The sequence continues at coordinate 2,957,636 of JAXMFM010000003.1, read as the reverse complement.
CGGCAGCCTGCCGACGGGCACCGTGCAGTTCGTCGATTCCGTCACGGCAACGGCGATCCCCGGCTGCAACGCGGTTGCGCTGACCGGCTCGGGCAACACGCGGACTGCGGTCTGCAATACGACGACGCTTTCGCTGGGCGCGCACACGATCACCGGCAACTACTCCGGCGACGCGGCGAACGCGCCGTCCAACGGGGCGGCGCCGCTGCAGGTGAACGCGTGCACGGGCCGCAGCTGCGGGACCTAGCGACGGGGGCGCACGCAAAGACCCGGGACGGCGCGCGACGCGCTGTCCCGGTCGCGGGACGGTCAATGCCGGGAAGGTGGTCGGGGTGAGAGGATTTGAACCTCCGGCCTCTACGTCCCGAACGTAGCGCTCTACCAGGCTAAGCTACACCCCGAGGTGTGTGCGGCAAGTTGTCGGCCGCGGCGGGAAGACTGCGACGGCATCCGCGGCGTTCGCGGCAGGGAACGGCCTGGTTTCAGTACGTTCGCTGCGCTGCGAAGGTCGTCAATTCTAGCAGACTTTTGCGGTGCGGCGTATCGGGCAGCCCGGACAGGCACTCGGCCGCGGCGTCCACTTCGGACTGTGCGCGGCCCCGCGCGTAATCGAGCGCGCCGGTGCGCGACAGCGCCGCCATGACCTGCGAGAAATCGGTGAGCCCGCCGCCGGTCACCGCGTGCCGGATCACCGCGGCGTCGTCGGCGCCGCCGGTGGCGAGCGCGCGGATCAGCGGCAGCGTCATCTTGCCTTCGGCCAGGTCGTCGCCCAGGTTCTTGCCGATCGCCTGCGCGTCGCCCGAGTAGTCGAGCACGTCGTCGACCAGCTGGAAGGCGGTGCCCAGGTGCATGCCGTAGCGCGCGAGCGCGTCCTCGGTGACGACGTCCGCGTCGCCCAACACCGCGCCCAGCCGCGCCGCCGCTTCGAACAGCCTCGCGGTCTTGCGCTGGATCACCGTCAGGTACGCGGCCTCCGACAGGTCGGCGTCGCCGGCGTTCATCAGCTGCAGCACTTCGCCCTCGGCGATCGCGTTGGTCGTGTCCGCCAGGATCTCGAGTACGCGCATGCGCCTGACGCCCACCATCATCTGGAACGCGCGCGAGTACAGGAAGTCGCCGACCAGCACCGACGCCGCGTTGCCGAACTGCGCGTTCGCCGTCGCGTGGCCGCGGCGCATGTCGGATTCGTCGACGACGTCGTCGTGCAGCAGCGTGGCCGTGTGGATCATCTCGACCACGGCGGCGAGCGTGTGGTGGTCGGTGCCGCGGTATCCGGTCGCGCCGGCGCAGAGCAGCAGCAGCGCGGGCCGCAGCCGCTTGCCGCCGCCGCCGACGATGTACTCGGCGACCTGCCGGATCAGCACGACGTCCGACGTGAGCGACGAGCGCAGCACGCGATCGACGGCGTCCATGTCGGCGCCGATGACCGGCTTCAGGATTTCGATGGTCAAGGCGTCGGTCGGGGGGGGGGCGGGGGGTACGGCGGCGGTATTTTACTCGACGGCCGGGGGCCGCCCGGTCCGGACTGCCCTGGCTTTGACAAACGCCAGCAATCCGCCTTATAATTCAAGGCTTTTCACGTAACCCCAAAGCTATTCGGATGCGCGGCGCGGTATTCCGGGCCGGCGCGTCTTTCATCGACGAACGGAGTTCCACATGTACGCGGTCATAAAAACCGGCGGCAAGCAGTACAAGGTTGCCCCCGGCGAAAAACTCAAAGTAGAACAGATACCGGCGGACGTGGGCGCAGAAGTGGTTCTCGACCAGGTGCTGATGGTCGGCGAAGGCGAAAGCGTCCGTCTGGGTCAGCCTACCGTCGCGGGTGCGACGGTCAAGGCAACGGTCGTCGCGCACGGGCGCGGCGAGAAGGTGAAGATCTTCAAGATGCGCCGGCGCAAGCACTACCAGAAGCACCAGGGCCATCGGCAGAACTACACCGAGCTGAAGATCGAAGCGATCGTCGGCTGAACTTGAACTGAGGCTACTTCGACCATGGCACATAAAAAGGCAGGCGGCAGCTCGCGCAACGGACGCGACTCGCACGCCAAGCGGCTCGGCACCAAGGTGTATGGCGGCGAGGCGATCCGCGCGGGCGGCATCATCGTCCGGCAGCGCGGCACCAAGATCCACCCGGGCGTCAACGTCGGGATGGGCAAGGACTTCACGCTGTTCGCGCTGGTCGACGGCAACGTCGAATTCAAGACGAAGGGTGCTGGGCAGGACAAGTTCGCGAACGTCGTCGCGAACGAGGCGCGCGCCGACTGACGCAGCGCGATTCGGTCGCAAAGGGCCCGGCCAACGCCGGGCCTTTTCATTTCCGGAGCGCGACAGCGGCGCCGGCTGCGATCGTTCTTTCGCCCAGGTCAATTCGGGATCTGCGCGATTCGCGATAATGGTCGGCATGTCCTGCTCGCATGCGACGGCATTGCTGCTGGCGATTGCGCTCGCGGTCGCCGCGCCTGCCGCGCAAGCGCAGGACATCGAGCCGCGCGCGTTCTCCAACGCGCCGGTGGGCGTGAACTTCCTGATCGCCGGCTACGCGTTCACGCGCGGGGGCATCTCGTTCGACTCGTCGCTGCCCGTGTCCAACCCGAACCTCGAGACCAGCAACGCGGTCGTCGCCTACGCGCGCGTGCTCGACCTGTGGGGCAAGTCCGGAAAATTCGACGTCATCGTGCCGTACACGTGGCTGTCGGGAACGGCGGACTACAAGGGCGAGACGGTCGAGCGCGTCGTCAACGGGTTCGCCAATCCGCTGCTCCGGCTTTCGATGAACTTCTACGGCGCGCCGGCGCTGACGTTGAAGGAGTTCGCGTCGTACCGGCAGGACCTGATCGTCGGCGCCAGCCTGCAGGTCTCGGTGCCCGCCAGCCAGTACGACTCGACCAGGATCGTCAACATCGGCACCAACCGCTGGTTCTTCAAGCCCGAGTTCGGCGTTTCCAAGGCCCACGGACCGTGGACGCTGGAGTTCACCGCGGCGGCCACGTTCTACACGGACAACGACGACTTCTTCAACGGCAAGACGCGCTCGCAGGATCCGGTCTACTCGTTCCAGGGGCACGCGATCTACGGGTTCTCATCGGGTATCTGGACATCCGTGGACGCCACGTACTTCACCGGCGGCCGCACGACGATCGACGGCGTGCGCGGCAACGACCTGCAGCAGAACTGGCGCATCGGGGCCACGCTCGCGCTGCCGGTCGACATCCACAATTCGATCAAGTTCTACGCGAGCAGCGGCGTGTCGTCGCGCACCGGCAACGACTTCGACCTGGTCGGGGTGGCGTGGCAATACCGGTTCGGCGGCGGGCTGTGACGCCCGGCGCGGCGCCCTAGCGCCGCTCGATGTACCACTGCATCGCGATCGCCGCCGTCGTGAACACGGCCAGCGGGAATGCCGCCGAGAACAGCGGCTCCCAGTCGTTGAGCACGCCAAGGTACGAGAACAGCCGCTCGATCAGCCAGAACGCGAGCCCGAGCATCGTGCCGGCGAAGATCCGGAAGCCCACGCCGCCCTGGCGCCGCTGGAACTGCGCGAACGGAAGGGCCAGCATCATCATGACGAGCACGGCGACCGGGTAGAGCACCTTCGACCAGAACGCGATTTCGAAGCGCGCCGTCTTCTGCGCGTTGGTGCCGAGCACGCGGATGTTGTCGTAGAGCGTCGACAGCGCGAGACGCTCCGGCGCCACCTGGTAGACGGTCAGGATCGACGGCTGCAGCACCGACGGCCACATCCACGTCGGCGACGACGACACCGTCGTGGCGTCGCGGCCGATCTCGGTCACCTTGACCTGCTCGAGCTTCCATTGACCGTCGCCGGCGTAGCGCCCGGATTCCGCGCTGCGCACGGCGGTCAGCCTCAGGTCGCGGTCGAACTCGTAGATGCGCACGCCCACGAGCGTCATGTCGGACAGCACGGAACGGATGTTGACGAACGTCAGGTCCTGCTTGAACCAGAAACCGGACTCGAACTGCTGGGCGACCACGCCGGTCGCGTTGCCCATCGCCGCGGCGCGCACGGTCTGCGCCAGGCGCTCCGCCGGCGGCGCCACGTACTCGCCGGCCAGGAACGTCGCGATCGCGAGCGGGATGCCGACGCGCACGACCGCCCAGCCGACCTGCACGATCGACGCGCCCGACGCGCGCATCACGGTGAACTCGGAGTTGGACACCATCTGCGAGATCGCGAACAGCGTGCCGATCAGCGCCGCCACCGGAAACAGCTCGTAGACGCGCGAGGGAACGTGAAGCGCGACGAACAGCAGCGCCGTCGACAGCGTGTAGCTGCCGCGGCCGACGTCGCGCATCTCGTTGATCAGGTCGAAGAACGTGAACAGCCCGATCAGCGCAACGAAGATCAACAGCGTCGACAGCAGGACGTCGCGGCCGATGTACCGGGTGAGCGTGCGCATCGCGGCCGCGCGTCAGGCCGGATCGGGGCGCGGCGCGCGCCCGAAGAGACCGGTGATCGACAGTTGATGGCGGAACAGCAGGAACACGACGACCAGTGCCGCCGCGTGCGGCAGCAGCAGGCCGAGCCACAGGTCGATCGATCCCTGCACGATCATGCTCTGCACGATGTTGATGCAGTTCGTGTAGAGCATGTACAGGAACGCGGCGGCGATCAGGTTGAACGAACGACCCATCCGCGGATTGACGTAGGAGAGCGGGATCGCGAGCAGCGTCAGCACGAGCGCCAGGATCGGCACCGACAGCCGCCAGAACAGCTCGCCGCGCTCGCTGCGCCCTTCGGCGAAGATCAGCGCGGCCGTCGGTATGGCCTTGTTCGACGCCGGCAGCGAACGCGCCTCCGCGGGTTCGATCCGGCGCCCCAGCTTGTCGAACTCGATCAGCCGGAAGTCGGCGGCGCCGGCCTTGCCTTCGTAGCGGCGACCGTCCTCCAGCACCACGAAGCGGTCGCCGTTGGGCTCCTCGACCAGGTGCCCGCGCCGCGCGACCGTCGTCGCGTCCCGGCCTTCCTCGATCGAATGCAGGAATACGTTGCGGATCGTGTTGTCGAGCGGATTGATGCTTTCGATGTAGACGACAATGCCCGCCCGCTTGAACTCGCGGAACAGTCCCGGCGACAGCACGGTGATCTCGTCGCGCGATTCCAGCTGCCGCTCGAACTCGTTCTTCCGCTGTTCGGCCCACGGCGAAAGGAACAGGGAAAGCAGCACGATCGCGGCCAGGAAGGGCGCGGCGAACAGCAGGATCGGCTTCAGGCAGGCGGTCAGCGACTGCCCGGACGTGAACCAGACGACCATCTCGCTGTCCCGGTACCAGCGCGAGAGCGTGAGCAGGACGGTCAGGAACAGCGCGACCGACAGCAGCAGGTTCAGATAGAACATCGCGTTGAAGCCGATCAGCGCGAGGACGCCGTCCGCGGCCACGGCGCCGCCGGCCGCCCGCGCCAGGATCCGGATCACGGACTGGGTGAACAGGATGCCGAGCAGCACGACGAACAGGCCGATCGCCGTGGCGGTCAGCTCCCGAACCAGGCTGCGGCGGAAAATCATGACGCCGGGAAAAGTTTTGACTTTTTCGAGAAAACTTGCCGATAATGCTCGGCACGTCGTGTAACGGTAACAAAACGCCAAAGCGGGAGACGAGGGATCGCGATGGAATTTACCATAAAAAGCGGCAGTCCCGAGAAACAGCGAAGCGCCTGCGTCGTCGTCGGCGTGTTCGACAATCGCAAGCTTTCGCTGTCGGCGGAATTGGTCGACCGGGCCAGCAATGGCTACATCAGCGAAATCATCCGGCGCGGCGACATGGAAGGCAAGCTCGGCGCCACGCTGCTGCTGCACAACGTGCGCGGCACGCTGGCCGACCGCGTGCTGCTGGTGGGACTCGGCAAAGAGCGCGATTTCCGCGACCGCGAGTTCCGCGCCGCGATCCGCGCGGCGGTCAAGCTTCTGAACGAGACGGGCTCCTACGAGGCCGTCCTCTACCTGACCGAGGAAAAGGTCAAGCGGCGCGAAGTGGTCTGGCGCGTCGAGCACGCGGTCGTCGTCGCGATGGAGGCGGTCTACCGATTCGAGCAGATGAAGAGCCAGCCGACCGAGGTCCGGCGGCCGCTGCGCAAGCTGACGCTGTCGGTGCCGCAGCGCTCGGACCTGACCGCTGGCGAGAAGGCCGCCGCGCAGGGCCTGGCGATCGCGCACGGCATGGACCTGGCGCGCGACCTGGGCAACCTGCCGGGCAACGTATGCACGCCGACCTACCTGGCCGAGCGCGCGAAGCAGCTGGCCACCGAGTTTCCGGAGATCCAGGTCAAGGTCCTCGAGCGCAAGGAATGCGAGGAGCTCGGCATGGGCTCGTTCCTGTCGGTCACCAACGGCAGCGACCAGCCGCCGCGCTTCATCGTCCTCGAGTACATGCAGTCGCAGCGCAAGCAGGCGAAGCCGTGCGTGCTCGTCGGCAAGGGCATCACGTTCGACACCGGCGGCATCTCGCTCAAGCCCGGCCTCGACATGGACCAGATGAAGTTCGACATGTGCGGCGCGGCCTCGGTGCTCGGCACCATCCGCGCGATCGCCGAGATGAAGGCGCAGGTCAACGTCGTCGGGCTGGTGCCGGCCTGCGAGAACATGCCGTCGGGCCGCGCCACCAAGCCGGGCGACATCGTCACCAGCATGTCGGGGCAGACGGTCGAGGTCCTCAACACGGACGCGGAAGGGCGGCTGATCCTGGCCGACGCGCTCACGTACGCCGAGCGCTACGAGCCCGAGGCCGTCGTCGACATCGCGACCTTGACCGGCGCAATGGTGATCGCGCTCGGCCACGTCGCCAGCGGGCTGTTCTCGAACAACGAGACGCTGGCGCGCGCGCTGATCACCGCCGGCGACGACGCGTACGACCGCGCCTGGCAGCTGCCGATGTGGGAGGACTACCAGGACGGGCTGGCGAGCAATTTCGCCGACTTCGCGAACATCGCGGGCCGCGCCGGCGGCAGCATCACCGCCGCGTGCTTCCTGTCGCGGTTCACGAAGAAGTACGACTGGGCGCACCTCGACATCGCCGGCACCGCGTGGAAGGACGGCAAGGAAAAGGGCGCGACGGGACGGCCGGTCCCGCTGCTCACGACCTGGCTGCTCACGCAGGAGAATCCGGCGGCGTGACGGACGCCCAGCGCCGGACGCGGATGACGACGATCGATTTCTACACGCGCGTCGACGACCGTCTCGCCGTGGCGGCGCGGCTGGTGGCCAAGGCGGTGGCCGCGCACGGCAGCGCGCGCGTGCTGACGCCGGACGAAGCAACGACCAACGCGCTCGACCGCCTGCTGTGGATGGTCCCGGCGACCGGGTTCCTTCCCCATTGCCGGGTCGGCAGTCCGCTCGCCGCGCAGACGCCCGTGTGGATCGACCACCGTCTCGAGCACGCAGGCCCGGCGGCGGTGCTGGTCAACCTGCACGCCGAGCCGCCGCCGTTCTTCAGCCGCTTCGAGCGACTCGCCGAGATCGTCGGCGTCGACGACGCCGCGGCCGGGCGCGAGCGCTACCGCTTCTACCGCGAGCGCGGCTACGAATTGCGCGCGCACGACATGAGCGAGCGGGGATAGCGTCGTGCCCACCGCCCGCGAATTGCTCGAGCAGGCGGATGCGCTGATGCGCCGGAATCGCGCGGCGGCGGTCGACGACATTCCGGTGCTCACCGATTCGGTGCCGCCGCTGACCGAGTCGCGGCTCGCGCGGCGCGCGCCGCAGGTCGAAGCCCGGCCGCAGCCCGCGCGCGGTTCGCCGGACGCGATCCCGACGCTGACCGAGCGCGTGGCCCCCGACCTGGCCGAGGCCGCGGATTCGATGGCGCACGAGGGCGAGCCGTCCGACTGGCTCGACCTGGACGGCGGCGAACCGTCGATCACCGGCGAAGCCCCCGATTCCATCGCGATCGTCCCGCCGGTTGCGATCGAGCGCCCCGTGGACGAAGCGCTGCTGGCGTCGGCCGAGCACGAGGAGATCGAACTCACGACGCCGGTCGAAGACGACTTCGACGCCGAGGTCGGCGTGCGCGCGCCGGAAACCGCCGAGCGCGACGCGCCTCCGGTCCAGCCGCCGCCGCCGCTTTCCGAACCGCCGGCGGTCGTCACGGCGACGGCGTTGACGGCGATGCTGGGCCTGGCCGCCGCGACCGACGTGCCCGTTTCGTTGCGTGCGCCGGAACCGGTTGCGGAACCCGTTCCCGAGCCTGTTGCACAACCCGTTCCCGAGCCTGTAGCAGAAGCCGAGCCCGAGCCCGAGCCCGAACTCGCCGAGCCACCGCTCGCCGCGGCCGAGGCGGCCGCGCCCGTCTCGCCCGAAGCACCGCCGCCGCCCGTCGTGCCCGACGCGCTGCCAATGCACGTCGTGCCCGAGCCGCCGCCGCCGCCCGTTGTGCCCGCGCCGGCGCCGGCCATCGCGGCCATCGACGACCAGGCGCGCTGGGACGCGATGGCCGAGGAGATCCGCATGCAGGTGCTGCAGCGGATCGACCTGTTCACCGACACGGGGCTGCGCGAGCAGCTGGGCCGCCGCCTGCAGCCGATCGTCGACCGCGCGAGCGCGGACCTCGTCGCCACCATCAACCTGCACGTCGGCGAGCTGCTGCGCGCGTACGTCGCCGAGGCGATCGAGCGCGAGATCGAGAGCTGGCGCAAGAACAACTGACCTTGGCGCGTCCGGATGCCGCAACCCGCGCAACGCAGTTGCAGCGGTGAACAGCCGTGCTAGACTAATCGCATGAAGTCGTTGCCCGCCTCGTCGATGCCTCGCGCCGCGCGCTCGTATGCGTTCGCGTTCTATTTCTGGGGAACCCACCCAGAGGGGCAGGCGCGACCGTAGAGTTCCGGCAAAAGGCAACAAGGATTCCACGATTCGGGCGGCCCCCAAAGGCCGCCCGAATTTTTTTCGTCGTCGCAGAAAGGAGAGAATCATGGATGCCGTCGTGACCCAGGACGCCGACGCCCGGCCTCACCGGCTCGTCGCGCGCGAGCGAAATCCGGCGAGCACGGTCGTCCGCGTGCGCAACGCCGCGATCGGCGGCGACGCCGTGCAGATGATCGCCGGGCCGTGCTCGGTCGAGACCGAGCCGCAGATGCGCGCGGCCGCCGCGGCGGTCGCGGCGGGCGGCGCGCTGCTGATGCGGGGCGGCGCGTTCAAGCCGCGCACCAGTCCGTACGCGTTCCAGGGGGCGGGCACCGAAGGCCTCGCGCTGCTGAAAGGCGCCGCCGCGCGGCACGGGCTGCCGATCGTCACGGAGCTGATGGACGTGCGGATGCTCGACACGTTCCTGCGCGCAGGCGTGGACGTGATCCAGGTCGGCACCCGCAACATGCAGAACTACGACCTGCTGAAGGAACTCGGCCGCGTCGACGTGCCGGTGATCCTGAAGCGCGGGATGAGCGCGACGATCGCCGAGTGGCTGCTGGCCGCCGAGTACATCGCCGCCGGCGGCAACTCGCGCATCATCCTGTGCGAACGCGGCATCCGCACGTTCGAGACCGCCTACCGCAACGTGCTCGACGTGACGGCGATCCCGGTGGTCAAGCGGGAGACGCACCTGCCGGTGATCGTCGATCCGTCGCACGCGGGCGGCAAGGCATGGTTGGTGCCGGCGCTCGCCTGCGCGGCGGTGGCCGCCGGCGCCGACGGCCTGCTGGTCGAAGTGCATCCGGACCCGCCGAACGCGTGGTGCGACGCGGACCAGGCGCTGCCGCCGGACGAGTTCCGCGCGCTGATGCATCGGCTCGACGCGGTGGCGCGGGCCGTGGGGCGAACGCTCGCCTTCCGGCGCCTGCCGGCGGCGATGGCGCGCGAGGACGTGCCGGTGGCGTGACGCACGCGTGGATGGCGGTAGCGCCTGGCAGGCGCGCGATGGGTTAGATTCACGGGATGTTCGAGCTGACGAATATCGTGCACCGGTACGGCGGGGTGACCGCAGTGGCGATCCCGTACTGGCGCGCCGCCGGCGGCGAGGCGTGGCTGCTGGCGGGGCCGTCGGGCTGCGGCAAGTCGACGGCGCTGCACGTTCTCGCGGGCCTCGTCGTGCCCACGTTCGGGGCGGTCATCGTCGCCGGCACGGACCTGCGTTCGCTGAGCGAAGGCGAGCGCGACCGGTGGCGCGGCCGCGCCGTCGGCCTCGTGCCGCAGCGCCTGCACCTGGTGGCGGCGCTGAACGTCCGCGACAACCTGCGGCTTGCGCAGGCGCTGCCCGGCCTGCCTGTCGACGATGCGCGGATCACGGCGCTTCTGCAAAGCGCGGGTGTCGCCGATCTCGCGCATCGCTATCCGGGCCAGTTGTCGCAGGGCCAGGCGCAACGCGTGGCCATCGCCCGCGCGGTCGTGAACCGGCCGGTGCTGCTGCTGGCCGACGAGCCTACGGCCAATCTCGACGACGCCCACGCGGCGCAGGCATTGGAACTGCTGCGCGCACAGGCCGTCGAAGCAGGCGCAACGCTGGTCGTCGCGTCTCACGACAATCGAGTGAAACCGCTGCTGCCCCACGCCTTCGCGCTGCCGGTCGCGACGGCCGTCGCGTGATGGGCGTCGTCCGCCTGGCGTTCGCCTACGCGCGCCGCCGGCCGCTGTCCACGCTGCTGGTCGTCGCTCTGCTGGCGATCGGCGTCGCGACGGTGACGCTGACGCTGCTGGTCGCTCGCGAGCTGGAAGACCGGCTGACGCGCGACGCCGCCGGCATCGATCTCGTCGTCGGTGCGAAAGGGAGCCCGCTGCAGCTCGTGCTGGCCGGCGTGTATCAGGTCGACGTCCCCCCCGGCAACATTCCACTCGCGGCGATCGCGCAACTGCGCGCGCGCCCGCAGGTGGGCAGCGTGATCCCGCTTTCGCTGGGTGACAGCTTCCGCGGCTACCGGATCGTCGGCACCGAGCCGGCGTACGTCGAGCATTTCGGCGGCGCGCTGCGCGACGGCAAGCTGTGGGCGAAGCCGCTCGAAGCGGTGCTCGGCAGCGACGTCGCACGCGCGACCGGGCTCCTCGTCGGCGCGACTTTCGCCGGTTCGCACGGCCTGGCCGAAGGGGGCGGCGAGCACGCCGACGCGCCGTATCGCGTCACCGGCGTGCTGGCGCCGACCGGCACCGTGCTGGATCGGCTCGTCGTCACGTCGCTCGAAAGCGTCTGGGACGTGCACGACGCGCATCACGCGCAAGGTCACGCGGACGACGACGAGAAGCGCGAAGTCACGCTTGCGCTCGTCCGGTTCGCCACGCCGCTCGCCGCGTCCGGCCTGGCCCGCGAGATCAACGCCGGTACGGCGCAGGTCGCCGCGTCACCCGCACTCGAAATCGCGCGGCTGCTGGCCGTGTTCGGCGTCGGCTTCGAGGTCGTGCGCGCGTTCGCGGTGCTGCTGATGGCGGCGTCCGCGCTCATGCTGTTCGTCGCGCTGGCGCAGGCGCTCGAGGACCGCCGCTACGACCTCGCGATCCTGCGCACACTCGGCGCGTCGCGCGGCCAGGTCGCGCAGGTGCTGCTGGTGGAGAGCCTTGCGCTGGTCGCGGCCGGCACCGTGGCCGGGCTCGCGCTCGCGCACGGCGCGGCCTGGTGCCTGGGCGCGTGGGTGCCGCAGGCGGCGCCGCTCTCGGGCGCGGCGTTGCGCTGGCTGCCCGAGGAGTGGGGCGTTGCCGGGCTCGCGCTGGCCGCGGGTATACTTGCTGCATTGTGGCCGGCGTGGCGCGCGTCGAGGCTCGACGTCGCGGCGACGCTGGCGGATGGATAGGGAAGCGAGCGATGAAGACACGAATGCTGTTCCCCTCGGCCGTCGCTTTCACGGTCGCGCTGCTCTGCGCGGCGCCCGTCGGTGCGATCAATGCGGGCATTCCTGCCGCGGGCCTTCCGTCGGCGATCGACTACTCGTCGACGGTGCTGCCGGAGCGCGCCGGCGTGGTGTCGTGGAAGACGCTGGCGAAGGTGGAGCCGGTCAAGCAGGGCGACAAGATGGTGCCCGGGTTCTCGAAGGAGATCCTGTCGCTCGACCGCAAGGACGTCAAGGTGCAGGGCTTCATGATCCCGCTCGACATCGGCGAGAAGCAGAAGCATTTCCTGATCACCGCGGTGCCGCCGCACTGCCAGTTCTGCCTGCCGGCGGGACCCGACGCGATCGTCGAGGTCACGGCCAAGTCGCCGGTCACGTTCACGTTCGACCCGATCGTCGTTTCCGGGCGCTTCGCGGTCCTCAAGGACGATTCCACCGGCGTCCTGTACAAGATGACCGACGCCGGCCGCGTCGACGTCGGTTCCCCGCCGACGAAGTAGCGGCTTCGGTCGCGGCGGCCCGCGCCGCATGATGCTCGAACAGCCCGCCGCCGCGGCGCAGGCGCTCGCGGCGATCCCGCTGCTCGCGCCGCTTTCGCCGGTCGACCTGGCCAAGCTCGCGGGCGTCCTCGAAGACCAGTGGTTCGACGCGGGCACCGTCGTGTTCGAGGCGGGCGGCACCGGCGACGCACTGTTCATCCTGCGTGAAGGCGTGGCCGAGCGCCGCGTCGCGGGCTCGCGGATCGGCACGATCGAGCCGCCGGAGCTGTTCGGCGAACTGGCGCTGCTGACGGACCAACCCCGGTCGTCGAGCGTGGTGGCGGTTACGCCGATCCGCGTGTGGGTGCTGCCGAAGCATCGCGTGCTGACGCTGCTGCGCGCGGAACCCGAACTGCTGTTCGACTTGAGCCGCGCGATCGGCCTGGAGCTCGCGGACGCGCGCCGTGCGCTGGCGGAGGTCCAGCGCGAGTTCGACGCGTGGGTGAGCGAACGGATGACGCAACTCGTGCCGCCGCAGCGGGCGCTGGTGTCGGCCATCGCGCTGCTCGGGCGCGCGTCGCCGCGCATGGTCGAACGGTTGGGCGGCGACGTCGCCGTCGCCGCCTTGTCGCCGCTGGTGCGCGAGCACGCGGGAGCGTACGTCGTTCCCGTCGCGATCCGCGACTCGCTGTTGCGGCATCTCGACCGGGACGGCCAGCGCGCCGCGATCAGGAAGCGCGTCGTCGGCATCGCGCGCGACGTCGAACGCGACGGCGACCCCGCGGAGGCGCTGGCCGCCTTTCGCGCGGTCGGGGCCGACGACGACGCGCGAAGAATACTCGCGCGCGCGCCGTCGCTCGAACGCGTGGCCCCGCCGCCGCCGCGCATCGAGGCGGTGGCGCCCGCGCGCCGCCCCGGTGTCGGCGTGCGCCGGCTGGCCGGGTTCGCGCTGGCGATGGCCCCGCTGCTGTTGTGGTGGTCGTCGCCGCCCGAAGGCCTGTCGGTCGCCGGCTGGCACGCGCTGCTGACGCTCGTGTCCGCGGCGATCGTCTTCGCGACCGAAGTGCTTCCCGAAGCGGTCGCGGCGCTCGCGCTGCTCGCGCTGTGGGTCGTCGGCGGCGTGATCGCGCCGCGCGCGGCGCTCGACGGCTTCGCCACGCAGGCCTGGGTGCTGGTGCTGGCGGTGCTCGCCGTCGGCGTGGCCGTCGGCAACTCGGGTCTCATGTACCGGATCGCGCTGCTGGCGCTCGGCCGCCGGCCCGCGACGTTCGCGCGACGCGCGCTCACGCTCGCGCTGGTCGGCACCGCGGTGACGCCGACGCTGCCGAACGCGACCAGCCGCGCCGCGCTGGCGGCGCCGATGGTCCGCGAAGTGGCCGAGGCCCTCGGCTACGCGCCGGGCAGCCGCGCGGCGGCCGGGCTTGCGCTGGCGTCGTTCGTCGGCTTCGGGCAGATGGCCGGGCTGTTCCTCACCGGGTCGTCGGTGGGCATCCTCGTGCACGGGCTGCTGCCGGCGCAGGTGCGCGCACAATTCGACTTCGGCGGATGGTTCGTCGCGGCGCTGCCGTTGCACGTCGTGCTGTTCGCGTCGTCGCTGTTCGCGGCGTTCGCGCTCTACCGGCCGCGCGACGACACCGCGCATGCCGGTGACCGCCTCGCGATACAGCGCGCCGTGCTGGGTCCGATGCGGCGCGCGGAGAAGCTGTGCTTGGTCGTGATGGTCGGCCTGATCGCCGGCTTCCTCACCGAGCCTTGGCACGGCATCCACGGCGCATGGATCGGCGTGATCGCGCTGGTCGCGCTGGCCGCCGGCGGCGCGCTCGACACGACGATGCTGCGCACCGGCGTCAACTGGCCGTTCCTGGTCTTCTTCGGCGTCATCACCAGCCTCGCGTCCGTATTCCAGGCGCTGCGCGTCGACGCGTGGCTCGCGCAGGCGCTGGCGGCGCCGATCGGCGCGGTCGCGACGCACAGCGCGTTGTTCTGCGTCGCGCTCGCGCTGGTCGGCTTCGCGGCGTCGTTCGTGATCCGCTGGCAGGCCTCGGCGCCGTTGCTGACGCTGGTCGCGCTTCCGGTCGCCGGCGCCGCGCACGTCGATCCGTTCCTGGTCGCGCTCGTGTGCCTGGTGTCCACGCAGGTGTGGTTCCTGCCTTACCAGAGCACCGTGTACCTCGCCTTCTTCCACGGCTCGGGTGAACTGTTCACGCACCGCGACGCACGCGCGCTCGCGTGGCTGTGGGGACCGGTGGTGCTGCTGTCGATCCTCGCGGCGTGGCCGGTCTGGTTCGCGCTCGGGCTCGTCGGTTGAATGCGGCTCGGGTTGCGGTTCTGATTCCGCTATAATTTCAAGCCTTTACGCAACCTGACGACGCTCGTAGCGGGCGTCGCCGATCATGGATCTCGCCAAGAGTTTCGAACCGCGCGCCATCGAAGCGAAGTGGTATCCGTTCTGGGAAGCCAACGGACTGTTCAAGTCCGCCGACCGGCCCGGCGCTCCGTCGTTCTGCATCCAGCTGCCGCCGCCGAACGTGACCGGCACGCTGCACATGGGCCACGCGTTCCAGCAGACGCTGATGGACCTGATGATCCGCTTCCACCGGATGCGCGGCGACAACACGCTGTGGCAGGTCGGCACCGACCACGCGGGCATCGCGACGCAGATCGTCGTCGAGCAGCAGCTGAAGGCGCAGGGCAAGTCGCGGCACGACCTGGGCCGCGCGAAGTTCGTCGAGCGGGTGTGGGCGTGGAAGGAGGAGTCCGGGTCGGCGATCACGCGGCAGATGCGGCGATTGGGCGCGTCCGCCGACTGGTCGCGCGAGCGCTTCACGATGGACGACGGGCTGTCGGCGGCGGTGCTTGAAACCTTCGTGCGCCTGTACGACGACGGACTGATCTATCGCGGCAAGCGGCTCGTCAACTGGGACCCGACGCTCGGCACCGCCGTGTCGGATCTCGAGGTCGAGAACTCCGAGGAGCAGGGCAAGCTCTGGCAGATCCGGTATCCGTTCGCCGACGGCAGCGGCTCCGTCGTGGTCGCGACGACGCGGCCGGAGACGATGCTCGGCGACATGGCCGTGGCCGTGAATCCGGCCGACGAGCGCTACGCCGGATTGGTCGGCAAGCAGGTTGAGCTGCCTTTGACGGGCCGGACGATTCCGCTGATCGCCGACGACTACGTCGACCGCGAATTCGGCACCGGCGCGGTCAAGATCACGCCGGCGCACGACTTCAACGACTGGCAGATCGGCCAGCGGCACAAGCTGGCGCCGCTGCCGATCATGAACCTCGACGCGACGATCAACGACAATGCGCCGGCGAAATATCGCGGCCTCGATCGCTACGTCGCGCGCAAGGCAGTGCTCGCCGATCTCGAGGCGGCGGGGCTCCTCGTGTCGGAGAAGGCGCATCCGATGGTCGTGCCGCGCTGCGAGCGCACCGGCCAGGTCATCGAGCCGATGCTGACCGACCAGTGGTTCGTCGACATGCGCAAGCCGGCGCCGGCCACGCATCCGTATTTCCCGGGCAAATCGATCCAGGACCTCTGCCTCGCCGCCATCGGCGAGGACGGGCTGCCCGCGGGTGCGCCGGGCGCCGGCGAACGCGTCTCTTACGTGCCCGCCGAATGGCTGTCGACGTACCTGAACTGGATCAACAACATCCAGGACTGGTGCATTTCGCGCCAGCTCTGGTGGGGCCACCAGATTCCCGCCTGGTACGACGAGGCCGGCAACGTGTACGTCGCGCGCGACGAGGCGGCGGCGCGCGCGCGGGCCACGCAGAAGCTCGGTCGCGCGCCGCAGTCGTTCACGCGCGACGAGGACGTGCTCGACACGTGGTTCAGCTCGGCGCTGTGGTGCCACTCCACGCTCGGCTGGCCGAAGGAGACGCCGGAGCTCGCGAAGTACCTGCCGTCGTCGGTGCTGGTGACCGGCTTCGACATCATCTTCTTCTGGGTCGCGCGGATGATCATGACGACGACCTACTTCACCGGCCACGTGCCGTTCCGCGACGTCTACATCAACGCGATCGTCCGCGACGAGGAAGGCCAGAAGATGTCGAAGTCGAAGGGCAACGTCCTCGACCCGATCGACCTGATCGACGGCGTGGACGTCGAGACGCTGGTGGCGAAGGCGACCAGCAACATGATGAACCCGAAGCTCGCCGAGAAGGTCGCCCACCGGACCCGCAAGCACTACCCCGACGGCATCCCCGCCTACGGTGCCGACGCCGTGCGCTTCACGTTCGCGTCGCTGGCGACGTTCAACCGCACGCTGAACTTCGACCTCAACCGCTGCGAAGGCTACCGGAATTTCTGCAACAAGCTGTGGAACGCGACGCGCTTCGTGCTGATGAACGTCGAGGGGAAGGACTGCGGCCAGGACGATGCGCTGCCGAAGGCGCTGACGTTCGTCGACCGTTGGCTCCTGGGCCGGCTGCAGCAGGCGAAGCACGACATCGCGACCAACATCGAGGCGTACCGGTTCGACCTCGCTGCCCGTGCGCTCTACGAATTCGCATGGGACGAATACTGCGACTGGTACGTGGAGCTCGCGAAGGTGCAGCTGGCCGACGCCGACACGCGCGGCGACGCCGCGGCGGCGCGCGGAACGCGGTCGGTGCTGGTGCGCGAGCTCGAGGCAATGCTTCGCCTCGCGCATCCGTTCGTGCCGTTCATCACCGAGGAGCTGTGGCAGACGGTGGCGCCGCTCGCCGGCAAGTCCGGCGTTTCGATCTCGACGCAGCCGTTTCCACAGGCGGATTTCGCTCGTGTCGACGCCGCGGCGAATGCGCGGATGACGGTCCTGAAGGACCTGGTCGACGCGTGCCGTGCGCTGCGCGGCGAGATGAAGCTTTCGCCGGCGGACCGGGTGCCGCTGATCGTCGCCGGCGATCGCGAAGCGCTGGGCGACCTCGTGCCGTATCTGGTCGCGCTCGGCAAGCTGTCGGAAGTGCGGATCGTCGCCGAGCTGCCGGCGACCGAAGCGCCGGTGGTGATCGTCGGCGAGTACCGCGTGATGCTGCACGTCGAGATCGATCCGGCGGCCGAGCGCGAGCGCATCGGCCGCGAGATGACGCGCCTGAGCGGCGAAATCACGAAGTCGCAGGCGAAGCTGGGCAACGAGGGCTTCGTCGCGCGCGCGCCCGCGGCCGTCGTGGAGCAGGAGCGCGCGCGGCTCGCCGGATTCACCGCAACGCTCGCCAAGCTGCGGCAGCAGTTCGACCGGCTGGGCGGATAGCGGGGACTTCGTGCGCGCAGAAGCGAGGCACGGCCACGCACGCGGGCGGTGGTTCGCGCTGCTCGCCGCGATCCTCGTGCTGTGGTTCGGCTTCCTCGAGCTGCGCGGCCTTTACTTCCCGGACGAAGGCCGCTACGCCGAGATTCCGCGCGAGATGCTGGCGTCCGGCGACTGGGTGACGCCGCGTCTTTCGGGCTTTCCCTATTTCGAGAAGCCGCCGCTCCAGTACTGGGTGACGGCGTCCGTCTTCGCCGTTGCCGGCGAAGACGAATGGACGACGCGGCTGTGGCCCGCGCTCGCGGGACTGCTGGCCGTGCTGGCTGTGATGCTGACGGCGCGCCGGTTGTTCGGGAAGCGGGCCGGATGGATGGCGGCCGCGGTCATGGCCTCGAGCTGGGGTTTTTTCCTGGCCACGCAGTTCGTGACGCTCGACATGAGCCTGACCGCGTTCATGACCGGCGCACTGTGCGCGTTCGCGATCGCGCAGGACGGTCGCACCGACGCGCCCGGGCGCCGGAGGTTCATGCTGCTGGCGTGGGCGGCGTGCGCGCTGGCGATCCTGACGAAAGGCCCCGTCGCCGTCGTGCTGCCGCTGCTCGCGGTCGGCGCGTACGTGGCCATCACCCGCGACCTGTCGCTGTTGCGCCGGCTGCATTGCGGCGCGGGGCTCGCCGTGGCCGCCGCCATCGCCGCGCCGTGGTTCGTGCTGGCGGAACTGCGCAATCCGGGGTTCGCCGAGTTCTTCTTCATCCACGAGCATCTGCATCGCTACACGCAGCCCGGGCATCGGCGCCCGGGGCCGTGGTGGTATTTCGTTCCGATCGCCATCGCGTTCCTGATGCCCTGGCTGCCGGCGATCATCGCGACGCTTGCGCGCCGTGAGTCAGCGACGCCGGTCGTTGCGCCGCCGGGCATCGACGTGCGCCGCTTCGCCTGGTGCTCGGCGGCGGTGATCTTCGTGTTCTTCAGCCTGTCGTCGTCGAAGCTGCCCGCGTACGTCATGCCGGCGATGGGCGCGGTGATGCTCGCGGTCGCCGCGCCGCTGGCCCGCAATTTCGCTGCGGCGGTGCGGGTCACGGCCTGGACGCTCGTCGCCTGCGGTGTCGCGGCGGCGCTGCTGGCGCTGCCGGTCGCCGACCTGATCACGATTCCGCTGGTGCGCGAGGAGTACGTCGACAGCACCGAGTGGGTGATCGCGGGCGCGCTCGTGCTCGTCGTGGCCGGTGCGCTCGCGCTGGGGCTGCTGCGCGCGCGGCGACGGCTGCCTGCGCTGGCCGCGGTCGTCGTCGCCAGCATGGTCGCGTGCCAGATCGGCGGCGTGCTCGCGTACAACGTCGACAGCTATTTCTCGGCCGAGCGGCTGGTGGAGCAGGTGATCGCCAGCGAGCGGGCGACACGGCCGTTCAGGCCGGAGGTTGCGTTCTACAGCGTCGACATGTTCGACGGCACCGTCGCCTTCTACCTCGGCCGGACGCTGACGGTGGTTCGCGACCAGGGCGAACTCGCGTGGGGAATCGCGGCGGCTCCGGCGAACTTCGTCGCGGACTTCGCGGAGTTCGAGCGGCGCTGGCGCGCGCACGGCGACGCGTACGCGATCATGGGCGTTCCGACGTACGACGGGCTCGCCGGCACCGGCCTGCCGATGCGGGTCGTCGGCCGCGACGGACGGCGCGTCGTCGTCGCGCGACGCTAGGGCCTGTTCACACTATGGGCACAAACGCGAACGGGTGGCATGGGGCGCCAATCAACGCGGACGACGAAGCGAAGACTGGGCGTCTGCGCGAGGAGGACAACGCGGAGTGGCGCCCCATGTCACCCGTTCCCTTCGGGTTGCTGCCGAAAACGCCCATCGCTGCGTTGCGAAGTCTCGCCGGGCAGCCGGCCCGGCGGAGCCGCAGCACCTTGCGCTGGGCGTTTTCGGCCGTGCAACGCGTTTGCGCCCATAGTATGAACGGGCCCTAGTCCGCCCGCGCCAGGTACGCCGTCACTTCCTCGCGGTCGTGGTAGAGCTGCTTCACGCGCAGCGTGTAGCGCACGCCGGCGCGCGCGGTGATCTCCGCGATCCGCTGCTCGCAGCGCTGCACCTCGTCGTAGCGCTTCTTCATCGGCAGCTTCAGGTTGAAGATGGCGCGGCGCGCGGCGCCGTCGGCGATCCAGCGCGCCGCCAGTTCGGCGATCCGCACCGGCTGCAGCACGATGTCGCAGAACAGCCAGTCGACCGGCCGCCGCGGGCGCCACGCGAGCCCGTCTTCGCGCAGGTGCGCGACCTGCGGATCGTCGACGACCCGTCCTTTGAGCGATCCGTTGTCGATCGCCGTGACGTTGAGCCCGCGCTGCGCCAGCACGAACGTCCATCCGCCCGGCGCGGCGCCCAGGTCGACGGCCCGCATGCCGGGGCGAACGAGGTCCGCGTCGCGGCCGTCGAGCATCGTCGCGAGCGCTTCGACGAGCTTGCGCGCCGACCGGGACGGCGCGCCCGCGGGCATCCGGACGCGCGCAATGCCCAACGGCCAGTCGTGGATTCCCGCGTCGCTGATGCCGGCGTACGCGTGGTCGCCGGCCGGCAGGAATGCGTGCAGCCGCAGCGGCGCGGCGGGATCGAGGCGGCCCTGCGTGCGCAGCGCGCCCTCCACGCGCGAGGCGAGCGCAGCTGCGAGCGCGGACAGCGCCTTGCCTTCGTTGGTGTCCGGGTACTCGAGCCACACGGTGCGCCAGCGCGACGCTTCGTCGCCGAGGGCGGCAAGCAGCGGCGTCACGCGATCGGCGGGGCCGCGGCCCGTCGCGGCAGAGACGAGCGCGATCGGTCCGTCGCCGACGAACACGGAACGCGCGAAGATGGGCGGGGCCGTCCGGATCGCGCGCAGCCACGCGTCGGGCGAACCCCGGTCGAGGCGCGCGACGACGAACGCGCTGCGCGCGACCGTAGATATGGCGATCGGAACGCGCGCGACCGCGGCGATCCTTTCGAGGTCGACCGCCGCCTCCGCCTCGAAGCCGGCGCGGCAATACGCGACGAGGACGCCGGCGCGCATCGACGTGCCGGCGTGCGTCTGCCGCCGGTCAGGCGTTCTGCGGTTCGGGCGCCTTGCGCTTCATCAGCAAGGCCGGAACGGGCTTGGCCTTGCCGCGTGCGTCGTGCTGGCCGTGGCCGTGCACGAGCGCGGACTTCGCGTGCGACGATGCAGCCTGCGGCGTGATCGGCTGATCCGGATTGCGCGCATAGGCGTCCTCGCGCTCCTGCTCGCGGCGGCTGCGCTCGGGCGGCGGGCCCGACGCGGCACGCGCGGGCGCGCTGCGCGGCGGCCGTTCGCGCGGGGGTCGTTCGCGCGGCGCGGTTTCCGGCGCGCGTTCGCGTGCGGCGTGCGTCGCGCGCGAACGCGGCGACGGATTGCGCGCGCTGGCGGCGGCCGCGTCGAAGCCGCCGAGCGAGCTGACGGTGATCTTCTTCTTCAGCATCCGCTCGATGTCGGCCAGGTACTTCTCCTCCTCCGGCGCGACGAACGAGATCGCCTCGCCGCTGGCGCCGGCGCGTCCGGTGCGGCCGATTCGGTGGATGTAGTCCTCGGGAACGTGCGGCAGCTCGTAGTTCACGACGAGCGGCAGGTCGTCGACGTCGAGTCCGCGCGCCGCGACGTCGGTGGCCACCAGGACCTCGAGCTTGCCTTCCTTGAACGCGGCCAGCGCGTCCATCCGTGCGATCTGCGTCTTGTCGCCGTGGATGGCCGAGGTTTCGAGGCCGTCCTTCTCGAGCTGCCGGGCGAGGCGCGACGCGCCGTGCTTCGTGCGCACGAAGCACAGCACCTGCCGCAGGTTGCGCGACCTCACGATGTGCGTCAGCAACGCGCGCTTGGCGTCCTGCGGGCACTTGTACGCGCTCTGCGTCACCGTGTCCGCGGCCGTGTTGCGGCGCGCGACTTCGATGAGCTCCGGCGCGTTCAGCAGCTGGTCGGCGAGCTTCTTGATCTCGCCCGAGAAGGTCGCCGAGAAGAGGAGGTTCTGCCGCTTGGCCGTTGCCGGCAGCAGCGCCATGATGCGCTTGATGTCGGGAATGAAGCCCATGTCGAGCATGCGGTCGGCCTCGTCGAGCACGAAGATCTCGACCTGCGACAGGTTGACGCTCTTGTGCTCGACGTGATCGAGCAGGCGGCCGGGCGTGGCAACGAGGATCTCCACGCCGGCGCGCACGATCGCCAGCTGCTGCTTGATGTCGACGCCGCCGAACACGCAGGTCGAGCGCAGCCCCGTGTACTTGCCGTATTCCTTGATCGCTTCCTCGACCTGGATCGCGAGTTCCCGCGTTGGCGCGAGGATCAGTGCGCGGACCGGGTGCCGGGCCGGCGACGGACTCGTGTTCGCCTGCGGCTGCAGGCGCTGCAGGATCGGCAGGCCGAAGCCGGCGGTCTTGCCGGTGCCGGTCTGCGCGCCGCCCATCACGTCGCGTCCGGCCAGCACGACCGGGATGGCCTGCGCCTGGATCGGCGTGGGCGTGGTGTAACCGCTCTCGGACACGGCGCGGAGGATTTCCGGGCTCAGTCCGAGCTCGTCAAAGCTCGTGACACTCATCGATGGCTCCTGGCGCGGCCTACCGCGGGTTGCGCGGCTTCCGGTCCAGGCAGCGTTCTTGTTGGACGTTGCGTTGGCTTGCGACAGGTCCTTGAGGCCGCCCACCCGAATCCGGGTGACGCACGTGCGCCAAGGCTGCGCGGGTGGGCGGTGACCGGAACGGCCGCCCGAAAACGCATTGTAGCCTAAGTGGCGGATTTTTCAAAATATTTGTAGCGTGGCCCACGACTTGCGTCGTATAATCAAAGGCTTTTGTTGCGGCGCATCCAGGCGAATTGGCCAGGGTGGAGTGCCCGCCAAACCATGCTGCCTCACGGAATCCCCATGACCCCGACCCGGTCGGACCTTCGCAACATCGCGATCATCGCCCACGTCGACCACGGCAAGACGACGCTGGTCGACAAGCTGCTCGTCCAGGCGGGCACGTTCGCCAAGCACCAGCAGATCGCCGAACGCATGATGGACAGCAACGACATCGAGCGCGAGCGCGGCATCACCATCCTCGCCAAGAACTGCTCGATCGACTATGCCGGCCATCACATCAACATCGTCGACACGCCGGGACACGCCGACTTCGGCGGCGAGGTCGAACGCGTGCTCGGCATGGTCGACGGCGTGCTGCTGCTGGTCGACGCCGTCGAGGGCCCGATGCCGCAGACGCGGTTCGTCACGATGAAGGCGCTGCAGCAGGGCTTGAAGCCGATCGTCGTCGTCAACAAGGTCGACCGGCCGGGCGCCCGCGCCGAGTGGGTGGTCAACCAGACGTTCGAGCTGTTCGACAAGCTGGGCGCCACCGACGACCAGCTCGACTTCCCCGTCGTCTACGCGTCGGCACTGAACGGCTGGGCCACGCTCGACGTCGGCATCGCGAAGAGCGGCCAGCCCGGTCCCGATGCGTCGATGAAGGCTCTGTTCGAGACGATCCTGTCCGCGGTGCCGCCGCCCGTCGGCGACGCCGACGGACCGCTGCAGTTCCAGGTCAGCGCGCTCGACTATTCGAGCTACCTCGGGCGACTCGGCATCGGCCGCATCCGCCGCGGGCAGCTGAAGCCGGGCCAGGAAGTCGCCGTGCTGAACGGGCCGCTGGCCGAGGGCGAACTCCCCAAGAAGGCGAAGATCGCGCAGGTGCTGGGCTTCTCCGGGCTCGAGCGCGCGCCCGTGGAGCTCGCGAAGGCCGGCGACATCGTGCTCGTCACCGGCGTCGACGACCTGTCGATCGGCACCACGCTGGCCGCCGTCGACACGCCGGAGGCGCTGCCGCCGATCATGGTCGACGAGCCGACGCTGTCGATGTACTTCCAGGTCAACACGTCGCCGCTCGCCGGCCGCGAAGGCAAGTACGTGACGTCGCGCAACCTGCGCGAGCGGCTCGCCAAGGAACTGTTGGTCAACATGGCGCTGCGCGTCGAGGACACCGGCGACACCGACGCGTTCCTGGTGTCCGGCCGTGGCGAGCTGCACCTGACCATCCTCATCGAGAACATGCGCCGCGAAGGCTTCGAGCTCGCGGTGTCGCGCCCGCGCGTCGTGATGCGCGAAGTCGGCGGGCAGACGTGCGAGCCGTACGAAATGCTGTCGGTCGACGTCGAGGAGACGCACCAGGGCGCGGTCATGGAAGCGCTCGGCACGCGCCGCGCCGACCTGACGAACATGGAATCCGACGGCCACGGCCGCACGCGCCTCGAGTACCGGGTGCCGGCGCGCGGCCTCATCGGCTTCCAGGGCGAGTTCATGAACCTGACGCGCGGCACCGGCCTCATGAGCCACGTGTTCGACAGCTACGCGCCGGTGAAGGGCGACATTCCGGAGCGTCGCAACGGCGTGCTGATCTCGGCCGAGGACGGCCCCGCCGTCGCCTACGCGCTGTGGAAGCTGCAGGACCGCGGTCGGATGTTCGTGTCGCCCGGCGAGATGCTGTACGAGGGCATGGTGATCGGCATCCACAGCCGCGACAACGACCTGGTCGTCAACCCGATCAAGGGCAAGCAGCTGACCAACGTGCGCGCGTCGGGCACCGACGAGGCGGTGCGGCTGGTGCCGCCGATCGAGCTGACGCTCGAGTACGCGGTCGAGTTCATCGCCGACGACGAGCTGGTCGAGGTCACGCCGAAGTCGATCCGCATCCGCAAGCGCTTCCTCAAGGAGCACGAGCGGAAGAAGGCAAGTCGCGAAGCAGCGTGACCGCGGCGCCAGCGCTGGCACCCTTGATTGCGGCGCAATTCGCCGCGACCGCGCTCGCCAACGTCGTCCGGGAGTTTCCCGCCAAGCAGGATCACGTGCTGGCCGGGCCGGACGACATTGCCGGTCCCCGTGCGCTGCACCCGGCGTTCCACGGCAGCTTCGACTGGCATTCGTGCGTGCACATGCACTGGCTGCTCGCGCGGCTGTGGCGGCTGGTCCCCGACCTGCCGCAGCGCGACGCGATCCGCGCGACGTTCGACCGGCACCTGACGGCCGCCAACGTCGCCGGCGAATGCTCTTATCTGGCGCGGCCCGAAGCGAGGACGTTCGAGCGCACGTACGGCTGGGCGTGGCTGCTCGAACTCGTGCACGAACTCGGTCGCTGCGACGACGCCGACATCGACGCCCGGCGCTGGCGCTCGGCGCTCTTGCCGCTGGCCGACGCGTTCGTCGCGCGCTATCTCGACTACCTGCCGCGTCAGCGGTATCCGCTGCGACAGGGACTGCACGCGAACAGCGCGTTCGGCCTGGCGTTCGCGCTCGACTACGCGCGAGCGCAGCGCGTCGAATCGTTGGAGGACGTCGTGGCCGCGACGGCGGTGCGCTGGTTCGGCGATGACCGCGACGCGCCGGCCGCGTGGGAGCCTTCCGGCGCCGACTTCCTGTCGCCGGCGCTCGTCGAGGCGGATCTCATGCGGCGCGTGCTGCCGGCCGGCGGTTTCGCGTCGTGGCTGGTCGGCTTCCTGCCGGGTCTGGCCGCGGGCGAGCCTGCGGCGCTGCTGGTGCCCGCCCGCGTCGACGATCGCAGCGACCCGTTCCTCGTGCACCTGGACGGCCTCAACCTGTCGCGGTCCTGGTGCCTGGCGGGCGTTGCGTCGTCGCTGCCGGCTGACGATCCGCGCGGCGGCCGCCTTCACCACGCCGCGGCTGCGCATCTCGCGGCCGGCATGGCCGGGCTCGGCAGCGGCGAGTACGCGGGCGAGCACTGGCTGGCGACGTTCGCGCTGCGTGCGCTGACGGCGTCTCGCCCCTGCTAGACTTTCGCGCACGATGTCCGATTCCACGAGCCTCGTATTCGGCGCGGCGCTGGTCGCGCTCGTCGTGCTCGCCGTCGCGATCCTGTGGCGGCTGGCGGCGATCGCGCGGTCGCGCGACGACGAGCTGCACGGGTGGGAGCTGCGCGCGGGCGAACTGCGCGTGCGTCTCGACGCGCTGGCCGCGCAGGTGGCCAACGTCGAGCGCGACATCCGGCAGGACCTCGCCAACACGCGCGCGGAGCAGGGCCGCGCGGCCACCGACCTGCGCAACGAAGTCGGCGGCGCGCTCGGCCGCTTGCGCGACTCGATGCAGCAGCAGCTGACCGACATGGCGGGGCTGCAGCAGCGGCAGCTCGTCACGTTCGGCGAACAGCTCGCGAAGCTGACCGCGTCCAACGAGCAGCGGCTCGACGCGGTTCGCGTCAGCGTCGAACAGCGGCTCGACGCGCTGCGCGCCGACAACGCGGCGAAGCTGGAGCAGATGCGCGCGACCGTCGAAGAGAAGCTGCAGGCCACGCTGGAGCAGCGGCTGGGCGAGTCGTTCAAGATCGTGTCCGACCGGCTGGAGCAGGTGCATCGCGGCCTGGGCGAGATGCAGACGCTCGCCACCGGCGTCGGCGACCTCAAGCGCGTACTGACCAACGTCAAGAGCCGCGGCGGCTGGGGCGAAGTGCAGCTCGCCACGCTGCTGGCCGAGATGCTGAGCCCTGGACAGTACGCGCAGAACGTCGCCACGCGGCCGGGGAGGAACGACCGCGTCGAATTCGCCATCCGCCTGCCGGGCCGCAGCGAGGACGGCGCGCCGTGCTGGCTGCCGGTCGACGCCAAGTTTCCGCTCGAGGACTACCAGCGCCTGCAGGATGCGATCGAACGCGCCGACGTCGCCGCCGTCGAGGCGAGCCGCAAGGCGCTCGAAACGTTCTTCAAGGAAGAAGCGAGGAAGATCCGCGACAAGTACGTCGAGCCTCCGCATACGACCGACTTCGCGATCCTGTTCGTCCCCACCGAAGGGCTCTACGCGGAAGCGGTCTCGCGCCCGGGCCTCGCGGACTCGCTGCAGCGCGACTATCGCGTGATGCTGGCCGGCCCGATGAATCTCGCGGCAATGCTGAACAGCCTGCAGCTGGGCTTCCGGACGCTCGCGATCGAGCAGCGCTCGACCGAGGTCTGGCGCGTGCTGGGCGCGGTCAAGACCGAATTCGGCAAGTTCGGCGAGATTCTCGCCAAGACCAAGGAAAAGCTGGACCAGGTGGGCCGGACGCTGGACGACGCCGGGCGCAAGAGCACGACGATCGCGCGCAAGCTGCGCGACGTCGAGGCGCTGCCGGAAGGCGAGGCGGATCGGCTGCTGACGGGCGAGACCGGACTGGTGCTCGACTCGGACGACGCGGCGCCTCCGGATACCAAGTAAGCGACCGACCATGTTCACCGCATGGAGCCGCTGGCGCCAGCGGCGGATCCTGCAGACGCAGGCGATCCCCGAGGGCCTGTGGCGCGATTCGCTCGAGGCGCTGCCGTTCCTCGCGATCTACACGGACGCCGAAATCCACCGGCTGCGCGAGAAGGTCGTGCTGTTCCTCAACGCCAAGAGCATCGTCGGCGCGCGCGGCCATCGCGTGACGCCGCGGCAGCGCGTCGTGATCGCGCTGCAGGCGTGCGTGCTGGTGCTGAACCTCGACCTCGCGTACTACGACGGCTGGGACAACGTGATCGTGTACCCGGACGAATTCGTTCCCGGATGGGAGTGGGAGGACGAGGCCGGCGTGCTGCACACGAACGAGGAGCCGATGGCGGGCGAGGCGATGGAGCGCGGCCCGGTCATCCTGTCGTGGGCCGACGTCGAGGCGAGCCAGGACTGGAACGCGGCGGGCATGAACCTCGCGATCCACGAGTTCGCGCACAAGCTCGACATGCGCAACGGCGTCGCCAACGGATGCCCGCCGTTGCCGGCGGAAATGCCGCCGCACGTCTGGAAGCGGGTGATGATGCAGGCCTACGAGCACTTCCAGATGCGCGTGAACCGCGGCGACCGCACGGCGATCGATCCGTACGCCGCCGAGAGTCCCGCGGAGTTCTTCGCCGTGCTGACCGAGGTGTTCTTCGTCGAGCCGCTGCTGCTGCACCACGAGTATCTCGGCGTCTACCAGCAGTTCGCGCGCTTCTACCGGCAGGAGCCGGCGGCGCGCGCGCAGTTGCTGATGGATACCTAGGCGAGTCGCTAGACGCGTTGGCGCTCGCAGTGCGGTGTCATCCCGAGCGCAGCGAGGGATCTGCTTTCGCCTTCGGCCGGAACGCCTTGCACACGTCCTCGTTCGTCTCGATGTACGGGCCGCCGATCAGGTCGATGCAGTAGGGCACGGCGGGAAACACGCCGTCGAGCGTTTCCTTGATGGCCTTCGGCTGGCCCGGAAGATTCAGGATCAGCGCGGTGCCGCGGATCACGCCGACCTGCCGCGACAGGATCGCCGTCGGCACGTACTTCAGGCTGACCTGCCGCATCTGCTCGCCGAAGCCGGGCATTACCTTGTGCGCGACGGCGAGCGTGGCTTCCGGCGTCACGTCGCGCGGCGCCGGTCCGGTGCCGCCCGTGGTCAGCACGAGGTGGCAGCCGACGACGTCGACCAGGTCGATCAGCGTGCGTTCGATCACCGGCTGCTCGTCCGGAATCAGCCGCTGCGCCATGCTCCACGGCGACTTCAGCGCCGCGGTGAACCATTCGGTGAGCCCGGGCAGCCCTTTGTCGACGTAGACGCCGGCGGAGGCGCGGTCGGAAATCGACACGAGGCCGATCAGAAGCGTGGCGGACGCGTTCATCGGCGGCACGAATCAGGAACCGACGCTGTCGCCGGCCAGCTCGACCGCCGCGCGCACCGCCCGGAACAGCGCGCGGGACTTGTGTGGCGGTCCGCCGCGCGCACGTTCGGCGCGGGCATCGCGCACGAGCGCCGCAAGCGCGACACGATCGGCGCCCGGATGCGCGGCCAGGAACGGCTCGAGCGCCTTCTCGTCCGCGAGCAGCCGGTCGCGCCACGTCTCGGATTCCGCGAACCGCGCCCGGTCCGCCGGTACGCCGGACGACCACCGGTCGAGCGCTTCGCGGATCGGGGCGGGATCGATGTCGCGCATCAGCTTGCCGACGTACTGGAGCTGCCGGCGCCGGCCTTCGTGCGCGCGCACGCCGCGCGCGACGGCGATCGCGTCGGCCAGGCGCTCCGGAAGGCCGAGTTCCGCGAGCCGCGCCGGGTCCAACCCGACCAGCGCCTCGCCCAGGTCCTGCAGCGCGTGCATCGCATGCTTGCGTTGCGTCTTCGACGGCGGTTCCGTGCGGGTCGCGACGGGCGCGGGCGGTTCGTCGGGTCGGGACATCGTCCGGGCGGATTTCCGTGGGCGCGGCCGCGGTTGCGGCAGGGGGCTTTGCTATGATAACCGACCAACCCCAAAGCGGGCGTGGCGGCTGCCGGGCGAACCGTGCACCTCCGCTTCCGACTCCCGTGACCACAGCGAATCTGACGACCGCATCCCCCGCGCGCTCCGCGCACGGCACCGCCGCGCACGCGCGCCACTTTCCGGTGACCACCGGCGAGCTCGAACGCATCGCCGCCGCGATCCTCGACGCCGCGCGCCGAGGCGGCGCGACCGCGGCCGAGACGGAGGTGTCGCAGGGCATCGGTCAGAGCGTGACCGTCCGGCAATCGGAAGTCGAGAC
Source organism: Burkholderiales bacterium (assembly GCA_046347755.1). Classification (GTDB taxonomy): domain Bacteria; phylum Pseudomonadota; class Gammaproteobacteria; order Burkholderiales; family Casimicrobiaceae; genus VBCG01. The sequence goes on along the minus strand of JAXMFM010000003.1, from coordinate 2,928,675 downwards.
GATTTCGTACAACCGCGACAAGGGCATCAGCGTGACGGTTTACGTCGGCCAGCGGCGCGGGCACGCGAGCACCGCCGACTTCTCCGACGACTCCATCGCCGCCACCGTGGGCAAGGCGCTGGCGATCGCGCGCTACACGGCCGAGGATCCGGCGGCCGGGCTTGCGGACCCGGACCGGCTTGCGCGTGCCTGGCCCGACCTTGACCTGTACCACCCGTGGGAACTGCCGGTCGAGGCGGCCATCGACCTCGGACGCGAAGCCGAAGCCGCGGCGCTGGCGGTGGACCGCAGGATCACGAACTCCGAGGGCGCGAGCGTCTCGCGCGGCGAGTCGGAATTCGTCTACGCAAACTCGCACGGCTTCGCCGGCGGCTACCGCAGCTCGCGCCATCACATCGACTGCGCGGTGATCGGCGAGGAAGACGGCGCGATGCAGCGCGACTTCTGGTACACGGCCGCGCGCGCGCCGGGCGACCTCGAAGCGGCGGCGGCCGTCGGCCGCATGGCCGGCCAGCGCGCGGTGCGCCGGCTCGGCGCCCGGCCGCTCGGCACGCTCGAATGCCCGGTGATCTTCGAAGCGCCGGAGGCGGCCGACCTGGTCGGCTTCTTCGTGCAGGCGGTGTCGGGCGGCAGCCTGTACCGCAAGTCGTCGTTCCTGCTCGATTCGCTGGGCACGCAGGTGTTCGCGCCGCACGTGACGCTGACCGAGGCGCCGCACCTGTTGCGCGGCCGCGGCAGCGCGCCGTTCGACAGCGAAGGTGTCGCGACCGCCGCGCGCGACGTCGTGCGCGACGGCGTCGTCCAGGGCTATTTCCTCGGTTCGTATTCGGCGCGCAAGCTGGGCATGCAGTCGACCGGCAACGGCGGCGGTGCGCACAACCTCGTGCTGTCGCACGGGCCGGACGACCTGCCGGCGCTGATCCGCAGCGTCGGCCGCGGCCTGCTCGTCACCGAGCAGCTGGGCCACGGCGTCAATCCGGTCACCGGCGATTTCTCGCGCGGCGTGGCCGGTTTCTGGATCGAGGACGGCGCCATTGCGTACCCGGTCGAGGAGATCACGATCGCCGGCAACCTGCGCGACATGTTCAGGGGGATCGTCGCCGTCGGCAATGACGTCGACCGCCGCGGCGCCCGGCACACCGGGTCGGTCGTCGTCGATCGGATGACGGTCGCGGGCCGTTGACGCGGAAGCGGCCGCGCGCGGGACGACATGCGCATGATGCAGCCGATGCTCCACTGGTTCCGGTCGTTCTCGGACCCGCTCGCGAGCGCGTCCAACGCGTCGCGCTGGATCGGCCAGCTGCCGACGATCGACGCGGCGTCGCTGCAGAAGGAAGCGCTCGAGCTGGTCTCGGGCTTCCCGGGCTCGCGCAAGGAAGCCGGTCCCGGCCAGGTCGAGGCGCTGCTGCGCATCGACGGGCGCGTCGAGCCGATCATCGCGCAGCTCACGCAGCAGTACACGCAGAACTACCAGAAGAGCACGAACATCGAGTCGCGCCTGTGGCACTCGGTGTTCGATCTGGTCAAGGCGTTCATCGCCGCCTACCAGGTCGCGCTGAGGGCCGGCTATCCGCGCGCCGACAACAAGCGCTGGCGCGCGATCCTGCCGTGGGTGATCGTGCGCCTCGCGCACTACCGCGGGCTCGACGGCAAGTACCGGCTCTTCCGTTACAGCCACTGGATCCCGGCGCAGTGGCGCGAGTTCCACGAGATGTACGAGTTCGCGCGGATGCGCGGGTGGCAGCGGGAGCAGCTGGTGTTCGGCGTCGGCGCGTTCGCGAAGCCCGGCGTGTCGTTCGAGCAGGAATACCTGAAGACGCTGCTGCTGATGCGGCTCGATTCCGGCAACTTCACGCCGGACCAGGTCGAGTGGGTGGCGAAGCAGCTCGAGGACTGGACGCCGTCGCTTGCGTTGACGCCGCCGCCGTCGGAAGGCGCGCCGTTCTTCGTCGACCTGACCGGCACGGCGGGCCTGCGCCGGCGCGATCGCGCGCAGGCCGGCGGCCGCGTGATGTTCCTCGACGCCGCGCCCATCTATGCGCGCATCGTCGAGCGCATGCGGTGGCTGCCGGAGAACGAGGCCGAGACGCCCAAGCCGGGCGACCTGCCGGCGCGCGAGCAGAAGCTGCTGCTGATGCGACTGGCGTCCCTGTTCGGTCCCGACGCGATCTCGCAGGCGCCCCGCGCCCCGCGGTACGCGACGGAGACTGAAGTGCGCGTCGTCGTGGGCCTGCAGGCGCTGACCCGCGCGGTCGCCGAGATCGACCGGCTGCCCGACCAGGCGCGGACGCCGGGGGTGGCGGCGAGCTACGACGAGGTCACGCAGATCGTGAATCCGAACGCGAACCCCGAGTCCGTCGCGCGGCGCATCCGCGGCAGCACGTGGCGGCTGATCGACCGCAGCGAAACGGGGTGCCGGCTCACCGCACCTGCCAAGGATTCGCCGGGCAGGCTGGGCGAGCTGCTGGCGATCAAGGAGGGCGAACTGTGGATGCTCGCCGTCGTGCGCCGGATGCAGCGGCTGCAGGTCGACGAGGTCACGGTCGGCGTCGAGATCATCGCGCGGCGCCTGGTCCGCGTGCTGATGCGCAGCTGGGCCGCGCCGACCGATCCCGGACGCACCAATGCGGAGCGGCCGTTCTTCGGCATCTACCTGCCCGCGCACCCGGACAACCGGCAGTCGTCGCAGCGCAGCCTGATCGGCCCCGAGGACAAGTTCACGACCAACGGCATGGTCGAGCTCGACACCGGCAACGCCCGGTACCTGATCCGTTTCACGCAGACGCTCGAGCAGCAGGCCGGGTGGTCGTGGGCGATGTTCAACGCCGTCCGCAAATTGGCGGGTTGACCGTGGTCAAGGCCCCGGCCCCGCGCCGGGACGGGCGGTGTGTTTTGGCGCCCGAATTCCGCTAAACTCGCGCGCAAACCAGCTCCGGTCGGGACGGCTGGTCGGCCGACGGTTTCGACCCCGGCTGCCGGGAGCGCCGCGCCGACTGCGCGGACGCGAACCGCCCATCCAGATCACGCCGGTCTTAGCGACTCGGCACCAACGGAGGAGTCATCGATGGAACGTCGTTCGTTTATCAAGCACACCGGCCTGGCCGGCATCCTCGCCGCGGGTTCGGCGCCGGTGTTCGCGCAGGCCGCCGAAGTCAAATGGCGCCTGGCCTCCAGTTTTCCGAAGAGCCTTGACACCATCTACGGCGCGGCCGACACGATTTCCAAGCGTTGCGCATCCGCGACCAACAACAAGTTCCAGATCCAGGTATTCGCCGCCGGCGAAATCGTGCCCGCGTTCGGCGTCGTGGACGCCGTGCAGAATGCGACCGTCGAGTGCTGCCACACGGCGCCGTACTACTTCTTCGGCAAGGACCCCACGTTCGCGTTCGCGTGCGCGATCCCGTTCGGCATGAACGCGCGCCAGCAGAACGCGTGGATGTACCACGGCGGCGGCCGCCAGCTGATGGCCGAATTCCTGAAGTCGTACAACATCGTCAACTTCCCGGCGGGCAACACCGGCGCGCAGATGGGCGGCTGGTTCCGCAAGGAGATCAAGACCGTTGCCGACCTCAAGGGCCTGAAGATCCGCATCGGGGGATTTGCCGGCACCGTCCTTCAAAAGCTCGGATCCGTGCCGCAGCAGATTCCCGGCGGTGAAATCTATCCGGCGCTCGAAAAGGGCACGATCGACGCCGCGGAATGGGTCGGCCCCTACGACGACGAGAAGCTCGGCTTCTACAAGGTCGCCAAGAACTACTACTACCCGGGCTGGTGGGAAGGCGGTCCCGAACTCGACCTCTTCGTCAACGACAAGGCGTACGCGGCGCTGCCCAACGAGTACAAGTCGATTCTCGAGGCCGCGTGCTTCGAGGCCAACATGGACATGCTCGCCAAGTACGACGCGGTCAACCCGCCGGCGCTGCGCCGTCTGCTCGCGAACGGCGTGCAGCTGCGCGCGTTCTCGAACGAGGTCATGGCTGCCTGCTTCAAGGCGGCGAACGAGGTGTTCGACGAGACGATGGCCAAGAACGCCGCGTTCAAGAAGGTGTTCGAGCCGTGGAAGAAATTCCGCGACGAGGAAAACCTCTGGTTCAGCGTCGCCGAACGCCGCTTCGACGACTTCATGCAGTCGGCCACGCGCCAGGCGCCGGCCAAGAAGTAACGAACGCCGCTTCGACGTATCAGGAAAAGGCCCCGCGATTGCGGGGCTTTTTCTTGTCGGCCGCGGGCGGCTGCGACCCGCAGTCCCGGGCCGCCGCCTACTTCTTCGGAGCCTCCGGCGCGGCGGGCGGCGACTTGAACGCGTCCTGCAGCGCCTTGTCCGCGTCTTCGGTGGACGGCGGCGGCGGGATGCCGCCCGAATCCGTCGACGGCTTGCCGTCCGCGCCCGGAGCGCCGGGCGCCGGCGTGTCGCCCTGCTGCGGGATGATGATCTCGATCTTGGACGGGTCGACGGTCGACGCGTCCGACTTGTAGACCATCACCATCTGTGGGAACAGGATGACCAGGCCGACCATAACGATCTGGATCAGCACGAACGGTACCGCGCCCCAGTAGATCTGGCCGGTCGTGATCCTCGGCGTCAGCTTGCCGGTGATCTTGTCGATGTAGTCCTTGTCCGGCGCGACGCTGCGCAGGTAGAACAGCGCGAACCCGAACGGCGGATGCATGAACGACGTCTGCATGTTCACGCCGAGCAAGACACCGAACCAGATGAGGTCGATCCCGAGCTTTTCGGCGGCCGGCCCGAGCAGCGGAATGACGATGAAGGCCAGCTCGAAGAAGTCGAGGAAGAACGCGAGCAGGAACACGAGGATGTTGACGACGATGAGGAATCCGAGCTGCCCCCCCGGCAGTCCGGTCAGCAGCTCCTCGACCCACACGTGGCCATTGACGCCGTAGAACGTCAGGCTGAATACGCGCGCCCCGACCAGGATGAAGACGACGAAGGCGGTAAGCCGCGCCGTCGTGTCCATTCCCTGCTTGAGGAGCTTCCACGACAGGCGCTTGCGCGCCAGCGCCATGATCAGCGCGCCAGTGGCGCCCATGGCGCCGCCTTCCGTCGGCGTCGCGACACCCAGGAAGATCGTGCCGAGCACGAGGAAGATCAGCGCCAGGACGGGAATCAGCACGAACACCACGCGTTCGGCCAGTCGCGACAGCAGGTTGAGCTTCAGGAGCTTGCTGATCAGCGCAGCGACGAACGCCACCGCGGTTCCGACGGAGGTCGCCACGACGATCACCTCGTCGAGCGGCGCATCGGCCGGGTAGTAGAGCTTCGCGAAGGCGACCGCCGAGACGACGGACAGGACGAACAGCACGAGGAGCGACTGCGAGCCCGTGCTGCCGTCCGGTTCGTTCAGCGTGCGGGCTTCCACCGGGAGCGCCGGCGCCCACGTCTTCTTGAACGCGCAGACACCGAACGTGTAGGCCGCGTACAACCCGGTCAGCACGATGCCGGGGATGAACGCGCCCGCATACATGTCGCCGACGGACTTGCCGAGCTGGTCGGCCATGATGATCAGCACCAGCGACGGCGGGATGATCTGCGCCAGCGTGCCGGACGCGGCGATGACGCCCGACGCGAACCGGCGGTCGTAGCCGTAGCGCAGCATGATCGGCAGCGAGATGAGGCCCATCGAGATCACCGAGGCCGCCACGACGCCGGTGGTCGCCGCGAGCAGCGCGCCGACGAAGATCACCGCGTACGCCAGGCCCCCGCGCACCGGGCCGAACAGCTGGCCGACCGTTTCGAGCAGGTCCTCGGCCATCCCGCTGCGCTCGAGGATCAGCCCCATGAACGTGAAGAACGGGATCGCGAGCAGCGTGTCGTTCGACATTACGCCCCAGATCCGCTCCGGCAGCGCCTGGAACAGCGTCGCCTGCAGCAGGCCGAGCTCGATGCCCAGCATGCCGAATCCGATGCCGACGGCTGCCAGCGCGAATGCCACCGGGTAGCCGAGCAGCATCACGACGACCAGCGCCGCGAACATCAGCGGCGCCATGTTGTGGATAAGAAAGGCGGTCATCTTCTAGCTCCCCGCAATCGTGTCGCCGGTGGGCGTCTTGGTCACGCCTTCTCGCCCCGCGCCTTGAGGATCTCCTCGGCGAGCTCCTCTTCGGCGGTCTTTTCGCCCACCTTTTCCGTCGGATCCGGGCCGTGGCCCGTCAGGAAGGCGACGCGCTTGATCAGCTCGGAGGCCCCCTGCAGGACCAGGAGCAGGAAGCCGATGGGAACCATCAGCCGCGCCGGCCAGATGACGAGGCCGCCGGCGTTGGTCGAGACCTCGTTGCGCTCGAAGGCCATCACGAACACCGGCCACGACAGGTACATGATCATGATCGCCATCGGCATCAGGAAGAACACGGTGCCGAAGATGTCGATCCATGCCTGCGCACGCTTGGACAGGCGGCCCGCGATGACGTCGATCCGGACGTGCTGGTTCTTGAGCAGCGTGTAGGCGGCGCAGAACAGGAAGATCGCCGAGAACAGGTACCACTGCAGCTCGAGAAACGAATTGGAACTGACGTTGAAGGCCTTGCGCACGACCGCGTTGGTGGCGCTGATCAGCACGGCGACCAGGACGAGCCAGTAGATGGCCTGGCCGATGCGCTCGTTCAGCGCATCCATGGCCCGGGAATAGGCGAGCAGGGCTTTCATGCGGACCTCCGGCAGGTGACGTGCTCAGCGGCCCCGGACGGCAGGTCCGCGAATCCCCCATGGCGCGCCTTCTTCACGATCGGCGCTCTACGGTGGGCGGATTATAAGGGCCTTTGCAGCGGCAAGGGAGCGGGAGGGATCGCGCCCGCCGGCGGCGCGGGCGCGAATGCTAAAATGGCTCTCTTCCTTCGAACCGGGGCGCCTACGTCCATGTTCCGCCGCTCGACCACGCTCGACCATGCCGATCCGGAAGTCTGGAAGGCCGTTGCCGGGGAAAACCAGAGGCAGGAAGACCACATCGAGCTCATCGCGTCCGAGAATTACGCGAGCACGGCGGTCCTCGCGGCGCAGGGCACGCAGCTCACCAATAAGTACGCCGAAGGCTATCCGGGCAAGCGCTACTACGGCGGCTGCGAGTTCGTCGACGTCGTCGAGCGGCTGGCGATCGACCGCGTCAAGCGCCTGTTCCACGCGGAAGCCGCCAACGTGCAGCCCCATTCCGGCGCGCAGGCCAACCAGGCGGTGTTCTTCGCGACGCTCAATCCGGGCGACACGGTCCTCGGCATGAGCCTGCCGCATGGCGGCCACCTGACGCACGGGTCGCCGGTCAACCAGTCGGGCAAGTGGTTCAACGTCGTGCCGTACGGGCTCGACCCGGCGACCGAGCTGATCGACTACGCGGAGGCGGAGCGGCTCGCGCACGAGCACAAGCCGAAGCTGATCATCGCCGGCGCGTCCGCGTACTCGCGGGTCATCGACTGGAAGCGCTTCCGGGACATCGCCAACGCCGTCGGCGCGAAGCTGATGGTCGACATGGCGCACTACGCCGGGCTGGTGGCTGCCGGCGTGTATCCGACGCCGGTCGGCATCGCCGATTACGTGACCAGCACGACGCACAAGACGCTGCGCGGGCCGCGCGGCGGCCTGATCCTGACCCGCGCCGAGCACGAGAAGGCGATGAACTCGGCGGTATTCCCCGGGTTGCAGGGTGGCCCGCTGATGCACGTGATCGCCGCCAAGGCGGTCGCGTTCGGCGAGGCGCTGCACCACGACTTCCGCGTGTACCAGGAGCGCACGCTCGAGAACGCGCGCGTGCTGGCGCGCGTGCTGGCCGACCGCGGGCTGCGCATCGTGTCAGGCGGCACCGACTGCCACATGTTCCTGGTCGACCTGCGCTCGAAGCAGATCACCGGCAAGGACGCCGAGGCGGCGCTTTCCCGCGCGCACATCACCGTGAACAAGAATGCGATCCCGAACGACCCGGAACGGCCGTTCGTGACCTCGGGCATCCGGATCGGCAGCCCGGCGATCACCACGCGCGGCTTCACCGAGATCGAGTGCGAGGAGCTCGCGCACCTCATCGCCGACGTGCTCGACGCGCCGGACAACGACGCCGCGCTCGCCAAGGTGCGGGCGAGCGTGTCCGCGCTCACGCGCATGTATCCGGTCTACCAGGCGTAACGCCATCGGGCCCGGTGCCGCGTAGCGCTGCCCGCCGCATGAAAGCTCCGCGATGAAATGCCCGTTCTGCGGGAGCGGCGAGACCCAGGTCATCGACTCGCGCGTGTCGGAGCCCGGCGATTCGATCCGGCGCAGGCGCCGCTGCCAGGATTGCCAGAAGCGCTTCACGACCTACGAGACGGTCGAGCTGCGGCTGCCGCAGGTGGTGAAGACGAACGGCAACCGCTCGGATTTCGACGTGGACAGGATCCGCGTCGGCTTCGCGCGCGCGCTGCACAAGCGGCCGGTGCCGACAGAATACGTCGATGCGGCGATCGACCGCATCGTCGCCGCGGTGCTCGCGCTGGGCGAGCGCGAGATTCCGTCGCGGCAGATCGGCGAGATGGTGATGCAGGAGCTCTACAAGCTCGACAAGGTCGCCTACATCCGCTTCGCGTCCGTGTACCGGTCGTTCCAGGACGTCTCCGACTTCCGCGACGCGCTGCGCGAAGTCGAGGCGCCGCCGCCCGCGGCCAAGCGGACGCGGCGCTAGCGCGCCGCATGCCGGCCGTGGATGGCTACAGCGAAGCCGACCGCGCGCACATGGCGCGCGCACTGGACCTGGCCGCGCGCGGCCTTTTCACGACCACGCCGAACCCGCGCGTCGGCTGCGTGATCGTCCGCGACGGCGCCGTGCTCGGCGAAGGCTTCCACGAGCGCGCCGGCGAGCCGCACGCGGAGGTCAACGCGCTCGCCGACGCCGTGCGCCGGGGCCACGACCCGCGCGACGCGACGCTGTACGTGACGCTCGAACCCTGCAACGCGCACGGCCGCGTCGGGCCGTGCGTCGACGCCGTGCTCGCGGCTGGAATCGCGCGGGTCGTCGCGGCGATGGGCGACCCCAACCCGCGCAAGGGGGGAGGCGCGCAGCGGCTGCGCGCCGCCGGCGTCGATGTGACGATCGGCCTGCTCGAGCCGGCGGCGCGCGAGCTGAACCCGGGCTTCCTGTCGGTGTGCGCGCGCGGCCGCCCGTGGGTGCGCGTCAAGGTCGCCGCGAGCCTGGACGGCCGCACGGCGCTCGCCGGCGGACAGAGCCAGTGGATCACCGGTCCCGACGCGCGCGCCGACGGCCACGCGTGGCGCGCGCGCGCCTGTGCGATCCTGACCGGCATCGGCACGGTGCTGCAGGACGACCCGCAATTGACGGTGCGCGCGGTGGCGACCACGCGGCAGCCGCGTCGCGTGGTCGTCGACCGCCACGGGCAGACGCCGGCGGGGGCGCGCGTGCTTGCGGGCGGCGGCACACTGATCGTGACCGCCGGCGAGCGCAATTCCGCGTGGCCGGCGGACGTCGACGTGCTGGCGCTGCCGGACGGCAACGGGCGCGTCGACCTGCCGGCGATGATGAAGGCGCTGGCCGGGCGCGGCATCGGCGAGCTGCACGTCGAGGCGGGCGCGCGGCTGAACGGCGCGCTGCTCGACGCGGGGCTCGTCGACGAGATCCTTCTGTACGTGGCGCCGTCCGTGCTGGGAGACCCCGCGCGCGGCGTGTTCGATCGCGCATCCGCGCTGTCGTCGCTCGCGCAGCGCAACGAGTTCGCGTGGCGGGACGTGCAACGCGTGGGGGACGACCTGCGGCTGGTCGCGCGCCGCGCCGGATCGGAGGTCAGCTGATGTTCACCGGAATCGTCGAACGGGTCGGGCGCATCGTGGCGGCGGCGCCGCGCGCCGACGGCCTGCGGCTGTCGATCGACGCCGGCGCGCCGCGCTTCGCCGACGTCGCGGTCGGCGACAGCATCGCGGTGAGCGGCTGCTGCCTGACCGTCGTGGCCATCGACGGCGCGACGCTGTCCTTCGACGTTTCCGCCGAGACGCTGCGCTGCACGACCGGCCTCGACCGGGTCGGCGACGTCAACCTCGAGCGCGCGCTGCGCCTGTCCGATCGCCTCGGCGGCCACCTGATGACCGGCCACGTCGACGGCGTGGGCACCGTCACGAATTTCGCGCCCGTGCCGGCCGACGTCCACGGCAGCTGGCGGCTCGCCGTCGACGCGCCCGCCGAGCTCGCCCGGTTCATCGCGCCCAAGGGCTCGATCGCCGTCGCCGGCGTGAGCCTGACCGTCAACGAGGTCGCCGGCCGCGGCTTTGCCGTCAACCTGATCCCGCATACGCTCGCGGCAACGACGCTCGCCTCGCTCGTCGCCGGGGCAAGCGTCAACCTGGAAATCGACCTCGTCGCGCGCTACGTCGCGCGGCTGAACGACTTCGGTGCCGACGTTGGCGAGCTTGCTGCGCGCGGTTGACCGCGGCATCGCGCTCGTCGCGCGGGGCGCGATGTGGCTTGTTCTGCCGATGTCGCTGCTGCTGTTCCTGCAATGGCCGCTGCGCGAGATCGTCGCACGGTACTCGCGCGAGGCCAACGATGCGGCGCAGGTCCTGTTCGCGCTGTATGTCGGCGTTGCCGTGACGCTGGCGACCCGCCGGCGCGCGCACGTGGCCTCCGACATCCTGGCCGCGCGGTACCGGGCCCGGACGCGCGAACGGCTGGGCGGGATCGCCTCGCTTTGCGTGCTCGTGCCGTGGGCATCGTTCGTCCTGATCACCGCCTGGCCGAGCACGCTGCAGTCGCTGCTCCAGGGCGAGGGGTTCCCGGAGACCTTCAATCCCGGCTATTTCCTGATCAGGCTGGCCCTGATGCTGTTGGCGCTGCTGGTGCTTGGCGAAGCGCTGGTGGACGCTTTCCGCGCCGGCCGGTCCGAAATGCGCTGATGGCCTCCGCCGGCGTCTGGATGCTGGTCGCGGTCGCGCTCGTGCTGGTTGTCACCGGCCTGCCGTCGTGGCTTGTGCTTACCGGCGTGGCAATGGTCTTCGCGGCGGGAGGCGCCGCGGGCGGGCTGATACCGCCTTCGCTGCTGACGGCGTTGCCCGGGCGATTGCTCGGCCTGCTCGAGAACGACCTGCTGCAGGCGCTGCCGCTCTTCGTGCTGATGGGCGTGCTGCTCGATCGCCTGCCGCTCGCCGGCATCCTGTTCCGCGTCGGACAGCGGGCGCTCCGCTGGACCGGAGCGGGGGAGGCGCTTTCTGCGCTCTCGCTCGCGGCACTGCTCGCGCCCATGAACGGGTCGGTGGGCGCGAGCGCGCTGATGCTCGGGCGGACCGTGCAGCCGCGCCTCGACGCGAACGGCGTCCCGCGCGAGCGGAGCGCAGCGCTGGTGTGCGTCGCCAGCACGCTGGGAATCGTCGTCCCGCCTTCGCTTGTACTGATCCTGCTGGGCGACGCGATGATGCGTGCGCACACCGAGGCGGTCAACGCCACGCGCGAGTCGACAAGGATCATCAACACGCAGGACGTGTTCGCGGGCGCGCTGGTGCCCGCGCTGCTGCTGTTCCTCTTGACGGCGTTCGTCGCGTGGCGGTTCGGCCGCCGCACCGCACGACCCGACGGCCGGCAACGCGAATCGACGCGCAGGGGCGAGTGGGTCCTCGCGGGCTGCACGCTGGCGGTCGTCGTGACGCTGCTGGCCGGCGTGACGTTCGGCTACCTGTTCGCCGTGGAAGCGGCGGCCGCCGGCGGCGTCGCGCTGTTCGCGTTCGGGCTCGCGACACGCTCGCTGCCGTTGCCGGTCGTCCGCGACGTCGTTGCCGACACGATGGCGATCAGCGGCGCCCTCTTCGCGTTGCTGATGGCGGCGACGGTCTTCACGCTCGTGCTGCGCGCCTTCGGCACCGACCGCTGGCTCGCGGACATCGTGACCGGCCTTCCCGAAGGAGGCGCGCTCGCACTGACGTTGGTGCTCGCGATCCTCGCCGTGTGCGGGTTGGTCCTCGACGCGTTCGAAATGATCTTCGTCGTGGTGCCGATCGTGATGCCGCCGCTGCTGATGGTCGTGCGCGACGCGACGTGGGTTTCCGTGCTGACGCTGCTGATCCTGCAAGCCAGCTTCCTGATTCCGCCGTTCGGCTACGCGCTGCTGCTGACCCGCCAGGTCCAGGCAAGGCCGCTGCCGCTGTCCGCGCTCACGCGCGCGCTCGTACCTTACCTGGCCGCGCAATGGCTGGTCGTGGCGCTGGTGGCGACGCTGCCGGACCTCGTGTGGCAACGCAATCCGACCGCATTGCCTGCGCCTCCGGCCGGCGTGGGCGGGGAGGATGCCGGACGGGACGCGATGATCGAACAGCTCAATCGCCTCGACGCCGAACAGCCGTCCGCGACCGAGCGTGGCAAGTGAGAGGCAAGTGGCCTGCAGGTTCCGCGCCGCCGCAGTTTCCTCGCTTCCGCATAGCCGGTAACATAGCTTCGATTGGGGAGGAGCACCGATGGACCTGACCACGCTCGAACGCCTGCCGCTGTGGATCGGCGGCAAGGCGGTGCCCGCGCAGACCAAGCGCTACGGCGAAGTGACCAATCCCGCCACCGGCGAGGTGATCCGCCACGTGCCGCTGGGCAACGCCGCCGACGTCGACGCCGCGGTCGCGGCCGCCGCCGCCGCGTTTCCGGCGTGGCGCGCGTTTCCGCCGCTGCGCCGCGCGCGCATCCTGATGCGCTTCCGCGACCTGATGGACGCGCATCGCAAGGACCTGGCGAAGATCATCACGCAGGAGCACGGCAAGACGCTCGCCGACGCCGAGGGCGAGGTCACGCGCGGCATCGAGGTGATCGAGTTCGCCACGGGCATCCCGCACCTGCTGAAAGGCGAATTCAGCGAGAACGTCGGCACCGACGTCGACAGCTACTCGCTGCGCCAGCCGCTCGGCGTGTGCGCCGGCATCACGCCGTTCAACTTCCCGGCGATGGTGCCGATGTGGATGTATCCGGTCGCCATCGCCTGCGGCAACACGTTCGTGCTCAAACCCTCGGAGCGCGACCCCACGCTCGCGCTGCGCATGGCGGAACTGCTGGCCGCGGCGGGCCTGCCGGACGGCGTCTTCAACGTCGTGCACGGCGACAAGGAAGCGGTCGACGCGCTGCTCGCGCATCCGGCGGTCAAGGCGATCTCGTTCGTCGGCTCGACGCCGATCGCCAAGTACATCTACGAGACGGGCGCGCGCAACGGCAAACGCGTGCAGGCGCTCGGCGGCGCGAAGAACCACGCGGTGGTGCTGCCGGACGCCGACCTCGCGTTCGCCACCGAGGCGATCGTCGGCGCCGGCTACGGGTCGGCCGGCGAACGCTGCATGGCGATCTCCGCGGTGGTCGCCGTCGGCGAGGCGGGCGACCCGCTGGTCGCGAAGCTCGCCGAGCGCGCACGCCGCGTGACCGTCGGCCCGGGCGACGCACCGGACATCGAGATGGGGCCGGTGATCACGCGCGCCGCGCGCGACCGGATCGCCGGCTACATCGACGGCGGCGTCGCGGAAGGCGCGCGGCTGGTCGTCGACGGCCGCGCACCCGCGATTCCCGGCCATGCCGACGGCTTCTTCGTCGGCCCGACGCTGTTCGACCACGTGACGCCGCAGATGGCGATCTACCGCGACGAGATCTTCGGTCCCGTGCTGTCGGTCGTGCGCGTCGACTCGCTGGCCGACGCGATCGCGCTGATCAACGCCAACGCGTACGCGAACGGCACGGCGATCTTCACGCGTTCCGGGCATGCGGCGCGCCGCTTCCAGCAGGACGTCGAGGTCGGCATGGTCGGCGTCAACGTGCCGATCCCGGTGCCGATGGCGTTCTTCTCGTTCGGCGGCTGGCGCGCTTCGCTGTTCGGCGACCTCAACGTGCACGGCATGGACGGCGTGCGCTTCTACACGCGCGGCAAGACGCTGACCACGCGCTGGCCCGACGACGGCAGCGCTGCGCCGGGCTTCCACATGCCGATGCTGGGCTAGCCTACCTTCCGGCCTTCGCCGTCTCGGTCGCGGGCGGGCTGCCCGCGTCGAGCGCGAAGCGGAACTCGAGCGCCAGCGGAAACGCGATCGGCTGGAAGCTGCTGCGCGCCGGCACGAACTTCGCGTCGCGCAGCGCGGCGGTCACGACGGCGGCGAATTCCTCCGAGCCCTGCGTGACGGTGATCTCCTGCGGGTCGCCTTGCGCGTCCACGATGAACCATACGGCCACCGTGTCCTCGCGGCCGGCGGCCAGCGCCGCCGGCGGGTAGCGGACGCTGATCCTGCCGTCGACGCGCGGCGGCCAGTCGATCTCCGCGGGGAACTCGCGCATCTGGCGATCGACGAGGTCGCCCAGCTTGGTGGTGTCGGCCACGAGGCTCGCGACGATCCGCAGGTCGCCGAAGTCGGCGGTGCGCGCCTTGCTCGTGCGGTCCGCCGCCGGCGCGCGCGGCGGCGGCGTCTCCGGCTGCGGGGGCGTCGGCGCAGGCTCCGACGTCGCCGGGACGGCGAACGGCGCAGGCGCCGCCGACGCGAGGACGGCGGGCGCGTTCTGCTCGGGATCGGCCAGCGTCGCCTCGAGCCGCGTGGCAGGCGTGGTCGTCGGCGCCGCCGGTCCGCGCATCCCGAAATAGATCGCGAAAAACGACGTGTGCAAGGCCGCCGACGCAAGCAACGCGACGGCGAGCGGCCAGGCGTCCGGATTGGCGGCGAGCCGGCTGCGCAGGCGATCGAAGGCGGCGTGCAGCACGGTCCTTCAGGCTCCGATGGGATCGCGCGCAGCGATCGCGCGACGCCGCAAACGCGCTCGCCCGCGACCCGACGTCATCGTCGGGCCGCGGGCGAGCGTTGTGGCGCCGGCGCCTTCGCGCGTGCCTGCGGTCACTCCACGCCGAGCAGTCGCCACGACAGCCGGTTGCCCGGGCCGGTGACCGGGTTCTGCAGCTTGATCGGCTTGGTGCCCGGAATTTCCTCCGAGATCAGGGCCGACAGTGCCCAGCTGCCGTCCGGCAGCCGCACGCCGACGGTGAGGTTGCCGACCGCGCCGCTGGGCAGGTCGTAGAACGGCAGCAGCGTGTTCCCGGTCAGATCGGTCGGGTCCAGGATCAGCGAGCGCGCCGTCGTGTAGTCGCGGGCGTAGAGCACCGCGGGCAACGAGATGACGCACGGATCGTCCTGCACCTTGGTGCCGACGTACTGCGCGACGTTCACGTTGGCCTGCACGTCCACGACGATGCGCTGCGCGTCGCCCCCCACGCCCGGAATGTTCGGCAGGTCGTGCAGCCAGCCGTCCGGCGCGCCGCCGGTGATCGCGCCGGTGCCGTCCGAGTCCGTGTTGACCGACTTCAGGATTCCGCTGCGGACGTTGATTGGCAGCAAGGGGTCGGTGTCCGGCCTCATCGCCTGCAACGTGCCGTCGCGGATCGCGTAGAACGTCTGCTGCCGCGGCGGATTCGGGACCGTCAGGTCCTTCTGGTCGAGCAGCTGGCCGGTGCCGATGAACACGTAGCGGTCCACGCCGTTGTTGACGTCGATCTCGATCTGCGGCGCCGTGGTGACCGGCTGCGCATTCACGCCGTCGTTCAGGTACGCGAACTGCACGGCCGTCGCCGTCTTGTACTGGTTGACGCCGGAAACGTCGATGCGCCACAGGTTGCCCAGCAGGTCGCCGCCGTAGATCTGCTCGGCGATCTGGTTGGACTGGTCCTTGACGAACGCGTGGATCTGCGCGAGCCCGCTCGGGTTCGCGGCGGTGCCCGCGGAGGTCGTGACGGTGGAGAGCAGCGTTCCGTTCGTCGCGTCGAGGAAGAAGACCTTCCCGAGGCCGGTCGCGTTGTTGTAGCCGCCGGTGACGATCACCACCCAGCGGCCGTACGCGTACGCGGAATCGCGGACCTTGACGATCACCGGCCGCCCGTACGTGTACTTGACTTCCGCGTCGCTCCACTCCCACAGCACCTTGCTCGCCGCGGTCGCCTCGTCGGCGACGCTGACGTTGGTGAGGTCGAGCGCGTAGTAGCTGTTGCCGCCCTTGCCGAGCCCGCCGACGACGATGGATCGCCAATCGGTGCCGGCGCCGCCGCTGAAGTCGACATCGGCCTCGCGCGGCGACGAATCGACGTACATGTGGTGGTGGTAGATCGGCACGCCGCCGTCCTGGTACGCCAGCGCCTGGATCGCGGTGACGTCCTCGGTGGCGACGCTGCCCGCGACGCCGCGGAACAGCGCCTTCGGGATGAACGCGAACAGTTCCTGCCCGCCGCCGGGCGCTGCCGGGACCGGCGGGTCGGTCGGCGTTGCGCCCGCGTGCGGCATCGGCCCCGCGTCGAACACGTGCACCATGCCGTCGTTGGCCGGCGCCACGACCACCGTCGGCCGCGCGCTCTTCGTGGCCTTCCACGCGATGTAGCCGGGGTCGGTGGCGTCCTTGTACGGCCGGTCCGGCGGATTGACGATCACCGGCTCCGCGTTGCTGATGTCGCCCAGCGCGCCGTAACGCTTGCGGAACTGGCCGATGCTGGTGCCTTCGATCTGGTACACGGGCGTACCGCTGATCGGCGTGAACGTGTTGCCGCCGCGCAGGTACGACACGAGCTTCTCCTGCTTCAGCGTGTTGCCGCCCGGCGCGGGCGCCAGCGAGAGCTTTTGATCCGAGTGCAGGTTCGCGTGCCGGAACGCCACGCCCCCGGTCGCCGTCCCCGGCCCGAACGCGCCGGCGATCGTCACGACGCGTCGGTGGTTCTCGTCCATCCACGGCTCGGCAACGCCGGTCGCGACGGGGTCGATCTGCGCGGCGAGCGTGGACGACGCATTCCAGAACGTCTGCGTGACCGCGGCGGTGACCGGATCGATTTCCCGCTTGATCAGGTCTCCGGCCCAGCCCGGCTCGATCGTCGGTATGAAGATGACGTTCGTGGTCGCGTCGAGAATCTGCCCCGAGAACGCGGCGGCCGCGCGCGACTTGCGCTGGTTCTGGATGCCGGCCAGGATGCTGGCGAGCCCGTAGGCGACCTCGGTCGGCGTGCGTGCGTAGACGAACGAACCGCGCGACACCGTCGTGGCGTGCCACAGGTCGTCGACCGCCACCGCGCCCTTCGCGGCGCCCTTCGGGTAGATCGGGTTGTTCGGCGTCGTCAGGTTCGGCCAGGACTGGGTGCCGGCCTTGATCGCGCTCATCGTGGCCGACTGCTTCACCGCGTCGAGCGTGCCTTCGGCGCCGAACGAGATGGCCGAGAAGTTGATGTGCTGCCACCAGGCGACGTCCTTGGTCCAGTCGAGGTCGCCGCCGGAGGCGCCCGATTGGTTCGGGACGTCGTTGGTGAGGGCCGGGCGCAGGTCCCGGGCCCAGTAATAGATCGCAATGTCCGCCAGCGTGTTCGCGACGGCGGGCGAGCCCTGCACGAACGGGCTCGGCAACGGCCCGCCCGCCGCGATGACCGGCGGCCGGAAGTTGGTCAGCACCTTCTCGGGCGGGACTTCCACCACGGACTGCATGAACGGAGGAACCGTGGCGTCGTAGTCGCCGGCGGTCGTCGGCAGGCCGTTCTGGTTGGTCACGCCGTCGGTAAACAGGATGTGATAGTTGTTCTGGCAGCTGATCAGGTTGTTGGCGGCATCCCGGTCGATCGGGTCCGCCGCCGTCCCCGGCAGCGGATTGACCGAGGCGTCGGGCGGCGTGGGGCCGCCGGACTCGAACAGTCCGCCGACGCGCAGCATCGCGTTCATCGTCGGCGTCCGGTTGAAGGCGACGGCGATGCCGAACAGCGCCGCGTACCAGGCGGTGCGCTGCGTCGAGTCCCAGTCCCTGACGTTGACCCACTTGATCGACGCGCCGGTCCCGTCGGCGCCGTTGGGCGGCGACTCGTCGCCGAAGTTGTGGAAGCCGACGCGGTAGTTGATCGGCTCGGACGGCGGCGTGGTCAGGGCCGAGAACGCGATCGACGACGTCGTCTTGCCTGCCGACAGGCGCGTCGAGTAGTACGCGTACCAGTTCGCGTAATTGACCGATTCGGAGTTGTCCGGCGTCGGGACCGTGGGCGACGAGACGAGCCACTGGCGCGGGACGCCGTCGCCGTTGGGCGGGTACACGCTGGTCCCGGAGCTGTCCGGGTACTTGAGCGTGTTGCCGGCGAACAGATCGACGCGGACGAACCTGCCGTACTTGACGTTCTTGAAGCGCGCGAGGTCGTTCTTCGTCTGCGCGTTGCCGGAGGCGTCCGTGCACACGCCGGTGCCGAAGCCGCGCCACTGGTCGTTCGCCGTGTTGATGTAGTCGTCGCAGAACGCGACGGGAGCACCCAGCCCTGCAATCGGCTGCAGCACGTAATAGTGCCGCGGGATCGCGACGGTGGTGCCGACGGCGGGGCAGCCTGACGTGACGCCGGTCTGGAACTGGCCCAGCTGATTGGTGAACGGCGCGCTCCAGCCCGATTGGTTGGCCGGGTCGACGTCGAGGAGCCGCGTGCGCGGATACGTCCACATGCCGGACGCGACGCCGCCGACCGCATACGCGATGTTGTTGTGCCGGCACATCACGCCGGCGCCGTCGGCATCCTGCAGCAGCGTCGTGGCGGTCGGCGTATTGGTGTACGGGTTGAACAGGAACTTGCCGCACGCCAGCGAGTCGACCGCGTAGTTCGGAATGCCGCCGTTGCAGTTGGCGATGGTGTTCGGCACGTCCGGGCATTGCGCGAGGTTGCCGCCCCAGACGCCGAAAGCCGAGTTGCAGGCGGCGTTGGTGCTGACAGCGGCTACCGCGGCCTGGCAACTGCCGTTCGGATTGAGCGTGTCGGCATTGCACGTGCACGCGATGCATTCCGGCAGCGCGCCGGTGCCCAGGCTGTTGCCGTCCGAGCCGCCGACGTTCGGCGCGCAGAACAGGTTGGCCGGGTCGGTCTTGCAGTTGGCGGGCGTGTAGTTGCGGCTCGCGACCGTCGGGTTGCAGATGTTGCCGCCCCGGACGCAACGCTGCTGCACCATGCCGCCCGAGTAGTTCGGCGTTCCGGTCCGGCAGCTGGTGATGGTCCCCGTGCGCGGTCGCCACGGCGACGTGGTGTCGCAATAGATCGTCTTGTTGGACAGCTGCCGCCAGAAGTACTTCGCATCGTCGGCGCCGGACTGCTTCTGCCACGGATAGTTGTAGTCGGCGTCGGCGACGGGCGCCCCCGACGCGTGCGCGTCGTACTTCGTGCCGTTGATCCGGCAATAGCCGCCGGCCGAGGCCGAGTACTGTCCGTTCGCGTCGCCGACGTCGCGCACGTTGATGCCGTTCGGGTCGTTGACCAGGATCGGCCAGTCGGTGTTGCAGTAGACCTGCACGTTGACGCGCAGGCTCAGGTTGTCCTTGGTCGCGTACGTCCACATCGGCGTTTCGCCGGCGGCGACCTCGTAGTTCGCGAACGGGTCGCGCTCCACCGATGCCGTGCCGTACAGCGTCGGGGTCGTGCCGTAGTTGCCATTGGCGTCGGTGCCGGGACTGGTCATCGGCGTGCCGTTGGGATTGGCGAGGTTGTAGACGACCGGCGGCAGGTACGTGACGGCCGGGTTGTACGCAAGTCGATTGAAGTCCGACGCGTGCAGCGGCGGCGCGGCCCACGTGCCGCCGACCAGCACGAACTGCTTGGAGCCGCCGCCGGCCGGGGAGACGGCGGGGACGGCGAGCATCGTGTACTGGAACTGCGTCGCGTTGATCTTGGTGATCTGGAAGTAGCCGTTGTACTCGGGCTGCGTGGCGCCCTGGATCGTGATGAAGTCGCCCGTGGTGAGCAGAGCATTGTTGGCGGCGCTCACCGTCGCCGTCGCGAGCGTCGACGCCGCCGGACGCGTGATGGACGTGATGGGATACGTGGTGGTCGGCGAGATGTTGAACGCCTGCTGCGTGCAGCCGGTCGCGGTCGTGTTGCCGCGGCAATACGCGGTGCTGACAACCACCTGCCGCTGCGCATAGCCGGCGGCCACCACCGTCGTGGTGCCGACGGGAACCGACGCCAGCGTGTAGGTGAACGTCGTGAGCGTCGGCTTGGCGGTAATGACGAAGAAGCCGTTGTACTCGGGCGGACTGACGCCGTTGATCGTGATGAAGTCGCCGACGGAGAGCAGCGCGTTGTTCGCCGCAGTCAGGGTGGCGGTGGCCGTGGTGCCGGGCGCCACGGCGGAACGGGTGATGTTGCTGATCGGAATGACCGACGACGTGCTGGTGATGTAGTCGGGCAGGAAGTTGAACTTCATGCTGCCGGAGTCGTCGAGCGTGTAGACGATGTTCGGCTTGGCCGCGACCTTGGCCGCGATCGGAATGTCCGCCAGCGCGGTCAGCGCCGCGTACGCGGTTTCGACCTGCGCGAAAACCATCGTCCATGCCATCAGCGCGGCGATGAAGCGCTTGGCGGTGAGTCGGAGGGGGTTTCCGGTTCGCATGGGGGTTCTCCGGTGTTGCTCGCAGGGCGTCACTGCACGAAACCCTGGACGTAGGTGGCCGTGTTCGTGTTGGGCACGTCGACGCGGATGGTGACGCGGAAATTCGGGATCGGCGGCAGCGGGATCGCCTTGTACTTGTTGTCGGTGCCGGCCGCCGCGACCTTCGGCGGCAGCGTGTCGCAGCCGCTCACCCCCACGATGCCGTTGTTGGGCGCGGCCATGATCGCGTCGTTGCAGACGCGCTCGATGACCCAGCGCACCTCGACGCCGCTGGTGGCGTCGCTGTACGGCGCGGGCAGCGTCGCCGCCGTCTGCTTGGCCACCATCGTCGTGTAGTCGCCGGCGAGGACGTCCGGCACGCCGTTCTTCTTCTCGCCCGCCTGGATCGACGCGTAGTAGCGGGACGGCATGTGATTGGCCGTCTGCGTCGGGATGGTCTTCGCCTTGAAGATGGTGTTCACCGACTGCTCGATCGCCTCGTTCACCGCGACGATCGACGCCTGCCGGAACGCGAGGTTGCCCGCCACGCCGCTGCTGACTTCGATCGAACGCATGAGCGCGACGCCCGCGAGGCTCAGGATGACCATCGCGATGAGCGCGACGAACAGCACGACGCCCCGCTGGCGGCGCGGGGCCGGGCGGAACCGGACAGGCGAGATTTTCATGGCGAAGCTCCGGGCACCGTGGCCAGGTAGATCGTGTTGCGGAGGGGAATGACCGTTTCGTAGGTCCGGTAGCGCCACTGGTCGCAGATGACGGCCGGCGCGCAATTGGATCCGCCGAATGACGCCGCGGCGCCCTGGGCGACCACGATGCGGTTGGCGCACAGCGGATCGACGGGGTTGTTCGACGAGCAGTTGAACAGGACGACGGGCGCCCGCGTGCCGGCCACCAGCGCGGGGTCCTTGAGGTCCGGCTCGTCGCTGCGCACGACGATGCCGACGCGCACGGCGATCATCCGCTCGATGGACGGATCGGCGGTGGCGGTGGTCTTCTGCGGGAACGTGTCGGACTGGACGTTGGCGGCCGTCCAGTTGCCGCAGGCGCCGTTGCTGGCCGGCGTCCAGCAGTCGACGGTGCCGTCGGGCGGGATGGACGTGTCGATGCCGTACTGGACCTTCATCAGCACGACGTTCTGCGCGATGGGGTTGGGGTTCCCGCCCGTGCAGTTCCAGTCGCGGTTCAAGCAGTCGGTCGTGCGCAATTGAAACGTACGGTTCACGTTCAAGGGATCGTCATCGACGTCGTAACGCAGCCGCGACGAGTCGCCGCGCGGACCGAGGTTCAGCAGCCGCGATCCCGAGCCCGCGGCGTTCGCCGGAACGCCGATGTAGTCGATCGTCGTCTGGATCGCGCCCTGCGTCAGCGAGACCTCGCCCGACGCGGCATCGGGCGCCGACGCCGTCGTCACCTGGAACAGCTTGCAGATGTTGTGCAGGGGATTGGTGATTTCGGTGATGTTCATGATCGCCACCACCCAGTAGGGCGTCGCGACCGTCGGAATCGGAGTGCCGTCCGGCTTCGAGAAGCCGTTGGGGGATTGCACGATGAAGTTGGCGCCCGCCACGGGGCTCGGCGGCCGGACGTCGACCGGCCACACGACGTGCGGCGACGCGCTCTGCCAGGAGATGAAGCTGTCGGACACGCCGACGCCGCCGTCGGTGACCACGAGCGGAATCGGCCGCAGCGTCGTGTCGGTCGCGCCGGCCTCGTTCCTCGTGCAGTTGGTGAGATCGGCCGAGCTCGAGCTGATGCCGTTGCCGCTGTTCGCGAGATCGCGGCCCGCCAGCAGGTGGCTCAGCAGGCCGGTGATCTGCGCGTCGGCGGCGCCGGTCGTCGAGCGGCGGTAGGTTTCCGCGACCGCCAGCATGTTGTAGACGACCAGCACGACCAGCAGCCCGATCAGGATGCCGACCATCGTCTCGATCATGCCCGCGCCGGACTCGCGGCGGCTCCCGAAGGCCGTGGCGCGCGCGTTCACTGGTTGGCCCCGATGGTGGCGTTCATGTTGAACTGGTGGAACGGCGGCACCGGAAACGGCGGCCCCCCGGCGCACGAGGGGACCGCGGCCGGCAGCTCACCCGGGGGAAGCCAGAAGATCTGGATCGTCACGACCGAATTGGTCGTCGTCGTGCCGATCGGGCCTCCGGCCACGGTGACCTGCGGCGGACACAACGCGGCGTTGGGCAGTCGCTGCGCGACCAGCGCGCTGAACTCGGTGTACCCGGCGCCGGTCCCCGAACTGTCGAAGTTGTTGGTCAGCGCCGTGGTATCGCGGTCCGACACCCACATCTGGCCGATGAGCCCGCTGGCCAGGAACGCCGCCTCGCCGCGATGCTTGGCGTCGTCGATGTCCTGCATCGAGCGCGACAAAAGCCCGACCGAGCCGAGCACGCCCAGTGCGACGATGAGAATCGCGATCAGCGCCTCGAGCAGGAACGAGCCGGCTTCGCGCGCACGCGCGGCGACGGGGCGGTTCCGAAGGGTCGCGGTACTCATGTGCGTTTCAGGGGCACGCCTTGGGATCGGGGAACGTGTAGTACGGGTCGCAGATCTTGACGCTCTGCGTGGTCACGGCGCCCGCCGTCTTGCGCACGAGGACCGTGAGCGTGCGGGTGCCCGCGACGGTGGGCGAAGTCAGCGTGATCCGGTCGATCGTCGCCGACGCGTCGGCATTGGCGGCGATCTGCCCGAGCCCGTCGTAGGTGACGGTCGAGAGCGAGGCCGGCGACGTCGTGAACACCACGCGCGCGCTGCCTTCGGCAAACGCCCCGACGTGGATGTCGGTGCCGGTCGACGCGAGCTGGACCGCCCAGGCGCCGGTCCCGGTGTTCATCACGAACTGCACGGGCCTGTTCTGCTTGATCGCCTCGGCCTGCGCCATCCGCAGCGCGCCGGCGACCGACTGCGCGGCGTTGTGGATTTCCGAGTCGGCGATCCACCGCGAGAAGCCGGGCGCCGCGAGGACGAGCAGGAACGCCGCGATCCCGAGCGCGACCATCAGCTCGATCAGCGTGAACCCGCGGCCGCGGCGCATCGTCATTGGCAGGAGCCGTCGGGACGGACCGCCCAGCACGTAGCCGCCGTGTACTTGCCGCCGGGCCCCGACGACGTCTTGGCGCCGGTCTGGTCGACCGTGTAGGTGAAGCCGGACATGCCCTTGGCGGCCGAGCCGGTCGCCGTGATCAGGTATTGCATGTCGGGGTTGGCACCGGGCGTACAGGAGATCGAGAACGAATCGCCGGCGCCCGCGGGCTTGTTGGGAATCCCGCAGGCCCCGGCGTTCTGGTAGGTGCGGTTGTCGAGGAAGTACTTTTCCATCTGCGCGCGGAAATCGCCGAGCTTGACCGTCCCGTCGATGATCTTGCTGCGCCGCACGTATTCGTTGTACGACGGCAGCGCGATCGCGGCAAGGATGCCGACGATCGCCACCGTGATCATCATCTCGATCAGCGTGAATCCGGCATGTTCGTGCGAGCGGCGGCGCGTGGGCGACATCGGCGACTCCTGTGAGGTCTATGCGATGGTATTGCATCCGCGCTGCCGCAGATTCGGAGACCGACCAGTGGCGCGGGAGAGCGAACGGACGGCAGGCGCCGTCGCGGCGGGTCGGTGAAACGTGACGTTTCGCGGCATTTTCCGCCGTAGACGCGGGGGGCGCGTCGTTTGCGCAAGCGAGCCGACGTGCGGTCGACCTTCACGGACAGGCGTCGCGCGTGCGTTCGACGCGCACGCGGCCGCCGTTGGCGAGGATCACCAGAACGGCCGCGCGCCCGGCCCTGCACACGGTGAACGTGCCCATCTGCAGCGCGCCGTTGCGCATGCGCGTCTGGCCGAGCCCTGTGTAGGACACGTAGTCGGCCACCGGCCGGTTGCCGCGGATCGTGATGCCGGGCCGCGACGGCCCCTCGACGCGGATCGGCGGCCCCGCGCCGTCGGGCTGGCCGTCGTCGTCGGCGTCCGCGTAGAGCAGCCAGCCGTTCTCCCAGCCGCCGCCCGGTGCGCATCGGCGCCGGTCGTCGGTGGGGCACAGGTTCACGCGGGCGTTGCGCTTCAGCGCCTCGGCCCGCGCCAGGCCCATCGCGCCCACCAGCGCCTCGACGCGGTCGCGCAGCTCGGCGTCGGCGATCCAGTCGCGGTACAGGGGAACGGCCAGCAGCAACAGCGCCGCGCCGATCGCGAGGGCGACCAGGATTTCGGGGAGCGTCATGCCGCGGCAACGGCGGGCGTGGATCATCGGGGCCTCCGGGCGCGTGTACGTGCGACCGCAGCACCGTAGACCGGGGCCGGACCCGCCGGCCATCGGCCGAATGGCCGACCCGGGCGGGACCGCGGCCGAGGGACTTGACAGCAAGTATTTTAGTTTTAAAATATTCACAAACGTAACAACCGCGTCGCCGGCGCGACGCTCCCAACGCCCGCGAATCCTGCAATGCGCGTCCTCTGCATCGGCGGCGGCCCCGCCGGTCTCTACGCGGGCCTGCTGCTCAAGAAGGCGGACCCGGCGAACGTCGTTCGCGTCGTCGAGCGCAACCGGCCGTACGACACGTTCGGATGGGGCGTGGTGTTCTCCGACCAGACGCTGGGCAATCTCGCCGACGCCGACCCGCAGACGGCGGTCGAGATCGCCGGCGCGTTCAATCACTGGGACGACATCGACGTCCACTTCAAGGGCGAGACGGTCACGTCGGGCGGCCACGGGTTCTGCGGCATCGGCCGCAAGCGGCTGCTCAACATCCTGCAGGCGAGATGCGAGGCGCTCGGCGTCGAGCTCCGGTTCGAGACCGACGTGACCGACGACGTCGCCGCGGCGCGCGAGTTCGGCGCCGACGCGGTGATCGCCGCCGACGGGCTCAACAGCCGGATCCGCGCGCGCTACGCGGCAACGTATCGGCCGGACGTCGACCTGCGCCGCTGCCGGTTCGTCTGGCTCGGTACGAAGAAGCTGTTCCCCGCGTTCACGTTCGCGTTCGTGGCGACGGAGCACGGCTGGTTCCAGGCGCATGCGTACCAGTACGACGGCGACACGTCGACGTTCATCGTCGAGACGCCCGAGGAGACGTGGCGCGCGGCCGGACTCGAAACGATGTCGCAGCAGGAGGGCATCGCGTATTGCGAGCGCCTGTTCGCGCCATGGCTCGACGGCCATCCGCTGCTGTCGAACGCCGCGCACCTGCGCGGCTCGGCGATCTGGATCCGCTTCCCGCGCGTCCTGTGCGCGACGTGGGTGCACTGGAACGCAATCGACGGCGCCGACGTGCCGGTGATCCTGATGGGCGACGCCGCGCACACCGCGCACTTCTCCGTGGGCTCCGGCACCAAGCTGGCGCTGGAGGACGCGATCGCGCTCGCCCGCGCGCTCGCCTCGAAGGCGCCGCTGCGCGATGCGCTCGCCGCCTACGAGGCCGAGCGCTCGGTCGAAGTGCGCAAGATCCAGAACGCCGCGCGCAACTCGACCGAATGGTTCGAGCACGTCGAGCGCTACACGGCGTTCGAGGCGAAGCAGTTCGCGTACAGCCTGCTCACGCGCAGCCAGCGCATCTCGCACGAGAACCTGCGCGTGCGCGACCCGGCGTTCGTCGCCGGGCTCGAGCGCTGGTTCGGCGGCGACGGCGGCGACAAGCCCGTTCCGCCGATGTTCACGCCGTTCACGCTGCGCGGCGTGACGCTCAAGAACCGCGTGGTCGTGTCGCCGATGGCGCAGTATTCGTGCACCGACGGCACGCCCGACGACTTCTACCTGGTGCACGCGGGCAGCCGCGCGCACGGCGGCGCGGCGCTCGTGTTCACCGAGATGGTGTGCGTGGCCGCGGACGCACGGATCTCGCCGGGGTGCGCCGGCATGTACGCGCCGGAGCACGAGGCTGCCTGGAAGCGCATCGTCGACTACGTGCACGCGCGCACGTCGGCGAAAATCGCGATCCAGCTGGGCCACGCCGGGCCGAAGGGCTCGACGCAGCGCGGCTGGGAGGACGCGGAGGAGCCGCTGCCGGCCGGCAACTGGCCGCTGGTCGCGCCGTCGGCGATCGCCTACGGCCCGAACAACCAGGTGCCGCGCGCGATGACGCACGACGACTTCGACCGCGTGCGCGACGAATTCGTGGCGGCGACGCGCGCGGCGGCGCGCGCCGGCTTCGACTGGCTCGAGCTGCATTGCGCGCACGGCTACCTGCTGTCCGCGTTCCTGTGCCCGCTCACCAATCGCCGCGACGACGAGTTCGGCGGCTCGCTGGAGAACCGCTGCCGGTATCCGCTGGCGGTGTTCGGCGCGATGCGCGCCGCGTGGCCCGGCGA
Source organism: Burkholderiales bacterium (assembly GCA_046347755.1). Lineage (GTDB taxonomy): Bacteria > Pseudomonadota > Gammaproteobacteria > Burkholderiales > Casimicrobiaceae > VBCG01. Next base: position 2,902,043 of record JAXMFM010000003.1, on the reverse strand, counting down.
CCGGCCGATGTCCGTGCGCATTTCCGCGCACGACTGGGCCGAAGGCGGCAACACGCCCGACGACGCGGTCGCGATCGCGAAGGCGTTCCGCGCGGCGGGCGCCGACCTGATCGACGTGTCGTCCGGCCAGACGACGCGTGAGGCCGCACCCGTGTACGGGCGCATGTACCAGACGCCATTCGCCGACCGCGTGCGCAACGAGGCCGGCATCGCGACGATGGCGGTCGGCGCGATCTACGAGCCCGACCACGTGAACAGCATCCTGATGGCCGGGCGCGCCGACCTGTGCGCGCTCGCGCGGCCGCACCTGGCCGACCCGTACTGGACGCTGCACGCGGCGGCGCAGCTCGGCGTCGCCGACGTCGATTGGCCGGTGCAGTACCTGTCGGGCAAGTCGCAGCTCGAACGCAACCTCGCCCGCGCGGCGCAACGGGCCGGCGAGCGTCCCGAAGCCAACGGATGACGCCCATGCTCACACCCCATGCACAGACGCCGGACGCGCCGGCGCACGCGCCGGACCACGAATCGCGGGTCTCCGACGACCATCACGAGTCGCTGCGGCTTTGGCTGCGCCTGCTCACGTGCACGGCGCTGATCGAGCGCAACGTCCGCGCGGCGCTCCGCGAGCGTTTCGCGATCACGCTGCCGCGCTTCGACCTGATGGCGCAGCTCGAACGGCATCCGAAGGGGCTGCGGATGGGCGAGCTGTCGCGGCGGCTGATGGTGACCGGCGGCAACGTCACCGGCCTTACCGACCAGCTCGTCGGCGAAGGCATGGTCGAGCGCCTGCCGATTCCCGGCGACCGCCGCTCGCACGCCGTGCGGCTGACCGCGAAAGGCAAGGCGGCGTTCGACGCGATGGCCGCCGAGCACGAGCGCTGGATCGTCGGGATGCTGGCCGGCGTTTCGTCCGCCGACCGCGACAGGCTCTACCAGCTTCTCGGCACGCTCAAGTCGAGCCTGGCCGCGCCGGCCCGGGGCGACGCCTGATCGCCGGCCGCGCACCGTCCGGCGTTCGAAGGGAGGGAGTGCGATGACGACTGCGCATGTCGACACGTTCGCGCGCGACCATCTGCCGCCGCGCGACCAGTGGCCGGAATTCCTTTTCGACCTGCCGGAGCTCCGGTATCCGGAGCGGCTCAACTGCGCGGTCGAGCTGCTCGACCGCGCGCTCGAGCGCGGCTTTCGCGACCGCACGGCGATCCTCTCGCCGGACGGGCTGCGCTGGACCTATGCGGAGCTCAACGCGCACGCGAATCGCATCGCGCACGTGCTGCGCGACGACATGGGACTGGTGCCGGGCAACCGCGTGCTGCTGCGCGGCCCGAACAGCCCGTTGATGGCCGCGTGCTGGTTCGCGATCGTCAAGGCCGGCGGCATCGTCGTCGCCACGATGCCGCTGCTGCGTGCGAAGGAACTGACCGAAATCGTCAACAAGGCCCACATTTCGCACGCGCTGTGCGACACGCGGCTGGCCGCCGAGCTCGACCTCGCGCGCCCGGCGTGCCCGACGCTGACCCGCGTCGCGCTGTTCGGCGACGGCGGCATCGAGGCGCGCGCGGCCGCCAAGCCGGCGACGTTCGCGCCCGTCGCGACGGCCGCCGACGACACGGCGCTCATCGCGTTCACGTCGGGGACGACCGGCATGCCGAAGGGCACGATGCACTTCCACCGCGACGTGCTGGCCGCGTGCGACTGCTGGCCGCGCTCGACGCTGCGCGCGACCGCCGACGACATCTTCACCGGCAGCCCGCCGCTCGCGTTCACGTTCGGGCTGGGCGGCCTGCTGCTGTTCCCGCTGCGCATCGGCGCGGCGACGCTTCTGGTCGAGAAGCCGACGCCGGAGGCGCTGCTGCCGGCGATCGCCGCGCACGGCGCGACCGTGCTGGTCACGTCGCCGACCGCGTATCGCGCGATGGCGGCGCTCGTGCCTTCGTTCGACGTGTCGAGCCTGCGCAAGTGCGTGTCGGCCGGAGAAGCGCTGCCGGCCGCCACGCGCAAGCTGTGGAAGGAAGCCACCGGCATCGAGATGATCGACGGCATCGGCGCGACCGAGATGCTGCACATCTTCATCTCGCACGACGAGGCGAACGCGCGTCCCGGCGCGACCGGCAGGCCGGTGCCCGGCTACGTGGCGTGCGTGATGGACGACGACGGCCGGCCGCTGCCCGCCGGCAAGGTCGGCCGGCTCGCCGTGAAGGGACCGACCGGCTGCCGCTACCTGGCCGACGAGCGCCAGCGCCAGTACGTGCGCGACGGCTGGAACTACACGGGCGATTCGTACCTGGTCGACGAGGACGGCTATTTCGTCTACCAGGCGCGCAGCGACGACATGATCGTTTCCGCCGGCTACAACATCGCAGGCCCGGAGGTTGAGGGCGCGCTCCTGACGCATCCGGCCGTCGCCGAGTGCGGCGTCGTCGGCGCGCCGGACGACGAGCGCGGCATGATCGTGATGGCGTTCGTCGTGCTGAAGCCCGGCCACGCGGGCGACGCCGGCGCGGTGGAAGCGCTGCAGCAGCACGTGAAGCAGGCGATCGCGCCGTACAAGTACCCGCGCGCCGTCGCGTTCCTCGACGCGCTGCCGCGAACGGAGACCGGCAAGGTGCAGCGCTTCAAGCTGCGCGCGATGGCGAAGGAGCGCGCGCGATGAAAGGCAAGGCGGCGCGCACGCTGCAGCCCGCCGGCTGGGCGCCGGCGCGGGGCTACGCGAACGGCGTCGTCGCTCGCGGCACCATGGTGTTCGTCGGCGGCCAGGTGGGCTGGAACGCGCATCAGCAGTTCGAGTCGGACGACTTCGTCGAGCAGGCGAAGGCCGCGCTCGCCAACGTCGTCGCCATCCTGCGCGAGGCGGGCGCCGGTCCGGAGCACGTCGTGCGGATGACGTGGTACGTCGTCGACCGGCGCGAGTACGTCGCGAGCTACCGCGCGCTCGGCGCGGCCTACCGCGACGTGATGGGCCGCCACTTCCCGGCGATGACGGCGGTCGAGGTCAGCGCGCTGGTCGAGGACCGCGCGCGCGTCGAGATCGAGGCGACGGCGGTGATCCCCGACGCTTGAGGCATAATCGCAGTGCCTTGCGCAGGGTCCGCCAGGAGTTCCCCATGAACGCCCCCGAACGCGTCCACGCCTCGACCAAGCCCGTGTTCAAGTGGGACGATCCGCTGCTGCTCGACCTCGAGCTGACCGAGGAGGAGCGGATGGTGCGCGACACCGCGCATGCCTACGCGCAGGACCAGCTGATGCCGCGGATCACCGAGGCGTTCCGGCACGAGAAGACCGACCCGTCGATCTTCCGCGAGATGGGAGCGCTCGGCCTGCTGGGCGCGACGCTGCCGGCCGACTACGGCGGCGCCGGCCTGAACTACGTGTGCTACGGCCTGATCGCGCGCGAGGTGGAGCGCGTCGACTCCGGGTACCGGTCGATGATGAGCGTGCAGAGCTCGCTCGTGATGTTCCCGATCTTCACGTACGGCAGCGAGGCGCAGCGGCGGCGCTACCTGCCGAAGCTCGCGACCGGCGAGTGGATCGGCTGCTTCGGCCTGACCGAGCCCGACCACGGCTCCGATCCGGGGTCGATGGTCACGCGCGCGCGCACCGTGCCCGGCGGCTTCTCGCTGTCGGGGGCCAAGATGTGGATCTCCAATTCGCCGATCGCCGACGTGTTCGTCGTCTGGGCGAAGGACGACCAGAGGATCATCCGCGGCTACATCCTCGAGCGCGGCATGAAGGGGCTGTCGACGCCGAAGATCGAAGGCAAGTTCTCGCTGCGCGCGTCGGTCACCGGCGAGATCGTGATGGACGAGGTGTTCGTGCCGGACGAGAACCTCCTGCCGAACGTGCAGGGGCTCAAAGGGCCGTTCGGGTGCCTGAACAGCGCGCGCTACGGCATCGCGTGGGGCGCGCTGGGCGCCGCCGAATTCTGCTGGCACGCGGCGCGCCAGTACACGCTCGACCGCAAGCAGTTCGGCCGGCCGCTCGCCGCCAACCAGCTCGTGCAGAAGAAGCTGGCCGACATGATGACCGAGATCACGCTCGGTTTGCAGGGCTGCCTGCGGCTCGGCCGGATGAAGGACCAGGGGATCGCGGCGCCGGAGATCACGTCGATCATGAAGCGCAACTCGTGCGGCAAGGCGCTCGACATCGCGCGCACGGCGCGCGACATGCACGGCGGCAACGGCATCGTCGACGAGTTCCACGTCATCCGCCACGTCGTGAACCTCGAAACCGTCAACACGTACGAAGGCACGCACGACGTGCACGCGCTGATCCTCGGCCGCGCGCAGACCGGCATCTCGGCCTTCTAGCATGACGACCCCCACGCTCGCCATGCTCGCTGCCCCCGGAGGGGGCGCGTCACTCCCTTGGGACGGCCCGGCGGGACTGACCTGGTCATGAAGCTCTACGACTACTTCCGCTCGTCCGCCGCGTATCGTGTCCGCATCGCGCTCAACCTCAAGGGCTTGACGCCGGAGCGCGCGTTCGTCCACCTGCGCAAGGGAGCCCACCGCGACGACGCGTACCTCGCGATGAACCCGCAGGGGCTGGTGCCCGCGCTGGTCACCGACGACGGCACCGTGCTGACGCAGTCGCTGGCGATCGTCGAGTACCTGGACGAGACGCATCCGGCGCCGCCGCTCCTGCCTTCCGGCGCCGCGGCCCGCGCGCGGGTGCGCGGGATCGCGCAGGCGATCGCCTGCGACATCCACCCGATCGACAACCTGCGCGTGCTGCGCTACCTGCTGCACACGGTCGGCGTCGACGAGGCGCAGAAGGACGCCTGGTACAAGTACTGGATCGACGTCGGCTTCGAGGCGCTCGAGACCCACCTGGCGCGCGATCCCGCGACCGGCCGCTTCTGCCACGGCGACGCGCCCACGCTCGCCGACGTCTGCCTCGTCCCGCAGGTCGCCAACGCGCGCCGCGTCGACCTGGACCTGTCGCCGTATCCGACGCTGACGCGAATCGATGCGGCGTGCCGCGCGCTGCCGGCGTTCGCGGCCGCGGAACCCGCCCGACAACCCGACGCCGAGTGAAGACGAGCTGACGATGAAGACCCCGTTTCCGATGTGGGACCTCCCCGCCGTTCCGATCGCCGGGTCGACCGACGTGTTTCCCGTCCGCCACGTGTACTGCGTCGGCCGCAACTACGCCGAGCACGCGAAGGAGATGGGCGGCGACGCGTCGAAGGAGCCGCCGTTCTTCTTCACCAAGCCCGCCGACGCCGTCGTGCCGGTCGTGCCGCCGGCGGTCGGCCGCATCCGCTATCCGCTGGCGACGAAGAACTTCCACCACGAGATCGAGCTGGTCGTCGCGATCGGCAAGGCAGGCGTGCAGGTCGCGCCGGAACGCGCGAACGACCTCGTGTTCGGCTACGCGACCGGCCTCGACATGACGCGCCGGGACCTGCAGAACGACATGCGCGAGAAGAAGCGGCCGTGGGACATCGGCAAGTCGTTCGCGCAGGCGGCGCCGGTGGCGCCGATCCATCCGGTGGCGCAGACGGGGCTCCTTTCGCGCGGCGCGATCACGCTCGACGTCAACGGTGCGCGCCGCCAGACCGGCGATCTCGCCGACATGGTCTGGGACGTGCCGCACACGCTCGCTTTCCTGTCGCAGTTCTACGAGCTCCTTCCCGGCGACCTCGTGTTCACCGGCACGCCGTCCGGCGTCGGCGCGGTCGTCGCCGGCGACCGGCTCGACGGACGCATCGAAGGCCTGTCGCCGCTGTCCATCGAGATCGTCGCGGCGTGAGCGCAGCCGCGCTGACCACCGACGCCGTCGAGCGCGGCTACAACAACCGCGCCGCGGTCGCCGACCATCCTCGCTTCCTCGCGCAGTATCCGGCGCTGTCGCAGGCGACGCGGGCGCGCTACCGCCCGCGCGTGGGCCTGCGCTACGGCCCCAATCCGCGCGAGACGCTCGACCTGTTCGCGCCGGCCGTCGCGGCGAAGGGCACGTTCGTGTTCCTCCACGGCGGCTACTGGCGCGCGTTCGGCAAGGACGACTTCTCGTTCGTCGCGGGACCGCTGGTCGACGAGGGGATCGCGGTGGCCGTCGTCGACTACGACCTGTGCCCTGACGTGTCGATCGCGACGATCGTCGACGAATGCGCGCGCGCGCTCGCGTGGGTGCAGCGCGAAGGCGCGCGGCACGGCGCGGGCGCCGACGTGGTCGTGGGCGGCCATTCGGCGGGCGGCCACCTGGCGGCGATGATGTACACGATCGACTGGACGGCGCGCGGCCTCGCGCGCGCGCCGTTCGTCGGCGGCCTGACGCTGTCCGGCGTGCACGACCTGGCGCCGCTCGTGCAGTTCTCGTTCAACGTGGACTTCAGGCTGGACGACGCCGAGGCGGCGCGCGTGTCGCCGATCAACCGTCCGGTCCGCACCGACGCGCCGCTGCTGATCGCGTGCGGCGCCGGCGAGACGTCCGAATTCCTGCGCCAGTCGCAGCTGCTGTGGGACGCGTGGCCGCGCAACCGCCGGCCGGCCGAGGCGCCGATGTTCATCCCCGGCAAGCACCACTTCAGCGTGGTGCTCGACCACGCGGAAGCCGACAGCGCGCTGACCCGGGCCACGCTGGCCTTGTTCTGACCGTTCATTGACCGTACGGTATTGACAACTGACCAAGGGTCATTTACGCTGCCGCTTAAGTGACCCGTAGTCAGTTAGTGGGCGTCAACGGAAGGGCAGACAGCGTGGTGATCCGTCAGCGGGCCATCCAGGCCGAAGACAAGCAGGAACGGCAGCAGGCGATCCTCGACGCCGCCGCGCGCCTGCTCGCGCGCTCCCCCGAGCGCATCGCCAACGTCGCCGAGGTCGCCGACGAGGCGGGCCTCGCGAAGGGGACCGTCTACCTGTATTTCCCGAGCAAGGAAGAACTGCTGCTCGCCGTCCACGAACGCAACATCGACGGCTTCTTCCGCGCGCTGATCGACCGGCTCGGGCAGACGTCGCCGGCCACGATCGGCGACATCCTGGCGCTGACGCACACGTACATGGTCGAGCCGCCGCTGTTCCTGCCGCTGGCGGCGCGCTGCTTCGGGCTCATGGGGCAAAGCGTTCCGCTGGATGCGGCCGTCGCGTTCAAGCAGCGGATGGGCGAGCGCCTGGCCAAGGCCGGCGCCGGCATCGAGCGCCACTTCCCCGAATTGAAGCCCGGCGACGGCGTCGCGCTGCTCCGGCACAGCTACGCGCTGATCATCGGCCTGTGGCAGATGTCCGCGGAGTCGCAGCGGCACAACCTGGGATGCCCCATGACGGGACAGGGCGAGACGCCGCCGGCCTTCCAGTACGACTACCCGGTCGAGCTCGACCGCGCGCTGCTGGCGCTGTGGAGCGGCACGGTCGGGCACACGGTAACCGCAGAGGAAACGCGATGAACACGAGAACGCTCGCGATCGCGGCGCTGGCGGCGCTGCTTGCCGCGTGCGGCGCCAAGGCTCCGCCGGCCGACGTCATCCGGCCGGTTCAGCTGACGCAGGTCGCCATCGGCAACGCGACCGAAACGTCGGTGTTCGCCGGCGAGGTCAAGGCGCGGCACGAGGCCGACCTGGGCTTTCGCATCGGCGGCAAGATCGTCGCGCGGATGGTCGATGCCGGCGCGCGCGTTGCGAAGGGCGCGCCGCTCGCGAGGCTCGACCCGGCCGACGTCGGCCTGCAGGCCGAGGCCGCGAAGGCGCAGGTCGCGGCAACCGAGACCGAATACCGGTTCGCGCAGGCCGAGTACGACCGCTACCAGAACCTGTTCCGCGAGAAGTTCATCAGCGCGTCGGCGCTGGATGCCAAGCGCAACGTGCTCGACAGCAACCGCGCGAAGCACGAGCAGGCGAAGGCCAACCTCGCGGTGTCGCAGAACCAGGCCAGCTACGCGACGCTGGTCGCCAACGAGGACGGCGTGATCACCGCCGTGCTCGCGGAGCCGGGACAGGTGGTGACGCCCGGGCAGCCGGTCGTGCGCATCGCCCGCGAGAACGAGCGCGAGGTCGCGATCAGCGTGCCCGAGAACCGCATCGGCGAGATCCGCAACGCGCCGCAGCTCGCGGCCCTGCTGTGGGCGAACCCCGGGCGGACGTACGCGGCGCGCGTGCGCGAGATCGCGCCGGCCGTCGATCCGACGACGCGTACGTTCGCCGTGCGCGTGTCGATCGTCGATCCGGACCCTTCGGTCCAATGGGGGATGACCGCGAACGTCGCCGTGCTCACGCCGGGCGCCGCGCAGACGGCGCTGCTGCCGCTGACGTCGATCTACCAGAAGGAAGGCAAGCCGGCCGTCTGGAGGTTCGACCCGGCGTCTGGGCAGGTCAATCTCGTGCCGGTGTCGATCGGCCAGTACCGCGAGGACGGCGTCGTCGTGACGTCCGGCGTCGCGCACGGCGAGTGGATCGTCGCCGCCGGCGTGCACAAGCTGGTGCCGGGGCAGGTCGTGCGGCCGTACGACGCGGGGCCTGCGTCGGCGAACGGGCGCGACAAGGTCGACGCCGCCGGCAAGCCGGCCAAGGCAGTACCCGTCCGCAGCTGACGATCCGGCGCCGCCATGTCGTCGCTGCCGCCTGCGGGTGAACCGCCGCGCTCGCGCTTCAACCTCTCCGAGTGGGCGCTCGCGCACCGCACGCTGGTGCTGTACCTGATCGTGGTGTTCGCGGCCGCCGGCGTCCTCGCCTACGAGCGCCTCGGCCAGTCGGAGGACCCGCCGTTCACGTTCCGCGTGATGGTCGTCAAGACGCTGTGGCCGGGCGCGCCGGCGCACGAGGTCGAGGAGCAGGTCACCGACCGCATCGAGCACAAGCTGCAGGACGTGCCCAACATCGACTGGGTTCGCAGCTATTCGAAGCCGGGCGAGTCGATGGTGTTCTTCGCGCTCAAGGACTCGGCGCCCCCGGAGTCGGCGGCCGACGCTTTCTACCAGGTGCGCAAGAAGATCGGCGACATCCGCAACCAGTTTCCCGCCGGCATCCAGGGGCCGTTCTTCAACGACGAGTTCGGCGACACGTACACGAACATCTACGCGCTGACCGGCGACGGCTTCGGCTACCGCGAGCTGAAGGACTTCGGCACCCGCGTGCGCGCGGAGCTGCTGCGCGTGCCCGGCGTGGCCAAGGTGGATTTCATCGGCGAGCAGGACGAGAAGATCTTCATCGAGCTCGCCAACAGCAAGCTCGCGACGCTCGGCATCGAGCCCGCGCAGATCATCGAGACGCTCGCGAAGCAGAACGCCGTCGCGGCGGCCGGCGTGTTCGACACGGCGACCGACCGCATCTACGTGCGGCCGTCGGGCGCGTTCGACAGCGTCGAGTCGATCCGCGACATCGCGATCCGCGCGAACAACCGGATGTTCCGGCTGGGCGACATCGCGAAGGTGACGCGCGGCTACGTCGACCCGCCGCAGCAGAAGATGCGCTGGCACGGCCAGGAGGCGCTCGGCCTCGGCATCACGATGGTCAAGGGCGGCGACGTCATCGAGCTCGGCCACGACCTCGACCGCGAGACCGCGCGCATCGCGAAGGCGCTGCCGGTCGGCGTGGAACTGTCGCAGGTGGCCAGCATGCCGCGCGCCGTGCAGCGGTCGATCAACCAGTTCCTGCGTTCATTGGCCGAGGCGGTGCTGATCGTGCTCGCGGTGTCGCTGGTGAGCCTCGGCCTGCGCACCGGGCTGGTCGTCGCCGTTTCGATTCCGCTGGTGCTCGCCGTCACGTTCCTGTTCATGTGGCTTTTCGGCATCGGGCTGCACAAGATCTCGCTCGGCGCGCTGATTCTGTCGCTGGGCCTGCTGGTCGACGACGCGATCATTGCGGTCGAGATGATGGCGATCAAGATCGAGCAGGGCTACGACCGGTTCCGGGCGGCGAGCTTCGCGTACACGAGCACGGCGTTCCCGATGCTGACGGGCACGCTGGTCACGGTCGCCGGCTTCCTGCCGATCGCGACCGCGCGCAGCAGCACCGGCGAATACACGCGGTCGATCTTCCAGGTTTCGGCGATCGCGCTGATCGCGTCGTGGGTGGTCGCCGTCGTCGTCATTCCGTACCTCGGCTACCGGATGCTGCCGGACCGGGAGAAGCTGCTCGCGCCGTCGCTGATCCGGCGAGGGTGGTCGCGACTGACCGGGCGGCCGCTGCCGGCGGCGCATGCGGACGGCGATGTCTACGACACGCCGTTCTACCGCGGACTGCGGCGGGCGGTCACGTGGTGCGTCACCCATCGCGCGACGATCCTGGTCGGCACCGTCGCGCTGTTCGTCGGCGCCGTCGCGCTGTTCCGCTTCGTCCCGCAGCAGTTCTTCCCGGCGAGCTCGCGCGTCGAGCTCTTGGTCGACCTGCGGCTGCCCGAGGGCAGCTCGTTCGCCGCATCGCTGGAGGCGACGAAGAAACTCGAGGCGGTGCTCGAGCGCGACCCGGGGGTGGAGAGCTTCGTGTCCTACGTGGGCAGCGGCTCGCCGCGCTTCTACCTGCCGCTCGACCAGCAGCTGCAGCAGGCGAACTTCGCGCAGGTCGTGCTGATCGCCAATGGCATCGCCGAGCGCGAGCAGGTTCGCGCACGGCTCTTGCACCTGTTCGAGACCGATTACCCGGAGCTGCGCGGGCGCATCTCGCGGCTCGAGAACGGACCGCCGGTCGGCTTCCCCGTCCAGTTCCGCGTGTCGGGGGAAAATGTCGAGACCGTGCGCGGCATCGCGCGCCGGGTGGCGGATGTCATGCGCAAGGACGCCGAAACGTCGCAGGTCCAGTTCGACTGGGACGAGCCGTCGAAAGTCATCAAGGTCGCGATCGACCAGAACAAGGCGCGCGTGCTCGGGATCTCGTCGCAGGAGCTGGCGCTGTTCCTCAACAATTCGCTGTCGGGCTTCTCCGTCACCTACTACCGCGAGCGCGACAAGCAGGTCGAGGTGCTGCTGCGCGGCTCCGTTGACGAGCGCGCGAAGATGAGCTTCCTGAAGGACCTGGCGATCCCGTCGCGCAACGGCCGCGCCGTGCCGATCACGCAGATCGCCGAGATCCGCTACGAGCTGGAGGACGGCGTCGTGTGGCGGCGCAACCGGCTGCCGACGATCACCGTGCGCTCCGACGTGATCGGAGACGCGCAGGGGCCGGACGTCGCGAAGCGGATCGAGCGCGAGCTCGCCGACCTGCGCGCCGGGCTACCGCTCGGCTACCGGATCGAGATCGGCGGCGCCATCGAGGATTCCACGCGCGGGCAGAAGTCGATCGCCGCCGGCGTGCCGCTGCTGGTCATCACCGTGCTGACGCTGCTGATGATCCAGCTGCAGAGCTTCTCGCGCACGCTGATGGTCGTGCTGACGGCGCCGCTCGGACTGATCGGCGTCGTGCTGGCGCTGCTGGCGTTCGGCAAGCCGTTCGGCTTCGTCGCGATGCTGGGCACGATCGCGCTCGCCGGCATCATCATGCGCAACTCGATCATCCTGGTGGACCAGATCGACCAGGACATCGCCGCCGGCTTCGCGCCGTGGGACGCGGTGGTCGGCGCGACCGTGCGCAGGTTCCGGCCGATCGTGCTCACGGCCGCCGCCGCGGTGCTCGCGCTGATTCCGCTGGTGCGCAGCGACTTCTTCGGTCCGATGGCCGTCGCGATGATGGGCGGCATCGTCGTCGCGACCGTGCTGACGCTCGTGTTCCTGCCCGCGCTGTATGCGGCGTGGTTCCGCGTGCATCGCGCGCCCGCACCGGCGCTCGCCCCGGCATGAACGTCCTGGTGATCGGCGGCACGCGCGGCACCGGTCGCGCCGTCGTCGCGGCGGCGTTCGCGGCCGGCCACACGTTGACCGTGATGGCGCGCAACGCGGCGGGATTCGCGAGGTCGGTCACCGGCGTGCGGCTGGTCGTCGGCGACGCGGCGGACGCCGACGACGTCGACCGCGCGATCGCCGGGCAGGACGCCGTCGTGTGGACGGTGGGCGCCCGGCGCCTGCGCCGCGACGTGCCGCTGTTCTCGCGCGGAACCGCGCACGTGCTGGCGGCGATGCGGAGGCACGGCGTGCGCCGGCTGATCTGCGTGACCGGACACGCGACCGGCGGACGCGGGCCGCTGGGCACGCCGCTGTTCGCGGCCGCGGTGGCCGTCGACAAGTCACGGCAGGAAGCGCTGGTCCGCGACGCCGACGTCGAGTGGACGATCGTGCGTCCGGCCGCGCTGCGCGACGGCAAGGCCACCGGGCTGTTCCAGGCGCTGACCGTCGCGCCGGAGGGACGCGCCAAGCGGATCGCGCGGGCCGACGTCGCCGAGTTCATCGTGGAGAACCTGGACGCGCCCGACTTCGTGCGCTCGACCGTCGTCCTGACCGGCTAGGGCGCCGCCTGGGGGGCGCGCCGCAGGGCCGCCCCAAGGCGCGTGCCCCCTGGGGGGAACGGCGCGGAGCGCCGCTCGGGGGGAGCAACAAATCGCGCCGCAGGGCCGCCCCAAGACGCGCGCCCCCTGGGGGGAACGGCGCGGAGCGCCGCTCGGGGGGAGCCCATACCGCTGCGCTAGAATGACAGTCCTCGCGCGGCGCCAACCCGCGCATTTCGCCGGAGCGTCCGCGATGCCGCTTGCCGCCATTCCCGAAATCGTCGCCGAACTGAAGGCCGGCCGCATGGTCGTGCTGGTCGACGAGGAGGACCGCGAGAACGAGGGCGACGTCGTGGTGGCTGCCGACTTCGTGACGCCCGACGCGATCAACTTCATGGCGCGCTTCGCGCGCGGCCTCGTCTGCCTGACGCTCGAGGAGGACCGGTGCCGCCGGCTCGGACTGTCGCCGATGGTGGCGGCCAACCGCTCGGGCATGGGAACCAACTTCACGGCGTCGATCGAGGCGGCCGAAGGCGTGACCACCGGCATCTCGGCCGCCGATCGCGCGCGCACGGTCCGCGCCGCGGTCGCGCCCGACGCGAAGTCCGCCGACATCGTGCAACCCGGCCACATCTTCCCCGTGATGGCGCAGCCGGGCGGCGTGCTGGTGCGCGCCGGCCACACGGAAGCGGGCTGCGACCTGGCGCGGCTCGCGGGCCTGACGCCGGCGGCGGTCATCTGCGAAATCATGCGCGACGACGGCACGATGGCGCGGATGCCGGACCTCGAGGCGTTCGCCGCCGCGCACGGATTGAAGATCGGCGCGATCACCGACCTCATCCACTACCGGTCGCGCACCGAGCGGATCGTCGAGCGCATCGCCGAGCGGCCGCTCGCCACGCCGCACGGCGCGTTCCGGCTCGTCGTCTACCGCGACAAGATTTCCGACGCGACGCACCTGGCGCTGGTCCGCGGACCCATCGCGGCGGACACCGAGACGCTGGTGCGCGTGCACGAGCCGCTGTCGGTGATGGACCTGCTCGACGCCGACAGCGCGTCGCATTCGTGGACGATTCCCGGCGCGCTCGAAGCGGTGGCGAAATCCGGTCGCGGCGTGGTGGTGCTGCTGCACCGGCCCGAGAGCGCGGCCGAGCTGCGCCAGCGCGCGCTCGCCGACGTGCCGCCGGCGCCCGCGAAGATGGACCTGCGCAACTACGGCATCGGCGCGCAGATCCTGCGCGACCTCAACGTCGGCCGCATGCGGCTGCTGGCGAAGCCGCGCAAGATGCCGAGCATGGCCGGCTTCGACCTCGAAGTGACCGGCTACGAAACGGAGCCGCCGGCGCGCAAGTCGTCGTAGCCGGGGACCGCGTCCATGCCGATCAAACGCATCGCGTCGAACCTGCGCGGCGAGCACTGCCGCGTCGGCGTCGTGCTGTCGCGGTTCAATCCGGCGATCGGCGAAGGACTGCTCGCCGGCGCGCTGCGCGCGCTCGCCGAGGCCGGCGTGGCGGACGAGCGGATCACCGTCGTCACCGTCCCCGGCGCGCTCGAGTCGCCGCTCGCGTTGCAGCGACTGGCGCAGACCGGCGACTACGACGGGCTGGTCGCGCTGGGCGCGGTGATCCGCGGCGACACGTACCACTTCGAAATCGTCTGCAACGAATCGGCGGCCGGACTGTCGAGCGTCGCGCTCGAGTCCGGCATACCGGTCGGCAACGGCATCCTGACGTGCGACACGGACGCGCAGGCCGAGGCGCGGATGGACCGGAAGGGCTACGAGGCCGCGCAGGCGGCGATCGAGATGGCCAACCTGCTGCAGGCGATCGATGACGATGACTAGCCAGCGCAGGCGCTCGCGCGAGCTCGTGCTGCAGGGCCTCTATCAGCGGCAGCTGTCGGGCAATGCGGCGCGCGTCGTGCGCGACGACCTGGTCGCGAGCCCCGGCTACCTGCGTGCCGACAAGCCGTACTTCGACGAGATGTGGCAGGGCGTCGCCGACGGCTACGACGGATTGCTGGCGTCGCTCGCGCCGCTGCTGGATCGCAAGCCCGCGGAACTGTCGCCGGTGGAGCGCGCGATCCTCGTCATCGGCGCGTGGGAGCTGACGCAGCGTGCCGACATACCCTACCGCGTCGTCATCAACGAGGCGGTGGAGCTCGCGAAGTCGTTCGGCGGCACCGACGGCCATCGCTTCGTCAACGGCGTCCTCGACCGGTACGCCGCCGACGCCCGCGCGGCGGAAATCGCCGCGCTGCACCGGTAGCGCGGGGTCGGGATGGCGCGGTCCTCGCTCCTGTGCGCCGCGTTCGCCGCGGCCGCGATCGCCGCGTCCGGCGCGTTGGCGCAGCGTTCGCTGGTCGTCTACTGCAGTCACGACGCCGATGCGTGCGAGCTCGCCGCGAAGGAGTTCCAGCGCGAGACCGGCATCGCGACGTCGATCACGCGCAAGCCCACCGGCGAGTTCTACGCGCAGATACGCGCCGAGCGCGACAACCCGCGCGCCGACGTCTGGTACGGCGGCACGATCGATCCGCTGCTGCAGGCGGCGGCCGAGGGCCTGTTCGCGCAGTACCGGTCGCCGAAGCTCGCCGAGCTCGCGCCGTGGGCGCGCAACGCGACCGAACGCGCCGACTACAAGGTCGCGGCGATCTACCGGATCATCATCGGCTTCGGCACCAATCCGGCGCTGCTCGCGAAGAAGACCATCGGCGCGCCGCGCTGCTGGTCCGACCTGACGGATCCGAAGTACCGGAAGGAGATCGAGCTGTCGAATCCGGTGACCAGCGGCACCGGCTACACGATCCTGGCCACGCTGGTCGTGCTCTACGGCGAGGACGCGGCGTTCGCCTACCTGGCGAAGCTCGCGCCGAACGTCGTCCGCTACACGCAATCGGGCACGGCGCAGGGACCGTCGGTCGCGCGCGGCGAGGTCGGCGTCGGCGTGTCGTTCGTGCACGAATTCGTCACGCAGCAGCTGGCCGGCTTCGCCGTCGACATCGCGATCCCGTGCGAAGGCACCGGCGCGGCGCTGGGCGGCATGGCGATCGTCAACGGCGCGCCGCATCCGGACGAGGCGCGCGCGTTCTACGACTGGGCGTTGACCAGGGGCGCGCAGGAGCTCGCCAACCGCACGCGCAACCTGATCATCCCGGCCAACGCGTCGGCGGTCATCCGCCCGGAGGCCGCGCGCTACGCGAACGCCGCCACGCTCGACGTCGATCCCGCGCGCTTCGGCGCGCCCGAGGAGCGCAAGCGCCTTCTCGCGCGGTGGCAGCGCGAGATCGGCGACGTTTCGCGATGAGCGCCGCCGGGCCGTCCCAAGGCGCGAAGGGCGCCCCCTCCGGGGGCAGCGAAGCGGCGAATTCCGCGAGCGTGGGGGTCCGGACCTCCGAATTCGCGTTGATCGACCGCCATTTCCGGCGTCCGGTCCGCGATCCCGCCGTGCGGCTTTCCATCGGCGACGACGCGGCAGTCGTCGCGCCCACGCCCGGCGCCGAGCTCGCGCTGTCGGTCGACATGCTGGTCGAAGGACGGCATTTCCTGCCCGACGTCGATCCGGCGTCGCTTGGCCACAAGACGCTCGCCGTGAACCTTTCCGACATGGCGGCGATGGGCGCCACTCCGCGCTGGGCGCTGCTGGGCGGTGCGCTGCCGGACGACGACGACGCATGGCTGGCGGCGTTCGCCGGCGGCCTGTTCGCGCTGGCCGCGCGCTTTCGCGTGGCGCTGGTCGGCGGCGATACCACGCGCGGTCCGCGCAACCTGTGCCTGACGATCGTCGGCGAGCTGCCCGCCGGCACCGCGATCACGCGCGCGGGCGCGCGCCCGGGCGACGACATCCTGGTCTCCGGGCGCCTGGGCGACGCGGCGCTTGCGCTGGCTGCGCTGCAGGGCGAGACGGCGCTCGACGACGCGACGCTGTCGGCGCTGCGCGCGCGGCTCGAGTGGCCCGAGCCGCGCGTCGCGCTCGGCGAAGCGCTGCGCGGCGTCGCGTCGGCGGCGCTCGACGTGTCCGACGGCCTGACCGGCGACCTGACCCACGTCCTCGACGCGTCCGGCGTGGGCGCCGACGTCGACCTCGCCGCGATTCCCCGCGCACCCGCGCTGGCGCAGCGCTTAGCGTCCGACGAGCGCGCGCTGGCGCTGCGCTGCCTCCTCGCCGGCGGCGACGACTACGAGCTGTGCTTCACTGCGCCGCCGTCGGCGCGGCCGAAGCTCGCGGCGATCGCCACGCGGATGTCGCTGCCGCTGACGCGCATCGGCGCGATCTCGGCCGAGCGCGGCCTGCGCGTGCGCGACGAACGCGGCGAGCCGGTGTCGCCGCTGCCGCAGGCGTTCGATCACTTCCGATGAGCGCCGTTCGGGGGAGCCATTGAAGCTGCAGCCGACGCTGCGGTTCCTGTTCCTCCATCCGGCGCACTTCATCGCGCTGGGCTTCGGCGCCGGCCTGTCGCCGTGGGCGCCGGGCACGTTCGGCACGCTGGTCGCGATTCCGATCGCGCTGCTGTTGCGCGCGCACGCCGGCGACGTCGAGTACCTGGTCGCGGTGGCGGCGACGTTCGCGGTCGGCGTGTGGGCGTCGCAGGTGACCGGGCGTGCGCTCGGCGCGCCCGACCACGGCGGGATCGTCGTCGACGAGATCGCGGCGTTCATGCTCGTGCTGTTCTTCACCGGCACCACGCCGTGGCGGATCGCGATCGCGTTCGCGCTGTTCCGGTTCTTCGACATCGTGAAGCCGCCGCCGATACGGCAGCTCGACGCGTCGCTGAAGAATGGTTTCGGCGTGATGGTCGACGACCTGGTCGCGGCCGGCTACGCGCTGATCGTGTTCGCGGTCGGCCAGAGCTTCGCGGGATGACGAACCCGGTCGACCTGCGGCGCGTCGAGGAGGCGGGCCTAAACGCGCTGCAGACGCAGCGCCAGATGTTCTACGACGGATGGCTGCTGCGCGTGTCGCCGGGCAAGGCGCGGCGCGGGCGCAGCGTGAACGCGCACTTCGCATCCACGCTGCCGCTGCCCGAGAAGATCCGGTACTGCGAACGCGTCTACGGGGAGCGGCACCTGCCGGTGCTGTTCCGGATGACGCCGTTCGTGCAGCCGCCGGCGCTGGCCGACGCGCTGGCGGCGCACGGCTACGTCGCCTTCGACACGACGCTGGTGCAGGTCGTGCGGCTCGACCGCGCGCCCGAGGTCGTCGACGCCGACGGCGTGGACGTCGCCACGCCGACGCCGGCCGCGTTCGCCGACGCCGTCGCCGTCCTGCAGGACGCGACGCCCGAGCAGCGCGACGCGTACTACGAGCGGCTGATCGGCAACACGCTGCACGGCCGCGCGATGGCCGCGTACGTCGACGGCCGCGCCGTCGGCGTCGGTACCGTCATGCTGGAAGACGGGCTGGCCGGCGTGTTCTCGATGGCGACGGCGCCGGACGTGCGACGCCGCGGCATCGCCAGCGCGCTGGTCGCGCGGCTCCTGACGTGGGCGTGGGAGCACGGCGCGGCGCACGCATACCTGCAGGTCCAGGCCGACAACCATCCGGCGCTCGCCGTGTACGGGAAGTTCGGCTTCGCGACCGCGTACACGTATCACTACTGCGGACGGCCGGGGGACGGGGAATGAGCGATGCAGCGATCGCGGCGCTCGCCGTGCAGCTGGGCGAACGCCTGCGCGCGCGCCGCGCGCTTTGCGCAACGGCCGAGTCGTGCACCGGAGGGCTGGTCGCCGGCGCGATCACCGACATCGCCGGCAGCTCCGAGTGGTTCGAGCGCGGCTTCGTCACGTACTCGAACGAGGCGAAGATAGACCAGCTCGGCGTGTCACCGCAGATCCTCGCGCGGCACGGCGCGGTGTCGGAGGCGACGGCACGCGCGATGGCCGAAGGCGCGCTCGCCCACAGCCGCGCCGACGTCGCCGTCGCGATCACCGGCATCGCCGGGCCGGGCGGCGGCACGCCGGGCAAGCCGGTCGGCCTCGTGTGCTTCGCGTGGGCGGCGCGGCGTGCAGCGACGACGTCGGTCGCGCATCGCTTCACCGGCGACCGCGCGGCCGTGCGGGAGGCGAGCGTGATGGTCGCGCTCGAAGGATTGCTCGCTAGGGCATAGCGCGCGCGACGCTGGCCGGGGAGGTCCGGCGGGACTCCGCGAGCCGCAATTCGGCCTCCGCCTCGCGCAGCGGCGCGCGGAATTGCCCGCCGAGCTCGGCATGGGCGGCGTGCGCGGCGCGCGCGGAGGCCAGCGCGGCTTGCGCTTCGGCGAGGCGACCAAGCCGCATCAGGCAGCGCCCGACCGCGACTTCCGCGTTGGCGCGCCAGGGGCTGTCGGGCACGTGAACGCGCTGGTACAGCGCGACGCTGCGCTCGGCATGGGGCAGCGCCTGCGCCGCGTCGCCGGCCGCGAGCCACGCGAGCGCATGCGCGAACGCGAGCTCGCCTTCGACCGAAACGTAGTACTGGCCCACCCCCGACTGCGCGAACTCCCGCTCGGCCGCGGCGGCGAGTGCGAGTGCGGCCGCGCCGTCGCCCTGCCGGGCCAGCGCCGCCACTGCCACCGCGTGCAGTTCGCCGCGCGACGACGCGATGCCCGCGTCGCCCGCGCGCCAGTGGACCTGCTGCTCGCTGACGCGGTCGAGCGCGCCTCGCGGATCGTCCGTGTCGAGCGCGAAGTGAGCCTGCGCGAGCGCGAGGTTGCCGAGCAGCATCGACGCGCGCGGCAGCGCGAGCTCGGCTGCGATTGCCTCGACCCGCCGGTGCAGCTCGCGCGCCTCGTCGTGGCGTCCGGTGGCCGCACGCACGGCGGCGATCTCGAGCAGCGTCGAAGAGGCCCGAAACGTCGCCGGAACCGCGCCGCCGTAGGCGCGGCTTGCTTCGTCGGCGACGCGGCGTGCCGCGGCGAGGTCGCCGCGGAAACTGTGCAGTTCGAGCAACATCCGCCGCGTGTCCTCGACCTGCGTCGTTTCGCGATTGGGATTGGCGGCGTCGAAGGCGACCACTTGCAGCGCCAGCGCTTCCGCCTCGGCGAGCCGCGACGTGAACGCCAGATGGCGCTGCAGCGCGACGCGCACGACGTTGGTCGCCGGGTGCTCGGGTCCGTTGACGCGCTCGGAAATCGCGACCGCCTCGCGCAGCTGCAGGTCGGCGTCGGCGATGTTGTCGGTGAATGAGTTGATCTCGCCGGCGCGGCGGAGGAACTGCACCAGCCGGAACTCGCTGACGCCGAGCCGACGCGCCACGGCGAGCGACCGGTTGACCACCGCCTGCGCCGCCGTCCAATCGCCGCGGCGGAGCTCGATGTTGGCGAGGTTGGCGAGCGCGAGCGGATAGTCGGGATCACCGGCATGTCCGCCCGCGTAGATGTCGACTGCACGCTCGGCGTGCTCGCGCGCCTTGGGCAGACTGTGGTTCGTGTAGTAGGCGGCGAAGGCATCGTGCAGTCGCGCGGCGCTCAGGCTGCCGCCGGCTCCCGCGCCGTCGACGATGTTGCGCGCCTCGTCGAGCAGCGCCGGGATGTCGGCGCCGTCGTTGCGGTCGCGCCGATCGAGCGCGGTGGCCTGCACGATCAGCGCATCGGCGACGCGCAGGTCATTCCCGCCGTACAGCGAGCGGGCCAGCGTCACCTGCTGGGTGGACAGCTCGACGGCGTCGGTCCACAGGCCAAGCTCCAGGTACAGTTGCGCGAACGTGGCGACCAGCGCGAGCCGCGCTTCCGGCTGGCCGCCGAAGGCGTCGCCGATGCGCGCGACGCCGCGGTCGAGCAGCTCGCGCGCCGTGGTCCTGCGCGCGCGCTGCGGATCGAGCTGGTCGGCCGAGTTCGCTCTGAACAAGTCGACGACGAACTGCTGGACGGCGCTGGCGCGCGCGGCTTCGCGGCGCGCCTCCCGCGCCTGCCACAGTGCGACGGTGGTGCCGGCGACCAGCGCGACCGCGATTGTCGCCGCGGCGCCGAACGCGATGCGATTGCGCGCGACCAGCTTGCGCAGACGGTACATCGCGCTGTCGGCGCGAGCCTCGATCGGATCGCCTCGCAGGTGGCGCTCGAGGTCCTCGGCCAGCGCGGCGACGGTCGGGTAGCGTTCGTCCGGCCGCTTCTTCAGCGCCTTGCCGACGATCGTGTCCAGGTCGCCGGCGATCTGCGCGGCGAGCTTGCGGCCATTGGCGACCGCGCGCCTGGCCGCCGCGTCGTCGTCGACGGCGGTCGAAGGCGGCGGCGGATCCACGTGCAGGATCGCGTCCTCCAGCGCCGCGCCGCCGGGCGTTGCCGGCCGATACGGCCGCGCGCCGCACAGCAGCTCGTACAGCAGCACGCCGAGCGAGTACACGTCCGACGCCGTGCTCACCGGCGCGCCCGCGATCTGCTCGGGCGACGCGTACGCCGGCGTGTGCGCGCTGCCGGCGATCCGCGTGAGCTCGGTGTCCTGCGCGTCGCCGACCTTGACGAGTTTCGCGATGCCGAAGTCGAGCAGGCGCACCTGGCCGTCGGCGGTCACGAGAATGTTCGACGGCTTCAAGTCGCGGTGGATGACGAGGTTCGCATGCGCGTACTGGACGGCGCGCAGCACCTGGCCGAACAGCGCGAGGCGCGCGGCGACGTCGAGCCGGCGCGCGTCGCAGTAGGCGGGCAGCGGCTCGCCCTCGACGTATTCGAGCGCAAGGAAGGGCTGGCCGTCGGCGGTGATGCCGGCGTCGTACAGTCGCGCGATGTTCGGATGCGCGAGGCTTGCCAGGATGTCGCGCTCGCGCGCATAGCGGCCGCCTTGCGCGCGGTTGCCGAGCGTGCGCAGCGGCAGCTTGAGGGCGACCGGTCGCTTCAGGTGCCCGGCGCCGTCCTCGCCGAGCCAGACCACGCCCATGCCGCCGGCGCCGATCTCGCGGACCAGCCGGTAGCGGCCGATCGTCGCGCCCGGCGCGAAAGCCGATGCGGCGGCGCCGCCGCCTGCGGCCGTCTCCGCCTGGCCGGTCAGCAGCTGTTGCAGCACCGGCGCCAGCTTCGCGTGCTCGGCCGGCAGCGTCTGGAGCCAGCGTGCGCGAGCGTCCTCGGCGAGGTCGACGACCTCGGCCAGCAGCTGGTCGAGCGCGCGGAGGTCGTCGGACGAGAGTCCCATCGGGGTCGGCCACGGGCGGACGCGAAATCTTAATGTCTCGGGCTGCGGCCGGCATCCTCCGTATGTCGCGTCGGGCAATGGGCCGTCCGGCCTAGGTCGAGGGACGGACTTGCGTCGAACGATCGTTCTATGCCAAGATTCGCCCGAGTTGAGCCCGCCTTCCCGGCCGCCCGGCCGCCGGGCCATACTTCGGAGACTCCCGACATGCCCCTCGACGCCCCCATGGAAGACCAGAAAAGCAAGGCGCTGTCCGCCGCGTTGGCCCAGATCGAAAAGCAGTTCGGCAAGGGCTCGATCATGAAGATGGGCGAGGCGCAGATCGCCAACGACCTGTCGGTCGTGTCGACCGGCTCGCTCGGCCTCGACATCGCGCTCGGCTGCGGCGGCCTGCCGCGTGGCCGCGTCGTCGAGATCTACGGACCGGAGTCGTCGGGCAAGACGACGCTGTGCCTGCAGGTCGTCGCCCAGGTGCAGAAGGCCGGCGGCGTGGCCGCGTACATCGACGCCGAGAACGCGCTCGACCCGGTCTATGCCGGAAAGCTGGGCGTCAAGGTCGGCGACCTGCTGATCTCGCAGCCGGACACCGGCGAGCAGGGCCTGGAGATCGCCGACATGCTGGTGCGCTCGGGCGGCGTGGACATCATCGTCATCGACTCGGTGGCGGCGCTGGTGCCCAAGGCCGAAATCGAAGGCGAGATGGGCGACCAGCTGCCCGGCCTGCAGGCGCGGCTGATGAGCCAGGCGCTGCGCAAGCTCGCCGGCAACATCAAGCGCGCGGGCACGCTCGTCATCTTCATCAACCAGATCCGCATGAAGATCGGCGTGATGTTCGGCAACCCGGAGACGACCACCGGCGGCAACGCGCTCAAGTTCTACGCGTCGGTGCGGCTCGACATCCGGCGGATCGGGTCGATCAAGAAGGGCGAGGAGGTCGTCGGCAACGAGACGCGCGTCAAGGTGGTGAAGAACAAGGTCTCGCCGCCGTTCCGCGAGGCGCTGTTCGACATCCTGTATGGCGAGGGAATCTCGCGCGAAGGCGAGATCGTCGAGCTCGGCGTCACGCACAGGATCCTCGAGAAGTCCGGCGCGTGGTACGCGTACAACGGTGACAAGATCGGCCAGGGCAAGGACAACGCGCGCGAGTTCCTGCGCGAGCACCCGGAGATCGCGCAGGAGATCGAGGCGAAGATCCGCGCTGCGGTCGACGTGCCGGTGCCGGGACGCATCTCGCCGGCATCCGACGCGGACGAATAGCGGGGGCGACCGCGCGTGCGCGATCGTCGCCCCGCGCGCGGCGGCGACGCCGCGCCGCCGCGTCCGGCGACGCCGCCCAAGACACTGGCCGTCCGGTGGCTCGCGCGGCGTGACTACAGCCGCGCCGAGCTGACGCAGCGCCTGCGCCAGCGTGGCGTGGCCGACGTCGACATCGAGCGCGCGCTCGACGAGCTCGCCGCTGCGGGCTACCTGTCCGATGCCCGGTATGCGCAGACGGTGGTCGCGCAGCGCGCGGGCCGCTACGGCAAGCGCGCGATCGCCCACACGCTACGGGAGCGCGGCATTCCCGCGGCGGAGGCCGCCGATGCGCTGGCGCCGCTCGCGGCCACCGACGAACTCGCCGACGCGCAGGCGCTGTGGCAGCAGCGCTTCGGCGCGGCGCCCGCCAACGATCGCGAAAAGGCGCGGCAGGTGCGATTCCTGCAATCGCGCGGTTACGGCCTGTCCGTCGCGCTGCGCGTGCTGCGCGCGGCCGGTGCGCGCGGCGACGACGAAACGTAGCCCGAAGGCCCCGCCGGTTGCGGCGTTCGTGTCCGGCGGCGACAATCGGGACAGGCGCCGCACGCTCGTTGTCGGCGCGTCCTCGTTCCGGAGAAGCGCATGCGTCGTTTCGCACGATGGTCGACGGTCCTGCTGGCAGGTGCGGTCGCAGCGGTCAGCGCGTTCGCACAGACCTATCCCGCCAAGCCGATCAGGCTGCTGGTGCCGTTCACGCCGGGCGGGTCGCAGGACGTCATCGGGCGGCTGTTCGCGCAGAAGGTCGGCGACGCGCTCGGCCAGACGATCGTCGTCGAGAACAAGCCGGGGGCCGGCGGATTGATCGCGACGCAGGAGGCGGCGCGCGCGGCGCCCGACGGCTACACGATCTTCCTGTCGACGGGCGCGCAGATGGCGATCGAACCGGCGCTCAACCCGAAAGCAGGCTACGACCCGGGCCGCGATTTCGTTCACGTGATCCATCTGGCCGACGCGCCGCTCGTGCTGCTCGCCGTGCCGGGTCTGCCGGTGACGAGTGTGAAGGAACTGGTCGCGATGTCGAAGGCGAAGAGCGGGTCGATCAACACGGCGTCGACCGGTAACGGCACGTACACGCACCTCACGCTCGAACTGTTCAAGGCGGCGTCGGGCGCCGACCTCACGCACGTGCCGTACAAGGGTGCGGCGCCGGCGTTCAACGACCTGATGGGCGGCCAGGTGCAGACGATGTTCACGACCACGGCGTCGGCGCAGCCCTACACGTCGACGAACCGGCTGAAGGCGCTCGCCGTCACCTCGCCGAAGCGCTCGCCGATGATGCCGGACGTGCCGACGTTCGCGGAGTCGGGCGTCCCGATCGACGTGTCGGTCTGGATCGGCATTGCCGCCCCGGCCGGCACGCCGGCGCCGATCGTCGAGCGGCTGAACGCCGAGTTCAACAAGGCGCTCGCCGCGCCCGACGTCAAGGCGCGTCTCGCGCAGCTGGGCGTCGAACCTGACGGCGGGACCAGCGCGGCCTTCACGCAATTCGTCAGGAGCGACGCGGAACGCTGGGCGAAGATCGTCAAGGCCGCCAATGTGAAGCTGGATTAGGTTCCATGGTGCGAACGGGCCCCGGTTCGTGAGCGCCGTGGCGATGGTCGGCGCCGGCGCGATCGCGCGCGCCTGTGCCGTTCTGCTCGCGCGCGACGGGCACACGGTCGCGCTGTGGTCGCCTCGCGGCCGCGGCGCGGCGGACTTGCCGGCGGCGCGCACGACTTCGGCGACGTGGCCCGCCGCACCGGCGGCCACGCTTGTGTACACGGGCGTGGTGGAGGGAACCGCGGAGGTGGCGCTGCTCGACGATCCCGCGGAGATCGCGTCCGCCGACGTCGTCGTCGTCGCATTGCCGGCGTTCGCGTATCCGTCGGTGCTGCCGAGGATCGCGCCGCACCTGCGCACCGGGCAGACGGTGTTCGTCAGCGGCGCGCTGTCGCTGGCGCCGCTGTGGCTCGCCGAGCTTGCCGCGGCGGATGGGCGGCATCCGCTGCTGGCCGCGTCGGGCACGACGGTTGCCACCGCGAGGTCGCGCGACGGCGGCGTCGCGATCATGACGATCCGCACTCGGCTCGCGGTCGCGGCGCTGCCCGCGTCGTCGACGGCGCGGGCGGCGGCGACGCTGACGGCGCTATTCGGCGACCGCTTCGACACCGCGGCGAACGTGCTGGCCGTGACGCTGACCAACATCAATCCGGTCGCGCACGCGGCGATGGCGCTCGCCAACATCACGCGCATCGAGCGCGCGGAGATCTGGCCGCAATACCATTACCTGACGCCGGCGGTGGCGCGGCTCGTCGAGGCGATGGACGCCGAACGCCGCGCCGTCGCCGCGGCATTCGGATTGACGGTCACGACGATCGAGCAGCACTTCCAGCGCTCGTTCGACGTGCCGCAGGCCGAACTCGCCGGGATTGCCGCCGAATTGCACCGCCGGCGCGGCGGACCGCCGGGACCGACGTCGCTCGACACGCGCTTCGTGCTGGAGGACGTGCCCTTCGGCCTCGCTTGCAACGCAGCGCTGGCGCGCATCTGCGGCGTCGCCGTTCCGGTCACCGACGCGACGATCCGTACGCTGTCCGCGCTGTACGGGCGCGACCTCGCGGGCGAGAATCCGCTGCTCGCCGCGCTCGGACTCGTCACGGCGACGCGGGCGTCGCTGCTCACCCGGTGCCAATCGACAACGACATGACCCGATGCCTTCGCCGATTCCGGTGGCTGCCGCTGCTGCTGCCGGGGGTCGTTGCCGGCTGCCTCGATTCGGGAGACGCGCCGTTCTCGTCGCCCGACGACGTCCGCCATGCGTATGTCGTGGTCGGCGCGAACGGGCAGGCGGTTGCACGCGCGATCACCGCGGCGGGCAACTGCCCGGCCATCTCGATCGACGGTGCGCGTCCGGTGCCGATGTCGCTGCGCGCGCCGGCGGCGTCGCTGCCGCCGCGGCCGACGGCGTACGACAAGCACAACACGGTGCCCGCCGTGTTTCCGGTCACGGTCTGCGACACCGTGCTGCCCGCAGGCGCGCGCCGTGCCGCGATCGGCGCGCGGTCGTTGCCGGTGCCCGCACCGCAGCCGCGCAGGATCCTGCTGATCGGGGACACCGGCTGCCGCATGAAGGCGTCCGGCGATTCCGGCGAATTCCAGGCGTGCAACGACGGACTGCGGTGGCCGTTCGCGACCGTGGCGTTCAGCGCGGCGGCGCAGGCGCCCGACCTCGTGCTGCACGTCGGCGACCTGCATTACCGCGAATCGGCGTGCCCGCCGGGCGACGCCGGATGCCAGGGAAGTCCCTTCGGATTCTCGTGGACGAGCTGGGAGCCCGATTTCTTCGCGCCGGCGGCCCCGCTGCTCGCCGCGGCGCCGTGGATCTTTGTCCGCGGCGACCACGAGACCTGCGACCGCGCCGGGCAGGGATGGTGGCGGATGATCGATCCACGCCCGCTCGTTCCCGGACAGGACTGCAACGATGCGGCCAACGACGACGTCGGCAACTACAGCGAGCCGTATGCGGTGCCGTTCGCCGGCGATTCGGCGTTCGTCGTGTTCGATTCGTCGGTCGTCGGCAACAAGAAATTGAAGCCTTCGGATGCGCAGTTCCAGCTCTACCGGCGCCAGTTCGAGACCGCGTTCTCGCTCGGTGCGCCGTTCGCCAACGCTTTCTTCGCGAACCACCATCCGGTCCTCGGCTACAACTCGGGCGGCACGACGCAAGCGGAGCCGGGCAACGAGGCGCTGCAGTCGGTGCTCGAGACGATCGTGCCGGGCTTCCTGTTCCCGGCGAACGTGCAGGCCGTGCTGTCCGGCCACGTCCATCTGCTGCAGATCGTCGGCTACGCAACCGGCCAGCCGCCGACGTTCATCCCCGGCAACGGCGGCACCGCGCTGGTGCCGAACTTCACGTCGTACCCGAAGGGAGACACGCCGCTGCCGGGCGCGGTCGTCGCGAGCCTGCTGCACGCGCCGACGTTCGGGTTCATGACGTTGGAGCGCGCCGCGCCGGGCTGGACGCTCGCGAGCTACGACCGCAACGGCGCGCTGCTCACGACCTGCGGGGTCGTAGCGAAGAAGGCGACGTGCTCGCCCGCGACGCTTCCGGCCGGCGCTGCCGGCGGCGCCTCGGCGGGTTACAATCCAAGCTTTTGATTCCGCGCCAGGTTTTGACCGGCGCCCCGCCATGCAAGTCGCCGACATCCGCCAGCGCTTCATCGACTATTTCGTCGCGAACGGGCACGCGCACGTCGCGAGCTCGTCGCTCGTCCCGGCCAGCGACCCGACGCTGCTGTTCGTCAATTCCGGGATGGTCCAGTTCAAGGACGTGTTCCTGGGCGTGGACAGGCGGCCGTACAACCGCGCGGTGACCGCGCAGCGCAGCGTGCGCGCCGGCGGCAAGCACAACGACCTCGAGAACGTCGGCTACACGGCGCGGCACCACACGTTCTTCGAGATGCTCGGCAACTTCAGCTTCGGCGACTATTTCAAGCGCGACGCGATCCGCTACGCGTGGGAGCTGCTGACCAAGGTCTACGGGCTGCCGGCCGACAAGCTGTGGGCGACCGTCTACATCGACGACGACGAGGCGTACGACATCTGGACGAAGGAGATCGGCGTGCCGGCCGAGCGCGTCGTCCGCATCGGCGACAACAAGGGCGCCAAGTACGCGAGCGACAACTTCTGGCAGATGGCCGACACCGGTCCGTGCGGGCCGTGCTCGGAGATCTTCTACGACCACGGCCCCGACGTGTGGGGCGGCCCGCCGGGCTCGCCCGACGCCGAAGGCGACCGCTACATCGAGATCTGGAATCTCGTGTTCATGCAATTCAACCGGGATGAACACGGGACGATGACGCCGCTGCCCAAGCCGTGCGTCGACACCGGCATGGGGCTCGAGCGGCTGGCGGCCGTGCTGCAGCACGTGCACTCGAACTACGAGATCGACCTGTTCGTCGCGCTGATCAACGCGGCTGCGCGCGAGACGCACACGAAGGACCTCGACAATCCGTCGCTCAAGGTGATCGCCGACCACATCCGCGCGTGCGCGTTCCTGATCGTCGACGGCGTCATCCCGTCGAGCGACGGCCGCGGCTACGTGCTGCGGCGGATCATCCGCCGTGCGATCCGCCACGGCTACCAGCTGGGCCAGAAGCAGCCGTTCTTCCACAAGCTGGTCGGCGATCTCGACCGGCAGATGGGCGCCGCGTATCCGGAGCTGACGCGCGACAAGGCGCGGGTCGCGCAGGTGCTGCAGGCGGAGGAGGAGCGTTTCGGGGAGACGATCGAGAACGGCATGAAGATCCTCTCCGCCGCGCTCGACACGCTCGCGCGGTCCGACGGCAAGGTGCTCGACGGCGGGACGGCGTTCACGCTGTACGACACGTTCGGCTTTCCGCTCGACCTGACGGCGGACGTCGCGCGCGGGCGCGGCCTGTCGGTCGACGAGGCGGCGTTCGACGCCGCGATGAACGCGCAGCGCGACCGCGCGCGCGCGGCGTCGGCGTTCAAGATGGGCGCGCAGCTCGACTACAGCGGACCCAAGACGGCGTTCCGCGGCTACGAGTCGCTGTCGGAGGAGGGCCGCGTGGTCGCGCTGTACCGCGACGGCGCGAAAGTCGACTCGATCGCGACCGGCGAGCACGGCGTCGTCGTGCTCGACCGCACGCCGTTCTACGCGGAGTCCGGCGGCCAGGTCGGCGATCGAGGCGAGCTGACCAAGGGCGGCGCGTGCCTGACGCTGTTCGCGGTCAAGGACACGCAGAAGGTGCAGCCGGACGTCTTCGGCCACATCGGCGAGGTGACGACCGGCGAGCTGAAGATCGGCGACACGGTCGCCGCGCAGGTCGACCACGACGCGCGCGGACGCACGATGCGCAATCACTCGGCAACGCACCTGATGCACAAGGCGCTGCGCGAGGTGCTGGGAGCGCACGTCCAGCAGAAGGGCTCGCTGGTCGACCCGGACAAGACGCGCTTCGACTTCGCGCACAACGCGCCGATGACTGACGACGAGATCCGGCGCGTCGAGGCGCTGGTCAACGCGGAGATCCTCGACAACGCCGCAACCGTCGCGCGCGTGATGCCGATCGACGCCGCGCAGAAGTCGGGCGCGATGATGCTGTTCGGCGAGAAATACGGGGACGAGGTGCGCGTGCTCGACATCGGCACGTCGCGCGAGCTGTGCGGCGGCACGCACGTCGCGCGCACCGGCGACATCGGCTTCTTCAAGGTCGTCGGCGAAGGCGGCGTGGCGGCCGGCATCCGGCGCATCGAAGCGGTCACCGGACGCGGCGCGCTGGCGTACGTGCAGGCGCAGGAAGCCACGCTCGCGGGCGCGGCGGCGGCGCTGAAGGCGCCGGCGGCCGAGCTCGAAGGCCGCATCGCGCAGCTGATCGAGAGCGCGCGGGCCACTGAGAAGGAACTGGCGCGGCTGAAGGCCAAAGCGGCGTCCAGCGCGGGCGACGACCTGGCGGGGACCGCGATCGACGTCAAGGGCAGCAAGGTGCTGGCGGCGTCGCTCGACGGCGCCGATGCGAAGGCGCTGCGCGAGACGATGGACAAGCTGAAGGACAAGCTGAAGAGCGCGGCGATCGTGCTCGGCAGCGTGGCCGACGGCAAGGTGACGCTGATCGCGGGCGTCACCAACGACCTGACCGCGAAGGTGAAGGCCGGCGAGCTCGTCAACCACGTCGCGCAGCAGGTCGGCGGCAAGGGCGGCGGCCGGCCCGACATGGCGCAGGCCGGCGGCACCGATCCCGCGGGATTGCCGGCGGCGCTGCGGTCGGTGCAGGCGTTTGTCGAACAGCGGCTGTGAAGCCTGCAATGGGAGAGAGCGCCGCCGGGCCGCCCCAAGGCGCTCGCCCCCCTGGGGGGGAGGGGCGCGCAGCGCCCCTCGGGGGGGATTCCCCGCCGCAATTCGCGAGCGACAACTGGGCGGGCATTTGCCCGGAGGCGTGGGCGGCGCTGGAATCCGCCAACGCCGGGCATGCGCCGAGCTACGGCGGCGACGACTGGACGGCCGCCGCGGTGGCGGCGATCCGCGCCGTGTTCGAGACCGAGTGCGAAGTCTTCCTCGTGTTCAACGGCACGGCCGCGAACTCGCTCGCACTCTCCGCGATGTGCCGCGGCACCGACGCGATCGTCTGCCATGCCGACGCGCACATCAACGTCGACGAATGCGGCGCGCCCGGGTTCTTCAGCGGCGGCGCCAAGCTGCTCACGGCCGACACGCCGCACGCGAAGCTGACGTCCGAGGCCCTCGAGCGGCTCGCGGTCACGCCGCACGACGTGCATTCGGCGCGGCCGCGCGCGCTGTCGCTGACGCAGGCGACCGAGCTCGGCACGCTCTACACGCCGCTCGAGATTTGGGACCTCTGCGAACGCGCGCACGCGCTCGGCATGAAGGTCCACGTCGACGGCGCGCGCTTTGCCAACGCGGTCGCCGCGCTCGGCGTCGCGCCGGCGGACCTGGCGTGGCGCGCCGGCGTCGACGTGCTTTCGTTCGGCGGCACGAAGAACGGCCTGCCGTTCGGCGAGGCGGTCGTGTTCTTCGATGCTGCATTGGCCGAGGAATTCGGCCGCAGGAGGATGCAGGGCGGCCAGCTCGCGTCGAAGATGCGCTATCTGGCGGCGCCGTGGGTCGGCGTGCTGCAGAACGACGCCTGGCTCAAGCACGCGACGCACGCGAACGCGATGGCGAAGCGGCTCGCGGCGGGCTTCGAGGGCGTGCCCGGCACGAGGCTCCTCGAAGACGTGGAGGCCAACGGCGTCTTCGTCGACGTGCCGCCTTCGATGATTTCCGGCCTGCGCGACCGCGGATGGCGTTTCCACGAATTCGTCGGCGACACCGGCATCCGGCTGATGTGCGCGTGGGACACGCCGGAATCGGCGATCGACGCGTTCGTCGCCGACGTACGCGAGCTGGCGGAGTGAGCGGTGAACGGCCGCGCCGCCACGCGTTAGACTTTCGCAACGCTCATCGCCGGAGACTGCCATGAACCGCCGCAGAACCGTCATCGCCGCGCTCGCCGGCTGGCCGCTGGCCTCGCTCGCCCATCACGGCTGGAGCGAATACGACTCGACCCAGCCGATCAAGCTCACCGGCAGGATCAGCGAAAGCGGCTACGAGCATCCGCACGGCCACATCAGGCTCGAAACGCCGGACAAGGTCTGGGTCGCCGTGCTTGCGCCGCCGTCGCGCATGGAGAACCGCGGACTCACCAAGGACATGCTGAAGGTCGGCACCACGGCCACCGTCGAAGGCTACCCGAACAAGGGCAAGCCGGAGGAGATGCGGGCCGAGCGCATCACCGTCGCCGGCAAGACCGTCGAGCTGCGATGACGACGGCCGTGCACGCGCTCGAGGGGTCGGGCCTCGGGCGGACGATGCGCGAGTCGCTGTGGGCGTACCCGTCGGTCGAAACCGTGCACATCGTGGCGCTCGCGATCGTCTACGGCTCGGTCGTCGTCGTCGACCTGCGCCTGCTCGGGCTGTCGCGGACGATTTCCGCCGCGAAGCTCGCGCGCCACGCGTTGCCGTTCACCGTCGGCGCGTTTCTCGTCGCCATGCTGACCGGCGTGCTGATGTTCACCGCGCACGCCGAGGACTTCCTGTCCAACCGCGTTTTCATGATCAAGATGGGCCTCATCCTCACGGCCGGCGTCAACGCGGGCCTGCTGCACGCCGGCGCGTTCGCGCACGCCGCCGACTGGGACACCGGCGCCATGCCGCCGTCGCGCGTGCGCGTCGCCGCCGCGCTGTCGATTGCGCTGTGGACCTGCGTGATCGCGTGCGGCCGCCTGCTCGCCTATACCTGAAAACCGCACGGAGTCGGTCATGCCCCTGCGCCCCGAAGTGACGTTCGACATCCTTTCGCATCGCGGCGACGGCCGCCTGCCGGGCTACATGGGCTTTCGCGTCGTCGCGCTCGAAGAGGGCCTGCTGCGCGCGGAGATCGACATCCGGCCCGAGCTGCTGGCACCCAACGGCTACCTGCACGCGGCGACGGTGATCGCGCTCGCCGATACCGCGTGCGGCTACGGGTGCCTCGCGCACCTTCCGCACGGCGCCGTGAACTTCACGACCGTCGAGCTGAAGTCGAACTTCTTCGCGACGGCGAAGGAGGGCACGATCGCCGCGTCCGCGCGCCCGGTGCACCTGGGCGGCACGACGCAGGTGTGGGACGCCGAGGTGACGCGCAAGTCCGACGGCAGGCAGATGGCGCTGTTCCGCTGCACGCAGATGATCCTGTGGCCGAAGAAGTAGCCGGCTTCGACGACGATGCGCCCGTGATGGAATCGATGCTGCTGTGGATGCCGCCGGCCTGGCTGGTGCGCGCGGCCGTGGCGGGCGTCTGGATCTACGAGGGCCTGTGGTGCAAGCTGCTCGGACGTGCGCCGAACGAGCTGCGCATCGTCGAGGCGGTGCCTCGCTACGGCCCGAGGTTCGGCCGCCCGTTCCTGCTCGCGCTGGGGGTGGTCGAACTGCTGCTCGGGACATGGGTGCTGAGCGGATGGGCGCCCGGCCTTTGCGCGCTCGCGCAGACGCTGCTGCTGGTGGCGCTCAACGCCAACGGCCTCCTCTGGTCGCGGCACCTGATCCACGAGCCGGCCGGCATGGTGTTCAAGAACTTCGCGTTCCTCGTGCTGGCGTGGGTCAACGCCGGGCTGGCGGCGCACGGCGCATGACGCTCGGCACGGCGTGGGAGACCGGGCGGCTGGACGCCGGCGGCGGACCGCCGCGCGTCCTGTTCGGCCGCATGTACGAGGACCACGCGATCGAGCGCGCGGCGTTCGCGCCGGGGGGGCGCGTGTTCTGCATCGCGTCGGCCGGATGCACGGCCATGAATCTCGCCGAACGGCACGACGTGGTGGCCGTCGACATCAACCCCGTGCAGCTCGCGTACGCGGCGCGGCGCATCGCGGGCATGCCGATGGTGCGGGGAACCGCCGAAGGCCTGATGGGCGTCGGCCGCGCGCTGCTGCCGCTCGCCGGATGGACGTCGGCGACGGTGCGCACGTTCGTCGATCTCGCCGATCCGGCCGCACAGTTGGCCTACTGGCGCGAGCGTCTCGACACGCGGCGCTTCCGGGCCGGCCTCGACGCGCTGCTTTCGCTGTCCGCGCTGCGCGCCGCCTATTCGCCGGACCTGCTCGCCGTGTTGCCCAGGCGCTTCGGCGCGGTGATGCGCGCGCGGATGGAACGCTGCTTCGGCGCCCATCCGAACCGGACCAATCCCTATGTGCGCGCGTTGCTGGTCGGCGAGCTGGCGACCGAGGCGCTGCCGCCGGAGGCCTCGCGCATCCGGCTCGTCGAGGCGGACGCCGCCACGTTTCTCGAGCAGTCGCCCGCCGCGAGCTTCGACGGTTTCACGCTTTCGAACATCCTGGACGGCGCGAGCGACGCGTACCGGCAGCGGCTGTGGCGCGCCGTGGCGCGCAGCGCGTCGGCCGGCGCCGTGGTCGTGTCGAGGAGCTTCGGCGAACCGGCCGGCGAATCGACGTTCAACCGGGCGGCCGACGACCGCTCGCTGTTGTGGGGCATCGTCGACGTGCGACCGGCCACGGCGCTGCCGGCCTGACGCCAGGTGGCTTCGCGCCGGGACCGGGATCCTCAGTCGCCCGCGGCGCGGCAGCGCAGCGCTTCGCCCATCCCGCCGAGTATGTGCCGGTGCAACTGGTGGGCGAGGACACGCTCGAAGGGCCGCCAGAGCCAGCGGGGACGCAGGTGGCCGCGATACTTCGTCGTCAACGCCGCCTCGGTGCCCCGGCCGTCGGCGCGAAACTCGTACGAACCCTCGACCGTCGTCACGCACCGCTCGACCCCGAGGTGCTGGTCCACCACTTCGAAGCGAACCAGGCGCGGCGCCTCGAGCGCGGTGAAGCGCTTGCGCAGCCCGCCGACGCTGTACGTGCACTCCACGACGGTCCCCACGCGCTTGTCGCCGGCCTGGGTCTTCACCGGGCTCGGCAGGAACATGCGCAGCAGCAGCGGCGGCCGCAGCCGCACGTCTTCGTAGAAGAGCATCTGCTGCCACACGACGTCGGGGGGCGCGTCGAGCGCGGCGGTCGTCGTCACGGCGTCGATTGTCCGGTTCTGCGGGAACAGCCATCCGACGAGCCAGAGGAACTGCCGCGCGTGCAATCGCGAAGGATCGGAGGACACCGGTCGGGATTCGGTCACGATGCCGCCATCGTACACGGCGGCAGGCGGCGTTCGAAGGCCTCATCCAAACGGCGCATCGGAAACCGACTGCACATTGCGTAGAGTAGCCGCCGGGCCTGCGCGCTCTTCGCGCGGGCCGCGCCGGTGGCTTCGCTCCTCGGACTTGCGCTGATCGCGTTCGCGTGCGGCGTCTGCGCGCTGCAGGCGGCCGCAGCCCTGCCTGCGCACCCGGCAGCGATGGCGACTGCCGGCGCGGCGGCGCTGGTCGTCGCACTGCGGCGCGCCGCCGGGGCCGTGCGCGTCGTGTCGACCGTCGCTGCCGCGTTCATCTTCGGCTACGGCATCGCCGCCTGGCGCGCCGACGTCCGGCTGGCCGATTCGCTGCCGCGCGAATGGGAAGGCGAAGACCTCCGCATCGTCGGCGTCGTCGACGACCTGCCGGCGCAGAGCGAACGCGGCGTGCGCTTTGCCTTTGCCGTCGAGCGCGTGCGCAACGAGCGCGCGCGGATTCCGTCGCGGCTGTCGCTCGCGTGGTACGGCTCATGGAGCGGCGACGACGACGCGCCCGTCGTGCGCGCCGGCGAGCGGTGGGAGCTGACCGCCCGCCTGAAGCGACCGCATGGAACCGTTAATCCCGGCGGATTCGACCTCGAGGCGTGGCTGCTCCAGCAGGGACTGCGGGCGACCGGCTACGTGAACGGCGCGGCCGACAACGTGAGGCGCGACGCGTTCGCCGGCCGCGTCCGCGATTACGTTCATCGGGCGCGCGAGCGCGTGCGCGAGCGCATCGTCGGCGCGCTGCCCGACGCGCGCCATGCCGGCGTGATCGTCGCGCTGGCGATCGGCGACCAGCGGGCCGTCACCGAAGCGCAGTGGACGGTGTTCAACCGCACCGGCATCGGGCACCTGGTCAGCATCTCGGGCCTGCACGTGACGGTGTTCGCCGCGTTCGCCGGCGGCCTTGCCTACGCGCTCGCGCGCCGCAGCGTGCGGCTGACGTCGCGCGTGCCGGCGCGCCGGATGGCCGCGGGGGTGGGCGTGCTGGCCGCTGGCGCCTACGTGCTGCTGGCCGGCGCCGAGATTCCCGCGCTGCGCACGTTCGCGATGCTCGCGATCGCGGCGGCCGGCATCGCGCTCGGACGGCCGGGCACCGCGGCCGTCGTGTGGCTGTGGGCGCTCGCCGGCGTGCTCGCGTGGGATCCGTGGGCGCCGCTGACGCCGGGCTTCTGGCTTTCGTACGGCGCCGTCGCGCTGCTGCTGTACGCGTCGGTCGGCCGGCTGCGCGCGCCGCAGCGGCACGGCCTGGTGGCCCGCACGCTGCACGCGACGCGCGAAGGCGCGCACGCCCAGTGGGTGGTGACGATCGGCCTGACGCCGCTGACGCTCGCGTTGTTCGGCCAGGCGTCCTTGATCTCGCCGATCGCCAACGCCGTGGCAATTCCCGTCGTCACGCTCGTGGTCGTGCCGCTGACCCTCGTCGGCATCGTCGTTCCCTACGACGGCATTTTCGTGCTTGCGCACGCCGCGCTGGCGCCGCTGATGCACGGACTCGAAGGACTGGCCGCGTTGCCCGATGCAACGTGGCAGCAGCACGCGCCGCCGACGATCGCCGTCGTGTCCGGCGTCGTCGGCACGCTCTGGCTGCTCGCGCCGCGCGGCGTCCCGGGCCGCGCTTGGGGTTTCGTGTGGATGCTGCCGCTGTTCGTCGCCCGCCCGCCGCCGCTGCCCGACGGCGCGTTTCGCATGACGGTGCTCGACGTCGGGCAGGGACTCGCGGTCGTCGTCGAGACGCGGACGCGCACGCTCGTGTACGACACCGGCCCGGCCTACACCGAGACCGCCGACGCCGGCTCCCGCATCGTCGCGCCGTTCCTGCGCGCGTCGGGGCTGCCGCGAGCGGATGCGCTCGTCGTCAGCCATCAGGACCTGGACCAC
This sequence comes from Burkholderiales bacterium, assembly GCA_046347755.1. Classification (GTDB taxonomy): domain Bacteria; phylum Pseudomonadota; class Gammaproteobacteria; order Burkholderiales; family Casimicrobiaceae; genus VBCG01. Next base: position 2,866,282 of record JAXMFM010000003.1, on the reverse strand, counting down.
TCCGGCGGCGCGCTGTCGCTTCTCGCGGCCCTGCCGGTCGGCTTCGTCGCGTCGTCGCTGCCGGACGACCATCCGATCGTCGCCCGGGCCGAACAGCGTTCGATGGCGATCGCGTGCCGCGCCGGCCAGCGGTGGACGTGGGACGACGTTCGCTTCACGGTGCTGCACCCGACGGCCACCGAGTACGACGACGCATACGCGAAGACCAACGACCGCTCGTGCGTCGTCCGCGTCGATTCCGCGCACGGCAGCGCGCTGATCACCGGCGACATCGAGGCGAAGTCCGAGACGCTGCTGCTGCGCACGCGCGCCGACGCGCTGCGCGCCGACGCGCTGGTCGTGCCGCACCACGGATCGAGGACGTCGTCGACGCCGGCGTTCCTCCGCGCGGTTGCGCCGGAGGTCGCGGTGATCGGCTGCGGGTACCGCAACCGCTTCGGGCATCCGCGCGCGGACGTCGTCGCGCGGTATGCGGCTGCCGGCATCCGCGTGGCGCGCACCGACCTGGCGGGCGCCGTCACGCTGACGTTCGACCGGGCCCGGCCGCAACCGGTGTCGGCGAGAACGCTCCGCGCGCGTTATTGGCACGATGCCCCCGACAACGCGGCTCCGCCGCTCGACTGAGCTAGACTCCGTGCGATGAATCGATTGCGACTTCCGTCGGCGTTGCGCCGCGCCGTCTGCGCACTGGCGCTGTCGATGCCCTTCGCGGCAATCGCGCAGGAGAAGGTGGACACGCTGACCGAGTTCCGCGTGTCGACCGCGCAGTCGGCCGTCTTTCCTCTCGGCAGGGCCGCCGAACGATGGGCGCAGCTCGTCAACGACAAGGCGGGGCGCGCGTTCGCGCTCAAGACCTATCCCGGCGCCACGCTCGCCAATCGCGATCCGCTGCGCGAGTTCGGCGCGTTGCGCGACGGCGGCGCCGACCTGGCCGTCGGCTCGGCGCTCGCGTGGTCGGCGCAGCTGCCGGCGTTCGCGGTGTACGCGCTGCCGTGGCTGGCCGCCGAGTCGCGCGAACAGGTCGCGCTGGCCGCCAGCGACGCCGTGCGCGACGCGATCGCCGCGCGTGCCGACGCAGCCGGCGTCGTCGTCCTCGCGGTCGCGCCGCTCGGGGAGCGCGTGCTGGCAACGACGAGGGGCCCGGTACTCGCGCCGGCCGATCTTTCCGGTGTCGATGTGCGCGTCGTCGCCAGTCCGCTGCTGATCGAGTCGCTCGCCACGCTCGGCGCCCGGCCGGCGTCGATGAACCTTCCCGACGCGCAGTCGGCGTTCGCCGCGGGGACGCTCGGCGGGCAGGAAGCGCCTGCGTCCACGCTCGCCGCGATGCGCATTGCCGCGCTCGGGCCGAGATTCGTCACGCGCTGGGGCGCGTTCGCCGACGTGATGGTGTTCGCCGTTCGCCGCGCCGTGTGGGAGCGCTGGAGCGCGGAGCAGCGCGCATCGGTGCAGGCGGCCGCGGTCGAGGCCGCGCGCGAAACGGCTGCGATCGCGTCGGAGGAAAGCGCGCTGGCCGACCTGACACGACAGGGCGTCACGATCGTGCGCATCACGCCGGCACAGAGGGCGGCGCTGCGTGCGGCCGTGCAGCCGGTGTGGTCGAAGTGGACGACGCAGATCGGCGCCGACCTGGTCGACGCCGCGGAAGCCGCCGTTGCCGGGGCGGCCGCGAAGTAGCGCGTGGATGCGACGATACGGCGCGCCGATTCGGTCACGCGGTTGTCGGCGGCCGACGCGGGCAACGTCGTCGTCACCGGCTCGCACGGCGGCCTGATCGCGGCCGCCTACGTCGCGGCGGCGCACGTGCGCGCCGCGGTGTTCAACGACGCCGGTCGCGGCCTGGACGACGCCGGCGTGGCGGGATTGGCGGCGCTCGACCGTGTCGGCATCGCCGCATGCGCGGTCGCCCATACCAGCGCGCGCATCGGCGACGCGGACGACACGCTCGCCTGCGGCGTGATCGGCGTGTCGAACGCGGCCGCGACCGCGTGCGGCGTGGTCGACGGAATGACGTGCCGGGACGCGGTACGGCTTCTGCTGCGGGCAGGCGGGCCGCGCGGCGACTTCGCCGCGGAAGCGGATGCACGCGTGCTGTTCGCGGCGTCCGACGTCGCGCGCGCGCCGATCTGGGGGCTCGACTCGATCGGCCTCGTCGAGCCGTCCGACGCGGGCGCGGTCCTCGTCATCGGCTCGCACGGCGCGCTGCACGGCGGCGACCCGGCGAGCGCGCTGCCGGTCGCCGCGCGCGCCGCGTTCTTCCACGACGCGGGGCGCGGCAAGGACGACGCGGGCGTCTCGCGCCTGCCGGTCCTTGTGGCGCGCGGCATGCCGGCCGCCGCCGTCGACTTCCGTTCCGCGCGCATCGGCGACGCGCGGTCGCTGTGGGCAACCGGCGTGCTCTCGGTCGTGAACCGGGTTGCGCGGGAGCGGGGCATCGCGCCCGGCATGGCCGTGCGCGACGCGGCGGAAGCGTTGCGCTAGCTGACGTAGCGCCCGATGCGCACGGCGGTCTCGCCCTTCTTGGGACGGCGCGTCGGCATGATCAGCACGGCATCGTCGTAGGGCGTTCGCACCTCGACTTCGCCGTCGCGCGCCAGCAGCGAGCCGCCCTTGCGGATGACCGCGAGCCCGGACACCGGACGCACGAACGCGAAGTCGTCGGTCGTGATCGTCACGATGTCGGTGACCTCGATCGCGTGCTGCGGCGGCAGCGGCGCGCTGTCGAGATGCGCGTCGAGGAACGCGCCGTCGACCATGCCGAGGTGGCGAAGGAAGCGCAGCGACGTCTGCCGGGCGACCTCGGGCGCCGCCCGTTCCCAGTGCTGGCCGCATTCGATCAGCAGCGCGTTGCGCGGGTCGACCGGGTCGTCGAACGCCGCGTAGTCGCGCAGCCGCCTGCCGGCCGCGTGGCCACCGTCGATCACGATGTGCTCGGGCAGCCCCACCGCATGCGCGAGCTCCACCCCCTTGTGCTGGCGTCCGGCCAGCGCCAGCGGCGGGCACGGGTCGGTCATCGAATGCAGGTCGAGCAGGTAGTCGGTTTCGTCGTAGACGGGCCGCAATTCGCGCGCGCGCGCGAGATCGCGCGTCTGCCGGCTGCCGTCCAGCACATCGGCGGTCCACAGCCGGTTGAAGTCCTCGTCGACGCAGCGCGACGCGAACGGATCCGCGGCATCGAACGAGCGGAAGGCGTCGATGTTGGCGAAGACCAGCGTAAGCGTGCCGCGCACCGGCCGCACCTCTTCGCGCAGCAGCCAGTCGTTGCTGATCGCGCCGCACACCTCGTTGCCGTGCGTCAGAGCCTGGATCGTGACGCGCGGCCCCGGGCGGTCGGACGCGAACCGCCACACGTACGGAATGCCGGCATTGCCGCTCTCCCAGCGATCGAGGACGGGAAACTCGACGTCGATCGCCGGCGCGGACCGGGCCTCGTCGGTGTTGTGCCCGTCCCGCACGGCGCTGCGCGCCGTTCCCACCGGGGGGCCGGAACCTTGGGGCGGCCCTTCGGCTCTCATCGGCACACGTGGTCGGCCAGCCGCCGCATGAACGCCTCGCACTGCGCGACCTGCTCGATGGCCACCCATTCGTTGGGCTGGTGCGCCTGCGCGATGTGGCCGGGCCCGCAGATGATCGTCGGCACGTTCGCGCTGTGAAACAGCGAAGCCTCGGTGCCGAACGAGACCTTGCCCACGTCGGTCGTGCCGCTGCACGCGTGCCCGAGCGCGGTGATCGCGCTGCCGTCGTGCGTGTCGAAGCCGGGGAGCGTCGACAGGTGGTCGAAGTCGATGTACGTGCCCGGGTCGACCGCGCGCATCTCGGGCAGGAAGCGCGCGGCGAACGCCCGCACGTCGGCCACGAATGCGTCCGGATCGTCGAACGGCAGGTGGCGGATCTCGAAGTCGAAGCTGCAGTCGCGCGGAACGATGTTGAGCGCCGTGCCGCCGCGGATGACGCCGACGTGCACGGTCGTGTACGGGACGTCGTACGCGTCGTCGCGGCGGCCGCCGTCGCGGAAGTCGCGCGCGCGCTGCGCGATGTACGCGACGATCTCGCAGGCGATCTGCACGGCGTTCACGCCGAGCGGGGTCAGCGACGAGTGCGCCTCGTGGCCGCGGACGCGGCAGCGCCAGCCTCGCTTGCCCTTGTGCGCGACCACGAGCTCCATGCCGGTCGGCTCGCCGACGACGCAGCCTGCCGGCGCGATCCCGCGCGCGACGAGGTCCGCGATCAGTCGGCGAACGCCGATGCAGCCGACCTCCTCGTCGTACGACAATGCGAAATGAACCGGTTGCGCAAGGCCGCGCCGCAGGAACTCCGGCACGAACGACAGGCCGACCGCCGAGAAGCTCTTCATGTCGGTCACGCCGCGTCCATACAGCCGGCCGTCCTTCACGGTCACGCAAAACGGGTCGGTGTCCCACGGCTGGCCGTCGACCGGCACCACGTCCGTGTGGCCGGACAGCACGATTCCGCCGCGCGTCGCGTTGCCGTCGCGCGCCGGCAGCGTGGCGAACAGGTTCGCCTTGCCGCCGCCGTCGTCGAACGTCAGCGTCGACTCGACGCCGTGGCCGGCCAGGTAGCCGCGCACCCATTCGATCAGCGCCAGGTTGGAGTCGCGGCTCGTCGTGTCGAAGCCGACGAGCGTGCGGATGAGACCGAGCGAGGCCAGGTCCTCGGCGCGCGCGACGACCGGCTGCACCTGGGCAAGTGTCGCGGGAGCGTTCATGTCCGGACTCCGGGACGCAAAGGGGGAGGATAGCACCGGCGCCGCGCGTTACCAACGCGGTCGCCCGCGCGTCGTCTATCATGCGCGAATCCCGTGGATCGGCGGAAGCGGCGATGACGAACCGGAATCCGATGTGGGCAATCGCGCTCGTGGCGCTGCAGTCGACGAGCGCACTCGCGCAGTCGACGCTGCCGGTCGATCGCATCAAGCTGCCGCCGGGCTTCGTCATCGACGTCGTCGCGCGCGCGCCGTACGCCCGCGCGATGGCCTGGGGCGCGAACGGCACGCTGTTCGTCGGCTCGACGAACGGCAACGTCTACGCGATCACGCTGCCTGCGGCGGGCGCGTCCGGCGAGGCCCGCGTGCGCACGATCGCCACGGGCCTGCGCGATCCCGGCGGCGTTGCGTTCCGCGACGGCGCGCTCTACGTGTCGGCGGTCAGCCGGATCCTGCGCTTCGACGACGTCGAGCGCAGGCTCGACGCGCCGCCGGCGGCCGTGGTCGCGTACGACGGACTGCCGACCGAAGGGCACCACGGGCGCAGGTTCATCGCGTTCGGACCGGACGGCAAGCTGTACGTGCCGGTGGGCGCGCCGTGCAACGTCTGCCTGCCGGACACCGACAAGTACACGATCATCACTCGGATGAACCCCGACGGCAGCGGACGCGAGATCGTCGCGCGCGGCGTGCGCAACTCGGTCGGGTTCGACTGGCACCCGCAGACGAAGGAGCTGTGGTTCACCGACAACGGGCGCGACTGGCTGGGCGACGACGCGCCGCCGTGCGAATTGAATCGCGTCGCGACAGCAGGTGCCCATTTCGGCTACCCGTACTGCCACGGCGGCACGATCGCCGATCCCGAATTCGGCCACCGGAGGCCGTGCAGCGACTTCGTCGCGCCGGCGCAGAACCTCGGTCCGCACGTCGCGCCGCTCGGCATGCGGTTCTACACGGGCACGCAGTTCCCGTCCGCGTACCGCAACCAGGTGTTCATCGCCGAACACGGGTCGTGGAACCGCAGCCAGAAGATCGGCTACCGCGTGACGCTCGTGCGGCTGGACGCCAATGGACGCGCGACGAGCTACGAACCGTTCGCCGAAGGCTGGCTCGCGGGGCAGCAGGCGTGGGGCCGTCCGGCGGACGTGCTCGTCGCGCCGGACGGTTCGCTGCTGGTCAGCGACGACGGCGCCGGCGCGATCTACCGGATCCGCTATCGCGGCTGACCGCGCCGGGATACGCCTACACGCGCGGCTCGCCGTTGCCGTTGACGACGATCGTCGGACCCGGCGGCGTCGTCATCTGGACGCGGTGCTCGTAGCCGCGGAAGTTGTACGTGACGTCGAAGTAGTCGGGGCGAGTCGACGCCGGCGCGTACGCGCAGCGCTGCACGTCCTGCGTCACCACTTGCCCGCCGTATCCGCGCCCGACGTTCGAGCCGACCACGGCACCGCCGACCGCGCCGACGCCGGTCGCGATGTCCTGCCCGCGCCCGCCGCCGATCTGGTGGCCGAGGATGCCGCCCAGCACGCCGCCGATGATCGCGCCCGGCACGTTCACGTCGGGCGACCCCGTCGCCACCTGTTGCTGCTCCACCCAGCATCGCTGCTGCGGCGGGCCGACGACCGCGCGAACCGACGTGACCGGCACTTCGTACACGCGCTCGTTCCTGCGCTTGCGGTAGTCGTAGCCGGACGGCGAGTAGAAGCCACGATCATGGTCGTCGCCGGCCACCGGCCGCACCGACGACACGCTGTTGTCGAGCCCCATCGCGGCGAGCGACCCGTAGCTGCCCGGCCGCAGCACGACACACGGCCCTGAGAAGCGCGCGTCCGCGCACACCTCCCAACGGCCGCCGCGGACGATCGCTGACGACGCGCGGTCGTTGAAGCCAAACCGGTCGAAGTCGCCGATCGAGCGATCCGCCGTGAACTGGCGTCCGGCGAAACCTTCGCGTTCGAAGAACGTGACCTGGGCAGCTGCCTGCACTGCGACGGCCATCGTGGCGGCGGCCACCGCGGTTCTGATCATGGAATTCATCGTGCCTCCAATGCGTTGAGTGCGGTCCCGACAGCGTCGCATCGCGCGCCGCCCGCGGGAATCCGCGTACGGCGCGACGTGCTGTCGGACGCGTTCGAGCGCCGCCGTAGGGCCACGCCTACGGCGGCGCCGTGCGGGGTCAGTAGCCCCAGGGTTGGGGTGCGTAGACGACGCGGGGCGCGACCACGACGGGTGCCGGCGCGTAGTAGCGGGGGGCCGGCACGTAATAGCGCACGGGCGCCGGCACGTATACGCGCGCGAACCGCGGCGGGTAGAAAACCGGGCGCGGATGGAAGGCAGGACGATAGTACGGACTCGGCACCGGGCGCCACGGCGCCACGGCGACCGGCCCGCCGTATGCGGGCTCGCCCGCGCTGACGGCAAAGCCGGGGCCGCCGATGGAGACGCTCCAGCCGACGTTGCCGCCGGCCGCCGCGACGCCTGAAAACAGCGCCGCGCCGCCGACCACCAGCGTGGCCGCCGTCGCGGTGAGGATTCGAGTGCTGAACATGAGGGGTACTCCTTCGCAATGCGGACTTCGAACCGCGGCCCGGAAGTCCGGACCGCGCTCCCTAGAACGCCAACGTCGGACCGCCGGTTGACGGCATGGTTGCCCGGAAGCGGACTCGTTACAAATGGAAACGCATTGCGCTATCCTCCCTGTCGTCACCCGTCGGCCGCCTATCCTGGAGATATCCGAATGCGTCAGATCCGTCGTTTCTGCGCCGCGCTCGCGCTGGCCGCCCTCGCGCTGCCGGTCGCGGCCGCCAACCTCGCGATCGCACTCGGCACCGACGTCACCGCCGTCGACCCGCACTATCACAACCTGACGCCGAACAACAACGTCGCGTCCCACATCTATGGCTACCTGATCGAGCGCAACGAGAAGTCGCAGATGCAGCCGGGACTTGCGACCGAATGGAAGGCGATCGACCCGACGACGTGGGAGTTCAAGCTGCGCAAGGGAGTGAAGTTCCACGACGGCAGCGACTTCACCGCCGCCGACGTCGTCGCGTCGATCGAGCGCGTGCCGAAGGTGCAGAACAGCCCGTCGCCGTTCACCGCCTACACGAAGCAGATCACGAAGATCGACGTCGTCGATCCGTACACGATTCGCTTCAAGACCGCGTCGCCCTATCCGCTGATGCCGTCGGACATGACGCAGGTCGCCATCATCAGCAAGCAGTTCGCCAACGCCAGCACCGAGGACTTCAATTCCGGCAAGGCCGCGATCGGCACCGGTCCGTACAAGCTCGCGAAGTTCACGAAGGGCGATCGCCTCGAGCTCGTGCGCAACGACGCGTACTGGGGCGGCAAGACGCCGTGGGAGAAGGTGACGCTGCGGATCGTCACCCAGGACGCCGCGCGCGTGGCTGCGCTGCTGGCCGGCGATGTGCAGGTGATCGAGAACGTGCCGACCGCCGACGTCGCGAAGCTGAAGGGCGACAAGAAGCTCTCGATCTACCGGCAGACGTCCGACCGGCTGATGTACGTGCACCTGGACAGCGACCGCGCGGTCACGCCGACGGTCACGGCCCGGGACGGCAAGCCGCTCGACAGGAATCCGCTGAAGGACGCGCGCGTGCGCAAGGCGCTGTCGAAGATGATCAACCGGCCGGCGATCGTCGAACGCGTGATGGAAGGCGAGGCGATCCCCGCGGGCCAGCTCGTCCCGGACTTCCTGTTCGGCGCGACGAAGAACCTGAAGGTCGAGGCGTTCGATCCGGAAGGCGCGAAGAAGCTGCTGGCCGAGGCCGGCTATCCGGACGGCTTCGAGATCACCCTTTACGCCACCAACAACCGTTACGTGAACGACGCGAAGATCGCGCAGGCGATCGCGCAGATGTGGACGCGCGGCGGCGTGCCGACCAAGGTCGTCGCGATGCCGTCGGCGACGTTCTTCCCGCAGGCGACGGACCTCAAGTTCAGCGTGCTGCTGGTCGGCTGGAGCACCGGCACCGGCGAGTCGTCGTCGTCGCTGAAGGCGTTGCTGATGACTTTCAACAAGGACAAGGGCTTCGGCACCGCCAACCGCGGCCGGTATTCCAACACCAAGGTCGACGCGCTGACCGAGGACGCGATGCAGACGGTCGACGACGTCAAGCGCGAGGCCTACTTGCAGCGCGCGGCCGAGCTCGCGATCGGCGACACCGGGCTCATCCCGCTGCACTTCCAGGTCAGCCTGTGGGCGACGCGCGACGGCATCGCGTACTCGCCGCGCGTCGACGAGCAGACGCTGGCATGGAAGTTCACGCCGAAGAAGTAGGAAGATGAACGCGCCGACACCGCCGTGGCCGGCGATCAGCACGCCGGCCGAGCATTTCATCGGCAATCGCTGGCGAGCGCCGGCCAGCGGCGCCGTGCTGCCGATGGTCGACCCGTCGGACGGCGCGCCGTTCGCCGCGATCGCGCGCGGCGACGCCGCGGACGTCGATGCGGCGGTGCGGTGCGCGCAGACCGCGCGCGACGGCGCTTACGGCAGGCTTGCGCCCGCCGATCGCGGACGGATTCTCGGCGCACTCGGACGCGCGATCGCCGACCATGCCGACGAGCTTGCGCTGATCGAGGCGCGCGACTGCGGCAAGCCGGTCAAGCAGGCGCGCGCCGACGTCGCCGCCTGCGCCCGCTATTTCGAGTTCTACGGCGGCGCGTGCGACAAGCTGCACGGAACCACGATTCCGTACCCGGACGGCTACACGGTGCTGACGCTGCGCGAGCCGCACGGCGTCACCGCGCACGTCATTCCGTGGAACTACCCGCTGCAGATCTTCGGGCGCTCGGTCGGCGCGGCGCTCGCGGCCGGCAACGCGTGCGTGGTCAAGCCGGCTGAGGACGCGTGCCTGTCGCTGCTGCGCGTGGCGGAACTCGCCGCGACCGTCGGCCTGCCGGACGGCGCACTCAACGTCGTGACCGGCCTGGGACGCGAGGCGGGCGCGGCGCTGGTCGAGCATCCGGGCGTCGCGCATGTTTCGTTCACCGGCTCGCCGGCGACCGGCGCATGGGTCGCGGCGGCCGCCGCCAAGCGGCATTGCCCGGTGACGCTGGAGCTGGGCGGCAAGTCGCCGCAGATCGTGTTCGCCGATGCCGACGTCGACGCGGCGCTGCCGGCGCTGGTCAACGCGATCGTGCAGAACGCCGGCCAGACGTGCTCCGCCGGCAGCCGGCTGCTCGTCGAGGCGTCGCGCTACGAAGACGTGCTCGCGCGGCTCGCCGAGCGTTTCGCCGCGCTGCGGGCCGGCCCGGCACTGGCGGATCTCGACTGCGGCCCGCTGATCCGCGATTCCCAACTTTCGCGCGTGCGCGAGTTCCTTGCGGCCGCGGAGCGCGACGGCATCGCGACGGTGGCGCAGGGCGCGATCGTCGCCGACGCGCCGGCGTCGGGTTACTACGCGGCGCCGACGCTGCTGCGCGACGTGCCGGCCGGCCATCGGCTCGCGCGCGACGAGGTGTTCGGCCCGGTCCTCGCTGCGATGCCGTTCGCCGACGAGGCGGACGCCCTCAGGCTCGCCAACGCGACCGACTTCGGGCTGGTGGCCGGCGTCTGGACGCGGGACGGCGCGCGGCAGATGCGGATGGCGCGCGCCGTGCAGAGCGGCCAGGTGTTCGTCAACAACTACGGCGCCGGCGGCGGCGTCGAGCTGCCGTTCGGCGGCGTCAAGCATTCCGGCCACGGCCGCGAGAAGGGTTTCGAGGCGCTGTACGGCTTCACGACGCTGAAGACCATCGTGCTTCGCCACGGATAAAGATGAAACGACCCCCACGCTCGCTGCGCTCGCTGCCCCCACGGGGGGCGCGTCAGTTCCTTGGGGCGGCCCGGCGGAACTGACATGAGACTCGCAGGCAAAGTGGCGATCGTCACCGGCGCGGGTTCCGGTTTCGGCCGCGGCATCGCGCAGCGCTTCGCGGCCGAGGGCGCCAAGGTCGTCGTCAACGACGTCAACGCCGAGAACGGCGAGCACACGGCGGCCGACATCGTCGAGGCGGGGGGCAGCGCTCGCTTCCTCGCCGGCGACGTGACGCGTGACGCCGACGTCAAGCGGATGGTCGACTTCGCGCTCGCGACGTTCGGCGGCCTCGACATCGTCGTCAACAACGCCGGCACCACGCATCGCAACCAGCCGATGCTCGACGTCTCCGAGGAACAGTTCGACCGCATCTACCAGGTGAACGTGAAGAGCCTCTACCTGACGGCGAAGCACGCGGTCCCGCACATGCGTGCGAAGCGCGGCGGCGTTTTCATCACGATCGCGTCCACCGCCGGCGTGCGGCCGCGGCCGGGCCTCACCTGGTACAACGGCAGCAAGGGCGCGGCGATCGTCACGTCGCGCTCGATGGCCGCCGAGCTCGCGAAGGACAACATCCGCGTCAACGTGATCAATCCGGTCGCCGGCGAGACGGCGATGCTCGCCGAATTCATGGGCGAGGACACGCCGGAGCGCCGGGCCCAGTTCGTCGCGACCATTCCGCTCGGGCGGCTGTCGCAGCCGGCGGACATTGCGACCGCCGCCGTGTTCTTCGCCTCCGACGAGGCGTCGTTCATCACCGGCGCCTGCCTCGAGGTCGACGGCGGCCGCTGCGTGTAGGATCCCCCCGAACGGCGCTGCGCGCCGCTCCCCCCAGGGGGCGAGCGCCTTGGGGCGGCCCGGCGGCGCTCATGGAGTCTCCCCCCCGAACGGCGCTGCGCGCCGCTCCCCCCAGGGGGCGAGCGCCTTGGGGCGGCCCGGCGGCGCTCAACGAGTCTCCCCCCGAACGGCGCTGCGCGCCGCTCCCCCCAGGGGGCGGGCGCCTTGGGGCGGCCCGGCGGCGCTCAACGAGTCTCCCCCCGGACGGCGCTGCGCGCCGCTCCCCCCAACGGAGCTCGGCGGCGCTGCTACGCCGCAACCGGCGCGAAACGCGTGCGGACGTCCATGTCGAAGCCGACGTGGTCGTCGGCGCGGCGCATCGCGACGCCGGGCGCGTATTTGCGAAGCAGGCTCAGCATCGGATCGTTGTCCCGCATCACGATGCCGGTGAGCCGCGCGATGCCGCGCGCGATGCCGGCGCTCGCAAGTCGCGACAGCAGCATCCGGCCCACGCCCTGGCCCTGGTACGCGTCGACGACCAGAACGGCGACTTCGGCGACGGCCGGGGCGTCCGCCATCCGCGCGAATCGCGCGACTCCTACGCCCTCGGTCTCGCCTTCCGGCGAGCGCACCGACGCGCCGATCGCGTACCGGTTGACGCCGTCGAGGATCGTCAGGTCGTCCAGCTCGCGGTCCGACAGCCGGAAGCGCGGTGTGAAGAACCGCCGCCGGCTGGTCTCGGGCGACAGCCGGGCGATCGCCTTCTCGATGATCGGCCGCGACGCGGGCGTCACGGGGCCGATCCCGAGCGGGCGGCCGTCGCGCAGATAGAACGGTGCCTCGACGACGGTGGGTTCGGAAGTCGGGAGGGTCATGAGCGTCTCCTCACGAAAAGGCTTGCCATGACATTATTAATATGATATTATGATTATCATGTCAAGATATTCCTCCGAACACAAGGCCCTGACCCGCAAGAGGATTCTGTCCGCGGCCGACCGGGTGATGAAGACGCGCGGCGTGGAGGCCGCCTCGGTGGAGCAGGTCATGCGGGAAGCCGGCCTGACCGTCGGGGGCTTCTACGCGCACTTCCCGTCGAAGGAGGCGCTGGCGCGCGAGGCGCTGCTGGTCAGCCTCGAACGCAACGTCGATCGCTTGCTGGCGTCGCTGGCGACGGTCGCCGACGGCGCCGCGTTCGTGCGCGAACTGATCCGCCACTACCTGGCGCAGGTCGACGACCCCGACCTCGCGAACGCCTGCCCGATGACGCTTCTGCTGCCCGACGTCGCGCGCGGCGACCTGGCGTGGCAGAACGCCTTCGCCGAACGGACGGGGACGCTGCTCGACCGCATCGCCGCGCATTTTCCGGACGTGCCGGGCATGACGCGCCGGCAGGCAGCGCTCGCCGTCTACACGAGTTGCGTGGGCGCGGTCGTCGTCGCGCGCGCGGTGGCCGCGCCCGAAGCGAAGCGCCGGATCGTGCGGACGGCCGAGCTCGTCCTGCTGCGCAGCCTGGGTATCGCCGAGAGCTAGACGACGTGTCGCGCGCGCAGGTCCGCGATGCGCGCGTCGTCGTAGCCGAGCTCGCGCAGCACCTCGTCGGTGTGCTCGCCCAGCGCCGGACCGCCGCCTGCGAACCCGCCCGGGGTCGCGGTCAGCCGCGGCACGACGCCGGGCACCTTGAGCGTGCCGCCGGCGGCTCGGATTTCTCGGATCATGCCGCGCGCCTGGTAGTGCGCGTCGGCGACGATGTCGCGGATCGTGTAGATCTTCGACGCGGGAACGTCGGCCCGCTGCATCGCGGCCAGCACGTCCTCCGGCGAGCGTGCGAGCGTCCACGTCTCGATCTGCTCGTCCAGCCACGCCTGCTTCGCCGCGCGGCCGTCGTTGTGCGCGAGCGAGGGATCCTCCGCGAGATCGGCACGACCCATCGCACCGCACAGCCGCCTGAAGATCGAGTCGCCGTTGCCGGCGATCAATACGTAGCTGCCGTCGTTGCAACGGTATGCCGACGTCGGCGCGATGCCGGGCAGGATCGAGCCGGTGCGCTCGCGCACCGCGCCGAACGCGTCGAATTCCGGCAACAGCGACTCCATCACCGAGAACACCGATTCGTACAAGGCAACGTCGACGACCTGGCCGACGCCGGTCTTGCGCCGATGCTCGAGCGCGAACATCGCGCCGATGACGCCGTACAGCGCCGACAGCGTGTCGCCGATCGAGATGCCGGTGCGCGCCGGCGGCCGGTCCGGCGTGCCGGTGACGTAGCGCAGGCCGCCCATCGCCTCGCCGATCACGCCGAAGCCCGGGCGCTCGTGGTACGGCCCCGTCTGGCCGTAGCCCGAGATGCGGACCATGACGAGGCCGGGGTTCGCCCGCGCCAGCGCGTCGTAGCCGAGCCCCCAGTCCTCGAGCGTGCCGGGGCGGAAGTTCTCGACGACGATGTCCGCGCGCAGCGCAAGCTCGCGCGCGATCGCCTGGCCGTCGGGCGTGCGCAGGTCGACGCTCACCGACCGCTTGTTGCGCGACTGCACGTGCCACCACACGGACGTGCCGTCCGCAACAAAGCGCCACTTGCGCAGCGGGTCGCCGTGGCCCGGCGGCTCCAGCTTGACGACGTCGGCGCCGAACTCGGCCAGGATCTTGGCGCAGAACGGGCCGGCGATCAGCGCGCCCATTTCCACGACCCGAAGGCCGGCCAGCGGTCGCACCGCGGTGGTCACTTCGCGTACACGAGGTCGCGCAGGCCGATCGAGACCACGGGGAAGTACGTGATGATCATCAGGCACCCGAACACGACGAGCACGAACGGGACGAGGTGCGCCACGATCTGGTCGAGCGAAATTCGCGCGACCGTGCACGCGGCGAACAGGTTGACGCCGAACGGGGGCGTGATCATGCCGAGCGCCAGGTTGACGACCATCACGATGCCGAAGTGCACGGGGTCGATGCCGAAGTGCTGCGCGACGGGGGCGAGGATCGGCGCCAGCACGATGATCGACGCCGACGTTTCGATGAACATGCCGATGACGAACAGTGCGAGGTTGACGCCGAGCAGGAAGATCGCCGGCGAGCGGAGCACGTCCACGAGGAAGGCGCCGATCTTCTCCGGCACGCCTGCGCGCGTGATCAGGTAGCTGAACAGCCCGGCGTTGGCGATGATGAACAGGATCACCGCCGAGCTGATCACGCTCTTGCGCAGCACCTTCGGCAGGTCCGTCACCTTCGTCTCGCGGTAGATGACGACGCCCACGATCAGCGCGTAGAACACGGCGACGACCGACGCCTCGGTCGGCGTGAACACGCCGCCGTAGATGCCGCCCAGGATGATCACCGGCATCAGCAGCGCGAGCGCGGCGCGGCGGGTGGCCACGAGGAATGGCAGCTTGCCTTCGCGATCCCCCTTGCCGTAGCCCTTGAGGCGCGCGTACACGACCACGAACACCATCAGCGCGCCGCCGATCAGCAGCCCCGGGCCGAAGCCGGAAATGAACAGCTCGCCGATCGAAACCTCGGCCGACACGCCGTACAGGATCATCGGGATCGACGGCGGGATGATGACGCCGAGCTCGGCCGACGTCGCCTGCAGCGCGGCCGCGTAGTTGGTCGGATAGCCGTGCTTGATCAGCGCCGGGATCAGGATCGCTCCGATCGCGAACGTCGTGGCCACGCTGGACCCGGACACGGCCGCGAAGATCATGCACGTCAGGACGCAGGTGGCGGCCAGCCCGCCCTGGATGCCGCCGACGATCGACTTCGCGAAGTCGACCAGGCGCGACGAGATCCCGCCCGACTCCATCAGATTGCCGGCGAGGATGAAGAACGGGATCGCCGCCAGCGGGAACTTGTTGATCGACGAGAACATCTCCTTCACGACCGCCAGGAAGCTCAGGTTCGCCTGCCACGCGCCGACCAGGCTCGCGATGCCGATCGCCACGGCGACCGAGATCGACAGCGCGAACGCCACGATCATCGTGACGAGCATCGTCAGCGGCATTCTTGGTCCCTACTGGGCCGTTTCGAGCTCGTAGCGCCGCGGATCGAGCAGGCACGCGACAACCGCAATCGCCGAGAACACGGCGCCGACCGGGATCGCCAGGTACGCCCACGTCATCGACAGCGACTCGAGGCCGCTGATCGTCTGGAAGCGGCCGCGATACGCATAGTCGCCGCCGAACCACAGCATGACGCCGATCACCATCAGCGCGCAGAGCGCGGCCAGGATGTCGAGCGCGCGCTTGCCCGCCGGGCCGGCCATCCGGTGCGCCAGGTCGACGCAGACCATCGCGCCCTGCCGGAAGGCGACCGGCGCGCCCATGAACACCATCCAGATCAGCGTGAAGCGGATCAGCACCTCCGACCATTCGGCCGGCTGCTGGAACACGAACCGCGACAGGATCTGGTAGAGCCCCAGGCACGCGGCCGCGACCAGCATCGCGCACGCGAGCGCCAGCGCGAACGCCGTGGTCCGGCGTTCGAAGGCGAGAAAGGCCTTACCCACCGGCGCAGGGCGGCCCCGCGCCGCCGGGTGTCGATCCGGGCGACACAACGCCGTCCCGTGCCGTCCTGAGCAACGCGAGGGACCGGCCGTTGGGGCGCATCGAGATCCCTCCGCCCGCTTGCGCGAGGGTCGGGATGACCTCTGCGCCGCTACGCGGCGCAGAGGTCACTTGTAATTGCGGATCTTGTCGATGTTGTCCTGGCCGAACTTCTTGCCGAATTCGACGAACGTCGGCGCCAGCGTCGACTGGAACTTGCTCTTGTCGACGACCTCGACCACGGTCATGCCGTGCGCTTTCAGCTCGGCGACGACCCGCCGCTCGTCGTCGTCGATGCGCGCGCGGTTGGCCTTGACCGCTTCCTTCGCGGACTCCGCGAACGCCTGCTTGTCGGCGGCGGACAGCTTGTCCCACTTCGCCTTGTTCATCAGGATCAGCGCCGGCGAGTACACGTGGCCGGTCAGCGTGATGTACTTCTGGACCTGGTCGAACTTGGCGGCCGAGATGACCGAAAGCGGATTCTCCTGTCCGTCGACGGTCCCCTGCTGCAGCGCGGTGAAGACTTCGGTGAACGCCATCGGCGTCGGGATGATGCCGAACTGCTTGTATGCCTGGATGTGCACGGGATTTTCCATCGTGCGCATCTTCAGGCCCTTCAGGTCGTCGGGGGCGACCACCGACCGCTTGTTGTTCGTCATGTGCCGGAAGCCGTTCTCGCCCCACGCGAGGGCGACCAGGTTCTTGGCTGGGAACTTGCCGAGCATCTCCTGCCCGATCGGCCCGTCGAGCGTGCTGCGCGCGTGGTTGTAGTCGCGGAACAGGAACGGGATGTCGAGGATTGCCACTTCCGGCACGAAGTTGGGCACCGGGCCGGTCGACGTCATCGTGAGGTCCAGCGTTCCCAGCTGCACGGCCTCGATCGACTCCCGTTCGGCGCCCAGCGCGCCCGAATAGAAGTTCTGAACCTTGTAGCGACCGTTCGTCCGCTTCTCGACCTCGCGCGCGAACGCGTCGACCGCGACGCCATAGTGGGAATTCTGGCCGACCGAGATGTTCATCTTCAGCGTTTCCTGCGCGGACGCGGGTGCGGCGAACGACAGGGCGATCGCCGCGGCGGCGACGCACAACGCAAGGCGGGACAAGCGCATGTTTTCCTCCGTTGGGGGGCAATGCGGCGGAAAGATGGTATTGGTATGGGGCCGCTGCCCGGATTCTATGCAACGTCCGCGCCGATGTATAGGCGAGCCCCGGCCGCGACGTTCCCTGCCTGCGGGCGCTTTATGAAATAATCGACCGGCTGCGCCCCGATGGCACGGGCTGCCGCCTTCCCAGAGCCCGATCGCAACGACGCCCGCTTCGATGCTCGACAGCAACGTGCACGCACAACTGGCGGCGATCCTGCCGCCGGCCGCGCTGCTCGTGTCCACCGAGGACACGAAGCCGTACGAGTGCGACGGGCTGACGCTGTACCGCGCGCAGCCGGCGGCGGTCGTGCTGCCCGAGAACGAGGCGCAGGTCGTCGCGATCCTCAAGGCGTGCCACGCGGCGCGCGTCCCGGTGGTCGCGCGCGGCGCGGGGACGAGCCTGTCCGGCGGCGCGCTGCCCGATCCCGCCGGCGTGGTGCTGTCGCTCGCCAAGTTCAAGCGCATCGTGTCCATCGACCCGTTGTCGCGCACCGCGATCGTCCAGCCGGGCGTGCGCAACCTCGCCATTTCCGAAGCCGCCGCCGCGTACGGGCTGTATTACGCGCCGGACCCGTCGTCGCAGATCGCGTGCACGATCGGAGGCAACGTCGCCGAGAATGCCGGCGGCGTGCATTGCCTGAAGTACGGATTGACCGTCCACAACCTGCGCCGCGTGCGCGGCGTGCTCATCACGGGCGAGGTGGTCGTGTTCGGCGGCGACGCGCTCGACTGTGCAGGTTACGACCTGCTCGCGCTGATCACCGGCAGCGAGGGGCTGCTCGCGGTCATCACCGAGATCACGGTCAAGCTGCTGCCGAAGCCGCAGCTTGCGCAGGTGGCGCTCGCCGCGTTCGACGACGTCGAGAAGGCCGGCGCCGCGGTCGGCGCCATCATCAGCGCGGGCATCATCCCGGCGGGGCTCGAGATGATGGACCAGCCGGCCACGCGCGCGGTCGAGCAGTTCGTGCACGCCAACTATCCGCTGGACGCGGCCGCCGTGCTGCTCGTGGAATCGGACGGAACGCCCGAGGAGGTCGCCGCCGAGATGGCGGAGATTCGCCGCGTGCTGAACGAGTCGGGCGCCACCGAGGTCCGCGTGTCCAAGGACGAAGCACAACGGCTGCTTTACTGGTCGGGACGGAAGGCGGCCTTTCCCGCGGTCGGCCGGATCTCGCCCGACTACTACTGCATCGACGGCACGATTCCGCGCAAGGCGCTGCCGCGCGTGCTGCGCGCGATCGCCGGATGGTCGCGCGAGTTCGAGCTGCCGTGCGCGAACGTGTTCCACGCCGGCGACGGCAACCTGCACCCCCTGATCCTGTTCGACGCGAACAAGCCCGGCGAAATGGAGCGCACGGTGGCGTTCGGCGACCGCATCCTCGAGCTGTGCATCGAAGTCGGCGGCACGGTGACCGGCGAGCACGGCGTGGGCGTGGAGAAGCTCAACACGATGTGCGTGCAGTTCTCGTCGGCGGAGCTCGCCCGCTTCCACGGCGTCAAGGAGGCGTTCGACGCCTACCGGCTGCTCAACCCCGGCAAGGGGGTGCCGACGCTGCACCGGTGCGCCGAGCTGGGCAAGATGCACGTCCACCACGGCGAGCTCGCGCATCCCGAGCTGCCGCGCTTCTGACCGCAATGACGGGACCGCGATGAACGCCCGAGACCGCACTCACGCAAGGTCCACCGCCGACGAGGTGGCGGTCGTCGTCGCCACGCTCGTCCGCGAATTCGGCGAACGGGCCAGGACCGGCGCCGCGATCCGCGAACAGCACGGCCATGGCGAAGGCCTCGCCGACGCCGCGCTGCCCGACGTCGTCGTCTATCCGCACACCAACGACGAGGTGGCGCGCATCGTCCGGCTGTGCGCCGGAGCGCGCGTTCCCGTCATCGCGTTCGGTGTCGGCACGTCGCTCGAAGGCCACGTCGCCGCGCTGTACGGCGGCGTCTGCATCGACCTGACCGAGATGAACCGCGTGCTCGAGATCAACGCAGCGGACCTGGACTGCCGCGTCCAGGCCGGCGTGACCCGCGAGCAGGTCAACGCGGAGCTGAAGGGCACCGGGCTGTTCTTTCCGATCGATCCGGGCGCCAACGCGACGATCGGCGGCATGGCGTCGACGCGCGCGTCCGGCACGAACGCCGTCCGCTACGGCACGATGCGCGAAAACGTGATGGGCCTGACGGTCGTCACCGCCGACGGCCGGATCATCCATACCGGCGGCCGCGCGCGCAAGTCGTCGGCCGGCTACGACCTGACTCGCCTGTTCGTCGGCGCCGAAGGCACGCTCGGCGTCATCACCGAGGTGCAGCTGCGCCTGTACGGCCTTCCCGAAGCCGTCTCCGCGGCCGTGTGCCAGTTCCCGGATCTCAAGTCGACGGTCGACACGGTGATCGTCGCGATGCAGATGGGCATCCCGGTCGCGCGCATCGAGATCCTCGACGCGTTGCAGATGGACGCGTGCATCCGCTATTCGAAGCTCGAAGGCATGGCGGCGCTGCCCACGCTGCTGTTCGAATTCCACGGCTCCGAGGCGGGCGTGCGCGAGCAGTCCGAGCACATGCAGCAGATCGCCGGCGAGCACGGCGGCAGCGCGTTCCGGTGGGCGACGCAGCCGGAAGAGCGGTCCACGCTGTGGAAGGCGCGGCACAACGCGTATTACGCGGCGCTGGCGCTGGCGCCCGGCAAGCAGGCGTTCTCCACCGACGCCTGCGTGCCCATCTCGCGGCTCGCGGACTGCCTGCTCGAGACGCGCGCCGAACTCGACCGCGAAGGCGTGATCGCGCCGATCGTCGGCCACGTCGGCGACGGCAACTTCCACGTGCTCGTGCTGTTCGATCCGGACAGCGCGGCGGAGCGGGCGAAGGCCGACGACATCGCGCGGCGCGTCTCGATGCGCGCCATTGCGATGGGCGGCACCTGCACCGGCGAGCACGGCGTGGGCGTGCACAAGCTCGAGGCGCTGGTCGCCGAGCACGGCGAAGCCGTCGAACTGATGAAGATGGTCAAGCGCGCGCTCGACCCGCACGACATCATGAACCCCGGCAAGACCGTTCCCTACTGATCGCCATGTACACGCTCTACATCGGCAACCGGAACTACTCGTCGTGGTCGCTGCGCGGCTGGCTCGCCGCGCGGTTGTCCGGCGCCCCGTTCCGCGAAGTCGTTGTCCAGCTCACCGGCACGTTCAACAGCGCGAACCTCGCCTTCTCGCCGACGGCGCTGGTACCCGCGCTGCACGACGGCGACGTCCACGTCTGGGACACGATGGCGATCGCCGAGTACCTGGCCGAGCGCCATCCGGGCATGTGGCCGGCCGACCCGGCGACGCGCGCGTGGGCGCGATCGATCGCCGCCGAGATGCACTCGGGCTTCGCCGCGCTGCGCAACGAGATGGCGATGTGCATCCGCGAGCGCGTCGACGTCAGGCCGTGGTCGGACGCGCTCGCCGCGAACATCGCGCGCGTCGAGCAGATCTGGAACGATTCGCGGCGCCGCCACGGCGCCGGCGGCGCGTTCCTGTGCGGACCGTTCTCGCTGGCGGATGCGTTCTACGCGCCGGTCGCGTTCCGGTTCCAGACGTACGGCGTGACGCCGCGAGGCGATGCCGCCGACTACCTGCGCACGCTGCTCGGCCATCCGTTCGTCCGCGAATGGGAAAGCGCCGCGATGGCGGAGACGACCGTCCTCGAGGCCGACGAGCCGCGCGTCCTGTACCGCGACAAGCTCTCGGCCGCGGGCCGCGCATGAGCGGTCCGTGGCAATGAGCCTGATGGATCCGGCGCTCGAAGCGCTGCAGGCGCGCGTCCGCAATGCAGCGGAGACGAAGACGCCGTTGCGCATCCGCGGCGGCGGCACGAAGGATTTCTACGGCGGCGCGCTCGACGGCGAGGTCGTCGACACGCAGGTCTATGCCGGCATCATCGACTACGAGCCGTCCGAACTCGTCATCACCGCGAGAGCCGGGACGTCGCTCGCCGCGGTCGAGCGGGCCATGCACGCGCGCGGCCAGATGCTCGCGTTTGAGCCGCCGCACTTCGGCGCCGGCGGTACGCTCGGCGGCGCCGTCGCGAGCGGCCTGTCCGGCCCGCGGCGTCCGTACGCCGGCGCCGTCCGCGACCTGATCCTCGGCGTGCGCCTCATCGACGGCGTCGGCGACGATCTGACGTTCGGCGGTCGCGTGATGAAGAACGTCGCCGGCTTCGACGTGTCGCGGCTGACCGCGGGCGCGCTCGGCACGCTCGGCATCGTCACCGAGGTCTCGCTGAAGTGCCTGCCCTGCCCGAAGATCGAGACGACGGTCGCGTTCGAGTGCTCGGCCGACCAGGCGATCCGGATGGCGAACGAGTGGGGCGGGCAGCCGTTGCCGTTGTCGGCGACCTGCTATCACGGCGGTCGCATGCAGGTGCGGCTGTCCGGCGCTCAGCCGGCCGTGTCCGCGGCGATCGCGAAGATGGGCGGCCAGCGCGTAGCCGACGCCGACGAGTTCTGGGCCGGCGTGCGCGATCACAGGCACCCGTTCTTCGCGCCGGCCGCGAACGACGGCAGGACGCTGTGGCGATTGTCGGTGCGACCGACCGCGCCGTACACCGACCATGGCGGCGACCAGTTGATCGAGTGGGGCGGCGGCCTCCGCTGGCTGGTCGCCGGCGAGCGAACCGACGCGGCGAGGGTGCGCGCGTGGGCGGCGCGCGAAGGCGGTCACGCGACGCTGTTCCGCGCGGCGCACAAGGACATTCCGGTGTTCCACCCGCTCGACGACACAATGGCCGCGCTCCATCGCCGGCTCAAGTCCGTGTTCGACCCGCACGGCATCTTCAACCGCGGCCGCATGCTGGCCGACGCCTGATGCAGACGAAGCTGTCGCCCGAATACAGCGAAACGCGCGAAGGCCGCGAGGCGGACGCGATCCTGCGTTCGTGCGTCCACTGCGGATTCTGCACGGCGACGTGCCCGACCTATCAGTTGCTGGGCGACGAGCTCGACGGGCCGCGCGGACGCATCTACCTCATCAAGGAAGTGCTCGAAGGCGGCCCGGTGACGGCGAAGACGCAGCTGCACCTCGACCGCTGCCTGACGTGCCGCAACTGCGAGACGACGTGCCCGTCGGGCGTCCAGTACGGGCGCCTGCTCGACATCGGCCGGTCGCTGGTCGAGGCCAAGGTCGGGCGCACGAAGACCGAGGCGGCGCAGCGCTGGACGCTTCGGCGGACGCTGCTGTCGAAGACGCTGTTCGGCGGTGCGCTGACGATGGGACGCATGGTCAAGGGCCTGCTGCCGCGCGAGCTGGCCGACCGCATCCCGGGCGGCGCGGATGCCGGCGCGTGGCCCGCGCCGCGCCACGCGCGCAAGGTGCTCGTGATGGAGGGCTGCGTGCAGCCCGCGCTGAAGCCGAACATCGACGCCGCCGCGGCGCGCGTGCTCGACCGCATCGGCATCACGCCTCTGCGCGTGCCCGGCGCCGGCTGCTGCGGCGCGCTTTCGCACCACCTGATCGCCGAGGACGAGGCGCGCGCGATCGTCCGGCGCAACATCGACGCGTGGTGGCCGCTCATCCATCGCGGCGTGGAGGCGATCGTCGTCACGGCCACCGGCTGCGGCGTGATGGTCAAGGACTACGGCCGCTACCTGGCGCACGACGCGGCGTACGCGGCCAAGGCCGCGAAGATCGCGGAGATCGCGCGCGATCCGATCGAGATCGTGGCCACCGAATGGAAGAAGATCGCGCCGATGATCGCGATGGACCAGGGACCGCAGCGGATCTCGTTCCATTCACCGTGCACGCTGCAGCACGGCATGAAGATCCGCGGGCAGGTCGAGGAGATCCTGCTCGCGATCGGGCATTCGCTGCTGCCGGTGGCGGACACGCACCTGTGCTGCGGCTCCTCCGGCACGTACTCGGTGCTGCAGCCGGTGCTGGCGGGCCAGCTCAAGGCCAACAAGCTGGCGGCGCTGGAGGCACCGAGGCCCGACGTCATCGTCACCGCGAACATCGGCTGCCTGACGCACCTGGAATCCGGCACGCGCACGCCGGTCCGCCACTGGATCGAGCTGCTCGACGCGCGGATGTTCAACGCGCCCCGCGCAGTCTGATCGCCGCGTCCGCCGCACCGATGAGCGACCCGACGAAGGAGACGCGCGCCGACTACCGGCACGTCCTCGCGATCCCCACGCGCTGGATGGACAACGACACCTACGGGCACGTGAACAACGTGACCTACTACTCGTACTTCGACACGGTGGTCAACGAGCACCTCGTCAACGCCGGCGGACTCGACATCCGCAACGACCCGGTGGTCGGGTTCGTCGTCGAGACGTCGTGCCGGTTCCACCGGCCGCTGTCGTTTCCGGAGACGATCGACGCCGCCCTGCGCGTCGCGCGGCTGGGCACGACGTCCGTGACGTACGAGATCGCGCTGTTCTCGCGCGACGGCGAAACGCCGGCGGCCACCGGCCGCTTCGTGCACGTCTGGGTCGATCGCGTTTCGGTGCGGCCGGCCGCAGTCCCGCCGCGCATCCGCGCCGCGCTGCTGCCGCTGGTCGTCTGACGAACCCGATGGCCCGGCTCGTTGCGCTCGTTCCGGCCGCCGGCGGCGGCGCCCGCTTCGGCGGTGCCTTGCCCAAGCAGTACGCGCAGCTCGCCGGATTGCCGGTGCTCGCGCACACGCTTGCCCGCCTGCGCGACGCGCTGGCGCCCGACGCGACGTACGTTGCGCTCGCCGACGACGACCTGCACTTCGAACGGATGGACGGCCGTCCGCCGGACGCCGAGGCGCTGCGCTGCGGCGGCGCCACGCGCGGCGCAACCGTGCGCAACGCGCTGGCCGCGATCGCGTCGCGTTGCGCGGCCGACGACTGGCTGCTCGTGCACGACGCGGCGCGGCCGTGCGTACCGCGCGACGCGCTCGTCCGCCTGGTCGAGCACTTGCGCGACGACGTCGTCGGCGGACTGCTGGCGGTGCCGGTGGCCGATACGCTGAAGCGCAGCGACGGCGACGTCGACGCGCCGCGCGCGATGGGCACGGTGTCGCGCGCCGGATTGTGGCAGGCGCAGACGCCGCAGATGTTCCGCTTCGGCGTGCTGCAGCGCGCGTTCGCAGACGAACGCGTGCTCGCCGCGACCGACGAGGCGCAGGCGGTCGAGGCGCTCGGGCTTGCGCCGCGGCTCGTCCGCGGCAGCCCCGCCAACCTCAAGATCACGTTCGCCGACGACCTGGTCGTCGCCGCGGCGATCCTGGCCGCGCAACGGCAGGAGACCCGCGAATGACCATGCGCATCGGCACCGGCTTCGACGTTCACGCGCTGGTGGCCGGCCGGCCGCTGGTGGTCGGCGGCGTGACGATTCCGCATCCGACCGGACTGGCCGGGCATTCGGACGCCGACGTGCTGCTGCACGCGATCGCCGACGCGCTGCTGGGCGCGCTCGCGATGGGCGACCTGGGCGCGCACTTTCCGGACACCGATCCCAAGTGGAAGGGCGCCGACAGCCGAGCGCTGCTGCGCCACGTCAAATCGCTGGCCGACGCGCGCGGCTACGACGTGGGCAACGTCGACGCGACGATCGTCGCGCAGGCGCCGAAGATGGCGCCGCACGTCGCCGCGATGCGCGAAAACGTCGCCGCCGACCTGGGTTGCGACGTCGGCCGGGTGTCGATCAAGGCGACGACGACCGAGCGCCTGGGCTTCGCCGGCCGCGAGGAGGGCATCGCCGCCCAGGCGGTCGTGCTGCTTGCGTTGCGCGAGGAACCGGTCAGGTAGGCGCGAGCCGGCGAAACGCGACGCGGGCGAGCGTTCCGCCGCCTTCGCGCGCAGAAAGGTCGATGTGGCCGCCGTGCAGGCGTGCGATCTGGTCGACGATCGCCAGCCCCAGTCCGGCGCCGGCCGCGCCGTCGGCGCGCGCCCGCGACTCGGACGCGCGCGTGAACGGCTGCTTCAATCGCTCGACGTCGTCGGCGGCGATGCCGGCACCGCGATCGGCCACGTCCAGCGTCGGCACGCCGTCACGAAGCGACGTCGCGACCTCGACCGGCGGCGCGCCGTAGGCGAGCGCGTTGTCGATCAGGTTGGCGACGAGCCGCGACACCGCCGTCGCGTGCAGCGGGAATGCCGGCACGCCGCCGGCAACGAACGTCACCGGCTTGCCCGCGCGTGCGTAGCGTTCGACGCATGCGCCGACGACGGCGTCCAGGTCGCCTGCTTCAAGCGGGGTGGCCATGTCGGTACGCGCGAAGTCGAGGAACTGGCCGACGATCCGGTCCATCTCCTCGATGTCGGCGACCATGCCGGTGCGCACCGTGTCGTCGCCCGGTCCCATCTCGACGCCGAGCCGCAAGCGCGCGAGCGGCGTGCGCAGGTCGTGCGAGACGCCGGCCAGCAGCACGGCGCGATCCTGCTCGATGCGCCGCAGGTTGGCGGCCATCGCATTGAAGCCGCGGTTGACGGCGGCGATTTCCGACGGTCCCGACTCGGGCAGCGGAGGCGGCGCCTCGCCGCGGCCGACGCGGTCGACGGCGGCAGTGAGCTCGCGCAGCGGCCGCGCCAGATAGCGCGCGAACACGTAGGCAGCGACCAGCAGGAACGCGAGCACGACGAGCGTCCACGCCAGCGCGCGCGTCGGGAACTCCTCGGCCGGCGCCCGCGGCGGCACCGGGACGCCGATCCAGTACGGCGTGCCGGCTGCGACCACGCGGACCAGCAGCATCGACAGGCGCGGCGCGAAGCGTATGTCGGTCTCCGGGCCCAGGCGCTCGCGCAGCCGCTCGGCGAGTTCCTGCATGAACGGACCGCCGGGCGGCTGGCCGCGAACCGGACTGTCCGGCTCGGGGAAGATGCTGACGCCGTACTCGCGGGAGAGTTCCTCGAGCATTTCGCTGCGTTCCGGATCGTCGGTGCCGGCGAGCGCGGCGCGAATCGCCTGCAGCTGCACGATCTTCGTTTCCGAAAGCTGGCGGTTGATCACGCCCGCGCGGTCGACGCGGAACATCACGATGCTGGCGAGCACCGCGAGCGCGACCACCGCGACCAGCAGCAGGACGAGGCGCCCGAACAGCGAGCGCGGCAGCAACTTCACCCGGCGTTGCCCGGCGGCGCGGCCGCTTGGCGCGCCTCGGGGGCGGCGGACGCGGAATCGGGAACGTAGACGTAGCCGAAGCCCCACACGGTCTGGATGTAGCGCGGGTTCGCCGGGTCCGGCTCCACGAGCTTGCGCAGGCGCGACACCTGGACGTCGATCGCGCGGTCGAACACCTCGTGGTCGCGGCCGCGCGCGAGCATCATCAGCTTCTCGCGCGCGAGCGACTGGCGCGGATGCTGCGCGAACACGCGCAGCAGCGAGAACTCGCCGGTGGTCAGCGCGACGCTCCTGCCGTCGCAGATCAGCGTGCGGGCCGCGAGGTCGAGCGTGTGCGGGCCGAACGCGATCGTGCCTTCCTCCGCCGGGGCGCCCGGGACCGCGCGCTCGCCTTGCCGGCGCAGCACCGCGTGAATCCGCGCGACGAGCTCGCGCGGATTGAACGGCTTGGCGACATAGTCGTCGGCGCCCATCTCGAGGCCGACGATCCGGTCGACGTCCTCGCCCTTGGCGGTCAGCATGATGATCGGGACGGATTCGCCGGCGGCGCGCAATCGGCGGCAGACGGAAAGCCCGTCCTCGCCGGGCAGCATCAGGTCGAGCACGACGAGGTGCGGCGGGTCGCGCTGGAGCTTGCGGTCGAGGTCGCGCGCGTCGGCGAGCTGCGCGACCTGGAATCCCTGCTCGCCGAGGTACCGGGTCAGCAGGTCGCGGAGGCGGACGTCGTCGTCGACGACGAGTATCTTCGTGGGTCCGGTCTTGGCGGCCATGGTGCGATTAGAACCGTTGCGGCGAACGGGCGAAGCCGCAACTGTAAGCGATTGTTGCGGCGGCCGCAGCGGGCAACGTCCGGTTGCAATCGACTGGCCGCCGACCCGAACCATCGACCACAATACGTTTCGAACGTTCGAGCCGCCCGCAAACACGATTCGATTGCGGCGTGGTGAGCGGTTTCCGATCGTCGTAGCGAAAGGATTGCATCATGAAGACCCGTAATGCACGCTGGACCGGCGCCGTGGCCGCCGCACTGTTCGCCATGGGATCGTACGCGGCGTTGGCGCAGCCGGGCGGCGGCATGCGCGGCTACGGTCCCGGGCCGGGTGCCGGCCCGGGCGGCGGATTCGCGATCGAGCAGGTGATGGCGTCGCTGAAATCGCAGCTCGAACTCAACACGTCGCAGCAGATGATGTGGGACAACGCGGTCGCGCAGTCGCGGGCCGCGCGCGAAAGCGGCCGCG
This sequence comes from Burkholderiales bacterium, assembly GCA_046347755.1. Classification (GTDB taxonomy): domain Bacteria; phylum Pseudomonadota; class Gammaproteobacteria; order Burkholderiales; family Casimicrobiaceae; genus VBCG01. Next base: position 2,838,974 of record JAXMFM010000003.1, on the reverse strand, counting down.
CCGTCATGGAACAGGCGCACGCCGCGCTGACCGCCGAGCTGGCCAAGAACGAGCCGGACTTCGCGGCGGTCGCCAACGCGGCCGATGCCGCGCATGCCAACGCGCAGGCGCTGCGAAAGCAGGTCCGCGACGAGTGGCTCAAGCTCTACGCGACGTTCTCGCCGGCGCAGAAGGCCGTGGTCCGCGACGCGGTCAAGGCGCGGGTCGCCCGGATGGACGAGTTCCGCAACGGGATGCGCGAACGGATGAAGGCCCGGACGCCGGGCTGAACTCGGCGGCGGCCCTTCGCCGCCATCGGTAGGACAGGCTGCCGCCTCCGGGCGGCAGTTTTTTTGCCCGCACGCGCCGCGCCGGGTGCCGTCGCGCGGCCGGACGCGTCAGACGACCGGTCGCAGGCGCATATTCCGACGTCATAAACCTGCCGCATTGGCCGCCGCCGCCTCGACACCGGCGCCGACGGGTTGCGCGGGGGTCCCAACGGCACGGCGGAAATGGCAGTTTGCGGGCAATTTCCGTCCATCCAATTGTCATGAAGATGCCGAGTAGTAGACAACTAGATATGACAATTGAAAAAAAGATACGCAATATAACAATGAGTTAGCTACTGTTGTTCACATGGCATCTGCATAAAACGGTCGGGCCAATTACCGTTTGTCGCCTGAATCGATTTGATCCCTTGTAAATAAAATTTCCGTAAGGAATAATCCGGGCACACGGGGAGGTTCCGTCCAGGTTGCAGACAGCAATCGCAGCCGAAAGCGGGGCAGTTCAAAGCTTCCCCACCATGAGAAACATCGACCAAGGTCCGGAGGCCGGTGATGCAGGGCGAAACCAGGTTGGCGAAGCAAGGGGCGTCGCGATTCAACGGTTGGCGCAATGGCCTGATCGCGGTCGTGGCGGTGGCGGTGGGCCTGTCGGCGGGGGTCGCGCAAGCGCAGCGCAACAACAACCCGACGGTCTCGCTGTCGGCGTCGGCGACCAGCATCATGACGGGCGCCAGCGCCGTGCTCACGGCGACCGCATCCGACTCCGACGGCTATGTCGTCGCCGTCACGTTCTACGACGGCGGGGTGCAGGTCGCGCAGAAGACCACCGCTCCGTACACGTACACGTTCTCGACGATGAGCACGGGTGCGCACACGTTCACGGCGGTCGCGACCGACAACAAGCTGGGGCAGTCGTCCTCCGCGCCGGTGACGATCACCGTCATGCAGGGCGGAAACATTCCGCCGACCGTGTCGCTGACGGCATCGTCGACGACCCTGGCTGCCGGCACCGCGACGCTGCTCCACGCCAACGCCGCCGACCTCGACGGCACCGTCGCGAAGGTCGTCTTCATGAACGGCGCGACGATGCTCGGTCAGGCCACGTCGGCGCCGTTCGACTTCAACTGGTACCCGCAGACCGAGGGCACGTTCTCGATCACGGCGATCGCCACCGACGACGCCGCAGCGTCCACCACGTCCAACGCGGTAGCGATCACGGTGACCGCCGCCGGCGCTCCGCGCGACAACAAGCCGCCGACCGTGTCGCTGAACGCCGCGTCCACGTCCGTGCAGGTCAACACGGCCACGCTGCTCACCGCCAACGCGGCCGACCCGGACGGCACGATCTCCAAGGTCGAGTTCTACAACGGTGCGACGCTGGCCGCGACGGACACGTCGTCGCCGTACCAGTACAACTTCACGCCGACCGCGGCCGGCACCTACCAGATGACGGCGCGCGCGTACGACAACTGGGGCGTGCCGACGACCTCCAACACCGTGTCGATCGTCGCGTCGACGACGCCGCCGGCGGCAGCGCTGCCGCGGATCACGCTCGGCATCAACAACACGCTGGTCACGCCGGGAACGACCATCACGCTGACCGGCACCGCCGCGGCCACGGCGCCGGCGACGGTGTCGCGCGTATCGTTCTACATGAACGGCAACAAGCTCGTCGACGACACGGTGTCGCCGTACAGCACGACGGTGGTGTTGCCGAGCGTCGGCGTCTACACGTTCCGCGCCGAAGTCGCCGACTCGTCCGGCCAGATCGTGTCGACACTGACGCAGACGGCGGTCGCGGGTTCCGCGCCTCCGGTGGCCACGACCAGCGCCGATGTCTGGCGGTTCCTGAACCAGGCGACCTTCGGCGCGTCGCAGGCCGAAGCCGCCCGCGTGCTCGCGATGGGCATGGACAACTGGATCACCGACCAGATGGCGCAGCCGGTCTCCGGCTATCCGGACTCGAAGTACAACCGGATCCAGCTCGGCAACACCGCGGACTGCACGACGACGATGCCCAGCGGCGCGGCCTACCCGGGCGACTCGCCGCAGGCGGTCTGCGCGCGCGATCACCTGACTCTCGCGATGGTCCAGCGCGACTTCTACACCAACGCCGTCTACGCGCCCGACCAGCTGCGGCAGCGCGTCGCGTGGGCGCTGTCGCAGATCATCGTGACGTCGGCGAACGAGCCGGACCTCTCCTTCGCGCATGTGATGTCGCGCTACCAGAACCTCATGTTCCAGGAGGCGTTCGGCAACTACCGCACGCTGCTGCAGAAGGTGACGTACAACCCGGCGATGGGCAACTACCTCGACGCGGTCAACAATGACCGGCCGGCGGGTACCCGCGTGCCCAACGAGAACTACGCACGGGAAATCATGCAGCTGTTCTCGGTCGGGCTGCACAAGCTCAACCTCGACGGCACGCCGATCATGGATCCGACCACCGGCATGCCGGCCGACACCTACGGCCAGACCGAGATCGCGGAATTCGCGAGGGTGTTCACCGGGTATACGTACGCGAACGCGGCAGGCACGCCGGCTACCGGCAAGCAGGGCCGCTACTACGGCGCGCCGATGGTGCCGTACCCGACGACCTCCACGACCGGCCACGATCCGAACGCGAAGACGCTGCTCAACTACACGGGAGCGGTGTACCAGTTGCCCGCCGGGCAGACCGGTGCGCAGGACATGGACGCGGCCGTCGACAACGTGTTCAATCATCCGAACACCGCGCCGTTCGTGTCGAAGCAGCTGATCCAGCGGCTGGTGACCGGCGACCCGTCGCCGGCGTACGTGGCGCGCATCGCAACGGTGTTCAACAACAACAAGGCCAATCCCAACCAGCTCGGCGCCGTGGTGCGGGCGATCCTGATGGACGCCGAAGCGCGCGGTCCTTCGAAGGCGGCGGTCGCCAATTTCGGCCAGCTGAAGGAACCGGTGCTGATGGTGACGGGCCTGCTGCGCGCGCTGAACGCGCTGACCGACGGCTCGCGTCTGGAAGGCGCGACCGGCAACCTCGGCCAGCGGCCGTACTACTCGCCGACGGTGTTCAACTACTTCATGCCGGACGCGAAGGTACCGGGCACGTCGATCGTCGGGCCGGAATTCGGCATCCACACGACGGTGACGGCCGTGGGCCGCGCCAACCTGGTCTATGCGCTGGTGTACGGCGGCTACAACCCGGACACGACGATCCCGGGCGCGTCGGGGACGAAGCTGTTCCTGGCGCCGTTCGAGGCGGTGGCGGACAACCCGGCGGCGATGGTGTCGCTGGTCAACCAGCATCTCGCCGGCGGGCAGTTCCCGGCGTCGCTGGAGCCGACGATCGTGACCGCGGTCAATGCAATCACTTTGAGTGCAACTCCCACGGCAGCAGAGCGGACGGCCCGCGCAAGAATGGCCGTCTACCTGATGGCTTCGTCCTACGACTACCAGGTGCAGCGCTAACATGAACATCAATCGCCGGAAGTTCCTGACCTCCACGAGCGCCCTCACCGCGGGCGCACTCGCAGGCAACCTTGGCACCTGGGGCGTGGAGAGCGCCTCCGCCGCCGTGGGCAGCGGGTACAAAGCGATCGTGTGCGTGTTCCTGTTCGGGGGCAACGACTCGAACAACATGATCGTTCCGTACACCGACTACGCCGCGTACTCGGCCGTGCGGACGGCGGCGTCCAACGTGGCGCTGACGCAGGCGCAGCTGCTGCAGTTCCCGGCCGCGGGCAAGACGTACGGGTTCCATCCGAGCATGGCGCCGCTGGCGCCGGTCTACACGGCCGGGAAGATGGCGGTGCTGGCCAACGCGGGAACGCTCGTGATGCCGTACACGAAGGGTGCGGCCGGCCAGCAGCGTCCGCCGAACCTGTTCTCGCACTCCGACCAGCAGGACCAGTGGTCCGGCCTGCTTCTGAACGCGCCGACGCGCACCGGCTGGGGCGGGCGGATGTCCGACCTGCTCGTGTCGACGAACGCGGGTGCGCTGATTCCGTCTGCGGTGTCCGTCTCCGGGTCGCAGGTGTTCACCAACGGCAACACGACGGCACCGCTGGTCGTGCCGCAAAACGGCGGCGTGACCGTGTCGGGCCAGGCCGCGGACGCCGTATCGACGGCGCGCTACAACGCGCTGGTCTCGCTGCTCAATTCCTCGGGCAGCAGCGCCAACCAGGTCGTCGTCGGCGGCTCGAGCATCATGAATCGCGCGCTCGTCGCCAACAATACGGCGAACCCGATCCTGACCGCGACGCTGCCGCCGATCATCCAGACGGCGTTCACCGTCGGCGGCAACCTGCTCAACACCGGCATCGCGCAGCAGCTGCGCCAGGTCGCCCGCCTGATCGACCGCAGCGCGGAGACCGGCGTCAAGCGGCAGTTCTTCTTCGTCAGCATGGGCGGTTACGACACGCATGCGCAGACGGTCACCAACCAGACGAACCTGTTCAACCAGCTGTTCCCGGCGATGAAGGCGTTCTACGACTACACGGTCGCGGCCGGCATCTCCAACGACGTCGTGCAGCTCACCATGTCCGACTTCAACCGCACGTTCATCGGCAACGCCAATGCCGGCGTCGACCACGCGTGGGGCGGCCACCAGATCGTGGTCGGCGGCGGCGTGAAGGGCGGCGCGATGTACGGGACCTTCCCGGACCTGGTCAAGGGCGGCTCGCAGGACTCCGGCAACAACGGCGCGTGGATCCCGACCACGGCGGTCGACCAGGTCGGCTCGACGCTCGGCAAGTGGTTCGGGATGCCGCAGTCGGACATCGACCAGGTGTTCCCGAATCTCGCGAACTTCAGCGTCAAGGACCTGGGCTTCATGAATTAGCGGGACGCGCGCCACGCGCGCCGGCAAGGCAGCACAACTCGGGCCCGTCGTCGGGCCCGAGTCCTTTGTGCGGCGGCCACTCTAGGCCGACCGCGCGATCAGTGCCGTCGCCGTCGCCTGCAGCACGGCCGGCACCACCGGCTTGTCGAGCAGCACGAGCCCTGCCGTCCGCGCGGCGCGCTCGGCGGCCGGCCCGGTGTCGCCGGACACGATGAGCGCGGGGACGGCCACGCCGAGTTCGTCGCGGATCCTGCGCACGATGTCGATGCCGTCGTCACCGTCCGCGAGGCGCAGGTCGGCGACCACGAGGTCGGGGTAGCATTCGGCGCGGCCGAGCGCTTCGAGCAGCGCGCCGACGTCGCACCCGCCGGCCACGCGGGCACCCCACGTTTCGAACAGCGCGGTCATCGCGTCGACGGCGGAAGCGTCGTCGTCGACGACGGCGATCACCGCGCCCGCCAAGGACGCCGGCGCGGGCCGCTCCCCGGGCACGGGCTTCGCCGGGTGCGGGGCGATCCTGCGCTCGAGGCCCACGCTCGCGCGGGGCGCTACGACGGTGAAGCGCGAACCGCGACCGACGCGCGAGGCGACCTCGACGCGATGGCCGAGCAGGTCGGCCAGCCGGCGGACGATGGCAAGGCCCAACCCCATCCCCGGATGGGCGCGCGGACCGCGCGCGTCGCGCACCTGGAAGAACTCCTCGAAGATCCGCTCGCGGTGCGCCGGCGCGATGCCGATGCCCGTGTCGACCACGTCGATCGCGACCGTGGCGCCCCGCGGGCGCGCTCCGATCAGCACGCCGCCGGCTTCCGTGTACCGGATTGCGTTGGCGACCAGGTTGCGGACCATGCGCTCGAGCATCGCCGCGTCGCTGACGACGGCGAGCCGCGTGCTCGTCATCCGCAGCTGCAGTCCCTTGGCCTCGGCCTGCGCCTTCTGCTCGGCCACGATCCGCGCGAACATGGGGGCGACGGCCACGCGCACGGCCGCCGGCGTAAGGGCGCCGGTCTCCAGCCGCGACAGGTCGAGCAGCTGCTCGAACTGGCCCTCGAGCGCCACCACCGCGCGCTGCACGCTGCCGATCAGCGGCTGCCATTCGGCGCCGGCGGCGCGCGCGGCCAGCGCGGCGACGTACAGCCCGAGCGCGTGCAGAGGCTGGCGCAGGTCGTGGCTCGCCGCGGCGAGCAGCCGGCTCTTGCCGCGGTTCGCCGACTCGGCGGCGGCGCGCGCGTCGTGCGCGGCGCGCGACTTCGTCTTCAGTTCCTCGATGAGGTCGACGTTCTCGTAGCGCATGGCGAGCGACCGCGTCAGCACGTCGTTCAGCTGGTGGCCGAACATGAGGATGAACACCAGCACGACCGACATGACCAGCGCCGTCGACAGGTGCACGGAATCCCCTTCGTACGCGACTCGCGCGATCAGCGGCACGAGCGCCGGCAGCGCGAAGCCGTAGAAGGCCGGCCGGTAGACGGCGGTGAGGTTGAGGCCGCCCAGCACGACGCCGAAGATGCAGACGATCAGCAGGGCCTGATGCGACGACGACGCCGGATAGAGGGCCAGTGCCGCGAAGCCCCACAGCGCTCCGGCCAGCGCCGAACCGAACACCCAGTACCGGCCCCAGCGCCGCGTGGCCGCGAGGCCCGGCCGCGCGCGCCGCCACGCGCGGGCCAGCATTCCGCGCCAGGCCTGGTTGGCCACGATCAGCGCGACCCAGCCCGCCATCCACGCCGCCGACACCTGCTCCCACAGCACGAGGCACAGCAGCGCGGCGCCGAGCAGCATCGACAGCGACGTGCGATGCCAGCCCGCGTAGAGCTGCTCGACCTGGTCGGCGCGCGCGCGGGCCAGCAGCGCCGGTGCGAGGGTCGCCGGAGCGCGCATGACGCCGCCGCGACGTCCTAGCGCCGCGCGAACGGGTGGTCGACGTGGATGCCGCGGCGTGCGAGCTCGACGATCACCTGCGAGCGCGAATGCACGTTGAGCGCCTTCAGGATCGCGCTGACGTGCACCTTGACCGTACCCTCGGACAGGCGCAGGTCGCGGCAGATCAGCTTGTTGGGCTTGCCCTGCGCGAGCAGCAGCATCACTTCGCTCTGTCGCTGCGTCAGGCCGAGCACGTCGATCGAGACCCCGTCGACGACGGTGGTCCGCGTCGGCGCGATGTCGCGCGTCACGTGCTGGCCGCCGGCCAGCACCGTGCGCACCGCGTCGAGCAGCGCGGCCGGATCGGACGTCTTGGCGATGAAGCCGCGCGCGCCCGCGGCGAGCGCCGCACCGATCGTCGGCCGGTCGTGCGTGGCCGACAGCACGACGATCGGCAGCCTCGGATAGCTCGCCCGCAGCTCGGCCAGCATCGCCAGTCCGTGCGCGCCCGGCAGCGCGAGGTCGAGCAGCACCAGCGCGCAATCGCGGTGACGCGCCAGCTGCGTGAACGTCTCGTCGCGGTCGGCCGCGCCCAGGATCGTCAGGTCCGTCCCGATGCCGGGGAGCACCTGCGACAGCGCGTGCAGGATCAGCGGGTGGTCGTCCACCACGAGGATCTTCATCGGGACCTCCTGCGCAAACGACGCGGCGGCGTGCCGCGTTGCGCCGGACTATGCGGCGGGGGAGGGGCGCCCGCTACTGTCAGAACTGACAGTTGCGCGATTACTCGTGCCGCAGCGCGTCGATCGGCGCCAGCTTCGACGCCGCGCGCGCCGGATAGAAGCCGAAGAACACGCCGATCGCGCCCGAGAAGCCGACGGCCAGCACGACCGACGCCGCGCTGATCTCCGTGCGCCATCCGGCCAGCGAGCCGACGGCGATCGACGCGGCGCCGCCGATCGCGATGCCGATCAGTCCGCCGATCAGCGCGAGCGTCACCGCCTCGACGAGGAACTGCGTGAGGATGTCGCGGCCGCGCGCACCCACGGCCATGCGCAGGCCGATCTCGCGTGTGCGCTCGGTCACCGACACCAGCATGATGTTCATGATGCCGATGCCGCCGACGACCAGCGACACCGACGCGATCGCCGCCAGCAGGTACGCGAGCACCTTCGACGACGCCTCCTGCGCGGCCAGCACTTCCGACAGGTTGCGCAGGAAGAAGTCGTCCTCCTGGTTGGCGGACAGCTTGTGCCGCTGCCGCAGCAGGTCGCGCATTTCCTGCTCCGTGGACGGCATGTCGGCGCCGTCGCGCGCGCGGACGGTGATCGAGCCGACGTTGCGGCTCTTCACCTGCTGGCCGCCGAGCACGCGCTTGCGCGCCGTCGTGATCGGGATCAGCACGAGGTCGTCCTGGTCCTGCCCGATCATGCTCTGGCCCTTGCGGTCGAGCAGGCCGATGACCTGGTGCGGCACGCGGCGGATGCGCACGGTCTCGCCGACCGGGTCGGCCTCGCCGAACAGCGACTTCGCGACCGTCTGCCCGAGCAGCACAACCTTCGCCGCGGAGTCGACGTGCGACTGGTCGAACGGCTTGCCGGACACCACCTCCCACTGCCGCGCCTCGAGGAACTCCGGCGTCGTGCCCTGGATCTGCGTGGCCCAGTTGCTGTTGCCGAACACCACCTGCCCGCTGCCGCGCAGCGACGGCGCGGCGACCTGCACGCCCGGCACTTCGCGCTGCAGCGCGTAAGCGTCGTCCTCGGTGATCGTCAACTGCGTGCCGGAGCCCTGCCGCGCGCCGCCCATCGTGAAATTGCCGGACAGGATGATGATGAGGTTGGAGCCTAAGCTCTTGATCTGGTCCTCGACGCGCGCCTGCGCGCCGCCGCCGACCGCGACCATCGTGATCACCGCGCCCACGCCGATGATGATGCCGAGCATCGTCAGCGCCGAGCGCAGCTTGTTCACGCGCAGCGCGGCCAGCGCGACCCGCAGCGTGGCCAGGAAGTTCACGCGGCGGCGCCCGCGGTTTCCGCGCGGCGCGCGGCGAGCGCCCGGGCGGCATCGGCCGGCGCGTTGCGGGTGTCCGACAGCACCTTCCCATCGCGGAACGCGATGAGCCGGGAGGCGAACGCGGCGATGTCCTGCTCGTGCGTGACGACGACGATCGTGATGCCGGCGCGGTTCAACTCCTGCAAGAGCGCCATCACCTCGATGCTCGTCGCGGAGTCCAGCGCGCCGGTCGGTTCGTCGGCGAGGATCAGCTTAGGATCGTTGACCAGCGCGCGCGCGATCGCCACGCGCTGCTGCTGGCCGCCGGACAGCTGCGCCGGATGGTGATCGGCACGCGCCGACAGCCCGACCTGCGCGAGCTTGGCGAGCGCGCGGTCGCGCCGCTCGTTCGCCGGCACGCCGCTGTAGAGCAGCGGCAGTGCGACGTTCTCGACCGCGCTCGTTCGCGGCAGCAGGTTGAACTGCTGGAACACGAAGCCGATCGACCGGTTGCGGATTCCCGCCAGCGCATCGGTGGAGAGTCCGGCGACGTCCTGCCCGGCGAAACGGTAGCCCCCCGACGTCGGCACGTCCAGGCATCCGATCAGGTTCATGAACGTCGACTTTCCGGAGCCTGACGGACCCATCACGGCGACGAATTCGCCTTCGGCGATGTCGACGGACACGCCGGCCAGCGCGTGGACGTCGGTCTCGCCGAGACGGTAGGTCTTGGTGAGGTCGCGCGTCTCGATCAGCATCGGACGCCTGCTAGAACGGCAGCCGCGGCGCGCCGCCCGACGGCGACCTGGCGGCGCCGGAGGCGACCGTGCCGACGATGACCTCGGTGCCTTCCTTCACGTCGCCGCCGACGACCTCGGTGGAGTTGCCGTCGGTCAGGCCAAGCCGCAGCTTCACTTCCAGCGGCTTCTGGTCGGTCCCGAGCACGAACACGCGGCCGCTGCCGGCGGCGACGCGGCCCGTTTCCGACGCGACGATCTCGGCGTACAGCTTCTGCTGGTCGGCGGCGAGCATCGCGTTGATCTTCTGCCGCACTTCCGCGCGCAGCCGCTCGCCGCGCGTGCGCCGGTCGGCCTCGGGGACCTCGCGCAGCTCGGCGAACTTCGCGCGCGACTCGGCGAAGATCTCGTCGAGCCGAGCCTGCTGGCTGGCGTCGAGCTTCAGGTCGGCGACGAGCCTGGCGCGTCGCGCCTGCGCATCGCCTTGCCCGGCCGGCGCGCCCGACGGCGCGGGCACGGGATCGTCCTTCGCGGCGGCGGCGCCCAGCGGCCGCCAGCGCAGCGCGGCGTTGGCGACTTTCAGCACGTTCTCGCGGCTGTCGGCGATGATCCGCACGTTGGCGGTCATGCCGGGCACCAGCAGCAGGTTCGGATTCGGCGTCTCGACGACGACCGTGTACGTTACGACGTTCTGCACGGTCTGCGCGGCCTTGCGGATCTGCCGCACGCGCCCGTCGAACGTGCGTCCCGCGTACGCGTCGACCGTGAACGTCACGCGCTGGTCCTCGCGGATCTTGCCGATGTCCGACTCGTCGATCGCGACCTCGACCTGCATCTGCCGCAGGTCCTGCGCGATCGTGAACAGCGTCGGCGTGTTGAGGCTCGCCGCGACCGTCTGGCCCGCGTCGACCTGCCGCGAAATCACGACGCCGTCGACCGGCGCGGTGATCTCGGTCTTCGCCAGGTCGTTGCGAGCGGCGGCGAGCGCCGCCTCGCGCTGCTTGACGACGGCCGCCGCGTTGCCGACCTGGGCGTCCGCCGACCTCACCTGCGCCTCGCCGGTGCGGATCGCCTCGGCGGCGCCGCTCTCGGTGAATTTCGCCTTGTCGACCTCGGCCGGCGAAATGAAGTTCTTCTCGACCAGCGACTGCTTGCGGTCGAGATCGCGCTTCGCGTCGTCATACGTGATCTTCGCGCGCAGAGACTGCGAGCGCTGCGCCGCGGCGTCGGCCTGCTTCTGCAGGAAGGACGTGCGCGCGGCCTCGAGGTCGGCCTCGGCCTGCCGCACGCGGATCTCGTAGGTCTCCGGATCGATGCGCGCGAGCAGCTGGCCTTTCTTCACCGCCGAATTGAAGTCGACCAGCAGCTCCTTGATCTGGCCGGAGATCTGCGAGCCGACGAGCACAGTCGTCACGGCGTTGAGCGTGCCCGACGCCGACACGACCGACGTGACGTTGCCTCGCTCGACCTTGGCGAACCGGAATTCGGGCGCACCGCTGCCGCCGCCGTAGAACTTCCAGGCGCCGAACGCGATCGCGGCGACGACGACGACGAGCGGCAGCGCGTAGCGCGGCCGCAGCAATCCGAATTTCGAGGACAACAGAGGTGCCTTTGCGGGTTGGGGGCGGGTCGCCGCGGCGCGTGCGTCGTTGTCGTACGGCGGGCTCATCCGTCGCGGCCGAAAGCGGACTTCTCGAGTTCGGCCTGTTCGTGGCGCAACTTCTTCAGGCGCGATTCGACGACCGACACCTGGTAGAAATCGCCGTCGCCGGATTTCGCGGCCAGCTCGAACTGGATGATGGCCTGCGGCACGTTGCCCGCCCAGGCGTAGTACTCGCCCTGGTGCTGGTGCTGCTTCAGGCGCATGTTCTGCTCGGCGTAGGCGCGTGCTGCGATCAGGTTGAGCTGTCCGTTGCCCGGGAAGCGCAGCAGCTGTTCTTCGAGGAACGCCGTCGCCTCCTTCGCCCGCCCGGCCTTGACCAGCGCTTCCGGGTAGTCGTAGACGAGCTGCATCTTGTTCGGATAGCGGACCAGCGCGGACTCGAAGCGCTGCGCGGCCGCCGTGTATTCGCCGGCGCCCATCAGCACGTTCCCGGCCATCGCATCGATCATCGGATTGGGCGGCGCGATCTTCTCGAGTCGCGCAAGCTCCGTCTTGGCCCGCGCGAAGTCGCCTGCGCGCAGCAGCGACGCGACCAGTCCGTAGCGCTCGGCGATCTCGCTGTTGTACTTCTTCTCGCGCAGCGCGTTCTCGAAATTCACGACCTGCTCGCGCGCGTCGCCCTGGTAGCTCTTCAGCAGCGCGCGCACCAGGTGGAACTCGAGCGAATCGGGCACCTGCCGGTACGGCAGCCCCTGCGCGCGCGACTGCGCCTCGGCGATGCGCTCGTACGTGATCGGGTGCGTGCGCAGGTACGACGGCGCGTTGCCTTCGATGAAGCGGTTCGAGCGCTGCAGCCGGCCCATGAACGACGCGGTCGACGACGGATCGAAGCCGGCCGCGACCAGCCGAGAGTAGCCGACGCGGTCGGCCTCGTACTCGTTGTCGCGCGTGAAGTTGAGCTTGCTCTGGATCTGCAGCGCCTGTGTGCCGGCCATGGCCGCCTGCGCGAGCTGCCCGCTGTTGGAGCCGCCGGCGCGCGACGCCAGGATCGCCAGCGCGAGCCCGGCGAGCGACATCAGGAACGAGTCCTTCTGGCTCTCCACCATCCGCGCCATGTGCCGCTGCGTCACGTGCGCGATCTCGTGCGCGAGCACGCTGGCGAGCTCCGACTCGTTCTGCGCGAGCAGGATCAATCCCGTGTGCACGCCGATGAACCCGCCCGGCAGCGCGAACGCGTTGATCTGCGGGTCGGGCACCGCGAAGAAGCTGAAGTCCTGCTTGGTGTCGCGCTGCGCTGCGACCAGCCGGTGGCCGAGCTCGTTTAGGTAGTCGTTGACTTCCGGGTCCTGCAGGTAGCCGCCCTGCGCGCGGATCTGCCGCATGATCGCTTCGCCGATCTTGCGTTCCTGCTGCGGCGACAGCGAGACCTGCGACGGGTCGCCGAGATCGGGAAGCGGCGGCGGCGGCGCAATCCCGGGCGAGCTCCACGTCGACGGCGCGCCGGTCGACGGCGCGGTCCAAGGGTCGGTCGGCGCCGGCATCTGCGTCCACGTGCCGCCGGACTCGGGCCTGGGCGCCGGCGCGCCGGCGGCCGGGGCCGTCTGGGCGATCGACGTCGACGCGAGCGCAAGCACCAGCGCCGCCGCAACGCACTTGCGTGCGATGCGCGGACGTTCGCCGGCGGTGGCCGGCAGGCAGCGGGGTGCGTTCGGAGCGCGCATGTTCAGATGCTAAGATGCTCGCCGGTCGATCGAGTTCATCTAAAGAGTTTCCAGCGTGGCACGCGTCCGGTCCAAGACATGGCGGTAGAGGCGAAACCGCGCGCGAAAGCCCGCACCGCCCGGCCTCGCGCCGGACGGGGCGCCGCACGCGCAAGTGCAACTGGCATAACGCATTTTACCCACTTCGACGCCGCCGGGCAGGCGCACATGGTCGACGTGGCCGACAAGTCTGTAACCAAACGTCTCGCGCGCGCCGGCGGGCGCATCGTCATGCAGCCCGCCACGCTTGCGCTCATTCGCTCAGGCGAGGCCGGCAAGGGCGACGTGCTGGGCGTGGCGCGCATCGCGGCGATCACCGCCGCGAAGCGCACGGCGGACCTGATTCCGCTGTGCCATCCGCTGCCGCTGACCCGGGTCGTCGTCGAATTCGCGCTCGACGCCGAGCGTTCCGCGGTTTCGATCGAGGTCACGGCCGAGACGCTCGGCCGCACGGGCGTGGAAATGGAAGCGCTGACGGCCGCCACCGCGGGCCTGCTGACGATCTACGACATGTGCAAGGCCGTCGACCGCGGCATGCGCATCGAGGACGTCCGCCTCGTCGAGAAGTCGGGAGGGCGCTCCGGGCATTTCAAGGCGGAGCGCTAGGCACCCCGGGCGGTCCCGGAAATGGTCCGGTGGTTGGACCACTTGACCACGGCCGCCGGTCGCGCGTACAGTCGTGATCGACGCCGATCCGGGCGATCGCGAAAAGACCCGGACGCGCACGAGGAGGAACCACGTGCCCCTGCACACCGTCGAGCCGCTGCGGCTGTACCGGCAGATCGCCGGCCAGATCGCGGCGCTGATCGACAACGGCGAGTTTCCCGCGGGATCGAGGCTGCCGGCCGAGCGCGAGCTCGCGACGCTGCTCGGCGTGTCGCGCACGTCGGTACGCGAAGCGGTGATCTCGCTGGAGATCGCCGGCCGCGTCGAGGTCCGCGTAGGCTCGGGCATCTTCGTCGCCGAGCCGGGCGCCGCGCAGATCGTCGGGCTGGTCGACGAGGGCCCGAGCCCGTTCGAACTGCTGGCGGCGCGCCACCTGATCGAAGGCGAGATCGCCGCGGTCGCCGCGCGCACCGCGCGCAAATCGGACCTGGCCGCGATGCGCGCGACCGTCGAGCGCATGCGCAAGCACGCCGACGAGTTCGGCAAGCGCGACGCGGCCGACCGCGAGTTCCACGTGCGCATCGCCGCGGCGACCGGCAACGGCTCGCTCGCGCTGGTCGTCGAGGGCCTCTGGCAGCAGCGGCGCGGGAAGCTGTGGTCGCGCATCGAGGCCTATTTCCACACGCAGAAGATGCGCGACGGCGTGCTGCGCGACCACACGGCGATCGTCGACGCCCTCGAAGCGCACGACCCCGATGGCGCGCGCGACGCGATGCACAGGCACCTGGCGCGCGTCGAGCGGGAATTCCAGCGGCAGTGGGACGTCATCGTCCCCGCAGAGGAACAGCAGGCCGGCGCGCGCCGCACCGCCGCCATGCGCAAGCGCAACGCAACGACACAGTCCGCAAGCTAACGAAGGAGGGTTTCACGAATGAACACGCAATTGACGCGAATCGCCGCGGCGCTGGCCATGGCCGCGATCTGCCTGCCGGCGGCGGCGAAGGAGTATCGCTCGGCCGACGTCCATCCCGAGGACTACCCGACGGTGATGGCCGTCAAGTTCATGAGCGACTACATCAAGCAGAAGACCAACGGCCGCGACACGATCAAGGTCTACACCGGCAACCAGCTGGGCGGCGAGAAGGACACGATCGAGCAGGTGAAGATCGGCGCGCTCGACCTCGTCCGCATCAACGTGGCGCCGATGAACAACATCTGCCCGGAAACGATGGTGCCGACGATGCCGTTCCTGTTCAAGTCCAAGGAACACATGCGCAAGGTGCTGGACGGCCCGATCGGGGACGAAATCGGCAAGGCCTGCGAGAAGTACGGGTACGTGACGCTCGCCTACTACGACTCCGGCTCGCGGTCGCTGTACACGACGAAGAAGCCGATCAATTCGTTCGCCGACGTCAAGGGCATGAAGATCCGCGTCCAGCAATCGGACCTCTGGGTCTCGCTGCTGCAGGCCATGGGCGCCAACGCGACGCCGATCCCGTACGGCGAGGTCTACACGGCGTTGAAGACCGGCGTGGTCGACGGCGCCGAGAACAACTGGCCTTCGTACGACACGGCACGGCACTTCGAAGTGGCGCCGTACTACTCGATCACCGACCATTCGATGGCGCCGGAGATGCTGCTGATGTCGAAGAAGGTGTTCGACGCGCTGCCGCCGCAGGAGCAGCAGATGTGGCGCGAAGCAGCCAAGGCGTCGGTGCCGTACATGCGCAAGCTGTGGGACGAGAAGGAGGCGGCGTCGCGCGCGGTCGTCGAGAAGGGCGGCGCCAAGATCATCACCGTCGACAAGAAGCCGTTCCAGGACGCGATGAAGCCGGTGTACGACAAGTTCATCACCGACCCGAAGATGAAGGAGATGGTCAGCAAGATCCAGGCGTCGAACTAGAGCGGCGCCGGCCCGGGGCCGACGCCGCGGGCCGGCTCCTCCGGCCACTTCCTCCCACGTAAGGGCGCGGTACCGCGAGCGACACCGCGCGCGCGGAACCGCGTATCAGCATGCGAGACCTTCTCCCCTTGTTGACGCGCGTCAACGACCGGCTGGTCCACTGGGCGCTGTGGCTGTCCGGCATCGGCCTGATCGTGATGACGGCGGCCACCGGCTGGCAGGTCTTCGGCAGGTACGTGCTGAACGACTCGCCGCAGTGGGTCGAGCGAACGACTCTGCTGATCGTGCTCTATTTCTCGTTCCTGGCGGGCGCCGTGGGCGTGCGCGAGGAATCCCATCTGGGCATTGCGTTCATCAACGACGCGCTTCCGCCTGCGTTCCGCCGCGTGATCATGAGCATCGTGTACCTGGTGCTGGCCGCGTTCGGCGGCGTGCTGGCGTGGAACGGCATCATGCTCGTCATCGAGACCTGGGACGTCGCGACGCCGATCATCAGGATTCCCGAGGGCGCCACGTACTTCGCGATCCCGCTCGGGGGGCTGTTCATCATCTCGTTCGCGCTGGAGCTCATGCTTCGCGAGATCCTCGGCCAAAGGGCGAAGTGATGGAGCTGGTCATCCTGTTCGGCGTCTTCTTCGTCCTGATCGCGTTCAACGTGCCGATCGCGTTCGCGCTCGGCATCGCGGCGGCCGCCACGATCCTCTACGACGGCATCCCGCTGATGGTCGAGGTGCAGCGCATCGCCTCGGGAATCAGCGTGTTCTCGCTGCTGGCGATTCCGTTCTTCATCTACGCCGGCGAGATCATGCTCTACGGCGGCATTGCCGAACGGCTCGTGCGTTTCGCCAATTCCCTGGTCGGCCACGTCCGCGGCGGATTGGGCCTGGTCAACGTGCTTGCGAGCATGCTGTTCGGCGGCATCTCGGGATCCGCGGTGGCGGACACGTCGGCGCTGGGCGCGATCCTGATCCCGCTGATGAAGAAGAAGGGCTACGGCACCGACTACGCGGTGAACGTGACGATCACCGCGTCGACGACGGGGATCCTGATCCCGCCGTCGCACAACATGATCATCTATTCGCTGGCGGCGGGCGGCGGCGTTTCGGTCGCCGCGCTGTTCATGGCCGGCATCGTGCCCGGCATCCTGACCGGACTTTGCCTGATGGCGGCGGCTTACGGGGTCGCCGTGAAGCGAGGCTACCCGAGGGAGTCGTGGCCCGGCTGGCGGTCCGTATGGATGACGTTCCTGGGCGCGTTTCCCGGCCTGTTCGCCACGGTGATCATCATCGGCGGCACGCTGTCGGGCGTGTTCACGGTCACGGAGTCGGCAGCGATCGCGGCCATCTACGCGCTGCTGGTCACGCTGTTCGTCTACAAGAGCATGACGCGCGCCGACTTCTGGAAGGCCACGATCAACGCGACGAAGACGACGGCGATGGTGATGCTGCTGATCGGCACGGCCAGCGCGTTCGGGTACGTGCTGGCGCTGCACCAGGTTCCGGCGAAGACCATCGCGCTGATGCACGGGATCTCCGACAACCCGTACGTGATCCTGTTCATCATCAACGTCATCCTGCTGATCCTGGGCTGCATCATGGACATGGCCGGCCTGATCCTGATCTGCACGCCGATCTTCCTCCCCGTCGTGAAGTCGCTCGGCATGGATCCGGTGCAGTTCGGCATGCTGATGATGCTCAACCTGGGCACGGGGCTGTGCACGCCGCCGGTCGGGACGTGCCTGTTCGTCGGTTGCTCGATCGGCAAGATCAGGATCGAGGAGGCGGTGAAGACGATCTGGCCCTTCTACCTGGCGATGTTCGTCGCGCTGATGTTCGTCACCTACGTTCCGGCGGTGTCGCTTTGGGTACCGTACACGCTGCTCAAGTGAAGCGGCTGTCGCTTTCGGCGATTGACGCACTCCCTGCCGGAGTCGCGCGACCCGCGTACGATCCTGCGAAGGTGCCGGTCGGCATTCTCCACCTGGGCCTCGGCGCGTTCCATCGCGCGCACCAGGCCGTCTACACCGACGACGTGCTGGCCGCCGACCCGCGTTGGGGCATCTGCGGCGTGTCGCTGAAGACGCCGCGCGCGATCGAGCCGCTGGCCGCGCAGGACGGCCTTTACACGCTGCTGACGCGCAGCGGCGACGGCACGGCGGCGCGCGTGATCGGCGCGCTGCGCGAAACGCTGTTCGCCGGCGCGGCGCGCGCGCGACTGGTGTCGCGCTTCGCCGACCCGGCGATCACCGTGGTCTCGGCGACCGTCACGGAGAAGGGCTACTGCCACGACCCCGCCTCCGGCGCGCTCAACGAGGCGCACCCGGACATCGTGCACGACCTGGCCCACCCGGACGCGCCCGAGTCGGCGATCGGCATCGTCGTCGCCGGACTCGCCGCGCGCCGCGCGGCGAACGGCGGCCCGCTGGCGTTCGTCTGCTGCGACAACCTGCCGCACAACGGCCGGATGGTCGAAGGGCTCGTGCACGCGTTCGCGCGTCGGCGCGACGCGGCGCTGCACGCGTGGATCCGCGACCGCGTCACGTTCCCGGCGACGATGGTCGACCGCATCGTGCCGGCCACGACCGACGCCGACATTGCCGAGGCGCAACGGCGGCTCGGCGTGCACGATGCCGCGCCGGTCACCGCCGAGCCGTTCGGGCAATGGATCATCGAGGACCGGTTCGCCGCGGCGCGCCCGCGCTGGGAGGACGCCGGCGCGCAGTTCGTGGCGGACGTCGCGCCGTTCGAGCTGATGAAGCTGCGCCTGCTGAACGGCAGCCACTCCACGCTGGCGTACCTGGGCTTCCTGATGGGGCACGAGTACGTCTGGCAGGCGTGCGGCGATCCGCTGCTCGCCACGCTCGTCGAGCGGATGATGGCCGAGGAGATCGTGCCCACGCTGCCGCCGCCGCCGGGCATCGACCTCGGCCGCTACTGCGCGCAACTCACCCTGCGCTTCCGCAATCGCGCGCTGCCGCACCGGACGCGCCAGATCGCGATGGACGGCTCGCAGAAGCTGCCGCAGCGCCTGCTCGGCACGATCCGCGACCGGCTGGCGGCGGGCGGCGCGGTCGCGCACCTCACGCTCGCCGTCGCCGGCTGGATCCGCTACGCGTCGGGCCGCGACGAGCGCGGCGCGGCGATCGACGTGCAGGATCCGCTCACGGACGCGTTCCGCGAGATCGTGCGCGATGCGAACGGCGATCCCGGCCCCATCGCCGACGGCTTCCTCGACCTGCCGAGCGTGTTCGGCGCCGACCTGGTCGCGCATTACGCATTCCGCGAAGCCGTGCGCCGGCAGGTGATCGGCCTGTTCCGCGACGGCGCGAAGGTGACGCTCGCGCATCACCTGGGCGTCGCGTGACAACGAACATCGAGGCCCCCCCTTGGCCATCCCGCTGAATCTCCACCCCGACCGCCTGTTCCCCGCCGAGCCCGCGACGCGCGACCTCGCGCGCCACCTGTACGCGACGGTGAAGGACCTGCCGATCGTCAGCCCGCATGGCCACACCGATCCGCAGTGGTTCGCCGACGACACGCCGTTCACCGACGCGACGTCGCTGCTGATCGTGCCCGATCACTACGTGTTCCGCATGCTCTACAGCCAGGGCGTGGCGCTCGAGGATCTCGGCATACCGCGGCGCGACCACGGGCCGCTCGCCACCGACATGCGCGCGATCTGGCGCACGTTCGCCGCCCACTATCACCTGTTCCGCGGCACGCCGACGCGCATGTGGCTCGACCATGCGTTCAGCACGGTGTTCGGCATCGACGAGCGGCTGACCGCCGAGTCGGCCGACCGCTGCTTCGACCGGATCAACGCGTGCCTGGCGAAGCCCGAGTTCCGCCCGCGCGCGTTGTTTGAGCGCTTCAACATCGAGGTGATCGCGACCACCGAGTCGCCGCTCGACCCTCTCGCGCACCACGCGAAGATCCGCGCGTCGGGATGGCCGGGCCGCGTGGTCACCGCGTACCGGCCCGACCCGGTGGCCGACCCGGAGTTCGAAGGCTTCGCCGGCAACGTCGCGCAGTTCGGCGCGATCAGTGGCGAGAACACCGCGACGTGGCCCGGCTATCTCGCCGCGCACCGCAACCGCCGCGCGTTCTTCAAGTCGATGGGCGCGACGTCGACCGACCACGGGCATCCGACGGCGCAGACGAGCGACCTGCCGGCCGCCGAGTGCCAGCGTCTGCTCGACCGCGGCCTGGCCGGCACGATCTCGCCGGCGGAGGCCGAGGCGTTCCGCGGGCAGATCCTGACCGAGATGGCGCGGATGAGCATCGACGACGGGCTCGTCATGCAGATCCATCCGGGCAGCTTCCGCAACCACAACCCGCAGGTGTTCGCGCGCTTCGGGCGCGACAAGGGCGCCGACATGCCGACGCGCACCGACTACGTGCGCGCGCTCAAGCCCCTGTTGGACCGGTTCGGCAATGAACCGAAGCTGACGGTGATCCTGTTCACGCTGGACGAAACGGTCTACGCGCGCGAGCTGGCACCGCTCGCCGGCCACTATCCGGTGCTGAAGCTGGGGCCCCCGTGGTGGTTCCACGACAGCCCCGAAGGCATGCAGCGGTTCCGCGAGCAGGCGACCGAGACGGCCGGCTTCTACAACACCGTCGGCTTCAACGACGACACGCGCGCGTTCCTTTCGATCCCGGCGCGCCACGACGTCGCGCGGCGGATGGACTGCCGGTTCCTGGCGACGCTCGTGGTCGAGCACCGGCTCGGCGAGGACGAGGCGTTCGAGCTCGCCCCCGGGCTCGCGCACGATTTCGCGAAGGCCGCGTACAGGCTCTAGCGCCGCCGGGCCTGGCGGCGATCGCGTAAAATCGCGACGACGCCGTCGGTTCCACGCGTTGCCGCCGGTTAACCCGTCGACAGGAGTCCACGATGAAGGAAAAGAAAGCCACCGCACCCGTGATCGACACGGGAATCTCGGCCAAGGACCGCGCGAAGATCGCGTCGGGTCTGGCCAAGCTTCTGGCCGACAACAACACGCTGTACCTCAAGACGCACAACTTCCATTGGAACGTCACGGGCCCGATGTTCAACACGCTGCACCTGATGTTCGAGGTGCAGTACAACGAGCTGTGGCTCGCGAACGACCTGATCGCCGAGCGCATCCGCTCGCTGGGCTTTCCCGCGCCGGGCACCTACGCCGAATACGTGAAGCTGGCGTCGATCAAGGAAACGCCGGGGCAGCCGAAAGCGGAAACGATGGTCCGGCTGCTGATGGAAGGCAACGAGGCAGTCGTGCGCACGGCGCGCTCGGTGTTCCCGGCCGTCGACCGCGCCAACGACGAGCCGACCGCCGACCTGCTGACGCAACGGATGCAGGTGCACGAGAAGAACGCGTGGATGCTGCGCAGCCTGCTCGAATGAGGCGCTACTCGCGGCCTCCTTGGGTCGTTGTGGATGAAGCGATGTTCGCGCGTCGGCCGCGCGGGGACGCGCGCTGCGCGCCTCCCTCGGCGTAGCACGGGCCCCCGCGCTCACTCCAGCTTGATCCCGGCCTCCCGGATCACCCTGGCCCACTTCGCGGTTTCGCTTCGGACCTCCGCGGCGAACTGCTCCGGCGTGCCGCCGACGGGCTCGGCGCCGAGCGTTTCGAGCTTCTCGCGGAAATCGGGCATGGCCAGGATGCGGTTGATCTCGGCGTTCAACCGCTGGACGATCTCGCGCGGCGTGCCGGCGGGGACGAAGACGCCGAACCACGTGTCGCTGACGAACCCCGGCACGCCCGACTCGGCGATCGTCGGCAGGTCGGGCACCAGCGCGGAGCGCTTCGCGCCGGTGACGCCCAGCGCCTTCAGCTTGCCGCTCTTCACGTGCGGCATGCCCGACACCAGGCTGTCGAAGAGGATCGAGACCTGGCCGTTCATCAGGTCGGTCACCGCCAGCGCCGTGCCCTTGTACGGGACGTGCGTCAGCGACACGCCGGCCGTCGATGCGAAGAGTTCGGCGGTGAGATGCACGATCGTGCCGTTGCCGGAGCTCGCGTAGTTGACCTTGCCCGGGTTCGCCTTCGCGTAGGCCACGAGCTCTGCCGTGTTCTTGACCGGCAGCGCAGGCGTCACCAGCAGGATGTTGGTGGCGTTGGCCACCCAGACGACCGGCGTGAAATCGCGCTCGGCGTTGTACGGGAGCTTCGGATTGAGGCTCGGGCCGACCGAGTGCGTGCTCGTCGTCGCCATCAGCAGCGTGTAGCCGTCGGGCGGCGCCTTCGCCACGGCGTCCGACCCGATGCTGCCGCCGGCGCCGGGCTTGTTCTCGACCACCACCGGTTGGCCGAGCGCTTCCGAAAGCTTTTGCGCGAGCGTGCGACCGAGGATGTCGGTGGCGCCCGCCGGCGGAAACGGCACGACCATCCGCAACGGGCGCGACGGCCACGCGGGCGCTTGCGCCCACGCGGGCCATGCGACGGCGAACGCCAGGATCGACAGCGCCAGCCTGCGTGGCATCTTCATCGGTGAAACGCCTCCTTGTGCGGATTGCGGGCCGCCCGAAGCTTACTCCCGCTGGCGCGAGTCGAGCAGGATCGTCACCGGGCCGTCGTTGACGAGCTCGACGGCCATGTGCGCGCCGAAGACGCCGGTCGGCACCGGCTTGCCCAGCGCCGCCGACAGCGCGCGCACGAGGGCGTCGAACGCCGGCTGCGCGACTTCCGGCCGCGCGGCCGCCGCGTAGGACGGCCGGTTGCCCTTGCGCGTCGACGCGTACAGCGTGAACTGCGACACGGCGAGCACGTCGCCGCCGCAGTCGGACACCGAGCGATTCATGACGCCGGCGTCGTCGTCGAACACGCGCAGCTGCGCGATCTTGCGGACGAGCCAGTCGCGGTCGTCGTCGCCGTCGCCGTCGGTGACGCCGACCAGGACCAGGAGTCCGCCGCCGATGGCGCCGACGACCTGCCCGTCCACGGCGACGCTCGCCTGACGGACACGCTGGACCACCGCCCTCATCGCATCACCTTGCGCTCGACTTCGACGACGCGTCCTGTCTCCAACACGACGGTGGTCAGCGTCTGTGGATCGCCGGGGTCCGGCAGGTAGGTCCAGCGCGCGACCTTGCGGCCGCCGCCGCCACTTTTCATGTCCGGGGCGCCGATTCGCGCGAGCACCTCGCCCTCGTGCATGCCGGGACGGATGTGCCTGCGATCGGCCGGATCGCCGCCCCGCACCCTGGCCTTGCGCTCGGCGGACGCCTTCGCGCGCGACGCGGGCGGCGCGACCGCGCGCATCGTCGTGCCGGGTGCCGGCTGCATCGGCAGCACGGATACCGCCGGCGGATCGGCGGCGAAATTGCGCAGCTCGCGTCCGGACGGGCACGGGGCGTCCTGGTACACGGGCGTCCCGCGATCGCCCGCGCACTTGTACACCTGCGCCGCCGCGCTTGCGCAAGCGCCGAGCGCTGCGGCGTACACGGCCAGTGAAATTCCGCGCATCGAAGAGGGTCGATTGGTCGGGATGGACGCAGGCGGTACGATAGCGCTTTCCCGGCCGCGCCGCGCTACGACCTTCGATGGAGTCCCGCATCCGCACTGCCGCCCGCGTGGCGGAGATCGCGCCGTTCCACGTGATGGAGGTGCAGACGGCTGCGCGCGCGCTCGAGGCCAAGGGCCGGTCGGTCGTCCACCTCGAGATCGGCGAGCCCGACTTTCCGACGCCGGCGCCGGTGATCGCGGCCGCGCAGCGCGCGATCGCCGCGGGCGACCTCTACTACACGTCGGCGCTCGGCCTGCCCGCGCTGCGCGAGGCCATCGCCGCGCACTACGCCGACCACTACGGCGTCGCCGTCGCGCCGGAACGGATCATCGTCACCGCGGGCTCGTCGGCGGCGCTGCTGCTGGTCGTGGCGCTGCTGGTCAACCGCGACGACCGGATCCTGCTGGCCGATCCGGGCTATCCGTGCAACCGCCACTTCGTGCGCGTGCTCGAAGGCGAGCCGGTCGGCATCCCGGTGGGACCGGAGTCGAATTACCAGCTGACGGCGGACCTCATCGGCAAGCACTGGACGCCGGGGACGCGCGGCGCGCTGATCGCGTCCCCGTCGAATCCGACCGGCACCGTGGTGCCGCACGACGAGATGCGCAGGATCGCCGCGGCCGTCGCCGCACGCGGCGGCGACCTGATCGTCGACGAGATCTACCTGGGCCTCACGTACGGCCTGGCCGCGCACGAGAAGCCGCGCAGCGTGCTCGACTTCGCCGACGACGCGTTCGTGATCTCGAGCTTCTCCAAGTACTTCAACATGACCGGGTGGCGGCTGGGCTGGCTGGTCGCGCCGGAGCGGCACGTGCGCGACCTCGAGAAGCTCGCGCAGAACCTCTACATCTCGCCGGCGTCGCCGTCGCAGCGCGCGGCGCTCGCGTGTTTCGCGCCCGCCACGCTCGCGATCCTCGAGGAGCGCAGGCGCGCGTTCGAAGCGCGCCGCGACTACCTGGTGCCGGCGCTGCGCGGCCTGGGCTTCCGCGTGCCAGTGACGCCGACCGGCGGGTTCTTCGTCTACGCCGACTGCAGCGCGTTTTCCGACGACAGCGAGCGGTTCTGCCGCGACGTGCTCGAAGGCTGCGGCGTCGCGTTCACGCCCGGCATCGACTTCGGCCGCCACCGCGCCGCGCAGCACGTCCGCCTCGCGTACACGGTCGCGATGGAGAAGCTCGAGGACGGCGTGGCGCGGCTCGCGAAGTACCTCGGTCGCTAGATGTCGGCCAGGACGCTCATTGCGATCTGCGCCGCGCTCGCGCTCGCCGGCTGCGGCGCGATGGAGGCCGCCGACTACTACTGGCAGGGCGCGGCCGGGCAGCTCGACATCCTGGCGCGCGCGAAGCCGATCCCGGAGGTCATCGGCGAATCCCCGGACGCCGCGCTTCGCCAGCGGCTCGCGCGCGTGCAGGGGATCCGCGCGTTCGCAAGCCGCGAGCTGGCGCTGCCCGACAACGCGAGCTACACGCGCTATGCGGACCTCGGCCGGCCGTTCGTCGTGTGGAACGTGTTCGCGGCGCCCGAGCTTTCGCTGAAGGCGCGGCAGTGGTGCTTTCCGGTCGCCGGCTGCGTCAACTATCGCGGCTACTTCAAGGAAAGCGAGGCGCGCGACGAGGCGGCGCGCCTGGCCGCCGACGGCGACGACGTGTGGGTCAGCGGCGTGCCCGCGTACTCGACGCTCGGCTATTTCGACGACCCGGTGCTGTCGACGTTCGTGCGCTGGCCCGAGTCGGAAGTCGCGCGCATGGTCTTCCACGAGCTCGCGCACCAGGTCGTCTATGCGAAGGACGACACGCAGTTCAACGAGTCGTTCGCCGCAGCGGTCGAGGAGGAAGGCGTCGCGCGCTGGCTGCGCACGCAGAACAACGCGGACCTGGACGCGCAGGTCGCGCGCAACGAGCGGCTGCGCCAGCTGTTCCGCGACCTGGTCCGCGACGCGCGTGCCCGGCTGGCCGACGTTTACGCGAGCGATGCGCCGGACGCGGCCAAGCGCGAGCGCAAGGCGGCGGTGTTCGCGGCGATGCGCGAGCGCTACGAGCGGGCGAAGGCGGGGGAGCCCGGCCTCGCGGGCTTCGACCGCTGGTTCGCCGGGCATGCCGGCGGCGGGCCGAACAATGCGAGCGTGGTGTCGTATTCGCTGTATACCGGCCAGCTGCCGGCGTTCCGCGCACTGCTGGCCGAGGAGGACGGCGACCTGCCGCGCTTCTACGCGCGCGTGAAGGCGCTGGCGGCGCTGCCGCGGGCCGAGCGCGATGCGGCGCTGGCCCGCGCGGCGCCGGCCGTGGCGCAGGCGCGCGACGGCCAGGATTCCATAACTCGTTGAATAAAAAACGTATTCGTGCGCCGGCGGTCGCGTCCCGGCGCGCGCTGGCCGGCTAACTCGTTGATCGACAAGACGAAACCTGTTAGAATTTCTGGTTCCCTTGCCTCACCCGCCGCAGACGGGGAGGCCGCCGACGGCCCCGCAACACGTATGTCGGGCCGTCATCCACCGACCGAAAGGAGTGTTCTGCCAATGCGTCACTACGAAGTGGTATTCATCGTGCACCCGGACCAGAGCGAGCAGGTGCCCGCGATGATCGAGCGGTACCGCACGATGGTCACGGGCCGCAAGGGCCTGATCCATCGCCTCGAGGACTGGGGCCGCCGCCAGCTCGCGTACCCGATCCAGAAGGTGCACAAGGCGCACTATGTTCTGATGAACATCGAGTGCGACAAGGAAACGCTGGGCGAGCTCGAGCACGCGTTCAAGTTCAACGACGCGGTGCTGCGCCACCTGATCGTCGCGACGACGGAAGCGAAGGTTGCGCCGTCGCCGATGATGAAGGAGGAGAAGGCGCGCTCGCTCACCAACCGCGACGCCCGCGAAGGCGATGCGCCGCGCGCGCCGGTGGCGGATCCCGCGCCCGCCGCGGCGCCCGCCGCGCCGGCCGCCGCGTAACCGGGACGAAACCGCGCACAGGTCGATGCCGACGTGCCGGGACAGAACCGGCTCACGCTCGACGCCACGCTCGCGCAACGCGGCGACCTTCGCTACACGCCCGCCGGCATCCCGGCGATCGACTGCACGCTGCTCCACGCGTCCGTGCAGGCCGAGGCAGGCGGCGAGCGAAAGGTCGAGTGCGAACTGCACGGCGTAGCGTTCGCGGACGTGGCCCGAAGGCTCGCCCGGATGCCCGTCGGTGGCGCGTTGCGCTGCGAAGGGTTTCTCGCGCGCCGCTACCGGACCGGCATCACCGTCGCGCTGCACATAACGCATCTGGATTGACACGAGAGGAAACGCCATGCCCCGCCCGATGGGAAGAGGTAAAGGTAAAGGCAAGAAGGACCTGAAGAAACGCGACCGCGGCAACGCGCTGTTCAAGCGCCGCAAGTTCTGCCGCTTCACGGCGGAGAAGGTCACGGAGATCGACTACAAGGACATCGACGTCCTGAAGGACTTCGTGCAGGAAAACGGCAAGATCATGCCGGCGCGCGTGACGGGCACCAAGGCCCGCTTCCAGCGCCAGCTGTCGACGGCGATCAAGCGCGCGCAGTTCCTCGCGCTGCTGCCGTTCACCGACCGTCACTAACGGAGAGCGGATCATGCAGATCATCCTGCTCGAAAAGATTGCGAACGTCGGCAACCTGGGCGACGTCGTCAAGGTCAAGAACGGCTTCGCCCGCAACTTCCTGATCCCGCAAGGCAAGGCCAAGCGCGCGACGCCGGAGAACGTGAAGCTGCTCGAGGAGAAGCGCGCGGAACTCGAGGCCGCGGCCAACGCCAGGCTCGACGCGGCGAAGGCGGTGGCCGGGAAGCTCGAGGGCCTCGTGGTCAAGGTCACGCAGAAGGCGGGCGTGGACGGACGCCTGTTCGGATCGGTCACCAACGTCGACATCGTCACCGCGCTCAAGGGCCAGGGCATCGACGTCGAGAAGGCGATGATCCGGATGCCGGAAGGGCCGCTGAAGCACGTCGGCGACTTCGCGCTGACGGTCGCGCCGCACACCGACGTCGTGGCCGGCATCACGGTCACGGTGATCGGCGACACCGCGCAGGGCTGACGCCGGAACCCGACAGGTCGTGGGACCCGCGAAGGGCCGCGCCGGCAACGGCGCGGCCCTTCGCGTTCGCGTGGTCCATGACGCGTCGACGAGCGGGCGCCCTGGCGCCACCGGCGGCGCGAAAGCATTTGTGACGGGTGCTGCCGGCACCTTACAATTGCAGCATTACGGGCACGCTCTGCACCCGCGCGCCCGGCGTCCCACAGGAAACGCCCGCAGATGACGTTCGAACTCAGGATCAGCAGGATCTTCGCCATCGCGTCGCTGCTCGCGGCGTCAACGGCCGCCGGCGCGGCGTCGCAGTACTACTTCACGATCACCGGCTCGCCGTCGGCCATCGCCTGCGCGAACGACTCCTACAGCTTCGGGTCCGGCGCGACCGCGTCGTGGAACTTCGTCAGCTCGGGTTCGACGCTGACCGTCGACGGCTCGCTGTACATCAACAACGTGCTCACCGCATCGACCACGCAGACGGTGCCGGCGCCGAGCGGATCGCAGCCGCTGTCCGGCGGCAACCAGTACCCGTACACGTCGACGCCGTATCCGTACACGCTGAACTACGTCGTCGTGCCGCGCGATCCGGACACGGACGGCGTGACCGTATCGTGGACGTGCACGGCCAACGGCGGCACGAACTTCAAGGTCGTGACCCTTCCCGCGCCGGCGCCTGCCCTGGCGGGGTCGCCGGCGCAGCTCAACTTCCCGAGCACCAACGTCGGCGCGACGACGGCGCCGATGGTCGCGACGATCACCAACAACGGCAACGCCGAGGCGAAGAACGTGACGGCGTCGACGAGCTCCGCCGACTTCGCGGTGTCCGCAACCACCTGCGGCGCGACGCTCGCCGTCGGCGCGTCGTGCACGGCGAGCGTCACTTTCTCGCCGACGGCGGCCGGCGTGCGCGTCGCCACGCTGACCGTCGCCGGCACGAACGGTACCGGCGCGTCGGTCACCGTGCGCGGCACCGGCAACACGCAGCTGACGATCCAGCCGCAGGTCGCGTTCCCCGGCCAGACGGTCGGCACGACGAGCGCGGCGATCGACGTCGTCGTGACCAACACCGGCGCCGCCGAGGTGATGGTCGGCAGCGTGACCAGCAGCAACGGCGCCGAGTTTCCGATCACGACCACCTGCACGACGGTGGGCGCCGGCGCCACCTGCACAATCTCGATCCGCTTCAAGCCTTCGGACGTCGGCCTTCGTACGGGCACGGTCACCGTGACGAGCAACGGCGTCGGCAGTCCGCAGACGATCAGCGTGTCCGGTCAGGGCACGGCGCCGGCCGGGCCCGGCCAGCTGTCGCTGCCGGCGACGGTGACGTTCGCAACGCAAGCGGTCGGCACGACGAGCGCCGTGAAGACCCTGACCGTCACCAACGTCGGCACGTCGCCGGTGACGGTCTCGGGCATCGTCAGCAGCGCGCCGACGGAATTCGCGGTGACCCCGCAGAACTGCGCAACGCTGGCCGCGGGCGCGTCGTGCACGATCGACGTCACGTTCAAGCCGGCTGCCGCCGGCGCGCGGGCGGCGACGATCACGGTGACGAGCACCGGCACCGGCAGTCCGCAGACGATCGCCGCGAGCGGCACCGGCGGCGCGGGTCCCGCACCGGGCCAGTTGTCCGTGCCGGCAGGGCTGGGCTTCGGCGACCAGGCGACGGGCACGACGAGCGCGCCGATCCTGGTGAACCTGACCAACGTCGGCGGCTCCCCGGTGACCGTGACGTCCATCGTCAGCAGTGCGCCCGCCGAATTCGCCGCTCCCGGGGCAAGCTGCGCTCCGCTGAACCCGGGGGCGCAGTGCCTGTTCAGCGTGACGTTCACGCCGGCGGCCACGGGCGCGCGGGCGGCGACGATCACGATCACGAGCAACGGCGTCGGCAGCCCGCAGACCATCAACCTCACGGGGAACGGCGTCGGCACTGCGCCGCCGACGGGCCAGCTGTCGATGAACGCCGAACTTGCGTTCGGCAGCGTCCAGGTCGGCGGCAGCGCGTCCGCCACCGTGTACCTGACCAACGTCGGCGCGGCGCCTGTCCTGGTCCAGGGTTTCGCAAGCGACAATTCGCTCGACTTCGCGATCACGCAGTGGGATTGCACGACCGTGCCGGTGCAGGGAACCTGTTCGTTCCGGCTGACGTTCACGCCCAGCGCCGTCGGCGCGCGGTCGGCCACGATAACCGTCACGAGCAACGGCATCGGCAGCCCGCAGACCCTGGTCGCCACCGGCACCGGAACCGCCACGCCGCCGCCGCCGCCGGCCACGATCGAGGTGATCGAGTACTACCACGCCGAGTGGGACCACTACTTCATCACCGCCATCGCGGACGAGATCGCGAAGCTCGACAACGGCGTGTTCAAGGGCTGGGCGCGCACCGGGTACAAGTTCAAGGCATATGCGCCCAACACGGCGGGCGCCGCCAACGTCTGCCGTTTCTTCAGCACGTCGTTCGGCGAACGCAGCTCGCATTTCTACACGCCGTTCGTCGGCGAATGCTCGGACGTCAAGAAGAACCCGAACTGGATGATCGAGAGCGAAGCGGTGTTCGCGATACCGGTGCCGGACATCCACGGCGTGTGTCCGGCCGGCACGGTGGCCGTCTATCGCTACTACAATCAGGGGCAGGGCGGTGCGCCGAACCACCGCTACGCGGTCGACTTCTCGCTGCGCAACGACATGATCGTGTTGCGGGGCTGGATCCCCGAAGGCTACGGCGATCTCGGCGTGATCATGTGCGCGCCGCCCTAGCCGGAGGGCCGATTCGCGCTCCGGGCCGCGCGTAGAATGCGTGTTTGCCCCCGGTGTTACAGATGCCTGACGATCCCCAGCTCGACGCGCTGAAGCTGCCGCCGCATTCGATCGAAGCGGAGCAGTCGATCCTGGGCGGCCTGCTCCTCGACAATGAGGCGGCCGACCGCATCGGCGACGTCGTGTCCGACGAGGACTTCTACAGCGACGCGCACCGCGTCATCTACCGGCACATCGTGGCGCTCGCCGGCGAGGGCAAGCCGGTCGACGTGGTCACGCTGTCGGAAGCGCTCGCGTCCGTGCAGAAGCTCGACTACGTCGGCGGCCTGGCGTACCTGGGCGCGCTCGTCGGCAACGTCCCGACGGCGGCCAACATCCGCCACTACGCGGAGATCGTGCGCGAGCGGTCGATCCTGCGGCAGCTGGCCGCCACCGCCGGCGAGATCGCCGACGCCGCGTACAACCCGCTCGGCCGCGACGCGAAGCGCGTGCTCGACGAAGCCGAGGCGAAGGTGCTGCACATCGCCGAGCAGGGCTCGCGCGGCCAGCGGACGTTCGCGCTGCTGAAGGACCTGCTGGTCGGCGTCGTCGACCGCATCGAGGCGCTGTACAGCCGCGACGATCCGTCGGACGTCACCGGCATCGCGACCGGCTACACGGACCTCGACCGGATGACGTCGGGCCTGCAGCCCGGCGACCTGGTCATCGTCGCCGGCCGGCCGTCGATGGGCAAGAGCTCGCTCGCGATCAACATCGGCGAGCACGTGGCGCTCGAGCTCAAGATGCCGGTCGTCGTGTTCTCGATGGAAATGGGCGCGTCGCAGCTCGCGCTGCGGATGATCGGCTCGGTCGGCAAGCTCGACCAGCACAAGCTGCGGACCGGGCGCCTGGGTCCCGACGACTGGGAGCGGCTGTCGAGCGCGCTGGGCCGGCTGTCGGACGCGCCGATCCTGATCGACGAGACCCCCGCGCTCAACGCGATCGAGGTGCGGTCGCGCGCGCGGCGGCTGCAGAAGCAGTACGGCCAGCTCGGTCTCGTCATCGTCGACTACCTGCAGCTGATGCAGGCGCAGTCGCAGGGCGAGAACCGCGCGACCGAGATCTCGGAGATCTCGCGGGCGATGAAGTCGCTGGCGAAGGAGCTCAAGGTACCGGTGATGGCGCTGTCGCAGCTCAACCGCTCGCTCGAGCAGCGTCCGAACAAGCGGCCGGTGATGTCGGACCTGAGGGAATCGGGCGCGATCGAACAGGATGCGGACGTGATCCTCTTCATCTATCGCGACGAGGTCTACAACCCGGACACGCAGGACAAGGGGACGGCCGAGATCATCATCGGCAAGCAGCGCAACGGCCCGATCGGCACGATTCGCCTGACCTTCCTCGGCGAGCACACGCGCTTCGAGAATTTCGCCACGCCCGGCAGCTACTGATACGCGGTGAACGAAGCGCGCGAGCCGCGCCGGCGACGCCGGCGGCGAACGCGCGAAGCGCCGCGGACGCACCGACAACCCCAACCACGAACCCACGATGAACGATCCCGCGCAACCCACCGCCGTCGTCACCGGCATCACCGGCCAGGACGGCGCCTACCTCGCGCAGTTCCTGCTCGCGCGCGGCTACCGCGTCTTCGGCACCTTTCGCCGCGGCAGCTCGGTGAACTTCTGGCGGGTCGAGGAGCTCGGCATCGCGCAGCACGAGCGGCTGAACCTGGTCGAGTTCGACCTGACCGACATGGGCTCGTGCCTGCGCCTGATCGAGAAGGCGCAGCCGTCCGAGGTCTACAACCTCGCCGCGCAGAGCTTCGTCGCCGTGTCGTTCGACCAGCCGGTCAACACCGGACTCACCACGGGCATCGGCGTGGTGAACCTGCTGGAGGCGATCCGCATCCTCGATCCGAAGATCCGCTTCTACCAGGCGAGCACGTCCGAGATGTTCGGTCGCGTGCAGGCGATGCCGCAGGACGAAGGCACGCCGTTCTACCCGCGCAGCCCCTACGGCGCCGCCAAGCTCTACGCGCACTGGATGACCGTCAACTACCGCGAGTCGTTCGGCATTTTCGGCGCGAGCGGCATCCTGTTCAACCACGAGTCGCCGCTGCGCGGTCGCGAGTTCGTCACGCGCAAGGTGACCGACGCGGTCGCGCGCATCGCGCGTGGCCGCCAGCAGGTGCTGGAGCTCGGCAACCTGGACGCGCAGCGCGACTGGGGCTACGCACGCGAATACGTCGACGGCATGTGGCGGATGCTGCAGCACACCGAGCCCGACACGTTCGTGCTCGCGACCGGGCGGATGCACTCGGTGCGCGCGTTCGTCGAGCTCGCGTTCGCGGCCGCCGGCATCGCGCTCGCGTGGCGCGGCAGCGGCGTGGACGAGGTCGGCGTCGACGCGGCTTCCGGCGCCGTCCGCGTGCGCATCAACCCGTCGTTCTACCGGCCGGCCGAAGTCGACCGCCTGCTCGGCAACGCGGCGAAGGCGCGGGCGAAGCTCGACTGGGCCGCCGCGACGCCGCTGACCGACCTGTGCAAGGCGATGGTCGAGGCCGACCTCGCGCGAGTCGATCGCGGTGTCTCGTTCTGAGCGGGTGCTGGTCACCGGCGCCGCCGGGTTCACCGGGCGCCATCTGTGCGCGCACTTCGCAGGACACGGGTTGCGCGTCTTCGGGCTGACCGAGCACGCGCCCGGCGCGCGCGGCGACGCCGTCACCGAAATCCAGGCGGACCTGCTCGATCCGCCGGCGCTGGCCGCGGCCGTGGCCGCCGCGCAGCCGGACTACGTCGTGCACCTGGCGGCGATCGCCAACCCGACGCACGCGCAGGCGGACGCCGTCTACCGCGTCAACGTCAACGGCACGCTGGCGCTGCTCGAAGCGCTGGCGGCGACGACGTTCGGACGCAGGGGGATCCTGGTGCCGAGCACCGGCACGATCTACGCGAGCGGCGACGCCGGGCCGATCGACGAAGCAGCGCCGGTCGCACCCGGCAGCCACTACGCGGTCAGCAAGCTCGCGATGGAGCAGATGGCGCGGCTGTTCGCGCGCACGCTGCCGATCGTCGTCGTGCGGCCGTTCAACTACACCGGGCCCGGCCAGCGCGAGCCGTACGTGGTGCCGAAGATCGTCCGCCATTTCGCGCAGAGGGCGGCCGTGATCGAACTGGGCAACGTCGACGTCGAGCGCGACTTCCTCGACGTGCGCACGGTGGTCGACGCGTACCGGCGGCTGCTGGCGGCGCCGGCGTCCGCCGGCGGCACGTTCAACCTGTGCTCGGGGACCGGCACGAGCATCCGGCAGGTCGTGGCGACGCTCGAACGCATCACCGGGCACCGGATCGAGATCCGCGTCAACCCGCAGTTCGTGCGCGTCGGCGAGCCGAAGCGCGTCGTCGGATCGTCGGCGCGCTTGCGCGGAGTCATCGGCGAACTGGCCACCGTGCCGCTGGCGACCACGCTCGCCGACATGGTCGCCGAATATCCGCTCGACTGACGACTTCAGGCCTGCGCGGCGATGCGGTCGCGGCCGCCCGCCTTTGCCTCGTAAAGCGCGCGGTCGGCTTCGGCGATCGTGTCGGCCAGCGTGCCGCCGCGCGGGCGCGTGGCGATGCCGATCGACAGCGTGACCCTGAGGCCGGGCGCCGTGGCGCCCCACGGGCACGCGTCGCTCGCTTTCTTCAACCGCTCGAGCACGCGCCTGCCGAGCGCCAGGTCGGCGCCGGCGAGCACGACCAGGAACTCGTCGCCGCCGTAGCGGACCGGCAGGTCCTCGTGCCGGCAGTGATCGCGGATCACCGTGGCGACGCGGCGGAGCACCGCGTCGCCGACCGCGTGCGAGAACGTGTCGTTGATCCGCTTGAACCTGTCGATGTCGATCAGCGCGACGGTCAGCGGCACGTCGTTCGCATCGATCGCCGCGACCAGCGAGACGATGCGCGCGTCGAGGCCGCGCCGGTTGAGCAGCCCGGTCAGCGGATCCTGCTGCGACACCTCGGTCAGCACCTTCGCCTTGCGGGCGAGCGCCGCGTGGTCGGCGGCCAGCGATTCCGCGCGCTCGCGGTACTGCGACGCGCGCCGCGACGCGTCCTGGAAGTCGAGCCACAGCTGCGCGGCCGTCGCCGCGTGCTTGCGCGAGCCCGCGAGCTCGGCCTCGCGCACCGAATGGAATTCCTTGTACAGCGCGAGCGCGTTCTGGTAGTCGCCGGCCGTCTCGAGCACCTTGGACAGCGCCTCGCAGGCCTCGGCGAGCACCGAGCGCGCGGCGATGCGCCGCGCGAGCACGATCGCGTCGGTCAGGCACTGCCGCGCGTCGGCCAGGTGGCCCTGCGCGACCAGCGACGCGCCGCGCTCGAGCAGCGCCTCCGCCTGCACGTGCGGCTCGTTGAGCTTGCGGCCGAGGTCCAGCGTCTGTGCGAGCACATGGTCGGCTTCCGCGTGGCTGTGCAGCAGGCGCAGCATCGTGCCGGTCTGGCCCAGGCAGTGCGCCTCGTCGTACGGGTTGCCGAGTTCGCGCGCCAGTTCGAGCGCGTGCGTTGCCTGCGCCAGGCCCTGCGCGTACTCGCCCTGCGCGGCGGCCGGGTCGCTCGCGGCCCGCTCGTCGCCGCGCTGCTTGGTCAGCAGCGACTGGTTGAGCAGCAGCTTGGTCAGCAGGTTGCGATCGTCGGCTGCCTCCGCGAGCTCGATGCCGGCGGCCAGGTACCGGGCCGCCTCGTCGTGGCGCCTGGCGGCGATCAACGCCGAGCCCAGCGAGTTGTAGATGTTGATTTCAAGCGTCTCGAGCTTCTGCTCGCGCGCCGTCTCGAGCGCGCGCAGCATCGACGCGACCGCGTCGTCGTGCGCGCCGAGCCGGTGCTGGCACAAGCCGACGCCGGCGAAGGCCGTGGCCGCGCCCGCCAGGTCGCCGCAATCCTGGTAGATTTGCGCCGCCTCGAGCAGATGCTCGAGCGCAGGCATGAAGTCGGCGAGGTAGAAGTGGCAGCGGGCGAGGGCGTGGTGCGTCTCCGCGTCGAGCTGCCGGTCGCCGGTGGCACCGGCGAGCTCGCGCGCCTGCTGCGCCAGCGCGAACGCGCGCTTGCCGTCGCCGGAACGCGCGAGTTCGGTCGACAGCGCGTTCAGCGCGCGGATGCGCGCGGCGGGCGTCGAGGCGGAGGTGACGGCGTGTTCGAGGGCTTGCAGCGGATCCATCGCGGCCTGTGCGCCGGCTGCAGGTCCGCCGCGTGCGCGGACCGCCGGGGGCCGGCGGCGATGCCGGCATTGTAGACCCGCCGCCGAAGCGGGTCGCCGCGCCTACAGCACTTCGGCCGCGTGGTCGGCGAGCCGCGAGCGCTCGCCTCGCTGCAGCGTGACGTGACCCGAGTGCGACCAACCCTTGAAGCGGTCGACGACGTACGTCAGGCCCGAGCTGCCTTCGGTCAGGTACGGCGTGTCGATCTGCGCGATGTTGCCGAGGCAGACGACCTTGGTGCCCGGCCCGGCGCGCGTGATCAGCGTCTTCATCTGCTTCGGCGTCAGGTTCTGTGCCTCGTCGATGACGAGGAACTTGTTGATGAACGTGCGGCCGCGCATGAAGTTCAGGCTCTTGACCTTGATCCGCGACCGGATCAGGTCGCGCGTCGCGGCGCGGCCCCATTCACCGGCCTCGTCGTCGGTCTTGTTGAGCACGTCGAGGTTGTCCTCGAGCGCGCCCATCCACGGATTCATCTTCTCTTCCTCGGTGCCCGGCAGGAAGCCGATGTCCTCGCCGACCGGCACCGTCACGCGCGTCATGATGATCTCCGTGTAGACCTTGAACTCCAGCGTCAGCATGAGGCCGGCCGCGAGCGTCAGCAGCGTCTTGCCGGTGCCGGCCTGCCCCAGCAGCGTGACGAAGTCGATTTCCGGGTTCATCAGCAGGTTGAGCGCGAAGTTCTGCTCACGGTTGCGCGCGGTGATGCCCCAGACGTTGTTCTTCTGGTGCGTGTAGTCCTTGAGCGTCGACAGCAGCGCGGTCCGGCCCTGCACCTCCTTCACGACCGCGTAGAACGGCGCCTCGTCCTTCTTCTCCTGGAACAGGAATTCGTTCTGCAGCAGCGACGGGATCAGCGGGCCCGTCAGCCGGTAGTACGTGTGCCCGCCCTGCTGCCACGATTCCATGCCCTTGCCGTGCCGGTCCCAGAAATCGGCGGGCAGCTCGCTCATGCCCGAATACAGCAGCTCGGTGTCCTCGAGCACCTTGTCGTTGAAGTAGTCCTCGGCGGCCATGCCGAGCGCGCGCGCCTTGATCCGCATGTTGATGTCCTTCGACACCAGGATCACGCTGCGCTTCGGATGGTGCGTGGCCAGATGCATGACGACGGCGATGATCTGGTTGTCCGCCTTGCCGCCGGCCAGCGACGGCGGCAGCGCCGTCGAGATGTTCTCCGTCTGCAGGAACAGCCGGCCGGTGGCCGCGCCGTTCGACTTGGCGGTCAGCGGGATGCCCTTGGCGATCGCTTCGCCGGTCTCGCCGTGCGCGGTGACGAGATCGTCGAGGAAGCGGCTCGCCTGCCGCGCGTTGCGCGCGACCTCGGTCATTCCCTTCTTGTGGCCGTCCAACTCTTCCAGCGTCAGAATCGGCAGGTAGATGTCGTGCTCCTCGAACCTGAACAGGCTCGTCGGATCGTGCATCAGGACGTTGGTGTCGAGAACGAACAGCTTCGTCGCGGTCGCGGGTCCGGACTTGGCCGGCTTGCGGGAGGGGAGGAGGTGCAGCGTGGATGGTGCGGGGCGCAGCTTGCGTTCGACCATGGTCCTCCGGGGGCGGTTCGGCCGCGGCCGCGGCCTTTCCGCGGATAGTACCCTTTTCGGCCGCGGACACAAGAGCTTGTGGTCGAAACCTCGAAACGGCCGGAGCTATTGTGGTGTATTGGGCACAGGCCGCGGACCGGCGGCCGCCGCGGATCCTCAGTTGTCTGTCACAACGTCCTGACGAACGCCAGCACCTCGTCGACGTGCCCGGGCACCTTGACGCCGCGCCATTCGCGCGCGAGCTTGCCCGCGCCGTCGATGACGAACGTGCTGCGCACGATGCCGCGCACCTGGCGGCCGTACATGTTCTTCATCTTCACGACGTCGAACTGCGCGCAGAGCTTCTCGTCGGGGTCGCTGATCAGTTCGAACGGGAAGTCCATCTTCGCCTTGAAGTTCTCGTGCGACTTGAGCGAGTCGCGCGAACACCCGACGACGACGGCGCCCGCCTTGACGAACTGCCTGTGCGCGTCGCGGAACTGCATGCCTTCGGTCGTGCAGCCGGGCGTGTTGTCCTTCGGGTAGAAGTAGAGGACGACCGGCTTGCCCTTGTGATCGGACAGCCTGAACGTGCCGCCGGTGGCGGCGGCGGTGAAGTCCGCGACTTTTTTGCCAAGCATGGCGTTCTCCTCAACGAAGGGCGGGCGCGATCGACGTGTCCTGCACGGAATCGGGTCGCTCGAAGTCGACTACTGCGGCGCACACATTATTGCGGAATCCGGGCCATAGCCTTCGGCCTTGTAGCCCTTGGCGATCATCAGTGCCTTGGTCGCAGGATCGGTCGTGTACCGGTGGTTGGAATCCACCCGGTCGTTCCAAAGCCGGTAGACCTTGACCGTCCCGCCCGGGCACGCGCCCGTCGCCGTGTCGGGAAGCCCGATGTAGAAAACGTTGGGCGATTCGTAGACGAACCCGCTGTAGTTCGGGTCGGTGGTCGACTTCTGCAGGACCTGCGCACACTCGTCGGTGGAGGCCGAGAAGAAGTGCGAGTCGCCGTGTTGCGGCGGAATGTAGAACCTGCAGACGGGGTTTTCGCCCGCCGCGCTGGCCGGGTGGACGTTGAATCCCAGCCCGGTGCGCAGCCAGCCCTTGTGCACGCCCGTGTCGAGGTCGCTGATCTCCTGTGGATCGATCGAGATGAAATAGTGATCGAGCGAGGCGTTGTAGAACTCGACGACCGCCACGGTGGGCGGCAGGCCGTTCAACTGCCGGTAGATCTGGCTGACGACATTTTCTGCAGTCTTGCTGCGGATGCTGTACGCCTTGTTGTCGAGATCGAAGTACTCGTATGCGAACGGATAGGCGCCCTGAACCCAGGGCGTTGCCGCGAGGGCGCGCAGAAGGGCCTGATAGGCGCGTCCCTGCTCGTCGTAATCGCTCGGAACCGACGGATCGGCAGCGAATTGAGGCGAGACAACCTCGAACAGATCGTGCGTCTGCAGCGCGGAAGTCCTCGCGGAGTAGAACATGATCGACGTGAAGATCAGCGGCTTCTGGAACCGGTTGAAGGCCGGCTTGAACTGCGAGTCGAGCCGCAGCAGCGCCTGCTGGAACATGCTCTGAACGCTGTCGCTGTCCGACGTTGCAATGGGAATCTGCCAAAACACGCCAAGGTAATCGAGGCCCGCGTACCAGTCGTACTCGGGCCTCAGCATCGTGCCCGTTCCGCCGCCGCCCTGCGACGCCAGTTTGCCGGTGAATCCGCTGCTTCGTATCGCCGCGATGATCTGCTTCCATTTGTCGTTGACATAACTCCGGGTGACCGAGTCGTTGTTGCGGTCCGCGTCGAGGCTGAAATTTCCCAGGACCAGCATCTCCACGCCTTCCTGCCTGGCAAGTCTGGCGAATGACAACAACGTCGACTGCACTTCCTCGAAGAACCGGTCGTACCAGGCACTGGAATGGGCACCGGCGAAGCCGTTCGGATACGGCTGGGCGGTCAACGCGACGTGCAATCCAGCCGCCTTTGCGGCTCGAATGTGAGCGCGCAGGTCCTCCTCCGGGAACTCGTTGAAGCGGGGATCGACCTTCGGAGGGTCGGTCGTCGTCGTCAGGTAGGTGGTGAAATCCTCCTTGGCCGGTGAGAGGAAACTCCAGTTCGCGACGATCTGGACCCACTGGGCGTTCATGCTCCGAACCCGCTCGAGCGTGGGCTGCACCAGGGGCAGCCAACTCGATCGCCAATAATCGACGAGCTCTATGCCCGTCTGAAACGGATCCGTGCGCACGATCGGCTCGGTCGTGCCGGTCGTCACCGTTTGAAGTGCCGGCTCGCGCATCTGGTTCTGGAACCCGACGATCGTGTCGCTGCTGCCGGCGCCAAGCGGGCCGACCACGAGCGAGCGGTAGGCAGCAGCGTTCGTCCCGATCATCTCCTTTCCCGTATCCGGATCGCCATTGCGAACGTAGCGGTAGTTCAGCGTTGTGGAAGGATTGACATAGAGCGTATAGGCCGCGCTGCCGGGGCCGGTGGGCCACATCTTGACGGGTGAACCGTTGGCGGCGACGTAGAGCGCGTCCTGAGCGCCCGTCGGCGAGGTGACCGTCAGCGAAACGGGTACCTGCTGCGCCGTTTTCCAGGCAACGACCTCATCGCTCGCCATCGTCGGACCGTTGACGCACAACGATCGCACGACGCGGCTTCCCAGACTGTCCCTTTCGTAACCCAGCTCGTACGAGCCGAGGGTGTAGAGATAATTGACGCAGACGCCGTCTCCCAGTTGGGCAGAAAAAGTCCACTGATTTCCCCCGACGCGAACCATTTCGATCATGCGCGTCGTGTCCGGGGCCGGCCCGCCGGGAATCTGGACCATGCCGAGCCGGTAGGTGTCGCCGTAGAGACGCGGCACCGCGCCCGGCGGCGTACTCGACGGAACCGTTACGCGGAAGGTCGCCGTCGAAGTCGCGGCCGTCTTGAGCGCCATGTTCGCGACGACGACGGCGCTCGGCGCGATCGTCGTCGCTACGCTCGCGGCGACGTACTCGCCGTTCTCGGATTGTACGGTGACCGTGCACGGACCGGCCGGCACGCCGTAGACGGTGAAATGACCCTCGGTGTTCGTGAGCGTCTGGTGCGGGCCGGCGGAGACCCAGATCCCCGCGAGCGGCTGGCCCGCCTGATCGGTGACCCTGCCTGTCAGGGTTCCCGTGGCAATGTCAGCGGGCGCCGGCAGGTCGATCCATTGGGCGACGACCTCGTTGACAGACGCGCCGTCCGCCATCAGAAGCTTCCGGTAGATCTGCCCGTTGGACGAGCCGACAGGCGCGTACGCCTCCCTTTTGCTCCCGATGTCGCCGTTGCGGTAGAACACGTAATCGATGATCGTTCCGGCCGGCCGGGATACGGTCGCCTGCCACGTGTCGGTCGTCCCCGGGACGCGGCTCATCGGGATCTGCGAAATGTTGACCGGGAACAGCATGCCGCTGAACAGTGAAATCGTGTCGCCTGCGGGCGTGTTCGACGGGACCTTGACCCGGATCGTCACGGACGCGGTCGGATAGACGAGCCTGGTCCGCTCTGCGTCTTCCGTGGCGAGCAACTGGCCATTCGCTCCGTCCTCGATCCGGATATCGTCGATCGAGATTGCCCCCGTTCCGTTGATCCCGAACAGGACGACATAATCGGAATAGGCACCAAGCGTCGCCGTAAACGTTGCATTTCCGGTCGCGCCGGCATCGCCGCGGAAGAAGGTGCCGCCGGGATTGCTCGGCGTACCCTGGGCGAGGGCGGCAGGCGAATTGAAGAATGCCTGAAAGCCGTTCGGCGCGGCCGCGAGAATCCTGTACTGGAAATTCACGCGATACGAATGATTCGGCGCGAACGGAACTACCGACGGATTCGTCTGCAGATACGAGATGTACGAACTCGTCCCTGAATAGGATCCTTTGATCGATGCCTTCCCGGCAATCACTTCCGAAGGATTCGTCGTGAGCAGCCCGTCAGGCAGAAGGACAAAGCCGGGGCCGAGCGCGGGCTGCTGCATTGGCGGTCCGCCGCCTTGAGCCCGGGCCGCCGGCAGGGAGCCGCCGGTCATGTTGAGGAAAACCGATACGGCTGCAACCAACACGATCCTGGATGGACGATCGACGTTCATGACTCCCGTGCCGAAGTCGAAAGTTCCTGAGTCAGGCCTCCATTGCCTGCTCCGGTTAAGCCTCCTCGCGGATTACGGGCATTTTGAGACACAGTTTCCCCGAAAGGAAGGCTCCCGATGTCCGTCCGGTCGAGCTCCGATTCGGGCAGATCACGCCGCGCGGGCGAGATCGACGTCGGCCAGGAATTCCGGACCCTGAACGAGCAGCGTCCCGGTCCGCCCCGGGACGCTGCCGGGTCCGGTCGAGCAGCGAGGCAGCGCCATCGGCTCCACGCTTTCGAACAGCGACCGCACGGGACCGAGCGTCCAGCCCTGCGCCATCCAGCCGATCAGCAGCTGCTCGAACTGCGGCGCGAGCCGCATGCCTTCGAGCTCGGCGTGCAGCGTGAACACCTGCGGCGCCGTCGGTTCGCGCGTGCGCTCGAGCAGGTGCGCCGCGACGTTGTCCTCGGTGACGTCGCCGATGCCGACCAGCTCGTCGAGCGTCGGCAGCGTGGTCGGGAATTGCGGGCAGCGGATCGGCTCCGCCTTCCAGATCGGCAGGTGCGGGTGCGTGCCGCGCCCGTCCGAGCAATAGTCGAAGCCCAGCCGCTGCGTCAGGCGCAGCGCGTGCACGTTCATCTGCCAGCCGGCGGCGCCGTGCGTGCGCGGCGGCTCGCGCATGATCTCCGTGTAGCGCTCGCACGCGCGGCGCATCTCGCCGTACGTCCAAGGGTCGTCGGCGTCGATCACGCCGTCCTGCCAGCGGATGTGGTCCCAGCAGTGCACGCCCGTTTCGTGGCCGGCGTCGCGGACGCCGCGCATCACGTCGGCCGCGCGCCGCCCGATGTCGGGGCCGGGCAGCAGCGTGCCGTAAAGGAGCGTGCGGATGCCGTAGTGCTTGACGACCGACGTGCGGCGCACCTTGCCGACGAAGCCAGGACGGAAAACGCGCTTGATCGCCCGGCCGGTGTGGTCGGGGCCGAGCGAGAACAGGAACGTCGCCGTGACGTTGTGCTTGCGCAGCATCTCGACCAGCGTCGGCACCCCTTCGCGCGTGCCGCGCAGCGTGTCGACGTCGATCTTGAGGGCGAGCCTCACTTCAGTCGACGAGGCCGCGCGCGAGGGCGACCTGGCCGCGGTACGCGTCGAAGATCCGCACCAGCGCGTCCTCCATGCCGACGACCGGCTTCCAGTCGAGGTCGGCGCAGGTGTTGGTGATCTTCGGGACGCGGTTCTGCACGTCCTGGTAGCCCTTGCCGTAGTAGGCATCGGCCGTCGTGTCGACGAGCTTCACGCGCGCGGCGTTTTCCGCGTACTCGGGATACTCGAGGGCCAGCGCGAGCATCTTCTCCGCGAGCTCGCGCACCGACCAGTTGTTGGCCGGATTGCCGATGTTGTAGATCTTGCCGGTCGCGATGCCGCCGGGGTTGTCGACGATCTTCATCAGCGCCGAGATGCCGTCGTCGATGTACGTGAACGCGCGCTTCTGCGTGCCGCCGTCGACCAGCTTGATCGGCTCGCCCCGCACGATGTGGCCCAAGAACTGCGTGATGACGCGCGAGCTGCCTTCCTTGGCCGTGTTGATCGAGTCCAGGCCGGCGCCGATCCAGTTGAACGGGCGGAACAGCGTGTAGTCGAGGCCTTCCTGCTGCCCGTAAGCATGGATCACGCGGTCCATCAGCTGCTTCGCGCACGAATAGATCCAGCGCGGCTTGTTGATCGGACCCAGCACGAGCTCGGACGCCTCGGGGTCGAACTCGGCGTCGCGCGACATCCCGTACACCTCGGACGTCGACGGGAACACGATGCGCTTCCCGTACCGCACGCACGCGCGGACGATCGGCAGGTTCGCCTCGAAGTCCAGCTCGAACACGCGCAGCGGCTCGCGCACGTACGTGGCGGGCGTCGCGATCGCCACCAGCGGCAGCACGACGTCGCACTTCTTGACGTGGTACTCGATCCACTCGCGGTTGATCGTGATGTCGCCTTCGAAGAAATGGAAGCGCGGCTCGGTCATCAGGTCGCCGATGCGGTCGGCCTGCATGTCCATGCCATAGATGTCCCAGTCCGTCGAGCGGACGATCGCC
Organism: Burkholderiales bacterium; assembly: GCA_046347755.1. Classification (GTDB taxonomy): domain Bacteria; phylum Pseudomonadota; class Gammaproteobacteria; order Burkholderiales; family Casimicrobiaceae; genus VBCG01. The sequence goes on along the minus strand of JAXMFM010000003.1, from coordinate 2,796,224 downwards.
TGCGACAGGTGGTGGCCGATGAAGCCGTTGACGCCGAGGATCAGAACGCGTTTCATGGGTCGGCCATGGCGGGGGAACCGCGTATTTTACCGCGCCGCGGCTTCGGGCCGGCTCACGGCGATTCCCCGGTTCCCTTGCGGCGCGCGATCCGGTCGATCGTCCGGTCGACGTGGTGCGGGAAGAAGTGCATGACGAGCATCAGGAAATACACGCTCAGTCCCGCGCGTGTGTTGACGAACGCGACGGCGGTGGCAACGACCGGAATCGTCGCGAACAGCACGAGGCGCCGCCGGATGAACGCGACGACGGCCGGCGTCAGCGACTCGTCGGCGAGCTCCGGGCGGCGGCCCAGGTAGTTGACGTTGGCGATCAGCGCCACGGCGAGCAGCAGCTGGACCAGCCCGTAGAACACGATCGGGATCGTCAGCAGCTCGTAGGTGATCATCATGTTCGTCGCGAACGGGACGAGCGTCACCAGCAGCATGAACGCGAGGTTGATCCACAAAAGCGTGCGGTCGACGTGCCTGACGTAGTGGAACTGCAGGTTGTGCGCGATCCAGTACATGCCCAGCACGACGAAGCCCACGAAGTAGACGTTGAACGTGCGCTCGACGTCGAGCAGGTGGCGCAGCAGGTGCGCGTCGGTCGTGATCGTGTCGGAGGCCTCGAGCTTCAGGTCGAGCACGAGGATCGTCATCGCCACCGCCAGGATGCCGTCGGTCAGCGCTTCCAGCCGCCCCTTGTCGAGGCCGCGCCGGGCGAGCGACCCGAGCGCCTGGTAGTCCTCTTCCTGGCTCATCGGCGTTACTCCAGCGAAGCCGCGGTCGCGCCGATCCGTGCGGCGAGCTGCGCGGCATCGACGGGCGCGCCGTCGAACTCGACCGCGAGCAGCGCGAGCTCGCCGCCGCCGCCGCACGACGCGACCAGCCGGCCGGCCTCCAGCGCCAGCCGCGGCTTCGTCGCCGGCCCACGGGCGGCCAACACGCGCGTGCGCAGGATGCGCGCCGGGCGGCCCGCGATGACGGTCGTCGCGCCCGGGTACGGCGGCGCGACGGCGCGGACGAGGTCGTGGATGCGCGCGGCGTCCTGCGACCAGTCGATGCGGCCGTCTTCCGGCGTGCGGCCGCCGAAGTACGAACCGGCGGCAAGGTCGAGCGGCGTTCGCGGCGCATTGCCGGCGACGAGCGCCGGCAGCACGCGGTCGAGCGTCATCTCGGCGGCGACGGTGACCTTGTCGAAGACTTCGCGCGCGGCGTCGTCGGGCAGGATCGGAACCGCGGTCTGCGCGACCAGGTCGCCGGCATCGGGCTTGACCGCCATGTAGTGCAGCGACGCCCCGGTCTCGCGCTCGCCGTGCAGCACGGCCCAGTTGACCGGCGCGCGGCCGCGATACTTCGGCAGCAGCGAGCCGTGCATGTTGAGCGCGCCGCGGCGGGGCAGCGCCAGCAGCGGGGCGCCGAGCATCTGCCGGTAGTAGAAGCTGAACAGGAAGTCGGGCGCGAGCGCCGCGATCCGGCCGGCGATCGCCGCGTCGTTCGCGTCGGCCGGAGCGATCGCCGGAATGCCGTAGTCGGCCGCGACGTCGGCGACGCGCGCGAACCAGATCGACTCGCCCGGGCTGTCGTCGTGCGTGACGACCAGCGGCACGCGCACGCCGTGCGCCAGCAGCACCTTCAGGCAGCGGACGCCGACGTTGTGGTACGCGAAGACGACCGCGGTGGTCATGCGTCCGGGGCTTGCGCGCGCTTGCCTTCCGGCCGCTCGAGCACCGCGCGGATGGTGTACCGCGGCCGCTCGCGCACCTGCTGGTAGATGCGCCCGACGTACTCGCCGACGAGGCCGAGCCCGAACAGCACGACGCCGATCAGGAAGAACTGCAGGATGTCCCGGTCCCACAGCGCGGTCAGGCCGCCCATGTAGTCGCCGACGACGACCCGCTGCACGACGACGATCGCATACAGCAACAGGCTCATCGCGGCGACGAACATCCCGAACAGCGAGAAGATCTGCAGCGGCACCAGCGAGAAACCGGTGACGAGGTCGAAGTTCAGCCGGATCAGCTTGTACAGCGAGTACTTGGACTCGCCGGCCGCGCGCTCCTCGTGCGCGACCTCGACCTCGGTCGGGCTGCTCGCGAACGTGTACGCGAGCGCCGGGATATAGGTGCTGACTTCGCGGCTGGCGGCGACGGCGTCGGCGATGTCGCGGCTGTAGGCGCGCAGCATGCAGCCCTGGTCGGTCATCCGGATCCGCGTGATCCGCTCGCGCAGCCGGTTCATCGCGCGCGAAGCCACGCGGCGCCACCACGCGTCCTCGCGCGTGCGGCGGACGCCGCCGACGTAGTCGTGGCCGGCGTCCATCGCGGCGAGCAGCTTGCCGATTTCCTCCGGCGGATTCTGCAGGTCGGCGTCGAGCGTGACCACGCGCTGCCCGCGCACGCGCTCGAAGCCGGCGATGATCGCCGTGTGCTGGCCGTAGTTGGCATTGAACAGCACGACGCGCGTGACGTCCGGGCGCGCCAGGTACTGGTCCTTGAGGATCGCCGCCGACCTGTCGCGGCTGCCGTCGTTGACGAAGATGACCTCGTACGGCGTGCCGAGCGCGTCGAGCGCCGGATACAGCCGAGCGAACAGCGCGGGCAGCCCGGCTTCCTCGTTGTAAACCGGGATGACGACGGAGACCTGCGCGGGCAGCTGAGGCACGTTCATCGTCGATGGGCCGCCAGCACGTCGGCGCATGCGGCGCACACGCGGTCGACGTCGGCGTCGGTCATGGCCGGGAACAGGGGCAGCGTCACGGTGGCGTCGGCGATGCGTTCGGTGTGCGGCAGGTCGCCGCGATGATAGCCGAACCGCCGGTACGCGGTCGTCAGGTGCGCGGCCTCGTACGAAACGCCGGTGCCGATGCCGCGCGCCTCCAGCGCGTCGCGGAACGCACGACGCGTCAGCGTCAGCTCGGGCAGTGGCAGCAGCGGCGCGAACATGTTCCAGCTGTGGCCGGCTTCGTCGCCCGGATAGCCCGGGTGCGGCAGCTCGCACGCCGGCTGCGTGCGGAACCGCTCGAAATAGCGGGCGACGAGCGCGCGGCGCTTCGCGTTGAACGCCGGCAGCCGCGGCAGTTGCGCGAGGCCGACCGCGGCGTTCACGTCCGGCAGGTTGAACTTGCCGCCGGGCACCTCGACGTCCCGCGTGCCGTCGGGCGCGCGCGTGATTCCGTGGAAGCGCAGCATCTCGATCTCGCTCGCCTCGCGTTCGTCGTTGACGACCAGCGCGCCGCCCTCGATCGTCGTGATGTTCTTGTTCGGGTGGAAACTGAACACGCAGATGTCGCCGAAGCCGCCGATCGGCTTCCCGCGCCACGACGAGCCGATCGCCAGCGCGGCGTCCTCGATCACGCGCAGCCCGTGCGTCGCGGCCAGCGCGTAGAGCGCGTCCATGTCGCACGGCAGGCCGGCGAAGTGCGTCGGCATGATCGCCTTCGTCCGCGGGCCGATCCGCGCGGCGGCCGCCTCGATGTCGATGTTGCGCGTGACCGGCGACACGTCGACGAACACCGGCGTGGCGCCGGCCCTGACGATCATGTTCGGCGCTGCGAAGAACGTCATCGACGGCGTGATCACCTCGTCGCCGGGACCGATGCCGCAGACCTGCAGCGCGATTTCCAGCGCGGCGGTCGCCGACGACACGACGCGCACCGGGCGCCCGCCGACGGTCGCCGACAGCGCGGCCTCGAACGCCTTCACCTTCGGCCCGCTGGTGATCCAGCCGCTGCGCAGCACGTCGGCGACGGCGGCGATCGCCGCGTCGTCAAGCCCGGGCCGCGCAAATGGAAGGTAGGCCTGCGCGTTCATTGGCGGCGTGCCTTCGTCATGACCGTGCGACCAGCCACACGCCGAGCACGATGAAGCCGATGCCGAGCCAGCGCGTGACGGTCACCGCCTCGCCGAACAGGTAGTGCGCGGCGACGGCGTTGATCACGTAGCCGAGCGACAGCATCGGGTAGGCGACCGACACGGGCACGCGCGACAGCCCCATGATCCAGACAACGAGGCTCACCATGTAGCAGGCGACGCCGATCACGAAGTGCCCCTGCGTGCCCATCCGCCAGAACGTGTCCCACCAGTTCTCGCGGGTCAGCGTGATGACGCCGAGCACGTTGGTGCCGGCCTTGAGCAGCAGTTGCGCGCCGGCGTTCAGGATTACGCCGGTCATCAGGAAGGCGAAGGCGGACCAAGTCATGTCGGTGTCGTCGTAGGGGGTTGCGTCAGCGCCGCGCGATGAACACGTGCCGCGGCCCGCGGGCCAGCACGCGCAGCGGGACGTTCTGCTGCGCCAGCTCGTCGGCGACGGCCGGCGTGGTCAGCGCGTACGCCTGCGGCGCGGCGTTCCACGCCTCTTTCCAGTCGGTCAGGTTGAAGCCCTTGTGCGGCTCCGCTTCGAGGCCGAGGGTCATTTCGTCGCGATAGTCGACGGGCGGCGTCGGGCGGCCCAGGTAGAACGGCAGCGTCTGGTCGTAGCTGCCGACCTGGTACACGGGGAACGCCGGATCGAACGCCCGGCCGTTCGCGCGCTGCGCGTCCGCCAGGATCGCGTACGCGGAGCGCACGGAGGCGAACGCGTCGTGCCCCTGCATCGCGACCTGCATGCCGACCAGCGAGGACAGCGACAGCGCGATGATGCCCCACGTCTTGGCCGCCGCGCCGCCGCCGCGGAACAGCAGGTAGGCGGCGATGCCGCCCAGCGAAAACACGACCAGCGCGACGGCGATCCACGCGCCGAACGATGCATAGATGGCCGGCGGCGTCAGCGGATTGGACAGCGCGGCGACGATGCGCTCCCGGCCGGCGACCCAGGCCGCCAGCAGCAGCGGTGCGCCGATCGCCAGCGGCAGCGCGATCCACGCCAGCGCGCGCGGCGACAGCCGCGTCAGCTCGAAGCCGAGCACCAGCGCCAGCGCCGGGAACATCGGCAGGATGTACGACGGCAGCTTCGAGCCCGACGCGCTGAAGAACACGAACACCAGCGCGGCCCAGAGGACGCAGAAGCGCTCCCACGAGAAGCCGTTGTCGAAGCGCGCCGCGTCGCGCCAGCTGCGCGGCAGCGTGACCGCCCACACCAGCAGCCACGGCATGACGCCCATCAGGAACCACGGGACGAAGTAGTACCACTCGCCGGTCCGGTTGTGCGACTCGGACAGGAAGCGTTCCACGTGCTCGTGGATGAAGAAGAAGTGCGCAAACTCCGGATTGGCGGCGGAGACGAGCACGAACCACGGCGCGGTCAGCGCCGCGTACACGACGAAGCCGGGCAGCGGATGCAGGCGCCGCCACGGGCCGGCGTCGCGCGTGACGAGCGTGTACAGCACGAGCGTCGCGCCCGGAATCACCAGCGCGACGAGTCCCTTGGTCAGCGTGGCCGCCGCCGCTGCGGCGTACGCGACCAGCATCCAGTTGCGCTGCGATGGCGCCGCGAGCCCGCCGCGTTGCGCGAGCAGGAACGCGCACAGCGCGACGGTCAGCCACAGCGACAGCATCGAGTCCAGCGTCAGCAGGTGCGCGAGGCCGACGTGCCAGACGCAGCCGGCCAGCGCCAGCGCCGCGAACGCGCCGGCGTCGGGACCCGCCAGCCGCGCCGCCGTGAAGCCCACGGCGAGCACTGCGAGGAAGCCGGCCAGCGCCGGCGGCAGCCGCGCCGTCCATTCGTCGATGCCCAGCGCGTCGAACGTCGCCGCGCCGACCCAATACTGCAGCGGCGGCTTCTCGAAATACTTGAGGTCGTTCAGGCGCGGCGTCACCCAGTCGCCGCTGGCGGCCATCTCGCGCGCGATCTCCGCGTAGCGGCCTTCGTCGGGGTGCTGCAGCCGCCGCGTATCGAGCGCGCCGAACCACGCGATCACCGCGACGAGCGCGATCAGCCACCAGGCGGCGCGGGGAAGGGAGGCGAGCATCGATAGGGGGGGCGGGACGGAAACGCGCGGGCGCGCCTTTCCCTGGCCCGCGCATTCTAGCGCGACGCCCCCTCGCGGCCGCCGCGCCGCCTTGCGCCCGACGCCCGTTTGCGCATACCATCGTCCGCATGCACGCGATCGCCCGTTGCTGTTGTCGTCCCGCATCCTCACGGCGGCGCCCGCACGCGCGGGCCTGACGGCAAACAACGGCCGTCCAAAGCGAAGCCGCCGGCAGCCCCGGCGGCTTTTTCATGCCCTCAAGGTCCCTTTCCGATGCCCGCGCCTCTTGCCCTCTACGACAACTACACGCGCTCGCTGCGCCGCTTCGAGCCGCTGGTCGCCGGCGCGCCGGTCGGGCTGTACACGTGCGGGCCGACCGTCTACGACTACCAGCACATCGGCAACTTCCGCACGTTCCTGTTCGAGGACGTGTTGAAGCGCGTGCTGCGCTTCAACGGGTTCGCCGTCGATCACGTGATGAACGTCACCGACGTCGGCCACCTGACGTCGGACGCCGACACCGGCGAGGACAAGATGGAGAAGGGCGCGCGGCGCACGGGCCGGACCGCGTGGGAGATCGCGCAGCTGTACACCGACGACTTCCTCGCGTGCCTCGACCTGCTGCACATCGAGCGCCCGACGGTGCTGTGCCGCGCGACCGACCACATACGCGAGCAGATCGCGTTCATCGCCGACATCGAGCGCAACGGCTACGCCTACACGACGAGCGACGGCGTCTACTTCGATACGTCGAAGCAGAAGGACTACGGCTACCTGGCGCGCCTGGACGTCGAGGGCCAGGAGGCGGGCAAGCGCGTCGAACTGGGCGAGAAGCGGCGCGCGACGGACTTCGCGCTGTGGAAGTTCTCGCCGCCGGGCGAGCGCCGGCAGATGGAATGGGACAGCCCGTGGGGCCGCGGCTTCCCGGGCTGGCACATCGAGTGCTCGGCGATGGCGCAGAAGTACCTGGGCGACTACTTCGACATCCACTGCGGCGGCGAGGACCACATCCCCGTCCATCACACGAACGAGATCGCGCAGACCGAGGCGCGCGTGGGCACGCGGCTCGCGAACTTCTGGCTGCACGGCTATTTCCTGCTGATGAACGACGCGAAGATGGCGAAGTCGGCCGGCGAGTTCCTGCGCGTGCAGTCGCTCGTCGAGCGCGGCTACGACCCGCTGGTCTACCGGTACCTGTGCCTGACCGCTCACTACCGGACGCAGATGAGCTTTTCGTGGGAGGCGATGGACGCGGCCGCCACCGCGCTCGACCGGCTGCGCCAGGGCTTCCATGCGCTGCCGGACGACCCGGAAGCGAGCCCCGGCGCCGCCCACGTCGAGCGCTTCACCGACGACGTCAACGACGACCTCAACGTGCCGCGGGCGCTCGCCGTCGCGTGGGACGTGCTGCGCGGCGACCTGCCGCCCGCGGTCCGTCGCGCGACGCTCGCGAAGTTCGACGACGTGTTCGGGCTCGGCCTCGCCGCGTGGGCGCCGCGGGAGGAGGTGATTCCGGAGGCCATCGTAAAGCTTGCCGGCCTGCGGGCCGAGGCCCGCAGCGGCAAGCTGTGGGCGGAGGCGGACCGCTTGCGGGCGGAACTCGCGGCGGCGGGCTGGGACGTCGAGGACACGCCGACCGGGCCCAAACTCCGCCGCAGATGAGCGCGGATCGGCCGCGCTTCGTCGCGCGCCCGATGGCTTGAACCCCCGATAGCGTCGGTTCGTCGCACGCCCGTTGCCGGGCGCGCGGCGGGTTCCTAGGATTCGCTCATCCGAACCCGAATCCAAACCCGGGGCCCGCTGCATCCAAGGGTCACCAAGCCCCGAACCACCGTTGCCGAGGAAGCCATGACACAACCGACGAAGCATCAATGGTCCACGAAACGCTATCGCTCGCTGCGGCCCGCTTTCGCGCTTGCGGCCGCGTTCGCCACCGTCGCCACGCTGGGCCTCGCCGTGGTGACGCCGGCCAGTCTCGCCCCCCACGTCGGGGAAGCGTATGCGGCCGTGCCGAGCGCCGTGCAGCCACCCGTGGAAGTCGCGATCCTGCCCGCGTCGATCGAAGTCGTGGCGACCCGGACGAAGGCGGCGCGGACGAAGAGCCCGTACGTGCCGGCCACCTACCGGCCCTGAGGGCAGGGACACCCCGGCGGAAAACGCATCCCCGATGGGCCGGGTCGCTGTGAAGCGCCCGGCCTTCTTTTTGGCGAAAGCCTAGTAGAACCGCTCGACCTTGCCGGAGTAGAGGACCGGGCCCTGCGGCGCGCCGGTCGGCGAGCCGCCCGGCTGTTCCAGGCTGACCGCCAGCGCCGGCACCCCGGCGAGCGCGACGTCGGGCAATGCCGGCAGCGTCACCCGGCCCACCCCCGTCGACGGCAGGACGCCGAGCGAACGGGGCGCAGCGCCGTCGGGAAGCATCCACAGCTCGAGCGACTTGTCCGCCGGGACCGGGGCCGCGCCGACGTTCTTGACGGTCATGGTGCGGTCGGCGCGCGAGAGGGTGGCGATCATCGCCGGCCGCGCGTCCGGGCCGGCCATCACGACGACGATCGGCTGCCCGGGCACCTCGGGCCGCGGCGAAAGCAGCGTGACGCCGAACACCAGCGCGGCGGCGAAGCTTGCTGCCGCGAGCCCGCGCCAGAACCCGAGCCGCGTCCACCAGGGCCCGGGGGCCGCCGTGCGCACGGGCTCCAGGCCCAGCCGCAGCGCGATCACGCGCCAGACGCGCGGCGACGGCGTGATCGGCGGCGCGCCCGAGGCCAGCGGCGACAACCGCTGCTCCCAAGCGCGCAGCGTCGAAGCGACGACGGTGTCCGTCCGCGCGATGCGGGCAAGCCGCATCCGGGCGCGGGCCGGCAGCGTGCCGAGCACGTACTCGGCGGCGAGCGCGTCCAGGCGTGACGTCCGGTCGGGGCGGGACAGGTTCATTCGCGGACGTAGCCTGCGCGGTCCAGGCAGTTCCTGAGCTTGTCGAGGCCCCGGCGCACCCACGACTTCACCGTGCCGAGCGGCTCGCGCAGGTGGTCGGCCAGCTCGGAGTGCGACATGCCCTGGTAGAAAGCGAGCGCGATCGCCTGCTTCGGGCCGGCGTCCAGCGCGTCGACGCAGTCGCGCACCGACCGCGCCTCGGCGCCCGCGAGCAGCATCTGCGCGGGCGTCATCGCGTCGGACGGCATGTCGAATTCCGGGGCGTCATCGTCTTCGGGCGTCATCGTCACGGTCTCGATCTCCCGCCGGCGAAGCTGGTCCAGGCAGCGGTTGCGAACGATCGACGTGAGCCACGTCAGCGGCTGGCTCTTCGCGACCTCGTACGAGCCCGCGTGGTGCCAGACGTTGACGTACGCCTCCTGCAGGATCTCCTCCGCGGCGGGGGGGTCCCTCAAGATACGCAGCGCGGCCCCGTACAGATGCGACGACGTGATCTCGTAGAACTCGCCGAACGCCGCCTGGTCGCCGAGCGCGATGCGCGACAGCAGCGCCGCCAGGCGCGCGCTCCTGTCGGCCGGCGTTGCGGCCATCAGCCGCGGTCCTTGCGCCACAGCACGTCCGGACTGCCGCCGGCGCGGTTGGCCGCGCGGGCGAGCACGAAAAGCAGGTCCGACAGGCGGTTCAGGTAGATGCGCGAAAGTCCGGTGATCGCGTCGGTCGCCGCGGCAGCGACCAGCGTGCGCTCGGCGCGCCGGCACACTGTGCGCGCGACGTGGGCGAGCGCGGCCGCGCGGGTGCCGCCCGGCAGGATGAATTCCTTGAGCGGCGGCAGCTCGGCGTTGAACCGCTCGACGTCCGCCTCGAGGCGCGCGACGTGCGCGTCGGTGATCGACGTGTAGCCCGGGATCGACAGCTCGCCGCCCAGGTCGAACAGGTCGTGCTGGACCGCGGTCAGGCATTCGGCGATCGCCGCCGGCAGCGGCTCGGCCAGCAGCACGCCGATCGTCGAGTTCAGCTCGTCGACGCCGCCGATCGCCGCGATGCGCGGCGAGTCCTTCGCCACCCGCGAGCCGTCGCCCAAGCCGGTCGTGCCGGCGTCGCCGGTGCGCGTGACGATCTTGGACAAGCGATGACCCATCGGACCCCGAGGCGGCTGAGCGTGAAGTTGGCCGAGCGTAACCAAATCGGTCGGCAGCGGCAAGCCGACCACGTCATTTGCTACGATGCGCGCAAACGAACGGATTCAAGAGGAGGAGATGACATGAACGCGTACGTGCATGGTCTGGACCGCAACGACGCCAACTACGCGCCGATGACGCCGGTGTCGTTCCTGGCGCGCACCGCGTACATCTGGCCGCGCCGCACGTCGGTCATCCACGGCGACCGCCGCTTCACGTGGCAGGAAACGTACGACCGCTCGCGGCGGCTCGCGTCCGCGCTCGCGCACCACGGGATCGGCATCGGCGACACCGTCGCCGCGATGCTCGCCAACACGCCGGAGATGATCGAGGCGCACTTCGGCGTGCCGATGACGGGCGCCGTGCTCAACACCCTCAACACGCGGCTCGACGCCGAGGCGCTCGCGTTCATGCTCGACCACGGCGAGGCGAAGGTGCTGCTGACCGACACCGAGTTCTCGCCGGTGATCGCGCAGGCGCTCAAGCACGTCAGGCACCGGCCGTACGTGATCGACGTCGCGGACCTGGAAGGTCCCGGCGGCGAGCTGCTCGGCGCGACCGACTACGAGGCGTTCATCGCGAAGGGCGACCCGGCCTACGCGTGGCAGCCGCCCGCCGACGAATGGCAGGCGATCTCGCTCAACTACACGTCGGGCACGACCGGCAACCCGAAGGGCGTCGTCTACCACCACCGCGGCGCGTACCTGAATTCGCTGTCCAACATCGTCGACTGGGGCATGCCGCGGCATTCGGTGTACCTGTGGACGCTGCCGATGTTCCACTGCAACGGCTGGTGCTTCGCGTGGACGATGGCGGCCAACGCCGGCACCAACGTGTGCCTGCGCAAGGTCGAGGCGAAGGCGATCCTCGACGCGATCCGCGAGCATCGCGTCACGCACTACTGCGGCGCGCCGATCGTCCACTCGCTGCTGATCAACGCGCCCGAGGAAATGAAGCGCGGCATCACGCACCGGGTCTCGGCGCTGGTCGCGGCGGCCGCGCCGCCGGCGGCGGTGATCGAGGGCATGGAGCGGATCGGCTTCGACATCACGCACGTCTACGGGCTGACCGAAACCTACGGTCCGGCGGCCGTGTGCGCGAAGCACGACGAATGGGCGGCGCTCGACATCGGCGCGCGCACGGAGCGCAACGGGCGGCAGGGCGTCCGCTACACGTGCGAGGAAGGGATGACCGTGATGGACCCGCTGACGATGCGCGAGGTGCCGTGGGACGGCGAGACGATGGGCGAGATCATGTTCCGCGGCAACATCACGATGAAGGGCTACCTCAAGAACCCGGCGGCGACCTACGAGGCGTTCGCCGGCGGCTGGTTCCACTCCGGCGACCTGGCCGTGATGCAGCCCGACGGCTACGTGAAGATCAAGGACCGCAGCAAGGACGTGATCATCTCCGGCGGCGAGAACATCAGTTCGCTCGAGGTCGAGGACGCGCTGTACCGGCACCCGGCCGTCGTCGCCGCCGCCGTCGTCGCGCAGCCGGATCCCAAGTGGGGCGAGACTCCGTGCGCGTTCGTCGAGCTGAAGCCGGGCATGCAGGTCAGCGAAGCCGAGCTGATCGCGCACTGCCAGAAGCTGCTCGCCCGCTTCAAGGCGCCGAAGAAGGTCGTGTTCTGCGAATTGCCGAAGACGTCGACCGGCAAGATCCAGAAGTTCCTGCTGCGCGAGAAGGCGAAGTCGACGGCGGCGATCGAGTAGGGGAGTCCGCCATGCGGCACGTGGCCATCGGCATGGCATGCCTGCTTTTCCTCGGATGCGCATCGAGCGGCAAGCCCTTTTCCCCGGTCTCCCAGGCGGAGAAGGGCAAGGCGCTCGTGTACGTCTACCATCCGGCCGATTACAGCTGCCGAAGACCCTCGGATCCGAATTTCCTGTACATCAACGAGAAGCGGATCTTCATGTTCCCGTGCGATACGTACACGGTCCTGGCGCTCAATCCCGGATCGTATCGATTCTCGATCCAGAAGAACGTGTTCTATCTGCCTGCGTACGAGAAGCGCGGAGCGCAAGTCTTCGCCTTCGAGCCCGGCAACACCTATTTCGTCAAGTACACCGAGGACTATTCGTTTACCGATACGGCGACCGGCCGGGCGATCGACATCACGACGTCCAACCTCGCGAAGTCGGAAGGACCGGCGCCGCCCCCGGACATCGGGCAGACCTTTTTTCTCGACCCCGGGATGACGCCCGTCAATTGACGGCCGCCCGAGGCTTCGTCGATGGCCGAGGCGCGAAGAATCGCCATGGCGGCCGTGCTGGTGGCCGCATTGTCCGGTTGCGCCAATCCCATCAACCAGCGTACCGCCACCAACTACTACCAGGCGGCGGTGGACGCCGAAGTTGCCGGAGATTATCGACTGGCGGAGCGCAACTACGAGCGTGCCCTCGTCAACGCGAGACTGGGCCACTCGCCGGACGCCGGGATTTCGGCCGCCATGTACGGTCTCGGTCGCATGAAGGGCCGCGCCTGCAGGTACGACGAAGCCGAGAAGCTCCTGCTCGAGTCGCTGCGACTCGAGGAAACGGTTACCGGCCCAAAGAGTGCCACGACGACGATGCGACTGTTCGAAATCGCGCGGCTCTACTACGACCAGGGCAAGTATGTTGCTTCTTTGCCTTACTTCAGGCGCGGCATGATGGGGGTGAAGACGCTTGGAGTCCAGAGAACCGATCCGATTGCGCTGGCGGATGCGCTGGACGATTACGCGACCGCGCTCGCCAACGCACAGCAGCCCTCCGACGCCGATGCGGTTCGGCGCGAAGCGTCCGACCTGCGCCAACGAAACCCCGGCGCCAAGGCAATCTTCAAGCCCGTTCGATACAACCAGAAGTGCGCGACCTGAAGCGTCACGACCCCACACCCGATGGGCATCGTCCACAGGTCGATTCCGATGGAGGTCGTCAAGCGCGCCGATCGCGTCATCGAGTAGCGGCGCCGACGGCGAGGTGCGAGAGGTCGAGCGCACGCGCTTCCTTGACGCGCTCCATCACCGCGTAGCTGCGCGTCTCGCGGATGCCCGGCACCTTCGACAGCACGTCGCCCAGGAACCGGCGATAGGCGGCCATGTCGGGAACGCGGACCTTGAGCAGGTAGTCAAAGCCGCCTGCGACCATGTGGCATTCCTGCACCTGGGGGATCGCCTGCATCGCCTGCCGGAACTGCTCGAACGCGTCCTCGGACGTGCGGTCGATCGCGATCTCGATGAAGACGGTGAGGTCGAGGCCGAGCAACCCGGCGTCGAGGTTCGCCGAATAGCCGGCGATGACCCCCGAGGCCTCGAGCGCGCGCACGCGTTCCGCGCACGGCGTGGCGCTCAGGCCCACCGCCTTGGCGAGTGCAATGTTGGGCACGCGGCCATCGCGCTGCAGCGCATCCAGGATCGCGACGTCGATGGCGTCGGGTTTCTTCATGCGGGCTCGCGTTCCTCGAGCGACAGCAGCAAAGCGTTGCCGCCGGAGGCGGTGGTGTTGATCGTGATCGTGCGCTCGCAGACGAGCCGAGCTTCGTCGTACGCGCCGTCGCGACAGGCGATCACCGGGACCAGCGGACCCGGCAGCGCAGACGCGCGCATGCGCAGCGCGAGCAGGTCGTCGTCGCCGCCGTCGAACAGCACGGCGTCGGGCGGCGGCGAAAGCGGATCGGCGACGACCTCGCAGCGAGCGCCCGATTCGGCGCGAACGATCCGCGCATCGTCCGACGCAGGCAGCACGGCGACGTTGCCGAGCCGGGTCGCCAGCATCGCCTGCGCGCGCAACGCGTCGCGGGTTGCCGCGACGCACGCGACGCGTCCGCGCGGCCGCAGCGCCAGCGTGTTCGTTTCGCCGGTCGGGCCGGGCAGCGACAGGGACGCGTCGGCCGCGTCGATCGGCCGCCGCTCGCGCACCAGCTGCCGCAGGTAGAGCGGGCCGCCGGCCTTGGGCCCGGTGCCCGACAGGCCTTCGCCGCCGAACGGCTGCACGCCGACGACGGCGCCGACGATGTTGCGGTTCACGTAGACGTTGCCGGCGCGGATGCGCTCGGCCACGAAGTCGACGGTCTCGTCGATTCGCGTGTGGATGCCGTGCGTCAGTCCGTAGCCGGTCGCGTTGAGCGCGTCGACGAGCGCGGCGAGCCCGTCTTCGCGAAAGCGCATCACGTGCAGCACGGGCCCGAACACCTCGCGGTCGAGCTGCGCGGGGCTGTCGATCTCGATGACGGTCGGCGCGACGAACGTGCCGCGGCTGCACTCGGCCGGCAGGTCCGCGGCCGTCACCGTCGCTCCGCGCGCGCGCCACGCGTCCACGTGCGCGGCGATCCGCGCGCGCGCGTCCTCGTCGATCACCGGCCCGACGTCGGTGTCGAGGCGGCGCGGGTCGCCGATCCGCAACTCGGCCATCGCGCCGCGCAGCATCGGCAGCATCCGGTCGGCGACGTCCTCCTGCACGCACAGGATGCGCAGCGCCGAGCAGCGCTGGCCGGCGCTGTCGAATGCGGACGCCAGCGCGTCGGCGACCACCTGCTCGGGCAGCGCCGAGCTGTCGGCGATCATGGCGTTCTGGCCGCCGGTCTCCGCGATCAGAACCGGATCGTCGCGGCGCGGCGCGAGCGCGCGGTTGATGGTGCGCGCGACGTCGGTGGAGCCGGTGAACAGCACGCCGGCGATGCGCGGGTCGGCGGCGAGCGCAGCGCCGACCGTTTCGCCGCGACCGGGCAGAAGCTGCAGCGCCGCTGCCGGCACGCCGGCCTCGTGGAAGAGGGCGACGGCCGCCGCGGCGACCAGCGGCGTCTGCTCGGCGGGTTTCGCCAGCGCCGGATTGCCGGCGGCGAGCGCGGCGGCGACCTGACCGACGAAGATCGCCAGCGGAAAGTTCCACGGCGCAATACAGACCAGCGGGCCGCGCGGCGTGGTTCCGGCCAGTTCGCGCCGCGCCTGCGCCGCGTAGTAGCGGCAGAAGTCGGCCGCCTCGCGCACTTCGCCCACCGCGTTGGGCAGCGTCTTGCCCGCTTCGCGCGCGATGAGCGCGATCAGCCGGTCGCGGTTCGCCTCGAGCAGGTCGGCCGCCCGCTCCAGGCAGCCGGCACGCTCGTCGGCCGTGCGCCGCGACCAGTCGCGGCCGGCGTTGGCGGCCATCGCCGCGGCGTGCGCGACGTCGGACGCGTCGGCGTCCTCGACGGCGCCGACGATGTCGGCGCGGTTCGCCGGATTGACGACGTTCGTGCGCGGGCGTGCCGCGCGCGCCGGCGGTTCGGCGAGGATCGGCGCGGCCGTCGCGATCCCGCCGGCGCGCGCCGTCAGCGCGTTCAGCGCACGCAGCGTGTCCTCGTCGGAGAAGTCCACGCCCTGCGAATTGCGGCGGTCGTCGAACAGCGCGGCCGGCCGCGGGATGCGCGGGTGCGGCGTGCCGCCGGTCTCGCGCGCCCGGGCGACCGGGTCCGCGACCAGGTCGGCGATCGGCACCTTCGGATCGACGATCCGGTTGACGAACGACGTGTTCGCGCCGTTCTCGAGAAGCCGGCGCACCAGGTACGCGAGCAGCGTCTCGTGCGAGCCGACCGGCGCATAGATCCTGCATTCCCGTTGCAGCCGCTCCGTGCCGACGACCAGGTCGTAGACCGACTCGCCCATGCCGTGCAGGCACTGGAACTCGTAGTCGGCGCCGCCGGCCAGCGTATGGAGCGCGGCGACCGTGAACGCGTTGTGGCTCGCGAACTGGGGGTAGATCTCGGCGGGCGCCGCCAGCATCGCCTTCGCGCACGCGAGGTACGCCACGTCGGTGTGCACCTTGCGCGTGAACACCGCGTAGTCGGAAAGTCCGTCGACCTGCGCGCGCTTGATCTCGGTGTCCCAGTACGCGCCCTTCACGAGCCGGACCATCAGCCGGCGACGGTGCCGGCGCGCGATCTCGATCAGCAGGTCGATCACCGCCCGGGCGCGCTTCTGGTATGCCTGCACGACGAAGCCGAGCCCCTGCCATCCGGCGAGCCCGGGATCGGCGGCAAGCGACTCGAAGAGGTCGAGCGACAGGTCGAGCCGGTCGGCTTCCTCGGCGTCGATGGAAAGCCCGATGTCGTATCGCTTCGCGAGCCGCGCGAGCTCGGTGAGGTGCGGGCCGAGTTCGGCGAGCACGCGGTCACGCTGCGCACGCACGTAGCGCGGATGCAGCGCGGAGAGCTTGATCGAGATGCCGGGCCGGGCCTCGGGCCCGGCGCCTTTCGCCGTCGCGCCGATCGCGTGGATCGCGTCGACGTACGCGGACACGTACCGCTGCGCGTCGCCGGCGGTCAGCGCCGCCTCGCCCAGCATGTCGAACGAGAAGCGGTAGCCGCGCGCCTCGCGTTCGCGCGCGTTGGCGATCGCTTCGCCGATCGTGCGGCCGAGCACGAACTGCTGGCCGAGCAGGCGCATCGCGAGGTCGACTCCCTTGCGGATCAGCGGCTCCCCGCCCTTGCGCAACAGCGACGCCAGCGCGGCGTCGAGTGCCGAGTCGCTGTGCGAATCGACGAGCCTGCCGGTCACGAGCAACCCCCACGCGGCGGCGTTGACGAACAGCGACGGACTGCGGCCGATGTGCGAGCGCCAGTCGCCCTGGCCGATCTTGTCGCGGATCAGCCGGTCCCGCGTGGCGCGATCCGGGATCCGCAGCAGCGCCTCGGCGACGCACATCAGCGCGACGCCCTCGCGCGAGTCGAGCGAGAACTCGAGCATCAGCGCATCGACGCCGCCGGCCTTCTGGCGCGCGGCGCGCACGCCTTCGGCCAGCGTCGTGGCGAGCGCCTGCGTCGTCCGCAGCGCCGCGGGCGGGAGTTCCGCTTGGGCGATCAGCGCCGGGACGAGGTCGGCCTCGGGGCGCCGGTAGTCGGCGACGATGCGCGCGCGCAGCGTCGCGTGCAGTTGGAGGTCAATCATTGACTATAAATCGCTAGTGAGATAGAGATAAATACTACAATTTGTGGATTGTGCAGTCAATAGCACTATTGGGCTTTGGATTGGCCATTCGCGGCGACGCTCCTACAATGACGGAAGTCCCCGGGAGGAACCGAACCGATGAACGCCCCGCTCGAAGCCGGCCTGCAACCGTTCGTCCTGATCGACGTGAGCGAGGGCGTGGCCACGCTGACGATGAACCGCGGCGACCGGTTCAACCCGCTTTCGACGGCGATGATCGCGGCGCTCGACGAAGCGCTCGACGCGATCGCCGCCGATGCGGCGGTGCGCGTCGTCGTGCTTGCCGGGACCGGGCGCGCGTTCTGCGCCGGGCACGACCTGACCGAGATGCGCGCGCACATCGACCAGGTTTGGCAGCGCGGGCTGTTCGGCGCCTGCACGCGGATGATGATGAAGCTGACGCGGATACCGCAGCCGGTGATCGCGCGCGTGCACGGGGCCGCCGCCGCCGCCGGCTGCCAGCTCGTCTCGATGTGCGACCTGGCGGTGGCTGCCGATCACGTCAAATTCGGCCTGTCCGGGATCAACGCCGGAATCTTCTGCACGACGCCGGCCGTCGGCGTCGCGCGCAACGTGTCGCGCAAGCGCGCGATGGAACTGCTGCTGACCGGCGAGCTGATCGACGCGGCGACCGCTTGCGACTGGGGACTCGTCAACCGGGTCGTGCCGGCCGCCGACCTCGACGCGAGGGTGGCGGCGCTCGCGCAGGCGATCGCGAAAAAGAGCGCGTCCGTGGTGGCGCTCGGCAAGCGCACGTTCTACGCGCAGCTGGAGCAGGGCCTCGAAGGCGCGTACGCGCTGGCCGGCGAAACCATGGCCTGCAACATGATGGAGCCGGACGCCGCAGAAGGCATCGACGCGTTCCTGGGCAAGCGCCCGCCGCAGTGGCGCAACTAGCGGCCAGAAGCGCCTCCTGCGCGCTTTCGTAAGCCTCCTGTAAGGCCTCGTCCCGAGAATGTCCATGTGACAGCGGGGCCCTTGACCTGCGTCAACGTGGGTGGTCCGCATGCGTGACTCTAATGCGCGAAGCGCATGGGCATGCAGCAGGCACACCGCGCCTACGGAACGTTCACATTGCGGGAGGAGATATGGTCGATACCACCCAGGTCGATTGGAAAGCGATCGACAGCCGGCCGGAGTTCCAGGATCTGCACCGCAGGAAGGTGCGCTTCCTGACGAGCCTCATGGTTTTCTCGCTGGTGTTCTATTTCCTGCTGCCGATCGGCGCGGCGTACTTCCAGGACATCTACAAGATCAAGGTCTGGGGCGTCGTCAACGTCGGCATCCTCTTCGCGCTGCTGCAGTTCGTGGTGGCCTGGGGCCTCGCGTGGTTCTACGCGCGTCGCGCCAATACCGTATTCGACCCGATGGCCGCCGAGATCGTGCGCGACGCCGAAAAGCTGATGGGAGGCCACAAATGAGCACGCGTCGATTCGCAATCGCCGCCGGCGCCGTTTCCGTCGCCGCCATCGCCACGCCCGCGCTCGCGCAGGGCGCCGTCGCCGAGCAATGGCGCTGGCTGACGTTCGTTGTGTTCGGCGCGATCATCGCGCTGACGATGTACGTGACGTACGTCGCGGCCAAGCGCGTGAAGACCACCGCCGATTTCTATGTCGCCGGCGGAGGCGTGTCGGGCCTGCAGAACGGATGGGCGATCGCCGGCGACTACCTGTCGGCCGCCTCGTTCCTCGGCATCGCGGGACTGATCTCGCTGTACGGGTACGACGGCTTCATGTACTCGGTGGGCTGGCTCGTCGCCTACATCACCGTGCTGCTGGTGATCGCCGAGCCGTGCCGCAACATCGGCAAGTACACGCTGTCGGACATTCTCGCGTATCGCAACAATCCGAAGGCGACGCGTATCGTCGGTGCGCTGTCCACCATCACCGTCTCCACGTTCTACCTGACGGCGCAGATGGTCGGCGGCGGCGTGCTGGTGAAGACGCTGATCGGCATCGACTACGAGATCTCGGTGATGGTCGTTGGCGTGCTGATGCTGGCCTACGTGCTGTTCGGCGGCATGGTCGCCACGACGTGGGTGCAGATCATCAAGGCGATCCTGCTCGTCACCGCGTCGATCCTGCTCGTGATGTTCGTGTGGACGCCGTACGGCTTCTCGCTGCCGGCGTTCCTGCAGGCGGTGGTCGGCGACGCGAAGGTGCAGGCACAGGTGGCCTCGCTCCTGGGCGACGCCGCGAAGAACATGACGCCCGAACAGCTCGGCCAGCGCTTCCTCGAGCCGGGCCTCTTCTTCAAGGCGCCGATCGACCAGATCTCGCTGGGCATGGCGCTCGTGTTCGGAACGGCCGGCCTGCCGCACATCCTGATGCGGTTCTTCACGGTCCCGACCGCGCAGGACGCGCGCAAGTCCGTGATCTGGGCGATGGCCATCATCGGCGGCTTCTACGTGCTGACGCTGTTCCTCGGCATGGGCTCGGCGATGAAGGTCGGTGCCGCGAACATCCGGGCCGTGGACGCCGGCGGCAACATGGCCGGCCCGCTGCTCGCGCAGTACGTGGGCGGCGGTGCGGACTCGATGCTCGGCAACCTGTTCCTCGCGTTCGTGGCGGCGGTGGCGTTCGCGACGGTCGTCGCGGTGGTCGCGAGGCGCGGTGCTCGCGGCGGCTTCGGCGATGGCGCACGACCTGTACGTCGGCGTGATCCGCGAAGGCCACGTCACGCAGCAGGAGCAGGTGCGCGCGGCGCGCATCGCGACGATCATCGTCGGCGCAATGGCGATCACCATCGGCATCCTGTCCAAGGGCCAGAACGTCGCGCACCTGGTGGCGCTGGCGTTCGCCGTCGCGTCGTCGGCCAACTTCCCGTGCGTGCTGCTGACGCTGTTCTGGAAGCGCTGCAACACCGGCGGCATCGTGGCCGGCATGATCATCGGCACGTTTTCCGCCATCGGCCTCGTGCTCGTCTCGCCGAACCTGACCTATCCGCTCGCCATCAAGGCCGCGCAGGAGAAGATCGTCGCGACGCAGTCGGCTGCGCTGACGAAGCTCAATGCGGACCTCTCGGCGGCCACCGAGGCGCCGGCGCAGGACAAGCTGAAGGCCGACATCGCCAAGGCCGACAAGGCGAAGGCGGCGGCCGAAGCGCGGATCAAGGAGATCGGCAACGACCGCACTTCGATCATGGGGCTCGAGAAGCCGCTGTTCGAACTGCGCAACCCGGGCCTCGTCTCGATCCCGCTGGGCTTCCTCGCGGTGATCCTGGGGTCGCTGCTCTACCGGGACAAGCGTTCCGAGGACATGTGGGACGAGCTGTACGTGCGCCAGAACACCGGCCTGCTCGCGACGAAAGCCGCAGCGCATTGATCCTGCCGCACCCGCAACGCAAGGACCCCTGCCACTCGCGCAGGGGTTTTTGCTTGCGCGGCCGGAATCGGGCAACCTGACGCCATGGCCGCGACCGCCGCGACTGCCCGCGAATCTTCCCCCGCCGTGGATGACACGGTCGAGTTCCTGCGCCGCCACGCGCCGTTTTCAGGCATGCGCGACGAAGTCGTGCGCGGACTCGTGCCGCACCTCACGAAGGTATCGTTCCCCCGGGACGCGACGATCCTCTCGGTGCAGACGGGCCCGGTGGCGGCGCTCTACATCATCGAGCAAGGGCTCGTCGGCCGCCGCCCTGACGACACGCAGGCCGATCCCGACCGCACGCTGGGGCCGGGCGAGCTGTTTCCCGTCGGCGCGCTGTCGGCCGGCGGCACCACGACCAAGATATTCCACGCGCTCGAGGACACCACGTGCCTGCTGCTGCCCAGGGAGCAGTTCCTGGCGCTGCGGCGCGACTCGCCGGAGTTCGAGCGCTACTGCACGCAGGCGATCACCGAGACGCTGCGGCAGTCGCTGGAGAGCCTCTACAGCCAGTACCGGCAGCGCGCGTCGGAGCAGCAGACGCTGACGCGCACGCTGGGCGAGCTCGTGCGGCACGCGCCGGTGGCGTGCGCGGCGACGGCGACGCTGCGCGACGCCGCGCAGAAGATGGCGGACGAGAAGGTGCGCACGATCATCGTCGTCGACGGCCGGGGTGCGCCGGTGGGGCTCCTGACGCTCGTCGACCTGCTCGAGCGCGTCGTGCTGCCGGGCCGGCCGCTGACGTCGCCGGTGTCCGAGGCCATGTCGACGCCGATCGTTTCGCTGCCCGGCACCTCCACCGCCTACGAAGCCATGCACGTGATGGCGGAGCGCGGGATCCGCCAGGTCGTCGTCGTCGAAGGCGGGCGGCTGATGGGCGTGGTCAACGAACGCGATCTCTTCGCGCTGCAGCGCGTCAAGATGCGCGACGTGATCGAAGGCCTGCACGCGGCCGATTCCGTCGAAACGCTGCGCCGCGCCGGCGACGACATCCGCCGGCTCACGCAGAACCTGCTCGTGCAAGGGGTGGGGGCCGAGCCGCTCACGCGCACGATCTCGTCGCTCAACGACGCGCTGACCCGGCGCCTGATCGAGATCGTCGGCGCCAGCCACGACCTGGCCGACCTCGACTGGTGCTGGCTCGCGCTCGGCAGCGAAGGCCGCGGCGAGCAGACGTTCGCCACCGACCAGGACAACGCACTGCTGTTCGCGATTCCCGACGGCGCGAGCGCGGATGCCGCGCGTGCGCGGCTGCTCCCGTTCGCGCGCGAAGTGAACGCCGGGCTCGACCGCCTGGGCTTCCCGCTGTGCACCGGCAACGTGATGGCGAGCAATCCGGAGCTGTGCCTGTCGGTGGACGAATGGAAGGCCAAGTTCCTGAAATGGATCCGCGAGCCGTCGCCGCTGTCGCTGCTCAACGCCAACATCGTGTTCGACTTCCGGCCGCTGTACGGCGACACGACGCTGTGCGACGCGCTGCGCTCGTGGCTGCTGCGCTACACGCAGGCCAATCCCGCGTTCCTGCGGCTGATGGTGCAGAACGCGCTCGACGTCGATCCGCCGACCGGGTTGATCCGCGCGTTCACCGTGGACGACGACCCCGGCGTCAAGGGAACGCTGGACCTGAAGACGCGCGGCGCGCGGCTGTTCGTCGACTGCGCGCGCGTGTTCGCGCTGGCGCACGGCATCGCCGAGACGGGGACGGCGGCGCGCCTTGCCCTCGCCGGCGAGCGGCTGCGCGTCGAGAAGCGGCACGTGCGGGCGGCGATCGAGGCGTTCCACTTCCTGCAGCTGTTGCGGCTGCGCCAGCAGGAGCAGCCGCCGGTGCCGGGCCACCCCAACCGCCTCGATCCTTACTCGCTGCACGAGATCGACCAGCGGATGCTGAAGGAGGCGTTCCGGCAGGCGAAGCAGCTGCAGGAGCGCTTGCGCATGTCGTATCGGTTGTGACGGGAGGAGTCGTGCCGCACATGCGGTTGCAGGCGACGTTGTCGCGCGGAGGGGGCGCCCGATGAAGCCCGCGTCGGGCCCCGGGCAGCGCCTGGTCGCCCTGTTCGCGCTCGGCGTGGCGCTCTTCAACTTCCCGCTGCTGGCGCTGTTCGACCGCGCGGCGACCGCGTTCGGCATCCCGGTCCTGTACGTCTACATCTTCTGCGTGTGGGCGCTGCTGATCGCGCTGCTCGCGCTCGTGATCGAGCGCCCGCGCTAGCCCGCGCCGCGCGGAACGCCATGCTGGAAGGCTACGTCATCATCCCGGTGGCGATCGCCTACGTGGGCGTGCTGTTCGCCGTCGCGTACTTCGGGGACAAGCGCGCCGATGCGGGGCGGTCGATCATCGCGAACCCGTACATCTACGCGCTGTCGCTCGGCGTGTACGCGACGGCCTGGACGTTCTACGGCAGCGTGGGGCGCGCGGCCTCCGACGGCGTCGGCTTCCTGCCGATCTACATCGGGCCCACGCTGATGATGGCGCTGTGGTGGATCGTCGTGCGCAAGATCATCCGCATCAGCAAGACGCACCGCATCACCTCGCTCGCCGACTTCGTGTCGTCGCGCTACGGCAAGAGCGCGCTCCTGGCCGGCCTGGTCACGATCATCGCGGTGGTCGGCATCGTTCCCTACATCGCGCTGCAGCTCAAGGCGATTTCCGGCAGCTACACGATCCTCGCCACCCATCCCGACCTCGCGCTGGCCGGGACCCGGGTCGCCGCTCCGTTCGCGCACGACACGGCGTTCTGGGTCGCGCTGCTGCTCGCGGTCTTCGCGATCCTGTTCGGCACGCGGCACCTGGATGCGTCGGAACGCCACGAAGGCATGGTCGCCGCCATCGCGTTCGAGTCGATCGTGAAGCTGGTCGCCTTCCTCGCGGTCGGCGCGTTCGTCACGTACGGGATGTACGGCGGCATGGGCGATCTGTTCGCGCGCGCCGCCGAGCACCCCCGGCTGTCCGCGCTGTTCGCGCCGCTTTCGGGCGCGGCCGGCGGCTATTCCAACTGGGCGTGGCTCACGCTGCTGTCGATGCTCGCGATCCTCTTCCTGCCGCGGCAGTTCCAGATCGCGGTGGTCGAGAACGTCAACGAACAGCACATCGGAAAGGCGGTGTGGCTGTTCCCGCTGTACATGCTCGCGATGAACGTGTTCGTGGTGCCGATCGCCTTCGGGGGCGTCCTGCATTTCCAGGGCACCGGTGTGGACCCCGACACGTTCGTGCTGACGCTGCCGATGGCGGAGAAGCAGCACGCGCTGGCGCTGCTCGTGTTCGTCGGCGGCCTCTCGGCGGCCACGGGGATGGTGATCGTCGAGACGATCGCGCTGTCGACGATGGTCTGCAACGACCTCGTGATGCCGGTGCTGCTGCGCATGCGCGACACGCGGTTCGCCGGACGGCGCGACCTGACCGGCCTGCTGCTCGGCATCCGGCGTGGCGCCATCGTCGGCATCGTGCTGCTGGGCTACCTGTACTTCCGCCTGGCCGGCGAAGCGTACGCACTCGTCGCGATCGGGCTCATCTCGTTCGCGGCGGTCGCGCAGTTCGCGCCGGCCGTGATCGGCGGGCTGTACTGGAAAGGGGCGACCAAGGCGGGCGCGTTCGCCGGCCTCGCCGCGGGGTTCGCCGTGTGGCTGTACACGCTGCTGCTGCCGTCGTTCGCGAAGTCCGGATGGCTGCCGACGAGCTTCGTCACCGAGGGCCCGCTCGGTCTCGCGCTGCTCAAGCCCTACGCGCTGTTCGGCCTGGCCGGGTTGAACGACATCACGCACGCGATGCTGTGGAGCATGCTCTTCAACGTCGGCGCCTACGTCCTCGTGTCGGTGGTCACGACGCAGGGCGCGGCCGAGCAGGCGCAGGCATCGCGCTTCGTCGACGTCTACCGGCACGCGGCAGGCCAGGACATGCACGCGTGGAAGGGAACGGCGACGGTGCCCGATCTCACCGCACTGCTCGCGCAGTTCGTCGGCGCGGAGCGCGCGCAGGCCGCGCTCGCGCAGTTCGCCCGCCGCCGCGGCTATCCCGATGCCGACGAGCTGCCGGCGGACGCGGCGCTGGTGCAGTTCGTCGAGACCGCGCTCGCCGGCGCGATCGGCGGCGCGTCCGCGCGGATCATGGTCGCGTCCGTGGTGAAGGAGGACGCGCTTTCGGTCGACGAAGTGATGGCGATGCTCGACGAGGCGTCGCAGCGAATCGCCTACAGCCACGAGCTCGAGCAGAAGTCGCGCGAGCTCATGGCCGCCACCGCCGAACTGCGCGCTGCGAACGCGCGACTGCAGGAGCTGGACCGCATGAAGGACGACTTCGTTTCGACGGTCACCCACGAGCTGCGCACGCCGCTCACGTCGATCCGCGCGTTCTCGGAAATCCTGCACGACAATCCGGCGCTTGCCGTCGAGGAGCGCCAGCGCTTCCTGTCCATCGTCATCCAGGAGAGCGAGCGGCTGACGCGCCTCATCAACCAGGTGCTCGACCTCGCCAAGCTCGAGTCGGGGCGCGCGGAGTGGCAGGCGAGCGACGTCGACATGCGGGCGGTGGTCGAGGATTCGGTGGCGGCCACCGGCCAGCTCTTCACCGCCAAGGACGTGATACTCGACGTTGCCGTGCCTGCGCACGTGCCGGCGGTGCGCGGCGACCGCGACCGGCTGGTGCAGGTGCTCATCAACCTGCTGTCCAATGCGGCCAAGTTCGTCGAGGCGGGAACCGGCCGTGTCGGGGTATCCGTGGCGAGCGACGCGCGCGAGGTCAGCGTGCGCGTGGCGGACAACGGCCCCGGGGTTGCCGCGGACGACCAGCACATCATCTTCGAGAAATTCCGGCAGGCGGGCGATACTCTCACCGAAAAGCCCCAGGGTACGGGGCTCGGCTTGCCGATCAGCCGCCAGATCGTCGAGCATCTGGGTGGGCGGCTATGGGTGGAGAGCACGCTGGGGCACGGCGCGACGTTCGCGTTCGCGCTGCCGGTCGCGCCACAGGAGAAGTGATGGCGAAGAAGATCCTGATCGCCGACGACGAGCCGAACATCGTCGTCTCGCTCGAGTTCCTCATGAAGCAGAAGGGCTACGACGTGCGGACCGTGGGCAACGGCGACGACGCGCTGCGCTCGATCGCGGAATTCGCGCCGGACCTCGTGCTGCTCGACGTGATGATGCCGCGGCTGTCGGGCTACGAGGTGTGCCAGAAGATGCGCGAGAACCCGGCGTGGGCGGGCATCCGGATCGTGATGCTGTCCGCGAAAGGCCGCGACATCGAGGTGAGCAAGGGCATGGCGGTCGGCGCGGACGCGTACGTGACGAAGCCGTTCTCGACGTCCGACCTGATGGCGCAGGTGCGCGCGCTGCTGGGCGAGTGAGACCGCCGGGCCGCCCCAAGGACGAACAGGAACCGAAGCGCGTTGGCGCGAAGGGTAACCTCATGACGATGCGGCGGAAGGTCCGCTTCACGCTGGCGGTCGTCGTGGCGTGGCTGCTGCTGCTGGCGGCGATCGTGGGCACGGCGGCGCTCGCCGTGGCCGACATGGGGCAAGCCGACCGGGCGACGCTGCTGGGGATCCTGGGGAACCGCGTCCCGAGCCTCGTGGTGGCGGCGCTGCTGATGCTGGTGGTGGTCTTCTTCGTCGTGCGCGCGGTCTGGCGCGGCTACGTGACCGCGCTGCGCCATCTCGCCGAGGACGCGCGCATCATCCAGGTGGCCAATCCGCAGCACCGCGCAACACCCGGCGGCGCCGCGGAGGTGCGGACGATCGCCCGGGCGATCAACGGCCTCGCCGAGGCGAACGCCGCGCTCAAGGCGGACGTCGAGCGCCAGGTGCGCGAGGCGAACGACCGCATCGAGCAGGAGCGAAGCCGCCTTGCCGCGCTCATGTCGGAGCTCGCGCAGAGCGTGGTCATGTGCAATTTCGAGGGCCGCATCCTGCTGTACAACGCGCGGGCGATGCAGCTGTTGCGCAAGCCGCTGGACAGCGCCGCCGCCGCCGGCAAGGCGCACACGCTGGTGGGCCTCGGCCGCTCGATCTTCGCGATCTTCGACCGCAACCTCATCATCCACGCGCTGGAGAGCATCCGCGACCGCATCCAGAAGGGCGAGCGCGCGCCGATCGCCAACTTCGTGACGACCGCGCCGGCGGGCCAGCTCGTGCGCGTGCAGCTCGCGCCGGTGCTGGGCGCGGCGGACGCCACGGCGCCCGGCGCGATCGAAGGCATCGCCGGCTTCGTCCTGCTGCTCGACAACATCACGCGGCGCATCGAGACGGGCGCGCGCCGCGACCGCCTGCTGCAGGCGCTCACGCAGGGGACGCGCGCGTCGCTCGCGAACATGCGGGCCGCGGTGGAGACCATCGCGTCGTTCCCGGACATGGAGCGCGCCGCGCAGGACCGGTTCATCGGCATCATCGGCGAGGAAGCGCGCACGCTGAGCCTTCATCTGGACACGTCGGTGCGCGACTTCGCGGATTCGCTGCGCACCGAATGGCCGCTCGAGGACATGCGCGGCGCCGACCTCATCGCGGCCGCGCGCCGGCGCATCGAGAACCGGCTGCAGCTGCCGACCAAGCTCGAAAGCGTCGACGACGACATCTGGCTCAACGTCGACAGCTACTCGCTGATGCAGGGGATCACCTACCTCGTCGCGCGGCTCGCCGACGAATTCGGCATCCGCGAGATCCGCTTCGCGCTAGGCGACGCCGGCACGCTGGCCCACCTCGACCTCGTCTGGACCGGCGCGCCGCTCGGGTCCGAGACCACGACCGCGTGGCAGACCGACTCGATGGAGCTCGGCGGCGAGGCGTGCCCGATGACGCTGAAACAGATCATCGAACGCCACGACGCCGAGATCTGGTACCAGATCGACAAGCCCGCGCAGCGCGAATACTTCCGCATCGCCATTCCGAAGACGCGGCCCGAGGAGACGCCGTGGAGCGCGGCGCCCGCCGCGGAAAGCCGCCCGGAGTTCTACGACTTCGACCTGTTCAACCAGCCGGGGCAGACGCCGGAGCTCGACAACCGGCCGCTCACGGCGCTCAGTTACACGGTGTTCGACACCGAGACGACGGGACTCGAGCCGTCCGCCGGCGACGAGATCGTGTCGTTGGGCGCCGTGCGCATCGTCAACGGCCGGCTGCTGGAGCAGGAGGTGTTCGAGCAGCTGGTGGACCCGCGCCGCCCGATGTCGCCGGAGGCGAGCAAGGTCACCGGCATCGAGAATGCGATGCTGGAGAACCAGCCGACGATCGACAAGGTGCTTCCGGCGTTCCGCGCGTTCTGCGAGGACACGGTCCTGGTCGCCCACAACGCGGCGTTCGACATGCGCTTCCTGCACCTGAAGGAAGGTGCGACCGGCGTGCGCTTCACCCAGCCGGTGCTCGACACGCTGCTCCTGTCCGCGGTGATCCATCCGGAGCTGCCTTCGCACGGACTGGAGGCGATCGCCGAGCGGATGGGCGTGAACCCCATCGGCCGGCATACGGCGGTCGGCGACGCCATCGTCACGGCGGAGGTGTTCCTGCGCATGATCCCGCTGCTGGCCGAGCAGGGCATCCGGACGCTCGGCGAGGCGCGAGCCGCGTCGCAGCGCACGTATTTCGCGCGCATCGAGTACTGAAAGCGTGCGATGATGGGGCTTGGTTCGTGGACCGGCCCGGCGGATCGTCCGGGCCGATGGCCCCGGGGCGCCGCGTCCGGCGGTTGCGCCGTTCGGCTGCGCAAATGATAATCGTGCGTCCTTTTCGGTATTCTCCCGCAATGGCGTTCTGCGAAAGGACGCTGGCGCCGATCGCGCATGGCTGACGACAATATCCTAGAAACCCGCGGGCTGACCAAGGAATTCAAAGGTTTCGTCGCGGTTCGCGACGTGAGCCTCACGATCCGCCGCGGGACGATCCACGCGCTGATCGGCCCGAACGGCGCCGGCAAGACCACCTGCTTCAACCTGCTCACGCACTTCCTGACGCCGACGCGCGGCCAGATCCTCTTCAACGGAAGGGAGATCACCGGCTCGCGCCCGGCGACGATCGCGCGCATGGGCCTCGTCCGCTCGTTCCAGATTTCCGCGGTGTTCCCGCACCTCACCGTGCTCGAAAACGTTCGCATCGCGCTCCAGCAGAAGCGCGGGCATTCGTTCGACTTCTGGCGATCGGCGGCGACGCTGTCGACGCTCGACGCGCGGGCGCGCGAACTGATCGACGCCGTCGGCCTCACTGAGTTCACCGGCAAGACGGCCGTCGAACTGCCGTACGGCCGCAAGCGCGCGCTGGAGATCGCGACGACGCTGGCGCTCGACCCGGAGATGATGCTGCTCGACGAGCCGACCGCCGGCATGACGCACGAGGACGTCGAGCGGATCAGCGCGCTGATCCGCAAGGTGTCGGCCAACCGCACGGTGCTGATGGTCGAGCACAACCTGTCGGTGGTGTCGACGCTGTCCGACCACATCACGGTGCTGGCGCGCGGCGAGATCCTCGCGCAGGGCGACTACGCGACCGTGTCGAAGCATCCGGACGTCGTGCAGGCCTACCTGGGAGCCGGTCATGGCTGAGACCGCCGCCGCGAACGCGCCGGCCCCCGCCGCCGCGGGCGCCCCGCTGCTGGCGGTGCGCGGCCTGCACGCGTGGTACGGCGAATCGCACATCCTGCACGGCGTCGACTTCGACGTCGCGGCCGGCGAGGTCGTCACGCTGCTCGGCCGCAACGGCGCCGGCAAGACGACGACGCTGCGCTCGATCATGGGCGTCGTGCCGCGGCGCGAAGGCTCGGTTGTGTTCGAGGGCACGCAGACGATCGGCCTGCCGTCGAACCGCATCGCGCGGGCCGGCATCGCGTACTGCCCGGAGGAGCGCGGCATCTTCTCGAGCCTGAACGTCGAGGAGAACCTGCTGCTGCCGCCGATCGTGCGCGAAGGCGGACTGCCGGTCGAGCAGATCTACGAGCTGTTTCCCAATCTCCGCGAACGCAGGACGAGCCAGGGCACCAAGCTGTCCGGCGGCGAGCAGCAGATGCTTGCGATCGGCCGCATCCTGCGCACCGGCGCGCGGCTGCTGATGCTCGACGAACCGACGGAGGGCTTAGCCCCGGTCATCGTCCAGCAGATCGGGCGCACGATCACCAAGCTCAAAGCGCAGGGCTTCACGATCCTGCTGGTCGAACAGAACTTCCGGTTCGCGGCTACCGTCGCGGACCGCCATTACGTGATCGAACACGGGCGCGTCGCCGACATGATCCGCAATGCGGACCTCGACGCGAACATGGCCAAGCTGCATGACTATCTGGGCGTGTAGCGGTAACGCAGTTCCCACATTTTCGGAGGAAGTCGCATGAACGCATTCAAACGCACTACGGTCGGCCTCGCGGTAGCCGCCGCGCTGTCGATCGGCACCGCGCACGCGCAGATTTCGGACAACGTGATCAAGCTCGGCGTTCTGTCCGACATGTCGAGCCTCTACACCGACCTCGCGGGTGCCGGCTCGGTCGTCGCGGCGAAGATGGCCGTCGAGGATTCCGGCATCGAGAAGCGCGGCTACAAGGTGGAAATCGTATCCGCCGACACGCAGAACAAGCCGGACGTCGGCTCGGCGATCGCGCGCCAGTGGTACGACGTGGAGAAGGTCGACGTCATCCTCGACGTGCCCAATTCGGGCGTCGCGCTGGCGGTGAACCAGATCACGAAGGACAAGGGCAAGGCGTTCCTGGTCTCCGGCGCGGCGTCTTCGGACCTGACCGGCAAGGCGTGCACGCCGAACACGATCCACTGGACGTACGACACGTGGATGCTCGCCAACGGCACCGGCAGCGCGATCGTGAAGTCCGGCGGCGACTCGTGGTTCTTCGTGACCGCCGACTATGCGTTCGGCCAAGCGCTGGAGCGCGACACCTCCGCGGTGGTCACCAAGAACGGCGGCAAGGTGCTGGGCAGCGTGAAAGTCCCGCTCAACACCCAGGATTTCAGCTCGTTCCTGCTCCAGGCGCAGGCATCGAAGGCCAAGATCGTGGGCCTCGCCAACGCTGGCGGCGATACGACGAACTCGATCAAGCAGGCGGCGGAGTTCGGAATCGTCAAGGGGGGCCAGAACCTGGCCGGCCTCCTCGTGTTCCTGACCGACGTGCACTCGCTCGGCCTGCAAACGGCGCAGGGCCTCATCTTCACCGAGACTTTCTACTGGGACATGAACGACCAGACGCGCGCGTTCGCGAAGCGCTTCGCCGAGCGCGACAAGGGCATCCACCCGACGATGGTCCATGCCGGCGTCTATGCCGCCGCCCTCCACTACCTGAAGGCCGTGGAAGCGCTGAAGAGCGACGACGGAACCAAGGTCATCGCCAAGATGAAGGAATTGCCCACCGACGACCCGCTGTTCGGCAAGGGCACCATTCGCATCGACGGCCGGAAGATCCATCCGGCGTACCTCGTCGAAGCGAAGAAGCCGTCGGAATCGAAGGGCGCATGGGATCTGTACAAGATCCGGGCGACGATCCCGGCGGACCAGGCGTTCCGGCCGTTGAAGGACGGCGAGTGCCCGTTGGTTAAATAACAGAACGACCCGTCCCTTGCCCTCTGCCCGCTCCCGTACGGGAGCGGGCGAATGGCGGGCCGAACGGCAAACCGATGGAAATATTTGGCGTCCCCACGCAAGCCCTGTTCGGCCAGCTGCTGATCGGGCTCATCAACGGCGCGTTCTACGCGACGCTGAGCCTGGGACTCGCCGTCATTTTCGGCCTGCTCAACATCATCAATTTCACGCACGGCGCGCAGTACATGATGGGCGCGTTCTGCGCGTGGTTCCTGCTGGAGAAGTGGGGCGTCGGCTACTGGTGGTCGCTGCTGATCGCGCCGGTCGTCGTCGGCGCGACCGGCATCGTCATCGAGCGCACGATGCTCTCCCGCCTGTACAAGCTCGACCATCTGTACGGACTGCTGCTGACGTTCGGTCTCGCGCTGATCATCCAGGGCGTGTTCACCAACTACTACGGGAGTTCCGGCCAGCCGTACCGGCTGCCCGAGGAGTTCACCGGCGCGTTCAACCTGGGCTTCATGTTCCTGCCCAAGTACCGGCTGTGGGTGATCGTCGCGTCGTTGATCGTCTGCCTGTCGACGTGGTACGTGATCGAGCGGACGAAACTCGGCTCGTACTTGCGCGCGGCGACGGAGAACCCGACGCTGGTGCAGGCCTTCGGCATCAACGTGCCGCGCATGATCACGCTGACCTACGGCTTCGGCGTGGGCCTGGCCGCGCTCGCCGGCGTGATGGCGGCGCCGATCTACCAAGTCAGCCCGCAGATGGGCGCCAATCTCATCATCGTCGTGTTCGCCGTCGTCGTGATCGGCGGCATGGGGTCGATCATGGGGGCGATCCTGACCGGCTTCGGGCTCGGCGTGGTCGAGGGACTGACCAAGGTGTTCTATCCGGAAGCATCGAACACCGTGATCTTCGTCGTCATGGTGCTGGTGCTGCTGGTCAGGCCCGCCGGCCTGTTCGGGAAGGAGCGCTGACGATGGCGACCCCGGCCGATGCCGCGGCGCCGGTGCGCGCGCGCCGGCGCAACAGCATCCTCGTCGCGACGACCGTCATGACGGTCGCGCTCGCCATCGCGCCGCACGTCGGCGTGTACCCGGTGTTCCTGATGAAGGCGCTGTGCTTCGCGCTCTTCGCCTGCGCGTTCAACCTGCTGATCGGCTTCGGCGGCCTGCTGTCGTTCGGGCACGCGATGTTCCTCGGCACCGCCGGCTACGTGTGCGCACATGCGGCGAAGGAGTGGGGCTTTCCGTCGGAGTTCGCGATCCTCACCGGCACGCTCGCGGCGACGGCGCTCGGCATCGTCGCCGGCCTGCTGGCGATCCGGCGGCAGGGCATCTACTTCGCGATGATCACGCTGGCGCTGGCGCAGATGATCTTCTTCTTCTACCTGCAGGCGCCGTTCACGCACGGCGAGGACGGGATCCAGGCGGTTCCGCGCGGCCGGCTGTTCGGCTTGCTCGACCTGTCGAGCACGCTGGTCATGTACTACGTCGTGCTGGCGATCTTCGTCGCTGCGTTCCTGTTCATCTACCGGATCGTGAATTCGCCGTTCGGGCAGGTGTTAAAGGCGATCCGCGAGAACGAGCCGCGCGCGATCTCGCTGGGCTACGACGCCGAGCGGTACAAACTGCTCGCGTTCGTGCTGTCGGCGGCGCTGTCGGGCCTGGCCGGCTCGACCAAGGCGATCGTGTTCCAGCTGGCGTCGCTGACCGACGTGCACTGGACGATGTCCGGCGAGGTGGTGCTGATGACGCTGCTGGGCGGCATGGGAACGATCTTCGGCCCCGTCGTCGGTGCGTTCGCGATCGTCGGCCTCGAGAGCTATCTGGCGTCGTTCGGCCAGTGGGTGACCGTGATCACCGGCGTGATCTTCGTCGTGTGCGTGCTCGCGTTCCGCCGCGGCATCGTCGGCGAACTTTCCGCGTGGTGGGCGCAGCGCAAGTGATGCGGGGCGCGGTCGCGCTGGCCGCCGCGCTCGCCGCGGCGACCGCCGCCGCGCAGGCCTACACGATCGAAGGCGGCTGCCGCGACGGCCAGCCGCACGGCGCGTACGAGTTGCGCGGCGCCGGCGGGCAGGTGCGCGTGGTCGGCGCGTTCAACCGCGGCAAGCGCATGGGCAGTTTCCTGTTCTGGTCGAGCGCCGGCGTGCGCATCGCGCAGCTGCCGTACGACGAGGACGTGCTGACGGGCACGCTGGCGGCCTGGTACGCCGGCGGCAGCCCCGCCGCCGAGCCCAGGCCCAAGCTCGAAGCCGTCTATGCGTCGGGCCGGCCTTCCGGCGTCCAGCGATCGTGGTACCCGAACGGGAACGTCCGCGCGGAGTTCCGCTACGACAACGGTGCGCTGGTGGAAGCGCGCGCGTTCGGAGAATCCGGCAAGCCGCTTACCGACGCGCAGGCCCGTGCGCTTGCCGAGAAGGACGGCAACAGCGACGCGCAGTTCATCGCGTCGCTCGAAGCGATCGTGCGCGCGCACCTGCCGCGCTGCGAGCCGGCGTCGGACCGCCTCGAAAAGGGCTAGCCTCCGCTTTGACGCCCTTCGGCAACTAGGCTAGATTGCGCGCGTATCCGCGAGGCGGCCCGATGTCCCCGCGGACCCTCCATTCCATCCGCTTTCTCCCGAGGTTGCCATGCGCCGTTTCGCCCACCTGTCCCGAATCGCGGCCGCGCTCGCCATCGCCGCGACGGTCGCGTTCGCCGAGCCCGTGGCCGCGCAGGAGCTGAAGATCGCGGTCGCCGCCGACGTGACGTCGATCGATCCGCACTTCTTCAACCTGTTCCCGAACAACAACATCGCCGAGCACATCTTCGACAAGCTCGTGCAGATGGATCCCGACTCGCGGATGATCCCGGGCATCGCGACGTCGTGGAAGACGATCGACGACAAGACGTGGGAGTTCAAGCTGCGCAAGGGCGTGAAGTTCCACGACGGCAGCGAGCTGACCGCCGAGGACGTCGTGTTCTCGATCAACCGCGTGCCGCAGGTGCCCAACAGCCCCGGCCCGTTCACCGCCTACACGAAGGCGATCCAGAAGATGGAGGTCGTCGACCCGTACACGATCCGGTTCAAGTACGCGGCGCCGTACCCGCTGGCGCCCAACGACCTGTCGACGATCTACATCGTCTCGAAGAAGGTCGCGACCGGCGCCACCACCGAGGACTTCAACTCAGGCAAGGCGGCGGTCGGCAGCGGTCGGTACAAGTTCGTCCGCTACGTGAACGGCGACCGCATCGAGCTCGTCCGCAACGACGCCTACTGGGGCGATAAGCCCGGCTACGAGAAGGTGCAGTTCAAGATCGTCAAGGACGGGGCGGCCCGGATGGCGGCGCTGCTGTCCGGCGACGTTGACGCCATCGAGCAGCCGCCCACCGCGGACCTGGCGCGGCTGAAGGCCGATCCCAAGTTCACGCTGACGTCGAAGATCTCGCACCGCGTCATCTACTTCAACTTCGACCACCTGGCGCGCGTGAGCCCGTTCATCACGGGCAAGGACGGCAAGCCGCTCGACAAGAATCCGCTGCTCGACCTCCGCGTGCGCCGCGCGATCAGCAAGGCCATCAACCGCCCGGCCATCGCCGAGCGCGTGATGGAAGGCCAGGCGATTCCGTCGGGCCAGCTCGTGTCGGAAAAGCTGTTCGGCCACAACCCGGCGCTCAAGGCCGAGGCCTACGATCCGGAGGGCGCGAAGAAGCTGCTGGCCGAAGCCGGCTATCCGAACGGCTTCAACATCACGATCCACGGGCCCGCCGGCCGCTACGTCAACGACGAGAAGATCGTGCAGGCGGTCGCGCAGATGCTGTCGCGCGTGGGCATCGCCGCCAAGGTCGAGACCGCGCCGATGGGCCCGTACTCGAGCCGTGCGGCGAAGCAGGAGTTCAGCTTCCACATGGTCGGCTGGGGCGCGTCGACCGGCGAGGCCAGTTCGCCGTTGCGCTCGCTGCTCGCGACGTACGACCGCGACAAGGGCCTGGGCGCCGTCAACTGGGGCCGCTACAGCAACGCGAAGGTCGACTACCTGATCGAGCAGGCGCTGCAGCAGGTCAACGACGAGAACCGCGCGATCATGCTGCAGCGCGCGACGGACCTGTCGATGCAGGAACTCGGCATCATGCCGATCCACTTCCAGTTCACGATGTGGGCGACCAAGAAGAACGTCGCCTACACGCCGCGCACCGACGAGTACACGCTGGCGTTCCAGTTCCGGCCGGTCAAGCAGTAGCCGCCCGGCGACGCGAAGCGGACAGTTCACAGCGGGACGCCGAAAGCCGATGCTCGTCTACATCATCCGCCGCAGCATGCAGAGCGTGGTCGTGCTCTTCGTGATGTCGCTGCTCGTGTTCGTCGGCGTGTTCGCGATCGGCAACCCGATCGACATCCTGATCAACCCGCAGGCCGACCAGATCGACCGCGAACGCGCGATCGCCGCGCTCGGCCTCGACAAGCCGTTGTGGGAGCAGTACTTCGTGTTCCTGAAGGGCGCGCTGACCGGCGACCTCGGCCGCTCGTTCGTGCACGCGACCTCCGCGCTCGGGCTCATCCTCGAACGGATGCCGGCGACGATGGAGCTCGCGATCGCCGCGATGCTGATCGCCGTGTTCCTCGGCATCCCGCTCGGCCTGTGGGCCGGCTTGAAGCCGAACGGCATCGCGGGCCGCTCGATCATGGCCGGGTCGATCCTGGGCTTCTCGCTGCCGACGTTCTGGGTCGGCCTGATGCTGATCATGGTGTTCTCGGTGATGCTTGGCTGGCTGCCGTCCAACGGGCGCGGGCCGACGACGCTGCTGCTGGGGCTGATCCCGGTCTCGTTCCTGTCGTGGGAGGGGCTGTCGCACCTGATCATGCCGGCGACCAACCTCGCGCTGTTCAAGCTCGCGCTGCTGATCCGGCTGACGCGCGCCGGCACCCGCGAGTCGCTGTTGCAGGACTACGTCAAGTTCGCGCGCGCGAAGGGCCTCACCAACGCGCGCGTCATCGGCGTGCACGTGCTGCGCAACATCATGATCCCGATCGTCACGGTGATCGGCCTCGAGTTCGGAAGCGTCATCGCGTTCGCGATCGTGACCGAGAGCGTGTTCGCGTGGCCCGGCATGGGCAAGCTGCTGATCGACTCGATCAACCTGCTCGACCGGCCGGTGATCGTGTCGTACCTGCTCGTCATCGTCACGCTGTTCATCCTGATCAACCTGGTCGTCGACGTGCTGTACTCGGCGCTCGACCCGCGCGTGCGGCTGACCGACAGCAAGGGCTGACGAGGAAAGCGCCGCGATGAGTACCGTGCTGCCCGCCACGCCCGTCAGCGCGCCCGCGCGCGCCGCCGAGAGCCCGTTCCGGCGCATCGTGTCCGAGTTCCTCGCGAACCCGGTGGCCGTCCTCGGCCTCGGCCTGCTGGCGCTGGTCGTGGTCGCCGCGATCTTCGCGCCGCTGATCTCGCCGCAGAATCCGTACGACCTGGCGCAGCTCGACGTGATGGACAGCAAGCTGCCGCCCGGCTCGAAGTCGCCGGCCGGCGGCACGTTCTGGCTCGGCACCGACGACCAGGGCCGCGACATGCTGTCGGCGATCTTCTACGGCCTGCGCATCTCGCTGATGGTCGGTTCGGTCAGCACGGTGCTCGCGCTGATCATCGGCCTTGCGATGGGGCTGACCGCCGCGTACTTCGGCGGCCGGATCGAGACGCTGATCATGCGGATCGTCGACATCCAGCTGTCGTTCCCGGCGATCCTGATCGCGTTGATCCTGATCGCCGTGCTGGGGCAGGGCACCGGCAAGGTGATCACCGCGCTGGTCACGATCCAGTGGGCGTACTACGCGCGCACCGTGCGCAGCGCAGCGCTGGTCGAGAAGCGCAAGGAGTACATGGAGGCGGCGCGCTGCCTCGCGCTGTCGCCGGCGCGCATCGTGTTCCGCCACCTGCTGCCCAACTGCCTGCCGCCGATGATCGTCGTGGCCACCGTGCAGGTCGCCGCGGCGATCGCGCTGGAGGCCACGCTGTCGTTCCTCGGGCTCGGGCTGCCGATCACCGAGCCGTCGCTCGGCCTGCTGATCGCCAACGGCTACCAGTACCTGTTGTCGGGCAAGTACTGGATCAGCTTCTTCCCCGGCGTGGCGCTGCTGGTGACGATCGTCAGCATCAACCTCGTGGCCGACCAGTTGCGCGACGTGCTGAATCCGCGCCTGTCGCGGTAGCCGGTTCGCGCGGGAACGAGAGCGGCCATGGGCGAGCCCGTACTCACCGTCGACGGCCTGCGCACGCACTTCTTCACGAAGGCCGGCGTGGTCCGCGCGGTCGACGACGTGTCGTTCGCCGTCGACCGCGGTCAGGTGCTGGGCCTCGTCGGCGAGTCGGGGTCCGGCAAGTCGATGACCGGCTACTCGCTGATGGGCCTCATCGATCCGCCGGGCCGCGTCGTGGCCGGCAGGATCGTGCTGGACGGCATCGACCTGCGCGCGCTGTCGCCGGAGGAAATGCGGCAGATGCGCGGCAACCGCGTCGCGATGATCTTCCAGGACCCGATGATGACGCTGAATCCGGTCCTGCGCATCGACGTGCAGATGATCGAGGCCATCCTGGCGCACGAGCCGGTCAGCCGGGAGAAGGCGCGCGCCCGCGCCCGCGACGCGCTGGTGAAGGTCGGCATCCCGTCGCCGGACGAGCGGCTCGAAGCGTACCCGCACCAGTTCTCCGGCGGCATGCGGCAACGGGTCGCGATCGCGATCGCGCTGCTCAACAGCCCCGACCTCATCATCGCCGACGAGCCGACGACCGCGCTCGACGTGACGATCCAGGGGCAGATCCTCTACGAGATGCAGAAGCTGACCCGCGAGACGGGCACCGCGCTGATCTGGATCACGCACGACCTGTCGGTGGTCGCGGGGCTCGCCGATCGCGTGTGCGTGATGTACGCCGGCCGCATCGTCGAGGAAGGCACCTGCGAGGAAGTGCTCGCCAGGCCCGCGCATCCGTACACGCAGGGCCTGCTCGACTCGGTGCCGTCGAACAACACGCGCGGGCAGCGGCTGAAGCAGATCCCGGGCATGACGCCGTCGCTGCTCGAGCTGCCGCCGGGTTGCCCGTTCCGCGAGCGCTGCGCCTACGCGACCGCCGAGTGCGAGGAATCGCCTCCGATGCGCCGCGCCGGCGGCCCCGGGCAGTCGGTGCGCTGCTTCCACCCGCTGATCTCCCTCTACTAGGGCCTGTCGACGCGATGGAACGGACGACCACGACGCGGCAGCCCGACCTGGGCGCGCTGATCGAGCTGAAATCGGTGTCGAAGCGCTTCGTCAAGTCGCTCGACGTCGCCGCGAAGATCGGCAACGCGTTCGGCGCGAACATGCGCGAAGAGGTCGTGCACGCCGTCGACCGCGTCGACCTGGCCGTGGCGCCCGGCGAAGTGGTCGGGCTCGTCGGCGAATCCGGCTGCGGCAAGTCCACGCTCGGGCGGCTCGCCGTCGGCCTGCTGCCGCTGTCGGCCGGCGAGCGGTTCTGGCGCGGCGCGTCGCTCGCGCGGCTGGACGCCGCCGCGGCCCGCCGCCAGCAGCTGAAGATGCAGATGATCTTCCAGGACCCGTACGCGTCGCTCAATCCGCGGATGCGCGTCGTCGACATCGTCGGCGAGGCGCCGGTCGCGCACCGCGTGATTGGCCCCAAGCAGCAGACCGAATACGTGGGCCTGGTGCTGAACCGTGTCGGCCTCGATCCGACGCTGATGCGCCGCTACCCGCACCAGTTCTCCGGCGGCCAGCGCGCGCGAATCGGCATCGCCCGCGCGCTCGCGGTGAAGCCGGAGTTCCTCGTGTGCGACGAATCCGTCGCGGCACTGGACGTGTCGATCCAGGCGCAGGTGCTCAACCTGTTCATGGAGCTGAAGGGCGCGCTCAACCTCACGTACCTGTTCATCAGCCACGACCTGGGCGTGGTCCGCTTCATCTCCGACCGCGTCGTCGTCATGTACCTGGGCCGCGTCGTCGAGAGCGCGCCGTCGGGCGAGATCTTCGGGCATCCCAACCATCCGTACACGAAGGCGCTGCTCGCCGAGGCCGGCAAAGTCACGCCCGCGAAGCGCACGTTCGTGCCGATCAAGGGCGAGATCCCGTCGCCGCTCGCGCCGCCAACGGGCTGCCACTTCCATCCGCGCTGCCCGCACGCGATGGACAAGTGCCGGGAGGCGGCACCGCCGCTGCGCGAGATCGCGTCCGGCCACAAGTCCGCCTGTTTCCTGAATGACGCCTGAGCCTGCGACGATGACCGAACCCGTCCTCCGCCACGACCCGAGCGCCGCGCCGATCGCGCTCGTCTTCGACTCGCCGCATTCGGGTGAATGGTATCCGGACGATTTCGACCACGCGCCGCCGCGCGCGCTGGTGCGCCAGGCCGAGGACACGCACGTCGCGCGCCTGTGGCGGGCGGCGCCGGCGCTCGGCGCGACGATGATCGAGGCGCGCTTCCCGCGCGCGTACATCGATGCCAACCGCAGCCTGGCCGACATCGACGCCGAGCTGCTCGCGGATCCGTGGCCGGAACCGATCTCGCCTTCGCGCAAGACGCAGCAGGGCATCGGGCTCGTCTGGCGCGTCGCGCGCGGCGGCACGCCGATGTACGCGCGCAGGCTGACGAGCGCAGAGGTGCGCGCGCGCATCGACCGCTTCTGGCGCCCCTACCATGCGGCGCTCGACGCCGCGCTCGACGCGCGCCACGCCTCGTTCGGCGGCGTGTGGCACGTCAACTGCCATTCGATGCCCGCCGTCGGCGACGCGCTGTCCGACGACCCCGGCCGCGAGCGCGCGGACTTCGTTCTCGGCGACCGCGACGGCACGACGTGCGACCCGGCGTTCACGCGATGCGTGGCCGCCACCGTGCAGGCGATGGGCTACAGCGTTGCCGTCAACGACCCGTACAAGGGCGTGGAGATCGTGCGCCGGCACGGCCGTCCGGCCGAGAATCGGCACAGCCTGCAGATCGAGATCAAGCGCACGCTCTACATGGACGAGCAGTCGCTCGTGCCCAACGACGGCTATCCGCGGCTCGAGCGCGATCTTGCGCGGCTTGCGGAAGCGCTCGCGGAGTTCGTGACGCAACGTACGAGAGGATGAGCGCCGCCTGATCCCCGCATGCGCGTGGACGACATCGAACCGCGCGACGTCGATTGGTCCGACCACTTGACCGGTTCGGACGGCGCTGCTAACGTCCACGCACCGCGTCGAGCGCGTCCTCCCGCAGAAGAGGCCCGTCCCGGTGCGATCGTCCCCATCGTGCAAGGAGGAAGCCCATGAATTTCATTCGACGCGCGCTCGGCGCGCTCTGCCTGCTGGCCGTCGCCGGCGTGGCCGCCGCCGCTTATCCGGATCGCCCGATCACGTTGATCGTGCCGTGGGCCGCGGGCGGCGGCACCGACGCCACCGCGCGCATCATCGGCACGCTCCTCGAGAAGGAACTGGGCCAGCCGGTCAACGTGGTGAACCGGACCGGCGGCAGCGGCGTCGTCGGCCACAGCGCCGTCGCGCAGGCGGCGCCCGACGGCTACACGATCGGCCTCATCACCGTGGAGATCGGGATGATGCACTGGCAGGGCCTGACCGACCTGACCGGCGCTTCGTACACGCCGATCGGCCTGGTCAACGCCGACCCGGCCGGGGTCCAGGTCGCGGCCGACGCGCCGTACAAGAACGTCGGCGACCTGCTCGCGGCGATCAAGGCCAATCCGGGCAAGTTGAAGGCGTCCGGCACCGGTCAGGGCGGCATCTGGCATCTCGCGATCGCCGGCATGCTGCAGGACCTGAAGATCGACCCGGCCAGCGTGCCGTGGGTGCCGTCCAACGGCGCGGCGCCGGGACTGCAGGACATGGTCGCCGGCGGCGTGCAGATCGCGCCGGTATCGCTGCCCGAGGCCCGCTCGCTGATCGACGCCGGCAAGGTGAAGAGCCTCGCCGTGATGGCGGACAAGCCGGCGGGGCTGTACCCGAACGTGCCGACGCTTAAGGCGGCGACCGGCAGCAGCTGGACGATGGCGGCATGGCGCGGCATCGCGGCGCCGAAGGGCATTCCGCCGGAAGCCCGCGACAAGCTCGTCGCGGCCATCCAGAAGATCGTCGCGAGCAAGGACTACAACGACTTCATGTCGCAGCGCGGCTTCGGCGTGATCTACGCCGGGCCGGACGAATTCGCCAAGTTCATGGCCAAGTCGGACACCGATCTCGGCGCCACGATGAAGGCCGTCGGCATCGTCAAGTGACATCGGGCCCGCAAAGCGGGCCCGATGTCATCCCGAGGAGCGCAGCGACGAGGGATCTCGCGAACCCGGGCATCAGGTCCCTCGCGATGCTCGGGATGACACAGTGTTTGTTGCGGACCCGATTACCGACGTGCGCCAACCCGCACCATGAAACTCAACGACGCCGTGTGGGGCGCGTTGCTGCTGCTGTTCGCGGCGACGGTCCTCGTGCACGTGCAGGCGTTCCCCAAGATACCGGGCCAGCAGGTGGGGCCGGCGCTGTTCCCGGGACTCATCGCCTTCGGGCTCGGCGTCTGCGGCGTGCTGCTCGTCATGAAGGGCCTCGCCATCCGGCGCTTCGGCGGCGAGCGCATGCACTGGATCGCGTTCGAGGACTGGACGAGATCGCAGCATCACCTGCTCGCGTTCGCGCTGGCGATCGGCGTCAACGTCTTCTACATCCTCGCCGTCAATTTCCTGGGCTTCATCGTCACCGGGGTCGTGTATCTCGGCGTCCTGTTCTGGGTGTTCGGCGTCGACCGCAGGTGGCTGCTGCCGATTGCCGTCGTCGTGACGCTCGGCATCCACTACGCCTTCTACAAGCTGCTCAAGGTGCCGCTGCCGTGGGGTCTGCTGCAGGGAATGATGTGGTGACGAAGGTGCGCCGGTGATGAGCGCGGCCTGGACGCAGGCGTTCGGGATGGTGTTCGACCCGTACACGCTGCTGGTGATGCTGGTCGCGTCGCTGTACGGGCTGTTCGTCGGCGCGGTCCCGGGGCTCACGGCGACGATGGCTACGGCGCTGCTCGTTCCGGTCACGTTCTTCATGCCGCCGATCCCGGCGATCGCGGCGATCGTGACGGCCACGGCAATGGCGATCTTCTCCGGCGACATCCCGGGCTGCCTGATGCGGATGCCCGGCACGCCGGCGTCGGCCGCCTACACGGACGAAGCCTACGCGATGACGCGCAAGGGCGAGGCCGAGACCGCGCTGGGAGCTGGGCTCGTGTTCTCGGCGATCGGCGGCCTGTTCGGCACCGCGGTGCTGATCGTGTCGGCGCCCGCGCTCGCGGAATTCGCGCTGAAGTTCAGCTCGTTCGAGTATTTCTGGCTCGTGCTGCTGGGCCTCACCTGCGCGGTGTTCATGACGTCGGACCGGCCGCTCAAGGGCTTCGTGTCGCTGCTGCTGGGGCTGATGGTCGCGTGCGTCGGCCTCGGCAATCCGGCGGGCTTCCCGCGCTTCACGTTCGGCAACGTCGAGATGATGGGCGGCATCGGCATGATCCCGATGATGATCGGCATGTTCGCGATCTCGGAGATCATCCGCTTCGCCGTCGACACCAACCCGCCGCTCCGGATCGTCGACAAGCCGCTCGGCAACGTCTTCCGCGGCATGTGGGGTCTCGCGAAGAAGTATCCGGTGCAGATCCTGCGCGGCAGCGCGCTGGGCACGCTGGTCGGCGCGCTGCCGGGCGCCGGCGCCGACATCGCGGCGTGGAT
Source organism: Burkholderiales bacterium (assembly GCA_046347755.1). GTDB lineage: Bacteria > Pseudomonadota > Gammaproteobacteria > Burkholderiales > Casimicrobiaceae > VBCG01. The sequence continues at coordinate 2,753,663 of JAXMFM010000003.1, read as the reverse complement.
GTCGTACGCGATCAGCAAGAAATTCTCGAAGGAGCCGGAGAAGTTCGGCACCGGGCACGTCGAGGGGATCGTCGAGTCGGGCTCCGCCAACAACAGCGCGCTCGCCGGCGCGTGGATCCCGGCGCTGGTGTTCGGCATCCCCGGCGACTCGATCACGGCCATCGTCATCGGCGTGCTGTACATGAAGAACATGAACCCGGGGCCGCAGCTGTTCACCAACAATCCGCAGAACATCTACGCCGTCTACCTGCTGTTCATCATCGCCAATCTCATCATGATTCCGCTGGGGTGGTGGTGCATCAAGGTGTCCAAGCAGATCCTGAAGGTTCCGCGCTCGGTGCTGATGCCGGTGATCATGCTGTTCTGCGTCGTCGGCTCGTTCGCGATCAACAACACGGCGTTCGACGTCACGGTGATGCTCATCGCCGGCATGATCGCCTTCGTGCTGGAAGAAAACGGCTTCCCGATCGCCCCGGCCATCCTGGGCGTCGTGCTGGGCGGCATGCTCGAGGAGAACTTCATCACCTCGATGATCAAGTCCGAAGGCAACCTGCTGGCCTTCTTCGCCCGCCCGGTGGCCGCCACGCTCGCGGCGGCCACGCTCGCCGTCTGGTTCCTGCCGCTGCTGATCCGTCGGCTCCGCCGGTTGGCCGGCGTCTGATCCCGCCCAGAGGGATTCCCTCGCGTTGACCCCCAGTGGTGCGGCGCGGTAAAATTGCCCGGTTTTGGTTGGCGCGTCCGCGGCGGGCAAACCGCGGCAAACGGGCCATTGGGCGGCCCGGCGGGTGGTCGACGCCGATCCCGGGCCGGCCGGAACCAGCGGGGTAGGGTCGCAATGCGCGGCAGGCTCGTCGTCGGCAACTGGAAAATGAACGGCGGGCTCGCCGCCAACGCGGCGCTGCTGGTGGCTGTGCTCGCGGGGTGGAAGCCCCGGGCGGACCGGGCGGTGGCCGTGTGCGTGCCGTTCCCGTACCTGGGCCAGGCGCGCGACGCGCTCGCGGGTTCGCCGGTGGCGTGGGGCGCGCAGGACCTGAGTCCACACGCTTCGGGCGCGCATACCGGCGATGTCGCGGGCGGGATGATTGCGGAGTTCGGGTGCCGGTACGTGCTGGCCGGGCATTCGGAGCGGAGGCAGTCGCACGGCGAGACCGATGCGATGGTCGCGGCGAAGGCCGCGGCGGCGCTTGCGGCGGGATTGACGCCGATCGTGTGCGTCGGCGAAACGCTGGCCGAGCGCGACGGCGCGGGTTGGCAGGCGGTCGTCGGCCGGCAGTTCGACGCGATCGCCGACGTGTTGAAGGCGGACCTGCCGCTGGTCGTGCTGGCGTACGAGCCGGTGTGGGCAATCGGAACCGGCCGCACGGCGACGCCGGCGCAGGCGCAGGAAGTCCACGCTTTCCTGCGCCAGCGATTGCGCGGGGCGGGGGCGGAAGGCGTGCCGGTGCTGTACGGCGGCAGCGTGAAGGCGGCGAATGCCGGCGCGCTGTTCGCGATGCCCGATGTCGATGGCGGTCTCGTCGGCGGTGCGTCGCTCGATGCAACGGAATTTTTGGCGATCGCGGGTGCCTGACATCGACAGGCATGCGGCGCCCGGGACAAGGCGAATGGAATTTCTGGAATCGTTTCTGCTGGTGGTTCACCTGATCGTCGCGGCGGTAGTGTGCGGGCTCGTGCTCCTGCAGCACGGCAAGGGTGCCGACATGGGCGCCGCGTTCGGCAGCGGCTCCTCCGGCAGCCTGTTCGGCTCCGCCGGATCCGCGAATTTCCTGTCGCGGACGACGGCGATCCTGGCCGCGCTGTTCTTCGTGTCGAGCCTGGGCCTCACCTACCTCGGCTCGATGCACAGCAAGAGCCCTGCGCGCGACCAGGGCGTGATGGGCGACGTGCCGCCGGCCAAGTCGGTGGAGCCGGCGAAGCCGGCGCCCGCGCCGACCACGGCGCCCGCCCCGGCCGGCGATGCAGCGCCGGGCAGCACGCCTTCGAAGGCAGCGGACGTACCGAAGTGAGCGCCGAAGGGCCGCCCCGAGGCGCTCGCCCCCCCGGGGGGAGCGGCGCGCAGCGCCGTTCGGGGGAACTGATATCGCCGACGTGGTGAAATTGGTAGACACGCTGTCTTGAGGGGGCAGTGGCGCAAGCCGTGGGAGTTCGAGTCTCCCCGTCGGCACCAGTGATTCAGGCGCGTCGGCCGTAGGGGACGGCGCGCTTGCAGCAGGACGCGGAACGCGTTCGGTTCCGGATGGTTTCCGCAGTGCACAAACGTGTAAAGTAGCTCCGGTAGCACCCAAGGCCGCCAACGATGCTCGAACAGTACTTCCCCATCCTCGTGTTCATCGTCGTCGGTCTGGGCCTGGGGGTCATCCTCCTGTCGCTCGGCGCGGTCCTCGCGCCCAGCCGGCCCAATCCCGAGAAGGATTCGCCGTACGAATGCGGCTTCGAGGCGTTCGAGGACGCGCGGATGAAGTTCGACGTCCGCTACTACCTGGTGGCCATCCTGTTCATCCTGTTCGACCTCGAGATCGCGTTCCTCTTCCCGTGGGCGGTCGTGCTGCCGGACATCGGCTTCGAAGGTTTCGTCGCGATGATGATCTTCCTGCTGATCCTGATCGTGGGCTTCGTCTACGAGTGGAAGAAGGGCGCACTCGAATGGGAATGATCTGACATGGCCATCGACGGCGTGCTGGAGAAGGGCTTCGTCACGACGACGCTCGACAGCGTGATCAACTGGGCGCGCAACGGCTCGATGTGGCCGATGACGTTCGGGCTTGCGTGCTGCGCGGTGGAGATGATGCACGCCGGCGCGGCGCGCTACGACCTCGACCGCTTCGGCGTCGTGTTCCGGCCGAGCCCGCGGCAGTCCGACGTGATGATCGTCGCCGGCACTCTGTGCAACAAGATGGCGCCGGCACTGCGCAAGGTCTACGACCAGATGGCCGAGCCGCGGTGGGTGATCTCGATGGGCTCGTGCGCCAACGGCGGCGGCTACTACCACTACTCGTACTCGGTCGTGCGCGGCTGCGACCGCATCGTTCCGGTCGACATCTACGTGCCGGGCTGCCCGCCGACGTCCGAAGCGCTGCTGTACGGCATCCTGCAGCTGCAGAACAAGATCTGGCGCACCAACACGATCGCCCGCTGATGGCCACGAAACCCGAATCGCTGGCCGCGGCGCTGCCGGCGACGCTCGCCGATGCGTTCGCCGGCGTCACGACCGATCGCGGCGAGGTCACGGCGGTCGTCGCCGCCGGCAAGCTGGTCGACGCGATGCGCGAGCTGCGCGATCGCCCGGAGCTTCGCTTCGAGATGCTGATCGACATCTGCGGCGTCGATTACTCGACGTACGGCGACGGCGCGTGGGAGGGGCCGCGCTTCGCCGCCGTGTACCACCTGCTCTCGCTGGCGCACAACTGGCGCCTGCGCGTGCGCACGTTCGCGGCGGACGACGACTTCCCCGTGCTGCCGAGCGTCGTCGACATCTGGCCGACCGCCAACTGGTTCGAGCGCGAGGCGTTCGACCTGTACGGCATCGTGTTCGACGGCCATCCGGACCTGCGGCGCCTGCTCACCGACTACGGCTTCGTCGGCCACCCGTTCCGCAAGGACTTCCCGCTGTCCGGCTACGTCGAGATGCGCTACGACCCCGAGCAGGGCCGCGTCGTCTACCAGCCGGTGACGATCGAGCCGCGCGAGATCACGCCGCGCGTCATCCGCGAGGAACATTACGGAGGCACCAAATGAGCCCACAGGAACTCGCTTCCCGCGTCGCGCGCGACGCGTCCGATGTCGTGGCAGCCGCGCGTCCGTTCCCGAGACTGGCGTATGCCGCGCTCATCGTCTCGTCGGTCGTGCTGGGCTTCGAGGTCTTCCGCGGATAGGTCTTCGTGGCTGAGATACGCAACTACACGATGAACTTCGGGCCCCAGCACCCCGCGGCGCACGGGGTCCTGCGGCTCGTGCTCGAGCTCGACGGCGAGGTCATCGAGCGCGCCGACCCGCACATCGGCCTGCTGCACCGCGCGACCGAGAAGCTCGCCGAGCACAAGACGTACATCCAGTCGCTGCCGTACATGGACCGCCTCGACTACGTGTCGATGATGTGCAACGAGCACGCGTACTGCATGGCCATCGAGCGGCTGGTCGGCATCGAGGTCCCCGAGCGCGCGCAGTACATCCGCGTGATGTTCGACGAGATCACGCGGATCCTGAACCACCTGCTGTGGCTCGGCTGCCACGCGCTCGACGTCGGCGCGATGACGCCGTTCCTGTATGCGTTCCGCGAGCGCGAGGACCTGTTCGACGTGTACGAGGCGGTCTCCGGCGCGCGCATGCACGCCGCGTATTACCGGCCCGGCGGCGTCTACCGCGACCTGCCGGACCGGATGCCGCAATACCAGCCGTCGAAGCTCAAGAACGCCAAGGCGCTCGAGAGGATGAACGAGAACCGGCAGGGCTCGCTGCTCGACTTCATCGACGACTTCACGCAGCGGTTTCCGAAGTGCGTCGACGAGTACGAGGAGTTGCTGACCGACAACCGGATCTGGAAGCAGCGCACCGTCGGCATCGGCGTCGTGTCGCCGGAGCGCGCGATGGCGCTGGGCTTCACCGGCGCGATGCTGCGCGGGTCCGGCGTGCCCTGGGACCTGCGCAAGAAGCAGCCGTACGAAGTCTACGACCGCATGCAGTTCGACATCCCGGTCGGCGTCAACGGCGACTGCTACGACCGCTATCTCGTGCGCGTCGAGGAGATGCGGCAGGCGAACCGGATCGTCAAGCAGTGCGTAGCGTGGCTGCGCGCGAATCCGGGGCCGGTGATCGTCGACAACCACAAGGTCGCGCCGCCGGATCGCGAAGCGATGAAGATGCACATGGAGGAGCTGATCCACCACTTCAAGCTCTTCACCGAGGGCATGCACGTGCCGCCGGGCGAGGCGTACGCGGCGGTCGAGCATCCGAAGGGCGAGTTCGGCGTGTACATCATAAGCGACGGCGCGAACAAGCCGTACCGCGTCAAGCTGCGCGCGCCCGACTACGTGCACCTGTCGGCGCTCGACGAGATGTCCCGCGGGCACATGATCGCCGACGTGGTCGCGATCATCGGCACGCAGGACGTCGTGTTCGGATCGATCGACCGATGAGACTCCGGGAATTGCTGCTCGCGGGCTTGGTGGCGACCCTGGTCGGCGCGGCCGGCGCCGCCGTTGCGCAGTCGATGTCGCCCGACCAGCGCGAAGCGCTGGATGCGGCCGAGAAGTGGCTGGTGCCGGTCGACGCCGGACGCTACCAGGACGCGTGGGCGATGGCGTCGGAGCAGCTGAAGTCGCTGGTCGCGCGCGACAAGTTCCGCGACGGCCTCCGCGACATCCGCGGGAAATACGGCAAGCTCGTGTCGCGCACGGGCGAGAAGATGGGCTACGTCGGCGAGCCGCCCACGCCCGAGGGCGAACTGAAGGAGGGGCTGAAGGTCGTCATCCTGTTCGCCACCCGGTTTGCCGGCGACAAGGCCGCCACCGAAGAGATGACGATGGTGTACGAGAAGGACCGCATTTGGCGCGCCGCCAGCTACTACATCCGCTGATGGACCGTTGACCATGCTATCGCCCGAAGTGCAGCGCAAGATCGACCGCGAACTCACCAAGTACCCGCCCGACCAGCGGCAATCGGCGGTCATGTCGGCGCTCGCGTTCGCGCAGGACGAGCACGGCTGGCTGTCGACCGACGTGATGGACGCCGTCGCGCACTACCTCGGCATGCCGCCGGTCGCCGTCTACGAAGTCGCGACGTTCTACACGATGTACAACCTGAAGCCGCAGGGCCGCTTCAAGGTCACGATCTGCACGAACCTGCCGTGCGCGCTGTCGGGCGGCGCCGCCGCGGCCCTGCACCTGAAGGCCAGGCTCGGCGTGGACTTCGGCGGCACCACGCCGGACGGCACGTTCACGCTGAAGGAAGGCGAGTGCATGGGCGCGTGCGGCGACGCTCCGGTGCTGATCGTCAACGACCGGCGGATGTGCAGCTGGATGTCCGACGCCAAGCTCGACGAACTGGTCGACGAGCTCGAGGCGGCGGCGGCGCGCGGCGAAGGCCGGCGCGGGCATGGGAATCCCAACACGTGAACGCGCCGTCGGAATTCCTGAACTACGGCCCCGACGCCATCCTGATGGCGGGGCTGAACGGCCGCAACTGGCGGCTCGCCGATTACGTCGCGCGCGGCGGCTACGACGCGCTGAAGAAGATCCTGGCCGAGAAGATCCCGCCGGATCAGATCGTCGCCGAGGTGAAGAAGTCTGCGTTGCGCGGCCGCGGCGGCGCCGGGTTCCCGACCGGGCTCAAGTGGAGCTTCATGCCGAAGAACTACGTCGGCGACAAGTACGTCGTCTGCAATTCCGACGAAGGCGAGCCGGGCACGTTCAAGGATCGCGACATCCTCCGCTACAACCCGCACGCGCTGTTCGAGGGCATGGCGATCGGCGCGTACGCGATGGGCGCCAACCGCGGCTACAACTACGTCCACGGCGAGATCTGGGAGGAGTACCTGCGCTGCGAGGAGGCGATCGACGAGGCGTACGCGGCGGGCCTGCTCGGCGCGAACATCCTGGGTTCGGGCTTCTCGTTCCACCTGTACAACCACCACGGCTTCGGCGCGTACATCTGCGGCGAGGAAACCGCGCTGCTCGAGTCGCTCGAAGGCAAGAAGGGGCAGCCGCGGTTCAAGCCGCCGTTCCCCGCGTCGTTCGGCGTGTACGGCAGGCCGACGACGATCAACAACACCGAGACGTTCGCCGCGGTGCCGTGGATCATCCGCAACGGCGGCGAGGCGTTCCTCGCGATGGGCAAGCCCAACAACGGCGGGACCAAGCTGTTCTCCGTCTCCGGCGACGTCGTGCGGCCGGGCAATTACGAAGTGAAGCTCGGCACGCCGTTCGCCACGCTGCTCGAGATGGCCGGCGGCATGCGCGGCGGCCGCAAGCTGAAGGCTTGCATCCCGGGCGGATCGTCGGCGCCGGTGCTGCCCGGCGACGTGATGATGGCGACCGACATGGACTACGACTCGATCGCCAAGGCGGGGTCGATGCTCGGCTCCGGCGCCGTCATCTGCCTCGACGAGACGCGCTGCATGGTGAAGTCGCTGCTGCGGCTGTCCTACTTCTACTACGAGGAGTCGTGCGGCCAGTGCACGCCGTGCCGCGAAGGCACCGGCTGGCTGTGGCGGATGGTCGACCGCATCGAGCGCGGGCAGGGCCGCAACGAGGACCTCGACGTGCTGAACAACGTGGCCGACAACATCGCCGGCCGCACGATCTGCGCGCTGGGCGACGCCGCCGCGCTGCCGGTGAAGAGCTTCACCAAGCACTTCCGCGACGAATTCCAGTACCACATCGACCACAAGCACTGCCTGGTCGGGCCGTACGTCTGATGCCGGAACGAAGGCCCGACCCGCTTCCATGGTGAACATCGAAATCGACGGCAAGCCCGCGCAGGTCGCGCCGGGCAGCACGGTCATCGAGGCCGCGCACGGGCTCGGCATCTACGTGCCGCACTTCTGCTATCACAAGAAGCTGTCGATCGCCGCCAACTGCCGCATGTGCCTGGTGCAGGTCGAGAAGGCGCCCAAGCCGCTGCCCGCCTGCGCGACGCCCGTCGCCGAGGGCATGAAGGTGTGGACGTCGTCGGAACAGGCGGTCATCGCGCAGAAGGGCGTGATGGAGTTCCTGCTGATCAACCACCCGCTCGACTGCCCGATCTGCGACCAGGGCGGCGAGTGCCAGTTGCAGGACCTGGCCGTCGGCTACGGCGGCTCGTCGTCGCGCTACACCGAGGCGAAGCGCGTCGTGTTCCACAAGGACTTAGGACCGCTGATCTCCGCGGAGGAAATGGCCCGCTGCATCCAGTGCACGCGCTGCGTGCGATTCGGCCAGGAGATCGCCGGCGTCATGGAACTCGGGATGATCGGGCGCGGCGAGCATTCGGAGATCGTGTCGTTTGTCGGCCGCACCGTCGACTCCGAGCTCTCCGGCAACTCGATCGACGTGTGCCCGGTCGGCGCGCTGACGTCGAAGCCGTTCCGCTACGCGGCGCGCACGTGGGAGCTCGCGCGGCGCAAGTCCGTGTCGCCGCACGACTCGCTCGGCAGCAACCTGATCGTGCAGGTGAAGGGCGACCGCGTGCTGCGCGTGCTGCCGCTCGAGAACGAGGCGGTCAACGAGTGCTGGATCTCCGACAAGGACCGCTTCTCGTACGAGGGCCTGAACGCGCCCGACCGCCTGCGGTCGCCGATGATCAAGCAGGGCGGCGAATGGAAGCGCGTCGACTGGCAGACGGCGCTCGAGTTCGTCGCGCAGGGATTGACCGAGGTCGTGACCAAGCACGGGCCCGGCGCGCTCGGCGCGTGGGTGTCGCCGCACGCGACCATCGAGGAATTGGCGCTCGCCGGCCGCCTCGTGCGCGGCCTGGGCAGCGACAACATCGACTTCCGGCTGCGGCAGAGCGATTTCCGCGGCGACGGTCTTGCTTCGGGCGCGCCGTGGCTCGGCTTTCCGGTCGCCGACGTCGGCACGCACGACCGCGTGCTCGTCGTCGGCAGCTTCCTGCGCAAGGACCATCCGCTGGTCGCCCAACGGCTGCGGCAGGCCGCCAAGAAAGGCGCGCAGGTGTCGATGCTGCACTCGGTCGACGACGACTGGCTGTTCAAGGTGTCGCACAAGGCGATCGTCGCGCCGTCGAAGCTGCCGGCGGCGCTGGCAGGCATCGCCGTCGCGGCGCTGCAGGCGGGCGGCAAGGCGATTCCCGGGGCCCTCGCGGACGTTGCGCCCACCGACGACGAGAAGGCGATCGCCGCGAGCCTCGCGTCGGGCAGGAAGTCCGCGGTGCTGCTCGGCAACTATGCGGTCCAGCACGCGGAGGCGTCGCAGCTGCACGCGATCGCCCAACTGCTCGCCCAGGCGACCGGTGCGACGCTGGGCTTCCTCACCGAAGCGGCGAACACCGTGGGCGCGCACCTCGCCGGCGCGCTGCCGCAGTCAGGCGGCATGAACATGCAGGCGATGCTCGCCGATCACTGCCGCGCGTACCTGCTGCTGCACGCGGAACCCGAGTTCGACTTCGCGGACGCGCGCCGCGCGCGCGCCGCGCTGGAGCAGGCGGACCTGGTCGTCGTCGCGAGCCCGTTCGAGCACGGACTTTCGTATGCGGACGTGCTGCTGCCGGTGTCGCCGTTCTCGGAGACCGCCGGCGCGTTCGTCAGCTGCGAGGGCCGGCTGCAGACGTTCCACGGCGTGGTGAAGCCGCTGGCCGAGACGCGACCGGGCTGGAAGGTGCTGCGCGTCCTCGGCACGATGCTGAAGCTTCCGGGCTTCGCCGCGGACACTGCCGCCGACGTTCGGGCTTCGGTGCTCGCCGCCGAAGGCGACGTCGCGGCGCGGCTCTCCAACGCGACGCGCGTGCCGATCGCCAGGCCGGCGAACGCCGCGGCCGCGGTCGAACGCGTGGCCGACGTGCCGATCTACTTCGCCGACGCGCTGGTCCGCCGCTCGCCGCCGCTGCAGCTGACGGCCGACGCGCGGCCGCCCACCGCGCGCATGCACCGGTCGCTGCTCGATACGCTGGGCGTGGCCGAAGGCGCGCTGGTGAAGGTGAAGCAGGGCGGCGGCGAGGCGATCCTGCACGCGGCCGTCGACGCTGCGGTGCCGCCGGGTGTCGTGCGCATCGCGGCCGCGCATCCGTCGACGTGCGGCCTCGAGGGCCTGTCCGGTCCCGTCACGCTGGAGAAGGCGTAGGTGGACATCCTCGCGCCCGTCGCGAACTGGCTCGGGCCGGTGTGGGTGCTCGTCTGGACGCTCGTCAAGATCGTCGCGATCGCGCTGCCGCTGATCCTGACGGTCGCCTACCTGACGCTCGCCGAGCGCAAGGTGATCGGCTACATGCAGGTGCGCATCGGGCCGAACCGCGTCGGGCCGTTCGGGCTGCTGCAGCCGTTCGCCGACGTTGCGAAGCTGGTGTTCAAGGAAATCGTCATTCCGTCGGGCGCCAACCGGTACCTGTTCTTCATAGCGCCGCTGCTGTCGATCGGTCCCGCGCTGGCCGCGTGGGCGGTGATTCCGTTCACCGACACGCTGGTGCTCGCCGACATCAACGCCGGCCTGCTGTACGTGCTCGCGCTGACGTCGGTCGGCGTATACGGCGTCATCCTCGCCGGCTGGGCGTCGAACTCGAAGTACGCGTTCCTGGGCGCGCTGCGCTCGGCCGCGCAGATCGTCAGCTACGAGATCGCGATGGGCTTCGCGCTGGTCGGCGTGCTGATGGCCGCCAACAGCCTCAACCTGACCGAGATCGTGCGCGGCCAGGAAGGCGGCGCCGCGTACTGGTACATGTGGCCGCTGTTCCCGCTGATGATCGTCTATTTCGTCTCGGGACTGGCCGAGACCAACCGCCACCCGTTCGACATGGCCGAGGGCGAGTCGGAGATCGTCGCCGGCTTCCACGTCGAATATTCGGGCGTCGCGTTCGCCGTGTTCTTCCTGGCCGAGTACATGAACATGATCCTGATCGCGGCGCTGACCACGATCATGTTCCTGGGCGGCTGGCTGGCGCCGTGGCCGCTGCTCAACGAGGCGAAGGTCCTCGGCGTCGCGCCGCTGGGCGACGGCTTCCTCTGGATGGCGGCGAAGATGTCGTTCGTCCTGCTGTGCTTCCTGTGGGTGCGCGCGACGTTTCCGCGCTACCGCTACGACCAGGTCATGCGGCTGGGCTGGAAGGTGTTCATCCCGGTCACGCTGGTCTGGATCATCTTCCTCGGCGCGATGATGCAGACGCGCTGGGCCCACCTGTTCCACTGACGGAGTCGAGATCCTCATGTTCGCTCGCGTCAAGGACTTCTTCGACACCTGGCTGCTCGCCGAACTGCTGAAGGGCATGTCGCTGACCGGCCGCTACCTGTTCGCGCGCAAGGTCACCGTGCAGTTCCCGGAGGAGAAGACGCCGCAGAGCCCGCGCTTCCGCGGCCTGCACGCGCTGCGCCGGTACCCGAACGGGGAGGAGCGCTGCATCGCCTGCAAGCTGTGCGAGGCCGTGTGCCCGGCGCTGGCGATCACCATCGAATCCGAGCAGCGCGCCGACGGCACGCGGCGCACCACGCGCTACGACATCGACCTCACCAAGTGCATCTTCTGCGGCTTCTGCGAGGAGAGCTGTCCGGTCGATTCGATCGTCGAGACGCGGATCCTCGAATACCACGGCGAGAAGCGCGGCGACCTCTACTACACGAAGGAAATGCTGCTGGCCGTCGGCGATCGCTACGAGAAGCAGATCGCGGCGGATCGCGCCCAGGACGCGAAATTCAGATGAGCTTCGCCACGTTCACCTTCTATGCGTTCGCCGCGACCCTGATCTTCGCGGCGCTGCGGGTCGTCACCACGCGCAACCCCGTGCACGCGGCGCTGTGGCTCGTGCTGTGCTTCTTCACGGCCTCGGCGGTCTGGCTGCTGCTGAAGGCGGAGTTCCTGGCGATCGCGCTGGTGCTGGTCTACGTCGGCGCGGTGATGGTGCTGTTCCTGTTCGTCGTGATGATGCTGGACGTCAACTTCGACAACCTGCGCACGCACTTCCGCAGCTACATCCCGGTCGGCGCGACCGTAGGGGCGCTGGTGCTGGTCGAGATGGCGCTGGTGATCGTCGGCGGCACTCTGGGCGGCGCCGGCGCGCCACCGGCGCCCGAAGGCAGCAATACCAAGGCGCTGGGCAGGCTCATCTACCTCGACTACGCGTATCCGTTCGAGATCGCGGCCGTCGTGCTGCTGGTGGCGATCGTCGCGGCGATCGCGCTGACGCATCGCAAGCGGCGCGAGTCGAAGTACCAGAACCCGGCGGAGCAGGTGAAGGTGCGCCGGCAGGACCGCATCCGGCTGCTCGACCTGCCGGCGGAAAAGAAAGAATAGGGAGACGGACGTGTCGCTGCTGACCGCGCCGACGCTGGCGCACTACCTGGTGCTGGGCGCGATCCTGTTCGCGATCAGCATGGCCGGCATCTTCCTCAACCGGAAGAACGTCATCATCATCCTGATGGCGATCGAGCTGATGCTGCTCGCCGTGAACCTCAACTTCATCGCGTTCTCGAGCTACCTGGCGGACATGAGCGGCCAGGTGTTCGTGTTCTTCATCCTCACCGTGGCGGCCGCCGAATCGGCGATCGGACTCGCGATCCTCGTGCTGCTGTTCCGCAACGCCGGCACGATCGACGTCGAGGACCTGGGCAAGCTCAAGGGCTGATATGAAACGACCCCCACGCTCACTGCGTTCGCCGCCCCCAAGGGGGACGCGCCTGTCCCAAGGGATGGCCCGGCGGGACTGGCGATGACGATGCAGCAACTCTACCTCGTCGTGCCGATGGTCCCGCTGGCGGCCTCCATCGTCGTCGGCCTCTGGGGCCGCAGGATGCCGCGCGCGGCGTCGCACTGGATCACGATCCTGGCGGTCGCCGTGTCGTTCGTCGCATCGGTGATCATCTACCGCGACGTGCTCGCCGGCAACACGTACAACGGCGACCTCTACGTCTGGGCGGACACCGGCGGCATCAAGATGGCGATCGGCTTCCTGATCGACCCGCTGACCGCGCTGATGCTGCTGGTGGTCACGTTCGTGTCGCTGATGGTGCACGTGTACACGATCGGCTACATGGCCGACGACGACGGCTATTCGCGCTTCTTCTCGTACATCTGCCTGTTCACGTTCTCGATGCTCATGCTCGTCATGAGCAACAACTTCCTGCAGCTCTTCTTCGGCTGGGAGGCGGTGGGCCTCGTGTCGTACCTGCTGATCGGCTTCTGGTTCACGCGGCCGACGGCGATCTACGCGAACCTCAAGGCATTCCTCGCCAACCGCGTCGGCGACTTCGGATTCATCCTGGGCATCGGGCTGGTGCTCGCGTACTTCGGCTCGATGGACTACGCCGACGTGTTCGCCAAGGCGCCGCTGATCGCCGGCACGACGCTGGAGGCCGGCGGCACCGGGTGGTCGCTGATGACCGTGATGTGCATCTGCCTGTTCGTCGGGGCGATGGGCAAGAGCGCGCAGGTTCCCCTGCACGTCTGGCTGCCCGACTCGATGGAGGGCCCGACGCCGATCTCCGCGCTGATCCACGCCGCGACGATGGTGACGGCCGGCATCTTCATGGTCGCGCGGATGAGCCCGCTGTTCGAGCATTCGGAGACGGCGCTGTCGCTGGTCACCGTGATCGGCGCCACCGGCGCGCTGTTCCTCGGCATCCTCGGCATCGTGCAGAACGACATCAAGCGCGTCGTCGCGTACTCGACGCTGTCGCAGCTCGGCTACATGACGGTCGCGCTCGGCGTGTCCGCCTACTCGGTCGGCATCTTCCACCTGATGACGCACGCGTTCTTCAAGGCCCTGCTGTTCCTGGGCGCCGGCTCCGTGATCATCGCGATGCACCACGACCAGGACCTGCGCAACATGGGCGGCCTGCGCAGGTACATGCCGATCACCTACTGGACGATGCTGATCGGGTCGCTGGCGCTGTGCGGCATCCCGCCGTTCGCCGGCTTCTTCTCGAAGGACGCGATCATCGAGGCGACGCACCTGTCGTCGATTCCCGGCCACGCGTACGCGTACTGGTGCGTGATGCTGGGCGTGTTCGTCACCGCGTTCTACACGTTCCGGATGATGTTCATGGCGTTCCACGGCGCGCCGCGGTTCGATGCGACGCCGCACGACGCCCCTGCGGACGCGCATCACGACGACGCCCACGATCACGACGGGCATCACGGAGGACCGCCGAAGGAGAGCCCGTGGGTCGTCACGGTGCCGCTGATCCTGCTCGCAATCCCGTCCGTCTATGCCGGCTGGGTCTACATCGAGCCGCTGGTCGTCGGCGACTATTTCGGCAATTCGATCTTCGTGCTGCCGGCGCACGAGGCGGTCTTGCATTTCCGCGAGGAGTGGCACGGCGTCGGCGCATTCCTCAGGCACGGGTCGTTCAGCCTGCCGCTGTGGCTCGCGCTGGCCGGCATCGTCGCCGCCGGCTACTGCTATCTCGTCAATCCCGCGCTTCCGGCGCGGGTCGCGCAGAAGGCGGGCGCGCTGTACGCGCTCCTGATGAACAACTACTACTTCGACAGGTTCAACGAGTGGTTCTTCGCGGGCGGCGCGCGGAAAGTCGGCAACCTGTTCTCCGACGTCGGCGACGGCATGGTCATCGAGGGCGTGGTCAACGGCTCGGCGCGGATCGTCGGCTGGTGGGGCAGGATGCTGAGGCAGCTGCAGTCGGGGTACGTCTATCACTATGCGTTCACCATGATCATCGGCCTGTTCGCGCTGCTGACGTGGTGGGCGGTCCGGTGACCTGCGCGCGATGACGCCCTACCTGTCGCTCGCCATCTGGGTCCCGATCCTCGCGGGCGTGGCCGTGCTCGTGCTCGGCCGCGACCGCGACGCCGCGACCGCGCGCTGGATCGCGCTGGCCGGCGCGCTGGCCGGCTTCCTGGTCACGATCCCGCTGTACACGCACTTCGACACGACGACTTCGGCGATGCAGTTCGTCGAGCGGCGCGAGTGGATCCCGTACTTCGACATCTACTACCACCTGGGCGTCGACGGCATATCGGTGCTGTTCGTGATCCTCAACGCCTTCACGACGCTGCTGGTCGTGTGGGCCGGATGGGAGTGCATCAAGGTCCGCGTCGCCCAGTACAACGCGGCGTTCCTGATCATGTCCGGCCTCATCAACGGCGCGTTCGCGGCGCTCGACGGCATCCTGTTCTACGTCTTCTTCGAGGCGATGCTGATCCCGATGTACCTGATCATCGGCATCTGGGGCGGCGAGCGGCGCGTCTACGCTGCGATCAAGTTCTTCCTGTACACGCTGCTCGGCTCGCTGCTGATGCTGGTGGCTTTCATCTACCTCTACCAGAAGTCGGGAAGCTTCGCGCTCGCCGACTGGCACAGGCAGCCGCTGTCGCTGCATACGCAGGTGCTCATCTTCGTCGCGTTCTTCGCCGCGTTCGCGGTCAAGGTGCCGATGTGGCCGGTGCACACGTGGCTGCCGGACGCCCACCCGGAGGCGCCGACCGGCGGCTCCGTCGTGCTGGCGGCCATCACGCTGAAGATCGGCGCGTACGGCTTCGCCCGCTTCATCCTGCCGATCCTGCCCGACGCCAGCCACTACCTGGCCGGCTTCGTCATCACGCTTTCGCTGATCGCGATCGTCTACATCGGCTTCGTGGCTCTCGTCCAGGCCGACATGAAGCGGCTGATCGCGTATTCGTCGATCTCGCACATGGGCTTCGTCACGCTCGGATTCTTCATCTTCAGCGTGCAGGGCGGCGAGGGCGCGCTCGCGCAGATGATCTCGCACGGCTTCGTGTCGGCGGCGATGTTCCTGTGCGTCGGCGTGCTGTACGACCGGATGCACACGCACCTGATCGCCGACTTCGGCGGCGTGGCCAACACGATGCCGAAATTCGCGGCGTTCGTCATGCTGTTCTCGATGGCCAACGCCGGCCTCCCGGCCACGTCCGGCTTCGTCGGGGAGTTCCTGGTGATCCTCGCCGCGGTCAAGTTCAACTTCTGGATCGCGTTCCTGGCGGCGCTTTCACTGATCCTGGGCGCCGCGTACACGCTGTGGATGTACAAGCGCGTGATCTACGGCGCGGTCGCCAACGCCGCCGTCGGCGCGCTGTACGACCTCAACCGACGCGAGTTCTGGCTGCTTGCCACGCTGGCCGCGGCCGTGCTGTTCATGGGCCTGTGGCCCAAGCCGTTCATCGACGTGATGCACGTATCGATCGTCGACCTGCTTGCGCACGTCGCGAAGACCAAGGCACTTTGAGAATCCGGGCCGCGCCGCCATGATCGCCTTCCTCCTGCCCGTGCTGCCCGAGGTCATCGTGCTGACCGGCGCCTCGATCATCCTGCTGGTCGACGTTTTCTTGAGCGACGACCGCCGGCACGTCGGCTACTGGCTCACGCAGTTCACGCTGCTGCTCGCGCTGTGCGTGACCGTGCGGACCGTGAACATCGACGTCGCGCGCGTCATGCACAACATGGTCGTCGACGACCTGGTCGCCGACGTCCTGCGGCTGTTCACGTTCCTCGCGGTCTCGCTCGTCCTGTTCTACTCGCGGACGTACCTCACGCTGCGCGGCCTGTTCCGCGGCGAGTTCTTCGTGCTGGTGCTGTTCGCGATGCTCGGCATGCAGGTGCTGATCACCGCCAACAGCTTCCTGACGCTCTACCTGGGCCTCGAGCTGATGTCGCTGTGCCTGTACGCGCTGGTCGCGCTGCAGCGCGACGAGCAGGCGCCGGCCGAGGCGGCGATGAAGTACTTCGTGCTCGGCGCGCTCGCGTCCGGCTTCCTGCTGTACGGTATGTCGATGATCTACGGCGCCACCGGCACGCTCGAGATCGACAAGGTCGCGCAGGCGGTTCTGGGCAACAACGAGAACAAGGCCCTGCTGGTCTTCGGGCTCGTTTTCGTCGTTTCGGCGATCGCGTTCAAGCTGGGTGCGGTGCCGTACCACATGTGGGTGCCGGACGTTTACCAGGGCGCGCCGACGGCGATGACGCTGCTGATCGGCACGGCGCCGGAGTTTGCCGCGTTCGCGATGATGCTGCGGCTGCTGGGCACCGCGATGCTCGGCGCGGAGGCGAGCTGGCAGGGCATGCTGGTCGTGCTCACCGTGCTGTCGGTCACGCTCGGCCACCTCGTCGCGATCGCGCAGACCAACCTGAAGCGGATGCTGGCGTATTCGACGATCGCCAACATGGGCTACGTGATGATGGGCTTCCTGTCGGCGGACGTCACCGGCTACTCGGCCGCGATGTTCTACATGGCCTCGTACGTGCTGACCAGCCTGGTTTCGTTCGGTATGATCCTGCTGCTGTCGCGCAAGGGCTTCGAGGCCGAGACGCTGGACGACCTGAAGGGCCTCAACGCGCGCTCGCCGTGGTGGGCGTTCGTGATGCTGCTCGCGATGTTCTCGCTGGCGGGCATCCCGCCGACCATCGGCTTCTACGCGAAGCTGCTGGTCCTGCAGGCGGCCATTCAGGCGGGCTTCGTCTGGCTCGCCGTGGTCGGTGTCGTCGCGGCGCTGATCGGCGCGTTCTACTACCTGCGGATCGTCAAGCTCATGTACTTCGACGAGCCCGCGGACCGCTCGCCGATCGAAGCGCGCGGCGACACGCGCTTCCTGCTGTCGGCCAACGGCCTCGCGCTGCTCTTGTTCGGCGTTCTGCCGCAGCCGCTGATGGGGTTGTGCGCCGTGGCATTGGTGCAGTCGCAGTTCTATTGAGCTAAGATGGTTCATCCCATCGGCTGAACCATCATGCGCGTCGGATTCTTCGTCACCTGCCTCGTCGACCTGATGCGGCCGTCGGTCGGCTTCGCGGCCATCAGGCTGCTCGAGGCCGGCGGCGCCGAAGTCTACGTGCCGCCGTCGCAGACCTGCTGCGGCCAGCCCGCGTACAACTCCGGCGACCGTCCCGACGCCGTCGCGCTGGCGCGCAAGGTCGTCGAGGAATTCGAAGGGTGCGACTACCTGGTCGCGCCGTCGGGGTCGTGCAGCGGCATGATCCGCACGCACTATCCCGACCTGTTCGCCGACGACCCGCCGATGCTGGCGCGCGTGCAGAAGCTGGCTCAGCGGACGCACGAGCTCACGGACTTCCTGTCCAGCGTGCTCAAGCTGGATCGCGTGCCCGGCACCTTCGACGGCAAGGTCACCTATCACGACTGCTGCGCCGGCCTGCGCGAGATGGGCGTGAAGGGCCAGCCGCGCGCGCTGCTCGCCATGGTGCCCGGCGTCCGGCTGTCCGAGATGGCCGAGCCGGAGACCTGCTGCGGCTTCGGCGGCACGTTCTCGATCAAGTTCGGCGAGATCGCGGCGCGGCTCGCCGACAACAAGTGCCAGCACATCGAGAACTGCGGCGCCGACGCCGTCGTGCTCGGCGACCTGGGCTGCATGCTGAACATCGAAGGCCGGATGCGGCGGCGCGGAGACACCACGACCAAGGTGCTGCACGTCGCCGAGATCCTCGCCGGCCAGGGTTCCGAACCGGGGGTGTGATGCAGGTCGCGTCGATGCACTTCAAGGAACGCGCGCACGACAAGCTCAACGACGAGGTGCTGCAGAAGAACCTCGAGAAGATCAAGGGCAAGTTCGTCGCCAAGCGCCGCGAGTCGCTCGTCGAGCTCGACGACTTCGAAGGGACGCGCGACGCCGGAAAGGCCATTCGCCAGCGCGCGCTCGACGACCTGGACGTCTGGCTCGAGATCTTCGAGCGCAACGCCGCCGCCCGCGGCGCCACCGTGCTGTTCGCGCAGACGCCGGCGGAAATCAACAAGCTGGTGCTCGACATCGCCGCGCGGCACGGCGTGCGCAAGATCATCAAGTCGAAGTCGATGGTGTCCGAGGAGTCCGCGCTCGACCACGCGATCGAGGGCGCCGGCCTGACGGTCGTCGAGACCGACCTCGGCGAGTACATCCTGCAGATCAACGACTACGAGCCGCCGTCGCACATCATCGGGCCCGCGCTGCACAAGAGCAAGGAGGAGGTCGCCGAGCTCTTCCACCGCAAGCACGGCACGCCGAAGAAGGACGGCATCGAGGAACTGTGCCTCGAGGCGCGCGGCATCCTGCGCGAGCACTACCTGACCGCCGACATGGGCATCTCGGGCGGCAACTTCTTCGTCGCCGAGACCGGCTCGGTGGTGCTCGTCACCAACGAAGGCAACGCGACGCTGACCACCACGCTGCCCAAGGTCCACGTCGCGATCTCCGGGCTCGAGAAGATCGTGCCCACGCTGGAGGACGTCGCGACGCTGATGCGGCTGCTGCCGCGCTCGGCGACCGGGCAGTCGATCTCCAACTACGTCGACGTCCTGACCGGCACCAAGGGCCCGGGCGAGTTCCATGGCGTCGACCACATGTACTTCATCATCGTCGACAGCGGCCGCACCGACGTGCTGGGCAGCGACGTGAAGGAAGCGCTGCGTTGCATCCGCTGCGGCGCGTGCATGAACCACTGCCCGGTCTACCAGAACGTCGGCGGCCACTCGTACGGCTGGGTGTACCCGGGGCCGATCGGCTCGATCCTGACGCCGATGTACGTCGGCCTGGAGAACGCGCTCGACCTGCCGCAGGCGTCGACGTTCTGCAACCAGTGCGGCGTCGTCTGCCCGGTGAAGATCCCGCTGCCCGACCTGCAGCGCAAGCTGCGCCAGCGCGAGTTCGAGGAGGATCTGCGGCCGTGGGGCGAGCGGATGGGGATCAGGCTGTGGGCGTGGGCCGCGCGCCGGCCGGCACTGTACGGCTGGGGTTCCGGCCTTGCCGTCCGCTTGCTGCGCGCGCTCGCAGGCAGCGACGGCATGATCAAGAAGCTGCCGTTCGGCCCGCAGTGGACGCTCGGACGCGACATGCCGGCACCGGCGGGCCGCACGTTCCGCGCGCTGTACGCGAAGCGAAAGTCGAACGGGGGCGGGCGATGAACGCACCTCACAGCGGCATCTCGCTGCCGCGGCTGTCGCGCCGTGCCGAGTCGCTCGGGACCGAGAACGCGTTCGTGGTCCTGGCCGAGGTCAACGCGCTGATCCGCGAAGGCAAGGACATCGTCTCGTTCTGCATCGGCCAGCCGGACTTTCCGACGCCCGACAACGTGCAGGAGGCCGCGATCGCCGCCATCCGCGGCGGCAAGCACGGCTACACGCCGAGCGCCGGCATCGACGAGCTGCGCATCGCCGCGGCGAAGGACTTGAGCGCGCGGCGCGGCCTCGACATCGCGCCCGACGACGTGGTGGTCGGCGCCGGCGCCAAGCCGTTCATCGCGTACACGATCGCCTCGGTCACCGACTACGGCGTCGACGACGAGGTGATCTACCCGGTGCCCGGCTTCCCGATCTACGAATCGCAGATCGCCGCCAACGGCGCCGTGCCGGTGCCCGTCTTCCTGCGCGAGGCGCGCGACTTCGCGTTCGACCCCGCCGAGTTCGAGTCGAAGATCACGCCCAAGACGCGCCTGCTGATCCTCAACACGCCGCAGAACCCCACCGGCGGCATCCTGTCGCACCGCGACCTCGACACCATCGCCGAGATCCTGCAGCGGCATCCGCAGGTGTGGGTGTTCGCCGACGAGATCTACTCGCGGCTGGTCTACGACGGTCGCTTCGACTCGATCGCCACGCGGCCCGGCATGCTCGAGCGCACAATCATCAGCGACGGCGCGTCCAAGACGTGGGCGATGACCGGCTGGCGCATCGGCTACGTCGCCAACCGCGCGCTGGCGCCGGTGTTCACGCGCTGGATCACCAACACCGAGTCGTGCGCGTCGCAGATCTCGCAGTGGGCGGCGGTGGCCGCGATCACCGGCCCGCAGGACAGCGCCGACCGCATGCGGGCGCGCTTCCTCGAGCGGCGCGACCTGATCGTGCGCCTGCTGAACGACGTGCCGGGCGTCACGTGCGCGACGCCGGGCGGCGCGTTCTACGCGTGGCCCAACGTCACCGAGGCGTGCAAGCTGACCGGTTGCGCCGATTCCGAGGTGTTCCGCAAGCGGCTGCTGCACGAAGCCGGCATCGCCGTGCTCGCCGACATCCACTTCGGCCGCCGCGTGCCCGGCGACGGCCAGCACATCCGATTTTCCTACGCGACGTCCGACGAGGCGATCGAGCGCGGCGTGGGGCGGCTCGCCGACTTCGTGCGCTCGGGCGGCAGGAAATGATGCCGGTGAGTGCCGCCGGGCCGCCCCAAGGCGCGAATCGCTCCCCCTCAGGGGGCAGCGCCGCGGCGTCAGCCGCAAGCGTGGGGGTCGTCATATGATCGACGACAACAAGGCGTCGCGCGACGTGGTCTTGAGCCGCGTGCGCAAGGCGCTGGGGAAGAGCGGCTCGCGCGCCGATGCGGCCGCAGCGGCCCAATCCTACATCGCCGCGCACCGGCAGGGCCCGCGGCCGGCGATGCCCGCCGACCTCGTGGCGCGCTTCCTGCAGCGTGCGACCGACATGGCCAGCACCGTGGAGCGACTGGCGTCGCCTGCGGAGGTCCCCGCCGCGGTCGCGCGCTACCTGGACGCGCTGGTGTTGCCGCCGGCGCTCGTCGCGCAGAAGTCGCACGTCGGCGTGTGCTGGCCCGAATTCGCCGCGCTCGACTGGAAGGGCGCCGGCCTCGACATCGAAGCCCGGCCGACGGTCGGCCACGACCGGCTCGGCATCACCGGCTGCTTCTGCGCGATCGCCGAGACCGGCACGCTGATGTTCGTCACGGGCGCCGACACGCCGACCGCGACCACGCTGCTGCCGGACACGCACGTCGCGGTCGTGCGCGCCGACCGCGTCGTCCCGGGCATGGAGGAGGCGTTCGCGCTGATCCGCGGCGAGCGCGAGCGGTGGCCGCGCGCCGTCAACATGATCTCGGGGCCGTCGCGCACCGGCGACATCGAGCAGACGATCGTGCTCGGCGCGCACGGGCCGTACCGCGTCCACATCCTGCTCGTCGGCTGACCGCTAGAGCATCAGCACCGTCACGATCGCCAGCAGCGGCAGCATCAGGGCGGACGCGTAGGCCAGGTAGGCGAAGAACGACGGCATCGGCACGCCGCGGTCCTCGGCGATCGCCTTGATCATGAAGTTGGGCGCGTTGCCGATGTAGGTCAGCGCGCCGAAGTACACGGCGCCCATCGAGATCGCCATCAGCGTGGGGGCCAGCACGTCCATCAGCTCGCGCGGATTGCCGCCGGCCAGGTTGAAGAACACGTAGTAGGTCGGCGCGTTGTCGAGGAACGCCGACAGCAGGCCGGTCGCCCAGAACACGACGCGATTGGACAGCGCGCCGTCCGCCGACACCAGCAGGCCGATCAGTCCGGCCAGCGGACCGTCCCGGCCGGCCGCCAGCATCGCGATGACCGGAATGATGGTCACGAAGATGCCGGCAAACAGCTTCGCCACCTCGATGATCGGCGCCCAGTGGAACACGTTGTGTTCGCGCACCGCGCGTGGCGTGACCGCCAGCGAGACGAGCGCCAGCCCGATCAGCAGCGCCTCGCGCGCCAGTCCCTGCAGCTGCACCGGCGTACCGAAGACATCGAACGCGATGCCGGGCTTCCACATGCCCGACATCAGCACCGCGCCGACCACGCCCGCCAGCAGCAGCAGGTTGCGCACGCCCTCGATCCGGATGGGGCCGCGCGTGACCACGGCTTCGACCGGCGGAGGCTCGTGGCGCGAGAAATACGCGTCGAGACCGTAGAACACGGCGAGCAGCACGCCGCACAGCAGCGCGGTCGGCAGCAGCAGGGCGGACGTCGTCCAGAAGAATTCGATGCCCTTGAGGTAACCGATGAACAGCGGCGGATCGCCGAGCGGCGACAGCGCGCCGCCGACGTTGCCGACCAGCAGGATGAAGAACACCACCGCGTGGGCGCGATGCCGGCGGCCTTCGTTGCCCGCGAGCAGCGGCCGGATCAGCAGCATTGACGCGCCGGTCGTGCCCATCACGCTCGCCAGCGCAGCGCCCAGCGCCAGCAGCGCCGTGTTGCGTCCTGGCGTGCCGGCCACGTGCCCGTGCACGCAGATGCCGCCGGCGATCGTGTACAGCGCGAACAGGATGACGACGAACGGAACGTATTCGAGCACGACCGCGTGCACGACCTGGTGCCAGGCTTCGCCGACGCCGTACGTTGCCGCCATCGGCACCACCAGCGCCAGCGCCCACGCAAGCGAGAACTTGCCGTAGTGGTCGTGCCAGAACCTGGCGGAGACGAGCGGCACCAGCGCGATCGACAGCAGCAGCCCGGCGAACGGGATGCCCCACGCGAGCGAGAGTTGCGCGCCGTCGAACGTCGGCGGGTCAGCAGCGGCCGACGCCGACGTCGCGACGGCCCACAGGGCGGCGGCTGCGACGGATGACGAAGGCGGCAGTCCGCGGGCCATGTGCGAATGATAGCGCGCGTCGGCTACCCTGGCGGGGGAGGAATGCATTCAACGCCTTGAACCCGGCGAGGCGAACGGCGGGTTGCCCGGAAGCGACGGAACTAGCGAACGGGCGCCACTGTGCAGGCCCCGCAACGACGTGCCGCTACGGCATCGCCAGCCATCCCGCGAGCAGGAACGGCAGGCTGAACAGCGACGCGGCGAGCGGAAACAGCCACATGCTGCGGAACGTCGCCGGCTGCGCCTCGTGCGGTGTCGCGGGGTCGTAGATCACCGGCAGCTCGCTTTTTTCCGGGTACGGAACGAGGCTTCCGCTTGCGGACGTGAACGAAATCCGTTCGCCTCTGCCGGTCGTGAAGGCAAGCTTCGGAAAGTAGAACGTGCGCGACGGTCCGCTCTTGCTCGCGAGCATCTGCTCGTCGTTGCCCACGACGGTGGCCTGCGCCTTCCCGCCGGCGCGCAGCAGGCGAAGCGGCCGTCGCGCGAGCAGGAGCGCGACGCCTTGCCCGAATGCGCCGACGCCGACGAAAGCCCAGCACAGGACAGGATCGGCCATCGGACGGGTCTCCCTGGAAGGACGAAGCGGATCAGCCCGCCGGGGTGCGCAGCAGCATCCCGGCGTAAATGCCGGGCGTGGAATCGGCGATCGCGACGGCGCCGACGGCTTTCGCGTAGAACTCCGCGGGCCCGACACCGCCGATGATTGCGTAGGCGTAGCCCTGTTCGCGTTGCGCATGCAGCGCGGAGAGCAGCAGCGCGCGGCCGGTGCCGCGGCCGCGCTCGCCGGCGGCCACACCTTCGGGTCCGAAGTAGTTGCGGCACGTGACGTCGTGGCAAGCGAAGCCGACGACGTCGCCGCCGCGCACGGCGATGAAGCACGACACCGGCGCGCGGCTGAACGCCGTCTCGACTTCGGCGGTCCAGGCCGGGAAGTTCGCGCTCACGACGTCGAGGACCGCCGGTTTCTCCGGCACCAGCGCGCGACGGACCGCGACGCCGCGCGCGGCGCAGGCCGCCACCGCGTCCGCGAGCGGCGGCAGCGCGTACAACCGGACCAGCATGTCAGGCATGCCGCGTGCGCCCGTTGGCCGACAATGAAGGCGACCGGTCAGCGCGGAATCGAATAGTTCGCCGGCACGTAGACGTAGCCCGAGCCGTCCGGTCGGATGTGGCCGATGCCGGGAAAGGGCAGGTGCGCGACGGCGATCCACGTCTTCTGCTTCGCGGTGTCCTTGTACACTTTCTTGCGCTGCGCAGCGGCCATCTTCGGGTCGGTGTCGAACTGGATCGTCACCGACGGCTGCGGAAACTGCACGGAAGCGACGTGCATCAGGTCGCCGAGCACCGCCATCTTCTGGCCCTTGCTCTCGACGACGTACATCGTGTGGCCCTTGGTGTGGCCGTACGTCGGCACGGCGGAAACGCCCGGCACGAGCTCCGTCGCGCCGTTGAACGGCTTGAAGCGGTTGACGGCGACGTACGGGTTGATCGACGCCATCGCGCCCTTGAAGAAGTCCTTGGCTTCCGCCGGCGCTGCATCGAGATTGGCCTGCGAGAGCCAGAAGTCGGCGTCGCGCTGGTCCGCCCGCACGATCGCGTTCGGGAACGCGGGCTTGCCTTCGGCCATCAGGCCGCCGACGTGGTCGGCGTGCATGTGCGTGATGTAGATCTCGTCGACCTGTTCGGGCTGGTAGCCGGCCGCCTTGAGATTGGCGACCACGTTGCCGAGCGTCGGCCCGAACAGGTTGCCCGACCCGGCGTCGATCAGCACGAGCTTCAGGCCGGTGTTGACGAGATAGGCGTTGACCGACGTCTCGACCGGGTCTGCCAGGAACGAGCGCTTCAGCAACTGGTCGACGCGCGTGGGCGTCGTGTTGGTCAGCAGCTTCCCGACGTCGAGCCCGACGGTACCGTCCGAAATCGCGACGACTTCGAAGTCGCCGAGCATCATCCGGTAGAAGCCGGGCGCCTGGCCCTTCTGCATCGGCGCACCGGCGTGCGCGTGCGACAGGTAGAACACGCCGGCCGCCACCGCGACCAGTCCGGCCAGCAGTTGTCTCCACGCCTGCATAACGACACCCTCCCGGTATTCGCCTGTCGAAGCAACTGCGGATGCTACGCCAGCCGGCGTTGCCTGCAAACCAGATTCATTGCCCGACCGGCGCGCCGTTGACCTTCTCGACGCCGCTGCGGTCGATGACCACCAGCGCGCACGTCTGGTACGGCGGATTGTCCGGGGTCACCACGACGTTGGTCGTGACGTTGCCGCCGTCGAGCTTCACGCCGGAGAACTTGACCACGCTGCTGCGCCGAACGGCGAGCAGCAGGATGCGCTTCGTGAAGTCGACCTTCGGCGGTTCGCCCCTGATCCCGCACTGGGACCATACGCGCAGCAGCGCCTCCGCAGTGCCGATCGACGATTGCAGCGGCGGCTGCACGTCGACGGGCAGCCGGCCCGAATAGGCATGCAGCAGGAAGATCGTCCTGGGCGCGGCGAGAACCGGCGCCGCGGCGAGCGCCAGGACCATCGCGAGTGCGCGCGCGTCAACCTTCATCGGTCGCCACCGTGCGCGTCATCAGGTATTTGCCGATGCCGGAAGGAAAGCCGCGGATTTCGTGCGCGGCCGAGTAGCCGAGCGCCTTGTAGAACGCCGGCGCCTGGAAGCTGAACGTCGTCAGGTAGAACGTGCGGCAGCCGCGCTCCCTGGCGCGCGCCTCGAAGCGCCTGACGAGCCGCGCGCCCACGCCCTGTTCCCGGTGCGCCGGCGCGACCCAGAGCTGCTGCAGCTCGCAGCATTCGCCCCACGTGCGGCCGACGGCGCCGCCCACGACGGCGCCCGACGCATCGCGGGCGAAGCAACTGAGCGCCTTCACCTTGTCGAGCGGCGCGGCGGCGAGGTTGGCCTCGGCCAGGCCGGCGTCGACGACGCGCGCCTCGTCCGGCGGAGCAGAGTCGTGGGTTTCGAAGTTGAGGGTCATCGGGTCGGGGAAAGGACTCACGCCATGCCGGCGCCGAACGTGGCGCGGACGGGAATGTCCGTCGGGTCGAAGCGGTCGAGGCAGAACACGTTGACGCCGTAGCAGTCGGGCGTCACGCGCTTGCGATGGAACGGATAGATGCCGCAGGTGCCGCAGAAATAATGGCTGGCCGTCATCGTGTGGAACCGGTAGACGCGCAGCGCGTCCGCGCCGCGCAGCAGCCGGAACCGGCTCTCGTGGACCTTTACCATCAGCGCGTTCCTGCGCCGGCAAATCGAGCAGTCGCACGTCGTGAGCTCCGGGAAATCGGTCTCGATCTCGAACTCGACGGCGCCGCAGTGGCAACGGCCTCGCAGCGTCTGCATCGGGCGCGTCAGACCGCCTCCCACAGGCCGGAGGTTTCGGAGCGGAACAGCGCATCGATCACGCGCATGTTGGAGATCGCGTCGGCCACGCCGTAAGGAAGCTCGATCTCGCCGCGCACCGCGCGCGAGAAAGTCTCGCCCTGCAGCATGTACTGGTCGCTCGGCGGCAGCGTCTCGGTGACGATCCCGGCGCCCTCCAGCGACGAGCAGTCGTCGATCCGGATGCGCGTTGGGGCGCCCTGCGGCGCGTTGACCGGTATCGGGATCTCGATGCGCCCATTGCTGCCGCACAGCTGGAGGCGCTGGTGCGGCGCGATCTG
This sequence comes from Burkholderiales bacterium, assembly GCA_046347755.1. Classification (GTDB taxonomy): domain Bacteria; phylum Pseudomonadota; class Gammaproteobacteria; order Burkholderiales; family Casimicrobiaceae; genus VBCG01. The sequence continues at coordinate 2,727,075 of JAXMFM010000003.1, read as the reverse complement.
CGTCGAAACGGTGAAGTCGAGCCGCCGGCCGTCGCCGAAGTCGACCAGCGCGCTGGTCAGCCGGTCGGTGCCGAACGCCGGATCGCGGTCGACCAGCGCGACGCCGCGCGCGGGTTCGGCTTCGAAGAAGAACCGGCCGGCAACGATCGCGTAGCAGCCGATGTCGTAGAGCCCGCCGCCGCCGATGTCCGCCTTGTTGCGGACGTTGTTCGGATCGACGTTGTTGTACCCGAAGAACATCTGCACGGCGCGCAGCGTGCCGATGCGCCCCTCGCGCACCAGCTCGCGCGCGCGCAGCCATTGCGGATGGAAGCGCACCATGAACGCCTCGGCGATCAGCACCTTGCCTGCCGCGGCACGCAGCTGCCCGGCCTCGGCTGCCGTCATCGCGATCGGCTTCTCGCACAGCACGTGCTTGCCCGCCGCCGCGGCCGCGAGCGTCAACGGCACGTGCAGGTGGTTGGGCAGCGGGTTGTAGACCGCCTCGATCTCGCCATCGTCGAACATCGCATGGTAGGAGCCATACGTCTTCGGGATGCCGAGCGCGTCGGCGGTCCTGCGCGCGAGCGCGTAATCGCGCGAGGCGATTCCCCGGATCTCGAGCAGCTCGCTTTTCATCATTCCCGGGAGCACGCGCTCCCGTCCGATCTTCGCCGTGCTGATGACGCCCCACACCACCTTTTTCATTCAGTCTCCGGTGTGCACGGTCCGCGTCAGGCCGGCGCCTGCGTGCGCTTCCTGTGCGGGCGGTACCGCTCGGCGCACGCGATGATCTGCGCGCGCGTCGGGAATTCGAGGCAGACGCGCGGATCCACGGTCGACGGCAGCGGGTAGTCGGCCACCACGCGCGGTTCGACGGTCTTGTACGCGACGGGCGGCTTGGCCGCGTCGCCGGCGGATGCATCCGGCGCGGGCGCCGGCTGCGCGCACAGCGCGGCGCTCCACGCGAACGCCGTGCCTGCGGAAAGGGTCAACGCGAACTTCTTCATCGGCTCCTCCGTCCCATTCGCCGGGTCAGGCTGCGAGTTTGCCCGGTCGGGCGCTGATTTCCAAGTCTTTCCGGCGTCACGGCGCGACGAACAGACCGCAGTCGTGGGTGCCGGGCGTGGCGATGCGTCACCTGCGCTCGGGCGGCAGGTCGCCGATCGCGGCGGCAAGTGCCGCGAGCGCCGAGCGATCAACGGGACGATGCCTGACCTTCGCGGTCGCCGGATATTTGCCGAGGTAGTTGTCGCCGTTCCAGTTGCGCGCAGGGCGGATCGGTCGCGGCACGAAGCCGCCGCCGCAGTTCGGGCAGATGTCGTGCAGGATCGTGTCCACGCAATTCGCGCAGAACGTGCATTCGAACGAGCAGATCCGCGCGTCGGTCGCGCCGGGCGGCAACGGCGCGTTGCAGTGTTCGCAGGTGGGACGAAGTTCGAGCATGGCAGGCGTCCGGAGAAGGTTGACGACCGGCGGGCAGTACCCGCCTCCTAAGGATCCAGGCGAATGACGAGCACGCGATCGGTCTGCCGCTCCGGCCCGAGGTGGTAGTCCGCGGTCCCGACGTCCGAGAACCCCATCTTGCCGTAGAACGCGATCGCCCGCGGATTGCGCTCCCACACGGTCAGCCAGAGGTGCCGTCCGCCGAGCGCGCGCGCCACCGCCCGGGCCTCCGCCATCAGTTGCGCCGCGATGCCGCTCCCGTGCGCCGGCCGATCGACGTAGAAGCGATGCAGCTGGATCGGCCGTTCGTGCGTCACGCACGGCGGCGGAGCCTGGCGGCGGACCTGCGCGTACGCGACCAGCGCGTCGGCGCGATGCGCCAGCAGCGTGACGACGTCGCGATCATCGAGTTCCGCGGTTTGCTGCGCGATTCCGTAGGACTTCGCGAGATGCGCGCACATGTCCTCGGGACGGTTGTCCGCGCCGAAGGTCTCCGCGAACGTGCGCGCGGCGAATTCCGCCAGCGCGGCGGCGTCGGCCGCGGCGCCGCGGCGGAAGGTAGTGGCAGCCATGCGCAATTGTCGCAGCTCGAAAAAAGACCGCAGCGTGTTCGCGCTGCGGCTTGGGAGTACTCAACCACCCACTACTGCGCAATTCCCGCGATCAGTCGCCGAATTCCTCGATGATCGACTGCACCTTGATCCGGTCGGCGAGGAAGGCGTCGATGCACGACGGATCGAAATGCTTGCCGCGCTGGCTCTTGAGGAAATCGATCCCTTCGTCCATGTTCCACGCGTGCTTGTACGGGCGCTCGCTGACCAGCGCGTCGAAGACGTCGGCGACGGCCACCACGCGCGCGACCAGCGGGATGTCCTCGCCGTGCAGGCCGTTCGGGTAGCCCGAGCCGTCGTACTTCTCGTGGTGGCCGAGCGCGATGATCGCGCCCATCGACAGGTACTTCGACGGGCTGCCCTTCAGGATGTCGTAGCCCATGCGCGGATGCGTCTTCATCACGTCGATCTCGTCGCGCGTGAGCGGCCCTTCCTTCAGCAGCACCGAGTCGGGAATGCCGATCTTGCCGATGTCGTGCATCGGCGCCGCGACTTCCAGCACGTGGACGGTCTCGGCGCCCAGGCCCAGGTGCGCTCCGATCAGCGCCGAGTACTTGGCCATCCGCATCAGGTGATTGCCGGTGGTCTTGTCTCGGAATTCGCCGGCCTTGGCGAGCTTGGCCAGCGTTTCGAGCTCGCGCTCGTGGATCTCCGCGACCGACTTGTCGACCTGGTACTGCAGCACGCGCGCCTGGTCGGACAGCACGATCTTGTGGCGGCGCAGCTCGAGCAGATTGGCGCAGCGCGCGCGGGTCTCGTGCTCGTCGAGCGGCTTGATCAGGAAATCGGTCGCGCCCGCTTCCAGCGCGTCGTAACGGATCTTGCGGTCGTCGACGACGGTGATGACGACGATCGGAACGTCCACGCAGTGGGGCAGCGCCCGGATCTGCTTGACGAGTTCGATGCCGTCGAACTCGGGCAGCTTGTAGTCGGTGAGCACGATGTCGACGCGATTGTTGCGCGCGAACTCGAGCGCGCGCGACGGCGTGTCGAAGAGCTCGAGATTGAGCTTGCCGTCGATCTGGCGGACGATCTCGGCAAGCAGCAGCCGGCTCGAGAACAGGTCGTCGACGATCAGCACGGTGTTCCGCTGGGCGCGAGCGAAAGCCAGCTCCGAGACGACTCCGGCGCCCGGCATGGCTGAGCGGAGTGGTGCGCTCATGGGTTTCCCCCCTAGCTGTTTCATGGCGTGCGAGACGACTACCTCAGCAAGAAGAATGCCAACGACGTCACAGCGGGACGGCCAACTATCTGATAATCAATGAAAATCCTGCTGCGCTGCGCCGACGAGCGGTCGTCGGACGGATCGTGCACGGTCCACGTGTGCCCAAATTTCCGCGCGAGGTCCGCGATTTGTCACTCGCCCGCCCGCCCCCGTCCGCATTGTACCCGACAACTCTAGGCGGACTACTTGATTCCCGCTCGAACATCGAGCCTCAACCGTTTGAGTTTTATACGCTTTCAACAGCGATGTCCAGCGGCACCGAACCGTCGGTGGACGATGGCTTGCGGCGAACGTCGCGCCGGGCGACGCGCCTGCCGAACGTGGAGGAATGCGTTGGAAGTGGTCGGGGCGAAGTGATTCGAACACTCGACCCCCTGCACCCCATGCAGGTGCGCTACCAGGCTGCGCTACGCCCCGACCGAACTTTTCATTATACCGGCAACGCGTCGCATCACGTCGGGCGCAGCAGTTGGCGAATCTCCTCGAGTTCCTGGCGGATCTCGGTGGGTTCCAGCGTGTTTTCCGGCGCCACCGTCACGACGGTGGCCGTGCTGGTGGTCGCGCGCGCCGCGGCGCGCGGCTCGGCGGCTTCGCTTTCCAGCCGATGGCGCGCGCCGTTGATCGTGAATCCCTGTTCGTACAGCAGATCGCGGATGCGGCGGATCAGCAGGACTTCGTGGTGCTGGTAGTAGCGGCGGTTGCCGCGCCGCTTCACCGGCTTCAATTGCGAGAATTCCTGCTCCCAGTAGCGGAGCACGTGCGGCTTGACCGCACAAAGGTCGCTGACCTCGCCAATCGTGAAATATCGCTTGGCGGGAATCGGCGGCAGATCGGAATTAGCTCGGCTGGGGTCCGGCATGGTTCGCGGCTTCGACCATGGCCTTCAACTTCTGGCTTGCGTGAAACGTCACCACGCGGCGCGCGGTGATCGGAATCTCCTCGCCGGTCTTCGGATTGCGGCCCGGCCGCTGCGGCTTTTCGCGAAGCTGGAAATTGCCGAAGCCGGACAGCTTGACCGACTCGCCGGCTTCGAGCGCGATGCGCACTTCCTCGAAGAAGCGTTCGACCATGTCCTTCGCTTCGCGCTTGTTGAGTCCGAGCTGTTCGAACAGCAGATCGGCGAGTTCGGCTTTGGTGAGCGTCATCGAAAAACCCTACTGGCGAAGCGTCGCGCCAAAACGTTCACGCGCGACCGCAAGCAACATTGCTTCGGTCGCGTCGATGTCGGCGTCCGTCAAAGTGCGGGAAGTATCCTGCATAAGCACAAGAATCGCAAGGCTTTTCCGACCATCCGTCAGCCCGTGGCCGCGATAGACGTCGAACAGCGCCAGCGAAATTACGTGCGCCGGCTTGGCGCTTTCCAGCGCGTCGAGCAGCGTTTGCGCGGGCAGCCCCTCGTCGACGACCAGCGCCAGGTCGCGGCGCACGATCGGCGTCTTCGAGACGGCCCGGCCGGCCGGCAGCGTGGCCTGCGTCAGCGCGTCGACGTCGATCTCGAACACGGTCGGCGGCTTCGGCAGGCCGAAGTGCCGGGTGAGGCGCGGGTGCAGCTCTCCGAGCCAGCCCGCGTCCCTGCCGTCGACGACGATCCGCGCGGCGCGGCCCGGATGCAGCGCCGGATGCTCGATCCGCTGCGTGACGATCCGATGCGGCGCGGCCAGCGCTTCCAGGTCGCCCTTGACGTCGAAGAAGTCGACGTCCCGCGTCGGCGTGCCCCATTGCTCGGGGTCGGCGGGCCCGTAGGCGAGCCCGCCCAGCCGCATCGGCTGCGCGTAGCCCGGCCCGGCCCGGTGGAACGTGCGTCCGGCCTCGAAGATGCGCACGCGGGGCACCTTGCGGTTGACGCTGGCGACCAGCGTCTCGAGCAGGCCGGGCAGCAGCGACGTGCGCATCACGTCGAGCTGCGCGGCGATCGGATTGAGCACCTTGACCGGATTCGCGGCGGGATCGAGCGCGGCTTCGGTGGCCGAAGAAACGAAGCCGAACGTGACGATCTCCTGCCAGTCGAGCGCGGCCAGCGTGCGCTTGACGGCCGCGCGCGAACGGTGCGCCTCCGGCAGCGGCAGCATGTGCTGCACGTGGGCGCTTGCAGTCGCCGGGATCCTGTCGTAGCCGTGTATGCGCGCGACTTCCTCGACGAAGTCCTCCTCGATCGCGAGATCGAAGCGGCGCGACGGCGGCGTCACGACGAAGTCGTCGCCCTCGCGCTCGAAGGAAAGGCCGAGGCGCGTGAACACGTCGGCGATCGCCGCCGGCGACACCGCGACGCCGAGCAGGCGGGCCACGCGCGCGCTGCGCACGCGCACCGGATCTCGGCGCGGCAGGTCGGCGGGCGCGACGACGTCGGTCAGCGGGCCCACGCGCCCGCCGCAGATCTCGACGATGAGCTGCGCCGCCCGGTCGACGGCACGCACGCATCCGTCGAAGTCGACCCCGCGCTCGAACCGGTAGCCGGCGTCGCTCACGAAACCGAGCCGCCGCATCTTGCCCTGGATTACCGCGGGATTCCAGAACGCGCCTTCGAGATACACGCGCGTCGTGTCGTCGGCGATTCCCGAATGCTCGCCGCCCATGATGCCGGCCAGGCCGAGCGGCTTCTTCTCGTCGGCGACCAGCAGCAGGTCCGACGCGAGGTCGAGCACGTCGCCGTTCAGCAGCGTCAGCTTCTCGTCCTCGCGCGCGAAGCGCACGACGATCGCGCCGTCGAGCAGCCGGTCGTCGTAGGCGTGCAGCGGCTGCCCGAGCTCGAGCATCACGTAGTTGGTGATGTCGACGACCGCAGAGATCGAGCGCAGGCCCGAGCGTTCGAGCCGCTGCTTCATCCAGCCGGGTGTCGGCGCCTTCGGATCGATGCCGTCGATCGTGCGCGCGGCGAACCGCGGGCAGGCTTCCGGCTCCGTCACGCGCACTTCGCGCTTGCCGTCGAACGCGACCGCGGGTGCGGCGACGGCGGGCAGCGTCAGCGCAGCCCCGGTGGCGGCGGCGACGTCGCGCGCGATGCCGGCGATCGAAAGGCAGTCGGCGCGGTTCGGCGTGATCTTCAGCGTGACCAGCATGTCGTCGAGCGCGAGCGCGTCGCGCACCGGCGTCCCCGGCTTCAGCGCGCCATCGAGTACCAGCAGGCCGCTTGCGTCGTCGTCGATGCCGAGCTCCTTCGCCGAGCACAGCATGCCGTGCGACTCGACGCCGCGCACCGTCGTGCGCCTGATCGCGAGGCCGCCGGGCAGCGTGGCGCCCTCCAGCGCGCACGGCGCCAGCATGCCGGCGGCCGCGTTCGGCGCGCCGCATACGATCGGCAGCTTCGCGCCGACGCCGATGTCGACCGTGCACACGCGCAGCCGGTCGGCGTTCGGATGCGGCTCGACCCGGTCGATGCGGCCGACGACGACGTGCGTGAACGGCGGCGCGGCGGGGGCGGCGTCCTCGACCTCGAGGCCGGACATCGTCAGCGTGTCGCACAGCGCCGCCGTCGACAGCGGCGGATTGCACATCGTGCGTAGCCAGCGTTCGGAGAACTTCATGCGAACTGCCTCAGGAAGCGCAGGTCGCTTGGGCGAAGTCGTAACGCGCTTGCGCGCATCAGCCTTCGCAGAAACGACCTGCGGAAACTAACGGAATTGACCAAGAAAGCGGAGGTCGTTTTCATAGAACAGACGCAGGTCGTCGACGCCGTAGCGCAGCATCGCGAGCCGGTCGGGTCCCATGCCGAACGCGAAGCCCTGGTACTGCTCGGGGTCGATGCCGACCGCGCGCAGCACGTTCGGATGCACCTGTCCGGAACCGCATATCTCTAGCCAGCCGCCGTCGCCGAACGCCATGTCGATCTCGGCGGAAGGCTCGGTGAACGGGAAGAACGACGGCCGGAAGCGGACCTTGAGATCGTCGCGCTCGAAGAAGCGGCGCAGGAACTCGGCGATCGTGCCCTTCAGGTCGGCGAACGTGACGTCGCGGTCGATCCACAGGCCCTCGACCTGGTGGAACATCGGCGAATGCGTGGCGTCGCTGTCGACGCGATACACGCGCCCGGGCGCGATGACCTTGATCGGCGGCGCGTGCGTTTCCATGTACCGCACCTGGATCGGCGAGGTGTGCGTGCGCAGCACCATGCCGCCCTCGACGTAGAACGTGTCGTGCATCGAGCGGGCCGGGTGGTTCTCCGGCGTATTCAGCGCGGTGAAGTTGTGGAAGTCGTCCTCGATCTCCGGCCCGTCGGCCACCTCGAAGCCGAGCGACCGGAACAGGGTCTCGACGCGCTCGAGCACGCGCGAAAGCGGATGCAGCGTGCCCATGCCGCGGCCGCGGCCGGGAAGCGACACGTCGAGCGCGTCGGCGGCGAGCTGCTGCGTGAGCTTCGCGTCGGCGAGCGCCTGCCGCCGCGCGGCCAGCGCGCCTTCGAGCGCCTGCTTCGCGTCGTTGATCGCGGCGCCGGCGGCCGGGCGCTCGGCGGCGGACAGCCTGCCCAGTCCCTTCAGCAGCTCGGTGAGCGCGCCTGACTTGCCAAGGTACTTGGCCTTGGCGTTCTCGAGCGCGGCGCCGTCCTCGCACGCGTCGAACTCGGCGCGCGCGTTGGTTACGATGGTGGCGAGGTCGGTCATTGCATTCGTTTCGCGGCTTGGCGCCAATAAAAAAAGGGAGGCGGTTCGCGCCTCCCTCGTTTTTTCGCGGGATCGATCAGGCCAGAGAGGCTTTGGCCTGCTCCGCGATCTTCGTAAACGCCGCTTTGTCGTGCACGGCCAGGTCGGCCAGCACCTTGCGGTCGATGTCGATCGAAGCCTTGTTCAAGCCGTTGATGAACGCGCTGTACGTCATGCCGAGCTCGCGCACGGCCGCGTTGATCCGCGCGATCCACAGCGCGCGGAATTCGCGCTTCTTCTGCCGGCGGTCGCGATACTGGTACTGGCCGGCCTTCATCACGGCTTCCTTGGCGATCCGGTACACGTTCGACCGGCGGCCGCGGAAACCCTTCGCTTGCGCAAGAACCTTCTTGTGCCGCGCGCGGGCGGTCACACCACGTTTGACTCGGGGCATGGTGGACTCCTCTACGCGTTCGGCATCATGGCGCGGACCGAATCCATGTTGGTGCTGTGGATCTCGGCGGAGCCACGACGCTGCCGCTTGGACTTCGTCGTCTTCTTGGTGAGGATGTGGCGGTTGAACGCCTGCGAGCGCTTGATCGAACCGCTTCCGCGCACGCGGAAGCGCTTCTTCGCGCCCGACTTGGTCTTCATCTTAGGCATGGCACTAACCTTCTTGTTTGCTGCTCTCGGCGGTGCTCTCCGCCGCGGTAGCGGCAGGAGAGGCTTTTGCGGGCTTGGCCGCACCGGCCTCAGGCTTGGTTGCGGGATGCTTCACTGCAACTGCGGCGACCGGCTTCACCAGCACGGTCTTCTTCGGGGCCAGCAGCATCACCATTTGCCGGCCCTCGAGCCTCGGGAACGACTCGACGATACTGACGGGTTCGAGGTCGTTCCGAATGCGTTCGAGCAGTCGCACCCCGAACTCCTGGTGCGCCATTTCGCGCCCGCGAAAGCGCAGCGTGATCTTGGCCTTGTCGCCTTCCGACAGGAACCGCGTGAGGTTCCGCAGCTTGATCAGGTAATCGCCTTCGTCAGTCCCGGGCCGGAATTTGACTTCCTTGACCTGGATCTGCTTAAGCTTGAGCTTGGCTTCGTGTTGCTTCTTCGCTTCGCGGTACTTGAACTTGCCGTAATCCATGATCCGGCAAACCGGCGGCTTGGCCGTCGGCGCGATCTCGACCAGGTCGAGTTCCGCCGTTTCGGCCCGCGACCGTGCGTCCGCGAGGGAAACAATTCCGAGCTGCTCACCGTCTTCACCTACCAAGCGGATTTCGGGAGCGGTGATTTCCGCATTGATCCGCTGATGCTTGTCGAGGACTATTGTCTATTCTCCGATGACGACAAAAAACGGCCATGCCCCGGGCAGGCGCGCCACGCAGAATCCTTAACCGGATCAATGCGTTATTGGCGCGCCGCGACCTCCTTGCGGAGACGCTCCAGCAAGTCTTCCAGGGTAAAAGCCCCCAGATCCTCGCCGCCGCGGGTACGCACGGCCACCGTTTGAGCCTGCTGCTCCTTATCGCCCACGATGAGCTGGTAAGGCAGCTTTTGCAAGCTATGTTCGCGAATTTTATAGGTTATTTTCTCATTGCGCAAATCGGCCGACGCCCGTAAACCGGCGGCCTTCAACGCCCCCACCACCCGCTCCGCGTAGGCGGATGCCCGGTCGGTGATGGTGAGGACCACCGCCTGCTGCGGCGCGAGCCACAGCGGGAACGCGCCGGCGTAGTGCTCGATCAGCATTCCGATGAACCGTTCGAGCGAACCGACGATTGCCCGGTGCAGCATGACCGGCACCTGCCGCGTGTCGTCGGCGGCGACGTATTCGGCGCCGAGCCGCCCCGGCATCTGGAAGTCGACCTGCATGGTGCCGCACTGCCACGAGCGGCCGATCGAATCCTTGAGGTGGTACTCGATCTTCGGGCCGTAGAACGCGCCTTCGCCGGGCAGTTCGGTCCATTCCGCGCCGCATTCGGACAGCGCCTGGCGCAGCGCGTCTTCGGCGCGGTCCCACGTCGCGTCGTCGCCCAGACGCTTTTCGGGCCGCAGCGCGATCTTGATCGAGATGTCGGTGAAGCCGAAGTCGCGATAGACGGCAAGCGCGAGCTTGTTGAACGCGACGCATTCGCTGCGGATCTGGTCCTCGGTGCAGAAGATGTGGCCGTCGTCCTGCGTGAACGCGCGCACGCGCATGATCCCGTGCAGCGCGCCCGACGGCTCGTTGCGGTGGCAGTTGCCGAACTCGCCGTAGCGAAGCGGCAGGTCGCGGTAGCTGCGCAGGTCCGAGTTGAAGATCAGGATGTGGCCGGGGCAGTTCATCGGCTTCACGGCGTAGTCGTGCTTCTCCGACTCGGTCGTGAACATGTTCTCCTTGAAGTTCTGCCAGTGGCCCGAGCGCTCCCACAGCGAGCGGTCGAGGATCTGCGGCGCCTTCACTTCCAGGTAGCCGTTGTCCTGGTAGACGCGCCGCATGTACTGCTCGACCGCCTGCCAGATCGACCAGCCCTTCGGATGCCAGAACACCATGCCCGGCGCTTCGTCCGAAAGGTGGAAGAGGTCGAGCTGCCGCCCGAGCTTGCGGTGGTCGCGGCGCTCGGCCTCCTCGATCCGGGTGATGTACGCGTCCAAGTCCTCCTTCTTCGTCCACGCGGTGCCGTAGATCCGCTGCAGCATCTCGTTGCGCGAATCGCCGCGCCAGTACGCGCCGGCGACCTTCATCAGCTTGAACACCTTGAGGCGGCCGGTGGACGGCACGTGCGGGCCGCGGCACAGGTCGATGAAGGCGCCTTCGCGGTAAAGCGAGATCGGCTCGTTTGAAGGAATCGACGCGATGATCTCGGCCTTGTAGTGCTCGCCCATGCCCTCGAAGAACTTCACCGCGTCGTCGCGCGGCATCTCCGAGCGGACGACCGGCTCGTCCCGCTTCGCGAGCTCGCCCATCCGCTGCTCGATGGCGACAAGGTCCTCGGGCGTGAACGGCCGCTTGTACGCGAAGTCGTAGTAGAAGCCGTCCTCGATCACCGGGCCGATGGTCACCTGCGCGTCGGGGAACAGCTCCTTCACCGCGTACGCGAGCAGGTGCGCGGTCGAATGGCGGATGACGTCGAGGCCGTCGGCGTCGCGCTCGGTGACGATCGCGAGCGCAGCGTCCCGGTCGATGACGTAGGACGTGTCGACGACCTTGCCGTCGACCTTGCCGGCGAGCGCGGCCTTGGCGAGGCCGGGGCCGATGGCCGCGGCGACGTCCTTGACGGAAACGGGGCCGTCGAATCGGCGGACGGCGCCGTCGGGCAGGGTGATCGCAACCATGTTTCGAGTCTCCCAAAAAACGAAAAAGTGCGGACGCGATGCCGCACTTTTCACTTTCGGGACCGTCGGTCGACGGCCGTGCGGATGCGTCCTCTGGCTAGAGGGTCTCCCGGCACGTCAGCGGTGTCATAACCATGGTCGGTCGTCCAAGCGTCGTCGAAAGTCCTACAAGTGCGAATTCTAGCAGGGAACGACCGGCGCTCATAGCAGTGTCGCGGCGCGCGTCAGGCAGCGCCGGCGGCCGGGCGGTGCCGGCCGAATTCCAGCCGTGCCAGCGCGTTGCGGTGCACCTCGTCGGGACCGTCGACGATGCGCATCGCCCGCGCCCGCGCGTAGGCGTAGGCGAGCGGGAACTCCCCGCTCACGCCGGCCGCGCCGTGCGCCTGCATCGCCCAGTCCAGCACCTTGCAGGCCACGCCGGGCGCGACGACCTTGATCATCGCGATCTCGCCTCGCGCGCCCTTGTTGCCGACGGTGTCCATCATGTGCGCCGCGTGCAGCGTCAGCAGGCGCGCCTGGTCGATCATGCAGCGGGATTCGGCGACGCGTTCCTTCCAGACGGACTCGCGCGACAGCTTCCCGCCGAACGCGACGCGCGTCTCGAGGCGGACGCACATCAGCTCGAGCGCGCGCTCCGCCATGCCGATCGCGCGCATGCAGTGGTGGATGCGGCCCGGACCCAGCCGTCCCTGCGCGATCTCGAAGCCCCGTCCTTCGCCGAGCAGCAGGTTCGCGGCCGGCACGCGAACCTGGTCGAACGTGATCACCATGTGGCCGTGCGGCGCGTCGTCGTAGCCCAGCACCGTCAGCGCCTTGCCCACGGTGACGCCCGGCGTGTCGCGCGGGACCAGGATCATCGACTGCTGCGAATGGCGATCGGCGTCCGGGTTGGTCTTGCCCATCACGATGAAGATCGCGCAATGCGCGGAGCCGGCGCCGGAGATCCACCACTTGCGCCCGTCGATCACGTACTCGTCGCCCTCCCGGCGCATGCGCGTCCGGATGTTGCTCGCGTCCGAAGACGCGACGTCGGGCTCGGTCATCGCGAACGCCGACCGGATCTCGCCGTCCAGCAGCGGCTCCAGCCAGCGCCGCTTCTGCTCGGGCGTGCCGTAGCGTTCCAGCGTCTCCATGTTGCCCGTGTCCGGCGCCGAGCAGTTGAAGGCTTCGGAGGCCCAGGGCACGCGCCCCATCGCCTCGGCGAGCGGCGCGTATTGCGCGTTGGTGAGCCCGGCGCCGCGTTCGGATTCCGGCAGGAACAGGTTCCACAGCCCGGCGTCGCGCGCGCGCCGCTTCAGGTCCTCGAGGATCTTCGGCGTGGTCCAGCGCCGGCCGTCGCGCGTGTTCTCCTCGATCTCGTCGTAGTACCGGTTTTCGTTCGGGTAGACGAAGTCGCGCATGAACGCGTCGACGCGCGACTTGAGTTCGTGCGGGTCAGCCGCGCGCCGGGTATTCATCGGAGTCCTTTCGTTGACTTGGCCACGACATCAATGGTGCTGCGCGTGCGACCAGCCGCGTTCGGCCATCGAGCGCGCGCGTTCGCCGGCGCGCATGCTGGCCTCCGACGTCGCCCGGCCGTCGAGCGCGCGCCTGTAGACGCCCTGCAGTATCGCGGCGAGCCGGAAGAAGTTGAACGCGATGTACACGTGCCAGCTCGACTCGACGGCGTACCCGGTGCGCTCGGCGTAACGCGCGCGATAGCGGGCTTCGCTCGGAATGCCGAGTTGCGACGGATCGAGCGTGCCGATGCCTTTCGCCTCCCCGGGCGGCATGTGCCACGGCAGGCAGTGGTAGGCGAAGTCCGCCAGCGGATCGCCGACCGTCGAAAGCTCCCAGTCGATGACCGCCAGGACCCGCAGCTCGGCCGGGTGCACGATCAGATTCTCCATCCGGAAGTCGCCATGCACGATGCGCCGCACGCTGCTTTCGGGAAGGTTCTGCGGCAGCCAGTCGATCAGCCGGTCCATCGCGGGAATCGGCTCGGTCGCCGACGCCAGGTACTGCTTCGTCCAGCGGCGAACCTGTCGCTCCAGGTAGCTGCCCTGCGCGCCGTAGTCGGCGAGGCCGATCGCGGCGGGGTCGATCGTGTGCAGCTGCGCGATCGTCCGGTTCATCGCGTCGTAGAGGTCCGCGCGCTCCGCGTTGGCGAAGCCCGGCAACGTGGGGTCGCGCAGGATCCGGCCGTCGACGTACTGCATCAGGTAGAACGCGGTCCCGAGCACGTCCTCGTCCATGCAGAGCTTCAGCATTTCCGGCGCCGGGAATCCGGCTTTCGCGAGCGCCTGCATGACGTTGAACTCGCGCTCGATGGCGTGGGCGGACGGCAGCAGCTGGCTCGCCGGCGCGGGCTTGGCGCGCAGGATGGCCGTTCCGCGCTCGCAGCGGACGAGGAACGTCGGGTTGGACAGGCCCCCGGGAAGCCGTTCGAGCGCCACGACCCCACCGAGCGCCGGCAGCTCGCCCGCCAGGTATTTCGCAAGGCGCCCGGCGTCCGGGGCCGCGATCATGCCGGGCCCCGATGTTGACGGCCCGAAGGGTTCCGGGCGAAGGTATGTGAGTTGCGGGTTGCCACTCGACGAAGCTTCAGGAGATCGCCAATTGGAATTCACGGACATTCTGTACGAAACGCGTGACCATGTCGCGCGCATCACGATCAACCGCCCGAAGCAATTGAACGCGTTCACCGGCGACACGTTGAAGGAACTGACGCTCGCCGTCGAGACCGCCGGAGCGGACGACGACGTCGGCGTCATCGTCCTGACCGGCGCCGGCGACCGGGCGTTCTCCGCCGGCGGCGACGTCAACTGGGAAAAGGAAGGCGGTCTCGAGCGCCAGATTCTCGAGCCCTACAACTTCCACGTCACGCTGTCGCGCTGCCTGAAGCCGATCATCGCGCGCGTCAACGGCTACGCGATCGGCGGCGGCCATCACATCGCCTACTTCTGCGATCTCACGATCGCTGCCGACCATGCGAAGTTCGGCCAGAACGGGCCCCGCGTCGGCAGTCCCGCGTGCGGCGCGATCGTGAGCTACCTGACGCGCGTCGTCGGGTCGAAGAAGGCGCGCGAGATCTGGATGCTGTGCCGCCGCTACTCCGCGCAGGAAGCGCTGCAGATGGGCCTCGCGAACGCGGTCGTTCCGTACGCGGAGCTCGACGCCGAGGTCGACAAATGGTGCCGGGAGATCCTCGCGCTGTCGCCGACGTGCATCAGGATACTCAAGGCGACGTTCTGCGAGGAGATGAAGGCGCTGCTCGGCCAGGGCGACGAACTGCGCCGCTACATGGCGACCCCGGAATTCTGGAAGTACGAGCAGCAGGAGGGCGCGAACGCGTTCCTCGAGAAACGGCCCCCGGATTTCTGGAAGGCACGCGCGATGGCCCGGGGACAGGCGTAAGCCTCGGCGCGGGCGGGTCGCGGAGAGGAAGCGAATTCTGGTAGGCGCGATTGGACTCGAACCAACGACCCCCACCATGTCAAGGTGGTGCTCTAACCAGCTGAGCTACGCGCCTGCGAAGAACCGGAGATTTTACACGGCCGCGCCCGGGTGTTCAACCGCCGGCGAAACCGGGGTACGATCGACGCGATGAAAGTCGTCGAGATCGCTTACCGCTACGAAGACAGCGAGCGGTCCGCCCGACCTCGGCCCGCCGACGCGGACGCCGCGCGCGACCGGCTCGACGAGGGCAGCCGGACGATCACGGGTTTGCTCGACAGCCTCGCCGAAGGAACCGGCACCGCGCGCTGCGTGATTCCGGTGGACCCGCGCGACCTGGGGCTGGCCGCGCCGGGCAAGTCCGGCGCGCCTGCGCAGCGGCCCTACGCAGCCGTGCTCGGCTGTTCCGATGCGCGCGTGCCGATCGAGCTGATCTTCAACGAAGGCCCGAACGACCTGTTCGTCGTGCGGGTGGCCGGCAACGGGCTGGGACCCGAAGTGCTCGGCAGCCTGAGCTACGCGGTCGAGCACCTGGGCGGCAGCCTGAAGCTCGTCGTCGTGCTCGGACACAGCGGATGCGGCGCGGTGTCCTCCGCCGTCGACGTGTTCCTGAATCCGCGGGAATACCTGTCGCTGGCGGGCGAGCATGCGCTGCGTGGCATTCTCGACAAGCTGCACGTCGTCATCCACACGGCCGCCCGCAGGATGGCCGACGTGCACGGACCGGACGTCGCGGGCCGTCGCGGCTACCGCGAAGCGCTGCTCGAGACGGCCATCGTCAGCAACGCGGCGCTCGCTGCGTACACGATCCAGCACGAGCTTGCGAAGCGCAACGCAGGCGGGCTGCGCGCGGCCTACGGTACGTACCTGGTGGCCGAGCGCAAGGTCTGGGCGCCGCGCTGCGGCAGCGCGGACGTCGCGGGGCTTGCCTACCCACCCGCCGATCTCGCGGACTTCGGCGAGTTCGGCGACGCCGTCGTTCGTTCGCAGCGCATCGCCGCGCTGCTCGCCGGCGGTGTGGCCTAGAGGCTCGGCATGGAGGAGGGGCGCGACCGGCTGCTCGATCCGGTGGACCGGATCTCCGAGATCCTGTTCGGATTGATCATGGCGGTCACGATCGTCGGCACGCTGTCCATCGGGTCCGCCGGCAAGCAGGAGATGCACACGGTCACGCTCGCGGCGTTGGGGTGCAACATCGCGTGGGGGCTGGTCGACGCGGTGATGTACCTGGTCCGCCGGCTGACCGAGCGCTCGCGCAATCGGAACCTCGCACGACACATCGCGGCGGCCGATCCCGAAACCGCGCGCCGGCTCATCGCGCAGGCGCTGCCGGAAAACGTCAACGCGCTCGTCGGGCCCGACGAGATCGACGGCATGCACAGGCGCCTGCTGCAGCTGGACCTGGCGCGCAAGCCGCTGATGGTCCCCCGCGATTACCTCGAGGCGGTCGGCATCTTCGTGCTCGTGGTGCTCGCGACGTTTCCGATCGTCGCGCCGTTCATCCTGGTCGCCGAGCCGGCGCTGGCGATGCGCCTGTCGCACGCGATCGCTCTGGTCATGCTGCTCGCAGGCGGCGTCGCGCTCGGGCGCTATGCCGGGCACCCGCGTCCGTTGCGCACGGGCCTCACGATGGCGCTGCTGGGCGCCGCGCTGATCGCCGCGGTGAAGGCGCTCGGCGGCTAGCCGAAGCCTTCGCGCACCATCTTGCGGCGGATGAACGCGATCTGCGTGGCCAGCGGAAGGTTCTTCGGGCACACGTCGTGGCAGGCGAGCAGCGACATGCAGCCGAACACGCCGTTGTCGTCGCCGACGAGCTGGTAGTAGTCGGCGTCGGTGCGCGTGTCGCGCGGGTCGAGGCGGAAGCGCGCGATCTTGTTGAGCCCCACCGCGCCGACGAAGTCCTCGCGCATGCGCGCGGTGCCGCACGCGGCCACGCAGCAGCCGCACTCGATGCAGCGGTCGAGCTCGTAGATCTTCTCGGCGAGCGCCGGGTCCATCCGCTCCTCGATCCGAGCGAGGTCGGGCTCCTGCGACTTCATGTGGACCCACGACTGCAGCCGCTCGCTCATCGCGCGCATCCACTTGCCCGTGTTCACCGACAGGTCGCCGATCAGCTCGAAGAAGGGCAGCGGCGCCAGCGTGATTTCGTTGCCGAGGTTCTTCGTCAGCGTCCGGCACGCGAGGCCGGGGCGGCCGTCGATGACCATCGCGCAGCTGCCGCAGATCCCGGCGCGGCACACGAAGTCGAACTGCAGCGACGGGTCCTGCTTCTCGCGGATCTCGTTGAGCGCGATGAACAGCGTCATGCCGTCCGCTTCCTCGAGCTCGTAGGTCTGGACGCGCGGCGTGTCGCCGGGCGCGTGCGGGTTGCAGCGGACCACGCCGATGCGGAGCTTGCGATGGGGGTCGCCGTTGGCCATGGTCGCTCTAGATGCGTTCGTCGATGCGTTCGTTGCGGCCGCGGAAGCGTGCGGGAAGCAGGTGCTCGAACGGCATCAGCGCCGTTTGCAGCGCGAACCGGTCGGCGTCCTTCATGCGCGCCTTCTCGGCCTCCACCTCCGCCGCGCGCGCCGCGGTGGCCGGATGATCGATGTAGTCGCGCGCGCCGTAGCCGCGCCATCCGGGCGGCAGCTCCATCTTCGCGACGTCGAGCGGCTCGTAGCCGAGTGTCGGCAGCGTGTCGTCGCCCTGCCACGTCGCGAGCGTGCGCTTCAGCCATTCGGCGTCGTTGCGCCGCGGATGATCCTGCCGGTAGTGCGCGCCGCGGCTCTCCGTGCGCGTGTAGGCGCCGTAGGCGACGCACAGCGCGAGCTTCAGCATCTTCTGCACGCGGTAAGCGGTCGCGAGCTCGGGGTTGGCGCCGGGCGCCTTGTGCCGCAGGCCGATCTTGCGGCTGCGCACGAGCAGCTGCTGCAACTCCTCGACTGCCTGCCCCAGGGCCGCGCCGGTGCGGAAGATGCCGACCTTGTCGGTCATGATCTGCTGCATCGCCGCCTTGAGCGCGCTCGGATCCTCGCTGCCCGGGCCAGCCACGATCGCGTCGAGCTTCGCACGCTCGCGCGCCAGGATCTCCTCGACGAGGCGCGTCGGAATGTCGACGGTGTTCTCGGAGCGGTCGCAGAAGTCGGCGATGAACTCGCCGACGATCATGCCGGCGACGACCGTTTCCGCGACCGAGTTGCCGCCCAGCCGGTTGAAGCCGTGCATGTCCCAGCACGCCGCTTCGCCGGCGGCGAACAGGCCTTTCAGCGTCGGGCTCTCGCCGGTGGGCTTCGTGCGCACGCCGCCCATCGTGTAGTGCTGCGCGGGCCGCACGGGAATCCACTCGCGGACGGGATCCACGCCGAGGAAGTGGTGGCAGATCTCGTAGACTTCGCGCAGGTTGTTGCGGATGTGCTTCTCGCCGAGCAGCGTGATGTCGAGCCACAGGTGCTGGCCGAACCGGTTCTTGGCCCCCTTGCCGCTCGCGATGTGCTCCTCCATGCGTCGCGACACGACGTCGCGGGAGGCGAGTTCCTTCTTCTCCGGCTCGTAGTCGGGCATGAAGCGGTGGCCGTCGACGTCCTTCAGCAGGCCGCCGTCGCCGCGGCAGCCCTCGGTGACGAGGATGCCGGCCGGGAAGATGCCGGTCGGATGGAACTGGATCGCCTCCATGTTCCCGAGCTGCGCGACGCCGGTCTCCAGCGCGACGGCCGTCGGAATGCCTTCGCAGATGACGGCGTTGGTCGTCACGCGGTACAGGCGGCCGGCGCCGCCCGAGCAGATCGCCGTCGCCTTCGCCACGTAGGCGCGCAGCTCGCCGGTGATCAGGTCGCGAACGATCGCGCCGTAGCAGCGGCCGCCGTCGTGGATGAGCGCGATCGCCTCGGTGCGCTCGTGCACGGGGATCCTGTCGGCGATCGCCTGGTCGCCGACGGCGGTGATCATCGCGTGGCCGGTGCCGTCGGACACGTAGCACGTCCGCCACTTCTTGGTGCCGCCGAAGTCGCGCTGCGCGATCAGGCCCTGTGCTTCCTCGCGCTCGGTGATCGTGACCTTCTGCCCGTTGATGATCACGTCGCGGTCGCCGGCGCGCACGCGGCTCCACGGCACGCCCCACGCGGCCAGCTCGCGCACCGCCTTCGGCGCGGTGTTGACGAACATCCGCACGACCTGCTGATCGGCGCCCCAGTCGGAGCCGCGCACCGTGTCCTCGAAATGCACGTCCTCGTTGTCGCCCTGGCCCTTGATCACGTTGCCGAGACTCGCCTGCATGCCGCCTTGCGCGGCCTTCGAGTGCGAGCGCTTGGCCGGCACCAGCGACAGGATGATGACGTCGTGGCCGCGCCGCTTCGCGCCGATGGCCACCCGCAGGCCCGCGAGCCCGCCGCCGATCACCAGCACGTCGGTATAGATGACCTTCATGGCGCGCGCGGCGGTGCGGGCACGGCCTTCACCGCGGCCGGGACGTACGGCTCGCCGACGCGGTCGCGGTGCGCGTAGCCGATCTTCATGTACGCGGCCAATGTCGCCAGGCCGAGTACGATGAAGAACGCCGTCAGCGTCCACTTGGCGATGGCGAGCCGGCGGCGGCTGGCGTTCGCGTCGGCGCCTTCGAGCCAGCCCCACTTGACGGCCAGCCGGTAGAGTCCGATGCCACCGTGCAGCTCGACGACGAACAGCAGGATCAGGTACAGCGGCCACCAGCTGCCGCTCCATACGCGGTCCGACGACTCGAACGGCCCGATCAGCGCCGGGTGGACGAGCATCTGGAACAGGTGGGGCGACGCTAAGAAGAACAGCATGAAGCCGGTGATGAACTGGATCCACCACAAGGTCGTGTCGCCGTGGTGCAGCAGCCGGCGATGCGCGGAGAACGCGCGATACTGCCGGTAATTGGCCGGGAACTTGCGCAGCGCGAGCAGCGCGTGCAGCACGAAGAGCGAGATCACGCCCGCGACGACGAACGAGACGATGATCGGGTACGACCGGCCGAAGATGAAATAGCCTTCGAACATCTTCGTGATCGTCCACATGAAGTCGGCGCTCACCAGGATCGACGACACGAACAGCATGTGGCCCCACATGAACAGGCCGAGCGCCAGTCCCGAAACGCTTTGCGCGACGTCCATCCGCGCGGGCCAGCGGCTCTTGCGCGGCTTGTCCGCCAGTCCGACGCCGGCAACGACGTCAGCGTGCGATGTCATGGAACGTTCCCTCTGCGCGCGCCGGTGCGCGCGACGAGGGCCACTATGCGGGCGAACGGGCGCCGGGCGTTTGACCTGTGTCAAGCCCCCGGGACGGGCTGGCGCGCCTACCTGCGGGTGAGCACGATCAGCAGTCCGATCAGCAGCGGCTGGTGGATCATGTAGACGGCGAGGCTGTGGCGGCCGAGCCAGGCGAGCGCCCGCGGCCCGCGCGCGAAGGGGGCGAGGGCGCGAAACCCGGTGCGGACGAGCGCGTGCCCGGCGGCGATGCCCACGAGCATCACGCCGGTCCAAGGGAAGAGCGGAACGTAATCCTCGGTCACCGGCTTGACGGTGGCGAAGCCGACCCAGCCCCACGGTCGGCCGTCGAACCACGGCGACGTGACGACGTTGCCCGCGACGATCGCGGCCACGCCGGCCGCGAGGGCCGCGCGCGGGTGCGCGGCGAGCGGCCGTATCAGCACCAGCGACACCGCGATCGCGTGCAGCACGCCGAACCAGATGAAGCTGTTCGGAAACATCGCGTAGCTGCCGGCGCTGACCAGCAGCGCGCAAGCGGCAATCCTCGCGACGTGCCGCCAGAACCGCGTGCGGCCGCGCGGTGTGGACTCGGCCAGAACGAGGCTCACGCCGGCGATCAACAGGAACGTGGACAGGATCGCCGTGCGCGCGTGCAGCCAGAACGGATCCCGGTAGAAGTCCCACGCGACGACGCGGAACGAAGCCAGGTCGAACGAGAAGTGAAACGCGATCATCGCGACCAGCGCGGCGCCGCGCACGACGTCGAGGGCCGCGATGCGGTCGGAGGTCTCCCCCCCGAACGACCCTGCGCGCCCTTCCCCCCCAGGCGGGCGAGCGCTTGGCGTGCCAGCTGAGGGCGACCCGGCGGCGCTCACTTACCTTGCCGGAGGCTGCCGCGCCATCCGAGGCGCACGGCTCCGCTGCCGTCCGGCGTGCCGACGACGGCCAGCGCGCGCGCCAGGCTCGGCGACGCCGTCGCCGTCGGCGCCGCCGTGACGTCGACGCTCGCGGCGTCGGAGCCCAGCGTCACCGTGCCGTCGAGGCGGACCTCGCCGCCGCTGTTGACGATGCGGCCGGCGAGCCGGTTGCCCTGCGGCGCCAGCGCGAGGTCGACCACGCCCAGGTCCGCGACTACGCCGGCGGCGACCAGCCGTGCATCGCGCCAGCGCAGGGCGAGCGATCCGGCGCTGCCCGCGTCGGACCACGTAAAGTCGTTCGTGCGCAGCTCGACCGTGCCGCCCAGCGTGACGACGCCGCGCGGGGTCAGCGCGGCGGCGAGCGCCTGCGCCGGCAGGTCGAATGCGAGGTTGCGCAACGTCACGGAGTCGCGGCCGACGCCGATCGTGCCCGTCGGCGCGGCCGCGCCGTCGACCGGCGACAGCGCGGCGACGTGCGTGTCGCTGACCAGTGTCCGCGCGTCGATGGTCCAGCGCAGCGGCACGCGCCACGTGTTGCGCGCATCGGTCAGCACGCCGGAGCCGTTCCAGATCGTACCCGCCGCGTCGGCGACGCGCAGCCGGCCCTCGGACCGCGATTCGAGGCTGCGGTCGACGATCGTCGCCGGCGCGAACGCCGCCAAGGCCGCGAGCAGCAGGCCGAAGCCGACGACGAGGATCGCGACGATGCGCATCGCTAGCGCGAGAGCGTGATCTCGGCGCGCACGGTGCCGGGCTCGACGCGCGCGGTGACGACCGCGTCGGTCACGTACAGCGCTTCCGCAATCGCGAGCGCATCGAGGAGGCCGGGCAGCGCGTCGAAGCGCACGGCCGAGAACGCGATGCGCACGCGGCCTTCCGAGAGCTCGATCGACGCGACCGCCGGGCGCAGGCCGCGCTCGGCCAGGATGCGCTCGACCCCGGCGCGCGGATCGCCGCTCTTCACCGGCGTAGTGGCGCGCTGCAGCGCGACCAGCGCGTCGGCCTGTGCGCGCGCCGCCGCCAGCACGCTGCGCTCGCGCGGCAGGTCGCGTTGGAGGCGCTCGACGTCGGCAGTCATCGGCTGCCACACCCACGAATAGCCGGCCGCGAACGCGGTCACGACGATCGCCGCGACGACCAGCCCGCGTTCGCGCGTCGACGCACGCTCCCAACGGCCGGCCAGCGCCGGCGAAAGCGCATGCAGCGTATCGGCCATCACGGGCCGTCCGTTCCCGGCGCGAGCGTGGCGCGCACGCGCGTGCCGGCGTTCGTCGTCGCCTGCAGCGTCGCGAGTCCCGCGCCCGTCATCGCGCGGTCGAGCGCCGCCGCCGCGCCCGCGTCGACCTTCGCCAGTTCGAACGTCCACGTGCTGCGCGTGTACGTGGCCGTCTTCAGCGCGCCGGCAGGCAGCGCGGCGAGCGCCGGCGCCGCGCGCGCGAGCATCGGCAGCGCGTCGGAGGGCGCGGGCTGCGCGGCCCGGTGCCGAGCATCGGCGAACTTGCGCGCGAGCGCCGCGGTCGCGCTTTCGCCGCCGGCGGCTTCCGCCACGCCTGCGTCGCGCGCGGCGGCGACGATGGCGCCTGCGGTCCGCCACGAATCGACGCGCAGCCACGCCCATTGCACGAACGTCGCGGCAACGTGCAGCCCGAGCGCGGCGATCGCGATGGCCGCGGCGAAGCGGAACCGGCTGCCGATCGTGCGCGCGGGCACGGCGGCCTCCCGCGAGAACTCACCCTGCAGCAGGTCGGTCGCCGCGGCCAGCGCCGCGCCGTCCTGGTCCCAGCGCCACGCGGCGACGCGGCGGAATGCCACGCCGCATTGCGCGGACCACGCAGCGAGTTGCGCGTCGTCGGCCGGGAACGCGACGTCGACGGCGACGCCCGGGCGCGCCGCCTGCTTCAGCGCCAGCGCCAGCTCCGCCGGCACCGGCGAGCGCGCGCCCGGCGCGCTGACCGCGAACGCGCCGCCGTCCGGCTTGCGCACGAAGCCGCCGTCGAGCCCCGATTCGCACCAGCGCCACGTGCCGGCGGCCGGCACCGGCGCGGTTGCCGGCTCCGCGACCACGCGCGCGAAAGTCGAACGCAACGGGCCCATCAGCGCACGCGCGACGATCGCCACTTCGACCGTGCCGTCGCGCCGGCGGTTCGCTGCGACCAGGTGCTGCGCGTGCGCGGGCCCGGCGAGCTGGTCTTCCAGCGCGAACGCCGCCGCGGACGCGACGCGATCGGCGGGCATCGGCGGCAGCGCCACGCCGACCAGCCGCACCGCCGACGCGGCGAGCACCGCTTCCTTGCGCTGCGCGTCCGGCCACGACGCGGGCGGCCCGACGCCCGAGCGCGTGTGGCGGCCGTCGGCGTCGAACATCGCCCACGGCGCCGCCAGCGCCGGCGACGGCGCTTCGGCGAGCAGCACGCGAAGGATGGACATGGAGCGGTCGGGGAACGCGGCGGGACTTCTAGTTTACCCGCAGCTATTCGAGCGTCTGCCACACGACGGTCGGCCACGCGCGGCCTTCGCGCCTGACCAGCGCGCGCACCTGCGCGACGGCATCGCCCTGCCGCGACCGGACGCTCACCAGGAAATAGCTGCTCGAGAACGCGAACGTGCCGCCTTCGGGAAGCGCGACGCCGCGCGGCATGCGCTCGCGCAGCTCGGCCTGCGTCGTGAACGGCTTGGCTGCGCGCTCGACGATGAACGCCGCGAGCTTGTCGCCGGTGAGATCCGGAATCGCCGCGCTGATGACGTCGGGCGGTGCGGTGTTGATGTTGAGCGCCGTGCCGGCGGGCAGCGCGGCGACGTCGGCCGCCAGCGTCGCCCACATCCGGGCGTTGACGCCGCGCACCAGCGCGATCTCGGCCGTGCGCACGAGCGGCGCGTTGGCCGCGAGCGACGTCGGCGCGCGCTGCGCGTAGTCGGCGTCCTCGGCGCCGTCGGCGCGGCGCAGCGAGTCGGCGTCGATCCAGTCGGCGATCGCGTCGAGCACGCGCGGCTCGAGTCCCTTGCCGGCGACCAGCCGTGCAAGTCGCAGGCGCTCGACGGTCGCGGCGGTGCCGTCCTGCGCCAGGTTGTTCAGGTTGAGCCGACCCTGCGCATCCTCGATGCGCCCTTCGATCGACCCGTTGGCGATCGGCGTCGGCGGCAGCGGATAGGCCCACGGCTCGGCCAGGAAATCGAGCGTGCCGTTGCGCGCGTCGTCCTGCAGGATCTGCCGCGCCCATTGCACGCCGGCGAGCGCCAGCGACTGCGCCTGCACCTGGTCGCGGCGATTGCCGACGTCGGCGAACCAGCGCTGCTGCTCGGCGGCGAGCGCGACGGCCACGGTCGCGGCCAGTGCCGCGACCAGCATCGCGAGGATCAACGCGGCGCCTCGGGACGTTTCCCCGTTCATCGCAGCGTGAACCAGCGGTCGATGCGCGTGCCGTCGGCCAGCACGAGGGTAAGGCGGACCGCGCGTGGGATGTCCTCCTCGCCGAGCAGCGGCCAGCGGTTGCGCCAGTAGCCGTCTCGCGTCAGGTATTCGAGCTCGAACGTCGCGACGTCGGCGACCAGCGGATACACGACCGGCACCGCGGCGTCCGTGTGGTCGGGCTGCGGCCAGAACGCGAGCTCGATCGCACCGCCGCGCAGCCGATAGCCGACGCGCTGACCCGCGGGGCCCGGTTCAGGTGCGAACTCGCTGCCGGCGCGGCTGAACACGAGCGCGCTCTGCCCGTCGTACGTCGTGCCGAGCCACGCGGCCTCGCGCGTCGCGCCGGCGCGCACGCTGCGCGGCACCGCCTGCCGGATGTCGGCCTCGAAGCGCGTGAACAGCGCTTCCAGCGTGCGCCAGCGCGCGGCCTCCGACGACAGCCGTGCTTCGCCGTCGGTGAGCGCGGCGGTCGCGCGGTACGCGAGCACGGCGATGACGCCGAAGATCGCGAGCGCGAGCAGCGCCTCCACCAGCGTGAAGCCGCGGTGGCGGTTCACGGCCGCCCCTCCGGGTTGCCGAGAAAGCCGACCAGGCGCGCCAGCACGTAGTCGGGCGTGCCCGGTTCGGCGACCGTGATCTCGACCTTGCGAAACGCGGGGTTGGGCGTGGTGCTGACGCTCGCCTGCCAGACGAAATTCGCGCCCGCCTGCGTGGCGTCGCCCGAGTACGCGCCGAGCGCGGGCCACGGATTGGCGATCTGCGCGGCGGCGAGCCGGTTCTGCGCGACCCACAGCGCCAGCGTGCGCGCCTTGAGCGCCGACGCGGTGTCGGCGGCCTGCGCGAGCGCGCGCATGCCCGCGGTCAGCGCGATCGCGACGATCGCCAGCGCGACGAGGACCTCGACCAGCGTGAAGCCGTTGCGCCTGCTTCGATGGTCCCCCCCGAACGGCGCTGCGCGCCGCTCCCCCCCAGGGGGGCGAGCGCCTTGGGACGGCCCGGCGGCGCTGAGGTGATCCCCCCCGAACGGCGCTGCGCGCCGTTCCCCCCCAGGGGGGCGAGCGCCTTGGGACGGCCCGGCGGCGCTCATGGCGAGGTCACCGTCACTGCGACGCGGTTCAAGGGGTCGGCGGCGAGCACGACGCGCGCGTCGCGCGACTGCAGCACGAACGTGTACGGCTCGTTGCGGCCGGTCGGCCGCAGCGGCACGATGTCGTTGGCGTCGAGCGCCTGTCCCGCGTAGTCGACGGGCGTCAGCGTCATGGCCGACGGCATCGCGTGCGCGGCGAGCGCGTCGTCGTCGGTGACCGGCAGCCATCGCGCGTTGTCGGGGTCGCGGCGCCAGAACCGCCACGCGCCGCCGTCCGCCGACGCGCCCAGCGTCTCGGCGCGCGCCTGCGCGCGCAGCGCCGCGTGCTCGAGCGCCCCGGCGAAACGACGCGCTTCGCGCAATGCGCGATCGCGGTCGTTGCCGTCGTACGCGACCGCGGCCACGCCGGCGGCGATCGCGAGGATCACGATCACCACCAATATCTCGACCAGCGTGAAGCCCGCCGCCGGGCGCTCGAGCGCGTGCTGCGGCGTTACAGGTCCCACGACCCGATGTCGGCGTCGATGCCGGTTCCGCCCTGCTGGCCGTCGGCGCCGAAGCTGAACACCTCGATTTCGCCGCGCACGCCGGGATTCAGATACGCGTACGGCCGCCCCCAGGGGTCCTTCGGCAGCTTGTCCAGATAGCCGCCGCTCTTCCAGTTGGTCGGCACCGGCGGCTGTTCCGGCTTGGCGACCAGCGCCGCCAGCCCTTGTTCGCCGGTGGGGTAACGCTGGTTGTCGAGGCGATAGAGCTTGAGCGCCGTCATGATCGCCGCGATGTCGCTCTTCGCGGCGGTCACGCGCGCTTCGTCCGGCCGCTCGAGGAACTTCGGAACAATCAGCGCCGCCAGGACGCCGAGGATCACGATCACCACCATGATCTCGATCAGCGTGAAGCCCGGCGCGCGAACGCGGAAGCGCGGCCGCGGCACGGCAGGGGATTTCATCATCGGGCGATTATAATGCGCGACGCACCGCCATGGCCTCCCGCGTCGCTCGCCTCATCGTGTTGTTCGTGCTCGCCGGCGCCGTCGCCGCCGCGTGGTACGCATGGCAGCTCTACACCAGGCCGCTCAACCTTCCGGTCTCGCCGTTCGCGTTCGACGTGCGGCCCGGCGCGCCGTTGTCCGCGGTCGCGCGGGAACTGGGCGCGGCGGGCGTGCTGCCGCAGCCGCTGGCGCTGGTGGCGCTCGGCCGCGTGCGCGACGTCGACCGGCGGATCAAGGCCGGCAGCTACGAGATCGACGCCGGAACCACGCTGCCGCAGCTGCTGGCCAGGATCACGCAGGGCGACGTCACGCAGACGTCGATCACGATCGTCGAAGGAACGACCTGGGCTGAACTGAAGCGCGCGCTGCGCGCGAATCCCGACGTGAAGAACACGGTGC
The DNA here is from genome assembly GCA_046347755.1 of Burkholderiales bacterium. Classification (GTDB taxonomy): domain Bacteria; phylum Pseudomonadota; class Gammaproteobacteria; order Burkholderiales; family Casimicrobiaceae; genus VBCG01. The sequence goes on along the minus strand of JAXMFM010000003.1, from coordinate 2,700,483 downwards.
TCGACCTGCCCGACGAAGAGCTGATGGCGCGGCTCGGCGCACCGGGCGTCAACCCCGAAGGCCGCTTCTTTCCCGACACGTATTTCTTCGCGGCCGGCAGCGCCGACGTCGCGTTGCTCAGGCGCGCGCGCCGCGCGCTCGACGCCCGGCTTGCCGCCGCGTGGGAGAGCCGGGCGACCGACCTGCCGTTCCGGTCCATGGACGAAGCGCTGGTCGCCGCGTCGATCGTCGAAAAGGAGACCGGGCGCGCCGTCGACCGTCCGCTGATCGCGTCGGTGTTCGTCAACCGTCTGCGCAAGGGCATGCGACTGCAGGCGGACCCGACCGTCATCTATGGACTGGGCGCGCGCTTCGACGGCGACCTGAAGCGCCGGGATCTGGAAAGCGACACGCCCTACAACACCTACACGCGCGAAGGCCTGCCGCCGACGCCGATCGCGTTCGTGTCGCAGGCGTCGCTCGACGTCGTGCTCAATCCGCCGCCGACCGAGTATCTGTACTTCGTCGCGCGCGGCGACGGCACGTCGAAGTTCTCGTCGAACCTGGCCGAGCACAACCGCGCGGTGACGCGCTTCCAGAAAGGCGGGAAATGACGTCGACTTCCGGCCGCTTCATCACGCTGGAAGGCGTGGACGGCGCGGGCAAGAGCACGCACGCGAGGCACCTGACCGAGGCCATCGGCGCACTCGGCCACCGCGTGACGGCGACGCGCGAGCCGGGGGGCACGCCGCTCGGCGAGAAGCTGCGCGAACTCCTGCTGCACATGCCGATGACGCACGTCACCGAGGCGCTGCTGATGTTCGCTGCGCGGCGCGAGCACGTCGAGCAGGTGATCAAGCCGGCGCTCGCGCGCGGCGACTGGGTCGTCTGCGACCGTTTCACCGACGCGACGTACGCGTACCAGGGCGGCGGTCACGGCGTTCCGCGCGAGCGCATCGCCGAGCTCGAGCGCTTCGTCCACGGCGACTGCCGTCCCGACCTCACGATCCTGTTCGACGTGCCGATCGCGGTGTCGCACGAGCGGCTGCAGCGCGCGATGGCCGGCGGCCGGGCGCTCGACAAGTTCGAAAGCGAGCAGCAGGAATTCTTCGCGCGCGTTCGCGCCGCGTATCTCGAGCGCGCCGCCGCCGAGCCGAAGCGCTTCCACGTCGTCGACTCGTCGCGTCCGGTCGCCGTCGTGCGCGCCGAACTGGCCGCGCTGGTCGGGGCGCTGTGACCGCGGCCGACGACGACGCCGGCGCGCCGGCGGCCGCGTTCCCGGAGCTCCTGCCGTGGCAGCACGCGGCGGCGATCGACGCGGCGCGCGGGCGCGCGACCTGGCCGCACGCGCTGCTGATCGCCGGCATGCGCGGCATCGGCAAGCGCACGCTGGCGCTCAACCTCGCGCGCGCGCTGCTGTGCGAGAACCCGCGAGCGGACGGCATGGCGTGCGCCGCGTGCGCGAGCTGCGGATACGTGCGCGCCGGCCAGCATCCAGACCTGCGCATCGTCGAGCCCGTCGAGCGCGGCGACGATGACGAGGTCAGGGCGCTCGACGCGATCCCGATCGCCCACATCCGCGACCTCACGCGCTGGGCGCTGCTGACCGGACACCGCGGCCGCGCGAAGGTCGCGATCATTGAGCCTGCGGAAGCGATGAACGCGGCGGCGGCGAACGCGCTCTTGAAGACGCTGGAAGAGCCGCCGCCCGACACCTATCTCATGCTGGTCGCGCATCAGCCGGGCCGGGTGCCGGCGACGCTGCGCAGTCGCTGCCGGACGTTGCCCGCGCCGATGCCGGACGCGCAGGTCGCGCAGGCGTGGCTCGCCGGACACGGCGTTGCGGCGCCCGACGTCGTGCTCGCGCAGGCCGGCGGCGCGCCGCTGCTGGCGCGCGCGATCGCCGATCCGGCGTGGCAGCAGGAGCGGTCGGTGTGGCTGGACGCGCTCGCGAAGCCGAAAACGCTGTCGCCGGTCGCGCTGGCGGCGCGCCTGGATGCGGCGCCGAAGGACGAGCGCAAGGAGCGTCTGGGCCTCGCGATCGACTGGCTCGCCGCGTGGAGCGCCGACCTGGCACGGGTGGCCGCCGGCGGCACGCCGGTCCGCAACCCGGATTTCGCGGCGCCGCTGCGTGCGCTGGCCGGCGCGGTGGCGCCGGTGCCGCTGTTTCGCTATCATCGGGCGCTGATGCGGCAACGCGCGCTGGTCGCGCATCCGCTGTCGCCGCGCCTCGTGGCCTGCGCGCTTCTGATCGGATACCGGGATTTGTTTCGCTGACATGGGACGACCCCCACGCTCGCTACGCTCGCTGCCCCCTGTGGGGGAGCGTCAGTCCCTTGGGACGGCCCGGCGGGACTGACATATGGGACGACCCCCACGCTCGCTACGCTCGCTGCCCCCTGAGGGGGAGCGTCAGTCCCTTGGGACGGCCCGGCGGGACTGACCATGGCCGACAAGAAACCCCCTGCGGCAGCTCCCGGCGCCGGCGTCGCGCGGCCCGGCGTGCTGTCGCTCAACATCCGCGAGAAGGCGGCGCTGTACGCGGCGTACATGCCGTTCCTCAAGGGGGGCGGCATCTTCATCCCGACGTCGCGGCAGTACACGCTGGGCGAGGAAGTGTTCATGCTGCTGTCGCTGATGGACGATCCCAACCGGCTGGCCGTGCAGGGCAAGGTCGTCTGGCTGACGCCGGAGGGGGTGCAGGGAAACCGCACGCAGGGGATCGGCGTGCAGTTCACGCAGGACGAGACCGGCTCGGCGGCGCGCGCGACGATCGAGAAGATCCTCGGCGAGGCGCTGGCGTCGACGCGACCGACGCACACGATGTAGCTCTTGGTGTACGTCGACTCCCACTGCCACCTCGACTTCCCGGAATTCGCCGACGAGCTGCCCGGATTGCTCGCGGCGATGCGCGAACACGAGGTCACCCACGCGCTGTGCATCGGCGTCGACCTGCCCGCGTGGCCGAACGTCGTGGCGCTCGCGCACGCGCACGCCAACCTGTACGCGACCGTCGGCGTGCATCCGGATTACGTGGACACGCCCGAGCCGACGGTCGACGATCTGGTCGCGAAGGCGGCCACGCCCAAGGTGGTCGCGATCGGCGAAACCGGGCTCGACTACTACCGGCTGGAGGGCGACCTGGGCTGGCAGCGCGACCGGTTCCGCACGCACATCCGCGCAGCGCGGGCGACGGCCAAGCCGCTGGTGATCCACACGCGTGCGGCCGCCGAGGACACGCTCGCCATCATGCGCGACGAGCGGGCGGGCGAGGCCGGCGGCGTCATGCACTGCTTCACCGAAACGTGGGACGTCGCGCAGCGCGCGCTTGACCTGGGCTTCCACATCTCGTTCTCCGGCATCGTGACGTTCAAGAACGCGAAGGACCTGCACGAGGTCGCGCGCCGCGTGCCGCTCGACCGCATGCTGATCGAAACCGACAGCCCGTATCTGGCGCCGGTGCCGCACCGCGGCAAGCGCAACCAGCCTGCGTGGGTCCGCCATGTGGGCGAGGAGATCGCGCGGCTGCGAGGCGTGGCCGCCGACACCGTCGCCCACGCCACGTCGGCCAACTTCTTCCGCCTCTTCAACATTTCATCGAGTGAACATGCCGCAGCCTGAATCGCTTCATCGCACTCTTGCACGGTCGCTCGCCGCCTTCGCGGCGGCGGTCGCGATCGCCGCGCCGGCGTTCGCCGACACGGCCGAGGACTTCATCATCGCCGTCGAGAACGACCGCGCGCCGCAGGTGAAGGAATTCCTCGCCAAGGGCGTGGACCCGAACACGACCAACGCCAACGGCGATCCGGCGCTGCTGCTCGCCGCCCGCGGCAACAATCTCGCGACGATCGACGTGCTGCTGGCGGCGCGGGCCGACGTGAACGGGCGCAGCCGTTTCGGAGACACGGCGATCATGGCCGCGGCGATGGGCGGCAACCTCGATCTCGTGAAGAAGCTGCGCGCGCGCGGCGCGACGATCGACGGGCCGGGCTGGACGCCGCTGATCTACGCGGCCACCGGCGGCCAGGACGCGGTGATCGCCTGGCTGCTCGCGGAAGGCGCCAACATCAACGCGCAGTCGCCCAACGGAACCACGGCGCTGATGATGGCCGTGCGCGAAGGCAAGGGCCCGACGGTGGCGTTGCTGATCGCGAAGGGCGCCGACGTCAACGTGCGCAACCAGAACGGCGCGACCGCGCTGGCGTGGGCGCTGCGCGGCAACGAACAGCAGATGGCGGCGCAGCTGAAGCGCGCCGGCGCCAAGGAGTGACAGGAGGCCGGCGAAGCCGGCCTCCTGTCATCCCGAGAAGCGAAGCGACGAGGGATCTGCAGTCAACTGCCGACTACGGCGTCGGCGGCGGCTCGTCGTCGTCGACGGCGCCCGGCAGGTCGGCGGCGTACGCCGGCGCGACCAGGCTCGGCACCAGCGACGGCAGCACGCCCACCAGCCGCCGCGCCCCGTTGAAGTGCTTGCGCCAGTAGGGCGCCGACAGCTGCGCGACCGACACTTCGCTGCCGCGCGACGGCGCGTGGATGAACTGGTTGTCGCCCAGGTAGATGCCGACGTGCGAGAACGCGAAGCGGCGCGTGTTGAAGAACACGAGGTCGCCGGGCGCGAGATCGGAGATCGCCACCTTGGCGCCGATGCCGCTCAGTTCGCGCGACGTCCTCGGCAGCGCGACGCCGGTCACCTGCGAGAACACGTACCCGACGAGACCGCTGCAGTCGAGGCCGCGCTCCGGCGTGGTGCCGCCGAACCGGTACTCGACGCCGATGAGGCCCAGCGCGAAGACGGCGACGTCCTGTGCGCCGTTCCACATCCTGCCGGCGCTCTCGACGGCCGACGCCGCGAACGAACTCGTCGCGGCGGATTGCGCATGGACAGTCGGCGCGAACGCGCACGCGGCCAGCGCGACGGCGGCTGCGACGGTGCGCAGCGATGCTCCTGATCCGGACATCCGATCATTGTCGCGGATTTCCGGCGACCGGCAAACCCCCCCATGTGCACTTCACTTTCCCGTGCGGCCCGCCCGCAGGCGCCGGACTTCCTTCGCGTCGGCCGCAAGCGGTCGCGTGATCTCGACGCGGTCGCCGTCGGACAGCGGCGCGTCGCCGTCGGCGCGCCGGCCGTGGATCGCGTAGGCGACGACGCCCGCGGCGAGTCCATAGCGCTCGCACAATCTGCTCGCCGCGACCGCCTGCGCGACGGTGGCTCCCGCCGGCAGCGCGAGCGGCACGATCGCCTCGACGCCGGGCGCGGCGTAGGCGACGACGATCGCGAGCGGAGCGGTCACCGGGAGTTCACGGAGGCGGCGAGGGTGGATAGACGGCTTCGGCGCGCCGCACGAACGCGTCGACGAACGTGTTGACGATCCGGTTGAACACCGGTCCCACGGCCGCCTCGAGCAGGTGCGTCTTGAACTCCCACGCCAGCATCAGCTCGACCTTGGACGCGTGCGGCGCGAGCGTGCGGAACGACCATTCGCCGTGCAGGTGGCGAAACGGCCCGTCCTTCAGCGTGACCACGATCGACGCCGGCGGATCGTTGCGGTTGTCGGTCGTGAAGTGCGCGCGGATGCCGGCGTAGTGGATGTCGAGCCGCGCGGTCTTGCCGCCCGCGTGCGTTTCCAGCACGTGGCTTCCGTCGCACCACGGCAGGAAATCGGGATATCGCTCGACGGCGTCGACCAGGTCGAACATCTGCTGCGCGGCGAACGGCACGAGGACGGATTTCTGGACGCGATGCATGGCGGGCGGCGGGGGGTTGCTAGAATGAAGGTCGGCGCGCAACGTCGCGTGCAGTCACCGGGCGTCCCATGAGCATCGTCGAAAACCGGAAGGCGTTCCACGACTATTTTATCGAGGAACGGATCGAGGCCGGTCTTGCGCTCGAAGGCTGGGAGGTCAAGGCGATCCGTGCCGGGCGGGCGAACCTCAAGGAGGCGTACGTCGTCGTCAAGGGGGGCGAGATCATGCTGATCGGCGCGCACATCACGCCGCTCACCCAGGCGTCGACGCACGTGCGTGCGGACCCGACGCGCACGCGCAAGCTGCTGCTGCATCGCGAGGAGATCAACCGGCTGGTCGGCAAGGTCGAGCGCGCCGGCTACACGCTGGCGCCGATCAACCTGCATTTCAAGGGAGGCCGCATCAAGCTCGAAGTCGGCCTCGCGAAGGGCAAGAAGCAGCACGACAAGCGGGACACGATCAAGGATCGCGAATGGAACCGCGAACAGCAGCGCCTGCTGCGCAATCGCACCGGCGGCGCCCGCCCGCGCGGAAACCCGGGTTGAGGAAGGACGGCCATGAGCGCGACTGACGACGCCCCGTTCGAGCACGGCCTTGCGCGCAATCGCGCGAACCACGTCCCGCTGTCGCCGGTCTCGTTTCTCGAGCGCGCCGCGCTCGTCTACCCGCACAAGGTCGCCGTTCGCCACGGCGAGCTCGCGTACGACTACGCGACGTTCGCGCAGCGCTGCCGGCGCTTAAGCTCGGCGCTCGCGCGGCGCGGCGTCGGCCGCGGCGACACCGTCGCCGTGATGGCGCCCAACGTGCCCGCGCTGCTCGAAGCGCATTACGCGGTTCCCGCGCTCGGCGCCGTGCTGAACCCGCTCAACGTGCGCCTCGACGCCGCGGCGATCGCGTTCTGCCTCGAACACGGCGGCGCGCGCGTCGTCATCACCGACGCCGAGTACGCGCCGGTGATGAAGGCGGCGCTGGCGCAGCTCGTCCGGCCGATCACCGTCGTCGACATCGACGATCCGGAGGGCCCGCGCGGCGAGCTGCTCGGCACCGTTCGCTACGAGGACCTGCTGGCCGAAGGCGACCCGACGTTCGCGTGGCCGGGCCCGCGCGACGAGTGGGATGCGATCGCGCTCCTGTACACGTCGGGCACCACCGGCGACCCGAAGGGCGTCGTCTACCACCACCGCGGCGCGTTCCTCAACGCGCTGGGCAGCGCGCTGACGTTCGGCCTGTCGCCGGCGAGCGTCTACCTGTGGACGCTGCCGATGTTCCATTGCTGCGGCTGGACGTACACGTGGGGCGTCACCGCCGTCGGCGCGACGCACGTCTGCCTGCGCCGCGTGGACCCGGCGCTCATCTTTCCGGCGATCCGTGACCTGCGCGTCACGCACATGTGCGGCGCGCCGATCGTGCTCACCATGCTCATCCACGCGCCGGACGGCGTGAAGCTCCGCTTCGACCACGTCGTCGACGTCGCCACCGGCGGCGCCGCGCCGCCGTCGGCGGTGATCGAGAACATGGAGGCGATGGGCTTCCGCGTCACGCACCTGTACGGACTGACCGAGTCGTACGGCCCGGCGACGCTGTGCGCGTGGCAGGACGACTGGCAATCGCTGTCGCTGACCGAGCGCGCGCAGAAGATGGCGCGGCAGGGCGTGCCGATGGCCACGCTGGCGCAGTTCCAGGTCGGCGATCCGGACACCGGCGCGCCGGTACCGCGCGACGGACGGACGCTGGGCGAGGTGATGCTGCGCGGGAACACGATCATGAAGGGCTACCTGCGCAACCGGAAGGCCAACGAGGCCGCGTTCGCGCACGACTGGTACCACTCCGGCGACCTCGCCGTATGGCATCCGGACAACTACATCGAGATCAAGGACCGCAGCAAGGACATCATCATCTCCGGCGGCGAGAACATCAGCTCGCTCGAGGTGGAGGAGTGCCTGTACCGCCATCCGGCCGTGATGGAAGCGGCGGTCGTCGCGCGGCCCGACGCCAAGTGGGGCGAGACGCCGTGCGCGTTCGTCATGGTCAAGCCCGGCGCGGACGTTCCGACGTCCGCCGACATCGTGGCGTGGTGCCGCGAGCGCATCGCCCACTTCAAGGTGCCGAAGACCGTCGTGTTCGGCCCGTTGCCCAAGACCGCCACCGGCAAGATCCAGAAGTTCGTGCTGCGCGAGCGCGCGCGCAACGACCTCTAGCCGGGCCCACGGAGACCGCCATGGACTTCTCGCTTCCCGCCGATGTGGAAGAGCTCCGCGTGCGCGTGGCCGCGTTCGTCCGCGAACGCATCGTTCCGCTCGAGTCCGACCGCGCCAACTACGACGAGCACGAGAACCTCGCGCCGGACCCGCTGGCGCGGATGCGGCGCGAAGTGAAGGCCGCGGGATTGTGGGCGCCGCAGATCCCGCGCGCGCTCGGCGGGCTCGGGCTGTCGGTGGTCGGGCGCGCCGCGCTGTACGAGGAGATGAACGCGTCTATCTTCGGACCCGTCTGTTTCAACTGCGCGGCGCCGGACGACGGCAACATGACCGTGCTCGCGAAGGTCGCGACACCGGAGCAGCAGGCGCGCTGGCTCGCACCGATCGTCGACGGCCGCGTGCGCAGCGCGTTCGCCATGACCGAGCCGCATCCGGGCAGCGGGTCCGATCCGGCGATGACGCTGACGACGGCGGAGCGCCGCGGCGACCGCTGGGTCGTGCACGGCCGCAAGTGGTTTATCACCGGCGCCGAGGCGGCGCAGCACTTCATCCTGATCGCCAAGACCTCGGACGACAGGCGCAAGGGGCTGACCGCGTTCATGTACGACCGCGACCAGCCCGGCTGGCGGATCGTCCGCCGCATCCCGATCCTGGGCCCCGAGGAGCACGGCGGGCACTGCGAGATCGAGTTCGACGGCCTGGAAATTCCCGACGACGCGCGGTTGATGAACGTGGGCGACGGCCTCAAGGTCACGCAGATCCGCCTGGGCACCGCGCGGCTCACCCACTGCATGCGCTGGCTGGGCCTCGCCAAGCGCTCGCTGGCGATCGCGCTCGACTACGTGACGGTGCGCGAGAGCCACGGCCGGACGCTCGCGATGCGCGAAAGCGTGCAGGGCCTGCTCGGCGACGCCGCGATGGCCATCGAGATCGGGCGCCTGCTGACGATGCGCGCCGCCGTCAAGCTCGACGCCGGCGATTTCGCGCGCAAGGAGATCTCGATGGCGAAGGTCGTCGTCGCCGATGCGCTGCATCGCGCGGCGGACACGGCGCTGCAGCTGTGCGGCGCGCGCGGCTACTCGAAGGACACGGTCATCGAGTGGATCTACCGCTACGCGCGGCAGGCGCGGCTCGTCGACGGCGCGTCCGAAGTGCACAAGGGCGTGCTGGCCGGGTATCTGCTCGACGAGCGTGACGCATTCTGGAGGTGGGACCGCTGAATCGGCCGACGGATTTCCGACGAATCAACGCCGGTCGGCCAGGAAGGCCTCCGCCGCCGCGACGCCGCTCCTGACCGCGGCCTCGAGCGTCGCGGGAAACTCGGCATCCACGTAGTCGCCGGCCAGGTACACCCCGGGTGCAAACCTCGGACCGGCCGCGCGCACGCGCCGCGGGGTGCACGCGTACGTCGCGCGTTTCTCGGCGACGACCTGCGACCAGGCGCACGCGGGCAACGCCGGCCGCAGCCGCCGCAACTGCGCGTCGACGGCGCGCGCGAGGTCGTCGTGCGCCATCTTCATGTGCGGGCCGCCGGCGCTGATGACTACCGAAAGGAGCTGCGCGATCGCCGGCCGTGACGACGGCGCCGCGCGCGCGAGAATGTCGGGCCGGTCGATGACCCACTGTCCCGGCGCGTCGTCGAGCCGTGCGATCGGACCCGGCATCGCGACCAGCGCCGCGTAGCCCGACCAAACGGTGACCAGCGGCTCGTAGTCGAGCGCGGCGAACGCGCCCAGCGCGCTCGCGAGCGCCGGATGTGCGGCCAGCATCTCGGGCGCGAACGCCTGCGCGAGCCGATGCGGGCCCACGGCCACGATCGCCGCCGCGGCCGGTTCGCCGCGACCCTGGACGGCGACCCATGCGCCTTCGCGGTCCGCCGACACGACCTGCGCCCGCGTGTCGGTGCGCACGCGTCCGCCGCGCTCGGCGACGTAGCGTGCGACGCCGTCGGGCAGAAGCGCCGTGAGATCGGTGGCGGGCAGCACGAAGTCCGCGGCGTCGCCGTCCCCGCCGAAGGCCGCGCGCAACACGTTCGCGAACACCTGGGCCGAAGCGGTCGCGACCGGCGTGTTGAGCGCGGCCAGGCACAGCGGCTCCCACAGCAGGCGCGCGACGCGCGGCGGCAGCGGCGAGAGCATTCGCGCGACGGTCTCGTCCGCGGGCCGACGGAACCCGGCACGCTCGATCGCGCGGAACCATTTCAGATTCGCCCACCGCTCGGACAGCGAAAGGCCGGCGGCGGCCACGAGGCCGATCAGCAGCCCCAGCCGGCCCGGCGCGCGGCGCGCGTGCAGCGTCAGCGCGCCCGTCTGCGCGGCCGAGAACGGCACGATCGCCAGCGGGCGACGGATCAGGAGCGAGCGCGCCGCGCGTTCGCCGTGCACGCGATCGAACAGCGCGAACGTCGCTTCGTACGCGCCGAGCAGCAGATGCTGTCCGTTGTCGAGGGACAGGCCGTCGCGCTCGACGCGCCGCGCGCGGCCGCCCAGGATCGGCGCCGCCTCGTGGATCACCACGGGCACGCCGTTCGCGGCCAGCGTCGCCGCCGCCGCGCAGCCCGCCCAGCCGCCGCCCAGGATCGCGACCGGGAGCGTCATCCGCGGCCCCCGGCTACGCCGCGGAACGCCACGTCTTCCACGCGATCCACAGCTTGCGCAGCGGCGTCAGCGACAGCCGCCGGTCGAGCACGCGGAAACCGTCGCGCTCGATCTCGGCAAGCAGCGTCCGGTAGATCGCCGCCATCACGAGGCCGGCGCGCTGCGCGCGGCGATCGGCGGCCGGAAGCTGCGCCATCGCGCGGTCGTACCACTGCCGCGCGCGGCCGACCTCGAACGCCATCAGCGCGCGGAACGCGTCGGAGTGCTCGGCGCGCAGCAGCGACGACGACGCGACGCCGAACCGCGCGAGTTCGTCCTGCGGCAGGTAGATGCGGCCGCGGCGCGCGTCCTCGCCGACGTCGCGGCAGATGTTGGTCAGCTGGAACGCGACGCCGAGATCGCGCGCGTAACCGCGCGTGGCGGCGTCCGCGTAGCCGAAGATCTCGGCGGACATCATGCCCACGACGCCGGCGACGCGATGGCAGTACAGCTCCAGCGCGGCGAAGTCGACGTAGCGCGCCTGCTCGAGGTCCATCGCCATGCCGTCGATGACGGTCTGGAAGTGCTCGGCCGGGAGCGCGAAGTGGCGGACGACCGGCACCAGCGCCTGCGCGACCGGGTGCTGCGGCGTGCCGCCGAAGACCTGGACGATTTCGTTGCGCCACCACGCGAGCTTGGTGCGCGCGACGCCGGCGTCGGCCACCTCGTCGACCACGTCGTCCACCTCGCGGCAGAACGCGTACAGCGCCGTGATCGCGCGGCGCCGCGGCGGCGGCAGGAACAGGAAGCTGTAATAGAAGCTCGACCCGCTCTGCGCCGCTTTCTGCTGGCAGTACTCGTCTGGCGTCACCGATCGACCCCGACAACGGGCATGCTGCGGAACGAAACCAGCGCGTCGTATGCGACCGCAAACCAGTCGCGCTTGCGCAGCACGGGCCGGCGCGCGAACACGTCGCCGCCGACGTCGTCGATGCGCGCAAGGATCCGCAGGCCGCCGCTGATCACCGCCGCGAGTTCGAGGCCCAGCCGGCGCGGCAGCGCGCGCACCAGCGGGCGCCCCGCGTCGAGCAGCGAACGCGCGCGGGCGCACTCGAACGCCATCAGCGCGCGCCAGCGGCCGTCGGCGCGCGAGTGCGCGATGTGGTCGGTCGTGACGCCGTACCGGTCGAGGTCCTCCTGCGGCAGGTAGACCCGGTCCTTTCGCCAGTCGATCGCGACGTCCTGCCAGAAGTTGGTCAGCTGCAATCCGGTGCAGACGGCGTCGCTGGCGATGCCGTTGGCCGGGCTCTCGGCGCGATACAGCGCAAGCAGCAGCCGGCCCACCGGGTTGGCCGACCGGCGGCAGTAGTCGAGGAGGTCGGCGTAATTCGCATAGCGGCCGACGGTGACGTCCTGCCGGAACGCCGAGACCAGGTCGTGCAGCAGCGGGATCGGCAACGCGTGCTCGCGCACGGCGGCGGCGAGCGCCGGGAACGGTTCGGCGGCCGGCGTGCGCCCCGCGCCGATCTCGTCGACGGCGGCGTCGAACGCGGCGAGCGCCGCCAGCCGTTCGGCCGCCGGCGCGTCCCCTTCGTCGGCGAGGTCGTCGGCGGCGCGGGCGAACCGGTAGATCGCGACGACCGCCGGGCGCATGGCCGCCGGCACCAGCCGGGAGGCGACGGGAAAGTTCTCGTAATGGTCGACGGACACGCGTTCGGTTCGGATTCGGGCCAAAAACACAAGGATCCGACGGGTGCCGGACGCCCGCGGCCCGCCGCGACGCCGCGGGAGCGGGGGATTTCTGCTATAGTAACCCGTTCGGCGGAAGCGGCTTTCCCCACCGACCCGAACGTCGCCTGTCGCGAAAGTGGCGGAATTGGTAGACGCACCAGCCTTAGGAGCTGGCGGGGCAGCCCGTGGGGGTTCGAGTCCCCCCTTTCGCACCACCCCTTACGAATTTTCCGCAACCGGGAACCGAATTTCATGCAAAGCACGTTGGAGACCCTGGGCCAGCTCGAGCGACGTTTGAGCGTCGCCGTGCCGCTCGCCGAGATCGAGGGCGAAATCGACAAGCGGCTGGCGCGCCTCGCCAAGTCCGTCAAGCTGCCGGGATTCCGTCCCGGCAAGGTGCCGTTGAAGATGGTCGTCGCCCAGTACGGGCCGCAGGTGCGGTCGGACGTGATTTCCGACGCCGTGCAGTCGAGCTTCGCCGAGGCGGTCCGCGAGCAGAACCTGCGCGTGGCCGGCACGCCGCGGATCGAGCCGAGCACAAGCGCCGCGCCGGCCGAGGGCGCGCTCGAGTTCTCGGCGGTGTTCGAGGTGTACCCGGACGTCACGATCGGCGACGTCGCCAGCCTGAAGATCGAGCGGCCGCAGGTGGCGATCACCGACGAGGACCTCGACCGCACGCTCGACGTGCTGCGCAGGCAGCGGGCGGTTTTCGCGCCCGCCGCGCGCGGCGCCGAGACGGGCGACCGCGTGAAGGTCGACTTCTCCGGCACCATCGACGGCGTCGAGTTTCCCGGCGGGCAGGCGCACGACTTCGCGATCACGCTCGGCGAGGGCCGGATGCTGCCCGAATTCGAGTCCGCGGTCGCCGGCATGCGCGCCGGCGAGACCAAGTCGTTTCCGCTGACGTTCCCGGCCGACTATCACGGCAAGGACGTCGCAGGCAAGACCGCGCAGTTCTCGCTGACCGTGAAGGAGGTCGCGCAGCCGAACGTGCCGCCGCTCGACAGCGCCTTTGCGACGGCGTTCGGCGTCAAGTCGGGGCGTGTCGAGGACCTGCGCGCCGAAGTGAAGCAGAACCTGGCGCTGGAACTGAAGCGCAAGCTTGAGTCCGTGTTGAAGGACCAGGCGATGAAGGGCCTGCGCGAGAAGTCGCAGTTCGCGCTGCCGCGTTCGCTGGTCGAGAACGACGCCGTCCTGCTGATGCGGCGCATGGCCGCCAACCTGCAGCAGCAGGGGATGAAGCCCGAGGACATCAAGCTCAACCCGGACATGTTCCGCCCGCAGGCCGAGGAGCGGGTGGCGCTGGGCCTGGTCGTCGGCGAGCTCGTGCGCAGGGAAAACCTCTTCGCGCGGCCCGAGCAGGTGAAGGAGATGGTGCAGGAACTCGCGCAGACGTACGAGCAGCCGGACGCGGTCGTCCGCTGGCACTACGAGAAGCCCGAGCGCCTGGCCGAGTTCGAGGCGCTGGCGATCGAGCACAACGTGGTCGATTGGGTGCTGGGGAAGGCGCAGGTGACGGACGTCCCGACGACGTTCGAGGCGCTGATGGGGCCGGCGCATTCGTAGGCGCGCTTGACGCGGCGCCTGTCCGGACGCATGTTCGAAAGCGGGGCGCATCGGCGCTCCGCCGGTTGTATCGCACAACCGTGACTTCCTAACCCTCGGGACCCCCGCCAGTGACTTATCATCCGGCCATGCAGGACACGTACCAGCCCCCCACCGACCTCGGCCTCGTGCCGATGGTCATCGAGCAGAGCGGCCGCGGCGAGCGCGCGTACGACATCTATTCGCGCCTGCTGAAGGAACGCGTCGTGTTCCTCGTCGGACCGGTGACCGACAGCACGGCCAACCTGATCGTCGCGCAGATGCTGTTCCTCGAGTCCGAGAACCCGGACAAGGACATCCATTTCTACATCAATTCGCCGGGTGGCGGCGTCTCGGCAGGCATGGCGATCTACGACACGATGCAGTTTATCAAGCCGGACGTATCCACGCTGTGCGTAGGGATGGCCGCGTCGATGGGGGCGTTCCTGCTGGCGGCCGGCGCCAAGGGCAAGCGGTTCGCGCTGCCCAACTCGACGGTGATGATCCACCAGCCGTCGGGCGGCTTCCAGGGCCAGGTATCGGACATCGAGCGGCACGCGCAGTACGCCATCGACCTCAAGCGCCGGTTCATCTCGCTGATGGCGAAGTTCACCGGCCGGACGGCCGAGCAGGTCGAGCTGGACCACGACCGCGACCGCTTTTTGTGGGCGGAGGAGGCCATGGAGTACGGTCTCATCGACAAGGTCTTGCAGAACCGGGTGCCGGGCGCGTAGAGTTGACTCAAGGTTTCCCGACAGCTTTCGACTCCAGGTCGTTGAATGCCCGAAAAATCTTCCGGTGACAAGCTGCTGTATTGCTCCTTCTGCGGCAAGAGCCAGCATGAGGTGCGGAAGCTCATCGCCGGTCCGTCGGTGTTCATCTGCGACGAGTGCATCGAGCTCTGCAACGACATCATCCGCGAGGAGGGCGCCGGCTCCGAGGCCGCGCGCGCCGATCGCAGCAAGCTGCCCACGCCGCACGAGATCCGCCAGAGCCTCGACCAGTACGTGATCGGGCAGGAGCCGGCGAAGAAGATCCTGTCGGTCGCCGTCTACAACCACTACAAGCGCCTCGAGGTCAGCAACAAGGACGACGAGGTCGAGCTCGCCAAATCGAACATCCTGCTGATCGGGCCGACGGGCTCGGGCAAGACGCTGCTCGCGCAGACGCTCGCGCGGCTGCTCGACGTGCCGTTCGTCATCGCCGACGCGACGACGCTGACGGAAGCCGGCTACGTCGGCGAGGACGTCGAGAACATCATCCAGAAGCTCTTGCAGAAGTGCGACTACGACATCGAGAAGGCGCAGCGCGGCATCGTCTACATCGACGAGATCGACAAGATCTCGCGCACGAGCGACAACCCGTCGATCACGCGCGACGTTTCCGGCGAAGGCGTGCAGCAGGCGCTGCTCAAGCCGGGATCGAGGGCACGATCGCGTCGGTGCCGCCGCAGGGCGGCCGCAAGAGCCCGGAACTACAGAGTTCGTGCAGGTCGACACCACGAACATCCTGTTCATCTGCGGCGGCGCGTTCGACGGGCTGGAGAAGATCATCCGCCAGCGGACGGCCAAGACGGGCATCGGCTTCGGGCGCTGAGGCTGAGCCCTGACGACCGCAAGAACATCACGCCTGCTCCTGCGCAACACCGAGCCCGAGGACCTGATCAAGTTCGGCCTGATCCCGGAATTCGTCGGCCGGCTGCCGGTGGCGGCCACGCTGGACGAGCTGGACGAGGCGGCGCTGATCCAGATCCTGGTCGAGCCGAAGAACGCGCTGATCAAGCAGTACCAGAAGATGTTCCGCATGGAGTCGGTCGAGCTCGAGATCCGGGAGCCCGCGCTGCGCGCCATCGCCCGCAAGGCGCTCGCCCGCAAGACCGGCGCGCGCGGCCTGCGCTCGATCCTGGAACAAGTGTTGCTCGACGTGATGTATGACCTCCCGTCGCTGTCCAACCTTTCGCGCGTCGTGGTCGACGAATCGACGATCGCCAACGACGGCAAACCCCTGCTCATGTTCGCCGACCCGCCGAAGATGGCGGCTGCGCATTCGTAACTCCCTGTCTTCCAAGGAAAAGTGACGGTCTAGACCGTGGGGCGGCTTGACAGGCCGACCCGGCGCCCCCATTTTTCCTTTCGAACCCTCTCCATCGAAGGCTGCCATGTCCCAAGAATCGCTTCCTCCGGCCGACCTGTCCGCGCTGCCGCTTCTGCCGCTGCGCGACGTCGTCGTGTTCCCCCATATGGTCATCCCGCTGTTCGTCGGCCGGCCCAAGTCCATCAAGGCGCTCGACATGGCGATGGATGCGGGCAAGCACATCCTGCTCGTCGCCCAGAAGCAGGCGGCCAAGGACGACCCGGGTGCCGAGGACCTGTACGAGATCGGCAGCGTGGCCACGGTCCTGCAGATGCTGAAGCTCCCGGACGGCACGGTGAAGGTGCTGGTCGAAGGCACGCAGCGCGCGAAGATCGCGAGCGTGGTCGACCGGGGCGAATACCTGGTCGCGCAGGCCGTGACGCTGCCGGGCGACGGCGGCAGCGCGAACGAGGTCGAGGCGATGCGCCGAGCGCTGCTCGCGCAGTTCGACCAGTACGTGAAGCTCAACAAGAAGATCCCGCCGGAGATCCTGACGTCGATGTCCGGCATCGACGACGGCGGCCGTCTGGCGGACGCCATCGCCGCGCACCTGCCGCTCAAGCTCGAGCAGAAGCAGCAGATCCTCGAGATGAACGAGGTCGGCAAGCGCCTCGAGCACCTGCTCGGCGTCATCGAGGGCGAGGTCGACATCCTGCAGGTCGAGAAGCGCATCCGCGGCCGCGTGAAGCGGCAGATGGAGAAGAGCCAGCGCGAGTACTACCTGAACGAGCAGGTCAAGGCGATCCAGAAGGAACTGGGCGAGGGCGATGAGAACGCCGACCTCGAGGAAATGGAGAAGAAGGTCAAGGTCGCCAAGGAGATGTCGAAGGAGGCCGAGGCCAAGGCGATGACCGAGCTGAAGAAGCTCAAGATGATGTCGCCGATGTCGGCCGAGGCGACCGTCGTGCGCACGTACATCGACACGCTGACGTCGCTGCCGTGGCGCAAGAAGAGCAAGATCAGCAAGGACCTCGCCAACGCCGTGAAGATCCTCGACGCCGACCACTACGGCCTCGAGAAGGTCAAGGAACGCATCGTCGAATATCTGGCGGTCCAGCAGCGCGTCGACTGGCTGAAGGGCCCGATTCCAGCCTCGTCGGCCCGCCCGGCGTGGGCAAGACGTCGCTCGGCCAGTCGATCGCGCGCGCCACCGGCCGCAAGTCGTCCGGATGTCGCTGGGCGGCGTGCGCGACGGTGCCGAGATCCGCGGCCACCGCTGCATGTACATCGGCTCGATGCCCGGCAAGATCCTGCAGAACATGACGAAGGTCGGCGTCCGCAACCTGCTCTTCCTGCTCTGGACGAAGTCGACAAGATGGGCCAGGACTTCCGCGGCGATCCGTCCTCCGCGCTGCTCGAGGTGCTCGATCCCGAGCAGAACTCGACGTTCGTCGACCACTACGTCGAGGTCGAGTACGACCTGTCGGACGTGATGTTCGTGGCCAATGGGCCAACACGATGAACATCCCGCATGCTTCGCTGCTCGACCGCATGCAGCATCCGGCCGTCCGGCTACAATCGAGGACGAGAAGATCGCGTGATCGCCCGGCAGTACCTGCTGCCGAAGCAGATGAAGAACAACGGCATCAAGCCCGACGAGCTGCACGCGAAAAGGCGCTGCGCGACATCGCGCTACTACACGCGCGAAGCCGGCGTGCGCAACCTCGAGCGCGACATCAGCAAGATCTGCCGCAAGGTGGTGAAGGGGCTGCTGCTCAAGGAATCCGAAGGCAAGGCGCGCAAGTCGAAGAGCCCGGTCGACGTCAACTCGAAGAACCTCGACAAGTACCTGGGCGTGCGCCGGTTCACGTACGGCATCGCCGAGAAGAAGAACCAGGTCGGCCAGGTGACGGGGCTCGCGTGGACCGAGGTCGGCGGCGACCTGCTGACGATCGAGGCGGTCGCGCTGCCCGGCAAGGGCAAGACGACGTCGACGGGCAAGCTGGGCGACGTGATGAACGAGTCGATCGCCGCGGCGCTGTCGGTCGTGCGCAACCGGTCGAAGCAGCTGGGCATCCCGGCGGACTTCTACACGAAGACCGACCTGCACATCCACCTGCCGGAAGGCGCGACGCCGAAGGACGGCCCGTCGGCCGGCGGCGCGATCGTCACGGCGATCGTGTCGATCCTCACCGGCATTCCGGTGCGCTGCGACGTCGCGATGACCGGCGAGATCACGCTGCGCGGCGAAGTGCTGCCGATCGGCGGGCTGAAGGAGAAGCTCCTCGCGGCCGGTCGCGGCGGCATCAAGACCGTGCTGATCCCGGAAGAGAACGTGAAGGACCTGGCGGAGATTCCCGACGAGATCAAGAATCGCCTGGACATCCACCCGGTGCGCTGGATCGAGCAGGTGCTGGAGCAGGCGCTCGAGAAGCAGCCGACGCCGCTCGCCGACGACAAGGTCGCGAGCGACACGCCGGTGCCGCCGTCGACGGCGGCTGACGACAAGTCGCCGGTCCTCAAGCACTAGCCGCGCCGCTGCAACGCGGTGGGTGAGCAGAAATCATGCCCACCCATCGCTGTTGCATGCGTGGTCGCGCGACGCTGCGCGGCATCATTCGCATCGCTTCAATCACGTGCGTGCGCAAGTTCGTGCGCAACGCTAATACGCGAGCGTCCGCGTCGTGCGACGATCGTCGCCGTCGGTGCCGATGTTCTTGACTCTGCGCAATCGCGGGCGTTATAAGGAATGTCCCGGCGCGATCCAACGCGCGCCACGTTCTTCGAACACTCATTCCCGTTCCGCATGAGGCCATAAGGGGAAGTACGTGAACAAATCCGAGTTGATCGACGCGATCGCGAAGCATGCCGATATCTCCAAGGCCGCCGCAGGTCGTGCGCTCGATGCCACCGTGGACGCGATCCGCGGCTCGCTCAAGAAAGGCACGATGGTCACGTTGGTGGGCTTCGGCTCGTTCTACGTCGGCAAGCGCGCGCAGCGCGCGGGGCGCAATCCGCGCACCGGTGCAACCATCAAGATCCGCGCCGCCAAAGTGCCCAAGTTCCGCGCTGGAAAAGCGCTGAAGGATGCGTTAAACTAGTCGTCTTTCCGGACCACCGTAGGACGCGCGTCGTGCGGCAGGAACGCGCGGGAAGGCAGCGGAAGGGGCGCAGCCGAAGGAAGCAAGGGTGCTTAGCTCAGTTGGTAGAGCGTCGCCCTTACAAGGCGAATGTCGGGAGTTCGAGCCTCTCAGCACCCACCAAACTTTCGCCTGCCGAGGCCGGCTCGCATCCGGAACTGCGAACACGGAGTGGTAGTTCAGTTGGTTAGAATACCGGCCTGTCACGCCGGGGGTCGCGGGTTCGAGTCCCGTCCACTCCGCCAGACATGAAACGAAAAGGGCAACGCGGTCGCGTTGCCCTTTTCGCATTCGCGCGGCGCGCTACGCGGGCGCGCACATCACCACGAGATCGGGACCGTCGCCTTCGGCCTGCCAGCCCTTCGCGACCATCTCGTCCCGCACCGCCGCGTCCGTCGTGTAGCGATGATTCGCGTCGGGGCGCTTGCTGAACACGCGATAGACGTTGGTCGTGTTGGCGGGACACACGCCGGCGGTCGGCAGGATCATGTGCATGAACGCCGGGTCCTCGAGCACGAAGCTCGGGTTCTTCTGGCCGGTCGCGTCGCACTCGACGGTGCCGCGTCCGAAGAAATGCGAATTGCCGAGCGCCGGCGGGATGTAGTAGCGGCAAACCGGCGACGTCGACCCCTGCGCCGACGTGTAGACGGGGAACGACTTGCCGGTGCGCGACCAGCCTTTGATGACGGTCCCGGCGTCGAGCTTGGCGATCTCGTCGGCGACCCACGTGATGAAGTAGTGGTCCAGTGCCTGGTTGTAGTACTCGACGGCCGTTGCGGTGCCCGAGCTGGCGGAGCGGACTTCGAACGAGTAGGTGCGCGTAGCGGACGCGCCGGCGCTGTCGGTCGCGCGCACGGTGAACGTGAATTTGCCGGCGGTCGTCGGAGTTCCGCTCACAAACCCGGTTACGGCATCGAGGGCGAGCCCGGTCGGTAGCGCGCCGTCGGCGATTGCGAACGAGTACGGCGGTCGTCCCCCGGTGACGCCGACGGGCCGGCCGAAGCGCGCACCCGGGACCGTTGACACGCCCGCGGGCAGATTGCCCGATGCGGACAGCCCTTTGGGGTTGTTTCCAGACGGGAACGGTGATCCCGCAATCGGCGAGAGCGCACCCGTGACCGGATCCGCATGGAAGCCGGACACGCTGTTGCCCAACAGGTTGGCGACGTAGACATAGGCACCCGACACGGCTACCGCCACGGCGAGCGGATTGTCGCCCGTCGCAAGACGTGGACCCGTGGCGGTGAGCGCACCCGTGGCGCCGATCGAGTACGCCGAGACACCGCTCTGGTCCCCGAAGCCCCACGTCGCGTACGCGAAGCGGCCGCTTGGATCGACCGCAATGCCCTTGGCGATGAAATTGTTCGTCGAGACTGGCGCGCCGATGGGGGTCAGCGCGCCCGACGCGGCGTCGATGCGATAGGCCTGGAGTCCGACGCCGGCCACGTACACGTACTTGCCCGTCGGGTCGGCGGCAATAGCCCACGGCCGGTCGGGGGCCGCGAACGGCGATCCGGGGACCGGTGTGAGCGTACCCGTCTCGATGTCCATGCGATAAGCGCTAACCGACAGACCGGTGTTGTTGGCCACGTAGACGAACCGTCCCGAGCCGTCCGTCGTCACGGCAAATGGCTCCTTGCCGGCCGCGAACGGCGAGCCGGGAACCGGCGTCAGCGCGCCCGTCGCGGCATTGATCGCGAAGCCCGAGACGTCGTTGCTGTCCTGGTTCGCCGTGTACAGGTACCTCGCCGAACGATCGAGCGCAAGCGACCGCACGAACCTGCCGCCACGAAACGGCATCCCCGGAACCGGATTCGCGACGAGCGAGTCGGCGTCGAAGGCGTACGCGCAAACATCGTCGCTTGCGACGTACTGGAACCGACCGTCGGGCGTGATGACCGACGCACGCGACGCCGGACACGCCCGAGTGTAAGTGACGGCGATAGGTACCGGCGTGCCGGCCTCGGGTGCCGCTTTGCGCGTCGGCGCGGGCGCCGGCAGAGCCTTGTCCGGATCGTCCCACCGCATGAAACTCTCGGCCACAAACAGGTCCTCGAGGAACCCGATCGTCTCGCTCACGTCCCTCGCCACCTGCAACTCGATCTGTAACCTCCTCCCTAACTCTGCAACGTCTTGGCGAACCTTTTGCACACTGAGCTGAAGCATCCAATCCAGGTCCGTCTGGGGAATCGTCTGGGGAATCCCCTGGCCGGCGGCCGCGGTAGCGAAGGCGAGTCCGACCGCAGCCACGTATCCGAGCGGCCGGGCGAAGGCATGGGGCTGATGTCGCGGGTTATCTTTCATCGACCGCTCGTCTCGCTTGGCGTCGGCTCAGGATAGCGCGCAGGCATACGGGCATGTCAACAAGCCGCGCCTTCAGCATTCATTAAGGCGCTCATGTATAATCTCGGCAAAACAAGAAGTTAACCGGACGTCCACGTCCGGCTACGAGGGGCGAACGTGGTTCGCCCCTTTTTGATCTCCCAAGGCCCGTCATGTTCGATCTGGTAACCAAGCACAAGCGTGTCGCGCAGGTCATCCTGTTCCTGCTGATGGTCCCGTTCGCCTTCTTCGGCGTCGACTACTACTTCCGCGGCGGCGGCAGCGAAACCGCCGTGGCGACGGTCGGCGGCGATCCGATCTCGCAGCAGGATTTCGCCGAGTCGATGCGCCAGCAGAGCGAGCTGATGCGCCGGCAGATGGGCAAGAATTTCGACCCGGCGATGTTCGACAACCCGGAAGTCCGGTTCACGCTGCTCGAGATGCTGATCAACCAGCGCCTGCTGGCCGGCAAGGCGCGCCAGGAAAAATTCCGCGTCACCGACGCACAGCTGCAGCAGTTCATCGCCGCGATCCCGGCGTTCCAGGACGACGGCAAGTTCTCGCCCGAGCGCTACAAGCTGGTGCTCGCGCAGCAGAACATGAACCCGCTGATGTTCGAGCAGCAGCTGCGGCAGGACCTGCTGACCGGCGCCATCCAGGACCCGGTGGCGCTCGCCAACGTCGTCGCGCGGCCGTCGGTGCTGCGGTACTTAAGCCTGCTCGAGCAGCAGCGCGAAGTCGCCGTCGCGTCGGTCGATCCCGAGCCGTTCATGAAGGACGTGAAGGTCGACGACGCGCAGGTGCAGGAGTTCTACGACAAGAACACCGCGGCATTCCAGACGCCCGAGCAGGCGCGCATCGAGTACGTGCTGCTGACGCAGGACGCGCTGACCGCGCAGGCAACGGTCGACGCCGACGAGGTGAAGAAGCACTTCGAGGCGAACGCCAAGCAGTACACGGCCGAGGAAGAGCGCGCGGCGGCGCACATCCTGATCCCGGTGAAGCCGGACGCCAAGGACGACGAGAAGGCCGCCGCGAAGAAGCTGGCCGACGAGATCTACGCGAAGGCGAAGGCCAACCCCGCGAAGTTCGGCGACCTGGCGCGCGAGTTCTCGAAGGACCCGGGTTCCGCGCAGCAGGGCGGCGACCTCGGCAACTTCGGCCGCGGCGCGATGGTGAAGCCGTTCGAGGACGCGGTGTTCGCGGCGAAGGCCGGCGACCTGCTGCCGCCGGTGCAGTCGGACTTCGGCTGGCACGTGATCCGCGTGACCGGCGTGCGGCCGGCGCGCACGCAGCCGTTCGACGAGGTGAAGGGCCAGATCGAGGCGGAGTTGAAGAAGCAGAAGGCCGCGCGCAAGTTCGCGGCCGCCGCCGACCAGTTCCAGAACCTGGTCTACGAGCAGGCGGACAGCCTGCAGGGCCCCGCGCGCGCGCTCGAGCTCAAGGTCGAGACGACGCCGTTCATCACGCGGTCGCAGGCGCAGGCGATCGGGCTCGGCAATCCGAAGTTCGTCGCCGCGCTGTTCTCGCCGGAGTCGATCCAGAGCAAGCGCAACACCGAGGCGATCGAGGTCGCGCCGAACACGCTGATCGCCGGCCGGATCGTCGAATACAAGCCCGCCACGCCGCGCCCGTTCGCCGACGTCAAGGACGAGATCCGCGCGCAACTCACGCGTCGCGCCGCGAGCGAGCTCGCGCAGAAGGCCGGGACCGCGAAGCTGGCGCAGCTCGCCGAAGGCAAGAGCGATCGCGACCTCGGCCTGACCTTCGGCAAGCCGCAGATGGTCGGGCGCGGGCAGTACCAGGCGGGCATGCCGCCGGACGTGCTGA
The DNA here is from genome assembly GCA_046347755.1 of Burkholderiales bacterium. Classification (GTDB taxonomy): domain Bacteria; phylum Pseudomonadota; class Gammaproteobacteria; order Burkholderiales; family Casimicrobiaceae; genus VBCG01. The sequence goes on along the minus strand of JAXMFM010000003.1, from coordinate 2,677,302 downwards.
ACCGCGTGTTCGGCGTGAACCCGGACAAGCTCCCCGCGTACACGGGTGCGCCCAACGAGCGCGGCGGCTTCTCGATCGTGCGCGTGCTGAAGGTCGTCACGCCGTCGGACACCGACAAGGAGCGCGTCGCGATGGCGTCGTCGCGCCTTTCCGAGCAGGTCGGCCGCGAGATGCTGACCGCCTACCTGGCGAGCCTCAAGTCGCGCGCCGACGTCAAGATCAACCAGGCGAACCTAGAGAAGAAGTGACCCAACCGCGGGACCGGCAGCCGCTTCGCGCCCGGCCGCCCGAAGCTTTTCCCGCTGGCTAGTACGAACTCAAGGCGCGCAGCGCATTGAGTTCGTCCGCAAGCAAATTGCGCGGCGGGCCGCGAAGCGGCTGCCGGTGACGCAATTTGCTTACGACGGGGCGCAATTCTGCCGGAACCAGGCCTCGAGCTCGACGCGTTCCCTGCGCCGCGTCGCGTCGTCGACGTAGACGACTTCGCCCTTCTCGTTGTACCGGACGAGGCCGATCTGCTCGGCGCCGAGCTGTTTCATCTGTATCTGCGCGCGCGTGCACTGCTCGTTCTTCTTGGCGACTTCCACGCGCTGCGATTCGGCCTTCTTTTCCTTGTCGGCCGCGTCGGTCTGGCGCTTCTTGAACTCGAGATCCTTGGCCGCCAGGTCCTTGGCCGCGTTCGGATTGACCGGCGGCGGGGCGCCCTGGACGATCTCCGACTTGATGTTGGTCGGCGGTGGCTGGTCCGAATAGACGATGCGTCCGTTCGCGTCGACCCACTTGTACAGTGCGGCCGTCGCCGGCAGCGCGCACGCCGCGCAGCCGAGCGCGAGCGCGGCTGCGGCCAGGGGGATTCGACGACGAACCACGCGGGGCTCTCCTTGGAACCTGTGACAACGGCAACTTACTCCTGGCCGGGAAACTCGTCAATAAACCCTTGATTCCGCTTGGTCTGCGGCGTCGCGCGGCTGTCGCGGAAACGACGCAAACGCCATGTTCGGCTTGGGATCGGGGGGCAACGCGGGTATAATCGATTTTTGCGCATAGGAGAAATTTCAATGCGTGTCGTCCGGAAAGCGCTGACCTTCGACGACGTCCTGCTCGTCCCCGCGCATTCCCAGGTTGTTCCCCGCGACGTTTCCCTGAAGACCCGGCTCACGCGCACGATCGGTCTCAACATCCCGCTCGTGTCCGCGGCGATGGACACCGTCACCGAGGCGCGCCTGGCGATCGCGATCGCGCAGGAAGGCGGGCTCGGCATCATCCACAAGAACATGACGCCGGCCAAGCAGGCGGCCGAGGTCGCCAAGGTCAAGCGCTTCGAGAGCGGCGTGGTCAAGGATCCGATCACGATTCCGCCGACGATGTCGGTGCGCGAGGTGCTGGCGCTCACGCATCTGCACCGCATCTCGGGGCTGCCGGTCGTCGACCGCGGGCAGGTCGTCGGCATCGTCACCAACCGCGACCTGCGTTTCGAGACCAATCTCGACCAGCCGGTCGCCAACATCATGACCAAGGGCGACCGCCTGGTCACCGTGCCGGAAGGGGTCGAGATCGAGTACGCCAAGGGCCTGATGCACCAGCACCGGCTCGAGCGCGTGCTGGTCGTCAACGGCGACATGGAGCTGCGCGGCCTCATCACGGTCAAGGACATCCTGAAGGGCATCGAGCATCCGCTCGCGTGCAAGGACCACCTCGGCCGGCTGCGCGCCGGCGCCGCGGTCGGAACGGGCGGCGACACCGACGAGCGCGTCGAGGCGCTGGTCGCGGCGGGCGTGGACGTCATCGTCGTCGACACGTCGCACGGCCACTCGCAGGGCGTGCTCGAGCGCGTGGCGGCGGTGAAGAAGCGCTTTCCCGATGTCCAGGTGATCGGCGGCAACGTCGCGACGGCGGGGGGCGCGAAGGCGCTCGCGGACCACGGCGCGGACGCGGTGAAGGTCGGCATCGGCCCGGGCTCGATCTGCACGACGCGGATCGTCGCGGGCGTGGGCGTTCCGCAGATCTCGGCGATCCAGTTCGCGATCGAAGGCGCGGCGAGCGCGGGCGTGCCGATCGTCGCCGACGGCGGCATCCGCTACTCCGGCGACGTCGCGAAGGCGATCGCCGCGGGCGCGTCGTGCGTGATGCTGGGCAGCCTGTTCGCCGGCACCGAGGAGGCGCCGGGCGAGATCGAGCTCTACCAGGGCCGCTCGTACAAGAGCTACCGCGGCATGGGCTCGCTGGGCGCGATGCAGGAGGGCAGCTCCGACCGCTACTTCCAGGACACCGAAGGCGAGGGCGCGGCGGAGAAGCTGGTGCCCGAGGGCATCGAAGGACGCGTCCCGTACAAGGGCGTGCTGCCGTCGGTCATCCACCAATTGATGGGTGGCCTGCGCGCGGCGATGGGCTACTGCGGCTGCGCGTCGATCGAGGACCTGCGCACGCGCGCCGAGTTCGTCGAGATCACGGCGGCCGGCATCCGCGAATCGCACGTGCACGACGTGCAGATCGTCAAGGAGGCACCCAACTACCGGGTGCAATGAACGTGGACGTCCGGGGCCGGCGCGAGCCGGCCCTGTTGTTTGAACGATTGGAAAGCCGATACCGATGGCCGCCGCGACCCACTCCCGCATCCTGATCCTCGACTTCGGCGCGCAGTACACGCAGCTGATCGCGCGCCGGCTGCGCGAGTCGAACGTCTACTGCGAAATCCACCCGTTCGACGTCGACGACGCGTTCGTCGCGGCGTTCGCGCCGAAGGGCATCGTCCTGTCCGGCGGTCCGAACAGCGTGACCGAAGGCGACACGCCGCGCGCGCCGGCTGCCGTGTGGACGCAGGGCGTGCCGGTGCTCGGCATCTGCTACGGCATGCAGACGATGGCCGCGCAGCTGGGCGGGGCGGTCGAATCGGGCAGGGTGCGCGAATTCGGGTACGCCGAAGTGCGCGCGCACGGGCACTCCACGCTGCTGCGCGACCTGCAGGACCGGACCAACGGCGACGGGCACGGGCTGCTCGACGTCTGGATGAGCCACGGCGACAAGGTCACGACGATGCCGCCGGGCTTTCGGATCATCGGCTCGTCGTCGGCGTGCGCGATCGCGGCGATGGCCGACGAGTCGCGCCGCTTCTACGCCGTGCAGTTCCACCCCGAGGTCACGCACACGAAGCAGGGGATGGCGATCCTCGCCCGCTTCGCGCACGACATCTGCGGCTGCGGCCGCGACTGGAACATGCACGACTACGTCGGCGAGGCGGTGAACGCGGTCCGCGCGCAGGTCGGCGGCGACCGCGTGCTGCTCGGGCTTTCGGGCGGCGTCGACTCGTCGGTGGCCGCGGCGCTCATCCATCGCGCGATCGGCGACCGGCTGACGTGCGTGTTCGTCGACCACGGACTGTTGCGCCTCAACGAGGCCGACCAGGTGATGCACACGTTCTCGCAGAACCTGGGCGTGCGCGTCATCCACGTCGACGCGAGCGGCGAGTTCCTGTCCGCGCTGGCCGGCGTGGACGACCCCGAGGAGAAGCGCAAGGTCATCGGGCGCCTGTTCGTCGACGTGTTCCAGCGCGAGGCGGCGAAGATCGCCGACGTGAAGTGGCTCGCGCAGGGAACGATCTATCCGGACGTCATCGAGTCCGCCGGCGCCAAGACCAAGAAGGCGCACACGATCAAGTCGCACCACAACGTCGGCGGGCTGCCCGAGACGCTGCACCTGAAGCTGCTCGAGCCGCTGCGCGAGCTGTTCAAGGACGAAGTGCGCGAACTGGGGCTGGAACTCGGGCTGCCGCGCGACATGGTGTTCCGCCATCCGTTCCCGGGACCGGGATTGGGCGTGCGCATCCTGGGCGAGGTGACGCGCGAGCGCGCCGAGCTCCTGCGCCGCGCCGACGCGATCTTCATCGACGAGCTCAGGATGGCGCACGACGGCGACGGCCGGACGTGGTACGACAAGACGGCGCAGGCGTTCGCGGTGTTCCTGCCGGTGCGCTCGGTCGGCGTGATGGGCGACGGCCGCACGTACGAGAATGCGGTCGCCCTGCGCGCCGTGCAGACGACCGACTTCATGACTGCGCACTGGGCGCACCTGCCGCACGAACTGATCGCGCGCATTTCCAACCGGATCACCAACGAAGTGCGCGGCTTCAACCGCGTCGTCTACGACGTGTCGAGCAAGCCGCCGGCGACGATCGAGTGGGAGTGAGCCGGGCGGAAGCGGAATTCCGCCGGGCGGGGCCGCGCGGAACGGCGACGACGAGACGCGGCACTGATCTGGATTAAGGAAATTTCTCGCGAAAGATCAATAATGATTCTCATTCATTGTCGATCCATGCCTGGAATGTGCCCGGAAAAGCACGTCGATGCGCCGGCGGATGCCGCGATGACGCCCGATCGCCCCTTTCCGCTCAGCGGAGTCGACGTCGGCCGGACCGTCGTCGTTCGCGAGGTCCGCAGCGGGAGTCCCGACGTCGACGGCGACGCCATCGGGCTGCGCCTGCGGGAGCTCGGATTCGTCGAAGGCGAACCGCTCCGGGTCGTGGCCCATGGGTATCCGGGACGCGAGCCGATCGCCGTGCGCATCGGCAACACCACGTTTGCGCTGCGGCGCTTCGAAGCGGACCACGTGCTGGTCGGGCCCGCGCACGACGTCGAGACGAGGAAATGAGCGCGGCAATGGGATCGATGCTTCGCGTCGCGCTGGTGGGCAATCCCAACTGCGGCAAGACGGCGCTGTTCAACCTGCTGACCGGAAGCCGGCAGAAGGTCGCGAACTACGCGGGGGTCACCGTCGAGCGCAAGGAAGGCTCGTTCGACACCCCGGACGGGCAGCGCGTCCGCGTGCTGGACCTGCCGGGAACCTACAGCCTCAACCCGGTCAGCCAGGACGAGACCATCACGCGCGACGTCGTCCTCGGCAACGAGGAGGGCGAGCGGCGTCCGGACCTGCTGGTGTGCGTCACCGACGCGACCAACCTGCGCCTGAACCTGCGCCTGGTCGTCGAGGTGAAACGGCTGGGGCTGCCGATGGTCCTGGCCCTGAACATGGCCGACGTGGCACGGGATCGAGGGGTCGAGATCGACGTTGCCGCGCTGGAACGGGAACTCGGCGTGCCCGTCGTGCAGACGGTCGCCGTCCGGCGCGGCGGCGCGGACGAACTCGTGCGCGTCGTCCAGGCGCATTTCTCGGACCGGCCGATACCCGTCGAGCCGTGGAAGTCCCCGGATGTGGGCGAGGTTGCCACGGCCCAGCGCGAAGTGCGACGCATCCTGGCCGCCGCGGTGCGCGAGCCGCCGAACGAACTGCGCTTCGACGATGCGCTCGACCGCGTCGTCATGCATCCGGTGTGGGGATACCTGATCCTGTTCGCGACGCTGTTCCTGATGTTCCAGGCGGTGTTCGGCTGGGCCCGGCTGCCGATGGATTGGATCAAGGCCGGCGTCGACGCGACGGGCGCGATGCTGACCGCGTGGCTGCCGGCGGGGATCCTGCAGAGCCTGCTGGTCGACGGTGTGGTGGCGGGGGTGGGCAGCGTCCTGGTCTTCCTGCCGCAGATCCTGATCCTGTTCATGTTCATCCTGGCGCTGGAGGACTCCGGCTACCTGCCTCGCGCCGCGTTCATGCTCGACCGCGTCATGGGCACGGTCGGTCTGTCGGGTCGCTCCTTCATTCCGCTGCTGTCGAGCTTCGCGTGCGCGGTACCCGGCATCATGGCCACGCGGCACATCAGCAACCGGCGCGACCGGCTGACGACGATCATGATCGCGCCGCTGACGACGTGCTCCGCGCGCCTGCCGGTCTATGCGCTGATCATCGCCGCCTTCGTTCCGCAGAGGACGGTGCTGGGTCTTCTCAACCTGCAGGGCGTCGTGCTGTTCGTCCTGTACCTGGCCGGGATCGTCAGCGCGATGGCGGTGGCATGGGTCGTCAAGCTCGCGTCCGGGCGCGGCGCGCTGCACCCGCTGCTGATGGAACTGCCGTCCTATCGCCTGCCCAACCTGCGCAACCTCGGCTTCGGTCTCGTCGAGCGCGCGAAGATCTTTCTCGCGCGCGTCGGCACCATCATCCTGTCGCTGTCGGTCCTGCTGTGGTTCCTCGCCTCGTTTCCGGCGCCGCCCGCCGGCGCCGCCGGTCCGGCGATCCAGTACAGCCTGGCGGGAATGCTCGGACGGGCGCTGGAGACGGTGCTGGCGCCGGTCGGGTTCAACTGGCAGATCGCGATCGCGCTCGTACCGGGACTGGCCGCGCGCGAAGTGGCGGTCAGCGCGCTGGGCACCGTGTACGCATTGTCCGCGACCGGCGACAACGTGGCCGAGCAGCTCGCGCCGATGATCGCGCAGAGCTGGTCGCTGGCGACGGCGTTCTCGCTGCTCGCCTGGTACGTCTTCGCGCCCCAATGCATCTCGACGCTGTCGATCGTGAAGCGGGAAACCAACTCCATTCGCTATCCGCTGCTGATGACGGCCTACCTGTTCGCGCTGGCCTACCTGGCCGCGTTCGTCACGTACCGCGTCACGCTCGCGTTGAGCGGAAGCTGAGCCATGCAGGGCCTGATCGTCGCCGTCATCGTGGCCGCCGCCGCCTGCTGCGCGGCGTGGCAGTTCATGTCGCAGCGCACGCGTCGCCGGCTGATCGACCGGCTGGCAGCCATCGCGCCGTCGCATCGCCACTGGCTTGCCCGCCTGGCGGACGGTGCCGGGAGCGGCGGGTGCGGCAGTTGCAAGGCGTGCGCCGCCGGCGGCACGGCGCCCGCCGCGCCATCGCATTCGAAGATCGAAGTCCATCGCCGCGCCGGGACCGGATGAGTGGGCATCGACCGCGCGTGGTGGAGTGAGGACGCATCGTCACTGCTGGCCGCGCTCGACGCGCGGCCCGCGGGCCTAACCTCCGCCGAAGCCGCCCTGCGTCTCACCCGGGCCGGACCCAACGCGGTCGTCGAGCACCGGGAAACCACCGCGCTGCGGCTGCTGGCGCGGCAGTTCGCGAGCCCGCTCGTCCTGATCCTCGTGTTCGGCGCGGTCGTCTCCGCGCTGTTGCGAGACTGGATCGACGCCGAGATCATCATCGCCATCGTGCTCGGCAGCGCGATCCTCGGATTCACGCAGGAATACCGCGCGTCGGCCGCCGTCGCGCGACTGCGCGCGCGTCTCGCGCTCACGGTCCGCGTGCTGCGCGACGGCGCGCCGCAATCGGTTCCCGCGGTCGCGCTCGTGCCCGGCGACGTCGTCGAACTCTCGGCGGGGAAGCTCGTTCCCGCCGACGGCGTTATCCTCGACGCGTGCGATTTTCTCGTGTCCGAGGCGAGCCTGACGGGCGAGTCGTTTCCGGTCGAGAAGCGACCGGGCGTGGTCGCGGCCGGCACGCCGATGGCCGGCCGCACGAACTGCGCGTTCCTGGGAACCTCGGTGCGCAGCGGCACGGCGACGGTGCTCGTCGTGCGCACCGGACGCGATACCGCGTTCGGCGAGATCGCCGCGGTGCTCGCGACCCGGCCTTCCGAGCCCGAGTTCGCGCGCGGCGTGCGCCAGTTCGGCTACCTGTTGATGCGCGTGATGGTCGTCGTCGTCGTCGCCGTGCTGGCGGCGAACCACCTGCTCGGGCGGCCGGCCGTCGAGTCGCTGCTGTTCGCGGTCGCGCTCGCCGTCGGGATGTCGCCGGAGCTGCTGCCCGCGATCGTCAGCGTGACGCTGGCGCGCGGCGCGCACGACATGGCGCAGCGCGGCGTGCTCGTGCGGCGGCTGGACGCCATCGAGGATCTCGGCAGCATGAACGTGCTCTGCACGGACAAGACCGGCACGCTCACCGAAGGCGTGATGCGGCTCGACGCGACGGTCGACGCCGCCGGCGCGCCGTCGGCCGCGGTGCTGCGCTATGCGTACCTCAACGCCGCGCTGGAATCCGGGATCGAGAACCCGCTCGACGCGGCCATCGTCGCCGCGGGCGAAGCAGCCGGGCTCGCCGTCGGGGCCGTCCGCAAGATCGACGAGATTCCGTACGACTTCGTCCGCAAGCGACTCACCATCGTCGTCGCCGAAACGGAGGCTGCGGCCGAGCACGACATCCTCACCAAGGGCGCGTTCGCGAACATGCTTGCGATCTGCTCGACCGTGTCGGTGGAAGGCGAGCTGCGCCCGCTCGACGCGGAGCAGCGCACGCGGCTCGAAGCCTACTTCCGGCAGAAAGGCGAGCAGGGCTTCCGGGTCGTCGCCGTCGCCCGCCGGCGCGTCGCGCGCAAACCCGACTACGCGCGCGCGGACGAGAGCGCGATGACGTTCGAGGGCTTCCTGCTGTTCTTCGATCCGCCGAAGGCCGCCTCCGCGCAGACCATCCGCGACCTGGCCGCGCGCGGCGTGGCCATCAAGATCGTGACCGGCGACAACCGGTACGTCGCCGCCCACGTCGCCGAAGCGATCGGCCTCGATCCGGCGTCGATGCTTACCGGCGACGCCATCGCCGGCATGCGCGACGAGGCGCTGTGGCACCAGGCCGCGCGCACGCAGCTGTTCGTGGAAGTCGACCCGCAGCAGAAGGAGCGGATCGTGCGCGCGCTGCAGCGCACCGGGTTCGCCGTCGGCTACCTGGGCGACGGCATCAACGACGCGCCGGCGCTGCACGCGGCCGACGTCGGCATTTCGGTCGACAGCGCGGTCGACGTGGCCCGCGAGAGCGCGGACGTCGTGCTGCTGCGGCCGGACCTCGACGTGCTCCGGCGCGGCGTGGAGGACGGCCGGCGGACGTTCGCCAACACGCTGAAGTACATCTGCATCACGACCAGCGCGAACTTCGGCAACATGGCGAGCATGGCGCTCGCCACGCCGCTGCTGCCGTTCCTGCCGCTCGCCGCCAAGCAGATCCTGCTCAACAACTTCATGTCGGACCTTCCGTCAGTGGCGATCTCGACGGACAACGTCGATCCCGAGCAGACGGCCGTCGCGCAGCGCTGGGACTTAGCCGAGGTGCGCCGGTTCATGGTCGTCTTCGGACTGATCAGCACGGCGTTCGACTTGGTCACGTTCGGCGTGCTGCTGTGGGGGTTCGGCGCCGCCGAGCCGCTGTTCCAGAGCGCGTGGTTCGTCGTGTCGCTGCTCACCGAGCTGGGCGTCGTCCTCGTGCTGCGCACGCGCGCTTCGGCGCTCGCCAGCGCGCCAAGCATGCTGCTGCTGTGGACGACGGTGGCGGTGGCGCTGGCGGCGCTCGCCGTGCCGTTCGTGCCCCCGGTCGCCCGGTTGTTCGGATTCGTTCCGTTGCCCGGTTCGCTGCTCGCCGCGGTGGTGGGGGTCTCGTGCGCCTACCTGGTTGCGACCGAGTACGCGAAGCGCTGGTTCTTCGCACGCACGCGCTGACGCGGCACGCGGCCGCCGAACGCGCGGACGCCTGCCGCGATGGCGGGATGCCTACCGGCTGACGCCCAGCGCGGCGAGCGTCGCGTCGTCGAGCGTGCCCGTCTGCGCCAGCCCGCGATCGGCCTGGAAGCGGCGCACGGCGCCCTGCGTGTTCGGGCCGAACTGCCCGTCGACTGCGCCGGCATCGTAGCCTTGTCCGTTGAGCGCCGCCTGCGCGTTCCTCACGGTGCCGTCGCCCATGGAACCGGATGGCGAGGATCTTGCCGTCGGGGGCCGGCCGTTCGCGTCGGTGCCTTCATGGCCGACGTAGCCGCCGATCCCGGCGCCGACGACGGCGCCCACCGGCCCGCCGACGACCGCACCGGCGACCGCGCCGGTCGTCGCGCCGATCGCGGTGGCCTTCTGCTTGCCGGTCAGCGGCTTCGCCGGCGGCGTGCGGGTCGAAGTAGCGTCGTTCTTGATGTCGCCGGCCGCCCAGGCGGTCGACAACGCAAGCGCCAGCGACGCGGCGGTGGCACGGCGTGTCCATTGCTTCACGTTCATTGCAGTCTCCATCGAAAAAATGGGAAAGCGATTCGTGTCCTGCGATCGCTGGCCGCCAGTGTGCCCAGCCGGCGCCGTGCGGGGACCCGGCGAATCGCGGAGTTTCGTGTCGGACGGCGACGCACGGCCGCGTCGGCCGGCAGGTAGAATCGCGGGAACGAGAATCGCGGGAACGCCCGGCCCACATCCTGGAAGCTCCGATGCCACGCACGAACATCAGCTCCGGCGCGCCGTGGGAGCCGATCGTCGGCTACTCGCGGGCGGTGCGCGTGGGCAACCACGTGTACGTGTCCGGGACCACGGCGACCGACGCGTCCGGCGGCATCGTCGGCATCGGCGACGCGGCCGCGCAGACGCGGCAGGTCCTCGCCAACATCGAGGCCGCGCTCGGACGCGCCGGCGCGCGGCTCACGGACGTCGTGCGCACGCGCATCTTCGTGACCGACATCGCGCAATGGGAAGCGGTGGGCCGCGCGCACGGCGACGTGTTCGGCGCGATCCGGCCCGCGGCCACGATGGTCGAGGTGTCGAAGCTGATCGCGCCGGAAATCCTGGTCGAGATCGAAGCGGACGCCGTGATCGGCGAGGGGGCGTAGCCATGGCGGGCAAACCGGCGAGCGCGCCTCGCGGGCTCGCGCCGCGCCCGCGCTTCCTGTCGCGCGTCTGGCGATCGGCGGGAATCGCCGTCGCCATGATGGTCGCGTGGCTCGCCGTCGGCACCATCGGCTATCACGCGGTCGACAATTTCGACTGGCTCGACGCCTTCCACCAGTCGGCGATGCTGCTGGCTGGCATGGGCCCGGTGAAGGAGATCAACACCGTCGGCGGCAAGCTGTTCGACAGCCTCTACGCGCTCGCCTGCGCGGTCGTGATGCTGGGCGCCGCCGGCATCCTGTTCACGCCGGTGATCCATCGCATCCTGCACAGTTTCCACATCGAAGATGCCGGACCCGACGCCTGACGCGACCTGGATGGGCGAGGCGCTGGCGCTCGCGCGGGCCGCCGCCGCGCGCGGCGAAGTGCCGGTCGGCGCCGTCGTCGTGCGCGACGGCGCGATCATCGGACGAGGCGGCAATGCGCCGATCGCGCACAGCGACCCGACTGCGCACGCCGAGATCGCCGCGCTGCGCGACGCGGCGCGCGCGATCGCCAATTACCGCCTCGTCGGCTGCGCGCTGTTCTCGACGCTCGAACCGTGCCCGATGTGCGCGGGCGCCATCATGCACGCGCGCATCGAACGCGTCGTGTACGGCGCGCACGATCCCAAGTCCGGCGCGTGCGGATCGGTCGTCGACCTGTTCGCCGAGCCACGTCTCAACCATCACGCGAGCGTGTCCGGCGGCGTGCGCGGCGACGAGTGCGCGCAGCTGCTGCAGGAATTCTTTGCCGAGCGTCGTGCGTGATGAGCGCCGCCGGGCCGCCCCAAGGCGCTCGCCCCCCTGGGGGGGAGCGGCGCGCAGCGCCGGTCGGGGGGGAACACACCGGCCCACGCGGCGTCGGGCTGTATGCGCCGTCCGGATTCGCGCTGGATCCGGCGGCCGTCGACCGCGCCGTCGCGCGGCTCGAAGGGATTGGCCTGCGCGTGACCGTCGACCCGACGTGCCGGATGCGCTGGCAGCGCTTCGCGGCGCCCGACGACGAGCGGCTCGCCGCGGTGTCGCGGATGGCCGCCGATCCGGGCGTGGACGTGGCCATCGCGCTGCGCGGCGGCTACGGGTGGACGCGCCTGCTGCCGCGGCTCGACTTCGCGGCGATCGCCGCTGCGGGCAAGCGCTGGCTGGGCTACAGCGATTTCACGGCGTTCCAGCTGGCGGCACTCGCGCGCGCCGGCATGACGACGTTCGCGGGGCCGGTCGTGTCCGGCGATTTCGGCGCATCGCAGCCGTCGGCATTCACGCTCGACCACTGCTTCGGTGTCCTCGACGGCGACACGTACGCGGTCGAGTGCGCACTCGAGGGTCCCGACCTCGTCTGCGCCGGGACGCTGTGGGGCGGCAACCTGGCGATGGTCGCGCACCTGGTCGGCACGCCGTATTTTCCCGACGTCGACGGCGGCATCCTGTTCCTGGAGGACGTCGGCGAGACGCCGTACCGGATCGAGCGGATGCTCTACCAGCTCCACCATGCGGGAATCCTCGCGCGGCAGCGCGCGATCGTGCTCGGGCAGTTCACCGAATACGCGCTGTCGGACAACGACGGCGGCTACGACCTCGACGGCGCGGTCGCGCAGCTTCGCGCCGTCTCGCCGACGCCGATCTTCACCGGCCTGCCGTTCGGCCACGTTCCCGCCAAGCTGACGCTGCCGGTCGGCGGCCGCTGCGAACTGGCCGTACGCGGGGGCGCGGCCGTTCTCGCGCTGTCCGACTATGACCGCTGAGCGCGCGTCGCCGTTCTCGCTGCGCGTCGTCGACTGGGCGACCGACCAGGCGAAGCTGCGCGCGGTGCGCATCGCCGTGTTCGTCATCGAGCAGAACATTCCCGAGGAACTGGAGTGGGACGAATTCGACGCGGTCAGCGTGCACGCGGTGGCGGAAGACGCGTCGGGCTCGCCGATCGGCTGCGGGCGCCTGCTGCCCGACGGTCACATCGGACGCATGGCCGTCCTTTCCGACTGGCGCGGCCGCGGCGTCGGCGCGGCGCTGCTCACGCGGCTGATCGAGCTCGCGCGCCAGCGCGGCGACGCGCGCGTGCGGCTGCATGCGCAGACGCAGGCGATGCCGTTCTACGCGCGGTTCGGCTTTGCGCCGGTCGGCGCCGAGTTCAGCGAGGCCGGCATCCCGCACCGGACGATGGAGCGCAAGTTCGAAGAATAGGGATCGGGCTCTAGCGCTCGATCGCAAACGTCTCGACCGTTTCGCCGGCAAGGCGCCCGTCGGCGGCGAACGAGCGCTCGTGGAACCGCGCGTGGCCTTCGCGATCGACGACCAGCACCGTCGAGCAGCGCGTGCCGTAGTCCGCGCCGACGATGAACGGCGCCGACAGCACGCGTTCCCATTCCAGCGTGACGCCGGTCGACGGCAGCTCGGCGTCGGGCGCGAGCGTGCGGTCGGCGAGCGCCGCGAACAGCGGCGCCGGATCGTCGCCGCCGCGCATCGCCCATTCGCGAAGGCGTTCGCGCGTGCGCACGACCTTCGGCCACGGCGTGTCGAGTTCCGCGTTCGACAGTGCGTGCACGCCCGGGCCAAGCGGGCGCAGGCCGGCGACGCGATTCGACATCCACCACGCGCGCGAAGCGTCGCCCGCCAGCAGGTTGAACCCGTTGTAGCGGTCGCGCGCGCCGGCGAGCGCCGCCATCGCGGCGACCGGCGAATCGGGAGCGTTGAGCACGCGCGGCACGAGCTCGCCGCGCGAGGCGGCCGCGGCGTCGCTGCGGCCGCCCTCGCGCACGTTGGTGACGAACGCGAAGCGGCCGTCGCGGCGGACGCCGAGCCACGTGCCGCCGGCCGACAGGTCGCGGCCCGCCAGCACGTCGACGAACGGCGGCCGGTCTCCCCACGCCGCCGGCAGCGCGGGACGCGCGTGATACTCGTCGCGATTGGCGGCGATCACCAGCGAATAGCACGGATGCGCATCGAGCGCGATGACGGCGAGGCACATGCGAGGTACTAGACCGGCGCGACGAACGGCTCGGTGTGGCGCACGCCGCCGTCGACGAAGCGCGCGACGCCGTGGCGCGCGACGGCGGCTGCCAGCGCGCGCTCGAACAGCGGCGCGTCGCCGACGTGCTCGTAGATCTCCATCCACGTGCGCGGATCGTCGCGGCGGACCAGCCTGCGCCCGGTCACGCCCGCGTGACGGAACACGTCGTGCAGCAGCGCGTCGACCGCCGCATGCGCTGCGGCCGGGTCGCCGGCGATGCGGTACCAGATGTAGTAGTGCGTGACCGGCGACATTTCAGTTCCGCCGGGGCGCCCCAGGAAACCGACACGCCCCCTTTGGAGGCTGCGAGGGAAGCAAGCGTGGCGGTCGTTTCATTCTAGAGCTTCGGGCGGTTCGGCGCCGTCGCCGCCGGAACCTCGTAGGGCAGTGCGCGCACGGCAAGGCGCGGACCGTCAGGCGCACCCAGGTGCAGCGAATCGCTTTCCATCGCCGACCACTGCACGACGGCCAACAGGTCTGAGCCGCCGGTCGCGGACGGCGCGGCGTTGACGACGGTACCGCACGCCTGTTCGCCGAAGGCCGGCGAATACAGCGGCGTGCCGGCCGCAGGAACCGCGGCGGACACGTGGAACGCGAAGAGCCGTTCCTTCAGGCGACCGAGGTACTGCATGCGCGCGACGATTTCCTGGCCCGGGTAGCAGCCTTTCCTGAAATTGACGCCGCCGACCAGGTCCCAGTTGGCGGTCTGCGGCACGAACAGGTCCTGCGTCGCGCGCGTGATCAGCGGGACGCCGGCGGCAATCGACGCCCGCTCCCAGTCGTCGGCGCCCGTCGCGACGGCATTCGATTGCAGCCGGCGCAGGATCGCGTCGGCCGCGTCGTTCGGCGCGTGGATCAGCATGCGTCCGTCGGGCGTGGCGACCACGAGCGCGCCGTCCGCCACGACCCCGTGCGCGGCATCCGGTGCGGCGCCGAGCGCCGCCGCCACGGCGTCCCGGGCGCCCGCGCCGGAGACGCCGAACCGGCGGCCGGCGGCGGTGAGGTCGGCCACCGCGACTTTCGCGCGCAACACGAACATCGCGAGCCGCTTGCGCAGCGACTCCGCCAGGTCGGCGGCGACGAACGCCACGAAGGACTCCGGCGCACGGCGCCAGAGCAGCATGCTGCCCAGCATCCGCCCCTTCGGCGAGTTGTAGCTCGACCAGCCGGCGTCGCCGGGCGCCATCGCCGCCACGTCCGACGACAGCTGCCCGTGCAGGAACCCCGCGGCGTCCGGACCGTCGAACGTCAGCAGGCCGAGCCCGGGGACCGGGGCGACTTCCGCCCGCGAGGCGGCGGCGGCGGACGGCGGGGCGGAAACGGGGTTCATGAACGAAAGGTTGGGTGCGACCGCGGGCGATGACAACCCCTCCGGCCAAGCGGCCCGCAAGGGTGGCGGGCAGGCATGAAAACGTGCTAGAATAACAAGTTAACTCGATTGCGCCGGTAGAAACGAACATTCAAGGCGGGCTTTTCCCGCACCGGTGGTCAAGATCCCCGCCACGGGGACGATCGGGTCAATCCGCACACCCGCGGTCTTTGAGGTGTCCCGAGCAAGGCAGTTTTGCGAGGGATCACATCCGCGGGTGGAGGCTCAACCTCAAGGAGCAGCAATGTCGGTCACTATGCGCCAAATGCTGGAAGCCGGAGTCCATTTCGGCCACCAGACCCGCTACTGGAATCCGAAGATGGCCGATTACATCTTCGGCCAGCGCAACAAGATCCACATCGTCAACCTCGAGAAGACGATGCAGATGTACCAGGATGCCATGAAGTACGTCCGGCAACTGGCAAGCAACCGCGGCACCATCCTGTTCGTCGGCACCAAGCGGCAGGCGCGCGAGATCGTCGCCGAAGAGGCCAAGCGCGCCGGCATGCCGTTCGTCGACCATCGCTGGCTGGGCGGCATGCTCACCAACTTCAAGACCGTCAAGGCGTCGATCAAGCGCCTGAAGGACCTGGAGCAGATGACGACCGACGGCACGTTCGAGCGGATGACCAAGCGCGAGGCGCTGTCGCACAAGCGCGAGTACGACAACCTGATGAAGAGCCTGGGCGGCATCAAGGACATGAACGCGCTGCCCGACGCGATGTTCGTCGTCGACGTCGGCTATCACAAGATCGCGGTCACCGAGGCGAAGAAGCTCGGCGTTCCGATCATCGGCGTGGTCGACACCAACCACTCGCCGGACGGCATCGCGTACGTGATCCCGGGCAACGACGATTCGAGCCGCGCGATCCGGCTGTACGCGCGCGGCGTGGCCGACGCGGTGCTCGAAGGACGGAGCACGGTCGTGCAGGAGATCGTGGCGGCCGGCGACGAGTTCGTCGAGGTGCAGGAAGAGGCGTCGGCGTAAGGACGGCGGCCGACCCCGCGCGCGGCGGCGCCCGGAGGGGCGCGCCGCGACGTTGAACAACGAATACGAGGCTACGAAATGGCGGACATTTCCGCGAGCATGGTGATGGACCTGCGCCAGCGCACCGGCCTGGGCATGATGGAATGCAAGAAGGCGCTGACCGAAGCGGGCGGCGACCTCGCAAAGGCCGAGGACCTGCTGCGCATCAAGAGCGGCGCCAAGGCGTCCAAGGCGGCCGGGCGCATCGCGGCCGAAGGCGTTGTCGGGCTGTGGGTGGCGCCGGACGCCAAGACCGGCGCAATGGTCGAGGTCAACTGCGAGACCGACTTCGTCGCGCGCAACGACGACTTCAAGGCGTTCGCCGCCGAGGTCGCGCAGCTCATCGCGCGCGACAACCCGGCCGACGTCGCGGCGCTGTCCGAGCGCAAGCTCGCGTCCGGCGAGACGGTCGAGGCGAAGCGCGTGGCGCTCGTGCAGAAGATCGGCGAGAACATGTCGATCCGCCGCTTCGTCCGGCGCACGGCGTCCGGAACGCTCGCGTCGTACGTGCACGGCGTGAAGATCGGCGTGCTGGTCGACTTGACCGGCGGCGCCGCGCAGCTCGGCCGTGATCTCGCGATGCACATCGCGGCGTCGAAGCCGCTCGCCGTCGACCGGTCGGGCGTGTCCGCCGACGTGGTCGCCAAGGAGCGAGAGATCGCTGCGGCGCGCGCCGCCGAGTCGGGCAAGCCCGCCAACATCGTCGAGAAGATGGTCGACGGCGCGGTGGCGAAGTTCCTGGCCGACGTGACGCTGCTCGCGCAGCCGTTCGTCAAGGGCGACGGCAAGCAGACGGTCGAGCAGCTTGTGAGGTCGGCCGGCGCGACGGTCAACGGCTTCACGCTGTACGTCGTCGGCGAAGGCATCGAGAAGAAGAAGGACGACTTTGCCGCCGAAGTGGCGGCAATGGCAAAGGCTTAGGGACGTCCGTCGTACCCGGGGCCCGGCCGCAAGCGCTTCGCGCGCCGGCCTGCCCCGTCTGTGTCGTAGGTCAAGCCAAGGAGCCGCCTCATGAATCCGCCTGCCGCCGCCGCGCCGCTTGCCACCGTCGCCGCCGTCGCGGCCAAGCCGGCCGCGGAGCCTGCGTACAGGCGGATCCTGGTCAAGCTCTCCGGCGAAGCGCTGATGGGCGAGTCGAACTACGGCATCGAGCGCGAGACGATCGACCGCATCGTCGCCGAGATCGCCGACGTGCTGCGCGCCGGCGTGCAGATCGCCATCGTGATCGGCGGCGGCAACATCTTCCGCGGCGTGGCGCCCGGCGCCGCCGGCATGGACCGCGCGACCGCCGACTACATGGGCATGCTCGCGACGCTGATGAACGCGCTGGCGCTGCAGGACGCGCTGCGCCGCGCCGGCGTCGAGTCGCGCGTGCAGTCGGCGCTGCGGATCGACCAGGTGGCGGAGCCGTACATCCGCGGCCGCGCGCTGCGGCACCTCGAGGAAGGCAAGGTCGTGATCTTCGCGGCCGGCACCGGCAATCCGTTCTTCACGACCGACACCGCCGCCGCGCTGCGCGGCCGCGAGATGGGCGTGGACATCGTGCTGAAGGCGACCAAGGTCGACGGCGTCTACACGGCGGACCCGATGAAGGACAGCGCGGCGCGCCGCTACCTGACGCTGACGTTCGACGAGGCGATCGTCAAGAATCTGAAGGTGATGGACGCGACGGCGCTCGCGCTGTGCCGCGACCAGAACATGCTGCTCAAGGTGTTCTCGATCTTCGTGCCGGGCGCGCTCCTGCGCGTCGTGATGGGCGGCGACGAGGGCACGCTCGTTCATTGCTGACGGTGCCGGAGGACGCATGATCAACGACGTCAAGAAAACCGCCGAGCAGAAGATGGCGAAGTCGGTGGAGTCGCTGAAGCACGACCTGCAGAAGGTGCGTACGGGCCGCGCTCACACCGGCCTGCTCGACCACATCCACGTCGACTACTACGGCTCGCAGATGCCGCTCGCGCAGGTCGCCGGCGTCACGCTCGCCGACGCGCGGACGATCGCCGTGCAGCCGTGGGAGAAGAAGATGATCCCGGTCGTCGAGAAGGCGATCCGCGACTCCGACCTCGGCCTCAACCCGGCGACCAGCGGCGACGTGATCCGCATCCCGATGCCGGCGCTGACCGAGGAGCGCCGCAAGGAGCTGACGAAGGTCGTCCACAAGGAAGCCGAGGCCGCGCGCATCGCCATCCGCAACATCCGCCGCGACGCGAACGAGCACCTGAAGAAGCTGCTGAAGGACAAGGAATGCTCGGAAGACGACGAGCGCCACGCGCTGGTCGACCTGCAGAAGATGACCGACCGCTTCATCGCCGAGATCGACAAGGTCCTGCACGCGAAGGAAGCGGACCTGATGGCGATCTGACCGGCCGCTTCGGTCCCTACGCCCCGTGGCTCCCCCGTTCAAGAGCTCGACGCAGGAAGTGCCGGCGACCGGCGCGGTGCCGCGTCACGTCGCGATCATCATGGACGGCAACGGCCGCTGGGCGAAGGAGCGCCTGCTGCCGCGCGTGGCCGGCCATCGCCGCGGCGTGGAAGCGGTGCGCGCGACGGTGCGCGCGGCAATGGAGCGCGGCGTCGAATACCTGACGCTGTTCGCGTTCTCGAGCGAGAACTGGCGGCGGCCGGCCGACGAAGTGTCGATCCTGATGGAGCTGTTCCTGCGCGCGCTCGAGCAGGAGGTCACCAAGCTGCACGAGAACAACGTCCGCTTCAAGGTCGTCGGCGACACCGCGCGCTTTCCGCTGCGCATCCGCGAGCTGATCGCCGCCGGCGAAGCGACGACCGAGCGCAATACCAAGCTCACGCTCACGGTGGCCGCGAACTACGGCGGGCGGCGCGACATCGTGCAGGCGGCGCAGCGCTACTTCGCCGACCACCCCGGGGTCGCGGCCGGCGCGCCGCTGCCCACCGACGCGCTCGATCCGTACCTGGCGATGAGCTACGCGCCGGAGCCCGACCTGTTCATCCGCACCGGCGGCGAGCAGCGCATCTCGAACTTCCTGTTGTGGCAGCTCGCCTACACCGAGCTGTACTTCACCGACCTCCTGTGGCCCGACTTCGACGCCGCCGCGCTCGACCGCGCGATCGCGTCGTACCGCAGCCGCGAGCGCCGGTTCGGCCGCACGAGCGAGCAGGTGCAGGCGGCGCAGACCGCCTGAGATCCTGCCGACGCTCATGCTGAAGACGCGCATCCTGACGGCCGCGGTGCTGATTCCCGCGGTGCTCGCCGCGCTGTTCCTGCTGCCGCCGCGCGCGTGGGGGCTGGCCACGCTCGCGGTGATCGCGATCGCGGCGCACGAATGGGCGCGGCTCGCGGCGTTCGCGCGGCCACAGCGATTCGCGTTCATTGCGTTCCTGGTGGCGCTGGGGCTGGCGCTCCTGTTCTCGCAATCCACCGGCTTCGCGCGCGGGTGGCCGGACGCGATCGTGGTCGCGGTGTGCGGCGCTGCGGCGCTGTTCTGGGTACTGGTCGCGCCGCCGTGGGTCATCGCGCGCTGGCCGACGCAGGCGAGGCTGGCGATGGCCGTGCTGGGCGTGGTCGTGCTGACCGGCGCGTGGGTGGCGCTGGTCGAGCTCCAGGCGCGCTCGCCGTGGCTCGTGCTCGGCGCGATGGCGGTCGTGTGGATCGCCGACACCGCCGCGTATTTTTCCGGCCGCGCGTTCGGGCGTCGCAAGCTCGCGCCGCTGGTGAGCCCCGGCAAGACGTGGGAAGGCGTGTACGGCGCATGGGTCGCCGTCGCGATCTACGCGGCGGTCCTCGTGCCGTACGCGACGGCGGCCGGGCTGACGCTGCCGGTGACCGCGTTCACGATCGGCGCGTGGATCCTGTTCGTCGTGCTGCTGGCGTCGGTGTCGGTGGTCGGCGACCTGTTCGAGTCGCTGCTGAAGCGGCACGCGGGCGTCAAGGACAGCGGCGCGCTGTTGCCCGGCCACGGCGGCGTGCTCGATCGCACCGATGCGCTGCTGGCGGCGATGCCGATCGCGGCGCTGGCCGCGCAGCATTTCCTGGCGAAGGCCTCGTGAGAAGACTGACGCTCCTCGGCGCGACGGGCTCGATCGGCGCGTCGACGCTCGACGTCGTCGCGCGGCATCCGGACCGGTTCACCGTCGTCGCGCTGGCCGCGCACTCGAACGCCGGCAAGCTGCGCGAGCTGTGCGCGAAGTTCAGGCCGGCCTACGCGGCGATGTCGGATCCGGGGGCCGCACGGACGCTGCAGGGCGATCTCGCGCGCGACGGGCTCCCCACGCGCGTGCTCGCGGGCGTCGACGGCCTCGCCGAAATCGCCACGCTGCCCGACGTCGACACCGTGCTGGCCGCGATCGTCGGCGCCGCGGGCCTCGTGCCGACGCTCGCCGCCGCGCGCGCCGGCAAGCGGATCCTGCTCGCGAACAAGGAAGCGCTGGTGATGGGCGGCGCGCTGTTCATGGCCGCGGTGGCGGAAGGCGGCGCGACGCTGCTGCCGATCGACAGCGAGCACAACGCGATCTTCCAGTGCCTGCCGCCGAACTATGCGCGGGTGCCGCAAGCGGTCGGCGTGCGGCGCATCCTGCTCACGGCTTCCGGCGGGCCGTTTCGCACGCGGCCCTTGCCCGAGCTCGCGCACGTGACGCCCGACGAGGCGTGCGCGCATCCGAACTGGTCGATGGGCCGCAAGATCTCGGTCGACTCGGCGACGATGATGAACAAGGGCCTCGAGGTGATCGAGGCGCACTGGCTGTTCGGCGCGCCGCGCGAGGCGATCGACGTCGTCATCCATCCGCAGAGCGTCATCCATTCGCTCGTCGAATACGTCGACGGATCGGTGCTGGCGCAGCTCGGGCATCCGGACATGCGCACGCCGATCGCGCAGGCGCTCGCGTACCCCGATCGCATCGAAACCGGCGTGCCGCCGCTCGACCTGGCGCGATTGGGGGCGTTCGCGTTCGAGGCGCCCGACGTCGCGCGCTTTCCGTGCCTGCGACTGGCCGCCGATGCGCTGGCGGCGGGCGGCACGGCCCCGGCCACGATCAACGCGGCGAACGAGGTGGCGGTCGCCGCGTTCCTGGCCGGCCGGATCCGGTTCACCGACATCGCCGCCCTGTGCGCGGCCGTGCTGGAGCGCGCGGCGCCGCGCGCGCTGGCCAGTCTGGACGACGCTCGCGACGCGGACGGCGACGCGCGGCGGCTCGCCGACGACTGGCTCGCCCGGCGGCCCGTTCAAGGTACAGTAGCGGCATGATCGAGCTGTCCTACAAGGTGCTGGGCTTCCTGGTCACGCTGGGCGTGCTCGTCGTGTTCCACGAGCTCGGCCACTACCTGGCCGCGCGGCTGTGCGGCGTCAAGGTGCTGCGCTTTTCCGTGGGCTTCGGCCGCGTCGTCGCCGCGCGCCGCTACGGCCGCGACGGCACCGAGTGGGCGCTGTCGGCGATTCCGCTCGGCGGCTACGTGAAGTTCGCCGACGAGCGCGAAGGCGACGTCTCGCCGGCCGATGCCGCGCGCGCGTTCAATCGCCAGAGCGTGTGGAAGCGCATCGCGATCGTCGCCGCGGGACCGATCGCCAACCTGCTGCTCGCCGTGCTGCTGTTCGCCGGCACCTACGTGGCCGGCATTCCGGGCCAGCGCGCGGTGCTCGCCGAAGCGCCGGCCGGCACGGCGGCCGCCGCGGCCGGCGTGCGCGCCGGCGACCTGGTCGTCGCGCTGGACGGGGAGCCGGTGAAGAGCTGGCAGGACCTGCGCTGGCGCCTGACCAAGGCGCAAGGCCGCGAAGCGGTCGCGCTCTCCATCCAGCCGGAAGGACCGCACGCCGGCGATCCGCCCGTGATCCGCAAGCTGGCGATCGACCAGCTGCGCTCGTCGGACTGGGAAGGCAATGCGATGGCCGTGCTGGGGCTGCGCGCCGACCTCGGGCAGCCGCTCATCGCGGAGCTCGTGCCCGGCAAGCCCGGCGAGCGCGCGGGGCTGAAAGCGGGCGACCGCATCGTCGAGGTCGGCGGCGTGGTCGTGCGCTCGCCGGGCGACGTCGCGATGGTCACCAACGCGAAGCCGGGCGTGCCGCTGGTCTTCCGCGTCGAGCGCGGCGGCGCCACCGAGGACGTCACGGTGACGCCGGAGGCCTCCGAGCAGAACGGTCGCGTCGTCGGCATCGCGGGCCTGAAGCTCAGGGTCGATCCGGTGTTCGCCGAGCGGCTCGCGATCACCGTCCGCTACGGTCCGGTCGAGGCGCTCGGGCAGGGGGCGCGCAAGACGTGGGAGCTGTCGGTGTTCACGCTGAAGATGCTGGGGCGCATCTTCACCGGCGACGCGTCGCTCAAGAACATCAGCGGTCCCTTGACGATGGCGGATTTCGCCGGGCAGTCGGCGCAGGCGGGCGTGCTCGTGTTCGTCGGCTACCTGGCGCTGATCAGCATCAGCCTGGGCGTCCTCAACCTGCTGCCGGTGCCGCTGTTGGATGGCGGACATTTGCTGTATTATTTCGCCGAAGTCTTCAAGGGCAGCCCCGTATCCGACCGCGCGTTCGAGGTCGGCCAGCGCATCGGCATGGCGATGCTCGCCGTACTGATGGCCTTAGCACTGTTCAATGACGTTTCCCGCCTGTTCTGACGGCCGCAGGCCGACCGCCACGCACGGTCGCCGGCGCGGGCGCCTGCTGCCTGCGCTCATCCTTGCGGTCGCGGGTGCCGTGCACGGCACCGCGGCGTGGGCGTTCGACCCGTTCACGGTGAAGGACATCCGCGTCGAAGGCGTCCAGCGAACCGAGGCCGGCACGATCTTCTCGTACCTGCCGATCAAGGTGGGGGAGCGCGTCGACGACGAGAAGGTCGCGCAGGCGGTCAAGGCGCTGTACGCGACCGGCTTCTTCCGCGACGTGCGCATCGAGGCGCAGGGCGACGTCCTCGTCGTCTCGGTGCAGGAGCGGCCGACGATCAGCTCGCTGACGTTCGTCGGCAACAAGGAATTCGACACCGACACCGTCAAGAAGGCGCTGAAGGAAGTCGGCATCGCCGAGGCGCGGATCTTCGACCGGTCGGCGCTCGACCGCGCCGAGCAGGAACTGAAGCGGCAGTACATCACGCGCGGCAAGTACGCGGCGACCGTGCAGACGACCGTCACGCCGCAGGAGCGCAACCGCGTCGCGATCAACTTCACGATCGTCGAGGGCGACACCGCCAACATCGCGAAGATCAACATCGTCGGCGCCAAGGCGTTCACGGAGCGGCAGCTGCGCTCGGAGATGCAGCTGTCGACGCCGGGCTGGCTGTCCTGGTACACGAAGGACGACCAGTACTCGAAGCAGAAGCTGTCCGCCGACCTGGAGGCGCTGCGCAGCTTCTACCAGAACCGCGGCTACCTCGAGTTCAACATCGAGTCGACGCAGGTCTCGATCTCGCCGGACAAGGAAGACGTCTTCATCACGATCAACATCACCGAGGGCCCGCGCTTCACGGTCTCCGGGATCAGCGTCGCCGGCGAGCTGCCGGTGGCCGAGGCGGAACTGCGCAGCCTGATCGTGATCCGGCCGGGCGACACGTTCTCGCGCTCGCAGATGCAGCAGTCGGTCAAGGCGGTGAGCGAGCGGATGGGCGTGGACGGCTACGCGTTCGCCAACGTCAACGCCGTGCCGGACATCGACCGCGACAAGAACACCGTCGCGTTCACGTTCTTCGTCGACCCCGGCCGCCGCGTGTACGTGCGCAAGATCAACATCAGCGGCAATCCGAAGACGCGCGACGAGGTCATCCGCCGCGAGTTCCGGCAGCTCGAGAGCGCGTGGTACGACGGCACGCGGATCGAGCGTTCGAAGGTCCGCGTCCGCCGGCTGGGCTACTTCGAGGACGGCAGCGTCAACGTCGAGACGCCGCCGGTGCCGGGCACCAACGACCAGGTCGACGTCGAGGTCACCGTCACGGAGAAGAGCACCGGCAACCTGCTCGCGGGCGTCGGGTACTCCAGCACGGAAGGCCTGGTGTTCAACGCGTCGATCTCGCAGCAGAACATCTTCGGCTCGGGCAACGCGCTGGTGCTGTCGGCCAACACGAGCTCGATCAACCGTACGATCTCGCTGCTCTACACCGAGCCGTACTGGACGGTGGACGGCGTGTCGCGCACGCTCGAGGTCTACCAGAAGAACATCGACCCGACCGGCCTGTCGGTCGCGCAGTATTCGTCGTCGACGCTGGGCGGCGCGATCGGCTTCGGCGTGCCGGTCTCGGAAATCGACACCATCAACTACGGGTTCCGGGTCGAGCACACGGACCTGACGCTGTTCGACAACAGCCCGCCGATCTACTACCAGTTCGTCCAGGACTTCGGCTACTCGACGAACAGCTACATCGTGTCCGGCGGGTGGTCGCGTGACACCCGCAACGACATCCTCTATCCTTCGTTCGGACGCCTGCAGTCCGCACTGATCGAGGTCGGGCTGCCGTTCGGCGACCTTGCCTACTACAAGCTGCAGTACGTCAATCAATCGTTCTGGCCCGTCTATGGGGAATTCGTCCTGATGCTGCGCGGCGACATCGGCTACGCCGACGGGTACGACCAGAAGCCGCTGCCGTTCTTCAAGGCGTTCTACGCGGGCGGCGTCGGGTCGGTGCGCGGCTACCAGGCGGGATCGCTCGGTCCTCGCGACATCTACGGCAACACGCTGGGCGGCAAGCGCAAGATCGTCGGCAACGCGGAGCTGTTCTATCCGATCCTGAAGGGCGAGCGCTCGGTGCGCCTGTCCGGCTTCTTCGACCTGGGGCAGATCTACGTCAACGGCTTCCAGCCCGAGTTCGAGAACTTCCGCTACTCGGCCGGCGTCGGCCTCGCGTGGAACTCGCCGATCGGGCCGCTCAAGTTCAGCTATGCAATTCCGCTCAACGACATTCCGGCCGACAAGATCCAGAAGTTCCAGTTCCAGGTCGGGACGGTGTTCTGACGCCGGCGACCCCGGACGGACATTCGGAGAAGCGAAGTGAAGCGAATCTCGACACTCGTCGCCGCGGCGTTCCTGCTCGCCGCGTCCGCGGCGCATGGCGCCGACTACAAGATCGGCTTCGTCAACACCGAGCGCCTGTTCCGCGAGGCGGCGCCGGCGAAGCGCGCGCAGCAGAAGCTCGAGCGCGAGTTCGCCGCGCGCGACGCCGACCTGCAGAAGCTGACCAAGGCGGTCCGCGACCTGCAGACGCTGCTCGACCGCGACGGCCCGACGATGGGCGAGGCCGAGCGGCGCAACAAGGAGCGCGACCTCGCCAACCAGTCGCGCGACCTGCAGCGGATGCAGCGCGAGATCCGCGAGGACATCAACCTGCGCCGCAACGAGGAGCTGTCGGGCGTGCAGGAGCGGGCGAACAAGGTCATCCAGCAGATCGCGCTGGACGAGAAGTTCGACCTGATCCTCCAGGACCCCGTGGTCTTCGCGAGCCAGCGCATCGACATCACCGACAAGGTGATCAAGGCGCTGGCCGACAAGTAGGCCCGTGCCCGCGGGGCGCGGCCCGCGCGCCGACACCCGGGCGAGCGACTCCCGACCGCCCATGCCCGACACCGGACTCACGCTCGCCGAACTCGCGTCACGGGTGGCGGCGAAGCTCGACGGCGACGGCGCGGTGATCGTGCGCCGCGTCGGCACGATCGAGAACGCCGCCGACGACGCGATCACGTTCCTCGTCAGCCGCAGGCTGCGCTCGCACCTGCACAAGACGCGCGCCGCCGCCGTGATCGTCACGCCGGCCGACGCCGACGCGACGCCGCTGCCCAAGCTGCTGCACGCCAATCCCTACGCCACGTACGCGCGCGTCGCCGCGATCCTGCACGCGCCGCCGCCGGTCGCGGCCGGCGTCCACGCGATGGCCGTCGTCGGCGAGGGCGCCGCCGTCGACCCGTCGGCCGCCATCGGCCCGTTCGCGGTCGTCGGCGCGCGGGCGCGCATCGGCGCGCGCGCGGTCATCGCCGCGCATGCGAGCGTCGGCAACGACTGCACGATCGGCGACGACGTGCGCGTCTATCCGCACGCGACGATCTACGCGCGCTGCGTCGTGGGCCCGCGCAGCATCGTGCACTCCGGCGCGGTCATCGGCGCCGACGGCTTCGGCATGGCCGAGGAATCGGGCCGCTGGATCAAGATCCCGCAGGTCGGCCGCGTGGTGATCGGCGCCGACTGCGAGATCGGCGCCAACACCACGATCGACCGCGGCGCGATCGACGACACGGTGATCGAGGACGACGTCAAGCTCGACAACCAGATCCAGGTCGGCCACAACTGCCGGATCGGCGCGCACACGGCGATCGCCGGCTGCGTCGGCATCGCCGGCAGCGCCACCATCGGCCGCAACGTCAAGATCGGCGGCGCCGCGATGATCGCCGGGCATCTGTCGATCGCGGACAACGTCGTGATCTCCGCCGCGACCGGCGTGTTCACGTCGATCAACGCGCCCGGCGTGTTCACCGGCACGTTTCCGGCGCTGCCGCATCGCGACTGGCAGCACGTGGCATCGCAGGTCCGTCGGCTGCGCCTGCTCGCCGACCGCGTCACCGCGCTCGAGCGCGCGGTGCGCAGTTCGGACGACGGCGACGCGGAGGGGGAAGCATGACGCTGGCCGAATTCGAGACGCTGCTCGGCACGCTGCCGCGCCGCTATCCGCGGCTCATGATCGACCGCCTCGACGCGTGCGTGCCCGGCGAGTCGGCGCGCGCGCTGAAGAACGTCACTGCCAGCGAGTCGCACTTCCAGGGGCACTTTCCGGACTATCCGGTGATGCCGGGCGTGCTCGTCCTCGAAGCGCTGATCCAGCTGTCGACGCTGCTGGCCGTGACGTCCGGCCAGCCGGCGCCCGATGTCGTGCGCACGCTCGACGCGGTCCGCTTCAAGCGGCAGGTCATTCCCGGCGACCGCCTGGCGCTCGAGACCCGCATGCTGGGCGAGGGCCGCTTCGAGGTCCGCGCAAGCGTGGACGGCGAGACCGCGGCGGAGGCCGACGTCGTGCTGGCCGTGTCGGCGACCTGACGGCGATCCGACCGCATGACCCGGATCCACGCCACCGCGATCGTCGACCCGTCCGCGAAGCTCGCGCCGGACGTCGCGATCGGGCCGTACTCGATCGTCGGCGCCGACGTCGTGATCGGCGCCGGCACGGTGATCGGCCCGCACGTGGTCGTCGGCGCGCGGACGACGCTCGGCGCGCGCAACCGCATCTACCAGTTCGCGTCGATCGGCGAGATCGCCCAGGACCGCAAGTACGGCGGCGAGCCGACGACGACGACGATCGGCGACGACAACACGTTTCGCGAATACTCGACCGTCCACGCCGGCACCGTGCAGGACCGCGGCGACACGACGGTCGGCAGCGGCAACCTGTTCCTCGCGTACACGCACGTCGCGCACGACTGCGTGGTCGGCGACCGGACGACGTTCTCCAACAACGCGCAGATCGCGGGCCACGTGCACATCGGCGACTGGGCGGTGCTGGGCGCGTTCGCCGGCGTGCACCAGTTCGTCCGCGTCGGCGCGCATACGATGCTCGCGGCGTACGCCGTCGTGCTGCAGGACGTCCCGCCGTATGTGACCGTGCAGGGCTACCCGGCCAAGCCGCACGGCACCAACAACGAAGGCCTGCGCCGGCGCGGCTATTCGGCCGACGACATCCTGTCGATCCGCCGCGCGTACAAGACGCTGTACCGCGAGAACCTGCCGCTCGACGAGGCGCGCGCGAAGATCGCCGCCGACGCCGCGTCGGCGCCGGCGCTGGCGCCGCTCTCGCAGTTCCTCGCGGTGTCCGGCCGCGGCATCGTCCGGTAACATCGACCGACGATGTCCGATCGCAAGCCGGCCCTCGTCGGAATCGTCGCCGGCGAAGCGTCCGGCGACGCGCTGGCGGCCACGCTGATCAAGGCGGTGCGCGCGCGCCATCCGGACGTGCGGTTCGCCGGCATCGCGGGCCCGCGGATGGAGGGCGCCGGCTGCGACGCCTGGTTCCCGATGGAGAAGCTCGCGGTGCGCGGGTTCGTCGAGGTCGTCGCGCACCTGCCGGAGCTGTTCCGCATTCGCGGGCAGCTGAAGCGCCGGTTGCTCGACGAAGGCGCCGCCGTGTTCGTGGGCGTGGACGCGCCGGACTTCAACCTCGGCCTCGAGCGCAAGCTGAAGAACGCCGGCGTGCGCACCGTGCACTTCGTCAGCCCGTCGGTGTGGGCGTGGCGGCGCGAGCGGCTGGCGACGATGCGCCGCAGCGTGGACCGCATGCTCGCGCTGTTTCCGTTCGAGCCGCCGCTGTACGAGGACGCCGGCATTCCCGTGACCTACGTCGGCCATCCGATGGCGCTGGACGCGGCCACGCACACGACGCGCCGCGAGACGCGCGAGCTGCTGAAGCTCAAGGCCGCGACGCCGGTGTTCGCGCTGCTGCCCGGCAGCCGGCTGTCCGAGATCGAGATGCACGCGGGCCTGGTCCTCGAAACCGCGGCCCGGCTGGCCGAGGCGCGCGACGACGCGCGCTTCCTCGTGCCGTTCGTCACGCGCGCCACGCGCGACGCGTTCGAGGTCGTCATGCACCGCACCGGCCACGACCGGCTGCCGATCACGCTGCTCTACGGGCACGCCGAGGATGCGCTGCGCGCCGCCGACGTCGGCGTGGTCGCGTCCGGCACCGCGACGCTGGAGGCGGCGCTCGCGCGCTGCCCGCACGTTATCTTCTATCGCGTGTCGCGGTTCACCGCCTGGCTGGTCAAGCGCAAGCTGCTGCTGCCGTACGTGGGCCTGCCGAACGTGCTGGCCGGCAAATTCGTCGTGCCCGAGTTCCTGCAGACCGAGGCCACGCCGCGCAATCTCGCGCAGGCGGCGCTCAACCTGTTCGACGACACCGTCACGCGCCGGCGGCTGGAGGCGCTGTTCGCCGGCTTCGCGGCCGAGCTGTCCGCCGACACCGGCGCACTGGCCGCGGACGCCGTCGCCGCCGAGCTCTCGCAGGCAGGGATCGCATGCTGATCGCAGGCATCGACGAAGCCGGACGCGGCCCGCTCGCCGGGCCGGTGTTCGCCGCCGCCGTCATTCTCGATCCCGCGCGGCGCATTCGCGGCCTGCGCGATTCGAAGGTGGTCCCGCCGGAGCGTCGCGAGGCGCTGGCCATCGAGATCCGCGCGCACGCGATCGCGTGGGCGGTGGCGTCCGCCGACGTGCACGAGATCGACCGGCTGAACATCCTGCAGGCGACGTTGCTCGCGATGCGCCGCGCGGTCGAGGCGCTGTCGGTGTCGCCCACCGAGGCGCTGGTCGACGGCGACCACTGCCCGCGCCTCGCCTGCACCGTGCACGCGATCGTCAAGGGCGACCGCGACGTCGCGTCGATCTCCGCTGCGTCCATCCTCGCGAAGACCGCGCGCGATGCGCTGCTGATCGAGATGGACGCGCTGTACCCGCTCTACGGATTCGCGCAGAACAAGGGCTACGGCACGCCGGAGCATCTGGCGGCGCTCGAGCGGCACGGACCGTGTCCGATCCATCGGCGGACCTTTGCGCCGGTGGCGCAGATCCGGCTGCCCTTCTGAACGAGGACCGGTTCGAGCGATGATCGGGCGAATCCAACTTTCGATGCTGCTCGCGTTGGTCCTGGCCGCGTGCGCGTCGGCGCCGCAGGCCGACCGGATCCTCGAAGACGGCGATTGCGGCACGGTTCCGGACGTCGAGCGGCTCGCGATCATGGTGTCGGATCGCGGAACCAAGGTTTCGTTCCGATGGACGCGCACGCGGTTCGCCGGAATGGTGCTTGCCGGATCCGGGCCCGTCGAGAAGGGTTCCAGTTACGGCGCGAACCAGCCGGGGGTATGGGAACGGAGGTTCCCGGACGCGTCGGCGACGACCACGGTCCCGGGTTCGTTCCTTGGGTTTCCCGCGGCCGCCAATGCGCGCGCAGGTGTTCTGGCGGCCGCCGTCTACGATGAACGGTATCCGGCGCCCGGGACCTCGAGCAGTGCGGTCGTCGTGGTCGACCTTCGGTCGCGCGGCACGCAGTTCGTCGGAGGCAGGACGCACGTCGACGGCATCGCGTGGTCGCCCAACGGCGATTACTTCGCCGTGCTGGAAAGCGCGCCGACCGCGAGGATGAGCGGGTGGCGGGACCTGTTCTCGTTCGCGTCGCCCCCGCCGACCGCGCAGTACGACGTCCACGCGACGATCTATTCGGCGAGCGGGCTGGCGGCGTGCAGTCGCCGGGTCGGGAGCGGGTTGCCGGCGCCAACGCCCGGCATTGGCTGGGACTAAGCCGTCGCCTGCATTGCCGTCCCCCTGACGCGACCCGGGGGACGTACCCCTGTCGGCACTCCGCTCAAGGCGTCCACGCGAGCGCCGGCGATCGTCGCGTGCGGCGCACATCGGCCAAAAGTCTAATTGTCACTCCGACGCGCGTCGGGAATCCTGCGAGCTGAATCGACCCCCGGTCTTTGGGGCGTCGATGGGCATTGTCGCTTGCAGGGCTGACGGGCGGTGTTCCCCCGGGGAAACGTGCGTTGCCGGGATCGGGAGGTCGAATGGCGGCATGGGGCGCGGGGAGAGTGTGCCGCCGGCTGATCGTGCCGGCATCGCTGCTGATCGTCGCCGTCGCAACGCCAGTTCGCGCCGACGCGCAGGCACAGACGCAGATCCAGTACGTGTACGACGCGGTCGGCAACGTCCTCCAGGTCACGCGCTCGGCTGCGGTTCCGGTGCCCGATCTGACCGTCTCCAACGTATCCGTCGGCACGATCACCGCGGTCGTCGGCGGTGCGTATTCGATCCCGGTCACGTTTCGCGTCAGCAACGTCGGCACCGGCGACGCGACGGGAACGTGGACCGATCGCGGCTACCTCTCCGCCAACGCGACGCTCGAGGACTCCGACGAGATCCTCGGCGGCTTCAACACGCGCAGCACGCCGCTCGCGGCCGGCGCGAGCTACGACGTAAGCACGACGTTCACGACCGCGGCGACCACCGCGCCCGGCAGCTACACGCTGATCGTCAAGGCCGACGGCGGCGCCGGCACCGGACAATTCGCGCCGACCGGCGCCAACGTCGTCGCCGAGTCGGCCGAGGCCAACAACACGCAGTCGATCGCGATCGTCCTGCCCGCCAAGACGCCGGACCTGGCGATCAGCAACGTGGTCGTCGGCGCGTACTGGATCAGCCAGGCGGGGGCGTACAGCTTTCCGGTCACGTTCACCGTGACCAATCTGGGCGGCGCGACGGCACCGGCCAGTTTCTACGGTCTGGTCTACCTGTCGGCCGATGCCACGCTGGACAATGCCGACCAGAATCTCGCGGGTTTCGCCTTGCGCAACACCGCGCTTGCGCCCGGCGCGAGCTACACGGTGACGCAGACGTACACGACGACGGCGGCCACGCCGTCCGGCAGCTACACGCTGTTCGCCAAGATCGACGGCCGCGGCGCTGCGATCGGTATCGGGTCCAATACCGACAACGGCTATGTCGCGGAAGCCAACGAGATCAACAACACGCAGGCGGTCGCGGTGACGCTGCCCGCGAAGCCCGACCTGGTCATCAGCAACGTGAGCTCGGGCGCGTACTGGATCAGCCAGGCGGGCGCGTACAGCTTTCCGGTCACGTTCACGGTAACCAACCTGGGCGCGCTCGACGCGCAGCCCTATTTCTATGGGCTGGCCTACCTGTCGTCCGACGGCACGCTCGACAACGCCGACCAGAACCTGGCCGGTTTCGCGAATCGCAGCACCGCATTGGCGCCCGGCGCCAGCTACACGGCGACGCAAACCTACACGACCACGGCGGCGACGCTGTCGGGCACCTACACGCTGTTCGTGAAGATCGACGGCCGCGGATCGGCGGTCGGCATCGGCACCAACACCGACGCTGGCTATCTTGCCGAGCCCAACGAAGCCAACAACGCGAAGTCGCTGGCGGTGACGCTGCCCGCGAAGCCGGACCTCGTCATCACCGGCGCTTCGCTGAATTCGATCGTCAGGAACGCCAACAATTCGAAGAGCATCACGGTTACGTTCACGGTCCTGAACCAGGGAGGCCTGGCCGCGCAGCCGTACTGGTACGACCTCGCCTACCTGTCGTCCGACGGCGTGCTCGACAACGCCGACGCCAATCTGTCCGGCTATGCGCAGCGCAGCGCGGCGCTTGCCCCTGGCGCCAGCTATACGGTCACGCAGACCTACACGACGAGCACGACCACGGCTGCGGGGCCCTACACGCTGTTCCTGAAAGCCGATGGGCGAGGCACCGCGATCGGTACCGGAACGAATACCGACAACGGCCGCCTGGCCGAAGAAAACGAGTCGAACAACACGACCAGCCTCGGGGTGATGCTGCCATGACGCTCGGACGATTTCTCGCGGCAAGGACATGCAGCCGGGCCTGCGACCTGTCGTCCGGCGTCCGGCTGACACTGTTCTTTGCGATGCTCATCTTCGCCGGCTGGGCGGAGGCCGTCATCACCGGCCCGCTGTGGGGCGCGGTGGAGACCAACAACAATACGTGCGGATGGGTCGGCAACAGCCGGATCCTGTGCACACGGCTGCGCACCGACATGGACGACCAAGGGGCGCTGTGCCAGGACTACTACCAGTTCCTGCGCGAAAACCCGCCCTGGGCAGCGCAGGCCGACCAGGGGCACTGCTACATGGGTTTCCCGGCCAACGATCGCCGTGCGTGCTCGCTGTTCTGCGACAACGTGCTTTCGGGGGTCGGCATCGCCTGGTATTGCGGGACCTGGCAGCGGCAACTGGGGATCGGCATTCTCGATGGATTGGCCGTCTGCAACGTCGCCAACGAGGAGAAGAATGCCGGCGGCTGCAAGGATCGTTGCCCGGCGCCGATGGTCGGCAACCCGATCAACCCCGGGTACAAGAACAAGTACCAGGAGGAGGTGGACTTCGTCGGCGCGGGCAGCCATTCGCTCTCGTTCGTACGACACTACAACAGCAAGGGCCCGGTTGCCGAGGCGGCGATCGGAGCGCACTGGCGAACGAGCTACGACCGCGCGCTGGTACTGAAGAAGCCTCCGGGCGTTGCCACCATCCGTGCCTACCGGCCTGACGGGCGCCTGCAGCTGTTCACGCTGATGAAGTACGGCTCGGTTGCGCCGTTTGCGCCCTACGATCCCGCCGCCGTCTGGACCACCGACGCCGACGACGCGGATCGGGTGATCCGTCTGGTCGACGGCGCCGGGGCGACGACCGGGTGGAAATACGTATCGGCACGCAACGACGAAACGGAGAATTACGACGCCTCCGGACGCCTGACGGGCATCGTCGCGCGCAGCGGGGCGACGCAGACGCTTGCCTACGACGCGCAGGGACGGCTCGTTACCGTTACCGACGACTTCGGTCGCCAACTGCAGTTCGCGTACGACGGCAACGGCCGCATCACGACGATGGTCGATCCCGGTGGCGCGACCTATTCCTACGGGTACGACACCCTCGGCAACCTGGTCTCGGTCGGCTATCCGGGAGGGGCGACGCGGCAGTACGTCTACAACGAAGCTTCGCTGACGGCCGGGACGCAGCAGGCCGCTGCCCTCACCGGGATCGTCGACGAGCTGGGCATTCGGTTCGCGAACTTCGGCTACGACGCCACCGGAAGGCCGATCCTCACCGAGTACGCCGGGGGCGCGCAGCGCTACACGCTGGCCTATCCGCTCGACTCGACGCCGGTGGTCACCGATCCGCTCGGTACCGCGCGCACTTACACGTTCACGACGTTGTTCGGCGTCTGGAAGGTGACCGGCATCTCACAGCCGTGCGCGAACTGCGGCCTGAACGCGAGTGCGATTGCCTACGACGCCAACGGCAACGTCGCCTCGCGCACCGACTTCAACAACAAGAAAGTCTGCTACGCCTACGATCTTGCGCGCAACCTGGAGACCGCCCGGGTCGAAGGCCTGTACTCCAACGAAGTGTGCTCGACCGCGCTCGCCAGCCCACCCAATCGTCCGGACGTGCGCAAGGTCACGACCACCTGGCACGCCAGCTTCCGCCTGCCGGTCACGACGGTCGAACCCGCGCCCGGCGGTACCCGGACGACGACCTTCACCTACGACGCGTCGGGCAACCTGACCCAGAAATCCCTCGTCGCGCCGAAGAACGACGGCACCAGCGCGACGGTCGCGCGGACCTGGAGCTGGACGTACGGCACTCTTGGTCGGGTGATGACGGGCACCGATCCGAACGGCCGTGTCACCACGTACGCGTACTACGCAGACAACGACGCGACTCTCGGCAAGCGCGGCAACGTGCAATCGATCACCAACCCGCTCGGCCACGTCACGCAGTTCACCGCCTACGACGGCAACGGCCGGCCGCTGACCGTCGTCGATGCCAACGGCCTGACCACGACGATGGCCTATGACCTGCGCGGGCGGTTGACCAGCCGCACCGTCGGCGGCGAACAGACGAGCTACGTCTACGACGGCGTCGGCCAGCTGACCGGCGTGGTCATGCCCGACAACTCGACGCTGACGTACACGTACGACGCCGCGCATCGCTTGACGCAGCTCCAGGATGGCCTCGGCAACAGGATCGTGTACACGCTGGACGCCGCCGGCAACCGTACGCAGGAGCGCGTGGACGACCCGGGCGGCGCGCTGGCGCGCACGCGCAGTCGCGTGTTCGATGCGCTGAACCGGCTGGCGCTGGACCTGGGCGCGCAGGCGCAGGCCACCGCGTACGTCTACGATGGCAACGGCAACCCCACCGGCACCACCGATCCGTTGAGCCGCGCCACCACCAACAGCTACGACGCACTCAACCGGCTGACGCAGGTGCTCGACCCGGCCGGCGGCACCACCCAGTACGCTTACGATGCCGGCGGCAACTTGGCACTGGTCACCGACCCGCGCGGACTGGCCACCGCCTATACCTACGACGGCCTCGGCAATCTCACCAAGCAGGTCAGCCCCGACACCGGCACCACCACCAGCACGTTCGACGCGGCGGGCAACTTCGTCACCCGCACCGACGCGCGCGGCGCGACTGCGACGTACACGCTGGATGCGGGCAACCGCGTGACGACCGTGGTGTTCAGCCGGAGCGGCACACCCAGCGAGACGCACAGCTACGCCTACGACAGCGGCGCCAACGCCAAGGGCCGGCTGACGCAGCTCACCGACCCGGCGGCGACCACCGCCTGGACCTACACCGCGCAGGGCCGGGTGGCCAGCAAGACGCAGACGACCTCCGGCGTGACCCGGACGCTCGCCTACGGCTACAACGGGGCCGGACAGCTGACGACGATCACCACTCCGTCCGGCCAGCAGATCGGCTACGGCTATCTCAACAACCGGGTGGTGAGCGTCTTGGTGAACGGGACGCCGCTCGTCAACGGAATCGTGACGAACCCGTTCGGGCCGGTCGGCGCCTGGCAATGGGGCAACGGCTTGTACACATTCCGCGACTACGACGGCGACGGGAGGCTGTCCCGCTGGACGCTGCGCAACGGCACCGAAGTACTTCGCAACGACTTGACCTTCGACGCGGCGAGCCGGATCACGGCGATCGCCGATCCGATCGGTCCAGCGCGCAATGGCAGCTACCAGTACGACATGCTCAACCGGCTGACGGTGGCGCAGCAGGGCAGCACGGTCGCGCACACGTTCCAGTATGGCTACGACGCGCTGGGCAACCGCACGACCAATGTCGTGGACGGTGCGGCAGCCACGCTGATCCATGGCGCCAACACGAACCGGCTGCAAACGATGGTGGGTGCGATCAGTCCGAGCTACTTCAACGGTCTGGCGTCCGTGACCTTCGCATACAGCAATGCCAACAGGTTGACGGAGGTCCGGAGCGGCGGGACACTTGCGACCTACGCGGTAAACGGCCTCGGGCAGCGCGTCGGCAAGACGGTGGGCGCGACCACCACGCGGTTCGTGTACGACGAGCAGGGGCGGCTGGTCGGCGAGTACGACGCGACCGGCCAGCTGATCCAGGAGACGGTATTGCTGGACGATCTGCCAATCGCCACCCTACGCCCGACCGGCGCCGGCATCCCGACGCCGATCGCGATCTACTACGTACACGCCGATCACCTCGGTTCGCCGAGGGCCATCACGCGGCCGAGCGACAACGCGCTGATGTGGCGGTGGGAAAACGCGGAGCCCTTCGGGAACAACGCGGCGGACGAGAACCCGGCGGGGGCGGGGACGTTCAGGTACAACCTGCGGTTTCCCGGACAGTACTTCGATGGTGAGACGGGGATGCACTACAACTACTTCCGTGACTACGATCCGGTTGTTGGAAGGTACGCGCAAAGCGATCCGGTTGGAATTCGAGGTGGCATAAACACGTTTCTATATTCCGATGCCCGCCCTGTCATGAGTTCCGATCAGTTTGGCTTACAAGCGGCTCCGCGCGGTCTATGGACATATGATCCCAGCTGGGGAATACCTGGACGTGTGCCTCCAGCCCTGTTGCGGCCAGACGGCCTCCTTTGGGGCGCTGGTTGCGGCGACATTAACTCTGATCGCTGGGTGCCAGATGGATTCTTGAGAGCAGATTTCATGAACGCATGTACTAGTCACGACTCATGCTATGAGACCTGTGGTATTCCAAAGGCAACGTGCGATCAGAAGTTTGGCGAAGATCTGTTTTCCGAATGTATGCGGTCAAGAGGATCTCGCGCGTGTTTCACGGTTGTGCTGGGGTACCGAGCGGCAATGTCGACCAAGACAAGCCAATCAGCATTCGATGCTGCTCGATACCATTGCAGAGATTGTCCGTAATGTTGGAAGTGCTCAGGAATGTCGCCGCAGTTGTGGCTCGAGTCGGCGCCGCAGGGACCGGATTTGTGCTTGTCTTGGGTTCGCTTTGGTGGTCTGGGACCAGCGTGTCTCCGGTCATTTATTGGTTCGAGGTATTTCTGGGAATATCTTTGGTGGCAGTCGCATTCTTGCCGATGACCTGTCGGCCGGTCACTTTGAGGTGTGGTATCGGCATCGGCGTGTTCTTAGCGACCGTGGTGAGCACGTTTTGGAGCAGTTGGCGCATTTGGATGGGATTCGCCAATACAGATGAGCTGATCATCCCGATAGTCGCGATGATATGTACATTAGTAATCCTAGGTTCAGGGAAGGCTGCGCGCGCTGGCGCATAAGCCGCCCCACTTGATAGACACGAAGAGATGCGATGTGGCGATCTAGCGGAGATCGCTCCGAGAGTCCGG
Source organism: Burkholderiales bacterium (assembly GCA_046347755.1). Lineage (GTDB taxonomy): Bacteria > Pseudomonadota > Gammaproteobacteria > Burkholderiales > Casimicrobiaceae > VBCG01. Next base: position 2,640,276 of record JAXMFM010000003.1, on the reverse strand, counting down.
GAGGTAGTGTGATGCGACAGAAGCTCACCACTCCTGCTTCTCGCTTTGGGACTCAAACACTGTTTTCACCTTGCACCGTGCGCGCTCCCATCTTGATGAGAGAGGGGCAGCCATTTGGGGGGTCTCAATGCGCCGGCGCACGAACGTTCGTGCACAGTGCGCAGACGCCCGCTAGTGGCGTTGATATGCCTCGTGAACGCCGCCGCTATCGCATTGCTGGGAATCAATGTTCTTGGTGGATTTTGGACATCAGTGGCAGTTCACCATTGCGGACGTTCCTGAAAGTGAATATTCAAGGCCACACTCTAAGGTTACGATGCGTACCATTGGCGCCTTCAGAGCGACACGCCGGCGACGCAAACACCGTTGCCGTCATGCCGCGCGATCACTAGAACGACCTCGGCAACCCCAACACATGCTCCGCAATGTGCGCGAGGATCAGGTTGGTCGAGATAGGCGCCACCTGATAGAGACGGGTCTCGCGGAACTTGCGCTCGACGTCGTATTCGGCGGCGAAGCCGTAGCCGCCGTGGAACTGCAGGCATACGTTCGCCGCTTCCCATGAGGCATCGGCGGCCAGCAGCTTGGCCATGTTGGCCTGCGCGCCGCACGGCTGGTGCGCGTCGTAGAGCGCGCAGGCCTTGAACCGCATCAGGTTGGCCGCCTCGAGGTTGACGAACGCTCGCGCGATCGGGAACTGCACGCCCTGGTTCTGCCCGATCGGCCGGCCGAACACCTGGCGCTCGTTCGCGTACTTGGTCACCTTGTCGATGAACCAGTGGCCGTCGCCGATGCATTCGGCGGCAATGAGCGTGCGCTCGGCATTGAGGCCGTCGAGGATGTACTTGAAGCCCCGGCCTTCCTCGCCGATGAGGTTCTCGGCAGGAATCTCGAGGTTTTCGAAGAAGAGTTCGTTCGTTTCGTGGTTCACCATGTTGGCGATCGGATGCACCGTCAGACCGTTGCCGACGGCGTAGCGCAGGTCCACCAGGAACGTCGACAGTCCCTCGGACTTCCGTTTCGTCTCGGCCAGAGGCGTCGTGCGCGCGAGCAGGATCATCAGGTCGGAGTGCTGGACCCGCGAGATCCACACCTTCTGCCCGTTCACGACGTATCGATCGCCCTTCCTGACGGCGGTGGTCCTGAGCTTGGTGGTGTCGGTGCCGGTGGTCGGTTCGGTCACCGCCATCGCCTGCAGCCGCAGCTCGCCGGACGCGATCTTCGGCAAATAGGCCTGCTTCTGCTGCGCGGAGCCGTGGCGCAGCAGCGTGCCCATGTTGTACATCTGGCCGTGGCACGCACCGGAATTGCCGCCGGCGCGGTTGATTTCCTCCATGATCACGGAGGCCTCGGTCAGGCCGAGCCCCGAGCCGCCGTACTCCTGGGGAATCAGCGCGGCCAGCCAGCCGGCTTTCGTCAGCGCGTCGACGAAGGCTTCGGGGTAGCCGCGGCGTTCGTCGATCTCGCGGAAGTATTCGGGCGGAAAGCCGGCGCACAACGCGCGAACGGCGTCCCGGATCTCCTGGTAGGCGTCGCGGGTCTCGGTCATCGGCGCAGTTTAGCGCCGGTCGCGCAACTGCCGTTGCCGCTCTGCCGACGCTTACTCCGCCCTGACGTTCGCCTTCTTGATGACGGCCGCCCAGCGCGTGCCGTCGGTCCTGATGAGGTCGGCGAACTGCTGCGGCGACGTCATGTACGGGTCGGTCCCGGTGGCGAGAAACCGCTCGCGCACTTCCGGGCTGGCGACCGCCTTGGCGAACGCCGCATGCAGCTTCGCCACGATGTCGGGCGGCGTGCCGGGTGGTGCGACGATGCCGTACCACGCCGAGACGTCGATCTCCTTGAAGCCGGCCTCGGTCACCGTGGGCACGTCCGGAAGCTGCGCCATTCGCGTCGGGCCGGTCACCGCCAGCGCGCGCAGCTTGCCGGCCTGGATGTGCTGGATCATCGGCGGCAGGCCGGAAATCGCCATCTGCACCTGGCCCGCGAGCAGGGCGGTCACCCCTTCGGCATTGCCCTTGTACGGGATGTGCACGATGTCGATGCCGGCGACCGAGCCCAGCAGCTCGCCCGCGAGATGCGCGGTGCTGCCGATGCCGCTCGACGACGCGTAGCTGATCGAGTTCGGCTTGGCCTTGGCCAGTGCGATGAGCTCGGCCAGGTTTTTCGCCGGCACGTCGGCGTTGATGACGATGACGTTGGGGCCGATGCCGTATTGGCCGACCGCAGCGAAGTCCTTGTTCGGGTCGTAGGGGACCCTCGATCCGATCAGGTATGGATTGATCGTCAGCGGCCCGGTCGTGCCGATCCCGATCGTGTAGCCGTCCGCCGGCGCCTTGGCCACGAGGTCGAGACCGATCGCGCCGCCCGCACCGGCCTTGTCCTCGACAACGACCGGCTGGCCCAGCGTTGCCGAAAGCGACGTTGCGAGCAGCCGGGCGTGGAGGTCGACGGTGCTCCCGGCCGAGAAGGGCGAGATCAGGCGGATCGGCTTGGCAGGCCATGCCTGAGCGCCGACCGGCGTGCTTGCCGCGGCGACCGCGAGCGAAACGAACAGGACCGACAACGGATGCGCAATCTTCATGGCCGTCTCCTCGTTCGGCGGCCGGGCAGAGCGGCCGCGAATGTTTTGCCATTGAAACATTGGTTGACGGGCAAAGCAACGCGCGTTACAAGTCCTGCGTTGATGTGCTGCCCGGCGGAATGCCGGGTACCATTTTTTCCCGGCGAAGGTTCCGGTTCACCCGTTCGCCCGATTGGACCACGTGCAATCCTGTGTCGACCTCCGCTCCGAAGTGTTCGCCACGCTGCCGGCGGAGCTGCGCCATGCCGGCGAGCCGAACGAGTGGGTTCGCGTCACCCGGCCCGGCGAGCGCCTGCATTCGTTCCTCGAAGGGCCGGCCTGGGACGACGCCGGCAATCTCTGGTGTGTCGACGTTCCGTACGGTCGCATCTTCCGCATCGACGAGCACGGCGCGTTCTCGCTGGAATACGCGGGCGACGGGCAGCCGCATGGCCTCGCCCGATTGCGCGACCGCACGTTTGCGGTGGCCGACTACCGGCACGGTCTGCTGCGCTTCGACCCCGCGCAGCGCACGCTGGCGTCGTGGCACGAAGGCATTAACAGCGAGCGGTTCCGCGGGCTCGGCGACATCCACTGCGCCGCGAACGGCGACCTGTGGTTCACCGATCCCGGACGCAGCAGCCTGTCGGATCCCACCGGTCGCCTGTTCCGGCTGCGCGACGGCGCCGCCGCGCCGGAACTGGTGCTCGCGAACGTACCGTATCCGAACGGCGTGGCCACGAGTCCCGACGGCCGCTTCGTCTACGTCGCCGCGACGCGGGCGAACGCCGTGTGGCGATTGCTCGCGGACGCGCCCGACCCCGTCTATCCGATGGTCGGCGTGTGGGCGCAGCTGTCGGGCGGCCTGGGCCCCGACGGCCTGTCGGTCCATCCCTCCGGCTGCGTGGCCATTGCGCACGCGCAGGCGGGACGCGCGTTCGTGCTCGATTCGCTCGGCGATCCCGTGGCGCGCATCGTGACGCCCGGCGGCCTCTGGACCACCGCCGTCGCTTGGCATCCGGACGGACGCCGCCTCGCCATCGTCGACGCCCAGGCGGGTGCCGTTCACCTGGCCGACCTCGGCCACCTGCTGCCGTGAGGAAGAATCCCGCATGTCGCATGCCCCGTTGACTCGCCAAACGCTGCGGGGCTTCGTGCCCGCGATCGTCACTCCGTTCGCACCCGACGGCGCGATCATGGAGGACGCCTTCGGCACGCTGGTGGAATGGCTGATCGGCATCGGCGCCGAGGCCATCTGCGTGGCCGGCGACAACGGGGAGAGCTGGAACCTCGACCAGGACGAGCGGGCGCTGCTCACGCGGCTGGCCCACGACCGCGCGGCGGGCCGCGTGCCGATCGTGACCGGCGTTTCGGCGCCGAGCGCGCGCCAGACGATCCGCTATGCGCAGGCCGCGGTCGATGCCGGGGCCGACGGCCTGCTGGTGTTGCCGCAGCCGTACGTGCTGAAGGCGTCGCGTGCCGAGCTCGTGCAGCGCTTCGCGGCGCTCGCACGCGCGGTCGACGTCCCAATCGTCGCTTACAACTCGCCGAGGCGCGCGGGCATCGAGATGACGCTGGCGGACCTGGCCGCGATCATGGAGGTCGCGCCGGTCGTCGGCATCAAGGAGGCGAGCCGCGACTTCTTCCATCTGACGCACCTGATCGAACAGTTCCGCGAGCGCCTGGCGATCATGATCGGACCGTGCCACTACATCATGCCGGGGCTCGCGCTGGGCGCGCACGGCTACATCGCGAGCGGCCCGGAATTGCTGGGTCCGCTCGCTCGCCGGCTGCCCGCGCTCGCGGCCGCGGCGCCGACTCCGGAGTCCGCGCGCGCACACTTCCAGCTGACGTCGATCTACGAGATGCTGATGGGGACCGGCACCTGGCCGGCGGCGCTCAAGGCTGCGCTCAACCTGATTGGCCAGCCGGCCGGCGTTCCGCGCGAGCCGGTGCTGGCGCTCGCCGGCGCCGAGCTCGAACGCGTGCGTGTTTCGCTGCGTGCGTGCGGGGTGCCGGTCTAAGGCCCGGAGCTTCGATCCGGGCAGCGGACGCTAGCGGCTCGCCAGGCCGCGAGCCCGCCGCAAGATCTCGTCTCGAATCTCGCCGTACTGCTTGCGCGTCTCCATCTCGATCAGCGCCGGGCCGAGCAGAGGCGGTATCCATTGCGTGGGCGTGTAGGAGCCTTCGTGGACGATGCGCAGGCGGCCGTCGGTGCCTTCGATGCGGGTCGTGAACGCCGCGGGCATCGTGTCGCCGCTGATCATCTTCGAGCGGATCTCGGTCATCGGCGACAGCTCGATGTCGCGGACGTTCTCGAACGTGAACGAAAGCGGGCCGCGCTCGACCTTGCCCTTCTGGTGGACCTGCAGCCGGTCGCCGAAGCGCAGGCGAATGGTGCTCGCCGACAGGTTCGTCACGAACCTCGCCATGTGGTCGTAGTCGGTCAGCACGTCCCACGCGACGGCGCGCGGCGCCGCAACCGGGCAGTCGACCTTGACGCGGATCGCGTTGCCGGCCTTCTCGACCTCAACGGCGATATCGTCGGTCGTCCCGGCCGCGCCGGCAACGGGTGCGAGCATTGCGACGCACATCGCAACGACGGCGGCGAGGGAGCGGCCGGCTTTGGTCATCGGGCGACAGTGTAGGCTAGAATCATCGGCTTCGCCGTTCGAGAGGAACTTCGATGATCCACTGCGTGCTGCACGACCCGTCCGACTCGGTCGCGGTCGTCGTCGTGGAAGGTGTTACTGCGGGCTCCACGCTCACCGGGCTGATCCTCGACGAGGACCGGACGATCACGCTGCCGTGCGTGCAGGACATTCCGCTCGGCCACAAGGTGGCGCTGAAGGACATGGCGGTCGGCGACACGGTGATCAAGTACGGGATCGACATCGGGCGCGTCGTGCAGCCGATTGCCAGGGGGCAGCACGCGCACGTCCACAACATCAAGACTAAGAGGTGGTAGCGATGGCGAATTGTTGCGCTTCGTTGCGGCATGCGGCGTTTCCGGTGGCGCGGGCCCGCAATCCGTTGGAGCGTCGTGCGATACGGCGACGCGCGACGCTCAACTCCTCGCGGCCCCGCGGTGGGGCCGCACGGTCTGCGATGCGGTTACTGCGAGCCGTGAGAGGGTCCTCGATTTCGTCGATCAGGCTGCCATGAACAAGACCTTCTGGGGTTACCGCCGCGAGAACGGCCGCGTCGGCGTCCGCAACCACGTGGTCATCCTGCCGGTCGACGACCTGTCGAACGCGGCGTGCGAGGCGGTGGCCAACAACATCAAGGGCACGCTGGCGATCCCGCATCCGTACGGGCGCCTGCAGTTCGGCGCCGACCTCGACCTTCACTTCCGCACGTTGATCGGCGCCGGATCGAATCCCAACGTCGCGGCCGTCGTCGTGATCGGCATCGAGGAGCAGTGGACGAAGCGGATCGTCGATGCCATTGCGGCGACCGGCAAGCCGGTCGCCGGCTTCGGCATCGAGCTGCACGGCGACCACGACACGATCATGCGCGCGTCCAAGGCGGCCCGCGCATTCCTGCAGGACGTGAGCGAGCTGCACCGCGTCGAGTGCGCGCTGAACGAGCTGTGGGTGTCGACCAAGTGCGGCGAGTCGGACACGACGTCCGGCTGCGGCGCCAACCCCACGGTCGGCGACGCATTCGACAAGCTGTACGCGGCCGGCTGCACGCTGGTGTTCGGCGAGACCACCGAGCTGACGGGCGGCGAGCAGATCGTGGCGGCGCGCTGTCGCGACGAGCGCGTCCGCGCCGACTTCATGCGCGTGTTCGACCGCTACCAGGACGTGATCAACCGGCACAAGACGAGCGACCTGTCCGACTCGCAGCCGACCAAGGGCAACATCGCGGGCGGGCTCACGACGATCGAGGAGAAGGCGCTCGGCAACATCCAGAAGATCGGCAGGAAATGTGTCGTCGACGGCGTTCTCGACAAGGCGGAAGTGCCGACGCACGCGGGGCTGTGGTTCATGGACAGCTCGTCGGCGGCGGCGGAGATGGTGACGCTGTGCGCGGCCTCGGGATTCGTCGTGCACTTCTTCCCGACGGGGCAGGGCAACGTGATCGGCAACCCGATCCTGCCGGTGATCAAGGTCTGCGCCAATCCGCGCACCGTGCGCACGATGAGCGAGCACGTCGACGTCGACACGTCGGGACTGCTGCAGCGCGAGATCACGATGAGCGAGGCCGGCGACAAGCTGCTCGACATGATGTTCCGCACGGCCAACGGCCGGCTCACCGCAGCCGAGGCGCTCGGCCACCGCGAGTTCGTGATGACGCGGCTGTACGAAAGCGCCTGACCGTGGCCGACCGCGATCCCGATACCCTCGCGCTGCCCGACCTGGCCGAGATCCGCGCCGCGCATGCGCGCATCGCGCCATACCTGCACCGCACGCCGGTGCTCACCTGCCGCGGGCTCGATGCCGTCACCGGCGCGCGGCTGTTCTTCAAGTGCGAAAACGTGCAGAAGGTCGGAGCGTTCAAGGCGCGCGGCGCCACCAACGCGGTGTTTTCACTGACGCCCGAACTCGCCGCGCGAGGCGTGGTCACGCATTCGTCGGGCAACCACGGTGCGGCGCTGGCCTATGCGGCGAAGCGGCGCGGCATCGCCGCGCACGTCGTGATGCCGGAGAACGCGGCGAAGATCAAGGTCGCGAACGTCCAGGGATTCGGCGCACAGGTGCACTTCTGCGCGCCGACGGTCGCGGCGCGCGAGGCGACCTGTGCCAGCGTGGAGCGGACCACGGGCGCGACGCTCATCCATCCCTACGACAACGAATGGGTGATCGCGGGCCAGGGCACCGCCGCGCTGGAGCTGCTCGAGGAAGTGCCGGATCTCGACGTGCTCGTCGCGCCGGTCGGCGGCGGCGGCCTGTTGTCGGGCACGTCGATCGCGGCCAAGGGCGTGCGGCCGCAAATCGTCGTGCTCGGCGCCGAGCCGGCAGGCGCCGACGACGCGGCGCGCGGCTTCGCGTCGGGCCTCGTGGAGCCGATGGCGAACCCGCAGACGATCGCCGACGGCCTGCGCTCCACGCTGTCGCCGCGGACGCTCAAGGCGCTTCGCGCCAACGTGTCCGCGATCGGCACGTGCAGCGAGGCGGCGATCGTCGCCGCAATGCGCATGACGTGGGAGCGGATGAAGATCGTGATCGAGCCGTCGTCCGCGGTGCCGCTGGCGGCGTTCCTGGAGGGGACGCTGGCTGTCGCCGGCATGCGCGTCGGCGTGATCCTGAGCGGCGGCAACGTCGATCTCGATCGGCTGCCCTGGCAATCGTAGCGATGCCCGTCCTGAAGCTCGTCGAACTGCGCGCGCTGGCAACGAAGGCGCTGCGCAACGCCGGCGCGAGCGCCGCGATGGCGGACTCGACGGCGCGCGCACTGGTCGACGCGGAGGCGCACGGCCTGTCGTCGCACGGGCTCGCGCGCGTGTCGCAATACGCGGCGCACCTGCGCAACGGGCGCGCCGTCGGCTCCGTGTCGCCGCACGTGGCGAAGACGCACGGCGGCGCGATCCTGATCGACGCGCGGATGGGACTCGCATTTCCCGCGTGCGCGATGGCGGTCGCGGACGCGATCGCGCGTGCGCGCGAGTTCGGCGTCGCGTTCGCCGGCGTCACCAACAGCCACCACTTCGGCGTCGCCGCCCATCATCTCGCGCCGGTCGCGAAGGCGCACATGGTCGGCCTGGCGTTCGGCAACTCGCCGGCGGCGATGCCGGCCGCCGACGGCAAGCGGCCGCTGTTCGGCACCAATCCGATCGCGGCGGTCTTTCCGCGTCGCGACGGCGCGCCGCTGACCGTCGACCTGTCGCTGTCCGAAGCGGCGCGCGGCAAGGTGATGGTGGCGGCGAAGCAGGGCAAGCCGATTCCGGAAGGGTGGGCGCTCGACCGCGACGGGCGTCCGACGACGGACGCGCAGGCGGCGCTCGACGGCTCGATGCTGCCGATGGGGGGCGCCAAGGGCGCGATGCTCGCGCTCGTCGTCGAGTTGCTGGCGTGCGCGCTGACCGGCGCCGCGCTGGGTTTCGAGGCCGACTCGTTCTTCGTCGACGCGGGCAACCAGCCGCGGATCGGCCAGGCGTTTCTTGTGATCGACCCCGACGCGCTCGCCGGCCGCGACCGCTATTTCGAGCGCGTCGAGACGCTGATCGCGGCGATGCTCGCCGACGACGGCGTTCGCCTGCCCGGCGCGCGCCGCGACGCGCTCGCCGCCAAGGCGGCCAAGGACGGTATCGAGATTCCGCAGACGCTGGTGGACGAACTCACGCGCCTCGCGGCGGGGTGAGCGCGGCCGCCAGCGCCTCGCGCAGCGGATTGAAGATCCCCGGTGCGGCGGCGATCGCGTCGCTCGCGCGCAGGAACTCCGCCGTGCCGGCGAAGTCGCCGACGCGACCGCCGGCTTCCTTGACGAGCAGCGCGCCGGCCGCAAGGTCTCCGGGCTTCGCGCCCATGATCCAGAATCCGTCGAGCCGCCCGGCCGCCAGGTGCGCGAGGTCGAGCGCCACCGATCCGCCGTGGCGAAGGCCCGCGCATCGCGGCGCCAGCGCGGTCGTCGCCGGCAGGTGGCGCGCGAGCTGCGGACTCTCGCGCGCCGGCATCGAGGTGGCGACCAGCGCGTCGGACAGCTTGAGGCACGCGGACACGTGCACCTGCGCGCCGTTGAGGAACGCACCCTTGCCGCGCGCGGCGTGGAACAATTCGTCGCGCACCGGATCGAGCACGACGGCGTGCGTGATCTCGTTGGCGTGCACGAGCGCGATCGAGATCGCATAGTACGGATAGCCGTGGACGAAATTCTGCGTGCCGTCGAGCGGATCGACCAGCCATCGGTGGCCGCTGCCCTCGCGGGCGCCGGCGATGTGGCCCGATTCCTCGCCGAGGATCGCGTAGTCCGGAAACGCGCCGCGCAGCGTGGCGATGATCGCGTCCTCGGCCTCCATGTCGGCGCCGGACACGATGTCGCCGTGCTGCTTCGAGAATGTCGGCAGGCGCTTCAAGTCGCGCGCGGCGTCGACGACGATGCTCGCGGCCGTGCGCGCGGCGCGCACGGCGACGGCCAGGACGGGATCGCTGGTCGGCGTCATTTTTTCGTCCCCGCCAGCGCTTCCTGCTCCAGCAGCAGGTACGTGCCGTAGGCGTTGATGCGGTTGGCCTGCTCGAAGGCCGGCAGTCCGCGGAACCGTGACCAGTCGGTCTTCGCGTAGACGTCGTCGAACGGTTCCAGGTCGCGCACGCCGCGGCCCATCGTCTCGCGCAGGTACGCAAGGTAGTCGCGCGTCAGGATGAGGTCGCGCTCGACGTCGCGCGACGCGCCGCCGTGCCCGGGGATCACGACCGCGGGCTTGAGCACGATCATCTTGTCCATCGCCTTCAGCCAGCCGGCGCTGTCGGCGTTGCCGACGTACGGCACGCGGCCGGCGAAGATCAGGTCGCCGGCGAACAGCAGCCGGTCCTCCTCGACGTACATCATGAGGTCCTCGGGAGAGTGCGCGCCTTCGGAAAAGACGAGGCGGAACGTCAGCCCGCCCATCCGGAACGACGCGTCGCCGTCGAGCCACAGGTCGGCCGGGACGATGACGGTCTTCTCGTCGACCCACGGAAACAGGTCGGTGCGGCGCTGCGCCAGGCGCTCGGCCGCCTGGCCCGACGACAGGTAGCGCTGCGCATACCGGTGCGCCCAGATCTCGGCGCCTTCGGCCTTCAGCGCCTGCAGCCCGTAGATGTGGTCGGCGTGATAGTGGCTGACGACGACGCGGCGGATCGGCTGCGGCGTGACCTTGCGGATCGCCGCGACCATCGCGCGGCCGAGCGCCGGCGTGCCGAGCGCATCGAACACGACTACGCCGTCCGCCGTGACGACGAAGCCGGCGTTCGACATGAACCCCTTGTTCTCGACGCTGGCCATGCCCGCCTGGCCCTCGAAGAACCAGCCGTGCGCGCTGATCTTGCGCGGCACGAGCACGATGTCGTCGGCGGCGGCGAATGCGATCGACGTGAAGCCGACGCAGGCGGCGTACAGGAGAATTCGCAGGATCGGATTCATGCGCTGATCGACTCGGCCGGTGCCGGCGGCACCTGCACCGCGTACTTTGCCATGAACTTGCGGTCGATCCGGTCCTTCCAGCGCCAGACCCAGTCGCCTTCGGCGACGAACGGGCCGCGCGACGCGATCGCGTGCCGGCCGCCGGTGGAGATCAGCGCCAGCGCATGGCGTTGCGGCACGTAGCGGACGAGCGGCGCGTCGTGCGCGGCCCGCCGCAGGTTGGCGGCGAGCGGCGGCCCCTGCCGGACGGCGAACACGCCGGACTTCGGCCGCGGATGGGCGACCTGCGCCGCGCAGTCGCCGGCGGCGAACACGAACGCGTGCGACGTCGAGCGCAGGTTGTCGTCGACGCGCACGAAGCCCAGTTCGTCGCACGCGAGGCCCGACTCGGCGATCCACGGCAGCGCGGCGGCCGCCGTCGCCCACACGATGCGGTCGACGGCGATGCGCCGGCCGTACGTGACGATCACGGTGCCCGGCTCGACGGCGGTCGCGCCGCTCGACAGATGCATGACGACGCCGCGCTCGACCAGGATGCGGCCGAGCCGCGCGCGCACGACCGGCGGATGGTGCGGCAGGATGCATGGCGCATCGGTGATCAGCGCGAAGCGCGGCGCGTTGGGACCGAGCGACGAGGCCAGCCGATGCTGCATCGCGAGCAGCACCTCGACGCCGCCCGCGCCGCCGCCGACGACGGCGATCGCCCGCGCCGCGCCTTGCGCCGCGTCGTCCTGCATCTGCTGCCACGCCGCGAGAAACGAGGGCACCGGCTTCACCGGCAGCGCGTGCGCGGCCGCGCCGGGGATGCTCGCATCGGGAACGGATCCGACGTCGAGCGAAATGAGGTCGAACGCGTGCCGCGCCCCGGACGCGAGCGTCGCGATGCGCGTGTACAGGTCTAGCGCGACGACGCGGTCGACGACGAACCGCGCCCCTGACCACAGCGCGAGCGGCTCGAGCGCGATGTTCGCGTCCTGCGGCGTGTAGTGGCCGGCGACGAGCCCGGGCAGCATGCCGGAGTAGGTCGCGAACGGATCCGGCGATACGAGCGTCAGCGAGATCTCGGCGTCCGGTGCTAGTGCGAAGCGGCGCAGCACCTCGACGTGGCTGTGGCCGCCGCCGACCAGCAGGATGCGCCGGACCTGCGCCATCAGGTCACGCGCACGCGCAGCATCATGCCGCCGTCCTCGTGCTCGAGATTGTGGCAATGAACCAGGTAGATCTGGTCGCCCGCGAACGGCAGCGCGAAATCGAGCGCGATACGCACCGACTCGCCGGGCCAGACGAGAACCGTGTCCTTGAAGCCCAGGTCGGTGGGCAGCCGGCCCTGCGCGTCGATCGCGAGCGGCGCCAGCCAATCGGGGCTCGTCTCGCGTTCGAGCACGCGAAACTGGTATCCGTGAACGTGCATCGCGTGCGGGGCGCTCGCATGGTAGTTGCGCAGCAGCCACGTCTCGCGGCTGCCGCGCGCGACGACGATCGGCGTCGCCTGCGCGTCGTAGACGCGGTCGTTGATGCGCCAGCGGCCTTTGGCGAACCCGAGGCGCAGCGGACGCTCGTCGCTCGCGCTTGCGGGGACCGCGGGCATCCGCGTCAGCACGTCCGGCACCGCCGGTCCCGCAGCGCCGGACTCGCGAATCCGGAATTGCATGAGGTCGAGCGGCGTGCCGTCGGCCACGCTCGACGGCGCGCCGGCATGGCCGTGCGCGGGCTCGTCGGCTTTCGCGCCGCCAGCGCCGACCGGCACCGCCTGCATGCGATCGAATGCGCGCGTTTCCATCACCACGAAGCCGCCTTTGGCGATACCCGCGAAATCCACGAGCACGTCCACGCGCTCGGCCGGCGACACGAACACCTCGGTGCAGGCCAGCGCGCGCGCCAGCAAGCCGCCGTCGGTTCCGACCAGCTGGAAGCCCAGTGCCGCGCCGGTGTCGCGCCGAAACGCCAGCCGGTACGTGCGCGCGTTCGCGGCGTTCAGGATGCGCAGCCGATAGCGGCGGCCGGCCACGTCGAGGAACGGCCGCAGCACGCCGTTCACGTGCGGCAGGCATCCGTACCAGCCGAGCAGTTCGTCCTCGGGCGCCGCGGCGTAGCGCAGGCCGTCGCCGGCGCGCCGATCCTGCAGCGCGAGCGTCAGCTCGCTCACGCCGGGCTCGAGTCCCAGCGCACGCCGCAGCGACGCCTCGTCGTCGTCGATGACTTCCAGCATGCCGAACAGGCCGCGATAGGTCTGGCTCGCCGTCGCGCCGTGCGGATGCGGGTGATACCAGTAGAGCCCGCCGCGATTGCGGACGTCGAACGCATAGTCGAACCGCGCGCCCGGCGCGATCAGGGATTCGCCGTTGCCGTCGTTGCGCGTGTCGTTGGTGAGTCCGTGCCAATGCGCGACCGTCGGTTCCGGCAGCGCGTTGTCCAGCGCGATCTTCAGCCGCGACCCGGCGGCGGCGACGAGCGTGGGCGCGAGGCTTCGGCGGTTGCCGGCGGCGACTTCGAACGCCAATCCCGCTTCGAGCGTGCGCGCACGCATCGCGATGCCGTCTGCGCCTACCGCAACGCGCGCAAACCAGCCCTCGGCCTGCAGTGCGTGCAGCGACCGCGTGAATCCCATGTCGGCGGCACAAGCATCGACGGACGTCGGCGCCTCCGCCGCCAGGCGCGCCGGAAGCGCCGACGCGACGAGGCCGGCCCCGAGCAGGCGCAGGCAATCGCGGCGGGAAGCCGGGAGGGACATGAGGTCGGGGACCTTGGGCAACCAGCCGTGAGCTTAGCGGCTTGCCCGACCCGGGTCGAGCGGTCGATCAGGTCGCTCCAGCTGGCGCCAACCGCGTCGACGGCGGAAGCATGGCCGGCTCAACGAATCGCCACACCCCACGGCAATTCTCCGACGGGTATCTCTGCCACCTTCTTGTAGGTTTCGGTGTCGACGACCGCGACCGCATTCGACCGGCCGCACGCGATGTAGAGTTTCCTGCCGTCCGGCGTGAGCGCCATGTTCCACGGACGCCGGCCGACGGCGATCTCCTGCACGATCGTGTTGGTGGCAGGATCGATCACCTGCACGGTGCCCTTGCCGCCGGACGTGACGAACACGCGCTTGCCGTCCGGATGGACGAGCACGCCGTTGGAGCGGCTGCCGGCCTTGATCCGCGCGATCACGTCGTGCGTGGCGGTGTCGAACACGTTGACCGTATCCGCATTCTCCGCCGCCACGTAGGCACGGCTGCCGTCGGGCAGGAACCCGATGCCGCGGGGCCGGTCGCCGACCTTCACCGATTTGACGACCTCGTTCTTCGCGAGGTCGACGATGTCCACCGAGTCCGCCTCCTCGGCGCTCACGTACAGCCACTTGCCGTCCGGGCTGAAGACCGCGTGCTCGGGGTTCTTCCCCTTCATCCTGATCCTGCGGTCGATCTTCAGCGTGGCCGTGTCGACGAGGATCACCTGGTCGTTCTCCTCGATGGCGGCCGAGATCAGCTTGCCGTCCGGCGACAGGTAGATGGCCTCCGGCGAATCGCCCAGCGGAATCGTGGCGATCGTCGCACCTTTGGCGAGATCGACGACCACCAGCGCATTGCCCGTCTGGTCGGACAGGTACAGCCGCGAGCCGTCACGGGCCACCGCGATGCCGCGCGGCTTCTTGCCGTGGCGGATCGTGCCGGTGACCTTGTCGGTCGTGGTGTCGATCACCGAAATCGTCGCGGAGCCCTCGTTCGGAACGTAGGCGGTCGCGGCGAACGCGGGATCGACGGCAACGAACAGCGCCGCCGCCAGCGCGGCGCAGAAATTGGCCTGAGTGATCACGTCCCTCCCTTGCTACACTGCGCGTCCGTCGTTGCCGACGCCGGATTCGCGGTTATCCTACAGCAAATGCCGATGCCGACCGCGCGCCCCCCGAGGCTCACGCCGATCGCACTTCGACGCATCCTGGCGCTCGCCGCGTTCGTTGCCGCGGCGCAGGCAAGTGCGCAGGCTGATCCGGCCGCAGGCCCGACTTCGCTCGACCCGGTCGTCGTGACGGCGACCAAGCGCGCGGAACGCAGCTTCGACGTGCCGGCCTCCATCGACACGATCGAAGGCGCGACGATTCGCGACGGCCAGCCGGCCATCAACATCTCGGAGCCGCTGGTGCGGGTGCCGGGGGTGTTCGCGGCCAACCGCAACAACTACGCGCAGGACGTGCAGATCAGCTCGCGCGGCTTCGGCGCGCGTGCGACGTTCGGCGTGCGGGGCGTGCGGCTTTACCAGGATTTCATTCCACTGACGATGCCCGACGGACAGGGCCAGACCGGCAGCTTCAGCCTGCTGTCCGCGCGCAGCATCGAGGTGCTGCGCGGGCCGTTCTCGACGCTGTACGGCAATGCGTCGGGCGGCGTGATCGCGGTGTTCACCGAGGATCCGACGCTCACGCCGGTCGCCGACGCGTCGCTCGGCATCGGCAGCTACACGACGTACAACGCGGGCGTGAAGGCGGTCGGCACGGCGGCAAGCGTCGGCTACGTGGTCGCCGCCAACGAATTCGACACCGACGGCTATCGCGCGCACTCGGCGGCGAGCCGCGCTATCGTCAACGCCAAGCTGGTGTTCGCGCCGGCGGAAGGCACGCGCATCACGGTGATCGGCAACAACCAGCACCAGCCCGAGTCGCAGGACCCGCTCGGCCTCACGCAGGCGCAGGTCGACGCCAATCCGCGCCAGGCCGACCCCGTGGCGATCCTCTTCAACACGCGCAAGACGATCAACCAGCTGCAGGGCGGCATCGCGGTCGAGCAGGTGCTGTCGCCGGACACGCTGCTGCGCGTGACCGGGTACGGCGGCTCCCGGCAGATCGGCCAGTACCTGGCGCTGTCCGGCGTCGGCGCGACGTCCTCCGGCGGCGTGGTCAACCTCGATCGCGACTTCGGCGGCATCGGCGCGCGGCTCGTCTGGCACGTCGCGCTGGCCGGCGGACCGCTTACGCTTTCCGTCGGGGCGGACGCCGACCGGTTGCGCGAGCAGCGGCAGGGCTTCGTGAACAACAATGGCGCCTCGGGCGCATTGCGGCGCGACGAGGACGACACGGTCGGCAGCGCCGACGCGTACGCGGAGGCCGAGTGGAGCCCGCTCCCCGCGCTGTCGTTCACGCTCGGCGTCCGCACCAGCCGTGTCAAGTACGATTCGACCGACCACTACATCGTCGGGCCGAACCCGGACGACAGCGGATCGAGGACGTATACGAACACGAGCCCGATCGCCGCCGCCGTCTGGCACGCGACCGACACGCTCAACGCCTACGTCAGCTACGGGCAGGGCTTCGAGACGCCGACGTTCGCCGAGATGGCGTACCGTCCGGTCGGGCCGGGCTTGAACCTCGCACTCGACGCGGCGACGTCGAAGTCGGTCGAGGTCGGGTTGAAGTGGCTGCCGACGCCGCAACAGCGGGTGAACGTCGCGGTGTTCGGCGTGCGGACGAGCCAGGAGATCGTCGTCGATACGGCTACCGGCGGCCGCACCACGTACCGCAACGCGAGCAACACGCGCCGCCGCGGCTTCGAGGCCGTGTGGGACGGCGTGCTGCCGGCCGGCTTCACCGCGCACGTCAACTACTCGTACCTGAAGGCCGACTTCGAGGACGCGTTCGTGACCGGGCTGCCGCCGGTCCCCGTGCCCGCCGGCGCGCGCCTGCCTGGCGTTCCGCCGCAGCAGGCGTACGGGATACTGACGTGGACGCCGGGCGGGTATTTCGGCTTCAACGCCGCGGCGGAGGTCCAGTACGTCGGGCGCATCTACGTCAACGACGGCAACACGGCGTACGCGCCCGCGTATACCATCGGCAACGCGCGAATCGGTTTCGCGCAGACGGCGGGCAACGCGAAATTCGCCGAATACGTGCGCGTCAACAACATCGCCGGCGTCAATTACATCGGCTCGGTGATCGTCGGCGACACCAACGGCCGGTACTTCGAGCCGGCGCCGCCGCGCAACTGGTTCGCCGGAGTGAGCGTCAGTGTCGCCTTCTGACCGCTATTCGCGCACGGCGATCGCGCTGCACTGGCTGGTCGCGGTCGCGGTCATCGTGCAGTTCGGCTGGGGCTGGTGGATGCAGGGCATCCCGAAGCAGCCGGTGGGGCCGCGCGTGGACGCATTCAACCTGCACAAGTCGATCGGACTCACGATCCTCGCGCTGATGTGCGTGCGCGCGCTGTGGCGCTGGCGGCATCCGGCGCCGCCGCTGCCGGCGATGCCCGCGTGGCAGGCGAAGCTCGCGCACGCGAACCACGTCCTGCTGTACGCGGCGCTGTTCGTGATGCCGGTCGCCGGCTACCTGGGCTCGGTGTTCAGCGGCTTTCCCGTCAGGTATTTCGGCATGACGCTGCCGGCGTGGGGATGGAAGGACAACGCGATCAAGGACTTCATGAGCGCCGTCCACTTCGCGGCCAGCTGGGTGCTGGCGGCTGCCGTCGTGCTGCACGTGGCGGCCGCGCTCAAGCACTGGCTCGTCGACCGCGACGCGCTGGTCGCGCGGATGGGCTTGCGTCCGCTGCGGCGCTGACGACTACTTCGGCGACGCGGCCTCCAGCGCCGCCACGGTCGCGGCATAGCCGCCCTCGCGCGCCATGTCGGCCGCGGTCTTGCCGCGATTGTCCTTCAGCGACGCGTTGGCGCCGGCGGCGAGCAGCGCGCGCACGGTGTCGGTCTTGCCATAGCCGGCCGCCCACATCAGCGCGGTCAGGTCGTTGCTGTAGACGGCGTTGGGATTCACGCCGGCCGCGAGCAGCGTGACGACCACGTCGGTGCGGCCTTCGCCGGCCGCGTAGGTCATCGCGTTCTTCTGCAGCCGGTCGAGCGCCGCCGGATTGGCGCCCTGCGCGAGCAGCCGCTTGACCATGTCGTTGTGCCCGCCGAACGCGGCGGCCATCAGCGGCGTGATGCCGTTCAGCGCCGCCAGGTTGACGTCGGCGCCGGCGTCGAGGACCACGGCCGCCAGGTCGACGCGGTCCTTCTTGAGCAGGATGATGAGCGCCGTTTCGCCCAGGCGGTTGCGCGAGTTGACCGCGGCGCCGTTGGCCAGCTCGCGTCTGAGCGCATCGGCGTCCGCGTTGCGGGCCGCCAGCAGGAAGCGGGCGTTGCCCGACAGGTTGTCCGGGTTGCCGCTCTGCGCGAAGGCCGGTATTGCGATGCATATCGCGAGCAGGGCGAGCGTCCAGCGCTTGCCGATCGACATCGAGCCTCTCCATCTGTGGCCGCTGCGCCGATTTTGCATCGCAGCATCAGTTGTGGTTTTCAACATCGAAGATTTGGACTATAAACCAAAGACCACCGGCGGGCTCAGCGCGCCGGTCGAATCGAGCCACGGCGGTTCGCCCGTCGCAGGTTTCGTCAATCCAGGGGAGGATGCACGATGGAAATCCGTCATATGCGCAAGTTGGCGCTCGCAAGCGCCGTCGCGCTCGCGTGGACCACGTCGGTCTGCGCCCAGGAAATCTCCGGCGGGGCCACGACCACGGCCAAGGCGATGTCGGGCAATCTCGTGCCGATCACGCAGCCGATGCTCAACGCGGCGGGCGCCGACGCGAAGAACTGGATTCATCCGAACGGCAGCTACGACCAGACGCGCTACTACCCCGGCAGCCAGATCAACACGACGAACGTCGGCAAGCTCGGGCCGAAGTTCGTGTTCCAGACGGCCGTGCTGGAATCGATGGAGACCGCGCCGATCGTCGTCAACGGCGTCATGTTCCTGACGACGTCGTTCAACCACGTCTACGCGATCGACGCGGTGACCGGCGAGGAGTTCTGGCACTACAAGCACAAGATGGGTCCGATCACGACGTTCTGCTGCGGGCCGAACAACCGCGGCGTCGCGATCGAAGGCGACAAGCTGTTCATGGGCACGCTCGACGCGAAGCTGGTCGCGCTCGACGCGAAGACCGGCAAGCTGCTGTGGGAAACGCAGATCGCCGATCCCGAGAAGGGCTATTCGGAAACGATGGCGCCCGCGGTCGCCGAGGGCAAGGTCCTGATCGGAACCAACGGCGGCGAGTACGGCGTGCGCGGGTTCGTCAAGGCGTTCAATGCCGCCGACGGCAAGCTGTTGTGGACGTTCTACACGATTCCCGAAACCGGGCAGGAAGGCGTGTGGGCGGTCAACGACCTGACCGGCCGCAATATGCACCGCGACATCGCCGCGGAGAAGAAGGCGCTGGCCGACAAGGGTGGCGCGTTCTACCAGACGCTCGGCGGCGGCGTGTGGATGACGCCGGCGGTCGACCTGAAGACGCGCACGGTTTTCTTCGTCGTCGGCAACCCGTCGCCGGACCTGTACGGGGCGATCCGGCCGGGCGACAACCTGTACACGGACTCGATGGTCGCGGTCGACCTCGACAAGGGCACGTACAAGTGGCACTCGCAGTACATCGCGCACGACGTGTGGGACCTGGATGCGGTGAGCCCGCCGATCCTCACGCAGGCGAAGGACGCGTCGGGCAAGATGGTCGACGTCGTGATCCACGGCGGCAAGACCGGCCACGTCTACGTGCACGAGCGCAACACCGGCAAGCTCATCCGCTTCTCGGAAGCGATGATCCCGCAGGAGAACATGTGGGTGCTGCCGACCAAGGAAGGCGCGCGCATGCTGCCGGGCGCCAACGGCGGCGTCGAGTGGTCGCCGATGGCGGTCAACCCGAAGACGCGGATGGCCTACGCGGCGAACCTGCACCAGCCGATGACCTACCACGTCGAGGAATCGCCGTATCCGGGCGGCAAGCTGTGGCTGGGCGGCGCGTTCAAGACGATCCCCAGCGAGCAGCAGTGGGGCCGCCTGGTCGCCGTGAACCTCGACACCGGCAAGGTGGCCTGGGGCGTCAAGACCGATCAGCCGCTGATCGGTGGCGTGCTCGCCACCGCCGGCAACCTCGTGTTCAACGGGGAAGCCAACGGCTGGTTCAAGGCGTTCGACGCCACCAACGGCAAGGAACTGTGGAAGTTCAACGCCGGCGCGGGCGTCAACGCGCCTGCCGTGTCGTACATGGTCAACGGCAAGCAGTACATCGCGGTCGCCGCGGGGGGCAACAACCAGATCGACGCGAAGCGCGGCAACAGCGTGTTCGTCTTTGCGCTGCCCTGACAAGCGGGCTACACTGCACGGACGGCCACTCGCGCAGCGGGTGGCCGTTTTTCTGTGCGCTCAGGATAACGACATGAACCCACTCCACGCATTGGCCGCCTTCGCGCTCGCATTCCCGCTCGCCGTATTCGCGCAGACGCCTCCGCAGAAGCCGCCGCAAGCCGAGATTTGCGACGCGTGCCACGGGCCGAACGGCAATGCGGTAATCCCTATGAATCCGAGTCTCGCCGGACAGACCTGGCGCTACATCTACATCGAGCTCAAGGACTTCAGCGAAGGCCGGCGCACGGATCCGGTCATGACCCCGATTTCCAAGGTGCTGTCCCGCGAGGAGATGATCGCGCTCGGCAACTGGTACGCCGCGCAGAAGCCCGCGGTCAACCAGTTCAAGGCGGATTCCGCCAAGGTCGCGGCGGGCCAGAAGGTCGCCGACGCGGTCCTGTGCCCGATGTGCCACATGGGTGGCTTCACGGGGCAGAACGAGATCCCGCGCGTGGCCGGGCAGAACTACGAGTACGTCGTCAAGCAGCTGCAGGACTTCAAGGCCAAGCGCCGCACCAACGACGCCGGCAACATGACCAGCGTGACCCACACGCTGTCCGACCAGGACATCGAGAACCTGGCCCAATACATCACGACGCTGAATTGACCGGCCTGCCGGACTTCGAATGCTCCGCCGTTGCATTGCTGTCGCGTTTGTGGCGCAGTATGCTACTTCCCCGCTGTCGTTCGACCCCGAGTCCAGGCCGCCGAAGAGCGGCTGTCACTTCCTAGGAGAAAACCTGTGTCCGTCCAACTTTCGCTGACCGTCAACGGCAAGGCGGTAAGTGCCACCGTCGACGAGCGCACGCTGCTCGTCGAATTCATCCGCAACCAGCTCGCGCTGACCGGCACGCACGTCGGGTGCGACACCGGCCAGTGCGGCGCATGCACGGTGCAGCTCGACGGCCGCGCCGTGAAGGCGTGCAACGTGCTGGCGGCGCAGGCCAACGGCGGGAACGTCGTGACGATCGAGGGCCTGGCGGCCGCCGACGGCACGCTGCATCCGATGCAGGCGGCGTTCAAGGAGTGCCACGGCCTGCAGTGCGGCTTCTGCACGCCGGGCATGGTGATGAGCGCGCTCGACCTGGTCGCGCGCCATCCGAACGCGGACGAGAAGACGATCCGCGAGGAACTCGAAGGCAACCTGTGCCGCTGCACCGGTTACCAGAACATCGTGCGGGCCGTGCAGACCGGCGCCGCGGCGATGGCGAAATAGGGAGGCCGCGATGGGCGCCAACGATGCAGGACCGATCGGCCAATCCGTCCGCCGCAAGGAGGACGTTCGCTTCCTGACGGGCGCGGGGCAGTACACCGACGACGTCACGATGTTGCGTCAGACGTACGGTTATTTCCTGCGCTCGCCGCACGCGCATGCGAAGATCCGCAAGATCGACACTACAGCGGCCAAGGCCGCGTCCGGCGTGATCGCCGTGTACACGGGCGCCGACCTGACCGGTGTCAACGGGCTGCCGTGCGGCTGGCTCATCACCGGCAGCGACGGCAAGCCGATGAACGAGCCGCCGCATCCGGTGCTCGCGCAGGGCAAGGTTCGCCACGTCGGCGACCAGGTCGCGCTGGTCGTCGCCGAGTCGGCGCACCAGGCCAAGGACGCGGCCGAAGCCATCAGCGTCGACTACGAAGTGCTGCCGGCGGTCGTCAATTGCGTCGACGCCTTGAAGCCGGGCGCGCCGCAGATCCACGAGCAGGCGCCGGGCAACAAGTGCTACACGTGGGCGCTCGGCGACAAGGCGGCCGTGGACGCCGCGTTCGCCAAGGCGGCGCACGTCGCGAAGGTCGACATCGTCAACAACCGGCTGATCCCGAACGCGATCGAGCCGCGCGCCGCCGTCGCGTCGTACAACCGCGCCGACGAGTCGTACACGCTGTACGTCGCCAACCAGAATCCGCACGTCGAGCGGCTGCTGATGACGGCGTTCGTGCTGGGCCTGCCGGAATCGAAGGTGCGCGTGATCGCGCCGGACGTCGGCGGCGGCTTCGGATCCAAGATCTACCTGTACGCCGAAGAGACCGCGCTGGTGTGGGCGTCGAAGCACGTCAACCGGCCGATCAAGTGGGCGGCGGAGCGTGGCGAATCGTTCCTGGCCGACGCGCACGGGCGCGACCACGTCACGCATGCGGAGCTCGCGTGCGACAAGGACGGCAAGTTCCTCGCGATGCGCGTGATCACCACGGCGAACATGGGCGCGTACCTGTCCACGTTCGCGTCGTGCATCCCGACCATCCTGTACGCGACGCTGCTGGCGGGCCAGTACACGACGCCGGCCATCTACTGCGAAGTGACGGCGTCGTTCACGAACACGGCGCCGGTCGACGCCTATCGCGGCGCGGGGAGGCCGGAGGCGACGTACGTCGTCGAGCGGCTCGTCCACCAGGCGGGTGTGGACATGAAGATCCCGCAGGACGAGATTCGCCGCCGCAACTTCATCCGCACGTTCCCGTACGCGACGCCGGTGGCGCTGACCTACGACACCGGCAACTACGACCAGACGCTCGACGAGGCGATGAAGATTGCCGACGTCGCCGGCTTCGCCGCGCGCAAGGCGGAGTCCGCCAAGCGCGGCAAGCTGCGCGGCATCGGGTATTCGTCGTACATCGAAGCGTGCGGCCTCGCGCCGTCGAACGTCGCGGGCGCGCTCGGCGCGCGCGCGGGCCTGTTCGAGGCGGGCGAGGTGCGCGTCAACCCGACCGGCAGCGTCACCGTGTTCACCGGTTCGCACAGCCACGGGCAGGGCCACGAGACGACGTTCGCGCAGATCGTCGCCGGCCGGCTCGGCATCGACATCGGCAACGTCGAGATCGTGCACGGCGACACCGGCCGCATCCCGTTCGGCATGGGCACGTACGGCTCGCGCTCGCTGGCGGTCGGCGGCACGGCGATCGTCAAGGCGCTGGACAAGGTGATCGCCAAGGGCAAGAAGATCGCCGCGCACCTGCTCGAGGCTGCGGAAGCCGACATCGAGTTCAAGGACGGCAAGTTCACGGTGGCCGGCACCGATCGCAGCAAGGCGTTCGCCGAGATCTCGCTGGCCGCCTACGTGCCGCACAACTACCCGCTCGACAAGCTGGAGCCGGGCCTCGACGAGACGGCGTTCTACGACCCGACCAACTTCACCTACCCGGCGGGTACGCACATCTGCGAGGTCGAGATCGATCCGGACACCGGCGTGGTGACGGTCGCCGCGTTCGCCGCGTGCGACGACTTCGGCAACATCATCAATCCGATGATCGTCGAAGGCCAGGTGCACGGCGGGCTCGCGCAGGGGCTGGGCCAGGCGCTGCTCGAGCAGTGCGTGTACGACCAGGAGAGCGGGCAACTGCTGACCGGCAGCTACATGGACTACGCCATGCCGCGCGCCGACGACTTTCCGACGTTCAAGGTCGGCACCAAGGTGACGCCTTGCACGCACAATCCGCTGGGCGCCAAGGGCTGCGGCGAGGCGGGCGCGATCGGCTCGCCGGCCGCGATGATGAACGCCGTCCACGACGCGCTGCTCGGCGTGGGCGTCAAGCACCTCGACATGCCGGCGTCGCCGCATCGCGTGTGGCGGGCCATCCAACAGGCGCGCGCCTGACCGGAGACGAAACCATGTACAGCTTCGAACTGAAAAAAGCCGACTCCGTCGCCAATGCCGCCGCGCTGCTCGCGCAGTCCAACGGCAAGCCGCTCGCGGGCGGGCAGAGCCTCATCGCGGCCATGAAGCTGCGGCTCGCGCAGCCGGGCACGCTGGTCGACCTGTCGGGCATCGCCGAGCTGAAGGGCATCCGCAAGGAAGGCGAGCACCTGGTGATCGGTGCGATGACGCGACATGCGGAAGTGGCGGCGTCGAAAGAAGTGAAGGCCGCGATTCCCGCGCTCGCCAAGCTCGCCGAAGGCATCGGCGACCGGCAGATCCGCAACATGGGCACGCTGGGCGGTGCGCTCGCCAACAACGATCCGGCCGCGTGCTATCCGGCGGCCGTGCTCGGTCTTGGTGCGACCGTCAACACCAACAAGCGCAAGATCGCCGCCGACGACTTCTTCAAGGGCATGTACGAGACCGCGCTCGCCGAAGGCGAGATCATCACGTCCGTCAGCTTTCCGATCCCGAAGAAGGCCGCGTACGTGAAGTTCGTGCAGCCGGCGTCGCGCTTCGCGCTGGTCGGCGTGTTCGTCGCGCAGACCGCCGGCGGCGTGCGCGTCGCGGTCACCGGCGCGGGGCCCGGCGTATTCCGCGCGAAGCCGCTCGAGGACGCGCTGGCGAAGAGCTTCACGGCCGACGCGGCGAAGGCGGTCAAGATGAGCGCTGCGGGGCTCAACAACGACTTGCACGGCTCGGCCGAATATCGTGCCCACTTGATCTCGGTGCTGGCCTCGCGGGCAGTAGATAACGTCTAGTGGAACCGGGCCCGCGCGGCGGGCTCGTCCTTGCCTTCTTTTTGCGCGCTTCTGGGCATCGAAGGGCCGGCGCGATCGAGATGGCCACCCGCAGCACCGCCCAGCAACGCGCCGACGACATCCGCGTGTTCCGCGCGGAGCTCGAGCGCCTGCAGGAAGAAGGCGCGCTCACGCTGTCCGACGAGCAGCGGGCCGGCGTCCAGCGGCACCAGGATGCGCTGCTCGCCGAGTTCGCGCGCTCGTTCGACATCGACCGCGACGCCCACGCGAAGCAGCTGTCCGTGGGCATGCGCGTCGCTTCGTTCCTGGGCGCGCTCGCGTTCGCCGCGGCGGTCTTCTTCCTCTTCTACAACTTCTGGGGACTGCTCACCGAAACGGTGCAGGTCGTCGTGCTCGTCGGCGCGTCGCTGGCGTCCTTCCTGTTGACGATGTGGATGCGCGAGCGGGACACGACCGGCTACTTCACCAACCTCTGCGCGATGGTCGCGTTCGCGTGCTTCGTCCTCAACGTCTTCATGCTGGGACAGGCGTTCAACCTCACACCTTCCGACAACGCGCTGGTCGCGTGGGCCGCGCTCGGCTTCCTGCTCGCGTACGCGTGCGACTCGCGCCTGCTGCTGGCCGCCGGCATCCTGTGCCTGATCGGCTACATCTCGGCGCGCGCCGGCGCGTGGCGCGGCGTCTACTGGATAAGCTTCGGCGAGCGGCCCGAGAATTTCCTGCCGTCGGCGATCGTGATCTTCCTGGTGCCGCAGTTCGTCGACCATCGACGCTATCCGGGATTCCCGACGATCTACCGGGTGTTCGGACTGCTGGCCTTCTTCCTGCCGCTGCTGGTCCTCGCGTTCTGGGGATCGGCGAGCTACCTCGACGTCGACGCCTCGACCCTCGAGCACGGCTACCAGGTCGCCGGATTCCTTTCGAGCGCCGCCGTCATCTGGCTGGGCACGCGCCGCGAGTGGCCGGCGGTGTTCAACACGGGCGTCGTGTTCTTCGTCGTGTTCCTCTACACCAAGTTCTTCGACTGGTGGTGGGAGACGATGCCGAAATACCTGTTCTTCCTGGTCGTCGGGCTTTCCGCGATCCTCGTGCTGTTCGTGCTACGGCGGCTTCGCGGCGCGGCGTCGAGCAAGGAGGGCACGTGATGGAACGTTGGCGCCGCTGGGGAACGGGGGCGGGCGTCGCGCTGATCCTGGCGACCAATGCGATCGTGCTGGGCGGCGTCGCCTACAACCGCAGCGGGGTTCCGGAGAGCACGTTGCGACTGACGCAGCGCGAGCTGGCGCCGCCGTACGAGTGGGGCATGGCGAGCGAGAACAGCGGGCTCTCGCTGCGCATCGACGAGCGTGTCGCCGCCGCGCGGTCGATTCCGCCTTCACCCGGCACCGAAATCGCGGCCGAAGAATGGTATGCGGGTCGCGGCGAGCCGAACTGGCTGGACGATGCCAAGCTGGCGACGCTCGGGATCGACGCGAAGGCAATGCGGGCGCGATACGGCGCGCGCCGCGGCGGCGCGCCGATGGCGAAGGAGGTGCTGTTCGTGCTCGAACTGGACGGGCCGGCGTACGCGGAGTCGTTGGCACGCGCGCGCAGGATCGCGGACGAAGAGGCCGCGACGGCCGCGGCGAATCCCGGCAACGAACGCCTGGCGGTCAGGGCGAAGAACGCCGCGCAGAACGCGCGCCTCGAGGAACAGGAACGGACCCGGCTGTTCGTCGTCGACGCCGGACTCGACCGCGACGCGTTGCGCGTCCAGTACCCGGACCGGCAGCGGTACGCGATCGCCCGCGGCATCCTCCGGCCCTTCGACGCGCCGGCCGGAAAGCCGGCCGTGTGGGTCGACCGCCTGAGCGTCGGCGACGTGAACGTCCCGTACGCGTTCCGGCAGCCGCTCGGCGCGCTGATCGACGCCGACCGGATGCGCGGCCGCCAGCGGACACCGTCGCCGTTCGAAGCGTCGGTGGCGTGGGGTCAGCGCCTCGAGCCGTGGATCGTCGTTGCGAAGGTTCGCTAGGACCTTCGGTCCGCCTTCACTCGCTGGCTACGTCGCCGGCTTCTTCGCCGGCGCCTTCACCGGCGCCTTCGACTTCGCGCGCGCCAGTTCCGCCTTCACGCTGCGCACGACTTGCGACCACACCGGATGGCCCGCTTCGGCCGGCGCCAGCGCGAATGCGGGATCGGCCTCGATCGCCTTGCGGAATTCGTCGCGGCACGCTTTCTCGCGGCCGTTCACGCACACGATGAACGCCAGGTACTTGTGCGCGCGCGCCTGATCGGCCGGCGACTTCAATCCCATGTCGAGCGCCGACTGCAGGTAGCGCGCCGCCGCCTTGTGATCGCCGTCCTCGTAGCTCTTGATGCCCAGGTCGAGTTCGGATTCGGCGGTGACCGGCGGCGGCGGAGGCGGCGGGGGAGGCGGTGGCGGTTCGGGCGCCGGCGCGGGCGCGCTTGTCGCCGGCGCCGCGGCCGGCGCTGCCGGCGCGCCTGGCTGCGTGGCGCAGCCGACGCACATCATGGCGACGATTCCCGACGCAACCATCGCTCGACGGATCAGGTGGCCCCCCCGAGCGGCGCTACGCGCCGCTCCCCCCAGGGGGCGAGTGCCTCGGGGCGGTCCTTCGGCACTCATTGGAACTTGTGCTTGATCCGGACGACGCCGTCGGCGCCGACGTCGACGGTCTCGCGATACGGCGCGAACGTCGAGTTGCGGATCTCGATCGTGTGCTTGCCGGGGGCGACGCGCAGTTCCGCAAGCGGTGGCGAGAGACCGCGCAGCTTGCCGTCGACATGGACCTCGCCCCACGGTGCGACGGCGAAGGCGATGCGCGCCATCGGCTTGGGCGGGGGCGGAGGAACCGCCTTGGCGGCGACCGCGGGTTCGGCCGATTCCGGCGCCGCCGCGGTCGCGGCCGGCGTTTCCTTCGCGGTCGTGACCGGTGAAGGCGCGCTCGGCGCGGCCTTGCGCGCCTCGGTCGCCGGCGCTGGCGGGGGCGACTCCGCGGCAGGCGTGGGCGGCGGCGCGATCGGCGTGATCGCCGCACTCACGGGCGACGTCGGTTGCGGGGACGGACGCAGCGCCACGACGACGATCGCCGCCAGCGCGATCGCCGCGGCGAGCACGCCGACGATCATCGGCTTGCGCCGCAACGCGGCGAGTCCGCCCACTTCGCCCGCTTCGGCGACTGCGGGTGCCACGTCGTTGGCCGCGACCGCTTCGGCGGTCGCCGCCGGCATCTCGCCGGTCGGGTGCTCGAGCGCGGGCAGCGGCGCGGGCGCGGGAAGGTCCGATTCGAGCGTCGCGTAGTTGCGCAGGTCCGCGGCCAGCTGGTCGGCGTCCTGGTAGCGGTCCGCGGGATCCTTGGCGAGCGCCTTGCCGACGATGTGGTCGAAGCCGCGCGGCAGCTTCGGGTTGTGCAGCGACGGCGCCGGCGTCGGTTCGCTCAGCACCTGCGTGAGAATGCTGTTGAGGTCGCCGCCCGAAAACGGCGGCAGCCCGGTCAGCATCTCGTAGAGCACGGCGCCCAGCGAGAAGATGTCGGAGCGGCCGTCGACCGGCCGCCCGACGATCTGCTCGGGCGACGTGTAGCGCGGCGAGCCGAAGGCATTGCCCGCCAGCGTTCGCGTCCCCGTCGGCAGGAGTGCGATGCCGAAGTCGGTGATCTTCACGGTCCCGTTGTGCAGGACCATGATGTTCGCGGGCTTCACGTCGCGGTGCACGACGCCCTGCCGGTGCGCGAACGCCAGGCCCTCGGCGATCTGCGCGCCGATGTCGGCGACCTTCTCCGGCGGCAGCACGACGCCGGTGTCGAGGATGTGGCGCAGCGACCGGCCGTCCAGGAACTCCATCGCGATGTAAGCGACGTCGCCGCTCTTGCCGACGTCGTGAATGGTGACGACGTTCGCGTGGTTGAGCCGGCCGGCGGACTTCGCCTCGCGGAAGAACCGGCGCTCGAACGTCGCGGTCTCGGCGTCCGACAGGCCGAGCGAGACCGTCTTGATCGCGACGACGCGATCGATCAGCGGGTCGCGCGCCTTGTAGACGACACCCATCGCCCCGCGCGCGATCTCCGCGAGGATCTGGTAGCGGCCGAGCGCCCAGGGCACTTTGCTCAGGGCTTCGTTCATCGCGCGGCCGTTAGCGTTGGGGGTCCGGAATGCATGATACTTTCGGCGCGGGGCGCGAGCCGTCAACCGCCGGTCGCCGGCGCGCCCTTTCGCAGTTCGCTGCAGGTCCATTGAAGCATGACCGGAGACTCTCTGGAAGTTACGGCCCTCTCCGACGTCGGCAACGTCCGCCAGTTCAACGAGGACAGCGTCGCCGTGGATGCCGACAACGGAATTCTCGCACTTGCCGACGGCATGGGCGGGCATCGTGCCGGCGAGGTCGCGAGCCGCCTGGCGACCGAGATCCTGATGGACGGCCTGACCGCGGCCGTCGCCGGCTTCCGACCGAACATGCACCAGCATGCCCCACTGCTCGCCGTCGAGCAAAGCATAAACCGAGCCAACCGGGCGATCATCGAGGCCGGCCGCGCCGATGTCAAATTCCGGGGCATGGGGACGACGCTCGCGCTGGCCGTCTTCTATGACGACCAGGTGACGCTGGCCCACGTCGGCGATTCGCGCATCTACCGCGTGCGCGACAACCGTCTGCAGCTGCTGACGCGCGACGACTCGCTGCTGCGCGACCAGGTCGAGCTCGGACTCATCTCGGCGGCCGAGGCGAACCAGTCGCACAACCGCAGCCTGGTCACGCGCGCGCTCGGGCTCGCCGACACCGTCGCGCCGCACATCGCGCAGGACGACGCGCAGCCGGGCGACGTCTATCTCGTGTGCTCGGACGGCCTCAACGACCTGGTCGACGACGACGACATCGAGCTCATCGTCACGTCGCTGCGCGCGAACCTGCCGCTCGCCGCGCAGGTCCTCGTGCAGGCGGCCAAGGACAACGGCGGCATCGACAACGTCTCGGTCATCCTGGCGCGCGTGCGCGAGGCCTTTCCCGCCGGCCACCCCGGGTGGTTCACGCGCCTGTTCGACCAGCTGCGCCGGTTCTGGCGCCCATAGCGATGGCCAAGCTCGTCCTGAGCCACGCGGGATCCGTCGTCGACCAGCATTTCCTCGACCAGGCGCGCGTGACGATCGGCCGCGACGCGCAGAACGCGATCGTCGTCGACGATCCGGCGATTCGCTCGCTGCACGCGGCGATCGTCGCGGTCGGCAAGGACTACATCCTCGAGGACCTCACGGGCGAGCAGGGCGTCGAGGTCAACGGCGTGGCCACGCCGCGCCGGATCCTGCAGCACGGCGACGTGATCGGGCTGGGCGCGTTCCATTTGCGCTACGTCGACACCAAGGCGTCGTCGGAGGTCGACCTCGAGCGCACGATGCTGATCGAGGGGCTGGCATCGGCGGCCGGACCCCCGCCTGTGGCGCTGCCCGCCGGCACCCGTGTGTCGACGGCGCGCGCGACCCACGCGAACTGGCCACGCGGACGCGTCGTGTGGAAAGCGGGTGCGCGCGCCGGCGAAACGCGCGAGCTCGATCGCGTGGTGGCGACGTTCGGCTCGCAACGCGAGGGTCTCGCGCTGATCGCGCGGCGGCCCCACGGCTACTTCGTCTGCCACGTGGCGGGACCGCGCGTGCCGCGCGTCAACGGCCAGGACATCGGGGAAGCGCCGCGGCAGCTGCGCGACGGCGACGTGCTGGACGTTGGCGACGAGCAGCTGCAATTCGCGCTCGACGCGCGCTAGCCTACTGCGGCGGGTGGAGCAGCCACGCGTCGAGCGCCAGCGCACTGCCTTCGAAGCCCCGGAACACGCGTTCGACGCGCGCGCCGTCGGCGGCCGCGCCGTACGCGACGTGCAGCGGCAGCAGGTGCTCTTCGGTCGGATGCGCGCGCGCCGCTTCCGGCGCGCGCTCGCGGTAGTCGACGAGCGCCTGCGTGTCGTGCGCGACCAGCGTCTCGTCGAGCCAGTCGGCGAATGCCCGTGCGTAGGGCATCGGCTCGCCGCGTTGGCGATTGCCGAACCAGTCGCGCAGGTTGTGCGTTGCGTGGCCCGATCCGACGATGAGGACGCCTTCGGAAGCGAGGGGCGCGAGCGCGCGGCCGAGCGCCACGTGATGCGCGGTGCCGAGCTCCGTCTGCAGCGAGACCTGGACGACGGGCACGTCGTGGTCCGGGTAGAGATACGACAGCGGCACCCACGCGCCGTGGTCGAGGCCGCGGCATCCGTCCACGCCCGCGGTGATGCCGGCCGCCTTCAGGTGCGCGACCGCGCGCGACGCGAGGTCCGGATCGCCCGGCGCCGGATACCGCAGCGCGTACAGCGGCGGCGGAAAGCCGGAGAAATCGTGGATCGTCTGCGGCTTCGGGTTGCCGGTCAGCATCGGCAGCGAGGTTTCCCAATGCGCGGACGCGACGAGCACGGCCTTCGGCCGCGGCAGCGCGCGGCCGATCGCCTGCCACGCCGGCCCGACGGCGCCGGGCTCGATCGCCTGCATCGGCGAACCGTGCGACACGAAGAGGATGGGGAGGCGCGACATGATGGGTTCGGGTTCCGCCGCGGCGATTCAACGCCGCGGCGGACGGGTCGTCAAGCGGCCGCCGCTTCCTTCACGAGGCCTTCGGCGACCAGCGCGCGGTGCACGGCCGGTCGCGCGGCGACGCGCGCCTGGTACGCGGCGAGCGCGGGGAACGGCGTCAGGTCGACCTTCAGCATCGGCGCCCAGTTGAGGACGGTGAACAGGTACGCATCGGCGACGGTGAACGCAGCGCCGGCGAGGTACGGCTGCGCGCCGAGCACCTGCGACAGGTAGTCGAAGCGCGTCGCGAGCTTCGCACGTTGCGCTTCCTTCGTCGAGTCGTGCGTCGTCGGGTACCACAGCGGCGCGAACTGCTTGTGCACCTCCGTGGCGATGAAATTCAGCCATTCCATCACGCGATAGCGCTCGATGCCGCCGAAGGCCGGCGCGAGCATTCCAGGCTTGCGGTCGGCGATGTACTGCAGGATCACCGCGACTTCGGAGATGCGCGTGCCGTCGTCGAGCTCCAGCAGCGGAACGTAGCCCTTCGGATTGATCGCGTAGTAGTCGCTGCCGTCGGCGAGCGTGTGCTTGCGCAGGTCGACCTGGGCCGTCGTGTACGGCAGGCCGACTTCCGAGAGCGCGATGTGTGGCGCGAGCGAGCATGCGCCCGGCGAGTAATAGAGTTTCATCGTGGTTCCTTGTGCGTGAGGGTGATCAGGGGTCGGCGTGACTTGACTCAGGCGCGTTGCGTCGAAAGCGCGGGCGCCCACGGGCGCAGTGCGAACGCGCCGTCGCCGAGCAGCGCCTGGACGACCAGCGCGACCGTCCAGAACGCCGGGTATTCCCAGCCGCCGTTCGGCGACGTGAACAGCCAGCCGTTGCCGGCGTGCACCCACGTGGCGCCGAGCAGCACCGGCACCAGCGCGAGCGAGACGACGCGCGTGCCGACGCCGGCGATCAACAGGAGCCCGCCGACGAACTCGACGGCAAAGACGACGTAACCCAGGAAGCCGGGGAGGCCGAGCGAACCGAAGAACTGCGCGGTGCCGGGCAGCGTGAACACGAAGTACTTGAGCAGGGCATGGGCGACGAACATCGTGCCCAGCGACACGCGCAGGATCAGCGCGGCGGCGTTGGTGAGGCGTGCATCGTTCATGGCGGGACCTTTCGGGCGGTTGAAGCGTCGGGCTGCGACGCGATGGGTCGAATCTTGAGCCTTGTGCCCGGAGCGATAAAGTCAGCAATTGTTGAAATATTGTTGCGCAATGTGCAACAATTAAGCCGCCCCCAGCCCTTGAGAGACCCCCCGGATGGACCGCTTCCAGGCGATCGCCGCGTTCGTGAAGGTCGTCGAGACCGGCAGCTTCGCGCGCGCCGCCGAGCGCCTCGACGTCTCGGTGTCGTCGGTGTCGCGGCTGGTCACCGACCTCGAGGCGCATCTGGACGCGCGCCTGCTCAACCGCACGACCCGCCGCCTTTCGCTGACCGAAGCCGGCCGCGCGTTCCACGAGCGCAGCGTGCAGCTGCTGGCCGACCTCGACGAGGCCGAGGAGTCGGCGAGCGCGGGCACCGCGACACCCAGGGGAACGTTGCGCATCACGTGCGGCGTGACGTTCGGCACGCGCTACGTCGCGCCGGCCGTCGCGGCCTTCATGGCGCGGCATGCCGCGATCCGCTTCGACGTCGAGCTGTCCGACCGCATCGTCGACCTTGTCGACGAAGGGTTCGACGCGGCCGTGCGCATCGGTGCCATCGGCGGCCAGAACCTGGTCGGCCGGCGCGTCGGCGCCACGCAGCTCGTGTGCTGCGCGTCGCCGGACTACCTGGCGCGCAACGGCGAGCCGCGCACGCCCGACGATCTCGCGCGGCACGCGTGCCTGCTGTACGAATATGCGCCGCAGCGCGACACGTGGCCGTTCACCGACCGCGCGGGCCACGAGCTCAAGGTGCGCGTCGCGGGTCCCGTGCATTCGAACAACGGCAGCTTCTCGTCGTCGCTCGCGCTCGCCGGCGTCGGCATCGCGTACGAGCCCGACTTCATCGTCGGCGACGACGTTCGCGCGGGCCGGCTGGTGCCGATCCTGCGCGCCTACGCGCCGGCGGAAACCGGCATCCACGTCGTCTACGCGAGCCGCCGCCACCTTTCGGCCAAGGTGCGCGCGTTCGCCGAGTTCCTGGCCGAGCGCTTCGCGAAACCCGAGTGGGCGCTGCAGCGCGCTGACCGCAAGTCCTGATCATCCGCGCGTCGCGGCTACTCGGCGACGATCCTGTGCTCGGCCGCGATTTTCTTCCACTGCACGAGTTCGTCCTTGATGCGTCCGGCAAACACCGACGCGCCGATCGCGTCCGGCAGCGTGCCATCGGGTTCCAGCACCGGCGCAAGCTCGGGCGACGCGGCGACCGCTACGATCTCCTTGTTGAGGCGATCGACGATCGCCTGCGGCGTGCCGGCCGGCGCGAACACGCCGACCCAGATGTCGACGTCGAACCCGGCGGCGACCACGGCGAGCGGCGGCAGGTCGGGGAACGCCGCGTGCGGCTTCGCCGACGTGACGGCGAGCGCGCGGATCTTGCCCGATTTCAGAAGCGGGGCGACCGTGCTGTAGTTGCTGATCATCACCTGGATCTGGCCCGCCGCGAGGTCGACAGCCGCGGGCGCCGCGCCCTTGTACGGCACGTGGACCATGTTGATCTTCGCGGTGTCGTCGAGCAGCTCGGTCGTCAGGTGCGCGATCGAGCCGACGCCCGCAGTTCCATAGTTCAACACGCCGGGCTTCGCCTTCGCCGCGGCGACGACCTCGTCCGGCGATTTCCACGGCGTGGTCGCCGACACGACGAGCAGCATCGGCCCGCGACCGACCATCGCGACCGGCGCGAAAGCGGCGAGCGGGTCGTACGGCAGCTCCTTCTGCGTCGCCGCCGCGGTCAGGAAGCTCGACGACGTCAGCAGCAGCACCGAGCCGTCCTTCGGCGACTTGGCGACGTAATCGGCGCCGACCACGCCGGCCGCGCCCGCCTTGTTCTCGACGATGACCGTGACCCCGAGGCGCGTCGCCAGCGGTCCCGCGATCGCGCGCGCGATCACGTCGTTGCTGCCGCCGGCCGCGAACGGCACGACGATCCGGATCGTCTTCGGCAGCGCGGTCTGCGCGGCGGCCGGCGCGACCAGCAGCATCGACGCGAAGACGGCGACGGCGAAGCGAAGTGCAGGCGAGCGCATGGCAATTCTCCGAGGCAAAGCGAACGTCGTCATCGTAGCGTGCGTGCCCGCGGCCGTCCATCGGCCGACACTCTCGTCTGCTATGATCGAACGCAACGTTGCCGGAGCTTCGCAGTCATGCGGTCGCTGCGCATCATCTGTCCGAACGGGCACCTCGGGTTCGCGCCGACGCGCGAGGAGAGCTTCCGCCTCGGCGTGGCCGAGAAGCCCGACTGCATCGCCGCCGACTCCGGCAGCGACGACGTCGGCCCGATCCCGCTCGGCTCCGACACGTCGACGAGCCCGCTCGCGTGGCAGACGCACGACCTGGAACTGATGCTCGTCGCCTCGCGCGAGCTCGGCGTGCCGATGATCATCGGCTCCGCCGGCGACACCGGCGCGGACAGCCGCGTCGACCTGTACGTGAGAGTCATCCGCGAGCTCGCCGCGAAGCACAAGCTGCCGCGCTTCAAGCTCGGCTATTTCTATTCGGAGGTCGGCAAGGAGGACCTGCGCCGGAGGATGCGCAGCGGCGACGTCGTGGCCGGCCTCGAAGGCCACGGGACGCTGACCGAGGCCGAGCTCGATGCCACCGAGCGCATCGTCGCGATGGCCGGCGTGCATCCGTTCGTGAAGCTGCTGGAGCAGGGTGCCGACGTCATCATCGGCGGCCGCAGCAGCGACAGCTGCGTGTTCGCCGCACCCGCCATCCACCGCGGCTTTCCGGACGCGCAGGCGTATTACCTCGGCAAGGTTCTGGAATGCGCGTCGTTCTGCGCCGAGCCGTACGGCGGCAAGGAGACGGTGCTGGGCGAAGTGACGCAGGACGCCGTCGAGGTCACCGCGATGTCGCCGGCGCAGCGCTGCACGGTCGCCTCCGTCGCCGGCCACGCGATGTACGAGCGGTCCAACCCGTACTTCGAGCACGTCGCAGGCGGAACCCTCGACATGTCCGAGTGCCGGTACGAGCAGGTCGCGGAAAAGACCACGCGCATCACCGGCGCGCAGTTCCGGGCCGCGCCCGAGTTCCGCGTGAAGCTCGAAGGCGCCGGCAGGGTCGGCGAGCGTTACGTGGGGATGGTCGGCATCCGCGACCCGTACACGATCGCGCACGTCGACGAGGTGATCGGCTGGGCGCGCGACAAGGTGCGCGAGCGGTTCGGCGACGCCGGCTACGAGCTGCACTACACCGTCTACGGTCGCGACGGCATCATGGGCGAGCTCGAGCCCTTGCGCCACCGGCCGGCGCACGAGCTGTGCATCCTCGTGCAGGGCGTGGCGCCGACGGTCGCGATGGCCGAGGAAGTCTGCATGATCGGCACGCGGCAGATGTTCTACGCGCGCCTGCCCGACGTGAAGGGCTCGGCCGGCTCGGTCGCGTTCGCGCTCGACGAAGTGCTGCGCGCGAGCCCGGCGTACCGCTGGACGCTCAATCACACGCTGCGGTGCGACTCGCCGCTGGAACTGTTTCCGACGCACATGACGACGGTCGGTGCCTGATGGCCTCGCAGAAGCTCTCCTCGCTCGCCAAGACGATCCGCAGCAAGAACGCGGGCGTGGATCTCATCACGTTCGACGTGATCTTCACCGAGCGCGCGACGTACGAGCGCGTTAAGCGCGCGAAGGTGCTGACGCGGGGGACGGTCTGCAAGCTCTACGGACTCGCCCCGGAGCGTATCGCCGACTTCGTCGAGTTCGATCCCGCCAACGCGATCAAGTTCACGATCTACCGGCGGCGGCCGAGCGGCAGCCCGGGAGACGCCGACATCTTCGGCGCGCAGCAGTACGCGCCGCTGCTGGACGTCGAAGTGCCGGCGGAGTGATTGGCGGTCACTGCCGGTGCTTCACGATGACCGGTTGGATGGTGAAGACCTGCTCGGTCGCGACGTCGACGCTCACGCGGACCCAGTGGATCGACGGGCTGCCGAACGTCTGCAGGCGCGTGAGATTCGCGAGCAATTTCGTCGGGCTGTACAGCGGCTTGTCCACCTTGAAGAAGTGCGTGTCGCCGTGCACGAGCAGCACCTGGCCCGGGAATGCCTCCGTCTCGGCGACGAGCTTCGCGAGGAAGTTGCGGTAGCCGCTGAATTCCTTGGCGGCGCTCTCGTCGAGTTCCTCGGTTTCGGGCAGGTCGAAGCCGGGATCGGCCTGGAACACCACGACGACGCCGGCGGCGCGCTCGTCCTTCGCGGTCCTGAAGGCGCGCTGCATCCATTCGACGTTGGCCGCGTCGCGTTCCGCGTACTCGGCGTTGTCCGCCGCGCATTGCGCCGGCGTTCGCGCGCTCCTGGCCGTGCAGTCCTTGTCGTCGAGGACCTTGTTGTTGTTGCTGCCGGGGATGTTCAGGCCGACGAAGACGATTCCGCCGTGGCTGAAGCGGATGTTCTCGAAGAACTTCCCTCCGGCCACGCCTTGATGCTCGAGGGGCATCCGGGCCTGGCCCAGGCTCTCGGCCGACGGGAACATCGCCTTCCGCAGGTAGGCCAGCCGTTCCAGGTTGTCGTAGCCGCCGTTGTTGAGCCGGTGGCAGTCGGTCCACTCGTTGTCGCCGGGGATGTAGACGACCGGCCTTTTCAACCGGCCGAACATCGCCAGCGCGTCCGCATAGACGTCGTCCGTGCACTTCGAGCTGCCGTCCTTGATGTCCCCGTCGTAGATCGAGAACACGATGTCCGACGCGTTGATGCTGTCGATCAGCGCCGGCATCTTCGGTCGGTCGCCTGCCTTCTCGTAGGGCATGTCGCCCCACAGGCCGAACGCGAATGGCGGCGTTTGCGCGAAGGCGCCGACGCTGAGCGGGAGCGCCATGGCGGCGGCGAACAGGGTGCGCATCGTCATGGTCGACCCTCCGGCCGGAGAACCTGCCATTCTATTCCGGGCCGAGGAATCCTGCGTGACGCTTCGCCGTGGCGGTAGGCCGCCCGGGCGGCAATTGCTATCCTAGCGGTCGTCCGCTCCCTCCGCTTCTCCCACCGATGACCGCGCTCCCTCCGTCGACTGCATCGCCCGCCTCCGTCGACGCGACGCTCGACCTGCTGACTTCGCAGGACTACGTCGCCGATCGCCGCCTCGCCACCGCCGTCTTTCTCGCGCTGAAGTTGAAGCGCCCGCTGTTCCTCGAAGGCGAGGCGGGCGTGGGCAAGACGGAGATCGCGAAGGTGCTCGCGGCGGGCCTGGACAAGCCGCTGGTCCGGCTGCAGTGCTACGAAGGGCTCGATACCGCGGCGGCCGTGTACGAGTGGAACTACCCGCGGCAGATGATCGAGATCCGCCTCGCCGAGGCGGCCGGCGGCGTCGCGCGCGACGCGCTCGCCCACGACATCTTCACGCCGCAGTTCCTGCTGAAGCGCCCGCTGCTGCAGGCGATCGATCCGGATGGCGGCGTGCCGCCGGTCCTGCTGATCGACGAGCTCGACCGCACGGACGAGCCGTTCGAAGCGTACCTGCTCGAGGTGCTGTCGGATTTCCAGGTGTCGATTCCCGAGCTGGGCGTCGTGCGCGCAGCCGAGCCGCCGGTGGTGGTGATCACGTCGAACCGGACGCGCGAGATCCACGACGCGATCAAGCGCCGCTGCCTGTACCACTGGGTCGACTATCCGGACGCGCTGCGCGAGCTCGCGATCCTGCGCCGCAAGTGCCCGCGCGCACCGGAAACGCTGGCGCGCGAGATCGTCGCGTTCACGCAACGGCTGCGCACGATGGACCTGTTCAAGGCGCCCGGCGTGGCCGAGACGCTCGACTGGGCCGAGGCGCTGATCGCGCTCGACCGCGTCGCGCTCGATCCGCAGACGGTCGCCGACACGCTTGGCGTGCTGCTCAAGTACCAGGACGACGTCGGCGCGCTGGCGCCCGACGTTGCCGCGAAGATCGTCGCCGACGTGCAGGCGGAGGGCATCCGGTTGTGACGCCCGCGTCGCGGCCGCCGGGCGCGATGCTGCTGCCGCGCGGCCGGCTCGCCGAGAACGTGCTCCACTTCGTGCGCGTGCTGCGCGCGGCCGGGCTGCCGGTCGGCCCGGCCAAGGTGATCGACGCGATCGCCGCGGTCGAGGCGGTGGGCGTTTCGCACCGCACGGACTTTCGCGAGGCGCTGGCCGCGGTGCTGGTCTCGCGGCACGAGCACCTGCCGCTGTTCGAGCAGGCGTTCGACCTGTTCTGGCGCAATCCGAAGCTGCTGGAAAAGATGGTGGCCGCGCTGCTGCCGCGCGTGCTCGGCCGCACGGGCGAGGAAAACGAGGCGCCCGACCTACCGGCGCGGCTCGCGCAGGCGATGATGCCGCCGAAGGCGCCGCAGGCGCGTCCCGACGACGAGGACGAGGTCGAGCTCGACGCCGCGCTGTCGTTCTCGCCGCGCGAGGTGCTGCAGAAGAAGGACTTCGCGACGATGACCGCCGACGAGTTGGCGCAGACCAAGGCGATGCTGGCGCGGCTCAAGCTGCCGCTGCCGCAGCGTCCGCTGCGGCGGACGCGGCCGGCGCCGCGAGGCGCGCACATCGACCTGCGCGCGACGCTGCGCGGCATGACCGGCGCCGCCGGCGCGATGGCGCCGCTCAAGTTCCGAACGCGCGTCCGGCGGCCGCCGCCGCTGGTCGTGCTGTGCGACGTCTCGGGATCGATGGACCGCTATTCGCGGATGCTGCTGCACTTCCTGCACGCGATCACCAACGACGGCCATCGCGTGCACACGCTGGTATTCGGCACCCGGCTGACCAACGTCACGCGGCACCTGAAGCACCGCGACGTCGACGTCGCGCTGGCGCGCGTGGCGACCGCGGTCGACGACTGGGCAGGCGGCACGCGCATCGGCGCGTGCCTGCTGGATTTCAACCGCCGGTGGTCGCGGCGGCTGCTCGGGCAGAACGCGGTCGTGCTGCTGATCAGCGACGGCCTGGATGCGGAGGCGGGCGAAGGCCTCGCGTTCGAGGTCGAACGGCTGTCCAAGTCGTGCGCGCGGCTGGTGTGGCTCAATCCGCTGCTGCGCTATGCGGGCTTCGAGGCGCGTCCCGCCGGAATCCGCGCGATCCTGCCCTACGTCGACGATTTCCTGCCGGTGCACAACGTCGCGTCGCTGCGGGAAGTCTCCGCGGCGCTCGACCCGCGCCGCCTGCGCTCGGTCAGGCGTCCTCTTCCGGCAGCAGCACCACGATCATGACGAACATCGCGCAGGTCAGGAAGCGCACGGCCGCCTGCTGGCCGTTCCAGACGGCCGACTGCCACATCGAGAACCATTCGCCGCCGACGGCGACGAAGCCGACGAAGTAGAGCAGCCACACGAGCAGCAGGCCGACCGCGGCCGGCACCTTGGCGTCGACGAACGCGCGGCGGTCGTGGCGCGCGCGGAACAGCCGCCACGCGCCGTAAAGGCAGAGCAGCGACATCAGCCCTTCGGTCGCGATGATCGCCCAGTACGCGTATTTCTGGATCGCCGGATCGGTGATCGCGCGCGACTTGAGCGGATTGCCGGGGAACACGGTGTCCATCGCGAGCACGTGCTGGACGAACGCCCAGTTGCCGGGGTAGTCGGCGAGGTTGCCGTACGCGACCAGCGCCGCCCAGCCCCCGATGGTGGCGACCAGCACGGCCTTGACGACGCGCAGCGCGCTCAAGGCGTCATTCGGCCAGGTCGAACGTCACGTGCCCGCGCCCCGCGGCGGCGATGGCCTCGAGCTCGTCCTCGTCGCGCAGGTGCGCGTTGCGCACGGTCAGCGACGCGCCCCACTCCGCGGCGGCGCCGGCCAGCGTCACGAGGTCGGCGGCCGGCAGGTCGGCGTCGACGATCACGTGGCCGCTCGCGCGGATCAGCACGAGCGCCCTGCGGCAGGCGGGCGAGATTCCGGTCTCGGTCATGGTCGCTGTAGTATCTTACGCGAGGCGGACGACGGGGGAGAACGGGTGTCGCGACTGAGGCTCACGCTGGCGTGCTGGGACTACGATCGCACGCGGGCGCTGATGGACGGGTCGATCGTGCCGGACGGCATCGACCTCAATTACGTCAACCTGCCGGTCGAGGAGACCTTCTTCCGGATGCTGCGGCATCGCGAGTTCGACGCCGCCGAACTCTCGCTGTCGTCGTACACGGTGTCGCTGTTTCGCGAGCCGGTGCAATTCGTCGCGATCCCGGTGTTTCCGTCGCGCATGTTCCGGCACTCGTCCATCTACGTGCACGCCGGCAGCAACATCCGCGAGCCGAAGGACCTGATCGGCAAGCGGGTCGGCGTTCCCGAGTACCAGATGACCGCGCCCGTGTGGATCCGCGGCATCCTGTCCGATCGCCACGGCGTGCCGGTCGACAGCGTCACGTACTTCACCGGCGGCGAAGAGGAGCCGGGACGCTCCGAGAAATTGAAGCTCGACCTGCCCGCCGCAATCAAGGTCGTGCCGATCGGCCCGGCGCAGACGCTGTCGATGATGCTCGCGAACGGGGAAATCGATGCGCTGTACACGGCGCGGATGCCCTCGACGTTCCGGACCGCGCCCGACCGCGTGCGGCGGCTGTTTCCCGATTACGCGGACGTGGAGAAGCAATATTTCCGCGACACGGGCATCTTCCCGATCATGCACACGGTGGCGATCCGCCGCGACGTGTACGAGCGCGACCGCTGGGTCGCGCAGTCGCTGGCCAAGGCGTTCGCCGCGGCGCAACGCAGGACGTACGACGACCTGCAGGTGACGGCGGCGCTGAAGGGCATGCTGCCGTGGCTCACCGCGCACGCCGAGCAGGCACGCGCGCTGATGGGCGACGACTTCTGGCCGTACGGCATCGAACGCAATCGCGACACGCTGGCGACGTTCCTCCGCTACCACCACGAACAGGGACTTTCGAAGCGCCTGCTGCAGCCGGAAGCGCTGTTCGCGCCGGAAGCGCTGGAAGCCTCCAGGATCTGATGTCCGGCGAAGCGTCGATGCCGCTGGTCGCGCGCCGCGTCGAGCGGATCGCGCAGGACATCCACCTGATCGAGCTCGTGCGGCCGGACGCCCGGCCGTTGCCCGAGTTCACCGCCGGCGCGCACGTCGCCGTCCGGACGCCCAACGGCCTGCAACGCAAGTACTCGCTGTGCA
This sequence comes from Burkholderiales bacterium, assembly GCA_046347755.1. Lineage (GTDB taxonomy): Bacteria > Pseudomonadota > Gammaproteobacteria > Burkholderiales > Casimicrobiaceae > VBCG01. The sequence goes on along the minus strand of JAXMFM010000003.1, from coordinate 2,599,325 downwards.
ATGCGCCGGAGGCGAACGATCACTACGCCATTGCCGTCAAGCGCGAGGCCGGCGGCCGCGGCGGCTCGATGAGCCTGATCGACGCCACGAAGGCCGGCGACACGCTCGAGGTGTCGGCGCCGCGCAACGACTTCGCGCTCAAGGGCAACCCGGCGAGCTACCTGTTCATCGCGGGCGGCATCGGCATCACGCCGATCTGGTCGATGATTCAGCACCTGCGCAACTCCGGCGGCAAGCCGTTCCGCCTGTATTACCTGAGCCGTGCGCCGGAGGCGACGGCGTTTCTCGATGCGCTGTCGGCGCCGTCCTTTCGCGGCAGCGTGACGATCCATCACGACTACGGCGACCCCGAGCGCTCGCTCGACCTGTGGGACGTGCTGGAGAAGCCCAGGGGCGCCCACGTCTATTGCTGCGGCCCGCGGCCGCTGATGGAGGCGGTGCGCGACATGACCGGACACTGGTCGACCGCGGCCGTTCACTTCGAGGATTTCGGGGCCGGCGACGTCGCGCACGCGGCGAACGATCGGCCCTTCGACGTGCGCCTGGACCGGACCGGCGGCGTCGTCCACGTGCCGGCGGACAAGACGATCCTGGAAACCCTGCGCGCGCACGGGCTCATGCTGCCGAGTTCATGCGAAAGCGGGACGTGCGGGACCTGCCGCACCGGCCTCGTCGCCGGCGAGCCCGATCATCGCGATCTCGTGCTGTCAGACGCCGAGCACCAGCGCGAAATCATGATCTGCGTGTCGCGGGCGAAGTCGCCCGAGCTCACGCTCGACCTGTGACGGACGGCCCGCGCACCGGGTCTTCCGCGCGGCTGCGACTCGGCGTCGCCGGCCTCGGCCGCGCCTTCATGCTGATGCTGCCGACGTTCGCCGCGCACGCGCGCGTGCACGTCGTCGCCGCCGCCGATCCGCGCAGCGAGGCGCGCGAACGGTTTGCCGCCGACTTCGGCGGCCGCACGTACGCGACGGTCGATGCGCTGGCCGACGACCCGGACGTGGACGCCCTCTACATTGCCTCGCCCCATCAGTTCCACGCCGAGCACGTCGTCGCGGCCGCGCGCCGCGGCAAGCACGTGCTGGTGGAGAAGCCGATGGCGGTCACGCTGGCCGAATGCGACGCGATGATCGAGGCCGCACGGGCCGGCGGCGTGCGGCTGATCGTCGGACACAGCCACAGCTTCGACGCGCCGATCCTGCACACGCGCGCGCTGATCGAATCGGGCGCCTTCGGCCGCGTCAGGATGATCACGGCCGCGTACTACACGGACTTCCTGTATCGGCCGCGGCGGCCGGAGGAACTGGACACCGCGCGCGGCGGCGGCGTCGTGTTCAGCCAGGGGGCGCACCAGATCGACGTCGTCCGGCTGCTGGCCGGCGGCGACGCACGCAGCGTTCGTGCGATGACCGGCGCATGGGACCCGGCGCGGCCGACCGAAGGCGCCTACTCGGCGCTGCTGACGTTCGCCGACGGCGCGTTCGCGACGCTCACGTACAGCGGCTACGCGCACTTCGACGGCGACGAGCTGTGCGGCGGCATCGGCGAGCTCGGCCATCGCAAGGTTCCCGGACGCTACGGCGTCGCCCGCGCGCTGACGGCGGGCCCGCTGTCCGGCGGGCAGGAAGCGGCGCTGAAAACCGCGCGCATGTACGGGTCGACGAACGAATCGATCGCACGGCCCGACGCGCACAACCACTTCGGCCTGGTCATCGTGTCGTGCGACCGCGCCGACCTCCGGCCCATGCCGGACGGTGTCGCGATCTACGGCGACGACGCGCGGCGATTCGACGCATTGGCGCCGCCGTCGGTACCGCGGGCGGAGGTGCTGGACGAGCTGTGCGATGCGGTGATGGGCCTGCGCGTGCCGGTGCACACCGGCGAATGGGCGCGGGCGACGCTCGAGGTGTGTCTCGCGCTGCTGGCGTCCTCGCGCCAGGGCACCGAAATTGCGCTCACGCGGCAGGTCGCATTGGCCCCGGCCGCCGCAGGTGTGCGATGATCGCGGCGCAGTAGTCAGGACGGGAGGTCCACGATGCTCACGCGAGAAGAAAACGACCTGCTGTGCCGCGTCGAGGGCGATGCGCCGATGGGGCAGCTGATGCGCCGGCACTGGCTGCCCGCGTGCATGGTCGAGGAAGTCGCGGAAGCCGACGGCGCGCCGGTGCGCGTGCGGATGCTGGGCGAGGACCTGGTCGCGTTCCGGGACTCCGAGGGGCGCGTCGGCGTGCTGGGCGAGTACTGCCCGCACCGGCGGGCGTCGCTGGCGCTCGGCCGCAACGAGGAGTGCGGCCTGCGCTGCCTCTACCACGGCTGGAAGATGGACGTCGCGGGCAACGTCGTCGAGATGTCGTCCGAGCCGCCGGAATCGAAGCTCGTCGAGAAGGTCAAGCACACTTCGTATCCGACGCGCGAGGCCGGCGGCTTCGTCTGGGTGTACATGGGGCCGCCGGAGACGATGCCGGAGTTCGAGACACCGGCGTTCGCGCCGAGCGACGACACGAACGTCGCCATCGTCAAGGTCCGCGTGCCGTGCAACTGGGCGCAGATTCTCGAAGGCGCGATCGACTCCGCGCACAGCTCGACGCTGCATTCGACCGACATTCCGCCGGGCCGCGGCGAGCGCACGACCGCCGCCGGCGGCGTGTGGGCGCGTCCGACGACCGACAAGTCGCCGCGTATCCATGTGCAGCCGACGAACTACGGCATGCGCTACGCGGCGATCCGCCGGCCGATCAAGAATGCGGCGATCAACGACTACGTGCGGATCACGACGTTCGTCGCGCCGATCACCGTGCTGATCCCACCGAACAACCTGTACAGCCTCGCCAACATCAACGTGCCGATCGACGACACGAACACGACGTTCTACTTCATCGCGTGGAGCAACTGGGGGCCGGGCGTCGACGCCGAGGCGTTCCGCAAGTTCTGCGCGGCGCGCGTCGGCGTCGACCTCGACAGCCAGTACCGCCGGTTCCGCACGCGCGACAACAACTACCTGCAGGACCGCAAGGCGATGAAGCTCGGCGACTTTACCGGCATCCCGGGCATCCCGAACCAGGACATGGCGATGTGGGAAACGATGGGCCCGATCGCCGACCGTTCGCGCGAGCGGCTCGGCGCGAGCGACATCGCGATCGTGCAGTTCCGGCGCATCATGGTCGACGCCGCGAAGCGCTTCGCCCGCGGCGAACCCGCGATCGGCACCACCGAGCCCAGGATCGCCCACGCGCAATTGCGGTCGTACGAAGGCGTCGTGCCGAAGGCGACCGATTGGCGGACGCTCGGGGTGTCCGAGCAGGAGCTCGCGCTGAATGCGGGCGATCGACCGGCTGCGGCCGAAGACTCGAGGGAGCACGCTTGACGTGGAGATGACCAACACCCGGACGATCCCGGCCGCGCCAGCCGCCGTCTGGGACGCGCTCAACGATCCGGATGCGCTCAAGGCGTGCCTGCCCGGATGCGAATCGCTGGAACGCGTCGACGACACGTCGTGGAAGGCGGTGATGGCCGCGAAGGTCGGCCCGGTGTCCGCGCGCTTCGCCGGCACGATGCGCATCACGGAAAGCAATCCGCCGACCGGCTACACGCTTCGCTTCGAAGGTCAGGGCGGCGCCGCCGGCTTTGCCAACGGCGAGGCGCAGGTGACGCTGACGCCGGCCGACGGCGAAGCAACCGAGCTCCGCTATCACGTGAAGGCGCAGGTCGGCGGCAAGCTCGCGCAGATCGGCTCGCGCCTGATCGACGGTGCCGCCGCCAAGATCGCCGACGACTTCTTCGCTCGCTTCTCGGAGCGTCTCGCGCCCGCGGCGATCGAGGCCGAGGCGGCCATGGTCCCGGTCGCCGCCGGTCGCGCGCCCGCGTCGAAGCCCTGGATACGCTACGTGTCGCTGGCCGCGATCATCGCGATCATCGTCTACCTGGCGCTGCGCGGCTTTCGCTGATACCCGTCTCGGTCGGCGAGGGATGGCTAGCCGGACTTGGCCGGCGCCGCGCAGTTCCTGAAGTCCGCGACGATGATCGTGTACAGCGGCCGCCCCGACGCGTTGACGAACGTCTCCTCGGTGCGTGCGCACGGGCGATCGCGCTGCAGCAGCGCGTCCAGGCGTTCGCGTGCGCCGGCGAACACCGTGAATCCCTGGCCATGCAGGACGAACGCGACGCGCTTGCCCTCGACGTGCTCGGCGACGGCGCGGCGCAGGTCTTCGCGCTCGAGGTCGGGCGCGTCGATCAGCCGCCACGTCCATTCGCGATAGCGGGCAGCGCGATCGCGCGGCGCCAGCGTGACCAGCTGCTGGTGCAGGCCCCAGTCGACGGTGATCACGCGGTCGACGTCGAGTTCCTTGAGCCGGTCGCCCAGCTTCGTGACGGCGGAGTCGAACGGCGGGCGAAAGTCGCGATCGTTGCGCCACATGTCGAGGTAACGCAGGTCCATGCCGACGCTCCATGCGAACAGCACGCCGCACGCGACGGCGCCGACGACGGCGACCATGCCGTGCATGGCCGCGCCGCCGCGCTTGTCCGGCTCGCCCGCGTGTTGCGAGACGATCGCCAGCAGCGTGACCAGATGAAGCGTGGGCAGCGGCCACAGCGCGATCAGGTGATGGGTGCCGCCGACCTGCGGCGTGGCGGCGATGATCGCGGCGAGCGCGACCATCGCGACCGTGAGAAACGCGAGCAGCCGGCGCGCCGGCGTCCACGGCCGCCACAGCGCGAGCAGCAGGGCGGCGGTCGCGACCTGCACGAGCGCCAGCACGTTGAACGCGCTGGACACGTACAGGTCGGTGCCGAACACCCAGTTCAGCACCGAGTTTCCGCTGAACGTCGCCGCGTACAGGTTCCAGACCTTGGTGAGCTGCCCGAGCAGCGTCAGCGTTTCCGCGTCGCCCAGGATGTCGAGCCTCGCCGCGCGGCGCGCGAGGGTCGCGACGCCCCACGCGAGCAGCGCGACGGTGATCCCGGCGATCGCAGGCTGCCACGGCTTGCCGTCCCGCAGCCGCGCGACGACCAGGCGGCCGGCGACGACTCCGGCGGCGACCGACCACGCGGCGACGACCCAGACGAAGTTGAGCTTGTCCCAGAAGCCCAGCAGCAGCGACGCGCAGAGCAGGACCAGGAAGTGCATGCGCCCGGTCTGCAGCCAGCGCCACAGCGCGACCAGCGACAGCACCCGGAACAGCATCGCCAGCATGTGCGGACCCCAGTCGAGCCGCGCGTGGCCGAGCAGCACCGGGTCGATCGCCAGCAGGCAGAGCAGCAGGATCGCCCACGCGCCGCCCAGTTCGCGCCGCGCGAACGACCACAGGACCAGAAGCACGACGGCGCCGACCAGGATCGGCGGCAGCCGGATCGTCCAGACGTTCGCGCCGAAGACCGCGATGGCGGGCGCCAGCAGCCACGCCTTGAGCGCGCCGACGTAGCCCAGCGTCTGCATCAGCGGCAGGCAACCGATTTCACTCGTGACCGCGGCGTCGACGTCGCATTGGCCGAGCACGCGCAGCGACACCGGCACGAAGATCACTTCGTCGTAGTAATAGCCGGGCTTGTCGAGCGCGACCGTCGCCAGCGCGATGAACACGGCGACGAAAAAGGTCGGAATTGCGAGGCGCCAGAACACGGCCGGTCGGGTGTCGAAGCAGCGTGGGGACGGGCGTAGAATACAACGCCTTGGCCGCCGGCAACCCACGCAGGAACCCACGATGGACAGCGTCGACCACGAAGTACTCAAGCGCAGCGCCGAATGGCTCGAGGCCGGCCGGCGCGTATTGCTCGTCACCGTCGTCAAGACGTGGGGCAGTTCGCCGCGGCCGGAAGGCGCGATGCTCGCCGTGCGCGACGACGGCCTGGTCGTCGGCTCGGTGTCGGGCGGCTGCATCGAGGACGACATCGTCGACCGCACGCGGCGGCTCGGCATGACGCAGACGCAGGCCGAGGCGGTCACGTACGGCGTGTCCGCCGACGAGGCGCGCCGGTTCGGCCTGCCGTGCGGCGGCACGATCCAGCTCGTGCTCGAGCCGCTGACCCGCGAGTCCGGCATCCGCGCGCTGTTGCGCGAGATCGAGGCGGGCCACCTGGTCGCGCGCCGGCTCGACATCGTGACCGGCGAGTCGTCGCTGCATCCGGCGCAGGCGGTCGACGGACTGTCGTTCGACGGCGCCACGCTGACGACGATCCACGGGCCGCGCTACCGGATGCTCGTGATCGGCGCGTCGCAGCTTTCGAAGTACCTTGCTCAGATCGCCGTCGGGCTCGATTACCAGGTGACGATCTGCGATCCGCGCGACGAGTACACGGAGACGTGGGACATCCCGGGCGTCACGCTGGTGCGCACGATGCCGGACGACACGGTCAAGGCGCTCGACCTCGACGAGCGCAGCGCGGTGGTCGCGCTGACGCACGACCCCAAGCTCGACGACCTCGCGCTGATGGAGGCGCTGAAGTCGAAGGCGTTCTACGTGGGCGCGCTGGGCTCGCGCGCGAACAACGCGAAGCGCCGCGAGCGCCTGCGCCTGTTCGACGTCACCGACGACGAAATCGCGCGGCTGCACGGGCCGATCGGCCTGTACATCGGCAGCCGGACGCCGCCGGAGATCGCCGTGTCGATCCTGGCCGAGATCACGGCGGTGAAGAACGGCGTCGAGCTCCCGGACGCCGCGAAGATCGCGATCGCGAAGGAGCGGCTGGCCGCGTCGGTTGCCTGTCCGACCGCGTAGGTCGACGCGCGCCGTCGGCAACGACCCGCGGGACAGCCGCGGGCCGACCGTGGTAAGGTATCGGAAAATCTCGATACCCGGGGTGCCATGCCTGCCCGTCCTTGCCGCACCTCGCGGTTGACGTTGTCCGTCGCGTTGCCTGATTCCCGCAAGTCCTCGTCGCCTCGCCGCACGCCGTGGCGCTTGCTCGGGCACGCGTTTCTTGCGCTTGCCGCAGCGACGGTCGTGACTGCGTCGCCGGCGCAGACGCCTGCCGGGTCGGCGAAAGAGGACGACGTGCCGTTCTTCCAGAGGCCGGAGTGGAACGCGCCGGAGCCCTGGCGCACCGACCGCTGGTACCTGCAGACGAGCTACCTGACGGTTCACTTCCACTACGACCCCGACCACCAGCAGGCGGCAATGCTGGACACGTCGTACTACTTCAAGGAGCGCTGGCTCGACGGGCAATGGTTCGCCGGACTCGCGCTGTTCACCAACTCCTTTGGGCAGTTCTCGCAGTACGCCTACGGCGGGCTCAAGTGGCGTCCGCTCGAAGAGCACCAGCCGTTCTACCTGAAGCTCTCCGCCGGCGTCGTGCACGGGTATTCGGGCGAGTACCAGGACAAGATCCCGTTCAACAGCTCGGGCTTCGCGCCCGGCATCATTCCGTCGGCCGGGTATTGCTGGAACCGCTATTGCGGCGAAATCGTGCTGCTCGGTTTCAATGCGCTGCTGTTCACCGTCGGCGTGACCATCCCCTAGCGGCTGGGCCGCAGCGCGGCGAACCGCTGCAGGCCGGCGGCGTCGTCCACGTCCCACGCCACGGGAAGCGTGCCGCAGCGCAGTCCGGCGCGCGCAAAGCCCGCCGTCGTGTCGGCCAACGCGTGCGGCGTGCTCCAGCGCACGTCCGCGAACGGCAGCGTGCGGTTGCCGGCGACCAGCACGTAGCCGCCATCTTCGGCGGGCCCGATGACGGCGTCGTGGTCGCGCAACATCGCGCACGCCCGCGCGAGGTATCCGGCGTCGAGCACCGGGCAATCGGTGCCGACGATCAGCGCGGCCGGCGCGCGCGACAGTGCGCTGGCCAGCGCGGCCGCCATCCGCGCGCCGAGGTCGCCGTCGCCTTGCCCATGCAGTGCGGCGCGATGGTCGGCCGCGAGGCCGCGGAACCACGCGGTCGCGGGATCCGGCGTGCACCACAGTTCCACGCGACCGACGATGCGCGCGTCGCGCGCGGCACTGGCGTGCGCCAGCGTCAGCGTCGTCAGCTCGCGATAGACCACGGCGGCCTGCTCGGCGCCGACGTCCGCCGCGAGCCGCGTCTTGACGGCGCCCGGCGCGGGCTCCTTCGCGAACACCAGAAGCGACGGCAGCCCCGTCATCGGTAGTGCCGGGCGAGCGTGGCCGGGTCGGCGCCGAGCGCGTACGCTGCGCGCAGCCGCCACATCGTGAAGATCGTCCGCCACGGCCCCCGGGCTTCCCAGCGCCGGCCCGACGTCGTGATGCGTTCGCGCAGGCATGCGGGCCGGCCCGCCGCCCGCTTCAGCGCCTTGGACAGCGCGATGTCTTCCATCAGCGGAATCGGCGGGAACCCACCCACGCGCTCGAACAGCGCGCGGTCGACGAACATGCCCTGGTCGCCGGTCGCGATGCCGGTGAGCCGCGAGCGCACGTTCATCATCGCCGCGACCAGCTTCAGCACGCGGGGGCGGCCGTCGATCGCCACGTCGAATCGACCCCAGCGCGGCGCCCGCTGCGCGGCGCGCGCGCGCTCGACCGCCTGCGCCGCACCGGCGGGCAGCAGCGAATCGGCGTGCAGGAACAGCAGCACGTCGCCGCGCGCGCGGGCCGCGCCGGCGTTCATCTGCAATGCGCGGCCGCGCCGGCCGGCGAACGCGACGTCGGCGAGCAGCCTTGCGATGAGCAGCGTGGCGTCGCGGCTGCCGCCGTCGACGACGATGACCTCGTGGCCTTGCGCCCGCAGCGGTTGCAGCGCGGCCAGCGTGGCGGTGATGGTGGCCGACTCCTCGAGCGCCGGTACGATGATGGACAGGCGCATCGGCGGCGTGCTCGCGAAGGGTGTGGAAGCCGGCGGAAATCCCGACCGGCAGGATAGCAGAAGGCTGCCGGCGGCTTGCGGTCGCCCGCTACGCGCCCGGGGCGCGGCCGGTCTTCGCCTTGCGGATCACGATCGGCACCAGCGCGAACAGGCCCAGCAGCGCGAACGCGCCGAGCGTCTCCACCGATACCAGCCCCTGCAGCGAGTCGATGCGTCCGAGCGTCTCGCCCAGGTTCACGAACACGAACGTGCCGGGCACGATGCCGATCAGCGTCGCGAGCACGTACGTGCGCAGCGGGATCGTCGTGAGCGCTGGCGCGAGATTGACGAGGAAGAACGGGAACGCCGGCACCAGCCGCAGGAACAGCATGTAGTTGAACGCGTTCTGCGTGAATCCGGCATTGATGCGCTCGCCGAGCGCGCCGAGTCGTCGTCTCGCCGCGTCGGCGAAGATGTAGCGCGCGGCGACGAACACGATCGTCGCGCCGACGGTCGCGGCCACGATGACGAGCGCGGTTCCCACCCAGCGGCCGAAGACGAAGCCCGCGGTCAGCGACAGTAGCAGCGCGCCGGGCAGGCTGAACGCGACGGCGCCGACGTAGATCAGGAAGCCGATAACGAGCGCCGCGGCGAAGTGCGCTTCGGTGAAGCGCAGCAGCGCGTCGCGGTTCGACTTGATCGTCTCGAGCGTCAGATAGCGCTGGCCCCCCAGCGCGAAGAACGCGACGACGACGCCGACGAACAGTGCGAGCAGCGCGAACTTGAGCGCGAGGCCGCGGCGGTCCGGCGCGGGCGGCGGCGGCGATGCCATCTTCAGCGGCCCTGCAACCGGAAGATGCGCTTGATCCAGCGCTTCGCCGTCGGCGTCAGGCCTTCCTTCAGCCTCTGGTCGGTCGCCCGCCGCGCGATCGACGCCAGCGTCGGATAGGCGTGGATGACGGCGGAGATGTCCTTGGCCGCCATGCCCCGGGTCAGCGCGAGCGCGAACTCGGCGATCAGCTCGCCGGCGCGCGGGCCCACGACGGCGGCACCGATCAGCTTGCCGCGCGGGTCCGTCAGGACCTTCGCGAAGCCGTCGGTCTCGCCTTCGGCGCGCGCCCGGTCGATCTCGTCGAACGGGAATCGATAGACGGCGTGGCGCAGACCCTGCTGCTGCGCTTCGGTTTCGGACAACCCGACGCGCGCGAGCTCGGGATCCGTGTACGTGCACCACGGCAGCACCGGCGACGGCTTCGCCCAGCGCATCCGGAAGATCGCGTGCCGCAGCACGATGCCGGCGTGATGCTCGGCCAGGTGCGTGAACTGGTGGCCTCCGGCAACATCGCCGACCACGTAGATGTGCGGCCGGCTCGTGCGCAGCCGGTCGTCGACGACGATGCGCCCGTCCTGCAGGGCGATCCCCGCGGCGTCGAGCCCGAGTCCTTCGGTGTTCAGGCGGCGGCCGGCGGCGACCAGCAGATGCGTCGCCGCCACCGTGGCCTCGGCGCCGTCCTTGCCGCGAACGACGACGTCGATCGCGCCGGCACGGGCGGCGACCCGCGCGATCGTCGCGTCGAAGTGGAAGCGGACGCCTTCGTCGACGAGCTGCCGCTGCACGACGGCGGCCACGTCCGGGTCCTCGCGCGGAAGCACGCGCGACGCCATGTCGACGACGGTGACGTCGCTGCCGAGCCGGCGGAACGCCTGCGCCAGCTCGCAGCCGATCGGGCCGCTGCCGATCACGGCCAGCGACGGCACGGGTTCGCGCAGGTCGAACACCGTTTCGTTGGTCAGGTAGCGCACCGCGTCGAGGCCGGGGATCGGCGGAATCGCCGGCCGTGATCCCGTTGCGATCACGAACGTCGTCGCGGTCAGCCGGCGGCCGCCGACCTCGAAGGCGTCGGGAGCCACGAAGCGGCCTTCGCCGAAGATCACGTCCACGCCGAGCCCGCGAAACCGCTCGGGACTGTCGAACGGCTCGATCTGCGCGATCACGCCGCGCACGCGCTCCATCACGCGCGCCAGGTCGGGCCGAGGATCGGCCGGCGCCAGCGCCCAGCGCTGCGCGTTGCGCATCTGCCACGCCACGCGCGCCGACGCGATCAGCGACTTCGACGGCACGCACCCGTACCACAGGCAGTCGCCGCCCATCCGGTGGCGCTCGACCAGCGCGACTTTCGCGCCGAGCGTGCTGCCGCCGGCCGCAACGACCAGGCCGCCGGAGCCGCCGCCTATGACGACGATGTCGAATTCGGGTCGTGCCACGCGATGCCTTGGAATTGACGCGCCGTTACCGGCGCTCAACCCATGGTCGCGCCGCCGACCGCCATCTTACAGAGCGGACGGCTGTTGCGTCGCCTGCAATCGGGCGAGCTCCGGCGGCGGCACGTCGAACTCGAGCCCGTCGACCAGCTCGGCGATCGAATACGAGCGCGACAGGTCGCCCAGCAGCGGCGCCCACTTCTCGCGTGCAAGCAGCGCGCGCACGCGAAAGTGCGCGTCGGCGAGCAGCACGGCGACGCCGTCTTCGCGCGCGCGGCGGGCGACGTCGCCCAGCATGCGGATCGTCGACAGGTCGAGGTCGGTGGTGAACGACAGGTCGACGATGATCCGGCGCACCGGCGGCTCGGCGCGTTCCAGCAGGGCCAGGATGTGCTCGCGCACGTTGTCGACGTTGAAGTACAGCAGCGCCGCGTTCGGGCGGAACACCAGCACGCCGGGCACCGCCTGCGCGGTCGGATGGCGGATCATCGACGCGAAGTGATCGGTTCCGGGGATGCGGCCGAGCAGCACGCATTCGGGCAGCGCGAGCCGGCGGATCAGCATCGCGAGCGAGAACACGCAGGCGACCAGCACGCCCTTCAGGATGCCGGCGCCGAGCACGGCGGCAATGGTGACGACCGCGATCGCGAACTCGGCCTTGGACACGCGCCGCAGCTGGCGCAGCTCGTCCAGCTTGAACATGCTCTGCACGGACGCCAGCACCAGCGCGGCCAGCAGCGGCTGCGGCAGGCCGTCGAACAGGCCGGTCAGGAACAGCAGCACGATCGCCATCCACGCCGAGCACACGACGATGGAGATCGGCGTGCGCGCGCGCGCCTCGTCGTTGACCAGCGATTGCGACAGGCCGCCGGCCGACGGAAAGCCGTGCCCGGCGGCGATGGCGACATTGGCCGCACCCATGCCGAGCAGCTCGCGGTTCGGGTCGATCGCGTAGTCGTGGCGCAGCGCGAGCAGCCGCGCCGCCGCGATCGCCTCGTTGTAGCCCAGCAGGAAGCACGCGAGCGACAGCGGCAGCAGCGTGTCGAGCTCGGCCCAGTGCAACACCGGGATGCCGGGCAGCGGGATGCCCTGCGGAATCGCGCCGACGCTCGCGATGTTCAGCGATCCGACGGCGGGCAGCGCCATCAGCGCCAGCGCCAGCGCGACGACGATCAGCGGCACCGGCCAGCGCGGCCGCAGCGCGTGGCCGACCTGCAGCAGCGCGAGCGCGACGAGCCCGAGGGTCAGCGACGGGTAGTGGATGCCCGCCGCGTTGCGCCAGATGTGCGCGAACGTCCCCCACAGGTCGTGGTGCTGGCCGGCCAGCCCGACCAGCAGCGGCAGCTGGCTGACCGCGATGACGATGCCGGCGCCGATCTTGAATCCGGTCAGCACGGTCTCGGAAATGAAGTGCACGATGCCGCCCCAGCGCATCGCCCACGCGAACAGCGCGGTCGCGCCGACGAAAAACGCCGTGGCGACGGCGAGTTCGGCGTAGCGGGTCGGGTTGCCGGCCGCGAGGCCCGACAGCGTCAGCGACAGCGTGAGCGCTATCGACGACGTCGGCCCGACGGCGAGCTGACGCGACGTGCCGAACAGTGCGTACGCGAGGCCGGCGAACATGTAGCAGTACAGGCCGGTCGCCACCGGCATGCCGGCCAGCTGCGCGTAGGCGATCGAACTGGGGACCGCGTAGGCGGCGAGCGTGCTGCCGGCCAGCACGTCGTCGCGCGCATCCTGCCGCCGATAGCCCCGCAACCACGGCAGGAAGCGGTCGATGGGCGGGAGCGGGGAGGTGGGCGCGGCGGGCATGAACGGCAGGCGAATCGGGTATGGCAGCCGCGATGCTAGCGACCTGCGGGGCGCCTGTCATCGGCAGACCGCCGGCGGACGCGCCGTATCTGCGATAATTACCGACTTGCCACCCCAAGCCGAGCCGTCCGGTTGCCACCGGCGACGACTTCGAATCCCCGTGCGATCCCTGTTCGCTTCCGCGCTCGTCCTCGTTACCGTCGTCCTGTTCGCGCCGCATTCTGCAGCGCAGGCCCCCGCTGCCCGCAAGCCGGACCCGGTTGCGCTGCTCGCCGACGCGAAGAAAGCGAGCGGCGGCCCCGCGTGGGACGGCCTGCGTTCACAGCACAGCCAGGTGCGGCTCGCGGCCGCAGGCCTCGAGGGGGTGGCGGAGCGCATCAGCGACGTGACCACCGGGCAGTCGGTCATCCACTACGAGATCGGGCCGGTCGTCGGCGCCGCCGGCTACGACGGCAAGGTCGCCTGGACGCAGGACGGCTACGATTCGGCGAAGATCGAGACCGACAAGGCGGCGATCGAGCTCGCCGTCAACGCCGCGTACCGCGACCAGCTCGCCTTCTGGTACCCGGATCGTGCCCGTGCGCGCATCGAATACAAGGAGCGCGCCGAGGCCGAAGGACGCAAGTACGACGTGGTTACGATCGCGCCGGATGGCGGGCGCCCGTTCGAGTTCTGGATCGGCGTCGAAACGAAGCTCATCGAGCGGCTGGTCGAGAAAGAGGCCAGGCTGACGCGGATCGAGCACTACTCGGACCGCCGCGACGTCGACGGCGTCAAGATTCCCTTCATGGTGAAGACGACGCGCGGCGATCCCAAGCTCGACGAGATCGTCGTCGTGCGCAAGATCGTGTTCAACGAGCCGTTGACCACCGTCGCGTTCGGGCCGCCGGCCGAGCAGCCGGACCTCGTGTTCCCCGCCGGCCGCGCCGCGGTCGACGTGGAGTTCGAAGCGCTGTCCGGCCACCTGTTCGTGCGCGTGATGCTCGACGGCCGCGGTCCGTTCCGGATGCTGTTCGACGCCGGCGGCGCGAACGTGCTGTCGTCGGAGACGGCGTCCACGCTCATCGGCACCGAGCGCAAGCTCGCCGGCACCGTGCAGGTCACCGCCACGACGCTGAACGGCGTGGAAGTCGGCAACCAGCGCTACGCGATCGCCGACATCGACGCGTTCCTGAAGCGGGTCGAAGGGCTGGACGACGTCGCCGGCATCGTCGGCCTCGAGTGGTTCGTGCGGATGCCGATCAAGATCGACTACGCGCGGTCGCGGCTGACGCTGTACGACCCGGCGCAATTCAAGTACACGGGCACCGGCGCCCGCGTACCGGTCGCCAACCGCGGTCGCCTGCCGCAGGTCCGCGGCAGCATCGACGGCAACGACGGCACGTTCGAGATCGACACCGGCAGCCGCGCGTCGCTTACGCTCAATCCGGCGTTTGCCGCGAAGAACGACCTCGCGCAGAAGCTGAACGCGAAGAACGTGGCGATTACCGGCGCCGGCGTTTCCGGCCCGATGAGGTCGATGCTGGCGCGCGGGAAGATGCTGAAGCTCGGCACCGTCGAGGTGCCCAATCCGGTGATCGCGATTCCGCAGATCGCCAGCGACGCGCGGGCGCAGACCGAGATCGCCGGCAACGTCGGCTTCGGCATCCTTCGCCAGTTCGCCGTCACCTACGACCTGCCGAACGACGCGCTGTACTTCGAGCGCTACCTGAACTTTGGCACGCCGGACATCGCCGACCGCGGCGGCCTCTGGCTCGAGCGGGCGGAGGACGGCTACAAGGTGGTCGACGTCGTTGCGGCCGGACCCGCCGCGGCGGCCGGGCTGAAGGCCGGCGACGTCATCGTCGAAGTCAACGGCCGCGAGTGGAAGCAGACCACGCTGCCGGCGCTGCGCGACGCGCTGCGCTCGGCGCCCGGTTCGCGCGTGCGCGTGAAGACGGCCGCGGGACTCGAGGCGACGCTGGTGCTGCGCGACCTGGTCTAGCCGCCGTCTAGCTCAGCGCGGGCGCGGCGAACGTCGCCAGCGCGCGCTCGAGGTTCTGCACGCTGCGCGTGACGTTGCCCCACTTGTCGAGGCCGAACAGCCCGACGCGGAACGTCGAGAAGTCGGCCGGCTCGTCGCACTGCAGCGGCACGCCGGCGGCGGTCTGCACGCCCTGCGCGATGAACTTGCGTCCCGACTGGATGTCCTTGTCGTCGGTATAGCTGACGACCACGCCTGGCGCCTTGAAGCCCGGCGCCGCGACGCTCGGGAACCCCGCGGATTCGAACAGCGCACGCACGCGCTCGCCCAGCTCGACCTGCGCGGCGCGCGCGCGGGCGAAGCCGAAACGCTCGGTTTCCTTCATCGTGTCGCGCAGCTTCGTGAGCGCGTCGGTCGGCAGCGTACCGTGATACGCGTGGCCGCCCTTCTCGTAGGCCTCCATGATGCCCAGCCAGCGCTTCAGGTCCGCAGCGAAGCTCGTGCTGGTCGTGCCGTCGATCGCCTCGCGCGCGCGTTCGGACAGCATGACCAGTGCGCAGCACGGCGAGCTGCTCCAGCCCTTCTGCGGCGCGCTGATCAGCACGTCGACGCCGCAGGCGACCATGTCGACCCAGATCGCGCCGGACGCGATGCTGTCGAGGACGAAGAGCCCGCCGGCCGCGTGCACGGCATCGGCGACGGCGCGCAGGTACGCGTCGGGCAGGATGATGCCGGACGCGGTTTCCACGTGCGGCGCGAAGACCACGGCCGGGCGCTGCGCGGCGATCGTCGCGACGACCTCGTCGACCGGCGGCGGCGCGTACGGCGAATGGCGATCGGTGCCGGTCCGGCGGGCCTTCAGCACGATCGACTCCGACGGAATGGACCCCATGTCGAAGATCTGCGTCCACCGGTAGCTGAACCAGCCGTTGCGGATGACGAGGCACTTGCGACCGGTCGCGAACTGCCGCGCCACCGACTCCATGCCGAACGTGCCGCCGCCCGGAACGACGATCGCGGTCTTTGCGTTGTAGACGTGCTTCAGCGTGCCTGCGATGTCGCGCATCACGCCCTGGAAGCTCGCCGACATGTGGTTGAGCGAGCGGTCGGTGAACACGACCGAGTATTCGAGCAGGCCGTCGGGATCGACGTTGGGCAGCAGTCCGGGCACGGTGCGCTCCGCTGGGGAAGGGGGGACGGATGGGGCCGAACAGCTTACCACGCCCGGCGAGCGGTGGGTCAGCGGCGGGGCAGCGTGAACGTGAACGTCGAACCCTTGCCCAGCACGCTGTCGACGCGGATCGTTCCGCCGTGCAGCTCGACGAACTTGCGCGAGATCGCAAGGCCGAGGCCGGTGCCCTCGACGCGCTTCGCGGTCGCGCCCACCTGCCGGAACTCCTCGAACACGGTCGCCTGGTCGCCGGGCGAGATGCCCACGCCGGTGTCCGTCACGGCGATCTCGACATGGTCGGCGGACGAACGGGCGTGGACGTCGATGGCGCCGCCCTCCGGCGTGAACTTGAGCGCGTTGGACAGCAGGTTGAGCAGCACCTGCTTCACCTTGCGCTCGTCGGCGCGAAGCATGCCGATGCCGGGGTCGACGTGGCTTCCGAGCGAGATTTCGCGCCGCTGCGCGCGCTCGCGCAGCAGGCTCATCGTGTTGCCGATCGCGGTGGCGACGTCGAAGTCGGACGGGTCGAGCTCCATGCGGCCGGCCTCGATCTTCGACAGGTCGAGGATGTCGTTGATCAGCGAGAGCAGGTGCCGGCCCGATTCCATGATGTCGTTCACGTATTCGGCCTGCTTGTCGTTGATCTCGCCGAACAGCCGCTCGCCCAGGACCTCGGAAAAGCCGATGATCGCGTTGAGCGGCGTGCGCAGCTCGTGCGACATGTTGGCCAGGAACTCGCTCTTGTGGCGGCTGGCCGTCTCGAGCTCCCGGCTCTTCGTCTCGATCTCGCGGTAGAGGCGCGCGTTCTGGATCGCCAGCGCCGATTGTGTCGCGAACGTCTTCATGAGCTCGACGGTGCGCGCGTCGAAGGTGCCGGTCGCCTTGCGATTCACGACGAGGCCGCCCAGCAGGTGGTCCTCGCGCAGCAGCGGAACGGCCAGCATCGACCGGAGGCCCAGGCGGACCAGCATGTCGCGGACGCGGCTCTGGTAGACCTTCTCGTCGGCGACGTCGCTGATCTGCACCGGCAGCCGGGTCAGCGCCAGGCGTCCGAGCGCGCCTTCGCCCTTGCGCATCGGCGTCGCGCGGAGCGCGTCGACCAGCTCCGGCGGCAGGCCGTCCGCCGTGTGCATGTGGAACTCGTCGCGCGCCTCGTCGTACTCGTAGACCGATCCGGCATCCATGCCCGTGAGCTGCCTGGCGCGGGCGACGATGGTGCCGAGCACAGTCTCCACGTCGAGCGTGGAACTCACCGCCTGGCCGACCTCGCCCAGCGCCTTCAACTCGCCGACCGATTGCGTCAGCGCTGCGGTGCGCGTCTCGAGCTCCTTGAACAGCCGCACGTTCTCGATCGCGATCACCGCCTGGTCGGCAAACGTCTGCAGCAGCGCGACCTGCGCGTCCGAGAACGGGTTCACTTCGGCGCGCCAGACGCCGATCGAGCCGATCGCCCGGTTGTCGCGCATCAGCGGCACGCCGAGCACCGTGCGTGCGCCGACGTGCGTTCCCGGCGCCCCGGCATAGTCCGGGTCGTTCAGCAGGTCGGACGTCATCACGACGCGGCACTCCAGCGCCGCGCGGCCCGAGACGGTGTCCGTCCCGACCTTGCGCGGATAGCCGGCGCGGAAGGCCGCGAGCTCGGCCGGCGTCATGCCCTCGGAGGACGCGAGGGTCAGCGTCTCGCCGTCCAGCAGGTAGACGCCGCTGAACTCCGCGTCGCACAGCGCGCGCACGCTGCGGACGATCGTGTCGAACACCGGCTGCACGTCGGTCTGCGACTGGCTGATCACGCGCAGGATCTCGCTGGTCGCCGTCTGCTGCTCGAGCGCGGTGGTGAGGTCGCGGTTGCGGATTCCCAGTTCGTTGAACAGCCGCACGTTCTCGATCGCGATGACCGCCTGGTCGGCGAACGTCTGCAGCAGCGCGACCTGCGAATCGGGGAACGCGCCGGGCGCCGGGCGTCCGACGGCGATGCCGCCGACCGGCCTGCCGTCGTGCAGCAGCGGCACGGCGATCACGCTGCGGAACCCGCCCGCGGCCGAATGCCCGCCGATCATGTACTCGCGATCGTCGAGCACGTCCGGCACGATGGTCACGCTGCCGGTCAGGATGGCGCGCAGAACCGCCGTATCGCGGCTTGGCGGCCTGGGGAAAAAGGCGTTCAGCGCCTGCGCGTAGGCCGGATTCGCGTTCACCACGGACGCCACATGCACCAGTTCGCCGTCGAACGTGAACACGTTGGCCGAGACGCCGCCGCAGAGGTCCTGCGCCGCCTGCGCGATCGTGTCGAACACCGGCTGGACGTCGGTTCGCGACCGGCTGATCACGCGCAGGATTTCGCTGGTGGCCGTCTGCTGCTCGAGCGCTTCGGTGAGGTCGCGGTTGCGCACGTCCAGCTCGGTGAACAGCCGCACGTTCTCGATGGCGATGACCGCCTGGTCCGCGAACGTGGCCAGCAGCGCGACCTGCTGGTCCGGGAACGGGCCAGGCTCGACGCGGCCGAGGCTGATGGCGCCGATCGGGTTGCCGTCGCGCATCAGCGGCACCGCGAGCACGCTGCGGAATCCGGACGCGATGGCGGGGCCGGTGGTCGCGTAGTCGGGGTCGTCGTAGACGTCCGGGATCATCACGACCTCGCACGTCGCCACCGCCCTGGTAACGCCGTTGTCGCGGTTGGCCGGCCGCGGAAAGATCGCGCGCAGCTCCTCGGCGCCTTCCGGTGTCGTGCTTGCCAGCGCGCCGATCCGCACGAGCTCGCCGTCGAAGGTCCCGACGATGACAGAGGATGCCCGGCACAGGCCGAGCGCCGCGTCGGCGATGGTCTGGAACACCGGCGCGACGTCGGTCGGCGACCGGCTGATCACGCGCAGGATTTCGCTGGTCGCCGTCTGCTGTTCCAGCGATTCCGTCAGCGCGCGATTGCGGCCCTCGAGCTCGTTGAACAGGCGCACGTTCTCGATCGCGATCACCGCCTGGTCGGCGAACGCGGACACCAGCTCGATCTGGCGGTCGGTGTACGGACGCACGACCGAGCGCGTCAGCGCCAGCACGCCGATCGCCACGCCCTGGCGCATCATCGGCACGGCGACGATCGTGCGGACGTCGCCCAGGCTGATCGCTTCGTCGAACCTGTAATCCGGATCGGTCTTCGCGTCCACGATGTGCACGACGCGACCTTCGAGCAGCACGCGGCCTGTGGCGGTCCTGCGCTCGGGCTCGACCGGAACGTCCTTGACGAAGTCCGCGAACTCGCGGGAGAAGCCGTAGGCGGCGACCCGGTACAGCCGCCCGTCGCGCTCCCGCGTGATCGTGCCCTTTTCGGCGTCGCACAGCCGGGCCGCCGACTCGACCAGCGTGTGCAGCACGGTGTCGAGGTCGAACGTCGACCGGCTGATGATGCGCAGGACCTCGTTGGTCGCGGTCTGCTGCTCGAGCGCCTCGTTCAGGTCGCGGTTGCGGACGTCCAGCTCGTTGAACAGGCGCACGTTCTCGATGGCGATGACCGCCTGCTCGGCGAACGTCTTCAGCAGCTCGACCTGCGATGGGGCGAACAATCCGGGCTGGCTCCGTCCCACGAAGATCGAGCCGATGACCTTCCCGCTGCGCACGATCGGCACGCCAAGCCCCGCCCGGTATTGCGCAGCCCGTGCGAAGTCCCGCAGTCCATAGGCCTCGTCCGCGAACACGTCCGCAAGGTGGACGATCTGCGCCGAGCGGATCGCGCGCGCGGTCACGGTCTGCGCATCGATCGCCATCGGGTACAGCGTGCGCACCATGTCGACGGCGGCAGGCAACAGACCGTCGATGGCCGCGAGGTCGATGACCTTGCCGTCGAACCGGGAGACCACGGCGACTTCCGCGTTGCACAGGATCCCGGCGCGCTGCGCGACCAGGTCGAACACCGGCTGCGTGTCGGTGGGCGAGCCCGCGATCACGCGCAGGATCTCGCTGGTCGCGGTCTTCTGTTCCAGCGATTCGGTCAGGTCGCGGTTGCGGACATCGAGTTCGTGGAACAGCCGCACGTTCTCGACGGCGATCACCGCCTGCTCGGCGAACGTCCTGAGGAGCTGGACCTGGCTGTCGGGAAACAGGCTCGCCACGTCGCGGTACACCGTGATGGTTCCGATGGATCGGCCATCGCGCATCATCGGTACCGATAGGACGCTGCGGAAGCCGGCGGCCCTGGCCACGGCCTGATGTCCGTATTCCGGATCCGCCAGGACGTCGGCGACGTGGGCGATTTCGCCCGTGAGGACGGCCCGCCGCGTGGGGCTGCTGCGACTGGGCGAGGCGGGATAGAAGTTGCGCAGCGCCTCCTCGCTTGCGGGATTCAGGTTTCGATGCGCGACGAGATGGATGAGTTCGCCGTCGAACCGGAAGATCCCGCTGCGTCGGGCGTCGCACAGCCGAAGCGCGGCGGCCGCGATCGTATCGAACACCGGCTGCACGTCGGTCGGCGAGCTGCTGATGACGCGCAGGATCCCGGCGGTGGCCGTCTGCTGCTCGAGCGCCTCCTGCGTCGCGCGGAATTGCGAGACGTTGCCGATGGCGATCGCCGCCTGGGCGGCGAAGGTCTCGACCAGCGCAACCTGGTCGGGCGTGAACCCGCGAGGCTCGCGGCGCCACAGGAAGAGGACGCCCAGCGCTTCGCCCCTGTGCATCAGCGGCACGGCCAGCGCGGCCCGCATGCCGCCTTTGGTCGCGTTGTGGCGGGCAGCCGGGAATTCCGAGTCGAGCAACGGCTGCACGTCGGCCAGGTGGATCGTCACGCGGTCGAGGATGGCCCGTCCGCTGATCGACGTCCGCTGCAGCGGAACCGTGTTCCCGGTGATGTCGGTGCCGCCGTGCCGCTGGTAGTCGGCAAGCGGAAGCAGCTGGTCGCCGTCGGCGAACAGGATGCGGGCGACGTGCGCGTCGCACAGGTGGGCGGCTTCCCGCGTCACCGCCTGCATCACCGGCTGCACGTCGGCCGGCGACGCCGCCATCACGCGCAGGATCTCGGCCGTCGCGGCCTGCTGCGCCTGCGCGTCGGCCAGCCGCTGCGCGGCCGTGCGTTGGGAGGAGGCGGCGGTGCGCGGGCGCGAACGGCGGGGGGCGGGCGCTTTCGCGCCCGCTCGCGCCTTGTCGGACTTCGCCTCGCGATCCATGGGCGGCTCCTGACGACCGGCGGGCCATGGGGGTCCCCGCGGAGCCCACAGGCTAACCGAATGCGTGCGGCCGAGCTAGTGAGCGCGCAGCGGGGCTAGTGAAAGTCCCGCGACCGCGTCGGCAGCGACCCCAAAAGCGGCGACAGGTCGACCAGCCGGCCCGCGATCAGGTGCACGACGTCGCCTTCGCGCTCGACGCGGCCGTACACGGCCATCAGCCGCGCGCCCAGCAGCTCGCGCCGCTGGCGGTCGGACAGGTCGCGCCACACGATCACGTTGGTCGCGCCCGTCTCGTCCTCGAGCGTGACGAACACGACGCCGCTCGTCGTGTCGGGCCGCTGGCGGCCGATGACGATGCCGGCGGTGCGCCCGATGCGCCCGTGCGGCGTGCGCGCGATGTCGGCGGCCGTCACGAGGCGCTGCGCCGCGAGCTGCCCGCGCAGCAGCGCGAGCGGATGGCGGCCGAGCGTCAGGCCCAGCGTCCGGTAGTCGGCGACGATGTCTTCGCCTTCGGTCGGCGCCGGCAGTGCGGGCGGGCTTTCCGCGAACGTGGTGCCGGCAAGGATCGGCGGCAGCTTCTCCACGCCCGCGACTTCCCACACCGCATCGTGCCGGTGGCCGGCCAGGCGGGCGAGCGCGCCGGCCGCCGCGAGCGCCGCGAGGTCGCGCCGGTCGAGCCGAGCGCGGTGCGCGAGGTCGGCCACGTGCGCGAACGGCCGCGCGCCGCGCGCGGCGACGATGCGCGCGACGCTCTCTTCCTTGAGTCCCGCGACGATGCGCAGGCCCAGCCGCAGTGCGGGAGCCGGCGGCGACCCTTCCAGCGTGCAATCCCACTCGCTGACCGTGACGTCGACGTTGCGCACGTCGACGCCGTGCCGCCGCGCGTCCTGCACCAGCTGCGCGGGCGCGTAGAAGCCCATCGGCTGCGAATTGAGCAGCGCCGCGCAGAACGCCGCGGGTTCGTAGAGCTTCAGCCACGCCGACACGTAGACCAGCAGCGAGAACGACGCCGAGTGCGACTCCGGGAACCCGTATTCGCCGAAGCCCAGGATCTGCTGGAAGATCTGCCGCGCGAACGCTTCCGGAAGCCCGCGCGCGCCCATGCCGTCGATCAGCCGCTGCTCGAACGGCTCGAGGCCGCCCTTGCGCCGCCACGCGGCCATCGAGCGGCGCAGCTGGTCCGCCTCGCCCGGCGAAAATCCCGCCGCGACGATCGCGAGCTGCATCACCTGCTCCTGGAAGATCGGCACGCCGAGCGTGCGGTCGAGCACGCTCTTGACCGCGGCGCTCGGGTAGGTGACGGGCTCCAGCCCCTGCCGGCGCCTCAGGTACGGATGCACCATGCCGCCCTGGATCGGGCCGGGGCGCACGATCGCGACCTCGATGACGAGGTCGTAGAAGCACGCGGGCTTCAACCGCGGCAGCATCGACTGCTGCGCGCGCGATTCGATCTGGAACACGCCGATCGTGTCGGCGCGCTGGCACATCGCGTAGACGGCGGGATCCTCGGCCGGGATGTCCTGCATCCGCATCGCGCCGCCGCGGAACCGGTTGACCATGTCGAGCGCGCGGCGGATCGCCGAGAGCATGCCGAGCGCCAGGCAGTCGACCTTGAGCAGGCCCATCGCGTCGAGGTCGTCCTTGTCCCACTGGATGACCGTGCGGTCGGCCATCGCCGCGTTCTCGACCGGCACCATCCGCTCGAGCGAGTCGCGCGCGATCACGAAGCCGCCGACGTGTTGCGACAGGTGGCGCGGGAAGCCCATCAGGTCGCCGGTCAGCATGACGAGCCGCGCGAGCAGCGGGTGGTCGGGATCGAAGCCGGCCTCGCGGATGCGCGACGGCTCGATGCGGCGGCCGTCCCACCACGCGAACATGCCGGACAGCCGGTCGATCTGCGCCAGGTCGAAGCCGAGCGCGCGGCCGACGTCGCGCACCGCGCTCTTCGGCCGGTACGTGATCAGCGTGGCGGCGAGCGCCGCGCGCTCGCGGCCGTACTTGCCGTAGACGTACTGCATCACCTCCTCGCGCCGCTGGTGCTCGAAGTCGACGTCGATGTCGGGCGGCTCGTTGCGCTCGCGGCTGATGAAGCGCTCGAACAGCATGCTCATCCGGGCGGGGTCGACCTCGGTGATGCCGAGCGCATAGCAGACGGCCGAGTTCGCCGCCGACCCGCGTCCCTGGCACAGGATTGCGTTGCGGCGCGCGAACGCGACGATGTCCTCGACGGTCAGGAAGTAGGGCTCGTACTTCAGTTCGGCGATCAGCGCCAGCTCGTGCTCGATCAGCTCGCGGACGTCGGCGGGCGCGCCGCGCTCGCCGTACCGCCGCAGCAAGCCCGTCTCGACCAGCGCGCGCAAATGCGATGCCGGCGTGGCGCCGGCCGGCACCAGCTCCTCCGGGTACTCGTAGCGCAGCTCGTCGAGCGAGAACGCGCAGCGGGCGACGACGTCCAGCGTGGCGTCGGTCAGCTCGCGCGGATACATCGTCGCGAGCCGTGCGCGCGAGCGCAGGTGGCGCTCGCCGTTGGGAAACAGCGCGTAGCCGCAGTCGGCGAGCGGGGTGTTGAGGCGGATCGCCGTCAGCGTGTCCTGCAGCGCGCGGCGTGCGCGGACGTGCATGTGCACGTCGCCGCAAGCGACCAGCGGCAGGCCCGTCGCGCGCGCCAGCGACTGCAGCGATGCCAGCCGCGCGCGGTCGCCGGCGCGCGCGAACAGCTCGACGCCGATCCACGCGCGGCCGGCGAACACGTCGGCGAGCCAGCGCGCGTCGGCGCCGTCGCGCGGCAGCCCGACCGCCACGCACCGCGGCGCGAGCGCCGCGACGTCGTCGCGGGTCAGCCGGTAGGTTCCCTTGACCGCATTGCGCCGGCCGCGGGTGATGAGCTGCGCGAGATCGCCGTAGGTCCGCCGGTCGGTCGCGTACAGCACGAGCTTGCCGCCGTCGGCCAGCGTCATCTCGCTGCCGATGACGAGCGGCAGGCCGGCGTCCTTCGCGGCGAGGTGCGCGCGCACGGCGCCCCCCAGCGAGCATTCGTCGGTGATCGCGAGCGCCGAGTAGCGCAGCGCCTGCGCGCGCTCGACCAGTTCCTCCGGGTGCGACGCGCCGCGCAGGAACGAGAAATTGGACAGGCAGTGCAGCTCGGCATACGGCGGCAGCATCCGCGCATGATACCGTGTTTTTATACGGTAGTCATGCGGGCGCCGGCCGTCGCAGCGGTCCGCTTCCCGCGAAAGCCGCTAAGATGCCAGGCTCGCCACGAAAGCCCCGGACCCGCATGCCCGCCATCGCCTTCGACCGCTTCTACCGGTACGTCGAACTCACGGACCTGCTTCACGCGTACGCCCGCGAGTATCCGCAGTTCGTCGCCGTCGAATCGATCGGCAGGAGCCACGAAGGCCGCGACATCTGGGTCGCGACGGTCACCAACGCGGCGACCGGGCCGGCCTCGGACAAGCCGGCGTTCTGGGTCGACGGCAACATCCACGCGACCGAGGTGGCCGCGTCCGCCGCGAATCTGTACTTCCTGCACGCGCTGGTCACGCAGCACGGCACCGATGCCGACATCGCGCGGGCGCTGGACACGCGCGCGTTCTACATCTGCCCGCGCATCAATCCCGACGGCGCCGAATGGGCGCTCGCCGACCACCCGAAATGGATCCGGTCGAGCACGCGGCCGTATCCGACCGGCGAAGAGGACATCGAAGGGATGACCGTCGAGGACGTCGACGGCGACGGCCGCATCCTGCAGATGCGCATCCCCGACGCCAACGGCGTCTGGAAGGCGCACCCGGACGAGCCGCGGCTCATGATCCGCCGCGATCCCACGGAGGTCGGCGGCACCTACTACCGGATCGTGCCGGAGGGGACGCTCGAGAGCTGGGACGGCTTCACGTTGCGCGTGAAGCGGCCGGTGCAGGGGCTGGACCTCAACCGCAACTTTCCCGCGTCCTGGCGGCAGGAATTCGAGCAGATGGGCGCCGGCCCCTACCCGGCGTCGGAGCCGGAAGTGCGCGCCGTCGTCGACTTCGTCGTCCGCCATCCGAACATCACCGGCGGCACCGCGTTCCACACGTGGAGCGGCGTGCTGCTGCGGCCGTTCGAGCACACGGCCGACGAGGAGATGCACGCGGAGGACCTGTGGGTGTACGAAGCGGTCGGCCGCAAGGGGACCGAGCTCACCGGCTATCCGGCCATATCCGTCTATCACGAGTTCCGCTATCACCCGAAGTCGGTGATCGGCGGCACGTTCGACTGGGTGTACGAGCACCTCGGCATCTTCAGCTGGGTGGTCGAGATCTGGTCGCCGATGCGCGAAGCCGGCGTCACCGATTACAAGTTCATCGACTGGTTCCGCGACCACGCGCCCGAAGACGACCTCAAGATGCTGCGCTGGAGCGACGAGAAGGCCGGCGGCATCGCGCACGTGCCGTGGAAGCCGTTCGACCACCCGCAGCTCGGCCGCGTCGAGATCGGCGGCTGGAACCGCTTCCACGCGTTCTCCAATCCGCCGAAGCAGTTCCTCGAGCGCGAGCTTCAGCGCTTTCCGAAATGGCTGGTCTGGCAGGCGCTGATCTCGCCGAAGCTCGAACTCGTGCACGCGGCGGCCAAGCCAGTCGGCGGCGGCACGTACACGGTCACGCTGGTCGTGCAGAACACCGGCTACCTGCCGTCGTACGTGTCGAAGCGCGCGCTCGACCGCAAGGTCGTGCGGGGCCTGATCGCCGAGATCGACGTGCCGGCCGGCGCCGCGCTCGTGCAGGGCAAGTGGCGCGTCGAACTCCCCCAGCTCGAAGGGCGCGCCTACAAGCACACCGGCATCTCGTTCTGGCCCGACTACCACGTCACCGACGACCGCGCGAAGGCCGAATGGGTCGTCCGCGGCAAGCCGGGCGACGTCGTCCGCCTCGTCGCGCGCCACGAGCGTGCGGGAACCGTGCGCGTCGCCGTGACGCTGGGTTGACGCCTTCCGCCGTGCCGACGCCGCGGTTGCCATGACGCAGCGCCCGCGGCTCGCGGCGATTCCCCGCGGCGTGTGGGTGCTCGGGCTCGTCAGCCTGTGCATGGACCTGTCGTCGGAGCTCGTCCACGCGCTGCTGCCGCTGTACATGGCGACCGTGATGGGCGCGAGCATGCTCGTCATCGGCATCGTCGAGGGCGTCGCCGAGGCGACGGCGCTGATCGTCAAGCTGTTCTCCGGCGTGCTGTCGGACTGGACGCGCCGGCGCAAGCCGCTGGTCCTCGCCGGCTACGGACTCGGCGCGCTGTCGAAGTTCGTCTTTCCGCTGGCGCCTACGCTGGGCTGGATCGTCGCCGCGCGCTTCGCCGATCGCGTCGGCAAGGGCATCCGCGGCGCGCCGCGCGACGCGCTGATCGCGGACATCGCGCCGGCTTCCGTCCGCGGCGCGAGCTTCGGGCTGCGGCAGGCGCTGGACACCGTCGGCGGCATCGGGGGGCCGCTGCTGGCGCTCGCCGCCATGGCCTGGTTCGCCGGCGACTTCAGGATCGCGTTCTGGATCGCCGTGATCCCGGCGCTCGTGTGCGTGGCGCTGATCGTCGCCGGCGTCGAAGAGCCGCCTCGCGCGCCGTCACCGGAAGCCGGCACGCGGCGATGGCCGCTCGCGCAGATCGGGCGCCTGCCTGCGGCGTTCTGGTTCATCGTCGCCGTCGCAGGCGTGCTGACGCTCGCCCGCTTTTCGGAGGCGTTCCTGGTGCTGCGGGCGCAGAATGCCGGCTTCACGGTCGCCGCGGCGCCGCTGGTGATGGTCGTGATGTCGGTGGCCTATGCGTTGACCGCCTATCCGACGGGCGCCGCGCTGGATCGCGGCGGCGGACCGCGGCTTCTCGCGGCGGGCGTCGTGGCGCTGATCGTCGCCGACCTGGTGCTCGCGAACGCGCGCTCGCCGTCGGCCGTGCTCGCCGGCTCGGCATTGTGGGGGCTGCACATGGGCCTGACGCAGGGATTGCTCGCCGCGCTGGTGGCAGGCGCCTCGCCCGCCGATCTGCGCGGCACGGCGTTCGGCGCGTTCAATCTCGTCTGCGGCATCGCGCTGCTGATCGCGAGCGCGCTCGCCGGCTGGCTGTGGGACGCGTTCGGGCCGGCGTTCACGTTCTACGCGGGCGCCGCGCTGACGGCCGCCGCGGGCTGCGGTCTCGTCGCGCGTCGCGACGCGGTCCGGGCGCTCGGACGCCATTGAGGTCACATGAACGATAACGGCATTGCCGCCCTCGTGGCGTTTGTCGCGCGCGGCGGTCTCGGCGACATGGCGGAAACCGACCTGCTGGCCGGATTGTGCGAGCGGTTGAATGCCGCGGGCGCCGGCATCTTCCGCGCGGCGATCGGCGGCAGCATGCTCGATCCCGTCTTCGATGCCCGCGGGCTGCGCTGGAAGCGCGAATCGGGCGCATCCCAGGACGACGTTCCCCGCGACGCCGACCCGGATGTGCCCGACGGCTGGACGCACAGTCCGTTCCGCGTGCTGGCGGAGCAGGGCCGCGAACAACTGCGCCGGCGGGTGGGCGTCGACTACGTCAGCGGCGAGTTCCCGCTGGTCGACGAGCTGGTGCAGCGGGGCGTCACCGACTATGCGGCCTTTCTCACGCGCGGCGCCGGAGCATCGGAGGCGGGCGCCATCGACGGCATGGTCTCGTCGTGGACGACCGACGCCGCCGGCGGGTTCACCGATGCGCATTTCGAGCTCATCGCCGCGATCCTGCCGACGCTGGCGCTCGCGTTCGTGCTGCGCACGACCCGGCGCACCGCGCGCACGCTGGTCACGACGTACCTCGGCAGCGACGCGGCCGAGCGCGTGCTCGCCGGCAACATCGTGCGCGGCCGCGCCGAGCCGCTGCGCGCCGTCGTCTGGTTCAGCGACCTCGCGGGATTCACGCGCATCTCGGAATCGCTCGGCGCCGAGGGCACGCTCGCGCTGCTGAACGAATACGCCGAGGTCCAGGTCGACGCGATCGAGGCGCACGGCGGGCACGTGCTCAAGTTCATCGGCGACGGCCTCCTCGCGATCTTCCCCGAGGAAGGGACGGTGCCGGCGTGCACGCGGGCGCTCGATGCGGCGGTCGACCATCGCCTGCGCATCGCGGCGCTGCGCGACCGGCGTCGCAACGACGGCCTGCCGGTGGTCGACGCGCACGTCGCGCTGCATCGGGGCGACCTGCTCTACGGCAACCTCGGCAGTCCGCGGCGGCTCGACTTCACGGTGCTGGGTCCCGCCGTCAACGAGGCGGCGCGGATCGAGGCGCTGTGCGGATCGCTCGACCAGAAGGTCGTCGTGTCGTGGGCGTTCGCCGAAGCGGCGGGCGACGCGCGGTCGCGGCTGGTCAGCCTCGGCCGGTACGCGCTGAAAGGCGTCGCGCGTCCGCAGGAGATGTTCACGCTCGACGTCCCGTAACGCGGCAGGGGCGCCCCGAAACGCGCCATGCTCAGACGGTCAGCGGCGGCTCGTCCATCAGCGCGATCTGCTCGCGCAGCTCGAGGATGCGGTCCTGCCAGTAGCGCTGCGTGTCGAACCACGGGAACGCGGCCGGGAATGCCGGGTCGTCCCAGCGGCGGGCGATCCACGCCGCGTAGTGGACGAGCCGCAGCGTGCGCAGCGCTTCGACGAGGTTGAGTTCACGGCGGTCGAACTCGGCGAAATCCTCGTAGCCCGCCAGGACCGCGTCGAGCTGCTCCGTCATGGCCGCGCGCTCGCCCGACAGCAGCATCCACAGGTCCTGCACGGCGGGTCCCATGCACGCATCGTCGAAGTCGACGAAATGCGGACCGCCCTCCGTCCAGAGCACGTTGCCGGCGTGGCAGTCGCCGTGCAGCCGCAGGCTGCGCACGCCGCCGGCGCGCGCGTAACAGCGGCGGACGCCGTCGAGCGCCATCTGCGACACGCTGCGGTACGCGTCGACGAGGTCGGGCGGCAGCCAGTCGTTGGCGAGCAGGTATTCGCGCGGCTCGTCGCCGAACGTCGCGATGTCGAGCGCGGTACGATGCCGGAACGGCGCCGTGGCGCCGACGGCGTGGATGCGGCCGAGGAACCGGCCGAGCCACTCGAGCGTATCGAGATCGTCGAGCTCCGGCGTCCGGCCGCCGGCGCGCGGGTACACTGCGAAGCGCAGCTCGCCGTCGTGGTGCAGCGTCGCGCCGGCGATCGCCAGCGGCGCGACGGCCGGAATCTCGCGCGCCGCGAGCTCGGCGACGAATTCGTGCTCCTCGACGACCTGCGCGTCGGTCCAGCGTCCGGGGCGGTAGAATTTGACGACGACCGCCGGATCGCTTTCGCGGTAGACGAGGTAGACGCGGTTCTCGTAGCTGTTGAGCGCCAGCAGGCGGCCGTCGCCGCGCATGCCGACTGCGTCGAGCGCGTCGAGGATGCGGTGGGGCGTCAGCGTGGCGAACGGCGGTGACGGGGGCGACGGCATGCGAACCATTGTACGGGTCGCGCGTCCGACGCCCGGAGTGTAAGGTCGGCGATGCCGAGCGCGACCATCGCGGATGCGATGGCAAGGAACAGGGACCGCGATGACCGCAGAGACCGCCAGTACCGAAGCACCGGCCGCCGCCGGGCGCGGCTACGTCTACTATCGGCACACGCTGCCGGTGCGCATCATGCACTGGATCAACGTCGTCGCGCTGACCGCGCTGTTCATGAGCGGGCTGCAGATCTTCAACGCGCATCCGGCGCTCAACTTCGGCAAGTCGTCGTACAACGGCAAGCCGCCGGTGCTGGAGATCGGGGCGCGGATGTCGCCGAAAGGCGAGCCGATGGGCGTCACGCGCGTCTTCGGCGCCGAGTTCGACACGACCGGCTACCTGGGCGCCGCGTACGCCGGCGGCCGGCTCGTGCCGTCGGCGTTCCCGCCGTGGCTCATGCTGCCCGGTCCGCAGTGGCTGTCGATGGCGCGCTCGTGGCACTTCTTCTTCGCGTGGGTGTTCGTGCTCAACGGCCTTGCGTTCCTGCTGTACGCGGTCGCCAGCCGGCACCTGGCGCGCGACCTCGCGCCCACCGGCGACGAGCTGCGCGGCATCGGTGCGTCGATCCGCGATCACCTGCGGTTCCGGCACCCGCAGGGCGAGGCCGCCAAGCGCTACAACGTGCTGCAGAAGCTCGCCTACCTCGTCGTGATCTTCGTGCTGCTGCCGCTGATCGTGCTGATGGGCCTCGCGATGTCGCCGTGGCTCGACGCCGTGCTGACCGGCTGGGTCGACATCGTCGGGGGACGGCAATCGGCGCGCTCAATCCACTTCATCGTCGCGTGGCTGCTGGTCGCGTTCGTGGCGATCCACGTGTTCCAGGTGATCGTCACCGGGCTCTGGAACAACCTGCGGTCGATGATCACCGGACGCTACAAGGTGTCTTCGGAGGTTCCGCATGATTAAGCCCATCCGTTTGCGCAAGCGGCTGCCGCGGCGCACGTTCCTGAAAGGCGCCGCGGTCTCGGCGTCGGCGGTGGCGCTGGCCGGCTGCGACAGCCTGTCGCGCACCGCGTGGGCGCCCAAGGTGCTCAACGCCGTAGAGCCGCTGAACGAGGCGCTGGCCAAGCTCGTCGGGCGCGACGCGCTGGCGCAGGAGTTCGCCGAGTCCGACCGCTCGCCGACGTTCCGCAGCAACGGCTCCGACGATCCGGACACCGACCAGTACAACGGCTGGGTGGCAACCCGGTTCGCCGACTACCGGCTCGACGTCGGCGGCCTGTGCGAGGCGCCGCGCAAGTTCTCGCTGGAGGAATTGCGCGCGCTGCCGTCGCGCACGCAGGTCACGCGCCACGACTGCGTCGAAGGCTGGAGCGCGATCGCCAAGTGGAAAGGCGTGCGGCTGTCCGCGGTGCTCGATGCGGTCAGGCCGAAGGCCGACGCGCGTTACGTGATGTTCTACTGCGCCGACCCGATGGCCGCCGACGGCACCGACCTGTACTACGAGAGCATCGACTTCGTCGACGCGCGCCACGAGCAGACGATCCTCGCGTACGAGCTCAACGACGCGCCGCTGCCGGTGCCGAACGGCGCGCCGCTGCGGCTGCGCGTCGAGCGCCAGCTGGGCTACAAGCACGCGAAGTACATCACGTCGATCGAATTCGTCGCGTCGTTCGCGAACATTGCCGGCGGGAAGGGTGGCTACTGGGAGGACCAGGGCTACCAGTGGTACGCGGGGATCTAGGCTGGGCGCTTGATCGAGGCCTTGGCTGGAATCCCCAACCCCTTGCGCAGGTTCCCGGCCATGGCCATAGTAGGCGGACGCTCGTGATCGAGCGCCGGGCAGGGCGCGATTGGGGAGGGCGAGATGAAAGCGCGCAACTTTTCCAGAGCGATACTCAATGAGGATCGCCAAGGCGCGGTCAGGTCGATCCAGCACCTGGCGGACGCAGTCCCCCCGGATCGACGTCATACGCCGCAGTCGCTCGCGGCGGAGTACCTGAACGCCTTCGGCCGCGAGTACGGACTTCCTGCCCGCTTCATCCGCGACGCGCCCATCCAGCTCGTCCCGCGGCTGCGCCGCGAGCCGGCCAGCCTGCGCTTCGCTGCCGAAAAGGCCACGGTCAGCGGACGTGTGGTGATGTACGCGCAGACCGCACACGGGCTGCCGGTCTGGGAGCACGGCCTTGCCGTCGTGCTGGCGGACACGCCGCTGCGCGCAACGCTCTCGTGCGGTACCGTCGATCCCACGATCGACGTGAAGTTCCCTGCCGAAACCGCACCCTTCCTCCCGCACCTGCTGGACCGCAGGAATCTCGCAGTCCTGGGCAGCGCTTCGCAGGATTGGGTCCTGAACCTGATGAGTCCGCGTGTCTTCCAGTTTCGCGCTGCCGAGCGGATCGAGTCGTTGCCCGCGGCGCGGCGCGGCGGAAAGAAATCTGCCCGTGGCCACGGCGAACGTCCGACCCTGCCGCTGCCGCGACTGCCGGATTCGATCGAAGACGGGCGGTACTACGTCGCGACCGAGGTTCTGTTCTCGCTGCCGCTGGACGGCTGGGGACTTCTTCACTGGCGCGCCTTCGTCGAGGTCGAGACCGGCGGCGTGCTGTACCTGCGGGCTGCGGTCGAATTCAAGGATGTCGATGCCCTCGTCTACAACTATGATCCCCCCACGCGCGGCTTCAACTACATGCCCAACGCGACCGTGGCCCAGCTCGACAGCGTCCGCCAGCAATGGACGCTGCATGACCTGGCGTCGCCGCCGGGAAGCACGCAGATCGGTTTGACGGGATCGAAGTACATCGAGCTCGCCGATCTTCGGCCACCGGCCGTGCCGCCTCCGACCGTCCCTGACTTCCCGGGCCAGACGTTCGATTACTCGGCATTGACGCCGGAGTTTGCGGCGGTCAATGCCTACCATCACTCGACGCGATTCTTCGTCCTGCTGGATTCACTGGGCTTCGACCCGGCGACGTTCTTCTCCGGAACGACGTTTCCGATCAAGGTGGACTTCTCCGTCACGATCAACGGCGGGCTGGCCATGACCCGCGCGAACGCGAGCCATACGGGCACGGAGATGATGTTCTACGGCGTGCTCGAGCCGGGACTTCCCACGCCCAGCCCGATCAGCGCGTGCAGCTGGCGGATCGTCGTGCACGAGTTCGGACACGTTCTCCTGAACGAGTGCCTCCACGCCGGCAGTTTCGGCTTCGCGCACGGCCCGGGTGACGCGCTTGCCGCGATCCTGTGCGATCCGGTTTCGTGGGCATCGGACCGGTTTCGCCTTGATCCGTGGGATCGCTTCAGCACGGGTAACCGCCTCGACTGGTTTCCGGCGCAAGGATTCGGATGGGGCGGACGATTCGACGACAGCAACAACGGCGGAAGCCTGATCCTGTGCAACACGCTGTTCAATGCCTATCGGGCGATCGGAGGCGATTTCACCTACTCCGGGCCGAACCCCTTCCGAAGGATCAGGGAGCGCGAACGCTGGGCCGACCAGATGGCCTACCTGATCGTGCGGGCGATCGACTCGATGCCCTTCGCAAGCGTCACGCCGGTGAACCGCGCGGAGGATTTCAGTGCGTTTCTGATGAATGCGGATCGAACCACCACGGCATTCCGTGGAATGCCCGGCGGCGTGTTCTGGAAAGTCCTCCGTTGGGCCTTCGAGCGGCAGGGCGCCTTCCAGGCGCCCAATGCGCCCGTTCCGGTGACTCAACCCGGTGTAGCGCCGCCCGTCGACGTGTTCATCGACACGCGACGCGCAGGGCACTATCGCTGGGCGGGCGACTGGATCTGGACGACCGAGGAGATCTGGAGCCGCAACGCTCCGGATGGCGGAACGGTTCACGAGGAACCGGTGGGTGGAAGCAGGGCGTACGCCTACGTCCGCGTGAGCAACCGGGGGACCACGGCTGCCTCCGGCGTGGAGGTCAGCCTGTTTACTCACGACTACGATCTGTCCGCATCATGGCCGGCCGGCTTCGTCGCGGCAAGCCCGTCGAAACTGGCGGCCGCCGGTCCGATCCCGGCGCCGACCACCACGCTCAGCAGCGTGGTCGTCGGTCCGTTCGCTTACACCGCGAAGGCCGGCTACCAGTTCCTGTTCGCCTCCGCCAGCGCACCCGGCGATCTGTCGAACGTCGATGCGGCCGGCGGCTTGCCGTGCGCCGCGGGATCGACGCCCATCGAGCAGCTGCTTCGCTGCGACAACAACCTGGCGCTGCGCGTCATCTATCCCAGCTACCCGCCGCCCGGCGGCGGCCCGGCCGCGCCCGGCTCGGACGTGAGGATCCCGCTGCCCCTGCTCACGAATCGATTCGACCGCAACGTCATCGTAGAGCTCGTGCTGCATCCCCCGCCGCGTTTTGGTCCGCTCGGCTGGAAGCTCAAGGGCGGCTGGAGCGAGGGCGTCAGCGTCGAGCTCCCGGCGCGCGGTCAAATTCAGCCGGAGCTGCTGCTGCGCGTCGGCAAGTTCCCTCCGGTCCGGCGCGGGGTCAAGAGCGAATTCGTCCTGGCGGTGAGCCTGCGTGCGTTCGACGGGAACGACACGATGGTCGGCAGCGGCGCGCTTCGGCTCGATCTCGCGGCGCGGTTCGGCGGACGACAACGGCCGCGCGAACGGCCCGACGGTCGTCCGGACGCTGCGAAGCGCAAGCCGCGCCGCCGTGCATGACGACGGCGTGCTTCGTCGCCGTCGCGGGCGCCGTCGGCCTCGCGCTGTCGCCGGCACTCGCCGCGCAGGACGCGCCGGAGCTTGCGAACTGGTTCGAGGATCCGTTCTTCGCGGTCAGCTCGGCGATCCCCGGCTGCCCCACGCCGCTGGGGCCGCTGATGACCAAGACGGAAATGGAGCGCCAGGCGCACGTCCGGGTCGAACGCGGCATGCGCTGCTACCAGGAAGGCAAGTGCCGCAAGGCGAGTTCCTACCAGTACGACGCGGAGATCGCGCAGAACCTACGCGCCGCGTTGGCGAATTCGCCGGCGCTCAAGGGGACGAGCGTATGGGTGACGGTCCAGCGGCGCTGGGTCTACGTGCAGGGTTGCGTCGATTCGATGTCCAGGAAGCGCGCGCTGGAAAGGATCGCCCGGAGCATCCCGGATGTCCTGGACGTATTCGTCGATGTGACCACCGATGCGTCGAAGTCGTTGCCGTATCCGCCGCTCGACCCGTCGCACCGCCGGTAGCGGGGCCCTGGCGCACGGTAGAATCGAGCCCCGCTGCCACCCGCACGCCTTCACCGCCTCCAAGGACGCGACATGACCATCTCGATGTACCAAGTCAGCATTCCCCGCTTCATCCACACGCTGCGCAATCTCGGCGCCATCCTCGACAAGGCGCAGTCCTACGCAGAAGCGAAGAAGCTCGACGCGTCGGTGCTGCCGAAGGCGCGCCTGTACCCCGACATGCTGCCGCTGACGAGCCAGGTGCAGATCGCGTGCGACTCGGCCAAGGGCGCGGCCGCCCGGCTGTCCGGAGTGACGAACCCGACCTTCGAGGACAACGAGAAGACGCTTCCCGAACTCAAGGCGCGCGTCGACAAGACCCTCGCATTCCTCGAGACGATCAAGCCGCAGCAGATCGACGGCACCGAGGACAAGGAGCTCGTCGTCAAGGTCGGCGGCAACGACACCAAGTTCGCCGGCATGCAGTTCCTGCTCGGACGCGCGATCCCGAACTTCTTCTTCCACGTGACGACCGCGTACAACATCCTTCGCCACAACGGCGTCGAGATCGGCAAGCGCGATTATCTCGGGCCGGCCTGAGGTTTCCTGCGGTTCCGTGGTGCCTGCGACATCACCGCGATTGTGCTGGCCATGGTTGCAGGCGTCTCCGACATGCGGGTACCTCCCCGCGAGAGTGGTTCACTTGAATGCTAACCACCACCCGCGATCTAGCAGGGCTCGACCGGCTGCCGCAGCGTGCATACTGCGAACTTTCGCGCATCGCCCGCCATGGCCGCGACCCCACCGCCCAGTTCCACCGCGTTTCTCCGCATCCCCGGGGTGGAGCTTGCCTGCGCCAGCTTTACCACGCGCGCCCTCACGCTGACCGCGCAGCCGGACGGACACGCGACGCTGGCGGCGGCCGCGATCGTCATGCAAGCCGTGCGCACGACTACGGCCGGCGCACGCGTCGACATCGAGCGGGTGGCGCTCGAGGACGTACGTGCCGAGGTTGCGCCGATCGCGGGGGCCCCGGCCATAACCTCTTTCGTTGCGCGGCACGTCGTCGTCGAGCATCTGCGGGCGGCGCTGGCCCGTGGCGCGGTGGCCGCCGGCGATGCGCCGCAATCGCTGCAGCTCGATGCGCTCCGCACGCTCGACGGGCTGGTGCACGCGTTCGTCAAGGACGCGTTGTGGTTCGTCGATGCCGACGTCGCGGTGCCGATCCGGCAGGGCGCGGTCGATTTCAATGCGATCGTGATCGAGAACGTCGGGCCCAATTCGTTGATGGGCGTCTCTCCTGCGGGCATCCACGTCACGGGGCCGGCCGGCCAGGTGCGGGTCCCGCTGGTAGCATTTCCGTCGCCGCCGCCAGGCGTGTCCTTCGGGACGGACCGCGGATTTCCCTTCGCGCGCGGTGACCGCGGCCGCATCGACCTGCTGCCGTTCCTGCACGCGCTGCTGGAATCGCCGCCGAGTCAGCCGCTTGCCCGTCCCGCCGATCCCAACTTGTCGGGTGCGCTCGCGCGTACCCGCGTGAAGGGCGAGGTGCAGCTCGGGGACGGCACGCTCGCACGCGGCGGACAACGAATCGAGCTCGCCGGCCGCGCGGCGGGCAAGAACCGCTGCACGCTCGACTCGCCATCGATCGCCCAGCGGTTGGTGATCGGCGTCCCGCAATTCGCGGCAACCGCAGCTTCACTGGCGCTGCCGGGACGGGAACTGCGCGTCGCCGCCCTTGACGCGATCGTGGAAGCGCACGTCCTCGGTCACGATTCGCCGCCGGGCAGCCCGGGCATCGTGCTCTCGATCGAACTGGCAAAGCTGCAGGATGTGGCGATGGTGCCGGATGGCTAGGGGGCCACTTCGGCGGGCGTGCAACATCGGCGGCGCTCGTCAATTGCCCGCTTCACGGAAAGGAGAGGTCTTGGCAATCCTGCACACGACCCGATTGCGGTTGGAGCCGTTCGCAGAGGAACATCTCGACGGACTCTACGAAATGAATCGGAAGCCGGAGGTCATGCAGTTCATCACCGGGCGGCCGGAGACGCGCGAACAGACCGCAGCGAGCATTGTGCGCGTTCAGCGCTGTTGGGCTGTTCTGGGAACGAGCTGGTGGACGTTCATTGAGCCGGCCAGCGGCCGCATCGCCGGCGCGGGCTGCATCCAATACGCGCGGCGCGATGCGGTCATGCCGGCCGATCTCGAGAGCTTGCGCTCCAATCCACTTGAGATCGGGTGGCGCCTGCACCCCGATTTCTGGCACCTGGGCCTGGCGAGCGAGGCCGCCACCTGCATGACCGCCTTTGCTTTCGAGACCCTCGCGGCACCTGAAATCATTGCCGTTCGGCATCCGGAGAACACGGCTTCAGCGCGCGTCATGGACCGGCTGGGCATGCGATATCGTGGACTGGAGAACTGGTATGGCGAAAGCTTGGCCACGCACGCGCTGAGCCGCAAGGACTGGACCATAGCTGGGGGTTGAAGACGTGTGCGGCATCGCATGTGGAACGAGCATGCTTCCCGCACGAGCACCACGAGCCTTGTCCATGTCGTACAGCGACTGTCGGAGACCGGCCAACTGTAGAAATTCGCCCTTAGCGGAAGAGTCCCCAAAGCGCAGTCATTCGTGGGCACGAGGCCGAGCCTCCGGCAGCCGTATACTTGAAAGGCCACTTGTTCTCGCGAGGAGTGAGTGATGAATCGGCGGTCGTTCGTTGCTGGCGTTGCCGGTGGTGTCCTGGGCGCTTCCGCGGCTGCCCGCGCACAGGAGGCATCAGTGCGGACGAGCATCTATAACCGAAATCTCGCGACGCCTGAGTTTGTCTGGGATCGCATCTACGGTCCGCCGCTGACACCGGGTGCGAATGGGTTTATATCGGAAGGACCATGGGGAATTGATACGAACCACATGGAGTTCGGGCTCCTTGTCGGTCCGGCAGTGCTCTATTGCGACGGCCGTGCTTCGGGACTGCCCGAGAAACCGAATCTAATAGACGCAACGATCCAGTTGGAGGTTGAGTTCCGTGAGAACCAGCATCTAGACTCGCCGCCTCTCAAAGACATTGGTGCGCAGCTAGTTTTCTGGTTTCAAACGTACCTGATATCGGAGTTTGACTCGAACCCCACACGCACATTTAACTATATCTGGCCGCGAGATCTTCTCGCGGATGAACCCGCGATTCACTTGAAGCGCTCGTTAAGACTGAGCCGGTCCCTTGCCGACTGGACCTGCCTTGGCAGGCAGAGAAGAGACGTAAGAAGAGACGATCTGGGCAATTTCAACGGCTCTGCTTCCAAGTACTCTTGCGCATTAAATCAAGGCGAATTTGAGAGCGCCATGAAGAGCGTCAATGCAGACCTCGGTGTGCTTTTGATCGTGGATTGGAAGCGTTGGCGTAGCCTCGATCCCACACTGAAGAATGGACGCGCGTGGTCACGAGCATGGGATGACACGCTTCCCCAACGAAAGGTGCTGGGAGATTCGGTGCTTGTGCTGCATCACTTTTCGATCAATCGGTGATCTGCACAGATGAGCGTGGCCCCTGCAACCCTTTAGTTAAACGCTCAAGAGACTCCGGCCGCGCTCGGAGCTAGAAACCCGACCCATGCTCGAACACCAAATTTCCGCATTGAGTCGCTTGCGGCCTCCCAGCTGGCGCCGTCGCAGGGGATCCGCACCTTGATGGATGTACGAGTCACCGCCCGTTCGTCGCCCCCAGCACCAGCGCCGCCGCCTGCAGCGCCTGCTGGTAGGCGGCCTGCTTCGCCGGCACGAAGCCCGGCGACGTCGGCGAACTGGCCTGCAGCCATTCCTCCGGGTACAGCTCGAAGATCTGGATGCGGTTGGCGAGCGCGTATTGCAGCAGCTTGCCGATGTCCATCGTCGCCACCGACGTGTTGGTGGTCGCGGTGATCGGCTGCTGCGCGAGCGGCACCTGGCCCGCGTAGGTGGCGTACGCCTGGCACCAGTGCAGGTTGACGATCTGCGCCTGCGGGTTGCACGGCGCCGGCGTGGACCCGGGTGTGGCGACGTTGCTCACGCCGAGGCTCTCGAACGAGAAGCCGACGTGCCTGGCCGCGGCGGCCGCGGCGCCCATGTTCGCGACCGCGTAGACGTCGGGGCCGCCGGACACGTACGGCAGCGAGACGACGATCTGCTTGTCGGTCGGCTGGCTGCCCATCGCGTTGATGATGCGCGCCTCGTGCGCGTTCCACGCCGCGTACGAGTAGCCGGCGGCGGTCCACTGCGCCTGGCACGCGCCGCCGTCGTTGTAACCGGGCGGCGGCAGCGCCTCGGCGCCGCCGGCCGTCGCGAAGCGCATGTAGCCGACGCTCGCCGCGAGCGGTGAATTGGCGAAGCTGAACTGGTGGACGGCGGCGGCGATCAAGGCCTCCCACGCCGCCTCGTAAGTCGGGTCGAAGTAGACGGGCATCGTCGGCTGTCCGGCGCATGCGACGGTCGGCACGCCGAGGCCGCCCTGGCCGGCGGGCGCGGTGACCCACGCCGGCGTCACCGTGTTGACCGCGCCCTCGGTCGCTTCGGCGAACAGCAGGTTCACCGTGAGCCCCGCGTCGGTGTACGGCTTGGCGGCCGCGACCACCGCCGTCCAGTCGTACACGCCTTTCTGCGGCTCGACATCGGACCAGTCGATGACGAGGCTCGCGCCGCACAGCGTCGGGTCGCGGCCGATCACGTCGCGCGCCAGCGCTGTCTGGTACGCGGCGGAGCGGTGGTTCGGATTCCACACGTACATGCCGTGCGGCGCGTTGGGCACGGCGACGTGCGGGTTCGGGCCGGTGCACGGCGGCGGCACGGCCGACGCGGGAACCGACGACGGCGCGCACATGATCACCTGGTCGGGGCCGTAGCCTTCGGCCACCCATCCCTTCGCGACCATCTGCGCACGCAGGTTGCGGTCGACCGTGTAGCGATGATTCGAGTCGGCGCGGTTGTCCCACACGCGGTAGACGGGAATGTCGCCGGCCGGGCACGCGCCGGTGGCGGGGTCGGGCAGGTCGACGTACATGACCGCCGTCGACTCCTCGTCGAACGTCGGGAACTTCGCCTTCGTCTCCGCGCACTCGGTCGGCGACGCCGAGTAGAAATGCGAGTCGCCCTGCGCGGGCGGGATGTAGAACCGGCACACGGGACTCGCGGCGCCCGTGGGTTGCGGATAGGCCTCGAAGCTCCGGCCGGTGCGCGCCCATCCCTGGAACTGGCCCGAGTCGAGCGCGACGATGTCCGGCTGCAGCGACGTGATGAAGTAGTGGTCCTGGCTCGAGTTGTAGTACTCGATGACCGCGACCGTCGCCGCCGCGGCGTTCGCGGACGCGACCAGCATGCAGCAGAGGGCGATCGACAGGCGCACAACTTGCGGCATCGTGGGCGGCATCCGCGGATTATGGCATCGGACGTTGCGCCGGCGGCTTTCCGCTCACGCGAACAGCCCGTGCAGGAACCACTCGCCGTCGTCGATGCCGTAGCGATGGTCGCGGTAGATCCACGCGGTCGCGCCGTCGGGCGCGGTCGCGACGAAGTAGTCGCGCCGCACGTCGCCGCCGTCCCACCAGCCGGACTCGATGCGCTCGGGTCCGTCGCGCAGCACCCAGGGCTTCGTTTCCATCGCGTGCGCGAGCGGCTGCGGTTCGGGCAGCAGCCACAGCGGGCGCGGCGCGTCGGGCGGCAGGGCGCCCGGACGTGCGCCCTTCGCGTCGCGCATCGCGAGTTCCGGACGATGCTCGGCGTGCGCGACGAGACGCACGAGCGCGTCGTCGCCGAGCCGCGCGCGCAGGCGATCGAGCAGCGGGACTTCCACGGCATCGGCATCGTCGCCGGGCAACAGGCCGAGGTTGCGGCCGGGCAGCGGCGCGGTCTCGTCGCACGCGAGCGTGACCGCTTCGACGGGGGCGGGCAGCGCGATGCGCGCGAGCCGCTCGCGCAGCACGGACAGCAGGTGTGCCGGCAGGCGCGCCGGCGCGCCGAGCGCGAAAGGCACGTCGGTCGCGGGCGTGCCGCGCTGCCGGACGTGCCGCTCGTGCGCGAGGACGAGCGTGAGCCGCACGGCGCCCAGGCCTCGCGCGGCCAGCCAGCCGGCGAACTCCAGCACCAGCCGCTGCACGCCGAAGCCGAGTGCCTCGACGTCGTGCACGGGCGCGGGCAGCTCCAGCCGGCTCGCGAAGCGCGGCGGCGGCACGAACGACGCGCGCGGATCGGGCGTGCGGCCGAGCGTGCGGTCGAGCGTGGCGGTGAGGTCCGCGCCGAAGCGGCGCGCGAGTCCGTCGCGCGGCAGCGCGGCCGCGTCGCCGAACGTCGTCACGCCGGCCTCGCGCAGCGTCGCGCGCGTCGCGTCCGGCATGTCGACGTGCGCGAGCGGGATCGGCGCGAGCACGGCGGGCAGTTGCGCGCGGTCGGTGACCGGCTGCGTGCGGCCGGTGCGCGCGAGGAGCAGCGCCGCGCCGG
This sequence comes from Burkholderiales bacterium, assembly GCA_046347755.1. GTDB lineage: Bacteria > Pseudomonadota > Gammaproteobacteria > Burkholderiales > Casimicrobiaceae > VBCG01. The sequence continues at coordinate 2,558,192 of JAXMFM010000003.1, read as the reverse complement.
GCGTGGGCGCGATGCCGAGCTCCGCCGCGTACCCCAGCGCGTGCGCGCCGTGCACGATGCGCGCGACGAGCCGCGGCAGGCCGCCGAAGAGCCGGAGGCTGCCGCCGATGTCGGCGACCACCGCGTCGGGCGGCACGATGCACGCGACCGGCGTGAACGCGAGCGCGAACGTCGCGAGCTGCGCGAGCGCGCGCGCCTCGGCCGCTTCGTCGCGGTCGCGCAGCGCGAGCTCCGGCGCGAGCGCCAGCGCGGCGGACACGAGCTGGTCGCCGCGGATGCCGGCGGCGCGCGCCGCCGCGTTGGCCGCGACGACGCGCGGCGTGCGTCCGCCGCTGCCGACGACGAACGGCCGCGCGGCGAGTTCGGGCGGCAGCGCGCGCGCGAAGACGTCGAGCGGCAGCGAGGGGATGCGCAGGCAGGCCCACAACATGGCGGGAAAAGGGTCTGGCCCTTCTATTTCCAGATTGCCGCCTCCGACAGCCCGAGCTCGGCCAGCTCGTCGGCGCGCAGGTGGGCTTCGTTCGCGCAGAAGAACTCGTCCAGCTGCGGCGGCGCGACCGACGTGCCGGCGAGCATCGCGTGTGCCTGGCCGCGGTGGTGGATCTGGTGCTGGAACAGGTGCGCGAGCAGCCGCGTCGCGCTTTCGTGCTCGACGCCCGCGCGGCGCACCACGGCCACCGGCAGGTCCAGCTGCGCGTCGGCGAGGCGGCGGCAGGCGGCGAGCAGGCGCTGGTCGACCGCGTGCTGCGCGGCCGAAATTTCCGCGCACGTGGCGAACGGCTCCGGCGGATCGAAGTAGCGGCGGGCGTCGGGATTCGCCGGCCGCCCGTCCAGCGCGCGCTCGAGCGCGTCGACGTAATACCAGTCGACGGTGACGATGTGGTTGAGCGTGGCCGCAATCGACGGGAAGAAGCTCGTGCGCGGCGCGACGAACTCCTGCCGCGACAGCCGCGCGCACGCGGCGAGCAGCCGGTGGTTGGCCCACGCGTTGTTGGCGGCCATGGTCTGGAAGTGATGCGCGAGCGACGGCATGGCGAGCACCTTTCGCGGTTTCACGGCGATCCACAGGCGGACCGTGTTCATCGGCAAATGGGGTCAGACCCCATTACAAGGCCTGGCCCTTTTTCTGCTACAAATTTAATGGGGTCTGACCCCATTACGAGCAGCACCGGCTGCGCGAGCTCGGCGCCGCGGCGCTTCAATACCCGTACGGCGAGCCGCCCGTCCTGTTCTGCGAGCGCCAAACGCAGCGGCGCGGCCGCCGCGCCGCCGCGCTGGCCGGGACGCCGCCACAGCACGCCCCACGTGCGGCCTTCGCGCGCGGCGACCTGCAGCCGGCGCAGCGCGCGCTCGTCGTGCGTGGGCAGCCATGCGAACGCGGCGCCGCATTCGGGCGCGCGCAGCGCCTGCTCGAACGCCCACAGCGCGTCCTTGCCCGCCGCGCAGCGCACGACGTGGAAGCGCGCGAGGTCGATGCCGCCCTGTGCCAGCGCCGGCGCGTATGGCCGATACGGCGGCGCGATCCACACGACGTCGCGGCCCGCCGCCTGCACGCGCGCGAGCGCCGGCAGCGTCAGGCGGATTTCGCCGATGCCTTCGCGCTCGAGCAGGAACTCGGTCAGCGCGCCCTGCGGCCAGCCGCGTCCGGGCAGCGCGGCGTCGAGCGCGGCGAAGCCCGAGGGCACGGCCGCGGGTTCCGGCGCGACGTCGTCGCCGCGCCAGATCGCCGGATGCGCAAGCAGCGCGGTGAGTGCGGGCGTCGATGCGCGCATGGCGGTTGCACGAGCGTTACAGGCCCGGCGCCGGCTGCCACAGGTTGAACGGCACGCCCTGGTCGTCGTGGCACAGGCTGCCCCAGCCGGTGTTGGTTTCCCACGGCGCTTGCGCCGTGCCGCCCAGCGCGCGCACTTTCTCGACCGCGGCGCGGATGTCGGTCACGCGGTAGTAGGGTCGCAGCACCAGCTTGTCGTCGTGGCTGACGAGGCCGCCCGGCAGCTGCGTGTTGTTGATGTGCCGGTACGCGTGCGTCGGCGGCGCCGGATCGAACGTCCAGCCGAACAGGCCGCCGTAGAATTTCGTACCGCGATCGACGTCGGGCACGCTGATCGTGAAGTAGCCGATTTCGGTGGGAGTCACGTCGTCGTCCTTCACGCGGAGGGAGGCCAGTGGCGCGCGAGCACCGGCGCCACGCGGGGGTCGCTCTCGATCGTCGCGAGCAGCGCCGCAAAACGCGGCCGCGACGCCGCCAGGTGCCTGCGCGCGCCCGACCATTTCGACACGACGACGGCCATCAGGTCGAGCGCGCCCAGCCGCTCGCCGGTCAGGAACGGCGACGCCGGAAACTGGTCGGCGAACACGTCCCACAGGTAATGCAGGCGCGCCGTCGCGCCCGCCTTGATGCGCCTGTTCGTGTCGTCGTCGGCGTCGGCGCACCAGCGCTCCGGATAGTCGATGATGCCGATCGCCGCGTAGCAATTGGCGGCGACGTAGACGAGCCCGCGCAGCACCTGCGCGCGGCGCGCGGGATCGGCCGGCAGCAGCGCGCTGTCCGGATGCGCGAGCGCGAGGTGGATCAGGATCGCCGCGCTCTCGGTCAGCACCGCGCCGTCCGGCAGCACCAGCGTGGGAATCTGGCACAGCGGATTCACGCGCGCCAGCTCGTCGCGGCCGGGGCCGGGTTCCCACGACACGGCGTCGACGTTGCGGTACGCGATGCCGAGCACCGCGAACGCGGCCTCGACGATCGCCGAGCCCGAGCCCTTGCTGCCGAACAGCGTGTAGCCCGCCGCCACGAATCAGCCTCCCGCCGTCAGCTTCGCGAAGCGGCGGTCGATCTCGTCGGGCGCGACGTCCTCGACGTGCGTGGCGATCGACCACACGTGCCCGAACGGATCGACGAGCGTGCCCGTGCGGTCGCCGTAGAACTGGTCGGCCACCGGCCGCTCTTCCTTCGCCCCCGCGGCGAGCGCCTGCGCGAAGATCCTGTCGACGTCCTTCACGTAGATCATCAGGCTGATCGGCCCGCGCTCGCCGGACTGCGGGCCGCCGTACTGGTCGGTCTCGTCGGCGAGCATCACCGGCGAATCGCCGATCTTCACTTCGGCGTGCGCGATCCTGCCGCCGGGCATCGGCAGGCGCAAAAGTTCCTCGGCGCCGAACGCCTTCTTGTAGAACTCGATCGCGCGGGCGGCGCCGTCGACGATCAGGTACGGCGTGACGGAATGGTAACCGGCGGGAATCGGAGCGACGGCCATCGTTTTCTCCTTCGTGTGGGGGGGAGGGTGCCGCAACCACCTGCGCCGAGACAAAAAAGCCGGGCACACGCGGCTTGGGGGCCGCGCGTGACCGGACAAGACTCAGGCAGAGTTCGAAACTTTTCCGGCGGCGAACAGCTCGACCGGATTGCCGGACGGATCCTCGACCAGGACCTGCCGGCCGCCGGGTCCGCTGATCACGTCGCTGCGGAAGCGCACGCCGGCGCCACGCAACGCCGCGACCGTCGCGTCGAGGTCGGCCACTTCGAGCACCAGGCGGTTCCAGCCGCCGGGAACGGGCTGCGCGCCGCCGGGCATCGGCCGCTGCGCCGAGGTGCCCGGGCCGGCGAGCCACAGCGTGAGATCGTCGCGGCGGATCATCGCGAACGGCGGTCCCCAGCGCTCGACCAGCGCGAAACCGAGCGGCCCCGTGTAGAACGCGAGCGCGGCGTCGACGTCGTGGACGAGATAGCGGACCGTGGCCATGCGGCGATTCCCGGAATGACTTACAGCGAACGGCTGGGACGGATGACGCCGACCGCCACGCCTTCGATCGCGAACGAGGTCTTCCTCGGATCGACGACGATCGGCGGGAACGCGGCGTTCTCGGCCATCAGCGTGATTTCACGGCCGCGACGTTTCAGCCGTTTGACGGTGACTTCCTCGCCCAGCCGCGCGACGACGATCTGGCCGCTGCGCGCGTCGTCGGTCTTGTGCACGACGAGCAGATCGCCGTCGAGGATGCCGGCGTCCTGCATGCTCGCGCCCTTCACGCGCAGCAGGTAGTCGGCGTGCGGCGTGAACAGCGCGGCGTCGATCCGGTACTGCGCCTCGATGTGCTCGGCAGCGAGGATCGGGCTGCCGGCGGCCACCCGTCCCACCAGCGGCAGCAGGCCCTGGATCGGCACGCCGGGGAGGTCGCGCAGCCGCAAGCCCCGCGCGGCGCCCGGCGTCAATTCGAGCGCGCCCTTTTTCGCCAGCGCCTGCAGGTGGTCCTCCGCCGAGCTCGCCGTGGAGAAGCCGAGCCCGGTGGCGATCTCGGCACGCGTGGGCGGCATGCCGGTGGCCTCCATGTGGCCGCGGATCCAGTCGAGGATCTGCTGCTGGCGCGCGGTGAGGCGCGGCGGCAGGGCGGACTCGGCGCGGCGGGCGGGCAGTGGCATGCGGTGACCGTCTTTATATGCGGTACCGTTATTATAATCGGTAGTGACACGGCGTCAAGCCCCGCGTCAACTATCCGTCCGGCCGAGGCGTTGTGGAAAGCACGGCCGCGTTCGCAGCGGCCCCGATCCGGAGGGCCGCCGATGCGCGGGCTCGCCTGCTGTGCGCTGCTGGGCGCCGCCGTCGCGTCGGCGGCGATCGCGAACGAACCACCGGGGCTCGCGAACCCCGCGATCGACAGCGCCGGCTACCTGCGCGTGGCCGCGCAGGCGGCCGCGCACCGCGAGACGCGGCGGCTGACCGAGGACGAGTTCATCGCGATGAGCCAACAACCGGGCACGGTGATCCTCGACGCGCGCAGCCGCCCGCGCTACGACGCGCTGCACGTGCGCGGCGCGCTCCACTTGAGCTTCCCCGACATCACGGTCGACAGCCTCGCCCGGCTGCTGCCCGACCGCGACGCGCGCATCGTCATCTACTGCAACAACAACTTCGCCAACGCGCCCGATCCGTTTCCGACCAAGCTGCCGGCCGCGGCGCTCAACCTCGCCACCTACACGGCGCTATACAGCTACGGTTACCGCAACGTCTACGAGCTGGGGCCGCTGCTCGACGTCCGCACGACGCGCATCCCGTTCGAGGGCACCCATCGCTGACGCTGCGCGCGGTATAGTGCGCGCGCCAACGCAAGGGACTCCATGTCGCGCCACATCCTCGTCCTGCAAGGGCATCCGGACCCGCGGCCGATCCACTTCTGCCACGCGCTCGCCGCCGCCTACGCCGGCGCGGCGCGCGCCGCCCGGCACAAGGTCCGCGTCATCGACATCGCATCGCTCGATTTCCCGGTGCTGCGCACGCAGCAGGACTGGGCGACCGGAAAGCCGCTGCCGGTGATCCGCGACGCCCAGCGCTCGATCGCGTGGGCGGACCACCTGGTCTTTGTGTTCCCGCTGTGGCTCGGCACGATGCCGGCGCTGGTGAAGGCGTTCCTCGAGCAGACGTTCCGGCCGGGCTTCGCCGTCAGCGACGCGCAGGACGGCGCGCTGTGGGAGAAGCTGCTGACCGGGCGCAGCGCGCGGATCGTCGTGACGATGGGAATGCCGGCGCTCGTGTATCGCTGGTACTTCCGCGCGCACGGCGTGCGCAGCCTCGAACGGAACATCCTGGCGTTCTCGGGCATCGGCCCGATCCGCGAGAGCTTGATCGGCGGCGTCGGCGACAAGGACGCGACGGCGCGTGCGCGCTGGATCTCGCGGATGCAGGAATTCGGTCGCGAAGGGTCGTGACGCCGGACCAGGAGAACATGATGCAATTCACGCGCGGGTGGTGGCTGGTCGTCCTGGCCCTCGCACTCGGGCTGGCGCTGGCGAACGGAGCGTGGTCGCAAGGCTACCCGCCCGCCGTCTCGGAGCTGGTCGCCGCCGCGAAGCGGCAGGTCAGGACCATCGACATGGCCACGTTCAAGGCCGCGTTCGACCGGAACGACCTCGGGCTGATCGTCGACGTGCGCGAGCCGGAGGAGTTCGCCGGCGGCCACATTCCCGGGGCCATCAACGTGCCGCGCGGCGTGATCGAATTGCGGATCTGGACCCACGTCGGATTTCCCGAGAAAACCGACATGAACCGCAAGATGACGCTCTACTGCGGCTCGGGCACGCGCTGCGTGCTGGCGGCCAAGAGCCTGCAGGACCTCGGTTTCAGCAACGTCACCGCGGCCGACATGAGAATCGACGACTGGGCGAAGGCCGGCCATCCGCTCGTGAGGAAGTAGCGCATCGCCATTGATCTTCGTCAAGCCCGCGCAGTTTCGGTGACCTAGCATCGTCCGGAGTGGGACGATGTGCGATGACCTTCTCGAATGCCGCACAGCTGACCCTGGCCGCCGCGCCCAGCGGCAGCGATGCCGCCGTTGTCGTCGGTTGCACCGGCGCGTGGACGCTGGACGAAGTCGCGGAACTCGAGCGGCGCATGCAGACGCTGTCGTGGCCGGCGCAACGCGACGTCGTCGTCGACGGCTCCGCGCTGACGGCGCTCGATACCTCAGGCGCCTGGATGCTATGCCGGCTCGCCCGCGAGCTCGAGCACGCCGGATGCGACGTGCGCTTTACGGGCCTGCGGCCCGAATTCCGTTCGCTGCAGCAGCTGATTGCCGGGCGCGAGATCGGATCGACGGTGCCGGTTGCGGAGGCGCGGGGCTGGCTCGCGCGGCTGGGCGCGCACGCGCTGGCCGGAGGCCGCGGGACGCTCGGCTACCTGTCGTTCGTGGGCGAAGCGTCCGTTGCCTTGTTCCGGTCGCTGGCGCAGCCGCGGCGACTGCGCTGGCGGGTGATCCTGCACAACATGCAGAGCGCCGGCGTCCACGCGTTGCCGATCACCGGGTTCCTGTCGTTCCTGATGGGGATCGTGATCGCGTACCAGGGCGCGGACCAGCTGCAGCGCTTCGGCGCCAACATCTTCGTCGTCGACCTGGTCGCGCTCGCGATGCTCCGGGAGCTCTCGCCGCTGTTGACCGCGATCATCGTTGCCGGCCGGTCCGGGTCGGCCTTCACCGCGCAGATCGGCACGATGAAGGTGACCGAGGAGATCGACGCGCTGCGCACGATCGGCGTCGCGCCGCTGGACCAGCTCGTGCTGCCCAAGCTGATCGCGCTCGTCATCGTCCTGCCTCTGCTCACCGTCTACACCGACATCACCGGCGTGCTCGGCGGGATGGTCATGGCGCGGGGCAAGCTCGACATCTCGTTCGCGATGTTCGTCGACCGCCTCGACGAGGCGATCGCCCTCTCCTCGTACTGGACCGGCATCAGCAAGGCGCCGGTGTTCGCGATGATCATCGCGCTCATCGGCTGTTACCGCGGGTTCCACGTGACCGGCAGCGCGGAGAGCGTCGGCGAGCAGACCACGATGAGCGTCGTGCAGGCCATCTTCCTCGTCATCCTGACCGACGCGCTGTTCTCGATCGTGTTCCTGTGGCTCGACCTGTGATGGAATCCCCGGGACAATCGCCGGCCCGCGACGCGGTCGTCGACGTCCGCGACGTCAACACGCGCTTCGGCGCGGCCGTCGTCCACGAGAACGTCAGCCTCGCGGTCAGGCGCGGGGAGATCTTCGCACTGGTGGGCGGCAGCGGCACGGGCAAGTCGACGCTGCTGCGCGAGATCATCCTGCTGCAGGCGCCGGTCTCCGGTTCCATCCGCGTCTTCGGGCAGGAAGTCGTCGGGCTCAACGACGAGGAGGCACTGCCGCTGCGTCGACGCTGGGGCGTCATGTTCGAGCGCGGCGCGCTGTTCAGCTCGCTCACGGTGGCCGAGAACGTCGCCATGGTGCTGCACGAGCACACGCGGCTGAACGAGCGGCTGATCCGCGAGCTGTCCGCGGTCAAGATCGCGCTGACCGGACTGCCGCCCGACGCCGGCCCCAAGTATCCGAGCGAGCTCTCCGGCGGCATGCGCAAGCGCGCGTCGCTTGCCCGCGCGCTCGCACTCGACCCGGAGCTGCTGTTCCTCGACGAGCCGACGGCGGGCCTCGATCCGCTCTCCGCGACCGGCATCGACGAGCTGGTGCGCAGCCTTCGCGACGGCCTCGGGCTCACCATCATGATGGTGACGCACGACCTCGACCTCATGTGGCGGACCGCGGACAGGGTCGCGGTCCTGGGGCGCAACCACATCGTCGGCATCGGCACCATGGAGGAACTGTCGCGATCGGACGACACCGTCGTCCGGCAGTATTTCTTCGGGCCGCGGGGCCGCGCCGCACGGGACCAGGCATGGAAACGAAAGTGAATCTCGTCGCGGTCGGCGTGTTCGTCATCGTGCTGACGGTGGCGGCGATCGCGAGCGTGCTCTACCTCACCAGCAGCAAGTTCAGCCGGAAGAGCTACGACGTCTACCAGACGTACATGACCGAATCCGTGGCGGGGCTCAACCTGAACTCGCCCGTGCGCTATCTCGGCGTGGACGTCGGCCGCGTGCGCGGAATCGCGCTCGCGCCGGGCAACGTCGAGCAGGTGCAGGTGACGCTCGAGATCCAGCGCGGCACGCCCGTCAGGGAAGACACGGTGGCGCTGCTCGAAACCCAGGGGCTGACCGGCATCGCGTTCGTCGACCTGATGGCCGGGCACCGCGAATCGCCGCCGCTCAAGGCGAAGCCCGGCGACGAGTATCCGGTCATCGCGTCGGGTACTTCGCTCATGCGCCGCCTCGAATCGTCGGTGCCGGCGCTTCTGGCCAGCCTCGCGCGCACCAGCGACAGCCTGGGCGGCGCCATGGACGAACAGAACCAGCGCGCGCTCAAGCAGACGCTGGCCGATCTGCAGGTCGTGACCCACGCGCTCGCGGCGCGGACGAAGACCATCGATGCCGCGCTTGCGGACGCCGCGCAGACGATGCGCAACGCGCAGCAGCTCACCGGCGAGCTGCCGCAGCTCGTGCGGCGCGTCGAGCGCAGCGCCGACGCTTTCGACCGGATGACCACGCAGCTGGGCGCCGCCGGGACGAGCGCGTCGGGCATGCTGGACGCCTCGCGCCCCGAGATCCAGCAGTTCACCGGCGGGACGCTGCCCGAAGTGCGGGAGCTCGTCGCCGAGCTGCGGGCGCTGACCGCGACGCTGCAGCGCACCGCCGACAAGGTGGAGCGCAATCCGAACGTCCTGCTGCTCGGCCGGCCGCAGCAGAGGCCCGGCCCGGGCGAGTGACGCGAATCGCAATCGCCGGGGCGCCACGACCGATGATCCCGACCACGAATCCTGCCGGAAGCCCTGCGGCGTTGCATCGCCGGGTCGCGCGCGCAGCGGCGCTGCTTGCGCTCGCCGCGCTGGTCGGCGGATGCTCGGCGTTGCAGCCGGCGCCGGTCGAGTCTCCCAGGCTGCACGTGCTCGACGCGAAGCCGGCGGTCGCCACGGCGGCGCAGGCGCGCGACCTCGTGGCCGAAGTGAGTTCGCCGACGGCCTGGCCCGGATTCGACACGCCGCAGATGGCCTACGTGCAGAAGCCGTTCGCGCTCGAGTACTACGCCAGCAACCGCTGGGCCGACGCTCCGGCGCGCATGCTGGGGCCGCTGCTGGCCCGGGCGCTCGAGCAGACGGGCGCCTTCCGCGCGGTCGTGCAGCCGCCGACCGCGGTTGCGGTCGACGTGCGGATCGTCTCCGAGCTCGCGCGGCTGCAGCAGAATTTCGCGTCGCGGCCGAGCCGTGTCGAGCTCGTGCTGCACGTGCAGATCGTCGACGTGCGCGGCAAGCGCGTGCTCGCGACCCGGACCTTCGAGGCGACCGAGGACGCGACGAGCGACGATGCCTATGGCGGCGTCGCGGCGGCCAATCGCGCGCTCGAGCGCGTGCTCGCGCAGGCGGCGGCGTTCTGCGTGTCCGAATCCGCGCGGCTGCACGGGCCTTAGCGGCGCCGCGCAATGATCGCCCCTGGTTAGTCGGGCCAGCCTTCGAGCAGGTCGACCGGGTCGCCGTAGCGCGCGGCCATCGCGACGACCGCGGGATCGCGCAACGCCTCGAGGAAGCCATCGGTGACCAGGCGCCCGCCACCGGCGTCCACCGTGCTGTCGAACGTGACGAGGTCCATGTGCACCGGCGGCTCCTCCCAGTTGGGCATCACCTTCCTGATGTAGTCGGACGGCTGTTTGAGGTCGATGCCGAAGTGCAGCGCGCCCGGCGAGTTCGAGCCGGCCGGATAGATCTGGTGGCGCGGCCACTTCGGATTGAAGCCGCAGCCGAGCTCGATCAGCGCGCCCCCCAGCAGCATCTCGCGCAGGATCACGGCATCCGGCGAGGCGCCGGTCACCTCGACGACGCTGTTGTGCTCGAAGCGCACGCCGATCCGCTCGCCGAACGGCTTTTCGAAGCCGACCGCCCACTGCGGATAGACGGTGCCGCGCACGTCGACCGTGTGGTGCTGCGTCGGATCGTCGAGCATCGGGCCGGGCTCGTAGAGGTTCGGCCCGTGCGTCGGCAGGTAGTGGACGTACGCGCCGGGGCTGGTGACGGTCATTTCGCCGCGCCAGCGGTTGGTGTCGAGGTTGCGCGACGACATGCGCGCGGTCAGGGGAATCACGAGATCGGTGCCGCGGCGGTCGGAAAACGCAAGCTCGTAGTCGACGCCGCGCGGAATCCGCGCGGCCGTGGCGCGGACCAGCTCGCCGACGAGCTCCGACGGAAAGCGCGCCTGCGCGGTGTCGAGCAGGTCGAGGTTGCGGAAGAACGTGATCTTCACCCAGCGCTGGCCGAGCCGGCGCCGCAGGTCGATGCAGTACGGATGCCACGCCGAGCAGAACCACGTCGACACGACGAACGTCGCCTGCTCGAGGATCGGCTTCACCTCGGCCGGGATCTCCATCATGTTGGTCGTCGGCATCCTGACCTCGATCGGCCGGATGCCCTGCGCGAGCGCCAGGCCGCTGATCGCGGCGACCACGCGCGGGTCGAGCAGCCTGTCGGTCAGGAACACCAGCCGGTCGTCGGGCCGGAAGTCGAACGTCTTCGCGAAATTGGCGAGCGCGTGGAAGTGCAGCTCGGTCCCGGTCGTCGGCAGCGCGTTCGCCCACGGCATCGCCTTGCCGGCGAGCTTGTCGATGCCGATCGTGCGTCCGCCGCTGTCGATGCGGTCGGCGCGGATCTCGTCGATCTTCATCCGGTGGTTCCTCCAGGGGTGTCCGCGGACGCCCGTTTTGCGCTACGTTATGCGTTCGTTCATTCTATGTCGAATCCATGACCGCCGAGACCCGTCCCATCGCGCTCGTTGCCGCCGACGTCCCGCCGCGCGCGCGGCAGTCCATCTATCCGGCGCCATTCGCGGCGCGCGTGGCCGGGCGCTCCAAGCGTCCGCTCGGCGATCCGTTCGGCCTGTCCAATTTCGGCGTCAACCTGACGCGGCTCGCTCCCGGCGCCATCTCCGCGTTGCGCCATGCGCACGCGAAGCAGGACGAGTTCGTCTACATCCTCGAAGGCCACCCGGACCTGGTGACCGACGCCGGACGGACGCCGCTCGGCCCCGGCATGTGCGCGGGATTCCGCGCCGGTTCCGGAGACGCGCACCACCTGGTCAATCCCGGCCCCGGCGACGTGGTCTATCTCGAAGTCGGCGACCGCACGGCCGGCGACGCCGTCGACTACCCGGACGACGACCTGGCGCTGGTGCCCGACGCGCAGGGCCGATGGGAAGTCCGGCACAAGGACGGATCGCCCTATTGAGCGCGGACCCCGAAGCCCTCGGTTTCTCGTCCAACGTGCGCATGGCCGGCGGTGTCGCGATCCGCCGCGACGGCCGGCCGTTTCCGCAAGCGCGGGTCCGGCACGGGCAGACGCCGCGGAATGTACGACGCGGCCGCTGCATGTTAACGTTGCCGTCAGGTTTCCCCGGGGCCCGGAGGGCGGGATGGCCAGTCGATGAAGCGAGTCGCGCTCTACAGCAGTTCGAACCGGTCGCGGAAGGTGGGCGCCACCGCGATCGGACCCGACGCACCCGCGGAGCCCGCGGCCGACGCGCCGCCGCCCGAACCGCCGCGCCCGCCCGGGCGCCTGCGCAAGTTCTATTCGCGCCACGAGCGGCCGATCCTCTTGGCCGCCGGCGCATTGTTCGCCGTTGCGCTGGTCCTGACCTATGCGCGCACGCGGCCGGCGCCGTACGAGCTCACGCAGAAGGACATCGACGCCGCGGTGCTGCACACGCTCGAGAACAACAACCTGCCGTCGATGGCGACCAAGGCGGTCGCCGCGGTCGCGCCGTCCGTCGTGCGCGTGACGGGCTACAGCGCGGAAAAACCCGACGACGACGAGAAGGCCAAGGACGGCGAGAAGGGCAAGGACGCGGACAAAGGCAAGGACGCCGACAAGGGTAAGGCGCCCGCGAAGGGCAAGGACGCCGCCAAGGACCGGGAGAAGGCCGCCAAGGACAAGGACCGGGCGGCGAAAAACGACGGCGGCAAGGAAGCGCCGAAGCCGCGCGGCGAATTCAAGAGCGACCCGAAGGACGCCGACAAGGACAAGCCGGGCGCGGACAAGGACGACAAGTTCGCGTTCAACGAAAAAGGCGAGAAGCTGCGCAGCGTCGGCGTCGGCACCGGCGTGGTGATCGTCGACAAGGGCATCATCCTCACCAACCTGCACGTCGTGCTCGGCGCGGAAAAGATCAAGGTGCGGTTCTTCGACGGCATGGAGGCCGAAGCCGTGGTGATCGGCATGCGTCCCGAGCACGACCTCGCGGTGCTGCAGGCCAAGGCCGTGCCCGACGACCTCGTGTCGGCCACGCTGCGCTCGACGGCCGACCTGCAGGTCGGCGACCAGGTGGTCGCCGTCGGCTTTCCGTTCGGCATCGGGCCGTCGGCGTCGGCCGGCGTGGTGTCGGGCCTGAAGCGCGAATACCACTCGCCCGAAGGCAAGCGGATCCTGACCAACCTCATTCAGTTCGACGCGGCGGCCAACCCGGGCAACTCGGGCGGGCCGCTCGTCACCGCCGACGGCGAAGTGGTGGGCATCGTCACCGGCATCCTCAATCCCACCAGCCAGCGCGTGTTCATCGGCATCGGATTCGCCGTGCCGATCGAGAACGCCGCCGCCGCCGTCGGCATGTCGCCGTTCTGACCGGCACTTAAAACCGCGAGACCTAGAACGCATGGAAAACCGGGAACCGGGCGCCGGCGAAACCGCCACGCTGATGGAGCGCATTCTCTACGAGGTCAAGAAGGTCGTCGTCGGCCAGGATCACTTCCTGGAACGCGTGCTGGTCGCGATCCTCGCGCAGGGCCACCTGCTGGTCGAGGGCGTGCCGGGGCTCGCCAAGACGCTGACGGTGAAGACGCTGGCGCGCGCGGTGCGCGGCACGTTCAAGCGCATCCAGTTCACGCCGGACCTGGTGCCGGCCGACCTGGTCGGCACCCGCATCTACAACCAGAAGACCGGGGACTTCGCGACGTCGCTCGGGCCGGTGTTCACGCACCTGCTGCTCGCCGACGAAATCAACCGCGCGCCGGCCAAGGTGCAGAGCGCGCTGCTCGAGGTGATGCAGGAATACCAGGTGACGATCGCCGGCGACACGCATTTCGTGCCGCAGCCGTTCCTGGTGATGGCCACGCAGAATCCGATCGAGACCGAAGGCACGTACCCGTTGCCCGAGGCGCAGGTCGACCGCTTCATGATGAAGGTGCTGGTCGGCTACCCGAACGAGGACGAGGAGTTCGTCATCGTGCAGAGGGTCACCGGCGAGCCGACCGACGTGGTGCCCGTCGCGACGACCAACCAGCTGGCCGAGCTGCAGCGCGAGTGCCGGCGCGTCTACGTCGACCCCAACCTGATCACGTACGCGGTGAAGCTGGTCGCGGCAACGCGCGACCCGGACCGCTACGGCATCAAGGACTTCGCGCGGTTCCTGACGTTCGGCGCGAGCCCGCGCGCGACGATCCACATGATCGAGGGCGCCAAGGCGCTCGCGATGCTGCGCGGCCGCAACTACGTGCTGCCGGAGGACGTCACCGACATCGTGCCCGACGTGATGCGCCACCGCCTGGTGCTGTCGTACGAGGCGCTCGCCGAAGGGCAGTCGGCGGACATGCTGATCCTCAAGGTCATGCAGCACGTGCGCGCGCCGGAGAAGCCGCTCGAGACCCATGTCCGAGTCGCGAACGCCTGAAGCCGTCCTGCGCCGGCTCGAATGGACGGTGATCCGCCGTCTGGACGGGCTCTTGCACGGCGACTACCGGACGCTGTTCCGGGGCTACGGGCTCGACTTGGCCGACCTGCGCGAGTACCAGTACCACGACGACGTCCGCCACATCGACTGGAACGTCACCGCGCGGCTGCAGACGCCGTACGTGCGCGAGTTCAACGAGGAGCGCGAGGTCGCCGCGTGGTTCCTGCTCGACCTGAGCCCTTCCGTCGACTTCGGCTCCGAGTCGATCAAGAAGCGCGTGGTGTCGAGCGAGTTCGTCACCGTGCTGGCGCGCCTGCTGACGCGGCACGGCAACCGCGTCGGCGCGCTGTTCTACGGCACCGAAGTCGACGCGATGGTGCCCACGCGCAGCGGCCGCCGGCACGTGCTGCACATCCTGCACCGGATGCTGACGCGGCCGGAGGCGAAGCAGACCGGCGGCACCAATCTCAACGACCTGCTGCGCACGGGGTACGACGTGATCCGCCGGCGGTCGCTGGTGTTCGTCGTGTCCGACTTCATCAGCCGGCCCGGCTGGGCGGAAACGCTCGCCAATCTCTCGCTGCGGCACGAGGTCATCGCCGTGCGGCTGTACGATCCGCTGGAGATGGAAATGCCCGACCTGGGCCTGCTGATGATCCAGGATTCGGAAACGGGCGAGCAGGTGTTCGTCGACACGCACGACAAGTCGTTCCGCAGGCGCTTCGCGGAGCTCGCACGGAAGCGCGAGGAGGAACTGCGCACGGCATTCCGACGGGCCGGCGTGGACGCGCTGGAACTCGCGACCGACGACAACCTGGTCGACGCGATCATGCGCTTCGCCGACCTGCGCAAGCGCCGCAGCCAGCTCGCGCAGGGCGGCGGCATGCCGCAGCACATGGGAGCCCTGTGAAATGCATTCGCCGGTGACGTTCCTGTGGCCGGACCTGCTGTGGCTGCTCGTCATCGTGCCGCTGCTGGTGCTCGCGTACTGGCTGCTGCTGCGCCGGAAGAAGAAGCTCGCCGTGCGCTACGCCAGCCTCGCGATGGTCAAGGAGGCGATGGGCGTGCGCCAGAAGTTCCGGCGGCACGTCCCGCCGGCGCTGTTCCTGGTCGCGCTGACGCTGATGATCGTCGCGATCGCGCGGCCGCAGGCGCTGGTGCTGCTGCCGTCGCAGCACGAGACGATCATCCTCGCGATGGACGTGTCGGGCAGCATGCGCGCGGCCGACGTCGAGCCGAACCGGCTGGTCGCCGCGCAGAACGCCGCGAAGGCGTTCGTCAACGACCAGCCGCAGCACACGCGGATCGGCGTCGTGTCGTTCGCCGGCACCGCGGCCGTCGTCCAGCCGCCAACGCGCACGCGCGAGGACATCATCGCGGCGATCGACCGCTTCCAGCTGCAGCGCGGCACCGCCGTCGGCAGCGGCATCCTCGTTTCGCTGAAGACGATCTTCCCGGACGCCGAGTTCGACCTGCGCTCGTGGAACCCGCGCGTCGACCAGGCCAAGGCCACGCCGCTCGACAAGGCGCGCAAGGGCGACAAGCCCGAGTTCAAGCCTGTGCCGCCCGGGTCGTACACGGCGGCGGCGATCATCCTGCTCACCGACGGACAGACGACCACAGGCCCGGATCCGATCGAAGCGGCGCGCATGGCCGCCGAGCGCGGCGTGCGGGTGTTCACCGTCGGCATCGGCACCGAGAAGGGCGAGATGATCGGCGCCGAAGGCTGGTCGATGCGCGTGCGCCTCGACGAGCAGACGTTGAAGCAGATCGCCAACGTCACGCAGGCGGAGTACTTCTACGCGGGCACGGCGGGCGACCTGAAGAAGGTCTACGAGTCGCTCAACTCGAAGCTCGTGTTCGAGCAGCGGCAGAGCGAGATCACCGCGCTGTTCGCGGCGGCGGCGGCGCTGTTCGCCGTGCTGGCGGCGGCGCTGTCGATGCTCTGGTTCGGGCGGATCATGTAGTTCGGTCGGTGCCCGGCGCGATTCGTCGCAAATTCTGCGTCGTCCCGTTGCGCATCGTGCTCGACGACCCTATGTTCGCGTCGGGCCATCGTGGCCCACAGGAGGCACATCCATGGGATTCTTCGATCGCTTGCGTGACGGCACGGGCGTGCAGCGGCCGCTGGGCGCGGGCACGCCGGACGAGCAGGCCATCGCGCGCTACCGCTACCTGCTGAAGACGGCGCCGCCGGAAACCATCGAGCAGGCGCACGCCGAAGCGTTCGCGCAGCTGACACCCGACCAGCGCCGGCGCGTGCTGCAGGAGCTGGCGGCGGCGGTTCCGGAAGGCGGCGAACGCACGGCGGTGATGCGCGCCGGCGACAGCCCGGACGCACTGGCCCGCGTGGCCACGCGCGCGGAATTGCGGCAGCCGGGCGTCCTCGAACGCGTGTTCGGGGGTCCGGGTGCCGCCGGGCCCGGCTTCGGCACCCTGTTCGCCGGCAGCCTGCTCGCGAGCATGGCCGGCACGGTGCTCGGCAGCCTGATCGCGCAGCAGTTCTTCCACGCGCATCCGTTCGGCGCCGGCTTCGGGGCGGACGGAGTCGACGCGGCGCCGCACGACGTCGCCGCCGGCGACATCGTCACCGCCGACGATGCCGGCGGCTTCGACACGGACTTCGACGCCGGGACGTTCGACGTCTGACGGCCGCGGCGGCTACGGCAGGAACGCCGCCGACTGCAGCCGGATGCCGACGATCGCGAACCAGGCGTCGGACGCGCTGCCGAAGCGGTTGCCGTAGCTCGCGTACGCCTCGAACCGATCGGGGACGATGGCGAAGCGCACGCCGACGTTGTACTTGGCCGTGCCCGGCTCGTCGCGAAAGGCTTCGGCCAGCAGCTGCACGCGGTCGACGACAGTGTACTGGACCGCCGCGCCGGCGAGCGCGAAGGTTCCGAAGCCGTAGACGTTCGCGGCGCCGAGGTTGAGGTCGATCTCCAGGTCGTCGCGCGGATACCACGACGCGAGCGCCTTCGCGTAATACGCCTGGAACGCCGAACTGCCCGCGGGCGCGCCGGTGTCGCGCCCGGCGCCGCCGACGAGACCGAACGACCACGTCCTGTCGTCGAGCGAGTACAGGACGGTCTTCGCCTGCAGCTGCACGAGGCTCCAGTCCTCGCCGTCGTCGGGCCGCGCGCGCGCGGCGCCCACCGCGAGCTCGAGGTTGCCGGTGAAGTTGCACGCGGGTTGCGCCGCGTACAAACGGCCGTCGCCGGCCGACCGAACCCACGCCTCGAACTGGCAGGTCTTCGGCGCGACGACGGCCGCGTCGTCGGTGACCAGCGGCTGGCCGCCCTGCGCGGCGGACGCGGCCACCAGCAGGAGTGCGGCGAGCGGAGTCCGCCGGCGGCAACGGGTTGTCACGACATCCCGCTTGCCCGGACCGGCCGCGGATGCTCCACCAGCGACGTCGACTTCCGCTCGAACGGGTCGCGCCGCGCAAGCGAACGCGCCTGCGCCGGCGTCATCAGCGGATGGTGCCGCAGCGAGGCCAGCCTGTCGTGCAATTGCCAGCACGATTGCTCGGCGGTCACCCAGTCCGCCGGGTCCACCCGCCGCAAGTCGTACGCGCCGCTGTAGCTGCGCAGCGTCTTGCAGCCGCGCCTGTCGAAGAACTCGTGGAAGTACGACATCGCGAGCTCGCGCAGCGACCGGTAGACGGGCTCGCGGAAGCGCAGCCATGCGCCGTTGCTCTTCGAGATCGCGCCCCAGCAGCGGCCGCGGCGGAACAGCGCGAGCACGTGCGGGTTGTCGTGCGGCGCACAACCCAGGTGCAGGACGAGCGGCGGCTCGCCGTGAATCCACAGCGCGCAGGCGGCGACCAGCGCGCCCTCGATGCAGTGCGCCTCCCCTTGCCGGAGCGCGTTGCGGACCGAATGGACGGTCTCGCCGTGCAGCTCGAAGTTGGCGGGGATGGAACTGACGAACGCCTGGATCCTCGCCGGCGAGGCCAGCCGCGCGAGCATTCGATATTCGCGCGCGGTGAGGCCGAGGTCCTGGCGCCGCGCGTGCCGCCGGAAGCGTAAGGCGCGCATCGCGGCTGCCGGCAGGACCGCCTAGCCCAGCCGCGCGCGCAGCGAGCGCAGCTCCGCCTGCAGCGCCTCGATCCGCTCGACGTAGCCCAGCAGGACGCTGACCGCGTACGGATCGAGCTCGTAGTCGTGGCGCAACCGCGAGGCGGTGCGGACGATTCCCAGGCAGTGCGCCTCGAACGTCCAGGTGCTTGCCCCGGGATCGCGCGGCGAGAGCGCGCCGTACCGGACCAGCTCGCGCAGTTCGCCTTCGGGCCATCCCGACGCGCTGACGAGCTGCGTCCACGTGATCTCGGTGACGCTGTCCAGGTAGACGGCGTCGTCGCTGCCGGTCGTCATTTGGCGGCCTCCTGGTCGAGCTGCGTGCGCGGATTGAACGTCGACGCGTCGGCGACCGCCTGCCAGCGCTCTCGCTGCCGGTCGTCGACGACGGTCGGCACCTCGATGCGCACGACCGCGTGCATGTGCCCGGCGTCCTTGCCGCGCGTCATGCCGCGCCCGGTCAGGCGCAGCTGCGCCCCGGCGCGAGTGCCCGGCGGCACCTTGAGCGTCACGTTGCCGCCCGGCGTGGGCAGCGTCACGGAAACGCCCAGCACCGCCTCCCAAGGCGCCAGCGGCAGGTCGACGTACAGGTCCTTGCCCGACACGCGGTACAGCGGATGCGCGGCCACCTCGATGTCGAGGTACAGGTCGCCGTCGGGACCGCCGTTGTGGCCCTTGCCGCCCTTGCCCGGCACGCGCAGCTTCTCGCCGTCGGTCACCCCGCGCGGGATGCGCGCCTTCACGCGATGCGGGACGCGCCGCATCCCGCCTTCGGCATCCCATTCGACCGTGGACATCGTGAGGTCGATCTCGGTGCCGTGGTATGCCTGCTCGAACGAGATGCGCACGACGGCCTCGTAGTCGCTGCCGGGAATCGGCGCGTCGGCGCGGCGGCCGCCGCCGCGGCGGCCCTGGCGGCCGGCGAGGCCGGCGAACAGGTCGGACAGGTCGATGTCGTCGAACGCGCCCTGGCCGTCGGCGAAGTGCGCACCCCAATCGGGCGGGGGCCGGAAATCCTGACCCGGCGCGTGGCTGCCGAGCTGGTCGTAGGCGGCGCGCTTCTCCGGATCCTTCAGCGTCTCGTACGCCTCGGCCATCTCCTTGAACTTCTCCTCGGCGTCCTTCTCCTTCGACACGTCGGGGTGGTATTTGCGCGCGAGTCGGCGGTACGCCGTCTTGATGTCGTCGGCGGGCGCGTCGCGCGCCACGCCGAGGATCGCGTAGTAGTCCTTGTATTTCATCGTTCCGGCTCTCGCCGCGGGCTTGGAGGCGCCATTATGCCGGCGCCGCGCGCCGGCCCTGCAGGTTCGACTATTATCGCGTCTCACGTGGTCCCGCGCGCGTGGCGCGGGCGATCGAAGCGGAGGATGGACAAATGGCAGGCGGGAAGATCATCACGGTGTTCGGCGCCACCGGCGCGCAGGGGGGCGGCCTCGTTCGCGCGATCCTGGCGGATCCGGCGGGAGGCTTCGCGGCGCGCGCGGTCACGCGCGACGTCAATTCCGACAAGGCGCGCGCGCTGGCCCGGCTCGGCGCGGAGGTGGTGGCCGCGGACGTCGACGACGAGGCGAGCATGCGCCGCGCGCTCGAAGGCGCGTATGGCGCGTACTTCGTCACGTTCTTCTGGGCGCACTTTTCGGCCGAGAAGGAGTTGGCCGAGGCGCGCAGCATGGCCAGTGCCGCGAAGGCCGCCGGCGTTTCGCACGTGATCTGGTCGTCGCTGGAGGACGTCCGACGCTTCGTCCCGCTGTCCGACACGCGGATGCCGACGCTGCAGGGCAAGTACAAGGTCCCGCACTTCGACGCGAAGGGCGAGGCCGACCACTTCTTCACCGACGCGGGGCTGCGCACGACGTTCCTCTACGCGTCGTTCTACTGGGAGAACCTCATCTACTTCGGCGCCGGGCCGAAGAAGGGTCCCGACGGCCACTACTACTTCACGGCGCCGATCGGCACCGAGAAGATGGCCGGCATCGCGTCCGAGGACATCGGCAAGGTCGCCTACGGCATCTTCAAGGCCGGCGACGCGTACGTCGGCAAGACGGTGGGCGCGGCGGGCGAGCACCTGACGGGCGCGGAAATGGCCGCGGCGATGACGCGCGCGATCGGCCGCGAAATCCGCTTCAACAACCCGACGCCGGACGAGTACCGCGCCTACGGCTTCCCGGGCGCGGACGAACTCGGCAACATGTTCCAGTTCTATCGCGACTTCGCCGGTCCGCTGAACAAGGTGCGCGACGTCGCGCGGTCGCGCGCGCTGAACCCGCAGCTGCTGTCGTTCGACGCGTGGCTCGCGCAGAACGCCAGCAAGATTCCGCTGGATTGAGTCCGGCGTCCGCGTCGTGCTGATCCGGCTGTCCGCGTCGCAGGCGCTGCTGGTCGAAGGCGCGATGCGGCGGGTCGCGACGGCGGGCGGAACCCGGCCGCTGTCGGACGCCGACCGCCGCGCGCTGCTGGCGTTCGACCGGTTCGTGCTGCGCCGCGACGGCGTGCTCGCCGTCGACGCGCTGCCCGCGCCGAGCGCGGCGGAGGTCGCCGCCGCGGTGCCGGCCCCCGGCGACCGCGACCACGTCGTGCAGTTCCTGATCGTGATGGCGCTGGTCGACGGCACCGTCGACGCCGCGAAGATCGACGAGGTCGACGCGTTCGCGCAGGCGCTGTCGGTGCGCGAGGACGCGGTGCGGCAGCTGGCCGAGGTCGGCCGCGGGCATCTTGCCTGGGTGCGCGCCGACGTCGCCCGCCGGAACCTGCATTCGATCACCGGCCACGACGTCGGCGAGACGATCGACGCGTGGATCCTGCCGTACCGGGCGCGTGCGGATCCTGCGCTCGCCGCCCGCTACCGGGCGCTGGCCGACCTGCCGGAAGGCACGCTCGGCCGCACGTTCTGCGAGTTCTACCGCGCGAACGGCTTCGCGTTCGCCGGCGAGCCCGGCGGGCTCAACCAGCGCTTCGCGTCGCCGCACGATGCAACGCACATCCTGTCCGGATACGACACGACGCCGCAGGGCGAGCTGCTGGTGTCGACGTTCACCGCCGGCATGCACCCGAAGGATCCGATGTCCGGCCACATCCTGCCGGTGATCCTGAGCTGGCACCTGGGCATCGAGCTCGCCAAGCTGCCGGGCGAGGTCAAGGGCCAGCTCGATCCGGTGAAGTTCTGGAATGCATGGGAGCGCGGATCGCAGGTCGCCGTCGACGTGTTCGCCGACGAGTGGAATTTCTGGAGTGCCGCGCGCGAGCCGTTGTCGTCGCTGCGCGTGCAATATCGCGTGCCGCCGCTCGATCCCGAATTCGCAGCGGGTGGCGACGTGCCGCCCTGGTACAGGCCGGTCGCCTGAACTCGGCACCGCCGCACGCCCGGCGCGCCGCGCGCCCCCATTGACCTAGGTCAATCGCGTTTTCGACGGCGGGTGCACGATAGGCGCCGACATCACCAACGCACCGCGGCACCGCCGCGTCGGCGACACGAATCACAAGTCACGGCGTGCATCGCATGTATCAGGTTCGCATACATGGCCGCGGAGGGCAGGGCGTCGTGACCGGCGCCGAGATGCTCTCGATCGCGGCATTCATCGAAGGTCGCCATGCGCAGGCGTTCCCGAGCTTCGGCTCGGAGCGGATGGGCGCGCCGGTCACCGCATTCTGCCGGATCGACGACCGCGAGATCCGCCTGCGCGAGCCGGTGCTGGCGCCGGACGCGCTGATCATCCAGGACCCCACGCTGCTGCACCAGGTCGACGTGTTCCATGGACTCTCGCCGGGCGGCTACATCCTGATCAACTCGTCGCGCGGCTTCGACGAGCTGGGCATCGCCGAGATCGCGCGCCTGGGCCAGGACCGTCGCCGGTGCACGGTTCCGGCGACCGAGCTCGCGATGAAGCACGTCGGCCGGCCGCTTCCGAACGCCGCGCTGCTCGGCGGTTTCGCCGCGATCAGCGGCCAGGTGAAGCTCGAGTCGGTGGCGGCGGCGATCCGCCAGAAGTTCCCGCCGGCCGTCGCCGCCCCCAACATCGCGGCGGCCGAGGAAGCGTACGCGCTGGTCAAACGCTCGCGGGAGGCCCTGCATGCTTAAGCAAACCGAAGGGTCGCACGCAGTCGCCGAGGCCGTAGCGCTGTGCCGGCCGCAGGTGATCTGCGCGTACCCGATCACGCCGCAGACGCACATCGTCGAAGGCGTGGGCGAGATGGTGAAATCCGGCGAGCTCGTCAACTGCGAGTTCATCAACGTCGAGTCCGAGT
The DNA here is from genome assembly GCA_046347755.1 of Burkholderiales bacterium. Classification (GTDB taxonomy): domain Bacteria; phylum Pseudomonadota; class Gammaproteobacteria; order Burkholderiales; family Casimicrobiaceae; genus VBCG01. Next base: position 2,535,824 of record JAXMFM010000003.1, on the reverse strand, counting down.
TCGCCGCCCTGTCGGTGGCGATCGGCGCGTCGGCCGCCGGGGCGCGCACGTACACGGCGACGTCCAGCCAGGGGCTCTTGTTCATGGCCGAGGCCGTGTACAACGCCTCGGGCCTGGGCCTGCCGATCGTGATGACCATCGGCAACCGCGCGATCGGCGCGCCGATCAACATCTGGAACGACCATTCGGACAGCATGTCGATGCGCGACGCCGGCTGGATCCAGCTGTTCGCCGAGACCAACCAGGAAGCGCTCGACCTGCACATCCAGGCGTTCCGGCTGGCCGAGGAGCTGTCGTGCCCGGTGATGGTGTGCATGGACGGCTTCATCCTGACGCACGCGTACGACCGCGTGGACATCCCGACGCAGGCGCAGGTCGACGCGTACCTGCCGGCGTTCGAGCCGCGACAGATCCTCGATCCGGCGGAGCCGGTGTCGATCGGCGCGATGGTCGGCCCGGAGGCGTTCACCGAGGTCCGTTACCTCGCGCACCACAAGCAGCTGCGCGCGCTGGCGCTGATCCCGCAGCTGTCGGCGGAGTTCGAGGCGCAGTTCGGGCGGGCGTCCGGCGGACTGATCCGCACGTACCGCTGCGCCGACGCGGAAACGATCGTCGTCGCGCTCGGCTCGCTGATCGGCACGGTCAAGGAAGTCGTCGACGAAATGCGCGGGGAGGGCATCCCGATCGGCTGCGTGTCGATCTGCTCGTTCCGGCCGTTTCCGCTGGCGGCGCTGCGCGACGCGCTCGAACACGCGAAGCGCGTCGTCGTGCTGGAGAAGTGCCTGGCCGTCGGCCTGGGCGGCATCGTGTCCGACGGCGTGCGCAAGGCGCTGTCGGGGGTCATGCTCAAAGGGTACACGGTGATCTGCGGGCTGGGCGGCCGCGCGATCACGCGAAGGTCGCTGCGCGAGCTGTTCGACGACGCGCGCGCCGACGAGCTGGAACTGGTGACGTTCCTGGACCTGAACGCCGACATCGTCGCCGGCGAGCTGGAACGCGAGACGCTGACGCGCCGGTCGGGCCCGACGGCCGAGGCGATCCTGCGCCGGCTCGGCACCGTCGCATCGAGCATCGGCTAGGGGCAACGCACGTGAGCAAGCACGAACCCGCGACCGACCACAACCTGCAGCGGCAGCCGGTCAAGTTCTACCAGACCGGCACGTTCACCGTCGGCAACCGGCTGCTGCCGGAGAACGTGCGCTCGGTGCAGGCCGACATGCGCCGGACCAACTCGCTCAATTCCGGACATCGCGCGTGCCAGGGGTGCGGCGAGGCGCTCGGCGCGCGCTACGCGATCGACGCCGCGATGCGCGCGACGCGCAACCAGCTCGTCGCCGTCAACGCGACCGGCTGCCTCGAGGTGTTCTCCACGCCGTACCCGGAGACGTCGTGGCAGATTCCGTGGATCCACTCGCTGTTCGGCAACGCGGCCGCCGTCGCGTCGGGCATCGCGGCGGCGATGCGCATGCGCGGCCGGCACGACGTCCGCGTGATCGCGCAGGGCGGCGACGGCGGCACGACCGACATCGGCTTCGGCTGCCTGTCCGGCATGTTCGAGCGCAACGACGACGTCCTGTACATCTGCTACGACAACGAGGCGTACATGAACACCGGCGTCCAGCGCTCGAGCGCGACGCCGCCGGGCGCGCGCACGGCGACCACGCCGGCGCTCGGGCGCGAGCCGGGCAACGTGTTCGGAACCGGCAAGAACGTGCCGCTGATCGCGATGGCGCACCGGATTCCGTACGTCGCGACCGCCAGCGTGGCCGACCTGCACGACCTCGAGGCGAAGGTCACCACGGCGATGGCGATCCACGGGGCACGCTACATCCACATCCACGTGCCGTGTCCGCTCGGCTGGGGATCGGCGCCGGAGAACACGATCAGGGTCGCGCGGCTCGCCGTCCAGTCGGGGCTGTTCCCGCTGTTCGAGGCGCACGACGGGCACGTGACGTCGCGCACGCCGATCCGCCGCAGGGTCCCGGTCGACGAGTACCTGAAGCTGCAGAAGCGCTTCGCGCACCTGTTCGCCACCGCGGCGGGCCGCGAGCGCATCGCACTGATCCAGGCGGCGGCGGATCGCAACATCGCGGAGTTCGGACTGCTGGAGTCGGCGGGCGCCCATGGATAAGCCGTTCGCGATCACCCTCGACGTCGGGTCGAGCCTCGCCAACAAGACCGGCTCGTGGCGGACGCAGCGGCCGCTGTACGTCGACCGGTTGCCGCCGTGCAACCACGCGTGCCCGGCCGGCGAGAACATCCAGGGGTGGCTGTACCACGCCGAATCCGGCGATTACGAAAAGGCGTGGCGTGCGCTGACCGTCGACAATCCGCTGCCGGCGGTGATGGGCCGCGTCTGCTATCACCCGTGCGAAGGCGCGTGCAACCGCGGCAAGGTCGACGAGGCGGTCGGCATCAACTCGGTCGAGCGGTTCCTGGGCGACGAGGCGCTGCATCGCGGCTGGAAGTTCGACAAGCCGCCGCAGGCATCCGGCAAGCGCGTGCTGATCGTCGGCGCCGGGCCCTCGGGCCTGTCGGCGGCGTATCACCTGCGCCGGCTCGGCCATGCGGTGAAGATCGTCGAGGCGGGACCGATGGCCGGCGGCATGATGCGCTTCGGCATCCCCAAGTACAGGCTGCCGCGCGACGTGCTCGACGGCGAGGTCGCGCGCATCCTCGACACGGGCGTCGAACTCGAGCTGAACCGCAAGGTGACCGACATTCGCGCCGCGATGCGCGACGAAGGCTTCGACGCGGCGTTCCTGGCGGTCGGCGCGCACATCGCCAAGCGCGCGTTCATCCCGGCCGGCGAGGCCGCGCGGATGGTCGACGCGGTGTCGGTGCTGCGCAGCATGGAAGGCGACGAGAAGCCGATGCTCGGCCGGCGCGTCGTCGTCTACGGCGGCGGCAACACGGCGCTCGACGTCGCGCGCACCGCGAAGCGGCTGGGCGCCACCGAGTCGATCATCGTCTATCGCCGCACGCGCGAGAAGATGCCGGCGCACGACTTCGAGGTCGAGGAGGCGCTGCAGGAAGGCGTGCTGATCAAGTGGCTGTCGACGATCAAGAACATGGCCGACGAAGGCACGCTGACCGTCGAGAAGATGGCGCTCGACGACAAGGGCTTCCCGCAGCCGACCGGCGAGTTCGAGACGCTCGAGGCCGACTCGCTGGTGCTGGCGCTCGGCCAGGACGTCGACCTGTCGCTGCTCGAGAACGTGCCGGGGCTCGAGATCAAGGACGGCGTGGTTCAGGTCGGCCCGAACATGATGACTGGCTACGTGGGGCTGTTCGCCGGCGGGGACATGGTGCCGTCCGAGCGGACGGTGACCGTCGCGGTCGGCCACGGCAAGAAGGCGGCGCGCCACATCGACGCGTGGCTGCGCGGCACGCAGTACGCGCCGCCGCCCAAGCACGAGATCGCCGTGTTCGAGAACCTGAATCCGTGGTACTACACGGACGCGCCGAAGACGGTGCGGCCGATGCTCGATCTCGCCCGGCGCACGTCGACGTTCGACGAGGTGGTCAGCGGCCTCAACGAGACCAACGCGCTGTTCGAGGCGCGACGCTGCCTGTCGTGCGGCAACTGCTTCGAATGCGACAACTGCTACGGCGTGTGCCCGGACAACGCGGTGATCAAGCTGGGCCCGGGCAAGCGCTTCGAATTCAACTTCGACTACTGCAAGGGCTGCGGCATCTGCGCGTCCGAGTGCCCGTGCGGCGCGATAAAGATGATTCCGGAGACGATCTGATGAGTGCCGACGGGCCGCTTCCGCGCGGCATCACACTGCTGCAGGACCCGACGCTGAACAAGGGGACGGCGTTCACGGACGCCGAGCGCGACGCGCTGGGGCTGCGCGGACTGCTGCCGCCGCACGTCAACACGCAGGACGCGCAGGTCGCGCGCGTGCTCGAGAACTTCCGCCGCAAGCCGAACGACCTCGAGCGGTACATCAACCTGGCGGCGCTGCACGACCGCAACGAGACGCTGTTCTTCCGGCTGGTCGTCGATCATCCGGACGAGATGATGCCGGTCATCTACACGCCGACGGTCGGCCTCGCGTGCCAGCAGTTCGGCCACATCTTCCAGCGGCCGCGCGGCCTGTTCGTCAGCGCGAACGACCGCGGCCGGATCGCCGACCTCCTGCGCAACTGGCCGCACCGCGACGTCCGCATCATCGTCGTGACCGACGGCGAGCGCATCCTGGGCCTGGGCGACCTGGGCCTCAACGGCATGGGCATCCCGGTCGGCAAGCTGTCGCTGTACACGGCGGCCGCCGGCGTGCATCCGAACCAGTGCCTGCCGGTGCTGCTCGACGTCGGCACCAACAACGAGGCGCTGCGCCGCGACCCGCTGTACCTGGGCCTCGACCAGCCGCGGCTGTCCGGCGACGCCTACGACAGCCTGGTCGACGAGTTCGTCACCGCGACGCAGCAGGTGTTCCCGGGCGTGGTCGTCCAGTTCGAGGACTTCGCCAACCACAACGCGTTCCGGCTGCTCGCCAAGTACCGCGACCGGGTCCCCTCGTTCAACGACGACATCCAGGGCACGGCGTCGGTCGCGCTGGCCGGCCTGTTCAGCGCGCTGAACGTGACCGGCGGCAAGCTGGCCGACCAGACGATCCTGTTCCAGGGCGCCGGCGAGGCCGCGACCGGCATCGCCGACCTGATCGTGGCGTCGCTGGTGGCCTCCGGCATGGCCGAGTCCGACGCACGGCGCCGCTGCTGGCTCGTCGACTCCAAGGGGCTGGTGGTCATGCGCGGTCGCAGCGACCTGGCCGCGCACAAGCTGCGCTACGCGCACGACCATCCGCCGGTCGGCGACTTGCACGCGGCGGTCCGCGCGCTCAAGCCCACGTGCCTGATCGGCGTGGCGGCCGTCGGCGGCGCGTTCACGCAGGACATCGTCCGCGCGATGGCCACGCTCAACGCACGGCCGGTGGTGTTCGCGCTGTCGAACCCGACGTCGAAGTCCGAATGCACGGCCGCGCAGGCTTACGAGTGGTCGGACGGGCGCGCGCTGTTCGCGTCGGGCAGCCCGTTTGCGCCGGTCTCGCACGGCGGCAGGACGTTCGTGCCGCGCCAGGGCAACAACTCGTACATCTTCCCGGGCGTGGGCCTGGGGGCGATCGTCAGCCGCACGCGACGGGTCACCGACGAGATGTTCCTGGTCGCCGCCCGGACGCTGGCCGACCAGGTGACCGCCGCCGACCTGGCGCAGGGAAGCCTGTACCCGCCGCTTTCCCGCGTCCGCGACGTGTCCGCGCACATCGCGGCCGCCGTGGCCGACGTCGCGTACCGCAGCGGCCTCGCGGGCACCGCGCGGCCGGCCGACGTGCTCGCCCAGATGCGCGCGGCCATGTACGAGCCGCGCTATTCAACCTACGTCACGTAGTTCGCGAAGCCCCTGTCGCCGTGGCACCGCGCGTTGATCTTGATCAACAAGATTCCGGCGCGCTCCTTCTAGTCTGCCGATACGTCACGCACGGGCGCGCGGGATTCGCGCGCCGCGACGCTCGGAGCGGTTGTCGATGAGCCCTTATGCGATCTTCCTGCTGTATGCGGTAGCGATCCTGGGGTTCGTGTTCGTCACGCTGCTGATGAATCGCGTGCTCGGCCCGAAGCCCCTGACCACCGCGCTCAAGGACGAGCCGTTCGAGTGCGGCGCCACGCCCGTCGACACGCACAACGTGAAGGCCGTGCCGATCAAGTACTACGCGGTCGCGATCGTGTTCATCCTGTTCGACCTGGAGACCGTGTTCCTGTACCTGTGGGCGCTGGCCGCGCAGCCGGTCACCGGCTTCATGCTGGCCACGTTCGCGATCTTCCTGTTCCTGCTGGTGCTGATCCTGCTTTACGTCTATCGCGCCCGGCTGCTCGAGGCGGTGACGCAATGAACCGGCCCGCGCCGACGATCCCGATCGCGCCGGCGGGCGGCCGCAGCGCGGCGTTCGAGTACCTGACGACCAAGAAGGACGAACTGGTCGGCTGGGCGCGCAAGTTCTCGCTGTTTCCCTATCCGTTCGTCACGGCGTGCTGCGCGATGGAGTTCATGGCGGTCAGCTCGTCGCCGTACGACACCGACCGCTTCGGCGCCGCGCTGCCGCGCTTCTCGCCGCGCCAGGCGGACCTGCTGATGGTCGTCGGCACGGTCACGCACAAGCAGGCGCCGGTGCTGCGGCGCGTGTACGAGCAGATGTGCGAGCCGAAATGGGTGATGGCGTTCGGCGTGTGCGCGACGTCGGGCGGCTTCTACCAGAACTACGCGGCCGTGCAGGGCATCGACCGCGTGATCCCGGTCGACATCTACGTCCCCGGCTGCCCGCCGCGGCCCGAGATGGTCATCGACGGCATCATGCGGCTGCAGGACCTCATCGCCAAGTCGCGCCACCCGATCATCACGGAGACCTTCTGACCGTGGCGCAGGCGATCCTGGAGACGCTCGTGCAACGGCTCGCCGCCGAAGGCATGGCGGCGCACGTCGACCGCAACCTGGTGGCGATCGACGCGCCGCGCGCGGCGGTTCCCGGCATCGCGCAGAAACTGAAGGGCGCCATCGGCTTCGACCTGCTGCTCGACGTCACGGCGATCGACTGGCCGCAGCGCGTGCCGCGCTTCGACGTCGTCTGGCACTTCTACTCGACGCAGCACAAGGTGCGCGCGCGGCTGAAGACGGCGGTGCCCGAGAACGACCCCAAGGTCGCGACGCTGACGACGCTGTACGGCTCGGCGGCGTTCATGGAGCGCGAGACGCACGACATGTACGGCATCGTGTTCGCCGGCAACGCCGACCTGCGCCCGATCCTGCTGTACGAGGGCTTCGTCGGCCATCCGCTGCGCAAGGACTATCCGAAGCAGCTCGAGCAGCCGCTGGTCCCGTACCGGATGCCATGAAACTGCCGCCGCTCACCACGCTGCCCAATCCGGTGCGCTCCGCGTTCGTCGCGGACAGCCCGGTCGCGCCGGTCGTCGTCAACATCGGGCCGTCGCACCCGGCCACGCACGGCACCGTGCAGATCATCGCGGCGCTCGACGGCGAGCGCGTCGTACGCGCCGACGTGCACTGCGGCTACCTGCACCGCGGCTTCGAGAAGGAGTGCGAAGCGCACACGTGGCACAACCTGATTCCGTACGTCGACCGGCTGAACTACGTGTCGGCGCTGATCAACGACTTCGCGTACTGCGACGCGGTCGAGCAGCTGCTGGGCGTGACGATCACGCCGCGCTGCCGCTACCTGCGCACGCTGCTGTCCGAGTACTCGCGCCTCGTCGACCACCTGACGTGCATCGCGGCCAGCCTGATGGAGCTGGGCGCGATGACGGCATTCCTGTACCTGGTCATGATCCGCGACTACATGTACGAGCACCTGGCGGACCTGACCGGCGCGCGCGTCACCTATACGTACGGGCGGATCGGCGGCCTCGCCCGCGACCTGCCGGAAGGCTGGCTCGCCAAGCTGGCCGGCATCCTCGACAAGTACGAGGAGTTCGTCGGCCGCGTGCACGGGCTGATGGACCGCAACCGCATCTTCATCGACCGCATGCGCAACGTCGGCAGGATCACGACGAGCGATGCGATCAACTGGGGCTACACGGGCCCGATCCTGCGCTCGACCGGCGCGGCGCTGGACCTGCGCCGCGACACGCCGTACCTCGCTTATGCGGAGCTCGACTTCGAGGTCCCGGTCGGCATCAACGGCGACAACTACGACCGGTACTACGTGCGGATGTGCGAGATGGACGAGTCGGTGCACATGATGCGGCAGCTGATGGACATGCTGCCGGCCGGCCCGATCTGCGTCGACGATCCGCGCTGCACGTTCCCGGACAAGGAGCTCGTCTACACGGAAATCGAATCGCTGATCAACCACTTCAAGCTGGTGATGGACGGGCCGGCGGTGCCGGCGGGCGAGGTGTACGCGGCGCACGAGTCGCCGAACGGCGAGCTCGGTTTCTACATCGTCAGCACCGGCGGCGGCATCCCGTACAAGGTGCACGCGCGCGCGCCGAGCTTCGTGCACATGGGCGGCGTCCACACGATGCTCGAGGGCTACCAGCTGGCCGACGTCGTGCCGACGTTCGGTTCGATCAACATGATCGGCGGCGAGTGCGACCGATGAGCGACCGGTGATGCGGCGATGAAGCACCTGATCCCCGAATTCGAGAAGTTGAAGGCGCGCTTTCCGGCGGGCTTCGAGTCGTCGCTGGTGCTGCCGTGCGTTCGGCGCATCCAGGAGGACCGCGGCTACGTCGCCGACAGCGACATCGACGGCCTCGTCGAGTACCTGGGCGTGCCGCGGATCCAGATCGAGGAGGTGCTTTCCTACTACACGCAGTTCCGGCGCGACCCGATCGGCCGCTGGCACGTGCAGACCTGCCGCAACGTCAGCTGCTCGATGTGCGGCGCCGAGCGCCTGATGGCGCACCTGACCAAGACGCTGGGCATCGGCATCGGCGAGACCACGGCCGACGGCCGCATCACGCTGTCGACGGTCGAGTGCCTGGGCTCGTGCGGCACGGCGCCGGTGGTGATGGTCAACGAAAAGTACCACGAAGCGATGAGCGTGGAAAAGCTCGACGCGCTGCTGCGGGAGCTCGGCTGACATGCCAGGCAAGGCACTGCTGATGACGTTCCCGGTCACGGCGACGTCGCACACGCTGGCGGACTACCGCGCGCGGGGCGGCTACAAGGCGCTGGAGAAGGCGCTGTGGATGAAGCCGCAGGAGATCACGAAGGAAGTGACGGCGGCCGGCCTGCTGGGCCACGGCGGCGCCGCGTTCTCGGCGGGCCGCAAGTGGTCGGTCGTGAACATCAACGACAACCAGCCGCACTACCTGTGCGCGAACGCGGACGAGGGCGAGCCCGGGACGTTCAAGGATCGCTGGATCCTCGAAAACGCGCCGCACCTGCTGCTGGAGTCGATGCTGATCTCCGCGTACGCGCTGCAGGTGCGCCACGCATTCGTTTACATCCGCGGCGAGTTCGACCTGCCGTACCGCCGGCTGGCGGCGGCGATCGAGGAGGCGTACGAGGCCGGGTATTTCGGCGCGCCCGTTCTCGGCACGAATTTCGTCTGCGACGTCGTCGCGTATCGAGGCGCCGGTTCCTACGTCTGCGGCGAGGCGTCGGGACTGCTGTCGTCGCTCGAAGGCAAGCGCGGGTATCCGCGCAACCGGCCGCCGCGGCTGACCGTGCAGGGCCTGTTCAAGCGCCCGACCGTCGTCAACAACGTCGAGACGCTGTCCAACGTCGCCGGCATCGTGGCCAACGGCGCCGACTGGTACCGCACGTTCGGCACGCCGAAGTGCCCGGGCACGCAACTCGTGTCGATCTCCGGGCACATCGCGCGTCCCGGCGTGTACGAGGTCGAGTACGGCTATCCGCTCGCGAAGTTCCTCTACGAGGACTGCGGCGGCATGGCCGGCGGCCGCAAGCTGAAGGCGCTGATCCCGGGCGGCATCTCGACCAAGGTGTTGACGGGCGCCGAGGTCGAGGGGGTCACGTTCGACCACCAGTCGCTCAACGCGGCGGGCTCGCAGGTCGGGTCGGGCGGGATGATCGCGATCGCCGAAGGCACGTGCATGGTGCGCCTGCTGCAGGTGATGCTGCGCTTCTACCACCACGAGTCCTGCGGCCAGTGCACGCCGTGCCGCGAAGGCACCGGCTGGATGCACCGGATCATCGACCGCATCGTCGCCGGGCAGGGACGGCCGGGCGACATCGACCAGCTGATCGAGATTTCCAAGCGCAACGACGGCACGACGATCTGCGGGATGGGGGACGCCGCCGGCTTCGCGACGGTCGGCATCCTCGCCAAGTTCCGCGACGAATTCGACTACTGGATCGAGCACCGGTCTTCGCGCCTGTCCGGCGTGCTGGAGGTTGCCGCTCATGCCTGAGATCTTCATCAACGGCCAATCGGTCCAGGCCGAGGCGGGCAAGAACGTGCTGGAGGTGGCGCTCGCCAACGGGTTCTACATCCCGTACTTCTGCTGGCACCCGGCGCTGTCGATCGCCGGCAACTGCCGGATCTGCTGCGTGCAGGTCGAGGGCCGCAGCTGGGCCGAGATCTCGTGCAACCTGCCGGTGACGGAGGGCATGCGGATCCTGACCGACTCCGACGTCGTCCGCGCGCAGCGCAAGGCGACGATGCAGTTCATCACGCTGAACCACCCGGTCGACTGCGGCATCTGCGACAAGGCCGGCGAGTGCACGCTGCAGGACTATCACTACGCGTACAACGGCTCGGCGTCGATCTCGCACGAGCCCAAGGTCACGTCGACCAAGTTCCACCCGCTGTCCGAGCGCATTCTGCTCGACAACGAGCGCTGCATCCTGTGCTCGCGCTGCGTGCGCTTCACGCGCGAGATCAGCAAGTCGAATGCGCTCGGCATCAAGAAGCGCGGCGACGAGTCGCTGCTGCGCGCGGCCGAGGACCATCCGCTGGACGGCGACGCGTACTCGGACAACGTCATCGACATCTGCCCGGTCGGCGCGCTGCTGTCGCGGAAGTTTCTCTACCAGGCGCGCGTCTGGTACCTGAAGCCGACGCCGTCGGTGTGCCCGGGGTGCTCGCGCGGCTGCGCGGTCGACCTGTGGTACCGCAAGCCGGAATGGCACGTCAAGGCGCTCGACCGCGCGCAGAACACGAAGCTGATGCGCGTGACGCCGCACGGCGCGCCCGGCCCGGACGGTCCCTGGATCTGCAACAAGGGACGCGACCTCGCGGCGATCTTCGAGCGGCCCCGCGCGCTGCAGCCGATGCTGAAGGGACGCGAAGCCACGATCGACGCGGCGGTCGCGGCGGCCCGCCTGCTGCTGGACACGGCCAGGCGGCCGGTCGCGCTGGTGTCGAGCTACGCGTCGAACGAGGAGCTCGCGGCGTTTCGCGACGCGTTCGGCGCTCGCCTGACGGTCTTCATCAAGCACGACCAGGTTGCGCAGGAAGGCGAAGTCGTCGAGGACGATTTCCTGATCCGCGCCGACAAGAACCCGAACACCGCCGGCGCCCGCGCCGTGTTCGGCGACGACGCCGACCGCGAGCCGGTGTTTCCCGCGGATACGGACGTCGTCGTCGTCTGGGGCGAAGGCTTCGATTTCGCGCAGCTGCCTTCACGCGCGAAAGTCGTCTTCCTGAACGCGTACCTGCAGCCCGAGAACGGGCATGCCGACGTCTTCTTCCCCGTCAGCCTGCAGACGGAGCGCGCCGGGCACTACACGAACTGCGACGGCCGCGTGCAGGCGTTCTCGCCGGCCGTGCCCAGGCCGCCGCTCGTGGTCGACGTGGCCGACCTCGTGACGCGGCTGGCGGCCATCCCGGTGGCGGCGCCATGATGCAGGACCTCGTCATCGCGGTCGTCTTCATCACCTACGCGATCTCGGTGCTGCTGGTGTTCGGCACCGTGCTGACGTGGGTCGAGCGCAAGCAGGCGGCCGTGATGTCGGATCGCATCGGCGCCAACCGCGCCTACGTGCGCATCCCGTTCACGCAGTTCAAGATGATCTGGCTGGGACTGTTCCACGGGCTGGCCGACGGCCTGAAGATGATGCTGAAGGAGGACTGGAAGCCGCAGGCGTACGACCGCGTCGCGTACGCGATCGCGCCGTGGGTCGTGTTCACGCCGGTGCTGCTGGTCTTCGCGGTGATCCCGTTTGGCGGCGTGCTCGACCCGGGCAAGCTGCTTTCGTCGATCCCCGCCGCGGCCGAATGGTTCGGCGACCGGACGTACCCGATGCAGATCGCGCGGCTCGATGCCGGGCTGCTGGTCGTGTTCGCGTTCGGCGGGCTGCCGGTGATCGGCTCGATGCTCGCCGGCTGGTCGTCGTCGAACAAGTTCTCGATGCTGGGCGCGCTGCGCGCCGGCGCGCAGATGATCAGCTACGAGCTGCTGATGGGCCTCACGCTGCTGGGGCTGATCCTCTTCTACGGCACGCTCGACCTGACGACGATCGTCGAGCGGCAGTCGGGCGTCGTGCTCGGCTTCCTGCCCGCGTGGGGAATCGTCTACCAACCGTTCGGCGCGCTGCTGTTCATGGTGGCCGCGATCGCCGAGAACAAGCGCATCCCGTTCGACCTTCCGGAGGCGGAGTCCGAGCTGATCGCCGGCTTCTACACCGAGTACAGCGCGATGAAGATGGGGCTGTTCATGTTCGCCGAGTTCATCGAGATCGCGATCATCGGCGCCTTGTTCGCCACGCTGTTCCTGGGCGGCTACAACCTGCCGTTCATGACCGACGCCGGCTTCACGTTCCCGGGCGGGCACCAGGTGCCGCTGCCGCACGCGCTGGTGGTCGTGCTGCAGCTCGCGACGTTCCTCGTCAAGGTGCTCGTGCTTTCGAGCTTCCAGATCCTGGTCCGCTGGTCGCTGCCGCGCTTCCGCTTCGACCAGCTGCTGTCGTTCGCGTGGAAGTTCATGCTGCCGCTGTGCCTGGCCAACCTGGTCGTGACCGCGATCGTCATGTGGGCGCTGCAGCTATGAGCGCCAAGCCCTACGTGCGCAAGCGGTACTGGAACGCCATGCAGATGTCGTGGTGGGAGCGCGCGTACATCTTCGAGATCGTGCGCGGGCTCTCCATCACCGGGCGCGTGTTCACGGCCAACATGTGGCGCTGGATGACCGGACGCAAGGGGGCGCTGACCACCTACTACCCGGAAGAGACGCGCGCCGACTACGCGGCCGGCAATCGCGGCAAGCACATCCTGACGCAGCGGCCCGACGGGCGGCCGCAGTGCGTCGCCTGCAACATGTGCGCGACCGTGTGCCCGGCGCAGGTGATCGAGATCGACGCGGCGTTCGACCCCGACGACCCGGCGCATCCGAAGTATCCGTCGCGCTTCGAGATCGACTACTCGCGCTGCATCTTCTGCGGGCTGTGCGTCGAGGCGTGCCCCGAGGACGCGATCCGCATGGTGAAGGAGGTGCCGGAGCTGCCGCGCACCGACCGCGAGCACATGTGGCTCACGCTGCCCGAGCTTCTGAGCTGGCAGCCGGCGCGCGACGTCGCCAAGCCCTATCCGGCCAGGCCCGGCGCCGCGGGAGAATCGAAATGATCGACGGCTGGCTTGCGCACGCGGACACGGCGCTGCTGTGGCTGTTCGGCGCCTTCGCGCTGGCGGGCGGCGTGGCGATGGTCGTGCTGCAGCACCCGATGCGCGTGGCGATGGCGCTGGTCGGCACGATGATCAGCCTGGCGGCGATCTACGGGCTGCTCGGCCTGCACTTCATCGCGGCGTTCCAGATCCTGATCTACGTCAGCGCGGTGATGGTGTTCATCGTCTACGTGATCATGCTGCTCGACGTGCGCGACCTTTCGTTCACCACCCGGTTCACGAAATGGCTGCTGCCGGCGGTCGCGACGGCGGTCGTGCTGTTCGGGGTGCTGGCCATCGCGGTCTGGCAGCTGGCGGGCGCGCCCGGCCCGGGAGGCACGACGACGTACGACCTGAAGCAGTTCTCGATCGAGTTCTTAAGCCGCTACTGGCTGCAGTTCGAGGTCACGTCGGTGCTGCTGGTCGCCGCCGTCGTCGCGGCCATCGCCGTGGTCCGCATCGACCGGGCGGACGGAAAATGAACGCGGACACCTACACGCTGCTGCTCGTCCTCGCGCTGGCGCTGTTCGCGCTGGGCCTCACCGGCGTGGTCATCCGGCGCAACCTGCTCGTGATGCTGATGTGCATGGAGCTCATGCTGAACGCCGCCAACTTAAGCCTCGTCGCGCTGTCGCGGCAGACCGACACCGCCGACGGCGCGGTGCTGGTGTTCCTGGTGTTCGTCGTCGCGGCGGCGGAAATCGCGATCGCGATCCCGATCGTGCTTCTGCTCGTGCGGCGCCGCCACACGCTCGATGCCGACACCTATGCCGAGCTCAAAGGCTGACCCGTGACGCCGTTCCTGACCCTCATCGTCGTGCTGCCGTTCCTGGGCTTCCTCGCCAACGGCCTCCTCGGCGACCGCTTCGGCAACCGCTTCGTGTCGCTGGTCGGGTGCGGGCTGCCGATCGCGGCGTTCGCGCTGACGCTCCAGTGCTTCGTCGACCTGACCGCCGGCGGCGGCGTGCCGCTCATGCAGACCGCGTACACGTGGGCGGACGTCGGCGGCCGCACGTTCGCCATCGAGTTCTACTTCGATCGCTTGAGCGCCGTGATGACGCTGATCGTCACCGGCGTGGGTTCGCTGATCCACGTCTATTCGACCGGCTACATGAAGGGGGACCGCAGTTACGCGCGCTTCTTCGCGTACCTCAACCTGTTCCTGTTCTTCATGCTGCTGCTGGTGCTCGGCCGGTCGCTGCTCGTGCTGTTCGTCGGCTGGGAGGGCGTGGGTCTCGCGTCGTACCTGCTGATCGGCTTCTGGTACGAGGATCCGGACAAGGCGCGCGCCGGCAAGAAGGCATTCGTGACCAACCGGATCGGCGACGCCGGATTCCTGCTCGGCATGTTCGCGCTGTTCGCCGCGCTGGACACGCTGGACATGGACCGGATCAACGCGGCGTTCCAGGCCGGCCCGGCGCCGGCGGTGTCGGCGAGCCTGGTCGGCATCCTGCTGTTCATCGGCGCGTCGGGCAAGTCGGCGCAGATCCCGCTGCACGTCTGGCTGCCGGACGCGATGGCCGGCCCGACGCCGGTCTCCGCGCTGATCCACGCGGCGACGATGGTGACGGCCGGCGTCTACCTGGTGGCGCGGATGTCCGGCATCTATTCGATCGCCCCCGAGGCCTCCGCCGTCGTCGCGGTCATCGGCGCGGCCACCGCGTTTTTCGCCGCGACCGTCGCGGTGGCGCAATACGACATCAAGAAGGTGCTCGCGTACTCGACGCTGTCGCAGCTCGGCCTGATGTTCGTCGCGCTCGGCGTCGGCGCGTACGGCGTGGCGATCTTCCACGTCTACACGCACGCGTTCTTCAAGGCGTGCCTGTTCCTGGGCGCCGGCAGCGTGATCCACGCGCTCGGCGGCGAGCAGGACGTGCGCAAGATGGGCGGCCTCGCGCGGAAGATCCCGGTGACGTTCGTGACGTTCGCGATCGCGACCGCCGCGATCGCCGGCATCCCGCCGCTGGCCGGATTCTTCTCCAAAGACGAGATCCTCTGGTACGCATTCGCGAGCGGGCGGGGTGGATCGCCGCTGCTGTGGGCGGTGGCCGCGGCGACGGCGCTGCTGACCGCGTTCTACATGTTCCGCCTGCTGTGGCTCACGTTCTTCGGCCGATCGAGGATGGACGCCGAGGTCGAGCATCACGTGCACGAGTCGCCGGTCTCGATGACCGGCGTGCTGGCCGTGCTCGCCGCGCTGTCGGCGGTCGGCGGCTTCCTCGCGCTGCCGCACTACCTGGAGCCGCTGCTGCCGCTGCCCGCGGTCGACGAGCACTGGCATTCGGTCGAGACGCCGCTCCTGTGGTTGTCGATCGCGATCGCGCTGGCGGGCCTGGCGCTGGCCGCCGCGTGCTACGGCAACGACGCCGCGCGCGCGAAACGGCTGCTGGCGCGGATGCCGGGCCTGCACCACCTGCTCGCCGGCAAGTACTTCGTCGACGAGCTGTACGACCGCGTGCTCGGCCGGCCGCTGACGTGGATTTCCGACCGCGTGTTCCTCCAGCTCGGCGACCGCCGGCTGCTCGACGGTACGCTGAACGGCATGGCGCACCTGGCGCAGCGCACGGCCGGCGCGCTGTCGCGCGTGCAGAGCGGCCAGCTGCACCGCTACCTCTACTTCGTGCTGGCCGGAACCGCGGCCTGCATCGTCTGGGGCATCACCCGTGGCTGACGCGATGTGGCTCAACGTCGTGCTGTTCCTGCCGGTCGCCGGCATGGCGGCACTGCTCGTCGTGCCGTCGTCGAAACCCGATGCGATCCGCTCGCTCACGCTGGTCGTGACGCTCGCGCAGCTGGTCGTGACGGCGTTCCTGTACGCGGGCTTCGACGCCGCGACGGCGGGCCCGCAGTTCGGGACGAGGCTGCCGTGGATTCCCGCGTGGGGCGTCTACTACTCGATCGGCCTCGACGGCTACAACGTGCTGCTGGTGCTGCTGACGGCGTTCCTGGGGCCGCTGGTCGTGGCCGGCGCGTTCACGGCGATCCAGAAGGACGTCAAGCTCTTCTACTCGATGGTGCTGGCCATCCAGTTCGCGATGCTGGGCGCATTCGTCGCGCAGGACCTGTTCCTGTTCTACGTGTTCTGGGAAGCGATGATGATCCCGATGTTCCTGATCATCGGCATCTGGGGCGGCGAGCGGCGGATCTACGCGACGCTGAAGTTCGTGCTGTATACGGCGTTCGGCAGCATCCTGATGCTCGCGGCGGTCATCTACCTCGTCTATTCGCTCGCCACGCCCGACGGAACGCTGTCGTTCGCGTTCTCTGACCTTTACCGGTCGCGGCTGCCGCTGCCCGTGCAGCTGACGCTGCTATCGGCGTTCGCGCTGTCGTTCGCGATCAAGGTCCCGATCGTCCCGCTGCACACGTGGCTGCCCGACGCGCACGTCGAGGCGCCGACGGCCGGCTCGGTGATCCTGGCGGGCATCCTGCTCAAGATGGGCACGTACGGCTTCATGAAGCTGGGGTTCCCGCTCTTTCCCGACGCGACGCGCTACCTGACGCCGCTGTTCATGGTGCTCGCCGTCGTCAGCATCGTGTACGGCGCGTGCCTGGCGCTCGTGCAGGACGACATCAAGAAGATCATCGCGTACTCGTCGATCAGCCACCTGGGCTACGTGATGCTCGGGCTCGTGAGCCTCGACCTGATCGGCATCCAGGGCGCCGTGATCCAGATGGTCAGCCACGGCCTGACCGCCGCCGGCCTGTTCCTGATGGTCGGGATGATCTACGAGCGGTGCCACACGCGCGAGCTCGCCGCGTACGGCGGCCTGGCCAGGGTGCTGCCGGTCTACTCGGTGTTCTTCATGGTGCTGACGCTGGCGTCGATCGGGCTGCCGACGACGAGCGGCTTCACCGGCGAGTTCCTCGTGCTGCTCGGCGCGGGTACGGCGGGCTGGCAGGTGCTCCAGCAGTCCGGCGACGGCTTCCCGCTCGCGATGAGCATGGTGGCGGTCGGCGGCGTCGTGCTCGGCGCGCTGTACATGCTGCGGTTCGCGCAGACGTTCCTGTTCGGCGCCGAGAAGGTGCCGCACGCGCCGGTCGCCGACCTGTCGACGCGCGAGCGCGTGATCCTGGCGGCGATCGTGGCGGCGATCTTCTGGCTGGGCCTGTTCCCGGACGAGCCGATGCGCAAATCCGAGCTGGCCGCGCAGGAGTACCGACAGCTCGTCTCGACGTCGCGGCTTCCCGGAGGTGCGCCATGAGCGCTGCCGGGCCGCCCCAAGGCGCTCGCCCCCTTGGGGGAGCGGCGCGCAGCGCCGTTCGGGGGGAACATACAAGCGCGCAGGGCCGCTCCCAAGCGCTCATTGCCCCGGAGCGCGTAGCGCGGAGGGTAGTCCGATGAGCTGGCTCACGCTTGCCGTGGCGCTCGCGCCCGAGAATCTGCTGCTGCTCGGGATCGTCGTGCTGCTGTGCAACGACATCGTCGCGGCCCGGCCGCGGGGCGCAGGCGCGGTGTCGCTGGTCGCCGTCGCCTTCGCGGCCGCGGCAGCGTTCTACCTGTATGCGGCCGGTTACTTCGCCGAGCCGTTCCCGGGCGAGTTCGTGACCGAGCCGGCGGGCTCGCTCGCCAAGGCGCTGATCCTCGCGCTGGCGGTGCCGGTGCTGCTGCTGGCGCGCGACGACGCGGCGGACAACGGCGCGTTCCACATGCTCGTGCTGTCGTCGCTGTACGGCGCGTGCCTGCTGATGTCGGCCGACAGCTTCCTCACGCTGTTCCTGGGCATCGAGATCCTGTCGTTGCCCGTGTACGTGCTCGTGCTGATGGCGCAGCCGCGGGCGCAGAGCCTGGAGGCGGCGCTCAAGTACCTGATCCTGGGCGGCACGGCGACGGCGACGCTGCTGCTGGGCACGGCGCTGCTGTACGGCACGACCGCGTCGCTGTCGCTGATGTCGTTCGCGGCGGCGCTCTCGACCCCCGAACCGATGGCGATCGCCGCCGTCGTGCTCGTGCTGATCGCGTTTTTCCTGAAGGCGGCCGTCGTGCCGTTCCACGCGTGGGCGCCCGACGCGTACGAAGGGGCGAGCGTCTCGGTGACGGCCTACATGGCGGTCATCGTCAAGGCGGCCGTGCTGCTCGCGGCGCTGCGGCTGTTCGGCACCGCGTCGCTCGCGCTCCCGTACGTCGACCTGGTCGCGCTGCTGCCGCTGGTGTCGATCGTCTGGGGCAACCTGGCCGCGATGCGGCAGAAGAGCTTCCGGCGGATGATCGCGTACTCGTCGATCGCCCACGCCGGCTACCTGTTCTACGCGTTCCTGGGCGACGGGCCCGGCCGCTACGAGGCGGTGATGTTCTACGTGCTCGCGTACGGGCTCATGAACCTGCTCGCGTTCGCCGGCCTGCCGAGCGGCGGCGACGATGAGGACCGCGACAGCCTCGACCGCCTGAAGGGCCTGTTCCAGCGCAACCCGTTCGGCGCGTCGATGATCGCCCTCGCGATGCTTTCGCTGGCCGGCATCCCGCCGCTGCCCGGGTTCGTCGCCAAGTTCCTCGTGTTCAAGAACGTGATGGCGGCCGGCTACACGACCTACGCGGTGCTGGGGCTGGTCGGCAGCTACCTCGGCATCTACTTCTACCTGCGCGTGATCCAGTTCATGTTCATGACCCCGACAGGCGCCGCCGCCGACGCGCGCGAGGTCCGCGGCAGCGCGGTCGCGACGTGCGTGGTGTGCCTGCTGCCGGCGATCGCGATCGCCGTGCTGCCGGGCCTGCTGATCGCGCGCTGAAGGTCAGTTGCCGGCGCGCTTCGCGACGGGCGAATACATGTCGAGCAGCTGGAGCCGTGTCGCCTGCAGGCGTTCGGATACGACGCCGAGCATCCGGTACATCAGCGCGAAGCCGAACGCGCGATCCTCGCGGCACGCGGCGAGCAGCGCGACGCCGTCGAAGGCAAGCGCATCCACCGGCTCGAGCGCGCGCGCCTGGAAGTGCTTGCCGCGGCCCATCAGGATCGCCGACCATCCGAGCTCGTCGCCGGCGTGCAGCGTCTGCACGCGCAGCGTGTGGCCGGGCGCCTCGATCTCCAGCGCCACGGTGCCGTCCACGACCAGGTAGAAGTCGTGGCACTCGTCGCCCTCGTGGAAGACGACCTGGTCGCGGGCGAAGTGCACTTCCGTCGCGAGTTCCGCCAGGCGCTCCATGTGCTCGGGCAGGAACTCCTCGACGAACGGGTGGCGGCGCAGCACCGCCGTCAGCGTTTCCTTGGTCATGACCGGTCTCCTTGCCGCCCGCATTCCGGCGGGCGATCCGGCCAAGTCTACGATTTGCCCGCGCCGATTCCCTGCGCTAGCGCAAACTTTGCGCGCCCGGCGCCGCGCGAGGTTGGCCGGCCGTGAACCCGGTCGCGATCACCCTCATGATGCTGGCGGCGTTCGCCGGCTTCGCGTACCTGTCCGCCCGCAAGCTCGCCATCGTCGCCCGGCTGGCGCCGGAGAATCGGTTCGACCACCCGGCAGGCCGGCTGCGCGCGGTGCTCGTCAACGGCCTCCTGCAGCGGCGCATGATCGCCGGCGACCGTAAGCCGGGCGTCATGCACGCGGCGATCTTCGCCGGGTTCCTGTTCCTGCTGGTGCGCAAGATCCAGCTGATCGTCATCGGCTACTACGAGCCGTTCACGCTGCCCGGGATCGCCGGCGGCGCGTTCGCATTCGGCAAGGACGTCGTCGAACTGGCCGTCCTGGCGGCGCTGGCCTACGCGTTCTGGCGGCGCTACGTCCGCCCGCCGGCGCGGCTCGAGCCCAACCGCGAAGCGCTGCTGATCCTGTCGCTGATCCTGGCGATCATGATCACCGACCTGGCGTTCGACGGCTTCCGCATCGCGCTGTATGCCGGCACCGACCCCGGCGTCGCGCACGAGCGCGACTACGCGTTCGCCGGCCGGGCGCTTGCCGCGTGGTTTGCGCCGCTGCCGCCGGCGGCGCTGCACGCAGGCTACCAGGCCGCCTACTGGACGCAGCTCGTCGTCGTGTTCGCGTTCCTCGTACTGCTGCCGGTCGGCGAGCACTTCCACATCGTGACCGCGCTGCCGACGCTCTACTTCCACCGCGGGCGACCGGGCAACCGCGTGCCGACCGTCGACCTGGAAGCGGTCTACGCCGAGGACGGCGACGCCGACGCGATCCGCATCGGCGCCGCGAACGCGCGCGACCTCACGTGGAAGGAGGGCCTGGACGCCTTCACGTGCACCGAATGCGGCCGCTGCAAGGATGCGTGCCCGACGTTCCTGACGGGCAAGCCGCTGTCGCTCAAGTGGGTGAACGACAGCGTCAGGCACCACCTGATGGCGCGGCGCGCCGATATCGTCGGCGGCGGGGACCTGCCGCCGCTGGTGCCCGACGTCATCGGCGAGGACACGCTGTGGGCGTGCACGACGTGCGGCTACTGCGAGGCCGCCTGCCCGATCGAGCTCGAGCACCTGCCCAAGTTCTACCGGCTGCGGCAGAACCGGGTGCTGATGGCCGGCGAGTTCCCGCACGAGCTGAAGGCGGTCTTCGCCGCCTACGAGTCCCAGAGCAATCCGTGGGGCTTCGCGCCGGACAAGCGCGGCGACTGGGCGGACGGACTCGACGTCCCGCGCGTGCGCACGGCCGCCGACGCGGCGGGGCTCGATTACCTGTTCTACGTCGGCTCGGCCGCGTCGTACGACCCGCGCGGCCAGCGGATCGCGCGCGCCGTCGTCGCGATCCTGCGCCAGGCCGGCGTGCGCTTCGGCATCCTGGGCGAGCGCGAGACCTCGACCGGCGAGTGCGTGCGGCGCGCCGGCAACGAGTTGCTGTTCCAGCAGCTGGCGCGCGATCTCGTGGCGACGTTCTCCGAGCTTGGAATCACCCGTATCGTGACCTGCGATCCGCACGCGTTCAACACGCTGGCCAACGAGTACCCGGAGTTCGACGGACGCTACGAAGTGCTGCACCATACGCAGCTGATCGCGCGCCTGGTCGCCGAAGGCCGGATCCGGCTCGATCGCCGGTTCGAGCGCGTCATCTACCACGAGCCGTGCTACCTCGGTCGGCACAACGGCGAATACGAGGCGCCGCGGGCGCTGCTGCGCGCGCTCGCGAAGGACGCGCCGCTCGAGTTCCCGCAAAACCGCGACAAGGCGATGTGCTGCGGCGCGGGCGGCGGCCGGATGTGGATGGAGGAGCGGATCGGCCGGCGCATCAACGTCGCGCGCGTCGAGCAGGCGCTGCCGCAGTCGCCGGCGACGATCGCCACCGCGTGCCCGTACTGTGCGGTGATGATGGCCGACGGCATCGGCGCGCTCGGCCGCGAGGACGACATGGTCACGCGCGACATCGCGGAATTGGTCGCGCTGGCGATCGTGCGCGACAATGCTGCGGAAAAGGATTCGGCAAGCCCCGCCGGCACCCTGACCTAGATCAACCCTGGGGCAGGGGCCCGGGCGTACTTTGCGTTCGCGTCGTCCGGCGCCAAGGGAGGAACGGCATGAACTGGTCACAGGTCTACGACCCCCTCAACAACGCCTGGCTGTCGACGATCTTCGCCGCGCTGCCCATCGTCGTCCTGCTCGGCAGCCTCGCGTTTTTCCACATCAAGGCCCACTGGGCGGCGATCCTCGGGCTGGTCGTCGCGCTGGGCGTCGCCATCTTCGTCTACGGCATGCCGACGGAGATGGCGGGCAAATCGGCGCTGCTGGGCGCGCTGTTCGGCCTGCTGCCGATCGGCTGGATCGTGCTCAACGTCATCTTCATGTACCAGCTGACGAACGACACGGGCCTGTTCGACGTGCTGCAGAAGAGCATCACCGGCATCACCAACGACCGCCGACTCCAGCTGCTGCTGGTGTCGTTCTGCTTCGGCGCGTTCTTCGAGGGCGCCGCCGGCTTCGGCACGCCGGTCGCGGTGACCGCCGCGATCATGATGGGACTGGGCTTCAAGCCGCTCGCGGCCGCGGGACTCTCGCTGATCGCCAACACGGCGCCGGTCGCGTACGGCGCGCTGGGCACGCCGATCGTCGTGCTGTCCGCCGTCACCGGCCTCGACCTGCTGTCGCTGAGCGCGATGGTCGGGCGGCAGCTGCCGTTCTTCTCGCTGCTGGTGCCGTTCTGGCTGATCTGGGCGTTCGTCGGCTTCCGGCGGATGATCGAGATCTGGCCGGCGATCCTGGTCGCCGGCGTGTTCTTCGCGGTGCCGCAGTTCCTGGTGTCCAATTTTCACGGGCCGTGGCTGGTCGACGTGATCGCGTCGATCGTGTCGATGGGCGCGCTGACGCTGTTCCTCAAGGTCTGGCACCCGAAGCGCGTGTGGCTGTCGACGTCCCGCGAAGGCGAAACGGTGAGCTACGAGGAAGCGCAGGCGCAGCGCGTGGCGTCCGGGTTCACGCGCGCGCAGATGATCCAGGCGTGGACGCCGTGGGTGATCTTAAGCGTGCTGGTGTTCCTGTGGGGGCTGCCGCAGATCAAGGTCCTGCTCAACAACATCTCGATCCTCAACTTCCCGATCGGCGGGCTGCACAACATGGTCGTGCGCATGCCGCCGGTCGTTCAGAAGCCGACGCCGGAGGCCGCCGTCTACGTGCTGAACTGGCTGTCCGCCACCGGGACCGGCATCCTGATCGCGGCGATCATTGCCGGTTTCGTGATGAAGATACCGTTCTCCGGCATGGTGGCGACGTACGGCCGCACGCTGAAGCTCGTCCGTTACTCGCTGCTGACGATCGCCGCGATGCTGGCGCTCGGTTTCACGACCAAGGGCGCCGGCCTCGACGCGACGCTGGGCCTTGCGTTCGCGCACACCGGCTGGCTGTATCCGTTCTTCGGCGCCATGCTGGGGTGGCTTGGCGTCGCGCTGACCGGTTCCGACACGTCGTCGAACGTGCTGTTCGGCAACCTGCAGAAGATCTCCGCCGAGCAGCTCGGGCTGTCGCCGGTGCTGATGGCGGCGGCGAACAGCTCCGGCGGCGTGATGGGCAAGATGATCGACGCGCAGAGCATCGTCGTCGCGTCGACGGCCACGCAGTGGTATGGTCACGAGGGCGACATCCTGCGCTACGTGTTCTTCCACAGCCTGGCGCTGGCCGCGCTGATGGGCCTGCTGATCATGGCGCAGGCGTACGTGTTCCCGTTCACGTCGATGGTGATCCACTAGCGCTGGGCCCCAGCAACGCCGATGCCCCCGTTCGATGCCCGCCAAGGTGCGCGCGAGCTGACGCCGCCGTACGACCGGCTGTACGCGGAGGCGGCGGCGTTCATCCCGCCCGCGCGACTCGTCACCGACCCGCTGCGGCTCCTGACCTACGGCACCGACGCGAGTTTCTACCGGCTGGTGCCGAAGATCGTCGTCGTCGTCGCCGGCGAGGACGAGTTGATCCGGCTGCTCGCGCTGTGCGCGCGGCTCGGGACCCCGGTGACGTTCCGCGCGGCCGGCACCAGCCTGTCCGGCCAGGCGATCAGCGACTCGGTGCTGATCCTTTTGTCCGACGGCTGGCGCCGCTGCACGCCGGCCGCCGACGGCTCGACGATCACGCTGCAGCCGGGCGTGATCGGCGCCGCCGCGAATCGCGCGCTCGCGCCGTTCGGCCGCAAGATCGGTCCGGACCCGGCGTCGATCGACGCCGCGATGATCGGCGGCATCGCCGCCAACAACGCCAGCGGCATGTGCTGCGGCACCGCGCAGAACAGCTACCGGACGCTCGCGGGGCTGCGCGCCGTGCTCGCCGACGGCAGCGTGCTCGACACGCGCAACGACGCCGGCCGCGCCGCGTTCCGCCGGCAGCGGGCCGACCTGGTCGACGACCTGGACGCGCTCGGCCGCACCACGCGCGCCAACGCGACGCTTGCCGAGCGCATCCGGCACAAATTCCGCCTGAAGAACACGACCGGCTACAGCCTGAACGCGCTGGTCGACTTCACCGACCCGCTCGACATCGCCGCGCACCTGATGATCGGTTCGGAGGGCACGCTGGGCTTCATCAGCGAGATCACCTACGAGACGGTGCCGGAGCACGCGCACAAGGCGAGCGCGCTGATCCTGTTCGACTCGCTCGAGACCGCAGCCCGCGCCGTCAGCGTGCTGGCGAACGGCCCGGTGGCGGCGGTCGAGCTGGCCGATCGCGCGGCGCTGCGTTCGGTCGAGGGCAAGCCCGGGCTGCCGGAATCGCTGGCCGGCGTGGGACCGGACGGCGCCGCGCTGCTGGTCGAGACGCGCGCGGCGGACGAAGCGCGGCTCGGCGAGCAGATTGCCGCAGTCGAGGCGATGCTCGCCGGCATCCCGACGCACGACCCGGTGCGCTTCTCCACGGACCCTGCCGAATGCGCGCGGTTCTGGAACGTCCGCAAGGGCATGTTCCCGTCCGTGGGCGCGATGCGCGCGACGGGCACGACCGTCATCATCGAGGACGTCGCGTTCCCGGTCGCGCGGCTGGCGGAAGCCACGCTCGACCTGCAGCGGCTGCTGCGCGAGCACGGGTACGCGGAGGCGATCATCTTCGGCCACGCGCTCGAGGGCAACCTGCACTTCGTGTTCACGCAGGACTTCAATTCGCCGGCGGCCGTCGACCGCTATGCCGCGTTCATGGACGCGCTTTGCCGGATGGTCGTCGAACGCTACGACGGGTCGCTCAAAGCCGAGCACGGCACCGGGCGCAACGTCGCGCCGTTCGTCGAACTCGAGTGGGGCGCCGAGGCCTACGCGCTGATGCGCCGGATCAAGGCGCTGTTCGATCCGGCCGGCCTGCTCAATCCCGGCGTGCTGCTGTCCGACGACCCGCAGGCGCACCTGAAGAACTTAAAGCCGCTGCCGGCGTGCGATCCGCTCGTCGACAAGTGCATCGAATGCGGCTTCTGCGAGCCGAAATGCCCGTCGCGCGGCCTGACGCTCTCGCCGCGCCAGCGCATCGTCGGCTGGCGCGAGATCGCGCGGCTGGCCGACGACGCGGCGCGCACGGCCGCGATGCGCGACGAGTACGACTACCTCGGCATCGACACGTGCGCGGCCTGCGGGCTGTGCGCGACCGCGTGCCCGGTCGGCATCGAGGTGGGCCTGCTGATCAAGTCGCTGCGCGGCAAGCGGGCGGGGCCAGTCGCCCACCGCGTCGCGTCGGCCGCGGCCAACCACTACGGCCTCGTCACCGCCGGCGTGCGCGCGGGATTGCGGGTGGCCGACCTGCTGCACGGCGTCGTCGGCACCAGCGCGATGCGCGGCACGCTCGACCGGATGCGCGCGCTGTCGGGCGGACGGCTGCCGAAGTGGTCGCCGACGCTCGCGCGCCCCGTGCGGTTCCGGCCGGGACCGCCGGCGGCGCCGGCCGACGCACCGACGATCGTCTACTTCCCGAGCTGCGCGGCGCGCACGATGGGGCCGCAGCGCGGCAGCGAAGGCATGGCGTCGCTGCCCGAGTCCGCCGCCGCCTTGTTCGCCAAGGCGGGCTACGCCGTCGTCTACCCCGAGGGAATGTCCGAGCTCTGTTGCGGGCAGCCGTTCGAAAGCAAGGGCTTCAACGAAGCGGCGGACCGCAAGTCCGCCGAGCTGGAGCACGCGCTGCACGCGGCGAGCCACGGCGGCCGCTGGACGATCGTGTTCGACACCAGCCCGTGCGCGTACCGGATGAAGCGGTACCTGCAGGGGCGCCTGCCGGTGCGGGACATCGTCGAGTTCATCCACGACGACGTGCTGCCGCGCGTCGCGCTGGCGCCGGTCCGCGATCCCGTGGCGATCCACCCGGTCTGCAGCCTGCGCAAGATGGGGCTCGTCGACAAGCTCGCGCGCGTCGCCGCCGCCTGCAGCGCCGACGTGGTGACCGTCGACGACGTGCTGTGCTGCGGCTTCGCCGGCGACAAGGGGTTCAACGTTCCCGAGCTGAACGAGCACGCGCTGCGCCATCTCAAGTCGGCGATCCCGCCGTCGTGCCGCGCCGGCTATTCGTCCAGCCGCACGTGCGAGATCGGCCTGTCGGATGCCGCGGCCATCCCGTACCAGTCGATCGTCTACCTGGTCGAGGCGTGCGCGCGGCCCGGCTCGGCGCCCGCCGCGCGCGCGAAGGAGCTGGCACCATGAAAGTCGGCCTGTTCGTCCCGTGCTACGTCGACGCCTTCTTTCCGGAGGTCGGCATCGCCACGCTCGAGCTGCTGGAGCGGCTGGGCCTTGACGTCGACTATCCGCTGGACCAGACCTGCTGCGGGCAGCCGATGGCCAACAGCGGGTGCGAAAAGGACGCGGCCGGGACCGAAGCGCTGTTCGTGCGCAACTTCGAGCGCTTCGACTACGTGGTGGGGCCGTCGGGGAGCTGCACGCATCACATCCGCGACCACCTGACGGCGATCCCGCAGACCGACGAGGTCGTGCAGGTGAGGCGCCGGACCTACGAGCTCGTGGAATTCCTGCACGACGTCGTCGGCGTCCGCGAGTTCCCGTGGGCGGAGTTCCCGCACGCGGTCGGCCTGCACAACGGCTGCTCGTCGCTGCGCGCCTGGCGGACCGCGAGCATGTCGGAGCTGAACGAGAAGCCGTTCTCGAAGCCGATGACGCTGCTGTCCGCCGTGCGCGGCATCCGCTTCGTCATGCCGCAGCGGCCGGACGAGTGCTGCGGGTTCGGCGGCACGTTCTCGGTGTTCGAGGAGCCGGTGTCGGCACGGATGGGCTACGACAAGGTGACCGACCACAGCAACGCCGGCGCCGAGTACATCGTGTCCGCCGACATGTCGTGCCTGATGCACCAGAAGGGCTGTGCCGAGCGGCTCGAGCTGCCGCTCAGGTTCATCCACATCGCGCAGGTGCTGAATGGGGCACGAGAATGAGCAGGATTGATCACAGCGAGGCCTCGTCGAAATTCATCGAGGCGAAGGACCACCTCGAGTTCCACGACCGGCGGCTGTGGGACCTGCGGGGCAAGCGCGATCGCGAGACCGCGAAGCTGCCCGAGTGGGAGGAGCTGCGCACGCTCGCGTCGGCGATCAAGGAGCACACGCTGACCCACTTGGCCGACTACCTGGAGGAATTCGAGCGCAAGGCGACCGCCAACGGCGCGCGCGTGCACTGGGCGCGCGACGCGGCCGACCACAACCAGATCGTCTACGACATCCTCAACACGCGGGGTGCCAAGACGCTCGTCAAGTCGAAGTCGATGCTGACCGACGAATGCGAGATGCGGCCGTTCCTGGAGAAGCGGGGCATCGAGGTCGTCGAGACCGACCTGGGCGAGCGCATCCAGCAGCTCGACGACGAGCCGCCGAGCCACATCGTGGTGCCGGCCGTGCACAAGCTGCGCGCCGACGTCGCCGAGGTCTTCGGCCGCACGCTGGGCACCGATCCCGCCAACAGCGACGTCCACTACCTGGCGGAGTCGCAGCGGCGGACCACGCGGCCGTCGTTCCTGACCGCGGACGCCGGCATGACCGGCGCCAACTTCGCGGTGGCCGAGACCGGCGCGATCGTCGTCTGCACCAACGAGGGCAACGCCGACCTGTCCGTGCACCTGCCGTCGCTGTACATCGCGTCGGTCGGCATCGAGAAGATCGTCCCGCGCACCGAGCACCTGGGCGTGTTCGTGCGCATGCTGTCGCGCAGCGCGCTGGGCTCGCCGATCACGCAGCTGACGTCGCACTTCCGCGCGCCGCGGCCCGGCACCGAGATGCACATCGTGCTGGTCGACAACGGCCGTGCCGAACGGCTCGGCATGGCGGACTTCTGGTACTCGCTCAAGTGCATCCGCTGCGGCGCGTGCATGAACACGTGCCCGGTCTACCGGCGCAGCGGCGGCTTAAGCTACGGCGCGACCTACTCGGGGCCGATCGGCGTGATCATCGACCCGACGTTCAACCTGCGCAAGTACAGCTCGCTGCCGTTCGCGTCCACGCTGAACGGCAGCTGCACGAACGTGTGCCCGGTGCGCATCAACATCCACGAGCAGATCTACAAGTGGCGGCAGGTCATCGCCGAGCGCCACGCGCTGCCGTTCGTCAAGAAGGAGGCGATGCGCGTCGCCGGCGTCGTCCTGGCCAGTCCCAAGCTGTACCGCGCTGCGGTGGAGGCGGCCGGCGCGGGCGCCGAGCACCTGCCGCGGATCATGCTCTACAGCCGCTTCAACGCGTGGGGCAAGCAGCGCGAGGTGCCCGTCGCGCCGCCGACGACGTTCCGCCAGTGGTACATGAAGAACAGGGGAAAGAAATGAGCGCCGCCGGGCTGCCCCAAGGCGCTCGCCCCCCTGGGGGGGAGGGGCGCGCAGCGCCCATCGGGGGGGGCCTTAAATGAGCGCGCGCGAGGAAATGCTGGCGACGATCCGGGCGCACCAGCCGGCGCCGGTCGAGCTGCCCGACCTGCCGTCGTTCGCCGACGCCGGCGTGCCCGCCGGCACCACGCTGCTGGATGCGTTCGTCGCCGGACTCGAGCGGATGGGCGCCCGCTTCGCCGGCGCGCCGCCGGACGGCGACGTCGCCGAACTCGTGGCCTCGCTGTTTCCGAACGCCGCCGTCTTCTGCTCGGCGGTGCCCGAGGTCGCCGGCAACCGCCCGCTCGCGCAGGTCAGGCGCCCGGCCGAGCTCCACGACGTCGACGTCGGCGTCGTGCGCGCCGCGTTCGGCGTCGCCGAGACCGGCTCGGTGTACGTCACCGACCGCGAATTCGGCGTGAACTCGCTGGGCTTCCTCGCCCAGCATCTCGTCGTGCTGCTCGATCCCGCGCGGATCGTGCCCAACATGCACGCCGCCTACCGCGAACCGGCGGTCGCCCGCGCCGGGTACGGCGTGTTCATGACCGGGCCGTCGGCCACCGCGGACATCGAGGGCGTGCTGATCCACGGTGCACAGGGCATCCGCAGCCTGACCGTCGTGGCGGCGCCGGCCTGACCCTGCCGACCGCCCCCGCAAGCCGGCCGCAGGGTGTAACGGTCCCCGTTACATTCTCGCCGTGTCGACGGCAGGATCGGGTGCCCGCGCCCGGGGGCGCGGTTGGACCGTGGGATTTCCGCAACGTTTCCTGCGCAAAACGGGCGGGAGCGCCGCAGCATTGATGTACATCAACATTGGGTTTCGCGCGCGCGCGTAAACATGGCATCAAACCCGGAAAGACCGCGAGCCGAAAACTGGCTTTCGGCCACTCCGGCGGTGCTGGAATTGAAACCGACTTTTGTTGTGCCGCAGCAACGGGCGCCGACCGATAACAGGGCAGAAGAAAGAAAGGGGCATTCCATGCGATTCAAGTCACTCATCGCGATGACAGGCGTCCTGGCGGCCGTAGCGGCCTTCACGGCGCTGCCGGTACAGGCGCAGCCGAAGCCGGCGACACCGCAGCTGGCGCCGGTGTGCGCCAACTGCCACGACGCACAGTGGAAGTCGATCGACCTCTCGCCGCACGGTGCGAAGAACGACGCTGACGGCGGTATGTGCCAGGCGTGCCACGGCAACGCCACCGACCACCTGAAGGACCCGATGAAGGCGAAGCCGGCCAATCCGTTCGGCAAGGGCGGCACGGCGGACGCGCGGACCGCGGTCTGCATGACCTGCCACTCGGGCAACCGGAATCTGGCGTTCTGGACGTCCGGCAAGCACCAGCTGAACGAAGTGACGTGCAGCAACTGCCACAGCATCCACGGCAAGTCGCTGGCGCCGACGATCAACAAGTTCGTCACGACGTTCCTGCCCAATCAGGCGGACATCTGCGCCAACTGCCACCAGCCGATCCGGGCCGCGACGCTGAAGCCGTCGCATCACCCGATCCCGGAGGGCAAGGTCCGGTGCACAGACTGCCACAACCCGCACGGCGCGATCACGCCGGCGATGCTGAAGCAGCCGACGATCAACGACCAGTGCTACTCGTGCCACGCCGACAAGCGCGGTCCGTACGTGTTCAACCACCCGCCGGTCGAGGAGAACTGCGCGACCTGCCACAACCCTCACGGTTCCGTGCACGCGAAGCTGCTGAACGAATCGGCGCCGAACCTGTGCCAGGACTGCCACGACTGGTCGCGGCACCCCGGCACGATCTACGGTGCGGCCGGTTCGTACAACTGCCAGCCGGGTGACAACACGGTGTCGGGCGGCGTGACGGTTTGCCCGCCCAGCCGGACGGGCCAGCCCAATCCGAGCGTGAACAATCGCCTGGTGTCGCGCGCCTGCCTGAATTGCCACAGCGCAGTCCACGGCAGCAATGCGCCGGGCAACCGCGGCAAGTTCTTCACGCGATAGGGTCGGGAGACAAACATGAGCAAGAAGCTTCTTTCCACCGTCATCGCCAGCCTGTTCGCGGCGAGCCCTGCCTTCGCACAGAGCGCCGACGACCCGATGCGCGTCGAGGGGACGGGCACGCTGGGCGGCATCTACAACGACACGAGCGCGCGCGACAGCGCGCAGCTCGACCTGTACCAGGACCTGGGCAACGGCGCGCTGTCGAACGTCGGCGTGCGCGGACGCAACAGCACGACGTGGTTCCAGGGCTACGGCGAGAACTTCGGCCGTACCGACCAGTACATGTTCCTGCGCGGCGGCATGTACGACGTGTTCAAGGCGGGGGCGTATCTCAACGACATCCCGCACACGTTCTCGTCGGCCGCGTACACGCCGTACAACGGCAGTGGCGGCAACCGGCTGACGGCGACGTTCCCGCTGTCCTCCGTTCCCGCCGCGGGCGTCTATCCGCCGCCGGGCTGGAACCAGTTCACGCTGGGCTACGACCGGCGCGACGCGGGCGGCTTCGCCGAATGGCAGAAGAACAGCCCATGGTACTTCCGCGTCGACGGCAACCAGGTGAGCTTCAGCGGCACCAAGGTGGGCTCGGCCGCGAACGGCACGAGCCCGGGCAACGGCTACGTCGACCTCGCCATCCCGACCGAGTACAAGACCAGCAACTGGGGCGTCGAAGGCGGGTACCAGTCGGGCAAGGCGACGTTCGCCGTGCGCTGGGACTACAGCAAGTTCGACAATTCGAACTCGCAGCTGCTGTGGACGAATCCGTACTTCGGCGGCAACCAGCTCGACTCGACCTACCTGCCGCCGAGCAACGATTTCAACAAGTTCACGCTCACCGGCAACTACCGCGACCTGCCGTGGAAGTCGGTGATCTCCGCGCGCTACACGTGGGCCAAGACCACGAGCGACGTCTCGCTCGCGCCGTTCGCGCTGAACACGGGGCCGACGTACAGCGCGACGCTCGCGGACGAGAACAACTTCAAGGGCGAGAACATCAACCAGTCGTTCGCGCTCGCGTGGACGGCGCAGCCGGTCACCAACGTCGACACGCGCGTCTATTACAACTGGACGAAGCTGCAGAACAAGTCCGACGTGGTCGAATACGGCAACGCGCCGACCACGCCGCTCGCGAGCGGCCTGGGCTGCGGCAACTACACGCCCGCCAGCGGCATCCCGACGACGACGGTCGGCAATTGCGAGAACGAGCTCTACAACTACACGAAGAACAACGTCGGCTTCGACGTGTGGTGGAAGTTCATGCGGGGCAACCGGCTGGGCTTCGGCTGGGACTACTACAACCTGGACCAGGATCGCTTCGACTACGACAAGTCGCACGCGAACAAGCTGTGGGTCGAGTACAAGAACACGATGCTCGACACGCTGGCGGCGCGCCTGAAGTACCAGTACATCAAGCGCGACTCCGACTACAACCTGAGCAACGCCGGAATCGACGCGAACGATTCGCAGTATCTGCTGCGGTACACGTCCGCGTTCGACCTCCAGAGCAGCACGACGAACCAGCTGAAGCTGAACCTCGACTGGAATCCGATGGCGGGCGTCGGCGTGTCGTTCGAGGGCGTCTGGGGCAAGACCGACTACGACGACGTCACGTTGGGCCGTACCGCCAACGATCGCCAGGGCTACTTCCTCTCCGGCAACTGGGTCGCCTCGGACAAGGTCAGCCTGAACGCGTTCGGCAGCTGGGAACAGACCAAGTATCCGTCGAACCACCGGTACATCGGCAGCGTGTCGAGCGGCAGCGGCACGGCCCCGAACAACTCGCCTCCGGGATGGTGCACGACCAACAACCCGCTCTGCTACAGCCCCTTCACGCCACCGGGCATCGTTGCCGGCGTCCCGCAGTCGTACAACTGGAACTCGGGAACGAAGGACCAGACGTGGATGATCGGCGTCGGCGGCGACTGGCAGGCGATGGAGGCGCTGAAGCTGGGGGCGTCCTACCTGTACGTGTCGAACGAGGGTGACGCGACGTTCGGCGTGCAGAACAACCTGCAGCTGCCGACGAATCCGATCAACATCACGAACTTCGACAACAGCAAGCAGCAATACTTCAACCTGAAGGGTTCGTGGGCGTACAACAAGAACTGGTCGGTCACCGGCGGCTATTCGTACATGAAGTACAGCCACGACGACATCGCGACCAACGGCTATACGTACGCGCTGCCGGCCGTCTCGGTCATCAGCGGCGCGATCGTCCCGACGCCGGCGAGCAACACGGCGCTGAGCTACGGCAACGGCTACGACGCGAACACCGACGGCCACTCGAACATCTTCTACATCTGGGTGACGTACAAGTTCGACGCGCCGCCGCTGCCGGTCGCGCAGATGAAGATGGCCGAAGCGCCGCCTGCGCCGCGCGTTGCGCAGGCGCCGCCGCCACCGCCGGCACCCGCGCCCGCGCCGCCGCCGCCGAGGCCCGCGCCGCAGGTGCAGAAGATCACGCTCGACTCGAAGGTGCTGTTCGACTTCGACAAGGCGGTGCTGAAGCCCGAAGGCAAGGCGGCGATCGACAGCCAGGTCGTCGGCAGGCTGGCAAACGTGCAGAAGCTCGAAGTCGTGCTCGTGTCGGGCCACACCGACCGCATCGGCACGGTCGCCTACAACCAGAAGCTGTCGGAGCGGCGCGCGGACACCGTGCGCGACTACCTGGTCAGCAAGGGCATTGACAAGGCGAAGATCGAGACCGTGGGCCTGGGCGAGAAGCAGCCGGTCGTTCAGTGCGACCAGAAGAACCTGAAGGACCTGATCGCATGCCTGCAGCCGAACCGCCGCGTCGAAGTTCAGGTCAAGGGCGAATCGACGAAATAATCCCCGCGTCGGTTTTCATTGCCCCTGGAAGCCCCGCCTCGCGCGGGGCTTTTTCTTGGCCGCTCGAGACGGCAGTACGGCGCGTCGCCGGTTCAGGCCGCGCGGCCGCGACGGCGCCCGAGCACGAATCCGAAACCCAATCCCAGCAGCAGGCACGCCACGCTCGCGATGATCCCGTTGCGTATCAGCGTACGCGACACCTTGGTCAGCACCGGGTTGTCGAGGTGGTTCGTGCCGATGTGCACGGCGCGCAGCCGCCACTTGCCGTCGTCGGACCGGGCCAGCACCGCCGTCCAGCGCGTCTTGAAGTCGAACTGGTCGCCGTCCTTCGCCTCGTAGTGCTCGACGCCGCTGCCGCGGACGAGCCCGAACGCCTTGTCCGGCGACAGCTGCGTCAGCTTGTCGGCGTCGAGCTTCATCGTCATCGACTTCATGTAGCCGGCCGGGCCGAACCAGTCGCGGAAGTACCTGGCGACGTCCTCGCGGCTGTTCATCACTTCCTGCGTGATGCTGGTGATCTCCACGTCCGGCGCGAGCAGGGGCAGCATGCTGTCGTACCGGCCGCTGTTGATCGCGGCCTGCACGTCGCGCAGCACGGCGCGCAGCTCCTCGTGGATCGCGTGGTCGGGTTCCTGCGCAGCGGCCGCCGCCGGCAGGACGAGCGCGGCGGCGCACAGCAGGGCGGCGAGCGTTTTCAACGGGAACCTCCGCGGCAACGACGGACGAAGCCGCGATTCTCGCCGAAATTCAGGCCGCTCGCACGTTCACCCGCGCTTCCGCTCGCGTCATCCCGACGCCCGCGAAAGCGGGGCGAATGACCTGCTGGTGCCGGGTCAGTACCGGCCGTGCTGCTTGTAGATGTAGTTGGTCAGCTCGACCTGCTGCATCGACAGCCGGCGCTGGATCTGATGGACCGTGCGGATGATCGCACGCATGACGCGATAGACGATCTCGGGATGCGTGGCGAGCAGGCCCTCGAGCTGCTCGCGCTCGATGCCGAACGTGTGCGTGTTGCCGCGCGACACCAGCGACGCGTAGTGCTCGGTCCCGTCGATGAACGACATCTCGCCGACCAGGTCGCCCGCCGTGAGCGTGAACAGGTTCACTTCCTCCGGATGGCCGGCGCCGCGGACGACGCGCAGGCTGCCGCTGACGAGCACGTACAGGTGGTTGTCGCGCGTTCCCTCGCCGACGAGCACCTCGCCGTCTTCCAGGTCGCGGTAGCGGATGACGTCGGCCAGCACCGCGCACTGCTCGGGCGTCAGCTCTGCGCCGATCCTGGAGGACCGCAGCGCTTCGATCTTCGTCTTGTCGTTCATGGTGTCTCGGTCCCGCCGGTATCGACTGCCGCCTGCGCGACGAACGCGTCGACCAGCGTGTTGGCGATGCGATCGAACACCGGGCCCGCGACCCGCGCGAGCACCGGACTGGTGAAATCGTACCGCAGGCTGAAGTCCACGCGGCATCCGGCGTCGGCAAGCGGTTTCAGGTGCCAGTCTCCGGCGAAACGCCGGAACGGCCCTTGTTCGAGATCAATGGCCATCCACTCGGGCCGGCGCTTCGGATTGCGCGTGACGAACTCGAGTTGCACGCCGCGGTAGTTGACGGTGATCCGCGCCACGACCACGTCGTCGGTCCGCTCGAGGATCGTCGCGCGTTCGCACCAGGGCAGGAATGTCGGGTAACGCTCGGCCGCCTCGATCAGGTCGAACATGCGCTCGGCGCTGTGGCCGACCAGCGCGGTCTTCGTGATCTCCAACCTCGCCTCCGGGAGGGCTGTCAGCCGCTAGCTTGCCCGAAATTCCGGTCGTTTGACCTCGATCAACGCCCGAATCCGCGATTTCGCACTAAATCAAACGACGGACCGTCGGTCGGAACGCCGGTCCTGCTGCGGTGTCCAACTCACGAACCCCAAAGGAACGTCCAATGAAAACCCTACTCGTTGCCGCGATCGCGCTGACCGCGCTCGCCGCGGCCGGAACGGCGTCGGCGCAGGAAGCGCTGGCCAAGAGCAGCGGCTGCATGACCTGCCACGACATCAGCACCAAGAAGATGGGCCCCGCCTTCAAGGACATCGCGGCCAAGTACAAAGGCAAGGCCGACGCCGAAGCGACGCTGGTCGCCAACCTCAAGAGCGGCAAGGGGCATCCGGCCGTCAAGACGTCCGATGCCGATACGACGGCGCTCGTGAAGTGGGTCCTGTCGCTGTAGCCGCGGTCGACCCGGGGCAGGTTTGGAGGATTGGCGCTGCGGGTTTACGATTGAACCCGCAGTTCGAAACGATCCCGGCGCCGGTAACCCCGCCGCAGCGCCGGGCAACCATGCCCAGAGGGAGAGGAGTTGTCCGCATGAGATCGATGATCGTTGTTGGGTTGGTGGCCGCCGCAGGCTTGTGCGCGACCGGCGCCGCAAGCGCACAAGAAGCGCTGGCCAAGAGCAGTGGCTGCCTCAACTGCCACGACGTCAGCGCCAAGAAGATCGGCCCGGCGTTCAAGGAAATTGCCGCCAAGTACAAGGGCAAGGCGGACGCCCAGGCGACCCTCGTGGCCAAGCTGTCGTCGGCCAAGGGCCACCCCGAGGTCAAGGCCAAGGGCGACGACCTCAACGCGCTGGTCAAGTGGGTGCTGGCGCAGTAGCGAGCTAGCCCGAAGGCCGCCGCGTCGCTGCGGCAGAGAGCACGAAGGCCGGACGCGCGCCCGAGATGGCGCGCGTCCGGCTTTTTTCTTGCCTGCCTGGCCCCTACTTGGCCGTCTGATCCAGGCTGAGCTCCGGCCACTTGCGGCCGTGGCACGCCGGGTTGGCGCAGAAGTTGCCGCCCTCGGTCCCCCACTTGAGCGGCCCGTGGCACATCGCGCACGACGTGTCGACCTTCGACCGATGGTCGTGCATGAAGTTGGGCGCATTGTGGCTGTCCGGCGGCGTCAGGCCGGGCGTGACCGTCGAGTTCACCGTCTTCAGCGTGCCGTTGATCGAGACCTGCGGCAGGTCGTGGCAAAGCGTGCACTGCAGCCGGATCGCCTCGCCTTTTTCGTTGAAGTGCTTGCCGTCGTGGCAGCGGAAGCAGCCGGGGAAGTCCTTGTGCCCGACGTGATTCGGGAACGACTTCCACGTCAGGTCCTTCGCCTCGAACTCGGACAGCGACAGGATCTCGAGCATCGTCGCCGCGAACTGCGCCTCGGCCGCTTTCTGCTCGGGCTTCAGGTCCCCCTTCGGCGCGGCGTCGGCGATGATCTTCTTGAACGTCGGCACCTGCTCCTCCATCGGGCCGTGCAGTGGCGCCGCCTTCTCGATGATCGCAAGTGCCCGCGCCTTGATCGACGGGATGCCGCTGTCGATCCGGCCCTCCGAGATCGCCTGGTCGACGCGGTCGGCCGGGTTCGTAAACGGGTGGCCGGCGGCGTTGTGGCAGTCCGTGCAGTCCATCCGCCGCTTGGGCTTCTGGTCCATCTCGGCGCGCCCGACCTTGCTGGCGGCGTCGAAATAGGTGGTCGTCTTGCCGTCCTTGCCGGTGATTCGTACCCACGGGATCGTCCGCTTCTGGACGTCGTCGGTCACGTATTCGACGTTCTGGTCGATGTGCCAGTGGATGCCGCGCGTCGCCTTCTCACGGGCCTCGCCGCTGCCGGTGTGGACGACCAGCTTCGTGCGCTCCTCGGTGTTCTTCGGATCGTCGCGGTAATGGATCTTGGTGCGCACCTTGTCGTCGTGGTTGACGGACGGCCAGTGGCAGCCTTCGCACGAGTCGCGCGCCGGGCGCAGCGTGGTCGCCGCCAGCGGCCGGTTGTAGCCGGTGACCATGCCGAGCAGCTCGTGGTAGTGGGCGGCCTTCAGCGTCATCAGCTGCAGCGTCGGCAGCCGGCCCATGTGGCACTCGACGCACTGCACGCGCGCGTGCGAGTACACGGCGTAGGCGCGCGGCTCCTCCGGGTGCACGGCGTGGCAGTTGTTCGTGCAGAACGCGTTGCTGTTGCTGTATTCCCACGCGACGATGCCGCCGGCGCCGAGCAGGGCCAGCGCGACGCCCCCCAGCACGATCGTCATCGCCGTGCCCAGCATGAACGTCTTCTTGCCCAGCGTGAACTTCATCGCCACTCCCCGAGGTGAATCCGGCCCGACGGCCTAGAGCACCGACGATATTATCAGCACGATCGCAACGATGCCGAGCACCAGCGCAACGCCGCCGACGACCCAGCCGAACCACTTGGCCTCCTCGGAGGGCGCCGTCGTCCTCTGCTGCTCGAGCCGGCCTTCGCGCGCCATGCGCTCGTACTCCAGCGGCCGCTCGTCCTTCAACTCGTGCTCGGAGATCCGGCCGGTGAAGACGACGGTGTCCATCGGGAACTTCCGCGGCCGCAGGTGGCCGTTGAAGAAGTGGAACGTGAAGATGAAGCCCACGGCAAGCAGCGCCTCCTCGCCGTGCACGAGGGCGGCGATGTTGAACATCCAGCCGGGCAGGAAGTGCGCGAAGAAGACCGGGAACCACAAGAGCAGCCCCGACCCGCCGATGATGAACATCCCCCAGAACACCGCCCAGTAGTCGAATTTCTCCCAGTACGTCCAGCGGTCGAACTTCGGCTCCGGGCCCAGTCCGAGGAACCAGCGGAAGTTGCGATAGATGTCGACGATGTCGGATGGCTGCGGGACCATCGAGTCCGGCCCCCACAGCACCGCCATCAGGCGGCCGCCGGTCAGCGCGCGCGTGACGACCATGGCCACGTGCGTGACGAACACGACGATCATGACGAACGCGCAGATCCGGTGGATGCGGCCGGCGCTGTCGATGCCGCCGAACGCGCGCGCGAGGTCGGCCGCCCACGGGCGGTCGGCGAAGATGAGCGGAAGCCCGGTCAGCGCCAGGCCGACGAACGACAGCATCAGCAGCGCGTGCAGCACGCGCTCCACCGGCGTGAACCGGCGGAAGTAGCGGGATTTGGCGTCGCCCGCCGTTGCCGGCGCCGCGAGCGCGGCCTCGGTCGTGCCCGTCATTGCCTGTCTCCCTTGCGGCCGAACTTCTCGCGCAGCTCCCGATACAACCAGAACACCGTGTGGATGCCGAAGAACGCGAACACCCCGTAGAGCAGCGCTTCCATGAACAGCGCCGCGTAGTAGTAGAACGGATTGCGCTTGCTGTCGTGCCGGTTGGCGTGCGGGTCGAAGCTCGCGAAATTGGCGCCGGCGCCTTCGTGGCACTGGCGGCACGTCGTCAGGCGGTTCTGCGCCGACACCTTCGACAACGGATCGGACTTCGGCCGCACGTCGTGCGCGCCGTGGCACGATGCGCACGTCGCCATGCGCGCGAAGCCCAGCGCGGTGACCTGCCC
Organism: Burkholderiales bacterium; assembly: GCA_046347755.1. Classification (GTDB taxonomy): domain Bacteria; phylum Pseudomonadota; class Gammaproteobacteria; order Burkholderiales; family Casimicrobiaceae; genus VBCG01. The sequence goes on along the minus strand of JAXMFM010000003.1, from coordinate 2,497,444 downwards.
GTGGAACGTGTCGCGGTAGGTCGCCAGGTAGTCCGCGTGGCACGTGCCGCAGTCCTTGATCACGGCGACCTGGAACGTCGGCGAGTCGTGCTCCTGGATCCCGTGCGCCGTGTGGCAGTCCGTGCAGCCGGGCGAGGCCAGGTTGCCGTCCTGCCGCAGCTTGCCGTGCTGGCCCGACATGAACGCCGCGCGCTCGGGCTTGTGGCAGCTGCCGCAGGTGTCGGGAATCGCGGCGCGATTCGTGCGGCTCTTCTCGCTGCCCTTCGCGTGGATGCTGTGCGCGCCGTGGCAGTTCGTGCACGTGGGCGCCGACCCCTGCGCGGCGCCTTTCAGCGCCTTGCCGTGGATGCTGTCGTGAAACTTGGCGTCGATGTTGCCGCCCGGCAGCTTGCCTTTCGCGACGATCGCATCGCTGCCGTGGCATTTCGAGCACGTGGCCTCGATGTTCGCGTGGTTCGTCCGCGATTCGGCGTCGGCGGCTTTCCGGATGTCATGGTTGCCGTGGCAGTCGACGCAGGAGGCGGCGACGTCGCTGCCGCCCTTCCGCGCGAGCCCGTGCACGGTGCCCGCATATTCGGCGACCGCCTTGTCGTGGCACGCCGCGCACTTGACCGGGGCGAGCTTCTCCGCGTGCGGCAGCTTCTGCGTCGAGACGTCGCGGTGGCAGTCGGTGCACTTGAGCGGCAGCGAGCCGTGCACGGACTTGCCGAACACGTCACCGTCGACGAACAGCGATTTCCCGGTCGTGCCTTTCGCGTCCTTCGTCGAGTGGCACGCAAGGCACGTGGCGTTGTCGTTGGTGGCGGCTGCAGTCGGTACCGCCGCCGGCGCCGGAACCGCGGCCAGCAGCAGGGCGAACGCGCCGACGAGCTTGACCCGGAGTGGGATTTTCATCGGGATTCGGAGCGCTTCGCGGGCGAGGGTTATTCCGCCGCGCCGGCGGTAACACGCCGAGCCGCGCGGACTCGCGAAGATGCTGGCATGCCACGGCCACCGGGGGGTTGACCTAAGTCAACGGGCTCCGAACGGCATGCGTGCGCCGATCCCGGCGCCGCCGACCGACGCCAGAATCAGTCGGGGAGGCGGGCGACCGGCTCCCAGCGGCCGCTCGCCTGCGAGCGCAGGCACGCCTCGATGAACGCCATCGTGTGCGCGCCTTCCTCGATGCGCGGATACAGCAGAGCCGGCACCGCGTCGCCCAGTTCGCGCGCCATGCGCTCCTGCGCCACTTCGGCGTAGACGTTCGCGAACGCCTCGCGCAGGCCTTCCGGATGGCCGCGCGGCGTGCGGCCGAGCGCGATGATCTCCGCCGGCAGGAACGGATCGGCGCGGCCGATCCGGCGCGCGGGCTCGCCCTGCAGCGCGAGCGTCAGGTACGACGCGTCGCGGTGCGTCCATTCGAGGTGTCCCTTGTCGCCGTAGATGCGCAGCCGGATGTCGTTCTCGCCGCCGGCGGCCGCCTGCGTGACCGTGAACGTGCCGCGCGCGCCGCCGTCGAACGCGAGCAGCGCCGACACGTAGTCGATCACCTTGCGCCCGGGCAGCAGCGCCCCCACGTCGGCGACCGTGCACGCGACGTCCATGCCCGTCACGAACGACGCCAGGTGCTGCGCGTGGCAGCCGATCGCGCTCATCACCAGTGCGAGCCCGCTGCGCTGCGGATCGAGGATCCACCGGAACCGGTTGTTCTGCGGGCCTTCCTCCACCCGCGTTGCCATGCCGGCCTGGATGTACTCGACCTGCACGAGGCGGACCGGCCCGATCGTCCCGTCGCGGACCAGGTGGCGCGCGTAGCGCGTCATCGGATAAGCGGTGTAGCCGTGGGCGATCGCGAACAGCCGCTTGGCCCCGCGTGCCCGGGCGACCAGGTCGCAGGCCTGCGCGAAGTCGTGCGTGACCGGCTTGTCGCCGACGACGTCGAGCCCGGCATCCAGCGCCGCCGCGGCGAACGGGTAGTGCGTGTCGTTCGGCGTCATGATCGCGACGGCGTCGATGCCGTCGGCGCGCGCCTTCTCCTGCGCGAGCATCTCGGCGACCGTCCCGTAGCTGCGCCCGGGCGCGAAGCCGAGCGCCGCGCCGGCCGCGCGCGACCGAGCCGGGTCGCTCGAGAACACGCCGGCCACGCATCGCCACCAGCCGTCCATCTCGGCCGCGCCGCGGTGCATGCGGCCGATCCACGCGTCCGGTCCGCCGCCGATGATGCCGAGCCGCAGCGGCCGTCCGAAGCGCTCCCGCAGTCCTGCCATCGCGTTCCCCCTTGCTCGCGCGCACCGCGTCGCTCGCGCGGGTCCGGCGCAACAGCGGCGATGCTAGCACGCAGGTGCGTCGACGCCGCGCAGGAGGGATGACCTCTCCGCTTGACGCCGCCCCTCGAATGGGAGTCTTATCCTGCTGATCTGCCGGTTCTCTTGTCGAAGGAGCGCATCATGCCGAAGAAATCCCCCGCACCAGCCGCGAAGCCCGCCGCGAAGAAGCCGGCGAAGAAGCCGGCGAGGAAGGCGGCGAAGAAGGCTGCGCCCAGGGCTGCCCCCAAGGCCGCCGCCGCCGCGTTTCCCGGATTCGATCCGAAGATGATGGCCGGCATGGGCGACATGTCGAAGCTGACGAAGATGATGACGCCGGCGCAGGCGATGGACATGTACAAGGCCAACGCGAAGCTGGCGCTCGACGTCATCAACGCGGCGATCGAGAACACGACCAAGCTGCGCCGGCTGCAGTTCGAAGGCGAGGAAGAGGCGCGCGCGATGGGCCGCAAGGCCGCGAAGCGGGCCGCCGAGGCCGGCAGCGCGGACGAGATGTACGCGGCCAGCCAGACGGCGTCGCAGGAGGCGATGGAGCACGCGATGCGCTACTGGGGCCAGATGTTCGACATGATCGTCGAGATGCAGAAGCGCCTGTTCGTGATGATGGAAGACCAGATGGCCGGCGTCCCCGGCGTCAAGGAAGCGAAGGCCGCGATGTCGATGATGCCGGACCTGCGCGGCGCGCAGAACGTGATCCAGGCGATGCAGGGCGTCATCTCGTCGGGCGGCAACGCGTTCGAGTCGATGCAGAAGGTGATGGGCGACTTCGCGCGGATGGTGCCCGGCATGCGCCGGCCGTAGCGCGTTTCACCCCGGCGCTGTCGCTGCCAGCAGGTACGACAGCGCCGCGCGCAGCTTCGCCGGCGCGACCGGCTTGTGCATCACCATGAAGCCGGCGGCTTTCAGCCGTGCGAGTTCCTCCGACGAACTCTCGCCGGAAACCACGATCGCCGGCACGCTGGCGCCGATCGCCGCGCGCACCTGCGCGATCGCCGCGATGCCGTCGCGCCGATCCGGCAGACGGAAGTCGACGAGCATCGCGTCGGGCGGCTCCGCGCCGCGCAGCTTCGCGACCGCGTCGTCGGCGTCCGCGGCGACCACCGGCACGCAGCCCCATGCGGTCAGCGTCTGCCGCATGCTTTCGCGTATCGGCTCGTCGTCGTCGATGACCAGCACGCGGCGGCCGTTCAGCGGATCCGCCGGCGGCCGCGTGACCGTGCTGGGCGGCACCTGGTCGATCGGCACCGCCGTCGCGAGCAGCCGGAACACGGAGCCGCGCCCGGTCCGCGACGAGACGCTCACCTGGTGGCCCAGCAGCCTGGCCAACCGCCGCACGATCGCGAGGCCGAGCCCCAGCCCGCGCGCGCGGTCGCGCTCCGGGTTGCCGACCTGGTAGAACTCCTCGAACACGCGGTCGAGGTTCTCCGCCGCGATGCCGGGCCCGCTGTCCCATACCTCGATCGCCACCTGCCGGCCGCGCGGCCGCGCGCCCATCACGACGCCGCCGTGCTGCGTGTAGCGCACCGCGTTGGCGAGCAGGTTGCGCAGGATGCGCTCGAGCAGCACCGGGTCGGAGCGCACGGCGCGCGTCGTCGGCACCACGGCGAGCTTCAAACCCTTGTCCAGCGCCTCCGGCGCGAAGTCGTTGGCGAGCCGCGCGAACAGCGGGTCGAGCGCGATCGCGCGCGCCTCGGCGGCGACCACGCCGGCCTCCAGCTTCGAGATGTCGAGCAGCGCGGAGAACAGCGATTCGAGCGAAGCCACCGACGTCGAGATCCGGTGCACGAGCGCCGAGTCCTCGGCGTCGCGCGTGCGGTCGGACAGCCGCGCGGCGAACAGTCCCAGCGCGTGCAGCGGCTGGCGCAAGTCGTGGCTCGCCGCGGCGAGGAAGCGCGTCTTTGCGCGGTTGGCGGTCTCCGCGGCGTCGCGCGCCGCGCGCGTCTCGTCGAGCTGCCGCTCGAGCGCCACGCTCTTCTCGGCGACGCGCCGCTCCAGCGTCACGTTCAGCGATTCGTACTCGTTAAGCGCGCGCACGAAGCGGTCGGTGAGGATCCACCCGACCAGCATCAGGAACGCAAGGCCGGCGTACGGGACGAGCATCACGGGCCGGATCTCGGACCCGTACTGCACGATGTACCAGTCGTGCACGGCGAACGCGAAGGAGACCGCGCCGGCGAGTAGCAGCAGCATCGACTCGGCGTCGCGCCTGCGCAGCGCGTAGCGCGCCACCGCGGTGAGCGCGATCAGCACGACGATGATGGCGGCGAGCCGCGCCACGACGGTGCCCGTCTGGCCGACACCCAGCCAGAACGCCGCGTACAGCGCGATCGGCACCGCGATCACGAAGCCGATGATCAGGCGCCTGAACCACGGCCAGTCGAACTCGGCGAAGCGCAGGCAGAACAGGCACAGCAGGCCGACGAACAGCACGTACAGCGACGTCCAGGCGATCGTCCAGTGCGGGTAGGGCAGCAGCGGCGACGCGGCCAGCGACAGGCCCGTATGGACGCCCCACAGCACCGCGGCCACGCCGAACAGCCCGTACGTCGGGTCGCGCCGGCGCATCCACAGCACGATGATGAAGATGCCGAGGACGATGATCGTCACGCTGACCACCACCGGACCCAGCGTGTGGACGACGAGGTCGCGGAACGCCCGCTCACGCAGCGCCGGCTCCGGCCCCGCGAGCACCGGCCCCATGCCGCCGCTGCCGGCGACGTTCTCGTGCACGCGCAACGCGATCCGGTTGGCGCCCGGCAGCATCACGTAATCGGGAATCACGTACAGCTGCGACTGCTGCCAGCTGCGCGGGCGCGGCCCGTGCAGCATGCCCGTCGCGCCGATCAGGCTGCCGTTGACGTAGACCTCGACCGGCATCGTGGTGCCGGTCAGATAGATCGCGCCGACCGGCGCGCGTCCCGCGGGCGGCGTCCAGTCGAGCACGTACCACGCGGTGCCGGTCACCTGCGGCCGGCGCTCCTCCCAGTCGTCGGGCAGCGTGATCGCCTGGCCGGCGTCGGCGGCCGGCGGCGTCGGCGACGGCGACAACACGAACCGCGCCTGCGTCAGTTCCTGCGTGCGCGCCTCCTGCGCGCGGGCCGGCGACGCGCAGATGCAGGCGAGCGCGGTTGCGCCCAGCGCGAGCGCGACGACGCGGAACTCTTGCGTGAGCGACATGGCGGCGGCGGGTGGGGGATCCGCGTGGCGATCCGGGTAGGGGGCCGGAGAGGAATAGTAAGGTGGACGCCGCGCGAGCCATTCTGCCTATAATCGGCGCGCCGCTCAATGCCGTGGGATGGAGGGGTCGTGACCGTCGAGGAAGCCGGAAATCTTACGATCGCGCTTGCCGACGATCATCCGATCGTGCGCGCGGCGCTCAAGTCGGCGCTCGCGTCGCTGGGCGAGCGCACGACGTTCGTCGAGGCCAACGACGCCGCCTCCGCGCTCGAACTCGTCTCCCGGGAGTCGGGCATCGACCTGATGCTGATGGACCTGCACATGCCCGGTTCGCAGGGGACCGCGACCGTGCGCGCCGTGCGCGAGCGCGTGCCGCAGCTTCCGGTCGCCGTCGTCTCGGCCGACGAGGATCCGGCGACCGTCGGCGAACTGCTTCGCATCGGCGTCTGCGGCTTCATCCCGAAGTCGGACTCGGCCAACGTGATCGTCAGCGCCGTGCGGCTGATCCTCGCCGGCGGCACCTACGTTCCGCCGCGTCTGGTCGGCGTGGCGGCGAACTCGATGCCGGCAGGTGCCGGCGCCGGGCCGGCCGAGCGCCTCGGCCTGACCGCGCGGCAGTTCGACGTGCTGCGCCTGCTCGGTCAGGGCCTTTCGAACAAGGTGATCGCGCGCGAGCTCGGCATCACCGAAGGCACCGTGAAGGTCCATCTGCTCGCGGTGTTCCGCGCGCTCAACGTGCGCAACCGCACCGCGGCGGTGATCGCGGCGCAGCGTTACCGCGGCTGAGCGGCCGCGACGGCCACCGCCGGTGCGGCGGGGCAGCCGGCCGTGGCCGGCGTGCGCGCGGCGTCCGGTGCGAGCGCCAGCAGGATCCCGTTCGCCAGACGCGCGTCCGGCGCGAAGAACGCCGCGTACGCGACGACATTGCGGCTCGCGCGCTCGTCGGTCTCCGGACGCACGACCTTGCCGTCGACGCACGTCGCGAACGACGCGATGTCGACCTCGTGCTTCGCGCACGCGTCGTCGCCGACCACCTGCGGCGACGCGACGGCGACCGCGCTCAGCAACGAGAAAGACGCGCCGGCCAGGACCGCGTACCACCAACGCCGGGAAGTCATCGAATCGTGCCCTAGAACGTCGGCGCCTGCGCCTCGTCGGCGGGCGTCGCGTTCGTGCGCGAAAACGTGGCTTCCAGGCTCGGCAGCGACGGGTCGGTGGTCGGCGCGTGGAGGGAACCGGTTTGCGGCGCGGCGGGAGCCGCGGCCGGCGGTGCTTCGTCGATAGGCCCGACGGAGGCGCCGCTGTGAATCCACATGATGCTCGCGAGCCCCAGCACGCAGAGCGTTGCCACCACGGCGCGAACGGAATTGGCCCGATCGGCGCCTTGCTCGTCGAAGTCGTATCGAGATGCCATGTCGGTCTCCTGTCGTACGTGGACGGGCGCGTCCATGGAGACGGATTGTCCGCAGCGCGCGGCTGCGAACCATTCAGCAGACGGGGTAAACGACGCTCCGGAGGACCCGGAAGCGGTATGTCGGAAGTGGTAGTACGGGGGCGGGGAGCCCCTGTCAGCGCGGCCGCGTGGTGCCCGGGGCCGGAATCGAACCGGCATGCCGGAGTTCACCGGCGAGGCATTTTAAGTGCCTTGTGTCTACCAATTTCACCACCCGGGCCAAGCGCCCGCAATCTTACGCTAGGCGAAGCGCCGTGTCGTACCGCGCCCGAGCCGCCCGATCACCGCATTCGCGCCGATCGCCAGCACGAACAGCACGATCAGCAGCGCGTACATGCGCGGCATGTCGAACGTCGAGTACGACTGGATGATCAGGTAGCCGATGCCCTTGTTGGACAGCTTGGTCTCCGCCAGCAGGGTGCCGATGATCGCGACGCCCAGGCCCAGCCGCACGCCGTTGACGATCGGCGCGCGCATCGCCGGCACGTAGATCTTCGTCGCCATCTGCCACGCGGACGCGCGGAAGCTGCGGCCGACCTTGATCAGCGTCACGTCGATGCCGCGCATGCCGGCGGCCGTGCTGATCACGATCGGGAAGAAGCACGACAGCGCGCCCATCGCGATCTTCGAGCCGCTGCCCACGCCGAACCACATGATCATCACGGGAAAGAAGATGATCTTCGGCGTCGGTCCCAGGTAATACACGAACGGCTCGTACGCGCGCGACAGGAAACGGCTGCCGCCGAGCAGGATGCCGACGGCCAGTCCGGCGAGGCCGCCGATCGCCAGCGCGACGCCGATCTCGCCGAGCGTGACGCCGAGGTTCGCGTAGAAGTCCGCACTGGCGAGCGTCCGGCCGAGCGCACGTCCGATCGCCGCCAGCGACGGGACGACGTCGCGGAACAGCAGCCCGGACTCGGCGACGGCCTCCCACAGCGCGAGCACGGCGACGACGATCGCCGTGCGCAGCGCGAGCACGCGCCCTGGCGTGACGGCGCTCACGTGTGAGGCCGCAGCCATCGCTCGATCCGCTCGGTGACGTCGAAGAACACGATGCTGGCCGCGACCACGAACAGGATCGCCGCATAGGTGCCGGGCAGGTCGTAGCGCTCGGCGAGCTCGTTGATCAGCTGCCCCAGGCCGCCGAAGTTGATCAGGAACTCGACGCCGACGATGTTGATCATCGCGAAGATCAGGCCCAGGCGGAAGCCGACGAAGATCGTCGGCAGCGCCGCCGGCAGCAGGATCGTGCGGAACTGCTGCGCGCCGGTCAGCCTGAAGCTCCGCCCGACGTCGAGCAGCACCTGCCGCGTTCCCGCGAGGCCTTCGAGCGTCTTCAGGATCACCGGCGCTAAGCCGGCGGCGAAACCGATCATCACGATCGTCGTCGTGCTGCGGCCGAAGATCACGAGGAACAGCGGGTACATGAGCACGATCGGCGCCGCGGCCAGCGCGCCGACCCACGATTCGCAGGCGACGCGGGCGAGCCGGAACCGGTAGAGCAGCGCGCCGAGCGGAATGCCGACCGCGACCAGCAGCGCGCTTGCCCACAGGATCTCGACCGACGTCTGCCAGAAGCGCTGCAGCACGTGCTCTTCGGCGATGACGCGCGGAATCGCGGCGAAGATCTGCGACGGCAGCGGCACGATGAACCTGTTGATCGCGCCGGCGCGGATCAGCGCCTCGGCGACGGCGATCGCCGCCGCCACCGTCGTCACGCCGACGACGCGCGCGACGTTGTGCGACCGGCCCCAGCCGGTCGCGGTCATCGATGCGCGCCCATGTGCAGCACGCGCGACTCGTCGTCGGCGATGCCGCGGCTCGCCTCCTCGCGCAGGTCGTGCCAGACCTCCGCGACGTAGTGGCCGAAGGCGTCGCTGCCGACGACGTCGGCGTCGCGCGGATGCGGCAGGTCGATGTCGACGACCCGCTTGATCCGGCCGGGACGATAGGTCATCACCAGCACGCGGTCGGACAGCTGCACGGCCTCGGTCAGGTTGTGCGTGATCAGCAGCGTCGTCTGCTTCAGCTCCTGCTGGATCGCCAGCACCTTGGCGCCCAGCAGCACGCGCGTCTGCTCGTCCAGCGCCGCGAACGGCTCGTCCATCAGCAGGATCCGCGGCTGCGACGCGAGCGTGCGCGCGATCGCCACGCGCTGGCGCATGCCGCCGGACAACTCGGCCGGATAGCGGCGCTCGAAGCCGGCCAGGCCGACCAGCTTGACGAAGTGCGCGGCGCGCTCCAGCCGCTGCGCCTTGTCCACGCCAGCGATCTCCAGCGGGAACGCGACGTTGTCGAGCACGGTGCGCCAGGGGAACGCCGACTCCTCCTGGAACACCATGCCGATCGCCGGATGCGTGCCCGAGATCCGCTCGCCGCCCACGGCGACGCTGCCGGCGTAGTCGCCGACGAGCCCGCCGATGATGTTGAACAGCGTCGACTTGCCGCAGCCCGACGGACCGATCACCGACACGAACTCGCCGGCGGCCACCGACAGCGACACGTCGTCGACGGCGAGCAGCTCGCCGTCGCGGGTCGTGAAGCGCTTGGTGATGTGCTCGACGGCGAGCAGGGCGTCGGCGGCCTCCGGCGCCATCAGCGCGGCGGGATCTGGATGAGTTCCGCGAGCTGCTCCTTGGTCATCGGCGTCGCGGTGAACTTGAGCGCGACCGCGTCGGGCACGATGGTGTCGAGCCCGACGATCCTGTCCGGGTCCACGGCCGCGCGCGGGAAGAAGTCGTCGCGCGTGCGCTTCGCCATTTCCACCGATATGCCGACGAAGTCCGCGTACGTCTTCAGCGCGGCCGTGTCGTTCGAGTACAGCCAGTCGATCGTCTCGCGGTACGCCTTCATGAAGCGGTCGATCACCGGCTTGCGCGTGGTGAGCGTCTGCGCGTTGGTGATGAGCAGGCGGACCGTCTGGCCCTTGAACACCGCGGCGTCGTTGCCACTGGCGATGATCCGGATCTTGCCTTCGTCGAGTTGCTGCAGCCCGAACGGCGGCGCCGACCAGCCCACGTCGATCTGGCCGGACATCACCTGCGTCAGCGTGGGCGCCGGGCCGCCGGTGGCCGTCGGCTTCGCCTTGAGGTCGTACTGCTTCATGAACGCGGTGACGATGCCGTGCGTGGACGAGCCGTTGGTCGAATACGCGATCGTCTTGCCTTCGGTGTCCTTCAGCGTCTTGATCGGCGAGTTCGCCGGCACGTACCAGTACAGGTCCGACGCGCCGGTCGTCTCGGCGCCGATGATGCGCACCGGCGCGCCCTTCGAGAACGCGGACAACACGCCCATGATGCCGGGCGCGACGCCGATGTCCACGCTGCCGGAGATCACCGCCTGCTGCGTCTCGCCGCCGCCCTGCGTCCACAGCATCTCGAGCACGAGGCCGTGCTTCTTGAAGATGCCGGCGCGCTGGCCGACCTCGGCGATCGTCGTGTCCCAGTTGCCGCGCTGGCCGGCCGCGACCTTCAGCGTATCCTGCGCATGCGCGGCAACGGCCGCGAACGCGGCCAGCAGCGATGCCGCAATGCATTGCGTGAATCGTATCATCCAATCCTCCGGTGGGGGCTCAAAGGGCAGTCGCGTACGCTGCGCGGGTGCCGTCGGACGAAGTGTCGCGTGCCGATCCCGCCGGCGTCAATCGGGACGCAGGCCCCAGGTGCCGACCGTGTGCACGTGCAGGTCGGCGGCGAGCGTCACCGGCGGTTCGGGCGTGGCTGGCGCGACGTCCGCGAGCCGAGGCACGACCGCCGCCAGGCCGGCCCGCGTGTCCGGGTCCGCCAGCGCCCGGGCGAGCGCCGCTCCGTCCGCCCAGACCGGAGCGCCCGCCGCGACGCGCAGGTACACGATGCCGGTCGCCTGCTCGACGAACGCCACGTCGCGGAACTCGCGCAGGCACTGATGCAGGAATCCGCAGTTGCGCTCGGGCGCCAGCAGCGCGCGGTCCGCGTACAGCGCGTCCGGTGACGGTGCATCGATGTCGATCCTGCGGTACCGCTCGATCGACAGCATGCACGCGACGTCGAGCACGTGCAGCTGGTCGTTCCAGCCGAACGCCGCCGTGCGCGGCGGCTCGCCGCGCGGAACCGTATTGTCGAGGAATTCGAAGCGGACGCGCTTGTCGGTGCGCCGCACCCACGTGAAGAACAGCTCGGGCATCCCGGCGTACGCCTCGACCGCATGCGCGAGCGTGTCGTCGACGGCCTTGTAGCGGCCGACGTCGAGGCCCCGGTTCCAGGCGCGGTCGACCAGCAGGTGCGGCGGCGTGACGAGGAAGAACAGGTAGACGATCCTGCCGAAGCGCGTCAGCAGGTTGCTGCCCGCGATCTCCGAATCCGGCGCGAAGCTGTCGAAGCGGAAGCGGTCGATCAGCAGGTGCGACATTTCGCCGCGCTCCGCCTTGCGCGCCATGTAGCGGTCGAGCTTCTCGTCGACGATCGACAGTTCGACGCCGGTGAACGCGCCGGCGTACTTGTACGCGTCGCCCAGGCTGCCGTAGTCCAGCAGCTGCTTGCGCCAGATGTCCGGGCTGATCAGCGCGAATTCGCCCCAGTCGACGCCGATCCGGCCCGCCAGCTGCTTCTGCAGCGGCCGCATCGTGCTCTTGCCCGCCGCCGACGGACCCTTGGTGTTCATTACGACCGGATGCGCCTGCCGCGACAGCAACCGGTAGCCTTCCTGCGCGGCGCCGCTCGCGACCAGCGGCTCGATCAGATCGCCGATCACTTCGCTGCCGAGCGCGTTCGCGGCAAGGTCGGTGGCCACGCGGGCGACCACGCCCCGGTCGCCCCACACTTCGCCGTGCTTGACCAGCACCGCCGACATCGTTCGCGTCAGTGCGCGCAGCGCCGCACGCTCGACCGCGTCGCCGGACCTGCGCGAGCGCGACTCCCAGTCGGCGACCAGCGCCGGCACCTCCGGCGGCGCGCTCGCGGCCCACGCGGCGGCACGCTTGCCGCCGATGAGCCTCGACCACAGGCTGCGCGGCGGAGGCGGCGGGGCCGGCGCGGCCGACACGCGCGCGAGTTCGCGTTCGATCACGGCGGCGAGCGCCTTGCGCGTCGCGTCGTACGCGGCGACGATCGCGGGCATCTGCGGCAACACGTGGCGGTCGAGCAGCGTCTGCGTGATCCGCCGGAAGCTGATGCCGAGGTCCTCGACCTTCGTGCCGTCCGGCACCGACACGTTGCCGGTGACGCGGATCAGCAGCTCGTGCAGCGCAAGCCGCTCGGGCCGGAACGACGCGACGTCGGCCAGCGGCAGCCCGGTCAGGTCGTGCAGCTCGACCAGGTCGGCCAGCCGGTTGCGCGCGTTCTCGGGCCGGAACAGCGTGGACAGGTGCAGCAGCTCCCCGGGAATCTGCGACTGGATTCCCGGGTTCCAGGGCCCGTAGCGCGAATCGTCGAGGTCGTTGGCGAGCGGCATGGGCAGGCACGAGCCGCGTAAACCCGCGGCAGGCACGAAGGTACCCGCGGGACGATAATGGCGCAATGCACCGCCGCGCTCTCGTTGCAGGACCCACCGGGCTCGTCGGCCGCGAGCTCGTGCGGCGGCTGCTCGACGACCCCGACGTGGAAAGCGTGGTCGCGCTGACCCGGCGGCCGATCGGCATCCCGCTGCCGAAGCTGACCGAGGCGATCGTCGACTTCGCGCAGCTCGCGGACTTCGCCGCGCCGCCGGTCGACGACTATTTCTGCTGCCTCGGGACGACGATCAGGCAGGCCGGGTCGCGCGACGCGTTCCGCGAAGTCGACCTCGTGTATCCGCTGCTGATCGCCCGGATGGCCCTGGCGGCCGGCGCGACGCGCTGTTTCTTCGTGTCGGCGATGGGCGCCGACCCCGCGTCGCGCGTGTTCTACAGCCGCATCAAGGGCGAGCTCGAAGCCGAGCTCTCGCGGCTGCCGTTCCGCACGGTCGTCGCGCTGCGGCCGTCGCTGCTCGCCGGCGACCGCGTCGAGGTCCGCACCGGCGAGCGCGTGGCGCTCGCGGTCGCGCGTCCGCTGTCGGCGCTGATTCCGGCAAAATACCGCCCGATCGACGCGGCGGTCGTCGCGCAGGCGCTGGTCAACGCGTCGCGTTCGGACGCGGTCGGACGGTTCGTCGTCGAGTCCGACGTGTTGCAGCGGCTGGCCGCAAGCTAGGGATACACTGTCCGATTCGAAAGGATTCACCGATGCCCGGCGACAACGAAATCGTCATCGAAGCGTGGAATACCGTCCTGTTCGACAAGTTCCTGCGCTTCAAGCACCTGCTGATCGAGGGCCTCGCGCCGCACAGCAACGAGGCGCTCGCCCGGTGCGCGTATCCGCAAGGCGCGCGCGTCCTCGACGTCGGCTGCGGCTTCGGCGACAGCACGCGGCTGATCGCCGCCCGCGTCGGTCCGACCGGGCGCGCGGTCGGCGTCGATTGCGCGCCGAAGTTCGTCCGCGCGTCCGAGGACGAAGCCCGCGAAGCGGGCATCGCCAACGCCGAATTCTTCGTCGCCGACGTGCAGGTCGACGACCTGCGCGGCCCCTACGACTTCGCGTTCTCCCGGTTCGGCACGATGTTCTTCATGATGCCGGGCGCCGCGCTGCGCAACGTCCGCCGCGCGCTCGCGCCGCGCGGCGAACTGACGATGATCGTCTGGCGCCGCCGCGAGGAGAATCCGTGGCTGCACGACGCCGAGCTGTGCGTGCGCGCGCTGGTGCCCGTCGTTTCGCACGAGGACACCGACCAGGTCCATTGCGGCCCGGGCCCGTTCTCGATGTCGGGCCCGGACATGGTCAGCACGATGCTGCGCAGCGCCGGGTACGAGCACATCCGCTTCGAGCGCTTCGACGCCGACATCTGCATCGGCCGCGACCTCGCTGAAGCGATCGAGTTCGCGATGGCGCTCGGGCCGGCCGGCGAGATCATGCGCCTCGCCGGCGACGAAGGCGAGCGGCGCAAGCCCGCCGTCGTCGCCGCGCTCGGGGAGACGCTGGCGAAATACGTCCGGCCCGACGGCGTGTGGGCGCCGTCCTCCACGTGGTTCGTCGGCGCGCGCAACCCGTGATCCGTGCGGGACGGCGCGCGCAGAGCGCGCGTCAATTCACCCAGACCTTGACGTCCGGCCACCCCATCAACCGGAAGACGTAGTAATTCACCGCGGCTTCGGCCGGGTCGTCCGCGAACAGGATGAGCTCGGCGTGGCGTGGCACGCCGGCCTTTGCAATGAGCTTCCAGAGCTCCTGCGCGGCCTTGGGCTTGCCGTCGTCCGCCAGCATCTCCGTGTACGGCAATCGCACGACCGGGCCGTCGGGTGTGCGCGCATCGGCGGCCTTGCCGGAGGCGACGAACAGCTTCGGATATTCGCCGCGCGTGTTCTTCGGGTCGGCGATCACCACGCCGGGACGCGTCCGCGCCGGGTACGTCGCAGCCGGCACCGAAATGCCTTTGGCCACGCCGGGCGTGCCCACGCTCGTGAGCTCCTTGGTCAGCTCGAAGCCGCGCAACCCCCAGTCGTCCACCGAGTCCATCAGCAGCGACACCTTCGATTGCGCGAGGTGCTCGAAGGCCAGGAATGCCAGCGCCGAATCGGGCGTCAGGCCGCGCTCGGACACGACGACCACTTCCAGCGCCGGATTCACGCCGCTCGGGCCCAGCAGCTCGGCCAGCTGCTGGGGGCGGCCGAGATGGCTGCGAAAGGTGCCCGCGGGAATGTTCAGCGCGAACGGCACGTGGCCCAGCGCGTATTGATCGGCCGGCCGCACGTCGACGATGTTGAGCTGCGCCACGCCGAAGGCCCGCAGCATCGGAGCGTTCCAGCCGTTGAGCCAGGCGCCGTCGCGCATGAGCTGCGGCGCGTCGTAGGTCCAGTACGGCAACCCGCGGTCGTCACGAAGCCATTCGCGCTGCGACTCCAGGTAAAGCTTGACCGTCGGATGGTCCAGCATGAATTTCAGCGCGAACCACGGCACGCTCGCGGCCACGCCGCCGCCGCAGTGACTGTGCACCACGTGCCCGGGCTCGATGCCGAGGTAGCGCACCATGCGCCGGATTTCGTCGGGCGACTTGAAGGTCTTGTCGGCGTTGTAGAAGTCGGCGCTCGGCATCAGGATCGCGTTGGGCACGTGGCCGGCGCGGTCGAAGAACTTCTGCGCGCCATAGTGGTAGGTCGGCTCCAGTGCCTCCACCAGCGCGTGGCCGGCGCGGTCACCGGACGCGACCAGGAACTCGGGCAGTCGCGTGCGGACCTCCTCGCGCACGCCGGCGATGCGGTAGGCGCCCCTGGCCGGCGGCGGGGTCGCCTCCTGGGTGACGGCGCCTCCGCCGGCGCGCCACCGGGCGAGCCCGCCGTCCAGGATGTAAAGGTCGTCGGCCGGTATGCCGTAGTAGTAGAGGTCGTAGAACAGCCGGGTGGCCATCATGTCGGCGCCCTGGTCGTAGATCACGATCCTGCGGCCGGGGTCGATGCCCCACGACTGGAGGCGCTGTTCCATCGCGGTCCGCGACGGCTCGTTCGGGCCGTAGCGGTACAGGTCCGCGCTCACCGCGCCGGGGATGTGCGCTGCCACGTGCTGCTGCGTCATCGAGGCGTCGATGACCAGGACGTCGGCCCTGTGGGCTTGCAGCCACGCGGCATCGACCAGCCGGCCGCGACGACCCTCCTGGGACAGGGCGGGCGCCGTCAACAACACGCAGCCCAGGCCGCCGGCCAGGGCGATCCGCAGCCAAGCGCACGGGACTCGCAGCATCTGCTACTCCTCGGGTGGATTGAAGGTCGCGAGCCACTGTGGCGCCGCCGGTGCGCAGCCGCAACAACGCTCCGACGAATCGCCGCCACGGGCGCCTCAGGCACCTCTGGTTCGGACGAAGTGTGTCGCGAGGGGCCGACGCGGAGGCGTCCGCGCGCCCTTGCGCAGGACGCGGCGCGACTCGACAATGTCCGCATGAGCAACGACCGCGTCGTCATTCAACTGACCATCACGGTCGATTGCGACGGCAAGCCGGCCGTCGTCGTCTCGCCGCCCGGCGCCGGTACGGGCACGGTCTGCGTCGTCGAACCGCCCGGTGGCGGCGGCTCGACCGGCAGCACCACCGTACCCGGTACGGGCACGACCACGCCGCCGGCCGCGTCCGCGACCGCCGCGGCGCAGCGCACCGTGCACATCGTGGCCGGCAACGGCGGACTGGCGTGGTTCACGCTGCTGTGGCCGGTCCCCGAGGTCGCGCTCTCCGCCAACCCGCAACATGCGCTCGATGACCGCTCGCATTTCGGCGCGGTCCCCGGTACCGCGGTCGAGCATCCGCTGCACGTCCGCAGGGTCGGTCCGCGATTGCTCTGGGAAGGTACGGGCAGGAGCCCGCAACCGACGATCTTCGTGGCGGGCGCGAACCAGACCCACACCAACGCGCCGCAGATGACGACGATCGCCGGCGGGCCGGAGATCGTCGCGGCCGGCGCGAAGGCGCAGCTCCCGCTGGCGGCGCCGCTGCCGGTGCTCGCGATCGGCCAGGGACTGCCTTACGGCCCGGCGCCCGGCGCGCCGGCCGCCGTCGCCGTGTCGACGATTGACGCTGCGATCGCAGCGCTCGGCGCCGTCACCACGATCACGCCCGCGACCGAGCAGGACTTGCGGCCTTCGGCGGCGCAGCTCGCCGGCATGGTCGACTCGGGGACGCCGACGAAGGTCGCCGAGCTTGCCCGCAACCTGATGTTCGCTGCGAACGCGTTCCGCCTGGGCCTCGTGTCGACGGTGCTGATGTCCGCGTTCAACGACGACCCGCACGGCGCGTTCGCCGGCGGCGACGCGCAACCGGCGGCGC
Organism: Burkholderiales bacterium; assembly: GCA_046347755.1. Lineage (GTDB taxonomy): Bacteria > Pseudomonadota > Gammaproteobacteria > Burkholderiales > Casimicrobiaceae > VBCG01. The sequence continues at coordinate 2,480,719 of JAXMFM010000003.1, read as the reverse complement.
GCGCGGACGCCGTCGCGCGCGTGCTCGACGGCTTCTACGCGGAGCTGGCCAAGCACCCGGAGCCGAAGGCGAGCGCGACGGGCGCGCCGATGAAGCTGTCCGACAACGTGGTCACGCTGATCACCGGCGACACGCCGAAGAACGCGTTCAACCGCAACGGCTGGCCCGACGGCACGCCGGGCAACGCCAATCTCGTGTTCGTGCGCGCGAACGGCTACCTGAAGCCCGGCTGGTTCGGCGCGCTGACCGGCAACGGCCGCGTCAATTTCGATCCCGCGACCGGCGCGCAGAGCGCCGCCGCCTCCGCGCCGGCGGCCACGATCGCCGCGCAGCTCGCGATCCTCTTCGCCATCACGCGAGGCGACGCCGCCGCGGTCGCCGCCGCGTCGGCGGCGCCTTTCGCAGGCGCGGTGGCATCGCCGCTGCCCTGACGCCGGCCTCGACCACCCACTTCCAAAGCCACCGCCATGCCCGAACCCCCGCTCGACGAACTCGCGGTCCGCGAGGGCCGGCTCTTCCACCGCGCTGCTGCGTTGCCCGAAGTCGAGTATCTGGCCACCGGCACCGTCGCCGTGCAGGGCAAGACGCAGCTGGTCGAACTCGCCGGTGACGAGGTGTCGTACCAGTTCGCATTGAACGAAGCTCCGGACGCGGCGTGGTCCGAGCTGTTCGCCGCCAGCCGCGACGGACTCGTCGCGGAGATCCAGGGCGCGCAGCTCGAACTCCGCTGCGAGCCCGGGGAACTCGAGCGCAGCTACGCGAAGGCCAAGGACCTGCTGGCGCGCACCAACCGCGACTATGCGGGCGCGAAAGCCCGGATCATCGAGCGCGTGGCCGCGCACGAAGCCGAACAGCGCCGCGCGCAGCGCGACAGCGACGAGCGGAGCCGCGTGCTGCGCGCGCAGTTCGAGCGGCTGGAGCTGTAGCCGCGAATCGTCCGATTGGGTGGAGGCGGGAGTCGGAATCGAACCGGCGTAGACGGCTTTGCAGGCCGCTGCATGACCACTCTGCCATCCCGCCCGGGATGGGCGCCGCGCGTCGAAGGAACGGGCGCCTGAAACCAAAAGGGAGAGCCCGGTTTAGAAGCTCTCCCTCGGAGAATCTGGAGCGGGAAACGAGTCTCGAACTCGCGACCTCAACCTTGGCAAGGTTGCGCTCTACCAACTGAGCTATTCCCGCGGGGAACAACCGCAAATTATAGCGGAAATCGGCTTTCGGTCAAAATCGCTCTTTTTCGTCCCTGAATCTCGCCGGCGCCGTCCGGGCGCGCGCTACTTGAGGACGGTCGCGATCGCGTGCGCGACGTAGTCGACGTTGCGCGAATTGAGCGCGGCCACGCAGATGCGGCCGGTGTCGACCGCGTAGATCGAGTACTCGTCGCGCAGCCGCTGCACCTGCGCCTTCGTGAGCCCCGAGTACGAGAACATCCCGCGCTGCGTGAGCATGAAGCGGAAGTCGCGGCCCGGCATCAGCTCGTGCAGTCGCTCGACCAGCTCGGCGCGCATCAGCTTGATGCGGTTGCGCATCATCGCGAGCTCGGCCTCCCACAGCGCGCGCAGCTCGGTCGTGCCGAGCACCTGCGCGACGATTTCGCCGCCGTGCGTCGGCGGGTTCGAATAGTTGGCGCGCACCACGCGCTTGACCTGCGACAGCACGCGCGTCGCCTCGTCCTTGTCGGTGGCGACGACCGACAGCGCGCCGACGCGCTCGCCGTACAGCGAGAACGACTTGGAGAACGAGCTCGACACGAATAGCGGCCCCGGCGTGGTGGCGAAGCGGCGCACGACGGCGGCGTCGGCTTCGGTGCCGTCGGCAAAGCCCTGGTACGCGATGTCGAGGAACGGCACCAGGCCGCGCGCGCGGACGACCTCGATGATGCGGCCCCACTGTGCGGCGTCGGGATCCACGCCGGTCGGGTTGTGGCAGCACGCGTGCAGCACGACGATGCCGCCGGCCGGGATGCGCTCGAGCGACGCGATCATCGCGGCGAAGTCGAGCCCGCGGGACGCCGTGTCGTAGTACGCGTAGTGGTTGACGACGAAGCCGGCGCCTTCGAACAGCGCGCGATGGTTTTCCCACGACGGGTCGGAAATCCACACCTGCGAGCCCGGCGCGAACTTGCGCAGGAAGTCCGCGCCGATCTTCAATCCGCCGGTGCCGCCGAGCGCCTGCACGGTCACCGCGCGGCCGGAGGCGATCACGTCGCTGTCGGCCCCGAACAGCAGCGCCTGCACGGCCCGGTCGTACGCCGGAAGGCCGTCGATCGGCAGGTAGCCGCGCGGCGAGCTCCTTTCGGCCATCGCGTGCTCGGCGCGCTTCACGCAGTCGAGCACCGGCAGCTTGCCGGCGTCGTCGTTGTAGACGCCCACGCCCAGGTTCACCTTCTTCGGATTGGTGTCGGCGACGAACGTTTCGGTGACGCCCAGGATCGGGTCGCGCGGCGCCAGTTCGACGGCGGACAGCAGCGAGGCGGACAGGGGAGCGTTCATGGCGGCGGCTGGTCGGGCAAAGCCGGCATTTTACGCGAACCCCAGCCGGGGCACGACGCTGACCAGCGCGGCGACCCAGGTCGCCAGCAGCGCGATGCTCGCGATCAGGTAGCCGACGTGGCGCTTGCGCGCTTCCGTCCAGTAGCCGACCGCGTAGACGATGCGGCCGACGATGTAGACGGCCGCGGCGATCCCGGCGAGCCGGGGATTGCCGAACCAGGCGAGGATCCACATCGCCGGCAGGAACGCGACCAGGTTCTCGAGCTCGTTGGCCTGCACGCGAAACGCGCGCTCGAACGCCGGGTGGCCGGTGGTCGCCGGCGCCTCGATCTTGTGCTTTCCGCGCATGCGACCCACCTGTACGCCGGTGAGGATCAACCACAGGACCGCAAGCAGCGTCATCAGGGCGGGCAGCGAAAGCGGCATGTTCGTCTCCTCGTGGGTTGATCGGTCTCGATCTGTCACACTCGACTTCGGGTCGGGGCAAGGCTAACGTGAGGCCCGCGCGCGCGCAAATGCGCGCCAGCCCCGAAACGTCCCATCATGGCACGCGGATACTCGCCGATTCCCGTTGATGCACCGAAGCAGCCGCCGCTGACGGCGCTGCGGACGCTCGCGCGCGTCGGCCGCTTCCTGCGGCCGTACCGGCGGCAGGTGGCGATGGCCGCGGTCGCGCTGCTGTTCGCGGCGGCGGCCGTGCTGACGATCGGGCAGGGGCTGAAGTTCGTCATCGACAACGGCTTCGCGGCCGGCAGCGGCGCCGACCTCGACCGCGCGCTGGCGTTCATGCTGGGCGTGGTGGTCGTGATGGCGATCGCCACGTACGCACGCTTCTACCTGGTCTCGTGGCTGGGCGAGCGCGTGACGGCCGACCTGCGGCGCGCGGTGTTCGACCACCTGCTGTCGCTGCCGCCCGGCTACTTCGAGATGATGCGCACCGGCGAGGTCATCTCGCGCCTCACCAGCGACACGACGATGCTCGAGACGGTGATCGGCTCGTCGGCGTCGATGGCGATCCGCAACGCGCTGCTGATGGCCGGCGGCCTGGTGATGCTGTTCCTGACCAGCGGCAAGCTGACGCTGCTGGTGCTGGTCGGCGTGCCGCTGGTGCTGGTGCCAATCCTCTTCTTCGGGCGCCGCGTGCGCAAGCTGGCGCGGGCGAGCCAGGACCGCGTCGGCGACGTCGGCGCGTACGTCGACGAGGCGCTGCACGAGATCCGCATCGTGCAGGCGTACGGCCACGAAGACGAGGACCGGCGGCAATTCGGCGTGCGCGTGGAGAGCGCGTTCGCGACGGCGCTGCTGCGCATCCGCCAGCGCGCGCTGCTGGTCGCGACGGTCATCGTGCTGGTGTTCGGCGCCGTCGGCGTCATCCTGTGGATCGGCGGCCACGACGTCGTCGCCGGCCGCATCAGCGCCGGCCAGCTGTCCGCGTTCGTCTTCTACGCGGTGATCGTCGCGAGCGCGGCCGGCACGATCAGCGAGGTCGTCGGCGACCTGCAGCGCGCGGCCGGCGCGACCGAGCGGCTGTTCGAGCTGCTTGCGATCGAGCCCGCGATCCGTGCGCCCGCGCACCCGGTGCCGCTGCCGGTGCCTGCGCGCGGCACGGTCTCGCTCGATCGCGTGACGTTCCACTATCCGTCGCGGCCCGACAGCGCGGCGCTCGACGACTTCACGCTGGACGTCGCCGCCGGCGAGAAGGTCGCGCTGGTCGGACCGTCGGGCGCCGGCAAGTCGACGGTGTTCCAGCTGCTGCTGCGCTTCTACGATCCGCAGCGCGGCGTGGTCGCCATCGACGGCGTCGACCTGACCACCGCGGACCCGGCCGACATCCGCGCGCGGCTCGCCGTGGTGCCGCAGGATCCGGTGATCTTCGCGGCCAGTGTCGCCGACAACGTCCGCTACGGCCGGCCCGGCGCGACCGACGACGACGTGCGCGCCGCGTGCGAGGCCGCGTACGCGACCGAGTTCATCGAGCGCCTGCCCGACAGGTATGCAAGCGCGCTGGGCGAGCGCGGCGTGCGGCTGTCCGGCGGCCAGCGGCAGCGGCTCGCGATGGCGCGCGCGATCCTCGCCGACCGGCCGATCCTGCTGCTCGACGAGGCGACCAGCGCGCTGGATGCCGAGAGCGAGCGGATGGTGCAGCTGGCGCTCGAACGCCTGATGGCCGGGCGCACCGTGCTGATCATCGCGCACCGGCTGGCGACCGTGCGCCACGCCGATCGCATCGCGGTCATCGAGCAGGGCCGGATCGTCGCGACCGGCACGCACGACGAGCTGGCGCGGGGCAATCCGCTGTACGCGCGGCTGGCGGCGCTGCAGTTCAGTTCAGGCACGGCGCGGCCGGCCAACGAAGAGGTCGCGGCGAAGGGCGGCGCCGCAGTACAATAACCGGTTGCCCTTCGCCTGACTCACGATCGATGGCCGTCACGTATCCCGGCAGTCCCTACGAACTGCACCAGCCTTTCCAGCCCGCCGGCGACCAGCCGGAGGCGATCGCGCGCCTGGTCGAAGGCCTGAAGGACGGGCTCGCCTACCAGACGCTGCTGGGCGTCACCGGCTCCGGCAAGACGTACACGATGGCCAACGTGATCGCGCAGACCGGTCGCCCGGCGATCGTGATCGCGCCGAACAAGACGCTGGCCGCGCAGCTGTACTCGGAGTTCCGCGAGTTCTTCCCGACGCACGCGGTCGAGTACTTCGTGTCGTACTACGACTACTACCAGCCCGAGGCGTACGTGCCGTCGCGCGACCTGTACATCGAGAAGGACAGCTCGATCAACGAGCACATCGAGCAGATGCGGCTGTCGGCGACCAAGGCGATCCTCGAGCGGCCGGACTGCGTGATCGTCGCCACGGTGTCGGCGATCTACGGCATCGGCGACCCGTCCGAGTACCACAGCATGATCCTGCACCTGAAGCAGGGCGACAAGCTCTCCCAGCGCGACGCGATCAAGCGGCTGACCGAGATGCAGTACACGCGCAACGACGTCGAGTTCAAGCGCGGCGTGTTCCGCGTCCGCGGCGACGTGCTCGACATCTTCCCGGCCGAGAACGCCGAGAACGCGATCCGCGTCTCGCTGTACGACGACGAGGTCGAGACGCTGCAGCAGTTCGACCCGCTGACCGGGCACCTGAAGCAGAAGCTCGCGCGCTTCACCGTGTTCCCGTCGTCACACTACGTGACCGGCCGCCAGAAGGTGCTCTCGGCGATCGACCAGATCAAGGTGGAGCTCAACGCGCAGAAGGAGTTCTTCGTCGGCCAGATGAAGCTGATCGAGGCGCAGCGCATCGAGCAGCGCACGCGCTTCGACCTGGAGATGATGACCGAGATCGGCTACTGCAAGGGCATCGAGAACTACTCGCGCTACCTGTCCGGGCGCAGCGCCGGCGAGCCGCCGCCCACGCTGATCGACTACCTGCCCGCCAACGCGCTGATGTTCGTCGACGAGTCGCACGTGACGATCCCGCAGGTCGGCGGCATGTACAAGGGCGACCGAGCGCGCAAGGAGAACCTCGTCAACTACGGCTTCCGGCTGCCGTCGGCGCTCGACAACCGGCCGCTTCGCTTCGACGAGTTCGAGCGCCTGATGCCGCAGACGATCTTCGTGTCGGCCACGCCCGCCGTGTACGAGAACACGCATGCGGGGCAGGTGGTCGAGCAGCTGGTGCGGCCGACGGGCCTCGTCGATCCGATGCTGGAGGTGCGGCCCGCGGCGACACAGGTCGACGACCTGCTGTCGGAGATCAGGCTGCGCGTCGACAGGCACGAGCGCGTGCTGGTGACCACGCTGACCAAGCGGATGGCCGAGGACCTGACCGACTACCTGGCCGAGAACGGCGTCAGGGTCCGCTACCTGCATTCCGACATCGACACCGTCGAGCGGGTCGAGATCATCCGCGACCTGCGGCTGGGCGAGTTCGACGTGCTGGTCGGCATCAACCTGCTGCGCGAGGGCCTGGACATTCCCGAGGTGTCGCTGGTCGCGATCCTCGACGCCGACAAGGAGGGCTTCCTGCGCGCCGAGCGGTCGCTGATCCAGACGATCGGCCGCGCCGCGCGGCACATCAACGGCATGGCGATCCTGTACGGCGACAACGTGACCGACTCGATGAAGGCCGCGATCGGCGAGACCGAGCGCCGGCGCGCGAAGCAGCTCGCCTGGAACGAGAAGATGGGCATCACGCCGGTCGGCGTGCAGAAGCGGATCAAGGACATCATCGAAGGCGTCTACGACCCCGACGAGGCGAAGAAGGAGCAGCGCGCGGCGCAGGCGAAGGCCAAGTACGAGGCGATGCCCGAGAAGGAAATGGAGCGCGAGCTGAAGGCATTGGAGAAGCAGATGCTCGACGCCGCGCGCAACCTCGAATTCGAGAAGGCCGCCGAACTGCGCGACCGCCTCTACTCGCTCAAGCAGCAGATGTTCGGCGTCGCGCTGCCGGTCGAGCCCTGAAGGACCCTGACGATGGCCACGCGCAAGCGCACCGACGTACCGAAGTGGAAGAGCTGCGGCAAGTACCGCGACATCCTGTACGCGAAGGCGGGAGGCATCGCGAAGATCACGATCAACCGGCCCGAGGTGCGCAACGCGTTCCGGCCGGAGACGATCGTCGAGCTGCAGGCGGCATTTGCCGACGCGCGCGACGACCCGGACATCGGCGTCGTCGTGCTGACCGGGCAGGGGCGCGACGCGTTCTGCTCCGGCGGCGACCAGCGCGTGCGCGGCAAGGGCGGCTACGTCGGCCGCGACGGCGTGCCGCGGCTCAACGTGCTCGACCTGCAGCGGCAGATCCGCACGCTGCCGAAGCCCGTCGTCGCGATGGTCGCCGGCTACGCGATCGGCGGCGGCCACGTGCTGCACATGATCTGCGACCTGACGATCGCCGCCGACAATGCGCGCTTCGGCCAGACGGGCCCCAAGGTCGGCAGCTTCGACGGCGGCTACGGCGCCGCGTACATGGCGCGCATCGTCGGCCAGAAGAAGGCGCGCGAGATCTGGTTCCTGACCCGCCAGTACGACGCGCAGGCCGCGCTCGACATGGGGCTCGTCAACTGCGTGGTGCCGTACGACGAGCTCGAGGCGGAGACGGTGCGCTGGTGCCGCGAGATGCTCGCGAACAGTCCGATCGCGCTGCGCTGCCTCAAGGCGGCGCTGAACGCCGACTGCGACGGCCAGGCGGGATTGCAGGAGCTGGCCGGCAACGCGACGCTGCTGTTCTACCTGTCCGAGGAAGGCCAGGAAGGCCGCAACGCGTACGTCGAGAAGCGCAAGCCCGACTTCCGCAAGTTCAAGCGCCTGCCGTGACGACCGGGCACGACGCGCTGTCGATCCTCGCCGCAGCGCGCGACGCCGGCCCGGCCGTCGCGCTGCGCGCCGGCGGCCGGTCGTACACGTTCGCGCAACTGGCCGACATGACGCGCGCGCGGCAGGCGGCGGTCGAACGCGACGCGCGGCCCGGCGTCCCGTTTCCGGTCGTCGGCACCAACACGCTGGCCACGCTCGTCACCGTCTACGCGCTGCTGGAGGCGCGCATCCCGATGCTGATGCTGCATCCGCGGCTGCGTGCGCCCGAGCGCGACGCGCTGCTGCGCGCCGCGCAGGAGCGCGGCCGGCTGGCGGGCGACGACGCGGCCGCCGTCCTGTTCACGTCGGGGACGACCGGCCAGGCGCGCGCGGCCGTGCTGTCGCGCAGCGCGTTCGTCGCGTCGGCGCGCGCGAGCGAGGCCAATTTGGGCTGGCGCGACGACGACCGCTGGCTCGCGTGCATCACGGTCGCGCACGTCGGCGGCCTGTCGATCGTCACCCGCTGCCTCGCCGCGCGCCGCGCGCTGGTGCTCGCCGAGCGTTTCGACGCCGCGCAGTTCCCGGAGTGGATCGAACGCGACCGGGTGACGCTTGCGTCCGTCGTGCCGACGATGCTCGCGATGGTGCTCGACGCGCATCCGGACTGGCGCGCGCCCGCGTGGCTGCGCGGCGTGCTGGTCGGCGGCGCCGGCGCGTCGCGTCGCCTGCTGGCGCGCGCGACGGCCCATGGCGTGCCCGTGCTGCCGACCTACGGCTTGACCGAGACCTGCGCGCAGGTGACGACCGTGCGCATTGCCGACGTGCGCTCGGCGCCGGACGCCGGCGCGGGCCCGCCACTGCCCGGCGCGGACGTGCGCGTCGTCGACGGCCACATCGAGGTCCGCGGCGACATGCTGATGTCCGGCTATTGGAACGAGCCGCCGCTCGCGCGCGGCGCGTGGTTCGACACCGGCGACTTGGGCGAATTCGACGCGCACGGCAACCTGCACGTGTACGCGCGCCGGTCCGACCTCATCGTGACCGGCGGCGAGAACGTCTATCCGGCCGAGGTCGAGCAGGCGCTGGAAGCGCTGCCGGGCATCGCGGCGGCCGGCGTGTTCGGCGTGCCGGACGAGCGGTGGGGCGAGACGGTCGCCGCCGCGCTTGTGGCCGACGGCGTGGTGCCCGACGCGACGCTGTTCGCGCACGTCGACGCGTGCCTGGCGCCGCACAAGCGGCCGCGCCGCGTGTGCTTCGTCGACCGCCTGCCGAGCACGCCCGGCGGCAAGCTCGATCGCCGCGCGCTGGCGCGGCTGGCCTCGTCGCTGCGGCCGCTGCCGGCGCCGGCCGGCGACTGATTCCTACGACACAGGCGACGGACCACGCGTCCTCGCGCGCTGCCCCGATCCCCGCGAATCCACGACAGGAGTGCGCACGATGAAGCTCAAGGACAAGGTCGCCGTCATCACCGGCGCGGCCAGCGGTCTCGGCAGGGCCATCGCGATCCGCTATGCGCGCGAAGGCGCGGCGGTCGCGATCGCCGACCTGAACCCGCAGCAGGCGGACGCGGTCGCCGCCGAGATCGAGGCGGCGGGCGGGCGCGCGATCGGCGTGGCGATGGACGTCACGGACGAGGGTGCCGTGAACGACGGCATCGCGAAGACCATCGCGGCGTTCGGCGGCGTGGACGTCCTGGTCAGCAACGCCGGCATCCAGATCGTGCATCCGCTCGAGGAGTTCACGTACGCCGAGTGGAAGAAGATGCTGGCGATCCATCTCGACGGCGCGTTCCTGACCACCCGCGCGTGCCTTCCGCACATGTACAAGTCCGGCCGCGGCGGCACCGTCATCTACATGGGCTCCGTGCATTCGCACCTGGCGTCGCAGCTGAAGGCACCGTACGTGACGGCGAAGCACGGGCTGATGGGATTGTGCAGGGTCGTCGCGAAGGAGGGCGCCGCGCACGGCGTTCGCGCGAACGTGATCTGTCCGGGCTTCGTGCGCACGCCGCTCGTCGACAAGCAGATTCCCGAGCAGGCGAAGCAGTTCGGCATCACGGAAGACGACGTGATCCGGAAGATCATGCTGAAGGACACGGTCGACGGCGAGTTCACGACGCTCGACGACATCGCCGACGTCGCGCTGTTCTTCGCGGCGTTCCCGACCAGCGCGCTCACCGGCCAGTCGCTGGTGGCGAGCCACGGGTGGCACATGCAGTAACCGTCAAAAGATGCCGGCTGCGAGTCCGGCCGCGAGCGTCGCGCCGAGCTCCGCGCATTGCGCCAACGCGTCGGCCGGAACGGTCTGCGCCTGTGCGGTGACGCCGCTCCTGTAGACGACGCCCGGCAGCACCTTGCGCAGCCGCAGGCCGGTCGCGATGCGGTCGGTCTGGAACATCGCGCCGGTGCCGTCGGTGCCGGCGCACACGATCACGCTGTACGGCTTGCCGTCGACGCGGCCCTCGCACGGGTAGTACACGCGCTCGAGGAAGTCCTTGGTCATGCCGGACAGCGAGCCGAAATTCTCGGACGTCGCGATCAGCAGCGCATCGCACTGCATCACGTCGTCGACGCCGGCGTCGCCCGCGCGCAGGTGGACGACGTCGACGTCATCCACGCTGCGCGCGCCTTCCCGCGCGGCGGCCGCCATCTGCGCGGTACCGCCGAACTGCGAATGCCAGACGATCAGCAGTCGCTTCAGGGATCAGCCCGCCGGCGGCGGCGACTCCTTGCGCGTCTCGATGATTTCCAGCGGCTCGTCGGCGATCACGACCTTCGGAGGCCGCACGCGCTTCGGCCGCGGCGTCGCGGGTTCCTCGACGACCGGCGCGGGGGCGTGGCGGCTCGTCTCGACGAGAACCAGGTCGGAGTCCGGCGGCAACGCCAGCGCGATCGGCGGGACGACAGGGGCCGCCGGGCGCGCGACGGGCGCGGGCACAGGCGGAGGCTCGTACGTCGGAACCGGCGGCGGCAGCGGCTGCGTGTCCGCGAACGACAGCGGCGCCTGCTGCTGGGCCACCGGAGGCGGCGCGGCAGCCGCTTCGCGGGCTTCACGCGCTTCCCGCGGCTCGCGGGGTTCGCGCGGCGGGCGCGCCTCGCGCGGCGGCTTCGGCGGCCGCGGCTCGCGCGGCGGCATCGCTTCCGCGACCGGTTCCGCACCCGCGACCATCTCGATCGCGTCGGCGACGTTCGGCGCGGGCGTGTCATCCCCCCCGAACGGCGCTGCGCGCCGCTCCGCCCCAGGGGGGCGAGCGCCCTGGGACGGCCCGGCGGCGCTCGTTTCCCGTACATCCTGCGCGCTGCCATTGCCCGGACGGTCGGGGCGATCGCCGCCCCGGCCGCGCCGGCCGCGCCGGCGACGGCTGCCTTCCTTGCCTTCGACCGCCTGCGCAGCGTTCGCGATGTTGGCCGTGGAGGCGTCTTCGGTCACCAGCGCGGCTTCGTTGCGGGGCTCGCGCGGTTCGCGCGGCGGCCGCGGCTCGCGCTGCGGTCCGCGATTGCCTTCGCGATTGCCGTCGCGGTTGCCGTCCCGCCGCTCGTCGCGGCGCGGCTGTCCCGCCCCCGGCGGGGCACCGCGGTTCTGTTGCGGATCGCGGGCGCCTTCCGGCCGAGCATCGCGGCGCGGCTCGCCGCCTCGGCGTCCGTCGCGCTGATCGTCGCGTCGCTGCTCGCCGCCGCGTCGCGTATCGCCACGATGGCGGTCGCGGTCCTCGCCGCGCCGCGGGTCGCGGCGGCCGTCGCGGTTGCGTTCCTGCGAACGCTCGTCGCGCGCGGGCTTCGCCTCCGCCGCCGGCGTTGCCGCGGGCTTCGTGCGGAACCAGCCCAACATGCGCGAGAACCACGTGTCGCCGGCCGCCGGCGCTTCGGGCGCGGCCACGGCCACCGGCTTTTCGACCGGCAACGGAGCGGGCTGCGCCGGCGCGATGCCCTTGACCACCGCTTCCGGCCGCGGCGCCGCGGCTTCTTCCTTGATCTGCTTCGCCGGGTCGACCTGCTCGGGCTGCTTCACCATCTCGAACGACGGCGGCAGCGGCTCGCTCTGGTTCAGGTCGTCGTGGCGCAGCCGCTCGATGCTGTAGTTCGGCGTCTCCAGGTGCCGGTTCGGCACCAGCAGCACGTTGACCTTGAAGCGCGTCTCGATCGTCAGCACGTCGTTGCGCTTCTCGTTCAGCAGGAACGTCGCGACGTCGACCGGCACCTGCGCGACCACCTGCGCGGTGTTGTCCTTCATCGCTTCCTCCTGCACGATCCGCAGGATGTGCAGCGCGGTCGATTCGGTGCCGCGGATGTGGCCGATGCCGTGGCAGCGGGGCACGCGATGTGCGCGGCCTCGGACAGCGCCGGACGCAGGCGTTGCCGCGACAGCTCCATCAGCCCGAAGCGCGAGATCTTGCCGAGCTGGACGCGCGCGCGGTCGTACTTCAGCGCATCGCGCAGCCGCGTCTCCACCTCGCGCTGGTTCTTGGCGCTCTCCATGTCGATGAAGTCGATCACGATGAGGCCGCCCAGGTCGCGCAGCCGGAGCTGTCGCGCGATCTCGTCGGCAGCTTCGAGGTTCGTGTTGAACGCTGTCGTCTCGATGTCGCCGCCCTTGGTCGCCCGCGCCGAGTTGACGTCGACGGCGACCAGCGCCTCGGTGTGGTCGACGACGATCGCGCCGCCGGAGGGCAGCGGCACCTGCCGCGCGTACGCGGTCTCGATCTGGTGCTCGATCTGGAAGCGCGAGAACAGCGGGACGTCGTCCTTGTAGAGCTTGACGCGGTTCACGTTGGCCGGCATCACGTGGCCCATGAACTGCTGCGCCTGCTCGTAGATCGCCTCGGTGTCGATCAGGAGCTCGCCGATCTCCTGGTGGAAGTAGTCGCGGATCGCGCGGATGACGAGGCTCGACTCCTGGTAGATCAGGTAGGCGCCGTTCTGCATCTTGGCCGCGTCCTCGACGGCCCGCCACAGCTGCAGCAGATAGTTCATGTCCCACTGCAGTTCCTCGGTCGAGCGGCCGATGCCCGCGGTGCGCGCGATGACGCTCATGCCCTGCGGCACTTCGAGGTCGTTGATCGCGTCGCGCAGCTCGTTGCGCTCCTCGCCCTCGACGCGGCGCGAGACGCCGCCGCCGCGCGGATTGTTCGGCATCAGCACCAGGTAGCGGCCGGCCAGCGAGATGTACGTGGTCAGCGCGGCGCCCTTGTTGCCGCGCTCGTCCTTGTCGACCTGGACGATCAGCTCCTGCCCTTCCTTGAGCTGGTCCTGGATGCGGGCCTTGCCCGAATCGCCGTCGCGCAGGTATTCGCGGGCGACTTCCTTGAACGGCAGGAAGCCGTGGCGGTCGGTGCCGTAGTCGACGAAGCACGCCTCGAGCGACGGCTCGACGCGGGTGATGACCGCCTTGTAGATGTTGCTCTTGCGTTGTTCCTTCGATGCGGACTCGATGTCGAGGTCGATCAGCTTCTGACCATCGACGATCGCCACCCGGAGTTCCTCCGCCTGGGTGGCATTGAACAGCATGCGCTTCATGGGCTTTCCCCGGCGCAGTACGCCGCGGGCAGACGGAGGCGAAGCAAGACGCGCCGCGAAGTTCGCGGCGGTACAGCGCTAGCTAACGGCGGTCGCGGACGATGACAGGCGCGCCGCCGCGGTAGGCGGCAGGCGGTATAGAGCAGTGCACGAGGGCATTGTGGCGATCGGCATGGTCGTGCGGACCCCGGCAAAGGCGGGGCAGCAGGGCTCTGTACGTGGTTCGTGTCTTCGTTGTGCGAACAAGCGGTGAATCGTCATCCGACTACTCGTTCGCGGCCTTGGTCCGGCGGGCGTCGCGAAGGAGCGGCAGGGTATGGGAAATCTCGCTTTTGGCGCCGCGCAATGCGCCGCTTCGAACCGGCCGCTGCCGGGTGCGGAGACTGCGCTCATCCTTTACCATCGCTACTTTCCGGGGCTTTGACCCCCGCCCGGCGAGCGACTGAAGCCGGGTTGGTCCCGCGGTTTTCGTTCGCGCGGGAACGCGCAATGCGCTGCCAAATCAAGGCGATCCGGCCAGTTGGGCCGGCGCGCTTCAGCATCGCGGGTCATGCGCGTTTCGGGCACAATTATAAGCGAATGAACGAGTTGCGCAAGGATTCTGTGAGCCTGCTCACCATCGGCGACGACGCCGCCGGCCAGCGGATCGACAATTTCCTCACGAAAGTCTTAAAGGGCGTCCCCAAGAGCCACATCTACCGGATCCTGCGCAGCGGCGAAGTCAGGCTCAACAAGGGCCGGGTCGGGCCGGATGCGCGGCTTGCGCTGGGCGACGTGGTCCGGGTGCCGCCGGTGCGGACGGCGCCTTCCGCGGCGCCCGGGGCGGCGCCGCGACCGCGGACGAAGCTGCCGATCCTGTTCGAGGACGACGCGCTGATCGTCGTGGACAAGCCGTCGGGACTCGCCGTGCACGGCGGCAGCGGGATCGCCGCCGGGTTGATCGAGCAGCTGCGCGCGGCGAGGCCCGACGCGCGCTTTCTCGAGCTCGTGCACCGGCTGGACCGCGACACGTCCGGCGTGATGCTGGTCGCGAAGAAGCGGCCGGCGCTGGTCGAGCTGCACCGGCAGCTGCGCGAATCCGGCTTCGACAAGCGCTACCTGGTGCTGGTGCGCGGCCGCTGGCGCGACGAGAAGCGGCGGGTGTCGCTCGCGTTGCACAAGTTCTCGACCAAGGAAGGCGAACGGCGCGTTCGCGTCGATGCGGAGGACGGCCGCGACGCGCAGACGACGTTCTACCGCCGCGCGACGTGGTTCGACCGCGACCCGCCGCTCGCGCTGCTGGAAGCGGAGCTCCTGACCGGCCGCACGCACCAGATCCGCGTGCACCTCGCCCATCTCGGATTTCCGCTCGCCGGCGACGACAAGTACGGCGACTTCGCGTGGAACAAGGCGCTGGCGAAGGAAGGGCTGAAGCGCATGTTCCTGCACGCGCGCTCGCTTTCGTTCACGCATCCGGCCACCTTGGAGCGAGTGACGTTCGAGTCGCCGCTGTCGCCGGACCTCGCCGCGTACGTCGCGCGGCTCGACGCCGAGGCGTCGAAGGTCGCGCATGCGTGACGAGGCGTCGCGCCGGTTCCGGCTCATCGTGTTCGACTGGGACGGCACGCTGTCCGACTCGACGACGATCATCGCCGACGCGATCCGCGACGCGTGCCGCGACGTCGGCGTGCCGGTGCCCGACGAAGCCGCCGCGCGCTACGTGATCGGCCTGGGGCTGACCGACGCACTGCGCTCGGTGGCGCCGTCGCTGCCCGTGCATCGCTACCCGGAGCTGTCCGCGCATTACCGCAGGCACTACCTGGCGCGCGAGGACGACATTCCGCTGTTCCCCGGCGCGGCCGACATGCTGGGCGAGCTCGACGCGGCCGGCTACCTGCTGGGCGTGGCCACCGGCAAGTCGCGCGCCGGACTGGATCGCGTGCTGGTCCGCAACGGGCTGACGCGACGCTTCCACGCGACGCGCTGCGCCGACGAGGGGCACCCGAAGCCGCATCCGGACATGCTGGTCGCGCTGATGGACCGGCTGGGCGTCGAGCGCGAACACACGCTGATGATCGGCGACACGACGCACGACCTCGAACTCGCGCGCAACGCGGGCGTGGCCGGCGTGGCCGTCGCCTACGGCGCGCACGCGCCGGAGGGACTCGGCCGGTTGGCGCCGCTGTCGACCGTGCATTCGGTCGCCGAATTGCGTGCGTGGCTCGCGGCCAACGGCTGACGGCTAGCGCGCCAGCGGGATCAGCTGCTGCGCGATCGCCTTTGCGATCGCCTCGCCCCGGTTCAGCACGCCGAGCTTCGCGAACATCCGGCCGAAGTGGAAGTTGACGGTGCGCTCGGCGATGCCGAGCTTCGCGCCGATGTCGGCGCTGGTCATGCCGTTCGCGGCCAGTCCCAGGCATTCGCGCTCGCGCGGGCTCAACGGCCCGCCGCCGGCCGCGAGGCTCGGCGCGACCATCGTTTCGCTGACGAAGCCGGCGGCCAGCATCAGGCTGCCGAGCGAGCGCCGGACGTGCGCGCGGTGCGCGCCGTCGCACATCGGTTTCGCGCAATCCCAGGCCAGCACCATCCGCCCGAACCGCGCGTCGACGATCGAGGCGGCGGCGCCGCCGCGGATGCCGCGGCGGGCGGCGTCGGCGCGGAAGTCGCACGCATCGGGATCCTCCGCGGCGAGCGCGCCGTCCCAGACGACCGGCACCGTGCGGCCGCGCGTCATCGTGAGACGCGGGTCGCCGCGATGGTAGGCGTGCTCGCGGTAGCGTGCGATCCAGTCGTCGCCGGCGCTCGTCCAGTGCCGCAGCAGCGACGGCGAGGCCGTTCCCTCGCTCACGACGATGCACGAGACGCCGTCGAAGCCGCAGCGTGCGGCCCAGCCGAGCATGCTGCCGAGCCAGTGGCCGGGGGTGCGGTGCACGGTCGTCGGCGCGCACGACCGCGCCGGCGGGTCGTTCCGGTCGATCCAGAGCGACAACGGAAATTCCGCAGCTTCCATCGGCCTCGCGCACGTCGTTGGGGACGACGGCTGCAGGCTATAGCCGTTTGGCCGCGCCTGCTACTGTAGATGTGGTGTACGAAACGGGGGGACGAACCGTGCGCGCAGGTTCAACTTCGCCCGGCAATTACCGGGAAACTTGCGGAATTGCGATGTGCCGCGGCCCCGGTGCCCACCTGTAGGTTTCAACAGTCTGTAGTGAACGCCGCGGGGGATTGGCCGGCGCGGACGACGCCGCTGTGGACGGCAATCGCGATGGCCTGCTGCCGGTTGGACGCGCCCAGCTTGCTGCGGATGCTGTCGAAGTGGAACTGCACGGTGCGCGAGCTGATGTCGAGCTTGACAGCGATGTCGCCGGTGGTCAGCCCGTGCGCGGCCAGTTCGAGGCACGCGCGCTCGCGCTTCGAGAACGGCACGGCGGCGGCGCGCGGCCTCGACGCGAGTTCGACGGCCGGACGCACGAACAACTCGTGGAAGTAGTGGCCGAACAGCACGATGTCCGGCAGGTTCCGCGCGATCGCCTGCTGCCGCAGCGTGTCGCTGCGCGCGACGCCCGCATGCAGCGCAATCAGTGCGCGGCTCGCGCGCGGGCCGTGCGACGCGAAGCAGACGCCGCTCGCGATCCCGTGCCGCAGCGCGTCGTCGACGCAGGCGTCGGACCGCGGGCCGCGGCCGCGCACGCTCGCCTGGTCCCAGGGCACCGGGATCGCGCCCTCCCACGCGAGCGCGACGAGCGGGTCGACGTCGGCGTACGACATCCGCGCGTAGCGGTCGAGCCAATCGCCGGGCAGCGTCGCGTACACGAAGCCGCCGTCGCGCAGGTCGGGCTTGTCGATCGGCGACGCGAGGCAGAACAGGCTGTCGAAACCCAGGTGACGGACGATCGACTCGACGCACGACTCGAGGCGCGCGCCGCCGTCGACTGCGCCGACCAGCGCCGCGACGAGCGGCGGCACGTACGCGCGGTCGCGCAGCGAGGCCTTGCCGGGGCGCAGGCGTTCGAGCATCCGGTTCTCCTGCCGCAGCGGGCGGCGCGGATCGCGTCGACGGAAGCTTTTCATGCAATGCGCGGAACGCGCAAGACGCCCCGGCGCGCAACCCGCGCGTCCGCGCGGCGTACCGCGGCCCGCGAACGTCAGGCGCGATGACGATGGAATGATCGGGCGGACCGAAAAACCTTCCTGCGGCCAGCCACTTGCCGGACGCAGATGGAGCGGCGCGTGAGGCGTGCGCGGCGCCGGTCGACGCCGCGCCGTGCCGGCGTCACCGGCCGACGGGCGGCAGTCCCTTCACGATTGCGCCGGGCGCGATGCCCTTGTCGCGGAACCAGCCCTTCTTCATTTCCAATGCGTAGAGCGCAGGGCCCTTCGACCAGTGGCTCTCCTCGGTCTGCGGCGCCATGTCCTCGATGTTCAGGATGCGGCCGTCGGCGGCGATGAACGCGATCGAAAGCGGAATGTACGTGTTCTTCATCCAGAACGCCTGGGGCTCTGCGCGCTCGAACACGAACAGCATGCCGTGGTCGGGCTTCAGGCTGAACCGGTACATGAGACCGGTCGCGCGGGTCTCCATCGTCGTCGCGACTTCGGCGACGAGCTTCTGGCTGCCGATGGTGAGCGGAATCGTCGGCAGTTCGACGGGCGTGGCCGCGAACGCGGCGGCGGCGAATGCGGCGGCCAGGGCCCCGGCCAGCGATCTGATCATGGCGTCCAATCCTTCAACGTCTCGTGCGCGCGGTACTGGTAGGTCAGCCACAGCGCGAAGCTCGCGACCGTGAAACCGGCCATTCCGATGGCCAGCAGCGGCAGCGAACGCGCGAGCAGCGGCGCAATGCTACCCGCAACGATGCCGCCCAGCCCGAACTGCACGAATCCCTGCAGCGACGACGTCATGCCGCGCATCGTCGGGAACAGGTCGAGCATCAGCAGTGTAACGCTGGGCATGATCAGCGCCGAGCCGACCGTGTAGATCATGATCGGCAGCACGTTCCACGCGGGGAACGGCGGCAGCAGCGCGCAGATCGCGAGATTGAGGACGACGCCGGCGCCCAGCAGCGCGTAACCCAGGCGGATCGTGCGCTTCGGCGACATGCGCCCGGCCAGGCGGCCGGAAAGGTAGGCGCCGATCATGATGCCGGAGATCATCGGCAGGAACAGCCACGCGAACGCCCACGTCGACACGCCGAGCAGGTCGACGAGGAACACCGGTGCGACGGCGATGTAGACGAAGAACGCGCAGAAGTTGAGCGACGGCACGAGCGCCAGCAGCGCGAACTTGGGCTGGCCGAGCACGGCGCGGTAGTTGCGCCACAGCGCCACCGGATGCAGCGGATGGCGCTGCGCGACCGGCAGCGTCTCCGGCAGCATCCGCACGCACAGCACGAGCATCGACACGGTCCACGCCAGCATCGCCCAGAAGATCGACCGCCAGCCGAGCAGGTTGAGCAATGCGCCGCCGAGGACGGGCGCGAGCGCCGGGCCGAGGCCGAACACCAGCGTCATCTGCGACATCATCCGCTGCGCCTCGGGGCCGGAGAAGCGGTCGCGGATGATCGCGCGCCCGACGACCATGCCGGTGCCCGCGGACAACCCCTGCAGTATGCGGAACAGCCACAGCGACTGGATGTTGCCGGCGATCGCGCAGCCCAGCGTGCCGAGCGCGAAGACGGCGAGGCCGCCGATCACGATGGGCCGGCGGCCCAGCGAGTCCGAAAGTGCGCCGTGCCAGAGCATCATGAACGCAAACGCGAACATGTAGACGGACAGCGACTGCTGCATGCCGATCGGCGACGTGTGGAGCTCGGCGCCGATCGCCGGGAACGCCGGCAGGTACATGTCGACGGCGAACGGCCCCAGCATCGCCAGCGAAGCCAGCAGCGCCGCGAAGCCCCACGAGCGCCGGTGGACGCGCGGCGCTTCGGACGCTAACGTCATTTCCGGGCGTGGCTCTCGAGCGCGGCGTCGATGGACTTGCGGTCGTACTGCGGCGCGAACAGCGTGACGAACGAATACACGAAGCCGCGCAGGAACACGCCGTACTTGAGCCCGAGCCGCGTGGTCGACGGCGCGAACAGGTGGCCGGCGTCGAGCTTCTCGAACGCCGTGTCGCGCGCGGGGTCCCAGGCCATCTGCGCGATGATGCCCACGCCCATGCCGAGCTCGACGTACGTCTTGATCACGTCGGAGTCGAGCGCGGTCAGCACGACGTTCGGCTCGAGCCCCCTGGCCGCGAACGCCGCGTTGATCGCCGAGCGGCCGGTGAAGCTGAAGTCGTACGTGACGATCGGATAACGCGCGAGCGCCTCGAGCGTCAGCGGGTCGACCTTGGCCAGCGGATGCCGCTTCGGCACGATGACCACGCGGTTCCATTCGTAGCAGGGCATCGTGACGAGCTCCGGGAAATCGGACAGCGCCTCGGTCGCGATGCCGATGTCGACCTCGCCGCGCGCCGTCTGCTCGGCCACCTGCATCGGATTGCCCTGGTGCAGCACCACCTTGACCTTCGGGTAGCGCGTCGCGAACTCGCGCAACACCTTCGGCAGCACGTAGCGCGCCTGCGTGTGCGTGGTGGCGATCGACAGCGTTCCGCTGTCCTCGCCTCGGAATTCGTCGGCGACGCGCTTCAGGTTGGCGACCTCGCGCATCGCACGGCGCGCCGTCGCGACGACGATCGCGCCGGCCGGCGTCATCGACGCCAGCCGCTTCCCCTGGCGGACGAAGATCGACAGGCCGAGCTCGTCCTCCAGCTGCCGGATCTGCTTGCTGATCCCCGGCTGCGACGTATACAGCGCTTCGGCGGCGTCGGACACGTTGAGTCCGTGGTCGACCACCGCGCACAGGTATTTGAGCTGCTGCAGGTTCAAGGCGTTATAACCGGGAGGCCGAGTAACCGTATAATTATATATCCACCGGGCAGGTCACCCGCACCATGGCGCAATTCTTCTCCGTGCACCCGCAGAACCCCCAGCCGCGGCTGATGCGGCAGGCCGCGCAGATCCTGCGCGACGGCGGCGTCATCGCGTATCCGACGGACTCGAGCTACGCGCTCGGCTGCCACGTCGGCGACGCCGCGGCCAGCCGGCGGATCCTCGGCATCCGCGGCCTCGGGGACAAGCACTTCCTCACGCTCGTGTGCCGCGATTTGGCCGACGTCGGCCGCTACGCGCGCCTCGACAACTGGCAGTTCCGGATCGTGCGGCAGGGCATCCCCGGCGCCTACACGTTCGTGCTGCCGGCGACCCGCGAGGTTCCGCGCCGGCTCACGCATCCCAAGCGCAACACCGTCGGCATCCGCGTGCCCGCGCACCCGGTCGTGCGCGCGCTGCTGGCCGAGCTGGGCGAGCCGATCCTGTCGACGACGCTGATCCTGCCGGGAGAGGACGCGCCGCAGAACGATCCCGACGCGATCCGCGCGGCGCTCGAAGCGTCGATCGACGTCGTCGTCGACGCCGGGCCGTGCCCGGCGATCCCCACGACCGTCGTCGATCTCGGGACCGAGCCGGGGGCGGTGCTGCGGCACGGCGGCGGCGACCCGGCCCGACTCGGGCTGGGCTCGTGACCAACTTGCGGTAGAATGCGCGCTGAATGGATTTTTCGCTTGAGACCGTAGCGCTGGCGGTCGTACCGGTGGTCTTGGCGATTGCCCTGCACGAAGCCGCCCACGGTTACGTGGCCCGGATGTTCGGCGACCAGACCGCCTGGATGCTGGGGCGGGTGACGCTCAATCCGCTGAAGCACATCGACCCGATCGGCACGGTCGCGGTGCCCGGCGTGCTGTTGCTGGTCGGAGCGCCGTTCCTGTTCGGCTGGGCGAAGCCGGTGCCGGTGAACTTCGGCAACCTGCGCAACCCCAAGCGCGACATGATCTGGGTCGCAGGCGCGGGGCCGCTGGCGAATTTCGTGATGGCCGTGCTGTGGGCATTCCTCGCACGCGCGGCGGCGCCGTCCGGTCCGTGGACGAGCGACGGGCTCTACCAGATGGCGCAGATCGGGATCTCGATCAATCTCGCGCTGCTGGTGCTGAACCTGCTGCCGATCCCGCCGCTCGACGGCGGTCGCATCGCGGTGGGCCTGTTGCCGAACCGCGCCGCCCACGCGCTTGCCGGCATGGAGCGTTACGGACTGTTCGTGATCCTGCTGCTGATCGCGATCCCGGGCGCGCTGTGGGCGGTGCTGGGGCCGCTGTACCGGGTGTTCGCGTTCCTGGTGTTTGCAATAACCGGCCTGTAGCTGGCGCCAACGTGGCCGGCTTCATGGCCACGACAACGAAAATCTTACATGTTCGCTGACCGCGTGTTGTCCGGCATGCGCCCGACGGGCCGCATGCACATCGGCCATTACCACGGCGCCATCAAGAACTGGGTGCGCCTGCAGGAGGAGTTCGAGTGCCTGTTCTTCGCGGCCGACTGGCACGCGCTGACCACGCACTACGAGGCCCCCGAGGACATCGCCGCGTCGGTGTGGGAGATGATGATCGACTGGCTGGCGGCCGGACTCGACCCGACGCGCTCGACGCTGTTCGTGCAGTCGCGCGTGATGGAGCACGCCGAGCTCACGCTGCTGCTCGGCATGATGACGCCGATCGGCTGGCTGGAGCGCGTGCCGACGTACAAGGACCAGCAGCAGAAGCTGGCCGACCGCGACCTGTCGACGTACGGCTTCCTGGGCTACCCGGTGATGCAGGGCGCCGACATCCTGATCTACCGCGCCAACATGGTGCCGGTCGGCGAGGACCAGGTCTCGCACGTCGAGCTGGTGCGCGAGATGGCGCGTCGCTTCAACCACATCTACGGTCGCGAGCCCGGCTTCGAGGACAAGGCCAAGGCGGCGATGAAGAAGCTGGGCGCCAAGAAGGCGCGGCGCTACGCCGAGCTGCGCACGGCGTTCCAGGAGAAAGGCGACGAGGCGGCGCTCGAAGCGGCGCGCGACCTTCTGAACGAGACGCAGAACCTGGCACTCGGCGACCGCGAGCGGCTGTTCGGCTATCTCGAAGGCTCGCGCCGGATGATCCTGCCGGAGCCGGAAGCGCTGCTGACCGACAATCCGAAGGTGCCGGGCCTCGACGGCCAGAAGATGTCGAAGTCGTACGGCAACGCGATCCTGATGCGCGACGACCCGGCCGAGGTCACGAAGAAGATCCGCACGATGCAGACCGATCCGGCGCGGGTGCGGCGCACCGACCCCGGCAACCCGGAGAATTGTCCGGTGTGGCCGCTGCACAAGATCTATTCGGACGCGGCCACGCGGGAATGGGTGGTCAAGGGCTGCACGACCGCAGGCATCGGTTGCCTCGAATGCAAGCAGCCGGTGATCGACGCGATCATCAAGGAGCAGGTGCCGTTGCACGAGCGCGCGCAAAAGTACCTGGACGACCCGACGCTGGTGCGCAACATCGTGGCCGACGGCTGCGAGCGCGCGCGCAAGCTGGCCGAGGAAACGATGCGCGACGTGCGCGCGGCGATGGGGCTCGACTATGACTGACGCGGCGATCGACCTTGAACATCCGTCGCCGGAGCCGAAGCCGCTCGCGCGCGTCTACGGCGAGGCGTACAACGACCTGCCGACGGACCTCTACATCCCGCCGGAGGCGCTCGAGGTCTTCCTCGAGTCGTTCGAGGGGCCGCTCGACCTCTTGCTGTACCTGATCCGCAAGCAGAACATCAACGTGCTCGACATCCCGATGGCCGAGCTGACGCGCCAGTACTTAGGCTACGTCGAGATGATGCGGCGCACGCAGCTCGAGCTGGCCGCCGAATACCTGCTGATGGCCGCCGTGCTGATCGAGATCAAGTCGCGGCTGCTGCTGCCGAAGCCGCCGGCGCCGCCCGGCGAAGAGCCTGCCGATCCGCGCGCCGAGCTCGTGCGCCGGCTGCTCGAATACGAGCGGATGAAGCAGGCTGCGCGCGCGCTCGACGAGCATCCGCTGGCCGACCGCGACTTCGCGACGGTGCGCATCTGGTTCGACCACGCGGCGGCCGTGCGCCTGCCGGACGTCCGGCCCGAGGACCTGAAGTCCGCGTGGGCCGCGCTGATCGAGCGCGCACGGGTGAACCGCCACCACCTGGTGACGCGCGAGCAGCTGTCGGTGCGCGGCGAGATGAGCCGGATGCTCAAGATGCTCGAGCCGTCGCGGTACCTGGAATTCACCGCGCTGTTCGCGCCGTACGCGGACGTCGCGCACCTGGTGGTCACCTTTCTCGCGCTGCTCGAGCTCGCGCGCGAGCAACTGGTCTCGATCGCGCAGACGGAGCCGTACGCGCCGATCCACGTCACGCTGACCGCCGCGCCCGCGTTCGCGCTCGACGGAGACGAATGAACGAGATGGCCATGAACGACGAAATCGACAACGAAGCCCCCGAACCCCCCGAAGTCCCGCACGATCCGGCGAGCCTCGCCGAGATCAAGGGCGTCCTCGAGGCGGCGCTGCTGGTGGCCGGCGAGCCGGTGCCGGTCGCGCAGCTCGCGAAGCTGTTCGAGCCGCCGCTGCCCGCCGACACCGTGCGCAAGCTGCTCGACGACCTGAAGGGCGACTGGACCGGCCGCAAGGTCGAGCTCGTGCAGGTCGCGAGCGGCTGGCGCTTCCAGGGATTGCCGGTCGTGCAGAGCTACATCGCGCGCCTGTCGCCGGAAAAGCCGCCGCGCTATTCGCGCGCGGTGATGGAAACCCTGGCGATCGTCGCGTACCAGCAACCCGTCACCCGCGGCGACATCGAAGCGATCCGCGGCGTGGCCGTGTCCACGAACGTCGTCAAGACGCTCGAGGACCGGCAATGGGTGGAGGTCGTCGGACACCGCGAGACGCCGGGCCGCCCGGCGCTCTATGCGACGACCAAGACCTTCCTCGACGACCTCGGGCTGCGTTCGCTGTCCGAATTGCCTCCTCTTGCCGAACTCGATTCCTCCCACCTCCTGGAGATTCCTGATGCCCCCACCAAGGCCGCCGAGACGGCACTCGTCCTCGCGAGCCCGCTCCTCGGGAGCGATGAAGCAGCCGAACCTGGCGCTGCACGCGATCCGCGAGAGCCTCCCGCCTCCGAAGCACAAACGGTCCACTGACGAAGTCTTCAGCGAGCCGCAGCGGCTGCACAAGGTCTTGGCCTCGTGCGGGTTCGGCTCGCGCCGCGCGATGGAGGAGATGATCGTCGCCGGCCGCATCACGGTGAACCGCCTTCCCGCCGACGTCGGGCAGAAGGTCAGCCCCGGCGACGAGGTGCGCATCAACGGCGAGCTGGTCAAGGTCCGGTTCACCGAGCCGCGCCCGCGCGTGCTCATGTATCACAAGCCCGCCGGCGAGATCGTCACGCGCGACGATCCGGAAGGCCGCCCGACGGTGTTCGCGAAGCTGCCGAACATCGGCAACGGCAAGTGGATCAACGTCGGCCGCCTCGACTACAACACCGAGGGCCTGCTGCTGTTCACCAATTCCGGCGAGCTCGCCAACCGGCTCATGCACCCGCGCTACGAGGTCGAGCGCGAATACGCGGTGCGCGTGATGGGACGGATGTCCGACGAGCAGAGGCAGGCGCTGCTCGACGGCGTCACGCTCGACGACGGAATCGCGAAGTGCGACAAGGTCGAGGACGGCGGCGGCGAGGAGGAGGGCGCGAACCACTGGTACCACGTCGTGCTGAAGGAAGGCCGCAACCGCGAAGTGCGGCGGCTGTTCGAGGCGCTCAACCTCCCGGTGTCGCGGCTCATCCGCACGCGCTACGGCACGCTGGCGATGCCGTCGGTGTTAAAGCGCGGCGACATGCTCGAGCTCGAGCCGGCGGACGTGTCCGGCGTGATGAGCGCCGCGGGCTTGCCGGCTGCCGGAGGCGGTGGCGGTGGCGGCGGCGCGAATGCGCGTCCGCAGGGCCCGCGTCCCCAGGGCGGCGGCCAGCAACCGCGTCGGCACGGCCAGGGCGGGCAACCGCCGCGGCACGGCGAGGGCGGACGACCGCCGCAGGGCCCGCGGCCGCAAGGCAAGCACGGCGGTCGCCCGCACGGCAAGGGCGGCCCGCGGCACGGCAATCCCGGCGGTCCGCGCCCGGAAGGGCCGCGTCCGGAGGGCCAGCGTGCCGAAGGTCCGCGTCCCGAAGGCCAGCGTCCGCAGGGCGGGCGACCGGATTTCGAGACGACGCAGCCGCAAAGCAATGCGAACGCCATCGGGCTGCGGCCGCACGGCAAGGGCCCGAGACGCGGGACCGGCGGCGGCTTCGCGGGTCCGGGTCAAGGGTACCCGCGGCCGAACCAGCCGCGCGTGGACTTCGACGAGATCCAGCCGCACAGCAACGCCAACGCATTTCCGTTCGGTACGCTGTCGGTCCCGGGCGGCGCCCCGCGCGGCGGCAACGGGAACGGCGGCGCGGCCGCGCGCGGCAATCGCAGCGGTCCGCGCGGCAGGCCCGGCGGCGGCAAGGGTGGGCAGTTCCGCGGCAAGGGTGGACCGGGGCCGGGTCCGGGACCGAACCGCAATCGCCAGGGTCCGCCGCGCGGCGAGGCCAACGGCAACGTGGCACTGCCGCCGGCTCCGGTGCCGCGCGACGACGACGAGTGACGGCCAGCGCCCGTTCGCGCTGGCGTTCATGGCGTCGACAGGCGGGCCCTAGAGAAAGAGGTCGGGCATCAGCGGCGCGCCCGGCTTCACCGCATAGCGGTCGAAGTCGGTGACGCCGGCCTCGCGCAGCACGTCCTCGTCGAGGAAGAAGTTGCCGGTGGTCGTCCGCGCGTCGCGCGTCAGCACGACGTGCGCGGCGTCGGCGACGATCTCGGGCTTGCGCATGCGGTGGACCTGCTCGCGCGCGCCGGGAATCATCGCGATGGCGGCCGTCGCGATCACCGTGCGCGGCCACAGCGCGTTGAGGGCCACACCCGACGCGCGGAATTCCTCCGCCATGCCGAGCACGCACATGCTCATCCCGTACTTGGCCATCGTGTAGGCGACGTGGGGCGCGAACCACTTCGCGTCCATCGACAGCGGCGGCGACAGCGTCAGGATGTGCGGGTTGCGGCCGGCCGCGGCCGACCTGACCAGGTGCGGCAGGCACGCCTGCGAGCACAGGTACGTGCCGCGCACGTTGACGCCGAACATCAGGTCGAAGCGCTTCATCGGCGTGGCCAGCGTGCCGGTGAGGCTGATCGCGCTCGCGTTGTTCACCAGGACGTCGATGCCGCCGAAGCGCGCGACGCCGGCGGCGACTGCGGCGGCGACGGCCGCTTCGTCGCGGATGTCGCATTCGACCGGCAGCGCGTGGCCGCCGGCCTGCTCGACCTCGGCCGCCGCGCTGAAGATCGTTCCCGGCAGCTTCGGATTCGGCTCCGCGGTCTTCGCGGCAATGACGACGTTCGCGCCGTCGCGCGCCGCGCGCAGCGCGATCGCGAGCCCGATGCCGCGAGAGCCGCCGCTGACGAACAGCGTTCTGCCCCGCAACGTGGTCATTCCTCGTCCTTGCCGTACCGCGGGCGTCGCTTCTCGAAGAACGCCGTGATGCCTTCGCGGAAGTCCTCGGTGCCGGCGCACGCGCCGAAGCTCGCGGCTTCGGCGGCGAGCTGCTCGGAAAGCGAGCGGCCGAGCGATTCGCGCACCAGCCGCTTCGCGTTGCGCGTCGCGAGCACGGGGCCCTGCGCGAGCGATTGCACGACGGCGGCAACCGCCGTGTCGAGATCGGCGAGAGGCACCACGCGGTTGACGAGGCCCCATGCGAGCGCCTGTTGCGCGTCGAAGCGCTCGGAAAGCAGGAAGAGTTCAATCGCGCGGCGCATGCCGACGATCCGCGGCAGCGACCACGAGCCGCCGCCGTCGGGCGTGAGCCCGATGTTCCGATAGGCGGTGGAGAAATACGCGGTGTCGGCGGCGACCACCAGGTCGCACGCGTTCATCAGCGACAGGCCGAAGCCCGCGACCGCGCCCTGCACGGCGCCGACGACCGGATGCGGCATCCGGTGGAACGCCTCGATCGCCGAATGCAGGCGGCCGATCGTGGCCTGGAAATCGGCGCTGCGCTCCGCGGCCGGCTTGGCGAGCTCGCCGGCGAACGTGCGCAGGTCGCCGCCGGCCATGAAGTGCTTGCCGGCGCCGCGCACGACGACCACGCGCAGCGCGTCGTCGGTGGCGACGTCGGCCGCGGCGGCGATCATGGCGTCGATCAGCGTGAAGTCGAGGGCGTTCAGCGCATCCGGACGGTTGAGCGTGAGCGTGGCGACGGGACCGTCGCGGGTGACGATGAGCGGCGATGCCATGGGATGGATTTCTCAGGCGGCGGAGAGCGACGCGGCGAGTCTAGCACCGGCCGGGCCGCCCCAGCGCTCGAGCGCCAGCGCGACCGTCGCGAAGTGGATGTCGACGATGTCGTCGATGTCGTCGGCGTAGCCGCCGGCCATCGCGATGGCGACCGGCACCTGCGCATCGCCGAGCGCCGCAAGCACGCGCCGGTCGCGCTCGGCCAGGCCGCCCTTGGACAGCGCGAGCCGGCCCAGCCGGTCGCCGTGAAACGGATCGGCGCCGGCCAGGTAGATCGCGAGGTCCGGCCGCGAGCGCGCGAGCGCATGCGGCAGCGCGACGTCCAGCGCCGCCAGGTACGCAGCGTCCTGCGTGCCGTCCGCCAGCTCCACGTCGAGGTCGGAGCGGAACTTGCGGAACGGGAAGTTCGCGCGGCCGTGCATCGAGAACGTGAACACGCGCTCGTCGTCGGCGAAGATCGCCGCCGTGCCGTCGCCCTGGTGCACGTCGAGGTCGACGATCAGCACCCGCGCGGCCAGGCCTTCGGCCTGCATCGCGCGCGCCGCCACGGCGGCGTCGTTGAACACGCAGAAGCCTTCGCCGTGCGCGCGATGCGCGTGGTGCGTGCCGCCGGCCAGGTTGACGCCGCAGCCGTTCGCGAGCGCGCTGCGGCAGGCGGCGATCGTCGCACCTGCCGAGCGCCGGGACCGCTCGACCATCGCCGGCGACCACGGGAACCCGATCCGCCGCAGCGCGCCCGGGTCGAGCGTTCCATCGGCCACCGCGGCCACGTAGGCGATGTCGTGCACGCGCGCGAGCTCGGCGTCGGTCGCCGCCGGCGGCTCGCGCATCAGGTCGGCCGCCGCCGCCGCGACGCGCTCGCGCAGCGCCGCGTACTTGCGCATCGGAAACCGGTGCCCCGGCGGCAGCGGCAGCACGTAGTGGTCGGTGGCGAAGATCAGCATCATCCGTTCGCTTCGCGGAACGGCGACGACGCGGACAGCTCGTCCTGCGCATGCGCGACGTCGGTGCGTTCGCGCGCGCAGAACTCGGCGATCGCGTCGGCGAACGCCGGGTCGCCGACCGCGTGCAGCGAATGCGTGGGCACCGGCCGCAGACCGCGCGCCAGCTTGTGCAGGCCCTGCGCGCCGCCCTCGAAGCGTCCGATGCCGCGCTCGATGCAGAACTCGATCGCCTGGTAGTAGCACGCGTCGAAGTGCAGGCCCGGCACGTGCTCGACGGTTCCCCAGTACCGTCCCCACAGCGCGTTCGCATCGAAGACGTCGAGCGCCGTGCACAGGGGGCGTCCGTCGCGCGAGCCGACGACCAGAAGCACGTTGTCGGCAAGCGTGCGGCCGATCTCCGCGAAGAACTCCGGCGTGAGGTACGGCGTGGAGTGATGCAGCCGGTACGTGCGCTCGTAGCACCGGTAGAAGAACGCCCAGTCGGCGGCGCCGATGTCCGCGCCTCGCTTGCGCTCGAACGTCACGCCCGCCTCGGCCAGCTTGCGCCGCTCCTGCTTCACCTTCTTGCGCTTGTCGTGCGTGAAGGTGCCCAGGAAATCGGCGAAGTCGCGGTAGCCGGGATTGGTCCAGTGGAACTGCGTGCCCTGCCGGCGGATCATGCCGAGCGCGTCGCCCTCGGCCGCCTCGCCTTCGGTCACGAACAGCAGGTGCAGCGACGAATGCGTGCCGCGCCGGACGAAGTCGAGCGCGCGGTCGACGAGCGCCGCGCGCACGTCGGGCTCGGCGGCCAGCACGCGCGGGCCGGGCACCGGCGTGAACGGCACCGAGGCGACGAGCTTCGGATAGTACCGGCGGCCGTGCCGGCGATACGCGTCGGCCCACGCCCAGTCGAACACGTACTCGCCGTAGCTGTGCGCCTTCGCGTACAGCGGAAGCGCACCGACCAGGCGGTCGCCTCGCCACGCGGTGAGGAAGCGCGGCGCCCAGCCCGTGCGCGGGATCGCGCAGCCGGTCGTCTCGAGCGCCGTGAGGAACGCGTGCGACAGGAACGGCTGCCCTCCCGGCAGCGCATCCCACGCGGCGGGGTCGACCGCCGCCAGCGCGACGTCGTCGCGCACCGCGGGCGGCGCGACGACGGGCAGCGGCGGCGCGACGAAGGGAACGGGTGCACGCATCGTGTTTCGATTCTCGCGTGAATGCGCGCGGGGCTCAAGCTCGGACTGATAATATTGTCCAATGCAACTGGCGCTCGCGCAGCTCGACCAGCGGGTCGGCGATCTCGCCGCGAACGCGCGCGGCATCCTCGCGGCCGTCGCCGAAGGTCGTCGGGGCGGCGCGTCGCTGGTCGTCACGCCCGAGCTGTCGCTGTGCGGCTATCCGCCCGAGGACCTGCTGCTGCGGCCCGCGTTCGTCGATGCGTGCGCCGCCGAGCTCGCGTCGCTGGCCGCGCAGGTCTCCGGCGCGACGGTGCTGGTCGGCTTCCCCGAACGCGCCGACGGCCGTTGCCACAACGCGGTCGCGGTCGTTCGCGACGGCCGCGTCGCGCAGGTCTACCGCAAGCAGTTCCTGCCGAACTACACGGTGTTCGACGAGGAGCGGTATTTCGATCCCGGCATCGCGCCTTGCGTGTTCGACGTCGACGGCGTGCGCGTCGGCGTGGTCATCTGCGAGGACATCTGGTTCCCGGAGCCCGCGGCCCGCGCGAAGGCCGCCGGCGCGCAGGTGCTGGTCGTGCCCAACGGCTCGCCGTACCACACGCGGCAGCAGGCGCTGCGCCGGCAGCAGACCGATGCGCGGACGCGGGAGTGCGGCCTGCCGATCGCCTACGTGAACCGCGTCGGGGGCCAGGACGAACTGGTGTTCGACGGCGCGTCGTTCGTCGTCGACGCGGACGGCGCGCTCGCGCAGCAGGTGCCGGCCTGGCACGAAGCGGTCGCGCTGGTGAGCTTCGACGGGGCCAGGCCGCGGCGCGTGCGCGGGGAGCTCGACGCGGCGCTCGAGCCCCACGTCTACGCGGCGCTGGTGATGGGCGTGCGCGACTACGTCCTGAAGAACCGTTTTCCGGGCGTGCTGCTCGGCCTGTCCGGCGGCGTCGACTCCGCGCTGACGCTGGTGGTGGCCGTCGACGCGCTCGGCGCCGACCGCGTGCGCGCGCTGATGCTGCCGTCGCAGTACAACGCGCCGATCAGCCTGGCCGACGCGCGCGAGATGGCCGGCATCCTCGGCGTCCGCTACGACGAGATCCCGATCGGGCCGGTGTTCGACGCGTTCCTGGCGGCGCTGGCGGACGAGTTCCGCGGCCGGCCGGTCGACACGGCCGAGGAGAACATCCAGGCGCGCATCCGCGGCACGCTGCTGATGGCGCTGTCGAACAAGTACGGCTCGATCGTGCTGACCACCGGCAACAAGTCGGAGATGGCCGTCGGCTACGCGACGCTGTACGGCGACATGGCCGGCGGGTTCGGCGTGCTGAAGGACATCCCGAAGACGCTCGTCTACCGGCTCTGCCGGTACCGCAACGGGCTCGGCCGCGTGATCCCCGAGCGGATCATCACGCGCGCGCCGTCCGCGGAGCTTCGACCCGACCAGACCGACCAGGACTCGCTGCCGCCGTACGACGTGCTCGACGGCATCCTCGAAGCATACGTCGAGCAGGACCGGAGCCCGGCGCAGATCGTCGCGCTGGGCTACCCGGCCGACGCCGTCGCCAAGGTCGTCCGGCTGATCAAGATCAGCGAGTACAAGCGCCGGCAGTCGGCCGTCGGCATCCGCATCACGCCGCGCGGCTTCGGCAAGGACTGGCGCTATCCGATTACGTCGGCGTGGGACGACTGGAGCGCGCTGCCGCCCTCGCAAGGCGCGCTAGGACGGCCCCCGCGCATCGTGTAAGCTTTGCCGTGAGGCCGGGGAGGACCCGCGCGCTGCGGAGTTTCGGACATGAAGAAGATCGAAGCGATCGTCAAGCCGTTCAAGCTCGACGAGGTCCGCGAGACGTTGTCGGAGCTGGGCGTGACCGGATTGACGGTGACCGAGGTCAAGGGTTTCGGGCGCCAGAAGGGGCACACCGAGCTCTATCGCGGCGCCGAGTACGTCGTCGACTTCCTGCCGAAGGTCAAGGTCGAGGTGGTGATCGCCGACGCGCTGGTCGAGCGCGCGATCGAGTCGATCGTCAAGGCGGCGCGGACCGGCAAGATCGGCGACGGCAAGATCTTCGTCACGTCGGTCGAGCAGGTGATCCGCATCCGGACCGGCGAGTCCGGCGAGGCGGCCGTCTGATTGCCATGCAGCCGCCAGGCAGGAGGCGACGATGTCGATGCTGAAGGAGTTCCGCGACTTCGCGGTCAAGGGCAACGTGATCGACCTGGCCGTGGCCGTGATCATCGGCGCGGCGTTCGGCAAGATCGTGGACTCGCTGGTCAGGGACATCATCATGCCGGTGGTCGGCAAGGTGTTCGGCGGCCTCGACTTCACCAACAACTTCATCATGCTCGGGTCGCCGCCTGCCGGCTACAGCGGGCCGATGACCTACGAGGCGCTGACCAAGGCTGGCGTGCCGCTGCTGGCCTACGGCAACTTCATCACGATCGTCATCAACTTCGTGATCCTCGCGTTCGTGATCTTCTGGATGGTCAAGCAGTTCGCCAAGGCCAAGGCGAAGCTCGACACGGCGCCGGCCGGTCCGCCGCCCACACCCGAGGACGTGCTGCTGCTGCGCGAGATCCGCGACCTGCTCAAGAAATAGACCACGCGTCGACGCGCAATGGAATCGTTTGAAGCCAGGAGGAACATCATGAAAGTCAAGTTGCTGACGCCGCTGCTCGCGGCCGCCGCGCTCGCGTTGCCGCTGCCGGGGCTCGCCGACGTCACGATCGGCGTGACGATCTCCACGACCGGGCCGGCGGCGTCGCTGGGCATTCCGCAGAAGAACACGATCGACCTTCTGCCGACGTCGATCGGCGGCGAGAAGATCAACTGGGTCGTGCTCGACGACGCGTCGGACACGACCAAGGCGGTCACCAACGCCAAGAAGCTCGTGACGGAGGACAAGGTCGACGTGATCATCGGCTCGTCGACGACGCCCGCGTCGCTGGCGATGCGCGAAGTCGCGGCCGACACCGGCACGCCGATGATCTCGCTCGCCGCTTCGGCGCAGATCATCAATCCGGCCGACCCGAAGACGCGCTGGATCTTCAAGACGCCGCAGAACGACGCGCTGATGGCCGATGCGGTGGCGATCAGCATGAAGGCCAACGGCGTCAAGACGATGGGCTACATCGGCTTCGCCGACGCCTACGGCGACGGCTGGCTCGCGGAGATGCGACGGTCGGCGGCGACCGCCGGCATCAAGATCGTCGCCGAGGAGAAGTACAACCGCGCCGACCCGTCGGTCACCGGCCAGGTGCTGAAGCTGCTGTCGGCCAATCCGGACGCGATCCTGATCGGCGCGGCGGGCACGCCCGGCGCGACGCCGCAGAAGGAACTGGTCGCCCGCAACTACAAGGGCAAGATCTACCAGACGCACGGCGTGGGCAACCCGGACTTCCTGCGCGTGGTCGGCAAGGACGGCAACGGCACGATCCTGCCGGTCGGCCCGATGCTCGTGTACGAGCAGCTGCCGGACTCCAACGCGGTGAAGAAGACCGCCGCCGAGTACGTGACCAAGTACGAGCAGAAGTTCGGCACGCGGACGACGTTCGGCGGCCACCTGTGGGACGCGTACCTGCTGCTGGCCAAGGCGATTCCGGAAGCGCAGAAGAAGGCGAAGCCGGGCACGCCGCAGTTCCGCGCCGCGCTGCGCGACGCGATCGAGGCGTCGAACGTCGTCGGCGTGCATGGCGTGTTCGTCATCACCGCGGCCGACCACAACGGGCTCGACAACCGCGCGCGCGTGATGGTGAGGATCGACGACGGCAAGTGGTCGCTTCTGAAGTGAGCGAGCCGCGAAGGAGCTGATCGGCAGGACGAACGAAGCCGCCGGCCCTCCCGCCGGCGGCTTTTTGTCGATGTGAGCGAGGACACGCGCACGTGGACGCCACGATTGCCGTACTGTTGACGCAAGACGGCATCACCAACGGCGCCATCTACGCATTGCTGGCGCTGGCGCTCGTGCTGGTGTTCACGGTCACGCGCGTCGTGTGGGTTCCGTCCGGCGAGTTCGTCGCGTGGGGTACGCTGACGCTCGCCGGCCTGCAGCTCGGCAAGGCGTCCGGCATCGTCGGCCTCATCGTCGGCATGGCCGCCGTCGCCGGCGCGATGGAAACCTGGCAGCTGCTGCGCGCCGGCGAAGGCCGGCGGCTGCCGCGCCGGCTTGCCCTGTGGTGCGGCGTCCCGCTCGTCGTCGCCGGGCTGCTCGCCTGGCTGGCACCGATGCAGCCGCCGCTGCCCGTGCAGGTCGTGCTGGCGCTGGCGGCGGTGACCGCGCTGGGCCCGCTGCTGTACCGGATCGCGTACCAGCCCTTGGCCGAGGCTTCGGTGCTGGTGCTGCTGATCGTGTCGGTCGCGCTGCACTTCGCGATGCTGGGCTTCGGGCTGTGGTTCTTCGGCGCCGAAGGCTCGCGGACGCCGGCATTCTCGAGCGAGTCGTTCACGGTCGGCGGCGTCAATGTCAGCGTGCAGAGCCTGCTGGTGGTCGGCACCAGCGTCGCGCTGATCGGCGCGCTCGCGCTGTTCTTCGGCCGCACGCTGTACGGCAAGGCGCTGCGCGCGACCGCCGTCAACCGCGCCGGCGCGCGGTTGTGCGGCATTTCGCCGGAGTTCGCCGGCGCGCTGACGTTCGCGCTGGGCGCGCTGCTTTGCGCGTTCTGCGGCGTGCTGATCGGACCGATCACGACGATCTACTACGACTCCGGCTTCCTGATCAGCCTGAAGGGCTTCGTCGGCGCGATCATCGGCGGCCTGTCGAGCTATCCGATCGCCGCGGCCGGCGCCCTGCTGGTCGGCATCATCGAGTCGTTCTCGTCGTTCTGGGCGAGCGCGTTCAAGGAAGTGATCGTGTTCACGCTGATCATCCCGGTGCTGCTGTGGCGCAGCCTGACCACGACGCACCACGAGGAAGAGGAGTAGCGCGCGGTGTCGGCATCCCGGATCGCGCTCGTCGTGTTCGCGCTGGTGCTCGTGGCCGTGCCGCAGTACGCGCCGCAGTTCTGGGTCACGCTCGGCAACTACATCGGCCTCTACAGCATCGTCGCGCTCGGCCTCGTGCTGTTGACCGGCGTCGCCGGCCAGACGTCGTTCGGGCAGGCCGCGTTCGTCGGCATCGGCGCCTACGTGAGCGCCTACCTGACGACGAAGTATGGCACGTCGCCGTGGTTCACGCTGGCGATAGGACTGGCCGCCACCGGCGCCGTCGCGCTGTTCCTGGGCTTCATCACGCTGCGGATGCGGGGGCACTACCTGCCGCTGGCGACGATCGCGTGGGGCATCAGCCTCTATTACGTCTTCGGCAACCTGGAGATCCTGGGCGGCCACACGGGGATGACCGGCATCCCGGCGCTGTCGATCGCGGGCTTCGAATTGAAGGACGAGCGACGCTACTTCCTGCTGATCTGGGCGATCGCGCTGGCCGCGCTGTGGTCGACGCACAACCTGCTCGACTCGCGGCCGGGCCGCGCGATCCGCGCTTTGAAAGGCGGGCTGGAGATGGCGGAGGCGTTCGGCGTCGACGCCGCGCGGCTGAAGATCGTCGTGTTCGTCTACGCGGCGCTGCTCGCGTGCATCTCCGGCTGGCTGTACGCGCACCTGCAGCGCTTCGTCAATCCGACGCCGTTCGGGATCAACCAGGGCATCGAGTACCTGTTCATGGCCGTCGTCGGCGGCGCGGGCAGCGTGTGGGGCGCGGTGCTCGGCGCGACGCTGATCACGCTGCTGAAGCAGATGCTGCAGGACATGCTGCCGGGGCTGCTCGGCCGGTCGGGCAACTTCGAGCTCGTCGTGTTCGGCATCCTGATGGTGCTGCTGCTGCAGTTCGCGCGCGACGGCCTGTGGCCGTGGATCGCGCGCGTCATGCCGAAAGGCCGTGCGCCGCCGCTGCCCGAGGCCGAACCGCTGCCGGCGCGCGAGCGCACGCGGGAGGCGGGCGCGCTGCTGGCCGTGCGCAAAGCGCGCAAGCAGTTCGGCGGACTCGTCGCGGTGAACGACCTGTCGTTCGAGATCCGGCCCGGCGAGATCCTCGGGCTCATCGGTCCCAACGGCGCCGGCAAGAGCACGACGTTCGCGCTCATCTCCGGCGCGCTGCCGCTAACCTCCGGCGAGGTGCTGCTGCGCGGGGAGGCGATCGGCAGCCGCCCGCCGTACGAGATTGCGCGGCTTGCCTTGAGCCGCACGTTCCAGCACGTGAAGCTGATCGGCGCGATGAGCGTGCTCGACAACGTGGCGATCGGCGCGTACCTGCGCGGCGTTTCGGGTGTCGTGCGCGCGGCGCTGCGCCTCGACCGTGCCGAGGAGGCGCGCACCAAGGCGGAAGCAGCGCGGGCGATCGCGCGCGCGGGTCTCGCCGCGCACATGTTCGACGCCGCGGGCAGCCTGCCGCTCGGCAAGCAGCGCATCGTCGAGATCGCGCGCGCGCTCGCCGCCGATCCCGCGCTCCTGCTGCTCGACGAACCGGCGGCCGGACTGCGCTACCTCGAGAAGCAGGAGCTCGCGAATCTGCTGCGCTCGCTGAAGGCCGAGGGCATGACGATCCTGCTGGTCGAGCACGACATGGATTTCGTGATGGGCCTGACCGACAGGCTGGTGGTGATGGACTTCGGCGAGAAGCTGGCCGAGGGCCTTCCGGCCGAGATCCAGCAGAA
This sequence comes from Burkholderiales bacterium, assembly GCA_046347755.1. Classification (GTDB taxonomy): domain Bacteria; phylum Pseudomonadota; class Gammaproteobacteria; order Burkholderiales; family Casimicrobiaceae; genus VBCG01. Next base: position 2,444,489 of record JAXMFM010000003.1, on the reverse strand, counting down.
TCCGGCGGTGCTCGAAGCGTATCTGGGCGGAGTCATCTAGCATGAGCGCCGCCGGGCCGTCCCAAGGCGCTGGCCCCCGTGGGGGGGAGCGGCGCGAAGCGCCGGTCGGGGGGGATCGATCCCGCGCATTGCTCGACGTCCGCAACCTGTCCGTGGCCTACGGCAAGGTCGAGGCCGTCCACAACGTCTCGCTCAGGGTAGACGAGGGCAGCATCGTCACGGTCATCGGACCCAACGGCGCCGGCAAGACGACGCTGCTCGGCGCGATCATGGGCACGCTCGCCGCGCGCGGCGACATCGTGTACCGGGGCGGCAGCGTCAATCGATTGAGCGTCGAGCAGCGCGTCGGCGCCGGCATGGTGCTGGTGCCGGAGCGACGCGAGCTGTTCGGCGCGATGAAGGTGGCCGAGAACCTTGAGCTTGGCGCGTTCGCGCGGCTGCGCGGCGGCGACCGCGACGCGATGCGGACGCTCGACGACGTGTATGCGCGCTTCCCGCGGCTGGCCGAGCGGCGCGACCAGGAGGCCGGCACGCTGTCCGGCGGCGAGCGGCAGATGCTGGCGCTCGGCCGCGCGCTGATGGGCAAGCCGAAGCTGCTGATGCTCGACGAGCCGTCGCTCGGGCTGGCGCCGCTGATCGTCCGCGACATTTTCGGCATCGTGTCGGCGCTCAAGGCGAGCGGCGTGTCGATCCTGCTGGTCGAGCAGAACGCGCGAGCCGCGCTGCAGATCGCCGACTACGGCTATGTGCTCGAGACCGGCGAATCGGTGATCGAAGGCCCGAGCGCCGACCTCGCCGCGAATCCGAAAGTCGCGGCCACGTACCTGGGACAGGCGGCGGCCGGTCGTTGAAACGGGCACCGGCGGCCCCAAGAGTAAAATGTCGGTCTCGCACGTCGCTCCACGCGAGACCATTCATGGCAAAGGGCTATTCGTGACCGACCTGTCCGTTCCCCCCGTCTCCAACGTGCTGCTGGCCGAGGCGGAGCACCTTCTGCTCGCGCCGACGGGCCTCTCGCAAGCGTCGCTGTCGGCGGTGCTCGCCGACATCCACACGCACGACGTCGATTTCGCCGACCTCTACTTCCAGCACGCGCGCTTCGAAGGCTGGAGCCTCGAGGAAGGCATCGTCAAGTCCGGCACGTTCAACATCGACCGCGGCGTGGGCGTGCGCGCGGTGAGCGGCGACAAGCAGGCGTACGCGTATTCGGACGACATCTCGCTCGCCGCGCTGACGGAGGCCGCGCACGCAGTGCGCGCGATCGGGCGGCAGGGACAGTCGACGGTGGTCCCGCTGTCGAAGGTCGGCGGCGCGCGCGCACTGTACGTGTCGGCGGACCCGGTGGCGAGCCTCGCGGAGCCGGACAAGGTCGCGCTGCTCGAGCGGCTCGAACGCATCGCCCGCGCCCGCGACCCGCGCGTCACGCACGTGATGGCGTCGCTCGCCGGCGAGCACGAGACGATCCTGATCGCGCGCAGCGACGGCACGGTGGTCGCCGACGTCCGGCCGCTGGTCCGCGTGTCGATCACGGTGATCGTCGAGGAGAACGGGCGGCGCGAGCAGGGCTACTCCGGCGGCGGCGGGCGCTTCGACTACGCGTACTTCGCCGACGACGTCCTGCATCGATACGCGAAGGAGGCGGTCGAACAGGCACTGCTCAACCTGTCGGCGCGGGACGCGCCGGCAGGCACGATGACCGTGGTGCTCGGCAACGGCTGGCCCGGCATCCTGCTGCACGAGGCGATCGGCCACGGGCTCGAAGGCGACTTCAACCGCAAGGGCACGAGCGCATTCTCCGGCCGCGTCGGCCAGCGCGTCGCGGCCGACGGCGTGACCGTCGTCGACGACGGCACGCTCGACCGCCGGCGCGGGTCGCTCAACGTCGACGACGAAGGCAATACGACGCAGCGCACCGTGCTGATCGAAAACGGCATCCTGCGCGGCTACATGCAGGACCGGATGAACGCCGGGCTGATGGGCGTCGCAGCCACCGGCAACGGCCGCCGCGAATCGTTCGCCAACCTGCCGATGCCGCGGATGACCAACACGATCATGCTGGCGGGCGAGCGCGACCCGGCCGAGATCATCGCGTCGGTGAAGAACGGCCTGTACGCGGCCAACTTCGGCGGCGGCCAGGTCGACATCACCAGCGGCAAGTTCGTGTTCTCGGCCGCGGAAGCGTGGATGATCGAGGACGGCAAGCTCTCGTATCCGGTCAAGGGCGCGACGCTGATCGGCAACGGGCCCGACGCGCTGACGCGCGTGTCGATGATCGGCAACGACATGGCGCTCGACTCCGGTGTGGGCACCTGCGGCAAGGACGGACAGAGCGTGCCCGTCGGCGTCGGCCAGCCGACGCTGAAGATCGATTCGCTTACCGTCGGCGGGTCTGCGACGTAGCGTCCGCAAATTGCGCCGCGGGGCGCGCAGCGCCTGCGGGTGACGCAACTTGCGGCCGGCTAATGCAGCGGCCCGGACGGAGAGGGCATCACGACGGCGGTGACGGGGGACGCGTGGTGGCAAACCATGCGCCAGCCGGACGGCGTGCGCATGAAGATGTTGGTGGCGGCGGCGGCGCCGCGCGCGGTGCCGTCGGCCGTGTACACGTGCTCGATCGCCGACTGCATGGCCAGCCCGACGGTCTCCATCACGACGATGTGCTCGAGCCGGAACGACAGCTTGGTGTCGCCGGAGAACAGCTGCTCCCACGCGCTGCGCACGCCGTCGTAGCCGACCACGCGCGCGCCGCCCGGATGCACGCACACGATGTCCTCGTCGTCGGCCCACGTCGCCATCATCGCGTCGAGGTCCTGCGTCTCGAACGCCTGGTAGAACGCGAGCGACGCGTCCTGCGGCGACGTGTAGATCGGCGTGGTGCGGGCCTTCGGCATCAGTAGCGTCGCAGGTCGGGGGAAAGATAGGCGGGCAGGGCAGTGCGCGCGAGATTGTAGACGATCGGCGGCTTCAGCTCCCGCATGCACTTGAAATGGCCGAGCGGGCACTCGCGCTTGAAGCAGGGGCTGCACGCGATGTCGATCTTCGCGACCTGCGCGAGCGGCGACAGCGGCGGCGTGTACGTCGGCGACGACGAGCCGAACAGCGCGACCAGCGGCACGCCGACCGCGGCGGCCGCGTGCATCAGGCCCGAGTCGTTGGACACCACCAGCGACGCCGACGACAGGATGTCGATCGCCGTGCCGAGGTCGGTGCGCGCGGTCAGGTCGCGCACCTTGTGCAGGTTCTCGCCCATCGAATTGAGCACGGCGTCGGCGGCCATCTTGTCGTTGGGCGATCCGACGATCCACACCTGGAGCCCGTCGCGCAGGAACATCGTCGCCAGCTCGGCGAACTGGTTGGGCGGCCAGCGCTTCGCCGCGCCGAATTCGGCGCCCGGGCACAGCACGACCACCGGCTTGTCCGTCTTCAGGTGCAGCGCGCGCATCGCGTTCGCACGGTTGGTCACGTTCGGCACGAGGACCGGCGACGGCGGCATCGGCACCAGGCCGCCGCGCGTGACGGCAAGGGCGGCGAACCGGTCGACGAGCCGCGGCATCGCCTTCCTGTCCATCGGCCGTGCGTCGGTCAGCAGGCCGAAGCGCGCTTCCCCCTTGTAGCCGACGCGCTTGGGGATGCGCGCGAGATACGGCACCAGCGCCGACTTCCACGAATTGGGCAGCACGAACGCGTGCGAGTAGCCTTCGCCCTTCAGCATCAGCGCGAGCTTGCGGCGGCCGGGCAGGTCGAACTTGCCGTGGCCCCACGGGCTCTCGATGATCCGGCGGATGCCGCGCATGCGTTCGTAGACCGGCGCGCACCAGGAGGCGACCAGCACGTCGACGATCGGGTCCTCGTACGGATCGCGCAGCAGTGCGACCAGCGGCTCGGACAGGATGGCGTCGCCGACCCACGATGGGGCCACGATCAGGATGCGTTCGCCGGCCATGAGGGGAACAGTCGGGTAGCCCGGCGGGAGCCGGGCCATGAAGCGAGCATACGCGCAAACGCGGCGGCGCCCGAGGGCGCCCGCGGCGCCGTCCGCCGGGCGGTCAGTGCGGGGCGCCGGACAGGGCCCCCCCGGCGAGCACGTAGCGCGTGCCGCAGTACGGGCACATGGCCTCGCCTTCGTCGGCGATGTCGAGGAAGACGCGCGGATGCGACGACCACAGCGGCATCGCCGGATTCGGGCAGAACACCGGCAGGTCCGCCGGATTGACCACTACAGGTGCGGAGGGATCGGCGTCGCTCACGGTCACACCCTGGTGAGCCAGGCTTTCTTCGCCGCGTTGCGGCCGTTGACCGCCTCGAAGAAGAGCGCCTGCAGCTTCGCGGTCATCGGGCCGCGGCTGCCGCCGCCGATGACGCGGTTGTCGAGCTCGCGGATCGGCGTGACTTCGGCGGCCGTGCCGGTGAAGAACGCCTCGTCGGCGATGTACACCTCGTCGCGCGTGATCCGCCGCTCCTGCACCGGGATGCCCTGCTCGCGCGCAAACGTCATGATCGCGTCGCGCGTGATTCCGTTCAGCGCGCCGCTGCCGAGATCCGGCGTGGCAAGCACGCCGTTGCGCACGATGAACACGTTCTCGCCGGACCCCTGGCAGACGAAGCCCTGCGGGTCGAGCAGCATCGCCTCCTCGTAGCCGTCGTGCAGCGCCTCCTGGTTGGCCAGGATCGAGACCGTGTAATTGCCGACGGCCTTCGCGTTGCACATCGTGATGTTCGGATGGTGGTGCGTGTACGACGACGTCTTCACGCGGATGCCCTTTTCGATCGCCTCGGCGCCCAGGTACGCGCCCCACGGCCACGCGGCGATCGCCACCAGCACCGGATTGGATTTGGCCGCCACGCCCATCGCGTGCGACCCGTAGAACGCGATCGGCCGCAGGTAGCACGATTCCAGCTCGTTTTTCCGCACGCATTCGATCTGCGCGGCGTCGATCTCGTCCTTCGTGAACGGCAGCTTCATCCCGTAGATGTGCGCCGAGTTGAAGAACCGGTTAGTGTGGTCGCGCAGCCGGAAGATCGCCGGCCCGTCGACCGTCTTGTAGCAACGGACGCCTTCGAACACGCCCATGCCGTAGTGCAGCGTGTGCGTGAGCACGTGCGTGGTCGCGTCGCGCCAGGGCACCATCTTGCCGTCGTACCAGATCCAACCGTCGCGCTGGGCCATCGACATGGCGTATTGCTCCTTGCCTTCCTCGGGGAAGGATGATTTTAGCCGATCCGGACGCGTTTTCCCGCCGGCGGCCGCCGCCGGTCCGGCGGCGGCGCCTTGCGCCGCGCGCGCCGGAGCCTGCACAATAGGTCAAGTATACTGACCTTATTTTGCCCGATGGCCACGACGACCGTCAACCGCTCCGACCCGGACCGCCCGCGCGCGCTCGACGCGGCGATCGAGCTCACCCACTTCGCCTACCGCGCGATGACGGCCAAGCCCGATCTGCTGCTCGCCGCCCGCGGCCTGTCGCGCGTTCATCATCGCATCCTGCACTTCGTCGTGCGGCTGCCGCGCCCGTCGGTGGGCGAGCTGCTGCGCACGCTCGGCGTCACCAAGCAGGCGCTCAACGGCCCGTTGCGCGACCTGTACGCGCAGCGCCTCGTGACCTTCGAGCGAGCGCAGGACGATGCGCGCGTGAAGCGGCTGTCGCTGACGCCGGCGGGTCGCGGACTCGAACGACGGCTGTCCGCGCTGCAGCGCGCGCAGTTCGCGGCGGTGTTCGCGGACGCCGGCCCGGACGCCGAATCCGCCTGGCGCTCGGTGATGGCGCGGCTGGCCGGACCTGAGATCGGCCGCGCCGGCTACACGCTTGCGGGCGCGGGCCGCGCCGCCGGCAGCGCGAAGGCGTAGAGTTCGCGCAGGGCACGTCGCAACCGGGGAGGCGCATGCGCGGACGCAGGCAGTTCCTGATGGCGGGCGCCGCGCTGCTCGTCGCGCCGGCCGTCGCCCGCGCGCAGAGCACGCAACGGATCCCTCGCATCGGCCTCGTGTCGCCGACCGCACCCGGTCCGCGCAGCGAGGCGTTCGTGCGCGGTCTGCGCGAGCTCGGATACGTCGACGGCGGCAACGTCAGGATCGAGATGCGCTTCGCGCAAGGGCGCCCGGAACGCCTGCCCGGACTCGTCGACGAGCTGATCCGCGCGAACGTCGACATCCTCGTGGTGGGCGCGACGATCGGTGCGCGCGCCGCCAAGGCGGCCACGACGACGATCCCGATCGTGTTCGCGGGCTCGAGCGATCCGGTGGCCGCCGGCATCGTGGCGAACCTGTCGCGCCCGGGCGGCAACATCACCGGCAATTCGCTTGCGTACGGCGACGGCTTTGCCGGCAAGTGGCTGGAGCTGCTTAAGGATGCCGTTCCCGGCACGGCCCGTGTCGCCGTGCTCTGGAGCAGCAGCAATGCGACGGCCGAGGCGTTCGTCCGCGAGATCGACGCGGCGGCGCGGGCGTCGAAGGTCAAGCTCGACGCCTTTCACGCGGCGAATCCCTCCGAACTCGACGCGGCGTTCGCGGCGATCGCACGCAGCGACGCGCAGGCGCTCATCGTCATCCCCAGCCCGTTTGCCGCCACGCAGGCCGACCGGCTCGTCGGGTTCGCGGCGAGCAGGCGCCTGCCCGCGATCTATTTCGACGAGCAGTTCGCCGACGTGGGCGGGTTGATGTCCTACGGACCGAGCATTGCCGATGCCTACCGGCGCGCGGCCGCCTACGTGGTGCGGATCCTCAAAGGCGCCAAGCCGGGCGACCTTCCGGTCGAGCAGCCGACGAAGTTCGATCTCGTCGTCAATCTCGATGCCGCGAGAGCGCTTGGCCTCGGCCTGTCCAGGGCATTCCTGCTTCGCGCCGACCGCGTGATCGGTTGATCGACCGGAGCGGCCTCAGGTCGTCAGCCCTGCGCCGTTGCGCTCGGCACCTGCCACGACGAGCCGAACACCTGCGCCCATAGCGCGTTGACGGCCGCGCGGCGCGCGGCCTGCGGCTCCGGATCGACGCGCGCGTGCGCGGCGCCGGTCAGCCGCACCTTGTGCTGGAGCCGGCGGTACTCGCGGTACGCGTCGGCGGACGCGTGCGCCAGGTCGCGGTCGACGAGCCCCAGCTCGCCGGCAAAGCCCAGCAGCGCGATGTTGCCGGCGTTGCGCGTCAGGATCTCGTGCCGGTGCGCGTGCGCGAGCACCAGGTACTGGACGGCGAACTCGATGTCGACCATGCCGCCCTCGTCGTGCTTGACGTCGAACCGCGGCGTCGAATTCGGGTGGCCGGCGTACATCTTCGCGCGCATCGCGACGACGTCGGCGGCGAGCTTCGCCGGGTCGCGTGGCAGGCGCAGGATCGCATTGCGTTCGGCCTCGAACGACGCGCCGAGCGCCGCGTCGCCGGCGACGTAGCGCGCGCGCGTCAGCGCCTGGTGCTCCCACGTCCACGCCTGCTCGCGCTGGTACTTGCGGAACGAGCGCAGCCGCGACACCAGCAGGCCCTTGGCGCCGTCGGGCCGCAGCCGCAGGTCGGTGTCGTAGAGCTGGCCGGCCGCCGTCGTGCTGGTCAGCCACGTGTTGAGCCGCTGGCCGAGCCGCGTGTAGCGCGTCTCCTCCGCGTACGCGTCCGGATGGTCGTCGTCGATCTCGAACAGGAAGACGAGGTCGAGGTCGGACGCGTAGCCCAGCTCCTTGCCGCCCAGCTTGCCGTAGCCGACGATCGCGAACCGCGGCGGAGGCGCGTCGGCGCCCGCCATGTGGCCCCAGCACGCGCGCAGCGCGCCGTCGAGCACGATGTCCGCGAGTGCCGACAGGTGATCGGCCAGCCGTTCGACGGTCAGCCGGCCGCCCAGGTCCTGCACGAGCAGCCGGAACGACTGCGCATGCTGGAAGTGGCGCAGCACGTCCATCTGGTGCTCGGCGTCGCCGGGCCGCTCGCCCAGCTGGCGCGCCAGCTCTTCGCGCCACGCGTTCCAGTCCGGCTCGGCCAGCAGCACGCGCGCATCGAGCAGCTCGTCGAGCAGCAGCGGATGCCGCGTCAGGTAATCGGCGGCCCACGCGGACGCGCCCATCAGGTTGGCGAGCCGCGGCAGCAGCGGCGGATGCTCGATCACCAGCGCCAGGTACGCGCTGCGGCGCGCGATCGCTTCGAGCAGCGTCAGCAGCCGCTCGAACACGACCTGCGCGCCGGCGAGTCCCGGATGCGCGGCCGCCGCGGCGAGCAGCTGCGGCACCAGCGTGTCGAAGCGTTGCCGCGACGTGGCCGGCAGCTGCTGGTAGCGGCTCGAGTCGCGCACGCGCGCGAGGCTCGCGGCCAGCGCCTCGGGATCGGCGAATCCGGCCTCGCTCAATCGCTCGGCGAGCTCCGGCGACGGGCCAGGATCGCGCCACAGCGTTTCGTACATCGCGTCGGCTTCCGACATGCTGCGGCCGTCGTCGCCGAGCGTCTGGCCGAACGTGAACGACACGATCGAGCGATGACGCGCCAGCGCGTCGTCGAACGCGGCGGTCGTCAACCCCATTGCTTCGGCGAGCTGCGCGCGCTCCTGCGGGTCGCCGGGCAGCTGGTGCGTCTGCGCATCGTCGCGGTATTGCAGCCGATGCTCGACGTCGCGCAAGAACAGGTAGGCGTCGCGCAACCCTGCGACCGAGGACGGCGGCAGGAGGCCGCGGGCGCCGAGCGCGGCCAGCGCCGGCAGCGTCCCGCGCATCCGCAGGTCGGGCTCGCGGCCGCCGCGCACGATCTGCTGCGCCTGTACGATGAACTCGATTTCGCGGATGCCGCCGTCGCCGAGCTTCACGTTGTCGGCGTAGTCGCGGCGCGCGCCCTGCTCGCGGATCTGGCGGTGGACGTCGCGCAGGCCTTCGTACGCGTCGTAGTCCAGGTACTTGCGATAGACGAACGGGGAGACCACGTCGTACAGCTCGCCGTGCCGCGCGCCGGTGATCGCGCGCGCCTTGAGCCACGCGTAGCGCTCCCACGCGCGGCCCTGCGTGACCAGGTAGAGCTCGAGGCCGGCGAACGACGTCGTCAGCGGGCCGCTTTCGCCGTACGGACGCAGCCGCATGTCGACGCGGAACACGTAGCCGTCCGCATTGACGTCGTTCAACGTCGCGACCACGCGACGGCCGAGCCGGTCGAAGAACTCGCGGTTGGAGATCGCGCGCGGGCCTGCCGTCTCGCCTTCCTCCGGGTACACGAACACGAGGTCGATGTCGGACGAGACGTTCAGCTCGCCGCCGCCCAGCTTGCCCATGCCGATGACGATCAGCGCCTGCGGCGTGCCGGTTTCGCTGCCGATCGGCGCGCCGTGCGCGGCCGTCAGGTCGGCCGTGTGGCGGGCGACTGCGGCGGAAAGCGCCACGTCGGCGAGCGTGGTCATCGTCGCGCACACTTCGGCGAGCGACGCCCGACCGGTCAGGTCGCGCATCATCGTCTGCAGGAACACGCGGCGGCGGATCCCGCGCAGCCGGCGCGCGAGATCGGCCGCGGCCAGGTCCGGCGCGATGCGCATCGCGTCGGCGCCGAAGTCGACCGGCGTCGCCGTGGCGTCCGCGATCTCGGCGGCCAGCGCGGGTTCGGCGGCGAGCGCCCGGCCGGCGTAGCGGCTGAACGCGAGGGCGCGTTGGGTGTCGAGGGCAGGCAAGGCGGCGTGGGTCCCGCGGCGGCCGACGCCGCCCGGCGCGGGTCGCCTCGAGGACCGTTCGGCTACAATCGTCGGAAGGCAGGCCTCGCATTATGCCTGCGCCGCCGACCCCTCCCGGAACGCGACAGGTTCCTCCTTCCTTGGCCCCGACGCTCGCCCTTCGCCTGCTGCGATTCGCCTGGACCGCGATCGTGGCGATGGTCGTGGTATTCCTGTCCCTGCTGCTCGTGATCCGCTACGTCGCGTTCCCGGCGATCGACGACTACCGGTCGAGGATCGCGTCCGGGCTGGAACGCCAGCTCGGGCTGCCGGTGACGATCGACTCCATCGTCGGCGGCTGGGACGGCTGGAATCCCAGGCTGTCGATCAACGGCTTCGCGATCCGCGACCGCGCGCAACCGGCGGGCAAGCCGGTGCTGCTGCTGCCGCGCGTCGACCTGGTCGTGGCGTGGACGTCGCTGGTCGCGTTCGACCTGCGGTTGAAGGAGCTGTCGATCGAGCGTCCCGAGCTGTCGGTGCGGCGCGACGCCCAGGGTCGCCTGCACGTCGGCGGCTTCGAGATCGATCCTGAGTCGCCGGCCGACGATACGCGCTTCACCGATTGGCTGCTGCGCCAGAGGCAGATCGTCGTGCACGACGCGCTGCTGATCTGGAACGACGAGTTGCGGAACGCGCCGCAGCTCGTGCTCGACCACGTGATGTTCCGGCTGGAGCGGACGTTCGGCAGCCACCGGTTCGGCCTGGTGGGTTCGTTCCCCAACGAGCTGGCGGCGCCGGTCGACCTGCGCGGCGAAGTGTTCGCGATCTCCGGCAAGGACTGGCGCGACATGAAGGCCAGCTTCTACGCACGGCTCGACTACGCGGACGTGGCGGCGTGGCGCGAATGGTTTCCGGTGCTGCGGCCGGTCGAGAACGGCGAGGGCGCCGTGCGCGTCTGGTTCGACGTCGCCGGCGGCAAGGCGACCAACGTGGTCGCCGATCTCGAACTGACGAACGTGCGCGTCCGCATCGCGCGCGGCCTGCCGCTGCTCGACCTGACGCACCTGGGCGGCCGCATGACGTGGAAGGCCGACGGCGCGCGGCGCACGCTGTCAACGCGCGGGCTGACGTTCCGCACGAGCGGCGGGGCCGAGTTGCAGCCGGTCGCGCTGACCGCCATCGTCGACGAGGACGCCGAAGGCGCGGTCAGCGGCGGCCAGGTCGCCTTCGACCGGCTCGAGGTCGCGCCGCTGTCGGTGCTTGCCGGGCATCTGCCGCTGCCGCAGCGATGGCGGCAGGACTTGACGGCGCTTGCGCTGCGCGGCAGCGTCAGCAACGGCAAGTTCGCGTGGAGCGGCCCGCCCGATGCGCCGACGAAGTATTCGGGCAGCGGCGCGTTCACGAAGTTCGGCATCGCCGCCAGCGCGGCGTTGCCCGGGGCGGCCAGCGTGTCCGGCAACTTCACGTTCGACGAGGCGCGCGGCGATCTGAAGCTCGACAGCCGCGACATGCGCGTGACGCTGCCGCGCGTGTTCGCCGAGCCGCTGACCTTCGACGTGGCGTCCGGGCAGGTCGGCTGGGCGCGCGGCGACGACGGGCTGCGCATCTCGATCGACAACCTGCGCTTCGCCACGCCGCACACGTCGGGCACCGCCAGCGGCGCCTGGCATTCGAACGCGCAGGGCCCGGGGACGCTCGACCTGAAGGCGCAACTCGCGCGCGGCGAAGCGCAGCACCTGTACCGGTACCTGCCGCTGACGCTGGACCCGCACGTGCGCGACTGGCTTCGGCTCGCGATCAAGCAGGGCACGGCGACCGACATCCGGATGGCGCTCGCCGGCGACCTTGCGGACTTTCCGTTCGCCGACCCGCGGCGCGGCCAGTTCCTGGTCACGTTCAAGGCCTCGGACGTGACGCTCGACTACGCGGCCGGATGGCCCGAGGTCTCGGGTGCCGACGCCGACGTGAAGTTCGAGGGCACGGGGCTTTACATCGACGCGAAGCGCGGCCGCATCCTGGGCGCCAGCGTCGGCCCGCTCAAGATGGACATTCCGCATCTCGGCGTAGCGCATCCGGTGCTGACGATCGCCGGCGAGGCGGTGGGCACGTCGGCCGAGTTCCTGCAGTTCATCGAGAAGAGCCCGGTCGGCGGCTGGATCGGCCACGTCACCGACGGCGTGCAGGCGTCCGGCAACGGCCGCCTCGACCTCAAGTTCTCGCTGCCGCTCGGTAAGGGCGACGGCGTGAAGGTGGCCGGCGACTACCAGTTCATCAACAACCAGCTGCGCGTGCCCGGTGCGCCGGGCCTCGTGCAGGTCAACGGCCACCTGGTGTTCACCGAGCGGTCGATGCAGTCGCGCGACCTGTCCGCCGAGGCGCTCGGCGGCCCGATCAGGATTGCGGTCGGCAGCGAGGACGACGTCGTGCGCCTCAATGCGTCGGGGACGTCGAGCGTGGCGGCGCTGCGCGCCGAGTTCGACGTGCCGTTGATGCATCGGATGTCGGGGATCGCGGACTGGCAGTTCACGTCGCTGTCGCGTGCCGAGGGCGCGACGTGGACGATCGAGTCGAACCTGAAGGGCGCGGCGATCGACCTGCCGGCGCCGGCGGGCAAGGACGCCGGCGAGGCGGTCGCGCTGAAGGTCGAGCGGCGCCCGGTGCCCGGCAAGCCGAACGAGGACACGCTGACCGTCGACTACCGCGGCGAAGCGCGCGCGATCGCGCATCGGACGCTCACCCGGGACACATCGACGATCGACCGTGCGCTGGTGCTGCTCGGCACCGCGGTCCCGCGCGGCGGCGTCGCCGACCGCCCGGGCCTATGGGTCCGCGGCCGCCTCACCGACTTCGACCTCGACGAGTGGATGGCGCTGTGGGCGAAGGAGTTCCCGCGTCCGGCGGCGGCCGCCGATGCGCGTCCGGCGCATTCGCTCGAATTGAATGGCGTCGACATCGAGGTGGGCCGGCTCGACGTCTTCGCCCGTGTGCTGCACGACCTCCACGCGACGGCGCAGCGCGCGGACGGCGAATGGCGGATGAAGCTCTCGGGGCGCGAGGTCGACGGCATGGCCGTGTGGCGCGGCCCGGGGCCCGGCATGCCCAACGGACGCGTGATGGCGCGGCTGGCGCGCTTCGTCGCGCCCGGACCGGACGAGCTGCATCCGGCGCGCAGCGAGATCACCACCGGCGAGAAGGCGCAGAACACGTGGCCCGAACTGGACATCGCCGCCGATTCGTTCGTGTCGCGCACCGGCCACGACCTGGGCAAGTTCGAGCTGCTCGCGCAGCCGACCGGCCCCGACTGGCGGATCACGCGGATGTCGCTCGTCAATCCGGCCGGCCGCATCGACGCCAGCGGCTGGTGGCGCGTCGGGCGCGAGAAGCCGACGACGGACATCGACGTCACGCTCACGGCCGAAGACGCCGGCGAGTTCCTCGAGCGCTTCGGCTACCCGGTCGCCGTGCGCAACGCGCCGACGACGATCGCCGGCAACCTCATGTGGAACGGCGCGCCGAACGACTTCGACTTTCCGTCGCTCGGCGGCAGCTTCAAGCTGACCACCGGCGCCGGCCAGTTCACGAAGATCGACCCGGGCATCGGCAAGCTGCTGGGCGTGCTTTCGCTGCAGGCGCTGCCGCGGCGGATCACGCTCGACTTCCGCGACGTGTTCAGCGAAGGCTTCGCGTTCGACGACATCAGCGGCGAGTTCAAGATCCAGCAGGGCCTGATGCGCACGCAGAACCTGACGCTCGAAGGCCCGGCGGCGACGGTCGCCATCACCGGCGACATCGACCTCGCGCGCGAGACGCAGAAGCTCGACGTGCGCGTGAAGCCCGCGCTGTCGACGACGTTCTCGGCCGGCGCGGCGGTACTGTTCCTCGCCAACCCGATCATCGGCGCCGCGGTGGGCGCAGGCACGCTGCTCGCGCAGAAGCTGATGGACAATCCGCTCGGCAAGCTGTTCAGCTACGACTACCGCGTGAGCGGATCGTGGTCGGATCCGCAGGTCGAGCGCGTCGGACTGCCGCCGTTGCCCAGCGCCGCCGCGGCGGCCGGCGGCGGCGCGGTGAAGTAGGGCGCGACATGGGGACCGCCGACGACCCGCTGCCGGTGCGATCGATCGCGACCGGCCGGCCGCTAACGTGGCTGCGCCAGGGCTACCAGGATTTCGCGCACGCGTTCGGGCCGAGCGTGCTGCACGGCTTCATCGTGATGATCGGCGGGCTCGCGATCCTCGCGGTCGCGCTGCATGCGTGGCCGATCCTGCCCGGCGCGTTCTCCGGCTTCGTGCTGATCGGGCCGATCGTCGCGACCGGACTGTACGAGCTGTCGCGCCGGCGCAGCCGCGGCGAGCGGCCGCGCCTCGCCCACGCGCTGGACGCGTGGCGGCGCGGCACGCGGCCGCTGGTCTGGCTCGGCGTGCTGCTCGGCATCGCCGCGACGATGTGGGTCGCGGTGTCGGTGCTGCTCGTCGCGTACTTCGTGCCGCAAAAGGTCGCGAGCCTCGCCGACTTCCTCGCACATTTCGTCGTCGGGTCGCGCTGGTGGGTGTTTCCGCTGTGGGTGCTGGTCGGCGCGCTGGGCGCGGCCATCGTGTTCGCGGCGACCGCGGTGTCGGTGCCGCTGCTGCTCGACCGCCGGATCTCGCTGAAGCGCGCGATCCTGACCAGCGTGCGCGCCGTCGGCGAGAATCCGGCGGCAATGGCGCTGTGGGCGCTGCTGATCATGGCGCTGATCGCCGTGTCGATGGTCACGCTGATGGTCGGCTTCGTGTTCGCCGTGCCGGTGGTCGGCCACGCGACGTGGCACGCGTACCGCGACCTGGTCGACGCCGACTCGGTGCCGGAACGCAGGTAGGACCGACGCGTGGGCGGCGAGCACACGATCCTGGGCTTCACCGAGTCGCAGATCGCGGAATTCGGCGTGACGTTCGGCGTAGGCGCGTTCATTGCCTACATGCTGTTCATCATCTGGAACCTCGCGAAGCAGTCGAAGGCCGGGCGCCTGGGCACGTTCGTGCTGTTCTTCGTGCTGTCGTTCGGGATGATCGGCTTCATCGCCAAGTCGATCATCGCCAGGCTGCTCGGCATCTGACGCCGGCGGTAGAATCCTCTGGCTGCACCGCATCGCCAACCCACATCCGGAGTGCCCCTCATGACGCGACTCTCCTGCGCCGACATCCTCGCGGGCCGCGCGCCGGCCGATACGCCGGTCACCCTCAGCGGCTGGCTGCGAACGCGGCGCGACTCGAAGGCGGGCATCTCGTTCCTGCACGTCTCCGACGGCTCGGGCTTCCACCCGGTGCAGGTGGTCGCGCCGAGCGCGCTGCCGAACTACGCGAGCGAGATCCAGCACACCACCGCCGGCTGCGCGCTCGAAGCGACGGGAACGATCGTACCGTCGCCGGCCAAGGGCCAGCCGTTCGAGATGCAGGCGCAGTCCGTGCGCGTGATCGGCTGGGTCGACGACCCGGACACGTATCCGATCCAGCCGAAGCCGCACACGCTCGAATTCCTGCGCGAGGTCGCGCACCTGCGCCCGCGCACGAACGTGATCGGCGCCGTGACGCGCGTCCGCCACACGATCGCGCAGGCGATCCATCGATTCTTCGACGAGCATGGTTTCTGCTGGGTCAACACGCCGATCATCACGGCATCCGATGCCGAAGGCGCCGGCGAGCTGTTCCGCGTGTCGACGCTGGACCTCGCCAACCTGCCGCGCACGCCGGACGGAAAGGTCGACTTCGCGCAGGACTTCTTCGGGCGCGAGGCCTTCCTCACCGTGTCCGGGCAGCTCAACGTCGAGTGCTACTGCCTGGCGCTGTCGAAGGTCTACACGTTCGGCCCGACGTTCCGCGCCGAGAACTCGAACACGAGCCGGCACCTGGCCGAGTTCTGGATGATCGAGCCGGAGATCGCGTTCGCGCAGATCAAGGACAACGCGGACCTGGCCGAGGCGCTGCTGAAGCACGTGTTCCGCGCCGTGCTCGCCGAGCGCCCCGACGACATGGCGTTCTTCGAGGAGCGGATCGAGAAGGGCGTGATCGCGAAGCTCGCCGGCATCGTCGAGTCCGAGTTCGTGCGGATGGACTACACGGAGGCGATCCGCATCCTCGAGGCCGCGAAGCAGAAGTTCGAGTTCCCGGTGTCCTGGGGCATCGACCTGCAGTCCGAGCACGAGCGCTACCTCACCGAGAAGCACGTCGGCAAGCCGGTGATCGTGATGAACTACCCGCGCGCGATTAAGGCGTTCTACATGCGCGTCAACGACGACGGGCGCACGGTGGCGGCGATGGACGTGCTGGCGCCGGGCATCGGCGAGATCATCGGCGGCAGCCAGCGCGAGGAGCGCCTCGACGTCCTCGACGCGCGGATGGTCGAGACCGGGCTGGACCCCGCGCATTACGGCTGGTATCGCGACCTGCGCCGCTACGGGACCGTGCCGCACGCGGGCTTCGGACTCGGCTTCGAGCGCACGGTCGCGTACGTCACCGGCCTCGCGAACGTGCGCGACGTCATTCCGTTCCCGCGCACGCCGGGGCACGCGCGCTACTAGCTAGCTGCCCCGCAGCAACACGATGACGGCGCCGCCGCCGCCGGCGTGCCGCGGCGCCTCGGCGTAGGCCAGCACCTCGTCCCAGTGCGCGAGCCAGCGGCGCACCTTGCCTTTCAACACCGGCTCCTTGCCGGGCGACGTCAGGCCCTTGCCGTGGATGACGCGCACGCAGCGATACCGCCGGTTGCGCGCGTCGACGATGAAGTCGGACAGCGCGTCGTGCGCGGCGTCGACGGTGAGCCCGTGCAGGTCGAGCTCGGCCTGCACCGACCAGTGGCCGCGGCGCAGCTTGCCGGCGATGTCGGGTGCCAATCCCTTGCGCACGAACGTCTGCTCGTGCTCGAACTCCTGGCCGATGTCCCACGTTTGCGGCGCCGGGTCGGCGCCGTACTTCGACGCCTCGAGCACGTCGCGCTCGTCGGCGAGCGTATGGTGCGGGATCGGCGCCGGTCGCGGCCGCGGCACCGCCGCCTTGTTCGCGGGCGGCATCTTCTTCACGTCGGCAAACGCGGCGGCGAGATCGACGTCGCCGTCGGCGTGCTTGGCCGACGCGACCGCGCGCTTGACCGCCGTCGCGCGCAGCGCGGCGGGCTTGGCCGGCGGCGGCGCCGCGGGCTCCTTCGCGCGCTTCGCGGCGAGCAGGTCCTTCAGCTCGGAGAGCTTCGCCATCAGGCGCCTTCGAGGAACGCCTCCGCATCCAGCGCCGCCATGCAGCCGGTGCCGGCCGACGTGACCGCCTGCCGGTAGACGTGGTCGGCGACGTCGCCGGCCGCGAACACGCCGGGGATCGACGTCGCCGTCGCGTTGCCTTCCGATCCGCCCTTGACCTTGATGTAGCCGCCGGCCATGTCGAGCTGCCCCGCGAAGATCTCGGTGTTCGGCGTGTGCCCGATCGCGACGAACACGCCGTGCACCGGCAGGTCCTGCGTCGCGCCGGACTTCACCGACTTCACGCGCACGCCGGTGACGCCGGACACGTCGCCCAACACCTCGTCCAGCGTGTGGTCCCACAGCACGTGCATGTTGCCGCCGGCCCTGGTCCGCGCCAGCAGCCGGTCGATCAGGATCGCTTCGGCCCGGAACTTGTCGCGGCGATGGACGACGGTGACCTTCTTCGCGATGTTCGACAGGTACAGCGCTTCCTCGACCGCCGTGTTGCCGCCGCCGACGACCACGACGTCCTGGCCCTTGTAGAAGAAGCCGTCGCAGGTCGCGCACGCGGACACGCCCTTGCCCATGAACGCTTCCTCGGACGGCAGGCCGAGGTAGCGCGCCGACGCGCCGGTGGCGATGATCAGCGCGTCGCACGTGTACTCGCCGGAATCGCCGATCAGGCGGATCGGCTTTTCGCCGAGCTTCGCCGTGTGGATGTGGTCGAACACGAGCTCGGTCGCGAAGCGCTCGGCGTGCTTCTGGAAGCGCGCCATCAGGTCCGGTCCCTGGACGCCGTCGGCGTCGGCCGGCCAGTTGTCGACGTCCGTCGTGGTCATCAGCTGCCCGCCCTGCGCGAGGCCGGTGATGAGCACCGGCGATAGGTTGGCGCGCGCCGCGTATACTGCGGCGGTGTAGCCGGCCGGGCCGGAGCCCAGGATGATCAGGCGGGCGTGCTTGGCGGACATCAATGCTCCCGTGGGCAAAAAGCAGCGGAGTTTAGCTCATCTGGGGGCGCGCCCCGGCCGCTTCAAAGCGCGGCTGCCGCAGCGCCCGAACCTGCCCGCGGCCCCCTTGGCGCCGCCCCGTCACCGCGTATAATGCGATTGCTGAAGACAACTCGGCAACTCGATGTTTTTCAATAGAAACACTGCAAACTCCCGACGGCCTGCCGGCACCAATGACGGCGCGCTGTCGCCGCGGTTCGCGCGGCTCGTCCGCGAGTCCTGGTGGCTCCTCGTCGTCGCGGTCCTGCTCTACCTCGGCCTCATCCTCGCGAGCTACACGAGCACCGATCCCGGCTGGTCGTTCTCGGGCACCGGCGCGCCGCTCGGCAACCGCGGCGGCGTGGTCGGCGCGTGGCTCGCCGACCTCATGCTGTACCTGTTCGGCCTGTCCGCGTGGTGGTGGGTGATCGGCGGCGCCGTGCTCGTCGTCGCGGCATTTCGCCGCATCGTGCACCCGGACGGCGAATCCGACCATCCGCTCGGGCTCGGCCTCGTGGGTTTCGCGCTCGTCCTGCTCGCCAGCGCAGCGCTGGAATCGATCCGCCTGTGGAAGCTCGCCGCCACGCTGCCGCTCGCGCCCGGCGGCGCGCTCGGCGAGGCGATCGGGCAGGGCGCGGCGCGCGCATTCGGCTTCAACGGCGCGACGCTGCTGCTGCTCGTGCTGCTGGCGGTCGGGCTGTCGCTTTTGTTCGGCATCTCGTGGCTGCGCGTGATGGAGCGCATCGGCGCGGGCCTGGAAGCGCTGGTCTCGGCGATCCGCCGCCGGCGCGAGCAGGCGGTCGACCGGCGCATCGGCGAGGAAGCCGCCGCCGAGCGCGAGCACGTGGTCCAGGAGATGCGCGAAGGCGACGAGGAGCGCGAACCGGTGGTGGTCGTGCCGGCGGTCGTCCACGTTCCAAAGTCCGAGCGCGTCGTGAAGGAGCGGCAGCGGCCGCTGTTCACCGACATGCCCGACTCGAAGCTGCCGCCGCTGGCGCTCCTGGAAGAGGCGCCTCCGGCGCAGGAGTCGGTCAGCAACGAGACGCTCGAATTCACGTCCAGGCTGATCGAGCGCAAGCTCGCCGACTTCGGCGTCAGCGCGCGCGTGCTGGCCGCGTATCCGGGGCCGGTGATCACGCGCTACGAGATCGAGCCGGCCGTGGGCGTCAAAGGCGCGCAGATCGTCAACCTGGTGAAGGACCTGGCGCGCGCGCTGTCGGTCGTGTCGATCCGCGTCGTCGAGACGATTCCCGGCAAGTCGTACATGGGACTCGAGCTGCCGAACGCGCGACGGCAGATCGTGAAGCTCACCGAGATCCTGTCGTCGGCGACGTACAACGACACGACGGGCATGCTGACGCTGGCGCTCGGCAAGGACATCGCCGGCAAGCCCGTGGTCGCCGACCTCGCGCGCATGCCGCACCTGCTCGTTGCCGGCACCACCGGCTCCGGCAAGTCGGTCGCCGTGAACGCGATGATCCTGTCGCTGCTGTACAAGGCCGAGCCGAAGCAGGTGCGCCTGATCCTCATCGACCCGAAGATGCTCGAGCTGTCGATGTACGAGGGCATTCCGCACCTGCTGGCGCCGGTGGTCACCGACATGAAGCTCGCGCCCAATGCGCTCGGGTGGTGCGTCGGCGAGATGGAGCGCCGGTACAAGCTGATGTCGCAGTTCGGCGTGCGGAACCTGTCCGGATACAACGCCAAGGTGGCCGAGGCACGGAAGGCCGGCAAGCCGCTGGTGAATCCGTTTTCGCTGACGCCGGACCAGCCGGAGCCGCTGGAGGAAATGCCGCTGATCGTCGTGGTCGTCGACGAGCTGGCCGACCTCATGATGGTGACCGGCAAGAAGATCGAGGAGCTGATCGCGCGCATCGCGCAAAAGGCGCGGGCGTCGGGCATCCACCTGATCCTCGCGACGCAGCGCCCGTCGGTCGACGTGATCACCGGCCTCATCAAGGCGAACATCCCGTCGCGGATCGCGTTCCAGGTCGCGAGCAAGGTCGACTCGCGTACGATCCTCGACCAGATGGGCGCCGAGGCGCTGCTCGGGCAGGGCGACATGCTGTTCCTGCCGCCGGGCACCGGCTACCCTCAGCGCGTGCACGGCGCGTTCGTGTCCGACGGCGAAGTGCATCGCGTCGTCGAGCACCTGCGCGCGCAGGGCGAGCCGCAGTACATCGAAGGCCTGCTCGAAGGCGGCACCGCGGGCAACGGCGACGACGCGGTGGCCGTCGACGCCGGCGACGCCGAAGCCGATCCGATGTACGACCAGGCGGTGGCGGTCGTGCTCAAGACGCGGCGGCCGTCGATCTCGCTCGTCCAGCGGCACCTGCGCATCGGCTACAACCGCGCCGCGCGGCTGATCGAGCAGATGGAGCGCGCCGGCCTCGTTTCGCCGATGCAGACCAACGGCAATCGCGACGTGCTGGTGCCGGCCGGCAAGGCCGACGCATGAGCCCGCCGGGCCGCCCCAAGGGCGAATACCGGAGTGCGAAGCGCGAAGGTAGCCTCGTAAGCCCGCCGGGCCGCCCCAAGGGCGAATACCGGGGTGCGAAGCACGAAGGTTGTCCAGTCACCGCGCGGTTGCGACGGGCCGCGGCGATCCTCGCGGCCGGCGCGGCGTTCTGCGCGCAGGCCGGGCCCGTCGAGCTCTATCTCGAAGGCCCGCAGCTGTGCCCGGCCGGCATACCGAAGACCGCGAAGCGGATCACCGAAGCGCAGGCGATCGAGCGCACGAAGACGATGCTGCCGAAGGACTTCTGCGGGCCCACGATATTCGTGTCCGGATGCACGTTCGACGTGGAGAACGAATACGATACGTGGCGGGTCTACGCGCATCAGTACAAGACCGTCGGCGGCCGCCCGGACAAGGGCGGCCTCAAGCACACCTACCTGATCCTCGACGCCGTCGGCAACTGCATCGCGCACATCCCCGGCACGCCTTTCGGAGCGCTCAATTGACGACATCATTGCGCAACGCCGCGCTGTTCGCGCTGGCGCTGCTGGCGGTCGACGCCGATGCCGCGACGCTCGACCGCCTGCGCGCGTTCGTCCGCGATACGCAGACGGCGCGCGCGCAGTTCACGCAGACCGTCACCGACAAGAGCGGACGCGTGCTCCAGACCGCCAACGGCGAGTTCCTGCTCGAGCGTCCCGGCAAGTTCCGCTGGAGCGTGGCCAAGCCGTACCGGCAGCTGCTGGTCGGCGACGGCCAGCGCGTGTGGATCTTCGACGAGGACCTGAACCAGGTGATCGTGCGCAAGGTCGGCGACGCGCTCGGCGCGACGCCGGCCGCCCTGCTGTCCGGCAACCAGGACGTCGAGCGCGCGTTCACGTGGAACAACCTGCCGGCGTCCGGCGGGCTCGAATGGCTGTCGGCGACGCCGATCGCGCAGGAGACGACGTTCTCGGAGATCCGCCTGGGCTTCGACGCCCGCGGTCTCGCCGCGCTCGAGCTCTACGACGCCTTCGGCCAGATGAGCGTCGTGCGCTTCACGGCGTTCGAGCGCAATCCGAAGCTTGCGCCGGACCTGTTCCGCTTCGTGCCGCCGAAGGGCGCCGACGTCATCGGCGAAAAGTGACGGAGCATTCGATGGCCCGCACGCCGCAGCTCGACGTGGACAAGCTCTCCGACGAGCAGCGCCGCGTCTACGACGCGATCAGCGCCGGTCCGCGCGGCAGCGTGCGCGGCCCGCTCGCCGTGTGGCTGCAAAGCCCGCAGCTCGCGCAGAAGGCGCAGGAGCTGGGCGCGTTCTGCCGCTACGGAAGCTCGCTGCCGCCGCGCCTGTCGGAGCTCGCGATCTGCACGATGGCCGGCCATTGGCGCGCAGGCTACGAGTGGCATGCCCATGCGGAAATCGCCCGCCGGGCCGGCGTGACCGACGCCGCGCTGGAGGCGTTGCGCACGGGCACCCAGCCGCACTTCGACCAGCCGGACGAGCGCGTCGTGCACCGGTTCGCCGGCGAACTGCTGGCGACGCACCGGGTTTCGCAGCCGACGTGGGACGAGGCGCAGGCGCTGCTCGGCATGCGCGCCGTCGTCGACCTGGTGGGCGTGCTCGGCTACTACACGCTCATTTCCATGACCATCAACGCGTTCGAGATCCCGGTGCCGGCGGGCGCCGACGATCCTTTCGGCGGCTAACGGCCCGGAGGCAGCGGCCGCGGCAACGGCAGTTTCTTCTTCTGCATCACCGTGCGCAGCCGATCCGGATAGTCGGTGATGATGCCGTCGACGCGCCAGTCGATGAGCTGCGCCATGTCCGCCGGATCATTGACCGTCCACGCGAACACGGTGAGCCCCAGCTCGTGCGCTTCGGCGACGAGGGCGGGCGTCAGGTTGCGCCAGAACGACGACCAGTTCGCGCAACCTGCCGCCTTGACGAGCCTGGGCACCGAGCCGCCGTGGTCGCCGAGGGCCAGGCCCGCGTGCCACGGCGACGGCTTGCCGGAAGCGCGCGCGACGGTGTCCATGCCCGACGACTCGATCGTCAGGCACGACGTCGCGATTTCCGGTGCGAGCCTGTTCACCTCGACCAGCGTGCGCCAGTCGAACGACTGGATGGTGGTGCGCGGCGCGAGTCCGGAGGCGCGGACGGCGTCCACCGCCATCTGCGCGAAGGCTCCCGGTTCGGGCGTCTCGGCGCCGCTGTTCGGCGTGATCTTGGTCTCGATGTTGAAATGCACGTCGTTGCCGGCGCCCAGCGCGAAGAGTTCGGCCAGCGTCGGAACGCGCTGCCCGTCCGCCGGCTTCTGGTCGGGGAACTGCTTCGCGTAGTCGCTGGCCGGGTTCACGCGGCCGACGTCGTACCGTTGCAGCTGGGCGAGCGAAAGGGAGCGGATCGTGGGCCCACGCGAGGTCAGCCACGCGCCGGAGGGCGCGCGAGTCAGGCTGGCGTTGAGGAACGGATCGTGCGAGAGGACCAGCACGTTGTCGCCGGTGACGGCGAGGTCCGTTTCGAGCGTGGTCACGCCGATCGCCAGCGCGCGCTCGAACGCGGCCATCGTGTTCTCGGGTGCCAGTCCGCGTGCGCCGCGATGGCCCTGCAGGTCGAAGGCCGCGGCCGGGAGCGCCAGCGCCAGGGCGCCGACGGCGACGGCATTCCTTACGCGTGCAACCATCCCTTCACTCGCGGATGGTCGAGCACCGCCCGATCGACGACGAACTCCGGCACGCGTCCCGACAGCGCGTCGACGATGCTCGCGAGCCCGGTCGACGCCATGTTGTGGAAGCACTCGTCGGTCCAGCACAGCGAATGCGGCGTGACGATCACGTTGTCCATCGTCAGCAGCGGGTTGGCCGGGTCGACCGGCTCCTGCTCGAACACGTCGAGCGCGGCGCCGGCGATCGTCCCCGCCTGCAGCGCCGCGATCAGCGCCGGCTCGTCGACGACCGGCCCGCGCGACACGTTGATGAAGTACGCGGTGCGCTTCATCAGCGCGAACTGCGGCGTGCTGATCAGGTGCCGCGTCTCGTCGTTGAGCAGCGGGATCGTGACGACGAAATCGGACTCGCGCAACAGCGTGGGCAGCGGCACCTTGCGCGCGCCGATGTAGCCCAGCTCGACCGAATTGACGTACGGATCGGCGGCCAGCAGCTTCAAATCGAACGTACGCGCCATCCGCAGCAGCTCCTTGCCGATGCGGCCGGCGCCGACCACGCCGAGCGTGCGCCCGGTCAGGCCCATGCCCATGTTGTCCATCCGCTCGTCCCAGCGGCCGGTACGCGTGATCCGGTCCTTCAGCATCAGCCTGCCGGCGAGGGCCAGGATGAACGTCAGCGCGATCGTCGCCACCGGCCGCGGCATCGGCATCGGCGTGTTGGTGACGATGATCCCGGCGCGCGTCATCGCTGGCACGTCGACCGAGTCGTAGCCGACGCCGTGGCGCGCGACGACGCGCAGGCGCAGGTCCGGCCGCGCGACCGCCGCGGCCGGCGTGCGCGCCATGTTGACGTACAGCGCGTCGTAGCGCGCCGCGTGGTCGGCCGTCAGCTCGCGCACGACGGCCGGTAGGTACTCCCATTCGAGATCCGGCGCCCGCTCGAGCAGTTGGAGCGCGGCGGGACCGAACGCGGGCTCGCCGCGCGAATCGAGGATGTCGCGCGTGATCCCGACGCGGAATTTCGCTGCCATTGCGTTGCTCCGTTCTATTGGCGCAGGACGCTCATGCCGTGCGCGAGCGCCGCCTGCAGCATCAGGTGGTCCACGCCGTACGCCATCAGCCGGTAGCCGTACGCCTTGTACTCGCGCGCCCAGTCGTCGTCGGTCGCGAGGAACGCCGCGGTCTTGCCGTGGTGCTCGCAGGCGGCGACGATGCGCTTCACGCCGGCGATGTAGTCCGGATGCTTGAACTGGCCGGGGATGCCGAGGAAGTTGGTGAGGTCGAAGTGCCCGAGCCACAGCGCGTCCACGCCCGGCACGGCCGCGATCGCCTCGACGTTGGCCAGGCCGGCGGCCGTCTCGATCTGCGCGATCACCATCGTTCGCGCGTGGATCGCCGCGATCTTCGACGCGACGTCGCCGGCCCGGTAGTCGTCGTGCGCGAAGCCGAACGCGGCACCGCGCCGGCCGGCGGGCGGATACCGCGTGCACGCGACGATGTGCTCGGCTTCGGCGGCGGTGCCGACCATCGGCACCATGACGCCGAGCACGCCGACGTCGAGCGCGCGCGCGATGAAGTGGTATTCGCCGCGCGGCACGCGGACCATCGGGACGAGTCCCAGGCCGCGGCACGTCGCCACCTGGCCCTTCAGCGTCTCGATCGACAGGCCGGTGTGCTCCATGTCGTACAGGATGAACTCGGCGCCGGCATTCCTGCAGATCTGCGCGATGCCGGGCGAGAAGAACTCGAAGATCGCCGCGCCGTACGCGCGCCCGCCGGCGGCGATGGCGGCTTTGACGGGGTTGTCTCGCATAGGGAAAGCGTGCCGGAGATGAGCGTGGAAGAAACGCGCGCGATGCGGGCCGGCGCGTGCAAGCCGCGACTCTACCTTGCATAATGGGCGCAGGCAACGCGCCCACGGTTGCCGCGCTCGCGCCGAAACGCAACGACCGGATGACCGACCTGTTCACCGCCACCGCTCCGCACGCCGGCGTGCCGCTGGCGGAGCGGCTGCGCCCGCGCACCATCGCCGACGTCGTGGGCCAGCGGCACCTGCTCGCGCCCGGCAAGCCGCTGGCCGTGGCGTTCGCGTCGGGCAAGCTGCATTCGATGATCCTGTGGGGACCGCCGGGCGTGGGCAAGACCACGCTGGCGCGGCTGATGGCCGACGCGTTCGACGCCGAGTTCATCGCGCTGTCCGCGGTGCTGTCGGGCGTGAAGGACATCCGCGACGCGGTCGCGCGGGCCGAAGCCACGCTGGCGCAATCGGGCCGCGCGACGATCCTGTTCGTCGACGAGGTCCACCGCTTCAACAAGGCGCAGCAGGACGCGTTCCTGCCGTACGTCGAGCGCGGCACCGTCACGTTCATCGGCGCGACGACCGAGAACCCGTCGTTCGAGGTGATCGGCGCGCTGCTTTCGCGCGCCGCCGTGTACGTGCTGGAGCCGCTGTCGCCCGACGACCTGGCCACGTTGCTCGAGCGCGCGATGCAGGTCGCCGCGCCGGGGCTGCCGATCGACGCGCCGGCGCGCGATGCGCTGATCGCGTACGCCGACGGCGACGGGCGCCGCCTCGTCAACCTGGTCGAGCAGCTCGCGAACGCGGCGACCGAAGCCGCCCGCACCGCGATCGACCTGCCGTTCGTCGAGACCACGATCGCGCGCAGCCTGCGCCGCTTCGACAAGGGCGGCGAGGCGTTCTACGACCAGATCTCCGCGCTGCACAAGGCGGTGCGCGGGTCGGACCCGGACGCGTCGCTGTACTGGATGTGCCGGATGCTCGACGGCGGCGCCGATCCGCTGTACGTCGCGCGCCGGATGATCCGGATGGCCACCGAGGACATCGGCCTCGCCGATCCGCGCGCGCTGCGGATGGCGCTGGACGCGGCGGAGACCTACGAGCGCCTGGGTTCGCCGGAAGGCGAGCTCGCGCTGGCGCAGTGCATTCTCTACCTCGCGGTGGCACCGAAGTCGAATGCTTCGTACGTCGCGTTCGGCGCGGCGAAGGCGTTCATCGCCGACGACGGCTCGCGCCCGGTGCCGATGCGCCTGCGAAACGCGCCGACGAAGCTGATGAAGAACCTGGGCTACGGCGCCGGCTACCGCTACGCGCACGACGAGGAGGGCGCGTATGCCGCCGGCGAAACCTACTTGCCCGACGACATGACCCCGCAGAATTTCTATGCGCCGACCGACCGTGGACTCGAGGCGAAGATCCGCGAGAAGCTCGAATTCCTGCGCTCCCGCGATCGGGACACCGGCAAGAAGCAGAGCTGATGCAACGCCGGCGGGCTCGTCACTGAATCACCTCGTCCGCGCGCGCCAGCAACGACGGCGGAATCGTCAGGCCCAGCGCCTTGGCCGTCTGCAGGTTGATCACCAATTCGAAGGAACGCGCCTGTCCGATCGGAAGATCGCCGGGGTAGGCTCCCTTCAGTATCCGGTCCACGTAGGTTGCCGCTTCGCGCGCGACTTCATCCACCTTTGCCGCATAGACCATCAGGTCCGGCGGATAGCCGCGAACGTCGTAGACTGCCGGGAGCCGATGCCGGATCGTCAAGTCGAATATGGCCTTCCGGTGCAGGTTGAGATGCGGATTGCCCCAGACGAGCAACGCCTGGTCCTTCTCCCTGGCCATCTCGTCGAACAGACGGTTGAGATCGTCGATGGATTCGAACTGGACGAAACGGACACGTATGCCGAGCCTGGTCGCGACGGCCATCGTGGCATCGCGGTAGAGGTCGAATCCCGGCCCCGCGAAGGGAACGCCGCGCAGCACGGCGACCCGGCGGACTCCGGGAACGAGTTCCTGCAGCAGTTGCAGACGCTTGCCGGTCGTCTCCGGCGAGAAAATCTGCATTCCGGTCAGGTTGCCGCCGGGCCTTGCCAGGCTGCGCACGTTCGGTTCCGCCTGCAGTTGCCCGGCATTGAGGGCGACGACGGGAATGGTGCTCGTTCTTTCGACAATGATCTCCGCAAGTCCTGCGCTCGGCACGGTGATCACATCCGGTTTGGCTTGCACCAATTGCTCGGCGAGGGCGGCGAGCACGTCGGTGCGCCCGTCGGCAAAGCGCGACTCGATCGTCAGGTTGGTGCCCTCGACATAGCCGAGTGCGCGCAGATTTCGCAGGAGCATCCCCAACGCGCCGTTGTCGGCCAGTCCATCGGCTTTCGAGCCCTGGCCGAGGTAGCCGATCCGGTAGACCTTGCCGGTCACCTGCGCAGCGGCCGGTAACGGCGGCGCGAGCACGACACCCGCGACGCTGACGAGAAACGTTCGCCGATCCATCACTGAATTAACGTACGCGATATTCTCCGGCTTGGAAACCTCCCGCCCCGGATGAACGCAACCCTCTGATAGAATTAAAAAATGCTCGACATCAACCTGTTCCGGACCGACCTTTCCGCGGTAGCGGCCGCGCTCGCCAAGCGGGGCGTGACCCTCGACACCGCGAAGTTCTCGGCGCTCGAAGCCGCGCGCCGCGACATCCAGGTGCGCACGCAGGACCTGCAGGCGCGGCGCAACACGGCGTCGAAGGCGATCGGCATGGCCAAGGCGAAGGGCGAGGATGCCACGCCGCTGCTGGCCGAAGTCGCGGGGCTCGGCGACGAAGTGAAGCGCCTCGAAGGCGAACTGGACGACGTGCAGCGCGCGCTGCGCGACTTCCTGCTCGACCTGCCGAACGTCACGCACGCGTCGACGCCCGACGGCAAGTCGGCCGACGACAACGTCGAGGTGCGGCGCTGGGGCACGCCGCCCGAGTTCCATTTCAAGCCGAAGGACCACACCGACATCGGCGAGGGCCTGGGCCTGCTCGACTTCGCCACCGCCGCCAAGCTGTCCGGCGCGCGCTTCTCGTTCCTGCGCGGCGATCTCGCGCGGATGCACCGCGCGCTCGCGCAGTTCATGCTCGACACGCACACGCGCGAGCACGGCTACACCGAGTGCTACACGCCGTACATCGTCAACGCCGACACGCTGGTGGGCACCACGCAGCTGCCGAAGTTCGAGGCGGACATGTTCGCCGTGCAGAAGGGCGGCGCCGAGGGCGAGGGCGAGCGCCTGTACCTGATCTCGACGTCGGAAATCACGCTGACCAACACGGTGCGCGACGAGATCCTCGAAGCGTCGGCGCTGCCGATCCGGCTGACCGCGCACACGCCGTGCTTCCGCTCGGAAGCGGGAAGCTACGGCAAGGACACGCGCGGGATGATCCGCCAGCACCAGTTCGACAAGGTCGAGATGGTGCAGATCGTGCACCCGGAGAAGTCGTACGAGACGCTCGAGGAGATGGCGCGCCACGCCGAGACGATCCTGCAGCGCCTCGGCCTGCCGTATCGCGTGATGGCGCTGTGCACCGGCGACATCGGCTTCGCGTCCGCCAAGACCTACGACCTCGAGGTCTGGCTGCCCGGGCAGAGCGCGTACCGCGAGATCTCGTCGCTGTCCAATTGCGAGGCGTTCCAGGCGCGGCGGATGCAGGCGCGCTTCCGCAACGCGCAGGGCAAGCCCGAGCTCGTGCACACGCTGAACGGCTCGGGCCTCGCGATCGGCCGCACGCTGGTGGCCGTGATGGAGAACTACCAGAAGGGCGACGGCTCGATCGAGGTGCCCGAGGTCCTGCGGCCCTACATGGGCGGGCAGGCGCACGTCATCCGCCTGCCCGCGAAGTAATTACCGAAGATTGCCGGTGTGGCCGAGCGAATACCGCCCCGGCTGCGGCCACACGGTCAGCCCGTGCGGCTCCTTGCCGACCGGAATGGTCTTGACTTCGCCGGTCGTCGTGTCGAACGCGTAGACGACGTTGTCGTAGCGGCCGGAAAGCCACAGCCACTTGCCGTCGGCGCTGACGTTGCCCATGTCGGGGCTGCCGCCGCCGGGGATCGGCCAGTTCGCGACGACCTTCTGCGTCGCGAAGTCGATCACCGACACGCCGCCCTTGCCTTTCGGCGGGCCGTGGATCTTGTTGGAGCCGCGGTTGGCGACGTACAGCTTCGTGCCGTCGCGGCTCGGGTACAGGCCGTGCGTGCCTTTGCCGGTCTCGATGAACCCGACCTGCCTGAACGTCTCCAGGTCGACGACGTGCACGCCGTCGGCCATCATGTCGGCGACGTAGAAGAGCTTGCCGTCCGGCGACGCGCGGATGTCCTGCGGCATCCCTTTCCACGTCGTGCAGATGACTTCGTCCTTGCCGTCGGGGCCCTTGACGATCTTCGTCGGCCGCCCCGGCTGGATCACCTGCGTGTAGCCGACCACCTTGCGGTCGACGAGGTCGATCTTGGCGACGGTCCCGGTAAATTCGCACGTGAAGATCGCGTACCGGCCGTCGATCGAGAAATCGGCGTGGTTGATGCCGGCGCAGCGCGGCACGTCGATCGAGTACTGGAGCTTCATCGTGACCGGATCGCGGAAGTCCAGCCGCTTCATCGCCTCGGCGACGACGATCGCCGACTTGCCGTCCGGCGAGAAGTACATGTTGTACGGGTCGTCGACCGGGATCGCTCGGCCGGCCTTGCCGGTCTTCGGGTCGATGGGGATCAGGCTGCCCTTGTTCGTGTTCTCGGCGTTGTTGGCGACCCACAGCGTGCGCAGGTCCCACGACGGGACCACGTGCTGCGGGTTCAAGCCCACCTTGATCTTGTCGACCACCGCGAACGTCGCCGGATCGATCACGTACACGTCGTTCGACTGGATGTGCGGCACGTACACGCGCGGCAGGTCGCCGGCCACCGCCGCGCTCAGCTTCGCCGCGGTCGTCTCGGAATACAGGTTGGCGGGATCGGGTACCGCCGGCATGCCGGGCACGGTCCGCACCGGAGCGGGTCCCTTGGCGGGTGCCTGCGCGAACGCGGTCGAGGCGAGCATGGCCGCCGCAGCGGCAACGAGGGTTGTGATTGCGCGATTCACGAGCGGGGTCGTCCTTCGGGTGGGATTCATGGGGTCAACGATGGGCGGTTGCCTTGCGGATGGCGGCGGCGGTCTGCGCGACGATGTCGTCGATGCCGACCTGGCCCAGCTCGGCGCTCGCGCGCCGCGGATCGCCGGCCACGCCGGGCATCGGCGACGCCTGCAGCTGTTCGGTGCGCACGAGCCGCGGATCGACGGCCATCGCCAGCGACGTGTCGGAGAGCCCCGCGTGGGTGCCGATTTCGGCGTCGGTGAAGCCGCGCTGCTTCAGCGTGCGCGCGTGGTCGTCGGTGGCCGCGCGATAGTACTCCGCCGGCACGACCACACGCACGTTCGACTTCGCCCACTCGCGGTTGAGCTCCTGCGCGACGCGCCCGGTGTCCATGTAATACCCGCCGTGGTCGCCCAGGAACACGACCGTGCGGAATCCCGCGAGCCTGAAGCTGCGCGCGGCCGAGGCCAGCGTGGCGCGGAACGCGTCGGACGGGATCGTGATCGTGCCGGGAAAGCGCATGTGGCCGGTCGGCGGGTCGACGGTGCCCTCCGGCACGTAGGCGATCGTCGGCGCGACCAGCGCGTCGCCGAGCGCCGCGGCGATCCTGCCGGCGAGCGCCTTCGCCCGCACGTTGTGCTTGCCCAGCGTCATGTGCGGGCCGTTCTGCTCGGTGCCGCCGATCGGGACCAGGATCGTCGTCTTGCCGGCGCGCACCGCCGCCGCGAGCTCCGTCGACGTCAGGTCCTCGAGGAACACCGACTCGGCAGCGTGCGCAAGCGGCGCCGCGGACGCCGCCCACGCCAGAGCCAGCAGAAGGCGCGTCGTCTGGAACAACATGACGCACATTCTACGCGACCGTAACGCGGCTATAATGCGCGTTGGCGTTGCACGCCTTACGATCAACGGCGGGTCGCCCCGCATTGCAGCGTCGTGAATCTGGTCAGGTCCGGAAGGAAGCAGCCACAGCGACACCCTGCAAGTGCCGGGATCACGGCTCGCCACCTTTACCAGCGTCGCGCCCGGTGAGAGCCCGATGAGCTCCGCCGGGACGCCCCAAGGCGATCGCCCCCTTGGGGGAGCGGCGCGCAGCGACGTTCGGGGGAACATTTGAGCTACCAGGTGCTCGCCCGCAAATGGCGGCCCATGAATTTCGCGGAGCTGACCGGGCAGGAGCACGTGGTCACCGCGCTCTCGAACTCGCTGTCGCACGGACGCATCCATAGCGCGTACCTGCTGACCGGCACCCGCGGCGTCGGCAAGACGACGATCGCGCGCATCCTGGCCAAGAGCCTCAACTGCGTGACCGGCGTCACGGCCACGCCGTGCGGCGTGTGCGCCGCGTGCACCGACATCGACGCCGGGCGCTTCGTCGACCTGATCGAGCTCGACGCGGCGTCGAACACCGGCATCGACAACATGCGCGAGATCCTCGACAACGCGCGCTACGCGCCGACGATCGGCCGCTACAAGGTGTACCTGATCGACGAAGTGCACATGCTGTCCAAGGCGGCCTTCAATTCGATGCTGAAGACGCTCGAGGAGCCGCCCGAGCACGTGCGCTTCGTGCTCGCGACCACCGATCCGCAGAAGATCCCGGTGACCGTGCTGTCGCGGTGCCTGCAGTTCAACCTGAAGCCGCTGACGCCCGCGCAGATCGGCGCGCGCATCGCGCACATCCTGGCGGCGGAGGCGATCGCCTCCGACCCGGCCGCCGTCGCGCTGATCGCGCACGCGGCGCAGGGTTCGTTGCGCGACGGGCTGTCGCTGCTTGACCAGGCGATCGCGTTCGGCGGCGGCGAGGTCCGCGAGGCCGCGGTGCGCACGATGCTCGGCACCGTCGACCGCGACTACGCGTACCGGATCGCCGACGCGCTGGCGGCCGGCGACGGCGTCGCGCTGCTCGCCGAAGCCGACGCGCTCGCCGCGCGCGGCCTGGCCGCGGCACCTGCGCTCGACGAGGTGGCGTCGCTGTTCCACCGCATCGCCATCGCGCAGGTCGTGCCGGCCGCGGCCGCGGCGTTCGACGACGCCGAGCGCCTCGCCGACTACGGCCGGCGCTTCGCCGCCGAGCGCGTGCAGGTCGCCTACCAGATCGCCACACAGGGGCGCGCCGACCTGGGTTTCGCGCCCGACGAAGCCACCGGCTTCGCGATGACGCTGCTGCGGATGCTGGCGTTCGTGCCGGCGCCTTCGGCGCAGGCGGCGCCGGACTCGGGCATCGCGACGATCACGCCGGCGCGGCCGGCGCCGCCGGCGCGCGGCGCCGATGCGGCGAGCGCGCGCGACGTCGTGCCGCTGCCTGCGGACGCTTCCGGCTGGCCGGCGTTCGTCGCCGGGCTCAAGCTGTCCGGGATGGCCGCGCAGCTGGCCGCCCAGACGGAATTGAAGTCGATGAACGGCAACGCGCTGACGCTCGCGCTGCCAGTCGCGCACAAGCACCTGGCCGACAAGGCGTACGCCGACAAGCTGAAGCACGCGCTGGAGCAGGCGACCGGCCGCAAGCTGCTGCTTGCGTTCGAGGTCGGCGCGCCGGCGGAGACGTCGCTCGCCGCGACCGAGAAGCGCGAGCGCGCCGAGGCGCGCGCGAAGGGCGAAGCGGCGTTTCGCGAAGAGCCGTTCGTCCGCGACCTGATCGCCACGTTCGACGGCCAGGTCCGACCCGACACCGTCGTCCCGCTGCCGCGGGACGGCAATGCCAAGTGACGGAATTTGAGCGAGGAGACGAACCCAGCATGATGAAGAACCAGTTGGCCGGCCTCATGAAGCAGGCGCAGGCGATGCAGGACAACATGAAGAAGGCGCAGGAAGAACTCGCGCAGACCGAGGTCGAGGGCCAGGCGGGCGCCGGCCTGGTGAAGGTCGTCATGACCTGCCGGCACGACGTGAAGCGCGTGGCGATCGACCCGTCGCTGCTGACCGAGGACCGCGACATGCTCGAGGACCTCGTCGCCGCTGCCGTCAACGACGCCGTGCGCCGCGTCGAGGCGACCACACAGGAGAAGATGTCCGGCCTGACGGCCGGGCTGCCGCTGCCGCCCGGCTTCAAGATGCCGTTCTGACGGCATTTGCCAGACGCGCATGTCCGAACGACCGGTTTCCCCGCAGGAGCCGCTCGGCAGCCTCGACGCGCTGTCGCGCGCGCTGCGCCGCCTGCCGGGCGTCGGGCCGCGCGCGGCGCAGCGGATCGCGCTGCACCTGATGCAGCACGACCGCGACGGCGCGCGGGAGCTCGCCGCCGCGCTGATGCAGGCAGCTGACCGGATCCGCCACTGCGAGCGCTGCAACACGTTCACCGAGGACACCGTCTGCGCGCTGTGCCGGTCGGGTCGCCGCGACCCGGCGCAGCTGTGCGTGGTCGAGACGCCCGCCGACCTGCTGATGGTCGAGCAGACGCAGGCGTACCAGGGCCTGTATTTCGTGCTGATGGGGCGCCTGTCGCCGCTCGACGGCATCGGCCCGAAGGAAATCCGCCTCGACCGCCTGTTGAAGCGCGCCGCCGACGGCGTCGTCCGCGAGGTCATCCTCGCCACCAATTTCACCAACGAAGGCGAGGCGACTGCCCACTACATCGGCGAATTGCTGACGGCGCGCGGGCTCGCGGTCAGCCGGCTGGCGCGCGGCGTGCCGGTGGGCGGCGAGCTCGAGTACGTCGACGCGGGCACGCTGGCGCAGGCGCTGCGCGAGCGCCGGCCGCTGCGCGGTTGACGCGTCGCCGATGGAATAGGTTCACGTCCGCGGATGTTCGGCGAATTCATGTGTCCGACGCCGATTTCCTTCCTTTTCCGCGGCGCACAATGACGCAGCGGCGCACGTGGCTATAATGGTTCGTTCCATCGATTCCGGGGTCACCGAACCCATTCCACGATCAACGGGCCGGAGCGGCGGCAAGACCGCGACTAACCCGACACCACGGCGCGAGCGACTACGCGCATCGCGCTGTCCTTTGGAGGATGCATGACACGCAAAGCTCAACATTCCGTTGCGGCAAAGCCGGCCGCGACCTCGTCGCGTCGCAAGTTCCTGACGGCCGCCAGCGGCGTCGCCGCCGGCACCGCGACGCTCGGCTTCCCGTCGATCGTGAAGGCGCAGGGACCGATCTCGATGCGCTGGCAATCGACGTGGCCGGCCAAGGACATCTTCCACGAATTCGCGCTCGACTATGCGAAGAAGGTGAACGAGATGACCGGCGGCGACCTCAAGATCGAGGTGCTGCCCGCCGGTGCTGTGGTGCCGGCGTTCGGCCTGCTCGACGCGGTGTCGAAGGGAACGCTCGACGGCGGCCACGGCGTGCTCGCCTACCACTACGGCAAGCAGAACGCGCTGGCGCTGTGGGGCTCCGGGCCCGCGTACGCGATGGACGGCCAGATGCTCCTCGCTTGGCACAAGTACGGCGGCGGCAAGGAACTGCTGACCAAGCTGTACGCGTCCGTGGGCGCCAACGTGGTGTCGTTCCCTTACGGCCCGCATCCGACGCAGCCGCTCGGCTGGTACAAGAAGCCGATCACCAAGATCGACGACTTCAAGGGCATGAAGTTCCGGACTGTCGGCATCTCGATCGACCTGTTCACCGCGATGGGCGCGGCCGTCAACGCGCTGCCCGGCGGCGAGATCATCCCGGCGATGGACCGCGGCCTGCTGGACGGCGCCGAGTTCAACAACGCGACGTCCGACCGCCTCCTGGGCTTCCCCGACGTGTCCAAGGTCTGCATGCTGCAGAGCTTCCACCAGAACGCCGAGCAGTTCGAGATCATCTTCAACAAGACCAAGTTCGACGCGCTGCCTGAAAAACTGCGGGCAATCATCGGCTACGCGACCGAGGCGGCGTCGGCGGACATGACGTGGAAGGCGATCGACCGCTATTCGAAGGACTACATCGAGCTGCAGACGAAGGACAACGTCAAGTTCTACAAGACGCCGGATACGATCCTGCAGGCGCAGCTCACCATGTTCGACCAGATCGCGGCGAAGAAGGCGGGCGAGAACGCGCTGTTCAAGGAAATCATCGACTCGCAGAAGGCGTTCGCCGAACGCGCGGCAAAGTGGGACCAGGACGTCTACGTCAGCCGCAGGATGGCATACACGCACTACTTCGGCGCCAAGCAGCCGGCCAAGAAGGCGTAGCGCGGGGAAGGGCAGCGGCAGACACCATCCGGCGCCACCGGATGGTGTCTTTTTTCGTAGCGGCCCGCGCGCAGGCGCGCGGCGCCCCGGGTGGACATCGATGCAGAAACTCCTGCTGACCGTCGACAAGATGAGCACCTGGGTGGGCCAGGCGTTCGCGTGGCTGATCGTGTCGCTGACGCTGCTCATCTCGTGGGAGGTGTTCTCGCGCTACGTCCTCCTGCATCCGCACGCGTGGGCGTTCGACGTGATGATCATGATGTACGGGACGCTGTTCATGATGGCCGGCGCGTACACGCTGTCGAAGAACGGGCACGTGCGCGGCGACGTGCTCTACGGTTTCTTCCCGGACCGGCTGCAGGCGGCGCTCGACCTCATCCTCTACATCGCGTTCTTCGTTCCCGGCGTCGTCGCGCTGGTGTGGGCCGGCTACCGCTACGCCGGCGAGTCGTGGGCGATCAACGAGCATTCGAACATCACGGCCGACGGCCCGCCCATCTATCCGTTCAAGACGGTGATCCCGGTCGCGGGCATGTTCCTGCTGATCCAGGGGCTCGCCGAGATCGTCCGCTGCTGCATCTGCCTGAAGCAGGGCTACTGGCCGTCGCGCGAGGAGGACGTCGAGGAGGTCGACGTCGACAAGCTGAAGCAGATGGTCCACGTCAAGGACGAGGACATCGAGAAGCTCGATGCGCTGGTCGTGGGCAAGGGCGCGGACCGATGAGAAAGGAAGTCTGGTTCGGGCTGTCGATCATGGCTGCGGTCGTGATCGGCGTGTTCTGGCTGCTGCCGCCGGCGGCCGAGATCACCAACGGCCACCTGGGCCTGCTGATGCTCGCGCTCATCGTGATCGCGATCATGCTGGGCTTCCCGACCGCGTTCACGCTGATGGGCATGGGCGTCATTTTCGCGTGGCTCGCCTACCGCAGCCAGAGCCACGAACTGGCGATGCAGCAGACGCTCGACCTCATGGTGCAGCGCGCGTACTCGGTGATGTCCAACGACGTGCTGATCTCGATTCCGCTGTTCGTGTTCATGGGCTACCTGGTCGAGCGCTCGAACCTGATCGAGAAGCTGTTCCGCAGCCTGCACCTCGCGCTCGCGCGAATTCCGGGTTCGCTCGCGGTCGCGACGCTGGTCACGTGCGCGGTGTTCGCCACGGCGACCGGCATCGTCGGCGCGGTGGTCACGCTGATGGGACTTCTGGCGCTGCCGGCGATGCTGCGCGCCGGCTATGGCGTCAAGATCTCCGCGGGCGTCATCACCGCGGGCGGCTGCCTCGGCATCCTCATCCCGCCGTCGGTGATGCTGATCGTCTACGGCGCCACCGCCGGCGTGTCGGTGGTCAAGCTCTACGCCGGCGCTTTCTTCCCCGGCATCATGCTGGCAGGCCTGTACATCGCGTACGTGATCGTCCTCGCCAAGGTCAAGCCGACGCTGATGCCGCCGCTCGCGGAAAGCGAGCGCAGGGTCACGCTGCCGGCGCACCTTGCGACAATCGCCTCGACGCTGGGCGCCAAGGTGCTGCCCGGGTTGATCGGCGCCATCAAGGGCCGCCAGAATGCCGGCGTGCCGGTGTCCGTGCTGGTGCGCGAACTCGTCACGGCGCTGCTGCCCGCGATCGCGTTCGTCGTGCTGATGGGCCTGACCTGGCATGCGCTGACCAAGCCCGACGTCGTGACCGACACGTCGCAGCTGCAGCAGATGGGCGAATCCCTCTCCGGGACGCAGGAGGGCACGGGACTGCAGGAACCGGCGGAGAGCGAATCGGGGAGCAAGGGCAGCACCGACCTGGCCGAGCCTCCGCCGGAGCCCGGCAGCACGGCCGCTCCGGTGCCCGCTCCGAAGGCCGCGCCGTCGGCGGCGCCGGCTGCCGCCGCGCCCGCCGCGGCGCCCGTCGCCGCCGAGTGGCAAAGGATTCCGGCGCCGACGACGTACTGGATGGTGCTGGGCGTGGGCGCGGCGATCCTGGTCGTGTTCTATGCCGTCTTCACGTTCGCGCGGTTCGAAATCTTCAAGATGCTGCTGGCGTCGTTCTTCCCGCTGGCGGTGCTGATCCTGGCGGTGCTCGGGACGATCGTGTTCGGCCTCGCGACGCCGACCGAGGCCGCCGCGGTCGGCTCGCTGGGCGGCTTCATGCTGGCGGCCGTCTACGCGCTGCTCGCGCAGCCGCCCGATTCGCGCGCACGCACGCTGAGGACGTGGATTCCGCTGTGGATCCTGATAAGCAGTTCGGTCGTCTGGTTCATCCTGCTCAAGTTCGAGGTGCTCGAGGCCGGGCCGCCGGTGTGGGTCGGCTGGGTCACGATCGCCGCCACCGCGGTCTGGTGCGTGGTCGCCGTGTTCCAGGTCAGGCTGGCGCCGATCGTCAGGGAGTCGGTCTTCCTGACCGCCAAGACGTCGGCGATGGTGTGCTGGCTGTTCGTCGGGTCGTCGATCTTCTCGGCGGCCTTCGCGCTGCTCGGCGGGCAGGGCGTCGTCGAGCGCTGGGTGCTGTCGCTCGACATGACGCCGGTCCAGTTCATGGTCCTGGCGCAGGTCATCATCTTCCTGCTGGGCTGGCCGCTCGAGTGGACCGAGATCATCGTCATCTTCATGCCGATCTTCATCCCGCTGCTGCCGCACTTCAACATCGACCCGCTGTTCTTCGGCCTGCTCGTCGCGCTGAACCTGCAGACGGCGTTCCTGTCGCCGCCGGTGGCGATGGCCGCGTTCTACCTGAAGGGCGTGTCGCCACCGCACGTGACGCTGAACCAGATCTTCGCCGGCATGATGCCGTTCATGGCGATCCAGGTGGTCGCGCTGATCCTGCTGTACGTCTTTCCCGGCATCGGGCTCTGGCTGCCCGGAATCCTCTACAAGTAATCCTCCGCGCCCGTTGCGCCCGTACCGGATGCGAGAGTAACCTCTCGTGCAGCGGCCGCAGTCGCGAGCCGCTCGCGACTCACGGGAGGCGCCATGCAGATCAGCGAGATCCTCCGCATCAAGGGCTCGACGTCGCTGTTCACGACCACGCCGGACGGCGCCGCGCTCGACGCGGTGAAGGTGATGGCCGAAAACGACATCGGTTCACTGGTCGTGATGGAGCACGGCAAGTTGTC
Source organism: Burkholderiales bacterium (assembly GCA_046347755.1). GTDB lineage: Bacteria > Pseudomonadota > Gammaproteobacteria > Burkholderiales > Casimicrobiaceae > VBCG01. The sequence continues at coordinate 2,406,473 of JAXMFM010000003.1, read as the reverse complement.
CGGCATGCTGACGTTTCGCGAAGTGCTGGCGGCGCTCGCGAAGGGCGGCGGCGCGCTCGGCGCGACCCGCGTGTCGGAAATCTACGAGCGCGATCCGCTGACGGCCACGCCGACGCTCGACGTGATGGAACTGCGCGGCCGCATGCTGGAGCGGCACTCACGGTACGTGCCGGTGCTCGACGGCGCGATGCTGCTGGGCGTCGTCTCGTTCCACGACGTCGCCAAGGCCGTCTACGAGGAGCAGAGCTTCGAGAACCGGATGCTCAAGAGCTACATCGAGGACTCGCCGACCGCCAGCGCCCGCTGAAACGGCTTGAAATAGGGTCAGACCCCATTACGAGGCCCGGCACCTTTTTTTGGACGATCGCGGAAATGGTGCCAGGCCTTGTAATGGGGTCTGACCCTATTTCACGTTCCCTGTCTCACGCTTCGAGGATGTACAGCGCCGGCCGCTTCGCGAAGCGGGCCGCGTCCTGCCGGCGCCAGTCCGCTGCGGCATGGCGTTCGATGCGCTCGGTCGGCAGCGTCAGGTCGACGGCCACGCAGACGTTCGTCGTGGCCTTCAGCGCCTCGCCCAGCGACTGCACCATCGCTTCGTTGCGGTACGGCGTTTCGATGAACAGTTGCGCGCGCCGCAACGCGCGCGACTCGTCCTCGAGCCGCTTGAGCGCTGCCTCGCGCTCCGGTTTCGCGACCGGCAGGTAGCCGTGGAACGCGAAGCTCTGGCCGTTCATGCCGGACGCCATCAGTCCCAGCAGCAGCGACGACGGGCCCACCAGCGGCACGACGCGCAGGCCGGCCAAGTGGGCAGCGGCGACGAGCACGGCGCCCGGGTCGGCCACGCCCGGGCAGCCGGCGTCCGACAGCAGGCCGATGTCTTGGCCGTCGCTGGCCGGCGCGAGCAGCGCCGCCACGTCCGGCGCGCCGGCCAGCGGGCGGATGTCGAGCGAGGCGATCGGCCGCGGCGGATCGAGCGACTTGATGAACGCGCGCGCGGGTTTCGCCGTCTCGACGACCCAGTGCTCGATCGCGCGCGCGATCTCGATCGTCCGCGCAGGCAGCACGTCCGACGGCGACGACAGCCCGAGCAGGTTGGGCACCAGGTAGAGCGTGCCGGCCTTCACGCGGTCGCCGCCGTCAGCGGATTCACGCCTTCGGCGCGCAGCAGGCGCGCGAGCGCGATCAGCGGCAGTCCGATCAATGCCGTCGGATCGTCGCTGCCGATGCGCTCGAACAGCGCGATGCCGAGCGACTCGGAGCGGACGGCGCCGGCGCAGTCGAAAGGCTGCTCGCGATCGACGTACGCGGCGATCTCGTCGTCGGTCAGCGCCCGGAACTCGCTCGCGACGTCGACCAGCTCGCTCCGGCAGCGGCCGCTCGCCGCGTCCACCAGCGCGATGCCGGTGTGGAACACGATCGTCCGGCCCGACAGCATCCGCAGCTGCTCGAGCGCCGTGGCGCGGTTGCCCGGCTTGCTGATCGCGACGCCGTCGCAGTCGGCCACCTGGTCCGACCCGATCACCAGCGCGTCGGCATACCGCGCAGCGACGGCGCGGGCCTTGGCCTCCGCCAGCCTGAGCGCCGTGGCCGCCGGGACTTCGCCCGGCAGCGGCGACTCGTCGACGTCCGGCGCCGCCACGGTGAACGGCAGGCCCAGGCGCTCGAGCAGCATCCGGCGGTAGCGCGACGTCGAGCCCAGCACCAGCGGCGGGCGCACGCGCTTCGTTGTTGTTTTTGCTGGCATTTCTTTGACAGACTGCGGGAATCAGCGTATTATCTACTGTTTGCCTTGCCGGTCCCAAGCGGCACGCGGCGCTAAGACCATGCCAGACTCAACCATGTTCGATGCGTTCCGGCTGGCTCGGGAAGGGCGGGTGCTCGCCGGCAAGCTCGACGTCGGCGCGTCGGAGCGACTGGCCGACAGGTTGGCCAACCGAGTGGTTCCGGGCGCGGCGACGGTGGCCTGGCGGATCGCCGGCACCACCGACCGGGCGGGGCGTCCCGCGCTCGAGGTTGCGATCGACGGCAGCGTGCCGGTGACGTGCCAGCGCTGCCTCGGCGATTTCGCCTTGCCGGTCGCGCAGCGTACGATCGCGGTGCTTGCGAGGAACGAGGCGGATGCCGACGCGCTGGATGCCGACAGCGACGACGAAGTGCTGGTGGCGGACCGGCTGCTCGACCCGGAAGCGCTGGTCGAGGACGAATTGCTGTTGACGCTGCCGTACGCGCCGATGCACGGCGCGTGCGAGGCGCGCGACGGAGAGAAGGCTGCGTAACACGTACCCATCGAACGGAACCACGAGGAGCAACCCATGGCTGTCCAGCAGAACAAGAAATCTCCGTCGAAGCGCGGCATGCACCGCGCGCACGACTTCCTGACCGCGCCGGCGCTCGCCGTCGAGCCGGTGAGCGGCGAGACGCACCTGCGTCACCACATCAGCCCGAACGGCTACTACCGCGGCAAGAAGGTCGTCAAGACGAAGGCCGACGAGTAACCAGAGCGTCATGGCGGGCGCCTGCCCGCCGGCAATTTCGGGATTGACCCGGGCAAAGGTACACTCGCGGCTGCACGCCGGCCATCGGGTGGGGGCATTCCCGCTCGGCGGCAATCCGTACGCCGTCCCCATTCCCATGAGGCCCCGTAAAGCATGACCGTCACGGTCGCCGTCGACGCGATGGGAGGCGATCACGGGCCGGCGGTCACCGTTCCCGCGTCGCTGGCCTTCCTCGAGGAGACGCCGGACGCGCGCGTGATCCTGGTCGGGCTCGAGTCCGCGCTGGCGCCGGCGCTGGCCCGCTCGCGCTCCGCGGCGAGGGACCGCGCCACGGTGAAGGCGTGCTCGGAAGTCGTCGCGATGGACGAGCCGCCGGCCGAGGCGCTGCGCCGGAAGAAGGACTCGTCGATGCGCGTGGCGATCAACCTCGTCAAGGACGGCACCGCGCAGGCGTGCGTGTCCGCCGGCAACACCGGCGCGCTGATGGCGATCGCGCGCTTCGTGCTGAAGACGCTGCCCGGCATCGACCGTCCGGCGATCGCGTCGCAGCTGCCGACGCGATCGGGGGTCACCACGGCGCTCGACCTGGGCGCCAACGTCAACTGCACGCCCGAGCAGCTGCTGCAGTTCGCGGTGATGGGCAGCGCCCTTGCCACGGCGGTCGAGCACATCGAGCGGCCGACCGTCGGCCTGCTCAACATCGGCGAAGAGGACATCAAGGGCAACGACGTGGTCAAGCGGACGGCGGAGCTGCTGAAGGCGTCGAAGCTCAACTACTACGGCAACATCGAAGGCGACGACATCTACAAGGGCACGACCGACGTCGTCGTCTGCGACGGCTTCGTCGGCAACGTCGCGCTCAAGGTGTCGGAAGGCCTCGTCGTGATGCTGTATGAATTCCTGCGCACCGAATTCACGCGCAATCCGCTGCGCAAGGTGGCGGCCGCCGCCGCATATCCGGCGCTGATGGCGTTCAAGGCGCGCGTGGACCCGCGCCGCTACAACGGCGCCACGCTGGTCGGGCTCAAAGGCGTCGTCGTGAAGAGCCACGGCAGCGCCGACGTCCTGGGCTTCCGCCACGCGCTGTACAAGGCGCACGCCGAAGTCGAGCACGGCGTGCTCGACAAGATCGCGCGCGAGGTCGCGGCGATGCCGGCCGAGTCGATGTCGCCGGCGCCGGCCGCGACCGCCGAATCCGATGCAGGCTAGCCGGATCGCGGGGACCGGCCGCTACCTGCCGGCGACGATCCTCACCAACGACGAGCTTTCCAAGCGCGTCGCCACCAGCGACGAGTGGATCCGCTCGCGCACCGGCATCCGCCAGCGGCACATCGCGGCGCCCGGCGAGCAGACGTCCGACCTGGCGGTCGCCGCCGCGCGCGAAGCGATCGCCGCCGCCGGCATGACGGCCGCCGACGTCGACGTCGTGATCGTGGCGACCGCGACGCCGGACATGATCTTTCCGGCGACCGCGTGCATCGTCGCCGACAAGCTCGGCATACGGGGCGGCGCGGCGTTCGACGTCGCGGCCGTCTGCTCGGGCTTCGTCTACGCGCTCGCGATGGCCGACAAGATGGTGGGCAGCGGCAGCGCGCGCAACGCGCTGGTCATCGGCGCCGAGATCTATTCGCGCATCCTCGACTGGAACGACCGCGGCACCTGCGTGCTGTTCGGCGACGGCGCCGGCGCGGTCGTCGTCGTGCCGGCCGCCACGCCCGGCATCCTGACGTCGCACCTGCACGCCGACGGCAGCCATCGCGGCATCCTGTGCGTGCCCGGCACCGTGCAGGACGGGCGCGTGACCGGCACGCCGTTCCTGCACATGGACGGCTCGGCGGTGTTCAAGTTCGCCGTCAAGGTGTTGGCCGACGTCGCGCACGAGGCGCTGTCGGCCGTCAGCATGCTGCCCGAGGACATCGACTGGGTGATCCCGCACCAGGCGAACATCCGGATCATGGACGCGACGATGAAGAAGCTGCACCTGCCGCACGAGCGCCTGATCGTGACGGTGGACATCCACGGCAACACGTCGGCCGCGTCCATTCCGATGGCGCTCGACATCGCCGTGCGCGACGGCCGCATCAGGCAAGGCCACCACGTGATGCTGCTCGGCGTCGGCGGCGGCTTCACGTGGGGCTCCGTGTTCATGAGGTGGTAGCCGAGGTGGCAGCCATGCAGATCGCATTCGTATTCCCCGGGCAGGGCTCGCAGGCCGTCGGCATGATGGGCGGCTTCGCCGCGCATCCGGTCGTGCGCGAGACGTTCGCCGAGGCCTCCGACGCGCTGGGCGAGGACCTGTGGTCGCTGGTCGAGAACGGCCCGCAGCAAGCGCTTGCGCTGACCACCAACACGCAGCCGGTGATGCTGGCCGCCGGGGTCGCGACGTGGCGCGCGTGGCGGGCCGCCGGCGGTCCGCTGCCGGTGGTGCTGGCCGGCCACAGCCTCGGCGAATACACGGCGCTGGTCGCCGCCGGGGCGCTTGCGTTTCGCGACGCCGTGCCGCTCGTGCGCTTCCGCGCGCAGGCGATGCAGGACGCGGTGCCGGCCGGCGAGGGGGCGATGGCCGCGATCATGGGCGCCGACGACGGCGCGGTCGTCTCCGCATGCGCGGAGGCCGGGCAGGGACAGTGCGTCGAGGCCGTCAACTTCAATGCGCCGGGACAGCTGGTCATCGCCGGCCACCGCGAGGCCGTCGAGCGCGCGATCGGGCTCGCGAAGCAGAAGGGGGCGAAGCGCGGCGTGCTGCTGCCGGTGTCGGCGCCGTTCCACAGCACGCTGCTGCGCCCGGCCGCCCTGAAGCTCGCGCAGCGACTGGCGCAGATCGAGATCAGGACGCCCGCGATCCCGGTGATCCACAACGTCGACGTCGCCGTCTACAAGGACCACGACGCGATCCGCGACGCGCTATCAAGGCAGGCGGCCAGTCCCGTGCACTGGACGGCGACGATCCGCGCGATGGCCGCCCGCGGCGTCACGCACGTCGTCGAATGCGGGCCGGGCAAGGTGCTGGCGGGGCTGACCAAACGGATCGTCGACGGCCTGCCTGCCTACGCGCTGACCGACGGCGACGCGCTCGCGGCGGCGATGGCGGAACTCGGCACCGCGCAAGGACGCGCGCCATGAGCGGCAAGCTCGCGGGCCAGACGGCGCTGGTGACCGGCGCCACGCGCGGCATCGGCCTCGCGATCGCGCTGCGGCTGGCCGCCGATGGCGCGACGGTCGTCGGCACGGCGACCACCGACGAGGGCGCGGCGAAGATCGCTGCACGGCTGGCCGAGGCCGGCAACGCGGGTACCGGCATGAAGCTCGACGTCGCCGATCCCGCGGCGACCGAAGCCGTGCTCGCCGCGATCGAGGCGAAATACGGCGCGATCGGCATCCTCGTCAACAACGCGGGGATCACGCGCGACAACCTGCTTCTGCGTATGAAGGACGACGAGTGGGACGCCATCATGGCGACCAACCTGAAGCCGGCATTCCGGCTGGCGAAGGCCGTGCTGCGCGGCATGATGAAGGCGCGGCACGGCCGCATCATCCAGATCGGCAGCATCGTCGGCTCGAGCGGCAATGCGGGCCAGGCGAATTACGCGGCGGCGAAGGCCGCGCTGCTCGGCTTCACGAAGTCGCTCGCGCAGGAAGTCGGCAGCCGCAACATCACGGTCAACTGCGTCGCGCCGGGATTCATCGACACCGACATGACGCGCTCGCTGCCGGACGCCGCACGCGAAACGCTGCTGTCGCGCATCCCGCTCGGGCGGCTGGGGTCGCCCGACGACATCGCCGACGCCGTGGCGTGGCTGGCGAGCCCCGGCGCGGGCTACGTTACCGGTGCAACAGTCCACGTCAATGGGGGCATGTACATGGCCTGACGCGGGTGCGACCCCCCTGCCGCGCGGGGGGAGCCGCGAACCGCCGATCTGGTAGAATTCGCGGGTTTTAATCCAGTAGCCCCGGCAGTGGGGAGGAGCGCAATGGACAACGTGGAACAACGGGTCAAGAAGATCGTCGCCGAGCAGCTGGGCGTCAACGAGGCGGAGATCAAGAACGAGTCGTCGTTCGTCGACGATCTGGGCGCCGATTCGCTCGACACCGTCGAGCTCGTGATGGCGCTCGAGGAGGAGTTCGAGACCGAGATCCCGGACGAGGAAGCCGAGAAGATCACGACCGTGCAGCAGGCGATCGACTACGTCGGCGCCCACCTGAAGAAGTAATCGGCGAGCGGCGGCCCTAGCGCCGCCGACGTCTGCCCGCCGTCCCCGCGCCCGCGGGGCTTCGGGCATTCGCAGCCACCCCAACATCGCCGCATGTCCCGCCGCCGCGTCGTCGTCACCGGACTTGGCATCATCGCGCCCGTCGGCATCGGCGTGGCGGACGCGTGGGCGAGCATCCTGGCCGGTCGTTCGGGAATAGCGCGCATCACGCGCTTCGACGCGTCGCACTTCCCGTCGCAGATCGCCGGCGAGGTGAAGGGCTTCGACGTCACCAAGTACCTGTCGGGCAAGGAAGCGCGCCGCTACGACACGTTCATCCACTACGGCCTCGTCGCGACGATGGAGGCGGTGAAGGACGCCGGGCTCGACGGCTACACCGGTGACATGGAGCGCGTCGGCGTGTGCATCGGCTCGGGGATCGGCGGGCTGCCGATGATCGAGGAGACGCACGCGAAGTACGTGCAGGGCGGCCTGCACAAGATCTCGCCGTTCTTCGTGCCGGGCTCGATCATCACCATGATCGCCGGGCTGGTGTCGATCCACTACGGCTACAAGGGTCCGAACCTCGGCACGGTCTCCGCGTGCTCGACCGCCAATCACAGCCTGGGCGAGGCGGCGCGGCTCATCGAATACGGCGACGCTGACGTCATGGTCGCCGGCGGCTCGGAGTCGACGGTGTCGCCGCTGGGCATCGGCGGCTTCTGCGCGTCGCGCGCTCTGTCGACGCGCAACGACGATCCGGCGACGGCGAGCCGGCCGTGGGACGTCGGCCGCGACGGCTTCGTGCTGGGCGAGGGCGCCGGCGTCCTCGTGCTGGAAGAGGAATCGCACGCGAAGGCCCGCGGCGCGCGCATCTACTGCGAGCTGGCCGGCTACGGCATGAGCGCGGACGCGCACCACATCACGGCGCCCCCCGAAGACGGCGACGGCGGCCGGCGCAGCATGCTGAACGCGCTGAAGAACGCCGGCATGCGGACGACCGACGTCGACTACATCAACGCGCACGGCACGTCCACCCCGCTCGGCGACGTCGCCGAGTGCACGGGCATGAAGCGCGCGTTCGGCGACCACGCGAAGAAGCTCGCCGTGTCGTCGACCAAGTCGATGACGGGCCACCTGCTGGGCGCCGCCGGCGGCATCGAGGCGGTGTTCACCGTGCTCGCCATCCGCGACCAGATCGCGCCGCCGACGGCGAACCTCGTGAACGTCGACCCGGCGTGCGACCTCGATTTCGTTCCGCTGACCGCGCGGCCGATGAAGATCCGCGGTGCGCTGTCCAATTCCTTCGGCTTCGGAGGCACCAACGCCACGCTCGCATTCCGTGCGCTCGACTGACGCGCGCCTCCAGGCTCCTCGTACGGCACCTTCGCAATGGCCCTCATCGTCCAGAAATACGGCGGCACCTCGGTCGGCTCCACCGACCGCATCAAGAACGTCGCGCGTCGCGTCGCGCACTTCCGCAAGCAGGGGCACCAGCTCGTCGTCGTCGTGTCGGCGATGTCCGGCGAGACCAACCGGCTGCTCGGCCTCGCGAAAGAGATCAGCAAGGAGCCCGACCCGCGCGAGCTCGACGTGATCGCCGCCACCGGCGAGCAGGTGACGATCGGCCTGCTGGCGATCGCGCTGCACGAGCTGGGGTGCAAGGCGAAGAGCTATACGGGCGGCCAGGTCCGCATCCTGACGGACAACGCGTTCACGAAGGCGCGCATCCTGGAGATCGACGAAGCCAACATGCGCCGCGATCTGGCCGACGGCACGATCGTCATCGTCGCGGGGTTCCAGGGCGTCGACTCGGAAGGCAACATCACCACGCTGGGCCGCGGCGGCTCGGACACGTCCGGCGTGGCGCTCGCCGCCGCGCTGACCGCCGACGAGTGCCAGATCTACACGGACGTCGACGGCGTCTACACGACCGACCCGCGGATCGTCCCCGAGGCGCGCCGCCTCGACACCGTGACGTTCGAGGAAATGCTCGAGATGGCGAGCTTGGGCTCCAAGGTGCTGCAGATCCGCTCGGTGGAATTCGCCGGCAAGTACAAGGTCAAGCTGCGCGTGCTGTCGTCGTTCGACGATCCGGAATCCACGGCGCCCGGCACGCTGATCACATTCGAGGAAGACGACAACATGGAACAGGCGATCATCTCCGGCATCGCGTTCAATCGCGACGAGGCCAAGATCTCCGTGATGGGCGTGCCCGACAAGCCCGGCATCGCGTACGCGATCCTCGGTCCGATCGCCGACGCGAACGTCGACGTCGACATGATCGTGCAGAACATCGGCGCGTCGGGCCATACGGACTTCTCGTTCACCGTGAACCGCAACGAATTCGCGCGCGCGATGGAGGTGCTCGAGGCGTCGCGCGGCAAGTCGTTCACGGCGCGCGAGATCATCGGCGACAGCCGGATCTGCAAGGTGTCGGTCGTCGGCATCGGCATGCGCTCGCACGTCGGCATCGCGTCCAGGCTCTTCAAGACGCTCGCGGACGAAGGCATCAACATCCAGATGATCTCGACGTCCGAGATCAAGGTGTCGGTGGTGATCGACGAGAAGTACCTGGAGCTCGCCGTGCGCGTGCTGCACAAGGCGTTCGAGCTCGAAAAGGCGCCGGTGTAGCCGTGGCGGCACCCCGGCGGGTCGGCATCGTCGGCCTCGGGTTCGGCGCGCAGGTCCACCTGCCCGCGTTTCGCTCCGAAGGCTGGGAGGTGGCGGCGCTGTGCGCCCGCAACGGCGAACACGCGCGCAGGATCGCCGGCGAGGCGGGCGTGCCGCACGTCCACACCGATCCGCGCGAGCTCGTGGCGCGCGACGACATCGACGCGGTGGCGATCAGCACGCCGCCGTCCACGCATCACCCGCTGGCGATGGCGGCGCTGGCCGCCGGCAAGCACGTCGTGTGCGAGAAGCCGTTCGCGATGAACGCGCACGAGGCCGCGGAGATGCGCGACCTCGCGGCGTCGCGCGGGCGCACGGCCATGGTGGCGCACGAGTTCCGCTACACGCCGCAGCGCACGTTCATCAAGCAGCTGCTCGCCGACGGGCACATCGGACGGTTCAGGATGTGCACGGTCGAGCTGTTCCTGGACCGCTACGTCACGCCGCAGCCGCGCGCAGCGGGATGGCAGGCGTTCAACCAGCATGGCGGCGGCCTGCTCGGCGCGCTCGGCTCGCATTACGTCGACGGGCTGCGCGACTGGTTCGGCGACGTGGCATCGGTGCACTGCCAGCTGGCGACGCTGCGTCCCGACGTGCTGGACGCGGCCAGCGGCAAGATCGTCAAGGCCGAAGCCGACGACACGTTCTCGTTCACGCTCAACTTCGCGAGCGGCGGCATGGCCACGATGATCGCGTCGTTCGCGGCCACGCCCGCGCGCGGCGCACGCATCGTGGTCATGGGCGACGACGGCACGCTGATGGCGGAGCAGGCCGGTCCCAATCCGACCGACGACGGCGTGGTGTTCGGCAGCCGGAACGGCTCGCCGATGGCCGAGCTCGCGACACCGGAGCGATTCAGGCTCGCCAAGGACGACCGCGATCATCGGCTGATGGCGTTTCGCATGCTGGTGCGCGACTTCGCAGCGGGCATCGACGGCGGCGTCTCGCCGAGCCCGAACTTCGTCGACGGCTGGCGATGCCAGCAGGTGCTCGACGCGGCCAGGGCATCGTCCGCCTCCGGGCGGACCCTCCCGATCGAATAGCTTCTAAGCCACGGATTTTGTGGCGGAAATGCATCGTGTCGGTGGACGCCGGCGCGGCACACCCGTACAATTGCGTCCACGGAGACGTGGCCGAGTGGTCGAAGGCACTCCCCTGCTAAGGGAGCATACGGGCCAAAACCTGTATCCAGGGTTCAAATCCCTGCGTCTCCGCCAGATTCCTGCTGTGTGGCCCGCAGACATGGGTTACATGGCGTATCCGAGACATGGGTGACCACCGCGTGCCAATGGAGCGCCATGTCGTCGCCCGCGCCTGACCGGCCCGACGAGCCGCCGGGCGACGCCGACCCCCGCGAGACGCAGGAGTGGCGCGACGCGCTCGAAGGCGTCGTGCGCAACGGCGGGGCCGAGCGCGCGCTGTTCGTGCTGAAGGAACTGCAGGAGCACGCGCACGCGCTGGGCCTCGTGGCGCTCGAAGCGCCGCACTCGGCGTACCAGAACACGATTTCGCTCGACAGGCAGGGGCCGTATCCGGGCGACCTCGCGCTCGAGCAGCGGATCACGTCGATCATCCGCTGGAACGCGCTGGCGATGGTGATGCGCGCGAACCAGGCGTCGGGCGAGCTGGGCGGCCACATCGCGAGCTACGCGTCGGCGGCCGAGATCTTCGAGGCCGGCTTCAATCACTTCTTCCGCGCCGGCGACCTCGTCTACTTCCAGCCGCATTCCGCACCCGGCGTCTACGCGCGCGCGTTCCTCGAAGGCGCGCTGACCGAGGACCAGCTCGCGCATTACCGGCGCGAAGTCGGCGGCGGCGGCCTGTCGTCGTATCCGCACCCGTGGCTGATGCCCGGCTTCTGGCAGTTTCCGACCGGGTCGATGGGCCTGGGACCGATCGGCGCGATCTACCAGGCGCGCTTCCTTCGCTACCTCGCCAATCGCGGGCTCGTGGCGACCGGCGAACGCCGCGTGTGGGGCGTGTTCGGCGACGGCGAGATGGACGAGCCTGAATCGGTCGGCGCGCTGACGCTCGCGGCGCGCGAGAGCCTCGACAACCTGACGTTCGTCATCAACTGCAACCTGCAGCGGCTCGACGGGCCCGTGCGCGGAAACGGCCAGATCATCCAGGAGCTGGAGGCGCTGTTCACCGGCGCCGGTTGGAGCGTGATCAAGGTGCTGTGGGGCTCCGACTGGGACGCGCTGTTCGCGCGCGACACCGGCCACTCGCTGCTGCGCCAGTTCGCGGCGACCGTCGACGGCCAGTACCAGACGCTCGGCGCGAACGACGGTGTCTACAACCGCGACCACTTCTTCAACCTCGATCCGGAGCTGCAGGCGCTGGTCGCGCACATGACGGCCGCCGAGATCGACGGGCTCACGCGCGGCGGCCACGACTTCCGCAAGCTGCACGCGGCGTTCCGCGCGGCGCGCGAGCACAAGGGACAGCCGACGGTCATCCTCGCCAAGACCAAGAAGGGCTACGGCATGGGCGCGGCCGGCGAGTCGCGGATGACCGCGCACCAGCAGAAGAAGCTCGACCTCGACGCGATGCGCGTCTTTCGCGACCGCTTCGCGCTGCCGCTGACCGACGACGATCTCGCGCAGCTGCGCTTCTGCAAGCCTGCGGAGGACAGCCGCGAGATGACGTACCTGCGCGAGCGCCGCGCCGCGCTGGGCGGCTACCTGCCGCGCCGGCGCCGCGAAGCGCCGCCGGTTCCGGTGCCGCCGCTCGCTGCTTACGCGACGTTCGCGATCGACGCCGCCGGCAAGGAAATGTCGACGACGATGGCGGCCGTGCGGCTGCTCGGCAACTTGCTCAAGGACAAGACGCTCGGGCCCGCGGTGGTGCCGATCGTCGCCGACGAGGCGCGCACGTTCGGCATGGCCAACCTGTTCCGGCAGGTCGGCATCTACTCGCCGCAGGGCCAGCTCTACGAACCCGAGGACGCGCAGTCGATGCTCGCGTACCGCGAGGCGCGCGACGGCCAGCTGCTGGAGGAGGGCATCACCGAGGCGGGCGCGCTCTGCTCGTGGATCGCCGCGGCGACCGCGTACAGCGTGCACGGCCGCGCGCTGTTGCCGTTCTACATCTACTACTCGATGTTCGGCTTCCAGCGCGTCGGCGACCTGATCTGGGCGGCTGCCGACCAGCGCGCGCGCGGCTTCCTGCTGGGCGCCACCGCCGGCCGCACGACGCTCGGCGGCGAAGGGCTGCAGCACCAGGACGGCAGCAGCCACGTGGTGGCCGCGACGATTCCCAACTGCCGCGCCTACGACCCGGCGTTCGCGTACGAGCTCGCGGTGATCGTCGACCACGGCATGCGGCAGATGCTCGAGCGGCAGGACGACGTGTTCTATTACGTGACGGTGATGAACGAGAACTACGCGCATCCGTCGCTGCCCGCCGGCACCGAGGCGGACATCGTGCGCGGGCTGTATCGCTTCGCCTCGCACGATGGCGCCGCGGGTCGCGTGCGGCTGCTGGGGTCCGGCACGATCCTGCGAGAAGTGATCGCCGCCGCCGAGCTGCTCGCGTCCGACTGGAACGTCGGCAGCGACGTGTTCAGCGCGACGAGCTTCGCCGAGCTCGCGCGCGACGCGCGCGACGCCGCGCGCTGGAACCGGCTGCACCCGGAGGCCCCGCAGCGCGTGAGCCACGTCGGCGCGCTGCTCGCCGGCGACGCGCCGATCGTCGCCGCGACCGACTACGTGCGCGCGTACCCGGAGCTGATCGCCGCGCACGTCGACGCGCGTTTCACGGCGCTCGGCACCGACGGCTTCGGGCGCAGCGACACGCGCGGCGCACTGCGGCGATTCTTCGAGGTGGAACGGCACCAGGTCGTGGTCGCGGCCTTGGCGTCGCTGGGCGATCGCGCGCGCGTCGCCGACGCGATTGCGCGCTACGGCATCGAGGCGGATCGCGCGGCGCCCTGGACCTGCTGACGCAGCCTGTCCCTACGCCGGCACGCAGGCGATCACGCCGACCGTCCCGTAGCCCTCCGGCACCCAGCCGAACGCCATCATGACGGCGCGGACCGTGCCGTCCAGCGTGTAGCGATGGTTCGGCGCACCGCCCTGGCCGTCGTTGTAGAGCCGGTAGAGCGCGAGCAGTCCTTGCGGGCACGACCCGCTGGCGGAGGGCAGCACGACGCCGAACACGTCGCCTTCGAACGACCATTCCGGCTTGCCTTTGACCAGCGCACATTCCTTCGCGTCGGGCGTGTAGAAGTGCGAGCTGCGCTCGCCGAACGCGGTGCTGAAGAACCGGCACATGGACGCCGTCCCGGGAAGGCCGTTCGGCCACGCCTTGAACGCCAACCCCGTCCGCCTCCAGCCGGCGAACGTGCCGTCGTCGAGCTTGGCGATCTCCGCCGGCACCGCGGTGACGAAGTAGTGATTCCACTCGCCGTGCCTGAACTCGACGACGTCGATCGTCGGCGCGGTGGATCCGGGTGGCGGCGTGCTCGCCGACGGCGCGAAGCCGGTGCCGATCACCAGGAACGACTGCGGGCTGCCGACGCCGTTGCTGACCACCTGGATGTACGTGCTGCGCAGCGCGGCGACCAGCGGCCGAAACGCGACGCTGATCGTGCATGAGCCTCCGCCGGGCACGACCTTGCACGTGTTGCCGACGATGACGAACTCCTGCGGCGCCTGGCTCGTCACGGCGGACACCGACACGGGCAGGGCGCCCAGGTTTGTGACGGTGAGGGCCGCGGCCATGCTCGTCGTGCCCATGTTGATGCTGCCGAAGGACGTCTGGGCGGGCCCGAACAGCTGGCCCAGCGTCGTCGGCGGCGACGTGCTCGATCCGCAGAGGCAGGTGCTCACCGAGGCGTCCCCGCATACGACGAAGCCCGTGGCCGAGCACACGGCGGTCGGGCCGCCGTTGGCGGCGCAGCAACCCGTCTGGGCGTCCGCACCGTGGATGCCGAACAACAGGCCCAGCGCGGCTATCCGCAGGATTCCCAGCATGTTGAATTCCTCCTCGACGACATCGTAGCGGCGCGCCGGCCGCAGCATAAGGCTTTTGCAATTGCCGTACCACGGGGGGGCGCCGATGCCGCGGCGACTGCGCAGTCTTGCACCGAATCGGGACCCGGGTGCACGATTGTCGTGCGGCAACGTCGGTGTTCCGCGCCGGCGGAGGCGGTTATCGGACGCCTTTCCCGTGGCTAGCGCGATTTTCCGCGATTGGCACCGAAGTTGCGATAACCGCGCGTCGACTGGATTGAAGGAAGGCCATGCCCGGCATATCGGTTCACGTCGTCGACGTCGCCTTCGGCAAGCCGGCCGCCGGCATGTTCGTCGAAGTGCATGCGCTCGACGGCGACACGCGGCGCGTCGTGGGCACCGGCTGCATCGGCGACAACGGCGCGTTCGAGCATCCGATGAACGCCGGCGACGGCGTGGCCGCCGGCACGCACGAAGTGCTTCTGCACGCCGGCGAATATTTCCGCTTCGTCGGGCAGGTGACTGACAAGCCGGCGTTCCAGGAGATCGTGCCGCTGCGCTTCACCGTGCAGGACGCCGCGCAGCATTATCACCTGCCGGTTAAGATCTCGCCGTGGGGAATCTCCGTCTGGCGGGGTGCGTAGTCGCCTGGAGTGCGCTGCTTGCCGGCGCGGGGCCCGCGCGCGCGGCCGTCTGGGGCTACATCGACGAGCAGGGGCGTCCGCACCTCGCGACCGAGCAGTTGGACGAGCGCTACCAGCTGTTCTTCCGCGGGCCGACCACCGCCGAGCGCGCCGCAGCCGCGAAGCCGCCGGCCTCGCCGGCCGACGAAGCGTTCGTCCGGACGCCGATCTTCAAGCGGCTCGAGAGTCATCCGAACGTCAAGCGCTACGAGCCGCTGATCGCGCGCTATGCGAAGCAGTACCGCCTCGACGCGGCGCTGGTGAAGGCGGTGGTCGCCGTCGAGTCCGCGTTCGAGCCGCTCGCGATTTCACCGAAGGGCGCGATCGGACTGATGCAGGTGATACCGGACACCGGCGCGCGCTACGGCCTCGCCGACGACGCCAGGAAGACGATCGCGCAGAAGCTGCTGGACCCGACGACCAACATCAGCATCGGCACGCGTTACCTGCGCGACCTGCTCGAATTGTTCGCGAACGACCTGAACCTCGCGCTGGCCGCGTACAACGCCGGCGAGGCGACGGTCGCGCGCTACGACAACCGCGTGCCGCCGTATCCGGAGACGCAGGAGTTCGTCAGCCTCGTCACGCAGTTCTACACGCTGTACAAGCCGCCGCCACCCCCGCCGCCGACGAAGCCGGAGCGCATCACCATCCCGCGGCGGTGAAAGCCGGTCCCGCGCCCCACTGTTGCGGGGCGAGGGACGGCACGGCCCGTCAGGGCGCCGTGGAGAAGTCGATCGCCTGCGGGTTGAACAGGCACGTCCAGCAGTTGCCGGCCGCGCCGGTTTCGCTGACGACGCCGAAGAAATTGAGATGCGGCGCGGTGGCGTCCGCCGCGACGAACTTCGCCGTGCCGTCGCCCTGGCGCTGCAACGTCCAGGTCTTCACCGGCACCGTCGGCCGCACGCTGAAGTTCACCCAGTTGAGGTCGTTGGTCCGCACCGAGATGCCGTTCGCGCCGAGCGTGTCGACGATGCTCGCCGCCTCGAGGAACACGCCCTGGAACGAGGCGCCGGACGTCGTCCAGCCGTTGTCGATCGCCGTCCCGTGCACGTCGAGCGTGCCGGCCGCCTTCAGCACGACGCCGCCGGGGAACACCAGGTCCTGCGACACGCCGCCGTTCAGCGTGAGGTTGCCGGTCGCCTGCACGATCATGCTTCCGGCGCCGTAGGCCGGGTCGGGCACGCCGGCGGCGCGCACTTCGCTTGGCATCACGGGCCTGTTGTTCGGCGGCAGCGGCGATCCGTTCGGCCACGCCGACGGCATCGCGAACGTCGCGTTGCCGTGGACGATCAGGTTGATCACCTGCTTCGCCGGGCCGTACGCGGACAGCGTGGCGGCGACGCTGTTGCCGGTGCTCGGGAACAGATGCAGCCCGTTGGCCAGGTAATGCGCGCCCTGGATCGGATTGTTCGCGTTGCCGAGCACCGAGATCGTCGTCGCGTCGCCGAGGAACGAACCCCAGCCGTTCAGCGTGGACGCGAACAGCATGAGGCTCGCACCGCCGTTGACCGTGCCCTGGTTGACGATGTTGTTGCCGGACGCGTGGCCCGGGTCCAGCGCGTCGAGCGTCAGGCCGCCCGGGGCGCTTACGACGCCGCCGGCGTCGATCGTGATGCCGCAGCCGCACTTCACGACGAGATTCGGCGCGGCCGCGCCGCCGCCCTGCGCCTGCAGCAGGCCGGCGACGACGACGGTGGCGCCGTTCGTGTTGGTCAGCACGACCGTCTGCCCGGCTGCGCCCGAGCGGATCGTCAGCGTGTTGCCGGCGCCGATCTGCAGCCCCTGGAAGTCGATCTGCGCGAACGAGCCGGCGCCGCCCGCATTCGCGCCCAGCTGGATCACCGCGCTCTTCTGCAGGTTGGAGATGATGTTGCCGTTGAGCGTGCCGCCCTGCACGGACATCGTGCCGTACGGGTTCTGCACGACGGTCGCCTGGCCGGGCATGGCGGTCGGCGCGCTCTCGTCGTCGAGGATCGTGACCGTCGTGCCTGCCGATGCGCCCAGCGCGGCGCCGTTCGGCGGCAACAGGTTCACCGTGAACGTCTCGTTGGACTCGGCGGTCCCGTCGTTCGCGATCGGCACCGTGATGATGCGCGGCGTCGAGTCGCCGGGCGCCCAGTTCAGCGTGCCGCTGGCGGCGGTGAAGTCGCCGCTCGCGGTGGCCGTGCCCGCGACCGTCGCGTAATCGACGTACGCGCCGGCCGACACGTCGCCGGTGCGCGTGACCATGACCTGCACGGCGCCGGCGGACTCGTTGACCGAGTACGCCGACGTCGGGATCTGGATCGTGTTGCCGGTCGCCGCGAACGGCACGACCTGCGAGAACACCATGCTCGTCGACGGCAGCGACGCGGCCTCGCCGCCGTACGTCGCGACGATGCTGTACGCACCGCTTTGCAGCGTCGTGCTGCAGGTTGCGACGCGCGCGTTGCCCGACGGCACCACCGGCAGCCCGGAGCATCCGGAGATCGGTGCGCCGTTGGCGGTGAACGCGACGGTTCCGCTCGCAACGGGCGGGCTGGCGACGACGGTCGCCGTCAGCGCCAGCAGCTGTCCCGGCGGCGACGGATTGGCGGCGCTCGTCACCGTCGTCGTCGTCGCGGCGACGTTCGGCGCGCTGACGATCTGCGACAGCGGCGGGCTCGCCGACGCCTGGTTGCCGCCGTTGCCGGCGTAGGACGCGACGATTGCGTGCGTGCCCGGGGTCAGCGCCGAGGTCGTACACGCGGCCGTGCGGCTGTTGCCGCCGCCGGCGAGCGCGATCGCGGCGCAGCCGGCGATGCCGGCGCCGTCGGACGTGAAGCCCACGTTGCCGGTCGGCGTGCTGCCGTTGACGGTTGCCGTGAACGTGACGCTGCTGCCGCTGGTGGACGGATTGACGTTGCTCGCGAGGCTGGTCGTCGTCGAGGCCGGCCCGGCGCCGTTGACGGTTTGCGACAGCGGCGCGCTGCTCGACGTGCCGTTGTTCGAGTCGCCGCCGTAGTTCGCGACGATCGAATGCGCGCCGACCGCGAGCGCCGACGTCGTGCACGCGGCCGTGCGGCTGTTGCCGCTGCCGGACAGCGCGATCGCCGTACAGCCGGCAATGTTGGCGCCGTCGGACGTGAAGCCCACGCTGCCGGTCGGCGCGCTGCCGGCGACGGTCGCGGTGAACGTCACGTTCGCGCCGGAGGTGGACGGATTGGGCAATGCGACGAGCGTCGTCGTCGACGCCGCCTTCACCGCCTGCGAAAGAGGCGAGCTGCTCGACGCGGAGTTGTTCACGTCGCCGGCGTAGTCGGCTGTGATGCTGTGCGCGCCGATCGCCAGCGAGCCCGTCGTGCAGGCGGCGGTGCGCGTGTTGCCGGAGCCGGTGAGCGCGACCGCCGTGCAGCCGCTGATGTTGTTGCCGCCGTCCTTGAACGCGACGTTGCCGGTCGGCGCGTTGCCGGTGACGCTTGCGGTGATCGTGACGTTCTGGCCCTGCGTCGACGGATTGGCGGAGCTCGCGAGCGTGGTCGTCGTCGACGTCGTGCCGCCGGTGCTGACCTTGACGGTCAGCTTCGTCGCGGACCCGGACATCACCTGGATCGAGACGTTGGGCGTGACGGTCGTGTCGGTGTAGGTCTGTCCGACCAGCAACGCGGCGTCGGTGAACGACGCCGTTCCCGGCGTCATGTCGAGGATCTGCGTGTCGTCGTTCTTGCCCGAGCAGCCCGAGCACTGGTTCTCGAACGGGTACGCGACACGGACCTGCGCGCCCAGCGCGCTGATTCCGGGAACCGACGCGTCGAAGCCGATCGCCTGGCGGAACTCGATCAGGTACGTGCGATTGGACTTGCTGGTCGGGATGGCGATGCCGTAGAGCGTCTGCGAAGGACTCTCGATCGGCCCGAGGTCGTACGTCACGGTGCCCGAACTGTGCGTGACGAACCCGCCCGGAATGTAGCCCAGGATGTTCTTCTGGTGAGCGTTGAAGTGGCCGGACTGGATGTTGCCCATGATCACGAACGGATCGCCGTATTCGGTGACCGAGCATCCCGAGGCCGCGATGACGTTCGCGCCGCAGTCGAGGCTTCCGGCGTGGTACAGGCCGAAGTTGTGGCCGAATTCGTGGCCGACGACGCCCAGGCTCGCCGTCCCGTTCGTGTACGAGCGCTCGAAGCCGATGTAGCCCAGGCCCGACCAGCCGCAGGGCAGGGAGTTGGCGATGTACAGGATTCCGTTCGGATACGAACTCCAGTTGAGTCCGGAGATCGGCGGCGTCGCGCTGGCTGCCTGGAGCTCGGCTTGCGACTCGATGTAGCTGAGCCAGTTGTCGAGTTCCGCGCTCGTGCCGCAACTGCCCGGGCGCGCCGCGGTGGCCTTGAGCCAGGCGCCGCTGGCATTGAGCACGCTGCCGCTGATCAGCTGCGCGCCGAACGATACTTCCTTGTAATACTCGGCGGTGCTCTTCGTCGGCGCCGCGCCGTAGACGGAGCTGGTGATCGAAGCGATGGTGAACGGATCGGCGTTGTAGGACCACGGTGCGGCGCCATTGGTGGGCGTGTTGAGCGGTGCGGTGGCGAAGCTGGTCGTCACCGCGGCGGCCGTCGCCTTCGCCATCGGGGCGTTCGTCGCAGGCATCGGCGACGAAAGGATCTCGATCGTGTCGACGCTGATGTAGCCGCGCGCGTCGATCGGACCCGACACCGTCGCGCGGGCGCCATTTTCGACGCCCGGCAACGGCGTGCCGAGGTCGATGACGTTGCCGCGACCGGTGCCGTCGCGAAGGTCGTAGCCGAATTCGCTGGTCCCGTCGGGGTAGTCGACGTGGAACACGCGGATGGTACCCGTGCGCTGGCCGCGCACCGACGCCTTCGGCGTCACGGCCGCCGGCTGGGCCTGCGCGCCGCGAACGCGGTCCGCGACGAGCGTGTGCGCGGAAACGCGGCCGGTCACCGTGACCAGCGTTCCGGCGTTGCCGGCGCCGATGTTCTCGAGGCGGTAGCGGGCGCCGTTCGCGATGGCCAGCATCGAGTAGGCCGCCGAGGTTCCGGCCGCGCGGTCGATGACCGTGACCGTTTCGATCCGGCCGGTCAGTTCGGTCGCGGCGGCGGAGCCGGCGTGGGTCGCCGAGTGATCGCCCCCCTGGTGGGCGAGGGCGGGTAGCGGCAACGCCGCGAACGCGGCGAAAGCGAAGGCGAAGGCGACGAGGGGCGCCAGACGGCGGCGATGGGCGGTGAAACAGGGGTGGCGGGTGCGCATGGGTGAGTTCTCGCTGCCGTGCATGGTCCGGAGGTGCCGTTGCCGGGTAGCGCCCGGCACGACAACGTCATATCCGGACCTGTTTCCGCAAGTCTTGGACCAAGCGGCCCGCCGCTCGTCGGCGCATTATGCCAAATGCATAAAATGGACGCCAAGCCGTCCATCGGGCGCGCAACCGCGGGGAGCGGCCGGGAACCCGGGATAATGTCCGGGCCATGCACCCGACCGTCGCCAGCCCGAAAGCGGCGCCGCCCGACGCCGACCGGTTCGACCGCGCGTTCGCGCGCGCCGCCGGCGCCGCGCTGACCGACGACAACGCGGTGCGGCTCTTGATCGACGCCGGCGAGAACTTCCCGGCGTGGCTCGACGCGATCGCGGCCGCGCAGCGCTACGTGCTGTTCGAGAGCTACATCATTGCCGACGATTCGGTCGGCCACGCGTTCATCGACGTGCTGGCCGCCAAGGCACGCGCCGGCGTCCGCGTGTGCGTCGTCTACGACTGGCTCGGCTCGACCAAACTCAACGGGCCCTGGGACCGGCTGCGCGAAGCGGGGGCGGAGGTGCGCTGCTTCAACCCGCCGAGCTTCGACAGCCCGCTCGCGTGGCTGACGCGCGACCACCGCAAGTCGATCGTCGTCGACGGCACGATCGGCTTCGTCAGCGGCCTGTGCGTCAGCGCGGACTGGGAAGGCAACCCGGCGAAGCGGCTCGAGCCGTGGCGCGACACCGGCGTGGAAATCCGCGGCGAAGCGGTGGCCGACATCGAAGGCGCGTTCGCGCAGGTGTGGAGCGCGTGCGGCGGCGAAGCTCTGGTGTTCGAGCGGCCGCCGGTCGTCCCGATCCCCGGCGGCGTGCGCGTGCGCGTGATCGCCGGCGTGCCGAGCGCCGCCGGCACCTATCGCACCGACCTGCTCGTCGCGTCGACTGCGAAGAAGAACCTGTGGCTGACCGACGCGTACTTCATCGCGACCGCCGCGTACACGCAGGCGCTGCAGGCCGCGGCGCGCGACGGCGTCGACGTGCGGCTGCTGGTTCCCGGCGCGAGCGACATCCCGGCCGTGTCGCCGCTGTCGCGCGCCGGGTATCGTTCGCTGCTCGAAGCCGGCGTGCGCGTGTTCGAATGGAACGGCACGATGCTGCACGCGAAGACCGCGGTCGCCGACGGCGTGTGGTCGCGCGTGGGTTCCACCAACCTGAACCTTGCGAGCTGGATCTCGAACTACGAGCTCGACGTGGCGATCGAGGATGCCGCGTTCGCGCAGAAGATGTCGGCGCAGTACGAGAGCGACCTCTCCCACTCGACCGAGATCGTGCTCACGCGCCGCAACCGCGTGAAGCGCACCGAGCCGCGCGCGGACGTCCCGCCGGACGCGGGCGCCGGCGCGCGGCGCGCGATGTCGGGCAGCGCAGGGCGCGCCGCGGCGGGCGCGGTGAGTGTGGGCAGCGCGCTGGGCGCCGCGCTGACGAACCGCCGCATGCTCGGTCCGGCCGAAGTCGGGCTGCTGTTGACGATGGCGCTGATCATGGTCGGCCTCGCCATCGTCGCCGCGTGGTTCCCGCGCGTCATCGCGTGGCCGATCGCCGTGCTCGCCGGCTGGGTTGGCGCCGCCTGGGGCTGGAAGAGCTGGATCCTGTGGCACCGGCGAAACGTCGGCGCGTCGGCCGAGCACAAGGACGCCCCGGACGCGCCGCCGGCTGGCGAGAACAAGGGCTGATTTGCTATAATTTCAAATTACGCGCCCGTAGCTCAGTTGGATAGAGTACCTGGCTACGAACCAGGGGGTCGTGGGTTCGAATCCTGCCGGGCGCGCCAGTCAAATCAAAGGGTCGGGCCATTCTTGGCCTGACCCTTTTTCGTCATCACCTCCGATTTGCAGCGACCCTGAAGACCGGGATCATGGTGGCGCGCCTTTGAGCGACCGATTTTCAGTGCGACCTGCGGAGATACGAACCGGCAACGAGCTGGTCGACAGACGTTATGCCGAGCATGGCCATGTCCGTCGACACTTCCTTCGCAAGCAATCGTATGGCATGCGTCACGCCAGGCTCTCCGCCCACTGCGGCTGCGTAAGCGAACGGACGTCCGACGAAGACACACTTCGCCCCAAGCGCCAGGGCCTTCAGCACGTCGGTGCCCCGACGAGCGCCGCTGTCCATGAGAATCGGGATCTCCGGACAGGCGGCGACGATGTCGGGTAATGCTCGCAACGGTGCAATGGCACCGTCGAGCTGTCGACCGCCATGGTTGGAGACCATGATCCCGTCGGCGCCGGTATCCCTTGCGATGCGCGCGTCGTCGGCGTTCAGGATTCCTTTGACGACGAGTGTGGACTTCCAGCGATTGCGAATCAGTGCGAGGTGTTGCCAGGTCAAGTGCCCGCGGTCCGAGAAGTCACGCTGCACGTTCGGCGACAGGATCGGCGCGCCTCGTGTCGCGTAGTTGTTCTCGAAGTGCGGCATTCCGTGCAACGCAATCGTGCGCAGGAAGGTGCCGAGAAGCCAGCGCGGGTGCGTGATCCCGTCCATGGCCAGGCGAAGCGACGGCCTCAGCGGCGTGGAGAAACCGGCGCGCACGTTGTTCTCGCGGTTCGCCGCCGTGGGCGTGTCGACCGTGACGACCAGCTTCGTGTAGCCGGCTGCGGCGACCCTGTCGACAAGCGCTTCGATGGCGGGAACGTCCCCGGGCAGGTACGCCTGGAACCACGCTTGCGGCGCAGCGGCAGCGACCTCTTCGAGCCGGATCAACGACGACCCGGCCATGATCATCGGAATGTTGCCGGCCGATGCGGCGCGTGCCAACACGATGTCGCCACGGTAGGCAAAAAGGGCGCACAGGCCCATCGGCGAAATGCCTATGGGAGAAGCGTAGGTGTCGCCGAACAACGTGCAAGTCGTGGCGCGCCTGGAGATGTCGACCAATACCCGCGGCACGAACGCGTAGTCGTCGAAGGACTCGCGGTTGCCGCGCAGGCTGCGATTGGTCTCGACCGCGCCCGCGATGAATCCAAAGATGGGCGGAGGCAGGTGCTTGCGCGCAGCGGCCTCGAAGTCGTCGAGGCAGAGAATCCGATGCAAGGGGTAGGCCATGTGACTGCTTGGACAATCGGGCCGCCATTCAAACACAGCCCGGCCGCTGCATCAAAGGATGGATTCTGTCGCTCCGATGACACCGGCGCCGCGCAACGCCTCATCCAGCCAAAGGGAGATCAAGGAACCCTCGGCAATCTCCCGCAACCTCTGCTGCTCATCGGGCAGTTTCCCGGCGGCCGCTTCGAGCACTGCGTCGACGTCGTTCCGCGGGATTGTCACGACTCCGTCCGCATCGCCGACGACGAGGTCGCCCGGATTCACCGGCGCGCCGGCAACGCAGATCGGAATGCCGAGCCGGCCGGCGATGCCCTTCGTGGGGCCCGCCGGACTCCGACACGCGGCGAAGATCGTATAGCCGCGGTCGACCAGCTCGTTGACGTCGCGCACCGCGCCGTCGACGACCAGACCTGCAATGCCCGCCGCCTGCGCTTGCGTGACGAGCGCAGGCAACGATCATGGTAATCGGCTTGTCTGGGTAGGCCGCCTGCGCGGTGAGTCCCAGCGTCGCGCTTGAGGGTGACGATCAGGCTCTCGATCTGCGTTGGCAGCCGCGATGCGCGCGTCTTCGGCGTTCAGGATTCCTTTGGCGACGAGGATCGACTTCCAGCGATTTCGAATCGGACGCTTCTTAAAGGCGATCGACCCTTTTCCAGTCGGTGCGGCTTGCCAGTGTGCCGCCTCACCTGAAGGACTCGACGTGACACCGCAGCGCGTCGGGTACAAAATTGCGCGCGGGCGGATAAGTAATTTGCGATGTAGGGTTGAGCGCGGGATCCCCGTGGGAAGAGCTTGACTAATTAAGTAGGGTATAGCGCAGCAACCCCCCGGGCTGGTCTGTCTGGCGACAACCTGCGCGCGATGCGAAATGAGTCAGCGAATCCGGAGTCGATGACGCCTGGTCCGAGACGAGAGAATGGAACGACGTAGCCACCGATTGGACGGAGTCTCGTGGCCTCGGATCAGCGGAACGGCGGTCTCTGTGGGTTCCCTGCAATCGTTGCTGGCGGTAATCGGCCTGTTGGCTGCGTTAAGTTTCCAGCCGGCGCTCGCGCAAACAGCACCCTCGGGGGACCAGCGAATTGTTCAGGAAAGCTGGACGTTCAAGGATGGCGCGCCGGAATTTCCCACGTCTTTCGCGCAAACGGCCGACGGCTACATGTGGGTGGGAGCTCCCTCCGGGCTCTTTCGCTTCGATGGCATGCGCTTCGAACTGTTCCAATCGGCGTTCGGCGAGCGCCTCAACTCGACGAGCGTGTCGACGTTGTTCGCCGCAAACGACGGCCTGTGGGTCGGATATGTGTTTGGCGGCTTCAGCTTCGTGAAGAGCGGAAGGGTCAAGAACTTTGCCAATGTAACGGGTGGCGTCACCGGATTCGCACAGGACAGCAACGGAATCGTCTGGGCCGGCGCGAGAGGCGGTGCCGGCAAGGCGGGTCTCTGGCGCTTCGATGGCATCTCATGGCAACCAGTCGGTGCCGATCTCGACTTTCCACCCGCGCCGGTGGCGCAACTTGGATTCGATCGGGAGGGCACTCTCTGGGTCTTGGCCGGTATACGCGGTCCGGAGACGCCAAAGCAGCTGTATTTGCTGGAGCCACGCGAGCGCAAATTTCGGAAGGCTGCGGGCGATCTCGTCGTAACGAGCTTCACGTGGGA
This sequence comes from Burkholderiales bacterium, assembly GCA_046347755.1. Classification (GTDB taxonomy): domain Bacteria; phylum Pseudomonadota; class Gammaproteobacteria; order Burkholderiales; family Casimicrobiaceae; genus VBCG01. The sequence continues at coordinate 2,381,502 of JAXMFM010000003.1, read as the reverse complement.
CGCCGACAACTACGTCGTTACGAGGAAGCGGGTGGAATCAACCGCGACGAGTTCACTCGTTGCATTCGACAGGTCGCTTCCGGCCTTTCCCGTTCTCAAGACGCAGTCCGACCAGATTCTGGACCGTGCGAACGGCATCTGGCTGATTCCGATGGAAGGCGGCGTCCTGCGCCATCCCGCGAAAGAGCCGCTGGCCGAGACGATCGCCGACGCGTCCACGAGCAATTCCGAAGTTTATGCATTCAATCCGAGAGCTCATGCGAGGCTCGTCGATCGCGAAGGCAGCGTCTGGATTGGAAGCGATACTGCGGTGCATCGCTTTTCGTACAGTCCACTGATGCAGCTGGATCTTCCCAAGTGGCCGACGCCGCACTTCGTACTGGCGCCCGATGAAGGCGGGCGCGTGTGGGTGAGTGCCGGAGACGGGGTAGGCAGATCTTCCTTGTATTACGTCGCCGACGGGGTGGTCGATTTCCAGACGACGGCACCGGGTGCCTCGAGCTTCGCGTACCGGGCGCCCGACAGCACGTTCTATTTCGGTGGCGAAGGCGGCCTTTTTCACATGGTCGGTCGCAGTCTCACGCGAATCGAGCTTCCACCGGATATTCCACGGGGCTTGGTGACGATGAGCCACGACGGATCGGGCGGATTTCTGGTGTCGTTCGGCGGGCTCGGGCTTTATCGGCTGAACAACGGTGCGTGGGCGAGATATCAGGGGCCGAGCGATTCGGCAACGGCAACGACAACGACCGGGACGAAGTGTCCCGGCGCGGGAGTTGTCATCGCCTTCACGGACAGTCTGAAGCGCATCTGGCTGGGCTGCACCAACAGCCGGCTGGCCGTGCTCGACGGCGACAGAGAGCAGGCATTCGGCCCGGACGATGGCGTCAAGGTGGGCAACGTCACGGCCATTTTCGGAAAGGGATCGAAGATCTGGATAGGCGGCGAGTTCGGATTGCAGCAGTTCGAGAGCGGACGCTTGCACGCCATCGAAGCCTTGGACAAGGAGTCGCTCCGGGGAATATCGGGCATAGTGGAAACGGACAGTGGCGACCTCTGGTTGAACGGCCTGGGTGGTGTCATTCACGTTCGCCGCGAGGAAATCGTGCAAGCGCTCGCGAATCCGGGGTACAGGGTCACCGCGGAGCGACTCGACAGGCGAGCGGGCCTGCCGGGACTTCCTTCACAACTGCGACAGATGCCGACCGCGGTCGAAGGCACCGACGGCCGCCTATGGTTCACCGTGAACAACGGCGTCGTGTGGCTCGATCCCAGGCGCGGTCGACCGAAGGCGCCACCGCCCCCGATCTCGATCCAGTCGATCTCGGCCGACGACAAGGGCTATGAACTGGATCAACCGCTCGAGTTCCCGCCGGGTACATCCAATGTTCAGTTCCGGTATGCCGCAGTGAGCCTCCTGCATCCCGAGTCGATTCGTTTTCGATACAGGTTGCATGAGATCGACAAGGATTGGCAGGAGGCTGCCGCAACCACCTTCGTGAGCTACCGCAGTCTCGCCCCCGGCCATTATCACTTCGAGGTAGCTAGCACCGACCCCATTGGTATTTGGTCGGACAAGTCGGCTAAGGCGGAATTCACCATTTTGCCGGCGTGGTACCAGGCCTATTGGTTCCGCGCCTTGTGCTTGGTGGCGCTCGTCGGACTCGCATGGGCGGGATACCAGTACCGTGTCCGTTCATTGCACCGCAGGTTCGAGATGACACTGGACGCGCGGGTCGCGGAGCGCACGCGCATCGCCCGCGACCTGCACGACACGCTGTTGCAGAGCTTCCAGGGCCTGCTGCTGCGGTTCCAGACCGCGCTCAACCTTCTGCCGGATCGTCCAGTCGAATCGAAGCAAATCCTTGAGAGCGCCATCGACCAGGCGGCCGAGGCGATCACGGAGGGCCGCGACGCGGTGCAAGGACTGCGGGCGTCGGCGACCGAGATGAACGATCTGGCCGATTCGATTCGCGCGCTCGGCGAAGAGCTGGCGGACGAGAGCTCGGCCGAAACTTCACTGCGAGTCGAGGTGCAAGGCACGCCGCGTGCGCTGCATCCAATCGTGCGCGACGAGGTCTTTCGTATTGCCGGCGAGGCACTGCGCAACGCCTTCCACCATGCTGCCGCCAAGCAGATCGAATTGGAGCTTCGCTACGAAGAACGGCAGCTTCGGGTGCGGGTGCGCGACGACGGCATGGGTATGGACGCGGAGGTGTTGAGCGCGGGTGGACGGGAAGGGCATTTCGGGCTGCACGGAATGCGGGAGCGTGCAAAACTGGTCGGCGGCAGCCTTACGGTCTGGAGCGGCCTCGATACGGGGACCGAGGTGGAATTGAGCGTTCCAGCACCAAGGGCGTACAGTATTTCGTCACCGTTCCGATCCCGGCTCCCTCGGGAGGCCTTCGGGCGGAGCGATACCGGCGATTCATGAGCGACAGTCCCCAACGCATCCGGATCCTCTGCGTCGACGATCACCCGGTCGTCAGGCAGGGCATTGCCGGGCTGCTCGCCGCGGAGCCCGACATGGCCCTCGTAGCAGAAGCGGCGAACGGACGTGAGGCGATTGCCCAGTTCCGCGCGCACCGCCCGGACATCACGCTCATGGATCTGCAGATGCCCGAGATGGGCGGGCTCGACGCGATCGGCGCGATCCGGGGCGAGTTTCCCGACGCACGCATCATCGTGTTGACCACCTATGCCGGCGACGCCCAGGCGCTGCGCGCGTTGCAGGCCGGCGCCCGCGGCTATCTTCTGAAGAACGCATTGCACAAGGAGCTGCTCGAAACCATTCGCGCGGTGCACGCGGGGCGCAAGGCGCTGGCCTCGGAAGTGTCGTTCGAGCTAGCCGAGCACGCCACGGACGATGCGCTTACGCCGGCGGAGATACGTGTCCTGCGGCTCATCGCGGAGGGCAACGCGAACAAGGAGATCGCCAGGGCGCTTGCACTGAGCGAGGAGACCGTCAAGGGCCAGGTGCGAAACATCCTGTCGAAGCTGGGCGCCAAGGACCGCACGCATGCCGCGATGATCGGACTCAAACGGGGGATCATCCAGTTCTAGGTCCGCGCGCCTTTGCCGGGCAAAAGAGGGGGCGGCGGCGCTCTTTTGAGGCTTTCCACGTCGTACGGCCGTTCGTAGACTCGACGTGTGCGAAGACTTTTCTCGACGTTTGCCCATGGCGCCCCCGGCGCCGGACTTCTGCTCATGCGGGTGGCCGCAGGCGGTACGCTGCTGCTCCACGGTGTGCAGGAGCTTTGGACCGGCTACCCATCGCCGCCAGTCGGTTTGCACGTCATCTGCGCGGCGATGGGCATGCTCCTGGTTGTCGGGTTGTGGACGCCCGTTGTCGGCACGGTCGCCGCGATCGCCGCGGCCATGCACGCGTGGTCCGACCCGGCTGACGCGCGCACCTACGCACTTCTGGCCGCGCTCGCTGGAGCGCTTGCGCTGCTTGGGCCCGGCCGGTGGTCGGTCGATGCCCGGCTCTTCGGCTGGCGACGCGTCGAAATCCGCGACCGAAGCGCAGACGAGAAGAGGCGCGATCCGCCCCTCTGAAGGGGGTTTCGCGCGCGCCTTCCAGGGGGGCGCCGCCAGTTCTACGGTGGAATTGCCGAACACCAATCGAGCCGCATCGCGACACCAAACGGGTCTCGCGCGGGAGTGCCGGCCAACGCGATAGTGCTGACAGAAGCAACCCCCATTGCGGAGGTCACACATGCATGTTGCAGATGTCGTCCCGCTAGGCGCGCCTCGCGCCGTCCCCTTTGCGAAGTGCAAAGACCCCGTTGCCCCGACTCCCGTACGCGTGCGCTTCGACGCATTCGAACTGGATGAGGCCAATGCCCTGCTGCTTCAGAATGGAAAAGCCGTCAATCTCGCACCAAAGACGCTTGCAGTGCTTTGTGAACTGGCGCGCACCCCGGGCAGCCTGGTCACGAAAGTCGCGTTGCTCGACCGCGTCTGGGGGCATCGCTTCGTCACCGAGTCGGTGCTGAAAACCGCTGTCAGCGATGTGCGCGCGGCGCTCGACGACGACCCGAGACAGCCGCGCTACATCGAGACGGTATCGCGGCGCGGCTATCGCTTCATCGCTGCGACGATCGACACGTCCTCCCGACGCGCGCCTGCCATCGCGCGCACCGCTGCGGGCGAGCGCGATCACCCCGCCCTTACCGCACTAGTGGCATTGTGCCGCGGCGATGCGGCGCTCGCCGACCTCATCCGCGCGCTCGCCGCAACGCTGGATCGCGATCCGTCGGTTCTCGGCGAGTCCGTACGCAGCCGAGTCGTCGCATGAACCGGCCCGAGCGAAGTCTGAGTGAAGCGCGTCGCCGGCAGGTCGAGGCGATCGCTGCCCGGCATTTGCGTCAGCTGTTCCAGCGCCTGCCGATGCTGTCCGGCTTCTGGCTGCGACCGGACCTCAAGGTGGCCGAACTGTCGGTCTTCACCTGGCCGGGCGACGCCGCCGGGCAGGATCTGCATGAGGAAGTGGCGCGCGCGCTCGTCGGGCTTGCGGAGGAGCATCCCGAGGCGCTGCAGCTCATGCGCGGCCGCACCTTGGCGCGCGAGACGCACTGACGCGGCGGAAGCCGTTGATGGCATGAAGCGCACCGCGAGATCGATGGTCGGCAACAGGGTCACCGTTCTTCTCATGCGAGAAGGATGATTTCGAATGTTTCCGATATTGCGGCCACAGGAGCAGCGGATCTCCCAAGCCATTGAGCAGCCGACCTCTCGGTTTGGCCGTAGCTTCGTGCGCATGGCCGGCAGAAGGGGACGAGCGGTCCTTGCCGCCGTTTGCAGAGGCTGAGGCGCGCGCCACCTCCTGCTCTCGTACAAATAATCGAGTAGCGGGCGGCGCGCGTTTGTCGTGGCACGTACTGGCTGCCACTGCGGGGCCCTCAATCCGCGAGCTTGACCGAGACGCCGTCCACCGACAGGCGGAGGTCCACGCCCTTGCTCGTCGTGTGAAGCTTCATCACGACGCCGTTCTGATTCTTCATCGTGGTTTCGGTGCGGCCGTCGGACAGCGCCGCGCCGGCGGACGCCGCCGCGTAGCTGCCAGTCACGTCCTGCAGACGCGCAAGGTGATAGACCTCGCCTGCCGCAGTGATGCTGGAAGCGCCGACCTGCGCGAGGCTCACGCCTTGCAACGTGACGGGGTAACGCTTCCCTTGGTACGTGAGCGTGCCCTTGGCCTCGGTAAAGCCGACACCCACGCCGACCGAGCTTCCGGCGACTTCGATCGTCGCGTCGGGCTTGCCGGTTTCGGCGCCGAGCGCCGGTTGGATGACCGCGACACACATCGACAGAAGCAGAGCTGACAACGTCTTGTTCATGCATTTCTCCATGTTGGTGACAGTAGGCAAATTCGCGGAAGCCGCTCAGTTGGGGCGCCGCGCAAGGCGAACCTTAGCGTCTCCATTCGTGGGCGTCGTCAGCGAACCGTCCCCCTTTGGTCAGGAAACCGTGAACCGGAAAGCGGACGTCGCTTCGTCACACGAGCAGAAACAGTACGGTCAGCATGGCGGTACCGATCAATACGCCCCACAGGAACTGGCGGGCCTTGGAAAAGGCATCCATTTCGTTCATTGCATGAACCATCCGTGGCTTACCACCATCGATTGCCCGGTGAGCGCGTTCGACGGGAAGCTCGCGAACATCAACGTGACGTCGGCCACGTCGTCGACTGTCGTGAACTCGCCGTCGACCGTCTCCCTGAGCATCACGTTCCTCACCACGTCACTCTCGCTGATGCCGAGCGCGCGTGCCTGCTCGGGGATCTGCTTTTCCACGAGCGGCGTGCGCACGAACCCCGGGCACACGACGTTCGCGCGGATCCCGTAACGGGCGCCTTCCTTCGCAACCGTCTTGGCGAGACCGAGGAGTCCGTGCTTCGCGGTGACGTAGGCCGACTTCAAGACCGACGCCTCCTTCGAGTGAACCGACCCGATGTAGACGATGCTGCCGCCGTGCCTCGAGCGTTGCATCTGCGGGAGGCAGGCTTGCGTCGTCAGGAATGCGCCATCGAGATGGATCGCCAGCATCTTCTTCCACTCGGCGAACGGAAAGGTTTCGACCGGATGCACGATCTGGATGCCGGCATTGCTCACCAGCACGTCCACGCCGCCCCATCGGGCGATGACGGTCGCAACGCCTTCCTGCACTTGCGCCTCGCTCGTTACGTCCATCGCCACGGCGATTGCCGTGCCGCCGCTGGCCGCAATCTCCGCTACGGTCCGGTGCGCAGCCTCGATCTGAAGGTCGGCGACCGCGACCTTCCCGCCTTCGCGAGCGAAGCGGGCGGCGATCGCCTTGCCGATGCCGCTCGCGGCGCCAGTGACGATGCAAACTTTGTTGTCCAGGAGCATAAGTCGAATTCCTGGATCTCAGCCGAGCAACATGGTGTTGGCGAGAACTCTGCGCATCTCGGCATATGAGCTCTCCCACCTGGGCCGACCGTCAGGCTCTTGCGCCCACGCGGGCAGCATGTCATGGGGTACCCGACTGCGCCCTAACGCGCGGTCGATGCATTTGCGAAGACGGTCGATGATCGTTTTCATGGTGCAAACTCCTGTCGATGTGATGAGCGTCTATCTGTCAGTGACCCGCCACAGACGAGACGATGAGGTTCTCGAGCGGGTGAGCGGGTCGATGAGGTGGAAATCGTCGCCGCGTGGGGCAGTACCGCAGGAGCGAGAGCCGGCGCGTCCGCACTAGATCTCCATCGCGGGAACGCTTGCGGGCACCGCGAGTTCGGCGTCGGTTGCCTCGCGCACCTGTTCGACGGTTACGCCCGGCGCGGTTTCGAGCAGTGTGGCGCGGCCGCCCGGAAAGCCGATGACGGCGAGCTCGGTTACCACAAGGTCCACCGGCCGCACCGAAGTGAGCGGCAGAGAGCACTCTCGAACGACTTTCGACTGACCTTTCGCCGTATGCTGCATGGCGACAATGACGCGCTTCGCGCCGCACACGAGATCCATGGCGCCGCCCATGCCAGGCACCATCTTTCCGGGGATCATCCAATTGGCGAGCCGGCCGGTGCCGTCGACCTGCAGGGCGCCGAGTACCGTCATGTCGAGGTGGCCGCCGCGGATCAGCCCGAACGACATTGCGCTGTCGAAGGTGCACGCACCGGGCAGCGCGCTCACCGGCTTCCCGCCCGCGTCCGTGAGGAGCGGGTGGTGCATCCCTTCAGCGGGCGGGGCGCCCGTGCCGATCAGGCCGTTCTCCGATTGAAAATACACGTGCACCTCGCTCGGGACAAATTTCGATACCAGCGTCGGGATGCCGATGCCGAGGTTGACGAGCATGCCGTCGCGCAGCTCGCGCGCGATCCGTTTGGCGATGATGGTCTGGGCGTCCATGGTCAGGCGTGCGAAACGATGAAGTCGACGACCGGTGCCGGAGTCATGACCTGGTCGGGCCCGATCACGCCGACCGGCACGATGTTCTGGGCTTCGGCGATCACCGTGTCGGCCGCCATGGCGATCACCGGGTTGAAATTGCGCGCGGTCAGCGCGTAGTAGAGATTGCCCATGTAGTCGGCGAGAAACGCGCTCAGGAGAGCGAAATCGGCGCGCAGCGCCGTCTCCAGCAGATAGGGCTTGCCGTCGACCTCGATGCGCCGCTTTCCTTGCTCGACGACGGTGCCGACTCCGGTGGGCGTCAGCACGCCACCGAGCCCGTAGCCGCCGGCGCGGATGCGCTCGATCAGTGTCCCCTGCGGCACGAGGTCAACCTCGATCTCGCCGGCGAGCATCTTCTTCTGCGTCTCGGGGTTGAGGCCGATGTGGCTTGCGATGGTCTTCTTGACCACGCCGGCGCTCACGAGCTTGCCGATGCCGACCCCCGGGAGCGCGTTGTCGTTGGCGATCACGGTGAGGTTGCGCCGGCCCTGGCGCACGAGTTCGTCCATCAGACGCTCGGGCGTACCCACGCCCATGAACCCGCCGATCATCACGGTCGCGCCGTCGGGAATCATTGCGACGGCGTCCTTCAGCAAAATGGTCTTCATTCTGCGCTCCAACCTCCGTAGACCCTCGGTGACGCGTTCTTCATGCGACCTCCGTGACCAGGAGCGATCGCGTCTCCGTCGCGATCATCACCTCTTCGTTGGTGGGCACGACCCATGCCGCCACGCGGCTTGCCGGCGTGCTGATTCGCGGCCCGGACCCGTCGTTGGCGGCGACGTCCAGCTCGACGCCGAGCCATGCCGCGTCGCGGCAGACGCGGGCCCGGATAGCCGCCGCCTTCTCGCCGATGCCGCCCGTGAAGACGATCGCGTCGAGGCCGCCGAGTGCCGCGGCGAGCGAGCCGAGCTCGCGACCGATCCGGTAGACGAAGAGATCCACGGCGAGCCTGGCGCCCGGCACGTTGCTTGCGAGTAGGGTGCGCATGTCGCTCGAGATGCCGGAGACGCCGAGGAGGCCCGACTGCTGGTAGATCAGCTTCTCGATCGCCCGGGCGTCCATGCCCCGCTCGTCCATGAGGTAGAGGATTACGCCCGGGTCGAGGGAGCCGCAGCGCGTGCCCATCGGGAGCCCCTCCACGGCGGTAAAGCCCATCGTGCTCGCCACGCTCGCGCCGTCGTTCATCGCGCACATGCTCGCGCCGTTGCCGAGGTGCAGGACGACGGTTCGACCGGCGGCGGCGCGGGCGTCGTAGCGCGGCAGCACCGAGGCGATGTAGGCGTACGACAGCCCGTGAAATCCGTAGCGGCGCACGCCGCTCTCGGTGATCTCCGCGGGGAGTGCGAACGCTTGCGCCAGCGCGGGCTGCGTGCGGTGGAACGCCGTGTCGAAGCAGGCAACCTGCGGAAGGTCCGGCCGCGCGGCAAGCAGTGCGCGGATCGGGGCGAGGTTGTGCGGCTGGTGAAGGGGGGCGAGAGGTACCAGCTTTTCGAGCGTTGCGAGCACGTCCGCGTCGACGCGCACCGGCGCCGAATAGCGCGTACCACCGTGCACGACGCGGTGGCCGACCGCAGCGAGCTCGATTCGCGCGCCCTGCGCCCTCAGCCTCTCGGTGAGGAACGCGATCGCTCCATCGTGGCCCAGCTCAACGCCCTCTTTCCAGGTGTTCTGGTCCAGCAGGCGGCCTTCGCCGTCGTGCGCGACGAAGCGCGGTGCCGTATAGAGGCCCTCGATCTGGCCGCGCACCACCGGGACGAGGGCGCCCTGCCGCCCGGCAAAGACCACGAACTTGATGCTCGAGGAGCCGGCGTTGAGGACGAGAGTGGAACCGCTCATGAAGTTGGATTTCCCTTTTGACCCATCGTAACGGTGCGCCCGCGCCAAGTCGTCACCGAAACGTCTGCGTTCCATGGCAAATCGGTGCGAAACCCCGCAGGCGGCCGCTCATCGCGGACTCGGTGGCGCCGGAGGCTGGGACAGCACCACGTCACGCGTTGTCCGCTCGCCGTTCCGGACGATGTCAACCGATATGTGCGTGCCGGGTTCTGCGCCGATCACGACACCGGTCACATCCTGCGCATGCTTCACATCCGCTTCGCCGACGCGCACGATGACGTCGCCCGGCGCGATGCCCGCCCGCTCGGCCGGCCCGTCCCGCTCGACCGCGATCACGCGCGCACCCGTCCGACTCGGCTCGGCGCCGGTCGACAGACCAAGCCATCCCCGCGCAACGCGTCCTTTGGCCTTCAGGTTCGCGGCAACGGCGTGCACGAGGTCGACGGGGATGGCGAAGCCGATCCCCTCCGCTCCGCCGGCGTGCGAGAGGATCAGTGTGTTGATGCCCACGAGGCGGCCCGCGGTGTCGGTCAGGGGGCCGCCCGAGTTGCCCGGGTTGATAGCCGCGTCCGTCTGGATGTAGTTGTCCACGGGATTCGCGCCTCGACGGACGACTGCGCTCACGATGCCCTGCGTCACGGTCTGGCCGATGCCGAGTGGATTGCCGATCGCAAGGACGACGTCGCCGACCGCAACGTCGTTGATGTCGGCGAGCACCATGGGCTTCAGTCCGACGACATCGATCTTGAGCAGCGCGAGATCCGACTTCGCGTCTGCTCCGACGAGCTTCGCCGGTTGCATGGTTCCATCCGGCAGCGAGACGGCTAGTTCGGAGGCATCGGCGATGACGTGGAAGTTGGTGACGATGTACCCGTCGCTCTCGATGACGACTCCCGAGGCGAGCGACTGGCTCAGTACCTGCGGGCTGAGCGGCAATAGCCCGGCCGAGGCGTGCGCGGAGTGCACGGTCACCACCGAAGGCGCTGCACGGGCCACAGCGGCGCGATAACTGACGATGACCGGCTCGCCCGCGCGCGCCGGCTGCACGGTGGCATCGGGTCCGGGCAACCCGGGCGATGACGCGCCGCTGCCGTCCCACGACAGGCGCTGGAGGGTTGCTTCCGGCATCCAGTTCCCCGGGCTTACCGCGTAGGTGCCTATCGCTGCGTATGCCGCGACAAGGCCGGCGCCTGCGGCCACCGCTATCTGAAGCAGGAATTGCCACGTCCGTTTCAAGAGGAGTCCCTTCGAGGCCCGTCGGGTCGAGCCCGACGTGGGGTTGCGGTTGAGGTTCACGCCGCCGAAACCGGGTCGCCTGGCCGCTTCGCTGCGCGTCCGGAAAGTCGCTCCGACGGACAAGCTCTTCGGCGAGCGTCGTTCGCCATCGAGCTGTGGCGGCGACTGCGCCTGCGCAGCGCGAAGCCATCCCATCGCTTGCCGATCCAGGCGACCAACAGCCACAACACGCCGGCGACAGCGCCGGTCAGCCAAACTTGGAGGAGCAGCCAGGTCGTCGTGGACATCGAAATTTCCCGCCCTTCTATAGACGAGTGATGCGGTTGTTCTCGACCCGGACCCGATCACCGACGCGCAGCTCGACGTCTCGCGAATCCTCGAGAACCAGCAGGCTTCCCGAATCGAGATGCACGGTGATTCGATACCGCGAGCCCTGTACCTGTGACTTCTGCACTTCGTTCCCGACCACGGCACCGCCTATAGCGCCCGCGATCGTTGCCGCGGTGTTTCCGCGACCGCTGCCAATCTGATGTCCGATCACGCCGCCGGCGATACCGCCGAGTATCGTGCCGACGTTGACGGGCTGGTTGTCGGTCTTGCGGTAGACCTGGATCGACTCGACAACGCCGTAGTCGATCCGCTCCGTGACCTCGGACGCGCGCAGGTCACTCGTGCACACTGCAAGCTGCAGCAATGCGGTCGTTGCTGCAATCGTCAATAGTCGTTTCATCGCAATCCTCATTTTCTCGGTCTTCGAACAGCCGCCTCTCCCTTTAACCGCCTTGCAGTCTCGCGACCAGCAAGCCTGCGCGCGTCGGGGGGTGTCCCTTCGATGCTTCGTGCGATCGATTCGCGAGCCGCCACGGGAGAGTATCGGCCTGGCTGCGACACGGAGTCGTCAGCAATTCGTCGCATTTCGGTCACACTCAGGGCACGACTGCCGCAGACGGCCAAGGGACGCCAGCACCGTTCGCGAGCCTGCCAGTCCCCGGCCAGCAGCGCTACTGACCAAACGCCGACCATTTGCTTACGACTCGGGAATGACGGGAGGCTACGCTGCGGTCGAAGCTTGGATTCGCGAGCGTGTTTCGTTGGCGCGGCCGGCGTCGCGCGCGCAACGAGAGACTGGGAATGGACGACAAGCCATGGTAGAGCTGGAACCCACTTCGAATCGCAGCCATGACAAGTATCAGGGCCTGCTCGACTCCTGCAGGTCGCTGCCGCCCACGCCGACCGCCGTCGTGCATCCGTGCGACCAGGGTTCGCTCGAAGGCGCCATCGACGCGGCGCGCCTGGGACTCATCGCGCCGATCCTGGTCGGACCGCGCTCGCGCATCGAAGCGGTGGCCAGGCAACACGCGATCGACGTCACGCAGATGCCGATTGTCGACGCCCCCTTCAGTCACGCCTCCGCGGAGCAGGCGGTCGCCATTGTCCGCGAAGGCAAGGCCGAGGCGCTGATGAAAGGCAGCCTTCACACCGACGAGCTCATGGGGGCCGTCGTCAGGCGGGATACCGGTTTGCGCACTGCGCGACGGCTGAGCCACTGTTTCGTGATGGACGTGCCGACCTACACGGAGCCGCTGATCATCACCGATGCAGCAGTGAACATCGCGCCGACACTCGAGGAGAAAGTCGACATCGTCCAGAACGCAATCGATCTCGCGCATGCGCTTGGCGCCGAGGAGGTCCGTGTCGCGATCCTCTCGGCGATGGAGACGGTCAATCCCAAGGTGCCTTCGACGGTTGAGGCCGCCGCGCTGTGCAAGATGGCGGACCGTGGGCAGATCACGGGAGCGCTCATCGACGGCCCGCTCGCGCTCGACAACGCGATCAGCCTGGAGTCCGTCAAGATCAAGCAGATCGATTCGCCGGTGGCGGGTCGGGCCAACGTGCTGGTGGTCCCCGACCTGGAGGCCGGCAACATGCTCGCGAAGAGCCTGTCCTTTCTTGCCAATGCCGACGCGGCGGGCATCGTGCTCGGGGCGCGCGTTCCGATCATTCTCACCAGTCGCGCCGATTCGGTCATGACCCGACTCGCCTCATGCGCGGTCGCGGCGCTGGTAGCGAGAGCGCGCCGAGAAGCAAGCACCCGAGTGGTGACCTGACATGGCCGATGCCGTCGCCATTCGCGCGCTGCGCACCGGGACCGCCTTTCTGCGTGATTCGCCAACGCGCCGCTGGGTCGAAAACCGGTCATGACCCACGCACTCCCGCCTACACCGCTCCGCGGCTTCAAAGCGCTGGTCGTCGGGGTCGCCAACCAGCATTCCATCGCCTACGGCTGCGCAAAGGCGTTCCGCGAACTGGGCGCCGATCTGGCGATCACCTACGTCAACGAGAAGACCAGGGCTTATGTCGAGCCGCTGGCGAAGGAGCTGCAAGCCTCGATCTTCATGCCGCTGGATGTCGGGTCGCCGGGCATGCTCGAGGCGGTGTTCGACAGAATCGGCAAGGTGTGGGGCAGAGTCGACATCGTCCTCCACTCGATCGCCTACGCGCCGAAGGAGGATCTTCGCGGGTCGCTTCTCGACTGCTCGGCCGAAGGCTTCGGGAAGGCGATGGACGTCTCCTGCCACTCGTTCGTGCGCATGGCACGGCTGGCGGCGCCCTTGATGAAGGACGGCGGGACGCTGTTCGCGATGAGCTATTACGGTGCGAACAAAGTCGTGCCGAACTACAACGTGATGGGCCCGGTGAAGGCCGCGCTGGAGGCATGCTGCCGATACTTGGCATTCGAGCTGGGCAGCAAGGGCATCCGGGTGCACGCCGTTTCCCCCGGACCGCTCAAGACGCGTGCCGCCTCGTCCCTGAAGGACTTCGAGCTCCTGCTCAACGAAGCGGCACAGCGGGCCCCGATCGGCGAGCTGGCCGACATCATGGATGTGGGCTTCGCCTGCGCGTACCTGGCGACGCCGTACGCGCGGCGGATATCCGGCGAGACGCTGTATGTCGACGGCGGCGTGAACATCATGGCGTAGCGGCCAACCAGCTATGGGCTGTCGAAATCGATCGGGCCATGTGAGTCCGGCGATCGTGCAGCACCCGTTGGCTCGCGCTGGTCCCCGGACGACCCGGACTCCAAGGCCTTCCGCGAGCTGGTGGCGCAATGCCGTCATGTTCCGACCAAACATCGACGTTTCGCTTACGACTCGGCCATCGGGTGCGACTACGCTGGACTCCAGTCCGGTGCAATGAACCCAGTCTCCCCGCAAATCCCGTAGCCGGTCCCTGAAGCCCGGCACCTTTGAAGGAAAGTTCCATGAACGACCTGGCAAGACAGCTCTCCCAGAGCCACGACGTTTCGGCCAAGGTGGCGCAGATGCTGGAGACCCGCACGAGGGTGGCGCTGGAGCGATTCGGCGAGCGTGTGAAACAGGCGTGCGAGCCCCGAGTCGCCGAAGTGGAGGCGAATCCCATGCTGCCCTGGCAAGCCTGGACCGGCGGCGCTCGATACGCCATTGACTTCGCGCAGCGCTCAGTCCTGTTCTGGGACGCGCTGCGCCAGCGCGGCAACAACTTCCTCGAGCACGAACGGCAGGGATTGCCTCCGGTGCTGCACTTCGACTACGAGACGGTCATGGACGGACGCTCGCTCAAGCGCCCCGTGAACTACACGCTGCTGCGGATCGTTCCGCCCAAGGGCGTGACCGTCGATCCCAAGCGCCGTCCGTACGTGATCATCGACCCGCGTGGCGGCCACGGCCCGGGCATCGGCGGCTTCAAGGACGATTCCGAGGTGGGGGTGGCGCTGCGCGAAGGCCATCCGGTGTACTTCGTCAGCTTCTTCCCGGAGCCCGAGCCCGGACAGACGCTGCTCGACGTGTGCAATGCCGAGCGCGAGTTCGTTCACCGCGTGCGCGAGCTTCATCCCGACGCGGCCAAGCCGGGGATCGTCGGAAACTGCCAGGCCGGCTGGGCGGCGATGATGCTGGCCGCGTCCAACCCCGACGACACCGGTCCGATCGTGATCGTCGGCGCGCCGATGTCCTATTGGGGTGGCGCCTGGAGGGAGGGGGAAGGCGACAATCCGATGCGCTACGCCGGTGGACTTCTCGGTGGCACCTGGCTCGCCTCGCTCACCTCCGACCTGGGTGCGGGCAAATTCGACGGCGCCTGGCTGGTGCAGAACTTCGAGAACCTCAATCCGGCCAACACGTTCTGGAACAAGTACTACCAGGTGTTTGCCAACGTCGACAACGAGACGGAGCGCTTCCTGGAGTTCGAGCGGTGGTGGGGGGGCTACTACCTGATGAACAGGGAAGAGATCGAGTGGATCACGGGCAATCTCTTCGTGGGCAACAAGCTTTGGTCGGGTACGGTGAAGTCGGGCGCGAACGGCGTCTTCGACCTGCGCGAGATCAAGGTGCCGATCATCATGTTCGCCTCGGTTGGCGACAACATAACCCCGCCGCAGCAGGCGTTCAACTGGGTCGCCGATGTCTACGGCAGCACCGAGGAGATCAAGGCCCGCGGGCAGGTGATCGTCGGGCTCATGCACGAGGACGTCGGGCACCTGGGGATCTTCGTCTCCGGCAAGGTCGCGAAGAAGGAGGGAACGCAGATCGCGTCGGTGCTGAAGTCGATCGAATCGCTGCCGCCGGGCCTGTACGGGATGCAGATCGCGGAGAAGAAGAACGGTGCCGGCAAGCCGGTCTACGATGTGAGCTTCGTCGAGCTGCGGCTGGAAGACATCGTCGGGCGGCTCAACCGCTTCAAGCGGGCCGACGAGCGGGCTTTCGAAGCGGTAAACGTGGTCTCGGAATTCAACCAGCGCGCCTACGAGCTGTTCGGACGCCCGCTGGTCAAGTCGTTCGCCAACGAGTACGGCGCCAAGGTCGCGCGCCTGCTTCACCCGCTGCGCCTGCAACGCTGGGCGTTCTCCGACCTCAATCCCTGGCTGTGGTGGCTCGCGCCGGCTGCGCAGGCCGTCAAGGCCAAGCGCGAGGCGCTTGGGCCTGACGATCCGGCGCGCAAGGCGGAGTCGACGATATCGGAGCTGACGAGCGCTTCGCTCGAATGCTATCGGGCGCTGCGCGACGCGACGAGCGAAGCGGCCTTCTTCGAAATCTACGGCAACCTGTTCTCCTTCTATCTGAGCGACGAGCAACGCGCCGAAGTCGATGCGCAGCTGTTGGACCCGCGCGAGCTTCCGTTCGTCAAGAAAGCGCTCGCTTCGGTCGACCAGGGCGGCTATGCGGAGGCACTGGCGCGCGTCGCGTTCCTGCTGGCACACAAGGACGAGCCGCTGCCGCTTTCCCGGCTGGAGCTTGCGCACGAGCTGATCGAAGAGTATCGAGAATGGCTGCCGGAGCTGACGCCCGATGAAGCGCGCCGCATGGGCGGCGAGCAGGAAACCATTGCGCGCTACGCGCCGGACCGGGCTGTCGAGACGCTGCCAACGCTGCTTGCGAAACGAGAGGATCGGGAGCGCCTGCTCACGCTGCTGGCGCGCGTGCTTGCCGACCGGCGCATGCAACGCATCGAACCCTCGCCGGAGCAGATCGCCATGCTCGCGCGTATTCGCGGCGTGCTGGGCGCGGCCGGGCACCGCTCCGACGCGGGGCCGACACGTACTCGCGCTCATGAGAAGAGGGTCTTGCGCTCCACGAAGTCCCGTCCCCGCGCAGCGAGCGAACTGCGATAGTGCCGAACGCCGATATGACTCTCAAGACCGAAGCGACCTATCCAAGCCGACGGGCGTACGTGCTCAAGGTCCGCGGCGACGCCGAGCCGGGCGCACTCGCAGGCCGGCTCGAGAACCTCGTCACGGGGGAACAGCGCGAATTCTCGACCGGAGGCGAGTTGCTCGAATCCATCGCCAGCGATCTCGATGCGAAGTCCGGTCAGCAGCGGCTCGACTCGACAACGAGGCACCGGGGATCAGATGAGTGATCAAACGGACAACCTGATGATCGCCTATTGGACGAAGAACCTCGATGAGCTCGACCGCGAGATCGCCCGCATGGCGCTGCTATGCCAGGTAAAGGTTCTCGAACCCGGCGTCATCGAGCGAGTGTGGAAGCGGGACGCCTCGGTTTGCGGAACCCACAATCCCCTTGCTTTCGAAAAGCTGCACGACCTGCTGATGATGCACTTCGACATGCGCAAGAAGTTGGTCGGCGCGGTCGGCCAGGCGCAAACCGCGCAGATCGAGGCGCATGTCATCGAGCGCCTGAGAAAGCCCTTCGGCGACCTGGTGGGGAAATGGCCGCCGGCGCGAGCGTAACCTCGGAGAACGGGCCGTGGACGCCAGTGTACTGACCGCGATGTCCGCCGTACTGGGGTCGCTCGTCGGCGGTTCGGCGACGGTTGCCACGACATGGGTTGCCCAAAGGACTGCCAGCAGACGCGAACTCATCCAGGGGGACATCAAGAAGCGGGAAACGCTCTATGGCGAGTTCATCGCCGAATGCGCGAAGCTTATCGTGGACGCGTTTACGCACAAGCTCGACAAGCCCGAGTCGTTGATTCCCCTCTACGCGCTGATCAACCGGATTCGCCTCCGCGCCTCGCCGCCCGTTCTCGCCGAGGCCGAGCTCCTGCTGCGCCACATCACGGAGCGGTATTTCGCGCGCAATCTGACGGTCGAGGAACTGCGTGAGTTGACGCGCTCAACCGACGCCGACCCGATGAAGGCCTTTGGCGAGGCGTGTCGGATCGAGCTCCGAGCGATTCGCGCCAAGATCTAGCTGCCTCTGCGGCCGTAATGACGCTGTGGGCACTGTCCGTCCCCGCTACGGCCTTCACCAAATTCCGACCGAACGCCGACGCTTCACTGACGACTCGCGGTGAGCGGCCCGCTAAGCTGATCCCATGTTCAGTCAAAGCAATCGTTCGATGCCGGCTACTAACGCCGACGGGATGCCGCGATACATCGGGCTCCGCCTCGCGGGCGCGTTGGCCGTGTCGCTCGCGCTGGCATTGGCGGGGTGCGCCACCCCTGTGCTCAAGCCATCGCTCGACGATATACCCGGGCACTTCGCCGCGGCGCCAGCGTCGGTCGACGAGCCCGAGGTCGCCTGGTGGGAGGGGTTCAAGGATCCGGTGCTTTCGGACCTGATCCGCCGCGCGGCGCAGCGGAACCGCGACGTGAAGATCGCCGCCGAGCGCGTGCGTGCGGCACGCGCGGGCGAGACGATCAGCCGCTCGTGGCTTTTCCCGACGGTCGGCGTCGGCGGCGTGGCGTTCGACCACAAGACGAACTACGACTCCTTTCTCAAGAACTTCGTCCCGGAGGCCGCCAACACGAGAGCGGCGCAAATCGGCCTCGGCGTGTCGTGGGAGGTCGACCTGTTCGGGCGCCTGCGCGCAGGCGCCGCTGCAGCGGCGGCCGACACGCTCGCCGTGGAAAACGGCGCCAGGGGTGTTCGCCTGCTGGTCTTGAGCGACGTCGCGACCAATTACTTCACGCTGGCAGGCGCGATGCGCCAGCTCGAGACGGTGCGCGCGATATCCGCAGCGCAGGACGAGACGCTGCGCCTGGTATCGGCGCGGCAGCGCGTCGGCCTCGCGACGCCGTTCGACGTGGAGCGCGCCCAAACCGAAGCCTCGCGCGCTCGCGCGGCAATACCGCCGCTCGAGACGCTCGCCGCCGTGTCGCGGCACCGCATCGCGGTGCTCATCGGCGACCAGGCGTTCAATGCGGCGAGTATCACGCCGGCCGCGGCTGAACCCACGGTCCCCTCCGCGCGACCGGGACAACCGGCGGAGCTCCTGCAACGCAGGCCAGATCTTCTCATCGCGAACGCGCAGCTCGACGCAGCCAACGCGCGGCGGCAGCAAGCGATGGCGGAGTGGTTTCCCCGGTTGATCCTCGGTGCGGTCTTCGGCCGCGAGAGTATCGATCTCAACGGCGTCGCCCTGGGTCCGGCGCGCTTCACCAACGTTGCCGCGCTGCTCGCGATGCCGCTTTTCAACGCCGGCCGCACGCAGGCGATCAACGACATAGCGGAAAGCACCCAGCGCGAGGCCGTCCTGCACTACGAAGATGCGATCGCGCGCGCCCTGGAAGACGTGGAGAACACGCTCGTCGCGCTGCAGGACGAGAGGCAGCGTGCGCAGGCGCTCAACAGCGCCGCGGCGTCGGCCGATGCGGCGCTCGGGCGAGCGCAGTCGTTGTATGACCGCGGGCAGATCGACCTTTTGCCGCTTCTCGACGCGCAGCGAGTGCGCCTGGCCGTGCGTGTCGGCGCGAACGACGCCAACACGCAACTGCTGCTCGACACTGTTCAACTCTACAAGGCGCTCGGCGGCGGCTGGCAAGCCTTTGAACCGGCCGCCGAGCCGGCTCAAGCCGCCGCTACCGATTCGCCGCATTCATGAGGCTCGTTCAAGGAACCGCCGTGAAACCCATTCTCCTGACCGCGTTGGTCGCCGTGACTATCGCCGCCGGCCTGTCCGGTTGCTCGAACAAGCCTGCGCCCGAGGCGCTCCGGACCGTGCGGACGGCCGAAGTCCGCTACGACAAGAATCAGGAATCGAACCGCTACGTCGGCACTGTCCAGTCGCGCCACGAGGTCAACGAGGCGTTTCGGGTCGGCGGAAAGGTTGTCCAGCGCAAGGTCGAGGTCGGCCAGAAGGTGCGCGAAGGTGATGTCCTCGCGGTGCTCGACGACACCGATTACCGGCTTGCCGTGGATGCGGCCCAGCAGCAGCTCACGGCGGCGACGACGCAGGCGCGCCAGGCTGATTCGGATCGCAAGCGGCTCGATGCCCTGAAGGCCGACGGATCGGTCAGTCACGCGGACGACGAGAAGGCGCAGAGCGCTGCCCGCACGACGGCGGCCGCGGCCGAGGCCGAGGCCAGGAAGCTCGACCTCGCGCGCAATCGCCTCGCGTATACGGTGCTGCGCGCCTCCCGTACCGGTGTGGTCACCGCGGTGCGATTCGAGGCCGGCCAGGTGGTCGCCGAAGGCCTGCCGATCATGTCCATCGCCAGCGAAGGGGAGCCCGAGATTGTCGCCGACGTGCCGGAGAACGACCTGGAGGCCTTCAAGTCTGCCCGATACAAGGCTTGGCTCGCGAGCGCGCCCGGCGAATCGTTCGAAGTCGTGTTGCGCGAGCTCGCGCCGCAGGCGGCGGCGCAGACGCGAACGTTCCGTGCTCGCCTGAAACCCGCGGCGGCCCGGCCGCTTCCGCTGGGGGCGACCGCCACGCTGGTGGTCGAACGCTCGGTGGGCGCGAACGCCGCGGCGGCGATTCCCGCGGCGGCCATTACGCAGAGCAAGGGTCAGCCCGCCGTCTGGGTCGTCCACCGCGAGGGCGCCCAGCCATTCGGTACCGTGAACCTTTCCGCGGTGTCTGTGCACGGCTATCGCAACGACGAGGCGCTGGTGTCCGGCCTGCCTGCCGGCGAGCTGGTGGTCACCGCCGGCGTGCAGAAGATGGCGCCCGGCCTCAAGGTGGCCCTTGCCGGCACCCAGCCCAACGTCGAATCCAAGCAGGCCACGCGATGAAGTCGTTCAACCTCACCGAATGGGCGCTGGACCACCGCGCCACCGTGCTGTTCCTGATCCTCGCGATCATGATTGGCGGCGCGCTGGGCTTCAGGAAACTCGGCCAGCTGGAGGATCCCAATTTCTCGGTGCCTTCGATGACGGTGATGGTCTTGTGGCCGGGCGCGACGGCGCAGCAGATGCAGGACGAGGTGCTCAACCGGATGGAGAAGAAGTTCGAGCAGCTCGATCACTTCGAGAAGATCGTGACCTATGCCCGCCAGGGCTTCGCCGGCATGACGCTCACGGTCAAGGGCGGCACGTCGCACGCCGATCAGCGTGAAGCCTGGTACCAGGCGCGCAAGAAGTTCAGCGACCTCAAGCTCGAGCTTCCCGACGGCGTGGTCGGCCCGATCTTCAACGACGAATACGGCGACGTCACCGGGCTGCTCTACGCGGTCAAGGGCGACGGTGTTGACCAGTGGGAGCTTTCCGACATCGCCGAAGACATCAAGCGGCGCCTTCTGAAGGTGCCGATGGTCAAGAAGGTCGACATCTACGGCAAGCAGGCGAAGAAGGTCTACGTCGAGTTCAGCAACGAGCGGCTCGCCGCGCTCGGCATCACGCCGCTCATGATCGCCGAGAGCCTGCGCAACCAGAACGCGGTACTCGCAAGCGGCCAGATCGACACCCGGTCCGACCGCGTCATGGTGCGGGTGAGCGGGCAGTTCGCGAGCCTGGACGACATCCGCAACGTCCCCATCAGCGCGGGCGGAAGGCAATTGAAGCTCGGCGACTTCACCACGATCACCCGCGGTTACGAGGACCCGCCCAAGTACACGGTGCGCCATAACGGCCAGGATGTGCTGATGCTCGGTATCGTGATGACCGACGACGGCAATATCGTAGAGCTCGGCAAGTCGCTCGAATCGGCCGTGGCCAAGGTTCAGTCGGAGCTGCCGTACGGCGTGGAGCTCGAGCGGGTCGCCGATCAGCCGACGGTGGTCGGCGAATCGGTATGGGAATTCGAGCGCTCGCTGCTCGAGGCGCTGTCGATCGTGCTGGCGGTCTGCCTGCTGAGCCTCGGGTGGCGCACAGGGATCGTGGTGGGGATCTCGGTTCCGATCGTGCTCGGCGTGGTCGCGCTCGTGATGCTCGCGATGGGCTGGAACCTCGAGCGCGTGTCGCTGGGCTCGCTGATCATCGCCCTGGGCCTGCTCGTCGACGACGGCATCATCGCGGTGGAGATGATGGTCGTGAAGATGGAAGAGGGGTGGGATCGGGTGAAGGCGGCCGCCTTTTCATACTCGGCGACCGCGATGCCGCGGCTGACCGGGGCGCTCATCACCACTGCCGCGTTCATGCCGATCGGCTTCTCCAAGTCGACCACAGGCGAGTACGCGGGCGGAATCTTCTGGATCGTCGGTACGGCCGTCGTGTTCTCCTGGGTCGTATCGGGTCTGATCACCCCCTATCTCGCCGTGAAGATGCTGCCTGACTTCAAGAAGCACGGCGAGCATGGGAACGCCTATCAAACACCGTTCTACCGCAAGCTGCGCGGCTGGATCGACTTGGCGATCGAGCGCCGCTGGTGGGTGATCGGCGCCACGGCCGCGGCATTCGCTCTCGCAATCGTGGGAAGCCGGCTGGTGCCCCAGCAGTTCTTCCCGAACAGCGACCGGCCCGAGCTCGTGGTCGAGCTGCGCCTGAAGGAGGGCGCATCGTTCGCGGCGACCAGCGAGCAGGTGAAGAAGATGGAGGCCGTGCTCAAGAAGGACGAAGACGTTCGCTTCTTCACGGCGTACACGGGAGCCGGCCAGCCGCGGTTCTACCTGTCGCTCAATCCGGAGCTTCCCAGCCCGAGCTATGCGGTTTTCGTCGTCATGACCAAGGGTGTGAAGGCGCGCGAACAGGTGCGCTCGCGGTTGATGGCGATGGTCAACGACGAGTTTCCCGACGTTTGGGTTCGCGTCACGCGCCTGGAGCTCGGCCCGCCGGTCGGCTTTCCGGTCCAGTTCCGCGTAGTCGGTCCCGATACGCAGAAGGTGCGCGAGATCGCGCGCGAAGTCGAAGGCGTGGTCGCGGCGAGCCCGAAGGTGCGTGACGTGCAGCTCGACTGGAACGACCCCGTCCGCACATTGCGGGTCGACATCGACCAGGACAAGGCGCGTGCGCTCGGCCTCGCGCCGGCCGACGTCGCGTTCGCGACGCAGACGCTCATGAACGGCGCACCGCTGTCGCAGCTGCGCGAGCGCGAAGATCTGGTGGACATCGTTGCCCGTGCCTTGCCATCCGAGCGCCTCGACCTCGACACTCTGAAGAGCGTCAACCTCTACACGCGCGAAGGGACCACGGTGCCGGTTTCGCAGATTGCACGCGTTCGCTACGAGCTCGAAGAGCCGATCCTGCGGCGGCGCAATCGCGACATGGCGATCACCGTGCGGGCGGACGTGAAGGACGGCGAGCAGGGCGTGTCCGTCACCAACGAGATCACGCCTCAGTTGAAGGTCATCGAGGCGAAGCTGCCGTCAGGCTATCGCATCGACATCGGCGGCGCGGTCGAAGAGAGCGAGAAAGCGAATGCAGCTTTGGCGGCGGTGTTTCCGGTCATGCTCATTACCATTCTCGCGATCCTGATGCTGCAGCTGCAGAGCTTCTCCAAGATGTTCATGGTGCTGCTCACCGCGCCGCTCGGGCTGATCGGCGTCGTCGCTGCGCTTCTCGTGTTGCAAGCTCCGCTCGGCTTCGTGGCGATCCTCGGCGTCACCGCACTGTGCGGAATGATCATGCGCAATTCGGTGATTTTGGTCGACCAGGTGCGCGAAGAGATGGAGCTCGGCCTCGACCCGTGGAACGCGGTGCTCGAAGCCGCAGTGCATCGGACGCGTCCGGTGATGCTCACCGCCGCAGCCACGGTACTCGCCATGATCCCCCTCACACGCAGCATCTTCTGGGGACCGATGGCGATCGCGATCATGGGAGGCCTCACCGTCGCCACACTGCTGACCATTTTCTTCGTGCCGGCGCTGTATGCGGCGTGGTTCAAGGTGCAGCGCGCGACTGCAGGAAGTGCGCCGGCGCAGGTCGGATCGCCGGGGGCTCCGGCGCCCGCTGCAGGCGACTGAGTGGCGATGAGGCGAGGTGAACCGGGCAACCGGATCGCGATGCGCCGGGCTCTCGACATGTGAAGCCGGAAGTTGTCGCAAACGGAGGACAGATTTCATGACCAGCACCATGAAGGCGGCAGTCGTCCGCGAGCTCGGAGGGCCGCTCGCGATCGAGGAAGTGCCGGTTCCGCAACCCAGCGAGAATCAGATCCTCGTGCGCATCGCGGCGACCGGAATCTGCCACACGGATCTGCACGCAGCGCACGGTGATTGGCCGGTGAAGCCGAAGCCGCCGTTCATTCCCGGCCATGAAGGGGTGGGGACCGTCGTCGCCCTCGGCCGCGCCGTTCGCGGTGTCAAGGAGGGAGATCGGGTCGGCATTCCGTGGCTGCACACCGCGTGCGGCTACTGCTCCTATTGCCGCACCGGATGGGAAACCCTGTGCAGCTCACAGCTGAACAGCGGCTACTCGGTGAACGGCAGCTTTGCGGAGTACGCGCTGGCGGACCCCGCCTACGTGGGGCGCTTGCCGAACGCTCTCGAATGGGGTCCGGCGGCCCCGATCCTGTGCGCCGGTGTCACGGTGTACAAGGGCCTGAAGGAAACCGAGGTCAAGCCGGGCGAATGGGTCGTGATCTCCGGCATCGGTGGCCTTGGACACATGGCAGTGCAATATGCGAAAGCGATGGGCATGCGCGTCGCCGCGGTCGATGTGCATCCCGAGAAGCTCGAGCTCGCGAAGTCGCTCGGTGCCGAGATCGTTCTCGACGCCCGTGCTGCGGATGTTGCAGGCGAGATGCAAAGGCTGGTCCACGGTACTCACGGAGCGCTGGTGACCGCTGTCTCGCCCAAGGCATTCGAACAGGCTTTCGGCATGCTGCGATCGCGCGGCACGATGTCGCTGGTTGGTTTGCCCCCGGGCAGCATGTCGCTGCCGATCTTCGACATGGTCCTGAAGCGCATCACCGTGCGCGGCTCCATCGTCGGAACCCGACAGGACCTGGAGGAGGCCCTGGCCTTTGCCGGCACCGGGGCCGTCTCCGCCCACTTCTCGTGGGACAAGCTCGAGAACATCAACGACATATTCGCGCGGATGGAGCAGGGCAAGATCGACGGACGCATCGTCGTGAGGCTGTAGTGCCCTGCGAGGTGGACAGGAAAGTCCCTCTTCGAGCCATGAATATCAAGCTGAGCGCCGGATGGTTCTACGGGGCACTGATCGTCGTCCTGTCGGTCTGGATCCTGCACAGCTTTCTCGACGCATTGCTCGCTGCCGGCGTAACGGCGGTCGCGAGTTGGCCGCTCTATGCGCGGTTCCGGGGTCACGTCCGGCAGCGCCTTCCGGAAAGCGTAGCTGCCTTGTTCTTCACGTTCGCGATGGTCGTGTTCGTGCTGGCACCGCTGGTCTTCGCCTTCGGTGCGGTGCTCGCTGAGGCGAGCGCACTGCTCCAGGAACTCGCCGCGGTCGACAAGAGCGGAATTGGCGTTCCGCCCTGGCTGGAGCAGGTGCCGTTGGTCGGCCCCTGGATGGCATCGCGCTGGCAGAGGGAGCTTGCGCATGCGGGAGCGTTCTCGCTCTTGGTCCAGCGGACCGACGCCACCGCCTTGCTTGCCTGGGCGCAGTCGGTCGGACAGTTCGCGGCTCGGCATGCGTTCATCGTCCTGTTCACGATTCTGACGTTGTACTTCCTGTACGAGGAGGGCGAATCGCTGGCGGCGAAATTCAAGCGCCTGCTGCGTCACCACATCGGCGAGCCAGCAGAAACCTACGTCGACCTCGCCACGGGAGCGTTGCGGGCCTCCGTGAACAGCATGCTGGTGGTGGCGCTGTTCGACGGATTTGCAGCCTTTGGCGTCTTCGCGATCACCGGAGTTGGTCACGCCGCAGTTTGGGCCGCAATCACCGGCGCGTTCGCGCTCGTTCCATTCCTCGGGTACGTCGCCGTCGCGGCACTGAGCTTGCGAATGGCGTTGGCCGGTGCAATAGGCGCGGCGACGGTCGCGCTCGCGCTCGGGTCCCTGGTGCTGTTGGTGGGCGACAAGGTGGTGCGTCCCCTCATTGCGCGCAACGCCACACGCTTGCACTTCGTCTGGATCCTGATGTCCTGCCTGGGCGGCTTCGAAGTGCTTGGACTCGGCGGGCTCGTCATCGGCCCGGTCGCGCTGAGTCTCGCCAGGGAGCTGTGGGAGCAGCGTGTCCGTGATCTCCCGGAAGGGGACAGCACACACCGTCGTCGCGCGCAGCCCGTTCACCGCTCCATTCAAGCATTGGACGATCCAGCATCATGAGGCGGCCATGACATCGACAAATCATGTTCCTGCGGCGACCAACCGCCGGGCTTCGCTGCTCACAGAACTGCGCACGCAATATGAGGCGGCGCGCACATCGCCCGAAGACGACGGCGACGTCGAGGGCTACGAAGCCATCGACAAGCGGCTTCGGACGGCGTTTCGCTGGCTGGAGCAGGCGGTGACCTATCTCAACGGCATCAAGCCGCCGATCGACCACCGCTTCGACCTGGGCTACGGGTACGCCTTCGATTCGCCGCGGTTCGCGCACGGCTCCGTGGGACAGCACGAGCGCCGCATCGCCGGCTTTCCGGTGCTCGAGGAAATCACGCTTTACTACGAAAGCTCCGCGTCCAAGCCGCTCTCTATCGACGTTCCGGCTGGATGGGTCTCGTTCGCCGAGAAGATCCTCGATGCGTTCGGACTGCAGTACGAACGTCGCCGCGTGGAGGGGCCGGACGGCACCTTGCGCAAGTGCATTTTCTCGGTCCCACCCGTGATTCCCGCGCGAGTCACGTTCTGCGCCGATTATCGGACGGGCATCGTCACGGTGACGCTTATCAATGTGGATCGCCTGGAGCGGGTTGCATTTGCGTTCCAAAGCACCGCGATCGACGAGTCGCTTCTCGAGGACCTGGTTCGGCTGATTCTCGGGCGCGACTCGGCGTTCCTCAGACGCGCACCGCTTGCCGGTTTGCGCGGGCAGGCCCCGGGCTAGCAGCGATGGCTGTGCATGATCCGGCATGGCTGACCAGGACCTGCCTGGCGACAGCGCGAGCAGCGCTTGCCGTCGCTATGGCATTCGTGTTGGCCGGTTGCGCCACGCAGCACGCGATGATGCCAACCCCGGTTCTCTACACGGGCGCGAGCGCCAGGGCGCTCTTCACCGACCTGCCGATCGACAGTCGACGGCCGCCGGTGGACCTGCTGTTCATCACCGACCGGGCGCCGGCAGAGGAGGCCGGTGATTTGCCGTATGGCGCCGGCCGATCGCGTTCGTTGGCGTTCGGATCGGTGCTGATCGAGTTCGGAAGCGACATCACCTGGGACGCACTCGTGCACGAAAGCACCGCAACGCAGCGCGCGACGGCATTACGGCTCGAGCTTGGGCGCACGGAGGAGAAGGGCCACTTTCCACCCATACCCTATGAGCTGACACGCGTTCCGGAAGGAATGGTGCGTCACCCCGCCGTCGTCGAGAGTTACGTGCAGGCGAAGCGGCAATTGCAGGCCGAAATCGCGAGGAGAATCAGCACCGCGCCGCGCAAGGAAGTCGTGCTGTTCGTCAACGGCTACAACAGCAGCTTCGAGGGTTCCGCGCTGGCGATGGGCGAGCTTTGTCACTTTCTCGGACGCGAATTCGTGTGCGGCATCTTCACCTGGCCCGCAGGCGGGCAGGCAGGCACTCTCTTCGGCTATGAGGTCGACCGCGAGTCTGCCGAGTACGCGATCGAGGACCTGGTGAAGACGATTCGAATCATAGCCAAGACCCCAGGGGTGGAGCGAGTTCATCTTCTTGCTCACAGCCGCGGCGCGGCCACGCTCGCATCGGCGCTGGCGATTCTGAGCGCCGAAGCCTACATGCTCCAGAGCTCGCCTACCCGCGAGTTTCGCATTTACAACGTGATCCTCATTGCTCCGGACATTGATGCCGACGTTGCGCTGAGCAAGATCTTCAAGGTCTTCTCCGATCCTGACTTGCCGTTTGGCGGAAATCCGGACCCTGGCGCCGTCATCCCTCCATCGCCCGGCCTCGAGGTCACGATCTACGCTTCGCCCGACGACAAGGCGTTGGCGACCGCGAGCTGGCTCACCGGCAGCATCGCTCGGCTCGGGCGCATCGACACGACCATGTTCACCCCGGATCAGGTCGAGGAGATCGGCAGGCTGGGCGCGGTCAACATCGTTCAGGTCCGCGGGACCACCGATTTCTTCGGCCACAGCTATTTTGTTTCGAATCCGCGGGTGAGCTCGGACATCATCGCGATACTGAGATATGGACTGCGGCCCAATGAGCCGGGCCGACCCCTGGAGCACGTCGCGGGGTCGTTCTGGCGTATATCCGCGCCGTGATCGACGCCCCCGGGCGAACCCATTGCAGGATGAGGCGCCCGCGCCGCCCCATTCTTGCCTAACAGTCTGATTGGTAAACGTATTCAGGCGGTCATCTCATTGTTCATCCGGTCGTCCCGCGGGGCGTGCGCGGGGTAGTCGCGTGCCCGGGCCAACACCAACGGCGGTCAGGACGCCGTACACTGTCAGCCGCTGAATTGGGTGGCCAGGGTCCGCCTCTGCGCCGCCTGTTGTTGATCCTGCAACCGCGATCGCACAAGGACCGCTCCCCCGGAATGGCAGACCGTCCCGCTGCCGGTTCTTCCCCGCCCTCGAGTCCGGTTCGAGCGCGCTTCGACCGATTCGAATTGGACGAGGCCAATGCGTGCCTGCTTCGCGATGGGGAGGCTGTCCCGCTCGCGCCCACGCCATTTGCCGTGCTCTGCGCACTCGTGCGACAGCCGGGGCTGCTGCTGACCAAGAATGCCTTGCTCGATCAGGTGTGGGGCCACCAGTTCGTCAGCGAGTCGGTATTGAAGACGGTCGTCAGCGAGCTCCGGACGATCCTGAAGGACGATGCCCGCAAGCCGCGCTTCATCGAGACGGTATCGCGTCGCGGCTATCGCTTCATCGCGCCCACGACCGCCGCCATCGCGCCGGGCAGAGCGGGCGCCGCGAAATCCGGCTCCTCCGCTTTGCCATCGTTCATCGGACGCACCGACGCGCTTCCGCGGCTCGCTGCCCAATGGGATCTCGCCTGCACCGGGAAACGCACCGTCGTCTGGGTAACCGGTGAACCAGGCATCGGCAAGACGACGCTGATCGAGCATTTCATCGCGGGCCTCGGTGACGTCGTGTGCGCTCGCGGCCAGTGCGTGGAGCAATACGGGATGGGTGAATCGTATCTGCCCGTTCTCGAAGCGCTTGCCGAGCTGTGCCGCATTGACCGCGCGGTTGCGCCGCTGCTGCGCGCCGTCGCGCCGACCTGGCTGCTGCAGCTGCCATGGCTCGGCACGGCCGAGGAACGCGACGCCCTGCGCCGCGAACTGGCCGGCGTGACCCCTGATCGCATGCTTCGCGAGATGGGGGAGATGCTCGCTCGCTACACCGAAGAGAAACCCCTTCTGCTCGTGACCGAGGACCTGCACTGGAGCGACCGGGCGACATTGCAGCTCATCGACTACGTCGCGCGACGTCGCGGGAATGCCCGCCTCATGTGGCTCGCGAGCTTTCGCCTCGCCGAGGTTATCGCGCTGGATCATCCGCTGAATCGATTGCGGCACGAGCTGCGCCTGCACGGGCTGTGCGAAGAGATCGTCCTCGATCCGTTCTCCGAAAGCGAGGTCGCCGACTACGTGGCGCAATATCGGCCGTCGATCGGGCAGAACGAAGCATTCGTGCGCGCCTTGCACGAGCGCACCGATGGCTTGCCGCTGTTCGTCGCGTCTGTCATGAGTGATGTCGCCGCGCAGGGTGCGCAGGACCACGACGACGCCGCTGCTTCGGAGCGTCTCGCGAAGATGGGGGTCCCCGAGAACCTCGCGGCCATCATCGACCACTACATCGCCAGGCTTGGCGCGGATCAGCGTGCGGTGCTTCAGGCGGCAGCCATCTGCGGGGCCGATTTCCGCGTCGGCACCGTCTCGGCCGTGCTCGAACGCGATGCCGCGTGGGTCGGTCAGACGTGCGAAGCGCTGCTGGGCGAACGGCGGTGGCTCGTTGCCCGGCGGGTGAATGCGGTCGCCGATGAGACTGAGCAGTCCTATTCGTTCAGGCATGCGCTTTTCCGGCAGGTGCTCTACGAGCGTACTGCGCCGTCGGATCGGGCGAAGCTCCACCGCAAAGCCGGTACCGCGCTCGAGCGCGAGCGTGCCGCAGGTGCGCCGACACCGCCTGCTGAGATCGCCATGCACTTCGAACGCGGTCGCGACGTCATGGCCGCCTTGCGCTACTACGCCGAGGCGGCCGATGCAGCGCTCGCTCACTTGAGCCCAGGCGAGTGCATGAACTTCGCAGAGCGCGCGCTGACGCTGCTGGACCAGGCGCCGGAGAGCATGGAGCGCACGTCGCTCGAAATCACTCTGGCGACGCTTCGCGGCATATCGGCCACCCAGGTCCTCGGCGTCACCCTTGAAGCGAAGAGCGCCTTCCAGCGGGCATACGCGCTCGTTCACAAGACTCAGCGACATCCGGCGCTCAGGCGCTTGATGAACGGATTCGGCTTCCTCCTCTGTCTGCGTGCGGACTACAACGAGGCACTCACAGTGGCGGAGCGAGCCGAGACGCTCTCGGCCGAGACCCACGATCCCGTGCTGACGATCGCTGCGTCCATCGTGCATGGAGAGGTTCACCAGCTCCAAGGTCAGTCGCGTGAGGCCCGCAAGTGGATCGAGCGAGGGCTCGCTGCGGCGGAGGCGCTCGACGTGGCACCGGCAGAGACCTCGGTGGCCGATCCGCAGGTCACGCTGCTGGGCCTGTCCGCCATCGAGTTGCTTCGCCTCGGCATGGTTGAGCAGGGGCGTGCGCGCATGGACCTGGCGCACGCGCGCGCGCGCCAGCTCAATCAGCCGATGTCGCGACTGGTGGCGATCTGGTTCGATGCCCTGTTTCAAGTGCGACTCGGCAACGCGCAGTGTGTCGCGGCTCTCGCCGACGAAATGCGCTCACTCGTCGATGCGCACGCGCTCGCACACGGTCGCACCGGGTCCCGGTGGTTTCGTGGGTGGGCGGACGCCCGGATGGGAGAACCCCGCGAGGGTTACCGCCGCATTCGCGAGGCCTACGAAGAAAATGCCCGGCTCGGGATGCTCGCCGGCGGAAGCGAGGTGCTCGGTTACGCTGCGGAAGCCTTGTTGCTCGCGGGCGAGTTGGACGCGGCCCACAGGCAAGTCGCGGAGGCATTTGAAGTGGCGAAGACGCTCGACGAGCGCGTGTATCTGCCGCAGCTCTACCTGATCGAGGGTTCGGTCGCCGGCGCGCGCGGCGAGTCCGCGGCTGCCCGCGCGTCATTCCGGCGGGCGGTTGCAGAGGCTCGAAGGCAGGAGGCGCCTTGGCTCGAGTTGATGGCGCTGCTCGAGCTCTGCGAGCGCAAGGACGCGGCTGTCAACAATCGGCAAGCCCTTGCCGAACTGGTCGATCGGCTTCCCGAGGCGGCGGGTACGACTGCTGTTGCAAGAGCCCAAGCGCTGCTCGGCAAGACCAAGGCGGCCTGACCGGGTCTTGCTCCTGCGCGATAGCGCGTGGCCGACCCAATCAAACGGGGCGGCGCCGGCGGCGTACGTTTCTTCGATCGAATCCCGCCTGGCGGTATCCACTGCCCGCCACACACTCATCGCGGGCCGTTCACTGCAGCGCAAACGAATCGTGCCGGGCCGATCGGTTACCCAAGTCCGACGAAAGTGCGACGTTTCGCTGACCACTTCGAGGCGCGCTGGGAATAGGCTGTCCTCCATGGCAAGCGCGATGACCACGGTTGCCTCGACAGGAGAATCCAGGTGAGCAGGCCGACCGTATCCCGCGTCGATATCGATGCGCTGGAACGCGAAACCGGCTTCGGCTGGTGTTGGTTCATCGTTCTCGGGCTCGTGCTTCTGGCCTTGGGGGCGGTCGCGATGCTCAACCTGTCGCCCGCGGCTACCTCTCTTTTCGCCGTCGGCGCATTCATGCTGATCGGAGCCATCGCACAACTTGCGACCCGACTTCTGGTGCCCGAAGGGAGGGGAACGGGCTTTCTGGTGTTCGGGATCGCCTTGTACGGCGCGGCAGGCGTTCTCCTGATGGCAAATCCAACTGTTACGTCGGATGCGCTGACAGTTGCGCTGGCCTCCGCGCTCATCCTCTCGGGAGTCATGCGCATGCGGCTAAGCGCGGCTATGCCTCCATTCCCGGGATGGGGCTGGATCACCGGATCGGGTCTCGTTACCGTCGTCGTGGGATTTGCGTTCATCCACTTCCTGCTCCTCCACCCGGTATGGCTCCTGGGCCTGGGACTCGCTTTCGACCTCTTCTTCCAAGGCGCATGCGCGATAGCGTTCGGACTTGCGCTGAGACGAAATCGAGGGGTTGCGCGTTGACCGATGGAACGACGAGAAGAAGGCACGCAAAGTCGTGCGCAAGCTTGCCTTCCATGATTGGTCGGTGTGGCCCGGCAGATGAGAGCGGCACATATCGATCGTTGCAGTCGCGCCAAGGGGCCGTGCGTGTGGTTCTCGCGAAATGCCGGTGCACAGGCGAATTCGTGCGCCGATGTGCGCTGATCCTTCTGTACGTGTACTCGGGTTTCGCGCATGGCGCGGAATGGAGCTTGAGCAGCATCCTGGGTGCGGGCAACCACGTCAGCAGGGCGGGTGTCGAGGCGCAGGCACCTGCGTGCCTGGTGAGCGTGCTTTCCGACGAATGGGCCTGGTCGCTCCGTTGGGCTGGAAACGTCAGCTACTGGTGGTCGCGGAAGCATTCGACATCGAACTCCTCGCTATCGGAGGCGGGCCTGACTCCCGTCGTCAACCTTCGCCGCGCCGCGGATTCCCTCCCTTCCGGATACCTCGAGGCCGGAGTCGGCATTCATTTGCTGTCCCATACGAGCATCGACGAGCGCATCTTCAGCACCGCGTTTCAGTTTGGCGAATTGGTTGGAATGGGCATCAATTTTGGCGAACGGGAACAGTACGGCATCGGATTGCGAGTCCAGCACATTTCCAATGGCGGCATCAAGGAGCCGAACTACGGCATGACATTCGGGGAGCTTCGATTTGCCTACCGCTGGAACTAGTCGAAGGAAGCTGGGGCAAAGGCGTGGCCTCCGCTTCGGGCTTCTCGTCGCCCGCAGGGCCACGATCGCTTTGCCCGGTGGCGCGGCGCGATCCGCCGAGGACTGCTCGGCGAATCGTGCCGCGCCGTATTTGGCGCCGACGCGAGGCAATTGAAGCGGTCGGCCGCCTTCCAGCGAGCGCGCCGAGGCCAAAAGGTGCCCTCATGCAAACCGTTCCCGAGTTTGCCGCCACAGAGAGGTTGAAGGACGGCAGCGCAGTGACCATCCGCGTCATGAATCCCGACGACAAGGAGCGGCTTGTCGAAGCGTTTCTCAAGCTTCAGCCGCAAACGGTTCGCATGCGCTTCTTGTACGCGAAAAAGCACTTGTGCGAAGGCGAGTTGCGCTGGCTCGGCAAGATCGGTCTCGGGAGACACTTCGGGCTCGTTGCGACGGTGCCAACTGGGAACGGGGAAGTCATCGTCGCCGAAGGCAGCAATGTAGCGACCGGCGACGCCGCGGAGATCGGCTTTACCGTCGCCGACGCCTGGCAGGGACGAGGCATCGCAAGCCGCTTGCTGGGACATCTCGCCCGCAACGCGCGGGCCCAGGGCGTGCGCCGGTTCGAGGCAGACGTGCTAAGAGGGAACGCGCCGATGCTCGCGGTATTCCGTCACAGTGGACTTGCCATGACGACCGCGGAGGCCGAGGGGGCGCTGCGCGTCACCCTTGCCCTGGAGTCGGCAGCGCCGCGTCATTGAGATGATGCGGATTTGAACTCTTGCAGCGCCGACAGGCCGTCTGGGTGGACGGCCGCATCCTGTCAAGGCAAATCGGGCCGTCGGCGACAGCGGTGCCGGCCCGCAGGAAATTTCAACGCAGCCCGAAGAACGACAGAAGGGCGATGATGATGACGACTGCACCAACGATGTAGACGATCTTGTTCATGGTCTTGCCTTTCGCGCGAATTGAGGCGTGGAATCGACTGGCCGCGACGACTCTCGGCAAGCCGGACTTCACTGCACCCGTGCGGACACGGTCGTTTCATCCGCGGGGCAGCACGGCTTCCCGTATTTCTCGCACCCCGCTGCGGATTCGAGTGTAGAGGTCATTCTGGCGCAATTGCTCGCGATGCACCGTGCGCTGGAGCACATAAGCGCTCCGGAAAGGATTTCAAAGAGCGGCCGGCCTTGGCAAGCCCTGGTGACCGTTCGCGGTGGGCAGCAAATGACCGGCCACGCCTGCACGGACGTGTTCGCTTTCGCACAGAAGGTGGCCCTGTGGCTGCGTACACTGCCTGTAATTGCCTGCCGGTCGTTGTCGAACGATCCCTCAGGCGACCGGCTGGTGTCGTTCCGGTTCGCCAGCCAGACCCCGACTTCTGGAGCCTATGATGATTCGCCCGCTCATTCCGCTGTTCGCAATCGCCGCCGCCGCGGCGCTCGTCGCCTGCGGCGACAAGCCGTCCCCCCCGATGCAGACCAACGTTTCGCCTGCCGTGAGCACGCCGCCCGCGGTACTTACGCCGCCGCCAACGGCAGCGGGGACGAACCCCGCTGAAACCGCCAAGGACACCGCCGCGACCAACCCGAAGGGGGCGATGTCGGACGCGCAGGAGTCGAAGTCGATGCCGATGTCCGGCCAAGCCGGCAGTCATTCGTCGATGGCGCTGGATACCACGGAACCCCCGAAGAAGTAGCCGGGCCGTTGGGAGCAGCGCGACGCGCGCAATTGCGGGGCCCGCGCGATGGGCAGCCGAACGTGATGGAGAAGTCCGGGGGCACCCCGTGCTTTCGCCGACGGGGCAAAGGGGGAACCGAGTTCCTCCCCGGCCACGAATCCGCCTGCGGGGAACCGCGACAAAGGACACGATGATTCGCACGATTGCTTGTATGGTGTTCGCGTTGTGCATCGGACCGCCGGCGTTGGCCGTGGAATTGGTCGGCGTGGCGCTGCCCGAGAAGGCGTCCGTCGGCGGGCAGGCGCTCGTACTGAACGGCGCCGGCGTACTCCACAAGTTCATTTTCAGGATCTACGTCGGCAGCCTTTACCTGCCGCACAAGGCTGACGACCTCCCGGGCGTGCTGGCCAACGGCCCGCGCCGGATCCAGATGAACCTCCTGCGGGACCTGACGGCGGACCAGCTCATCGGCGCCCTGGTTGGCGGCCTCGACGCGAACAATTCGCCCGCCGAGATGGCGGCGGTCAAAGCGCCCATGGACGACCTCGTGCGGATCATGAGGCGGTTCAAGGACGTGGACATGAAGGAAAGGGATGTCCTGACGCTGGACTTCGTGGACGGCGGCACGAAGGTCGCCCTCAACGGCGAGCCCATCGTCGTGATTCCGGGAGCCGCATTCAACGACGCGCTCACCCGGATCTGGCTCGGCGAAAAGCCGGCCCATCGCAGCCTCAAGAAGGCAATGCTGGGCGGCTGACGTGTCCGCACACGGTTGCTCCCAGGCCGCATCCATCACTGCATGCGGCTCATCGGACTGTCAGAGCGCATGCTGGAGCTCATGTGCAGGCGCACGAAGTCGCGCGTCGCGACGGCCCCCATACCCTTCCCGTCGATTCAGGCCTGCCACACGCCGTAGCCGCCCTCGCGCAGGTCGATGGCCAGCTCGACCTCCATGTCGCGCGCCGCATCGTAGGACATCCGGTTGTAGGCCTCGTAGATCTCCGGCAGAAGCCGCAGGCCGAATCGTTGCACGTAGCGATTGGCCTGGATGCCGGCCTTGTGCTTGTCGAAACGAACATCGGGATCCAAACCCGTCATGCCAACGTAGACGCACGGCTTGCCCTGCTGGTAGCCGGGGTTTGCCTTCACGAAGCGCGGCTCGTCGAGGGCCTCGCTCGCGAGTTCGACAACGTAGACGTGGTAATGGCCTCGGCGCGCCATGCGTCGAGCGCGTCAATTCGGCTTGACGAAGCGCAGCGCGAATTTGTCGGTCATGACCTGGCCGTCTCCGGACGATACGTCGCGCGCGTCGGATGTGTTGCGCAGGAACTGACCCTCGGCCTCGAGCACGAAGCCGGCCTGCCTGAGCTCGGTGATGACCACGGCTTCGTCGATGCGATGAAGCGTCCTGGCGACGCTCGTGCCGGTGCCGGGCTTAGCCGAGTGATCGACAATGATCAGGCGGCCGCCCGGCTTCAGCGCGGCAAACAGGCGCCGGTTCATCTTGGCACGATCCACCGGGAGGTAGACGATGTCGTGGTAGTTGTTGACGATGGTGACGAGATCGAGCGGCGGCGCGTCGGCGGGAACCGGATCCTCGAACGGCCGGTAGACCACGATGAAATTGGCTTGCGGATTGTCGGCGAGCCGCTTGCTGAGCGCCGCGCCCGGTTGTTCGCGTTGCGCGAACACACGACCGTCGGGCGCGACGGATAGCGCCAGCAGCTGCGACGTGTAACCCGCGCCCGCGGAGATGTCGAGCGCCATCATTCCCGGGGCGGCGCCGGTGAACGGCAGGAACTGCGCGGGATTGCGCGATGCGTCCATGCGCCGGTCCTGTTCGGTACGAATGGGGCTGGCGATCACCGCTTGGGCCCGATCTTCGGCCGTTCGCGTTGCAGGGGTCGTCGCGCAGCCGGCCATCGCGACGAGCCCCGTGATCGCGGCCCCAAGGACGACGTTGCGCAATGCGAGTGTAGTGATCATGAAAGCGACTCCGGAATTGAAGATCGATGGCGGTACCGGTGTGGGCGTTTCGTCGGCATCGGATCTGCATCGTACTGCATCGCCCTGCGGAGATCGGGGACGCGTGGCGCGCCGGGCGCTGCGCGTTCTGTCCGGTCCGGGTGTCGATGCCACGGCGAAATCAATTCTGGCGCCCGCTGGGACGGCGGGGCATACTCGCCGCCAACCCGGTTGACCGTTCCCAGACAAGGGATGCCAAGAATGGCCGAAAAGGGCTCCAACGGTTGGTTGTCGAGCGCGCTCGTGATGGCGCTCGCAGGTGCGGCGGTTCCGGCAGCAGGTCAGACGCCCGAAAGCGTGACCATTCCGCTGCAGGTCGTGAACGTTCCCAGCGTTGGGACCAAGGTCGGCATCCGGGTCGGCCTGGGTGGTGGCCCCCCCAAACTGTACACGTTCGATACCGGGTCATCCGGGATGTATGCGGCGTACAACCCGGCATGGTGGCCGAGCTTCACGCCGCTCGGCGGCCTGCCGATCTCACAGTCCTACGGCAGCAACCTGGCGCTGACCGCGGACGCCGTGTCGACCGTCATTACGATTCCCACCGATCACGGCGAGTTGAGCATCACGGCCGACGTCGGCCAGATCGTCAGCGCGGGCGGCAACGCGGACGGCGAGGCCTGGATGGCCAACGTGGCGGCGGGGATCCCGCCGCTTTACGGCATGTTCTACGGCGACTTCGGGTCGGGTCTGACCAAGCCGCCGAAGGGGCTCTTCGCCGTGCTGCCGCAGTTGCCCGGCAACCTCTCCAGCGGATTCGCGGTGCAGCTCGGCTGCAGCGGCGGCGGCCCGGAGTCCAAGGTCGTCGTCGGGCTCACGCCGGCCATCCGCGCCCGCGTCACGTCGTGGGTCAAGATGGAGGCGGAGCCCGACGCACCGCCGTATCCGCAGAGCCACCGGCCGTCGTACACGCAGGCGCTCGTCGCCGGCAGCTATTCGCTGGCGCGCCCGGGAGCCTCCTATGATTTCTCGGCGCCGACGATCCTCGATACCGGCGGCGGTACGGCGGACATCCACCAGGCATCGCCGCTCGTGGTGCCCGATGCGCTGCTGGACGCGGGCAAGAACCGCGTCCTGTCCGGCACCCAGTTCAGCCTGAAGGCGCCGGGCACGGCGGGAAGCAACGACCTCGACATGTCGTTCGTCACCGGCTCGACGTCGACCATCGACCTTGTCACCGTCTCGCAGGCGAAGCCGCCGTCATCGGGCGGCCAGCCCAAGCCGGAGGTGAACGTCGGCCTGGTCCCGTTCTTCCGCTACGACATCGTGTTCGACGTCGAGCGCGGCAACGTCGGCTTCGCGCCGTGCACGGCGGCGGCGCCCGTCGCGAACGCGCCCATACCCACGCTCTCCACGTGGGCCATCGGCCTCCTCGCGGCGGCGCTGGCGCTCGTCGGCGCGTTCGCGACCACGCTGCGCACGCCGCGACGTTCACGACACGACCGAGGCTGACCCGCTCTGCAGTGCGTCTTGTCGACGACTTGCATGAAACGTTTCCATCGACATCATCGATTTCGATGAAACGCTACCGGCGCCTCGGGTACGGAACGCCTGCTACCGCGCATCGGGCGACGCTTTTTCCCAGCTCGCATCCGGGTCGTACGTCTTCATGGCCCGCGCCAGCGCATCGGTGTTCGGACCGAGGTTCTTCTGGTAAACGATCCCGTCCTGATTGACGATGAACGTCATGACGCCGGTGTCGTCGAACCTTGCCGGCCACGCGACGAGTGCATAGCCTTCGGTCATCCGGCCGTTCTTGAGGTAGCTCTTCGCACCGCCGGGCGCGTTCGCCCCTTGCGCGGTGAGGATCTTGTACAGGTAGCCGTGATACGGCTGGCCGGCCCTGGCGTCCGCGAACTCGGCGCCGAGCGGGCTCTCCGGTTCGCCGGGGAGCGATGCCCAGTACAGGCCGTCGTGCTTGCCCGGCGTCGACAGGCCACGCATCGCGTACTCGAGGACGCCGTCGCCGTTCCAGTCCTTCTGGTGATACTCCTTCTGCGCATCGGTGTACGCGAGCGCGACCTGAATGGCCGCCAGCTCGTTGCGACCGATGCGGCGGATGCGCATTTCCTCCGGCGCACCCTTGAGATCGAATTGCCAGCCCGCGGCGGTTTTCACGATCGGGACCGGCAGCGTCCAGCCGTTCTTGCCCACGCCGAGAAACGCCTTTTCGTTGCCTGCCGGCACGATCGCGTGACCGCGCGCCCACGCCGCAAGGAAGTTGGTGATGTCGTCCGGGTCGGTCGTGCTGCTGGGAAAGTACTTCCGGTAATCGGACCCGGCCACCGACTTGATCGCGTCGGCGTCGTGCCGCGCGATCCCGTCGACGAGCGCCTCCGCGGCGGCCTCGGGCGTCGGAAAGGCCTTCTGCGCAACGGCGGGTGGCGCCAGCGCGAGCGATGCGGCCACGGCCGCGATCTGCAGAAGTTGCTTGAAATTCGTCATGTTCGAGCGCTCCATCTCAACGTCCCCTTCCGCCGCCACCACCACCACCACCGCCACGGCCGCCGCCGCCACCTCCGCCCGTGGGCCGGCCGCCGCCGCCTGCCGCGGGCCGTGCACCGCCGCCACCGCCTGCCGCAGGCCGCGCACCGCCCCCGCCACCACCTCCCGCCGCGGGACGCGCGCCGCCGCCGCCGCTGGGGCGCTGCGCCGCGGCCTGGCTGGCCCTGCCGCGATCCATCTGCGCGCCTGCCTGCGGGCTGTTGGCGCCTCGCAGTGCGTTGTCGCGATTCGCCGATTGGGCACGCTGGCGGGCCGCGTCGCGATCCGCGGTTTGGGCCCGGTTCTGGGCGGCGCTGCGATCGAAGTTCTGCGCCCGGTCCTGCATCGCACTGCGGTCCGCGCCTTGCGCCCGGTTCTGCACCGCGTTGCGATCGACGTTCTGCGCCCGGTCCTGCATCGCACTGCGGTCCGCGCCTTGCGCACGGTTCTGCACCGCGTTGCGATCGACGCTCTGCGCGCGCTCGCGAGCCGACCCGCTGCCGGCGTCGATGCCGCGGTTCTGCATCGCCTGGTTCGCGCGCTCGCGGCTCGCGTCGCGGCTCGCGTCCCTGCCGCGATACTGCTCGCGGTTACCCGACTGGTAACGGTTTTGCAAATCACGGCGCGTCGAATCGCCGCCGCGGTACGGCGTGTTGCCGCGCCGGTCCGGATTGTGATTCCAGTTCGCGTTCCTGTTGTTGCTGTCGATCCGACGGTTGACGTTGATGTTGTTGAAGTTGTTGACGTTGATGTTGACGCTGTTGCTTCCCCAGCCGCCGCCCCAGCGGACGCCGCCCCACAGCGCGTTGGTGATACCGATGCCCACACCCCACGCAATGCCGGTGGCGATCGGCCGCGACCACCAGAATCCGGGCGGCGGTGGATAGAAGATCGGCGGGTACGCCGCCCACGGCCACGGTCCGTACACGACCGCCGGGTTGAACGACGGCACGAAGACCACCGACGGCTGCGCCGGCTGGATCACGATGACCTGCGGCGGCGGTGCCGACTGCTGGACGACCACCGTCTGCGTGGCCGAAGGCGGGGCGGGCTCAGGCGCCTGCATCGTCACCTTGACCTGCTCGTTGGACTGCAGGTTGCCGGCGGCCTGCGCCTTCTGGCGGAGGCGCTGCACGGAGTTCATGACGTCGTCGGGCTGCGCCAGGAACGCGTCTCCGATGTTGCGCACCCAGTCCGGGCTCTGGTTGAGCGTGATCAGCACTTCGGGGAACGCAACCAGCGACGCCACCGACGGATCCCACGGTTCGTTCTCCACCATTTTCACTGCATCGTCGCCCTTGGCGTCCGGATGGGCCTTCGACCACGCCGCGGCCGCGGCGAAATCCTCCGGATAGGTGGTGGCCATCAACAGCTGGGCCAGCAGCGCGTCGGGATACAGCGCGATCTGCGCCGTCAGCTGATCGAGCTGCTCGTTCGAGAACGGCTTGTCGCCGGATTGCGCGAACGCATGCACAGGCAGTGCCAGGACGAGCACAGCCACGAGTTTGAACAGCGATTTCTTGATGGACGTTTGCACGATATTCCCCAAAGGCTGGCGTCGCTTCTTGCAATGCGTTGGATTGTCGAGCGCGTCCCCCGCTTTGTCCTTCTTCGATGTGCGGGGGGCCTCTACGTTACCATCAGGACGGTCTGCAAGAATTTGACATCGAGCAGATGCTCGATTGCTTGCGTTCCGCGCGGCGTCACGGCGTCCGCGTGCAGACGGGGGGCGTCATCGCGACCGGTCGTCGTACAGGAGCTCGTTCAGCTTGGTCAGGATCCGGGCCGCACCATGGCTCGGCCAGCCTTTTGGCCAGGAACGTGGAACGCGCCTCTACCATGAGCAGGGCCGCGCCGGCGCCATGCCCCGACACGTCGCCGATCGAGAAAGCATGGCCAGCACCTGCTGCTCCGGCATAGGCTTGCCAATCCGTTCTCCGGCATCCGGAAGGTGCGCCAGAACCGTCCCGTTGCGATCGACAACCCCCAGGACACCGCCGCGCGGAGATTCGACGTTGGCCAGCGCCGCCGTCAGCCAGCCCAAGCTCTGCGCCGCATGGACGATCGCTCGCACCTCACCCGCTGCGTTGGCCATGGGATAGGCATAGTTGATCGCAGGAAGGCGCGTCACGCGACCGACCTGATAGTCGCCAATGGCGAACTTCCGTGTCTGCAACGCCTTGTTGAAGTACTCGCGATCGCCGACGTTCACCGGCCCGTCCAGGGTGACCGCGCTGCACGCAATGTTGCCGTCGACCTCGGCCAGACCCAGGTTCAGATGGAGAGGGTACGCGGCAAGCATATGCGACAGGAACGCGTTGCACGCCGCAGGATCGCGTGCCTGCAGCTGCGGCAGCCGCGCGAACGCCGTCAAAAACTGTCGCGCCGCCTCGATCTGCGCCGCCTGGTTGCTCGTGGTGATCCGGATGAGGCGCATCGCGTCGCGATGGACGTTGGCGATGGCCTCCTTGCGTTCGTCGGCTTGCGTGTACGCAATCAATGCCAGCCACGGCACAAGGACCAGCACGACCAGGCCGAGCAGCCGCAGCCGGACTTTCGGCGGAGTCCGCGAGCGGCCAGTGCCCGGTCGAAGCCGTGCAGATGATGGAGCGCATCCTCGGCGAAGTCGAATCCGATCGCTGCTTCCGGCAAGTGCTGGAGACACTGGAATCGCCCGCGCAGCCGACGGGCGCCGACGCGATCTGCGCGGCGATGGACGTGATCGCGGGGCTCCTGCCGGTGGCCGCGATCGTCACCTACACGATGTCAGGATCCGCCAGCCTTCGTGCCGTGCGGGAACGGCCGTTCCCGCCGATCCTCAGCATGACGCCGAGCCTCACGACCGCGCGCCGACTGGCGTTGGTCTGGGGCGTCCACTCGGTGCACACCGAGGACGTTGCCGACGTCGCCGCGATGGTGGAGCGGGCTTGCGGACGTGCGCGCGACGAGGGTTTCGCGAAGGCCGGAGACACGCTGCTCATCAGCGCGGTCATGCCGTTCGGGACGCCGGGCGCGACCAATCTGGTGCGCGATGCGCAGGCGTGACATCCCGATCGCAATGACGATTCAAGCGCAGGAAATTCGTGGACAATGACGGGCGGGACGACATTCACTTCCGGTACAACGGATTCGCGGTGCGGCCGACGTTCCGTTCGCCGCGCACGCACACAGGAGGAACGATGCTCCGCGCAATCACAGCCGCAATCGTAGCGTTGGCGATCGGGGCGGGCCCCGCGATCGCGCAGGACAAGTGGCCGAGCAAGCCGATCACGTACGTCGTGCCGTTCGCCGCGGGAGGAACGACCGACACGCTAGCGCGGATCATCGGCCAGAAGCTTTCGGTGGCGCTCGGCCAGCCCGTGGTCATCGACAACAAGCCCGGCGCGGGCGGCAACATCGGATCCGACTTCGTCGCGAAGGCCCCGCCCGACGGCTACACGATCCTCGGCGGCACGATCAGCTCGCACGCCATCAACCCGAGCCTGTATCCGAAGATGCCGTACGACGCGGTCAAGAACTTCGTGCCCGTCACGCTGATCGGGACCAATCCCCTGGTGCTGATCGTCCCGCCGACGAGCAAGGCGACGACGCTCAAGGAACTGCTGGCGCAGGCGAAGGCCAAGCCGGGATCCGTCACGTTCGCGTCGGCCGGCAACGGCACGTCGCAGCACCTTTCGGGCGAGATGCTGAAGAGTGCGGCGGGCGTCGACATCGTTCACGTCCCCTACAAGGGCAGCGGACCCGCCATCCAGGACCTGATGGGCGGACAGGTCGAAATGATGTTCGACACCACGGTCGTTGCCGCGCCGCAGATCAAGGCGGGCAAGGTGCGCGCGCTCGCCGTCACCTCCGCCAGGCGGATCAAGGGATTCGAGAACATTCCGACGATGGCGGAAGCCGGGCTTCCCGGCTACGAAGTCACGTCGTGGCAAGGCATCTTCGCGCCGGCGGGCACGCCGCCGGCCGTCGTCGCGCGATTGAACAGCGAGATCGTCAAGATCCTCAACATGCCGGACGTGCGCGAGCGCCTGGAAGGGCTGGGCGTCGAAACCGTTGCCAACTCGTCCGAGGAATTCGCGGCGTTCCAGAAAGCCGAGATCGCCAAGTGGGCGAAGGTGGTCAAGGAAGGCAACGTCAAGATCGACTAGCCTGGAGGGCGTCGTGGAAAACATCGATCCTAAGGTACGCAAGGCGCTGTCCGGCATCTCCGGAATCCTGGTCACCCCGTTCGATTCGTCGGACGGGATCGCACCCGAACGCCTGCGCCCGATCGTGGATCGAGCCGTCAAGGCCGGCGTGCACATGCTCGTCGCCAACGGCAACACCGGCGAATTCTACGGCCTGACGCTGCCGGAAGCGGAAGCGATGGTGCACGCGGCGGCCGAGATCGTCGGCGGCCGCGTTCCGCTGATTGGAGGCGTGGGACGCAGCGTCGGCGACGCGTGCGCGCTCGCGAAGGCATCGCGCGCCGCCGGCGCGCAGGTGCTGATGGTGCATCAGCCGCCGGATCCGTTCGCCGCGCCGCGCGGCGTCGTCGAGTACGTGAAGCGCGTGGCCGACGCGGGCGGCGGCCTGCCGCTCATGCTCTACCTGCGCAACGACGCGATCGGCCTCGACGCGATCCAGGCGCTCACGCAGGTGCCGGGCGTGGCCGGCGTCAAGTGGGCATGCCCGACGCCGATGCGGCTCGCCGAGGCGATCCGCCGCTGTGCGCCGGACATCGTCTGGGTCGACGGCCTCGCGGAGCCGTGGGCGCCGCCGTTCTACGCGGTGGGCGCGCGCGGCTTCACGTCCGGCCTCATCAACGTCTGGCCCGAGCAGTCGGTCGCGATCCACCGGGCGCTCGATGGCGGCAACTACGTCGAAGCCGGCAGGTTGATCGACGTCATGGCGCCGTTCGAGGATGTCCGTGCCGAGGAGCTGAGCGGCACCAACGTCACCGGGGTCAAGTCGGCGCTGCAACTCATCGGCGACGACTGCGGGCCGACGCGCCCGCCGTCGGCGTGGCCGCTCACCGACGCGCAGATGAGGAAGATGCGCGAGAGCCTGCTGCGGTGGGGGCTGAAGCTGGCGCGGTGATCGGGATCGGACGCGCTAGTCTTCGAAGGTGACTTCGACGACTTCGCAGTTCGCAAGCGCCTGCCCGGTGAGCACGAAGAAGAACGTGCCGTGACCGACCACGGCGATCAGGCGTTCCGGGCGCTGCAACAGGAAGCGCCTGAACTCCCGGGCTCGCGCCCGAACCAGTTCCAGAGGCTCGATGCATACGCCTCGTTCGTCCGGGTTGGCATGGTGGTGCCACCATACGTCCGGCAGATGGTCGAACGCAAAGGACGGAAACGCCTCCGAGAGCAAGGCCGGGCTGCGTCCGACGTCGCAACTGTTCTC
The DNA here is from genome assembly GCA_046347755.1 of Burkholderiales bacterium. Classification (GTDB taxonomy): domain Bacteria; phylum Pseudomonadota; class Gammaproteobacteria; order Burkholderiales; family Casimicrobiaceae; genus VBCG01. The sequence continues at coordinate 2,337,805 of JAXMFM010000003.1, read as the reverse complement.
GACGCGCTCCCGGTGCAACGACTCGACGAGAACCGGCGGCGACGACGGATGATCCGCGAACAGGCCCGCGGTGGTCTGCAGCGCACGTGTCAGCGGCGTCGTGACGACCAGTTCGATCGGCCGGTCACGCAGCGCGTCCCGCGCCTTCCGGACCTGCTGCCGGCCCACGGCGCTCAACGGCGCATCGTAGTGCAGCGGATCGGCCCCGCCGCCCGCCGCAGCGGCATTGAAGGTCGACTCGCCGTGGCGAACGCAGAGGATCGTCTTGGTCGTCACCTGGCAGTTCCGGCGGGCGTCATGCGGTCATTGTATCGAGCGCCCGGCCGCAATGTGCGCTGCCGCACGGACAGCGCGCGCAAGAGGCGACCAGACTGCCGCTATCAGCGCGCAAGCCTGCGCACCCCATGCGACGCGACTCCCAGGAGCGAACGATGTCCCACCAGCCCCCGAAGGAAAGCAAGAAGAAAGCCCGGCTCACTCCGAAGGAGAAGAAGGTCGCGAAGCAGCAGAAGAAGCACACGAACGACGCCCCGCCCTTCATCAAGCACTGAGGCCGTGGCGCGCGATGAAATGATCCCATGTTCGCGACGAAACATACCGTTGCCGCAGGCGCAGACCGGGGCGAGGCGATGACGCTCGACGTGGTGCGCGAGTTCCATCGACGCATGGCGGCGATGATCGAGGCGGTCCAGTCGCGCCTGTGGGAGGCGGGCGTCCACGACCTGCTCGGATACGCAACCGATTACGCGTTCGGACAGCACCGTGGCGTGCAGACGCTGGTGCTGAAGAGCAGCCACAGGTCGAGCTACGTGCGCCTGCACTGGGACACGGTGATGGGCGAAGGCGCTGCGGAGAAGCAGGCGGTCGAGACCGCCATCGAAAATGCGATCGCCGAGCTGAGATAGGGGCGGCCCGTCAGGACGCCAGCGCCCGCATTTCCTTGATGAGGTCGCTCTTGCCCTCGAAGCCGATGCCGGGCAGGTCCGGAAGCGTCACGTAGCTGTCGACGACCTTGACCCCGTCGGGGAAGCCGCCGAACGGCTGGAACAGGTCGGGATAGGACTCGTTGCCGCCGAGACCCAGCCCTGCGGCGATGTTCAGCGACATCTGGTGGCCGCCGTGAGGTATGCAGCGGCTGCGCGACCAGCCGTGCTCCTTCAGCATGTCCAGCGTGCGCAGGTATTCGACCAGGCCGTAGCTCAGCGCGCAGTCGAACTGCAGCCAGTCGCGGTCCGGGCGCATGCCGCCGTAGCGGATCAGGTTGCGCGCATCCTGCATCGAGAACAGGTCCTCGCCGGTCGCCATCGGGTTCGCGTAGTAGTTGCGCAGCGTCGCCTGCAGCTCGAAGTCGAGCGGGTCGCCCGGCTCCTCGTACCAGAACAGGTCGTATTGCGACAGCGCCTTGGCGTACGCGATCGCCGTGTCCAGGTCGAAGCGGCCGTTGGCGTCTACGCACAGCTTCTGCCCGTCCTGCAGCACGCTCAGGATGGAGTCGATGCGGCGGAGGTCTTCGTCCAGCGACGCGCCGCCGATCTTCTTCTTGACCACGGTGTAGCCGCGGTCGATGTAGCTGCGCATCTCGTCCTTCAGCTTGCCGTGATCCTGGCCGGGGTAGTAGTAGCCGCCGGCCGCGTAGACGAAGATCCTGCGGTTCGGCTTGCCGTCACCGTAGCGGTCGGCGAGCAGCTGAAAGAGCGGCTTGCCTTCGATCTTGGCGACGGCGTCCCACACCGCCATGTCGATCGTGCCGATGGCCACCGAGCGCTCGCCGTGGCCGCCCGGTTTCTCGTTGGTGAACATTGCATTCCAGATCTTGTGCGGGTCGAGGTTGTTGCCGCTCGCGTCGACCAGCGACTCGGGCGCGGCCTCGATGACGCGCGGGATGAAGCGTTCGCGCATGAGCTTGCCCTGCCCGTAGCGCCCGTTCGAGTTGAATCCGTAGCCGACGACGGGCTTGCCGTCGCGGATCACGTCGGTGACCACGGCCACGAGGCTCAGCGTCATCTTGGAAAAGTCGATGTACGCGTTGCGGATCGGGCTGGAAATGGGGATGGTCTTTTCGCGGATCTCGACGATTTTCATGGCGATGGGACCGATCGCATGGGTTATCGCGGCAGCGAAGAGCCGCCGCAGATCTGGATGTTCTGTCCGGTGATGGCACCGGCCGACGGCGAGAGCAGGAATGCGACGAGCGCGGCGATCTCGTCCGGCCGGATCAGCCGGCCGAGCGGCGGAAGCACCGGGGACTCGCTCTTGCGGGCGGGATCGTCCAGCATCGCGGTCTCGGTGGCCGCCGGCGAGACGACGTTGACGGTGACGCCGGCCGCGATCACCTCCGCCGCCCAGCTGCGGGCCAGCGCGATGAGCGCCGCCTTCGTCGCCGCGTATTGGCTGCGCCCGGCTTTGCCTTCCGCGACGCGGCTGCCGATCAGCACGACGCGGCCTTCGCGCGCAGCCGCCATCGCGGGAAGCACGGCGTTCGCGATGCGCGCGATCGACTCGACGTGCAGCCGCCACATCAGCTCGCCGTCCGGCGCCTGCAGCTTGCCGAGCGGTCCCACGCGCAGCACGCCCGCGGCGTGAACGAGCGCGGCAACGGGCCCGACGCTCGCCGCCGCTGCTTCCGCGGCGGACCCGTCGCACAGGTCCACTCGCACCGGCGTGAATCGATCGTGCTCGATCGACGTGGGTGCGATGTCGAACCCGGTGACGTGCCAGCCGTCGGCGAGCAGCGCCTGCGCGATCGACTTGCCGATGCCGGAGCTGGAGCCGGTGACGACGGCGCGGCGGTGTTCTTTACTCGGCACGAATGTTCGCCTCTTTGATGATCTTGGCGACCTTGACCGTATCGTCCTGCTGGAACTTGACGAAATCTTCGATCGATCCGGGCGTCAGCAGCAGGCCCTGTTCGGTCAGCTTCGCCTTCATGTCGCCGGCGAGCGCCTTGTTCACCTCGGCGTTGAGCCGGTCGGCGATCTCCTTGGGCAGCTTCGCCGGGCCCCAGAGGCCGTACCAGCTGTAGAACTCGAACCCCGGAATGGTCTCGCCCACGGTGGGCACGCTGGGCAGCGACGGCACGCGCTCCTTCGACGTGACCGCGATGACCTTGACGCGGCCCGCCTTCGCGTGGGACGACGATCCGAGGATCGGGTCGATGAACGCGTCGATGCGTCCGCCGATCAGGTCCTGATACGCGGGGCCCGAGCCCTTGTAAGGCACGACCAGGTAGTCGATGCCTGCGGCCCGCTTCAGGAGCTCGGTGGACATGTGACCGGCCGACGCGGACGAACCGATCGCGAACGTCACGTTGCCCGGGTTGGCCTTGGCGTGCGCGACGAGCCCCTTGACGTCGTTGAACGGCAGGTCTGCCCTGATCGCGATGGCGAGCGGCGCCTTGGCCACGAGCGCGATCGGCGTGAAGTCCTTGACCGCATCGTAGGGAGGCGTCGGCATCGTCATCGGCGTCGAGACGAACGTCGACGGGCTGAACAGCAGCGTATAGCCGTCGGGCCTGGCCTTGGCCGCCGCGCTGGCGCCGATCGTGCCTCCGGCGCCCGGCCGGTTGTCGACGACGAAGCTCTGGCCCATCTGCTCCGACAGCTTCTGCGCGAGCATGCGGCCGACGACGTCCAGCGTTCCGCCCGGCGGGAACGGAATGATCACGGTGACGGTCTTGGTCGGATATTGGTCGGCGAGTGCGGCGGTGGTCACGCTGACCAGGCAGGCCGCCAGGGCGGCCCGGATGAGATGTCTGCGATTCATGGATGTCTCCTCTGGTTTGGGTCAGCGCTTCAGAAGTCCGGCCTGGCGCACGGCTTCGCGCAGCGCGGCCATTTCCTGTTCCGAGGGCGCCTCGGTGGGCGGGCGCACGGTCGGCGCGTCGAGCACGCCTGCGAGATACATGCCCATCTTCATGCGCGCGTGCGCCTCGCCGGTGGGCTCGCCGCCCCCGTACACGGCATCCTTGAGCGGCGTGATCACGTCCTGGATCTTCATCGCGCGCTTGAGATCGCCGGCCTTCACGGCCTCCCAGAGGTCGTTGATGAGCGACGGGATGAACGTGGCGAAGCCGACCAGCGCGCCGTCCACGCCCTGGACCATCGTCGCGAGCAGGTACTCGTCGTGGCAGGTCAGGATCGTCTTCGATGCGTTGGCGTCGCGAATGGCCTTGATGTCCGCCGCATACTTGTTCATGTCGCGCTGGCCCACCTTGAACGCCTGCACGTAGGGCAGCTTCGCGAGCTGTGCCAGCGTCGCCGACGAGTAGGAGGCGCGCGTCCACGACGGATAGACGTGCGCGACGAGGTCGAGGCCGGCCTCGGAGATCGCCTCGAAGTACTCGGTCACGTGACCCGGGCGAAAGCCGAAGCGCAGCCAGTGGTGCGGCGGCATGACGTCGAGCGCCTTCGCTCCGGCGTCGCGGGCCATCGCGGCGTGCTCCTTGGCGTCGAGGATGCCCTCGCAGACGATCGACGAGATCACGGGGAATTTCCCGCTGAGCTCGTCGGCGACGATGCGCGTGACTTCGGCGCGCTCGCGGGGCGTCAGCGAAAACACCTCGCCGGTGTGGCCGTTCGTCATCACCGCGACGATGCCGGGTTGCGTGGCCAGCCACGACGCGTGCTTGCGCAGCGCCGGCTCGTCGATCTTGAAGCCGGGCGTGAACGGGCAGGCGATCGCGGGGATGATTCCGCGGTAGTTCTGGATCGTGGGCACGGTTTCCTCCAGGGGTCGAAGCGCGGCGTCGCATGCGGGTTTGCAATCGCCGTCAGGAGCTTTCATCATGCGGCCACCGGAGCGGCCGGTCCAATGCCGGTTCGGCCTTGTCCCATGCTCCGAAAGCATCGGCGATGAACCTGATCTGGCTGGAGGATTTCCTCGCACTCGCCGCGACCGGCAACTTCTCCCGGGCGGCCGAGGAACGCCACATGACGCAACCGGCGTTCAGCCGGCGCATCCGGGCGCTGGAGGAGTGGCTGGGCGTGGTGCTGGTCGACCGGACGACGCACCCGGCAGCGCTGACGGAGGCCGGCGAATGGTTCCGGTCGGTCGCTCAGGACATCCTGGCGCGCGTCGCCCAGATTCCGGACGAGGCGCGCGCGATCGCGGACGCGACGTCGGCGACGCTGCGGATCGCTTCGACGCACGCGCTGTCGTTCACGTTCCTGCCGGCGTGGCTGCGCAGCCTCGAGTCGCGCATCGCCATCGGGCCGATCCGGCTCGTCAGCGACGTGATGCAGCACTGCGAAGCGTTGATGCTGCAGGGCCGTGTCCAGTTCCTGTTGTGCCATGCGCACGTCCAGGAGCCGATGAGCCTCGATTCCGCGCACTACCGGTCCGCGGTGGTCGGTGCCGACGTCCTGATTCCCGTGTCGGCGCCCGATGCGGGCGGCAAGCCGAAGTACGTGCTGAACGCGCGCGGGAGCGTTCGCGTGGCGGTGCTCGCCTACAGCGCGGAATCTGGGATCGGTCGCATCGTTCGCGCGGTGCGCGGCGCCGCGCTGGAAGCGATCCACGCGGACGTCGTCTTCACCGCCCATCTCGCCTCGGTCCTCAAGACGATGGCGCTCGACGGGCGCGGCGTCGCGTGGCTGCCGAAGACCTTGATCGGCGACGAACTCGCGAGCGGGCGCCTGGTCGCGACGGGCGACGAATCGTGGTCGATCGCCGTCGACATCCGGCTGTTTCGCCAGGAAGCCACGATGCACCCGGCCGCCGAGAGGTTCTGGCGGACCATCGTCTCGACGAAGGCGGATGCCGCCTGAAGATCCGCCCGGCGACGCGGCGGGCACCACTGTCCGCAGCGGCGTGCGCGCGGGAATTTTGCTATCGTCGCAGTTGGCCGGAATCCGGCCGCCTTTCCATGGGGGCGACGATGGCAACCGTCTCGAATGTCCAGGCGACGATGCCGCGGCGCAGCAACGCGCTGGGCGTGCATTCGCTGAACCGTTTCGTGTTCACGGTTCCCGACCTGGCGCCCGCCGAGTCGTTTTACCGGGCCTTCGGACTCGACGCACGGCGCGACGGCAATCGCCTCGACCTTTTCACGCACGGCCATCCGCACTGCTGGGGCAGCGTCTACGCCAACGGCCAGCCGAAGCGACTCCAGTACCTGAGCTTCGCTGCGTACGCCGACGACTTCGACGCGCTGGCGCAGCGCGTGCGCGGCGCCGGCGTCGCCGACGCGCACCCGTTGTCGGACGGGCAGGGCGCGTGGACGCGCGACGCCGACGGCACGTCGATCCAGGTCGTCGTCGGGCCCAAGGTGTCGCCGGCGGTCAAGGCTCCGGACGCGAACGTACCGGCGCCGCCGCCCGGCAAGGGCGCCGCGCCCGGCCGCAGCGCGGCCCCGCCGGTGCGGCCGCGGCGCCTGTCGCACGTGCTCTTGTTCTCGCCGGACGTGCCGCGGCAGGCGGCGTTCTACGAGCGCGTGCTCGGACTGCGGCTGGCCGACCGCTCGGCCGACATCATCGCGTTCATGTACGGGCCGCACGCGAGCGACCACCACATGGTCGCGTTCGCGAAATCGGAAGCGCCGGGCCTGCACCATTCGAGCTGGGACGTCGGCCGTTTCGACGACGTGGGGCTCGGCGCCGAACTCATGAAGGCGAAGGGATACGGCCACGGCTGGGGCGTGGGCCGGCACGTGCTGGGCTCGAACTACTTCTACTACGTGCAGGACCCGTGGGGCAGCTGGGCCGAGTACTCGTACGACATCGACTTCGTCCCGGCCGACGTCGAATGGCCGGCCGCCGATCATCCGGCGGAGGACTCGTTCTACATCTGGGGGCCCGCGGTCCCCGACGACTTCATCGTCAATCGCGAAGCGACCGCACGCTGAAGGCAAGGCGATGACGCAGGCAATGCCCACGGAGGAGGAACGCTCGATGAGGACCGGACACCGCATGACCCGTTGGCTGGGTGCAGCCGCCTGTGCGTTCGCGTTCGCGGCCACCGGCGCGCACGCGCAAGGCCAGCCGCCCATCCGGATCGGCAGCACGCTCGCGCTGACCGGGCCGCTCGCCGCGACGGGCCTCGTGCACAAGGTCGTCGGCGAGATCTACGTCGAGCAGCTGAACAAGCGCGGCGGACTGCTCGGGCGGCAGGTCGAGTGGATCGTCAAGGACGACCAGTCGAAGCCCGACCTCGCGCGCACACTGTACGAGCAACTGCTCACCGTCGACAAGGTCGACCTGCTGATGGGCCCGTACGCGACCGGCGCGATCCTGTCGGCGATGGGCGTCGCGCAGCGCTACGACAAGGTGCTCGTCCACCACACGTTCGGCATCCCGGCGCTCGCCAAGTACGACAAGCACTTCCCGGCGTGGTCGCTCGGACCCGATCCCGCCAACACCGTTCCGACCACGGTATTCAACGCGCTGGCGGCGTCGGGGAAACCGCCGAAGACGATCGCCGTGGTGACCAGCAAGTTCCCGTCGGTCCACTTCATGTCGCTCGGCGCGCGCGAGGTCGCGACGAAGCGCGGGTTGAACGAGGTGCTGTTCCTCGAGTGGGACTTCGGCAACCTCGACTACGCGCCGATCGCCGCGCGCATCAAGGACGCCAAGCCCGACTTCCTCTGGGTCGGCGCCATCGGGCTCGAGGGCAACCAGCTGCTCGAGGCGATGAGCAAGATCGACTACACGCCGGTCGAGCACTTCTACATGTACCCGGCGCCCGGTCCGATGTCGAAGTCGCCGCTGGCGAAGAACGCGCTGTCGATGACGGTGTTCGAGGAGCATCCGCCGTACTCCAACGCGCCGGGCGCGAAGGAGTTCATAGACCTTTATCACGAGCGGGCGGCGAAGGCGGGCATTCCCGACACCAACGTCGAGGTGCAGGCGGCGGCGTCGTGGACGGCGTGGCAGATCCTCGAGGCGGCGGTCCGCGGGACGAACAGCCTTGACGACGCGAAGATGGCGGCGTGGCTCAAGGCCAACAAGGTCGACACGATCCAGGGCAAGCTTCGCTTCGACGGCCCGAGCAACTACGGCGACGACCTGATGCGCGTCAAGCAGGTGCAGAACGGGCGGTGGGTGACCGTCTACCCGAAGGAGTACGCGGCTCCGGGCGCGACGCTGCTCGTGCAATGACGTTCCCGAGCGGGACGCTGCTCGCGCAATCCGCGCTGTCCGGCGTCTTCATCGGCAGTATGTACGGGTTGCTGGGGATGGGGCTCGGCCTCACGTGGGGCCTTTTGCACGTCATCAACCTCGCGCACTTCGGGCTCGCGTTCCTTGCGGCGTACGCGTGCTATCAGCTGGCGAGCGTCGGCGGCATGGACCCGCTGGCGACGCTCGCGCTGATCGTCCCCCTGTTCTTCGTCCTGGGCGTGGCCGTGCAGTGGCTGCTGTCGCGCTTCGCAGTGTCGCCGCTCAACTCGCTGCTCGCGACGTTCGGCCTGACGGCGATCGTCGAGGCGGCCATCCAGTACTTCTGGACCGCCGACTTCCGCAAGCTCGAGTCCGTCTATTCCGGCCAGAAGCTGCGCATCGGCGAGCTGTTCGTGCCGGTGCCGGAGCTGATCACGCTGGTGCTCGCGCTGCTGCTCGGGTTCGGCATCTGGGCGGCGATGCGCTACACGGACCTGGGGCGCGCGCTGCGCGCGCTGGCCGAGGACGCGCCGATGGCCGCGGCGTTCGGCGTCAACCGGCGCGCGCACGCGATGCTGCTGTCGGGGGTCTGCGGCGCGCTCGCCGGCATCGCGGGCGTGTGCCTCGCGCTGTCGTTCACGCTGACGCCGTCGCAGATCTACGCATGGGTCGGCGTCGTGTTCGCGGCCGTGATGCTGGGCGGTCTCGGCTCGCCGCTGGGGCCGCTCGCCGCGGGCATCGTCATCGGCGTCAGCGAGGCGCTGACGATGGCGTTCGCTTCGCCGTCCTGGGCGCCGATCGTGTCGTTCTCGCTGCTGATCGCGCTGCTGCTGCTGCGCCCGGGCCGCGCCTGAAGCTCGACCGGACGCTCGTCGGGATCGCCGCGGCGGGCGTAGGGCTGGCCGTCGTGCCGTTCCTGCGCCTGCCGGCGTTCTACGAGTCGTTCCTCTACCTGGTGTTCCACTGGATCGTGCTCGCCACGTCGTGGAACATCCTCTCCGGCTATTCCGGCTACTTCTCGTTCGGGCACGGCGCGTTCTTCGGCGCCGGGGTCTACACGACGGCGGTGCTGGCCGGAAAGTACGACGTGCCGTTCCTGTGGACGCTGCCCGCTGCCGCACTCGTCGCGGCGCTGCTGGGCCTGGGACTGGGTGCAGTGGTCTTCCGCGTGCGCCACGTGCGCGGCGAGCTGTTCGCGCTGCTGACGCTGGCGGCCACGTTCGTGCTCGCGACGATCGTCCTCAACACGCCCATCGACGGCGGCCCCGGCGTGTACCTGTCCGCGGTCCCGGTGCCGAAGCTCGCGCCGACGCCGTCGGGCGCGTTCTACGTGATGGCGCTCGTCCTCGCGGTCGGCACGGTGGCGATCGCGTACGCGATCACGCGCGCGCGGCTCGGGCTCGGGCTCTTCGCCATCCACGACGACGAGGACGTCGCGGAGGTCATGGGCGTTCCGACCTACGGCTACAAGCTCGCCGCGTTCGGCGTCTCCTGCGCGCTCGCCGGCGTCGCCGGCGGCATCCAGGCGTTGTTCGTGTCGTACGTCACCGCGAACGGCACGTTCAACATCACGGTGCCGCTGACGGTCATCCTGATGTGCGTGCTCGGCGGCACGCGCTTCTGGGCCGGCCCCGCGATCGGGGCCACCGTCATCACGATCCTGCTCTACTCGACGACGGCCGCCGACCAGGCGGTGGTCGGCAAGGCGGTGGTCGGCGTGATCCTCGTCGCGGCGATCCTGCTGATGCCGGAAGGGATCCTGGGCATGGCGCTCGCCCGGCGTGGCCGCGGGGCGCCAGCTTCGCCGATGCCGGAGGCCGGGCCGGTGCAGGTCCACGCGGAGGCCGTCGCCGACGCCACCGAACCCCCGGCCGCCGGCGAGCGGCCGGTCTTGCTCGCGGTGCGCGGCCTCGCCAAGTCGTTTCGCGGCGTGCGCGCGCTCGACGGCATCGACCTCGACGTGCGCGAAGGCGAGCTGCTGGGCGTGATCGGTCCCAACGGGTCGGGCAAGTCGACGCTGATCAACATCGTGAGCGGCCATTTCCGCGCCGACGCCGGCAGCGCGCGTTTCGGCGACGTCGAGCTGCTGTCGCTGCCCGCGCACCGGATCGCGCGGGCCGGTGTCGCGCGCACCTACCAGATCCCGCGTCCGTTCGCGCACCTGACGGTCCGCGACAACGTCGCGCTCGCGGCGATGTTCGGCGGCGCGGCGCTCGACCGGCGGCGCGCGGACGAGGCCGCGTCGCACTGGCTGCAGTTCACCGGCCTCGCCGCGCGTGCGGAGGCTTTCCCGGGCGACCTCAACCTGCACCAGGTCAAGTTCCTCGAGTTGGCACGCGCGCTCGCCGCGCAGCCGCGCCTCGTCATGCTCGACGAGGCGCTGTCGGGACTCACGCCGGCGGAGATCGACGGGGCGGTCGAACTCATCCGCCGCATCCGAGCGCAGGGCACGACCATCGTGCTGGTCGAGCACGTGATGCGCGTGGTCACGGCGCTCGCCGAGCGCATCGTCGTCCTCGACCAGGGCCGCGTGCTGGCCGAGGGGCGCACGGCCGACGTGATGGCGCGGCCGGACGTCGCGCTCGCGTACCTGGGCGTTCCCCATGCTTGAGGTCCGCGGCCTCGAAGTGGACTACGGCGCGGCGCCGGCGGTCCGCGACGTGTCGCTCGACCTGGCGGCGGGCGAACTCGTCTGCGTCGTCGGGCCGAACGGCGCCGGCAAGTCGACGCTGATCAACGCGCTGGCCGGCCTGCATCGCGCCAGTGCCGGCCGGATCGCAATGGACGGGCGCGACCTGACGACGCTGCCGGCGCATCGCTATTGCAGCGCCGGCATCGCGATCGTGCCCGAAGGGCGCCGGCTCTTCACGCGCATGAGCGTGCGCGAGAACCTCGAGGTCGGCAGCTACGCCTCCGCCGCGCGCAAGGCGCGCACGCGCACGCTCGAGCGCGTCTGCACGCTGTTTCCGGCCGTGCGCGACAAGCTCGACGCCCCCGCCGGCGCGCTGTCAGGGGGCCAGCAGCAGATGGTGGCGATCGGCCGCGCGCTGATGGCGCAGCCGCGGCTGCTGCTGCTCGACGAGCCGTCGCTCGGGCTGTCGCCGCTCATCGTGCAGGCGATGTTCGGCGCGATCCGCGACGTGCACGCGGGCGGGACGTCGGTGCTGCTCGTCGAGCAGAACGTGGCCGAAGCGCTCGCCATCGCCGATCGGGCGTATCTTCTGGAGGAAGGCAGCATCGTTTCGGAGGGTACGCCCGACGCGGTGTTCGGCGACCCGGCGCTGCGGCGCGCGTATCTGGGCGCGGCCGCGGGACCCTGAGCCGGTCGCGTACATTATCGGCGGGCATCCCGCCCCGAGAGGAAACGAGCCATGGCAAGAACTCCCGTCGGCGTCATCGTCGGCAGCAACCGCCGCGAGTCGATCAACCGCCGCCTGGCGCTCGCGCTGACCCGGCTCGTCGAGGACCGGTTCGCGTGGCGCTGGATCCGCATCGACGACTTGCCGATGTACAACCAGGACCTGGAGCCGGACCGGCCCGAGACCGTGCGGCGGTTCACGGTGGAAGTCGCGAGCGTTGCCGCCGTGCTGTTCGTCACGCCTGAGCACAACCGCTCGCTCCCCGCCGTGCTCAAGAACGCGATCGACTGGGGGTCGAAGCCGTCGGACAAGCAGGTGTGGCGGGGCCGCGTCGCGGCGATCACCGGGACGTCGTTCGGCAACATCGGCACGGCCGTCGGCCAGCAGCACCTGCGGCAGATATTGGGCATCCTCGGGATGACCGTGATGGGCGGCGAGGCCTACATCTCGTTCAAGCCCGATCCCGTCGACCACGACGGCAACTTCACCGACGACAGCAAGCGCGCGTTCTGCCAGGCGTACATGGACCAGTTCGTCGCGCTGGTCGCGCGGTTTGCCGAACCGAGCGTGCCGTGAGACGGCCGCGGTCGCGACGTCAGGGCGGCATCACCAGCCAGAGCCGGTTGCGCCCGTCCTCGTATTCGTAGCGCGCGCCGTAGGCGAGCTTGCCGACCAGGTAGACGCCGAGGCCGTCGGTCGGCGGCGCATCGAGCGCCGCGACGAGATCCGGCGGCAGCGTGGACAGCCTCTGCAGCGGATCGTAGCGCGGCGCCGAGTCCTCGTACTGCAGCGTCAGGTAGCCGTCGATCATCGCGAGCGCGATGCGGACGGTCTTGTCGCACTCGCCGCCATAGCCGTGCTGGACCGAATTGGTGAACAGCTCCTCGATGACCAGGCGCAGCCGCGACGCCGCCTGGCGACCGATGCCGCGGCGCCCGCAGAACTCCAGCGCGAACGCGGCCGTGTCGGCAACTGCGGCGAAGCGCGCCGGGAAGTCCCGCACGTCGCCGGAAGGGGTGGATTGCGACAAGAGCGTTGGTCCGGATTAGACTGGCGTTGCGGCGGCGGGCGCCAAGTGCGGCCGTGCCGTAATGCTCGCATAATCGATGCGCCGTGGACAGTTGGCGCTGTGCCGGGGGAACGGGAATGGCGAACATGTCGACTTGGCTCGGCCGCGCGGCGCTGGCGGCCGGCGTGCTGGCGATCGCCGCGCAGGCGCAGGCGGCGGACATCGGGCGGATCAAGGTCGCGCGCGGGCAGGTCGTCGTCGAGCGCGCGGGCGCCACGCTGCCCGGTACGGTCGGCATGCGCGTGCAGACGTCCGACACGATCAGGACCGGCGACGGCGGATCGGTCGGCATCACGATGGACGACGACTCGCTGCTGTCCGCCGGGCCCAATTCCGTGGTGGTGCTCGAGCGCTACGCGTTCGACACGACCACCAACCAGGGGCGCCTCGACACCGCGCTCAACAAGGGTACGCTGGCGGTCGTCTCGGGCCGAATCGCGAAACAATCGCCGGACGCCATGACCGTGCGCACGCCGGCGGTGATTCTCGGCGTTCGCGGCACGTCGTTCGCGGTCAGTGCGAATGAATGACCGGGCGCGCCCGGCCGCGCGCATCGTCGCGGCGGCGCTGACGATCGCGCTGGTCGGCGCCTGCGCGAGCAAGGGGACCGTCGTCCTGCTGCCCGAGGCCGACGGCAAGCCGACCGCCGTCACGGTCCGCCAGGCGGACCGGGAAGTCGTGCTCGATCGGCCGTACGCGGCGACCAAGGTGGCCACGCAGGGGCTCGACGCGTACCAGTCCAATCCGCAGGAGGTGAACGCGCAGTTCGGGGCGGCGCTGGCCGTGCAGCCGCTTCGCGCGGAGACCTTCGTCCTCTATTTCGTCGAGGGCAAGGACGAATTCACCGACGAGTCGAAGCGGCTCGTCGACAAGGTCTTAGCCGAGGTGGCCCGTCGCCCGGTTCCCGACGTGCTGGTGGTCGGGCACACGGACACCGTCGGCACCGACCAGCTCAACGACGCGCTCGGGCTGCGGCGCGCCGAAACGGTCCGCGCGTCGCTGATTGCGCTGGGCGTTCCCGCCAGCGATGTGCAGGCGAGCTCGCGCGGCAAGCGCGCGCCGGCCGTGCCGACCGGCGACAACGTCGCGGAGCCGCGCAACCGCCGCGTCGAGATCATCGTCCGCTGACCGCAGCGTCTCGTGGACCCGTCCAGCGAAGCGCCAGGACCGTGAGGTCGTCGGCAGGCTCGGCGCCCGCGGCAAACGACCGGACGTCGGCGCAGACGGCATCGACCACGCGTTGCGCCGTGACGCCGGGTCGCGCGAGCATCGCGAGCAGTGCGAGCAGACGGGGGCTGCCGTAGCGCGCGCGGCCGGCATCCTGCGCATCCGCGACGCCGTCGGTGACCACGCAGATCACTTCGCCCGGCCGCAGTTGCCGCCGGCCCGAACGGTAGGCGAAGCGCTCGACCGTGCACAGCGGCGGGCCTGCGCCGTCGGCGAGCCTTGCGCATTCGCGGCCGTCCGGACTCAGCACGACGGGATTGTCGTGTCCGGCGTTGCAATACTCGAGCGCGCCGGTCGCAAGGTCGAGGATGCCGGCGAACGCGGTGATGAAGAACATCTCGGGGTTGTCGCGCGAGACTTCGTCGTTGGCGGATTGCATGAGCTCGCCGATCACGGCCGGCCGGCTGCGCATCGTGATGCTCTTGTACAGCGCCTTGCCCACCGCCATGAACAGGCTGGCGGACAGTCCCTTGCCCGCCACGTCGCCGACGAGGAAGAACAGCCGGCCGTCTGCGAGCAGGAAGTAGTCGTAGAGGTCGCCGCCGACTTCGCGCGCCGGCGTCATCGACGCCGCGATCTCGACGCGCGGATCGCCGGCGAGCGCGCCCTCGCGGGGCAGGAATCCGACCTGGATGCGCCTGGCCGCCTCGAGCTCGCCCGCGACGTAAGCTTCGCGCTCGCGTTGCGCGCGGATCGCGAGCTCGAGCGACTTCCGTTGCCGCGAAGCCTCGGCGAGCGCGAGCACGAGCAGGACGCCGAAAAGCACCAGCAGGCCGACCGCGGGAACCGCGGCATCGAACACGAGGCCGCGCCACGCGAACGCGGCGACGCCGGCGATCATCGGCGCCGCGACGCAGCCCAGCGCCAGCAGCGCCGCATTGCCGGGCTTCCATCGCGGCGTCGCGAAGACCAGCAGCAGTCCCAGCACCACGAACACCGGGACCTCGAGCCACGGCGCCCAGCGCGGCCGGGTCAGCCACGACTGGTCGTACAGGTTCTCGAGCAGCTGCGCGTGGACCTCGCTGCCGGGCATCCGCTCGCCGAGCGGCGTCTGCGTGTAATCGACCAGCGCGAGACCGGTCACGCCCACCAGGACCAGCTTGCGCGAAACGCGCGACGCGTCGACCTTGCCGTCGAGCACGTCGATGGCGGAAACGTTGCGACGCGGGTCGCGCTTCGAGTAGTGAATGCGGACCTGCCCATCCGCCTCGGTGGGCACGGTGAACGTTCCGATCGCGACGGCGTCGACATCGGCCGCGCGGGCGTACAGGCGGACGTCCGGCACGCCCAGCGCGACGCGCAGCATTTCCGTCCCCAGCGACGGCACCAGGCGGTCGGCGATGCGGACGACCAGCGGCGCGCGCCGCATGACGTCCTCGGAGGGACCGGCGGAGACGACGCCGTGTCCGGCGGCGGCCCGATCGAGCTCGGGAATGTTCATCAGCGCTCCGGCGAAGGCCGGAACGTTCGTCGCGACGCCGCTCGCCGCCGCCGCCTTCGGTGCCCGATCGACGACCAGGATCGGCGGCGCCATCGGCTCGCCCTTGGTCGGCTCGGGCGTGCCCGCCAGCGGGAGCACCACGGGCCCGGCGGCGATGGCGCGCGCGAGCACGCTGTCGCTGGAGGGAAGCGCGTCCAGGCGGCTCGCGAGGACCGGGTCGTCCTTGCGCGCCGACTGCAGCAGGCGCTCCGGCGACAGCCGGTCGGGCTCCGGCATCAGGATGTCGATGCCGATCGCCGCCGGATCGAGCTGCTCGATATCCCGGACGAGTTCGGCGAGCAGCGTCCTCGGCCATGGCCACTGCCCGTGCCGCACGAGGCTCCGCTCGTCGATCTCGACGACGACGACCGGTGTCGACGCGACGTCCCGCGGACTCATGACCTGGTACGCGTCGAACCACGCCGACTGGAGACGAACGACCCACGGGGGCGCCCACCCGAGCAGCGCGGCCAGCCCGGCCAGCAGCGCCAGGCCGACGAGCGCAATGCGGCCGTGGGCAGGCGCGCCCGGCCGCGCCGGCGCCGAATCCGTCACAGCACGACTTCCATCCCGTCGTAGGCGGCGGAGACGCGCAGCGCCCCGGCCTGGTCGCGTCGCGCGAGCTCTTCGTAGCGCTGCGTCTCGGCGAGCACCTGGGCGATCGCCTCGTCGGCGTGCACGGGTTCGTGGTGGAACAGGCACAGGTGCCGGGCACCGGCCATGTGGCAGAGCTCCACGCCGACGATGTTGCTCGAATGTCCCCAGTCCGCCTTGACCGAGATCGAGTCGGCCAGCGAATACATCGCGTCGAAGACGACGAGGTCGGCCTCCCGGAAGAACTCGACGAAGCGCTGCGTCTCGGCGAGGTCGGCCAGCGTGTGCTCCGAGTCCGTCGAATAGATCACCGTCCTGTCCGCCGCCGTGAAGCGGTAGCCGTAGGAGTCGCCCGCGTGCCGCTGGCGCATGAGCCGCACGGTCAGTCCGGCGATCTCGTAGTTGCGGTCCGCTTCGAGGCGAACGAATTCGATGGTCGCGCCCAATGCGGTGAAGTCGACGGGGAACGAGGGCGGCTCCTGCTGCCGCCGCAGCGCGGCTTCGAGCTCAGCGTGCGCTCCGTAGATGCGGATGCGATTGCCCGGCCGATAGGCCGGCGCGAAGAACGGGAATCCCATGATGTGGTCCCAGTGCACGTGGGACATGAACACATGGAACGTCTGCGGCGCGGCGCCATGGCGCGCGATCACGCCCTGCCCGAAGGGGCGGACGCCTGATCCCAGGTCGCACAGCACGTACTCCGGGCCGCCGGTGACGATCTCGACGCACGGGCTGTGGCCGCCAAACGTCCCGGACACGGCAAGGCCCAGGCTGTCCACGTAGGATTCGAGTTCACCGTCTGTGGCGAAGTTGCGGCCGGCCGCGCCGCGCAACGCGGCGATCACCTTCGCCCGGACGCCGGTCGCGGTCAGGGCTACCGGCAGCGATCCGCGCGTTCCCCAGAACCGGACGCGATTCACGTCCGGGAGGCGTCGTAGGCGGCCGCGGCGGAGGCGGACAGCGCCGCGAGCGCGTCGCGCACGGACGGGAAGACGTCGACGACGAACCGGAAGCGCGCGATCTCGAAGATTTCCGCGACGTCCGGCTGCAGGCCGGCGACGGCAACGGGCGCGTTCCGGGATCGCATCTGCTTCGCCGCCACCATCAGCACGCGCAATCCCATGCTGCTGATGTACTCGACGCCCGTGAAATCCAGCACGAGCGGACTCTGCCCGGCGGCCGCATCGTCGACGATGGGCGTCAACGCCTGCTGCAGCTTCATCGCGTTGGGATGGTCGATCTGGCCCGAGGGTGCGACCACGACGACGTCGGCAAGCTTGCGACTCGTGAACTCCACGTGTTCCTCCCGACGGTGTCACGAAGGCTCGAGTGCCTTGCTGCCGCGATTATAGGGTCTCGCAGGTCCGGTGCAGCGGGTCTGCGCCGAAAGGTGCGCAGCGCATGCGCCGCCGATCGCCTCCTTGCGCGGCGATGCGCAAACGCGCTAAATAGCAGCTTGCGGCCGGTCGCACCGGTCGTAACCATCGCAACGCAGTCCTGTCTCAAACCTTCGACGCCACGGGACCGACAATGGCCATCCGATTCGAAGACGTGAACGAGGACATCCGGCGCATCTTCCTGTCAGGGCGCCTCGACACCGCGGGAAGCGAGCAGATCGCGACCGAGTTCGCGGCGCTTGCGGGATCCGCGAAGCGCGGCGTCGTCGTGCACCTTTCCGACGTGACGTTCCTTTCGTCGATGGGCATTCGCGCGCTCATCGCGAGCGCCAAGGCGCAGCAGGCCAAGGGCGGCCGCATGGTATTGCACGTCGCCGGCAACGACGTGGTCGGCAGGACGCTCGAGGCGACCGGCATCGATGAGCTGATCCCGACGTTCGCCGACGAGGCCGATGCCGAGAGGGCGCTCCTCGACTAGATTCAGGGATGCCTTCATCGGAGACGCAGCCTCCCGCGGAGTTGACGATCCACGGGGATACGTGGGACGCGAGACGCGCATCGGTCTGGCTCGCGTCCTGCGCGCTTGCCCACGGCGTTCCTCCCGAGCAGGTCGTGCGCCTCGATCACTGCCTCGACGAGGCGCTGGCGAACGTGATCACGCATGGGGGCCCGGACGCACTGGCAGCCCCGGTCCGCGTGCAATTCGGCGTGCGGCGCAGCCAGGGCATCTGCACGGCCGAGCTGTTGGTGGCGGACGCGGGGGTTGCGTTCGATCCGTCCACGTTCCCTCCCGGACCGACGCCCAGGCCGGCCAGCCTCGCGGAAGCCAGGCCCGGGGGACTGGGCCTGCTGATGATCCGCAAGTTCTCGGACGACTTGAGCTACCGCCGCAGCGAAGGCCGCAACCATCTCACGATCACCGTGAGCTGGACCGAGGCGGCATGACGAACGCGACGCCCGACTGGCTCCGCGAGCTCCGGAGCCCGCACGGGACAGGCGTCGACGCGATCGCCCTGTTCCGCGGCGCCGGGTCGCCCGCCGTCATCGACGCGATCAGGGATTGCGAGATCCGCACGCTGCCCGCCGGTGCCATGCTGCTGCGGCCCGGCGAAGCGAACGACACGCTCTACGTCCTTTTGTCCGGGCAATTGGCCGCGTACCTCGACGGCGCAATGCTGCCCGACACGGGAATCCCGATTCGCGCCGGCGAAAGCGTCGGGGAAATGTCCGCGATCGACGGCAAGCCGGTTTCGGCATTCGTCGTCGCGCTGACCGAAGCGCGCGTGCTCAGCCTGCCGGGCGCGCTGTTCTGGAGCCGCCTCGGTCCGCTCCCGGGGGTCACGCGCAACCTGCTCGCCGTGCTTTCCGAACGCATGCGCCGGGGGAACGAGGTGATGCTCGAAGCGCAGCGCACGCAGCTGGCGCTCGAGCACGTGCGCCGGGAACTGTCGATCGCGCGCCAGCTGCAGACCAGCATGATCCCGGCGCGGGGCCGCCTTTTCCCGGATCGCGGCGACGTCGAGATCGCCGGCATGATGAATCCCGCCTCCGAAGTCGGCGGCGATTTCTTCGATGCGTTCTTCGTGGACGGGCGGCACCTCTTCCTTTGCGTCGGCGACGTGTCGGGCCACGGCATTCCCGCCGCGCTGTTCATGGCGCGCACGATCGGCCTGATTCGCATCACCGCGATGGGCACGCGCAGTCCCGACCGCCTGCTCGCGCGCATCAACGAGCAGCTGTGCGCCGGCAACGACGCCAACATGTTCGTGACGCTGTTCTGCGCCTTCCTGGATGCGAAGTCCGGGCGGCTCGTCCATGCCAACGCCGGGCATTGCACGCCCCTGGTGGCCCACGCGGGCGGCGCGTCGTTGCTGCCGATCGCCAAAGGCGCGCTGGTCGGCGTCATTCCCGGGCGGGGCTACGCGGCGAACGAGACGCAGCTTCCGGAGGGCGCCACGCTCGTCTGCTATACGGATGGCGTGCTCGAGGCCGAATCGGCCGCGGGGAACGCGTTCTCGCAGGAACGCCTGCTCGCCATCGGTGCCGCCAACTCCGACCGATCGGTCGAGGACATGCTGCAATGCGTGCAGCGCGAGCTGGCGCAATTCCTCGACGACGGGCCTCCCGCCGACGATTGCACCGTCCTGGCGGTTCGCCGTCCCGCAAGGCCGTGAAGGTCACGTGCCGTGCGTCAGCGCACGGCGCATCGAGCCGAAGCGCTTGCGGTATTGCGCAGGCGTCAGGTGCACGTGGCGCCGGAACAGCCGGCTGAAGAAGCCCGCATCCTCGTAGCCGACCTCGCCGGCGATGGCCTCGATCGGCCGGTTGCCGGCCTCGAGCATCTGTTTCGCCTCTTCCAGCCGCAGCGTGTGCACGTATTCGAGCGGCGACATGCCGGTGGCCTGCAGGAAGCGACGCTTGAACGAACGCTCCGGAAGGCCGCTGACCTGCACCATCGCCGCCACCGGCGCGGGTTCGTCGTAGTGGTCGGCGATCCACGTCTGGCAGCGCGCGATCACCGCGTCGTCGACCTGCGTCGAACGGGCGAGCCGTGCAAACGGCTGCTGGCCGACGGCGTGCCAGTCGATGAGGTTGATGCGCGCGACCTGCATCGCCGTGTCCACGTCGACGAAGCGCGCGATCAGGTAGAGCGCCAGGTCCTGCCACGACGTGCCGCCGCCCGCCATCACCAGGCGCTGCCCGTCGCCGGACACGACCAACGCGCGGTCCTTGCGGACCTTCACCGCCGGGTACCGGCTGCTCAGGACGTCGCAGTACGCCCAATGCGTCGTCGCCTCGTGGCCGTCCAGCAGGCCGGCCTCGGCGAGGAGCACGGCCCCCGAACATGCGGTGGCGAGCGTGGCGCCCCGGGCATGGCAGCGCTTCAGCCAGTCGATCTCGGCGCCGAACCGCCCCGCAAGCGCTTCCTTCGGCGGGACCGCCAGTTCGGGCACGCACACGATGCGGGCATCCAGGCGATCGTCGAGCGTGGCCTGCGGGACGATCTGCACGTCGTTGGCGGCCACGAACGCCCCAGGCTGCGCGGAGACGATGCACGGATTCACCCGTTCCGGTCCGGGCCGGCCGTCCACGACCATGCCCCACTCGCGTCCGGCGGCCTTGAACAGGTCGTACATGCCGTACGTGACCGAGGCCGTGGTTTCCGGGAATGCGAGAATGGCGACGCTTACCGCTGCAGGCGAGGGGGGCATGGCCGATCCGTCGGGTTTCTTGCCGAATCCGCTCTGGTGTTCGGGGGCTGGAAATCTTACCTTTGCGGCCGTGATGTCGCCAACGGCACCGATCGAAAGGAAGGCTGCAAATGAAGAATGACTTGCGTGGCACACCCGTGACCGGCGCGGACGCGTTCGCGCTGTCGCGCTACGAGGCCGCCCTCGAGCAGTTCCAGACCTACGTCGGCGATCCCGTCGCGACGATCGACGAAGCGGTGCGGGCCGCGCCTGCGTTCGTCGCCGGCCACCTGTTCAAGGCGCTGGTGCTCTACACGCTGGCCGAGCGCAAGTTCGTGCCGATGGCCGCCGAAGCACTCGAACAGGCGCGACGCCATGCACCGCGGGCGAACGATCGCGAACTCGGCCTGATGGCCGCGGCGGAGTCGCTGGTCCAGGGACGCTGGCTCGACGCCTGCCGGGCCCTCGATCGCGTGCTCGCCGCGTACCCGCGGGATGCGCTCGCGTTGCAGGTCGCTCACCTGATGGACTTCTATCGCGGCGACGCGCTGAACCTGCGCAATCGCGTTTCGCGCGTGTTGCCGCAGTGGGACGCGTCCGTGCCGGGCTACTCGTACGTGCTCGGCATGCACGCGTTCGGGCTGGAGGAGATGAACCAGTACGCCGAGGCGGAAGCGACCGCGTTGCGGGCGTTGTCCCTGCAGCCGAAGGACGGGTGGGCGGTGCATGCCGCCGTGCACGTGATGGAAATGCAGGGCCGCATCGACGACGGAATCGGTTTCCTGAATGCGCGCGAGAGCGACTGGGCGCCCGACAACGCGTTCGCCTTCCACAATTTCTGGCACCTGGCGCTGTTCCATCTCGACCACGCCGACTTCGAGCGGGCGCTCGCGCTCTTCGACCGCCGCATTCATCCGGAGCCGGCCGCGTACGTGCTGTCGCTGATCGACGCGACGGCGCTGCTGTGGCGCCTGCGGCTCGAAGGCGCGGCCGTCGGCGACCGGTTCGAGCGGGTCGCCGACGACTGGGAAACGCGGATCGACGGCGAGCCGGGCTTCTACGCGTTCAACGATGCGCACGCGGCGATGGCGTTCGCCGCGACCGGACGCGGCACGGCGCTGTCGCGACTCGTCCAGCGGATGCGCGACGCGTCGGTCGCCGAGGACGCGAACGCCGCGATGACGCGCGACGTGGGCCTTCCGCTGGCCGAAGGCGTCGCGGCGTTCGCCGCCGGCCGGTTCGCCGACGCGATTGCGGCGATCGAGCCCATGCGCGACCACGCGCATCGCTTCGGCGGCAGCCATGCCCAGCGCGACCTGATCACGCTGACGCTCATCGAGGCGGCGATCCGCGGCGGCGATCGCACCCGCGCGCGGCACTACATCGGCGAACGCCTGGTGCACAAGCCGGGAAGCGAGTGGGGGCGGCGGCTGTGGTCGCGCGCCGGGTGCGCGCCGAGCCTTGGCGCGGCGGCGTAGCCGGGCGTCAACTCAGCTTCACCGCGAATCCGCGCTGCACGCCGGGGCGCGCCATCATCATGTCGTACCATCGGCGCACGTGCGGATATTCGGCGAGATCCACCTTGTGCCGCGGGTGCCGCCACGCCCACCCGAGGATCGCGAAGTCGGCGATCGACAGCGCGTCCGCGAAATATTCGCGCGTGGACAGCCTGCGGTCCATCACCGCGTAGAGGCGCCGCGTCTCCTTCGAGAAACGCTCGAGTGCGTAGCGGCGTTCCTGTTCGTCCTCGAGCGCCACGAAATGGTGGACCAGGCCGGGGATCGGCCCGAACCCGCCCATCTGGAACATCAGCCATTCCAGGACGGGAATGCGCGCGCCGAGGTCCCGCGGCCAGAACTTGCCGGTCTTCTCGCCGAGATAGATGAGGATTGCGCCGGATTCGAAGACGCTGACGGGCTTTCCGTCGGGTCCGTCCGGGTCGACGATGGCCGGGATCTTGCCGTTCGGGCTGATGGCAAGGAACCCGGGCTCGCGCTGCTGGCCCTTGCGGAGGTCGACGACCTTCACCGTGTAGGGAAGCGCCATTTCCTCCAGCGCGACGCTGATCTTGCGGCCGTTGGGCGTGTCGAAGGCGTGCAGTTCGATCGGCATCGAAGGGCTCCGGGCGGTACGTGGACGATCGGCGCTGCCGTGCGTCGCGCGCAGGCGGCGATTGCGGATTATGGCATCGCCGGCCGGCGCGTCCGCGTTGATCCATCGTGTCCCGCTTCGCCGACGGCACCGTTGGCGGGTTGACGCTGCGGCGCCAATCAGGGACAGTGACTCGTCGCTACCTGTCCGCGCCGGCGCGGCGTACGCGACCGGAGCACGCATGAAGTCCATCATCGCGCAGGAAATCGAGCGGATCGGCGCGTCGTCACCGACGCCGTTCGAGGTGACGTTCGCCGACGGCGAGACTTATCGCAACCGCGCCGGGGCGCCCGCCTTCGTGCTGCGCTTCCGCAGTCGCCTTGCCGAACTGGGGATCGCCGCCTTCGGCCACATCGGGATGTGCGACGCCTATTTCGACGGCGATCTCGACGTCGACGGCGACCTGGGCGCGGCGCTTCGTGCCGGGATGGCCGGCGGCTACGACTCGCCGAACGCGCTGGTCGAGCAGCGCAACCGATGGCACGAGCTGCGCCATTCCAATGCGAGCCGGGAGCGCGCCAAGGAGAACGCGCGGGCGCACTACGGCCTCGGCACGCCGTTCTATCGCCTGTGGCTCGACGATCCGCTGATGATGTACACGTGCGCGTACTGGTCGGCCGGAACGGCGACGCTGGAGCAGGCGCAGGTCAACAAGATCGAGCACGTGTGCCGCAAGCTGCTGCTGCGCGAAGGCGAGACGGTCATCGACATCGGCTGCGGATTCGGCGGCTTCATGTTCCACGTCGCGCCCCGGTACGGCGTGCACGTCACCGGCACCAACACGACCACCGAGCAGGTCGCAGAGGTCGGCAACCGGATCCGGCGCCTGGGGCTCGACGCCCAGGTCGCCGTCGTCGAGGCCGATTTCCGCGAGAAGCAGGGACCGTTCGACAAGGTCGTCTCGATCGGCGTCCTCGAGCACGCCGGCCGCGACCAGCTCGACGAAGTGGTCGCCGCCCACGCCGATTGCCTGAAGCCGGGCGGGCTTGGCGTACTCCACTTCATCGGCCACGTCGGTCGCCGGGACACCGAGTTCTTCATCCGCGACCACGTCTTTCCAGGCGGCTGGATCCCGAGCCTCGCCGACGTCGTCGTCGCGATGGAGGCGCACGGGCTCGAGGTCCTGGACGTGGAGAACCTGCGGCGCCACTACGCGCTCACGCTCGACGCCTGGGCCGAGCGTTTCGACCGCCGCTGGGACGCGATCCATGCGCTCGATCCGGCGCAGTTCGACGAGCGCTTCCGCCGGATCTGGCGCACCTATCTCATCGCATGCGCCGAGATGTTCCGGTCGCCGAGCGAGCAGACGCACCTGTTCCAGATCGTGTTCAGCAAAGGCAACGTCGCGGCCGACGGCTATCCGATGACGCGGGATTTCCTCTACGCGCGCGAGGCGGGGCCGCCCGAGTGACCGCCGCGCGCGCCGACGGCGGCTACGCGCGGCGCCGGGACCAGCTGCTCGCCGTCGTCCGTGCGAGTGCGGGCGACACGCTGGGATTGCGCAAGGACACGTCGAACCTGTTCAGAGATCCCCGACGCACGACCGCCCGCCGGCTCGACGTGCGCGGGTTCAACCACGTCCTCGGCGTGGATGCCGCGGCGAAGTGGATCGAGGCCGAGGGCATGACCCCCTACGAGGACCTGGTGGCGGCGACGCTTCCCCACGGCGTCATGCCTCCGGTAGTCCCGCAACTCAAGTCGATCACGCTGGGCGGTGCCGTGGCCGGCGTCGGCATCGAAGCTTCGTCGTTCCGGTACGGCCTCGTGCACGAGTCGGTCATCGAGATGGACGTGATGACGGGTGGCGGCCGCGTGCTGACGTGCCGTCGCGACAACGAGCATTCGGACCTCTTCTTCGGCTTTCCCAATTCGTACGGCACGCTCGGCTACGCGCTCAAGCTCAGGATCGCGGCAGTCGCCGCCCTGGGTTTCGTCGAACTGCGGCATCGGCGCTTCACCGACGCCGAAGCGTGCTTCGCCGCGCTCGACGAGCAGTGCCGGGGCAGCGCCGATTTCGTCGACGGCGTCGCGTTCGGGCCCGGCGAGCTGTACCTGACCACGGGCCGTTTCGTGCCGTCCGCGCCGTACGTCAGCGACTACACGTTCGAACACATCTACTTCCGCTCGATCCGGCAGCGCGAGGTCGACTACCTGACCACGCAGGACTTCCTCTGGCGCTGGGACACCGACTGGTTCTGGTGCTCGAAGAACGTCGGCGCGCAGGTGCCGTGGATCCGGCGCCTGTACGGCCGCAAGCGCCTGGGCTCGCGGACGTATCAGCGCCTGATGCGCTGGAGCAGCCGCTGGGGCGTGGGCGCGGCGCTCGATCGCCTGCGCGGCGGTCATGCGGAGTCGGTGATCCAGGACGTCGACATTCCGATCGCCCGGGCCGCGGCGTTCCTCGACGGGTTCCAGCGCGAGATCGGCATCGCGCCGGTCTGGATGTGCCCGCTGATCGGCACCGAATCCGCCGACCGCTTTGCTCTCTACCCGCTCGCGCCGCGGACGCTCTTCGTCAATTTCGGATTCTGGGATGTCGTGCGTCGCCCGACGCGATTCGAGCCGCACCACTTCAACAGGATGGTCGAGGCCAGGGTCGCCGAGCTGGGCGGCATCAAGTCGCTCTATTCGGAGAGCTTCTTCGATCGCGCCGCGTTCGACCGCATCTACGGCGGCGATGCATACCGTGCGCTCAAGCGCAAGTACGATCCGCAGGGCAATTTCCCGGAGCTCTACGACAAGTGCGTGTCGCCGGCGTGATGCCGCGCCCACTCCCTGGCCCGGGCGATCGCGATCCGGATGGCCATGCCTTCCTCCGTGCCTTCACGGAGCAGCGCGTTGGCGATCTCGATGGCCTTCGCGCGGACCGGCGGCGGGAGGTTCCTCATCGAGACCGGGTAGTAAGCGGCGTTCCAGGGCATGGCCGGTCACTTTGCCGATGGAGGGTCGCGCAGCGACATGATGTAGCGGGCCATCGCGCGCGCCTCGGCTTCCGACACTTCGGGATGCGGCGGCATGTGCCACGGCCCGCCGCTGCGCATCCCCGACCTGATGTTGGAGGCGATCGTCGAGACCGCATCGTGCGAGTTGCGATAGTACGCGGCGATGTCCGCAAACGCGGGGCCCGCCCCGGGCTCGCGGTCGGCGTGGCAGACGTAGCACCGGTCGCGCGTGAGCGAAGGCGGCGGGTCCGCTGCGGCGCAGGCGCCGGCGAAGGCGAAAGGCAGCAGGAGGACCGCGGCCGAGCGGCTTGCCGCTGACGTACTCGTTTCCATCGCGGCGTTCAATCGGCCGCCATCGCGCTCAGCGCCGGACCGTCGGCGATCGTCGTCTTCATTCGCGTCACCCGAGCCATCCGGCGATCTTTTCCCTTCCCGGCACGCCGCCCGCGTGCACGACCTTGCCGTCGACCACCACGCCGGGCGTGGCGAGAATGCCGTAGGCCATGATGTCCTGGATCGCTTCGACCTTCTCCAGCGTGATCGGCACGCCCAACTCCTTCGCCACCTGCTCGACGCGCTGCGTCGTCGCCCGGCAATTGGCGCAGCCGGTTCCCAGCACCTTGATCGCTTTCATGACGCCTTCCCGTTGTTCTACAACACCACGTTGAACACGTAGCCGACGAGCAGGATGCCGCCCGCGACCACCACGGCGAACGTCGCGATGAGCCGCGCCTTCAGCACCTTGCGGAGGATGATCATCTCCGGCAGCGACAGCGCGATGACGCTCATCATGAACGCGAGCACCGTGCCGAGTGCGGCGCCTTTCGCCAGCAGGGCCTCGACGACGGGAATGATGCCCGCGGCGTTCGAGTACATCGGCACGCCGACCAGCACGGCGGCTGGCACGGTCCACCATGCATCCTTTCCCATCAGGCCGGCCATGAAATCCTCGGGAACGTACCCGTGGATGGCGGCGCCGATGGCGATGCCCGCGACGACGTAGGGCCCTACGCGGCCGACGATCTCGCGCACGGCGGCAAGACCTGCCTGCACGCGCTCCGCGAGCGTCAAGACGTCCACGCCGACCGTGGCGTGCGCCCGCGGCATGTCCTTGACCCAATCTTCGAGGTGGGCCTCCATGCGCAGGCGCCCGATCACCCAGCCGGACGCGATGGCCACGGCCAGCCCGAGGCCCAGGTAGAGTCCCGCGATCTTCCAGCCGAACAGTCCAAGCAGCAGCGCGAGCGCCACTTCGTTCACCATCGGCGCCGCGATCAGGAACGAGAACGTGATGCCGAGCGGCACGCCGGCCTGCACGAAGCCGATGAACAGCGGCACGGCCGAGCAGGAGCAGAACGGCGTGACGACGCCCAGCGAAGCGGCCAGCACGTTCCCCACGCCCTCGGCACGCCCGGCGAGCATCGCGCGGGTTCGTTCCGGAGTGAAGTACGAATTGATCATGCCCATGACGAACACGACGCCGGCGAGCAGCAGCAGCACCTTGGGCGTGTCGTACAGGAAGAACTGCAGCGCGTCGCCGAGCGGGCTGTTCCGGTCAACCGGCAGCAGCGCCGCCAGCGTTTCGGACGCAGGCGCGAGCATCCGGTACGCAGCGAACCACGCTACGGCCGCGACGAGGAGGAACAGCCTCGGCCGCTGGCCGGGAAGCGCAAGGACGGCATTCATGCGACGCGTCCCACGACGCGCGGCGGACGGCCCGGGAACGCCGCGAGGCGACGTCTTGCCTCGCGCAGCGTCTCGGGCGGCACGCCGCCGCTGACCAGCGCGTCAACCAGCATCCGTGCCCAATTCGGCAGGCGCGCCAATCGATAGTGCATCCACGTGCCTTCGCGCCGCGACGCGAGCCACCCGCCGTCGCGCAGCTGCGCGAGGTGACGGGAGACGCTCGGCTGAAGGTCATCCAACGCAGCGACGAATTCGCATACGCAGACCTCATCGTGGATGGCGAGCAACGCGAGCATACAACGCCGCGTGGGGTCGCCCAGCAGGTTCATGTCCGGGTCCACACTTTCAATATAGCGCACCCGTTATATATGCAGACGGAAATTACTTTGATCTGCGTCATGCCGGGATTCGATGGGCGATCCTTGGGGGCGCCGAGGTCCGCCAGGGCTCTTCGCTTCGCCGCAACCGGCGACCGATCACACCACGAAGTTCAGGATCGCCACGAAGTGCGCGGCGCTGCCGGCGAGCACGAACAGGTGCCAGACGCCGTGGAAATGCGCGACCCGCGAGTCGAACGCGTAGAAGACAATGCCGACGGTATAGAACACGCCGCCCGCCGCGACCCACGCGAAGCCGGCCGGTCCCAGCGCGCGGAGCAGCGGAACCAGCGCGACCAGCGCCGCCCAGCCCATCACGACGTACGTCACGACCGACAGGACGCGTGCGCCGCCTTGCGGCCGGAATTCCTGCAGCACGCCGACAATGGCGAGTCCCCACACCACGCCGAACAGCGACCAGCCCCAGGGCCCGCGCAGCGTCACCAGGCAGAACGGCGTGTAGCTGCCGGCGATGAGCAGGTAGATGCTCAGGTGGTCGAGCTTGCGCAGCACGTCCTTCGATCGCCCGCGCAGGCTGTGGTAGAGCGCCGAGATCGTGTACAGCGTCACGAGCGTGACACCGTAGATCGCGACACCGACGATCTTCCACGGATCGCCGCCGGTCGCGGCGAGCGCCACGAGGACGATCGAGCCCGCGAGCGCCAGAGCGGCCCCGACAACGTGGGTCGTCGCGTTGAACTTCTCGCCGCGGTACATGGGGGCTGGTTGCCGGCGTCGTATCCCGGTCCCGGCATCCTGCCATCGAAAACGCAACGACTCGACCGCGACGCCGGACCGCCGTCGAGCCGCCGCGGGTCCGATCGGGGTTTGCGCGTCGGCTTCTTCACGGCGGCTTTCGTCGTTGCCATCCGCCGGACGGACTTGGCCGTCGCCCGCTTGGCGGCCTTCGGCGGCGCGCACGTTGCCCGCCGGCCTGACCGACGGGCTCGCCAGGTCCTCGAGGACCTGGTGGACGCCAACTGCAGTTCCCGTCATGACCGACCCCTCGGTATCGCGGAAACGTTCCTTGAAAGAAAGCGATGCCGGAATCAGGCGCGCTTCACGGCGTCCTTCACGTCCTGCTTGATGTCGCCGATCGCCGCCTGTGCCTCGCCGATGATCTTCTGCGCCTTGCCCTTCGCTTCCAGCCTCTCGTTGCCCACCAGCTTGCCGGCGACTTCCTTGACCATGCCCTTCACTTCCTTGACGCGGCCCTTGACCTGATTCTTGTTCATGCCCATGAGATGCTCCCGATAAACGGGTGCCGGAAAACGGCCGGCACGCCGTGACGATCAGTTCATGCAGTCATTCTGGAGAGCAAGACCGATCGGGTCTGCACGTTATCGAACAAACGCCGCACGGCGTCGAATAACATGCTGTACGCGACCACGATCAGGGTTTAACCTAGGTCAAGCGGCGGACTCGGACCGCGACGCAGGAAGCGATCGCGACCATGCTGGCGGTGCGACGCGCGCACGTGTGACGAAGTGTTCGACTCGAGGAGTGTCGCATGACGAAGATCCGCACCAGCGTTTGCGCCGGCCTCGCGATCGGTTTCCTGATCGTCGGACTGTCCGCCTGCGAGAAGAAGGAAGGACCCGTGGAGCGCGCCGGCAAGGCGGTCGACAAGTCGATCGAAAGCGCCGGTAAGCAACTCGAGAAGGCGGGCGAGAAGATCCAGGAAGCGGCAAAGGACGCCAAGAAATAGGAAGTGCCGGTTGGCCGCCGCGTCTGCCGGGGTCCGGCCCGGATGCGCTGGCCGTCTTCGAACGACCCGGCCCTCGGCAGCGGCATCGCGTCAGTTCAGGCGCAAGACGCTCCGGACCGACCCGACGCCCGTTGGATTCATCCGGGATTGCGGCATACGACGGAAGGACTCGGCAATGACGAACATGGGATTCCACAGCCTTTGGGGCATATTGATCCTCATCGGCGACATCTGGGCCATCATCAACATCTTCAAGAGTCCCGCATCCAACGAGAAGAAGCTGATCTGGATCGTCGCGGTGGTGCTGCTGCCGGTGCTCGGCCTGATCCTGTGGTATTTCCTCGGACCGCGGGAGGGAAGGGCGTAGTGCGGGCTTCGATCACCGGGGCGCGCACCGAACTCGGAAACGTCCTGGCGCGACACAGCCCGGCGCGAGCCGTCGGGAACGTCCACTTCAACGTGGCGGGGCAGCAGGCGAACACGCTGCTGCACGACGGCCACGCCTGGAAGGAATACGCGCGAACCGCGCGGTCGGGGATCGACCGCGCATTGCGCGCAGCGGAGCGCGACGGCGCGCGGATGGTCGTGCACGCGAGCTTCGCGTTCGTGCGGGCGGTCGAGCGCGGCGCCGTCCTCGAGGAGCCGCTGCGCTCGCTGGTCGACGTCATTGTCGAATGCGAATCGCTGGCGCTGTCGGGCCCGGTGCCCGCGTGCGTCGTGCGGCTCGGCTACCTGTACGGACCGCAGAGCGCCGACCTGCGCGCCTATCGCGCCGCGTTTCGTCTCGGGCGGCCCTACTGGTCAGGTCCGTCGAAAGCGCTGCAATACCATCTGCACCAATTCGACGCCGCCTCGGCGCTGCGGGCCGCCGCCAGGTCGCGCAACGCGGGAAAGGTCCTCTACGCCACCGACGGTCATCCGGTCTCGTTCATGAAACTGATGGACGCGTTCGCGCGGCGCGTCGGCCGGCGCAATCCGCTGCACCTGCCGTGGTTCTCGAAACCGCTGGCCAAGGTCATCGTGCGCGAGGAACACATGCAGCAGGCGGCGCTCCCGATGCCGGCACGCGCGCCGACGCCGCGCGTGCCGGGCTGGACGCCGGAATTTGCCGACTATCGGGCGGGACTCGACCAGGTCGTCGAGTCCTGGGGCGACTGAGGGAGCGGGCGCCTATTTCGCCGACGGCTTCCGGGCGGTCTTCTTCGCTGCCTTCTTTGCGGTCTTCTTCGCCGCCGGCTTGGGGGCCGCCTTCTTGGCGGCTTTCTTCGCCGTCGTCTTGCGCACCGGGGGCTTGCCCGAAACCTGCTTGACGGCTCGCTTCGCCGCCCGGCCGACCGCGGCGACCGCGCCCTTCACCGAACTGCGGACGGACTTCACGGCGCTCTTCGCCGCCTTCCTGACCTTTCTCTCGATGGGACCCTGGGCGGCCTCCTTCTCGGCCTTCGACTTGTGGCGCATGTCGGCGGTGTGTGCGCGCTTGTACGTCTGGATGTCCTTGAACTTGCCGCTCTCGTCGCGGACGGCGTAGAGCTTGGTGCCCGTTCGGCTTCTCATCGTGGTGCGACGCGTGGCCATGATCTCTCCTGTCGGGTTGGCGGGGCATCGGGGCGCAAGAATGCAGTCCGCTGCAATTATTCACCACGCGACGTTCGCTGTCATGCGTCCGTCGGCGTGTCGACCGTCAGCGAGCCGGTTTCGAGCGCGCGCTCCGCAAGCACCTTGAGCCGCGCGTCCTGGTTGTGCTCCAGCGCGCGCAGCGCGCGCCGCGTCCTGCGCATCGCCATCGACACGAAGATGCGCGCGTTGTCGAGGTCGGCCGCCGCGTGGTCGACGCCGCCGGCCCTGGCGATCGCCCACGTCGCGCGGGAAAGGGTCGCCGTCGACAGGAAGATGTCGATGGCGGCGTTGGCGAGGCGCTCCTGGTGGAACTGGCGCTCGATCACGTCCTTGCCGTGTTCCATCAGCAGCTTCTCGACCGCGCCGGCGAGGTCGTGCACGGCGGTGGCCACCAGGTCCGCCTCGTCCTTCAGCGCGCCGTGCACGCGCGTGAAGTCGGGCTTCACCAGCTGCCGCTTCACACGCCCCTTGATGTAGGCGCCGATGGCGCCGAGCGAGTGCAGCGGGTCCCGGAAGGCCTTGCCCAGCTCCTTCAGCTGCTCGCCCGGCTGCTGCAGGCCGGAAAGCGCGATCAGCGCGCGCAGGATCTCGTTCGTGCCCTCGAAGATCAGCATGATGCGGCAGTCGCGGACGGCCTGCTCGTACGGGTATTCCTTCGAATAGCCGATGCCGCCGGCGATCTGCTGCGCATCGGCCGCCGCGCGGAACGCGAGTTCGGAGGCGAACACCTTGCACGCCGCCGTTTCCAGCGAAAAGTCGATGCCGCCTCGGTCCATCATCGCCGCGCACGTCATCCAGCCGGCGTCCGCCGCGTAGCAGTCGGCGGCGGCCAGCGCGAACTTGCGCTGGATCATCTCGAACGAGCCGATCGAACGTCCGAACTGCTTGCGCTCCTTCGCGTAGGCGAGCGAATAGTCGAGCAGCGTGCGCATGCCGCGCGACGAACCGGCGGCCAGTCCAAGCCGCCCGGAATTGAGGATCTCCAGCGCGATCCGGAAGCCTTCGCCGACCGCGCCCAGGCGGTCCTCGACCGGCACCCGCACGTCGGCGAACGACACCGAGCGCGTGTCGCTCGCCTTGATGCCCATCTTCTGCTCGATCTTGCCGAGCGCGACGCCGGGCGCGTGCGCATCGACGATGAACGCGGTGACGCGCTGCTTCGTCGCGCCGTCCACGGCGACCGGCACCTTGGCGAACACGGTGAAGACGCCGGCGTAGCCGGCGTTGGAGATCCACATCTTCTCGCCGTTGAGCAGATAGTGCGAGCCGTCGGCGCTCGGCGTGGCCGTGGCGCGCATGGCCTGCGCGTCGGAGCCCGACCCCGGCTCGGTGAGACAGAAGGCGGCGATGCGTTCGCCGGAGGCGCACGGCGCGAGCCACCGCCGCTTCTGGTCGTCGGTGCCGAACAGCGTGATGCCCTTGCAGCCGATGGACTGGTGCGCGCCGAAGTACACGGCCAGCGAGGCGTCGACGCTGGCCACCTCGCCGAAGACGCGGCAGAAGAGCAGGGCGGACGCGCCGAAGCCGCCGTATTCCTCGGGGATGTTGAGCCCCATCATCCCCAGTTCGGCCATGCCGGCGCGAACGTCGTCGCCGAAGCTGCCCTCGCGGTCGAGCCGCGCGGTGTCGACGGTCGCGGACGCCCACGCGCGGAAGGAATCGAGGATGGCCGTGAGGCTTTCCTTGTCGGGCGGCGTGAGTTCCGGGAACGGAAACACCAGATCCTCGCGGATCTCCCCCAGGAAGACGCCACGCGTGAACGACGGGTTGTGCTCGGGATCGGCGAGGTGGGCAGTCATGGGTCGTCCGTTGAACTTGGCCGCGCGTCGACTCTAGCCCAATTCCGGTCAGCGGCGCGCCTGCCCCATCCAGATCGCGTCTTCCTGCTCGGCTTCCTCGATCCGCGTCTCGAGGTCGCGGACTGCGCTGTCGAGCTCCGGCAACAGGACGTCCTGCAGCGCCCGGGCGCGCCTTACCGAGCGGCGATATTCGAAGGCGAGCCGCTCCAGATTCCCCGTGGTCGCGGCCAGCGGTGCGGCGGCCGCGAACAGCGCGGCGAACGCGCGGCGGCAGGCGTCCAGCGCGGCGGAGCCGTCCAGCGCCGCGGGCGCGACGACCGGTTCGCGTTCGAGTGCAGCCGACTGCAGCGGCACGCCCATCAGCGTCCACGGCGTGCGCACGAGCCTGGCCGCGCCGAATTCCGCCTCCGGGCTCACCTGCAGCCCGTGCAGGCCGTGGCGCGCGACCGCACGCTGCAGCGCGTCGAACGCCGCGGATTGCGCGGCCAGGAATTCCAGTCGAAGCGCCGCGTAACGCCCGAGCTCGCGCAGCATTTCGCCGGCGAGCAGCAGGCACTTCTCGTCGAGGAAGACGTAGCCGTCGTGCATCGCACGCCGCTCGTCTTTCATCTCCAGGACGACGCTGCGGGTCGGTGTGGCGTCGCTCATGGCGAGCCGGGCGCCCGCTTCGCCAGGTGGGCGCCGATCTGCGCATCCGACAGCCGCGACAATTCGCCCAACGGCAGGCCGGCGAGCAACGTCCAGCCGACGGCCATGCTCTGCTCGAGCGTGCGCGGGCCGTCCTGCACGACGAGGTCCTCCTCGAACGCGGTGCCGAACGACAGGTACCTGCGGTCGATTTCGGCAAGCCCTTCCTCGCCGACCACGCTCGCCAGCACGCGGGCCTGCAGCGCGCGCGCGTACGCCGCGTACAGCTGGCTCGCCAGCGCCGGATGGTCCGGATGCGTGTAACGGCCGCCGGTGCCGTCCTTCATCAGCCGCGACAGCGACGGCAGCACGTTCACCGGCGGGTAGAGGCCGCGGCGGTCGAGGTCGCGCGACAGCACGATCTGGCCTTCGGTGATGTAGCCGGTCAGGTCCGGGATCGGGTGGCCGATGTCGTCGGCGGGCATCGTGACGATGGAGAGCTGCGTCAGCGTGCCGGGCGCGCCCTTCAGGCAGCCGGCGCGCTCGAACAGCGTGGCCAGGTCCGAGTACATGTAGCCGGGGAAGCCCTTGCGGCTCGGGATCTCGCCCTTGGACGACGACACCTCGCGCAGCGCCTCGGCGTAGTTGGTCATGTCGGTCAGGATCACCAGCACGTGCTTGCCGCAGTGGAACGCCAGGTACTCGGCGGCCGTCAGCGCGAAGCGCGGCGTCAGCAGGCGCTGCGTCGACGAGTCGCTCGCGAGGTTCAGGAACAGCGCGGTGCGCTCGAGGGCGCCGCCTTGCTCCAGGCTGCGCCGGAAATATTCGGCGCTGTCGTACGGCACGCCGATGCCGGCGAACACGATCGCGAACTCGCCGCCCTGCGCGCCGCGCAGGCGCGCGTGCGTCGCGATGTCGACGGCCAGCCGGTCGTGCGGCAGGCCGCCGCCGGAGAACAGCGGCAGCTTCTGGCCGCGCACGAGGCTGTTCATGAGGTCGAGCGTGGTGATGCCGGTCTCGATGAAGTCGCGCGGCATCGCGCGCGCCACCGGGTTGATCGGCAGCCCGTCGATCCGCAGGCGCTCGCGCGCGGCGACCGGCGGCCCGCCGTCGATCACCTGGCCGACGCCGTTGAACACGCGCCCGAGCATCGACGGCGCGACGCCGAACGACAGCGATTCGCCCAGGAAGCGCACGACGGTCCCGGACAGCGTCAGGCCCGCCGTCGTCTCGAGCACCTCGATCGTCACGATCTCGCGGTCGATCGCCGCGACGCGTCCCAGGCGCACGCGCCCGTCCACGCCGCGGACCTCGACCGCGTCGTGCAGGCCCACGTCGAGCGTGCGGCGCAGGAACAGCAGCGGCCCTTCGAGCCGGGTGGCGACCCCTTCAGCCGCGACGCGCATCGGGCGCCTCCAGTGCGGCGGTCAGCGCCTCGAACTCGCGGTCGATCGCCTCGACGAGCGGCGCGAAGCGCGCGAGCTCGGCGTCGCCGATGTCCTCGCCCAGGCGCTGCAGCGGCCGCACGCACTTCATCTGCGCGATGTCGGCCGGATTGGCGCCGCACGCGACGGCGCGCCCGGCCAGGTCGAAGAAGTGGTCGAGCGTGCCCATCATCGCCGCCTGGCGCGCCGGCGCGCAGACGCGATCGTTGTCCGAGTACGCGGACTGGCGCAGGAACGCGTCGTTGACGAGACCCGCGCAGAGCAGCGTCAATTGCTGGCGCACCGGCAATGCGTCCTTGCCGATGATGCGCGCCATGCGCTCGAGCCGCGCCTCCTCGTCGAGCAGCGTGAGGAACCGCCGCCGCAGCGCGATCCAACGGTCGTTGCCCTGCGCCGCCCACCACGGCGCGAAGTCGCGCGCGTCCTCCGCGTACGACTGCAGCGGGTGGATCGCCGGATAGAAGCGGGCCTGCGCGCGCTTGACGTCGAGCGCCCAGAACGCCTTCACGTAGCGCTTGGTGTGCGACGTCACCGGCTCCGAGAAGTCGCCGGACGGCGGGCTGATCGCGCCGATGATGGTGACCGAGCCCGTGCCGCCGGCGAGCGGCTCGACCACGGCGGCGCGTTCGTAGAAGTCGGCGAGGCGGGACGACAGGTAGGCCGGGTAGCCGCCTTCGCCCGGCAGCTCGCCGAAGCGTCCCGAGACTTCGCGCAGCGCCTCGGCCCAGCGCGATGTGGAATCGGCCATCAGCGCGACGTGCAGCCCCTGGTCGCGGAAGTACTCGGCGACGGTGACCGCCGAGTAGATCGACGCCTCGCGCGCGGCGACGGGCATGTTCGACGTGTTGGCGATGATGACGGTGCGGTCCATCAGCGGACGGTTGTTCCGCGGATCGGTGAGGCGCGGAAATTCGTCGAGCACGCCCGCCATCTCGTTGCCGCGCTCGCCGCAGCCTAAGTAGACGATGACGTCGGCGTTGCAGCCCTTGGCGAGCGCTTCGAGCAGTACGGTCTTGCCGGTGCCGAAGCCGCCCGGGATGGCGGCGCGCCCGCCCTGCGCGACCGGAAACAGGCTGTCGAGGATGCGCTGCCCGGTGACCAGCGGCGCAAGCGCGGGCAGGCGGGCGGCGACCGGCCGGGGCACGCGCACCGGCCACGTGTGCGACATCGACAGGGGCCGCTCGCGGCCTTCGTCGTCGCGCAGCGCGCCCACGACCGCGTCCTCGTCGTACGTCCCCGCGGCGACCATTGCGACGATTTCGCCGGCGGCGTCCGGCGGCGCCAGGCACTTCTGCACGATGCCGTTGGCGGCGGTGGCCTCGCCGATAATCGCGCCGCCGCGGATCGTATCGCCAGCGCGCACGCGCGGCGTGAACGCGAACGCCCGCGCGGCGCCGCGCCGCATGCCGGGTTGCATGAACGCCACGTCCGGGTCCGGCAGCGGTCGCAGCAGCCCGTCGAAGATGCGGCCGAGCAGTCCCGGCCCCAGCGGGATCGCGAGCGGCAGGCCGTCGCCGTCGACCGAGGCGCCGGGCTTCAAGCCGGTCGTGTCCTCGTACACCTGCGCGACGATCTCGTCGCCGTCGATTCGCACGACTTCGCCCAGCAGGGCTGCCTCGCCGACGCGCACCGCTTCGCGCATCGCGAACGGTCCCGCCGCCGTCGCCCGCAGCACCGGGCCTGCGATCCAGCGGATCGTCGCCCGGCTCATCCGGCAGCTTCCAGCAGCTGCAGCAGCGCGGCGCCGATCTCGGCGCGGTCGGCGACGAGGCCGGCGAGCGTGCCGTCGACGACGTTGCCGCCGGCGGAGATCTTCAGGCCGGCGCGCAGCGCGTCGTCCGCCATGAAGGTCGGCGCGGCGCCCGGGTCCTGCGCAAGGGACGCGAGCAATGCGTCGCGCTCGTCGGCCGGCCATCCCGGGGCGTGCACGATGGTCCACGCGCCGGCCGGCAGCGCGCGGCGTGCCTCGGCCAACGCGCGGGCGACCCAGGCGGCGCGCGAGTCGCGCTGCTGCCAGCGCTGGACGAGCGCCTGCGGCAGCTTCGCGAGGCCGGACGCGACGAACGCCGACGCGAGCCGCTGCTCGCGCAGCCGCCGATGCGTCTGCAGGCGGGCGTGCGCCGCCGCCGCGCGCTGCGCGTACCGGTGCCGTTCCTCCTCGAACGCGACGCGCATCCGCTCGCGCGCTTCCGCGTGCGCCGTGGCCCGTGCCGCGGCCGCACGCTCGCGCGCTTCGCCCAGGATCGCGTCGCAACGGCGCGCGCGATCGGCTTCGACGAGGTCGACGAGCGCCCGCGTTCGCGTGTCGAGCGTCATCGCGGCTCCTCGATGCCGAGCTGCCCGCGCAGGCGCGCGGCGCGGTCGGGCAGCGGCGCGTCGTCGCGCAGGTCCGGCACGATCAGCACGAGCGGGTGCAGCGCGAGCTCGGCGCGCGCGAGCTCGCGCGCCGGGAGGCAGCTCGCCACGCGCGACGAAACGAGGACGAGCGACGCCTCGGCGCGCGCGGCGGCCAGCGCGGCGACCGCTTCGTCCGGCGACGGCGTCGCGACGCGGGCACCGGCAAGCCGGCAGCCGGCGGCGCTCGCTTCGTCTCCCAGATACCAGACCATCGCCATCGGGAATCAGCCCAGCCGGTTGAGGATCAGGATGGAAACGATGAGCCCGTAGATCGCGATGCCTTCGGCGAGCCCGACCATGATCAGCAGGCGGCCGAACAGCTCGGGCTTCTCGGCGAGCGCGCCCACCGCCGCGGCACCGACCTTGGCCACGGCGAAGCCCGCGCCCAGCGCCGCCAGTGCGGTGGCCAGCGCGGCGGCCAGCAGGCCCCAGGTGGTGGCCTCGACGCCGAGCCCGCCGCCGGCCGGCCCCGCCGCCTGCGCGGGCGCCGCGACGAGGAGCTGGACGGTGCCGACCACCGCCAGGACGGCGGTCACCGCCGCGAGTATGAGGACGAAACGCATGGGCGTTTTCATTCAGGGCTCCTGCACGAGAAGAGGGGGTGGCGGCAACGGGCGGAACACGCGCCCGGGTGCCGTGAGGAAGCGGGTGAAGAACTCGAACAGCACGAGCCGCGTGGTCTGGATCGAGACGACCATGCCTTCGAGCACCAGCACGACGAGGTTGCCGACGACGAGCACCAGCGCGCTGGCCGCCGTGCTGCCCGTCGTGCCCATCAGCGAGACGATCGCGGACGACAGCCCGGCGTGGGCGAGCGCGAACGCGCCGACGCGCGCGAACGACAGCGTGTTGATCAGGATCTGCAGCGTGCGCTCGACCAGCTCGGCGATCGCCGTGAACGCCGCCGACACCTTGCGCGACGTCACCGCACGCCCGAGGCAGAACGCCGCGGCGCCCGCGGCCGCCACGTACAGCGCCCGCGGCGAGAGGACGCTCGCCAGCAGCGCGACGTAGACGACGGCGAGCCACACTTCGCTGCAGAACCATCCGCGCAGCTCGCCGCGCCAGTGGGCTTCGACCGCGGTCAGCATCAGGCCGATCGTCAGCAGCACGGCGCCGCCGTAGAGCGGGACGACAAGCACGGTCAGCGGGTCGTCCAGCGGCTCGATCCACAGCGGCTCGATGATGCCCCGAAGCCCGAACACGCTGCCGAACAGAACTCCGAACAGCGCTGCGCCGATGCCGCCCGCGATCAGCAGCCGGGCCATCGGAAAGCGCGCCCGCAGCAGGAAGCCGGCGAGCGCGATGACCAGTCCCTGGCCGACGTCGCCGAACATGTAGCCGAACATCAGCGGCACCACGAACGCCAGCAGCTGCGTCGGATCGGCCTCGGCGCCGCCGGGCATGCCGAGCGCGCGGATGAAGACCTCGAACGGCCGCGCCCAGGAGGGATTGGACAGGACGAGCGGCGCGCGCGCATGGGCCGGCGCCGGCGGGAAGTGCAGCAGCGCGCGCGCGCCCGAATGCTCGAGCGCGCGCTCGAGGCCGTCGCCGGCGAGCTCGCTGGTCCAGCCGGTGATCCGGCAGAACAGGTCGTCGGAATCGAGCGCCTGCACGTTCGCGATCACCCATTGCAGCCGCTCGGCATCGCCCAGCGCGTGCGCGAGATCGAGGCGTGCGTTGAGCGCGTCGAGGCGGGCGGTCGCGTCGGCGTCCGCGCGGTCGAGCTCGGCCGAGCGCGCCGCGGCGTGCGTCGCCAATTCGTGCGGATCGGCGCGCATCCACGCCGGCATCTCGTAAACGCTGGCCTGTTGCGAGGCGACGGCCTGCAGCGCGAACGTGCGCAGCTCCGCCTCGTCGCCCACGACCAGCGTGTACGCGAGGCCGTCGCTCGCCAGTCGGCGCACCAGCACGTTCGGCGGAAACGCCGGCTGCGCGTCGTGCGCGCTGACGACGAGGCGCGCGGCCATCGCCGGCCCGGCCCCGGCGATCCACGAGATGTCCAGCGTCGAGCCGGCCATGGCGTCGAGCAGGTTGCGCCACACGCGAAGCTCGGCGCGCTCCGTCGCACTGTGCTGCAGCTGCTGGACGATCGGCTCGGCCGCGACCGCCCATTCGTCGAGGCTCGCGAGGCAACGCGCCAGCGTCGTCGCGGGCGGCTCGGGGAACGCGTCGGGCCGCAGGCGGCGCGGCGGCCACCAGTCGCGGTAGCGCGAAGCGAACTCGGCGAAGCGGACGAGCAGCGGGCGCAGGTCGGCGAGCGTGGCGGACAGCGCGACGGAAGGGCGCGCTTCGAGTTCGGCGGCGCCGGTGGACGCGAGCGCCTCCAGCGCCCGCGCGGCATCGTCGCGCGCGACGAGGACCTCGAACCAGCGCGCGGGCTGCGGGCGGATCATGCGGCGATCCGCAGGCGGGCGAACACGAGGCGCCGCAGCAGTTCGCCGCGCAGCCGCTCCATGTCGAGGGCGGAGAGCGCCAGGAAGACGAACGCCGCGGCGGGGTCGACCGGCGCGCGCCGGTACAGCAGCTCCAGCCGCGCGACGAGCGAATGGCGGTCGGCATCCGCGCCACGATGCGCTTTCGCGGTGCGCGCCAGGTCGCGCAGGGCCGCGGTGCGCTCCGGGACGCGGCGCCACCACTCGTCGCCCCATGCGCGCAGGACCGCGGCCGGATGCGCGGGAGCCACGACGGCGGCGCGCGCGAGGTCGCGGTACGTCGCATCGTCGTGCATCCAGTGCAGCGGCGCGCCGCCCTGCGCAAGGTAATGCGCGACCGGCAGGTCGGCGAGCGTGCACGCCCAATCGACCGCCGGCTGCCAGCGCGCCGGCATCCACAGCCGCACCTCGGCCGCGAGCGCGCGCCCGTTGGCGCGCAGCGTCGCTTCGATCGCATGCGCATCGGCATCCGGGGCAAGTCCCGCCGTCCAGCGGCGAAACGGCGGCTGGCGCGCGGCGTCGAGCAGCGCCTGCAGCTCGCGGATGACGGCCAGCGCACGCCACGTCGCCTCGACGGGACGCTCGCCGAAGCGCGCCGCGATGCGGGCCATCGCGTAGTCGAGGTCGCCGCTGCGCTTCATGCCGGACCGGACGTCAGGTCCCGCGCGAGCGCATCCACCGCCTGCGCGAGACGTTCGAGATCGGCTGCGGAAAGCTCGCGGGCCGCGTCCTGCAGCGCCGCTTCGGCGTCGAGCGCGGCGATCTCCCGCTCGGCGCGCGTCGCGAACGTCGCGCGCAGGTTGCGGATGCGCCGGTCGGTCCGCTCGGCGACCGCACGCGCGTCGGCGCGCGCGGCGTCGGCGAGCGCCGCGGCGTCGCGCGCGGCCTGCTCGACCGCATCGCGCGCCTGCCGCTCGGCACTCAATACCCGCTCGATCGCCGCCTCGACGGCGGCGTCGGCCGAAGGGGGTGGCGTCCTGGACACGAGGCCTTCCGTACTGTGTTACGGGCTGTGTAACACCCGCTCGGGATTGCGCGCACGACGACAGTGGCGCGCCGCTACGCAAAAAATACGCCGTTGCCGGTCATACATATTGACAGCCGTCAATCCGCGCCGAGCGCGATTGGTTCTAAATCCCCACCTAGAACATGCCGATGCGCCGCCGTGCGACGCGGCGAGCGCGATGCACATGCCCGGGTGGAGGTGACATCGTGTACCAGACCTATTACGAGCTGATGCGCAGGCAAGGCATCACGCGGCGCAGCTTCCTCAAGTTCTGCAGCCTGACCGCCGCATCCCTTGGACTCGGCGACGCCGGCGCGCAGCAGATCGCCAAGGCGATGGAGACCAAGCCGCGCACGCCGGTGATCTGGCTGCACGGGCTCGAATGCACGTGCTGCAGCGAGTCGTTCATCCGGTCGGCGCATCCGCTGGCCAAGGACGTCGTGCTGTCGATGATCTCGCTCGACTACGACGACACGCTGATGGCGGCCGCCGGCCACCAGGCCGAGCAGGTGCTCGAGGAAACGATCGCCAAGTACAAGGGCAACTACATCCTCGCCTGCGAGGGGAACCCGCCGCTGGCCGACGACGGCGTCTACTGCATTCCCGGCGGTCGGCCCTACGTCGAGAAGCTCAGGCGCGTCGCCGCCGACTGCAAGGCGATCATCTCGTGGGGCTCGTGCGCGTCGTGGGGCTGCGTGCAGGCGGCGAAGCCCAATCCGACGCAGGCGACGCCGATCCACAAGGTGATCACCAACAAGCCGATCATCCGCGTGCCGGGCTGCCCGCCGATTCCCGAGGTGATGACCGGCGTCGTGACGTACCTGCTGACGTTCGACCGGTTGCCGGACGTGGACGCGCAGGGACGGCCCAAGATGTTCTACAGCCAGCGCATCCACGACAAGTGCTATCGCCGGCCGCATTTCGACGCGGGCCAGTTCGCCGAGCGCTTCGACGACGCCGGCGCGCGCATGGGCTACTGCCTGTACAAGGTCGGCTGCAAGGGACCGGTGACCTACAACGCCTGCTCGGCCATCCGCTGGAACGACGGCCTGTCGTTCCCGATCCAGTCGGGGCACGGCTGCATCGGCTGCTCCGAGGATGCGTTCTGGGACAAGGGCTCGTTCTACGATCACCTGACGAAGATCCGTCCGCCGGGGATCTCGGGCGTCGAAGGTACCGCCGACCAGATCGGCCTCGGCGTGGCGGCGGTCGCCGGCGTCGCGGTTGCCGCGCACGCGGCGATCAGCGCCATCAAGCAGGCGCGCAGCAAGTCGCGCAACGACAAGGTGAGCGAGGTGGAGGAATAGCCATGGCCGTCATCCAGACACAGGGCTTCACGCTCGACAACAGCGGCAAGCGCATCGTCGTCGATCCGATCACGCGGATCGAAGGCCACCTCCGCATCGAGGTCAACGTCGACCGTGACAACGTGATCCGCAACGCCGTGTCCACGGGCACGATGTGGCGGGGCCTCGAGGTGATCCTGAAGGGCCGCGATCCGCGCGACGCGTGGGCATTCACCGAGCGCATCTGCGGCGTGTGCACCGGCGTGCACGCGCTCGCTTCCGTGCGCGCGGTCGAGGACGCGATCGGCATCACGATCCCGAAGAACGCGAACATCATCCGCAACCTGATGCACGCGACGCTGTACGCGCAGGACCACCTCGTGCACTTCTACCACCTGCACGCGCTCGACTGGGTGGACGTGGTGTCGGCGCTGAAGGCCGACCCGAAGAAGACGTCGGAGATCCAGCAGAGCATCTCCAGCCATCCCAATTCGTCGCCCGCCTACTTCCGCGACGTGCAGAACCGGCTGAAGAAGTTCGTCGAGAGCGGACAGCTCGGGATCTTCGCCAACGCGTACTGGGGCAATCCGGCGTACAAGCTGCCGCCCGAGGTCAACCTGCTGGCGACGACGCACTACCTGGAGGCGCTCGACTTCCAGCGGGAGATCGTCCGGATCCAGACGATCTTCGGCGGCAAGAACCCGCACCCGAACTGGCTGGTCGGCGGCGTGCCGAGCCCGCTCAACGTCGACGGCACCGGCGCGGTGGGCGCGAACAACATGGTGATGCTGAACATGGTCGGCGACATCTGCAACCGCACGGCCGAGTTCGTCGACCAGGTCTACATTCCCGACCTCGTGGCGATCGCCGGCTTCTACAAGGACTGGGCGAAGCTGGGCGGCGGGCTGTCGAGCCAGAACCTGATGTCGTATGGCGACTTCCCGGAGATCGCGAACGACTACTCGAACAAGAGCCTCGGCCTGCCC
This sequence comes from Burkholderiales bacterium, assembly GCA_046347755.1. Lineage (GTDB taxonomy): Bacteria > Pseudomonadota > Gammaproteobacteria > Burkholderiales > Casimicrobiaceae > VBCG01. Next base: position 2,294,933 of record JAXMFM010000003.1, on the reverse strand, counting down.
TCGGGCGTCATCATCGGCGGCGACCTGAAGAACGTGCAGCCGGTCGACCTCAAGGACCCGCAGCAGGTGCAGGAGTGGGTCACGCATTCCTGGTACAAGTACGCCGACGAGTCGAAGGGCCTGCACCCGTTCGACGGCGACACGGTCCCCGGCTTCGTGCTCGGGCCGAACACGAAAGGGACGCGCACCGACATCAAGGAGATCGACGAGGGCGCCAAGTACTCGTGGGTCAAGTCGCCGCGCTGGAAGGGCCACGCCGTCGAGGTGGGTCCGCTCGCGCGCTACGTCGTCGCCTACGCGCTGGGCCGCGAGGACATCAAGGCGCAGGTCGACGGGCTGCTGAAGGCACTCGACGTGCCGGTGACGGCGCTGTTCTCCACGCTGGGACGGACCGCCGCGCGCGGGCTCGAATGCCAGTGGGCGGCGCAGCGGATGAAGAAGTATCACGCCGACCTCATGGCCAACATCAAGGCGGGCGACCTGGCCACGGCGAACATGGAGAAGTGGGAGCCGTCGAGCTGGCCGACCGAGTGCAAGGGGGCCGGTCCCTGCGAAGCGCCGCGAGGCGCGCTCGGGCACTGGATCAAGATCAAGAACACGAAGATCGACCTCTACCAGGCGGTGGTGCCGACGACGTGGAACGCGGGACCGCGCGACGCCAAGGGCCAGATCGGCGCCTACGAGGCGGCGCTGCTCAACACGCCGATGGCCAAGCCCGAGCAGCCGGTCGAGATCCTGCGCACGATCCACAGCTTCGATCCGTGCCTGGCGTGCGCGTCGCACGTCATGTCGCCGGAAGGCGAGGAGATCGTGTCGGTGACGATCCGTTAGGAGACGGCCATGCGCATCGAAGCAAAGTCCGGCCGCGTGATCGAGGGCCCGCTCGAGCCTCTGTACGTGTACGAGGCGCCGGTGCGCATCTGGCACTGGGTGATGATGGTGTGCATGATCTTCCTGGCCGGCACCGGCTACCTGATCGGCAGCCCGCCGCCGGCGATCGGCGGCGAGCCGTGGGACACCTACTTCTTCGCGTGGATCCGGATGATCCACTTCGTGTCGGCGTGGGTGTTCGCCATCGCGTTCGCCGTCCGGATCTACTGGGCGTTCGCCGGCAACCACCACGCGCGGTCGATCTTCCTGCCGCCTTTCTTCACCGGCGCATGGTGGCGCGGGCTGTTCGGCCAGCTGAAGTACTACCTGTTCCTCAGGTCCGAAAGCGACCTGTGGGTCGGCCACAATCCGCTGGCGCAGGCCGCGATGTTCTTCATGTTCACGCTGGGCACGCTGTTCATGATCGTCACCGGCTTCGCGCTGTATTCCCAGCAATGGGGGTGGGGCCAGCTGCCGATGCAGCTCACCGGCTGGGTGTTCGTGCTGTTCGGCGACCCGCAGACGGTGCGCACGCTGCACCACCTCGGCATGTGGTACCTGCTGCTGTTCGCGCTCATCCACGTGTACATGGTGTTCCGCGAGGACATCATGAGCGGCGCTTCGGTCATCGGCACGATGAGCAACGGCATCCGGATGTTCAAGCGCGCTCCGGTGCCGTCCGACGAGGCGCGATCGCGGCCGTGATGTCGGCGGCCGTCCGTGCCAAGCCGGGCGCCAAGCCGGCGCGGCCGCCGCGGCAGCGGCTGTCGTCGCGCACGCCGCCGCATCCGGGACGCTTCCTCGAATCGCGGTTCCTGGAGCCGCTGGCGATCACGCAGACCGAGCTCGCCGCGGCGCTCGGCGTCTCGCGCCGGCGCGTCAACGAGCTGATCCGCGGACACCGGGCGATCACGCCCGACACGGCGCTGCGGCTCGCGCAGTATTTCGACAACGATCCGATGTTCTGGATGCAGTTGCAGCTGGCGTGGGACATGCATTCCGCCACCCGCCGCGCGCGCACGCCCCGAAACCGCTGACGTTTGATCTTTCGCAATGCGCGCCCGCGCAAGGGCGCGCAGCGTTCGTCTTGTAACGGGTGACGTTACGTGACGAATCCATGAACCGCCGGTGTGAAGCTCTCGTGATCGGTATCGGCAACATCCTGTGGGCCGACGAAGGCTTCGGCGTGCGCGCGGTGGAGGCCCTCCACGCGGCCTACGCGTTCCCCGATGCGGTCGCGCTGGCCGACGGCGGGACGCAGGGGATCTACCTGTTCGACGCCGTGGCGTCGGCGCGCCGGGTCCTGGTGCTGGACGCGATCGACTTCGGGCTGCCGCCCGGGACGCTGCGCGTCCTGCGCGACGGCGACGTTCCCGCGTGGGGCGCCGTCAAGGTGAGCCCGCACCAGACCGGATTCCACGACATCCTCGCGCTCGCGCTGCTGCGCGGCGAAGCGCCGGACGCGGTGACGCTGATCGGCGTGCAGCCCGAGGAGCTGTCGGACTTCGGCGGCAGCCTGCGCGACGTCGTGCGCGCACGCGTTCCCGAGGCGGTCGAGCTCGCCGCGAGCGAGCTGGCGGCGTGGGGACTGCCCGGAACGCGGCGCACCGGAACGCAGCCGGTGGCGCCGCTCAATTCGGACGCGCTCGCGCTCGACGCCTACGAGCGCGGACGCCCGTCGGTCGAGGATGCGTGCCGCATCGGCGACCCGCGCGTGCTGGCGCAGGCGCGGCTGCGTGTTGCGGAGTGACGCGATGTGCATCGGCATCCCCATGCAGGTCGTCAGCGCCGGGGACGGGCGTCCCTGGTGCGAAGGCCGTGGCGTGAGGCGGCAGCTAGACACGCTGCTGATCGGCGAACAGCCGCCCGGAACCTGGGTGCTCGCGTTCCGGGATTCGGCGATCCGCGTGCTGACGCCCGGCGAAGCCGACGAGACCAATGCGGCGCTCGACGCGCTCGAAGCGGCACTCGCCGGTGCGCAGGACTTCGACGCGTACTTCGGCGACCTGGTCGAGCGCGACCGGCTCCGGGCCGGCACCGCGCCGGAGCCGTCGCGATGAGCGCGTTGATCGCGCAACTGTTCGACCGGCACGCCTATGCCGAAGTCACGGCACGCAGCATCGATGCATTCGCCGCCGGACCCGGAACTGCGATGCTGGTGTTCACCGAAGACCCGCTGTGCGTCCGCGAAACGCTGGACCTGGCGGTGATCGTGCCGGAGCTCGCGCGGGCGTTCGCCGGGCAATTCCGCGTCGGCGTCCTGCTGCCCGAGGCGGCGCGTGCGCTGCAGCCGCGCTACGGCTTCCGTCGCTGGCCCGCGCTCGTCATGGTGCGCGACGGCGCCTACGTCGGCGCGATCGACGGCCTGCGCACGTGGAACGAATACGTGACGCTGATCGATCCGCTGTTGTCGGCGCCGCCGGCGCGGCCGCCGACCTCAAGAATTCCCATCGCGCAGGCCGGCGCGCGACAGCGTCAATGAAGGAGCTTCCATGAAGGCGATGTCGACTCCCATTCGTTTCGTCGGGCCCGGGTCGCAACCCGGCGGCGAGACGCCGCAGGTGCTCGACATACCCCGGGACGTCGCGACGTTCCGCATGCCGGACGTGCCGGAGCGCGTCCCGCCGGAGGCGTTGCAGGAAGCGACCGAGCGGCTCCTGGAATTCTCGGATTCGCTCGCGCCCTGGGAACCGGCGATGCCGGGACGCGGCCCCTGCATGGACTTGCGCGACCTGTGTCCGTCGGCGCTCGCCATCGTCGACCAGGTGCTGGGCGAAGGCGAGGTCAGCATCAGGCTCGACGGCGCGCGCCGCGCGCACATCCAGGAGAGCGTGTTCGCCGGCATCTGGCGCGTCTGCGAAATCGACGGCGACGATCGCCTGATCGGCGACTGGATCGAGGCGGCGCCGCTGCCGGAGATTGCGCTGGAAGCGGCGCGGGCGGCGGCGGCGCCGACGCCCGCGCTCGTCGAGATGCCCGACGGCGCAATGAATTCGCCGGCGCTGCTGCACGAGATCCGCGCCGCCAGCGACGGCCGGGGCGAGCGCGACCCGCCGCACGTCATCAACCTCACGCTGTTTCCGCTGACGCCCGAGGACCACCGCGTGCTCGAGCAGGCGCTTCCGGTCGGGCCGGTCGCGATCATCTCGCGGGGCTTCGGCAACTGCCGGATCACGTCGACGCTGGCGCGCAATGTGTGGCGCGTGCAGTACTTCAACACGATGAACACGCTGATCCTCAACACGCTCGAGGTCGTCGCGGCGCCGGAAGTCGCGGTCGCGGCCGCCGAGGATCTGGTCGACAGTCGCGAGCGATTCGCCGAGCTGATCGCGTGGATGAAGGAGTCCTGCGCCGCGTGAGCCATCGGGAACGAATGCGATGAAGACGTTCGAAGGATCCTATCTCGGTGACCGCACGAAGATCGGTCCGACGACGCGGCTCGAATGCAAGGTGTGCTGGTACGTCTACGATCCGGCGCAGGGGGACCCGGTCTGGCAGGTCCCGCCGGGTACCGCGTTCTACGACCTGCCGCCGCACTGGGCGTGCCCGACCTGCGCGTGCCTGCCCGACCAGTTCCTGGTGGTCGGCGATGACTGAACAGGCATCGCTGCTGACCGATCCGTCGCAGCGCCTGGAGGCAGCGTTCCGCGCGATCCACGTGCAGTGCATGCAGGGGCTCGCGTTTGTGAATCCGGCGCTGCGGGTCGAGGCGATCGGTTTCGCGCCGTGGAAGCACTACTGGCTGGGCGTGATGCTGACGCCGTGGTCGATGAACCTGCTGCTGACGCCGCACGATCCGGCGGCCTGGCGCCCGCTGCCGGCCGGGGCCAAGCGACGCTACGCGTTTCCGGCCGGCACGTTCGACTTCATCGGCGCCGTCGACGCGCGCGTCGGCGAATACCTGACCTGCTCGCTGTTCTCGCCCGTGCCGGAGTTCGCCGATCACGACACGGCGCGGGAAGCGGCGCGCGTCGCGCGCGAGGCGCTGTTCGACGCGGCGCACGCCGAAGGCGCCGAACCAGCGGAGGCGCGCGACCGGTCGCCGTCCGCGCGGGTCGCAGCGGGCCTCGCGACGCCGATGTCGCGGCGCGATCTGCTGCGCGGCCGATGGCGCGACCATGAGCCTGGAAGGTGAGCTGATCGTGCGCGTGCTCCATGACGCGCGCCGTGTGGTGCGCACCGAGATCCGGTCGACGCGGCCATTCGTGGCGGCGCGTCTGCTCGAAGGGCAGTCGCCGGCGTACGCGCTCGCTACCGTCCCGCGCCTGTTCAGCGTCTGCGGCGTCGCGCAGGGCGCTGCCGCCGCGCGCGCGCTCGCCGAGGCCGGCGCGGCGGCCGATCACGACGACGACGGATCCGGCGTGATGCTGGAGGCCGTTCGCGAATACTTCCGGCGCCTGCTGATCGACGCCCCGGGGGCCATGGATGAAGCCGCCGACGCCGCGACCGTCGCGGCCGTGGGGCGGCAGCGGGGAAGGGCCCACGATGCCGCCGATGCGCTCGCCGCGATTGCCGCCGAGCGCGTGTACGGCATGCCGGCCGCGGACTGGCTGGCGTTACCCGGACCCGCGGCGTTCGACGCGTGGCTCGCGCGCGGTGAAACGCTGCCGGCGCGGCTCGTCGGCCGGCTGCTGCGCGAGGCGCCGGGTCTCGGCCGCAGCGACGTCCCGCTGATGCCGGCGACCACGCGTGCAGCGCTGGAGCGCGCAATCGTGCCGGCGCTGGGCGATCCGGACGCGTTCGCGCAGGCGCCGACGTGGGACGGCGTGCCCGCTGAAACCGGTCCGCTGGCCCGCATGCGCGCGCAGCGAATCGTCGCGGCGCTGCGCGCACGCGACGGCAACTCGGTCGCCACGCGCATGGTGGCGCGGCTCGCAGAACTGGCGATGCTGCTCGAAGCGCTGCGAGGGAACGAGGCCGAGTTCGAAAGCGCGTGGGTCGACGGCGTAGCACCGGCGCCGAACGAAGGGCTCGCGGCCGTGCAGACGGCCCGCGGCCTGCTGCTGCATCGGGCACGGGTCGTTGGCGACCGTGTCGTCGACTATCGGATCGTCGCGCCGACCGAATGGAATTTCCATCCGGACGGTGCGCTGGCGCGCGGTCTTGCCGGGATCGCCGCGGACGACGCGGTGGCGCTCGAACGCCGCGCGCGGCTGGTCGTCCACGCGCTCGACCCCTGCGTCGCCTGCCGGATCGAGGTCGGCCATGCATGAGATGGCGCTGGCGATGAGCGTGCGCGAGATCGTCGAGCAGGCGGCGCGCGCGAACCACGCCCGGCGGATCGCGACCGTCCGGCTCGAGATCGGCGCGCTGTCGCACGTCGAGCCCGAAGCACTGCGCTTCTGCTTCGACGTCGTGCATCGCGGCAGCGCGGCCGAAGGCGCGACGCTGGACATCGTGCGCACGCCCGGCGAGGCGTGGTGCATGCCGTGCGGCGCCGCCGTGCCGCTGATGCGCATTGGCGACGCGTGCCCGGTGTGCGGCAGCCACCAGCTCGCGATCACGCGGGGAGAGGCGATGCGCGTCATCGAAGTCGAGATCGGCGGATAGCGGAGCGAGGAGAGCGAGGATGTGCACGACATGCGGTTGCGGCGGCGGTGCCGCCCGGATCGACGGCAAGCCCGCGGTCACCGGGTACGTCGCGAGTTTGCTCGCGGCGCCGGCGGCCGCGACGGCGGCACGCGTGGTGCGTGTCGAGCAGGACCTGCTTGCGAAGAACGACCGCATTGCCGCCGGCAACCGGCGCGCGTTTGCCGAGCGCGGCGTGTTCGCGCTCAACCTCGTGTCGAGCCCCGGGTCCGGCAAGACGACGCTGCTGGTCCGCACGATCGAGGCCTGGGCCGCGCGGACGCCGGTCGCGGTGATCGAGGGGGACCAGCAGACGTCGCGCGACGCCGACCGGGTGCGCGCCGCCGGCGCGCCGGCCGTGCAGATCAACACCGGGAAAGGCTGCCACCTCGACGCGCAGATGGTGGCATCCGCACTGGCCGAGCTGCCGCTCGCCGACGGCAGCCTGCTGCTGATCGAGAACGTCGGCAACCTCGTCTGTCCGGCGGCGTTCGACCTCGGCGAGGCGCACAAGGTCGCGATCCTCTCGGTGACCGAAGGTGACGACAAGCCGCTCAAGTATCCGGACATGTTCCACGCGGCGGACCTGCTGCTGCTGAACAAGGTCGACCTGCTGCCGTACGTCGACTTCGACGTCGACGCTGCGCTTGGCTACGCACAGCGCGTGCGTCCGGGAATCGAGATGATGCGGCTGTCGGCCAGGACGGGCGAGGGCTTCGCCGCGTGGCTCGCCTGGCTCGAGCGCGGCGTCGCGGGCGCGCGCACGCGGCCGGCGGAGAGCGTCGCGTGACCGACTCGCTCACGCTGGACGCCCCGGCAACGGCGCGCTCGCGCATCGAGGTGCGCGGCATCGTGCAGGGCGTGGGTTTCCGGCCGTTCGTCTACCGGCTCGCGCACGAACTGGCGCTGGCCGGCTGGGTGAACAACAATGGCGCCGGCGTCACGATCGAGGTGGAGGGCGATCCGGCGCACATCGAGCGCCTCGCGCGGCGCCTGACCACGGACGCGCCGCCGCTCGCGCGCGTGGACCACGTCGCGGTGAACGCGTGCGCTCCGCGCGCCGAATCCGGGTTCGCGATCCTGGAAAGCGGCGGCGGGCCGGCCGCCACCGCCATCGGGCCCGACAGCGTCGTCTGCGCAGACTGCCTGGCCGAGCTCTTCGATCCGGCCGATCGCCGGTACCGCTACGCGTTCGTCAACTGCACGAACTGCGGCCCCCGCTACACGATCACGCACGCGCTGCCCTACGACCGTGCGACGACCAGCATGGCGTCGTTCGAGCAGTGCCCGGCGTGCCTGGCCGAGTACCGGGCGCCGGCGCATCGCCGGTTCCACGCGGAGCCCAATGCCTGTCCCGCATGCGGTCCTGCGCTGACGCTGCTGGATGCGCACGGCATCCCGCTGCACGGCGAGGATCCGGTCGCCGCCACGCTCGCGTGCGTGCGCGGCGGCGGAATCGTCGCGATCAAGGGGCTCGGCGGATTCCACCTGGTCTGCGACGCGCGCAATCGCGACGCGGTGGCACGGCTTCGCGAGCGCAAGGCGCGCGACGAAAAGCCGTTTGCGGTGATGGTCGCGAACGTCGGGTCGCTGGCGCCGTTCGCGCGCGTCGCCCCCGTGGAGGACGCGCTGCTGCGGTGCGCCGAGCGGCCGATCGTGCTCTTGCGCAAGCGGCCGACGGCCGACGACGCGCTGGCCGGGATTGCGCCCGGGCTCGCGTGGCTCGGCGCGATGCTGCCGTACACGCCGCTGCAGTACCTGCTGTTCCACGAGGCGAAGGGCCGGCCCGCGGGCATCGGCTGGCTCGCCGAGCCGCACGACCTCGTGCTCGTGATGACCAGCGCAAATCCCGGCGGCGAGCCGCTCGTCACCGGCAACGTCGAGGCGGTGCGGCGGCTCGCGGGCATCGCCGACGCCTTCCTCGTGCACGATCGCGCCATCGTGACCCGCTGCGACGACAGTGTGCTGCGGGCCGGTCCGGAGGGTGCGCGCGGCACGCCGCAGTTCATCCGGCGCGCCCGGGGCTACACGCCGCGCGCCATCAGGCTCGCGCGGGCGGGGCCGTCGGTGCTGGCGCTCGGCGGCCATTTCAAGAACACCGTCTGCGTGACGCGCGGCGACGAGGCGTTCGTTTCGCAGCACATCGGCGACCTCGACAACGCGCCGACGTGCACCGCGCTGGTCGACACGGTCGAACGCCTGACCGCGATCCTCGAAGTCGAGCCGGCGCTGATCGCGCACGACCTGCATCCCGATTACTTCAGCACGCGGCACGCGCTGCAGCTGGCGCAGCGACTGGGCGTGCGTGCGGTCGGCGTCCAGCACCATCACGCGCACGTCGCGTCGGTCATGGCCGAGCACCGCGCCGAGGGTCCCGTGCTGGGCCTCGCGCTCGACGGCGTGGGCCTCGGCAGCGACGGGCACGCGTGGGGCGGCGAGCTGCTTCGCGTGGACGGCAGCTCGTTCCGGCGCATCGGCCACCTGTCGCCGCTGCGGCTGCCGGGCGGAGATTCCGCCGCGCGCGAGCCGTGGCGCATGGCGGCCGCCGCGCTTGCCGAATGCGGGCGGGGCGGGGAGATCCTGCGGCGCTTCGCCGACGAACCCGCGGCGGCGACCGTCGCGACGATGCTCGAGCGCGGCCTGCGTTCGCCGGCGACGACGAGCATGGGACGCCAGTTCGACGCGGCCGCCGGCCTTCTCGGCGTGCGCCGGCGCATGGCCTTCGAGGGTCAGGCGGCGATGCTGCTCGAAGGGCTCGCCGACACGTACGGCACCGTCAACCCCGACATGAACGGGTTCGCGCTGACGGACGACGGCGCGCTGGACTTCTGCCCGCTGTTCGCGCGGCTCGCCGACGAGCGCGACGCGGCTTTCGGCGCCGCGCTGTTCCACGCGACGGTCGTCGCGGGACTGGCCGAATGGGTCGCGCAGGCGGCGAAGGCGCAAGGGCTTGCCGCCGTCGCGTGCGGCGGCGGCTGTTTCCTCAACTCGGTGCTGGCGCGAGGCCTGCGCGGCACGCTGGCGGCGCGCGGCGTAACGATGCTCGAAGCCATGGCCGTCCCGCCGAACGACGGGGGCTTGAGCCTCGGCCAGGCGTGCGTCGCGCTGCTGACCGCTTGCGAGGGCTAGCCGATGTGCCTCGCCATTCCCGCGCGCGTCGTCTTGCTGCCCGAGCCCGGCATGGCGCTGATCGACGTCGGCGGCGTCCGCAAGCGCGTGTCGCTCGCGCTCGTCGACGACGTGGCGCCCGGCGACTACGTGATCGTGCACGTCGGGTACGCGCTGACGCGGCTCGACCCGGCGGAGGCCGAGCGGACGCTCGCGCTGTTCGCGCAGGCGGGGCTCGCGACGGAGCGTTTGTGAAGTACATCGACGAATTCCGCGACGGCGCGCTCGCGCAGCGGATCGCGGGCGCGATCGCGCGGGAAGTGCGTCCGGATCGCCGCTATCGGCTGATGGAGTTCTGCGGCGGCCACACGCACGCCATCGCGCGCTACGGCATCCGCGACCTGTTGCCGCCGAACGTGGAGATGGTGCACGGTCCCGGGTGCCCGGTGTGCGTGCTCCCCATCGGCCGCATCGACGGCGCGATCCGGCTGGCCGAGCGGCCGGGCCTCATCCTGGCGACATACGCCGACACGATGCGCGTGCCGGCGTCCGGCGGGTCGTCGCTGCTGAAGGCGAAGGCGCGCGGCGCCGACGTCCGGATGGTGTATTCGAGCGCCGACGCGGTGCGCATCGCCGTCGACAATCCCGATCGCGACGTCGTGTTCTTCGCGATCGGCTTCGAGACGACCACGCCGCCGACGGCCGTCGCCATCCTGGACGCGGCCGCGCGCGGGCTCGCGAACTTCAGCGTGTTCTGCAACCACGTGCTGACGCCGGCGGCGATCGCGAACATCCTCGATTCGCCGGACGTGCGCTCGCTCGGCACCGTGCCGATCGACGGCTTCGTCGGCCCGGCGCACGTGTCGACGGTGATCGGCACGCAGCCGTACGAATACTTCGCCGAAGAGTACCAGCGGCCGGTCGTGATCGCCGGCTTCGAGCCGCTCGACGTCATGCAGGCGATCCTCATGCTCGTTCGCCAGCTGAACGACGGCCGCGCCGACGTCGAGAACGAGTTCACGCGCGCGGTGACGCGCGACGGCAACGGCAAGGCCAAGGCGCTGGTGGCCGAGGTGTTCGAGCTGCGGCGCTCGTTCGAGTGGCGGGGCTTGGGCGAGGTGCCGTACAGCGCGCTGCGGATCAGCGGGAAGTACCGCGCGTACGACGCCGAGGTTCGCTACGGCATCGAGTACCGCCCGGTCGCCGACCACAAGGCGTGCGAGTGCGGCGCCATCCTGCGCGGCGTGAAGAAGCCGACCGACTGCAAGGTGTTCGGCAACGTGTGCACGCCCGACAATCCGATCGGCTCGTGCATGGTGTCGTCCGAAGGGGCCTGCGCCGCGCATTACACGTACGGCCGGTTCCGCAACGCGCCGGCGGCGGCGGAGGCTGCAGGATGAGCGCCGCCGGGCCGCCCCAAGGCGCTCGCCCCCCTGGGGGGGAGGGGCGCGCAGCGCCCTTCGGGGGGGATCATGCCAGCGCGGCGCGCACCGAATACGCGCGGCCCGTCGACTTCCGGCACGGTCGCGTGGACATGACGCACGGCAGCGGCGGGCGCGCGACCGCGCAGCTGGTCGCCCAGCTGTTCGTGCATGCGTTCGACAACGAATGGCTGCGCGCGGGCAACGACAGCGCGCGGATCGCGATGCCGCCGGGCCGGCTGGTGATCGCCACCGACGCCCACGTGGTCTCGCCGCTGTTCTTTCCCGGCGGCGACATCGGCTGCCTCGCCGTCCACGGCACGATCAACGACGTCGCGATGTCGGGCGCGGTGCCGCAGTACCTCGCGGCGACCTTCGTGCTCGAGGAAGGCTTTCCGCTGGCGGATCTGAAGCGCATCGTGCTGTCGATGGCGGCGGCGGCGCGCGAGGCCGGCGTGCCGATCGTCACCGGCGACACCAAGGTGGTGGAGCAGGGCAAGGGGGACGGCGTGTTCATCACGACGACGGGCGTGGGCGTGGTTCCCGACGGCGTGGACATCGGCGGCGACCGCGCGCGCCCGGGTGACGCAATCCTCGTCAGCGGCACGATGGGCGACCACGGCGTCGCGATCATGTCGCTGCGCGAGAACCTGACGTTCGAGACGACGATCGAGTCCGATACGGCGGCGCTGCACGGGCTCGTGGCGGCCATGGTGGCCGCGGTGCCCGGCATTCGTTGCCTGCGCGATCCGACGCGCGGCGGCCTCGCCACCACGCTCAACGAGCTGGCGACGCAGTCCCGCTGCGGCATGGTCATTCGCGAGCACGACGTGCCGGTCGATGGGCAGGTGAGTGCGGCGTGCGAATTCCTGGGACTCGATCCGCTGTACGTCGCCAACGAAGGCAAGCTCGTTGCCATCGTGCCGCCGGCCGACGCGCAGCGGCTGCTCGCGGCGATGCGCGATCATCCGCTGGGCGGCGACGCCGCGATCATCGGCGAGGTCGTCGCCGACCCGCATTGCTTCGTGCAGATGGACACGCGTTTCGGCGGCCGCCGCAACGTCGACTGGCTCACCGGCGAGCAGCTGCCTCGCATCTGCTAGCCGACGCGATGCGCATCCTGTTCCTCACGCACGCGTTCAACGGGCTGGCGCAGCGGCTGTTCGTCGAGCTGACCGAAGCCGGCCACGACGTCGCCGTGGAGTTCGACGTCAACGACGCGCTGACCGAGGAGGCGGTCGCGCTGTTCCGGCCCGAGCTGGTGGTGGCGCCGTTCCTGAAGCGCGCGATTCCGGCGTCGGTTTGGCAGCGGCACCTCTGCATCGTCATCCACCCCGGCATCGCCGGCGATCGCGGCCCGTCGGCGCTCGACTGGGCGATCGAACGCGGCGAGCGCGAATGGGGCGTGGTCTCGCTGCAGGCGAACGGCGAGATGGACGCCGGCGACATCTGGGCCGAGGCGACGTTCCCGATGCGCGACGCGGCGAAGTCGAGCCTGTATCGCAACGAGGTGACCGACGCGGCGGTCGTTTGCCTGCGGCAGACGCTGGCGTGCCTCGATCGTCCGGGGTTCGTGCCGGTCCGGCAGCATGCGGCGATGCGCGGCAGGCTGCGGCCGCCGATGCGGCAGGCGGACCGCGCGATCGACTGGCGACGCGACGACACGTCCAGCGTGCTGCGCAAGGTGCGGGCCGCCGACGGCCATCCCGGGGTGCGCGACGAGATCGCGGGCCTTCCCTGCCATCTGTACGACGCCCATCGCGAGGGGCGGCTGCGCGGCGAGCCCGGCGCGATCGTCGCCACGCGCGACGGTGCGATCTGCCGCGCGACGCGCGACGGCGCCGTGTGGATCACGCATCTGAAGCTCGCCGACGATGCCCAGGCGTTCAAGCTGCCGGCGACGAGCGTGCTCGGCCGATTGCTCGATGGCGTTCCCGAGTCGGTCGTGTCGCCTGAGGATCGGCCGGACCACCCGACGTGGCAGCCGATCCGCTACACGGAATCTGGGGCCGTGGGCTTCGTCCACTTCGACTTCCACAACGGCGCGATGAGCACCGTGCAGTGCGAAGCGCTGCGCCGTGCCTATGCGTACGCCCGCGGGCGGCCGACGCGCGTGATCGTGCTGATGGGCGGCCAGGACTTCTGGTCCAACGGCATCCACCTGAACGTCATCGAGGCCGCCCCGCATCCGGCCGAGGAATCCTGGCGCAACATCAATGCGATCGACGACCTCGTGCGCGACATCGTCGTCACCGATCGTCAGCTCACGATCGCCGCGATCGGCGGCAACGCCGGCGCCGGCGGCGTCTTCCTCGCACTCTCCGCCGACCTCGTCTACGCGCGCGACGGCGTGATCCTGAATCCGCACTACAAGTCGATGGGCAACCTCTACGGGTCCGAGTACTGGACCTACCTGCTGCCGCGCCGCGTGCGACCCGAGGACGCGCGCGCGCTCACGGCCAACCGGCTTCCGATGAGCGCGCGACGGGCGGCCACGATCGGCCTCGTCGACGACCACTTCGGCCGAAGCCGCAGCGCGTTCCGCGACGCGATCGGGCTGCGTGCCGCGGCGCTCGCCGCCGCGGAGGACTTCGCGGACCGCCTGGCCGAGAAGAACCGGCGGCGCGCAGCCGACGAGGCGCGCAAGCCGCTCGCCGCCTATCGCGAAGCGGAACTCGAGCGGATGCGCCTCAACTTCTTCGGCTTCGACTCGAGCTACCACGTCGCGCGGTACAACTTCGTGCACAAGGTGGCGCGGTCGCGCACGCCGTTGCATCTCGCCACCCATCGCGCGAGGAGAACTCCCACTGGTCGCAACGCGAGCCCGACGCAGGACGACGAGCGAAGGCGGGCCGTGGCGGAGGAATCCCGTCCCTGCGGGCTTGAGGTCCCGAAGGGCGCTTCGACGTTGTCGTGAAGGGAGCGGGGCCATCGTACGCACCGACGGCGATCGCTGGTGCCGGCCTCACCGCGCTGGTGCAAAGTGCAAAAGCGACCCCGGAAACCGGTCGAAGGCATCGGCCATCGCCAGGCGACCTTCCCGCACCTCCACGCATTGGCCCGTCAACACGTTGGTGACGGTGGCCCGCGCGGGAAGGAATCCGGCATCGACGGCAGTGTCTCCCCAGGTGGCTCGGCCGAGCGGCAGCGTGCCCGGCTCGAGCCCGAGCGACGCGAACAGCCGGCCGGCCACGACGATCGCGCACGAGTCGCGGTGACGACGCGCGAACGCGACGACGTGCTCGGCGCGCGGGCCTGTCGTGCGCAACGGCAGGTAGTCGCCTGTTGCCAGCAGCTCGGGGTGCATCGCGCGATGCTGCAACATCCGATACGTGAGCCACAGCTTTGCGATGGCGGGTTCCGGCGCCGCGAACCAGGCCGGAATCGCGCGAGCGAGCGCGGTTGCGGGGCCGCGCGCCAATTCCTCGATTTGCGCGAGGAATTCGCGGCGCAAGCGGTAGTCGACCGCGCAGCGGTTGTCCGGATCGACCAGGCGCAGCTCGACGAGTTCGTGGCCCTGGTAGAGGTCAGGCACGCCGGGCGAGGCGAGCTTCAAAAGCGCCATCGACAGGCTGTTGAGCAATCCGAACCAGGCAAATCCCGCGCACTTGCGGCGCAGGTCGGACAGGAAATGATTGCTGCCGCCTGCGAGCAGGGCCGTGACGAACGATTCGAGTGCCTCTTCATAGTCGGCGTCCGCGGTAAGCCAGCTCGTGCGCAGCTTGGCCTCCCGTGCGGCCTTGACCATATACCGGCGGATACGGTCCCGGTAAGACGCCAATGCTTCCTCGTCGAGCCTCCCGGCGGGGAGCGTACCGACGAGCGTCTGGTAGAGCAGATATTCGTCGCCGGCGGACGGGGCGTCCCGTTCGCCGACCTGTCGCTTGAGCTTTCGGTTGTACCGCGCCCATCGGCTCACCATCCGCTGCCATGCGACCGGCATCTCGGTGATGACGTCGATCCGCGCGCGCACGTCCTCGGATCGCTTGTTATCGTGCGTGGAAGTCGCAAGCAGCGTGCCCGGCCAATCGGCGGCGCGCTGCAGCGCGCCGGCGTGAAAGGAGGCGATCGATGTGCCGAACTGATCGGGGTCGCCGCCGACGTCGTTCAGCGAGACAAGACGATTGAACCTGTAGAACGCAGTGTCCTCGACGCCCTTGGCGGCGACCGGCGACGTGAATTGCTGGAAGCGCATGGCGAACTCGCGGTATTCGTGCGCGGACGCGGACGGGACGCCGTCCGGAGGCTCGCCAAGCATCATCGCCCGCAGGAAGTCGTACACGCTGGTGCTGGCCGAAGGCGTTTCGCGCTGCGCGCGCACCACGGCCCATTCGATGTAATGTCGGTCCTGCGGTGATGCGCCGCGCCCGGCCACGTACGTTCGATAGACGGGAAAGCGGGCAACGATGTCCTCGATTCCCCGGCGCAGCACATTGAAGGTGAAGTCGCGTGTACGCAGACTGCTCCTGGCCACGCGCAAGGCACGCTGCGTGAGCATCGCCAGTTCGGCGGCCAACGGGCCGCGCATGACGGACAGCTTGCTCTGGCGGACCGTGGTCTCGTAGTCGAGCGCTTCGGCGCCGACGAACTCGCGCCAGGCTCGGTCGAGCCGCTGCTTGCCGGCGGCGGCGACGAACAGGCCGTTGACCTTTTGGGCGAAGCGGTAGCCGGTATCGCCGTCGACGGCCCAGTCGGCCGGCATGCGTTCGCTCGCGGCGGCGATCTTCTCCACGACGACGTAAAGGGACGCCGGCGCTGTTGCATCGGTGGATGCGATATCCGCGACGCGGCGCCGGTACTCCGCCTGCAGTCGCTCGAAATACGCGGCCGGGTCGAAGAGCCCGTCCGGGTGATCGATGCGCAAGCCCTGGATCCTTCCCTCGGCGGCCAGCTGCAGGATGAACGCGTGAGTGGCGTCGAACACCCGCGGGCTTTCCATCCGCAACGCGGCGAGGTCGTTGATGTCGAAGAAGCGGCGATAGTTGATTTCGTCTGCCGCGACACGCCAATGGGCCAGCCGGAACGCCTGCGCTTCCAGCAGCGCGTGCAGTCGTCCGAAGCTCGCGGGCTCACCGGGCGTGCCGTTGACGACTTCCACGACGTCGGAGATCGCATCGGCCAGCACGCGGTGGCGGGCGGCCAACGACGCGACGTCGGCCTTGCCGGATGTGCACCCATGCCGTCGGCGCGCCACCGCGTCCGGCGCGGTCTCGTTGCGCGGGGGCAGCGCGCGCAGCTCGGCGACCAGCCGTGCCGCGGCTGACGCAGACGGTGCAGGCAACGCGGCTGCCGCGCGCTCGACGGCCGGCGCGAGCAGCGCCGGATACTCGCGCGGATCGATCGGAAAGCGGTGCTCGAAGTAGCGGACGGCGAACGAACCCGATTCGCGCTCGAACACGAGCTGCAGCTCGCCGCGCTCCAGCACCGTGCCGTACGGGTCACCCAGGACCGGTACCAGCACCCGCCCGGCCAGCTCCGCGTCGTGCGGCTGCCAGTCGATGTCGAAATACTCGGCGAATGCGGACGAGGGTCCGCTTTCCAGCACGTCCATCCACCATTCGTTGTCGGCGCCCATGATGCCGACGTGATTGGGGACGACGTCGCACAGGTGCCCCATGCCGTGCGAGGCGAGCGCGGCCACGAATCGCTCGAAATCGCCGCGGGTACCGATTTCCGGATTGATGCTGCCGTGGTCGACGATGTCGTAGCCGTGGCGACTGCCCGGGCGCGCGCGCAGGTACGGCGAACAGTAGACGTGGCTGACGCCAAGCGCGGCCAGATAGGGCACCTGTGAGGTGGCGTCGACCAGCGTGAATTCGCGGCTGAGTTGCACGCGGTAGGTGGCGAGCGGAACGTGCCGCGACGGCACGCGCGCCGCGGCGGGGCCGCGCTGCCGGGGGCGCTCGCGCGCCAGCGCGGTGGCGAGTTGGTCGAATCGCCCGTCGTCGGGCCAGCGCTCGAGCGTTAGGGGCAGCTTCCGCCGCCAATTGGGATGGGCGTCGACCGTGCCCGGCAGATTGGCCTGTTCGCGCACTCCCAATACGTCTTCGAGCTGAACGAGCGCCAGCCGCGCGGGTGTGCGGGCGAGAAAGACCTGGACTGCAAGCGCCAGCGACGCGTCCAGTGCGGGATTCGCCGACGGGTCGGTGCTCGCCCCGGGTGGGAGCAGGCCGGCGGCATCGAGAGCGGCGAGGAGCCGGGCACGGTCGCGCGCACGGTCCTGCGCGTGGACGTCGCGAAGTTCGTCCGTTTCGGAAAGCCCGTGCTCGGCGCGCAGCGCGATGTCGTCACCGTGCCACCAGCCGGCAAGCGTAGGAAGGTCGTGGGTACTGAACGTGGCGAGCGCCGCGGAGGGATACGATTCCGGCGGTCTGAATCCGTCGCCGTCGCTGCGCTCGAAGATCAGCACGCGGTACGACAGCACCCCATTCGCGTCCAGCGTCGCGCGCATCGAGTCCGGTACGGTGCCCAGGTCTTCGCCGATCACCATGCAGCGATGGCGATTGCTTTCGAGCGCCAGCAGGCCAAGCAGATCTTCGAACGGATAGTGGACGTAGGCGCCGTCCGCCGGCCTGCCGCCCGCCGGCACCCAGAACAGCCGCGCGAGGCCCATCACGTGGTCGACGCGCAGTGCGCCCGCACCGCGCATGTTGGCGCGCAGCGTGGCCAGGAACGGCGCATAGGCGACATCGGCAAGACGGCGGGGGATCATCGGCGGCAACCCCCAGTCCTGCCCCATCCTGTTGAATGCGTCGGGGGGCGCGCCGACACTGGCGCCGAGCGCGTAGAGCGCCTGGTTCGCCCAGGCTTCGGCGCCGCCGCGATCGACGGAAACCGCGAGATCGGTGCAGAGGCCGATGGCGAGCCCGGCCGCTTCCGCCGCGTCGGCCGCCGCCATGAACTGCTGCTCGGCTTGCCACTGCAGGTAGGCGTAGAACTCGACCCGCTCGGCATGCGTGGCCGCGAATTGCGCCACGGCAGGAGAGCGAGGATCGCGGAAGTCCTCGGGCCACGCCGGCCAGCCGCCTACGTCGGCGTCTTCGCGGCGGAAGTGCTCGTGCAGCGCATCGAATATCGCATGGAGGCGCAAAGGCGCACCGCCGGCCGCGACGAAGGCGCGAAACGCATCCGCTCGCGCATCGTCCGCGACGAGGTAGCGTCCGCGGAAATGCCGGTAGAGCAGGTCCAGCACCTCGAGCTTGGCGGCCGCGACACCGCGATAATCGACGAGCTCGGCCTCGCGCAGCCCCGCGAGTCGCTGCCCGAAGGCTTCCGATTGCACCAGCGAGCGCGCAGCCGCGCACGCGCGCATTTCCGGTACGGCATTGACGTCGATGTAGAGGACGTTTCGGAACAGCCGGCTCGAGGGACTGTACGGGCTGGCCCCCGTCGGCGTCGCCGGAAAAAGCGCGTGCAGCGGATTGGTGCCGACGATGCCCGCGCCGCGCCCGCCCCATTGCGACGTCAGCGTCGCCAGGTCGGTGAAGTCGCCGATGCCCCAGTTCCGCGCCGAGCGAAGAGCGTACAGCTGCACGGCGGCGCCCCACGTTCTGAATTCGGCGGGCCCCGCCTGGTAGCACGCGGCAGGCGCGACCGCACAGCACGTGCGTGCCACCACTTCGCCGCCCACGGCGAGTTCCACGCGGTGATAACCGGGCGGCAGCGATGCGCTGAGCGCGACCACGAGGCCGATGCACGACGCGCCGTCGTACGCCGGGGGCTCGCGCAGGACGACCGCCACCGCGGCATCATCGCAGGCCGTGCCGTCCTCGGCGAAGACGCGCACGGCCAGCGGGGAGGCGGCCAGCGCGGCGGGCAGGCGCAAGCGGAGCGTCCACGGACGCACGTTTTCGCGCAGCACGACCATCGGCGCGATTCGGCGCGCATCCCGGGCATCGTCGATCGCGCGCAGCGCGGCAGACGCGGATGCTTCGTCGTCGGCGTCGACGCCCATCGCGGCCAGCAGCGCCCGCAGCGTCGCGTCGGGAACCTGATGCCGCTGTCCCCACACGTCGGCATACTCGGTTCCGATGTCGAGCGCAGCTGCCAGCCTGGCGAGCGAATCGTTCACGCCTCGGCCTCGACCGTCAGCGCCGTGCCCCAGGCCGGCCAGGTCCGGCCGGTGGCGATACCGTCATCGCTCTCGAAGATCGAATCGCCCGGCAGGGCCGCGACGTCCGCGAGCGCACTCGGCGAGAAGTTTGCTGCCAAGTGAATCGCCATGCCGCCGCCGAGGCGCCAGCGAGCGCGCAGAAGGCAGTCCCTTTCGATCGTGAACGAGCCCTCCGGCCTGCCGCTTTCGAGGCGGGGCACCACGTACGTTCGACGAACATCGAGACAGCGCCGGTAGAACGCGAGCCATGCAAGCCCGGCCGGCGAGGTCGCCTCGCGGCGATCGAGGCAGCTGGCCGCTTGCGTGGCCGGGTCATTGGGGTCGGGAATCGCCGCTTGCGCTACGGCATCGCGGAAGCGCGCGAATCGCGAGAACTCGGCGCGGCGCCCGCGCGTCACCGCAGCGGCCAGCTCGGCGCCGAAATCGCAGAAGAAAAGAAACGGTGTGGTCGCGCCGAATTCCTCGCCCATGAAAAGCATCGGCGGCGAGGGCGCGAGCAGGACGCAGGCGATGGCCGCGCGAAGCGCCCCGGGATCGGCCAGAGCCACGAGCCGCTCGCCGAAGGCGCGATTGCCCACCTGGTCGTGCGTCTGGGTGAACGTGACGAAGGCGGCGGCCGGCAAGTCGGCGCTCGGTTCGCCGCGCGGCGCGCCGCCGCGAAACGGCGAGGGCTCGCCCTGAAACGCGAATCCCTCGGTCAGGCAGCGCCCCAGGTGCCACAACGGACGTTCCGCATATTCGGCGTAGTAACCGTCGTGCTCGCCGGTCGCGAGCACGTGCAATGCATGATGGACGTCGTCGTTCCATTGCGCCGTGGCGTGCCGGGGCCGTCCGGCGGCGTCGCGCACGAGCCGATGCGCTTCGTTGCGATCGTTCTCGAGCACGATGTGGACATGGCGATCGGCGCCGGCATGCTCGCGCACGGCGTCGACCAGCTCGGTGACCACGTCCGGCCGCGAATCGTCGGCGATCGCGTGCACGGCGTCCAGGCGCAGGCCATCGAAGCGGAACTCGTCGATCCAGTACAGCGCGTTGTGGACGAAGAACGCCCGTACCGGACCGCACTGGTCGCCGTCGAAATTGATCGCGGCGCCCCAGGGAGTCTGGCGGCGAGGGTTGAAGAACTGCGGTGCATAGACACCAACGTAGTTACCCTCGGGACCGAAGTGGTTGTACACGACGTCGAGCAAGACCATCAGCCCGCACCCGTGGGCCGCGTCGACCAGCCGCTTCAGATCGTCGGGCGTGCCGTAGGATGCCGCGGGGGCGAACGGCAGCACGCCGTCGTAGCCCCAGTTGCGCGATCCCGGGAATGCCGCGACCGGCATCAGCTCGACGGCGGTGATGCCGAGGTCGGCGAGCGCGCCGAAGCGGTCGGCGGCGGCGGCGAACGTTCCCTCCGGCGTGAACGTGCCGACATGCAATTCGTACAGCACGGCCTCGTGCCAAGGTCGTCCGCGCCAATGGGAGACCCGCCATGCGTAGGCACTCGGGTCCACCACCGCGCTCGCGCCGTGGACGCCGTCCGGATTGCTTCGCGATGCCGGGTCGGGGACCTTGCGCCGGCCATCGATTCGAAACGAATAGCGCTCGCCCGCCCGCAGGTCGGCAACCTCGGCTTCGAACCAGCCGGCGCCCAGAGGCGCCATGTCGCGCACTTCGTTGGCGCCGACGCCGAGCGTCACGGCGACGTCGCGCGCGGCCGGCGCCCACAATCGGAAGCGCACGGAACCGTCACGCACGGCGGCGCCGAACGGCATCGCGTGCGCATGTCTCATCGCGGACGTCGAACCTGCTGCAGCAACACGAGCGAGCGCGCGGCGACCGCGTACACGCCGAGCGGCTGGAACGTGCCGTCGGCCTGCAAGCCATCCTCGCGATTGGTGTCGACCAGGACCAGCCAGCCGGCCGCGTCGTAGTCGGGCAGGCGAAACTCCAGCACGTCGTGATGCGCGTTGAAGAGCAGCAGGAAGTCGTCATCGCGCACCGGCCTGCCGCGTGCATCGACGTCCTTCAACGCGCTGCCCGCGAGGTAAACGCCCAGCCCGCGCGCGAAATCGTGGTTCCACTCCTCGCTGGTCATCGCCGTGCCGTCGGGCTTGAGCCATGCGATCTCGGATTCCGCGTCTCCCACGAGCTCGTGGCCCTGGAAGAAATGCTTGCGACGGAAGGCCGGATGCTCGCGCCGCAGCCGCAGCATGCGGCGGACGAAGGCGAGCAGGCGTTCGCGAGGCTCGTCCAGGCCCCAATCCACCCAGCTCAGCGCATTGTCCTGGCAGTACGCGTTGTTGTTGCCCTGCTGCGTGCGACCCAGCTCGTCGCCGGCAAGGAGCATCGGCACGCCCTGCGACAACAGCAGCGTCGCCAGCAGGTTGCGGGATTGCCGCCAGCGCAGCGCGTTGATGGCGGGGTCGTCGGTCGGCCCTTCGGCTCCGCAGTTCCATGACAGGTTGTTGTTGTTCCCGTCGCGATTGTTCTCGCCGTTGGCCGCGTTGTGCTTTTCGTTGTACGAGACAAGGTCGTGCAGCGAGAAGCCGTCATGGGCGGTGACGAAGTTGATGCTGGCATGCGGTCGCCGGCCGCTGCTCCCGTACAGATCCGACGACCCCGTGAGCCGGCGAGCGAAGTCGCCGATGACGCCGCCGTCGCCTTTCCAGTACGCACGCATCGTGTCGCGGTACTTGTCGTTCCATTCCGCCCAGCCGGTGGGGAAGTTGCCGACCTGGTAGCCGCCGGCACCCAGGTCCCACGGTTCCGCGATCAGCTTGACGCGTGCAAGCACGGGGTCCTGCCGCAGGATGTCGAAGAAGGCACCCAGACGGTCCACGTCGTGCAGTTCGCGCGCCAGCGCGGAGGCCAGGTCGAAGCGGAACCCGTCGACGTGCATCTCGGTGACCCAGTAGCGCAGCGAGTCCATCAGGAGCTGCAGCACGCGCGGATGCTGCATGTCGAGCGTATTGCCGCAACCGGTGAAGTCCATGTAGCGACGCGGGTCGTCCTGCTTCAGGCGGTAGTAGGACACGTTGTCCACGCCCCGGAAGCACAGCGTCGGCCCGTTCTCGTCGCCTTCGGCCGTGTGGTTGTAGACGACGTCGAGGATCACCTCCAGTCCCGCCGAGTGAAGCGCCTTGACCATCGTCTTGAACTCGTTGACCTTGCCGGACGCGGAATACCGCGTGTCGGGCGCGAAGTAGCCGATGGTGTTGTAGCCCCAGTAGTTGCGCATCCCCTGCTGGACCAGGCGTCGGTCGTCGACGAACGTGTGGACCGGCATCAGTTCGATCGTGGTCACCCCGAGGCGCTTGAAGTAGTCGATCATCGGGGCGGTCACCAGTCCGGCGTAGGTGCCCCGCAGCTGGGGCGGCACGTCGGGATGCTGCCGGGTGAAGCCGCGCACGTGGAGCTCGTAGATGACGGTCTCGTGCCAGGGCACCGAGGGCGGCCGGTCGTCACCCCACGTGAACGCGCGCTCGATGACCTTGCACTTGGGCATGCCGGGTGCGCTGTCGCGGCGGTCGAACGAGAGGTCTGCGCGTTTGTGCCCGATCGTGTACCCGAACAGCGCGTCGCTCCAGCGCAGGTCGCCCACGACTTGCCGCGCATAGGGATCGAGCAGCAGCTTGTGCGGGTTGAAACGGAACCCGTCCTCGGGCCGGTAGGGGCCGTACACGCGATAGCCGTAGAGAAGACCGGGTCGCGCTTCGGGCAGGTAGGCATGCCAGACCTGGTCGGTGCGCTCGGTGAACTCGATCCGCTGCAGTTCGCGCCGTCCGCTGGCGTCGAAGATGCAAAGCTCGACGCGCTCGGCGTGTTCGGAGAAGAGCGCGAAGTTGACGCCTTCGCCGTCCCACGTGGCACCGCGCGGGGCCGACTGGCCCGGCCATACGGCGGTGATCGGCTTCATCGGCCGACACGCGCGTGCCGGCGCCGATACGATCCGCGAAGCGGTGGCCGAAGCCCGCGACCACACGGGATGAACGCAGCAGGGCGGCTCATTCAGACCACCGGCCGCCGCGGTTCCTGTCGCGTCGCGGCGTCAGGCGCGCGACGCGACCAGCGCTCGAGGAATTCGCCGGCCCGCTTGGCGCCGCCGATCCCGAAGGCAAGGGAGAGCGCAAGGCCGATTGCCGCAATGAGGATCAGGAATGTCTGGCGGATGATATCGCCCAGGCCCAGCTGGTCGATGGCAATCAACAGGACGAATGCGGTGATCGCGTACAGCGCAAGCCGTCCGAGCAGATCCCCGTCGCTGATGCCGACGCTCTTGCAGTACGCGGTGACAGCCGAGCCCACGAAGCGCGCGAAGTACACGCCGAAGGCGATGATCAGCACGGCGACCATGACCTTCGGGACGAACAGCACGATCCGGCCGATCAGGTCGGTCACGTAAGTGAGGCCCAGGCTGTTGAACGCGATCATCAGCGCCGCAAGCAGCGCAAGCCAGTAGACCAGCAATCCCAGGAAGTGAACGGTATCCGCCTCGCCGCCGCCCTGCTTCAGGAAATGGTCGATTCCGGCCTTCTCCGTGATGATGTTGAAGTTGATCGCCCGCAGCGTCCTGACGACGGCGAAGCGCACCGCTTTCGCGACCAGCCACCCCACGACGAGGATGGCGATCGCGAGAACGACGTGCGGCAGGAACTCGCCGATCTGGCGCAGCGAAGCGCGCAGCGGCTCGAGCAGCATTTCCATGTTTTCCATCGGCGTCTCCTGTTCTCGTACTGCAGCGCCGAAGCCCGGCGGACCGCCGCGCGGCCTTCAGATGTTCGTGTCCAGCAACTCGATGAGGCCGCGCAGCGGAATGCGCACCCAGTCCGGGCGATTTTCCGCTTCGTAACCGAGCTCGTACATCGCCTTTTCCAGCAGGAACAACTCGAGCAGGCCGCCCCGCTGGGCGGCCGCGTTCGTCAGGCCCGATGCCGCCGCGACCTGATCGTAGCCATCGAGGAACGCCGACCGGGTCTCGCGCAGCCATTCGGCGCCGAGCCGCTCGCGGATCGCCTGCGTCTGCTCGCTGCCGCCGACGATGCGCAGCAGCGCGGCGTGCAGCGCATAGTCGAACGAGCGCAGCATGCCGGCAACGTCTTTCAACGGCGACTGCTTTTCGCGGCGCTCCTCCAGGGTGCGGGCCGGCTCGCCCTCGAAGTCGGTGATCACGAAGTCGTTTCCCATGACCAGCACCTGTCCCAGGTGGTAGTCGCCGTGGACGCGGGTCCGCAGCCCACCGCCGGCGTCGTTGGCGTGACGGTCGATTCGGGCCAGGATCGATGCGCGCTGTGCAAGTACGCGCGACGCCTCGCCCCGCGCGGCCTCCGGAAGCGTATGGAGACGGCGTTCGAGACGATCGAGCGTCGCCGTGGCGCTGCCACGGGCGCGTTTCGCCCAGTCCGCGACATCCGCCGCCGTGGTGGGTACCGGTGCGAACGCCGGGTCGTCGGTCGCGCGTGCCAGCGCGGCGTGCAATTCCGCCGTGCGCATGCCGAGCACGCGGATGAGCGCCAGGTAGCCGCCATGGACAGATGCAGTTGCGCCTGGAAGCGGCGTGGATCCGGGCTTCAGCGGAGGCGCTGCCGTCGTTGCCGGCGGCTGCTCGAGATAGTGCTCGAGGTAGTTGAGCGTGGTCGTCCATGCGTCGCCCTGGTGGCCGACGTAGGCCTGCAACAGCGCAAGTGTCGTCACGCGGCCGTCGTTGCCGATATGCTCGAGCGCGCCCGCCACGGGAACGCTGTTCGCGAACCCGGCGACGTCGGTCAGGTAGCGACCGATCTCGGCTTCCGGATTGACGCCCGTCTGCAGGCGGCGGTACGCCTTGACGAACAGCCGATCGCCGAGCACCGCGACCGTATTGCTGCTGTGCGCGCCCGGCAGCGCGACCTGCATCGTCTCGATGTCTGCGCCGGCCAGCCGAGCGAACGCCGCGGTGGGCTTGAAGCGCAGCTTGCCGTGAGCCGTCGACAGTTCGGTCCCGGCGCCCACCGCGCCGACCAGCGCCCGGCAGAACGCGTCGTCGCCGAAGGCATCGGCCATGACGCCGATCCGCGCCTGCTGGCGGATCTTCGCGACGGTGGACGGTGCGTGCGCGCGCTGCCCGTCCTCGCCGTCGTCGTCCCACAGCAATGCCAACGGGAGGAAATAGGTCTGCGCGTCGCCGCTCGCGTTTTCGACGCGCGCGAGCGCGATCAGCCACGCGTGCTCCTGTTGCTGCCACTCCACGCAGTCGACGAGCGCGACCCGCGCGATGGGTTCGCCTTTCGCCGCATACCAGCGGCGGCCGGCGACAAATGCCGGAAGCACTTCGCCTTCGAGTTGGGCGCGGGCATTCTCGGCCAGCTTGATTCGCCAGGGGACGACACGATCCCGGAACAGGCTCGCCCAGCCGTCGAACAGCACCAGCACCGGCAATTCGTCGCGGGCGACGCGCTCCTCGTGCCACGCGGGAACGTCCGCGCCGGCCGCCAGCCGGAACCACAGGAAGCCGTGGCCCGCGAGCGTGAGCAGGTACGGCAGGTCGCCCACCGGCGGAAACGGCGTGCGTCCCATCAGTTCCACCGGCACGCGCCCCTTGAACCGCGCGAGATCGAGCTCGACGGGCTGGGCGTTGCGGGCCAGGTTGGCGACGCACAGGACGACCTCGTCGCCGTACTCGCGCAGGTACGCCAGGATCTTGCGATTTCCAGGCCGAAGGAACGTAAGCCTGCCGCGCCCGAACGAGCGGAATCCCCTGCGGACGGCGAGCATCCGTCGCGTCCAGTTGAGCAACGACGAAGGCTCCCGCAGCTGCGCTTCGACGTTGACCGAAGCGTACCCGTAGATCGCGTCCATGACCGGCGGCAGGTAGAGCTGCTGCGGGTCCGCGCGCGAAAATCCCGCATTGCGCTCCGGACGCCACTGCATCGGTGTGCGCACGCCGTCGCGATCGCCCAGGTAGATGTTGTCTCCCATGCCGATCTCATCGCCGTAGTAGAGGATCGGAGAGCCGGACATGGACAGCAGCAGGCTATTCATCAGCTTGATGCGGTTGACGTCGTTCTCGAGCAGGGGCGCCAGGCGTCGGCGGATCCCGACGTTGATGCGCGCGCGCGGATCCGCGGCGTACATCTGGTACATGTAGTCACGCTCCTTGCTCGTCACCATCTCCAGCGTGAGCTCGTCGTGATTGCGCAGGAAGATCGCCCACTGGCAATTGTCCGGGATGTCCGGCGTCTGCTGCATGATCTCGGTGACGGGGTGCCGGTCCTCCTGCGCGATCGCCATGTACATTCGAGGCATCAGCGGAAAATGGTAGGCCATGTGACATTCGTCGCCGTTTCCGAAGTACTCGCGCACGTCCTCCGGCCATTGATTGGCTTCCGCCAGCAGCAGCACGTTCGGGTAGTGCGCGTCCACCAGAGCGCGCAGCTCCTTCAGCACTTCATGGGTTTCCGGCAGGTTCTCGTTGTTCGTCCCCTCGCGCTCGACGAGGTAGGGAATGGCGTCGAGGCGGAAGCCGTCAACACCCATGTCCAGCCAGAATCGCATGACGCGGAAGATCGCCTTGCGCACCTGGGGATTGTCGAAATTGAGGTCGGGCTGGTGGCTGAAGAAACGATGCCAGTAATACGCGCCCGCGGTCTCGTCGAATGCCCAGTTCGATTTCTCGGTGTCGGTGAAGATGATGCGGGTGCCGGCGTACCTGTTGGGGTCGTCGCTCCAGACGTAGTAGTCACGCTTGGGCGAGCCCTTGGGCGCGCGGCGGGCCGCCTGGAACCACGGGTGCTGGTCGGATGTGTGGTTGACGATGAGCTCGGTGATGACCCGCAGGTCGCGCCGGTGCGCCTCCCGCACGAAGTGCTGGAAGTCGGCGCGGGTGCCGTAGGACGGATGGACGTTGCGGTAATCGGCGACGTCGTAGCCGTCGTCGCGCAGCGGCGACGGATAGAACGGCAGCAGCCAGATCGTGTTGACGCCCAGGTCTTTGACGTAGTCGAGCTTTTCGGTCAGACCCCGGAAATCGCCGATCCCGTCGTCGTTGGAATCGAAGAACGCCTTGATGTGCAGCTGGTAGATGACCGCGTCCTTGTACCAGTGGCGGTCGACAGCGTCCTGGGCGAGGGTAGGGTTGTCGCCCTGCGCCGCGGGGGTTCCGACCATGCTTCCGTTCCTCACAGGAAATAGTCGAAGTCGTGTTCGGAGCGCACGCGGCGGCGTACCCGGAAGACATGCGCCGGCGAGCGCGCCGGGTCCAGCATCACGAAGTTTCGCGGACCGGACCATAGGTAGCGGGCGTCGGTCAGCAGGTCGTGGACCTGGAAGGGCGCGTCGGGCTCGATGTCGAGGCCGGGCAGATCGAGCGTCACCCATCCCGACTGTACATGATGCGGGTCGAGGTTGACGACCACGAGCACCGTGTTGTCGCCGCCCGCCGCGACCTTGGCGTAGCAGAGCAGCTGGTCATTGTCGGTGGCAACGAAACGGAGGGTGTCGTCGCGGTGGAGCGCGGGGTTGTCGCGCCGCGCCGCGTTCACGCGCGCGATGAATGGCGACAGGCTCTCGGCGCTCGTCAAGTCAGCATGGCGCAATTCGTACTTTTCGGAATTGAAATACTCTTCGGTGCCCGGCTCGCGCGGCGTGGCCTCGAGCAGCTCGAACGCGGGGCCGTAGATCCCGTAGTTCGCGGACAGCGTCGCGGCGAGCACCAGGCGCGTCATGAAGGCAGCGCGGCCACCGAGCTGCAGGTATTCCGGCAGGATGTCAGGCGTGTTGGGCCAGCAGTTTGGCCGAAAGTAGTCGCGACCCGGACCCAGCGACAGCTCGGTGAAATACCGGGTGATCTCGGCCTTGGTGTTGCGCCAGGTGAAGTAGGTGTACGACTGCGAGAAGCCGAGCTTCGCCAACCGGTGCATCACGCGCGGACGCGTGAATGCCTCCGCGAGGAACAGCACGTCGGGATGTTCGCGCTTGATCCGGTCGATCGCCCACTCCCAGAACGCGAACGGCTTGGTGTGCGGATTGTCGACGCGAAAGATGCGCACGCCTTCGTCGATCCAGTATGTCAGCACGCGCGCGAGCTCGCGCCACAATGCCTCCCAGTCGTCGGACTCGAAGTTGAACGGATAGATGTCCTGGTACTTCTTCGGCGGGTTCTCGGCGTATTGGACGCTGCCGTCGGGACGCCGCCGGAACCACGCAGGGTGCTCGCCGACGTAGGGATGGTCCGGCGCGCACTGGTACGCGATGTCCAATGCGAGCTCGAGGCCCTGTGCGCGCGCCGAGGCCACCAGCGCCCGGAAATCTTCGAGGGTGCCCAGCTCCGGGTGGATAGCCGTGTGGCCGCCTTCGGCCGCGCCGATGGCCCACGGACTTCCCACGTCCGCAGGTGACGATTCGAGCGTGTTGTTGCGACCCTTGCGCCGCTCGCGGCCAATCGGATGGATCGGCGGCAGGTACAGCACGTCGAAGCCCATCGTCGCGATGTAGGGCAACCGCCCGATACAGTCGCGCAACGTACCGTGTGCGCCAGGCAGTTCCGCGCACGAGCGTGGAAACAGCTCATACCACGCACCGAAGCGCGCGCGCTCGCGGTCGAC
This sequence comes from Burkholderiales bacterium, assembly GCA_046347755.1. Classification (GTDB taxonomy): domain Bacteria; phylum Pseudomonadota; class Gammaproteobacteria; order Burkholderiales; family Casimicrobiaceae; genus VBCG01. The sequence continues at coordinate 2,266,287 of JAXMFM010000003.1, read as the reverse complement.
GACGAGCGGGAATTCGGCGGGATAGGTCGTGGCATGGCTGCGGTCCGGATGGCGCATCGCCACGGTCGCCAGGTCCTCGTCCATCGCGTCGGCACGCAGGGCGTCGACGTCGACCTGTCCGCGCAGACGCGTCGCCCATTGCTTGAGGTGCGCGGCGTCACTGCCTGCCGCTCGCCGCGCGGCCGCCTCGATCCAGTCCGCGCCTGCCTGTGCGGCGATGCGCAGGTCGTCGGCGTCGATGCGACGCGCGAAGTCGTGGCGCCACGAGAGGAACGCATCGACCCACGCGGTCACCGTATAGTGATAGCGTCCCGGCGTCGGCACCGAGAACTCTCCCCGCCAGCGGTCGTTGGACAGCGGCTCCATCGGCGTTTCCTGCCAATCGGCCGTGCCGTCGCGCCGGTGCCGAAGCATGCAGACAAGCACGTCGTGGCCGTCGGCGAAGCAGTCGGCTTCGACGACGACGCGATCGCCGGCAATGCGCTTCACGGCGAACCGGCCGTCGTCGACCGCTGGCGCGACGGATTCGATCACCGCGCGCGCACGGCCGTCGGGCGGCAGGTCCGGCGGCGACTTGTGGGCGGGCTTGGCGCGCGGCATCGGCTAGCGAGCCTCCGGCTTCAGGAACATCGTTGCGAGCGGCGGCAGCGTCAATGCCAGCGAGTGGTAACGCCCATGCGCGGGTATCGGCGAAGCATCGACGCCGCCCAGGTTTCCCACGCCGCTTCCGCCGTAGGCGGGGGCGTCGCTGTTTAGCAGCTCGCGCCAAAACCCTCCAACCGGCACGCCGACCGGGAAGTTGGTGCGTGGCACAGGCGTGAAATTGCAGACGACGAGCACCGGCGGCCCGTGTCGCGGATGGCGAAGGAACGAGAGCACGCTCCTGTCGGCATCATTGCAATCGATCCACTCGAAGCCCGCCGCGTCGAAATCGATTTCGTGCAGCGCCGCTTCGCGGCGATACAGCGCGTTGAGGTCGGCGACCCAGCGCTGCACGCCCGAGTGCTCACGGTAGCGCAGCACCCACCATTCGAGCGCGCCCTCGTGCGTCCACTCGCGGCGCTGGGCGAATTCGCCGCCCATGAACAGCAGCTTCTTGCCCGGATGCCCCCACATGTAGCCGTAGAGCAGCCGCAGGTTGGCGAACTGCTGCCAGGTGTCGCCCGGCATCTTGCCGATCAGCGAACCCTTGCCGTAGACCACCTCGTCGTGCGAGAGCGGCAGCACGAAATTCTCGAAGAACGCGTACCAGATCGAGAACGTGAGCTTGCCGTGATGGTGCTTGCGGTGGATCGGCTCGCGGCGCATGTAGTCGAGCGTATCGTGCATCCACCCCATGTTCCATTTCAGGCCGAAACCGAGCCCGCCTGCGTCGACGGGCCGCGACACCAGCGGCCACGATGTCGATTCCTCGGCCATTACCTGGATATCCGGATGGTCGCGATAAGCGGTTTCGTTGAGCTCGCGCAGGAATTGCATGGCCCCCAGGTTCTCGCGGCCGCCGTTGACGTTGGGAATCCACTGGCCTTCCTTGCGACCGTAGTCGAGGTAGAGCATCGACGCGACCGCGTCGACGCGAAGCCCGTCCAGATGATACCGGTCCAGCCAGAACAGCGCGCTCGACAGCAGGAAGGCGCGCACTTCATTGCGGTCATAGTTGAAAATGAAGCTGTTCCACTCCGGGTGAAATCCCTGCCGCGGATCGGCATGCTCGTACAGGTGCGTGCCGTCGAAATAGGCGAGGCCGTGCGCGTCGGACGGAAAGTGCGACGGCACCCAGTCCAGGATCACGCCGATGCCGCGCTGGTGCAGCACGTCGATCAGGTACATGAAGTCCTGCGGCGTGCCGTAGCGCGCGGTCGGCGCAAAATAGGCGGTCGTCTGGTAGCCCCAGGAGCCGTAGAACGGGTGCTCCGTGATCGGCATCAGCTCCACGTGAGTGAACCCGAGCTCGCGGACATATTCGGCAAGCTGCACCGCGAGGTCGCGGTAGGTCGGCAGCGCGTCCGCGGGATCGCGCCGCCACGACCCGAGGTGGACCTCGTAGATCGACATCGGAGCGCTCAGCGCATTGTGCGCGCCGCGCTCCGCCATCCACGCTGCGTCGCCCCAGTCGTAGTCGAGCGTCCACGCCCGCGACGCAGTCTCCGGCGGGCATTGGGCGTAGAACGCGAACGGATCCGCCTTGTTCATCGCGTAGCGTCCGTCGGCCGAGACGACGTGATACTTGTAGGTGTCGCCGCGGGCAACGCCGGGAACCGAGCCCTCCCAGATGCCCGAGCCGTCCGGGCGCGGCGAGAGCGGACTGGCTGCGGGGTCCCAGCCGTTGAACGAGCCGACGACCGACACCCGTGACGCGTTCGGCGCCCAGACGCCGAACGCGGCGGCACGCTCGCCCAACCGGCAGCCCAGCATTCGATAGAGCCGGCTGTGTGTCCCTTCGCGGAATAGACAGACGTCCTGTTCCCCTGGCACCGTGTCTCCCTGGGTCGTTCGCATCCGACCGTGCCCGTGCGCGGGCGGTCGCGCGACGCTCGTCACGAGCGTCGGTTCGCGTGCATCTTCAGCGTGTCGAGGATCGCCGCGAACATCTGCTCGTTGTCCGAGGCGTTGCGCATCGGCTTGTCCAGGCTGCGCGTGAGCGCGGTTACCTTGTTCGCGTCCGCGCACATGTACAGCTGCCCCATTTTCTCGGCGACCGCGCGGTAGCTGTTGTCGATGTCCTGGACGCGGCGTGTCAGCTCGCCCAGAACTTCGTTGCTCACCGCATCCAGGTCCATCGCGGCTCCCACATCTTCGCTCATTGCTGCCTCCGATTCAGGGACTTTCTTGCAGTTCGCGCCCAGTGCGCGGACTCGCGGCCGCGCCGCCCAACGCATGCCAACATCGGCTGCCAGGTCCGGCGCCCGATCAGGCTACATCGGCGGAGGCAGGACGACCGCCGATAGCGGCTCGCGGTTGCTTGCGGGCATGCTCGGCGTCGCGCTGGCGCCAATGGAACCCAGCCGCTCGTTGAGCAGTCGGAATTCGGTCGCGATCATCTGGTGCAGATTTTCGATGCGCGAAGCCTCGGCCTTGTCGGCCAGGTCCTGCACGCGCTGGATTTCCTTGAGCAATCGGCGTGTCTCGAGCAGCGATCCGATCTGGTTCTGCAGGTAGGCCACGAAGAACAGCGCAACCAGCACTCCGGCCAGGCTCAGCATCACGATGCCCACGGGCGCGTGGATCTCGGCGACCACGAGGTTCAGCGGCGCCGGTGTCATCAGCGTCGCCCAGTTGAGCGCAACCAGGCCCGCCGCGACGACCACCGCGCCCCACGCCAGGATGTTGCTGATGCGTTTCATGTCGATCCTCCCCGATTGGACTCGCGGATCGCTACCTGCAATGCGAACCATTCTAGATTTTGATCAAAGCAAAGTAAAATGACCAAATCAAAACCGCAATTAGCAGAAATGAAAACTCCACGCGTCGTCACGGCCCCGGATCCGAGCCCCGGCGGGCGGTCCATCCACCGCGCGCGACTCGGCTGGTCCGACTTCCACACGGTGCTGGCGGTCGCGCAGCACGCCAGCGTAGCCAAGGCGTGCGTCCACCTCGGCATGACCCATTCGACGCTGCTGCGCAAGCTCGAATCGATCGAGACGCGTCTGCAGGCCCGGCTGTTCGAGCGGGTGCGCGGCCGCTACGCGCTGACGGCCGCCGGAAACGAAATCGAACAGGCCGCGCGGGCGTTCGAGCCGCTGGCCCGCGCGGCCGAGACGCGCGTGCTGGGCCAGGATCTGCGCCCCAACGGAAGCGTGCGGGTCAGCGTCGCGCCGGTCATCATCGACTATGTGTTGCCTTCCGTCCTGGCCCAGTTCGCGTCGGCATTTCCGGAGGTCCAGATCGAGCTGGCCGCGTCGCGCGAGCACGTCAGCCTGAGGCGGCGGGAGGTGGACGTGGCGATTCGCGTCGCGGACACGGTTCCCGAGTGGCTGGTGGGACGCCGACTCGTCGACCTTCGCTTCAAGGTGTACGGACTTCGGCGCGGTCGGACGCGGCTTCCGCCGCGCCCGATCGAGGCCCTGATCGGCGAGCGTCGCTGGATCGGATTCGAGCGGGATGCGCGCGATCTCAAGTTCGATCGCTGGCTGGCGGCCGAGGTACCGGACGAGTGCGTGGCGCTGCGCGTGGACGGCTTCAGCCACGCGCTGATGATGGTGCGCGCCGGGCTCGGCATTGCCGTGCTGCCCGTCTTCCTCGAAAGCTGCTCGCCGGACCTGCAACCACTCAGCGAACCTATCGCGGCACTGCAGACGCCGCTTTGGCTGATCACGCATCCCGAGCTCAAGAACACGATGCGCGTGCGCGTCCTGATGCGCGCGTTGGGGCCGGCACTCGCCAACTTCGTGCAGAGTGCGCAGGACGAGTCGCAGAACCCGTGACGAAATCCTTCGGGCAGCCTTGGTGCCGAATTCGCGGTACATTCCCGATCGTTGCCGTGAGATCGCGACGCGCGACCTCATGCGAACCATGGCGAGCGATGTTTACGGCGGGAATTTCGGTGACGGGCACGGAGCTGGAGAACATGCGGAACGGCCGGCTCTATCGACCGGGCGCGCCCGAGATCCAGGCGGCGCAGGCGGAGACGATGGCCTGGCTGGCCCGCTACAACGCATCGCTGGCGCTCCCGGGAGCGCAGCGACGCGCGCTGCTGGCCGAACGGCTCGCTTTCGTCGGCGACGGTGCCGCCGTGCGACCGCTGTTCCACTGCAACGACGGCTTCAACATCCGGCTGGGCGCCGGCGCATTCCTGAATTGCAACGGCGTGATCCTCGACGTGGTCGAGGTCGCGATCGGCGACGACCGTGTCATCGGCGCAGGCAGTGTCGTGACGCGCGATGTCGCGCCGGCAACCACCGTCGTCGGCAATCCCGCGCGGCGCATCGCACGGCGACGCTGATGCAACGGGCCGATGCCTCCGCCGCAATTTGGGCGACCCTCCCGAGCCGCCTGCTTTCGTAGCAGCCATGCGCGAGCCCTCGCACGGATTCTGGAGCAACCTGCGCCGGGAACTTGTCGTTGGACGACACTGGAGCGATCGCGCCGTCGTACTGACGTACGCGGTCATCACGGGACTGGTCGTGGTCGGGTTCACGCTTCTTTCCGAAGCCGCCAGCGAACAGTTCGAGCACCTGCGCGGACGCGAAGGGCTCGGGCCATGGATCGCGCTGGCCTGGACGCCGCTCCTGACGGTCGCGCTGCTATGGTGGGCGCAGCGGTTCGCCCCGGGCACGATGGGGTCCGGCATTCCTCATGTCGTGGCGGCGCTCGACGAGCGCACGTCGCCGCAGGAGCGCAAGCGACTCGTTTCGTTGCGCATTTCGGCGGAGAAGGTCGCGCTGGTTTCCGGCGGTCTGCTCGCAGGACTGTCGATCGGTCGCGAAGGGCCGACCGTTCAGGTCGGCGCCGGCGTGATGCAGCACGCGCGGCGCTGGCTGTCGCCGCAATCCGGCATTGACGCCCACGACCTGATCGTCGCCGGCGCCGCCGCCGGAATCGCGGCGGCGTTCAACACGCCGCTCGGAGGCGTCATCTTCGCGCTCGAGCAGCTCTCGCGGCGGCGAAGCTTCTCGCACAGTGGCCTCATGATCATCAGCATCGTGCTCGCCGGCCTGGTGGCGGTTTCCGTGTTCGGCAATCTGAGCTACTTCGGCGAATTGCCCGCCCAGCAACTTTCCTGGTCGCTGGCAGGCCCCGGCCTCGTGGTGGCGCTGGTCGCCGGCCTGGCCGGCGGGCTCTTCTCGCGGCTGATCGTGGCCTCCGTCCGGGGTCTGCCGGATCGTTTCTGCCGCTGGCGCACGCGATTTCCGCTGCGCTTTGCCGCCGGCTGCGGCTTCGCGGTGGCGGTGATCGGGATCGTGTCCGACGGCGCGACCGTAGGAGCCGGCTATGCGCCGACCCGCGCGATGCTGGAGGGCCATGGCCAAGTGCCCGCGATCTATACGCTGCTCAAGTTCTGCGCCACCTGGCTGTCCGCGTGGTCGGGCGTACCCGCCGGCGTGTTTGCGCCGTCGCTGGCGATCGGCGCCGGCATCGGCAACGACGTCGCGCTGCTGTTCGGGGAGGGCCCGCAGATGGCCATCCCGATGATCGCCCTCGGCATGGTAGGTTTCCTGGCCGCGACGACCCAGGGCCCGCTGACGGCATTCATCATCGTGATGGAAATGGTCGCCGGACATGCGATGGTGCTGAGCCTGATGGCGACGGCGCTGCTGGCGAGCGCCGTCGCGCGCTGGATCACGCCGCCCATGTACACGGAGCTTGCGGCGCTGCTCCTGCCGCCGGAACCGGGGCCGACCGACGCGGATCGGCCCGCTTCGTAGCGGTCCGCGCCCGCCATCGCACGGGATCCGTCTACCGCGTCTCCGACTGCGGTGCCAGACGGAACGCAGGCGCGGTGCCGTCCTTGCCGACACCGGCATAGACGGTGACATGGGGGAACGGAATCTCGATGCCCCGCGCGTCGAAGGCCTTCTTCAGTCGGCGCAGGAATTCGCGCCGGACGCCCCATTGCTCGAGCGGCGCGACCTTGAAGCGGCAGCGCAGGATTACCGCGGAGTCGTCCCACCGTTCGACGCCGGCGATTTCGAGCTCCTCCAGGATCTTCGGACCGAAGGCCGCGTCGTCGCGCATCTCCCGGCCGACGCCGCGCAATACCGCGCAGGCCGCGTCGGTGTCCTCCCGGTAGGCGATGCCGATGTCGAGCACGGCCTGCGCATAGCCGCGGCTCATGTTGGTGACCGTCGTGATCATGTTGTTCGGAATGTAGTGCACGTTACCGCCGTAGTCGCGCAGACGCACGAAGCGCAGCGTGACGTCCTCGACCAGGCCGGACTTGCCGGCGATCTCCACGACGTCGCCGGTCGTCAGCTGGTTTTCGAGCAACAGGAAAAAGCCGGTGAAATAGTCCTTCACGAGGCTCTGCGCGCCGAATCCGATCGCGAGACCGACGACCCCGGCGGCACCCAGGATCGGCGCGATGGACACGCCGAGCTCGCTCAGGATCAGCACGCCCGCGATGAGCGTGAGCACGACCGAAACGATGTAACGGCACACGCGCCCGATGGTTTCCGCGCGCTTGACCTGCTCGCGGCCGTCGAGCCGCTGCGCGATTCGCTCGCGAAACAGGCGGATCGTCCGGTTGAGCGCGCCCGCGGCGACCCAGGCCGCGATCGCGATGAGCGTGATGCGCAGCGCAACGAGCGCAGGCCCGCCCCAAAACGGGATATCGAGGGAAGCGAATCGCCGGATGTAGTCGTCCATGGTTGCCTTTCGCAGTGCCCGCCAAGATTTCGGTCGATCGGATGGACGCGACGGCCGCGCCGGTAAGCTCGAGCAAGGGCCTCGCGGCTCGTCGTGCCCGCGTCGTCGGCGGGTGCCACATCCGTGACACAATGCACGCGACGCGGGACAACCGAGCCCCGCGGAGGCTGCCCAGCGGATCTACCTTGGATAGGATGCGTGTCGATGCCGCATTGTTCCGCAGCCGTCCCCGGAATTGGGCGGCCGTCGCCGCCGTGGCCATCGTCGCGGTGGGGTATGCCGACTATGCAACGGGTCCCGAGATTACCTTCTCGGTCTTCTACCTGATACCGGTGGCGTTCGTCGCCTGGGTTGTGGGAACGCAGGCGGCAATCTGGAGTTCGGCCTTTGCCGCTATCGTCTGGCTTGCGGCCGAGTATGCTTCAAGCCGGATCCATGCCAACCTCTTCGTTTACGCGTGGAACTTCAGTGCGAGGCTGCTCTTCCTCCTGGCGGTCGCGCTGCTCCTGGCGCGACTGCGGTTCATGCTCGACCGGGAGAGGACGCTCAGCCGGACGGATTTCCTCACCGGCCTGCCCAACGCGCGCGCGTGCCGTGAATTCGTCGACACGGAGCTCGCGCGCGCGCGGCGCTACCGTCATCCGCTGTCGATCGCGTTCATCGACATCGACGACTTCAAGCGCGTCAACGACCGCGGCGGGCATGCCGCCGGCGACCGGCTGCTGGCATCCGTGGCCCGGGTGATCCGCAACAGCCTGCGCAGCTCCGACTTCGTCGCCCGGTATGGGGGTGACGAGTTCGTCGTTCTCCTGCCCGTCTCCGACGAGGCCGCCGCCCGGGCCGTCGTCGAAAAGCTCTCGACGCAGGTGCAGGAAGCGATCGCAACCAACGGCTGGCCGATATCGCTGAGCGTCGGCGTCGTCACGTGCGAGCCGGAATCGTCGGACATCGGCGTCGACGCTCTGCTGGCCTACGCGGATCGACTCATGTACGACGTCAAGAACCATGGCAAGCGTGGCGCCCGCTTCGCGACGACGAGCGGGTTGCCGGTGCCGGACGAGCAACGCACTGCGGCGGTCGGCGATCGCCCGCGGTGACCGGTCATCGGCGCGCAGCTGCAGCGGCAGGGCACGGAGCGACAACGATGAACGCGAACTGGGTACTCGCAATCGCCGCGATCGGAGCCTTGGGCGCACTCTGCCAGTGGATCGGCTGGCGGATTCGGATCCCGGCGATCTTCTTCCTGCTGCTCTCCGGGATCGCTGTCGGTCCGATCGGGGGCTGGCTCGATCCGGATCGCCTGTTCGGACAGCTACTGCTTCCGCTGGTTTCCCTCGCGGTTGCGGTGATCCTGTTCGAAGGGGCGCTTACGCTGCGGTTTTCGGAAATAAGGGGCCTGGAGAGCGTGATCCGCCGCATGGTCACGAGCGGGGTCCTGGTGTCCTGGCTGGTTATCGCGGCTGCGGCCCACTGGCTGGCTGGCCTTTCGTGGGAGCTCTCAACGTTGCTCGGGGCGATTCTCACGGTCACCGGGCCGACCGTGATTGCCCCGATGATGCGCATCGTGCGGCCGACGGAACGCATCGCCAGCATTTTGCGCTGGGAAGGGATCGTCGTCGATCCCTTGGGAGCGCTGCTGGCCGTGCTCGTGTTCGAATACATCGTCTCCGCCGAGGGCCGGCTGCCGTTTGGCCAGACACTGCGCACGTTTCTCGGCACGGTCGCCGCCGGCGGTGGGTTCGGCATCGTTGCCGGCTATCTGGTCGGCGAGGCACTGAAGCGCGACTGGATTCCGGAATTTCTCGACAACCTGGTCACGCTGACCGCCGTGTTCGTGGTGTTCGCGCTTTCCAACAGCATTGCCCACGAATCGGGGCTGCTGGCGGTCACCGTGATGGGAATATTCCTCGCCAATCGCGCCGGCGTGCCGGTCACGGACCTGCAGGAATTCAAGGAAAGCCTGAGCCTGCTCCTGATCTCGGGTGTGTTCATCCTGCTTGCGGCGCGGCTCGACATCGCGAAGCTGCATGATCTCGGCGGGGGCGCGTTGCTGTTCCTTCTCGCCATCCAATTCGTGGCGCGGCCGCTGAAGGTCCTCGTCTGCGCGCTGGGATCGACGCTGAACTGGCGCGAGCGGACGTTGCTGTCCTGGATCGCGCCGCGCGGAATAGTCGCCGCCGCGGTCTCGTCGCTTTTCGCCCTCCAGCTCGAGCAGCGCGGTCTGCCACAGGCGGACCTGCTCGTTCCGCTTGCGTTTGCCGTGATCATCGGCACCGTCGTGCTGCAGAGCATGACCGCCGCACCGCTGGCGCGGGCCCTGGGCGTCTCGGAGCCCGAGCCGAACGGATTCCTCATCATCGGCGCCAATGCGCTGGCCCGCGCGATAGGCGCGGCGTTGACGGAGCACGGCGTTCTCGTGCTGCTCGCCGATCCCAATTGGGATCATGTGCGTCAGGCTCGGCGCATGGGCATGCGGGCCTATTACGGCAATCCGTTGTCCGAGCATGCGGAGCTTGCGCTTGACCTCGCAGGTCTTGGCCGGCTGCTTGCGTTGTCGGGAGACGCCCACGTCGACGCGCTCGCGTGCATGCGCTATCGCCGCGAATTCGGCGCCAGGAAGGTCTATTCGCTGCAGGCGGACGCGAACGGCGACAGCCTTTCCCCGGCGGCAACTTCGGCTGCCAATGCGTTCGGTGACGATGCGACCTACGCCGACCTCGCGGCGACGATGGCGCGCGGCGGGACGATTCGCACGTTCAAGTTCGAAGGCCCCGACGAATTCGTCGCGTTTCAGGCACGCCACGCCGGCCAGGTGACGCCGCTGTTCACGATCGGGCCGAAGGAGCGCGTCGGTGTCTTCACGGGCGGCACGCAGATCGAGCCGGTCTCGGGCGGATCCGTCATCGCCCTGGTGGGTTCCGGATTCGCGGGCGACGATCCCGACCGCGACGAGGCGGACCCGCGCGGGTGAGATTCGTCGTGTAGCATTGTGAATCGGGTCGCATTGCGTCGGCCAGCACCGCGGAAAACCAACGAAGTGGGAACCGACCCTCTCCTTTTCCTTCCCGCCTGGCCGATCGATGCGGGTCCGCTGTTCCAGGTGGCGTTGCTCCTGATCCTGGCCGTGTTGGCCGGCGAAGCGACGCGGAAATGGCTGCGCGTGCCGAGGCTGCTCGGCTATGTGATCGTCGGTGCGGCGCTGGGACCGAACGCCTTGGGAATCGTCGATGTGGCGACGGTGGGCGCATTCCGGCCGCTCGTGGACATCGCCGTCGGGCTCCTGTTGTTCGAACTCGGCCAGCGGGTCGATCTTGGATGGCTGCGGCGCAACCGGTGGCTGCTTGCGACCAGCGTACTCGAGTCGGCACTGGCCTTCGGCGCGGTGTACGCGTTGCTCGCGCTGACCGGCGTCCGGGCAACTGCCGCATCGGCAATCGCGGTGTTCGCGATCGCCACGTCTCCCGCGATCACCATGACGGTCGTCAAGGACCTGCGCGGCCAGGGGCAGGTAACCGAGCGGGCGCTGCTGTTCACGGCCCTGAACACGGCCTACGCGGCGGTCGGAATTGCCGTGCTGTTCGGATGGCTGCACCTGCAGCGCGAGAACGAATCGGCGATCATGCTGTTGCACCCGCTCTACGTCGTGGGCGGGTCCGTGCTGCTGGCGATGGCCGTCGCACGGTTCACGCTGGCGCTGCTGCGGCTGCTCGGCCGTCGTTCGGCCTTCCAGTTCGCGCTCGTCGTGGCGATCATCCTGCTCGCGGTCGCGGTCTCCGGCGCGCTCAGGCTTTCCGTGGGGCTCACGCTGCTGCTCGCCGGCATGTTCGCGCGCACGTTCGATCGCCGCCGCCATTTTGCGTCGCTCCAGTTCGGCGAGCCGGCGATGCTGTTCATCGTGATCCTGTTCGCCGCGGCCGGGGCGACCCTCGAGCTGTCGGGTTGGCGAACCGCGCTGGTGCCCGCGCTGGCCTTCATTGCGGCGCGCTTTGCCGGCAAGGCGATCCCGCTGTTCGCGCTGGCGCGTCCCAGCGGCATGCCCGTGCGGCAGGCGTCGCTGGTCAACCTCGCCCTTCTGCCGATGTCGGGAATCGCGCTGCTGATGCTGGGTGACCTGACGGCGATGTTCCCGGAGATCGCAGCCGACGTCGCTGCGCCGGTGCTCCTCGCCACGACCCTGCTGACCCTGGCGGGACCGCTTGCCGTGGACTTCGCCATCCGTCGCGCCGGCGAGGCCGGCGAGGGGCGGTGATCGTGTCCGTGCTCGATTTCCTGCCGTCGAAGGCGCTGACCATGGGGGTCGAACTCGAGTTGCAAGTGGTCGGCCGTCGCGACTGCGACCTGACGCGCGGGACGTCCGACCTGGTCAGGCTGCTCTCGCAGGGCGGGAAGCCGGGCGACGCGCGGCACGAGATCACCGAGAGCATGTTGGAGGTGAGCACGACCGTGCAGGAGCGCTATCACGCCGTCACGGCGCAGCTCCGCTCGATCCGCGACGGCGTGGTCGAGGCGGCGGACCGGCTCAACCTGCTCGTCTGCGGCGGGGGCGCGCACCCGTTCCAGCATTGGCCCGAGCGCTACGTCACCGATCGCCCGCGCTACCAGCACCTGGCGGAAGTCTACGGATATCTCGCCAAGCACGTGACCATATTCGGACAGCACGTCCACATCGGCTGCACGGATGGCGACACCGCGCTCCGCCTGCTGCATTGCCTGTCACGCCATGTACCGCACTTTCTCGCGCTTGCCGCGTCGTCGCCGTATTACCAGGGCGTCGATACGTCGTTCGACTCGGCGCGGCTCAATGCCATGGCGCCGTATCCGACCAGCGGCTTCGCGCCCTACATCACCCGCTGGGCCGATTTCGACGCGTATTACGATCGGATCAAGAGCTGCGGCGTCATCGAAAGCATGAAGGATCTGTATTGGGACATTCGGCCGAAGCCCGAGTTCGGCACGGTCGAGGTCCGCGTGTTCGACACGCCGCTCACCGTCGAGAAGGCGGCCGCGCTCGCCGCGTACGTGCAGGCGCTCTGCCGGAAGTTCCTCGTCGACGATACGGTGGTCGCGCCGCAGGACAGCTATCTCGTCTACCCGTACAACCGCTTTCAGGCGTGTCGCTTCGGGCTCGACGGCGACTTCATCGACCCGTCAACGCTCGTCCATCGTCCGGTGCGAGAGGACATCCTGCTGACGATCGCCGAACTCGGCGAGCACGCCCGCGCGCTGGAATCGGACGAGGCGATCCACAGCATCGGCCAATGGGCACGTGACGGGGTCAACGACGCCCGCTGGCTGCGCGAATGCTATGCGGCATCGCAATCCTTCGAGGACCTGGTCTGGCAGCAGGCGCGACGCTGGCGCGGCAGCGAGCGCGCGTAGCCGTTGCGCAGCGGAGGCGGACGATGGGCAGGCGTTTGGATGTAGCGATCGTGGGGGCGGGCACCGCGGGCCTGTCGGCGCTTGCCGTCGTGCGCCGGCACACCGAGGATTTCGTGCTGATCAACGACGGCCCCTATGGAACGACCTGCGCCCGTGTGGGCTGCATGCCCTCCAAGGCGTTGATTGAGGTCGTGAAAGCATTGCGTCGCTTGCGCGAGTTCGATCGCTTCGGGATCGGCCTTCCGGTGCCAGGCCGGCTGGACGGCGCGGCCGTGCTCCGGCATGTACGCCGCATGCGGGACGACTACGTGCGCGGCGTGCTGAAGCTGACGGCCGATCTGGGCGATCGCAGCATCGCCGGACGGGCACGGTTCTTGGCGCCCGATGCGCTGGAAGTGAACGGCGATCGCATCGAAGCGCAGCGGATCGTCGTCGCCACCGGATCGCGGCCCGTGGTTCCGGCCGCCTGGATTCCGCTCGGCGCGCATGTCCTGACCACCGACGACCTGTTCGAACAATCCGAGTTTCCGCGGCGCGTCGCCGTCGTGGGCCTGGGCGCGGTCGGTGCCGAGATGGCGCAGGCGCTGGCAAGGCTGGGCGTCGAGGTCAGCGCCTTCGCCGCCGGAGGGCGCGTCGCCGGACTGACGGATCCGGAAGTGAGCGCCTCGGCGATCGCCATGCTCGCCGGCGAGATGGAAGTCCATGCGGGTGCGCGCGCGGATGTCGAAGCGTGCGGAGCCCATCTCATGGTCCGGGCCGGTGCGGTCGCCGTCGAGGTCGACAAGGTGCTGGTGGCAATGGGTCGCACTCCGAACCTTTCCGATCTCGGATTGGAAAACCTCGGCATTGTGCCCGACGAAAGAGGCCGACTGCCTGTCGATCCGCGTACGCTGCGGTTGCCGGGTTTACCCGTCTACATCGCCGGCGACGCCAGCGGTCGTGCCAAGATCCTGCACGAGGCCGCCGACGAAGGGTGGATCGCCGGTCACAACGCAACGCGGGTACACGATCACTGTTTCGAGCGTCGCACGCCGCTCGCCATCGTCTTTACCGATCCGGAGATCGCCGTGGTCGGAAAGCGGTTCTCGGAACTTGCGGCGGACGAGACGATCCTGGGCGAAGCCGACCTCGAAGGACAGGGGCGTCTTCGCATGAGCGGCCGCGACTTCGGACGCATCCGCATCTACGCGCAGCGGGAAACCGGGCTGTTGCTGGGCGCCGAACTGGTCGCGGCAGGCGGCGAGCACCTGGCCCACCTGCTGGCCCTGGCCATCCAGCAGCGGCAGACTGTCGTCGACCTTCTACGCATCCCGTTCTACCACCCTACGGTCGAGGAGGCGTTGCGAACCGCCTTGCGGGACGCGGCCCGCAAGCTCCCGGGCGAAGCCGGGCCCGATCTCGCGTACTGCGAACGGCTGCCCGCCGCCGGACTGGCCTGACGGCGGCGCCGCCTATCCGGCCTCAGGCGCGCCCCGCACGTCGATCGCCACCACTGCACGCTCGTAGACGTCGCGCCGCTTGTCGTTGAGAGGAATGGTCGTGCCGCTGATCCGCGATTCGGCGAGGTCGGCGAGATCGACGTCGGCAATGACGATCTGTTCGGTGTTCGGGACGCCCTCGGCGGCTACGCCATCGCGCGAGAACGGAAAATCCGAGGGTGTCAGTATCGCGGCCTGCCCGTAGTTGAGCCCGAGCCCGGTCACCGGCAAGTGGCCCACCGTACCGGTGAGCGCCACGTAGACCTGGTTTTCGATGGCCCGCGCGTGACAGCAGTAGCGGACGCGCCAATATCCCTGCCGGTCGTCGGTGCAGGATGGCACGAACAGGATCTCGGCGCCGGCCTCGCACACCGCGCGCGCCAGTTCCGGAAATTCGATGTCGTAGCAGATGAGGATTGCGATCTTGCCGTGCGGCGTTTCGAAGACCGCGAGCGAATCGCCGGCCGTCGTATCCCATTTCTCCCGTTCCCAGCGCGTCCGGTGGATCTTGTCCTGCATGTAGTGCGCACCGCTTGGCGCGAACAGGTACGCGGTGTTGTACAGTGCTTCTCCGCGCAGCGTAGGATGGCTTCCCGCGATAAGGTGGAACCCGTGCTCGCGAACCACCGACCGCATCAACTCGATGTAGCGCGCAGTGAACCGGTCGAGCCTTCGTACCGAGTCTCGGACGTCGCGGCGTCCCACGAACGACAGCAGCTGCGCCGTGAAGATTTCGGGAAGCATCACGAACTCCGGCTGGTACTCGGCCGCGGCGTCGAGGACATAACGCACCTGCTCCTCGAACTCCTTCCAGCCGGAGATCGGCTCCATCAGGTACTGGACTGCGGCAATTCGCACTTTCACAGGATGTCTCCGCCGGGAATTCGTGTGGGCCGACTCGCATCGTATTTCGGATTGAGCCATACGATCAGCGTCGCATTGCCCCGGCTTTCCACGTCGTCGGGAAGGTAGTCCGGAACGACGCCGCAATAACGGAAACCCTCGCCGAGCTGGAAGCTCAGCACCGGATCGGTCAGGTCGCCCCACAGCACCTTCTTGCAATAGAGGTCGACGTCCATCGCATGGGCATGTGCCGCGTATCCGGGGAGGCGGCCGCACGCGATGATCCGCTTGAGATTCAGCGCCCGGCAGATCCTGCGTCGCGCACGATAGAGCTCGCGGCCCAGGCCGCGCCCACGGAGCTTCTGGTCGACGAAGACCTCGGCGCCGTACAGGGTGCGGCCCTGCGGATTGTGCGTGGCAAATGTGCCTTCGGCAGTGATCGCTTGCCAGGAATGCCCGACCGGCCACTCGTCCCAAAGGATGATCAGCGAGGATGCCGCCCCGACGATGCGCCCGCCGGTCTCGGCGACAACCTGCCCCTGGGGAAACACCTCGAGCTGGCTGAAGAACTTCTCTTCCGACCATGGAGCGATCATCGCGTAGGTGCGACGCTGCAGCTCGATCAGTTGCGGCACATCCGCGGGTCGCGTATGCCGCACCGAGAGCCGACCCGCACGGGCAATGCGCGGCAACATCGGATCGGCGTCGTGGCTCATGGGAAGGTGCGCCGTCGATCAGGGATTCGAGACGATGCGCGGGGGACCCGTGATCCGCGTTCGAACCGAACCGTCACCATCGGTCATTTCGCGCGCGAAGATCAACCCCGACCGGGCCGTTCGCGGTCGCGACGGCACGAATTTTATTCGGGCGGCGTCGCCGCCGACCCATGCAGCGGTCTTGTGTGACAATGTTCCATTGACTCGCGCTCGTCAAGCGCGCAATGGGGCCTCAGGTAACCGGGAGCGACGCAATGAGAGCGTTTCTGAACGGACTGCTGGTCGGCGTCGTCATCGGGGCGGCGGCGATCTGGTTCTATGGCAACCTGCTTCCGCTGCCGCCGATGCCGGCGGGTGATAGGCGCGTCGCCGTCCCGGCCGTCAAGGCGCCGGACTCGGCGCAAGCCGCCGTCGAACGGTCGAAGCAAGCACTGCCGAGTGCCCTGGACGCGCTCGAACTGCGGGCGGACGACATCAGGAAGGAAGTGGCCGAAACGGGGAAAGTCGTCCGACGACGCGCGCGCGACCTCGGTGCCGTCGTGGCCGACGCCACTGCCGACGCGCGGGCCACCGCCGCCATCAAGGCCAAGCTGGCGGCCGATCCCGACCTGTCGGCGTTGGGTATCTCGGTCGATACGACTGCCGGACGCGTCACGTTGGCCGGCACCGTTGCGTCGCCGGACCTGATCGGCAGGGCGATGGCGCTGGCGCTCGAAACCGATGGCGTCGGCGGCGTGGTGTCGACGCTGCAGGTGAAATAGCGTCTTCGCCGGATGCGCGGCGCGATCGTCTGGCGCCCTGTCGCCGGTCGACAGCGTGGCGCGGACGACCGCGTCGACTTCGCGATTGCGGAAGCACCGCAACGCTTTCGCCCGTCGAACGGCCAGGACAGGGCCTTCAGCATCGTGACTGCGGCGGCCCTCGCGGAAACGCGCGTCGGTGCAGTCGTGTCGACGATGCGCCACCACGTCTCGACGCGCCCGGCGTGCGCCGGCTCGACCGGCTCGCCGAGGCGAGGCATTGCGATCTGCGCGCCCGCCTGCGGTCCCCGTTCGAGCAGCGTCTCGGCCGGCTGATCCCACGCGTGCATCGCGAGGTCGAACGGGCCGAGCCGTTCGCGAAGGGCCCGGTACTGCGTCGTGAGGCTCGTATCGCCGCTGAAGAAGACGCCATGCCGCTGCGACCGGACCACGAACGACGACCACGACGGCGATCGGCGGCAGCGAGCGAAGCGGAACGGACAAGGGCGGGAACCTACGGGAGCCGGCGAGTCGGGACGGCGATGCGCGGACGCCCCGGGCCGGATCGGTGAGCAGGCGCAGGCCGGCGGGAATCGGCTGCAGGTTGCCGCAGCGCCCGTCCGACCAGCGCAGAGACGCGCCGATGCGCTCGAGTCGCGCGCCGACCGACCCGGCTGCCAGCGACTTCGCGTCACGATCAACCGGGAAGATCGAAGAGCAGGATCTCGGTGCCGTCCTGTTTCGCCGTCACGCTGATTCCCGGCTCGTCGTCGAGCGCGGCGCCGTCGCCGGCCGCCATCGCGTGCCCGTTCAGCGCGGCCGCGCCGCGCGCGACCTGCAGCCAGCCCTTGCGGCCGGGGGCCAACGCGTGGGAAACCGTTTCGCCGTCGGCGAGCAGCGCGGCGAACAGCTGCACGTCCTGGTGGATCACCACCGACCCGTCGCGCCCATCCGGCGATCCGATCAGCCGCAGCCGGCCCCGCTTGTCCGCGTCGGGGAACGTCTTCTGCGCGTAGCGCGGCGCGATGCCGGCGCGCGCGGGAATGATCCAGATCTGGAGGAAATGCACGGGCTCGGCCTGCGAGGGATTGAACTCGCTGTGAAGGATGCCGGTGCCGGCCGACATGATCTGCACGTCGCCCGGCCGGATCACGGACCCGGTGCCGATGCTGTCCTTGTGTTCGAGCGCGCCGTCGAGCACGTAGGAGATGATCTCCATGTCGCGGTGGCCGTGCGTGCCGAAGCCCTTGCCCGGCACGACGCGATCCTCGTTGATCACGCGCAGCGGTCCGAACCCCATCCACTGCGGGTCGTGGTATTCGCCGAACGAGAACGTGTGCCGGCTGTCGAGCCAGCCGAAGTCCGCGGTGCCGCGTTGCGCGGCGGGTCTCATCTGGATCATGCGGTGTCTCCGGACGTTGGCATCGACGGTATCACAAGCTGGCGATCGCCCGGCGCCGATTCAAGTCCGGCCGGTCAGCCACACCAGCGCGTCCCACAATCGCCGCCGTTCCTCCGGCGATGGATCGGTGCCGGGGAGGACGTGCGTCGTGTGCGGTTCGCGGTCGAGCCAGAATTGCCCCGTCGCCGCGGCGGCTTCCGGCGCCGCCGCGAGCCACGTGATGGTGTCGGCCCCTTCATCCGCCGTGCGCAGGAAGTGGCGGGTGATCGCGTGGAACGCCGGCAGCGAATTCGCCACACCTGGCGTATCCGCCCAGCCGGGATGCATCGCGTGGACGACCACGCCGCTGCCCTGCAGCCGATCCGCCCACATCTGCGTCAGCGTGACGAGCGCGCGCTTGGCGCGCGCGTACGCGCGGCTGCCGCTGAACACGCCTTTTTCGTACTGCAGGTCGTCGAGGGCCAGCCCGGTCGAATACATTCCGCCGGAAGCTACGTTGACGATCCGGGCGGGCGCGGATTCCGCAAGACGCGGCAGCAGCAACTGCGTGAGCAGGAAAGGCGCCAGCAGGTTGGTCGCCAGCGACGTCTCGTTGCCTTCGGCCGTCGTCGTGCGCTCGTTCGGCAGGACGCCGGCGTTGTTCACCAGCACGTGGATGCGCGGCTCGCTCGCCAGCAGGTGCGTCGCGAGCTTCCGGACGTCGGACATGAGGCTCAAGTCGGCCTCCGCGACCGCGATGTCTTCGTTGCCGGTCGCGGCGACGATTTCGCGACGCGCGGCCTCGGCCTTGCCGGGATTGCGCGCCACCAGGATCACGCGCGCGCCGAGACGGGCGAGCTGCTCCGCCGCCGCGCGGCCGAGGCCTGACGTGGCGCCGGTGATCACGATTACGCGGCCGCGCAGCGACACCGCCATCGGCTTCCAGCGCCGCCGGCTTCTGCGGTAGCCGCCGCGCGTGAAGCCCAGCAGGCCCGGCAGGATCAGCCGGTCGGCGAGATCGGCCAGAAGCCTGCGTTCCGGCGGGGGCGACGCCGCGGTCAGCGCGGCCTGCATGCCGCGCATCGCGTTCTTGCCGACACGGTCGAGCGTCCCGCCGAGCCACCGTTCGGCGTGGCGGAGCGCACCCTGCAGCGAGATGTCCACCGTGTACGTTATCCGGGTGCCTTCAGCCGTCGGCGCGAACGCGATGGCGTCCAGCGCGTGGACCGAATCGCTGCGCCCTTCGAGCACGATCCGGCTCGGCGGCGCGTACTCGCGCACGACGTACGTCATCGGGATCGAGCGCGGCCCGAACCGGACGCGCAGGTCGAACTGCGTACCCACGGCGACCGGGCCGGGGCTCGCCTTGTGCGATTCGGCCACGCCGGGATCCCATTGCGCCGCGTTCGCAAAGTTGCCGACGTAGGCGAACACGTCGTCGATCGGGCGCGGGACGTCGAGGGTCTCGTGGAGGCGAATCATGGACGCATTGTCGCAGGCTGCCGCGGTGGCGCAGCCGCCGGGCCGCGACGGGTGACCGGCCCGGCCGTCGTCAATTCTTCTTGCTGAGCAGCGCCAGGAATCGGGCCGACGATCACGAGCTCGTTCAGCTGCTCGATGTTCGGAGACTCGGTGATGGCGGGCATCGGCTGGTAGCGGCCCTTGAACACCTCGGTCATGAACGTCTTCGCGACGCGCCGCGCGGTCTGGGGCGGGCCGACATGGGGGTTCCTGTAGGGGTCAATGGGCGAAGCGTTCGGCGATCCGCGCCGCGCGGTGCGAGAAGATCCGGTCGACCTGCGATTCGACCGGGCATCCTGCCACCACCGATCCCAGCCATCCGAACGGCAGGCGGTAGCGGACGACGTCGCGCAGCAGCGTTCCGTTCGCCACGGGGACGAATTCGTGCGTGTGCTTCCAGGACGCGTAGGGCCCCTTGACCTGCGTGTCGACGAAACGCCGGGCAGGTTCCCAGTTCTCGATCCTGCTCTGCCAGCCGATGGGAACGCCGTTGAGCTTGAGTCGATAGTCGATCAGCGTGCCTTCGCCGATCTCGGGCGTCGACTTGCCCAGCACCTCGAAGTGCAGGAACCCGGGCGTGAGCTCCTCCAGGTTTCGTTCGTCGCAGAAGAACGGCCAGACGTCCTCGGGCCTGCGCGGCAGCCACTGCTCCGAAACCTTCTCGCGCGTCGACCCCTGCAGCGGCGCGGCAAGATCGTTGAGCGTCGCGTCGATGGACTCGAACCGGAAGCGGAACCCCGACGCGATCGTCCGGCGCGGCTCGATCTTCGCGCTTTCCAGGAGGACGCCGCCCATTTCGCCGTAGAGTGCCCTGATCGCGAGCGGCGGCACCGGCGCGTTCTGCAGCACGCGCAGCGACCGGCACAGCGAATTCGTGAAATCGCGATTGGTCGCGGCCTGCGGGGCGACGCCTTCGAGCACGCCCGCCGCCGACGAGTCCAGCGCGTGCGCGAACAGCGCTACGATGTCGTCGACGTGGATCCAGCTCATCCACTGCCGGCCGCTGCCGAGCCGTCCGCCGGCGGAACCGCGGAACAGCGGCAGCATCTTCGCCAGCGCGCCGCCGTGCCGCGC
Source organism: Burkholderiales bacterium (assembly GCA_046347755.1). Classification (GTDB taxonomy): domain Bacteria; phylum Pseudomonadota; class Gammaproteobacteria; order Burkholderiales; family Casimicrobiaceae; genus VBCG01. Next base: position 2,245,850 of record JAXMFM010000003.1, on the reverse strand, counting down.
GAGGACGACGCCCGTCCGCACGACGGCCATGCGCACGTCGGGACGTCGCTCCGCCAGCGGGCGCAACTGCGACTCCCATGCATCGACGACGTCGGCGAGGAAGCCGCGTCCCTTGGCGCTGCCGGCGTGCAGCGTCTCGTCCGCGCGGTCGCCGTAGAATCCGATCGCGGATCCCTGCACGAACGTGCGCACGGACGCGCCGTGCGCGACGACCGCATCGACGAGCTGCCGCGTTCCCGCGACGCGCGAATCGCGGATCAGGTCCTTCTGCGCGCCCGACCATCGCCGGTCGGCGACGGGCTCGCCCGCCAGGTTGACGATCGCGTCGATGTCCGCCAGCGCCTGTGGCGGCACCGGGCGCGTGTGGTCCCATGCGAAGCAGGTCGCGGGGAACGGCAGGCGGCGAGCGGCGCCGTCGACGTCGCGCACCAGGCACACGAGCGTGTCGCCGCGAGCCGCCAGCGACTTTCCCAGCGCCCGGCCGATGAGGCCCGTCGCGCCGGTGATCAGCACGCGCATCGGGGCCTCGACTGCGGGACGGGGTTGATCATGGGAGTCCTGGGTGACACGAGGTGGGCGGGGAGACAGTCGGCGGCGAAGAAACACTTGAATTGTCCTGGACAATATATCGATGCTCGATCTATTGTCAAGGACAAATCCCGCCGACCACGTGATGATAACGCGAATTGTCCTGAACAATGCGTCCGGACAGTGCGCCCGCAATTGCGGCGTCCCATTTCTGGCACGATTGCGGTCCCTGGAACATTGACGTGGAGTGCCTTGCGATGACCGTTGCTGCGCGCGGCGAACCGAATTTCCTCGCGGCGATCCGCACCCGCCTGTACGCGGCCGTGCTGTCCGACGTGCTGGACGCCTGCGGGCGCCCGAACCAGGCGATGCACGCGCGCATCCGCCCGCTCGACGAGTCGCTGGTCATGGCGGGATTTGCCCGCACCGGCGCGTACAGGGAGACCTATCACGTCCAGCCCGGCGAGAATCCCTACGAGCTCGAGATCGCGCTCGTCGACGACCTCAAGTCCGACGACGTCGTGGTCTTCAGCTGCGGCGGATCGCAGCGGATCGCGCCGTGGGGCGAGCTGCTTTCGACCGCGTCACGGGCACGCGGCGCGGCCGGCTGCGTGACCGACGGGCTGGTCCGCGACATCCGCGCGATTCGCGAGCTCGCGTTCCCGGTGTTCCACGGCGGCATCGGCCCGCTGGACTCGAAGGGACGCGGCATGGTCGCGGCGATCGACGTTCCCGTCCTGTGCGCGGGCGTGCTGGTGAATCCCGGCGATCTCGTGGTCGGCGACGCGGACGGCGTCGTCGTCGTTCCGCGGGACGTCGAGGAGCGCGTGCTGACGCAAGCTTTCGAGAAAGTGGCCGGCGAGAACGCCACGCGCGACGAACTTCGGGCGGGCGCGAAGCTGGCCGACGTGTTCGCCCGGCACGGGATACTCTGACCGTGGCAGCGTCGAACCCTTCCACGCGAACGCCGCGGGTGCGCGAGGCCGCCGGCGAGGCCGCGCGCGTTCACGTGCCGCGCAGGCGCCACGGCGAGTGGCGGCGGCCGCACGAACGCCGCGACCCGCTGGCCATTCTCGAGCGGGCAAGCCGCGGCCGCGTGCCGGAACTGAAGCCGATCCGCTACGGGCGGATGGCCAGGAGCCCGTTCACGTTCCTGCGCGGATCCGCCGCGCTCATGGCCTTCGACCTCGCGCGCACGCCGGTGATGGGGGTCCACGTGCAGGCGTGCGGCGATTGCCACCTGCTCAATTTCGGGCTGTTCGCCACGCCGGAACGCAACCTCGTCTTCGACGTGAACGACTTCGACGAGACGCATCCGGCGCCCTGGGAATGGGACGTCAAGCGGCTGCTGGCGAGCATCGTGGTCGCCGCGCGGGACAGCGGGTTGTCCGACGCGCGCGCGCGCGATGCGGTCCTCGCCTGCGTCGGGCACTATCGCGAGAGCATGGCCGCCTTCGCGCGGATGACGCCGCTGGAGGTCTGGTACCAGCGGCTGGACATGCAGAAGATCATCGACATGGCGCCCAACGCCGAGGGTCGGAAGTTCCGCAGGCAGCTGGCCGAGAAGGCGCGCCGCCGCGTCGCCGAGCACCTGGTCCCGAAGATCGCGATGGAGGCGGACGGCAAGCACCACCTGATCGACCAGCCGCCGCTGCTGTACCACGTCGGCGAGCCCGATTTCGCGGCGCGTGCGAGGGCCGCGATGGCCGCGTACCGGCTGTCGCTGTCGGACGACCGCCGCGTGCTGCTCGACCGCTACCACGTCGTCGACTTCGCGATGAAGGTCGTCGGCATCGGCAGCGTCGGCACCCGCTGCTACATCGCCTTGCTGATGTCGGAGCACGACGATCCGCTGATGCTGCAGTTCAAGGAAGCGCAGCGCTCCGTGCTCGAGCCGTACACGGCGAAGTGCGCGTACGAGAACCAGGGCCAGCGCGTGGTCATGGGACAGCGGCTGATGCAGTCGTCGAGTGACATCTTCCTGGGATGGGTGCGCGGCCAGCGCGGCCACGACTTCTACGTGCGCCAGCTGCGCGACATGAAGATGTCGATGCCGATCGACGGCATTTCGGCGACGCGGCTGGCCGAGTACGCGAAGGCCTGCGGCCACACGCTGGCGCGCGCGCACGCCAAGGGCGGCGATCCCTCCGCCGTCAGCGGCTATCTCGGCAAGGGCGACAAGTTCGACCGCGCGGTGACGCGGTTCGCCTTCGCGTACGCGGACCAGACGGAGCGCGATCACGCCACACTGGTCAGGGCGGTGAAGGCCGGCCGCGTCGAGGTCCTCGAAGAAGACTAGGCGGCGACGCAGGTCAGCGTTTCGTCACCCGCGAAACGGCGTCCTTGCGCTTTTCGATGCCGGGCAGCAGTTCGAGGCCGAGTCCCGGCGCGTCGCCGATGGAAACGTGCCCGTCGACGATCTCCGGCAGGCCGCCGACGAGCTCGCGATACCAGCCGGTGTAGAAGGCGCGCACCGATTCCTGGATCAGCGCGTTGCGCGCGTGCAGCGACAGGTGGCACGACGCCGCGTAGACGACGGGCCCGGTGCAGTCGTGCGGCGCGATCGGCGTGTGCCACGCCTCGGCCATGCCGGCGATCTTGCGCGCTTCGGTCAGCCCGCCGCACCACGACAGGTCGAGCATGACCACGCCGGCGACGCCGGTCGCCAGGTACTCGCGGAACGCGTGCTTGCCGCCCAGCGTCTCCGACGCGCAGACCCACGCCTTGCTGTGCCGCGCGTAGTCGGCGAGGTCGGAGAGGTTGTCCAGCCGGAACGGGTCCTCGTGCCAGTAGGTGCCGAACTGCGCCAGCGCGCCCGCCAGCTTCTTGGCCATCGGCAGGCTCCACAGCGAATGGAACTCGACCATGATGTCCATCCGGTCGCCGACGGCCTTGCGGATCTTCGCGAACGGCGCCAGCGCCGTGTCGAGCTCCTGCGGCGTGATGTCCCACCCGCCGCTGCGCTCGGCGGCGATGTCGAACGGCCAGATCTTCATGCCGGTGATGCCCTGCTCGAGCAGCGACAGCGCGAGCTCGTCCGCGCGGTGCAGGAACGCGTCGAGATCCTCGTACGGGCCGCCTTCCTCGCCCGCGTGCCAGTTCGCCACCGACTGCGCGCGCGCGTCGCGGATGTACCGGTAGCCGGCGCACGTGTTGTACACGCGGATGCGATCGCGCGACCGGCCGCCCAGCATGTCGGCGACCGGCTTCCCGTGCGCCTTGCCGAACAGGTCCCACAGCGCGATGTCGACGGCCGAATTGCCGCGGGTCTCGACGCCCGACGAGCGCCAGCCCAGGTAGTTCTCCAGCGACGCGTTGATCGCCTCGATCGCCAGCGGATCGCGCCCGACGAGCTTCCCCGCGACGGTCTCGTGCAGGTAGGCCTCGACGGCCTGCGGTCCCATGAACGTCTCGCCCAGGCCGACCAGCCCCTCGTCCGTGTGCAGCCGCACCCAGAGCAGGTTGGCGAACTCCGCCAGGCGCAGCGTCTCGACGGCCGTGATCTTCATCGCGATCGGCGCGGCGTCGCCGCCGTGCCCGGGGTCGCAAGCGCCATCAGCTGCCTCGGATCTTGGTCAGCGCGGCGTTCATCCTGTCGACCGTCTCCTTGCCGATCGTCGCCGCATGCTTTTCGTAGACGGGCTTGACGGTGTCGCGCAGGCGCTTCTGCTCGGCCGGGGCCAGCTCGTTGACCTGCATGCCGTTGCTCTTCAGCGCGGCGAGCGACTTGTCGGACAGCGCGCGCGAGACCTTGCGCTGCTCGTCGCGGCCCTCGATCGCGCAGTCGGTCAGCGCCTTCTGCTCGGCCGCCGACAGCTTGTCCCACAGCGACTTCGAGTACAGCACCATGAACGGCGTGTACGCGTGGCGGGTGACCGACAGGTACTTCTGCACCTCGTAGAACTTCGACGTGTCGATGGTGACGAACGGGTTCTCCTGGCCGTCGATCGCCTTGGTCTCCAGCGCGGGGAACACTTCCTGGAACGCCATCGGCACCGCGTTGGCGCCCATGGTCTTGAACGTGTCGAGGAACACGTTGTTCTGCATCACGCGCACCTTGAGGCCGTTGAAGTCCTCCACCCTGGCCACCGGCTTCTTCGAGTTGGTCAGGTTGCGGAAGCCGTTTTCCCAGTACGCGAGGTTGACCAGCCCGACGGACGGCATCTTGTCCGAGATGTACTTGCCGAACTCGCCGTCGAGGATCGCGTCGGCTTCCTTCTCGTTGGCGAACAGGAACGGCAGGTCGAACACGCCGAGGTCCGGCAGGATGCCGATCAGCGGCGACGTGGACGTGACGACCATTTCCTGCGTGCCCGATCGCAGCGCCTGCGTCGCCTGCAGGTCGCCGCCGAGCGCGCCGCCCCAGAACGCCTGCATCTTCATCTTGCCGCCGGACTTGTCGGCGAGGCAGGCCGTCATCTTCGCGACGCCGTTGCCGACCGGATGCTCCTGGTTGACGCCGTTGGAAACGCGGATCGTGCGGTCGGCGAACTGCGCGTACGCGGGCGCGGCGAGCGCTGCCGCGGCGCAGGCGCCGGCGAACAGTCGGGCGAAAAGCTTCATGGTGGCCTCCTTGTCTACGGTTGTCGGGTGCCGGGCGCGGCGCGCGCGGTCACCATTGGAACGGCAGGCCCATGAGCAGGCGGTACGGCCAGATCACGAGCTGCGGAAAGATGACGAGCAGGAACAGAACGGCCGTCTGCGCGAGCAGGAACGGATTGACGCCGCGGATCACGTCGGTCATCGACACGCGCGCGACGCCGCTGACGACGTTCAGCACGATGCCCACCGGCGGCGTGATCAGGCCGATCGCGTTGTTGATGATGAACAGCACGCCGAAGTAGATCGGGTCGATGCCCGCCTGCTTGACCAGCGGCATCAGGACCGGCGTCAGGATGAGCACGGTGGGCGTGAAGTCCAGCGCGGTGCCGACCACCAGCACCAGCACCATCATCGCCGCCATCAGCAGTATCTTCGAGTCGAGCAGCGGGCCGAGCAGCGCGCCCAGCTCGGCCGGGATGTTCGCCTGCGTGATCAGCCACGACGAGATGCCCGCCGCGGCGACCAGGAACATCACGACGGCGGTCATCTTCGACGCGGCGAGGAACACGGCGTACAGGTGGGCGATCTTCAGCTCGCGGTAGACGAACATGCCGACGATGACCGCGTAGACGACGGCGACCACCGCGGCCTCGGTCGGCGTCGCGAAGCCGAAGCGGATCGAGCCCAGCACGAACACCGGCATCGCCAGCGCGAAGCCGCCGTCCTTAAGCGCCTGCAGCCGCTGCGTCCAGTTGCGGCGGGGCAGCGTGGTCAGCACCTCGCGGCGCGACACCCACCACCACGCGACGACGAGGGACAGGCCGAGCAGGACACCGGGCACGACGCCGGCGACGAACAGCCGCGGAATCGACACGTTGGCGGCGACGCCGAACACGACGAAGCCGATCGACGGCGGGATGACGGGCGCGATGATGCCGCCGGCGGCGATCAGGCCCGCGGAGCGCGGAATGTCGTAGCGCGCCTCGCGCATCATCGGGATGAGGATCGCCGCGAGCGCGGCCGTATCGGCGGCCGCCGATCCCGACAGCGACGCCATGATGACCGCGGCGACGATCGCGACGTAGCCCAGTCCCCCGTGCCGGTGGCCGACCAGCGACAGCGCGAAGTCGACGATGCGGCGCGACAGCCCGCCGGCGTTCATGAGCTCGCCGGCGAGCAGGAAGAACGGGATCGCGAGCAGCACGAAGGAATCGGCGCCGTCGAGCAGCTTCTGCGCGACGATCTGGCTGTCGTAGATGCCGAGCCAGCCCATCAGCGCGATGCCGCACGCGATCAGCGAGAACGCGACCGGCATGCCGAGCGCCAGCGCGCCGATCAGCGAGGCCAGGAAGATGGTGATCGTCATCGGCCGCCGATCATTCGAGGCCCTGCCGGATGTGCGCGGTCGCCTCGTCCTCGAACGCGCCGGCGAAGATCGCCAGCTCGCGCTCGGTGACCCGGCCCCGCAGCGCGCGCACGATGCGCGACGCCACCATGGCGCCGATCATCACTGCGGTGAAGTAGCCGATGCCGAAGACCCACAGCGTGGAGATGCCGGTGACCGGCGCGGCGTTGGACGCGTTGATCGCCGATTGCCGCCACGTGCCCCAGAGGAACACCGCGCAGCAGAACAGGATGATGGCGTCGCTGGCCACCATGCAGTACAGCCGGCCGCGGTTCCCCAGCCGCGCCACGAACGCATCGACGCCCAGGTGCGCGTGCTCGCGCATCACCACGACGGCGCCGACGAACGTCAGCCAGACGAAGAAGAACCGCGACAGCTCCTCGGACACCGTGATCCCCGAGTTCGCGACCCAGCGCAGCATGACGTTGCCGAAGACCATCACGACCATGCCGGCCAGCAGCACGACCATCAGCCGCTCGAGGAACCCGAAGAACGCGTCCTCGACGCGCGCGAACGCCTCCGGCAGCAGCCTCATCTCACGCGACTCCGCGCAGGAACCGCTCGTCGCGGGCGAGGTCGCGCTCGATGTCGTCGCGCGCCATCTCGATGATTTTCGCGTTCGCCCGCTCGGCGGCGCGGACGTCGCGCTTCGCGATCGCGTCGAGCAGCCGCTTGTGCGCGGGCAGCGAGCCCCGCGCGCTGTCGATGCTCGTGACCGACAGGCGGAACGACACGCGCAGCAGCGCGGAGAACGCCGGTACCAGCCCGACGAAGAACTGGTTGTGCGTGGCCTGCATCACCGCCTGATGGAACGAGAGATCGACCGCGAGGTAGCGGCCGCGGCCGGCGACGCTCTCGACCATGCGCGAATACGCGTCGCGGATCGCGGCGATGTCCTCCGGCATGGCGGCCTGCGCCGCGAGCCGCGCGGCGGTCGGCTCGATGGCCAGGCGCAGTTCCATGAGATCGCGGACGAACGCGGCGTCGACGCCCGCGTCCAAGCGCCAGTCGAGCACGTCCGGGTCGAACAGGTTCCACTCCGTCATCGGCAGCACGCGGGTCCCGACGCGCGGACCCGTGACCACCAGCCCTTTCGCGCTCAGCGCCTTGAGCGCCTCGCGGACGACGGTGCGGCTGACCGCCAGTTCGCGGCCCAGCGCCGGCTCGATCGGCAGCGTGTCGCCGGGCGCGAAGCGGCCGCCGACGATCCAGCCGGCGATGCGCGCGACGGTCTCGTGGGGAATCGCGATGGCGGCCATCGAATAATCATATTCATATGATCATTGGGCGGTCAACGCTGCGGCGCAGCAATGCGGCGTGCGCCGGCCCGGCAGCCCGAGTTCGTATGATGCTAGGCCATGGACGCCTGGATTGCGCCGTTGCTGGCCGCGCTTGCACTGCCGAGCTACGGCCTGTCCACGGTGTTCGTCGTTGCGTTCGTGTCGGCCACGCTGCTGCCGATGGGGTCGGAGCCCGCGGTCTTCGGGCTCGTCAAGCTGAATCCCGACCTGTTCTGGCCGGCCGTGCTGGTCGCCACCGTCGGCAACACGGCGGGCGGCGCGCTGACGTGGTGGATGGGCTACGGCGCCGAGCGCGTGTACGAGCGCGTGTCGAAGAACCCCGGCGCCGCGCATCCGCGCGCGCTGCGCTGGCTCGAGCGCTTCGGCGCGCCGGCGTGCCTGCTGTCGTGGCTGCCGATCGTCGGCGATCCGCTGTGCGCGGTCGCCGGTTGGCTGCGGCTGCCGTTCTGGCCGTGCGTGATGTACATGGCGATCGGCAAGTTCCTGCGCTACGTGACGATGACGGCGCTGCTGCTGTGGGTGTTTCCGGGGGCGTTCACGATGTGAGCGAAGCACCGGGGCCGGGCCGGTAAACTCGTTCCCCATGAACACCGTGACTTCCGCTGCCGCGCCATTGCCCTTCGCCGCCGACGCCCTCGACCGTTACATGGCCGGCCACGTCGCAGGCTACGCGGGGCCGCTCGCCGTCCACCCGCTCGCCGGCGGCCAGTCGAACCCGACGTTCCGGCTGCGCACACCCGGCGCCGAGTACGTGCTGCGCAAGAAGCCCGGTGGAACGCTGCTGCCGTCCGCGCACGCGGTCGAGCGCGAATACCGGGTGATGCACGCGCTGCGCGACACCGACGTGCCGGTTCCGCGCATGCATGCGCTGTGCGAAGACGCCTCGGTCATCGGCACGCCGTTCTTCATCATGGAATTCGTCGACGGCCGCATCCATTGGGACCCGACGCTGCCGGACATGCCGCCGGACTACCGCACGGCGCTCTGGGATGATGTCAATCGCGTGATTGCGGCCATCCACACCGTCGACGTCGCCAGGGTCGGCCTCGCCGACTTCGGCAAGCCGGGCAACTATTTCGAGCGGCAGATCGCGCGCTGGACCCGGCAGTATCGCGCGTCGGAGACCGAGCGCATCGAAGCGATGGACCACCTGATCGAATGGCTGCCGCGGAACATTCCCGCCGGCGACGAGACGACGATCACCCACGGCGACTTCCGCATCGACAACCTGGTCGTGCACCGGACCGAGCCGCGCGTGCTCGCGGTGCTGGACTGGGAACTCGCGACACTCGGCCATCCGCTCGCGGACCTTGCGTATCACCTGCTGGCCTGGCGACTCACCGGCGAGCAGTTCCGCGGCATGGCCGGCCGTGACCATGCCGCACTCGGCATCCCGACCGAACGCGCCTACGTCGACGCCTATTGTCGGCGTAACGGACGACCGCCGATCGATCCTGCCGAATGGGAGTTCCATCTCGCCTACAGCATGTTCCGGCTCGCGGCGATCCTGCAGGGCATCGCCAAGCGGGTCGTCGACGGCACGGCGAACGCCGCCGACGCCGGCGCCACCGGGCAGCGCGCGCGGCCGATCGCCGAAGAGGCGTGGCGCTGCGTGCAGGCCGCCAGAAAGGAAACCACGTGATCTTCGCACCCTCCGCACGGGCGCAGGACCTGCAGCGCCGCCTGACCCAATTCATGGTCGAGCACGTCTACCCGAACGAGGCGCGCTACCTGCGCGAGTCCGAGGAGATCGGGCCGTGGGGCGTCCAGCCGGTGATCGAGGAGCTGAAGCCGAAGGCGCGCGCCGCCGGACTGTGGAACCTGTTCCTGCCCGCCGACCACGACGGCGGCCTCACCAACGTCGAGTACGCGTCGCTGTGCGAAATCATGGGCCGCTCCCTGATGGCGCCCGAGATCTTCAACTGCAATGCGCCGGACACCGGCAACATGGAAGTGCTGCTGCGCTACGGCACGCCGGACCAGCAGCGCCAATGGCTGGCACCGCTGCTCGCCGGCGAGATCCGCTCGTGCTTCGCGATGACCGAGCCGCAGGTCGCGTCCAGCGACGCGACCAACATCGCGGCGATGATCAGGCGCGAAGGCGATGCCTACGTCGTCGACGGGCGCAAGTGGTACACGACGGGCGCGACCGATCCGCGCTGCCGGATCGCGATCTTCATGGGCCAGACCGATCCGGACAACCCCGACCGGCATCGGCGCCAGTCGATGATCCTGGTGCCGATGGACGCGCCCGGCATCGAGGTGATCCGGCCGCTGCCGGTGTTCGGCTACTACGCCGTGCCGGACCGCGCGTCCGAAGTCGTGTTCACCAACGTGCGCGTTCCGGCGTCGAACATGCTGCTGGGCGAGGGGCGCGGGTTCGAGATCGCGCAGGGCAGGCTCGGGCCGGGCCGCATCCACCACTGCATGCGGCTGATCGGGCTTGCCGAGCGCGCGCTGGAGCGCCTGTGCCGGCGCAGCCTCGAACGCGTCGCGTTCGGCAAGGCGATCGCCGAGCAGGGCGTGACGCGCGAGCGGATCGCGCAGTCGCGGATCATGATCGAGCAGGCGCGGCTCTTGACGCTCAATGCCGCGCACATGATCGACACGGTCGGTGCCAAGGCCGCGCGCGCCGAGATCGCGATGATCAAGGTCGCGGCGCCGAACATGGCGCAGCAGGTGATCGACTGGGCGATCCAGGTCCACGGCGGCGGCGGCACCAGCAACGACTTCGGCCTCGGCCACGCGTACGCGATGGCGCGCGTGCTGCGGCTGGCCGACGGCCCGGACGAGGTGCACCGCAACCAGATCGCGAAGCTGGAGCTCGCGAAGTACCGCTGAGGGGCGGGCTTCGAGCCGTCAGCGTGCGCGCACCTCGTCGGTCCAGACGCGGAAGCTCGCCAGCGTGTTGGGGCCGAACGTGCTGCTGATCGCCACGTCCGAGGCGTCGCGGCCGCGCGCGATCAGCACGCGGCCGATGCGCGGCGTGTTGTTGCGCGCGTCGAACGTGTGCCAGTGGCCGCCCAGGAACACCTCGAACCACGCGGCGAAGTCCATCGTGCCGTGCGGCGGCGGCACGCCGATGTCGCCCAGATAGCCGGTGCAGTAGCGCGCGGGGATGTTCATGCACCGGCAGAAGGCGACGGCGAGGTGCGTGAAGTCGCGGCAGACGCCGGTCTTGTCGTAGTAGGCCTCGAACGCCGAGCGCGTCATTCGCGCGTGCTCGTAGCCGAACGTGATGTGGCGGTGCACGTAGTCGCAGATGGCCTGCACGCGCGCCCATCCGGTCGGGCCGTGCCCGAAGAGACTCCACGCGATCTCGGACAGCCGGTCGGTTTCGCAATAGCGGCTGCCGAGCAGGAAGAGCAGCGTTTCCTCGGGCAGGTCCTGCACCCGATGCTGTTGCGCGTCCGGCACGATCACGTCGGGCAGGCCGGAGTCGTTGACGAGCGCATCGGCGGAGACGCGCGTGCGACCCGTGCCGGCCACGATGCGCGTGCACCAGTTGCCGAAGCTGTCGCGGTAAGCGGCCATCGGCACCGGCGGATCGAACTTGAGGTCGTCGCGTCCCACGAGATCGGACACGCGCGTGAAGTGCACGTTCAGGTTGAAGATCATCGGCGTCGGCTGCGGGCAGTCGTACACCATCTCGAATCCGGCGCGGATCTGCATCAGGAGTCTCCGTTCGATCGGCGAGTCGTCACCACTGCAGCTCCGGCAGCTGGCGGAACACCTGCCGCGTTCCCTCGCTCCACTCGCGGCTGAGCGCGGTGAAGTAGGCGTCGTCGGGGTCCAGCCGGCAGCGCATGCGCACTTCGAGGCTGTCGCGCTCGTAGCAGAGGAGGTCGATCGGCATTCCAACCGACAGGTTGCTGCGCATGGTCAGGTCGAACGACACCAGCACGCACTTCGTGGCGTCTGCCAGGTCGGTGTGGCGGGTGATCACGCGGTCGACGATCGGCTTGCCGTACTTGGTCTCGCCGGTCTGGAAGTAGGGCGTGGCGTCCTCGGCCTCGATGAAGTTGCCCTCGGCGTAGATCCGGAACAGCCGCAGCGGTTCGCCGTCGATCTGCCCGCCGACGATGAACGAGGCGTTGAACCCTGCTTCGCTGTCCTGCAGGTAGTCGCCGTCGCGCCGCTCGATGTCGCGCATCGCGTCGGCGACGACGATCGCGACGTCGAACATCGTCCGCGCGTTCCAGAGGTTGGCGCCGGCGTCGCCGGCGGCGCAGCGCTGGTTCAGCACGCCGATCACCGCCTGCGTCCCGGCGAGGTTGCCGGAGCTCAGCAGCACGACGACGCGTTCGCCGCGCCGCTCGAACACCGTCATCTTGCAGAACTTGGCGATGTTGTCCATGCCGGCGTTGGTGCGGGAGTCCGACGCAAAGATGATCCCCTGGTCGAGCATGACGCCGATGCAGTAGGTCATGGGTTGCGCCGCACCCTCGTTCGCTGCCGCCGGTCTGCTAGGCCGTCGGGGCCGGGTCGTAGTCCTTGTGCGCTTCCTCGAATGCCTTCACCTGCACTTCCGCCTGTTCCTCGGTGATGCCGTAGGCTTCCTGCAGCTGCCCCGCCAGCCGGACGCGGTCGCCCGCGATCACGTCGAGCCTGTCGTTCGTGAGCTTGCCCCACTTCTGCTGGACGGTTCCCTTGAACTGCATCCAGTTGCCTTCGATGATGTCCCAATTCATGCGCTTGCTCCTTCTTGCGTTGGCGCGCCGGCGTCATTGCCGGCTGCGCGGTCCATCCGTCGTTCCCGCCATTTTCTGCACGTCGCGGGCCGCACGAATCACGGTCGAAGTGTCGGCGCGAAGGGTTCGCGAAGTCGGTGCGGTGGCGCACACAGCGCTTCCGGCCGGGTACCCTCGGCGGGCCGCGCGCCGGCGAACCATTCCGGCTGCGTGCGCCAGCATACATACGGCGTTGCGAATTGGGCGTATCCGTAGCCAGCGAGTGCGGGCCAGCCCGAGCGGGGCGCCCGCGGCGCCGCGCAACCTTCCATCCATCGTCGAAAGGCAATCGCCATGAAGCTTCCAATCGAAACGAAACCTGCCCTCTGGGGCGCTGTAGCCGGGGCGATTGCCGTTGCCGTCGTCGGCTTCACGTGGGGCGGCTGGGTCACGGGCAGCAAGGCCGAGCTGCAGGCGACGCAGCGCGCCAACACGGCCGTCGTCGTGGTGCTTGCCCCGGGCTGCGTCGAGCGGTTCCAGCATGCCCCGGACGTCGCCGCCAATCTCGCCGCGCTGAAGAAGGCCGATTCCTGGGCGCAGGGCGACATCGTCGAAAAGGGCGGATGGGCCACGGCGCCCGGAGCGAAGGCGTCCGATCAGGTGTCGGCCATCGCCAAGGCGTGCGCCAATCTGCTGATCGCCGCCTGACCGCGTCGTCGTCGCGCGCCGCGCCATGACAAAGGGCCCGGAGATCCGGGCCCTCGTCTCGGCGGCTCGCTGCGACGTCAGTCGAGCGCCTTGATGTTGGCGGCCTGGTCGCCCTTCGGCCCGGTCGTCACGTCGAACGACACTTTCTGGGCCTCCCGCAGCGTCCGGCGCCCGTCGCCCTGGATCGCGGAGAAGTGCGCGAACAGATCCTTGCCGCCGTCGTCCGGCGTTATGAAGCCGAACCCCTTGCCATCGTTGAACCATTTGACGCTGCCTGTACCCATCTCGAGTGCTCCTGTGACGTACGATTGCCGGGCGGATGCCCGGGCGCGGGAACATCAAGAGAGAGTCGACATCCGGAACGCGCCGCGAAAGCGGGGGCGAAATAACGTGTACGTTTCGCTTGAGGAACCTGCCCCTCACCGATACACGCATTGGCCTGGATAGTCAAAGCATTTCGGACGGACGTGCAGCCGGCGCCGTTCCGATTCGACGCGACCCGCGACGCAGCCGTAAACTTTCCGCCTTCCGTTCGACTCCACTGCGGACGCCCGAGGCCGAAAATGACCGCTACCGACACGACCGATCTTCCAGCAAGACCGCTGCCGGACCGCGTGATCCTGCGCATCGTTGCCGGCTACGCCGTCGCCTTCGTCGTCTTCGGACTCCTGGTCGACGGACCCGGGCGGGTGCTCCGCGGCCTCGTAGAGATCGTCACGACGCGCGACGCGTTGCTGACCGACTACTTCGGCGCGGGCGGTATCGGCGCCGCGTGCGTCAACGCCGGTCTCCTCACGCTCTGTGCGTGCTTCGTCTACCACCGCGCGCACGCGAAGATCGGCGGCGCCGCGGTCGCCTGCCTGTTCCTGGTGCTTGGCTTCGGGCTGTTCGGCAAGAACCTGCTCAACATCTGGATGATCATCCTCGGCGTCTTTCTGTACGCGCGCTTCCGCGGCGAGGACTTCGCGACCCACATCAACGTCGCGTTCTTCGGCGCGGCGCTGGCGCCGCTGTTCTCCGAGATCCTCTTTTCCACGACGCTCGCGCTGCCGGCGCGCATTCCGCTCGCGATCGCGACGAGCCTCGTCGCCGGCTTCATCCTGGCGCCGGTCGCCGCGCAGCTGTTCAAGGCGCACATGGGGTTCACGCTGTACAACATGGGGTTCACCGCCGGCATCGTGGGCACGGTGATCGTCGCCGCGTACAAGTCGTACGGGTTCGTGCCGGATCCGGTGATGATCTGGACGACCGGCAACAACCGGCTGCTCGGGACGTTCCTCACCGCTGTGTTCGCGTCGATGGTCGCCGTTGGCTACTACCTCGACAGTGCACTGCCGTCGCGGCTGCGACGGATCATGGCGGAGAGCGGCCAGGCGCCAACGGATTTCATCGCGCTCGCCGGCTTCGGGCCCACGCTCGCCAACATGGGCCTGACCGGAACGATCGGCATGCTCTACGTGCTCGCGATCGGCGGCGACCTCAACGGGCCCGTGATCGGCGCGATCCTGACCATCGTGGGGTTCTCCGCGTACGGCAAGCATCCGCGCAACATCGTGCCGATCATCGCCGGCGTGTTCCTGGGCTCGCTGTTCAAGCCGTGGAACGCGGCGGATCCGTCGATCACGCTCGCCGCGCTGTTCGGCACGACGCTGGCGCCGATCGCGGGGCGTTTCGGCTGGCACTGGGGCATCGTCGCCGGCATCGTGCACTCGTCGGCGGCGATGAGCGTCGGCTGGCTGCACGCCGGGCTCAACCTGTACAACAACGGGTTCGCCGCCGGCATCGTCGCGTCGGTGCTGGCGCCGGTGATCGTCGCAATCCGTGAGCGGCGCGACCCGCGCGCCTCGGCGCGCGGTTCCTAGGTGCCCGGGTCGTCGAACGACTGCCGCGGCAGCAGGAACAGCCACGACACGAGCACGAACGGCGCGGTCAGCGCGGGAATGCCGAACGGCGTCAGCGCTACGTTGAGCGCCGCCTGCACGATGACGGTGAACGCCGCGCCGACGGCCGCGTAGATCGCGACCCGCACACCGGGCTTGTAGAACACCGTGCCGAGCGCGATCGCCGTCAGCACGGGGCTGAAGCCCAGCAGGCCGCCGGTGATGAGGTCGCTCTCGGCGCCGAACAGGTGCGCGGTGACGACGGCGATGATCGCGCCGGCCAGCGCGAACGCCGCGGCGGCCAGCGAATTGACCGCGAGCCCCGCGAGCAGCAGCAGCGCCGCAACGGCGCTGCCCTTCAGGAACACCTGCGAGATGGAAAGCAGCACGCCCTGCAGGAAATCGCCCGGGGAAAGGCGAATCGGCGCGAGCGGCTCGAACGGCGTGACGACGGCGCCCGTCGGCAGCGCGCCTGCGACCAGTCCGGCGAAGCCGTAGGTCGCGAGCAGCAGCAGCCACGTGACCAGCACGAACGGACCCGTCAGCGCGGACAGGCCGAGCGGCGTGACCGTCCTGGCGGTGCCCAGCATCACGACGACGGAGACGGCGGCGCCCAGCACGACGTACGACCACAGCAACGGTCCCGGCTCCAGGAACGTCGCGAGCGCCATGCCCACGAGCACCGCGTTGTAGCCGTACAGGCCGGCGCGCAGCGCCGCGCGGTCGACGCGCAGCCCCATGGCGGTCAACGTGCCGACGACGACCGCGAGCACGCCGGCGACGGCGATCTGCGGCGCGCCGGCCGCGTACGATCCCCACGCGATGCCGGCCAGGAACAGCACGCCGGTCAGCGGATTGTCCTGCAGCATCACCTGTGCGATGCCGCGCAGGTTCACGTCGACGAACCGCAGCGCGGCCGTCGCTTCGCACCGTGCCTCCCATCCGGCCATGGCCCTGTTCATGTCGTCACCGCCAGAAGTGAGGCGCCGGAACGTCCGCGCCGGTGATCTCGCTGCGTGCGATCGTCCAGAACTCGCGCACCTTCGCCTTCACCTGCGCCGTCTCGCGGCCCAGCACCTTGAAGATCAGGCCGGCGTCGTGCGGCAGCCGGCACGCGCCGAACGCCACGCCTGCGTCGTGATCGACGTCGGCGTCCATCCGCGCGTGAACGCGGTCGGCGACGGCCGGCGGCGTGCACAGGATCACGTTGCCGAACACGTCGAAGCCGTCCATCACGCCGGCCTGCCGCATCGGATGCCGTGCGGGCTCGATCACGAGCTTCTCGGCGAACAGCGGCGGGCCGCCGGGCCGCGCGGCCGTCGTCGCCAGCGACAGCAGCGTCGCGCCGAAGCATTCGTCCGGGTGATGGTGCTTGCGGCCCGGCTGCACGATCTCCGAATAGAGGAGCGACGCGGTTGGCGCGATCGTGATCCGCGTGTCGCTCGCGAACCTCGACTGCCGGTGCGGGATCAGCGGTTCCGGCAGGAATTCCAGGTAGGCGTCGTCGGCGAGCGTGAGCGTCTGCGTCGACAGGGCGTAGTTGGCGTCCATCGCGTGCACCTTGGTCGCCGACTGCGTGGTGACGTGCGCGCGGGCGCCCGGGCCCAGCGCCACGTCCAGCGCGAGCCGGTCGCCCTGCAGCACGCAGCCCGTCGTGGAGATGGCGAACAGCCACGCCATGTCGGGCAACGCTTCGTCGCAATGCATCGCCCGCTGCGCGAGGAACGGCGCGCGGGACTCCAGGTCGGCCAGGATCGTGCGCTCGCCGCGGCGCTCGAACCCTACGCGCAGGCAGCCGGACTTGCCGATGGCGCCGCTGCGCATCTGCGGCGGCTCGTCGCAATAGCGCGCGAACGCCGTGTCCGGCACCGCCCCGAGCAGCGCGTGCTCGCAGGCACCCATCAGGCCGGCAGCGTCGTCGGCAGCGCGACGTCGAACAGCAGGTCGCTGCGGATCAGGTCGACCAGTTCGGGGATGCCTTCGCCGGTGCGGCAGTTGGTGAACAGGAACGGCTTGTCGCCGCGCATCAGCTTGGAGTCGCGCGCCATGACCTCCAGGCTCGCGCCGACGTGGGGGGCGAGGTCGGTCTTGTTGATGACGAGGATGTCCGACTGCGTGATGCCGGGACCATTCTTGCGCGGGATCTTGTCGCCGGCCGCGACGTCGATCACGTAGATGAAGAAGTCGACCAGCGCCGGCGAGAACGTCAGCGTCAGGTTGTCACCGCCGCTTTCGATCAGCACGACGTCGCCGTCAGGAAACCTCGCCTCCATGTCCTCGACCGCGGCCAGGTTCATGCTCGGGTCCTCGCGCACGGCCGTGTGCGGGCAGGCGCCGGTCTCCACGCCGAGGATGCGCTCTTCCAGCAGGATGCCCTTCAGCGTCCGCTGGACGTGCTTCGCGTCCTCGGTGGTCACGACATCGTTGGTGATGATGAGCACCTTGATCCCCATTTCGAGCAGCTTCGGCGTGATCGCCTCGACGATGGCCGTCTTGCCGGAGCCGACGGGGCCGCCGATGCCGATGCGCGTGATCTTCTTCTTCACTCTGGGGCTCTCCGACTCAGTTCATGAACAGGCGCACGTGCGCCTTGACGTGTGCGGCCGCGAGGATTTCGGCCATCGGCGCGAATCCCGCCATGTCGGCCAGCGTGGCCGTCGCCGCGGACCGATATGCGGCCTCGACGTCGGCGTTGACCGCGTACAGGATCTGCTGCGTGTCGACGTGGCTTATGCGCATCAGCCGCAACGCCGCGCCCGTGATGGTGGCCGCCACACCGCAATGGTGGACGACGAACGCGTCGCGCTCGGGCAGCGACTGCGCGGCGAAGTTCACGGCCAGCGCGGTCGGGTAGCAGCCGGGCGTGGCGCCGCCGTCGACCCGCGCGAGCCAATCGGCGAGGACCGGCGAGCCGACCACCTGCGCGCCCATCTCCGCGAACTTCTTGCCCATGCGAACGGTCATCGTGCGCGTCTCGCCGGAAAGCTTGCGCGCGTAGATCCGCTCGTCGATGCGGACGACTTCGTCGGTGTCGCCGGCGCGCGCGGCGCGGTGCGCGCAGACGACGCCGATGCCGTCGCCGCGGTCCGCCTGCTCGACGGCGGTGCGCGTGAACGCGAGCAGGCTCGCGCGGTCGGTGACGACGCGCTTCTGGATCGCGGACTCGAGGCCGCCGGAGAACGAGAACGCGCCGATCGGAAACATCGAGTCGCCGAACTGCAGCATCCGGGCGAGCCGCCCCGCCGCGTCCGAAGGCTCCCCCCCGCACGGCGCTTCGCGCCGCTCCTCCCCAGGGGGGCGAGCGGCTTCGGGCGGCCCGGCGCCGCTCATGTTGCGGCCGCCCGGTCGCTCATTTCTTCGACGCGATGCCGGCGGGCGGATGCGGCTGCGCGCTCACCGGCGGGCGGCTGTACGCGCGGCCGGTTTCGGCGTCGACCGCGACGTAGCGATCCTGCGTGTGCGTGTGCACCGGACCCTCGGCGCCGCCGAACAGCCGGCGCGCCTCGTGCGGCGCCAGGTACGGGACGACGACGTCGCCCGGAACGAACTCGTAGCGGATGCCCTCGAAGCGGTGCGTGTTCATCACCGACGCCATCACCTTGCGGTCGACGGTCAGCGGCACGTAGACCTGCGTGCCCTTGACCAGCGCCGGCCAGTGCTGGTTGCCGAGTGCGTGGCCGAGCTCGACGCACGTGCGCGCCGCGATCGCCGGCGATTGTGCGGACAGCTCGTCGAGGTGGATCACCATCACGTCGCGCATGTTGATCCGCGCGACGACCACGCGGCCCGTCGCCTCGTCCCACAGCAGAACGTCGCCGTCGCGCAGGAACACGCCGCGGTCGAGCGACACGGCGATCTCGAGGCCGGCGTCGGTCTTCTTGCGAAAGCGGTTCTTCTGCGCTTCCCAGTGGTCGAGCGCCAGCGCTTCGACGTGGCCGGCGGCCAGCCGCGCCGCCCATTGCGGCTCGGCGGCGTTGCCGAGGACGTGTTCGACGAGGATCAGGGCCAAGGGCGTCAGCTGAAGAAGTACTTCTGGTTGAGGGAGACGGTCTTGAGCGGCGGTACCGTCGCGTGCACGCCGTCGACGGTCACGGCAAAGGTTTCCGGCGAGACCTCGATCTTCGGCGTGCCGGAATTGCGGACCATGTCGCGCTTGCCGATCCTGCGCGTGTTCTTGACGGCGATGACGTGCCGGCGCAGTTCCAGCCGATCGGCGATGCCCGCCGCGTGCGAAGCGCCGGAGACGAACGTCACGCACGACTGCGGCAGCGCGAGGCCGTACTGGCCGAACATCGGCCGGTAGTAGACCGGCTGCGGCGTCGGCAGCGACGCGTTCGGGTCGCCCATCACCGCCCAGCTGATGATGCCGTTCTTCAGCACGAGCTTCGGCTTGGCGCCGAAGAACCCGGGCTCCCACAGCACGAGGTCGGCCATCTTGCCGACCTCCACCGAGCCCAGCACGTGCGAGATGCCGTGCGCGATCGCCGGGTTGATCGTGATCTTGGCCACGTAGCGGAGCACGCGGAAGTTGTCGTTGCCCGGCGCGTCCTCGGGCAGCTTGCCGCGGCCGGTCTTCATCGCGTCCGCCGTCTGGATCGTGCGCAGCCAGCATTCGCCGATGCGGCCCATCGCCTGCGAGTCGCTGGAAAAGATCGAGATCACGCCCATGTCGTGCAGCACGTTCTCGGCGGCGATCGTCTCGGCGCGGATGCGGCTCTCGGTGAACGCCACGTCCGACGGAATGTCGGGATCTTCGGCGGTGGCACACCATGATCATGTCGTACAGCTCCGCCTGCGAGCGACGCCGGGGAGCGTGGGGATTGGTCGATGCCGGCAGCACGTTGGGCAGTGCCGGGGAGACCTGATGATGTCGGGCGCATGCCCGCCGCCGGAGCCCTCGGTGTGGAACGAGTGGATCGTGCGGCCTTCGAATGCTTCAATCGTGTCCTCGACGAAGCCCGACTCGTTCAGCGTGTCGGTGTGCATGCACACCTGCACGTCCATCTCGTCGGCGACGGTCAGCGCCGAGCGCAGCACGGCGGGCGTCGTTCCCCAGTCCTCGTGGCACTTGAAGCCGACCGCGCCGGCCTCGATCTGCTCGACCAGCGCGGCCTTGCCGTGACCGTGGCCCTTGGCGAGGATGCCGGCGTTGATCGGCCAGCTCTCGAACGCGCGCAGCATGTTGGCGATGTTGCTGGGACCCGGCGTGACCGTCGTCGCGTTGGACCCGTCCGACGGTCCCGTGCCGCCGCCGATCAGCGTGGTCGTCCCGTTGGACAGCGCCGCCTGCGCCTGCTGCGGCGAGATGAAGTGGATGTGCGTGTCGATGCCGGCGGCGGTCAGGATCAGGTGCTGTCCGGAAATCGCGTCGGTGGCGAGGCCGCATTCCAGGCCGGGCGTGATGCCGTCCATCGTCTGCGGATTGCCGGCCTTGCCGATGCCGCAGATCCGGCCGTCGCGGATGCCGACGTCCGCCTTCACCACGCCCAGGATCGCGTCGATGATCGTGACGTTGGTGATGACGAGGTCGGGCGCACCGTCCCGGTGCGTGCGCCGGTTGTCCATCCCCATGCCTTCGCGCAGGCTCTTGCCGCCGCCGAAGACGATCTCGTCGCCCGGCGCGCCGCGCAGGTCGCGCTCGATCTCGACGAACAGGCCGGTGTCGCCCAGCCGGATGCGGTCGCCGGTGGTCGGGCCGAACAGGCCGACGTATTCGTTGCGTGAAAGGGTGGCCATTGAACGATTCCAGGAAGCGTTGGGGGCGCGACGCGAACGCGTCAGGCTTTGGAGCGAAAGCCGCGCTTGGCGGCAAGCGCCACCGACTTCAATTTCTGCTTCGCGCCGGCGTCGCCGGCCGTCGGGCCGTCGACGAGGTTGTTGAAGCCGTAAACGGCACGCTTGCCGCCGTACGGCACGAGGTTCACCTTGCGCTCGTCTCCGGGCTCGAAGCGCAGCGCCGTCGATGCCGGGATGTTGAGGTGCTGTCCGAAGGCCGCGGCACGGTCGAATTCCAGCGCGCGGTTGACCTCGAAGAAGTGGAAGTGCGACCCGACCTGCACCGGACGATCGCCGGTGTTGCGCACGGTGAGCGTGGTCACCTTGAGCTTGCCGTGGAACGTGATCGGCTCGGGACTCGTGACGTACCCGCCGATCGCGACCTTCGTGGTCGCGGGATCGACGTTCGCGGGGACCTTGGGTCCCGCCTTGACTTCGGCCATCGGCGCGCTCCTCGCAGCGAAGTCTTACTGGATCGGCGTGTGCACGGTGACGAGGCGGCTGCCGTCGGTGAACACCGCCTCGACCTGCACGACGGGAATGAGGTCGGCGACGCCGTCCATCACGTCGTCCTTGGTCAGCGCCGTGCGCGCTTCCTTGGCGACCTGCTCGATCGTCTTCCCCTCGCGCGCGCCGTCGAGCGCACTGGCGGAGATCACGGCGACCGCTTCCGGATAGTTGAGCTTGATGCCTTTCGCTTTGCGCTTGAGCGCGACGTCGGCCATCATGTAGATCAACAGCTTGTCGAATTCCCTGGGAGTGAGTTGCATCGCGTGGATTCCGGCGGGACCGTTACGGGGACGACTGCGCACGAGGCGTGCGATGTCGATCGGAAGCGTAATCTGGAGGTCCGGTGCGCGCAAGCCCCGAGCGGGCGTGCGCGCATCGACAGCGTGACGACGGCGTGCGCTACGAAACCAGATAGCCCCAGACGTTCACCGTCCGCTTGATCGCGGCCCGGTTGTAGACGAACACCTCGATGAAGGGCCCCATGACGGGGAAGCGCGCAACGTAGCTGCTGATGTTGTGCGGACTGCCGTGCCAGCTGCCTTGCCCCGAAACCTCGATGAAGTTCGTGCTCTGCGGGCCGCTCAGGTTCTGCTCGAGGTTCACGTAGCGGCGGGCGCCGAGCGTTCCGTTGGCGTCGAAGGCGAACACCACGCCGAGATCGACCGGCGGCTCGTTCGCGGTCGCCTGGCTGAACTGGACGAAGATGTTGATGTGCCGGTAATGGTCGATGCTCTTGTACGGCGGAAGGCTGATGCCGACGCTCGGAGGCAGTTCATGGTCGGTCATGAACTTGATGACGCTGGTGCACGCGGGATTGCACGGACCGGGTCGGGACTCGTGGCCGTTCGACATGGTCGTTTCCTTTCGATCGGTGAAATGCGACAGGACGCCGGCGCTGCGCAAAGCGTTGTGCGCCGGCGGGTTCTGCGGCGGGTTGCCGCGCGGATGGGGGTCATCGAGGTCAAATTGTAGCGTACATACACGGCAGACTATGCCTGCCGGCGCCCTGGGGCAAGAGGTGCCCCTCCGCGCCCGGAACGAGCGTGCCGGCCGCGCCGCTACAATGAAGACGACGGCGATCGACGAAGGCGGGTTCACCATGCATAGGCGCAAGCTCGGCACCAGCGGATTCGACGTCGCGCCGCTGGCGTTCGGCGGCAACGTGTTCGGATGGACGGCGGACGAGGCGACGTCGTTCCGGCTGCTCGACGTGTTCGTCGCCGCCGGGTTCAACCTGATCGACACGGCCGATTCGTACTCGCGCTGGGCGCCCGGCCACCAGGGCGGCGAGTCGGAGACCGTGATCGGCCGCTGGATCGCGCGGCGCGGGCATCACGACGACGTCGTGATCGCGACCAAGGTCGGCTCCGACATGGGGCTCGGGTACAAGTGCCTCAAGCGCGACTACATCCTGCGCGCCGTCGAGGACTCGCTGCGGCGCCTGAACGTCGACGCGATCGACCTGTACCAATCGCACTGGGACGACGAGACGACGGCGTTCGACGAGACGCTCGACGCCTACGCGCAGTTGATCCGGCAGGGCAAGGTGAAGGCCATCGGCGCGTCCAACTTGACGGCGGAGCGACTGGGCCAGGCGCTAGGCGCAAGCCGCAGGCTCGGCCTCCCGCACTACGCGACGCTGCAGCCGCACTACAACCTGTACGAGCGCGCGAGCTTCGAAGGTTCGCTGCAGGACTTGTGCGTGCGCGAGAACATCGGCGTCATCAGCTACTTCTCGCTGGCGTCGGGGTTCCTCACCGGCAAGTACCGGTCGGACGCGGATTTCGGCAAGAGCGTGCGCGGCGGCAACATGCACAAGTTCCTGAATCCGCGCGGGCTGCGCATCCTCGACGCGCTCGACGCCGTGTCCGCGCGGACGGGTGCGACGCCGGCGCAGGTCGCGCTCGCCTGGCTGATGACGCGTCCGGCGGTGGTCGCGCCGATCGCGAGCGCGACCACGGTCGCGCAACTGACGGAGATCCTGGCGGCGGCCGAGCTCGCGCTCGACGCGGACGCGCTGCGCGAGCTCGACGCCGCGAGCGCGGCGTAGGACGCGTTACGTGTTGGGCAGCGCGCCGCTGCTGCTGTGCGCGATGATCGCCATGAACTCGCGCCGCGTCGAAGAATCGCTGCGGAACGCGCCGAGCATGCGACTCGTCACCAGCGACGCGCCCGGCTTGTGCACGCCGCGCGTCGTCATGCACTGGTGCGACGCCTCGACGACGACGCCGACGCCTTTCGGCTGCAGCACGTGCTGCAGCGTGTCGGCGATCTGCACGGTCATCTTTTCCTGGATCTGCAGCCGCCGCGCGTAGACCTCGACCAGACGCGCGAGCTTCGAGATGCCGACCACCCGCCGGTCGGGCAGGTAGCCGATGTGCGCCTTGCCGATGATCGGCACCATGTGGTGCTCGCAGTGCGACTCGAATCGGATGTCGTTCATCACGATCATCTCGTCGTAGCCGTCGACCTCGGAGAAGGTCTTGGCGAGGATCTCGGCCGGATCCTGCTCGTAGCCGGAGAAGAACTCCTCGTACGCGCGGACGACGCGGTCCGGCGTCTCGACCAGGCCCTCGCGGTCCGGATCGTCGCCGGCCCAGCGGATCAGCGTGCGTACGGCGTCCTTCGCGTCGTCGCGCGACGGGCGCCCGGCGCCCGCTGCGGATTTTCCGGTGCGGCGAGGATTCGAAGCGTTCATCGACAACATTCTCCCACGAACGTCGGCGCGGCGACCGCTGTCGAACCTCGCGGCAAGGCCCTGTGCGCGAAGGGGTTTCGCCCATGCGCGGCCGGCGCCCGGTTTGGCGTATTATGACGATGGCATAGGACTGCCGCGATGGAGGACCTGCGATGAGCCAACCGTTCCGGATCCGCACGCTGGCCGCGATGGCGCTGGCGGCGATGCTGTCGCTGCCGGCGACGGCGGCCGTCACGTGGAACAGGGTGTACTCCGGGTTCACGCAACCGGTCGACATCACGACCGCGCGCGATGGCAGCGGCCGGCTGTTCGTCGTGCAGCAGACCGGGCAGATCCGCGTGATCAAGGGCGGCTCGGTGCTCGCCGCGCCGTTCCTCGACCTGTCCGGCGTGACGACGTCGAGCGGCGAGCGCGGCCTGCTGGGCGTCGCGTTCCATCCGCAGTACGCGCTCAACCGGCAGTTCTACGTGAACTACACGCGAACGTCCGACGGCGCGACGGTGATCGCGCGCTACACGGCGCCCACGGCGGCGTCGGACGTCGCCGATCCGGCGTCCGCGCAGATCCTGCTCGTGATCGCGCAGCCGTACGACAACCACAACGGCGGCTCGCTCAGGTTCGGCGCCGACGGCTTCCTCTACATCGGCATGGGCGACGGCGGCTCCGGCAACGATCCGGAAGGGCGTGCGCAGGACAAGACCACGCTGCTCGGCAAGATCCTGCGCATCGACGTCGACCACGGCAGCCCGTACGCGATTCCGCCGGGCAATCCGTTCCCGACCGGCGTCGGCGGGCGGGCGGAGATCTTCGCGATCGGGTTGCGCAACCCGTGGCGCATTTCGTTCGACCGTGCGAACGGCGACTTCTGGATCGGCGACGTCGGGCAGGGTGCGGTCGAGGAGATCGACCTGCTGCCGGCGGGAACGGGATCCGGCGCCAACCTCGGGTGGCGCGTGCTCGAGGGCAACAGCTGCACGGGCAATTCCGGTCCGGTCACCTGCACCGATCCGACGCTCACGGCGCCGGTGATCACGTACACGCACAGCGTGGGCTGCTCGGTGACCGGCGGCTTCGTCTATCGCGGCGTGGCGGTGCCGTCGCTGGCCGGGCAATACGTGTACGGCGATTTCTGCTCCGGGATCATCTGGGCGGCGCAGAAGGCCGGCAGCGCCTGGTCGCCGGCGCAGCTCGGCGACACGACGTACGGCATCAGCACCTTCGGCGAGGACGAGACCGGCGAGCTCTATTTCGCCGACTACAACGCCGGCGACCTGTACCGGTTCGCCGACACCGCGCCGCCGGTGACGCCGATCCTCGCGCTGACGTCGACCAGCCTCAACTTCGGCAACGTCGCCGTCGGCGTCACCAGCGCTGCGCAGACGATCACCGTGTCCAACGGCGGCGGCGGCACGCTGACGCTGGCGTCGCTCACGCTCGCCGGCGCCGGTTCGCGCAACGTCGAATACACGCGCGGCGGCACGTGCGCGGCCGCAACGGCGCTCAGCGGCGCGCAGACCTGCACGATCACGTTCACGTTCCGGCCGGGCACGACCGGCCTGCGCAGTGCGTCGCTGGCCGTGGCGAGCAACGGCGGCAATCCGACCATCGCGCTGTCCGGCACCGGCATCGTCCCGGCGCCGGCGCCGACGCTGTCGGCCAACGCCACGGCGCTCGACTTTGGCAACGTGGCGCTCGGCGCGAGCAGCTCGACGCAGACGATGACGGTCACCAACGCCGGCGGCGGCACGCTCGCGCTCGCGTCGCTTACGCCGGGTGGCGCCAATCCGGGCGACTTCGCGCGCACGGGCACCTGCGCGGCCGGCAGCAACCTGACAGCCGGGCAAAGCTGCACGGTGATCTACCGGTTCACGCCGACCGCGGCCGGCGCTCGCGCGGCGACGCTCGCCGTCGCGAGCAACGGCGGCAGCGCCACGCTCGCCCTGTCCGGAACCGGCGTCACCGCCCCGACGGGACCGACGCTGACGCCCAGTGCCACGACGCAGGCCTTCGGCAGCGTGTTCGTCTTCACGTCGAGCCCGCCGCAGACGGTGACGCTCACCAACACCGGGACGGGGACGCTCACGATCGCGTCGCTGACGGCCGGCGGCGCGAATCCCGGCGATTTCCCGCGGACCGGCACGTGCGCGGTGGGCACCAGCCTGACCGCAGGCCAGAGCTGCACGGTCACCCACTGGTTCACGCCGATGGCCACCGGCGCCAGGGCGGCGACGCTGTCGATCGGCAGCAATGGCGGCGGCGCGACGATCAACATGACGGGAACGGGGTCGAGCGGACGCGGCGGATGACGAAGCGTCGACGCGGCGCGCGCGGGCGATGGACCGCGGCGCCGCGGGATGCGAACATCGGCGCTTCGCCATCGCAGCGGGAGTCCGCGGCATGCCCCGTTATCGCTTTCGCGGCCACGAGCCGCAGATCCCGTCGTCGTCGTTCATTGCCGAGACGGCGTCGGTCATCGGCCGCGTCACGCTGGGCGAGCTGACCAGCGTCTGGCCGGGCGCCGTCATCCGCGCGGATTCCGAGCCGATCGTCATCGGCGACGGCAGCAACGTGCAGGACAACGCGGTGCTGCACGTCGATCCGGGCGTCCCGATGACGATCGGCCGCAACGTGACCGTCGGCCACCAGGTGATGCTGCACGGCTGCACGATCGGCGACGGCTCGCTGGTCGGCATCCAGGCGGTGGTCCTCAACCACGCGGTCATCGGCGCGCAGAGCCTGGTCGCCGCCGGCGCCATCGTCACCGCAGGCAAGACGTTTCCCGAGCGCAGCCTGATCATGGGCGCGCCGGCGAAGGTGGTGCGCACGCTCGGCGACGACGACCTCGCGATGCTGGCGAACGCGGCGGCGGCCTACGTCAGGCGCCGCGAGTATTACCTGACCGAACTTGCGCGCATCGACGAGCGAAGGAGGGACCCGACGTGACCGATATCGACATCCTGGTAAGCGAGGTCGGCCCGCGCGACGGCCTGCAGAGCATCAAGCGGCCGATGGCCACGGACGCCAAGATCGCGTGGGTCCGCGCGCTTGCCGGCGCGGGGCTGCGCGAGATCGAAGTCGGGTCGTTCGTGTCGCCGAAGCTCCTGCCGCAGATGGCCGACACCGGCGACGTGGTCCGCGACGCGATCACGATCCCGGGCCTTACGGTGCTGGCGCTGGTGCCGAACCTCAAGGGCGCGCAGCGCGCGATCGAATTCGGCACGCAGAAGCTGACGATGCCGGTCTCGGCGTCGCGCTCGCATTCGATCAAGAACATCGGCATGACGCCGGAAGAGGCTGTCGAACAGGTGCGCAGTGTCGCGGCGCTGCGCGACAGCCTGCCGGCGCACCGCCGGCCCGGCGTCGAAGTCGGCATCTCGACCGCGTTCGGCTGCACGATGGAAGGGCCGGTGCCCGAGGACGGCGTGATCCGGCTCGCCGTGTCGCTCGCCGCGGCGGGCGCGGATTCGGTCGGGCTGTCCGACACCACCGGCTACGGCAATCCGGCGCAGGTGAAGCGCATGTTCACGCGATTGCGCGCGGAACTGGGCGACAAGGCCGGCGGCGCGCACCTGCATAACACGCGCGGACAGGGGCTCGCCAACGTCGTCGCCGCGCTCGACGCCGGCGTCACCACGTTCGATTCGTCGCAGGGCGGGCTCGGCGGCTGCCCGTACGCGCCCGGCGCCACCGGCAACATCGTCACCGAGGACCTCGTGTTCATGCTGGAGTCGATGGGACTGGCGACCGGCATCGACATCGACCGGCTGCTTGCCGCGCGCGCGATCGTCACCGGCGCGCTGCCGGGCGAGCCGATCTACGGCCACGTGCCGGACGCCGGCGTCACCAAGGGATTCGCGCCGGTGCACCGGTAACGGCCGTTCGCCATGGACCGCGCGCTCGCCTTTCGCGGCCGCATCCTGTTCCTGTCGAGCCGCCTCGACGCGATTCGCCGGCAACTGCGCGGCGAGGACCTGGCGCTTGGGGACTGCGCGCCGTTGCGCGACGACGTCTCCACCGACGAGATCACGCCGACCACCGTCTGCCTGTACTACGACGAGCGCCTCGCGCGCTACGCGCACATCGCGTTCAAGGTCGAGGGCGAAATGCCGATCGGCGTCGACGCGCTGCGCAACGGCGGCTTTGCCGTGATCGTCGCCGGCAGGCGCTACGGCAAGGGCAGCTCGCGCGAGACGAGCCCGCTCGCCGAGAAGGCGGCCGGCATCCGGCTGATCGTCGCCGAGAGCTTCGAGCGGATCTACCGGCAGAACTGCGACAACATCGGCATCCTGACCACGACCGACTTCGGCGTCGTCGAGCGCATCGCCCGCGGCGAGTCGATTCCGCTCGATGAATTCCTGGCCGGCCGCGACGAGGTCACGCAGGACGTCATCCGCGCCGGCGGCCTGCTGCCGTACAGCAGGGAACGCCTGCCGCGCGTGCGCGGCGCGCACGTCGCGCCGCTGCCCGACGACGGCCGGCCGCGCACGCTGGTCGAGAAGATCATCGCGCGGCGCAAGGTCGCGCCGGCGCACGACGCAGCACCCGGCGACGGCATGTTCATCTCGACCGACTGGCGCTTCTCGCACGACCACTTCACCGGCATGTGCGCGCACTTCATCGAGGACGCGTTCGGCCCCGACGTCGCGCTCGAGCGTCCGGACGAGATCATCGCGATCCAGGACCACCTGATCCTCGCGGGCGAGAGCCATCCGCACGTGCGCGACCACCTGGTGCCCGTCGTCGCCGAGCTGCACGCCGCGCATCGCCGGTTCGCGGCGAAGTATGGCACGCGTGCGCACGGCGCGCTGCCGGGCGAAAAGGGGTCGGAAGGCATCTGCCATCCGCTGGTGACCGAGAAATACGCGCTGCCGGGGCAGGTGGTCGTCGGCACCGATTCGCATACGCCGCATTCGGGTGCGCTGGGTTGCCTCGCGTTCGGCGCCGGCGCGACCGACACCGCGAACAGCTGCGTGACGGGGCTGATCCGCTTCCGCATGCCCGAGGTCATCCGCATCGAGCTGACCGGTCGCCTGCGGCCCGGCGTGCTCGCGCGCGACGTCGTGCAATTCCTGCTTGCGACCGGGCCGATCCGGCAGGGCCACGCGATCGGCGCCGTGTTCGAATACGGCGGCCCGGCCGTGCGCGCGATGGCGATGGACGAACGCGCGACGCTGACCAACCTCGTCGCGGAACTGGGCGGCCTGACCGGCATCGTCGAGCCCGACGACAAGACCGTCGCATTCCTGCGCGAGCGGCGCGGCGCCACGGTGGCGATCGAGGACTGGATGCGCTCGGACCCCGGCGCCCGCTACAAGGAAACGATGCGCATCGATTGCGCCGACATTCCGCCGATGGTCGCGCGGCCCGGCGATCCGGGGAACTCGCTGCCGCTCGCGGACGTACGGGAGCGCGTGAAGATCGACATCGCGCTCGGCGGCTCGTGCACGGCCGGCAAGCGCGCCGACTTCGACGCGTATCACGAGGTGCTCAAGTGGGGCCTCGACCGGGGCTTGCGCGTGCCCGAGGGGACGCGGCTGTACCTGCAGTTCGGCACGCTCGGCGTGCGCGACTATTGCGTCTCGCGCGGCTACGTCGAGACGATTGAAGCGGTCGGCGGCGAAGTCGTTTCGCCGGGCTGCGGCGCGTGCGCCAATTGCGGCCCGGGCCAATCGACGCGAAGCGACCAGGTGACCGTCAGCTCGATCAACCGCAACTTCCCGGGCCGCTCGGGCCCCGGCGGCGTGTGGCTCGGCAGTCCGTACACGGTCGCGGCGAGCGCGCTCGCGGGCTACCTGACCAGCTTCGAGGACCTGCAGGTCAGCCGGCGTACTTCATCACGAAGAACGTGACGCCCTGCGGCGACGTGATGCCGACGAAGCGACCCACGTTGGGCACGTCCTGCGGCGGCACGACGATCGTCGCGCCGAGCGCCGTCGCATCACGCGCGATGCCGTCGGCGTCGTCGACGGTGAAGTAGACGCTCCAGTGCGGCGCCATCGCGCCCATGTCGGGCGTGATCGCCATCATGCCGGCGACGTACGCATCGCCCAGCTTGAACGTCGTATAGGTGAAGGCGCCCATCGGCATCGGCTCCGCCGTCCAGCCGAACAGCGCCGCATAGAACTGCGACGCGCGGTCGACGTCGGTGGTCATCGACTCGAACCAGCTCGGCGCGCCGTGCAGCGTCGTGTCCGCGTCCGTGCCCTGTCCCTTCTTCGCCTGCCACACGTCGAACGCGGCGCCGTTGGGATCGAAGCAGACGGCCATCCGGCCCTGGTCCAGGATGTCGAACGCCGGCATTGCCCGTCCGCCGAGCGAAGCGACGCGGGCGGCGGTCGTATCGGCGCTGTCGACCTTCACCATGACGCCGATGTGCGGCGGCGTGCCTTTCGGCGTCTGCGGATTGTCGAGGTCGAACAGGCCGCCGACGTCGCGGCCGCCGACCTGGATGCGGTGGCCCATGCCGGCGGGCAGCGCGACGTACGTCCAGCGCAGCAGGCTCGCGAAGAATTCGCGCGCCTTCGCCGGTTGCGGCGTCAGCATGTTGAACCAGCAGAACTCGCCCGTCTTGCGGATGCCCGTCGTCATGGTGGCCTCGTGGTCGTTGGGAATTCGGGGACGGCTAGCTCAGTCCGGTCACCGGCAGCGCGGCGCCGTGCACGGCGCGCGCGGCGTCGGAGGCCAGGAACGCGATCACGTTCGCGAGGTCCGCCGGGGCCACCCACTTGCCGGGATCGACGCCGGGCATGGCCTTGCGGTTCTCCGGCGTGTCGATGATCGTCGGCAGCACGCAGTTGACGTTGATGCCGCGCTCGCGCAGTTCGGCGGCCATCGACTCGGTGAGGCGGATGACCGCGCTCTTCGCCGCGATGTAGGCGCCCATGTTCGCCAGGCCCTTCTGCGCCGAGAACGCGCCGACGTTGACGATCCTGCCGCCGCCCGCGGCCAGCATCCGCGGCACGACGGCGCGCGCCATGTGCAGCAGCGTCCGAGCGTTGAGGTCGAACATGAACGAGAGGTCGGCGTCCTTCGTCTCGTGCACCGGCGGCCCCATCCGGAAGCCGCCGGCGATGTTGCACAGGACGTCGATGCGCGCGAAGCGGGCGATCGCCGCCTGCACGGCCTCGTCGACCTGCGCCATGTCGAGCAGGTCGCAGGTCAGGTGCAGCCGGTGCGCGTCCTCGGGGCCGAACGCCGCCGCGAGCGACTCGCGCTCGCGGTCGAGCAGCACCAGGTTGGCGCCGCGCGCCGCGTACAGCTGCACGAGCGCGCGGCCGAGGTTGCCGCTCGCGCCCGTGATCATGACCGTCGGATCGCTCATTGTCTGTTCCTTCGGGGGCCGTCAGACGCGCGCCGGCGCGACCGTGCCCGTGCAATCGCCGAAACCGATGCGCCGGAAGCCCGGGCGCGCGCAGTGGCCGCGCAGGATCACCGTGTCGCCGTCCTCGAGGAAGCTGCGCATCTCGCCGTTTTCGAGCTGCAGCGGATGCTTGCCGCCTGCGGAGAGCTCGAGCAGCGATCCGCCCTGCGCCGGGTCCGGCCCCGACTGCGTGCCCGAGCCTAAGAGGTCGCCGGCCGCGAGGTTGCAGCCATTGACCGTGTGATGCGCGACGAGCTGCGCGACCGTCCAGTAGCTGTCGCGGAAGTTCGACTGCATCAGGCGCTGCGGCGGCAGGCCGGCGCGGCGCATCGCCGGCGTCGACAGCCACGCCTCGAGCGCGATGTCGAGCGCGCCGGCTTCGCGGTTGGCCGCCGAATCGAGGTACGGCAATGGCGCGGGATCCCCGGCCGGCCGCGTGAACGGCGCGCGGAACGGCGCCAGCGCCTCCATCGTCACGATCCACGGCGACAGCGTCGACGCGAAGTTCTTCGACAGGAAAGGACCGAGCGGCTGGTACTCCCACGCCTGGATGTCGCGCGCCGTCCAGTCGTTGAACAGCGTCAGGCCGAACAGGTGCGACTCGGCCTCGCCGATGGGCACCGGCCGGCCCAGCGGGTTGGGCTTTGCGACGAAGATGCCGAGCTCCAGCTCGTAGTCGAGGCGGCGCGTGGGACCGACGTGCGGCGCCTCGTCGTCCGGCCCCTTGGACTGGCCGCAGGGCCGGCGGATCTCGTCGCCGGACACGCCGATCGACGATGCGCGCCCGTGGTAGCCGATCGGCACCCACTTGTAGTTGGGCAGCAGCGGATTGTCCGGGCGGAACTGGCGGCCGACGTTGGTCGCGTGGTGAAGGCTCGTGTAGAAGTCCGTGTAGTCGCCGATCCGGCACGGCAGGCCCATCTCGACCGCGGCCATCGGCACGAGGCTCGCCTCCAGCGTGCCGCGCATCGCGCTTCCCGTGCGCAGCCGGTGCGACAGCGCCGTGCGCAGCGCCCGCCGCGCGGGCGCGCCGGTGCGCATGAACTCGTTCATGTCGGACGTCGCCAGCAGGTGGGCGTGCTCGACGTCGACGATCTGGTTGCCGATGGCGACGCCGATCCGGTAGCGCGACTCGCCCGCGCGGCGGAAGCGTCCGAACGGCAGGTTCTGGATCGGAAAGTCGCAAGCCGGGTCGTTGGCCGACTCGACCCAGCTCGTCAGCGCGGGGTCGTGGGTGTCGTCGAGGGGGTGTTCCCCCCCGAACGGCGCTGCGCGCCGCTCCCCCCCAGGGGGGCGAGCGCCTTGGGGCGGCCCTGCGGCGCTCATTTTGCTCATCGTGAGCGCGATTATGCCGGCTCGATGACGCCCCGGCGCAGCTGGTCGCGCTCGATCGACTCGAACAGCGCCTTGAAGTTGCCTTCGCCGAAGCCGTCGTCGCCCTTGCGCTGGATGAACTCGAAGAAGACGGGGCCGAGCAGCGTCTGCGAGAAGATCTGCAGCAGCAGCCGCTGGCGGCCGCCCTCGGTGGTGCCGTCGAGCAGGATGCCGCGCGATTGCAGCTCGGGCACGGATTCGCCGTGGCCGGGCAGGCGCTCCGCGAGCATCTCGTAATACGTGGCCGGCGGCGCCGTCATCATCGGCACGCCGGCACGGCGCAGGCTGTCGATGCTGGCGAGCAGGTCGTCGGTCAAAAGCGCGATGTGCTGGATGCCTTCGCCGTTGTACTGCATCAGGAATTCCTCGATCTGGCCGGTGGACTTCGACGCTTCCTCGTTCAGCGGAATGCGGATCTTGCCGTCCGGCGCCGTCATCGCCTTCGACGTGAGGCCCGTGTACTCGCCCTTGATGTCGAAGAAGCGGATCTCGCGGAAGTTGAAGATCTTCTCGTAGAAGCCGGCCCAGTACGCCATCCGGCCGCGGTACACGTTGTGCGTCAGGTGGTCGATGAGCTTCAGGCCGTGGCCGCGCGGATGGCGGTCGACGCCGTCGATGAACTTGAAGTCGATGTCGTAGATCGACGTGCCGTCGCCGTAGCGGTCGATCAGGTACAGCGGCGCGCCGCCGATGCCCTTGATCGCCGGCAGCTTCAGCTCCATCGGACCCGGCGGCAGGTCGACCGGCTGGGCGCCCAGCGCCAGCGCGCGCTCGTACGCCTTGTGCGAGTCGCGCACGCGGAACGCCATGCCGCACGCCGACGGGCCGTGCTCGGCGGCGAAATACGACGCCACGCTCGGCTGCTCGCCGTTGACGATGAAGTTGATCTCCCCCTGCCGGTACAGGTCGACGTTTTTCGAGCGATGACGGGCGACGCGCGTGAAGCCGAGCCTGGCCAGCACCGGCTCCAGCACGTCCGGCGTCGGCGACGCGAATTCGACGAACTCGAAGCCTTCGAGTCCCATCGGGTTGTCGAAGAGGTCGGCCATGAGGGTTCGTTCCCGTGACGTTGATGGGTGACGCGGCGCCGGATCAGTCGATCTTCACGCCGGCCTTCTGGACCAGCTTCGCGTACTTTTCCTGCTCGGTGCGGAAGAACACGACGGCGGCCTCCGGGGTGCTCGGCTTGATCACGTTGCCCTGCTTGTTCATCGCGTCCACCACCTCCGGCATCGCAAGCGCCGCGGCGAATCCGGCGTGGATGCGCTTCACTTCGGCGGGTGGCAGCTTCGCCGGGCCGATCACCGCGAACCAGCCGTCGACCAGGTAGTTCGGCAGGCCCTGTTCGGCCATCGTCGGAATGTCCGGCGCCGCCGGGATGCGCGCCGCGGTGCCGGTGCCGATCGCCCGCAGCGCGCCGGTCTTCAGATGCCCCTGGATCGACGGCAGCGCGACCACGCCCCAGTCGACCTGCCCGCCCATGATGTCGGTGACCATCGGACCCACGCCCTTGTACGGAATGTGCCGGCTGGTCACGCCGGCCTGGTCGAGGAACATCTCGGCCGCCAGGTGCAGGATCGTGCCGTTGCCCGAAGACGCGTAATTGTACGCATCCGGCTTCGCCTTGAGCGCCGCGATCAGCTCCTGCGCGTTCTTGACCGGCAGCTTGGTCGGATTGACGACCAGCACCAGCGGCGTGGTGCCGACGACCATGATCGGCGTGATGTCGTTCAGCGAATCGAACGGCATGGTCTTGTACACGCTCGGATTGATCACGTGGTTGTTCGACACGACGCCGATCGTCTGGCCGTCGGGCGCCGCCTTGACGATCGCCTGCGTGCCGGTGATGCCGCCCGCGCCCGGCTGGTTCTCGATCACGACCGGCTGGCCGTTGAGCGCCTTGGTCAGCGACGGGGCGACCGTGCGCATGATCGTGTCCACGCCGGAGCCGGGCCCGACGGGAAGGATCGCGCGCAGCGGCTTGTCCGACTGCGCGAATGCCGGCAGCGCGCCGGCCCACAGGGCGACGGCGGCGAACGCGAGGGACGCGCGGCGGGGAACGGATACGGTCATGACGCCTCCTGATGCTTTCGGATTTTCCTCGATGTTCCGCTCGTCCGGGCGATCCCGGATGCCATGGTGCCTCAAGCGGCGGATCTTGCCTTCAGTGAATCCAGGACTTCTTTGGTGTGCTCGCCGATGCCGGCCAGCGGCCGCCGCACGCCCGGGCGCCGGCCGCCCAGCAGCAGCGGCAGCAGCACGACGTCGGTCGCGCCGCCGTCGTCGGTGGCCATCGTGGCGAGGCCGCCGCTTGCCCGCAGGTGCGGATCGTCGAGCAACTGGTCGGGACGCACGATCGGCGCGTACGGCAGGCCGGCGGCTTCGAGCTTCGCCGACAGCTCGTCCTTGCGATGATGCTTGACAATCTCCCCCAGTCGTTCGAGCAGCAGCGGCCGCACGGCGACGCGCAGCGCGTTGTCGGCGAACTGCGGGTCGGCGGCGAGTTCCGGCGCCTCCAGCACTTCGCACAGCGTGACGAACTGCTTGTCGCTGACCGCGCCGATGAACAGCTGCTCGCCGTCGGCCAGGTCGAACACGTCGTAGACGCTCCACGCCGACACGCGCGACGGCATCGGCGGCGGCGCCTCTCCGGTCATCGAGTACTGCTGCATGTGCTGCGCCGTAAGGAACACGCAGTTCTCGAACAGCGCGCTCTGGATTTCCTGGCCGCGGCCGGTGCGGTCGCGCTCGCGCAGCGCGGCCAGCACGCCGATCGCGCCGAACATGCCGCCCATGATGTCGTTCACCGACGTGCCGGCGCGCAGCGGCCGGCCTTTCGGTCCGGTCATGTACGACAGGCCCCCCATCATCTGCACGACTTCGTCGAGCGCCAGCCGATTTTCGTACGGCCCCGGCAGGAATCCCTTGTGCGACACGTAGATCAGCTTCGGGAATCGCTTCGCGAGCGCGGCGTAGTCCAGGCCGAGCTTCGCCATCAGGCCGGGCCGGAAGTTCTCCAGCAGCACGTCCGACTGCCCGATCAGCTCGTGCGCGGTCGCCAAGCCCTCCGGCGTGCCGATGTCGAGCACGACGCTGCGCTTGTTGCGGTTGAACGAGCGGAAGAAGCCGATGCCGAGGCCCGGCAGCGTGCGCGTCTTGTCCCCGCCCGGAGGCTCGACCTTGATCACGTCGGCGCCCAGGTCGGCGAGGATCATCCCGCACGTCGGTCCCATGACCATGTGCGTGAACTCGACCACGCGGACGCCGGCGAGCGGCAGGGTGTTGTCGGGCTGCGTCATCGTGTTCACGCCGCGATCGCGGCGGCTCCGGGAGCGTTGAAGGTCTTCGGCAATCCGGCGCGCCACAGCGTGCCGTACAGCGTCTCGCCGGCGAGCCAGCCGGCGACGCGCTCGCGCAGCGCGAACAGCGCGGCCATGTCGAGGCCCGTCTCGATGCCCATGCTGGCCAGCATGAAGGCCAGGTCCTCGGTGGCCGCGTTGCCGCTGGCGCCGGGCGCGTACGGGCAGCCGCCGATGCCGGCGAGAGAGGCGTCGAAGCGCGCGACGCCGACGTCGAGCGCGGCGCACACGTTGGCCATCGCGAGTCCGCGCGTGTCGTGGAAGTGGCCGCCCCAGAGGTGGTCGCCGGCAATGCGCACGGCCTTCTCGAAGAGCGCGCGCACGCTGCGCGGATCGGCGTAGCCGACGGTGTCGGCGAGGCTCACGCGGTCGGCGCCGGCGTCGAGCAGCGCCTGCATCAGCCGCAGCACTTCCGCCGGCTCGACGCGGCCCTGCAGCGTGCATCCGAACGCCGTGCCCACGCCGCCTTCGATCAGCGCCTTCGATCCGGCGGCATCGCGCGCGGCGCGGATGCGGGCGACTTCGGCGACCCCTTCGTCCGGCGTCTTGCGCAGGTTGGCGAGGCTGTGCGCGTGGCTGGCCGACAGCGGCACCAGCATCAGGTCGGCGCCGGTTTCGATCGCTCGCTGCGCGCCCTTGAGATTGGGGACCAGCACCGACACGAAGAGCCCCGGCAGCGTCTTCGCAAACGCGACCAGGTCGGCCGTGTCCGCCAGTTGCGGCAGCCGGTGCGCCGGCACGAACGAGCCGACCTCGATTTCCCGCTGCCCCGCGGCGACGGCGTCGCGGATCCAGCAGCACTTGCGCTCGGTCGGCACGATCGTCGCGATGCTCTGCAGGCCGTCGCGCAGGCCGACCTCGCGGATCGTCACGCGGGACGGCATCGTCATGGACATCCTCGTTCCTCCTGCAACTCGTTGCGTGGCACTTTAGACATTCCGGAACGCCTCCGGATATCTATTTTGGAACCTTTACCGTTCCCAACCGGAATGGCAAAATCCGGCCCCTATGCCGCGCCACCTCGACCCGGTCAGCCTGCGCCACTTCGTCGCCGTTTGCGAGGAGCGCAACATCGCGCGTGCGGCCGAACGCGAGGCGATCGTGCCGTCGGCGATCAGCAAGCGGATCGCCGCGATGGAGAACGACGCCGGCGTGACGCTGCTCAAGCGCGGCCGGCGCGGCATCGAGCCCACGCCCGCGGGCGAAGTGCTGCTGCGCGACGCGCGCGAAGTGCTCGGCATGCTCGATCGGATGATGAGCGAGCTGTCCGAGTTCGCCACCGGCGCGCACGGCAGCGTGCGCGTGTTCGCGAGCCTCTCGGTGCTGTCGGAATCGCTGCCCGACGACATCGGCGGCTTCCTCGTGCAGAACCCGTCGGTGCGCGTGAGCCTCGAGGAGCGCGTCAGCTCCGAGATCGTGCGCGGCGTGCGCGAAGGCACCGTCGACTTCGGCGTGTGCTGGGACGCCGGCGACGTCGCGGACCTGGCCACACTGCGCTACCGCGCCGACCACCTGGGCGCCGCCGTGCCGGCCGCGCACCCGCTGGCGCGACGCAAGTCGGTCGCGTACGTCGACACGCTCGCGCACGAGCAGATCGAGATCCTGCCGGGCAGCATCGTCCAGCAGACGCTGCGGCGCGTCGCGGCGGTCGCCGGGCGGGCGATCCGCCACCGCATCCAGGTGACGTCGATCGACGCCGCGTGCCGCAACGTCGCGGCGGGGCTCGGGATCGCGATCGTGCCGCGCGAAGCGGCGGCCCCGCACGCGCAGGTGCTGGGGTTGAAGATCGTGCCGCTGACCGACGCGTGGGCCGAGCGGCGCTTCGTCGTCTGCTTCCGGAGCCGTGACGCGCTGAGCGCCGCGTCCCGGCTCCTGGTCGACTACCTGCACGCGAAGGCGGGGTAGGCGATATCAGCGGAGTGCACCGCACACGTCCTTGACGCGTCCGCGCAGCCAGCGATGCGCCGGGTCGGCATCGAGCCTCGGGTACCAGAGCATCGAAACGGTGATCTGCGGAATGGCGACGGGAAGGGGAAAGCTGTGCATGCCCTCACGCAGGTTTCCGGTGTGACGCTCGGGGACGCTGGCGATCAGGTCGCAGTCCCGGGCGAGCGCCAGTGCGGTCGAGAAGCTGCCGACGATCGTCGCGATCTCCCTTTGCAAACCGAGCGGACTCAAGGCCTCGTCGATCGGCCCTCGGTCGAGACCCCGTCGCGAGACGACGACGTGCCTGCCGGCTGCATAACGCGTCGGCGTGATCCTGCCCCGACTTAGCGGGTGGCCCGATCGCACGACGCCGACGAAGCGGTCCCGGAACAGCGCCTGCACACGCAGCTCCGGCGACGTCGTCCTGCCCACCACGCCCGTTTCTAGGTCGACGAGCCCGTCGCGCAGCGACGTGTCGTCCTTTTCGGGTTTCTGGAGGAAGCACAGGCGTACACCGGGCGCTTCCGCAGCCACGCGGGCGATGAGGTCCGGGCCGAAGTTCTCCACGAAGCCGTCGCGAGTGCGCAGCGTGAAGGTCCGGACCAGCCGTTGGAGGTCGAGCTTTTCGGCACGACGCAGGACCGCTTCCACGTCCTGCACGAGCGGGCCGACCCGGTCGCGGAGCTCGATCGCGCGGGGCGTGGGGACGAGGCCGCGTCCGGCCCTGACCAGCAGCGGATCGCCGGTGGTCCGGCGCAATCGCGCCAGCGCGCGGCTCATCGCCGACGGGCTCAGGCGCAACCTGCGCGCCGCGCGCGCCACGCTGCCTTCGGCGAGCAGCACGTCGAGCGTGACGAGCAGGTTGAAGTCGGGTGAAGACATGCCTGGTCCTTGGCGGAGGTTGACCATATATGGCGTCAGACGCACGAATAGAATGCAAATGGTGCGCCTTCCGCCATGTCACGTCCAGGACTACTGTTCAGGCAGACCCAATTGCCAGAGAACGGAGTTCACCTTGAAGTCGATCGTTTCGGAACACCCGCGTTCGGTCCAATGGGCGCTCGCCAGCCTTTCGCTGTCCATGCTGCTGTCGTCGCTGGGCACCAGCATCGCCAACGTCGGCCTGCCGACGCTGGCACAGGCGTTCGACGCCTCGTTCCAGGAAGTCCAGTGGATCGTCCTCGCCTATCTGCTGGCCATCACCACGCTGATCGTCAGCGTCGGGCGGCTCGGCGACGTCATCGGCCGCCGCCGGCTGCTGCTGGCCGGAATCCTGCTCTTCTCCGTGGCGTCGGTCCTGTGCGGCGTTGCGCCCACGCTCGGGCTGCTGATCGCCGCGCGGGCGGCCCAGGGCCTCGGCGCCGCCGTCATGATGGCCCTCACGCTGGCGTTCGTCGGCGAGACGGTTCCGAAGGCGAGGACCGGCAGCGCGATGGGGTTGCTCGGAACGATGTCCGCGATCGGCACCGCGCTGGGACCCTCGCTCGGCGGCATGCTGATCGCCTGGCTCGGCTGGCGGGCGATGTTCCTCGTCAACGTGCCGTTGGGCCTCCTGACTTTTCTGCTCGCCCATCGCTACCTGCCGATCGATCACCGCGAACCGAAGGCGGCGCGGGCCGCCGGCTTCGACGGCGTGGGCACGCTGCTGCTGGTCCTGACGCTCGCGGCCTATGCGCTGGCCATGACGATTCACGCCGATGCGGATCGCGGCAGCTTCGGCTCGGTCAACGTCGCGCTGCTGCTGGCGGCCGCCGTCGGCGCCGGCCTCTTCGTGCTCGCCGAGGCGAGGGCGGCATCGCCGTTGATCCGGTTGGCGATGTTTCGCGATCCGGCGTTGAGCGCGAGCCTCGCCACCAGCGCGCTCGTGTCGACGGTGATCATGGCGACGATGGTGGTCGGGCCGTTCTACCTGTCCGGTGCGCTCGGGCTCGACGCGGCGCGCGTCGGGCTCGTCCTGTCGGTGGGCCCGCTCGTCGTCGCGCTGACCGCCGTACCCGCCGGGCGCATCGCGGACCGATTCGGCGCGCTGCGGATGACGCTCGTCGGGCTCGTCGCCATGGCGGCCGGCGCCCTGATGCTGTCGATGCTGCCGGAGACGCTCGGCGTCCCGGGCTACATCGCGCCCATCGTCGTCGTCACCGCCGGCTACGCACTGTTCCAGACGGCCAACAACACCGCCGTCATGGCCGACGTCGGCCCCGACCAGCGGGGCGTCGTCTCGGGCATGCTCAACCTGTCGCGCAACCTGGGGCTCGTCACCGGCGCATCGGCGATGGGCGCGGTGTTCGCCTTCGCATCGGCGACGACCGACGTCGGGACGGCGCAGCCCGGGGCCGTTGCCACCGGCATGCGGACGACGTTCGCGGTCGCGGCCGTGCTGATCGCAATGGCGATGGCGCTGGCGATCGCGACGCGCCGCAGCACGTCGTCGCCATCATCGATCACGTGCCCGGACGGACGCTGTTCCGCGAGCCCACGACCTCGATAGTCGGGAAGCGATACAGCGGCTTCCCGTCCACGAACTCGCCGGTGAACTCACCCACGTACGGCACGGGGTTCCGGTGCGACGCGGGTTCCGACGCGCACCCGGCCAGTCCGGCGACCAGGAGCGCCAGCGCGGCAATCAGCGTGCGCGCATCCATGCCCACACCTGCCGCACGCGGCGCGCGCGATCCTCCAGCACGAACGAGCCCGCCAGCGCGAGCAGGCCCGACACCAGGCCCGTCAGCAGCGCCTCGCCGTATTCGAAGCCGAAGCGGCCGGGATGCGACCACGCGTCGGCGAGCGCCGTCAGCCCGCCGACCAGCAGCGCGTTGCCGTAGCGATGGGTGAACAGTCGTCCGAGCGGCGTGAGCGTGATGAGCAGCGCGAGGATTCCGGTGCCGATCCCGGTCTGCAGCGCGATCTTCCAGTGCACGGCGCTCACCAGGTTCGCGAAGCTCGGGGCGGTCATGCAGGCCATGCACGCGGTCGTGGGTTGCCACAGGCGCTCCAGAAAGACCCTCGCGCGAAGCTTCCAGCCCACGACGCCCATTTGCGACCTCCTGCCGCCCATGGTCGCACGCGCGCGGCAATTCTTACAGCGTGCCCGCCAGGCTGGGGCCGACGCGCATCACGTGCCGCAGAACGTGCGGTAGGACGCCGTCACGGCCGAGGGCGCAGGCGCGGCGTACGCGGCCGACCCGGGTGTCTCGTCGTACGGCCGCCCGAGGGCGTCCAGCAATCGTCGGAACGGCGCGAGATCGCCGTCGTCGGACGCGGCCGCCAGCGCCTCTTCCACGCGGTGGTTGCGGGCGATGACGATGGGATTCACGCTGCGCATCGCGACGGCGCGCTCGAGTCCGGCAGCGTTCGAGTCCTGCGCTGCGTTCTCGCTTTCGCAGCGGGCTCGCCAGCGGGCGAGCCAGGCATCGGGCGCGGACGCATCGGCAAACAGCGCGCGCAGCGGCGCTTCGTCGCCGGCCGCGGCGTCGGCAAGCCGCCGCCACGCGAGCGTGAAGTCCACCCGCTCGGCGTGCAGCAGCGCCAGCCAATCGTCGACCAAAGCCGCGTCGGCGCTGTCGTCGTCCGGGTTGCCGCGACCCAGACCGAGCTTGGCGCGACGACCCCGGAGCAGGTGCCCGCGGTACCGGGCCGGGAACCCGGCGATGACCTCCGTGGCCATCGTGACCGCCTGCTCGGGATCGTCGGACAGCAGCGGCAGCAGCGTTTCGGCCAGGCGCGCCAAGTTCCAGCACGCGATGTCGGGCTGGTTGCCGAATGCGTAACGGCCGTGGTGGTCGATCGAGCTGAATACCGTGTCGGGATCGTAGGCTTCCATGAACGCGCACGGACCGTAGTCGATGGTCTCGCCCGATATCGTCATGTTGTCCGTGTTCATCACGCCGTGGATGAAGCCCGCGTTCATCCACTGCGCGATCAGCGAGGCCTGCCGCTCGGCCACGTTGCGCAGCAGCGCGAGGAAGCGCTGCGGCGAGTCCGCGAGGCCGGGGTCGTGCCGCGCGATCGTGTACTCGGCCAGCTTGCGCACGCTTTCGACGTCGCCCCGCGCGGCGTAGAACTGAAAGGTCCCGACGCGCAGGTGGCTCGCCGCCACGCGCGTCAGCACGGCGCCGGGCAGCACGTGCTCGCGGAAGACCTGCTCGCCGGTCGCCGCGACGGCGAGGGCGCGCGTGGTGGGAATGCGAAGCGCGTGCATCGCCTCGCCGATCAGCACCTCGCGCAGCATCGGGCCCACGGCGGCCTTGCCGTCGCCGCCGCGGGCGAACGGCGTGCGACCCGACCCCTTGAACGCGATGTCCCGACGGTGTCCCTTCCGGTCGATCACCTCGCCGAGAAGCAGCGCGCGGCCGTCGCCGAGCCGCGGCGAGAATCCGCCGAACTGGTGGCCCGCGTAGGCTTGCGCCAGCGGTTCGGCGCCTTCGGCCAGCGTGTTTCCGGCGAACAGGGCGGCCTTCGAGTCGGCATCGAGCGAGCTCAAGTCCAGCCCCAGCTCAGCCGCCAGCGAATCGTTGAGATACAGCAGCCGTGGGCCGCTCACGATCGCGGGCTGCTGCGGAACGTAGAAGCCCTGCAGCTCGCGGGCGAACGAGTTGTCGAAGCGGAATGCCGCGGCGGCAGCCGTGGGCGCGTCGGTCGTGGCCATCGTCAGGTTCCGTTCCGCAGCAAACATCCTGGAACTCGAAGAGACCATTATGATGGAGACGGACACGGCCGACGACAACCCGACAGGAGGGGCGCCCGGCCACGACGTGGTCACGGGCGGCGCGCGGGTGGAGCAAACGGCGCCCCGTCAGGCGCGCCGCCGCCGGCTCAGTGCGTAGGCGTGTCCCGCGCTGCCGCGACTGCCCGCTCCATTGCTTCGCGCTCGGCCTTCGAGATCTGCTCGGGGCCGAGTTTGTACGTCAGCTTGTCGATCGAGCCGGTGAACCGGTACGGCAGCTTGTAGCTTTCGTCGACCGGCGTGCGCGTGTCCAATCCGATGTCGAGCGACTCGTCGAGCGCCATCAGGAACGGGATCGTGTGTTCCATCTTCTGCTTCGAAAGCACCTTGCCGTCGACGGTGAGGACGCCCGTGCCGCTCTTGCCCAGCCCGGGACCGTCGTACTTGAAGTCGAACACGATCGTGTGCTTGCCCGCCTTGAGCGACTTGCCCAGCCAGTCGTCGGCGCCGACACCGCCCTCGAAGCGGTAGCGCTTGAGGTTGAGCAGGTTGTAGACGAACACCGGCTTGCCCTTCTGCAGGTAGAGCCCGTAGCCGCCGAAGCGCCCGCCCATCGTCGCGATCATGCCCTCGCTGCCTTCCTTCGGGACCGTGATCTCGGCGGTGATCGTGTAGTCCTTGTTGAGGAGGCTCGGCGCGTTGCCGACGGGAATGCCGACATTCTCGCCCTGGTACGTGAACACGGTGCGGCCCGCCGTTGCGCTCGGCCGCGGCGTGAGCAGGCGGGGCAGGACCGAATTGTCCAGCGGCAGGACCTGGTACTTCGCCGCCTCGGCGAGGAACAGCGCCTGCATCTCCTTCAGCTTGTCCGGCATCTTCGCGGCGAGGTCGTTCGCCTGCGAGAAATCGTCGCTGATGTTGTAGAGCTCCCACTTGTACTGCTCGACGGGCGGCAGCTCCTTGGTCCCGAGGAGCCACGGTGGCGCAGGCGGCGTGGTGCACGCATACC
This sequence comes from Burkholderiales bacterium, assembly GCA_046347755.1. GTDB lineage: Bacteria > Pseudomonadota > Gammaproteobacteria > Burkholderiales > Casimicrobiaceae > VBCG01. The sequence continues at coordinate 2,202,142 of JAXMFM010000003.1, read as the reverse complement.
AGCCGTCGTGGTAGATGCCGCGATTGGCGAACATCTCGAAGTATTGCGTGTCGCGCTTCGATTTCGCGTTCGCGTTCGCCTTGTCGAACGTGTACACCATGCTCACGCCTTCGATCGGCTTCTGCTTGATCCCGTCCACCACCTCCGGCGCCGCGACTCCGGCCGCTTCGAGGATCGTCGGCACGATGTCGATCACGTGGTGGAAATGCGTGCGAATGCCGCCCGGGTCGCCGATGTGGCCCGGCCACGAGATCGCCATGCCCTGCCGGGTCCCGCCGAAGTGCGAGGCGATCTGCTTCACCCACTTGAACGGGGTATCGAACGCCCAGGACCACGGAACCGCCATGTGCGGATAGGTCTGGTCGGATCCCCAGGACTCGTAGTAACGCAGGTACTCGACCTCGGGCAGCTCGAGCACGCCATTCGCGGCCGCCATCCAGTTGGGCGTGCCCATCAGCGTGCCTTCCGAGCTGGTGCCGTTGTCGCCGTTGATGTAGATGATCAGCGTGTTGTCGAGCTTGCCCATGTCCTCGACCGCCTGGATCACGCGGCCGATCTCGTGATCGTTGTACATCGTGTAGGCGGCGAACACGTCGGCCTCGCGGATGACGATCTTCTTCTTCACCGCGGAGAGCGAATCCCACTTCGGCAGGTCGTCCGGCCACGGCGTGAGCTGCGTGTTCGGCGGGACCACGCCAAGCCGCTTCTGGTTGGCGAAGATCTTCTCCCGCAGCTTCTCCCAGCCATCGTCGAACAGGTGCATCTTGACGGCCTTGTCGACCCACTCCTTGGTCGGATGGTGCGGGTCATGGGTCGCCCCCGGCACGTAGTAGACGAAGAACGGCTTCTCGGGGGCGGACGCGTTCAGCTGCTTCATGTAGCGGATCGCGTCGTCCGCCATGTCGGTGATGAGGTTGTAGTCCTTGCGGCCCACCCACGGGTACACCGGGGAGTGGTCTCGAAAGAGGTACGGGGTCCACTGGTCCGACTCGCCGCCCATGAACCCGTAGAAGTACTGGAAGCCCATGCCGCTTGGCCACTGGTCGAACGGGCCGGCGGCGCTGTACGTGAAGGAAGGCGTGTTGTGGTTCTTGCCGAACCACGAGGTCGCGTACCCGTTCTCGCTCAGAATCCTGCCCACGGTCGCATTCTCGGGCCCGATGATCGAGTCGTAGCCCGGGTAGCCGGTCGCCATTTCGCCGATCTGCCCGAAGCCGACCGCGTGATGGTTGCGGCCGGTGATGATCGCCGCGCGCGTCGGCGAGCAGAGCGCCGTGGAGTGGAACTGCGTGTAGCGGAGCCCCGACTTTGCCACCCGGTCCAGCGAAGGCGTGGGGATGACGCCGCCGAACGTGCTCGGCACTCCGTAGCCCGAGTCGTCGGTCATGATGAGGAGCACGTTCGGTGCGCCCTTGCGCGGGACGACGGACGGGGGCCACCAGGGCGTGGAGTCCTTGGCGTCCTCCTTGATCACGCCGCCGAACTTCGGCGGCGGCGGCGGCAGCTGCTTGCCGTCGATGGTGATCGTCGCGCTCGGGGAGCCCGGGGTCCCCGTCGTCTGCTGGGCGAGCGTGGCGCCCGCGCCAACCATGCAGCTCGTCATGAGTGCGAGCGACACCGATGTCCTGCGCAGATTCATTCGACCTCCGATCCTCGATTCGTCAACAATTGGATCAATTCTACGATGCCGTCGGAATCCGGATCAATGATCGTGATGAGGCAGGACGGCCCCGGATGCACGCGACCTGGCGCATGACGATGCCGCGGACGGCGCCGGACTCTTCTCCGGCCGATCGATCGGGCCCGCAACGTCTCAAGGCGCGACCAGCGCCGCCTGTCCCGTCGTGTCGAACAGCTTGCCTTCCGCCGCAGCGAGGCTCGCCGCCGCCGGCGTGGTCGGCAACGCGTGCCCGACGGTCACGGTGCCGGTGTAGTTGACTGCGCTGCCGTCGACGAGCTGCGCCTGGTACTTGACCTGGTACGTCCCCGGCAGGAATTCCTTGCCGTCCTTGCGCACGAAGTACGTGTAGCCCTTGCTCAGGTACTGCCCGTAGGCGCCCGTGGCGGCGGCGCCGCCGGACGCCGGCTCGCGGATCGCCACGCTGGTGATCCGCACCGGGTCCGCGAGGTGATGGATGAAGATCAGGTAGACGTTGGGTCCGCCGCCCGGCGCCCACTGGAACGCGCGCTCGATCGCCGCCACGGGCGCGGTGGCGAGGGTCGGCGTGAACATCGCGCCGGTCGGCGGCGACGGATCGTACGGGTAGGCGACCGCCGCGAACGTCTGCGTCGACGTGAACGTGTCGTACGACCAGTACAGCTTGCCGGGCGGCGCGACGGAGCCCGACGCCGTCCCGGGCCAGCCGGTGCCGAAGCTGTTCTGCACGAGCAGGGCCCCCTTGCGGCCGTTGGCTCCCGCGTTGTTGTCGTAGCCGATCAAAAGCTGCCCGTGCCCGGAATTCTTGATGAGGTTGGCCGGCACGTCGTAGAACACGCCGTCGGTGAGCGCCGGCGACGGGTTGTATCCCTTAAACACCGGCCCCGAGAACGCGACGGCCTGGTCGTTGGCCAGATACCCCTTGATGAGGCCGAGCGCGTCCGGCTGGTTGACGCTGAACGTGGCGAAGCTGCCAATGCGCAGGCGCTTCGCGTCCGGGTACGGCTTGTCGAGGTTGATGCTGGCGAAGTACGCGCAGTTCGGCTGGTACTCCACGTCGGCGGTGGTCGGGCTGCCGAAGCCGGCCAGCCGCGACAGGTACGGCGTGGCGAGGCCGCCCTTCGGGCACGTCGCGAAGCCGTTGTTGATCGCGAGCGCGAACTGGTACGCCGCGCTGACCTCGTTGCCCGGCTGCGCCGGATCCCACTTGACCGAGCCGTCCGGGTTGCGCGCCGCCGTGTACGAGCCCAGCCCGTAGCCGAACGACTGCGCCTCGCACGAGCCGGGCGAGCCCAGCGAATTCGGCGTGCCCTGCATCGCGACCGCCGGCGTGTTCTGCAGCGTCTTGGCGGCCGGCAGCGGGATCGGCGCCGGCGGTTCGCGCAGCGCTTCGACCGGCAGCGCGATCGGCGCGATCTTGAATTCGTCGGCATTCTGGACCGACCCATACTGCCCGTCGTCGGGCGGCGCCGGCGTGACGTCGTCGCCGCAGCCGGCGATGACTGCGAACAGCAGCAAGAGGGCGGCGGCGATCGCGGCCGGATGGCGCGGGGGAACGTGCATCGAAACTCCTGGCGAAGGTGTCGGGTCGGGGGCAGGAAACGGATGTCTTATCATTGAAAGCCGGGCGGGCCGCCCGAATATAAACACACTCCGCCCGTCGCGGAAACCCGAAACGGAATGCGCATGAACCAGGACACGACCTCCGCCGCCGCCGAATCCGCGCAGACGCGCGGCTTCGAGGCCGAAGTGAAGGAACTGCTGCGGCTGATGATCCATTCGCTGTACAGCCACCCGGAGATCTTCCTTCGCGAACTCATCTCGAATGCCTCGGACGCCGAGGACAAGCTGCGCTTCGAGGCGCTCGACCACCCGGACTACTACGAGAACGATCCGGACCTCAGGATCACCGTCAGCTACGACAAGGACGCGCGCACGATTTCGGTGCGCGACAACGGCATCGGCATGTCGCGCGACGAGGTGATCGCGAACATCGGCACGATCGCCAAGTCCGGCACGCGCGAGTTCTTCGCGTCGCTGTCGGGCGACCAGGCGAAGGACGCGCGACTGATCGGCCAGTTCGGCGTCGGCTTCTATTCGTCGTTCATCGTCGCCGACCGCGTCACGCTGGTCACGCGCCGCGCCGGGCTGCCGGCGGGCGAAGGCGTGCGCTGGACGTCGGCGGGCGAGGGCGAGTACACGATCGAGCGCGTCGAGCGCGCCGAGCGCGGCACCGAGGTGACGCTGCACCTGCGCGAAGGCCAGGACGAGTTCCTGTCGCGCGGCCGGCTCGCGGCGATCGTCCGCAAGTTCTCCGACCACATCGCGCAGCCGATCGTCATGCGCAAGGAAGTGTGGGACCCCGACAAGCAGGCGTACAAAGTCACCGACGAGACGGAAACGGTCAACCAGGCGTCGGCGCTGTGGGCGCGGCCGAAGCAGGACATCACGCCCGAGCAGTACGACGAGTTCTACAAGCACGTCGCGCACGACGGGCAGGCGCCGCTCGCGCACGTTCACGCGCGCGTGGAGGGCCGCACCGAGTACACGCTGCTGCTCTACGTTCCCGCGGTCGCGCCGTTCGACCTGTGGGACCGCGACCACCGGCACGGCGTCAAGCTGTACGTGCGCCGCGTGTTCATCATGGACGACGCCGAGCAGCTGGTGCCGCCGTACCTGCGCTTCGTGCGCGGCGTGGTCGATTCCAACGACCTGCCGCTCAACGTCTCGCGCGAGATCCTGCAGGAATCGCGCGACGTCGAGGCGATCCGCGCCGGCTGCGTCAAGCGCGTGCTCGACCTGCTGTCCGACCTCGCCGACAACGACAAGGAGAAGTACGCGACGTTCTGGCGCGCGTTCGGCAACGTGCTGAAGGAAGGCTTCGTCGACGACTACGCGCAGCGCGAGCGGCTGGCGAAGCTCGTGCGCTTCGCGTCGACCGCCGGCGGCACCGACGCGCAGGACGTGGCGCTCGCCGACTACGTCGCGCGGATGAAGGAGGGCCAGTCGGCGATCTACTACGTGACCGGCGATACGTACGAGTCCGCCGCGCACAGCCCGCATCTCGAGATCTTCCGCAAGAAGGGCATCGAGGTGCTGCTCCTGTCCGACCGCATCGACGAGTGGGTCGTCACCGCGCTGACCGAGTTCGACGGCAAGCCGCTGCATTCGGTGGCCAAGGGCGCGCTCGACCTGGGCGAGCTGGCCGACGCGGACGAGAAGGCCGCGCAGGAACAGCAGGCGAGCGCGCTGCAGCCGCTGGTCGAGCGGCTGAAGAAGGCGCTGGGCGAGCGCGTGAAGGACGTGCGCGTCACGCACCGGCTCACCGATTCGCCGGCCTGCCTGGTGGTCGGCGAGGGCGAGCTGTCCGGCAACCTCGAACGGCTGCTGCGCTCGGCCGGGCAGAAGGCGCCGGCGGCGGTGCCGATCCTCGAGATCAACCCGGCGCACGCACTGGTCCGGCGCATCGACAGCGAGTCCGACGAGCGCATCGGCGACTGGGCGCACCTGTTGTTCGACGAGGCGCTGCTCGCCGAAGGCGCGCAGCTGACCGACCCGGCCGGCTTCGTGCGGCGGCTGAACGCGCTGATGTTCGCCGCGGGATCGCCGGCATCCGAGTAGGCCCCTCGAGGTGGACTTCGCGGCGATCCCGCACGACCGGCTGCCCGCGCTGCTGCGCGCGATGCCGAAGGCGGAGCTGCACATCCACATCGAGGGCTCGCTGGAGCCGGAGCTGATCTTCGCGCTGGCGCGGCGCAATGGCATCGCATTGCGTTACGCCAGCGTGGACGCGCTGCGCGCCGCCTATGCGTTCACCGACCTGCAGAGCTTCCTCGACATCTACTACGCCGGGGCGAGCGTCCTCATCACCGAGGACGACTTCTTCGACATGGCGATGGCGTACTTCGCGCGCGCCGCCGAGGACAACGTCGTGCGGGCCGAGCTGTTCTTCGACCCGCAGACGCACACCGACCGCGGCGTCGCGTTCGCGACGGTGATCAACGGGCTGTCGCGGGCGTGCGCGCAGGCCGGCGTGACGTACGGCATCGACGCGGCGCTGATCCTGTGCTTCCTGCGGCACCTCTCCGAGGATGCGGCATTCGCGACGCTGGAGCAGGCGCTGCCGTTTCGCGAGCGGTTCATCGGCGTGGGACTCGACAGCGGCGAGCGCGGCAATCCGCCGGAGAAGTTTGCGCGCGTGTTCGCGCGCTGCCGCGAGCTGGGCCTGCACCTCGTCGCGCACGCCGGCGAGGAGGGGCCGCCCGCATACATCGAAGCGGCGCTTGACGTGCTGCACGTCGAGCGCATCGACCACGGCGTGCGCTGCCTCGAGGACCCGGCGCTGGTGCGGCGCCTGGCGCGCGAGCAGGTGCCGCTGACCGTGTGCCCGCTGTCGAACGTCAAGCTGTGCGTATTCCCCGACCTCGCGCACCACCCGCTGAAGGCGCTGCTCGACGCGGGCATCTGCGCGACGGTGAACTCCGACGACCCGGCGTACTTCGGCGGCTACGTGAACCGCAACTTCACCGAGACGTTCGCGGCGCTGCCGCTGTCGGCGGCCGATGCGTACGCGCTGGCGCGCAACAGCCTCACCGCGAGCTTCGCGGAGGACGGCCTCAAGCGTCGGTGGGCGGAGGGGCTCGACGCGGCGTTCGCGACGGCAGCGCGACCCTAGTTCGCCTCACAGCTGCTGCTCCGGCACGAACGGCGCCAGCAGCATGTTCTGGATCCGGAACAGCAGCGTCGTGTCGGGTTCGGTGACCAGCACGACCTCGCCGTCGTCGTCCATCGTCAGCCATTCGAGGCTTTGGCCGTCTGCGCCGAACTGCAGCCGGTAGGCGCTCTGCAGCTTGCTGATGTGGATGACGCGCAGCACTTCCTTCGCGAGCTCCGGGCTCTCGATGATCACGCCGAGCTCGGTGTTCTTGCTCGCGGAGCGCGGGTCGAGGTTCATCGAGCCGATGAACACGATCTGCCGGTCGATCACCGCGGTCTTCGCGTGCAGCCGGCCCTTCGACGCGCCCGGAAAGCCGAGCCTACGGTTGCGCTGGATGCGCGTCGGACTCAGTTCGTACAGGTCCACACCGCTGCGCAGCAGTTGCTCGCGGTAGCGCGCATAGCCGGTGTGCACGAGCGGCTCGTCGTTGGCGGCGAGCGAGTTGGTCAGGATCGTCACCTTGACGTTGCGCTTGCGCAGGTCGCCGAACAGTTCCACGCCCCTCGGGCCGGGAACGAAGTACGGCGACGACAGCGTGACTTCCATGCGCGACGCCATCACGAGGTCCAGCACGCCCATCGTGACGCTCATGCTGCGCGCCTGGTCGTCGGTCATCGCCGTCACCTTGTCCGGCGTGTCGGCGAACGCCGTCGCGCGGCCCCAGATAAGGCCGAGCTGCCCGGCCTCCAGGTCCTCGCGGATCGGGCCGTAGCCCAGGATGTCGATCGGCGGCAGCGTCAGCGCCATCATCTGGTCGCCCTCGTCGACCAGCCGGTTGAACTCGCGCCGGAGGCCGGCGTCGTCGAGGCTCGTCGCGATGACCTTTTGCACCGGATACACGTGCGGGCTGTTCCAGTAGCGGTCGAAGATGTTGGCGAACTGCGGCACGACGGCGCCGACGATCAGCGCGTCCATGTCGACGAAGTTGTCGGTCATGCTGCGCATGAAGTACTCGTCGGCGATGTTGCGGCCGCCGGCGACGACGATCGCCGTGTCCGCGATGAACAGCTTGTTGTGCATCCGGTGGTTGAGCCGGCCGATGTCGGCGAGCGACGTCGTGTACTTGGACAGCAGGCCGTCGCGGCCGCAGCAGAACGGGTTGAACAGGCGGACCTCGACGTTCGGGAACGCGTTGAGGCCGATGAACAGCGCGTCGCCGCCGGTCGTGTAGAGGTCGTCGACGAGCAGCCGCACGCGCACGCCGCGCTGTGCCGCGTCGCGCAGGTTGCGCAGCAGCAGGTGCCCGGTCATGTCGTTGGCGATCTGGTAGTACTGGACGTCCAGCGACGCCGTGGCGCGGCGCGCGAGCTCGATGCGCGCGTCCAGCGAGTAGAAGCCCATCGGCATCAGCCGGAAGCCGGACAGGCTGGGATCGGGCGTGGACGCCGCGACCAGCTTGACCAGCGGGCTCGCCTGCGACGGCGGCAGCGCGGCCGCGTGGCCGGTCTCGCCGCGGGGGGCGAGCGTGCCGCAGCCGGCGAGCAGCGCGGCGAGCGCAACCGGCGCGACCCACCCGGCCCGTAAGGTCGCCCGCGACGGGCCGACTATCGGGCTTGAGCCCCGCTGCGCCGATCGCGGCCGCGGGGCTGGAATCCGGAGGAGGCGGGACATGGAGATCGGCATGATGCGCTTGGTCGGGGCTGCCCTGGTATCCCTTACGCTGGGCGCGCCGGCCCACGCGGCGCTCGACATCGGCGAGCGAGCGCCGGAATTCACCGCCGAGGCCGCGCGCAACGGCGCCGTCTACACGTATTCGCTGGCCGATGCGCTCAAGAAAGGCCCGGTCGTCCTGTATTTCTTCCCGGCCGCCTATTCCGAGGGCTGCTCCGTCGAGGCGCACGAGTTCGCCGAGGCGATCCCGCAGTTCGAGGCGCTGGGGGCGACCGTGGTCGGCGTCTCCGGCGACGACATCCAGACGCTGACCAAGTTCTCGGTGCAGGCGTGCCAGGGCAAGTTTCCGGTCGCCGCCGACCGCACGCAGTCGGTGATGAAGTCGTACGACGCGGTGCTGAAGTCCCGTCCGGAATACGCGAATCGCGTGTCGTACGTGATCGCGCCCAATGGATCGGTCGTGTACCACTACATGAGCCTCAACCCCATGAAGCACGTCGAAAAGATGCTGGGCGCCCTCAGGGGCATGGCGGACAAGCCGAAGTAACGCGGAGATCCAACCGGCGGCCGGGGCGGGTCGCCTATATAATTGCCGGCTATCCGCGAGGCGCGCGCGACGCGTCCCCATTTGCCGGAGGAAAGCCGTCCCATGCCGCCGCCCCGACGGTCAGCGCGCCTGCCGCGCACGCGCAACGCCGCCGCCGGCCGGTGGCAGATTGCGCTGGCGCCCGTGCTGGCGCTGCTCGCGGTCTCGGCGCTCCTGATCCTTTGGGCCTGGTCGAGTCCGGCGTGGCGTTCGTCGGCGCTGCTCGCGGCGGTTGCCGCGTCCGCCGGCGCCGCCGTCCTGGCCGCCGTCCGGATGGCCGGCCAGTTCCGCCAGCGGGAGGCCGTGGCCGGCGAGTACCAGGGCGCGCAGGCGCAGCTGGCGCGCAGCGAAAGCCAGTTGTCGAGCATCGTCGACGCGGCGATGGACGCGATCATCACCGTGGACGCCGCGCAGCGGATCGTGATGTTCAACGCGGCGGCCGAGGCGATGTTCCACTGGACGCGCGACGAAGCGCTCGGGGCACCGCTGTCCGAGCTGATCCCCGAGCGCTACCGCGGCACGCACGGCGACCACGTCCGCCACTTCGGCGAGACCAATACGAAGTCGCGGCGGATGGGCGGCCTGCGCATCGTCACCGGGCGCCGCCGTGACGGGCTCGAATTCCCGATCGACGCGTCGATCTCGCAGACGCGCAACGGCGACGCCCACCTGTACACGGTGATCCTCCGTGACATCTCCGCGCGCATCGAGGCCGAGGAGGCGCTCAGGCGCTCGAAGGCCGAGCTGCAGGAGCTGGGCGCGGTGGCTCACGTCGCGCGGGAGCAGGAGAAGAGCCGCGTCGCGCGCGAGCTGCACGACGAGCTGGGACAGGCGCTGACGATGCTGAAGATGGACGTCGCGTGGTGCCGCAGCCACGTGCCGGACGCCATGCCGGAGTTCGCCGTGCGGCTCGACCGGATGGAGGCGCTGCTGAAGTCGACGGTCGCGTCGACGCGCCGGATCGCCGCCGACCTGCGCCCCTTGATGCTCGACGACCTGGGCCTCGTACCGGCGCTCGAGTGGCTGGTCGAGAACTTCACGCAGCGGTCGGGCGTGCCGTGCGAGCTTTCGATCGACATCGGCCCGACGGACCTCGAGAAGACGCATTCGAGCGCGGTGTTCCGCATCGTGCAGGAATCGCTGACCAACATCGCCAAGCACGCGGACGCCGCCAATGCTGTCGTGTCGGTCGCCCGCGACGATCGCACGCTGACCATCCGCGTGCGCGACGACGGCGCGGGCTTCGTCGCGCAGGACCCGCGCAAGCCCAACTCGTACGGCCTGGTCGGGCTGCGCGAGCGGGCGGCGATGCTGGGCGGCCAGGCGTCGATCGAGACGAGTGTGGGCAGCGGGACCACGGTCGAGGTCCGGCTGCCGATGGAAGCGGCCGCGCCATGATCCGCGTGGTGATCGCCGACGACCACACGATCCTGCGCGAGGGCCTGAAGCAGCTGCTCTCGTCCGCCGGCGACCTGGAGGTGGTCGGCGAAGCCGGCGACGGCCACGAGGTGCTGCAGCAGATCCGCACCACGGCGTTCGACGTGCTGCTGCTCGACATGTCGATGCCCGGCCGCAGCGGCGTGGAGCTCATCAAGCAGGTCAAGTCCGAGCGCCCGAAGCTGCGCGTGCTGGTGCTGTCGATGCACGAGGAGAGCCAGTACGCGGTGCGCGCGATCCGCGCCGGCGCGTCGGGCTACCTGACCAAGGAAAGCGCCTCCGCGCTGCTGGTCACCGCGATCCGCAAGGTCGCGGGCGGCGGCGCGTTCATCAGCCCGGAGGTCGCCGAGCAGCTCGCGCTGTCGGCGATGCCGCACGCCGAAGGGCCGCCGGATGCCGCGCTGTCGGACCGCGAGTACCAGGTGTTCCGGTTGCTCGTCGAAGGCCACGCGGTCACGCAGATCGCCGGCGAGCTCAACCTGTCGGTCAAGACGATCAGCACGCACAAGGCGCGGCTGATGGAGAAGCTCGGCATCGACAACCCGGCGGACCTCGTCCGCTATGCGTTGAAGCACGGCATCGGCGCCGACCCGAACGGCCCGCAGTAGCACCGCGCGGCGCAAGGGTAGGCGGATTCCTACGCCGCTAGGCGGCGGCCGACCCCCGGAACCGGAATCCCCCGAAGGCCCCAATCAGCCTGCGCCTATGAGGGGAGGGACCCGGATCGCCCGATACTTGGCGCCATGGTCCTCGCACACGAATCCCGGGTGTTCATCGTCGACGACTCGCCGTCGATGCGCGTCCGTCTGGCCGAGCTGCTCGACGAGATCGGCGGCGTCGAAGTCGTCGGCGAAGCCGGCACGCCGAGCGACGCCGTCGCCGGCATCACGCGCGCGCATCCGCAGTGCGTGCTGCTCGACTACCAGCTCGAAGGCGGTACCGGCCTCGACGTGCTGCGCGCCGTGCACCCGAAGGAGCCCGGCATCGTGTTCGTCGTGCTCACCAATCATGCAACGCCGCAATACCGGCAGGCGTGCCTGGCCGCCGGCGCTTCGTATTTCTTCGACAAGTCCACCGAATTTGCGCGCATCCGCGAGGCAATCAACGGGCTCGATGGGAGACCGCAGTGAACGCCGCGTTTCGTGAACCGATCTCCAAGGAGCCCGCCATGCTAGCCTTCGCCGAGCGCAAGAGCGCGGAACGATGCGACGACCCCACGTACCCGACGCGCCGGCCCGCGCTGCACGAAGTGAACCGCGTCGGACCGCACTGCGAGACCTGCGCGCTGCAGCGGCTGTGCCTGCCGCTGGGCTTCGAGCCCGACGTGATGCACACGTTCGACGAGATGGTCGGCCGCCGCGTGAAGCTCCACAAGGGCGACACGCTGTTCCGCCCCGGCGAGAAGTTCGCGTCGCTGTACGCGATCCGCATCGGCTCGTGCAAGACGGTGCTGCTGGCGGAGGACGGCCGCGACCAGGTGTCGGGCTTCCACATGGCCGGCGACATCATCGGCACCGACGGCATCGGCACGGACGTCCACGACTGCCAGGCGGTCGCGCTCGAGGACATGGAAGTGTGCGCAATTCCGTTCTCCCGGATCGAGGACCTCGCGCGCGACAACACGCGCGTGCTGCAGAACATGCACCGGATGCTGGCGCGCGAGATCTCCCGCGAGCGCTACGTCATGCTGATGCTGGGCACGATGCGCGCCGACCAGCGGCTGGCCGCGTTCCTGCTCGACCTCGCGACCCGCTACCACGCGCGCGGCTATTCGGCGACCGAGTTCGTGCTGCGGATGACGCGCGACGAGATCGGCAGCTACCTCGGATTGAAGCTCGAGACGGTCAGCCGGCTGCTGTCGCGCATGCATCGCGACGGCCTGATCCAGGTCCAGGGTCGCGTGATCAAGCTGCTCGACACGCACCAGCTGAAGGTGCTGGTCGGCTCGAACCCGTAGCGAAACCACGCCGCGCGGCGGTGGAGGGCCCTTGATGCGCGCGATGCTGCTGCGTGCGCCGGGGACGCCGCTCGTGCTCGCCGAGATCGCGCGGCCGCGACCCGCGCCCGACCAGGTGCTGGTGCGCGTGCACGCCTGCGGCGTCTGCCGCACCGACCTGCACGTGGTCGACGGCGAACTCCCGGACGCAAGATCCCCGGTCATTCCCGGCCACGAAATCGTCGGCACCGTGGCCGAAGCCGGCGCCGCGACCGGTTTCGCCGTGGGCGAGCGCGTCGGCATCCCTTGGCTCGGCCACACCTGCGGCGTCTGCCGCTACTGCGCGAGCGGGCGCGAGAACTTGTGCGACCGCGCGCATTTCACCGGCTACACGATCGACGGCGGCTATGCGGACTTCGCGGTGGCCGATGCGCGCTACTGCTTCCGGCTGCCCGACGGCTTCTCGGACGTCGAGCTGGCGCCGTGGCTGTGCGCCGGGCTGATCGGGTATCGCGCGCTGCGCATGGCCGGCGACGCGCGGCGCCTGGGTCTTTATGGCTTCGGCGCCGCCGCGCACATCGTCGCGCAGCTCGCGCGGCACGAGGGCCGCGACGTATATGCGTTCACGCGGCCCGGCGACGGCGCGGCGCAGGCCTTTGCGCGCGAGCTGGGGGCAGGCTGGGCCGGCGGTAGCGACGAGCGCGCACCCGACGAGCTCGACGCGGCGCTGCTTTTCGCGCCGGTCGGCGCGCTGGTGCCCGCGGCGCTGCGGGCGGTGGCCAAGGGAGGCACCGTCGTCTGCGCCGGCATCCACATGTCGGACGTCCCGACGTTTCCGTACTCGATCCTGTGGGGCGAGCGACGGGTCGTGTCGGTCGCCAACCTGACGCGGCGCGATGGCGAGGAATTCATGGCACTCGCGCCCCGCGTGCCGGTGCGGACCCAGACCGTCCCGTACCCGCTCGCGCAGGCGAACGACGCGCTCGCCGCGCTGCGTTCGGGCCGGCTGACCGGCGCGGCGGCGCTCACGTTCGGCTAGCGTCGCGCCGGGTATGATGCGGGGCGCCTCCACAAGCGCCCCGCGATGCCGCCCGCCACCGACGTCAAGACCACCACGTGCTACATGTGCGCGTGCCGCTGCGGCATCCGCGTGCACCTGCGCGACGGCAGGGTCCGCTACATCGACGGCAATCCCGCGCATCCGGTCAACCAGGGCGTGATCTGCGCGAAGGGCGCGTCCGGCATCATGAAGCAGTACTCGCCGGCCCGGCTCACGCAGCCGTTGCGCCGCAAGCCGGGCGCCGAGCGCGGCGACGGCGAGTTCGAGCCGATCTCGTGGGACGAGGCGTTCGCGCTGCTCACGGAGCGGCTGGCGAAGGTCCGCGCCGAGGATCCGAAGAAGTTCGCGCTGATCACCGGCCGCGACCAGATGCAGGCACTGACGGGCCTGTTCGCGCGCCAGTTCGGCACGCCGAACTTCTCGGCGCACGGCGGCTTCTGCTCGGTGAACATGGCGGCCGGCATGATCTACACGATCGGCGGCTCGTTCTGGGAGTTCGGCGGGCCGGACCTCGAACGTGCGAAGCTGTTCGTGATGCTGGGCACGGCCGAGGATCACCACTCCAATCCGCTGAAGATCGCGATCGCGAAGTTCAAGCGCGCCGGCGGGCGCTTCGTGTCGATCAACCCGGTGCGCACCGGCTACTCGGCGATCGCCGACGCGTGGGTCCCGATCAAGCCGGGCACCGACGGCGCGTTCCTGCTCGCGGTGATCCACGAACTGATCGCCACCGGCCTGTACGACCGCGAGTTCCTGGCCCGCTACACGAACGCCGGCCACCTGGTGGACGCCCACCCGGACAGCGAGCGGTTCGGCATGCTGGTGCGCGACCGCGACAGCCCCGAAGTCAACCCGATGTATCCGCAGAACAAGCTGTGGTGGGACCGCGAGCGCAACGTGCCGGTGGCCTCGCACGCGCCGGGCGCGCAGCCGTGCCTCACCGGCGACTTCGTGCTGCCGGACGGCACGCCGGCGACGCCTGCATTCGCGCTGCTCGCCGAGCGCGTCGCTGATTGCACGCCCGAGTGGGCGGCCGGCATCACGGGCGTCCCGTCCGCGACGATCCGCGCGCTCGCGCACGAGATGGGCGTCACCGCGCGCGACCAGCGCTTCGAGTTGCCGATCCCGTGGACGGACTCGTGGGGCGTGGAACATAAGACGGTGACCGGCGTGCCGGTCGCGTTCCACGCGATGCGCGGGCTCGCCGCGCATTCGAACGGCTTCCACACGGTGCGCGCGCTGGCGATCCTGATGTCGCTGCTCGGCACGATCGACCGGCCCGGCGGCTTCCGGCACAAGGCGCCGTTCCCGCGCGCGATTCCGCCGTCGGCCAAGCCGCCCAATCATCCGGACGCGGTCAAGCCGAACACGCCGCTGGCGGGCTTGGTCCTGGGCTGGCCCGCGTCGCCGGACGACCTGTTCGTCGACGACGCCGGCGGGCCGGTGCGCATCGACAAGGGGTTCTCGTGGGAGTACCCGCTGGCCGTGCACGGCCTGATGCACACGGTCATCACCAACGCGTGGCGCGGCGACCCGTACCGACTCGACACGCTGATGATCTTCATGGCCAACATGGCGTGGAACTCGACGATGAACACCGTCGAGATCCGGCGGATGCTGAACGACCGCGACGCGAGCGGCGAGTACCGGATTCCGTTCGTCGTCGTCTGCGATGCGTTCCAGTCGGAGACCACGGCGTTCGCCGACCTGGTGCTGCCCGACACGACGTACCTGGAGCGCCACGACGTGATGTCGATGCTCGACCGGCCGATCTCCGAGTTCGACGGCCCGATCGATGCGGTACGCGTCCCGGTGCTGCCGCCGACCGGGCAGTGCAAGCCGTTCCAGGACGTGCTGATCGAGCTGGCGTCGCGCCTGCGATTGCCGGCCTTCACCCGCGCCGACGGCTCGCGCAGGTTCCGCGACTATCCGGACTTCATCGTCAACTACGAGACGGAGCCGGGCTCGGGCATCGGCTTTCTCGCCGGCTGGCGCGGCGAGGACGGCACGCAGTTCCTCAAGGGCGCGCCCAATCCCGGGCAATGGGCGCATTACGCGGGCAACAACTGCGTCTACCGGCACGAGCTGCCGCCGTCGTACCGCTACATGCGCAACTGGAACCAGGGCTACATGGCGTGGGCGCAGCGCGTGCGGATGCGCCGCTTCGACGAGCCGATCGTGATCCAGCTCTACTCGGAGGAGCTGCAGTCGTTCCGGCTCGCCGCGCAGGGCAGGCGCCCCGGGCGGCAGCCGCCGGACCACCTTCGCGAGCGCGTGGCCCGTTACGCCGATCCGCTGCCGTTCTGGTACGCGCCGCTCGAGGCCGCCGCGACCGACCGCGCGAAGTTCCCGCTCGCGGCGATCACGCAGCGGCCGATGGCGATGTACCACGCGTGGGATTCGCAGAACGCGTGGTTGCGGCAGATCCACGCGCACAACTACCTGTTCGTCAATCCGCGCACCGCGCGCGACGCGGGCGTGGCCGACGGCGGCTGGATGTGGGTCGAGTCGCCGTGGGGCCGCGTGCGCTGCATGGCGCGCTACTCGGAGGCCGTCGAGCCATCGACCGTGTGGACGTGGAACGCGATCGGCAAGGCGCCCGGCGCGTGGCGGCTCGACCCCGATGCGAACGAGGCCACGCGGGGCTTCCTGCTCAACCACCTGATCACCGACGAGCTCCCCGAAGGCGACGGCCGCATCGCGAACGCCGATCCGATCACCGGCCAGGCCGGCTGGTACGACGTGCGCGTGCGCATTTCGCCGGCGGCGGCGGGTGAGCCCGCGGTCGTCGCGCCGGCATTTCGCGCGGTGCCGGCCGCGCCGGGCACGCAACCGGAAGTCCCCGCGTGGCGCGCGTACACGGCCAGCCACGAGGACTCCCCATGACGCAGCTCGCGCTCGTCATCGACCTCAACGTCTGCGTGGGCTGCCACGCGTGCGTGACGAGCTGCAAGGAGTGGAACACGTCCGGCGTCGCCGGAGCCATGGTCGACGAGAACCCCTACGGCCGCGATCCGGCCGGCACGTTCTTCAATCGCGTGCAGACGTTCGAGGTCGGCGAGTATCCCGACACGCAGATCGTGCACTTCCCGAAGTCGTGCCTGCACTGCGAGGACCCGCCGTGCGTTCCCGTGTGCCCGACCGGCGCGTCGTACAAGCGCGCCGAAGACGGCATCGTGCTCGTCGACTACGACAAGTGCATCGGCTGCAAGTACTGCGCGTGGGCGTGCCCGTACGGCGTGCGCGAGCTGGACGAGCGCGAGAAGGTGATGAAGAAGTGCACGCTGTGCGTCGACCGGATCTACGACGACGCGCTGCCGCCGGCGGAGCGCAAGCCGGCGTGCGTGATGGCGTGCCCGACCAGCGCGCGCCTGTTCGGCGACATCCACGATCCGCAGTCGGACGTCGCGGTGGCGATCCGCGAGCAGGGCGGCTACGCGCTGATGCCCGAGTGGGGGACGCGTCCGGCCAACCACTACCTGCCGCGCCGCCGCACCGAAGCGCACGTCCGGCCGGAAGACGTCGTGCGCGCCGACGATCCGCTCGCCGCCGACAGCCTGCTGCCGAAGCCGCCGCCCGAGAGTCCGTCGCTCGACGACACGACGTCGTGGTGATCCCCGGCGCATGCGGCCCGCATTCTCCGTCGTCTTCCTGACCACGCTGATCGGCGTGGGGCAGGGCCTGTTCGTCGCGCTGTACGCGGTCGACGTCGCCGTGCGCGCCGGGGCGGCTGCCGCGCCGGCATCGGCGTTCTTCGTGCACGGGGCGGTGCTGGCCGCGGCGTTCACCGCGCTCGGGCTCGTCGCGTCCTTTTTTCACCTCGGCCGGCCGGAACGCGCGTGGCGGACGGCGGCGATGTGGCGCACGTCGTGGCTGTCGCGGGAGGTGATCGCGCTGCCGTCGTTCCTGGCCGCGGTCGTGGCGTGGGGTGTCGCGTGGCACGCGAACGCGGCGTGGGTGCCGGCGCTCGGCGCGCTGGCGCTTGCGGCGTGCATCGCGCTGTTCGCCTGCACGGGCATGGTCTACGCCGGCATCCGCTTCCTGCAGGAGTGGGCGAGCCCGCTGACGCTCGCGAATTTCGCACTGCAGGGGTGCGCGTCCGGAACGACGCTGGCGACCGCGTACGCTGCATGGGCGGCGCCGTCGCTGGTTGCGCCGCTCGCCATGGCGGCGCTCGTTCTGACGTTGCTCGCCTGGGCCGTCCGCGGCGCTTCGCTCGTCCGCAATGCGCGCCTGGCACCGCGGTCGACGCTGCAGACGGCGATCGGCGTCGCCCATCCGCGGATCCGGCAGACGGCGCAGGGCTTCATCGGCGACTCGTTCAACACGCGCGAGTTCTTCCATCGCGCGCTGCCGTCGACGATGCGCGCGGTCAAGTGGGGTTTCCTGGCCGCGGCCTTCGCGCTGCCGATCCTGCTCGTCGCCGCGGGTCTGGCCGGCGCGAGCGCCGGCGCGTTCGCCGCGGCGTTCGCCGTCCAGTACGCGGGTCTCATCGCCGAGCGCTGGTATTTCCTGGCGCAGGCGAATCATCCGCAGAACCTCTACTACCAGGCGATGTCCTAGCCGGCGACGACGACGCCGGCCGCGACGAACGCGTCGATTTGCGCGTCCGCATAGCCGGCCTCACGAAGCACGTCGCGCGTGTGCTGGCCGAGCAGCGGCGCCGGCCGGTCGACGCGGGCAGGGGTCGCCGACAGGTGGACCGGGCATCCGATCGCCTGCGTGGGTCCGGCGACCGGATGCACGAGGCCGACGACCATGCCGCGCGCCAGCGTCTGCGCGTGCGTCAGCGCTTCCTCCAGCGTGTGCACGGGCCCGGCGGGCACGCCGGCGGCATCGAGCACCGCCATCCACTCGGCGCGCGTACGCGTGCGCAGCACGTCGTTCATCAGCGCGACCAGCTCGGGCAGGTGACTCATGCGCGCCGTGTTGTCCGCGAAGCGCGGATCGCCGCGCCACTCCGGATGACCGAGGACGTCGGCGATGCGCTCCCAGTTGCTCTGGTTCGCGCCGCCGATGTTGAGATGGCCGTCGCTCGCCTCGAACGCCTGGTACGGCGCGGTCAGGATGTGCGCGGAGCCCAGCGGTCCCGGCGACGTGCCGGTCGCGAAATACGACGCCGCGTGCCAGTACGTCTGCTGCAGCGCGGCCTCGAACAGCGACGTGTCGACCAGCTGGCCCCGGCCGGTACGTAGCCGGTGTGCGTACGCGGCCAGCACGCCGATCGTGGCGAGCAGGCCGGCGTTGATGTCCGACACCGGACTGCCGACCTTGGCCGGCGGCCGGCCGGGCTCGCCGGTGATCGCCATGAGTCCGGCGAAGCCCTGCGCGACCAAGTCGAAGCCGCCGCGGTCGGCCAGCGGACCGTCGCGGCCGAAGCCCGTGACCGCGCAGTAGATGAGCGCCGGATTCTCGGCGGCGAGCACGTCGTACGACAGGCCCAGCTTGTCGAGCGTGTCGCGCCTGTAGTTCTCGACCAGCACGTCGGCGTCGCGAATCAGCCGCAGCAGGATCGACCGGCCGTCCGCGGACTTAAGGTCGAGCGCGATGCCCCGCTTGTTGCGGTTGAGCATCAGGAACGGCGCCGACACGCCGTTGACGCGCGGCTCCCGGTAGCCGCGGGAATCGTCGCCGCCCGGCAGCTTCTCGACCTTGATCACGTCGGCACCGAGGTCGGCGAGCATCACGCCGCACGTCGGACCTGCCATGATCTGCGCGAGCTCGAGCACGCGCATGCCGGCGAGCGGACCCTGCTGCGGCACTTCGGTCACCTGCCTTTGAACTCCGGCTTGCGCTTCGCGAGGAACGCCGCGTAGCCTTCGCGGAAATCCTCGGTGTCGAAACAGTCGAAGCACTCGTCGGCTTCGGCGGCGGTCAGCGGCCGCGGGTCGGCGAGCCGGCGAGCGAATTTCCTGTGCCAGCGGGCGACCAGCGGCGCGCCGTCGGCGATGCGCAGCGCGGCCGCGCGCGCCTCCCTCCCGACGTCGGCGTCCGGGACGACGCGCGTCACCAGCCCCTTGGCCAGCGCCTCGGCGGCGTCGAAGACCCGGCCCTCGAGCAGGATCTCGAGCGTGACGGCGCGCCCGACGAGCTCGATCAGCGGCGCCATCTCCGCGTAAGCCATCACGAGGCCCAGGTTCTTGATCGGCGCGCCGAAGCGGCTGCTCTCGCCGCAGATGCGCAGGTCGCAAAGCGCGGCGATCTCGAGGCCGCCGCCGACGCACAGCCCGTGGATCTGCGCCACCAGCGGATGCCGGCACGCGGCGAGCGCCTCGGCCGTCGCGTGCATCACGCGGCCGTATTCGATCGCCTGCGCCTTGTCGGCGCGCGCGGTCGCGAATTCGCCGATGTCGTTGCCGGGCGAGAACGCGCGCTCGCCGGCGCCGCGGACGATGACGCAGCGGACGGAGTCGTCGGCCGACAGCGCACTCACCGTGTCGCCGAGCGCGCGCCACATGTCGCGCGTCAGGGCGTTCAGCTTCGCGGGACGGTCGAGCACGACCGTTGCCAGGGGTCCCTCGCGGGTGACGGTGATCGCCGCGGTCATCGATAGAACAGGTTGACGAGCCCGAGCCCGGTGACCGGCACGTAGGTGACCAGCAACAGGACGGCCAGCAGCACGGCGATGAACCAGACGTTCACGCGGCTGACGGCCCAGACCGATTCCCTGGCGATCGAGCTCGCCACCATCAGCACGCTCGCCACCGGCGGCGTCTGCTGCCCGATGCCGAGGTTGATGGTCACGATCAGCCCGAAGTGCACCGGATCGATGCCGACCGCCTTCACCAGCGGCATCACGACGGGGACGACCAGGATGATCGCCGCCGCCGAATGCAGGAACATGCCGAGCAACAGGAACAGCAGGTTGAGCAGCGCGAGCACCACCCACTTGTTGCCGGTCAGCTCGGACACCGCGCGCGCCAGCGCCTGCGGCGCCTGCACTTCGGTGAGGTAGGTGCCGAGCAGCGCGCTGGTCGCGACCAGCAGCATGACGACCGCCGTCTGGATTGCGCCTTCGATGATCGCCTGGCGCAGGTGGCCGATGTTGAGCTCGCGGTAGATCAGCAAGCCGACGAACAGCGCGGCCACCACCGCGAGCGCGGCGCCCTCGGTGGCCGTCACCACGCCGCCGAAGATGCCGCCCAGGATGATGATCGGCAGCAGGAACGCCCACAGCGCCTCGCGCGCCGTCCGACGCACGCGCTGCCACGAAAAGGCGTCCTCGCGCGGAAGGTCGTATCGGCGCGCGAACACGGACGCCATCGCCATCAGCCCGAAGCCGCCGATGAGGCCGGGCACGATGCCGGCGACGAACAGCTGGACGACCGAAGTCTCCGCCATGACCGCGTAGAGGATCATCGGAATCGACGGCGGGATGATCACGGCGAGCGTCGCGGCCGACGACATCACCGCGGCCGCGAACGGCGCCGGGTAGCCCTTGGCCTTCATCCCCGGGATCATGATCGACCCGAGCGCCGCGACGTCGGCGACCGCCGACCCGGAGATCTCGGCGAAGAACAGCGACGCACCGATCGACACGTGCGCGAGCCCGCCCCTGATCCAGCCGAAGAGCGCCGAGGCAAATGCGATCAGGCGCTGCGAGATGCCCGACGCGTTCATGATCGCGCCGGCCAGGATGAACAGCGGAATGGCGAGCAGCGGGAAGCTGGTCGCGCCGTTGTACGCGACGACCGCCAGGTTCGGCAGGATTCCCGTTCCGTGCGTGGTGACCATCGCGATCAGCGCGACCACGCCCAACGAGACTGCGATCGGCACGTTGATCAGCACCAGCGCCAGCACCGCGGCGAACAACCCGAGCATGATCGTCACGGGCAATCCCGCTCAGTGCAGGCCGTCGGCGAGCGCGTGACCCGCCGCCTTCGGTGGCGCGGCGGCGATCAGCAGGTCGACGAGGTGGGTGACCTCGGCGACCAGGATGAGCGCTGCCGAGATCGGGATGACCGACTGCACGACGGCGAGCGACAGCCACGGCAGGCTGACCATCGAATCGCCGGCGAGAATCGGCAGGATCCGGGCGCCGACGACGCCCAGCAGCACGAAGAAGGCGATGACGATCAGCTGCGCGACGATGTTCATTGCGCGACGCGCCGGCCATGGCAGCGCGTCGACCAGTTCGGGGCAGCCGATGTGCGCGCGCCTGACCGACGCCAGCGCCGACCCGTAGTAGGTGAGCCACGCCAGCAACACCGACGCCACCTCGTCGTACCACGGCAGCGCGTGACCGGCCGCACGGAACACGACGCCCGTCGTGACCTCGACGAACAGGATGATCATCAGCGCTCCGACGACCCACTCGAGGAGCTGGCCGTAACGCCGGCGGAACCTTTGCAGCGCCACGGCCAGCGGCGCGTCCGGCGCGCCGCCCACCGTCGGACTCGTCACCTGCCTACTTCCCGAGCGCGACGGCGCGATCGATCACTTCCTTGGCGCCCGGCACTTCCTTGCCGAACTCGTCGTAGATCGGCTTGCTGGCGGCGATGAACGCGTCCTTGTCGACGTCGTTGACCTGCATCCCCGCGGCTTTCAGCTTGCCGATCAGTTCGGCGTCGTCCTTCGCGGCCGTTTCGTACACGTACGCCTGCGTTTCCTTCGCGGTGTCCTCGAGGATCTGGCGGACGTCCGGCGGCAGCGACTCCCATTTCGTCTTGCCGACCGTCAGGTAGGCGGGCGTATAGACGTGGCCGGACAGCGACAGGTACTTCTGCACTTCCTGCAGCTTGGCGGAGTAGATCTGCGTAAACGGGTTCTCCTGGCCGTCCATCACGCCGGTCTGCAGCGCGGTGAACAGCTCGGAGAACTTCATCGGGCTCGGATTGGCGCCGTACGCCTGGAACATCTTCACGCGCCACTTGCCCTCGGGCACGCGCAGCTTGATCCCGGCCAGGTCCGCCGGCACCTTGATCGGCCGCTTGCTGTTGGTGATGTGCCGCTCGCCGTTCTCCCACACGGCGAGGACCTTCAGGCCCTTCTTCTCGGCCTCCGGCGCGAGCTTCGCCCAGAAGATCTCCTTCTCGATGCGGCCCATGTGCTGGCGGTTCTTGACGATGTACGGCATCTCGAACACGCCGAACAGGTCGACCTGCGAGCTCATCACCGTCGACGGCAGCGCCATGTCGAGCGTTCCGAGCTTCAGCTTCTGGATCATCTCGGCGTCGCCGCCCAGCTGGCTCGAGCCGAACGTGACGACCTTGGCCTTGTTGCCGAGCTTGGCGTTCGCGCGCCTCGCGTACTCGTCCGCGCTCTTTTGGAACAGCGAGCCGGGCTCGCCGACGTGGCCGAGCTTGATTTCGATCTGCGCGTATGCCGGGGCGCCGGCGACGAGCAGCGCGCCGGCGAAAGCCAGGGCGAGCAGGCGATTACGAATGTCCACGATCGATCTCCTCCATCAGGAAAGTGTTGCCGGGGCGCGCTCAGGCGGCGCGGCGTTCGGCGGCCTTTCCGCCGCCGACGCCGTTCTCCCGCAGATAGGCGAGCGCCTCCCCGACGCCGTTGGCTCTGTGCGGCACGTCGCGCAGCGCGAGGCCCATCTCCACCCCGCACAGCGTGCCGCACAGCATGAGGTCGTTGAAGAATCCGAGATGGCCGATGCGGAACACGCGGCCGGCGAGCTTGCCCAGGCCCGTGCCGAGCGACATGTCGTAGCGCGCGAGCACCTCGCGGCGGAACGCGTCGGCGTCGTGGCCTTCCGGCATCATCACCGCCGTCAGCGAGCCGCTGTACTCGGCGGGATTGCGGCACAGCACCTCGAGGCCCCACGCACGCACGGCGCGGCGCGTGGCTTCCGCGTGGCGCTGGTGGCGCGCGAACACCGCGGGCAGGCCTTCCTCGCGCAGCATCGCGATCGCCTCGTGCAGTCCGTACAGCAGGTTGGTGGCGGGCGTGGACGGGAAGTATCCCTGCCTGTTCATCGCGATCGTCTCGTCCCAGCGCCAGTACGAGCGCGGCAGGCGCGCCTGCCTGCTCGCGGCGATCGCCTTGTCGCTGACGGCGTTGAACGACAGTCCCGGCGGCAGCATCAGGCCCTTCTGCGAGCCGGCCACCGTCACGTCCACACCCCACTCGGCGTGCCGGTAGTCGATCGACGCCAGCGAGCTGATCGTGTCGACCATGAACAGCGCCGGATGGCCGGCGCGGTCGATCGCCTGGCGGATCGGCGGGAGGCGCGTCGTGACGCCGGTGGACGTCTCGTTGTGGACGACCATCACGGCCTTGATCGCGTGCGCGCGGTCCTCGGCGAGTTTCGCCTCGACCACGGCCGGATCGACGCCGCTGCGCCAGTCGCCGGGGACGAAGTCGACGACGAGGCCCAGCTTTTCCGCCATCGCGCGCCACAGCGTCGCGAAGTGACCGGTCTCGAACATCAGCACGCGATCGCCGGCCGACAGCGTGTTCACCAGCGCGGCTTCCCACGCGCCGGTGCCCGAGCCCGCGAAGATGACGACCGGCCCGGGCGTCTGGAACACGTCCTTCAAGCCCTCGAGGATTTCCAGCGTCAGCCGCCCGAATTCGGGGCCGCGGTGGTCGATCGTCGGATGGTCCATCGCCCGCAGCACGCGGTCGGGGACGTTGGTGGGCCCGGGAATCTGCAGGAAATGGCGGCCGGACGGATGCGAATCGAGCTCAAACATGGACGGCCCTAAGATGTTCGGTACGCTCGGCATCCTGATTCCCCGATGCCGCTCTTGGTATACAAAACGCATCTTAGCCAGTTTGCGGCAACGGCGGCAAGCCGCAGTGCAGGATTTCGGCCATTATTAGGCGCGTCGGCGCCGACGTCGGGACCCCCGCGAATACAAAATACGCGGGCGGGCCTCTAGCGCGCGCGCGCCTCGGCCTCGACGGCCTGCAGCGCCAGCACGCACGCGCACTTGGCGAGCACGTGGTTCTTCAGCACCTTCGCGAGCCGCGCGCCGTCGCGCGCGTCGAGCGCCTCGATCATCTCGCTGTGCTCGCGCACCGCGGCGTCCCACTTGTCGCGGTCGAAGTTCGACCGGAAGCGCAGCGCCTGCAGCCGGCTGTTGATGGTCGAGTACGTCCGGCGCAGCACGTCGTTGCGGGCGGCGCGGTTGATCGCGTCGTGGATGCGGAAGTTGAGCCGGTAGTAGCCGGGGAGGTCGCGCATCGCGTGGCAGGCGAGCATCTCGAAGTGCAGCGCGCGGATCTCGTTGACCTCGTCGTCCGTGATCCGCGCGCAGGCGAGCTCGCCGGACATCGCCTCGAGACCGGCGATCACCTCGAACGTTTCGCCGATGTCCTGCGTCGTCAACTGCAGCACCACGGCACCGCGGTTGGGGAGCAGGCTGACCAGGCCCTGCGCGGCCAGCACGCGGAACGCTTCGCGCAGCGGCGTGCGCGACACGCCGAGCTTGTCGCACAGCAGGCGCTCGTTGAGGCGCGTCCCGGGCACGAGCGAGCCCTCGACGATCATCCGCTGCAGCTGCGCGACGACCGCCTCGTGCAGCATCTGTGGCTGGATCGAGACCAGGTTGGCGGCGTCGGGGGGCGCGGCGGCTGCATCCATCGAAGGCTCCTTGACGGCGACGAGCGTCCGACGCCGTACAATGCCCGTGGTATACAACGGCTTGCGAGACGTCGCTTGCGGGTTTCGCTGCACTTGCCGCCTTGGCAATTATCGTACAAAATTCGTTGAATTCAAAGGGAAATCGCATCCTGTCCCGTATTTGTCGAACATGGGCAATGCGAGGCCGGGCGCCCCTTCTACCCGCCGGTATACAAAAGTGACCGCGCTCAAGGACTCCCGTAGCCACGGCGCGCCGGACGCCTTGCAGGGGCCGGCCGCGCCCGCCGACGCGCGCCGCGCGGCGTCCGTCACGCTGCCCGCGACGCTGTGCGAGCGCCTGCATCAGATGATCACCGAAGGCGAACTCGCGCCGGGCGCCTGGCTCAACGAGCGCCTGCTGTGCGACAAGCTCGGCGTGTCGCGCACGCCGCTGCGCGAGGCGTTCCGGCTGCTCGCGTCCGACGGCCTCGTGCAGCTGCATCCGAACCGCGGTGCGCAGGTGGTCGCGCTGTCGCCCGACGACGTCCGCGACATCTTCGAGCTGATGGGCGCGCTGGAAGCGCTGTCCGGCGAACTCGCCTGCGCGCGCATCACCGACGACGAGATCGTCGCGATCAAGGCGCTGACGTTCCAGATGCTCGCGTGCCACGCACGGCGCGACCTGCACGCGTACTACCAGTTCAACCGGACGATCCACGACCGGATCAACCGCGCCGCGCGCAACGCGCCGCTGGCGCAGGTCTACGCGACGCAGAACAGGCGGATCCAGAACCTGCGGTTCCGGTCCAACTTCGACGACCACAAGTGGGCGCGCGCCGCGCGCGAGCACGAGCAGATGGTCGCGGCGCTGGAGGCGCGCGACGGCCCGGCGCTTGCCGCGATCCTGCGCAACCACCTGCGCGAGAAGGGCGCCGCCGTGCTCGAGGGCATGCGGGATGCGACCGACGCGGGTGACGCGTGAACGACGGACTGCCGCAGCCGCTGCGCTTCCGCCCGACGGCTGCGGAGAGCGGATTGGCGCGACGTCTGCGCGCCGTCGTGGCCGGCGACGTGCTGTTCGACCGCGCGTCGCGCGGCCGCTACGCGACCGACGCGTCGATCTACCAGGTCGAGCCGGTCGGCGTCGTCGTGCCGAAGAGCGATGCCGACGTGCGCGCGGCGTTCGGGGTCTGCCGGGACCTGGGCATTCCGCTGCTGCCGCGCGGCGCCGGCAGTTCGCAATGCGGGCAGACCGTGGGTGCGGCACTGGTGCTCGACCACAGCAAGTACCTGAACAACGTCGTTGCGTTCGACGCCGAGGCGGGCACGGTGACCGTCGAGCCGGGGATCGTGCTCGATCGCCTGAACGCGTGGTTGAAGCCGCACGGCGTCTGGTTCCCGGTCGACGTGTCGACCAGCGCGCAATGCACGCTCGGCGGCATGGCCGGCAACAATTCGTGCGGATCGCGGTCGATCGCGTACGGCAACATGGTGCACAACGTCGTCGCGGTCGACGCGCTGCTCGCCGACGGCGGCACCGCGCGCTTCGGGCCCGAGCGCGAGATGCAGGATGCGCCGCCGCGCGTGCGCGCGTTGCTCGACGGACTGCGCGCGATCGGCGAGCGCGAGCGCGCGGAGATCGAGGCGAAGGTGCCGCGCGTGATGCGCCGCGTGGGCGGCTACAACCTCGACGTTTTCCACCCGGTGAGCGAGCGGCCCTACACGAGCGACGGCAGCGTCAACTTCGCGCACCTTCTGGTCGGCAGCGAAGGCACGCTCGCGTGGACGCGCCAGCTGACGCTGCGCGTCGCGCCGCTGCCGCGGCACCGCGCGCTGGGCGTGGTCAACTTCCCGACGCTCTACCGGGCGATGGAATGCGCGCAGCACATCGTCGCGCTGGCGCCGACCGCCGTCGAGCTCGTCGATCGCACGATGATCGACCTGGCGCGCGGCAATCCGGCGTTCCGGCCGGTGATCGACGCGGCGCTGATCGGCGAGCCCGACGCGATCCTGCTGGTCG
Source organism: Burkholderiales bacterium (assembly GCA_046347755.1). Lineage (GTDB taxonomy): Bacteria > Pseudomonadota > Gammaproteobacteria > Burkholderiales > Casimicrobiaceae > VBCG01. Next base: position 2,175,597 of record JAXMFM010000003.1, on the reverse strand, counting down.
AGTTCGTCGGCGCCACCGACGACGCGGCCCGCCGCAAGCTCGACGACCTCGTGGCGCTGATCGGCGATCTCGGCCTGCCGGGCCGCGTGGTGCCGATGGTCGACGCCGGCGCGCAGAAGGCGCTTTGGGAAGTGCGCAAGGCCGGCCTCAACATCATGATGAGCATGCGCGGCGACGGCAAGCCGGTGTCGTTCATCGAGGACTGCGCGGTGCCGCTCGAACACCTGGCCGACTACGTCGACCGGCTCACGCAGGTGTTCCGCAAGCACGGCACGCGCGGCACGTGGTACGCGCACGCGTCGGTGGGCACGCTGCACGTGCGGCCCATCCTCGACATGCGCCGCGACGGCGCCGCGAAGATGCGCGCGATCGCCGAAGAGGCGGGCGCGATGGTGCGCGAGTACAAGGGCGCGTTCTCCGGCGAGCACGGCGACGGTCTCGTGCGCAGCGAGTGGGTCGCGTGGCAGTTCGGCCCGCGCCTGACGCGCGCGTTCGAGCAGGTCAAGGACCTGTTCGACCCGGCGGGCCTCATGAACCCGGGCAAGATCGTCCGCGCGACGCGGATGGACGACCGGTCGCTGTTCCGCTTCCCGCCCGGCTACCGCGTGTTGCCGGTCGAGACGGGACTGGACTGGTCGGCCTGGGACGTGGACGCCGATCCGGCGCGCGACACGATCGGCGCGCCCGGCACCGGTGGCGATCCGGCCCGCGGCTTCGGCAAGGCCGTGGAGATGTGCAACAACAACGGCCACTGCCGGAAGTTCGACGCCGGCACGATGTGCCCGAGCTACCGCGTCACGCGCGACGAGGTCCACAGCACGCGGGGGCGCGCCAACACGCTGCGGCTGGCGCTGTCCGGGCAGCTCCCCGGCGAATTCGCGTCCGACGACGTGCGTGCCGCGCTCGACCTGTGCGTCAGCTGCAAGGGTTGCCGCCGCGACTGTCCGACCGGCGTCGACATGGCGAAGATGAAGATCGAGTTCCAGCACCAGTGGCAGAAGACGCACGGCCTCACGCTGAAGGAGCGCGCGATCGCCGCGCTGCCGCGCTGGGCGCCGTGGGCGGCGCGAATGCCTGCGCTCGCCAACCTGCGCGACACGGTGCCCGGCCTCGCGCGACTCACGCAGCGCTGGACCGGCCTGTCGTCGCGCCGGGCGCTGCCGCGATGGCGCCGCGACGCGTTCTTCCGGACGATGCGCGCGCAATCCGACGCCGGCGACCACGCCGACGTCGTGCTGTTCGTCGACACGTTCAACGGCTACTTCGAGCCCGAAAACGTGCACGCCGCGCTCGCGGTGCTGCGCGCGGCCGGATACAAGGTGGCGATCGCCCGCGCGCGTGGCGACGACGCCGACCCGGAGCGCCCGCTGTGCTGCGGCCGGACGTACCTCACCGCCGGGCGCATCGACGACGCGAAGCGCGAGGCGCGGCGGATGGTGAGCGCGCTGGCGCCGGCCGTCGAGCGCGGCGCGACGATCGTCGGCCTGGAGCCGTCGTGCCTGCTGTCGCTGCGCGACGAGTTCCTGGTGATGGGCCTGGGCGGCGACGCGCAGAAGCTGTCCGGGCACGCGCTGCTGATCGAGGAATTCCTGGCGCGCGAGCACGCGGCCGGCCGGCTGCGGCTGCCGCTTTCGGCGCTTCCGCAGAAGCGCGCGCTGCTGCACGGCCACTGCCACCAGAAGGCGTTCGACGCGGTCGCGCCGGCGGTTACCGTACTCAAGCTGGTCCCGGGCCTCGCCGTCGACGTCGTCGAATCGAGCTGCTGCGGCATGGCCGGCAGCTTCGGCTACGAGGCGGCGCACGACGACGTGTCGCGGCGGATGGCCGAGCTGTCGCTGCTGCCCGCGGTGCGCGCGGCGGGCGCGGACACGCTGATCGTCGCCGACGGCACGAGCTGCCGCCACCAGATTGCCGATTGCACGCGCGGCGATGACGCGCGCGACGCCGTGCACGTCGTCCGCGTGCTCGCCCGCGCGCTGCGAACGTAGAGTCAGGCGCGAATCCCGGTCGCCGCCAGTGCTCACTCGCGCCTGGACCCGCAATCACCGCACATGACGGCCCATTACGCTATCGCCGACGGCGTGGCCGTCGTCACGATCGACAATCCTCCGGTCAACGGGTTGGGAATCGCGACGCGAACCGCGATCGTCGAGAGCCTCGCCCGCGCGCAAGCCGACGCCGGCGTGACGGCCGTCGTGCTGACCGGCGCCGGCCGCGTGTTCTCGGGCGGCGCCGACATCCGCGAGTTCAACACGCCGAAGGCGGCGGCGGCGCCGACGCTGCGCATGGTCATCGCAGCCATCGAAGCGAGCGCCAAGCCGGTCGTCGCCGCCGTGCACGGCGTGGCGATGGGCGGCGGGCTCGAGCTCGCGCTCGGCTGCCACTACCGTGTCGCGACGCCCGACGCGCAGATCGCGCTGCCCGAAATCCGCCTCGGCCTGCTGCCCGGCGCGGGCGGAACGCAGCGCCTGCCGCGGCTCGTCGGACTCGACGTGGCATTGGCGATGATCACGACCGGCGACCCGGTGCGCGCGGACGCGGTCGACGGCGTGTTCGCGCGCACGTTCACGACCGATCTTGCCGCCAATGCCATGGCGTTCGCGCGCGACGCCGCGGCAGGCGCAACCGCGCATCCGCGCGTGCGCGATCGCGCGGTCCCGCCGCGCGACGTCGATGCGTTCCGGCGCGCCGCGCGCGAATCGCTGCCGAAGTCCGCGCGCGGATTGCCCGCGCCGCAGGCGTGCATCGACGCGCTGTGCGCGACGCTCGAAGGCGACTTCGACGACGGGTTGAAGGCCGAGCGCGCAGCGTTCGAGCGGTTGCTGGCGTCGCCGGAGGCCAGAGCGATGCGGCACGTGTTCTTCGCCGAGCGCGCGGCCGCGCGGATCGCCGACGTGCCGGCCGACACGCGTACGCGCGACATCCGCACGGTCGCGGTCATCGGCGCGGGGACCATGGGCACCGGCATCGCGATCGCACTGCTGAACGTGGGGATCGCGGTTCGCCTGCACGACGCCGATGCCGGCGCGCTCGACCGCGGCCTGGCGACGATCCGCAGGCACTTCGAGTCCGCGGTCGCGAAAGGCAGGTTGTCGCTGGCGGAAGCGCAGCGCCGCGGCGGCCTCGTCGCCCCCGCCGCGACGCTCGCCGACGTCGCGGCGGCCGACCTCGCGATCGAGGCGGTGTTCGAGGACATGGCGGTCAAGCTGTCGACGTTCGGCCAGCTGGACCGTGTGCTTAAACCCGGCGCGATCCTGGCGTCGAACACGTCGACGCTCGACCTCGACGCGCTGGCGGCGGCGACGGGGCGGCCGCAGGACGTCGTCGGGTTGCATTTCTTCAGTCCGGCGCACGCGATGAAGCTGCTCGAGGTCGTGCGCGGCGCGCGCACCGGCGCCGACGTACTGGCCACGGCGATGAAGTTCGCCGGCCGCCTCGGCAAGACGCCGGTCGTGTCCGGCGTGTGCGACGGATTCATCGGCAACCGGATGATCGGCAAGTACCTCGAGCAGGCGAACCTGCTGCTGCTCGAAGGCGCGCTGCCCGAGGACGTCGACCGCGCGATCGAGGCGTACGGCTTTGCGATGGGGCCGTTCCGGATGAGCGACGTCGCCGGCAACGACATCGGATGGGCGGTGCGCAAGCGCCGGTACGCGGAAGGCGGCGACAACGGCCGCTTTCGCGCGTCGGACCGGCTGTGCGAGCGCGGGCGCTTCGGGCAGAAGACGCAAGGCGGCTGGTACGACTACGCGGCCGGCGCGCGCGACGCGCAGCCGTCGCCGGCGGTGCACGCGATGCTGCGCGAGCTGGTCGACGCGGCGGGCACGCGCCGCGCGGCGATCGGCGACGAGGAGATCGTCGACCGGCTGCTGCTGTCGCTCGTCAACGAAGGTGCGCGGATCCTGGAGGAAGGAATCGCCGCGCGCGCGTCCGACATCGACGTCGTCTACGTGACCGGCTATGGCTATCCGCGGCATCGCGGCGGCCCGATGTTCGACGCCGACCGGCGCGGACTGCCCGCCGTGCTGACGGCGATCGAGCGCTTCGCGCGCGGGCCGCACGGCGATGCGTGGCGCGTCGCGCCGTTGCTCGCGAAGCTCGCCGCCCTGGGCCGGACGTTCAACGAATGACCGCGCTGCGCCTGTCGGTGCTCGACCAGTCGACGGCTGCTTCAGGACGCGGCCAGGACGAGGCGATTCGCGAGACGCTGTCGCTCGCGCGCCATTGCGACGCGCTCGGCTACCACCGCTACTGGGTCTCCGAGCACCACAACAGCGACAGCATCGTCGGCACGGCGCCCGAAGTGCTGATGGCGGCCATCGCGGCGACGACGACGCGGATCCGCGTGGGGAGCGCCGGCGTCATGCTGCCGCACTATTCGGCGTTGAAGGTGGCCGAGCAGTTCCGTGTGCTGGAGGCAATCGCGCCCGGCCGCATCGACCTGGGCGTCGGGCGCGCGCCGGGCTCGGATCGCCTGACCGCGTACGCGCTCAATCCGTACGCGAACGCGGCGGACCAGTTCCCGCAGCAGGTGCGCGACCTGTACGCGTGGGTCACGTGTGCGGGGCTGCCCGACGGTCACCCGTTTCACGCGATCAGCGCGCACCCGACCGGCGCCACGCATCCGCAGGTGTGGATCCTCGGCAGCTCCGACTACGGCGCTCAGCTCGCCGCGCACTTCGGATTGCCGTACGCGTTCGCCTATTTTTTCAGCGACGGGCGCGGCGTCACCGAGGCGCTTCGCCTGTATCGCGAGACCTATCGGCCGAGCTCCGAGTTTCCCGTGCCGACGGCGACGATCTGCGTGTGGGCGCTGGCGGCCGACACCGAAGCCGAAGCCTGGCGGCTGTTCGCGACGCGCGAACACTGGCGTGTCGGCTTCGAGCAGGGCGTGCGCAACGCGCTGGTGCCGCCGGAGCTCGCGGCCGCGCATCCGTACACGGAACAGGAGCGTGCGGTCGTCGACGCGCTTCGACGCCGGGCGATCGTCGGCACCGCGGATCAGGTGGCGGCGCGCCTCACGGCGCTCGCGGAGAGCCTGTCGCTCGACGAGCTCGTTGTCGTCACGTGGACGTACGATCCCGGCCCGCGCCATCGGTCGTACGAATTGCTCGCACAGGCGTTCGCGCTGGGTGGCTGAAGGGTCCGGCGGGCGCGCGGCTGCGCGCTCGCGGATCGGCCTGCGGACTGTTCGTATGGATTTTCGCGTGACATTGGCATAATCTTGGCTTGTGCCATTGGGGTTGTGCGCGAATATCGATGATATCGACCCGTTTCGTCCCGTTCGTCGTCCCGGCGCTGCTGGCGCTGGCGGTCGACGTCGCGTTCGCGCAAGGGTTCAAGTTCTCGACACCCGACACCACCGAGCAGGCGGCGCAGGCGGCGAAGGAGGACCGGATCGCGTACGAGCTGTCCACGCCGTGCCGCGCCGACCTCAAGGGCAAGAAGATCATGGTCGTCATCGGCGAGCGGCAGTCGAACGGCTACATCGAGGCGCACCAGAACAACTACGGGCCGCACTTCCAGGCGATCAACGCCCGGCTGCGCTCGCTGGGCCTGCGCACGTTCACGCCCGAGGAGATCCGCGCGCAGATCGCGCAGGCGGAGATCGACGCCTACTTCAAGAACAACCCCGACCTCGCGCTGTCCGCGGCCAAGCGGCTCGGCGCGAGTTTCGTCCTGCGCGGCCTGATCACGGCCGACGCGGTCATGAACCCGATCATCGCGGTCAACCAGGTCCACGTGAGCATGGGCTTCACGCTGGCGGGCAGCGACGGCCGGATCGTTTCCGACGTGGGCGCGGAATCGGCGTCCTACGCGGGGGCGAACGTCGGGCAGATGGCGCTGACCCTTGTCAACGAGCAGGCGGACGAAGTCGTTGCCCGCCTGTACGGCGACTATTGCCGCAACGCCGGGCTCGGCACGCCGACGCCCAAGCCGAAAGCGAAGTCCAAGTGACGCATGGCGTCACCTGTTGATCCATTCCGACTGTAGGAGACAACCACCATGCGCTTCCACTTTCGTCCAGGTCTCGCGCCCGCCGCCGTCGGCGCGGCGCTCGTCGCCTGCGCCTCCCTCGCGCTCGCGCAGCCCAAGTTCGAGAGCGCGTCGCCGACCGCCGGCGGCAAGACGTCGCAGCAGGCGAACCAGACCGCTGACAAGACCGTCTACCAGGCCGTCGAGTACCAGAACAAGAACAAGAAGGGACCGATGCTGATCGTCATCCCCGGCGAGATCAAGAGCAGCAACGCGACGTTCCTGCAGAAGTTCACGCCGAACAACATCGCGGACTTCGGCGAGCTCGAGCTGTCCAACGCCAACTTCCAGGTGCTCGAGCGCTCGAACCTCGGCCCGGTGCTGCGCGAGTTCGAGCTCGCCTACAACCTGGGCGATCCGCAGCAGGCGCGCAAGTTCCTCGGCATGGGCAAGCTCAAGAGCACCAAGTACATCGTCAAGTTCGACATCCTGAAGACCGAGCAGGTCGCCGCCGCGCAGCAGAGCTTCGACGGCGGCACGATCGGCCAGATGGCGGGGCTGCTGGGCGCGTTCTCGGGCTCGCGCGGCGGCGCGATGGCCGGTGCGGTCGGCGGCACGGCGATCGGCTCCGTGCACCAGGGCGAGGCGACCAGCGTGTGGGTGATCGGCATGCGCTACAAGATCATCAACGCCGAGACGACCGAGCAGCTGGCACAGGGCTACACGGAGGAGAAGATGGAGGTCGGAGCGACGTCGGGCGGGGCGCTGGGCATCAACAGCTCGCAGCAGGGCGGCGCCGGCCTCGACACGATGGTGCAGCGGCTCGTGCAGAAGTCGGTCTGGGACATCGATTCAAAGTACAAGTGACGTGTGCAAATTGCGTCGCCGGGAGCGGCTTCGCCGCCGCCCGCGCAATTCGCGTCCGATGAGATCAGCGTGGAAAGTTTCGGGCGGCCGGTCGTCGCGGTCGTTTGGAATTCCGGATGCCTGAAGTGACGAAGCTCGGGAAGTACGAGATTCGGCGCGAGCTTGGCCACGGCGCGATGGGCGTCGTCTACGAGGCGTTCGACCCGCTGATCCAGCGCGTCGTCGCGCTCAAGACGATCCGGTCCGACCAGCTGGCCGGCGCGCACGCGCAGGAGATCCTCGCGCGCTTCCGCCGCGAGGCGCAGGCGGCGGGCCGGCTCAACCATCCGAACATCGTCGCGATCTACGACTTCGGCGAGGACGGCGGCGTCTGGTACATCGCGATGGAGCTGGTGGCCGGCCGCGAACTCAAGGAGTACTTCGAGAAGAACGAACGCTTCGCGTCGGCCGACGTCGTCCGCGTGATGACGCAGATCCTGACCGCGCTCGGCTTCTCGCACAAGCAGGGCGTCGTCCACCGCGACATCAAGCCGTCCAACATCTTCCTGCTGCCGGACGGAACCGCGAAGGTCGCCGACTTCGGCATCGCGCACCTGGAGTCGTCGGATCTCACGCAGGTGGGCACGGTGCTCGGCACGCCCGCGTACATGTCGCCCGAACAGATCCTCGGGCTGCCGGTCGACGGCCGTTCCGATCTGTTTTCGTGCGGCGTCATCCTCTACCAGTTCCTGACCGGCGAGCGGCCGTTCACAGGCAACGCGACGATCACGATGCGCAAGGTTCTCGAGGAGGACCCGCTGCCGCCGTCGCGATTCAACACGCAGATCCCCGGCGCGATGGACGCCGTGGTGCGTCGCGCGCTCGCGAAGAAGGCCGACGAGCGTTTTCAATCGGCCGAGGATTTCTCCGCCGCGCTGACCAGCGCCGCGAATGCATCGTCGGGCGAGACGACGCGGATGCCTGCACTCGCCGCGGCAATGCCGGCGGCGAAGCCGGCCGCCGGCCGGCCCGTCGGCCCGGCGGCCGGCCCCGACGCGAACGCTGCGCCGCCGCGGCGATCGCAAGGTCCGGCGCTCGCGGTGGTCGGCGCGTTCGTCGCGATCGCGATCGGCGCCGGCGTCTGGTACGCGATGCAGGGACGCGGCGGTGCGCCCGACAAGCCGGTCCAGGCGGCAGCGAGCCCGCCGGGCGGGGCGGCGGCGCCGTTGCCGGCCCCCGGCGCGGCCACTTCGGCGCCCGCCACGACGGCAGCCGCTGCGCCGCCGACCGCTGCACCGGCGAAGACCGATCCGGGGACGCTCGTCATTTCCGCGGTCGGTTTCGTCGACACCGGCGACGCGCGCTACAAGGGCGATCCGGCGCTGATGCAGAGCGACCTCCGCGCGGATTCGCGCAGCCAGCTCGTCGAAAAAGCGGTCGGACTTCTGGTCGACCAGGGATCGGTGGCAAAGAACTACGACGTACTGCGCGACAAGCTGCTGTCCAGGAGCGGCGACTTCGTCACCACGGTCGTCCGCGAAAGTGCACCGCTGACAGGCAAGGACGGGTTCACGTCGATCACGACCGAGGCGGTCGTCAACGTCAAGGCCGTGCAGAAGTCGCTGAACGAGATGTCGCGCAACGAGCGCATCGAGTTCATCCGCGCGAGCGGCGATCCGCGCGTCGGCGTGCGCATCGTCACGCGTGACGCCGACCTGCCGGATGCGCCGCCGCAGCCGTCGCCGGCCGCCGAGAACATCCTCAAGGAGCGGATCAAGTCGTTCGGCTTCCGCACGTGGTCGGACACCGGCGACCCGAAGAACGGTCCCGACTTCCTCGTCGAAGGCGAAGCCAAGATCAAGCGGCTGTCGATGAAGCTGCCGGCGTCCGGGCTCGTCGTCACCAAGTACGCGCTGAACGGGTGGACGATCAAGGCGATCGACCGCGCGACCGGCGAGGAGATCTACTACAACACGAAGATGCCGACCGGCGAAGGAAGCTGGGCAAGCGAGGAGGAGGCGTTCAAGGCGATCGGCACGAAGATCGCGAACGAGTTCTCGCGCGACTTCTTCCTGCAGCACGTCTACGTCACGGGTCGCCGCGTCGTGCTGAAGGTCGACGGCCTGCCGGCGGCGGTGACCGACGACGCGCTTCGCCGCGAGCTCGTCGCGATGCCGTCGGTCCTGAACGTCGCGCCGCCGGGCGCGGCGCGCGTATTCGACCTGCAGCTCGCCGGCTCGGGTCCTGCCACCGATCTCGTCGCGACCGGGATCCTGAAGCCTCTCAACGCGAAGCTCGGCCAGCCGTGCTTTGCCGCGGGCGCGAGCACCGGCGACGAGGTCGGCGTGACGTTCGATGCGAAGTGCAACGACCCGGCGGTGCTCGGCAGGCTCGAGACCAATCCGCCGGCGGCGCTCTACAACGCGCCCAACGGCCGCCAGCGCGCGATCGTCAAGAATCCGGACACGCTGAAGAAGCTGATGATCTAGCCTGTGACGACGTGGCGCGGCGCGCCGCGGCGGAACAGCTCGATGTTCTCGACGAGCTGGTCGGCCAGTCCCTGGATGGCGTCGAGGCTCGCCCACGCGACGTGCGGCGTCAGGATGAAGTTCGGCAGGCCGGTGAGCGCCATGAACGGGTGGTCGGCCGGCGGCGGCTCCACCGTCACGACGTCGAACGCGGCGCCGGCGATCTGTCCGCGGAGCAACGCGTCGGCCAGCGCCGCCTCGTCGACCAGCCCGCCGCGCGCGGTGTTGACGATCAGCGGCCGGCGCTCCATCAGCGCGAACTCGCGCGCCGCGATCATGTTGCGCGTGGACGGCGTGAGCGGGCAGTGCAGCGTGATGACGTCGCTCCTTCGCAACACGTCGTCGAACGGCGTGTACAGCGGCCCCATCCCGTCGACGCCCTTGTACGCCGAGTACAGCGTCTTCATGCCGAACGCGCGACCGAGTTCGGCGACCGCCTGCCCGAGGGCGCCGTCGCCGACGACGCCGAGCGTCGAGCCGGCCAGGTCGCGGATCGGGTAGTCGAAGTAGCAGAACTGTCCGGAGCGCTGCCACGCGCCGTCGGCGACCGATTGCCGGTACGCGACGATGCTCCGGCGCAGCGCGAGGATCAGCGCGAACGTGTGCTCGGGCACCGTGTTCACCGCGTAGTTGCGGACGTTCGACACGACGATGCCGCGGGCCGCGCATGCCGCGACGTCGACGACGTCGTAGCCGGTCGCGGCGATGGCCACCAGGCGCAGCCGCGGCGCGCCGGCAATCGCCGGCGCGCGCACCGGCACCTTGTTGGTGATGACGACGTCCGCGTCGGCGATGCGCGCGGCGACGTCGCCGGGCCGTGTCGCGCCGTGCACGACCAGCTCGTGCGCGAACGAGAAGGGGCGCAGCGTGATCGCGTCGGGCAGCGTGTCGCGGTCGAGGAAGACGATCCGCGGCGGCCGCGCCGGGACGTCGGGCGTCATGGGCCGATCCTGCGCGCCGCCTTCCGGCGGGCCAGCAGCCACGCGTAGACGACCGTCTGCAGTAGCGCGACCGTGCTGCCGGTCATCGCCTCCAGCACCCGGTACGGCGCAAGGCCGGCGCCGATCGTTCCGTTGACCGTGTTGAAGACGCGCGCACGGTAGTTGCGCTTGGCGAGGTCGAGCGCCGGCTCCGTGACGACGACCAGCGAGCCGGTGATCAGCTTGCCGACGTAGATGAACGCGTTCGCGCGCAGCGACAGCGTGGGCAATGGCACCGCAATTGTCATCATGGACTGCCGAACGCGCGGCGCAGCGCGCGCGCCGCCCGTGTCAGAGCCGTGCGTCCGGCGGCGACCGCACCGCCCATGGAAAAGAACGGATGGACCATTCCCGGATAGTCGGCCAACTCGACGTCGTTGCCGGCGTCGCGCAGCCGGTCGGCGTACGCGATGCCGTCGTCGCGCAGCGGATCGAACTCGCCGACGATGACGAGCGCCGGCGGCAGGCGCGACAGGTCGGGACAGATCAGCGGCGCGTACCGGAAATCCTTTCGATCGTCGGGGCTCGCGCGATAATGGTCGTGGAACCACAGGATGGTCTTGCGCGTCAGCAGGTAGCCGTCGGCGAACGTGAAATGCGACGGCGCATCCTCCTCGGGCGCCGTGCGCGGATACACGAGCAGCTGGAAGCGCAGCGTGGGCCCGCCCGCATCGCGCGCCAGGATCGCGCAGACGGCCGCCAGGTTCCCGCCGGCGCTGTCGCCACCGACCGCGATGCGCGCCGCGTCGCCGCCGAAGTCCGCCGCGTTCGCGGCCGCCCAGTTGAGCGCGGCGATGCTGTCGTCGACGCCGGCGGGAAACCTGTGCTCGGGCGCCAGCCGGTAATCGACGGACACGACGATGCTGTCGCTCTGCAGCGCAAGCTGCCGGCACAGCGGATCGTAGCTCGCGAGGCTGCCGACAACGTGCCCGCCGCCGTGCAGCCAGACGAGCACCGGCAACGGCCTGTACGCAGCGCGCGGCGTGTAGATGCGGACAGCGATGGGCGCGGCAGGGCCGGGAATCGCGCGGTCGTCGACGCGATGCACGGCAGCCGGCTTGATGTCGAGCATGCCGGCCTTGCGATTGTGCCAGTCGCGCGCCTCCGCGGGCGTCATCTGCCAGTATTCGGGGTTGCCGGCCAGCCGGATCTTCTCCAGCACCGCCGCGACGTCGGGATCAACCGGCATCGGGCGTCCCGCTTCCCGGGCGCTGCACGTGCGCATGCGCTTCGGCGGCGGTCTCGAAGATGTGCGGAGCGACGCGCCGGCGCGACAGCGCCTCGCCGAGCTTCAGCCGCAGGAACGCGCTGGTCGTGTAGCGCGACGCCGTCGTGTAGTAGTGCGTCTCCATGTAGCGGATCATCGCCGCGTACGTGTCGGCGACCGTCGGGTCGATGTGGAAATTGTCGTAGTTGACGACGAGCGCGACCTTGCGCCCGACCGTCTGGCACAGGTCCTCGACGATCCGGCGCACGCGGTCGACGTCGTCGCGGTTGCGCACGTGCATGCCTTCGAGGTTCAGGAACACGGTGTTGCGCGCCGCGTCGTAGCTGATGCGTTCGGCGAGGCTCAAGCCGAGCAGCGCGTCCTCGAGCTGCATCGGCTCGTCGCGGAAGATCCGGGCATCCATCGGCGCCGGGTCGCGGATGACCGGCACGAAGTCCATGTGCGCGAGGATGTCGCGCTCGATGTCGATGCCCGGCGCCACCTCGACGAGTTTCATGCCGTCGCGCGTGCGCCGGAAAACGCATCGCTCGGTCACGTAGAGCACGGGCTGTCCGGTCTCGGCCGCATAGCCGCCGTTGAACGTGACCTGCTCGACGGCCCGCACGAATTTCCTCGCCGTGCCTTCGCGGACGATCACCAGCCGGCCATCGGCGACCTTCACGTCGAGCCCGCCGGTGGTGAACGTGCCGGCGAACAGCAGCCGCCGCGCACTCTGGCTGATGTTGATGAAGCCGCCGGCGCCGGCCAGGCGCGCGCCGAAGCGGCTGACGTTGACGTTGCCGTCGGCGTCGACCTGCGCCATGCCGAGGCACGCCATGTCGAGGCCGCCGCCGTCGTAGAAGTCGAACTGCTGGTTCTGGTGGATCACGGCGTCGGTGTTCACGGCGGCACCGAAGTCGAGGCCGCCCTGCGGCAGCCCGCCGATCACGCCGGGCTCGGCGGTGAGCGTCACGTAGCCCAGCACCTTTTCCTCGTTGGCGACCTTGGCCACGCCTTCCGGCATGCCGATGCCGAGGTTGACCACGCCTCCCATCGGCAGCTCGAACGCGCAGCGGCGCGCGATCACCTTGCGTTCGTCGAGCGGCATCGGCTCCAGCGCATCCACCGGCGCCTTCAGCTCGCCGGAGAACGCCGGACTGTAGGGCGTCGCGTAGGTCTGCAGGTGATTCTCGGGCCTGGCGACGACGACGCAATCGACGAGCACGCCGGGAATCTCCACGTGCCGCGGGTTGAGCGCGCCCCGCGCGCACACGCGCTCGACCTGCGCGATCACGAAGCCGCTGCTGTTGCGGGCGGCCGTTGCCAGGGCCAGATTGTCGAGCGTGAGCGCCTCGCGCTCCATCGTGACGTTGCCGGCGACGTCCGCCGTGGTCCCGCGCAGCATCGCCACCTGGATCGGAAAGGCGCGATAGAACAGCCACTCCTCGCCGTCGATCTCCATCACGCGCACGAGGTCCTCGGTCGTGCGCGCGTTGATCCTGCCGCCGGCCATCCGCGGGTCGACGAACGTGCGCAACCCGACCTTGGTCAGCGTGCCGGCGCGGTGGCCCGCGATGTCGCGGAACAGCTGCGACAGCGTGCCGAGCGGAAGGTTGTAGGCTTCGATGCGGCCGTCGACCGCCATCGCCGAAAGCTTGGGCACGAGGCTCCAGTGGCCGCCGATCGCGCGCTTGACCAGGCCGTCGCGCGCCAGGCGGTTGAGACCGCGATCCTTGCCGTCGCCGGGCGCCGCCGCGAACAGCAGCGTCAGGTCGCGCGGCGAGCCGGTCTCGACGAAGCGCCGCTCGAGGCCCGCGATCAGCTCGTCGGGCGTGCCGCTGCCGACGAAGCCGGAGAACGCGACGGTGTCGCCGTCGCGGATGATCGCGATGGACTCGGCGGTGGAGACGACCTTGTTCTTCATCCGGTCGCCGCGCGCGCGCGCCCGGGACGTTTCGCCGCAGCGGCCGCGCGCGCGCCGAACAGGAACTCCTCGACGATGCGGATCTGGTCGGCGGCCATCAGCGCGGGCGCGTGGCCGCAGCCCGGGATGGAGACCGCATCGACCAGCCCCTGTGCGGCGGCGATGCCGCGGCGCTGCATTTCGGCGACCGTCGCTGGCAGCAGCAGGTCGGAGTCCTCGCCGCGCACGATCAGCACCGGGCACGCGACGTGCTCCCAGACACGCCACAGCACGACGTCGAGCAGCAGCGGCCGCGAGAACTGCGCGACGATCGCCGGGTCGTAGTGGAGCCGCAGTCCGCGTTGCTCCTGCACGACGCCGTGCACGGCCATGTGCCGCCATTGCGAATCGGTGAGCGCGCCGAACGGCGCGTAGACGTCGCGGAGGTACAGCTCGACTTCGGCGAGCGTCGCGAACGTGTGCGCCCGCCGCAAGTAGCCGGCGATCCGCTGCAGCGCGGCCACCGGCACGCTCGCGCCGAAGTCGTTCAGCACCAGCCGCCGGATCGGCGAACCGGCGCGCGCGGCGAGCTCCATGCCGATGTGCCCGCCGAGCGACGTCCCGATCCAGTCGATCTCGCGGACGCCGAGCCGCGCGATCAGCGCGGCCATCGCGGCCAGGTACAAGGGCGTGCCGTAGTCCTCCGCGTGCTCGACCGGCTCGCTGCGCCCGCGACCGGGAAGGTCGGGGGCGACCACGCGCGCGCCGCGCTCGACCAGCCGTTCGGCCAGGAAGTCGAAGTCGCGGCTGTTGCGCGTCAGGCCGTGCACGCAGACGACCGTGCGCTCGGCGTCGGGCGACCCCCACTCGGTGTAGCCGACCAGCGTGAAGCCGTGCGGACCCAGCACCGGGACTTCGTCGAAGCGGGGCGTCAACTTCGCCATCGCACCGGGCCGCGCGGGAAGCGCGCTAGCTGCGCGCACGCAGCCAGTCGACGATGCCCTTGCCCAGCACGCCCTGCGAGCGGCTGCTGACGAACACGCCGACGTGGCCGCCGGGCAGGCCGATCTCGCTGTAGTCGTCGGTGCCGACGACCGCGCCGAGCGCGCGCGACGTCTGCGGCGGGATGATGTGGTCGTCCTGCGCGAACACGTTCAGCACCGGCATCGTGATCTGCGACAGGTCGACGCGGCGGCCGGACAGCTCGAAGTCGTTCTTCACGAGCTTGTTCTGCTGGTAAAGGTCCTTGAGCCACTGCTTGGCCGCCTCGCCCGGATGGTGCGGCCGGTCGAGCAGCCACTTCTCCATCCGCAGGAAATTGAGCAGCTTCTTCTCGTCGTCGATGACGTCGAGCATGCCGAGGTTGTACTTGGACAGCGTCGCGCCGGGCGTCATCGTCGAGAACACGAAGCTCATCAGCTCGCCGGGAAGGTTGCCGTTGGCCTCGATCAGTCGGTCGATGTCCTCGGGCGTCAGGCTGCGCGTCCACAGGTTGATGAAGCCGTGATCGTGGCGGCCTTCGGCCTGGTCGGCGTGAAAGTCGATCGGCGTGATCGTCACGATCAGGTTGCGCACGCGCGCGGGGTGCAGCGCCGCGTAGCACACGGTGAACACGCCGCCCTCGCAGATGCCGAGCAGGTTGACCTGGTCGATGCCGTGCGCGTCGCACACGTGCTCGATGCACGCGTCGAGGTAGCCGTCGACGTAGTCGTCGATCGTCAGCCAGCGGTCGGTCCGGGTCGGCGACCCCCAGTCGACCGCATAAAGGTCGAGACCCTGCGCCAGCAGGTTGCGCACCAGCGACCGGTCCTCCTGCAGGTCGGCCATCGTGTAACGGCCGACCAGTCCGTACACGAGGATCACCGGCACGGCCACCGACTTCGCGGCGACGGCGTCGTAGCGATACAGCACCGTCTTGTCCTGCCGGAACACTTCCTTCTTCGGCGTGGTCGCGATCTCGACGTCGCGGTCGCGCACGGAGCGCAGCAGCTCGCCGCCGCGGACCAGCCGCGTGGACAGCTCGGTGAACTCCTTGACGGTCTGCGCGGGGTCGAGCTGCAGTCGTGTTGGCATCGGCGTTCCCTTCAACCTTTCGCGCGCGGCTTGCGTTTCCGCGGGACCGGCGACGCGGCGGCCGGCGCGCCGGTCGCACGCAGCGACTTCGTCAGCGCGCGCAGGTCGCGGCGCAGCTCGTAAACGGTGCGCTGCAACTCGTCGACCTCGGTCCGCGTCGGGATGTGGTTGATCTCGCAATAGACTTCGGCGATCTCGCGCTCGGCCAGCCGGCAATCCGTCGACGATCTCGTCAGCCGCCGCTGGGCTTCGAGGAATTCCGGCGTTCGGTGCGTCGCGGTCAGCGTGTCGTTGGCTACGCGCAGCCAAAGGTCGGCGAGACCGCGCCACGTCGTGATCGGCGTGCCGTCGGACCCGCCGAGCTCGACTAAGAAGCGGCGAACCGCCTCGTTCCACGCGCCCTGCATCATGACCTGCCACGCAGCCAGGTCGCGCGCCCAATCGGCGCGCAGCTTCTGCGCCTTGGCGAACTTGCGGTCCAGCGTCCACAGCGTCGCGTAGCCCGGGCCTTCGACCAGGTGCTCGATCGCGCGGTCGAGCGGGCCAAGGCCGGTGTCCGCCCATTGCGCCGGGTCGAACATCGCCTTCAGCATGTCGTTGGCGCCGGCGGATTGCGTGAGGCCCTGCGGCGCCAGCGCCATCCACTTTTCGATCGAGGCCCGCCAAAGCTCCTGTGCCTGCTGCATGCCGGCGGGGATGCCCATCGGCGCGGCACCG
The DNA here is from genome assembly GCA_046347755.1 of Burkholderiales bacterium. Lineage (GTDB taxonomy): Bacteria > Pseudomonadota > Gammaproteobacteria > Burkholderiales > Casimicrobiaceae > VBCG01. The sequence goes on along the minus strand of JAXMFM010000003.1, from coordinate 2,159,367 downwards.
GCGACCGCCGGTCCCGTCATCATCGCGACGAACTTCTGCTGCTGGTCCGTCCACATCCTGGCCAGTCGGCTGGCCTCGTCCATCCAGTTGCCGGATGCGCTCATGGTCGCGTCAAGATCAGAACACGATGACCTGGCGGACGGCCTTGCCCTCGTGCAGCAGGTCGAAGCCGCGGTTGATCTCGTCGAGCTTGAGCGTGCCGGTCATCAGCCGGTTCACGGCGAGTTTGCCCTGCCGGTAGAGTTCGACGTAGCGGGGTATGTCCCGCGAGGGCACGCACGTGCCGATGTAGCTGCCCTTGACCGTGCGCTCCTCGGCGACCAGGTTCACCGGCGACAGCGCGATGGTCGCGGAAGGCGGCGGCAGGCCCGCAGTCACCGTGGTGCCGCCGCGGCGCGTGATCTTGTACGCGAGCTCCAGCGCGCGGATCGAACCCGCGAGCTCGAACGCGTACTCGACGCCGCCGCCGGTCGCTTCACGGATCTCGTCCATCGTCTCGGGCCTGCCGGCGTTGTACGTGTGCGTGGCGCCGAGCGATTTCGCGAGCTCGAGCTTCTGGTCCGACAGGTCGATGGCAATGATGTTCCGCGCGCCCGCCGCACGCGCGCCGAGCACGGAGGCGAGCCCGACGCCGCCGAGCCCGATCACCGCGGTGGAGGCGCCCGCACGGACCTGCGCAGTGTTGACGACGGCGCCTACGCCGGTCAGGACCGCGCAACCGAACAGCGCCGCCTCGTCGAGTGGCAGTTCGTGGTCGATCCTGACCAGCGAGCGGCGCGACACGGTCGCATATTCGGCGAACGCGGAGCAGCCCAGATGGTGATTGATCGGCTGCCCGTTGCGCGACAGCCGGCGCGCGCCGCCCAGCAGCGTGCCCGCGCCGTTCGCCGTGGCGCCGGGCTCGCACAACGCGGGGCGGCCCTCGGAGCAGGGCGGGCAATGGCCGCAACTCGGCACGAACACCATCACCACGTGATCGCCGCGCTTCAGGTCGGTCACGCCTTCGCCGAGCGCTTCGACCACGCCGGCCGCTTCGTGCCCGAGCGCCATAGGCATCGGCCGCGGACGGTCGCCGTTGATCACCGAAAGGTCGGAGTGGCACAGGCCCGCGGCGGCGATCTTCACCAGCACTTCGCCGTGGCCCGGGCCTTCGAGGTCGACCTCCTCGATGACGAGCGGCTTCGTTTCCGCGAACGGCGCCTTCGCACCGATGGCGTTGAGTATGGCTGCGCGGATCTTCATGCGGACCTTTCCGTTCACGCCAGCGGCGACGTCATGTCCTTGAGGCGCCTGGTGAGCTTCATGTTCTCGGCGTAATCTACCGGGCAGTCGATGATGACGACGGTGTCGTCGGCGAGGGCGCGCTTGAGCGTCGGGATGAGGTCCTCGGCACGCTCGACGCGGTACCCCTTGGCGCCGAAGCTTTCCGCGTACTTGACGAAGTCCGGATTCTTGAACTGGATGTGGCTCGGCCGGCCGAAGTGGCGAAGCTGGTGCCATGTGATGAGCCCGTACTCCGAGTCGTTCCAGATCAGGATGACGAACGGCGTCTTCATGCGCAGCGCCGTCTCGATCTCCTGCGAGTTCATCATGAAGCCGGCGTCGCCGGTCACGGCGACGACCTTGCGGTCGGGGTAGGCGAGCTTGGCCGCGATCGCGCCCGGCACCGCGATGCCCATTGCCGCGAAACCGTTGCTGATGATGCACGTGTTGGGCCGCTCGGCGCGGTACATGCGCGACATCCACATCTTGTGCGCGCCGACGTCGGAGATCGCGATGTCGTCCGGGCCCAGCACTTCGCGCAGGTCGTAGACGATCTTCTGCGGCTTGACCGGGAAGCCGGTGTCGTTCGCGTACTGCGCGCGGTCCTCGGTGAGCGCCTTGCGCACCGCCTGGAACGGCATGGTCCGCTGCGGCTTCGCCTTGACGGCGATCGCGCGCAGCGTCGAGCCGATGTCGCCGAGCGCGCCGACGGCGACGATGTAGTGCGCGTCCACCTCGGCCGGCAGCGCGTCGATGTGGACGATCACCTTGTCGTTGTTCGGGTTCCACATGTCCGGGTGGTACTCGACCATATCGTAGCCGACGCAGATGATGACGTCGGCCTTCTCGAACGCGAACCACGGCAGGTCGCGCGCCTTCAATCCGATCGTGCCGAGCGACAGCGGATTGGAGAAAGGCATCACGCCCTTCGCCATGAATGTGTTGGCCACCGGGATGCGCAGCACTTCCGCGAAACTCGTCAGCGAATCGGAGGCGCCCTGGCGGATCACGCCGTTGCCGGCGAGGATGATCGGGAACTTCGCGTCCGAGATGAGCTTCGCCGCCTGGTCGATCTTGGCGTCGGGCGTGGTCGACGTGTACGCGGTCTGCACCTCGATCGGCTTGCCGTCCACCGGCATTTCCGCGATGTTCTCGGGGAAGTCGATGAACGTCGCGCCGGGCTTCTCGGTCTGCGCGACCTTGAACGCCTTGCGCACGATCTCCGGCACGATCTGCGGCTCGCGGATCTGCGTCGCGTACTTGGTGATCGGCTGGAACAGCTGGACCAGGTCGAGGATCTGGTGGCTTTCCTTGTGCAGCCGCGTGGTCGCGCCCTGGCCGGCGATGGCGACCACCGGCGCGCGGTCCATGTTCGCGTCGGCCACGCCGGTGATGAGGTTGGTGGCGCCGGGCCCGAGCGTCGACATGCAGACGCCGGCGCGGCCGGTCAGCCGGCCGTAGACGTCGGCCATGAACGCCGCGCCCTGCTCGTGGTGCGTCGTGACGAACTTGATCGGGCTGTCGAGCAGCGCGTCCATCACGTCGATGTTCTCCTCGCCGGGCACGCCGAAGATATACTCGACGTTCTCGTTCTCGAGGCAGCGCACGAGAAGATGCGCGGCGGTCTGCGGCGCGGCGGCGCCGGTTTTCGCCGGATCGCGGGTGGTGCTGGTATCGGGTGCACTCATCGAATGGTTCCTCGCTGGTTCGGTTCGACCGCGGCCGCCAGGCCCGTCAACGCAATATCGTGACCGGCACCTGCGCATGCTCGCAGACGTCGGCAACGGCCTCGCCGAGCCCGACGCCGTCCGTGCGCGCCGTTTCGGTCAGGAAGATCTCGCGCGCGTTCAACTGCTGCGCGTAGTGGGCGATGACGTGCGCGAAGTCGCCGACGCCGATGTGGACGACGCAGGGCACGCCGGCCCGCTCGAGGACCTCGCGCACCGGCTGCACGGCCTTCATGCCTTCCTCGTGATGCAGGTCCTTGATCGACCCCTCTTCGACGAACGCGCTGACGTCGCGGGAAACGGGCGCCTGCACGTTCACGAGGTCGACGGCGAGCGGCTCGCGGTACCACGCGAGGCGCTCGACGAAGCGCGCGACGGCGGCCAGCGATGCGGGCGTGTCGTCGGCCGCGAGCAGGACGTGCGGCTGCGCAGGGGTCGCGGTCGCCGCGTGCTGGTCGGCGCTCGACGCCAGGTCGACGATCGGCCGCTCCACTTCCTCCTCGGCCGAGCGCGACGCCAGCCACTTGCCGACGGCGACGACGATCGCCGCGCCGATGGCGGGGGCACCGTAGTGCAGCCACGCCGCGTTCGCGTCGACCCACGCGCTGATCGCGGGATCGGTGACGGCCATTTCGCCTGCGACCCATCCCAGCAGGCCGGCGCCGATGGTGACGATGATCGGCCAGCGCTCCATCACCTTCATGAGCAGCGTGCTGCCGAAGATCACCAGCGGGATGCTGATCAGCAGGCCGAGCGTCAGCAGCAGCACGCTGCCTTTCGCCGCGGCCGCCACGCCGATCACGTTGTCGAGGCTCATCACGAGGTCGGCGATCAGGATCGTCCGGATTGCGGCGAACATCCCGCTCTGCGCCGACTTGCCGTTTCCGCCTTCCTCTTCTTCCGGCACCAGCAGCTGGATGCCGATCCAGAGCAGCAGTGCGGCGCCGATGAGCTTGAGGTAGGGCAGCCGCAGCAGTTCGAGCGCGACGATCGTCAGCACGATCCGCATCGCGACTGCAGCGCCGCTGCCCCAGATGATCGCCTGTTTCTGCTGCTTGGGCGGCAGCGAGCGCGCGGCGAGCGCGATCACCACCGCGTTGTCGCCGGACAGCACGATGTTGACGCCGATGATCTGGAGGAGGGCGACCCAGAAGGTCGGATCACTGAATGTCATGGACGCAATCGTGCCAAGTGGGGTGACGCACGCGCCGGGCGCCCGCGGGAGCGGCGCGACCGGCGGCTATTCCTTACGTTGCGATTACTCGACGAACGCTTCCTCGCGCTTCTTCCGGAGTTGCGGCGAGAGCACGACCAGCAGGCACGCGCCGGCCAGCGCGAGCATGACCGCGCTGATCGGCCGCGTGACCAGGACCATCGGATCGCCCTTCGACAGCAGCAGCGCGCGGCGCAGGAACTCCTCCATCATCGGGCCGAGGATGAAGCCCAGCATCATCGGCGCGGGCTCGCATCCGAACTTGTGGAAGATGTAACCCAGAAACCCGAAGACCGCCATCAGGTAGACGTCGAACGTGCTGTTGGACAGGCTGAACGTGCCGATCGCGCAGAACACGAGGATCGCCGGATACAGCAGGTGGTACGGCACCGAGATCATCTTCACCCACAGGCCGATCAGCGGCAGGTTCAGCACGAGCAGCATCACGTTGCCGACCCACATCGACACGACGATGCCCCAGAACAGCGCCGGCTGCTCGGTCATCACCGACGGCCCCGGCTGGATGCCCTGGATGATCATCGCGCCGATCATCAGCGCCATCACCGGATTGGACGGAATACCCAGCGTCAGCATCGGAATGAACGACGTCTGCGCGCCCGCGTTGTTGGCGGCTTCCGGCGCCGCGACGCCCTCGATCGCGCCCTTGCCGAAGTTCTTGGAATTCTTCGACACCTTCTTTTCGAGCGCGTAGGCGGAGAACGACGCGAGCATCGCGCCGCCGCCCGGCAGGATGCCCAGCACCGCGCCCAGCGACGTACCGCGCAGGATCGGGGCGATGATGACCTTCCAGTCCTCGCGGGTGGGCATCAGGCCCTTGACCTTGGCCATCAGTACGCTGCGGGTTTCCTCGTGGGCGAGATTGGCGATGATCTCGCCCAGCCCGAAAATGCCCATCGCCACCGTGACGAAGCTGATGCCGTCGGCAAGTTCCGGAACGCCGAAGCTGTACCGCGCGGTCCCCGAATTCACGTCGGTGCCGACCAGACCCAGCAGCAGCCCGAGCACGATCATGCCCAGCGCGTGCAGCAGCGAACCGCTGGCCAGCACGATCGACGCGACGAGGCCCAGCACCATCAGCGAGAAGTACTCGGCAGGTCCGAACTTCAGTGCGACTTCCGCAAGCGGCGGCGCGAACAACGCGATCAGGAACGTGCACACGGTGCCGGCGAAGAACGACCCGATCGCGGCGACTGCCAGCGCGCGGCCCGCGTGGCCCTGGCGGGCGAGCTGGTAGCCGTCCAGCGCGGTCACCACCGACGACGACTCGCCGGGCAGGTTGACCAGGATGGCGGTGGTGGATCCGCCGTATTGCGCGCCGTAGTAGATGCCGGAAAGCATGATCAGCGCCGACACGGGGGGCAACCCGAAGGTCACCGGCAGCAGCATGGCGATCGTCGCCACCGGACCCAGTCCCGGCAGCACGCCGATCGCGGTGCCCAGGAAGCAGCCGATCAGGCAGTAGAAGAGATTGCCCAGGCTCATTGCGGTCTGGGCGCCCAGCCACAGGTTCGATAGAAGCTCCATGGTCGTCGTCTTCTCAGCCGCCGAACCAGGTGCCGAGCAGCGGCATCGGCACGCCGAGGCCCTTGACGAACACCAGTGCGCAGAACACGACGAGAACGATCAGCGCGCCGGCCGCCTTCCAGTCGAACTTGAAGTGCATGCTCGCAGCGGCGCTGCTCAGGATCAGCGCTACCAGCGCCACGATCAGGCCGGCCGGAATCAGCAGCAGGCCGAACAGGACGTTGGAACCGACGACGTATACCGCCGCCTTCCATGCGAACGTGCCGATGTCTTCGCCCGGCTTGATGAAGGATCGGATCACCGCGATGGCGCCGAACATCATCAGCAGCGCCGAGAGCACCGACGGGAAATAGCCGGGCCCCATCCGCGATGCCTGGCCGAAACCGTAGTCGCGCGCGATGTAGAAGCCGACTGCGCCGAACGCGAGGTAGAGGACTCCGGCACCGAAGTCCTTCTGGTTGCGTATGGTTGCCACGTGAGTTCCCCCTCTCGTGCGAAACGCCTTTGACGTTGCGGCGCTGCGTTCGTCGCCGCAATCCGTTTCCCGCGGATGATACTCCGGCCCCGAGGGCCTCCTGCACTTACCCCGGCTTGATGTTCGCGCTCTTGACCACCTACCCCCAGCGCTTCTGCTCGGCGAGTATGAATTTGGCGAGTTCCTCCGGCGTCGACCCCGCCGGCACCGATCCGTCGGCGGTCAGCCGCTCGACGACTTCCGGGGATTTGAGGATGCGGTTGAGCTCCGCCGACAGCTTGCGCACGATCGCATCGGGCGTCCCGGCGGGGGCCATGATGCCATACCACTGCGACGTCTCGAACCCCTTGATCCTGGCCTCGGCGACGGTCGGCACGTCCGGCAGCGCGGAGATCCGCTTGGCGCTGCCGACGGCGATCGGCCGCAGCTTGCCCTGCTTGACGTGCGGAATCAACGGCGTGGCGCCGGTGAACGTCGCCATCGTCTGGCCGCCGAGCAGGTCGGTCACCATGGGTCCCGTGCCCTTGTACGGCACGTGGACGAGGTCGATCTGTGCCGCCTGCTTCAGGCACTCCATCGCCAGGTGGCCGGAGCTTCCGTTGCCGGCGGAGCCGTAGTAGATCGTTCCCGGCTTTGCCTTGGCGAGCGCGATGAACTCCTTGAAGTCCTTCGCCGGCAGGACCGGATTGACGACGAGCAGCGTCGGCACCGTGGCAATCATCGGTACCGGGATGAATTCCTTGATCGGATCGTAGGGAAGCTTCGCGAACATTTCGGGATTGACGGCGAGCGTTCCGACGTGGCCGAGGATCAGCGTATGGCCGTCGGGTTTCGCGCGCTGCACGGCCTTCATCGCGATGTTGCCGGCGCCGCCGGGCCGATTCTCGACGATGACCTGCTGCTTCCACGCTTCGGTGGGCTTCTGCCCGACGAGGCGGGACAGGAAATCGGAGCTGCCGCTCGGCGCGAACGGCGCGACCAGCAGGATCGGCTTGTTCGGATAGTCCTGCGCGAACGACGGCGCCGCGGCGAATGACAGCGCGACCAGCAGCAGTTTGGCGGTGCGAATCGCCATGATGCGTTTCCCCGTTGTGGCCGCGAGGCCGTTCATTGCAGCCGACGCACGATGGCGTCGGTGAGTTCGCGCGTCGTGGCCTTGCCGCCGAGGTCGCCGGTGCGCACACCGTCGTCGATGAGCGTGCCGTCGATTGCCGCGCGCAGTTTCGTCGCCAGCGGCTGGTGGCCGGTGTGGTCGAGCATCATGGCCGCAGCGAGCAGCAGCGCCAGCGGATTCGCGATGCCCCTGCCGGCGATGTCGGGCGCCGATCCGTGCACCGCCTCGAAGATCGCCGCGCCTTCGCCGATGTTCGCGCCCGGCGCCATGCCGAGCCCGCCGACCAGTCCGGCGATCTCGTCGGACAGGATGTCGCCGAACAGGTTGGTCGTGACGATCATGTCGAACTGCCACGGATTGAGCACCAGCTGCATCGCGCAGGCGTCGACGATGCGGTCGTCGGCGGCGATGCGGCCTTCGTACTTCTTCGCGACGTCCTTCGCCGCTTCGAGGAAGATGCCGGTCAGCGCCTTCAGCACGTTCGCCTTGTGCACGATCGTGACTTTCCTGCGACCGTTCTTCACCGCGTAGTCGAACGCGAACTCCGCGATGCGCCGCGAGCCGGCGCGCGTGTTGACGCCCGACGAGATCGCCGCCGCCTGCGGATCGCCGTCGATCGGGATGTAGTGCTCGAAGCCGACGTAGAGCCCTTCGAGGTTCTCGCGGATCAACACGAGGTCGATCTTGTCGTAGCGCCCGCCGGGGATCAGCGTGCGCGCGGGCCGCACGTTGGCGTACAGCTTGAATTCCTCGCGCAGCCGCACGTTCACCGAGCGGAAGCCGCCGCCGACCGGCGTGGTCAGCGGGCCCTTCAGCGCCAGGTGCGTGCGGCGGATGCTGTCGAGCAGCGGCGGCGGCAGCGGATCGCCGGTCGCGTCGATGGCCGCCATGCCGCCCTGCTGCACGTCCCACGCGAACGGCGATCCCAGCGCGTCGAGTATCTTGACGACGGCCTCGGTGATCTCGGGGCCGATGCCGTCGCCGGGAACCAGCGTTGCCGGGATGGGGTTGGCGATCTTGGGTTGGGTCATGTCGGATCCGTGAAGGGAAAGGCGGGAAGGGCGGCGCCGGATCCGCCGCTAGCCGTATAGTGCCATCGGAAATTCGTTCAGGATGCGCGCCGCGTGCGCGGCACCGAGCGCCCGCTCGACCGGGCGCCAGGTGTCGGCATAGGCGGGCATCCCCTCGGTGCTCGCGGCCTCGAGAAAGCGCGTGTGCGGCCAGTCGGATCCCCAGACGCAGCGCGATCCGAACGCTTCCGCTGCGCGAACGACCACGTCGTCCAGATCGGAATAGGGCGGCGTTGCGCCGAGGCGGTACCAGCCGGAGAGCTTGAGCCACGCGCCCAGGTCGGCGAGCCGCCGCAGGTCGCGCCAGCGCGCGGAATCGTCGGCGGCCGCGCGCGTGAACCCCGCGACGTGGTCGAGCACGCAGCGCACGTCGTGGCGCTCGTGCAGATCCGCGATTGCCGGCAGATCGGCAGGCGTTGCGTACCACTGCACGTGCCAGCCGAGTTCGCGCAGGCGCGGCGCCAGCGCGGTGAACGCCTGTCCGCCGTTGCCGACCGGCGAGACCAGGTTGAACCGCACGCCGCGCACGCCGCAGCCGTGCATGTCGCGAAGCGCGGCATCTTCGACATCGGCAGCGACCACCACGACCCCGCGGTGGCGACCGCCGCTCTCCCGCAGCGCGTCGACGAGCAGCCGGTTGTCGACGCCGTAGACCGACGGCTGCACGAGCACGACGTGGCCGATGCCCATGACGCGTCCTTCGCTCGCGAGCATCGCGAGCGTGCGCGTCGGCGGCCGATAGTGGCCTTGTCGGGTGCCGCGGTCGCCGTCGAAGATGTGCGCATGGCAATCCCATCCGTTCCCTGGTGACACGGCCGGATCCGCGGCCGTCACTCGGGCTTGATGTTGCGTTCGCGCACGACGCGCGCCCACAGCTGCTGCTGGTCGCGCAGGAATTTCTCGGCGGCCTCGGGACCGCCGACGAACGCCTCGCCCCCGAGCGCCTTGATGCGTTCCTGGACGTCAGGCGCGGCCATTGCCTTGGCGACGGCGGCGACCAGTTGCTTCTTCACGTCGTCGGACACGCCAGCGGGCGCGAGGATCGGGTTCCATTCGTAGACTTCGTAGCTGGGAACACCGGCTTCCTCCATCGTCGGCACGGCAGGCAGCGCGGGCGTGCGCTTCCTGCTGGTGACGGCCATCGGTCGCAGCTTCTGGTTCTGGATGTGGCCCGACGCGGACGCGAGGTTCGCGAAGAACAGCGGCACCTGGCCGCCCATGACGTCGAGCATCGCCGGCCCGCCGCCCTTGTACGGCACGTGCAGCAGGTCGACCTTCGCCTGTTCCTCGAACAGTGCGCCGGCCAGGTGTTGCGCCGAACCGTTGCCGGACGACGCGTAGGCGATGCTGCCCGGCTTCGCCTTGGCCATCGCGACGACGTCCTTGACCGACGCCGCGGCGAACGTCGGGGTGGCGACCAGCACGTTGGGAAACAGCGCGAGCACGGCGATCGGCGTGAACGCCTTCGCGGGATCGTAGGCCATCTTCGGGTACAGGCTCGGCACCACGGCGAAGCTCGACGCCTCGACCAGCAGCGTGGCGCCGTCGGGCGCCGCCTTCGCCACGTACGCGCCGGCGATCTGGCCGGCGCCCCCCGGCTTGTTCTCGACGATCACCGGCTGGCCGAGCGCCTCGGACATCTTGGGCGCGATCAGCCGCGCCATCAGGTCGGCGCCGCCGCCGGGCGCGTAGGACACGATCAGCGTCACCGGCTTGCCGCCGGCCACGGCGGCCGTCGCCGGCGACGTGCCGGCGGCCAGGCCGAACAGCGACAGCAGGATGACCGGGAGGATGCGACGGCGGCGCGCGTCCGCGGCGTGTGGGTCCATGATCGAACAGTCCTCAAGTGAGCGTGATCGTGTATTGGAACGCGTTGGCGTCGCCGCGCGTGACGCGCGTCTCGATGCAGCGTCCCGCCAGGTCGAAGGCGGCGCGCGTGACGACCGCGCACGGATGCCCGGCGGGCAGCGCCAGATGGCGGGCTTGCGATGCCGACAGCGAGCCGAAGCGCACTTCGTCGAACGCGCGGTGAACGCGCATGCCGCATCGTTCGGCGTAGAGCGGGTACAGCAGGTCGCCCCAGCCTTCGGTCGGGCCCGACGCGAGGGCGCGGAACTCGGGCAGCGGCAGCCAGATGTGCTCGACCAGGCAGGGTGCGCCGGCGAGCGCGCGCACGCGCACGACGTGCAGCACCTCGTTGCCGCGACCGGCGCCCAGGCGCCGCGCGACGTCGGGAGGCGGCACGCAGCGGCGGCGCGAGACGATCCGCGATTGCGGCACTTCGCCGTCGTCGCTCGCGAACCGGAAGAAGCGCAGCATCGTCGCGCCGGACAATCCGGAACGCACGAACGTGCCGCGGCCGTGGATGCGCTCGATCAGCCCCTCGTCGACCAGCAGCTGCAGCGCCTGCCGCATCGTTCCGAGGGCGACGCCGTGCTCGGCGGCGAGCGTCTGCTCGGACGGGATCGAGGTGCCGGGCGGCCATTCGCCGCGCAGGACGTGCGCGCGCAGCGCGGCGGCCAACATGCCGTACCGGCTGCGGCCCGGCTCGGGAACCGTGCGTAGGCTCGCGGGAAGGCGTGCGGCCGGGGTCTTGCCCATGCTCTTAAGCTCTAGTCATCTAGAGGACTAGATGTTAAGCGCTTCGTCGCCCGCTTGGCAAGCACTTTCGGCGCGCGGCGGTTTCCGTCGCCCGGGAAACTGAAGTAGACTCGATCAACAGCCGGCCGCGCCGGCCCCCGATTGCCCTCATGTCCGATCCGACGCCGCCCCAGTCCGAAGCTCCCGCGAAGTCCGCCGCCGGCGACGACGCCGCGCGCCGGCAGGCGCTGCAGCAGGCGCTGCTGAAAGGCCTGGGTGTTCCGGAATTCGATCTGCCCGGGGGGCTTACCGCCGCGACGATGGAAGCGCTCGGCGCGCTGCTGCGGGAGATGACGGCCGGCACCGTCGACATGCTGAGGCTGCGCTCGCAGGCCAAGAGCAGCATCCACGCCGAGATGACGATCATCGGCCCGCGCGCCGTCAATCCGCTGAAGGCCGCGTGGGACGTCGACGTCGCGCTGCGCCACCTGCTGGCGCCCGAGCGGAAGGACCTGATGGGTCCCGTGCGCGCGGTGACGGACGCGTACGACGACCTGCGCGCGCACGACCGCGGCCTCGCGGCCGGCATCGAGGCCGCGCTGCAGAGCCTGCTGCACCGGTTCAGCCCTGACCAGTTCGACGCGAGGCTGGAGGAGAAGAGCGCGCTCGATCGCTTCCTGCCGGCCAACCGCAAGGCGCGGCAGTGGGACCTGCTGCTCGAGCTCTACGAGGACATCGCCAAGGAAGCTCAGGAGGACTTCTGGTCGGTGTTCGAGCGCGAATTCCGCCGCGCGTATTCGACGGGGCAGGGTATCGCCCCGGCCAAACCCTAGGCCGCAGAATTATTCGACGGACTCGCTGGCGTCGCGCAGCAGCGCGCTGGTCATCCGCAGCAGTCCGGACAGGTGCGCCAGCATGTTGAGGACGATGCGCCGGTAGAGGTCGGGATTGCGCGCGTGGATCGCCTCGAGGTTGCTGCGCGAGAGGCTGTAGGTGACGACCTCGTCCTCGGCGATCGCCGTGACCGAGCGGGTGCCGCCCTCCATCATCGCCGACTCGCCGAAGATGACGCCGGGCGCCAGCGTGACCACGCGCCGGTGCTTGCCCTTCGCCTCCGGATCCTCGGCCACGATGCTGACGGCGCCGCGCGCAAGCAGGTAGAGGCGGTCGCCGGTCTGCCCCTCGTGGTAGAGCGCGGCGCGGGCGGGGAACAGCTGCCGGTCGAGGTACGGCTTGACGAATTCGAGCTCGGCCGCCGACAGGCCCTCGAGCAGCGCGAACTCGCCGATCGCGAGCTCGCGGTCGCTGCCCGCGGCCTTGCCCTGCCGGAGCAACTGGCGCTCCGCCCATTCGAGCGCCCGGTCGGCGTCCTCGAACCAGTCGGTGTGGTGCCGCTGCACGAACACGCCGGCGCCCTGGATCGCGCGGCCGAGCCTGCTGGTCGCGCTGATGTGGGCGAGCAGCAGCCGCACGCCCTGCTGCTGCAGGAGCCGCGACAGCTTCTGCAGCATCAGCGCGCCCGACGCGTCGATCATCGTCACCCGCCGCAGGTCCAGGATCAGGTATTGCGCGCCCTCGGCGGCGCGCATCGCCTCGAACGCCATCCGGTCCGCCGTGCCGAAGAAGATCGCGCCGTCGAGCTCGACCACCTTGATCCGGTGGCCTTCGACGCGCAGCAGGCTCGCTTCCTCGGGCGGATAGACGCGGCGCGACCCGCGCGTGGTTCCGGAGCGCACCGAGCGGATCAGCGACCGGTTCATCACCGCGAGGAACAGCCCCATCGACAGGATGAGGCCGGTGATCACGGCGGCGACCAGGCCGAACGCGATCGTGACGCCGGCGACCAGCACGACCAGCGTGATGTTGAGGATCAGCTCGCTGTCGTATTGCCCGCGCCGGACGCGGTCGATCGTCGAGCCGGCCCAGCGATCGATCAGGCCCACGGCGATCACCAGCATCATTGCCGACAGCGCGGCGACCGGAATCAGCTGCAGCAGCGGCGCACCGTACAGCAGCAACAGCACCAGCGTGATCGTGGTCGCGAGGCTCGACACGAGCTTGCGGCCGCCGCCCGTGTGCACGGTCAGCGCGTGGTGCGACGAATACGCGACCGGGACGCCGCCGAAGAACGACGACACGAGGTTGCCGCAGCCCAACGCGACCAGCAGTCGATTCGGATGGTGCGCGGTGTCGAGCGGTCCGTCCGCCTCGCCGACCGCCGCCAGCAGGCTGTCGAGCGAGCCGACGACGGCGATCGCGAGCGCCGTGATCACGAGGTCGTAGCCGAAGCGCAGCGCGAGGCCCACGCCGTCGGCGGTCAGCACCGGCAGCAGCGCGTCGGGCAGCGGGATCCGGCCCAGGAACGGGACGCGCGGTCCGACGTCGGCGTGCAGCAGCAGCGTGATGACGGCGGCGGCCGCCGTGCCGGCGGCGAGCCCGATCAGCTTCGACGGCAGCGACGGCCAGCGCCTGCGCACGACGACGAAGACGACGATCGTCACCAGCGCCACCAGCAGCGTCCAGCCGTTGATGCCGTGGTGCGCGCCTTCCGCAGCACCCTCGTGGCCGCCGCCGCCGTGGGTGCCCAGCACTTCGGGCAGCTCGTAGATGACGAGCGAGATCGCGAGGCCGGACATCAGGCCGGCGACGACCGGATACGGAACGAAGCGGGCGATGTTGCCGAGCCGCAGGAACCCGAAGACCACCTGGATCACGCCGGTCAGCGCGAGGCACAGCGCCGCGAGGAACAGGATCTCGACAACGCCGCCGGTCGCCGACGCGCGCAGCTGCGCGTCGCCGGCGATCCGCAGGATGAACGCCGCGAACAGGAACACCGACGACGCCCGCGGCACCTCGTTGGGCAGCAGCGCGCCGGAAAGCACCAACGCGGTCAGGTTGCCGAAGATCGCCGCGGCCAGCGCGGCGCGCAGGCCCGCTTCGACCGCGTACTCGCCGAGCGGCGCGAACGCGATCAGCCCGAGCGGCAGCATCATCGCCACCAGCACGAACGCCGCCGAGACGCCCGCGCCGGCCTCCCGTGCGAACTCGGCGAGGCCGCGCGACTCCCCGGTCGCGGCGGCGTCGTGGTCACTCATCGTGAAGTTCCGGGCATGGCCATCGGCTCATGTCCGGCATTTTGCCAGAGCGGCACTTGACGAGCGTTCGGCCGGCGCGCCATTCTCCGGACGGCGCTGCCGGAATGAACCCATGTCATCGAAGCTGACCATCAAGGTCGTAACCTACAAGGACGTCGCCGTCGACCAGGCGATCTCCGCCGAGTTCGGCGAGGCCGGCGGGACCATCGGCCGATCGCCGGAGTCCACGCTGCTGCTGCCGGATCCGGATCGGATCATCTCGCGCTCGCACGCGATCATCGCGTTCCGCGACGGCCGCTACCTGGTGCGCGACCAGGGCACGACCGTCGCGCTGCTCGTCAACGGCAAGCCGGCGGGCCGCGGACAGGACCATCCGCTCGCCTCGGGCGACGAATTGAAGATCGCCGGCTACGTGATGAAGGTCTCCGTCGCCGGCGCGCCGGCCCCGGACAAGGACATTTCCGCCGACGACACGACGACGATCCTGCGCGAAGGCACGATGCTGTCGTGGTCGGAGAACGGCGATCCGGTGCCGCAGAACCGCATCGCGACGGTGATCGTGCCGGCTCCCGAGCACGAGGCGCCGGCGCCCGCGCAGGCGACCGCGCCGGCAGTCGCGCCCGCGGCGCCCGCGCCGGCGGTTGCGCCGGCCGCGACGCCGGGGACCGGCGGCGACGACCTGCTCGAGGCGCTGCTGCGCGGGGCCGGCGTGCGCGACGTGGTCATCCCGGGCGGCCTGTCGCCCGAGCGGATGGAGGAGATCGGCGCGGTAATGCGCGAGACGATGCGCGGGCTGCTCGACCTGTTGGCGGCGCGCGCGCACGCGAAGCGGGAAGTGCGTGCCGACGCGACGATCATCGTCGCGCACGACAACAATCCGCTCAAGTTCTCGCCGGACCTCGACGCGGCGATCACGCACCTGCTCGTGCCGCGCGGAAAGGGGTTCATGCCGCCGCTGCGCAGCCTGGCGGACGCGCGCGAAAGCCTGCGCTCGCACCAGGAAGGCTTCGTCGCCGGCATGCGCGCGGCGCTGTCCGCGGTCCTCGCGCGCTTCGATCCGGCCAAGCTCGAGCAGCGGCTGACCGAGAGCGATTCGGGGGGCTCGCTGCTGCCGATGAACCACAAGGCGAAGCTGTGGAATCTCTACGAGGAGCTCTACGGCGAGATCTCGCGCGAAGCGGAGACCGATTTCCATTTCCTGTTCGGCGAGGAGTTCCTGCGCGCGTACCAGGCGAAGACGCGGCCCGCGGCGCCGTCCGACCGGAGCCACGACGTGCCGTAAGGCGCGCCGCGCGGGCCTGAATGCAACTCGAAGTCTCGGTGCTGTCCAACCCCGGCGGGCGCGAGCGCAACGAGGACGCGTGCGGGTTCTGGACCGTCGACGGCGGCTGCTTCTGCGTGGTCAGCGACGGCGCGGGCGGCCACGGCGGCGGCGACGTCGCGTCCAAGCTCGCCGTGCGGGTTATTCTGACGGCCTTCCAGGAATTGCCGGCGTCGACCGGGGAGGCCATCGACCGCGCGCTCAAGGCCGCGCACCGCGCGATCGTCGACGAGCAGGGGCGGGGTGACGCGGTGTCCGGCATGCGCGCGACCGCCACCGTGCTCGCGATCGACACCGTCCACCACACGGCGGTCTGGGGGCACGTCGGCGACACGCGGCTGTATTGCTTTCGCAACGGCCGCGTCATCGCGCAGACGAAGGACCACAGCGTCGTGCAGAAGATGGTCGACGCGGGCTTCCTCGAGCAGACCGCCATCCGCGACTCGCTGCAGCGAAGCCGGCTGTTCGCCGCGCTCGGGCACAACGAGGATTTCGAGGCGACGGTCGAGAGCAATCCGCTGCCGATCGCCGTCGGCGACGTCTTCCTGCTGTGTTCGGACGGCTTCTGGGAATACATCGACGAGCGCGCGATGATCGCTGCGCTGGCGCGCGCGGCGACGCCGGCCGAGTGGCTGCGCGACATGGAGCGCGACGTCGTCGAGCGCGGCGGCGTCGGCCAGGACAACTTCTCGGCGCTGGCCGTCTGGTGCCGGGGCGCGTCCCCGGCCGGTTGATGCCCCGGATCGAGGCGGCCCGCACCGAACCGGGGAATAACCTGCGCGTTTTCCGGTTAGGTTGATATGAACGAAAGTTCGTGTGCAATATTCGCCTTTCGCGCCCCGGCACGCTCGGGGTACGATGGGCGGTCAGGGACAGTTTGCGGCGGATGACATGACCACGGATGCGGAGATCGGCAACCTGCGCGGCAGACCGCGCGGTTTCGTGCGGGGCGGCGCGGCGGCGCTGGCGGCGCTCGTCGTCGCCGGGTGCGCGACGCAGCCTGCGCCGGAGCCGGTGAAGCCCGCGCCACCGCCGCCGGCGGTGGTCGTGCCCGAGCCGCCCAAGCCGGCGCCGCCGCCCGAGCCGCAGCTGACGCCGGCGCAGGCGAAGGCGCAGGCGCAGAAGCTCACGCTCGACTCGATCACGCAGCTGCAGAACGGCGACGAGCCGGCCGCGCAGAAGATGCTCGAGCAGGCGCTGACGCTCGACCCGGCCAACGACCTCGCCAAGAAGCTGATGGAACAGATCAAGGCCGACCCGCAGAAGGAACTCGGGACGGTGTTCTTCCGGTACACGGTCCAGCGCGACGACTCGCTGTCGAAGATCGCGCAGCAGTTCATGGGCGACCGCTTCAAGTTCCACATCCTCGCCAAGTACAACGACATCCCCAACCCCAGCCGCCTCGCGGCCGGGCAGGTGATCAAGATTCCCGGCCGTGCGCCGCCGCCCGGCGCCGCCGCGCCGCCGCGCGCGACGCCGACCCCGGCTGCGCCCGAGGCGCCCGAAGCCGCGGCGGTGACCGAGACCCCGACGCCGCGAACCGCGTCGATGGCGCTGATGCAGCAGGGACAGGATCTGCAGAAGAGCGGCAACCTGGAAGGTGCGTACGACGCCTTCCGGGAGGCCGCGGTGCGCGATCCGGGCAACCGCGACGCCGTCCTGCAGCGCGACGCGACGCGCCAGCAGCTGGCGCGCCGGTACGAGCGCGAGGCCACGCAGGCGTTCCAGCGGCAGAATCTCGACGAGTCGATCGCCAAGTGGGATCGCGTGCTGGCCCTCGAACCGGGCAACCAGAAGGCGAAACTCGAACGCGAGCGCGCGATCGACCTGCGCAAGAAGCTCAACGAGAAATTCGGGAAGTAACGTGCGCAAATTGCGTCACCGGCAGCTGCTTCGCAGCCGGCCGCGCAATTTGCGCCCGATGCAGTCAGCGGGGAAAGCTTCGGGCGGCCGGGCGCTTTCCCCGGGGCAAATGCCACGGAGCGCGCCGATCGAACGGCGCTGCGCGCCCGCCTCGGTAGCGCGCGTCTGCCACCTGACAGCCTTCGATCGACGCGCGCGCCAGGCGTGCGGGCGAAGCGCTACTTGATCTTTTCGAGCTTGTCGCGAGCGACTTTGGCGTCCTTCAGCTTGGCGGCCGCCTGCGCGTTGGTCGGGTCGTACCTGACGCTCGTCTCCAGGAACGCGATCGACTGCGCGAGGTTGCTGCGGAAGACGCGCGAGCCCTTGTCGAAGTACTCCTGCGACAGCGTCTTCTTGAGCGGCGCGATGCGGGCAACCCACGGGCCGCCACCGTCGCCGCGCAACGCGCTTGCCTGCTCGTAGAGCGCGAGCGCCTGCTCGCGCGAGCCCTGGTCCTCGAGTTCCCTCGCGCGCTCGGCGACGACGGTGCCGATCCGTTGGCGCATCGTGCGATTCGTGGGATTGGCGTCGACGTAGGCCTTGAGATCGCGCAGGCCCCCGGCGGCGTCGCCGGCGCGGAACATCTCGATCGCCTGTTCGACGTCGAAGCCGTCGCCGTCGCTGGCCATCT
Source organism: Burkholderiales bacterium (assembly GCA_046347755.1). Taxonomy (GTDB): domain Bacteria; phylum Pseudomonadota; class Gammaproteobacteria; order Burkholderiales; family Casimicrobiaceae; genus VBCG01. Next base: position 2,141,431 of record JAXMFM010000003.1, on the reverse strand, counting down.
GCGCGCGCTGCGCGCCGCGGATCGCGACCGTGTCCTCGATGCGCACCTTCGCCGCGCGGTCGGCCTGGATGCGCGTGAAGCGCCGGCGGTCGATCTCGCGCAGCGTCTTCGCGGCGTCGGGCGCGTTGGGGTCGAGCGCCAGCGCGCGCAGCATCGACTGGCTCGCGCGATCCATGTCGCCGGCGGCCATCGCGGCCTGGCCGGCTTTCACGAGTTCCGGCACGTCCTTCGCGATCGCCGCGCGAACGGCGGCGAGCTCGCGCGCGTACCCGTCGTTGTCCGGGGCAAGCAGGACGACGATCTGCCACTGTGCGGCAGCGGTCGCGAGGTCGCCCGACTGGCGCGCGGACTCCGCGAGCCGCCGGTGGCGGGCGATCGCGTCGGACACCGGCGCGCTGACCGCCGGCGCCGGGGCGGGCGCGGGCGCGACCGGTGCGCGCTCGACGGGCGCCTGCGCGCAGCCGGCGAGCACGACGATCGCAAGCGGACCGCTCCAGCGGAGGGTTCGGATCATCGCGACGTCAACGGGAAGCGGTGCGCACGAACGTCGTCAGCTTGGCCTTGAACGCGTCGAGGTCCTCGTTGCCGAACACCATGCTGCGCCGGAGCATGTACGGATACGCGTAGAACGGGTTGCCGCCGGGCGTGACGGTGACGCCCTGGCTGACGCTCTGCTTCTCGAGCAGTTCGACCACGTACTCGTTGACGTCGCCGTACGGGTACGCGTACGTGAAGCTGCCTTCGGACAGGCGGTCGCGCAGCACGGCCACCGGCCCGTCGACTTCGCGCCGGATCCGTTCGCGATAGCGCGCGTCCGTCTCGCCCGGGAGGCGCAACGTCAGGTTGGAATGGGACTTCGAGTGCGGCTGGATCTCGATCAGCCCGGACGCCATCATGTCCTTCATCTGCGCCCACGTCAGCGCGTCGGACGCGCCGACGAAGTCCGTGTACAGGAACACGGTCGCCGGGAAGCCGAACTTGCGCAGGATCGGAAATGCGATCTCGTAGGACGACCGGTAGCCGTCGTCGATCGTGATCGCGACGGACTTCGCCGGCAGCGCCTCCTTGCCGTCGAGGAAGCGCGCGAGCCGCTTCATCGACACCACCGTGTAGCCGTTGCGCGCCAGGTAGTCCATCTGCTGCTCGAACGCGGCCGGCGTCACGTTGAGCTTGGAGTTGCGCGTGCCGAAGCGGTGATAGCAGAGGATCGGGACCGTCTGGTAGCCGCCTGTCTGCACGCCCAGCGGATTGCGGGCGGCCAGCGGGATCACGACGAGCTGCCCGGCACGGATTGCGCTCGTGTTGTTGAATTCGCCGATCCACCACGCACGGCCAGCGTCGCCGAGGTAGCGCTGCGCCAGCGAGGCCAGCGTGTCGCCGCTGCGCGCGACGACGATCGCGAACTCGTTGTTGCGCGCGACCACCGGGCCCGCGTCTTCAGGCGGCATTGCGACCGGTGCGGGCTCGGGTGCCTGGGGCGGGGGCGCGGTGGCGCAGCCGGCGAGCACGAGCGCGACGAGCATCGCCGCTACGCCGTTTCGTACCGACTCAATGCCCATCGGTCGGATGCTCGCCCGTACCGGCGGGCGGCTCGTGGCGCTTCTCCAGCGCGGCGGCGGTCTTGTCGAACTCGGCGTACAGTTCGCCGAACTCGTCCTTGCGCGTCTCGGCGATCCGGTAGTCGTAGCGGCCGTTGGCGAGCTCCTGCATCGAATTGCGCAGCACGCGGATCGGCACGGCCAGCCGCTGCGCGAGCAGGTAGGTGCCGCCGGCGACCGCGGCCACGGTGACCGCGGTGAGGATCGCGAGCAGCACCAGCACCAGGTTGGCGACGGCGATCAGCGGCGCCTCGTAGATGCCGAGGTGCACGGTGCCGATCGTCTTGCCCTGGAACAGCACCGGCGCCGAGAAGTCGAGCACCTGCCGGCCGTCGGCGATGCGCAGGCTCGACACGGTGACGCCCGGATCCTTCGACGTGACCGGGGACGATTGGGGCGCCGCGTACTTGGCGTTGACCTCGGAGGCGACGTTGCTCGCGCGCACGACGCCCTGGTGATCGACCACGTTCATGTAGCTGAAGTTCTCCTGCCGGCCGAGCGCCTCCTGGATGAAAACGTCCATCGCCGCCCAGTCCTCGGACAGCAGCGGCACCGCGTTCTGCGTCGCCGTGAACTTGGCGAGCGATCCGCCGTAGTCCTTGACCTGGTCCATCATCGCCGCGTACTGCTGCTTGTAGAGGACCGTCGCCGTCAGCGTCATCGTGATCGCGACCACGGCGGCCATCGTCAGCGCCCAGCGCACGGCCATCGGGATGCCGCGCGTGCGCCCCTGCTTCGCGCCTTCGTCGGCGAGCTCGCGGGCGACGCCGATCAGCGCCTGCGCGAACTCCTCGCCGCTCTGGAAGCGCTTGTCCGGCTGCTTCTTCAGCGCGCGCTCGATGATCCGGCGCAGCGACAGCGGCAGGTCGCCGCGCACCTTGTCGAGCGACGGCGGATCGGTCTTCGTGATCTTGTACGCGACGCTGATCCAGCGTGTCGCCTTCGAACGGCAGGTGGCCGGTCAGCAGCTGGTAGAGCACGACGCCGGCCGAGAACAGGTCCGACCGCGAGTCGACCTTCTCGCCGACGACCTGCTCGGGCGACATGTAGTGCGGCGTGCCCAGCACGTTGCCGATCTGCGTCTGCTGCGTGGCGTCGTTGGACTCGCTGCCATCGATGCGGCAGATGCCGAAGTCCGCGACCTTGATCGTGTTGGTGTCGGTAAGCCGCATGATGTTGCCCGGCTTCACGTCCCGGTGGACGATCCCCTTCTTGTGCGCGTAGTCGAGCGCGCGCGTCAGCTGGATGCCGATCTCGACGATGTCCTTGGTGGACAGCGGCTTTCCGCCCTTGAGCGCCTCGGCGAGCGTCTGGCCTTCGACCAGCTCCATCGCGATGTACGGATGGCCCTGGTCCTCGCCGACGTCGAACACCGTGACGATGTTCGGATGCGACAGCACGCCCGCGCCCTTGGCCTCGCGCAGGAAGCGGTTCCGGTACTCGCCGTCGAGGCGGAGCTGGGCCTTCAGCAGCTTGATCGCGAGCGCGCGGTTGATCTCGGGGTCGAACGCCTTGTAGACGCACGCCATCGCGCCTTCGCCGATGATTTCGCGAATCTGATAGCGCCCCAGCCGGTCCATCGGTGTCGATTCGTTCATCGCAGTGCGCAGCGGCGGCCCGAAGGCGGGTCGAGTGAGCGCCGAGTATGCCAGAACGTCTCGCGCCGCATGTCAGCGCCGGAAGCCGCCGCCGCCGCGGAACCCGCCGCCGCCGAATCCGCCGCCACCGCCGAAGCGGCCGCCCCAGCCGCCGCCACCGCCGCCGCCGAACGAGCGGTCACCGAATCCGCCGCCGCCGCCGAACGAGCGGTCACCGAAACCGCCGCCGCCGCCGAAGCCGCCGCCGCCGAAGGAACGATCGCCGCCCCAGCTGCCACCGAAACTGTCGCCGCCCGCGCGCGCCTGCGATTCGCGATTCGCCCACGACGTGTCGCCGGACGCGCTGGACCAGCCGCTCGACGAGTGCTGCTGCCAGCCGTCGCCGGTGTTCTTGTAGACGTTGCCGTTGACGTCGGCGTAGTGATTGTTGCCGACGCTCGCCGTGTCCCACGTGTTGGTGTTGCCGGTCTTCGCGTTGTATGTGGAGCCGCTGCCGGCGTGCGCGTAGCCGTCAGGACCGGCCGTCGTCGCGCCGGTGCGGTTGTACGTGCTGCCGCCGGCGCCGGTCGCCGACACGCTGCTGCCGGTGCTCCTCTGGCCGGAGTAGACGTTGTAGTTGCTGCCGCGCGCCACGTTGGCCGAGCCGCCTGCAGCGGTGTTGGCCGTGCGGTCGTAGCCGCGCGACGCGTTGCCGGTGTACGCGTTGTACTGCCGGCCCGCGTTGTACGTGCCCGACGTGCCGGTGCGGCTGTTGTAGTACGAGCCGCTCGCCGTCGTGCCCGCGACGCCGCCGCCCGCATACCACGTGCGCGTCCCGGAGTAAGTGGTGGCGCCCCAGTGGCCGTACACGTTGGCGCTCGCCGTCGCGCAGCACGGATAGCCGCCCCAGTAGCCGGGGTGGTAGTACGCGCCGCCCCAGTACGGGTACGTCCACGCGGCCGTCGCGAGCCCCATTGCGAAGCCGTAGGTGAAGCCGACGTACGGGTTGTAGACCGGCGTGGCGGCGACGTAGTACGTGTACGGCGGCGGATACCAGACATTGCCGATCCACGGCGAATACACGTAGCCCGTTCCGTAGACGACGGTGCCGTAGGGCGACACCACGGTCCCCATGTAGCCGGGCGTGTAGCCGACGTACACGTATTGCGGCGTCGCCTCGTAGATCTTCACGTAGGTCACGTAATAGACCGGCGACGAAGGCGGAATCGTGTAGATGACCGCGGGCACCGACGTCGCGACCGTCCACGGGCCGGTCAGCTGCGACGCGGTGAACCACACGCCGGCGGTGACGGCGTAGTAGGCGTTGGGCGCCGCCTGGATGATCGGCACCGACGAGTTCGTCACGTACGACAACGGCGTGCCGGCGATCGGCGAATACTGCGGCGGGCCGTCGAAGTTCGGCGTGAACGAAGGGCCGCCGGTGCGCGGCACCGTGGCCGTCTGCGGTATCGAGTTCTCGATCACGGCCGCCTGCGCCTGCGGCGTGCCCGCGACGGTGGCGAGCACCGCGCCGGCGAGCGACGCCGGCGGAATCTTCGCGAAGTCCGCGGGCAGCGCGTTGTTCGCGACGAACGTCCAGGGTCCGGTCAGCGCGGCGGACCTGAACCAGCGTCCCGAGAGCAGCACGTAGTAGTTGTTGTTCGCGGTGTCGATCAGCACGTCGCTCGTCGTGTTCGACGCCCACAGCAGCTGCGTGCCGACGATCGGCACGAAGTCGGGCTGTCCACCGAACACGATGAGCTCGGACGGTACCTGCACCGTGTAGATCGCGGGCACGCCGTTGGCGAGCGAAGGCTTGGGATTGGCGTTGGCGCCGCCGGACAGCAGGTCGACCGAATTGTCCTTCGACAGCTGCGTGGCGATGTCATTCAACTCGTTGCCCATGATCAGGCCGAGGGACGCCTGCGTCCACGGCCCGGAGATCGAGCTGGATTGGAGCCAGCCGTCGTAGACGTGGATGTAGAAATTGTCGCCGAACCCTCCCTGCACGATCAGCGCCCGCGTGTTGATGACTCGGTTCGCCCGCGGGTGGCCGGGGACGGGCTTCATCACCGGCGCACCGTCGATGGGTACCAGGATCGCCGGTGAATAGCTGACGATCACGTTGGGCGGCGCATTGTTGACCTCGACGGTGTTCGTCGGCCTGACACCGGCGGCGGCGAGCGACGCCTGCAGCCGGTCGAGCGAGATCGTGCGGATCGACGCCGCGAATTCCTTCTGCAACTCGGGCGCGATGGACGCACCGCGATCCGGCAGCGTCGGAAAGTCGGTCTTCGAGATCGCGAGGTTCTCGAACACGACGGTGCGCGCGACCTTGTCGACCTGCGTGCGCGCGGTGGCGAAGATCACGCCGAACGACTGGTCCTTCGACCCGTCGACCTTGTACGCGAGTGCCGTGCGAAAGCTCAACTGGTTGTCGTCCCACTTGTTGACCTGCGGCTGGTAGACGAGCACCTGTCCCTTCGAAAGGTCGACGACGCGCGGCCACGCGTCGGGCGGAGGCGTCGCGGCGGCTTGTCCTTGCGAGAACGAAGCGAGGGGCCACGACAGGACCGCGGCCAGGACGACACGCAACAGGAACGGAAGCGACTTCATCGTGGACTCCGGAGTACTTGAAAGCGCGCCAATAGGGGCGGTGGACGGCACCATTGTAGTGCGGTCCGCCGCGACGATCACCCCCTGCGGTAAAGCGTGGTCACGCAGGCGCCGCCCAGCCCCAGGTTGTGCTGAAGGGCGATCCGCGCGCCGGCGACCTGCCTTGCGCCGGCATTGCCGCGCAGCTGCTGCGTCAGCTCGAAACATTGCGCGAGTCCCGTGGCCCCCAGCGGATGCCCTTTGGACAGCAGGCCGCCCGACGGGTTCGTCACGACCCGGCCGCCGTACGTGTTGTCGCCTTCGTCGACGAACCGGGCGCCGGCGCCTTCCTCGCAGAGGCCGAGCGCCTCGTACGAGATGAGCTCGTTGTGCGCGAAACAGTCGTGCAGCTCGACGACGTCGACGTCGTCGGGCCCGATCCCGGCGGCCTCGTAGGTCTGCCGAGCGGCGGCGCGCGCCATGTCGTAGCCGACGACGCGCATCATGTCGTGCGCGGCGAACGTCGACGGCGTGTCGGTCGTCATCGCCTGCGCGGCGATCCACACGGCGGTGGCGAGGCCGAGCCGTTGGGCGAAGTCGCTGGAAACCAGTATCGCGGCCGCCGCGCCGCACGTGGGCGGGCAGGCCATCAGCCGTGTCATCACGCCGGGGATCAGCGTCGGCGACGCCATCACGTCGTCGGCGGTCACCTCGTTGCGGAACACGGCGAGCGGATTGCGCGCGGCGTGGCGGCTCGCCTTCGCGCGGATCTTCGCGAACGTCTCCATCGGCGTGCCGTACTTGCGCATGTGCGCGAGGCCGGCGCCGCCGAAGTAGCGCAACGCAAGCGGCACGTCGGGCATGCCGACCAGCGCGTTCGTCTCGGCGTCGAAGCGCTCGAACGGCGTCGGACGGTCCGGGAACTTCGCGGTCAGCGCGCCCGGCGCCATCTGCTCGAAGCCGAGCGCCAACGCGCAGTCGGCGCTGCCCGACGCGACCGCCTGCCGCGCGAGGAACAGCGCCGTGGAGCCGGTCGAGCAGTTGTTGTTGACGTTGACGATCGGGATGCCGGTCATCCCGACGTCGTACAGCGCGCGCTGGCCGGACGTCGAGTCGCCGTACACGTAGCCGACGTACGCCTGCTGGACGTCCGCATAGGCGACGCCCGCGTCGGCGAGCGTCGCGCGCGTAGCCTCGCCGGCCATCTCGGGGTAGGACGGCGACGCCCCCGGCTTGGCGAACGGGATCATTCCGACACCGGCGACGAAGACCTTGCGCGACATCGATCAAGCTCCGTTGGATGTTTGATTCTAGCGTAGGCTAGACTTGCCCGAACCAGGTGCACGCCATTTCGCCATGAGCGCATCGCCACTGCCGAACACCGCCACCCACGAGGTGACCAACCAGGTCCCGCCGCTTGCCGGCCACAACCTGTTCGCGTCCGACGCAGCGCTGCGTGAAGCGGCCGCGCGCGAAGGCGCCGCGGCCTTCGACACGTGGCTGACGCAGCGCGGCGCGGAACTGGGCTCCGCGGAGATGCAGGCGCTGGCCGGCGAGGCGAACCGTCACCCGCCGCGACTCGAGGCGTTCGACACGTCCGGCCGGCGCCGCGACGTCGTCGTGTTCCACCCGGCCTATCACGCGCTGATGGCGTACCTTGCGCGCCACGGCGCGGCCGCGGGGCCGTGGGCGGATCCCGCACCGGGCGCGCACGTCCGTCGCGCCGCGCTCTACCTCATGTACGCGCAGGTCGAGGATGGCACGCTGTGCCCGACGACGATGACCTACGCGAGCATTCCGGCGCTCGCGCACGACGCCGCGCTGCTGGAAGAGTGGCGGCCGCGGATCTGCTCGACCGAGTACGATCCGCGGTTCCTGCCGGCCGCGCAGAAGCGCGGCGTCACGATCGGCATGGGCATGACCGAGAAGCAGGGCGGCTCCGACGTGCGCGCCAACGCGACGCGCGCGGAGCGCGTCGGCGACCGCGACTACCGGATCGTCGGCCACAAGTGGTTCTTCTCCGCGCCGATGTGCGACGCGTTCCTGATCCTGGCGCAGGCGCAAGGCGGCCTCACGTGCTTCCTGCTGCCGCGCTTCGCACTCGACGGCAGCGTCAACGACATCCGCATCCAGCGGCTGAAGGACAAGCTGGGCGACCGCTCGAACGCGAGCTCGGAGGTCGAGTTCTGGGGCGCGCACGCGCAGCGGGTCGGCGACGAAGGCCGCGGCGTCGCGACGATACTGGACATGGGCACGTACTGCCGCCTCGATTGCGCGCTCGGCACCGCGGGCCTCACGCGCGGGGCGGTCGCGCAGGCGCTGCACCATGCGCGGCATCGCTCGGCGTTCGGCCGGCGTCTGGTCGACGCGCCGCTGATGCGCAGCGTGCTCGCCGACCTGGCGCTGGAGTCCGAGGCCGCCACCGCGCTCGCGATGCGGCTCGCGCGCGCGTTCGACGCGCAGGACGATCCGCACGAAGCGCTGCTGCGGCGCGTCCTCGTGCCGGCCGCGAAGTTCTGGATCTGCAAGCGCGGCCCGGCCGCCGCCGCCGAGGCGATGGAAGTGCTCGGCGGCAACGGCTATGTGGAGGAGGGGCCGCTTGCGCGCGTGTACCGGCAGATGCCGCTCAATTCGATCTGGGAGGGCTCGGGCAACATCATGTGCCTCGACGTGCTGCGTGCGCTCGAGCGCGACACGCGCGTCGTCGACGCGCTCGCCGCCGAACTCGGCGCCGCGCGGGGCGGCAACCGCGACCTCGATGCGTTCGTCGCCGCGCTGACGTCCGATCTTGCCGCCGGCGCAATTGCGCCGCAGCGCGCGCGCAGCCTGGCGCAGCGCATCGCGCTCGCCGCGCAAGGCGCGCTGCTGGTGCGCACGGCGCCCGCCGCGGTCGCCGATGCCTTCTGCGCGTCGCGGCTGCGCCCGCTGGCCTTTGCGGGCGGGGCGTTCGGAACGCTCGACGGCGATGCCGACGTGGCGGCGATCCTCGCCCGCGCGATGCCGGACGCGGCCGTCCCCGGCTGATGCGTTGCGATCCGGCGTTGCGTGCATGCTGCGTCGCCAAGGACGGAAGCGGACTTGCGACCGGTCGGCGATGGGCCGTGCTTGCACTCGGGCTCGCGCTGCTGGTGACGCCGTCGCTCGCGCAGGTCGTCGATGCCGAGGCCGAGGTGGAGCACCCGGTGTACCAGAACGCCGCACCGCGGATCCTGCAAGGTGCCAAGCGCGACGCCGAGCGTGAGCCGCTCCCGGCCGACGCCACCCAGGAAGGCGTGCTGCAGACCGACCGGCTGTCGTCGTGGCCCCGCGTGTGGCAGCGGGGCGGCTGGCAGGTCACCGGTTCGCTGACCGGCACGCTGGGCCTGTTCAGGATGTGGAACAACGCGTTCGATCCGCCGCCGGCGCAGAACCCCGACGGCAACAAGCGCAACCCCGGCTGGGGCGAGTTCTTCATCGAGCCGGGGTTGAACGTCGAGTACGCGCCGAACGCGGCCACGCAGCTGCGTGCAGGCGTTTCGTACATGGAAACGGCCACGCGCGGCACCGACTACGGCGGCGTGTCGAACACCTACCACGGCGGCCTGGAACTTCTGCTCGCCGGCGCGCGCTGGCAGGACAAGGCGGCCGGCGTGACGCTGGACGCGTCGTACGGCCGGCAGGACTTCGCGATCGGCCACGACCTGTTGATCGCCGCCGGCGCCAGCAACGGCGCGCAGCGCGGCGCCGATTACATGGGGCCGCGCTCGGCGTGGGCGAACGCCGCCGTGGTCAAGGCGACCGTGCGCGACGTCACCGTGCAGGGTTTCTGGCTCAAGCCCAACGACTCGACGTCGGCCGACACCGGAACGCGTCTTGCCGGCGTGGACGCGCACTGGGGCGGCGACGGACCCTGGCAGGCGGGTTTCCTGTACGTTCGCGCGCCGGAATCGAACATCGTGACGCGCGACGGACTCGACGTGTACGCCGTGCGCGGGACGGCAAAGCCCGCCCTTGGCGCCGGCCGGCTCACGCTGTCCGGCGAATACGTGTGGCAGCGAAAGGACGGCGTGTCGGCGTCCGGCTGGTACGTCGAGGGTACGTGGCAGGCGAATCGCCTGCCGTGGCAGCCGCTCGCGATGCTGCGCTATTCGTCGTTCTCCGGCGATAACCCCGCCACACCGGCGTGGGAGGGCTTCGATCCGCTTTACTACGGCGGCAGCACTCCGGACTGGTACCAGGGCAAGCTCGGGTCGACGCTGTTCAACAATACGAACCTCGACGCCTTCGTGGCGTCGCTGACGCTGGCGCCGAACCCGAGGAACATCCTGCAGCTCATCTACCTGTACTTCGCGGCAGCGAGGACGAATTCTCCGCTCGACATCCCGGCGGCCGGCGAGCCGGCGCCGGTGGGCGGCGGCGTTCCGGCCAGGGCGCTCGCCAGCGAAGTCGACGCGATCTACACGTACACGTTCAACAAGAACGTCAACGTCAACGCGTTCGTCGGATACGCGGCGCCGGGCGCCGGCTACAAGCAGCTCTACCGGGCGAGCGGCGGCAGCGCAAGCGACTGGTGGATCGTCGGCACGCAGTTCAACGTCAGCTACTGATTGCTAGGCCGCGGCGCGCCGCGAGATGATGCGGGCTTCACCGACTCGCGGCAACGGAAGACCACCATGCAGGAATCGCTCGTGATTGCGCAGGCCGCGCAGCCGTCGTCGATCGGCCAGACGCTGACGCAGGACGCCGCCGGCATCGCCCGGGTTCCCGGCGACATCGCGCAACTGCCGTTCTTCCAGCACCTGGCCGAAGCGATGCCGGCCGCCGACGTCGCGTTCGGCGGCGGCATGCTCATGCTGATCATCCTGGTCCACGCGACGGGCGTGCGCGCGGTCACCGGAACGTTCGCGCGCCGGCTGCGCGTGGTGACGCTGCGCCCGTCGGTGCTGCAGGCCGACCTGCTGATGGCCATGGCGATCATGCTGCTGCTCGTGCTGCACCTGGTCGAGGTCATTCTCTGGGCGTCGTCGCTGGTGTACAGCGGACTCGTGCCGAGCTGGCGCGCCGCCGGGTTCTTCGCCGGCAACACGTACACGACCGTCGGCTACGGCGCCTTCGTGCTCCCCACCAACTGGGAGATGCTGGCGCCGATCATCGCCATCTCGGGTTTGTTCACGTTCGGCTGGTCGGGCAGCGTGCTCGTCGACATCGTCGCCCGCTGCCAGCGGATCAAGGACATGGTGGCCGACCGCGACATCAAGCGCAAGTCGGCGCAGGCGCAGCCATGAACCTTTGCCGTGTCACACGATCGTGCAGCCGCCGTCGACGGTCAGGATCTGCCCGGTCACGTGGCGCGACGCCTCCGACGCGAAGTACACGACCGCGCCCTTGAGGTCGTCGTCGCCGCCGAGCCGGCCGAGCGGCGTCAGGTCGACGATCGCCTGGTCGATGCGCTCGAGCAGCACTTCGCTCATCTTCGACGGGAAGAACCCGGGGCAGATCGCGTTGACGTTGATGTTGTACGGACCCCATTCCGCGGCGAGCGTGCGCGTGAACTGGATGATCGCGCCCTTGCTCGTGTTGTAGCCGATCGTGTGCATGTCCCACTTCGGCGGGTTGCCGTACTCGCCCGCGATCGATCCGATGTTGACGATCTTCCCGCTGCGCCGCGGGATCATCATGCGCCGGCCCACTTCGCGCGACAGGAAGAACGGCGCGTCCACGTTGAGGCTCATCACGCGGCGCCAGCCTTCGTCCGGATGCGTTTCGGCCGGCGCCGCCCACGACGTGCCGGCGTTGTTGACGAGGATGTCGATTGGGCCGAACGCCGCCTCGACGCTGTCGACGGTGCGCGGTATCGACGCCGGCTGCGCGAGATCGCCGGCGATCGTGTGGCATTCGACGCCGAGCCCGCGCAAATGCGCGCGCGCGGCGTCGAGTTCGTCCTGCTTGCGCGCGGTGATCGCGACGCGCGCGCCCATTTCGCCGAGCGCCTCGGCCATCTGCAGCCCGATGCCGCGCGAGCCGCCGGTGACGAGCGCGACCTTGCCGGCCAGGTCGAGCAGGTTCCGCACTCCCATGACGCCTCCCGTACGTTTCGGCGCCGTCGCGTCGAGCGCGTCCGGCATGCCGCGATGATAGAGCATTGCGCGCGGGCGCCGTCCGGGGCTAGCATCACGGATTCACCGACAACGATGGAGCAGGTCATGGCCGATGCAGCAACTCCCGAAGCGCGCAAGGCAGGCATCTGGGTCACCGTGTGGGGCGTGCTGCTGATCGTCGCCGGCGTGGTGGCGATCGTCGTGCCGGCGCCGGCCGCACTCGCGTTCACGCTGCTGCTCGCGTGGCTGTTCGTGTTCGCGGGTGTGGTCGAGATCGTCTACGCGTTCCACCAGCGCGCCGAGGACGGCTTCACGTGGAAGCTCATCGCCGGCATCGCGATGCTCGCGCTGGGCGTCGTGATGCTCGTCAATCCGGTCGTCAGCATCGCGACGCTCGCGCTGGTCATCGGCGGGTTCATGATGGCGCACGGCGTGACGAGTGCGATGCTCGCGTTCAAGCTGAAGCCCAGGGCGGGCTGGGGCTGGGTGCTGTTCGACGGCGTGCTGTCGATCGTGATCGCGTTTCTCATCGCCGCCGGCTGGCCCGCCAACTCGATCGGCTTCGTCGGCATCCTGGTCGGCATCTGCATGATGTCCGGCGGCTTCTGGCGGATCGCGCTGGGGCGGGCGTTGCGTTCGGGCGCCGTGGCGGTGCCTAGTTCGGGCGCGACGAACTGACCGGCATGCGGCACGGCGGCAGCATGCAAGCGAAGTAGGGGTCCGCGATTGCGGGACGCCGGGGCGGGAGGGCGAGGATGGCAATCAAGCGACCCGACGGACATGGTCGTGCCGACAACGAGCACCGGGGTCCGAGCCGGCACCCGAAGGTCGATGCGCGGTTGCAATACCTGTTGGAGCTTCCCGCCGACGAATTGCTGTCGCTCAAGCGATCCGAGGACGCGCGATCGAGCGACGCGGCACGACGCCTGGTCGCGGGCGACGGCTCGGGAGCGCTGAACTGTGCCCCAATGACGACGGGCCTGCGCATCCGGTCGCAGCACGGATCGGACGCTGTGGTGGCCTCGGTCTTCGTCATTGCCGACGCCAGCGCCGCCGACCTGCGCGATCTCGGCGCAACGGTCCGCAGCCAGGCCGGCGACATCTACACGGCCGACGTTCCGTTGCGCCAGGTCGAACGACTCGCCGGGAGCGCCGCCGTGCGCTTCGTCGAGCTGGCCCGAGCCCATTACCCGGCGCTTCACGACGCCGTTCCCTTCAGCGGCATCGGCGCGCTGCACGCGGCGATGCCTGCCGTCGACGGATCGGGCGTCGTGGTGGGGATCATCGATACCGCGATCGACTTCTATCACCCTGATTTCCGCGATGCCGGCAGCAAGACGCGGATCGAATACCTGTGGGATCAGCGCCTGACCCCGGTAGGCGGCGAAGCAGGACCGCCGGCCGGGCTGCTCGCGCCTATGTCGACCAGCTACGGCGTCGAATACGATCGCGTGGACATCGACGCCGCGCTCACGGGCTTCGTCATCGGCGCCGGCAACGCCTACACGTCGGTTCGCCATCAGGTGACGGCGAGCGTCAATCCGCTGGTGGGCGAACACGGCACCCACGTCGCCGGCATCCTGGCCGGCAACGGCCTCGCAAACGCCGGCGCCGATACGGGCGCGGCGCCAGCGGCCGACATCATCTTCGTCGCATATCCGAACCTGTTCGACACCGCGGTGCTGGCGGACAACGCCTGCCTGGCCGACGGGCTTGCGTACATCTTCGCCCGCGCCGGGGCGATGGGACGGCCGTGCGTGGCCAACATCAGCGTCAGCGACGACCAGAGCGCGCACGACGGATCCACCGCGGGCGAACGGTTCATCGACGAGCTCCTGAAAATGCCCGGCCGCGCGGTGACGCTGTCGGCGGGCAACGCGAACAATATTTCGGCACACGCGGCGGGCAATGTCGCCGCCGGCGGAACCACCGACCTTGCCATCGTCTACCCGGTAGGCGCCGCCAACAGCGACGCGATGGAAATCTGGTACGACGGGCAGGATCGCTTCGCGGCCACGATCACCGTGCCCACGGTCGGACCGACGTCCATCGGACCGATTGTGGCGGGCGACCCCGCCGTGAAGGTCGTGCTTGCATCCGGCGTGGAGGTCAGGGTGGCTTCGATCATCGACGATCCGCGCAATCACGCCAACATGATCAGCGTCATCGTCGTCGTGCCGGCGGGGCAGACCGTCCCGGCGGGCAAATGGGTGCTGTCGCTATTCGGTTCGACGGTGGTCAACGGCCGCTTCGACGCATGGGTCGACCGCAACAACCGGACCGCGGCGGGGCGCCCCGTGTGGCAGGCGCCCAACGTACAGGAGGGACGGCTGACCCTCGGGGTTCCGGCCACCTGCCGCAACGCAATTACCGTGGGCAATCACGAGAAGAAGCTGGTCAATCCGGCGTTGCACGTCAACAGCGGCAGGGGGCCATCGCGCGACGGCCGGGTGAAGCCGGAGATTGCCGCGCCAGGCATCACTGTGAAAGCGCCGCGCTCGCGCAACATGGACATCGATCCGACGGGGCCGACCTACCTCACGATGACCGGTACCAGCCAGTCGGCGCCGCTGGTCGCAGGCGCATGCGCGCTGCTGTTCCAATGTCGCGGCGCGACTGCGACCTGGGCCGATCTGAAGCAGATCCTGGAAGATACGGCGAGTACGAGCGGCATTGCCGCAATTCCCGACGCCGGCTTCGGTTTCGGCTACCTGAAGGTTGCATCCGCATGCTCGGTGCCGGCACCGGACGTCGACGTCTGGCTGCGCGATGACGCCGCGGACACGGGCAGCGAGCCTTACACGGGACCGGTAGGATGGCTGAGTCCGGACATCGAACTGCTGGATACCGCCGGCAACCCCGTCGGCAATCCCACGCACGATACCGCGAACCGCTTCAACAACATCGTGCGCGTCACGGTCCGCAACCGGGGCCTGCAGACCGCGCACAACACAGACGTATTCCTGTACTGGGCCGATCCGTCGACCAACATCACTTATCCGGCGGATTGGAACGACACCGGCATTTTTACCGGCAGCCCCGGATTCGCGACCAAGGGCAACGTCATCGTCGTCCCGACCATCGCGTCGGCCGGCGCCGTGTCCGTCGACTTCGCCTGGGCGCCGCCGGCGGTCGGCAGCAACATCAGCGGCGACGATCACTTCTGCCTGCTGGTTCGCGTCGAGAATGCCAACGACCCGTCGCAGATCGGCGCCGGCGGATGGACGATGATCGGCGCCAGAAACAACATCGCGCTGCATAACCTGAACGTGGTCGAGGTCGTCTCTGGAGGCGATTCGCTGTCGGGTTTCGAAATGGTCGGCAGCGGCGAGCCGGACAGCCTGGTCATCGAGAGCACGCTCGCGTTCGCGGTGACGCTCGAGTTGCCGGCGCACCTGCTGCCGTGGCGCAACCTGGCGATGATCGAGCAACGGGGCGTGCGCGGCGTCTACGGCCACGGGACCGCCGGCGACGACTGGCTCTCGGACCTCGCCGTGGGCCTTGAACAAGACGAAATCGAGCCGCTCACCGACATCCGGGGCGCCCGATCGATGCTGCTCCGCGACGGCATCGCCCAAATCCGGCTGGAACCGCATGCGCAGGTCGTGGTCTCGACACTGCGGCTGGCATATGGTGCACGAGCCTCCGGACGCCTCCGGATCGGCGCCTCGCACGCCTCCGCCACCGGCGGCTACGTGCACATCGGGCAACTGGCAGGTGGACGCCGCATCGGCGGCGTCTCGATCGCGGTGCGCCGACGCTAGATCCGGGCGCGACTGAAGCCCACGGCCGCGGATCGACGACCCGCGACCGCCCCCTTGCCGTCGCAGTGCGTGCGTCAGCCCGCGAACATGTCGAGGATCGGATCCTTCTTGCGGGCGGCTTCGACCCTGCCTGCCAGCGAACTCGCGCGCACCAGGCGATGCATGACGACGTTCGGGTCGTCGATCAGGGCGACCAGATCCGCCAGGCTCTTGCGCAGCGCCGACTTCGGCTTGGCAACGAGCGCCGCCTTGAACGCGTCGATGGCGCTGAGCGACGAGTAGGCCCAGAACAACTGATGCGGATTGCCGTGCGGCACCTCCGCGTAGGTGCCGAGATATGCGGCGCCCACTTTCAGGTCGGCCACGTCGGCGGCAATCTTGTCCTCGTGCGTCGCCAGGTAGCCATGGAACTTGTCGAAATGGCAGAGCGGGATCACGAACTTCCACTTGATGATGATGTAGTACGGATCCGGCTCCTTCGGCGGCGGGGGTACGTCGATTACCGAGTCGGACCGCAGCTCGCTCTTCAGGACATCGATGGCCGGAGCCTGGTGTGTTTGTTGTGCCGCGATCATCAAGGCGATGCTCGCAGGGTCGTGGTGACGCTTCATGCTTGCTCCCTTCGTTCACGTTGAACCGTTCCGGAGCCGCCGGGACGGCGCGCGCGTTTGGCGAGTCGCGCGACGATGCCTTTGCGCTCCAGATCCCTCAGGGCTGCCTCTGCTTCTGCGATCGCTTCGTCGCGGGGCAGCTTTTGCGCCAGCGCCGCCGCATAGCGGTCGCCGATCGTCCTGCCCGAGCGGCCGTCACACAACGACAGCACGAGCCAGGCCGATGCATTGAGCGTGTAGAGCTTCGGCTTCGCCGGAGTGAAGACGAAACAGAGGCTCATTTCAGGGACCGGACGAATCCGCAGGTTTGCCGTGGAGACGAAGCAATCGCTCCGGAAGGATGCGGATGTCGGTGCCATGGTTGAGTGTAGTGCAGAACGGATCGGGCGCGGTCCACCGGCCATGGAACGCGAAGGCAGTGGAGCGACAGCCGCCACTGGTACCGCTGCGGACATGGCATCCACTGCAGGACTCCTCGACGTCGCCGGAACGCAGCTTCCGGTAAAGGTCGCTGTTGTGCCAAGTGTCCAGAAACGGGATGTCGCGGATGTTGCCGTGGTTTACGTACTCGCGCAGGTACATGCAGCCGACCGAATCGCCGAAAGGGGTGACTGCGGCCGACTGCCAGCAACAATTGCGATCCTTCGGGTGCCACGACTGCATGACCCCCAGCCCTTCCGGCGGTTCGAGCCCGGCGATCGCATCGTCCTGTTCCTCGACCGACAGCGCGAGATCGGACCAGCGCGTCTTGGCGCGTCCCAGCGGATAGAGCCGCAGGATGCCGGCGCGCGTCGCGCCCAGCTGCTTGGCGAGCTTCAGGTATTGGTTGAGCTCGCCGACGTTGTGCCGGTTGAGGATGATCAGCGTGTCCGTTTCCACACCCGCGGCGACCAGGTGCCGGACGGCCGCGCAGCTCCTGGCGAAGCTGCCTTTCACGCCGGAAAGCCGCTCGTGCGTCGCCGCCCGCGCGCCCATGACGTCGACATAGACGCGTCCGACGCCGAACCGCTTCCAGGCGCGCGCCGTGCGTTCGGTCATCAGCGTGCCGTGCGTGCGCACCAGCGTCATCAGCTTGCGCCCGCAGTAGCGGAGGATCCGGTCGAAATCCGGACGGCACTGCGGCTCGCCGCCTTCGATGTAGATCTGGATGAAGTCGTTCGCGACCAGGTAGTCGATGAACGCCAGGACTTCGTCCGTCCGCAGTTCCCGCGGCGAAGGGGATGTCGTGCACTCGCCATAACAATGCGCACACGCAAGATTGCATGTGTTCGTGATCGATAGCGTGATCTTCGGCGGCGTTTCGAACTGCATGCGTATGAGGCCTGCTTTGGCGGCGCGAACGGGCCCTATCCGGCATTTGCGAAGGCAAACTGTCGTACGTGGCGAACACCCGGTGTGCAACTATCATACCGCCGTCAGCGTGGCGGTCAACGAGTGGAGGCGGGCGGATTCTTCCGCTTCGCACTTCGGCTGCTTCATGGCACCATCCGAGACCGGCCGCCCAGGATTACCTGTTCCGCATGCGCTGCGCCAGTTGCCTTGCCGAAAACCCCGAGGGTGCCCGCTTTTGCGCACGCTGCGGCGTGCTTTTGCCTGCCGGGCAGGACGCTTCGCCGGGCCGGGGCGACGTGGCGTCCGAAGGTCTGCGCGCGGCGGACCGGGCGACCGCCAATGGCGGCCTCGAGCGGCGTTCGGTCACCATCCTGTTTTGCGATCTCGTTGGCTCCACCGCGATGTCCAGGCGCCTAGATCCGGAAGAACTCGGCGAGGTCCTGCTCGCCTACCGGGAATCCTGCACGGAAATCGTTGGCCGCTATGGCGGCTACGTTGCGCGGTACGTGGGCGACAGCCTGCTGGTCTACTTCGGCTATCCGCAGGCACACGACGATGACGCGCTTCGGGCGGTGCGCGCCGCGCTGCAGGTCAACGTCGAGATGGAGCGCCTGAGTGCGCGCTATGGCGCCCGCGCCGGCGCCCCGCTCATGGTCCACATGGGCATCCACACCGGCGAGGTGATCGCCGGAGACTTCGGATCCGGCGCCCTGCGAGAGCAGGCGGCCGTCGTCGGAGAGACACCCAATGTCGCCGCACGCCTGCAATCGGTCGCGGGCGCCGGCGAAATCGTCATCAGCGATGCGACGCATCGACTCATTCGAGATCGCTTTCGCTGCGATCGGTTGCCGGACGTCGCGCTCAAGGGGATCGATGTCGCGATGACGGTGTACCGTGTCATCGGCGAAGAGACGCTCGCAGCAGACGACGCGACATGGGTCAGCACGACCGGCTCCGATCCGGTCGGCCGCGAGGAAGAGCTCGGATTGCTGGTCAAGCGGTGGCGACGGGTGCAGGAGGGCGACGGGCAGGTCGTCCTGGTCAGCGGCGAGCCCGGAATCGGCAAGACGCTGCTGCTGCAGACGCTGACGTCGCGGATTGCCTCGGAGGCCGGCGCGATCCTGGTCGCGCATTGCTCCCCGTATTTCTCCAACACCGCCTTCTTTCCCGTTCTCGACCTGCTTCGACGCCAGCTCGGTCTGGGAACGCGGGCCGCCATAGCGGATATCCGCTCCGCACTCGAAGCGGCGCACGGTGTCCGGGAGCCGCCGCAGCCGGACACGCTGGCGCTTGTTGTCTCGATGCTTGCCGGGATGTCGGCGAAGGATGCCGTCGCGCCCGATCGTACGCCGCAGGCGCAGCGTGATCGCTTCATGGAGTGGTTGCTGCAGTGGCTGATCGATTCGGGGCATCCTCTGATACTGGCCTTCGAGGATCTGCATTGGTCGGACGCTTCGACGCTCGATTTTCTCAAGCTATTGCTCGACCAGGCGCCATCGCGGGCCGTTTTCGTGCTGTTGACGTTCCGGGCGGAATTCCGGCCACCGTGGCCGATCCGGTCGCATGTGACCCACCTGACCCTCGGGCGCCTGTCGTCGGGCGACGTGCGGGCGCTCGTTCTTCGGCTCACCGAAGGCAAGCCGCTGCCGGCGTCGATGCTCGAACAGGTCATCAAGAAAACCGACGGCGTCCCGCTGTTCGTCGAAGAGTTCACGAAAATGGTGGTCGAGGCCGGGGCCCTCGAGACGGCGCCGGCCGCCGGCGGCGCGTCCGGCGCCACGCGGCCCGCGATCAACGTGCCCGACTCGTTGCGCGGATCGCTGATTGCCCGACTGGATCGGCATAGCGACGCGCGAAGCCTCGCACAGATCGCGGCGGTGATCGACCGCGAGATCGCGTATCGTCTGCTGCGCGTCGTTTCGGGCCTCGACGACGACATACTGCGCAAGCGACTGTCGGCACTTGTCGACGCCGAGTTGCTGCTGCAGCGGGGCATTCCTCCGGAGGCCACCTACACGTTCAAGCACGCGCTCATTCGCGACGCGGCCTATCAATCGCTGCTGAAGACGAGCCGGGCCACCTATCATCGCCTGACGGCCGAAGCGTTGCTCGCCCAGTTCCCGGCGTTATCCGAGAGCCATCCCGAATTCGTCGCGCATCACTTCTCGGAGGCAGGGCTGGGGGTGAAGGCCTTCGGATACTGGCGGACGGCCGGAATGCGAGCGCTGGAGGCGTCGGCCAATGCCGAGGCGGCGGCCCATCTGCAGCGCGCGCTCGGCGAACTTGCGGCGTTGCCGTTGACGTCGATACGCGCCGGTCAGGAAGTGGAGTTGCAGATCGCGCTTGGGACCGCACTGACGGCGGCGCGTGGCTACGGGTCGAACGAGGTGGAGCTCGCCTACGCACGCGCCTACTCGCTGTGCGAGAACCTGGGCGACGTGCAGCAATTGTTCGTGGCGCTCACGGGACTCCACACGTTCTATCAGGTCCGTGGCCCGATCCGCACCGCATGCAAAGTGGCGGAGCGCCTGGTCGACCTCGCCGAGCGCAGCCGGGACGAGCCCCAATTGGCGCAGGCGCATCGGCGAATGGGCTGGAGTCTCTTCTGCGTCGGGCAGATGCGGCCGGGCAAGGAGCACCTCGACCGCGCCCTCGACCTTTACGATCACACGCGTTCGACCCAGCACAGCATCGTCTACGGTGCGCATCCGTGGATCGTAGGCTTCGTCAATTCGGCGTGGCTCGAATGGGTCGCGGGCAACCCGGCGGAGGCGCAACGGCGCAGCGAACAGGCGCTCCTTCTCGCGCGGGAACTCGGGCGACCGCTTCCGCTTGCCTATGCATTGTGCATGTCCGCGGCGATGTACCAGTGCCAGGGTGACCCCCAGGAGACGCTGGACCTCGCTGCCGAAACCGTGGCGCTGGCGCGCGACAACAGCATGCCTTACTGGGTTGCGTGGGGAACGGTTCTCGAGGGATGGGCGTTGACGCGACTGGGATCGATCGACACCGGAATGTCGAGCTTGCACTCGGGTCTGAAGGCCTACCGGGAAACGGGCGCCGAGCTGTTCCGCCCATATTCGCTGAGCCTCCTTGCCGAGGCTTGTCGCGCGGCGGGCCGCATCGACGAGGCGGCGGGCCACCTGGACCTGGCGCTGGAAAGCGCCAAAGAGCAGGACGTGCATTTCTACTCGGCCGAGATCCATCGGCTGCGCGGCGAGACGATCCTGGAATCGGGCGGCGACGTGGCGAGCGCTGTCGATCAGTTCAACCAGGCGATGGCGTTGGCGAACACGCAAGGTGCCCTGGCGTTCGAATTGCGCGCGGGCGTCAGCCTCGCGGAGCTTCTGGTTCGCAGCGGCGACGCTGCCCGGGGCCATGCGCTAGCCCGCGAATTGCTCGCGCGGCGACCGGGAGTGCCGGATTCGCCGGAGTTGCGGCGCGCGGTGTTGCTGGCCGCCAACGTGTCGTGACCCGGTTCCAGCCGGGCTTCGATACTGGCGCCTACGATCGCAAACCTGTGTCGAGCGTGCGGTCAGCCCGGCCGGCTGCGATTGCGACTTGCGAGGGGCTGAAATGCGGGCGCTACCGCGAACCTGCGCCTCGCGCCTGCGCCCGAATGGCGTCCAGCGACGCCCCCATCGTCAGCGCCTGC
Source organism: Burkholderiales bacterium (assembly GCA_046347755.1). Lineage (GTDB taxonomy): Bacteria > Pseudomonadota > Gammaproteobacteria > Burkholderiales > Casimicrobiaceae > VBCG01. The sequence continues at coordinate 2,120,222 of JAXMFM010000003.1, read as the reverse complement.
GGGTCGATCTTCACGTGGACGAGCGCCGGGCGCCCGGCCGCGAGCGCGCGCTCGAACGCCGGCGCGAATTCGTCGGTCGCCGCCACGGTTTCGCCGTGCGCGCCGTACGCGCGCGCGAGCGCCGCGAAATCCGGGTTGACGAGGTCAGTGCCGGACACGCGCGCCGGGTAGTTGCGTTCCTGGTGCATGCGGATCGTGCCGTACATGCCGTTGTCGATGACGACGAAGACCACGGCGAGGCCGTACTGGACGGCGGTGGCGAGCTCCTGCCCGTTCATCTGGAAGCAGCCGTCGCCGTTCCACGAGACGACCATGCGGTCGCGGTGCACGGCCTTCGCCGCGACCGCCGCCGGAACGCCGTAGCCCATCGCGCCAGAGTAGGGTGCGAGCTGCGTGCGGAACCCGCGATACCGGTACAGCCGATGCAGCCAGACCGTGTAGTTGCCGGCGCCATTGGTGAGGATCGCGTCGTCGGGCAGGCGCGCGTCGAGCCACGACACGACCTGCCACAGGTCGACGGCGCCGGGCACCGGCCGCGGCGCGCGCCACGCATCGAAATCGGCGCGCGCGGCGCGCGTGATTTCCGCCCACGCCGGACGCGCGAGCGGAGGCAGCGCCGCGAGCGCGTCGATGAACGCGCCGGGCGTCGCGGCGATCGCGAGGTCGGGCTGGTAGACGCGGCCGAGCTCGTCGGGCGACGGGTGCACGTGCACGAGCCGCTGACGCGGCGACGGCGCCGCGAGCAGCGTGTAGCCGCTGGTCGTCATCTCGCCCAGCCGTTCGCCGATCACCAGCAGCACGTCGGCGTCGCGCACTCGCGCGGCGAGCTTCGGATTGATGCCGATGCCGACGTCGCCGACATAATTCGCGTGACGGTTGTCGATCAGGTCCTGGTGCCGGAACGCCGCCGCCACCGGCAGCGCGTTCGCCTTCGCCCAGTCGGCGAGCGCGCTGCACGCCGTCGCGTCCCAGCGGCTGCCGCCGACGACGACCAGCGGCGCGCGGGCGCCGGCAAGGCGCTCATGCGCCCGCACGACGTCGTCCGCGCCGGGCGCCGCCGGCACGGCCGACACGCGCGGCGCGTCGCCGCACGTCGCGCGCGACGTCAGCATGTCCTCGGGCAGCGCCAGCACGACCGGCCCGGGCCGCCCGGACATCGCGAGCCGGTAGGCATGCGCGACGTATTCCGGAATGCGCTCGGCGCGATCGATCTGCGCCGCCCATTTCGCGACGCCGCCGTACATCTGCCGGTAGTCCACTTCCTGGAAGGCCTCGCGGTCGACCATGTCGCCGCCGACCTGTCCGACGAACACGATCATCGGCGTCGAATCCTGCATCGCCGTGTGGATGCCGATCGCCGCGTTCGAGGCGCCGGGGCCGCGGGTGACGAACGCAAGCCCCGGCGTGCCGGTCATCTTGCCGAACGCCTCGGCCATGAAGGCGGCGCCGCCTTCCTGCCGGCAGACGATGAACTGCAGCTTGTCCCGCGCGTCGTGCAGCGCGTCGAGCACGGCCAGGAACGATTCGCCCGGCACGCCGAACGCGATGGTCGCGCCCTGCGCGACGAGGCTCGCGACGAGGATTTCCCCCCCGGGGCGATCCGTCGCCATCATCGGCCTGCGATCAGGTCCTCGCGCCTGACGAGGAACACGCTGTCTTCGGACGAGGGGGAGGTGAGCCACACCACCGGCAGGCGCGGGAACGCGTTCTCCACGGCGGCGCGGTTGTGCCCGATCTCGACGACCAGCGTGCCGCCCGGATTCATGAAGCGCGGCGCCTCCTTGACCAGCGTGCGCACGGCGTCGAGGCCGTCGTCGCCGCCGGCGAGCGCGATTGCCGGCTCGTGCAGGTATTCGGGCGGCAGCGTCTCCATCGCCATCGCGGTGACGTACGGCGGATTGCTGATGACGAGATCGTAGTTCTTCTCCGGCAGGTTCGCGAAGAGGTCCGAGCGGATCAGGTTGATGCGGTCGGCGAGCCCGTAGTCGCTGACGTTGCGCTGCGCGACGGCCAGCGCGTCCGACGAGATGTCGACGGCGTCGATGTCCGCCGCCGGATACGCGTGCGCGAGAAGGATCGCGAGGCACCCCGAGCCCGTGCACATGTCGAGCGCGGCCTTGACGCCGTCGGCGGGGCCGACGTACGCCTCGATGCCGCCGGGCACCAGCTCGGCGATGAACGACCGCGGGATGATCACGCGCTCGTCGACATAGAACCGGAAGTCGCCGAGCCACGCTTCGTGCGTCAGGTAGGCGGCGGGCACGCGGTCGTCGATGCGGCGCGTGAACAGGTGCGCGAGCGACTGGCGCTCGCCCTGCGTCAGCCGCGCGTCGAGGAACGGCTCCAGGCGGTCGAGCGGCAGGTGCAGCGCGTGCAGCAGCAGGTACGCGGCCTCGTCGTAGGCTTCGGCGCTGCCGTGCCCGAACGCGAGCTTCGCCTCGCCGAAGCGGGTCACGGCGAATCGCAGCCAGTCGCGCACCGTCTCGAGCTCGTTCGCCGGGATCGTGCTCAACGCGGATCCCCCCGCACGGCGCTCATCGCGCCACCAGCAGGCGCTCGAGGATGCCGCGGTAGATCGCCGACAGCGGCTCAAGGTCGGCGACGCGCACGCGCTCGTTCAGCTTGTGGATGGTCGCGTTGACCGGTCCCAGCTCCACGACTTCCGGGCAGATGTCGGCGATGAAGCGGCCGTCCGACGTGCCGCCGGTGCAGGAGATCTCCGCGGTGACGCCGGTGACCGCGCGGATCGCGTCCGTCGCGACGTCGACGAGCACGCCGCGCGGCGTCAGGAACGGCTTGCCCCAGCCGGTCCACTTCAATTCGTAGTCGAGCCCGTGCCGCTTCACGATCGCCTCGAACCGCTGCTGCAGCGACTCGCGCGTGCTGTCGGGCGCGTGGCGGAAATTGAAGACGAGCTCCAGCGTCCCGGGGATGACGTTGTTGGCGCCGGTGCCCGCGTGGATGTTCGAGCATTGCCACGTCGTCGGGGGAAAATAGGCGTTGCCGCGGTCCCACTCGGTGGCCGCGAGTTCGGCCAGCGCCGGCGCGACCAGGTGGATGGGATTGCGACCCAGGTGCGGATAAGCGATGTGCGCCTGCGTTCCCTTGACGGTCAGCGTGCCCGACAGCGAGCCGCGCCGCCCGTTCTTGATCATGTCGCCCAGCCGCTCGACCGACGACGGCTCGCCGACGACGCAGTAGTCGATCCGCTCGCCGCGCGCGGCCATCCGCTCGACGATCCTGACGGTGCCGTCGACCGACGGGCCTTCCTCGTCGGACGTGATCAGCAGCGCGATCGAGCCCCTGGCGTCCGGATGCGTGGCGACGAAGCCCTCGATCGCCGTGACGAACGCCGCCAGCGACCCTTTCATGTCGGCGGCGCCGCGGCCGTACAGGTAGCCGTCGCTGATGGTCGGCGTGAACGGATCGGTGGCCCAGCCGTCGCGCGGTCCGGTGGGCACGACGTCGGTGTGGCCGGCGAAGCACACGACCGGCCGGGCGTCCCCGCGCCGCGCCCACAGGTTGGTGACGCCGTTGGACACCAGCGTGTCGCACGCGAAGCCGAGCGGCGCCAGGCGCTCGCGCAGCAGCGCCTGGCATCCGGCGTCGTCGGGCGTGAGCGAGCGCAGCGCGATCAGTTCGCGCGCCAGCGCCAGCGTGGGTTGCGCCGCGGTGTCCATGCCGCGGATGGTACCAAAGTGCGAGACCGCGTCAGTGCGTGCGGTCGAGCAGCTCGGTGTTGATCGTCATCGCGGTGAAGTCCGCGCCCGGACGCACGCCGTCTTCCTTCGCGTGGGACGACGATTCCATCGCGTCGACGCGCGACGAGGGGTTGTTCTGGTTGATCTGCCACGCGAGATTGGTCGGCGAGTCCGAGCCGATCATCGCCTCTTCGTACGTGATGACGCCGTCGAGGTACAGCCGGCACAGCGCCTGCTCGAACGTCTGCGAGCCCGGATACAGCGACTGCTCCATCGCTTCCTTCACCTGCGCGAACTCGCCGTTCTTGATGAGCTCGGCGATCAGCGACGTGTTGAGCAGGATCTCGACCGCCGGCTGCTGTTCGCCGTCGCGGTTGCGGATCAGGCGCTGGCAGATGATCGCGCGCAGGCCGATCGACAGGTCGGACAGCACGGCCGAGCGCGCGTCGTACGGAAACAGGTTGATGATCCGCGACAGCGCGTGGTAGCTGTTGTTGGCGTGGATCGTCGTCAGGCACAGGTGGCCGGTCAGCGTGTGCAGCAGCGCCGACTGCATCGTCTCCTTGTCGCGGACCTCGCCGACCATGATGAGGTCGGGCGCCTCGCGCAGCGCGTTCTGCAGCGCGGCGTTGTAGCTCACCGTGTCGACGCCGATCTCGCGCTGGTTGATGATGCTCTGCCGGTGCTCGAACAGGTATTCGATCGGGTCCTCGATCGTCAGGATGTGGCCGGGCTTCGTCGAGTTCCGGTAGTCGATCATCGCCGCCAGCGTGGTCGACTTGCCCGAGCCCGTGGCACCGGCGACCAGCACCAGCCCGCGCTTCTCGAGCACCAGGTCGAGCAGCACCGACGGCAGCTTCAGCTGGTCGAACGGCGGCACGTTGCTGCGCACGTACCGGATCACCAGCGAGATCGTGCCGCGCTGGCGGAAGATGTTGACGCGGAAGTTGCCGACGCTGCGGTCGAGATGCGACAGGTTCATCTCCATCGTGTTCTCGAATTCGCGCGCCTGCTCCTTGTTCATCAGCTCGTAGGCGATCCGGCGCACCGTGTCCATGTCCATCGGCTGCGTGGACACCGGATGCACGACGCCGTTGACCTTGAGGTTGATGGGCGCGCCGCACGAGATGAACAGGTCGGAGGCCTGCTTCTCGGCCATCAGCTTGAACAGTCGATCGAGGTACATGGCGAACCTTTTTCGCTCGTGGGCAGCAAACGCCGGCGGCGCAAAAGGCGCCGCGCGCAGGCCGCTACAATCCGGCTTTCGGACTAGATTAACGGAATGTCGGCGGTTCGCATGATAATGTCATGAAATCTCGGCGGTTTCCACAGCCGGCCCGCGGTTTGGACCCGGCCCGACGCCTTCTGTAACGTACATCGCCAAGCAAGTTCCATGCTCGCAATCATCGGTGGCAGCGGTTTGACCCGGCTCTCGACGCTGGCGGTGGCCCATCGGGAGGTCGTCCGGACGCCCTACGGCGACCCGTCGTCGGCGCTGCTGTTCGGCCAGATCGGCGGCCGCGACGCCGTGTTCATCGCGCGCCACGGGCACGGCCACACGATTCCGCCGCACCGGGTGAACTACCGTGCGAACCTCTGGGCGCTCAAGGCGAAGGGGGCGACGGCCGTGGTCGCCGTGGCCTCCGTCGGCGCGATCCGCGGCTGCGACGCCGGCGACCTGGTGCTGCCCACGCAGCTGATCGACTACACGTCGGGGCGGGATATGACGTTTTTCGACGGCGGCGAGGGCCAGGTCGTCCACGTCGACTTCACCCATCCGTACTCGCCGGAGCTGCGGCTGCGCTGCCTGGCCGCCGCCGCCGACGCCGGCATCGGCCTTGCGGACGGCGGCGTCTATGCGGCCGTCAACGGTCCCCGGCTGGAGACCGCCGCCGAGATCGACCGCCTGGACCGCGACGGCGCGACGATGGTCGGCATGACCGGGATGCCCGAGGCGTCGCTGGCGCGCGAGGCGGGCCTGCCGTACGTCGCGATCTGCGTGGTCGTCAACCACGCGGCCGGCCGCGGCGACAGCGCGCAGGCCATTTCGCTGGAAGGGATCGCGCAGGTGCTCGAGACGGCGATGGACCGCGTCCGCGTGCTGCTCGACCACGTCGCGCCCCGCATCTAGAAGACCGGACCCGACGATGATTCGCGAAATCCTCCGCATCGGCGATCCCAGGCTGCTCGAACGCTCGCGCGAAGTCGAGCGCCTGGGCAGTCCGGAGCTGCGCGCGCTGCTCGCCGACATGCGCGACACGATGGCCGCGCACGACGGCGCCGGTCTCGCGGCGCCGCAGATCGGCGTGCCGCTGCGCGTCGTCATCTTCGGCGTCGCGGTCAATCCGCGCTACCCGGACGCGGAGCCCGTGCCCTACACGGAACTCGTCAATCCGGTGCTGACGCCGCTGGCCGACGAGCAGGAGGACGGCTGGGAAGGCTGCCTGTCCGTGCCCGGCTTCCGCGGCGTCGTGCCGCGCTTCACGCGGCTGCGCTACGAAGGCTACGACCCCGACGGCGGCGCGATCTCGCGCGACGTCGAGGGGTTCCACGCCCGTGTGGTCCAGCACGAATGCGACCACCTGGACGGCATCCTGTATCCGCAGCGGATCCGCGACATGCGCAAGTTCGGCTTCACCGACGTGCTGTTTCCGGACCTGGCCGCCGCCGACGACTGAGCGCCGCAGGGCCGCCCCAAGGCGCGTGCCCCTGGAGGGAGCGGTTGCGCAGCGCCGTTCGGGGGGAAGTTGCTGCTAGGTCCGCAGCTGCTCGTACAGCGCGGTTTCCAGCCGGAGCAGCGCCTGCTCGTCGTGCAGCCGCGCGCCGTCGATCAGGAACACGTCCTCGGCGCGCTCGCCCAGCGTGTTGATCTTCGCGCTGACGACGTTGATGTTCGCCTTCGCCAGCGTGTAGGCGATCCGCGCGAGCAGGCCGGGCCGGTCGCCGGCGACGACTTCGAGGATGTAGTGCGTGCCCTTGTCGTCGGGGAAGATCTGCACGTCCGGCGTCAGCGGCAGGTGCTTGAGCTGCCGCGGGATGCGCCCTTCGACCGGCGGCGCGAGCGGCGGCTGCTCGGCCAGCAGCTTCGCCAGCTCGAACTCGACGCCCTGCAGCGTCTCGCGATACGACACCGGGTGCTGCGTCGGATCGTTCAGCGCGAACGTGTCGAGCGCGTAGCCGCTGCGCGTCGTGTGGATCTTCGCCTCGAGGATCGACAGGCCGGTGCGCCCGAAGAAGCCGGCCAGCCGCGCGAACAGCTCCTTCTGGTCGGGCACGTAGACCAGCACCTGGATGCCGGCGCCGTCGCGCGCGAGGCGCGCCTTCACCACCGGCTGCGTCCGGTCGACGCGCCAGTACAGGTGGCGCGCGTGCCATGCGATCTCCTCGGCCGTGTGCCGCTGGAAGTACGGTGTGTCCAGGTGCTTCCACAGGTTGGCCTCGGCGCCCTCCGGCACCGCGTACAGCCGCAGCAGCCGGCGCGCCTCCTCGCGCCGCGCCTCGATGCTGTCCTGGATCGTCCGGCTCGGCGCGGTGCCGGCCAGCACGGCGCGCGCCGCGTGATACAGGTCCTCGAGCAGCTTGCCCTTCCAGTTGTTCCACACCTTCGGGCTGGTGCCGCGGATGTCGGCGACCGTCAGCAGGTAGAGCGCGGCCAGGCGGCGCTCGGTGCCGACCTTCCGTGCGAACGCGGCGATCACGTCCGGATCGCTCAGGTCCTGCTTCTGCGCGGTCGACGACATCACGAGGTGGTCGGCGACCAGCCACGCGACGAGGTCGGCGTCCTCGTCGGACAGGCCGTGTTCGCGGCAGAAGCGCCGCGCGTCGCGCGCGCCCAGCGCCGAGTGATCGCCGCCGCGGCCTTTCGCGATGTCGTGGAACAGCCCGGCGATGTACAGCACGTGGCGCCGCTCGAAGTCGGCGACCAGGCGCGAGCACAGCGGATACTCGTGCGCGTGCTGCGCCTCGGTGAAGCGGCGCAGGTTGCGGATCACCATCAGGATGTGCTCGTCCACCGTGTACACGTGGAAGAGGTCGTGCTGCATCTGGCCGACGATGCGGCCGAACACCGGCAGGTACTGGCCGAGGATGCCGTACAGGTTCATCCGCCGCAGCTCGTGCAGCAGGCCGCGTTCGGCGCGGAACATCGCGATGAAGCGCTCGCGGTTGGCGGGGTCGCGGCGGAACGCGCCGTCGATCAGGTGCCGGTCGCGCCACAGCGCGCGCAGCGTGCGCGCGGTCATGCCCTTCAACTCGCGGTGTTTCTGCAGCATCAGGAACGCGTCGAGGATCGCGCCCGGCCGGCGGACGAACAGCTGCTCGTCGCGGACGTCGAGCAGCTCGTCGACCTGCTGGAACTCGGCGTCGATCGGCACCGGCTCGGTCGCCGCCGGATTGAGCCGGGCGTGCAGGTTCTGCAGCAGCACGGTGTTGACCTGCCGGACCAGCTTCGCCGCGCGGTAGTACCGGTGCATCAGCTGCTCGCTCGCGCGCTTCGCGGGGTCGTCGACGAGTTCGAGCTGCTTCGCCAGCGCCGCCTGCGCGTCGAACACCAGCCGGTCCTCGCGCCGGCCGAGCAGGTAGTGCAGCCGCACGCGCATCGCGCCGATGAACCGCTCCTGCCGGGACACCGCCCGCGCCTCGGCGATCGTCATGAGGCCGTTGCGCGCCAATTCGCGCCACGTGCGGCCCAGTCCCGCCGCGCGCGCGATCCACAGGACCGACGACAGGTCGCGCAGGCCGCCCGGGCTTTCCTTGACGTTCGGCTCGAGGTTGTAGATCGCGTCCTGGTACTTCAGGTGCCGCTGCTGCTGCTCGAGCGCCTTGGCGTCGTGGAACGTGCGCACGTCCATGTGCGCGTCGAACGCGCGTCGGAACTGGCGGAACAGCCGCCGCGACCCGGCCAGGAACCGGTTCTCCATCATGCTCGTCTGGATCGTCACGTCGGCGGTCATCTCGACGACGCACTGCTCGACCGTGCGCACCGCGTGCGACAGCTCGATGCCGATGTCCCAAAGCGCGGCGAAGAAGCGCTCGATCGCGGCGGCGGGCGGCGCGTCCGCGTGCGCGAGCAGCACGACGACGTCGACGTCCGAGTGGGGGAACAGCTGCGCGCGGCCGTAGCCGCCGACGGCCATCGCCGTCAGCTCGTCCGGCATCGCGCACTCGGCCCAGATGCCGCGGATCACGAGGTCGACGAGCCGCGCGTGCTCGCGCAGCAACAGCGGCGTGTCGGGCGCGGCGAAGAACGCGTCGCGCAGCGCTTCGCGCCGCTCCTTGAGCGTCTGCCTCCAGTACGCGAGCCGCGGCAGGAGCTCGGGCTGCGGAACGGGGAGGGCGCCTTCGACCGGGGGCGGCGGCGACGCCATGGTCGCTGCGTCAGGCGGCGATCGCCGGCGGCGGCGGCGACCCGGCCGAGACGGTCAGCACGTCGAAGCCTTCCTCGGTGACGAGCACCGTGTGCTCCCACTGCGCGGACAGCGAGTGGTCGGCGGTGACGATCGTCCAGCCGTCCGCGAGGCAGCGGATGCCCGCGCGGCCGGCGTTGATCATCGGCTCGATCGTGAAGATCATGCCCGGCTGCAGCTTGAGGCCGGTGCCGGCGCGTCCGTAATGCAGCACCTGCGGCTCCTCGTGGAACTGGCGGCCGATGCCGTGCCCGCAGAATTCGCGGACCACCGAGAAGCCGTGGCCTTCGGCGAAGCGCTGGATCGTCGAGCCGATGTCGCCCAGGTGCGCGCCGGGGCGCACGGCGCGGATGCCGCGCCACATCGCCTCGTACGTCAGCTCGGCCAGACGCTTCGCCTGGATCGACGTCCTGCCGACCATGAACATGCGGCTCGTGTCGCCGTGGAAGCCGTCCTTGATCACGGTGACGTCGATGTTGACGATGTCGCCGTCCTTCAGCTTCTTGTCGCCGGGAATGCCGTGGCACACGACGTGGTTGACCGACGTGCACAGCGACGCAGGATACGGCGCGTGGCCGGGCGGCGCGTAGTTGAGCGTCGCCGGGATCGTCTGCTGGACGTCGACCATGTACGCGTGCGCGATGTCGTTGATCTCGCCGGTGGTGACGCCGGGCTTCACGTGCGGCGTCAGGTGGTCGAGCAGCTCCGACGCAAGCCGGCCGGCCACGCGCATCCCTGCGATCTCGTCCGGCGACTTGAGCGTTACCGCCATCGCGCTTCCGTGGTCAGGTGCGCAGAAGTTCGTTGATGCTGGTCTTCGCCCGCGTGCGCGCGTCGACCTGCTTGACGATGACCGCGCAATACAGCTGCAGCCCCTGGTCGCCCGACGGCAGGCTGCCCGCGACGACCACCGAGCCCGCGGGCACGCGGCCGTACGTGATCGAGCCGGTGGCCCGATCGTAGATCTTCGTGCTCTGTCCGATGAAAACGCCCATGCCCAGCACCGCGTTCTCCTCGACGATCACGCCCTCGACCACTTCCGAGCGCGCGCCGATGAAGCAGTTGTCCTCGATGATCGTCGGATTCGCCTGCAGCGGCTCCAGCACGCCGCCGATGCCGACGCCGCCCGACAGGTGGACGTTCCTGCCGATCTGCGCGCACGAGCCGACGGTCGCCCACGTGTCGACCATCGTGCCTTCGTCGACGTACGCGCCGATGTTGACGAACGACGGCATCAGCACGACGTTGCGCGCGACGAACGCGCCGCGGCGGGCGACGGCAGGCGGCACTACGCGCACGCCGGACGCCGCGAATTCGGCGTCGGTGTAGCGCGCGAACTTGGTCGGCACCTTGTCGTAGAAGCGGAAGGGTACATTGGGGCCGGACAGCCCGATGCCAAGGTTGTCGGCCAGCCGGAACGACAGCAGGACCGCCTTCTTGATCCATTGGTGCGTGACCCACCCGCCGGCGCCTTTCTCGGCGACGCGCAGCGTGCCGGCGTCGAGGCCCGCGATCACGGTCGCCACGGCGTCTTGCACTTCCGGGGGCGCGGCGGCAGGCGACAGTTCGGCGCGCTGCTCCCACGCGGCGTCGATGACGCTGGCCAGGTTCGACATGGAGGACTCGGGCAAAAAACCGCAATTATAGCCTTCGGCCGAAGCCGATCCGGCCGCAGCGGCCCGGGGCCGGTCAGGACATGCGCGCTGCGACCGGGGCTTCGGCGAGCCTTTTCGTGAAGTCGACCAGCCGGCCGACGGCATCCGCGCATTCGGCCTGTGTGGCGACGAGCGCAAGGCGGATCCGGTTGCGGCCGGGATTGACGCCGTGCGCGTCCCGCGCGACGTAGCTGCCCGGCAGCGTGGCGACGTTTTCCTCGGCCAGCAGGCGGCGCGCGAATTCCGCGTCGTCGATCGGCGTGCGCGCCCACAGGTAGAACGCCGCCTCCGGCATCGCGCACGGCAGCACCGCGTTCACCAGCGGCTGCAGCCGCGCGAACTTCGCCGCGTACTCGGCGCGGTTCGCGACGACGTGCGCCTCGTCGTTCCACGCGGCGACGCTCGCGGCGGCGACCGCGCCCGACATCGCGCTGCCGTGATAGGTCCGGTAGAGCAGGAACGCCTTCATCAGCGCGGCGTCGCCGGCGACGTAGCCCGAGCGCAACCCCGGCGCGTTCGAGCGCTTGGACAGGCTGCCGAACACGGCGAGCCTGGGGTACCCGTCGCGGCCGAGCGCCTGCGCCGCCGCGAGTCCGCCCAGCGGAGGGCGCGCCTCGTCGAAGTAGATCTCCGAATAACATTCGTCGGATGCGATGACGAAGCCGTGGCGGTCGGACAGCGCGAACAGGTCGGCCCAGTCGGCCTGCGTCATCACGCGCCCGGTGGGATTGTCGGGCGAGCACACGTACACGAGCTGCGTACGCGACCAGACGTCCGCCGGCACGTCGCGCCAGTCCGGCGCGAAGTTCGCTTCGGGCATCGCGTTGACGCAGTGGATGCGGGCGCCGGCGAGCAGCGCCGCGCCCTCGTAGATCTGGTAGAACGGATTGGGGACGACGACGGTCGCGCCGGGCCGGCCGCCGTCGAGCACCGTCTGGCCGAACGCGAACAGCGCTTCGCGGCTGCCGAGGATCGGCAACACCTGCGTTCCCGGATCGATCGCGCGCAGCGCGTGTCTTCGCGCGAGCCAGCCGGCGATCGCCTCGCGCAATGCGACGGGCCCGAGCGTCGTGGGATAATTCGCGAACGCCGGCGCGCCCGCGAGCAGCGCATCGACGATCAGGCGCGGCGTCGGATGCCGCGGTTCGCCGATCGACAGGCTGATTGCGCTCTTCGCCGGGTCGGGCGTCACGCCCGCGTACAGCGCGCGCAGCTTCTCGAACGGATACGGCTGCAGCAGGGCGAGTCGGGGATTCACGCGGAGAGTCCGTGCGGAAGAGCGACGATTATAGCGGTGCGCGCATCGCGGCCGGATTCGCCACGCTGGTCGCGTTGGCGCTGCTGGCCGCGGCCGTCGGATGGTGGGGATGGCAGGCGTTCGGTCCCGCGCCCGTGCGCATCGTTCCGGCGGCACCGGCCGACCCGGTCGCCGCGATCCTCGCGTCCGGGCTGGGCGCGACGCCCGGGGCGCCCCCGGCGCCGGCCGCCCCTGCCAAGGACGACGCCGCCCTCGCGTCCGGCGACACGCGGCTGCTCGGCGTGTTCGCCGAGCGCGACGGCCGCGGTTACGCGCTGTTCCGGTTGCCCGCGGGGCCGCGGCTCGTCGCCGCCGGGCAGGAGATCGCGCAGGGCGCGACGCTGGTCGACGTGCGACCGGACGGCATCACCGTGCGCGACGCCGGCGGCGAGCGCCGCATCGCGCTGCGCGGCGAACCCCGGGCGAAGCCCGTCGCCGTGCCGATCGCCGCCGCGAAAGCGGCGCGCAGTCCCGCATGCGCGGTCCCCGCCAATTTCAAGGGCACGGTGCTCCGGCTGAACGCCGAGCTGTTCCAGGGGATCATCGCCAAGCCCGAGAGCTGGGCGGCGCTCGTGATGCCGGACGGCGGCGCGCTCGCCGTGCGCGACGACAGCGGTTTCATGGCAATGCTCGCGATGCGCAAGGGCGATCGGCTGCAACAGGCGAACGGCGTCGCGCTCGCGGTTCCCGACGACGTGATCCGCGCGGTGCTGCAGCCGCTGGCGGCGCAGCAGCCGGTGCGCGTGGTCGGCGCGCGCGGCGGTACGCCGCGCGAATGGCTGCTGCTGAACGCCGGCAGCTGTCCCGGCTAGATCCGTTCCGGCAGCCAGTCGAGCAGTTCGAGCGGCCGCGCGATGCGGCCGGTGGCCGGCCAGGTGCCGGGATCGCCGGCGGTTCCCATGTAGCCGTAGTCGGCGACGATCGTCGCCATGCCGGCCGCGCGCCCGGCTTCCACGTCGCGCAGGTCGTCGCCGACGTACACGCAGCGCCCGCTCGCGACCCGCAGCGATGCCGCCGCGTGCAGCAGCGGCGCCGGATGCGGCTTCGCGTGCGGCGTGGTGTCGCCCGACACGACGACGGCGGCCCGTTGCGCAAGCGAAAGCGCGGCGACGACGGGCACGGTGAAGCGCGCGTGCTTGTTGGTGACGATGCCCCAGCGCAGCCCGCGCATTTCGATCGCGTCGAGCAGCGGCGCCACGCCTTCGAACAGCGTCGTCGTCTCGGCGAGGCACAGCTGGTAATAGGCAAGGAACGCGTCGCGCAGCTCGCCATAGCGGGCGTCGTCCGGCGTGATGCCCATGCCGGCGCCGATGAGGCCGCGCGCGCCGGACGACGCGTGCGCGCGCAGGTCGGCGACCGGCACCGGCGGCAGCCCGTGGTCGGCGCGGATGCGGTTGAGCGCCGCGGCGAGATCGCCGGCGGAATCCGCCAGCGTGCCGTCGAGATCGAACAGGACCGCGGCGACCGGCAGCGGGCGCGCGCCGTTGTCAGCCGGCATGCGCGGGCTTGGCGAACGTCGCTAGGTAGTTGACGGCGGTCTCGTCCGCGATCCGGAACGTCCGCGCCAGCGGGTTGTAGCGCATGCCCGCCATCGCGGCGAGCTCGAGCCCCGCGCGGCGCGCGACGGCCGCGAGTTCCGACGGCCGGATGAATTTCGTCCAGTCGTGCGTGCCGCGCGGCAACAGCTTCAGCATGTACTCGGCGCCGATGATCGCGTGCAGGTACGACGTGGGATTGCGGTTGATCGTGGCGAACACGACGCGGCCGCCGGGGCGGGCGAGCGTCGCGCAGGCAGCGACGATCGCCGCCGGGTCCGGCACGTGCTCGAGCAGCTCCATGCACGTGACGACGTCGTAGCGCGCCGGCGTTTCGGCGGCGAGCGCTTCGGCCGCGATCAGCCGGTAGTCGACGGCCACGCCCGTTTCGAGCTTGTGCAGCCGCGCGACGCCGAGCGCTTTCTCGGACAGGTCGATGCCGGTCACGCGCGCGCCCGAGGCCGCCATCGACTCGCTCAGGATGCCGCCGCCGCAGCCGACGTCGAGCACGTCCTTGCCTGCGAGGCCGCCGACCTGCTCGTCGATCCACGCGACGCGCAGCGGATTCATCTCGTGCAGCGGCCGGAACTCGCTGGTCGGATCCCACCAGCGGTGCGCGACGTCGGAGAACTTGGCGAGTTCGGCCGGGTCGACGTTGGGGTGAAGGGCGGTCATGGGATCAGCGCGACGGCGCGGCCAGCCGGTGCTGCCACGCTCGCGTGCGATCGAGCAGCACGGCCCGGTCGATCGTTCGCAGGCGGCCGTCTTCGACCATTCTAACCCCGCGCACCCACACGTCGCTGACGTCGCTGCGGTCGGCCGCGTTGATCAGGTGCGACACCGGATCGAATACCGGCTGTGTGGCGACGCCCGAGAGGTCGACCGCGACGATGTCGGCGTCCTTGCCCGGCACGAGCGATCCGATCGTGCGGTCGAGCCCGAGCGCGCGGGCGCCGCCGATCGTCGCCATCGCGAGCGCGGTTGCCGCGGGTATCGCAGAGGCGTCGCCGGTCGAGACCTTGGCGAGCAGGCTGGCGAGGCGCATTTCCGAGAAGATGTCGAGGCGGTTGTTCGACGCGGCGCCGTCGGTGCCGAGGGCGACGTTCACGCCGGCCGCCAGCAGGCGCGCGATCGGCGCGACGCCGCTGGCGAGCTTCATGTTGGATGCGGGGCAGTGGACGACGTGGCATCCCTGCGCGGCGAGCAGCGCGATGTCGGCGGCGTCGACGTGCACGGCGTGGATCGCGATGAACGTGGGGCCGGTCGCGCCCAGCCGGTCGAGGCGGGCGAGCGGCGTGATGCCGGTGGCCGCGATGGCGTCGTCGACTTCGTTGCGCGTTTCCGCGACGTGCGTCTCGATGGGCAGGTCGAGCTGGCGCGCGAACATGACCACGCGCTCCCACGACGCGTCGCCGACCGTGTACGGCGCATGCGGCGCGAGCGCGAACGAAAGCGTGGGCACGTGCTTGAACGCGTCGCGCGCGGCCAGTCCGCGCGCCAGGTACGCGTCCGCGTCCGCCGCGTACGGCGTCGGGAAGTCGAGGACCGGCGCGCCGATCAGCGCGCGCATGCCGGCGACCTCGTAGGCGCGCGCCGCGGCGTCCGGGTAGAAGTACATGTCGTTGCAGCAGGTCACGCCGCCGCGCAGCATCTCCGCCGCCGCCAGCAGCGTGCCGTCGAACACGAAGTCGGCGGACACGAAGCGGCCTTCGCGCGGCCAGATGTGGTCTTCGAGCCACGACTTGAGCGGCACGTCGTCGGCGATGCCGCGCATCAGCGACATCGCCGAGTGCGTGTGCGCGTTGACGAGCCCCGGGATCAGCAGGTGCGACGCCAGCGTCAGCGTCTCGCCTGCCGCGTATCGCGCGTCCGCTTCCGCGGCGGGAACGACGGCGACGATCCGGCCGCCGTCGACGATCAGCGAGTGGCCGGTGAGCGCGCCCGCCGGCTCGACGGGAACGATCCACGCGGCGTCGATGCGCAGTTCAACAGGTTGCATGACGCAATCGTAACAGCCAAAAAACACGGGGCGCCGCGCGCCCCGTTTCCATCAGAAGATTTCCCAAAAACAAAGCCCCGCGCGAGGCGGGGCCTTGTTCGAGACGGCTACGGGATCAACGACGGACGGTCGCCTCACCCTTGACTTCGACTTCGACGCGGCGCAGCGGCGCGTAGCAGGCGATCAGTTCCTTCATGTTCTTCTGCTTGCACACCACACCCGGCAGCGGTTGCGTCTTGCCCATGCCCAGCGTCTCGATCTTGTCCTTCGGGACGCCCTTGCTGACCAGGTAGTCGCGGACGGCATCGGCGCGACGCTCGGACAGCTTCTGGTTGTACTGCTGCGTGCCGATCGGATCGGTGTGACCGGTCACCAGAACCAGCTCGAGCTTCTGCACCTGCGAGAGCTTCGAGATGATCTCGGTGTCGATCGCGGCCTTGCCTTCGGGCTTCAGCGCGTACTTGTCGAAATCGAACAACGCCTTCGACGCCAGCGTGATCTTCTGCACTTGCGGAGCCGGAGCCGGTGCCGGCGCGGGAGCAGGCGGCGGCGGCGGCGGCGGGGCGACGACCGGAGCGGGCGCCGGCGGCGCGGGCGGCTTCGGCACGAGGTCCGGGTCGCACTGCGCGATGGCCTGCGCCGGCGTCCAGTAGCCTTGCCTCCAGCAGAGATTGCCGGACAGGCCGGCCGTGCTGTTGTAGACGGCGCTCTTCACTACACCGTCGGTCGGCGTCGGATACTGGTTGCAGACATATCCGCTCACACCCGGCGGGCACGGCGCTGTTCCGGGAACGTATCCCTTGGTCTGTGCTACCGCGTCGACCGCACCGCCGGCGATCGCCGCGGCGAACAGGCCGGCACACGCACCGGAGACGAGACGTCGAGTCATTGTTTCACCCCTTTGGCTTTGGTTTTGAACAAATTCTTAAGAACTTGCGATTTTGGGCGCCAAGCGATGCGGCTCTGGCGTCAAACGCGATATCTCCCGGCTGAATATAGCACACGGGTTTTCGCGCCGCAAAGAAAAGCACCGGTTGCGGCCGGGCGGCGAATCGACTGTCGCGGCGATACAACGCCGTGATAAAATTTCGTGATTTCAAGGGCCTCCGGACGATCCGCCATGGCCCCGCGCACCGCAAAACGGCGGCCGGGACGGCGGGACGGACGGAAAAGCCTTGGTTCCCGGCCGCGTTTGCCGGCCAACCGCCGCTGACCCCACATTTCGCCCAACACTTCCGGAAAACACGCCCTCATGGAGCAGTTCGCCAAAGAAACCCTGCCGGTCAGCCTCGAAGCCGAGATGCGGCACAGCTACCTCGACTACGCGATGAGCGTCATCGTCGGCCGGGCGCTGCCCGACGTCCGCGACGGCCTGAAGCCCGTCCACCGCCGCGTCCTGTACGCGATGCACGAGGCCAACATCGCTTGGAACCGGCCTTACGTCAAATGCGCGCGCGTCGTCGGCGACGTGATGGGCAAGTACCACCCGCACGGCGATACTGCAATCTACGACACGTTGGTCCGGATGGCGCAGCCGTTCTCGCTGCGCTACCCGCTGATCGACGGCCAGGGCAATTTCGGCTCGGTGGACGGCGACAACGCGGCGGCGATGCGCTACACCGAATGCCGGCTCGAGCGGATCGCCGACGAGCTGACGCAGGACATCGACAAGGAGACCGTCGATTTCGTCCCGAACTACGACGGCAAGGAGCAGGAGCCCGCCGTCCTGCCGTCGCGGCTGCCCAACCTGCTGGTCAACGGCTCGTCGGGCATCGCCGTCGGCATGGCGACCAACATCCCGCCGCACAACCTGACCGAGACCATCAACGCGTGCGTCGCGGTCATCGACAACCCCGACGTCACCATCGACGAGCTGATGGAGCTGCTGCCGGCGCCGGATTTCCCGACGGCGGGCATCGTGTACGGGCTGGAAGGCGTGCGCGAGGGCTACCGGACCGGGCGCGGGCGGGTCGTCATCCGGGCGCGCACGCACGTCGAGGACCTCGAGCGAGGCGGCAAGCAGGCGATCATCGTCGACGAGCTGCCGTACCAGGTCGGCGGCGACCAGGTGCTGAAGCGCATCGGCGAGCTGGTCGGCGAGAAGAAGATCGAAGGCATCTCGGACCTGCGCAACGAGAGCGACAAGAAGGGCATGCGCCTCGTCATCGAGCTGAAGCGCGGCGAAGTCCCGGACATCGTCCTCAACAATCTCTACAAGCTGACGCAGCTGCAGGACAGCTTCGGCATGAACATGGTCGCGCTGGTCGACGGCCAGCCGCGGCTGCTCAATCTCAAGCAGTTCCTCGAGTTCTTCGTCATCCACCGGCGCGAGGTCGTCACCCGCCGCACGGTCTTCGACCTGCGCAAGGCGCGCGAACGCGGCCACGTGCTCGAAGGCCTGGCGGTCGCGCTGTCGAACGTCGACGAGATCATCGCGCTGATCAAGGCGTCGGCCACGCCGCCCGAGGCGAAGGCCGCATTGATGGCGCGCACGTGGCGTTCGCCGGTGGTGGAAGAGATGCTGCGGCGCGCCGGCGCCGACGCCGCGCGTCCCGACGGGCTGCCGGTCGAGTTCGGCTACCGCGCGGACGCCGGGTACCGGCTGTCGGACACGCAGGCGCAGGCGATCCTCGAACTGCGGCTGCAGCGGCTGACCGGCCTCGAGCAGGACAAGATCACCGGCGAATACCGCGAAGTGATGGACCTGATCGCCGACCTGATCGACATCTTGGGCAAGCCCGGGCGCGTGACGAAGATCATCCGCGACGAGCTGACCGCGATCCGCGACCAGTTCGGCGACGCGCGGCGCTCGGAAATCGTCGCGCAGGGCGTCGACCTGTCCATCGAGGACCTGATCGCGCCCGAGGACATGGTGGTGACGCTGTCGCACGGCGGGTACATGAAGGCGCAGCCGGTCGACGAGTATCGCGCACAGAAGCGCGGCGGCCGGGGCAAGCAGGCCACCGCGACCAAGGAAGACGACTTCGTCGACCGGATGTTCATCGCCAACACGCACGATTTCATCCTGTGCTTCTCCAATCGCGGCCGCGTCTACTGGCTCAAGGTCTACAACGTGCCGCAGGGCTCGCGCGCGTCGCGCGGCAAGCCGATCGTCAACCTCGTGCCGCTGGTCGACAACGAGAAGATCACGGCCATCCTGCCCGTGAAGGAGTTCACCGAGAACCAGTTCGTGTTCATGGCCACCGCGATGGGCACGGTGAAGAAGACGCCGCTCTCCGAATTCTCGCGGCCGCGACCGTCCGGCATCATCGCCGTCGACCTGGCCGACGGCGACTCGCTGATCGGCGTCGCGCTCACCGACGGCACGCACGACGTGATGCTCTTCAGCTCGGGCGGCAAGGCCGTGCGCTTCGACGAGAACGACGTCCGGCCGATGGGCCGCAACGCGCACGGCGTGCGCGGCATGATGCTCGACCGCAAGCAGCGCGTGATCTCGATGCTGGTGGCCGAGGACGAGGCGCAATCGGTGCTGACGGCGACCGAGAACGGCTACGGCAAGCGCACGCCGATCGTCGAGTACACGCGCCACGGCCGCGGCACCAAGGGCATGATCGCGATCCAGCAGTCCGAGCGCAACGGCCAGGTGGTCGCCGCGGCGCTCGTGCGCCCCGACGACGAGGTGATGCTGATCTCCACCGGCGGCGTGCTGATCCGCACGCCGGTGAAGGCGATCCGCGAAATGAGCCGCTCCACGCAGGGCGTCACGCTGATCAACCTGTCCGACGGCGAGAAGCTGGCCGGCCTGGAGCGGGTGGTCGAGACGGACGACGTCAACGGCGAACCCGAAGCCTAGCGACAGGCGCACGATGGCCCACGACGACCTGCCGGCGCGCGACCTCGCGGGCCACCGCGCGGCAATCGACGCGCTCGACCGGGAAATCCTCGAGCGGCTGTCGGCGCGCGCGCGCCACGCGCAGGCGATCGGCGCGCTGAAGGGCGGCGGCGGCGCGTATCGGCCGGAGCGCGAGGCGCAGGTGCTGGCGGGCCTGCACGCGCGCAACCCCGGCCCGCTGACGGACGCCGCCGTCACCAGCGTGTTCCGCGAGGTCATGTCGGCGTGCCGCGCGCTCGAGCAGACGCTGCGCATCGCCTATCTCGGCCCGCCGGGAACGTTCAGCCATGCGGCGGTCGCGCGTCACTTCGGCACGGCGGTCGACGCGGTGCCGGCGCCGACGTTCGACGACGTGTTCCGCTCGGTCGGCAGCGGCCAGACCGACTACGCGGTGGTGCCGGTCGAGAACTCCACCGAGGGCGCGGTCGGGCGCACGCTCGACCTCATGTGCACGACCGACCTGTCGATCTGCGGCGAAGTCAAGCTGCGCGTCGCGCAGAACCTGCTGTCGAACGCGCCCAACCTGGGCGCGGTCACCCGCGTGTATTCGCACGGCCAGTCGCTCGCGCAGTGCGTGCAGTGGCTGGCGCAGCATCTGCCGGCGGTGCCGCGCATCGCGGTCGCCAGCAACGCGGAAGCCGCGCGGCTGGCCGCCGGCGAACCGGGCGCCGCGGCGATCGCCGGCGAAAATGCGGGTGCGATCTACGGACTCGCCACGCTGGCGCCGCACATCGAGGACGAGCCGAACAACACGACGCGCTTCTGGGTGCTCGGCCGCCAGCAGGTCGCGCCGTCGGGCCGCGATGCGACGTCGCTCGTCATGTCGTGCCCGAACCGGCCGGGCGCCGTGTACGGGCTGCTGGAGCCGCTCGCAAGGCACGGCGTGTCGATGTCGCGGTTCGAGTCGCGACCGGCGCGCACCGGATTGTGGGAATACCTGTTCTTCGTCGACCTGGTCGGCCACCGGCAGGACGCGCCCGTCGCGGCCGCGCTCGCCGAGCTCTCCGCCAAGGCGCCGTTCCTCAAGCTGCTGGGCTCGTACCCGGCCGCGCTCGATTGATCCCATCCCATCCCATCCCATCCCATCTCCGATGACCGCTGACGCGCCCACCGCGCTCGACTACGTCGCGCGCCTCGCCCCGTACGTTCCCGGACGACCGATCGAGGACGTCGCGCGCGAGCTCGACCTCGACCCGGCGACGATCGTGAAGCTCGCGTCGAACGAGAATCCGCGCGGCCCGAGCCCGAAGGTGCTCGCCGCGATCGCCGCCGCCGCGGCGGACGTGACGCGCTATCCGGACGGGTACGGCTATCACCTGAAGGAGGCGCTGGCCCGGCGGCTCGGCGTCACGCCGGCGCAGATCGTGCTCGGCAACGGCTCCAACGACATCCTCGAGCTGGCCACGATGGCGTACCTGCGGCCGGGCGACGCGGCCGTGTACTCGCAGCACGCGTTCGCCGTGTATCCGCTGGCCACGCTCGCGCGCGGCGCGCAGGGCATCGAGGTGCCGGCGCGCGAGCTCGCCCACGACCTGCCCGCGATGCGCGCGGCGATCACGCCGGCCACGCGCATCGTGTTCGTCGCCAACCCGAACAATCCGACCGGCACGTTCATCGCGCCGGCCGCGCTGGAGGCGTTCGTCGCTTCGGTGCCGCGCGACGTGCTGGTCGTGCTCGACGAGGCGTACAACGAATACCTCGAGCCGGCCGACCGCGTCGACAGCATCGGATGGATCGGGAAGTACCCGCACCTCGCCGTCTCGAGGTCGTTCTCGAAGGCGTACGGGCTGGCCGCGCTGCGCATCGGGTATGGCGTCATGGACGTCGCGGTCGCCGACATGCTGAACCGCGTCCGCCAGCCGTTCAACGTCAACGCGCTGGCGCAGGCGGCCGCCGTCGCCGCGCTGGAAGACGTCGCGTACGTCGACGATTCGCGCGCGCTGAACCGGCAGGGACTCGCCCAGCTCTACGCAGGCTTCGACGCGCTCGGCATCCCGTACGTGCGGTCGCACGGCAACTTCGTGCTGGCCAAGGTCGGCGACGCCGCGCGGATCAACCAGGCGCTGCTGCACCAGGGCGTCATCGTGCGGCCCGTCGCGAGCTACGGCCTTCCCGAGTGGCTGCGGATCTCCGTCGGCCTGCCGGCGGAGAACGAGCGCTTTCTCGCGGCCCTTACCTCCGCGCTCGGCGCCGCTGGAACATGAGTGCGCCCGCGCCCGCCGGGCCGCCCCAAGGGCGCGGGGCCCCCTTGGGGCAAGGCGAGCGTGATTCGCTTCGGGAGGGGCCTCTCCGAAAGCTCGTGGTCGTCGGCGTCGGATTGATCGGCGGCTCGTGCTCGCTGGCGCTCAAGCGCGCGGGCGCCGTCGGCCACGTTGTCGGCGTCGGCCGCACGCGCGCCAATCTCGACACGGCGCTCACGCTCGGCGTCGTCGATCGCGCCTGGACGCTGGCGGACGCCTGGACGGGCGAGCTCGCCGACGCCGACGTCGTGCTGGTCGCCACGCCGGTCGCGCAATTCCCGGCGCTGTTCGCGGCGATCGCGCCGCGCATCGGCGCCGCGACCGTCGTGACCGACGCCGGCAGCACGAAGCAGGACGTGATCGCCGCGGCACGCGCGGCGTTCGGCGCGAAGCTGCCTGCGTTCGTCCCCGGGCATCCGATCGCCGGCACCGAGCACACGGGCGCGGCCGCCGCGTTCCCGTCGCTGTTCGACGGCCGTACGGTCGTTCTGACGCCGCTGCCCGAGACGGCGCCGGCGGCGACCGAACGCGTGGCTTCGCTGTGGCGCGCCTGCGGCGCGCACGTTTCCACCCTTGCCGCCGACCGGCACGACGCGATCTTCGCCGCGGTCTCGCACCTGCCGCACGTGCTGGCGTTCGCGCTGGTGGCCGAGCTGGCCGCGCGGCCGGACGCCGCCGCGTACTTCGACCACGCAGCCGGCGGCTTCCGCGACTTCACGCGCATCGCCGGCAGCTCGCCGGAGATGTGGCGCGACATCGCGCTCGCCAATCGCGACGCGCTGCTGTCGGAGATCGACACGTACGCGGACGCGCTGGCCGCCGCGCGCGCGCTGATCGCCGAGGGCGACGGCGAAGCGCTGGCCGAGATGTTCGCGCAGGCGAGCGTCGCCCGCCGCGCGTGGGACGCGAGGCGCACGCGGCCGGTGGCGGTCGACGATCGCTGATCGTCTGGAATTGCGATGACGTCGGATTCGTTCCCGCCGCAGCTCACGCTGGCGCCGGCCGCGCATGCGGAAGGCGTCGTCGCGCTGCCGGGATCGAAGAGCATCAGCAACCGCACGCTGCTGCTCGCGGCGCTCGCGCGCGGCACGACCACGCTTACCGGCCTGCTCGAATCCGACGACACGCGCGTGATGCTCGACGCGCTGCGCGCGCTGGGCATCGGGTGGCGCGACAAGGGCGGCTTGGTCTACGACGTTCCCGGCGCCGGCGGCGCGTTCCCGGCCAAGCAGGCGGACCTGCACCTCGGGCTGTCCGGCCTGTCGATGCGCACGCTGGTCGCGGCGCTCGCGTTTTCCGGCGGCAACTACCGCGCCGACGGCGTGCCGCGGATGCGCGAGCGTCCGATCGGCGACCTCGTCGACGCGCTGCGGCCGCTCGGCGCCGACATCCGCTATGAAATGCGCGAAGGATTTCCGCCGCTGCTGATCGGTCCCGGGCAGCCGCACGCGGCGCCGGTGCGCGTCCGCGGCGACGTGTCGAGCCAGTTCCTGACCGGCTTGCTGCAGGCGCTGCCGCTGCTGCGCGCCGACGTCGTCGTGCGCGTCGACGGCGAGCTGGTCTCGCGGCCGTACGTCGACATCACGCGCAACCTGATGCGGCGCTTCGGCGTCCACGTCGAGGCGGTCGACGCCGCGACGTTTCGCGTGCCCGCCGGCGACGGGTATCGCAGTCCCGGCACGCTCGCCGTCGAAGGCGACGCGTCGGGCGCGTCGTATTTCCTCGCGGCCGGCGCGCTGGGCGGCGGGCCGGTGCGCGTCACCGGCGTCGGCCGCGACTCGATCCAGGGCGACGTCGCGTTCGCCGACGAGCTCGCGCGTCGCGGCGCCGACGTGCGGGCGGGGCCCGACTGGATCGAGACGCGCGCCGGTGCGGCCCTGCACGGCGGCACCATCGACTGCCTGGCGATCCCCGACGCCGCGATGACGCTGGCGATCGTCGCGCTGTTCGCCGACGCGCCGACGACGCTGATCAACATCGGCAGCTGGCGCGTGAAGGAGACCGACCGGCTGGCCGCGATGGCGACCGAGTTGCGCAAGGTGGGCGCGACGGCCGACGAGGGGCCCGACTGGCTGCGCGTGGCGCCGCCGTCGCGGTTCACGCCCGCAACGATCGCGACGTACGACGACCACCGGATGGCCATGTGCTTCGCGCTCGCGCGGTTCGCCGGCGTGCCGGTGACCATCGTCGACCCGGGCTGCGTGCGCAAGACGTACCCGGACTTCTTTCACGCGCTCGACGGCATTTCGTCGTGAGCGCCGCCGGGCCGCCCCAAGGCGCGAACAGCGCCCCCTCCGGGGGCAGCGCAGCGGCGCCCGCCGCAAGCGTGGGGGACCACCTATGACGACCCCGGTCATCGCCGTCGACGGGCCCGCGGCGTCGGGCAAGGGAACCATCGCCGCCGCCGTCGCGCAGGCGCTGGCCTGGCATTACCTGGACAGCGGCGCGCTGTACCGGCTGGTGGCGCTGAAGGCGGCCCGGGCCGGCGTCGACTTCGCCGACGAGCCGGCGCTCGCCCGGCTGGCCGCCGGCCTGGACGTCCGGTTCGGCGACGGATCCCTTTCGTTGGACGGCGAGGATGCGACGGCCGCGATCCGCGCCGAAGGGGTGTCCGCCGGAGCGTCCCGGGTCGCCGTCCACCCGGCGGTCCGGCAGGCGCTGATCGGCCGCCAGCGGGCGTTCCGGCAGCCGCCGGGGCTCGTGGCCGATGGCCGCGACATGGGCACGGTGGTCTTCCCGGACGCGACGCTCAAGGTGTTCGTGACCGCCACCGCCGAGGAGCGCGCGAGGCGGCGTCATAAGCAGTTGATCGCAAAAGGAAACTCCATTACAATGGCAAGTCTTTTGCGAGATATCCGCGAGCGCGACGCGCGCGACGCCGGCCGGGCAGCCGCACCGCTCGTGCCAGCCGACGACGCCGTGCTCCTTGATACCACCGACCTGACGATCGAAGACGCCGTTGCCCGCGTGCTCGCGCTGTACCGAGCGGCCGGCAAAACAACAAACGCCGAAGATCCAAAGGCTTAACCCACGCAGAAGGGCCGCGGAACGCACGCTTTGGCCGGCGCGCGCCACGCGGGTCGACAAACCTGCCCGCCGGTTGCGAGAAATAGGGTTCTCGCGATCAGCGGTTAACGAAACCGTGAAGGAAACGAACCCCATGGCTACCGCCACCCCGATGTCCAGCACCCCCTCCGCCGTCAATCCGCCGATGGAAGATTTCGCGAAGCTGTTCGAGGAATCGCTGTCGCGCCAGGAAATGCGGCAGGGCGAACTGATTACCGCCGAAGTCGTGCGCGTCGATTTCAACATCGTCGTCGTCAACGCCGGCCTGAAGTCCGAGTCGTTCATCAACATCGACGAGTTCAAGAACGACAAGGGCGAGATCGAAGTGAAGCCCGGCGACTTCGTCACCGTCGCCATCGAGTCGCTCGAAGACGGCTACGGCGAGACCAAGCTGTCGCGCGACAAGGCGAAGCGCCTCAAAGCCTGGCACGACCTGGAAGCCGCGATGGAGCAGGGCCTCATCGTCTCGGGCCTCGTCACCAGCAAGGTCAAGGGCGGCCTGACCGTCATGATCAACGGCATCCGCGCGTTCCTGCCCGGATCGCTCGTCGACATCCGTCCGGTCAAGGACACGTCGCCGTTCGAGAACAAGGCGCTCGACTTCAAGGTCATCAAGCTCGACCGCAAGCGCAACAACGTCGTCGTGTCGCGCCGCGCCGTGCTCGAGGAGAGCCAGGGCGAGGTGCGCGAGAAGCTGCTGTCGACGCTGTCGGAAGGCGCGATCGTCAAGGGCATCGTCAAGAACATCACCGACTACGGCGCGTTCGTGGACCTGGGCGGCATCGACGGCCTGCTGCACATCAACACCGACCTCGCCTGGCGCCGCGTCAAGCATCCGTCGGAAGTACAGCGGGTCGGCGACGAAGTCACGGCGAAGGTGCCGAAGTTCGACCAGGAGAAGAACCGCGTCTCGCTGTACGAAGCAGCTGGGCGAGGACCTGGGTCGGCCTGTTCGCCGCTACCCCGCAGGGCACGCGCCCTGTTCGGCAAGGTCACCAACATCACCGACTACGGCGTTCGTCGAGATCGAGTCGGGCATCGAGGGCCTGTCCACGTTTCCGAGATGGACTGGACGAACAAGAACATCCATCCGACCAAGGTCGTGCAGCTGGGCGACGAAGTCGAGGTGATGATCCTCGAGATCGACGAGGAGCGCCGCCGGATCTCGCTGGGCATGAAGTGCAGTGCATGCCGAATCCGTGGGACGACTTCTCGATGAACCACAAGAAGGGCGACAAGGTGAAGGGGATGATCAAGTCGATCACCGACTTCGGCGTGTTCGTCGGCCTTCCGGGCGGCATCGACGGCCTGTCCACCTGTCGGACCTCTCGTGGTCGGCGACCGGCGAAGCCGCCGTGCGCGACTACAAGAAGGGCCGCGAAGTGGAAGCCGTGGTGCTGGCGATCGACGTCGAGCGCGAGCGCATCTCGCTCGGCATCAAGCAGCTCGAGGGCGACCCGTTCACCAACTTCGTCGCGATGCACGACAAGGGCAGCATCGTCACCGGCAGCGTGAAGTCGCTGGACGGCAAGGGCGCGGTCATCACGCTGTCGGGCGAGGTCGAAGGCTACCTGCGCGCGTCGGAGCTTTCGCGCGACCGCGTCGAGGACATGCGCCAGCACCTGAAGGAAGGCGACTCGGTCAACGCGATGATCATCAACGTCGACCGCAAGAACCGCAGCATCAACCTGTCGATCAAGGCGAAGGACAACGCCGAGGAAGGCGAGGCGATGCAGCGGATGAGCGCGGACAGCCAGGGCGCCAACACGGGCACCACCAACCTGGGCGCGCTGCTCAAGGCCAAGCTTTCCGACAACAAGTCCAACGGCTGATCTGCAAACGAGAGCCAACGCAATGACCAAATCGGAGCTGATCGACCGCCTCGCGGCGCAGTTTCCGCAACTGGTAGCCAAGGATGCCGAGCTGGCGGTCAAGATGATCCTCGACGCGATGGGCGAGTCCCTCGCCAAGGGCGAGCGCATCGAGATCCGCGGGTTCGGCAGCTTCGGCCTGAACTACCGGCCGCCGCGCACCGGGCGCAATCCGAAGTCCGGCGAGAAGGTGCAGGTGCCGCAGAAGTTCGTCCCGCACTTCAAGGCCGGCAAGGAGTTGCGGGAGCGGGTCGATTTTCCGGACGAAGCGCCCAAGTAGCGGCGCGGCGACGATGACCTGCGGACGGGGCGGACGAGGCGACTCGGCCGCCCCTTTCGTTTCGGGGCCGATGGCATAATTCGCGGATGCAGACGTTTCGCTTCATCGTCGGTGCGGTGGTCTTTCTCGCGCTGCTGTACCTGTCGCTGCAGAACAGCGCCGTCGTCGAGCTGACGATCTTCAACGTCGCGGCGCTCAAGGCGCCGCTGATCGTCGTCGTGTTCGTCTCGTTCGCGTCCGGCGTGGCCGTGGGGCTGCTGGCGGGGGCGCTGCGCGCGTCGCGGCTCAAGCGGCAGGTCAGCAAGCTTCGCCGCGAGCAGCGCGACGGAGGCGGCGCGCCGGCGATCGCCAACGGCCCGGTCTATCCGCGCGGCGACCGCACGCCGGACGACCTTTGACGGCGACGGGCTGACGCCGCGCCATGGATTTCGAGCTGTGGTGGCTGCTGCCGATCCCGGCGGTGTTCTTCGCGCTGGGCTGGATCGCCGCGCGCATCGACATCAAGCACCTGCTGCGCGAGTCGCGCGCGCTGCCGCTGTCGTATTTCCGCGGCCTCAACTTCCTGCTGAACGAGCAGCCGGACAAGGCGATCGAGTCGTTCATCGAGGTGGTCAAGGTCGACCCGCAGACGATCGACCTGCACTTCGCGCTGGGGTCGCTGTTCCGCCGGCAGGGCGAGATCGACCGCGCGATCCGCATGCACCAGAACCTGCTGGACCGCCCGGACCTGCCGGCGGACAAGCGGACGATCGCCACGTACGAGCTCGCGCAGGACTTCCACCGCGCGGGGCTGCTCGACCGCGCCGAGGAGCTGTTCACGAAGCTCAACGGCACGCCGTTCGAGCATTCGTCGCTGTCGCACCTGATCTCGATCTACGAAACCGAGAAGGACTGGGCCAAGGCGATCGCCGCGACGCGGCGGATGGAAGCGCTGGCGAAGCAGCCGTACTTCAAGGAGATCGCGCAATACCACTGCGAGCTGGCGCAGGCGGCGCTTCTGAAGGCCGACTACGCGGCCGCGGCCGGCGAGCTCGACGCAGCGTTCGCCACGTATCGCGGCTCGACGCGCGCGACGCTGGTCGCCGGCGACGCCGTGGCCCAGCAGGGGCGGCTGGCGGAGGCGATCGCCGTGTGGCAGAAGATCGAATCGCAGAACCCGGCGTTCCTCGCGCTGGCCGCCGACCGCTTCGCCGACGCGTACCGCAAGCTGGGCGAGAGCGAGCAGGGCATCCGCGTGCTGCGCAACTACCAGGCGCAATACCCGTCGCTCGACCTCCTCAACGCGCTGTTCACGCTGGTGCTCGAGCACGAGGGCCCCGATGCGGCGGCCACGCTGATCAAGGACGAGCTCGTCCGCAATCCCACGCTGCTCGGCCTGGACCGGCTGCTCGAGGCGCAGCTGCTCGCCGCGCCCGCCGACCGGCGGCACGACCTCGAGCTGGTCAAGGGGCTGGTCGCTGCGCACATCAAGCGGCTCGGCATGTACAAGTGCGACCACTGCGGGTTCCGCGCGAAGACGTACTACTGGCGCTGTCCCGGCTGCCTCAAGTGGGAGACGTATTCGCCGCGGCGGACCGAGACGCCGGACGGCTATGCATGAGGCGGGAACGACCATGACCCTTCCGCGCGTCTTCGTCGCGCTCGACTATCCGGATCCGGCGCCCGCGCTGGCGCTGGCCGACCGGCTCGACGCCCGCGACTGCGGCGTCAAGGTCGGCAAGGAGCTGTTCGTCGCCGCGGGTCCCGAGCTCGTGCGCACGATGGTCGCGCGCGGCTTCGCCGTGTTCCTCGACCTCAAGTTCCACGACATCCCGAACACGGTCGCCGGCGCGTGCGCGGCGGCGACGCGGCTCGGCGTGGCGATGGTCAACGTGCACGCGAGCGGCGGCCGCGCGATGCTGGCGGCGGCGCGCGAAGCGGTCGACCGCACGTCGGCGGCTCACCAGCGCGCAGCGCCGCTCCTGATCGGCGTGACCGTGCTCACCAGCCTCGCCGATGCCGACGTCCGCGAGATCGGATTCTCCGGGACGGCGGGTTCGCTCGCGCTGTCGCTGGCGCAACTGGCAAGGAACGCGGGGCTCGACGGCGTCGTGTGCTCGGCGCAGGAAGCGCCGCAGCTGCGCGCCGCCTGCGGACCGGACTTCAGGCTGGTCACGCCGGGCATCCGTCCGGCCGACGCCGCGACGAACGACCAGGCGCGCATCGTGACGCCAGACGCCGCCGTGCGCGCCGGCGCCGACTACCTGGTGATCGGGCGGCCGATCACGCACGCGGCCGATCCGGTGGCCGCGCTGGCGCGCATCAACGAGTCGCTTGCCGGCGCGAGGACCGCCGCGTGAAGATCACGATGATCGGCACCGGGTACGTCGGCCTCGTGACGGGCACCTGCTTCGCCGAGGTCGGCAACGACGTGCTGTGCCTCGACACCGACGCGCGCAAGATCGCGACGCTCGAGGAAGGCGGCGTGCCGATCCACGAGCCCGGCCTCGAGCCGATGGTCCGCCGCAACGTCGCCGCCGGCCGGCTGCGCTTCACGACCGACGTCGACGCGTCGGTTGCCCACGGCGCGCTGCAGTTCATCGCCGTCGGCACGCCGCCCGACGAGGACGGCAGCGCCGATATGCAGTACGTGATCGCCGCCGCGCGCAACATCGGAAAGCGAATGCAGGAGCGCAAGATCGTCGTCGACAAGTCGACCGTCCCCGTGGGCACGGCCGACCGCGTGCGCGAGGCGATCGCCGGCGAGCTCGCCGCGCGCGGCGCCGACCTGTCGTTCGCGGTCGCGTCGAATCCGGAGTTCCTGAAGGAAGGCGCGGCCGTCGCGGACTTCATGCGACCCGATCGCGTGGTCGTCGGCGCCAGCGACGAGCGCGCGATCGCCGCGCTGCGCGCCGTCTACGCGCCGTTCATGCGCAACCACGAGCGTTTCCTCGTGATGGACGTCCGCTCGGCCGAGCTCACCAAGTACGCGGCGAACGCGATGCTCGCCACGCGGATCTCGTTCATGAACGAGCTCGCCAACCTGGCCGATCGCCTGGGCGCCGACATCGAGATGGTCCGGCAGGGGATCGGTTCCGATCCGCGCATCGGCTATCACTTCCTGTATCCGGGCGTCGGGTACGGCGGCAGCTGCTTCCCGAAGGACGTCAAGGCGCTGCAGTACACGGCGCGGCAGCAGGGCACGCCGCTGGCGCTGCTCGCCGCGGTCGAGGCGATCAACGAAGCGCAGAAGCTCGTGCTGGTCGAGCGGATCGTCGCGCGGCTGGGCGAGGACCTGACGGGCCGGACTTTCGCGCTGTGGGGGCTCGCGTTCAAGCCGAACACCGACGACATGCGCGAGGCGCCGGCGCGCGCGATCGTCGCCGCGCTCACCCGGCGCGGCGCGCGCGTGGTCGCCTACGATCCGGTCGCGATGGACGAGGCGAAGCGGGTGTTCGGCGACGCGCCGAACGTCGCGTACGCGACGTCGCCGATGGCCGCCTGCGACGGCGCCGACGCGCTGGTCGTGGTGACCGAATGGCAGGAGTTCCGCAGCCCGGGCTTCGACGAGCTGGCGCGGCGGCTCAAGGCCGGGGTCGTGTTCGACGGCCGCAACCTCTACGCGCCCGACGAGGTGCGGGCCGCGGGCCTCGAGTACTTCGGGATCGGACGGCGATGAGCGCCGCCGGGCCGCCCCAAGGCGCTCGCCCCCCAGGGGGGGAGGGGCGCGAAGCGCCCTTCGGGGGGGAAGGTTCCAGGTCCCGGTTTTCGACTTACCGTGATGCCGTCGGCCGCGCGCGCGTGCTGGTGGTCGGCGACGTGATGCTCGACCGTTACTGGTTCGGCGACGTCGAGCGGATCTCGCCCGAGGCGCCGGTGCCGGTGGTGCGGATCGCGCGCACCGAGGAGCGCCCGGGCGGGGCGGCCAACGTCGCGCGCAACGCTGCGGCGCTCGGTGCGCACGCGACGCTGCTGTCGGTCGTCGGCGCCGACGAGCCCGGCGCGGCGCTCGCGCGCCTGCTCGACGGCGAGCGCGTGACGACGTCGTTCCTGCGCGACCCGACGCTGCCGACGACGGTGAAGCTGCGCGTGATCGCCCGCCAGCAGCAGCTGCTGCGCATCGACTTCGAGACCACGCCGTCGCACGAGGTGCTCGCGGCGAAGCTCGCCGACTTCGCGCGGCTGGTCGCCGGCACGGACCTCGTCATCCTGTCCGACTACGGCAAGGGCGGACTCACGCACATCGCGACGATGATCGACCGCGCGCGCGCCGCGGGCAAGCCGGTGCTCGTCGATCCGAAGGGCGAGGACTTCGCGCGCTATCGCGGCGCGACGATGCTCACACCCAACCGCGCCGAGTTCCGCCAGGTGGTCGGCCGCTGGAACGGCGAGGACGAGCTCGCCGCGAAGGCGGAGTCGCTGCGGCGCGACCTCGAGCTCACCGCGCTGCTGGTCACGCGGTCGGAGGAGGGGATGAGCCTGTTCACCGCCGACGGCGCGCTGACCATCCCGGCACAGGCGCGCGAGGTGTTCGACGTGTCCGGCGCCGGCGACACGGTGATCGCGACGCTCGGCGTCCTGCTCGCCGCGGGCGCGCCGATGGCCGACGCCGTGCACATCGCCAACCAGGCGGCGAGCGTGGTCGTCGGCAAGCTCGGCACCGCGGTCGTGCAGCCGGCCGAACTCACCTAGAACGACGGCGTGGCCGAACCGGCGACGCCCGACGCGCTGCGGCGATCGATCGTCGCCCGGTTCGCCGTGCGCGCGCACGTGACGATGATCCTCATGGCGTGCTTCGCGGTGGGACTGGGCACCACGAAGCTCCTGCTCATGGCCGGCGTGGAGACGATGTGGTTCCGGTACGCGTTCGCGCTGTTCGTCGCCTACCTCGCGTTCCTGCTCGGCGTCCGGATCTGGCTGCGCTACGCCGGATTCGACCGGCGGATCCTGCCGTCGCGGCGGTCGTCGCTTGCGCGGCAGCAGGACTCGGTGGACCTTCCGATTCCCGACGGCGTCGGCTTTGACGGCGGCGGCGGCATCGACCTGCCGTTTCGCGGCGGCGGCGGCAGCTCGGGCGGCGGCGGCGCCTCCGGCAGCTACGAGGGCGGACCGTCGTACTCGTTCGCCGGCAAGGGAAGCTCGTCGTCGGGCGGCAGCTGGGGCGGCATCGACCTGGGCGACGACGGCTGGGTTCTGGTCCTGCTCGTCGCGCTGCTGGCCGCCGTGTTCGGCGCGGTCGCGTGGATCCTGTACGCGGCGCCGACGATCCTCGCCGACGCGGCGTTCGCCGGCATGCTGTCGGCCGGGCTCGTGCGCTCGACGAAGCACATCGCGTCGGGCGGCTGGGTCGCGAGCGTCGTCGGCCACACCTGGTTCGCGTTCGCGGTAGTCGTCGCGCTGGCGATCGCGTTCGCCGTCGTCGCGCAGAGCCACTTTCCCGAAGCCCGCACGCTGCTCGACGTCGTGCGCCGCCTGTAGCCGTGGCCAAGTCCAAGACCGTCTACGCGTGCACCGAATGCGGTGCGGCGTCGCCGAAGTGGCAGGGGCAGTGTCCGCAGTGCGGCGCGTGGAACACGCTGGTCGAGACCGTCGCCACGCCGGCGGCCGCGCGCTTCGAGGGCGTGGCGGGCACGCGCTCGACCGTGACGCCGCTCTCGCGCGTCCAGGCGCGCGGGACCGAGCGCATTGCCACCGGCATTCCCGAATTCGACCGCGTGCTGGGCGGCGGACTGGTGCCCGGCGGCGTTGCGCTGATCGGCGGCGATCCCGGCATCGGCAAGTCGACGCTGCTGCTGCAGGCGTCGGCCGCGCTGGGCGGCGCGCGCCGCGTCCTGTACGTGACCGGCGAGGAGTCGGTCGAGCAGATCGCGCTGCGCGCGCAGCGGCTCGGCCTCGTCAACGCGCCGGTGGAGCTGCTGGCCGAAGTGCAGCTCGAGGCGATCGTCGCGGCGATCGGCGCGACGAAGCCCGAGATCGTCGTCATCGATTCGATCCAGACCGTCTACACGGAGGCGCTCGATTCGGCGCCGGGCAGCGTCGCGCAGGTCCGCGAATGCGCGGCGCAGCTGACGCGCCTCGCCAAGCAGCGCGGCGTGGTCGTGATCTTCGTCGGGCACGTGACGAAGGAGGGCGCGATCGCCGGGCCGCGCGTGCTCGAGCACATCGTCGACACCGTGCTGTACTTCGAGGGCGACCCGCATTCGAGCTTCCGCCTGGTGCGGGCGATCAAGAACCGGTTCGGCGCCGCGAACGAACTGGGCGTTTTCGGCATGACCGAGCGCGGGCTGAAAGGGGTCGCCAATCCGTCGGCGCTGTTCCTGTCGCAGCACGGGCATGCCGTGGCGGGGTCCGCGGTCGTCGCCACGCTGGAGGGCTCGCGGCCGCTGTTGGTGGAGATCCAGGCGCTGGTCGATCCGGTCCAGGGCGGCTTGCCGCGGCGGCTCGCCGTGGGCCTCGACCCGCAGCGACTCGCGCTCCTGCTCGCCGTATTGCACCGCCACGGCGGGGTCGACACCGCCGGTTACGACGTCTTCGTCAACGCGGTAGGGGGTGTGCGTATCCTCGAGCCCGCTGCCGATCTTGCCGTGCTGCTGGCCATAGAATCATCGTTGAAAAACAGGCCATTACCGGCTAAATCTCTAGTGTTTGGCGAGGTCGGTCTCGCCGGGGAAATCCGGCCGGTGCAACGCGGGCAGGAGCGCATCCGCGAGGCGGCGAAGCTGGGCTTCACGACCGTGCTGATCCCGTCGGCGAACAAGCCGAAGCAAGGGGTCGACGGCGTGCGCATCCTCGCCGTCGACCGGGTGGACGAAGCCCTCGGCGCACTGCGCGACCTCTAGCAACGTTGCAGCGCGCGCAGAGGGACGCCGCATGGAGAGAATCGCGCTCGGCGCGTCTCGACGTACCGAGTCCCGATCAATCCGATTCGGCCCGAAGCCGCCTGAGCACGCCGGCAATCTCCGCGCTGCCGGCCACCGGGGCACCCGCAACGCTGTGATGGGCGGCAACCAGGCGCAGCAGGACATCTCGCTGCGGCGTGATCGTGCCGAAGAAGCGCGGACCACGTTCGTCCCCGATGAGTATCGTCGGAAAGTTTTCAACATCGACGCGTTCGAGCAGGTCCGCCGAGTCCTCGACGTCGACCCAGATGAACCGAATATCGGGGTGGGCCGCGGCCGCTTCGTCGAAGACGGCACGGTAGGCCCGGCAGGACGTGCACCAGTCGGCGCACAGGCACGCCACGAGCAGATGGTCATCGGGTGTCACGTCGAAAGCGGCCGGGTCTTCGGACAGCGGCGGGCGATGCGGGAACAAACCTATGCCGCCGATGGTAATCCGCCGGGCAGATGACGGTATAGTGGCTGCACCGCGTGCAGCTGCTGTCGCCGAAGGCCACAGGGGCCGGTACTCGTGGCCCGGGCAATGGCGGCAGCACGTCGCGTCGTTCCCGCTGGATGCGATGGGGCGTC
The DNA here is from genome assembly GCA_046347755.1 of Burkholderiales bacterium. Classification (GTDB taxonomy): domain Bacteria; phylum Pseudomonadota; class Gammaproteobacteria; order Burkholderiales; family Casimicrobiaceae; genus VBCG01. The sequence continues at coordinate 2,085,872 of JAXMFM010000003.1, read as the reverse complement.
GGCGCCGATGCGTCCGGTCGACCCTCGTGGGCCACTCCACGAAGGCATTCCACGGAGGTTCGACCATGAAACGTCACGTTCTCAGCCTGTACATCCCGGCGCTTGTCCTGCTTGCCGTGTTCTCGGGAGGGGCCGGCGCCCAGCGGACGGCGCTGCCGCCCGCGGAGCCGATCGTCAACACCCGCTTTACGCCACCCGCGAACGTCAACGCCATCGGCGATATCGCAGGCTGCCAGGTCGTCAATGTGAGCGCGCAGCCGCGAACCATCCACATCGAATTGTTCGATATCCTGGGCGTGATCCACGACGACTACGGCTCTGCCGTTTACGCGCCGGGAGGCGGGAATTCCGTCGGCAACCGCACGGTCGGGTTCTACTACTGCAAATTCACCGTCGTCGACGGGACGCGGTCCGACATCCGCGGCTCGCTCAGCATATGCACCAATGCGGTATGCAAGCAAACCGTGTCGGCCGAGTGAGTTCGCCAACGAGGAGTCTCGATCGGTCGGGGCTCCTCGCTTGGCCGTTGCCTGCGGCCAAATGTCGCATAATTGGTATTATGTCAAATGATGAATGGACCCGGACCCCAGCGCGTACCGCATCCCCGGGCCGTCGATGCCCCCGCCATCCACGACGGAAGTTGACCGATGCCAAGGGTTCCCCGGACGTCGGCATGGAAAATGGGGAACCGCCGGGATCCCATGGAAAGTGACTCTCGCTTGCGTATCTTCGCCGCGCTGATCGCAGCCGTTGCGATTCTCGCCTGCACCGCGGCGGCCGGCCAGGCTGGGCCGACGCCGCGCGGCGAGATGCTGTACTCGACGTACTGCAACGGATGCCACACGACGCAGATCCACTGGCGGGAACGCAAGCTTGCCGTCGACTGGTCAAGCCTCGTGCAGCAGGTTCGGCGTTGGCAGGACAACCTGTCGCTGGCCTGGGGTGCGGACGACGTCGCTGCGGTCGCCCGGCACCTGAACGATCTCTACTATCACTTTCCGGCAATGGAGACGACGCGAACCGACGACGCCGACCGGGCGCCCAAGCCTGCCGCGCGGGCCCCCGCCGCGAAGCGAGGGAAACCGGCCGCATGACCGATGCGGCACGCGGCTAGAGCAATCCCGCCCGCCGACGGCGAACGATCCTCCCGGCGACCATGAACACGCCGGCGCCCGTGTAATGCAGCGTCTCCGGATGTCGCGGTGAAGCGGCCGCGCGAGCGCTGACGACCTCCCAGACGAAGAAGTTGTACCTGTCGACGAGGCGGTCGTCGACGAGGCGGCATTCGAAGTGGGCGACGCATTCGCGGATCAGCGGCGCGCGGACCGCTTCCGCAGCGTCCGTCGTCAACCCGAACCGGTCGAACTTGTCGCACTCCGCTCCGCTGCAGGTGCCGATGCCGACCACCGCGTCGGTGAGCGCAACGGTCGGCAGGTTGATCACGCATTCGCGGCTGCGCCGGACCATTTCGAAGCTGTGGTTGGCCGACGAGATGACGCAGCCCACCAGCGACGGCGAAAACTCCATCACCGTGTGCCAGCCCATCGTCATCACGTTGCGCCGGCCCTTCCAGAACGACGAGACCAGCACGACGGGTCCCGGCTCGAGGTAGCGGCGCGCGTTCTCGACCGGGAACGGCTTCTTGCGCAACGCAGTCTTCATCGGGTTTCCCCCTGACAACGGCCGGCTTGCGATAATGCCGGCCTGGTCACGCCTGCCGATTGTCACCGCCATGCGTCCGGAACCGCAACGCACTCCCGCATCCGGCCCGTCCGCGGACCCGCGCACGGTCCGGATCGTCCGCCTTTCGCTGCTCGGGCTCGTCGTCGCCGTCTTGCTGCTGGTGTTCGCGGTCCCGCGCAAGCCGCCGCCGCCGCCCTCCCCTGCCCAGCCGGACCAGGCGTTCATCGACCGCATCGGCCTCGTACCTGAACCGTACGCGCGCGAATGGGCGGGTGCGCTGCTCAACGATCCGCGCGCAGAAATCGTGATCTACGTGGACGCGCGGCCGCCGGAAGGCGACCTCGCCGCGTGGACGACGCAGGCGGCGAGCGACTGGAAGGTCGGCAGCGCGAAGAAGGACACCGGGCTCGTGCTGTTCGTGTTCGGCGAGCCGCGGATCGCGCGCATGGAGGTCGGTTACGGGATGGAGGGCACGTTTCCCGACGCGCGCGTTCGCCAGCTTCTGGAGACGCACCTGGCGCCGCACTTCGCGCGCGGCGACTACCAGCGCGGCTTCGACGCCTACATCAAGGCGCTGCGCGACGAACTGGGCGGCGACGCGGGGATGGCGCGCGCCGCCGGGGAAGCGGTCAAGGCGAAGGATCCGCCGCTGATGTCCCAGATCGTCGCGGCGTACGCGGGCGCGCCGCGGATGGCGTCGGCCGTCGTGCGCCGTTACGGCGAGGAAAGCTACGGGGCGCGCTTCGCGATCCTGGTGTTCACGGCGGTCGCCCTCGGTGTCGCGCTGACCGGCCTCGCGGCCGCGGCCGTTTCGATCGGCGCGATCGCGGCGATTCCCGCCAGGCTGCGCGCGCGCGGCGGCCGGGGCGCCGCCGGCGGAGGCCAGGCGGAAGGGCCGGCCGGTTGGCTCATGGTGTTCCCGATCGTGATGGGCTTCGTCGCGTTCGCGCTCTGTGCCGGGCTCCTCTCGCTCGTGCTGATGGCCGCCGAGACTTTCGTGACCCGGAAGGGCAATTTCAGCGGCGCCGGCGCGGCGATCGTCTGGCCGGCGCAGTAGCGGTCCGTCAATCCACGGCGAGCAGCGCCAGCGCACCCAGCCCCGCGCCGATGCCGAACGGAATGCCGTAGCGCTCCAGCTTCGACACCGAATCGCCGACGACGACCTCGACGGGCACCGACGTCAGGTCGAGCACCCTGTTGGTGACCGACGCCTCGACCATCCGCGTGATCGAGTTCTTGCGCGCGGTGGCGAGCACGATGTGGTCGACCCTGAGCCGCTTCGCCTCGCTGGCGATGGTCTCGGCCTTGGGTCCGAGCTTGACGTGCACGGCGTGCGGCACGCCCGCGCGGTCGAGCTGCTCGCGCAGCGGCGCGAGGACGGCCTCCGCCTGCTCGCGGTGGTAGCCGTCGCGGTCCGTCCGGCTGACGAACTGCGCGACGTGGCGCGAGAACGGCGTCTGCACGTTGAGCACGTGCACCTCGAAATCCGGTTTCTGCCGGAACGCGTCGATCACGTGCTTCAGCGCGCGCCGGGCGTTGGGGGAACCGTCGACCGGGACCAGGACTTTCTGCATGGCTTCTGCTCCGTGCACGGGAAGGGGTTGCTCCGCCTCGGGGGCGGGCTCGCGCGAGAACTTCGCGATCCGCGCGGAAATCCGCGATTCGAGCGTGCGGTGGTTGACCAGGAAGCCGGCGCCCAGCACGCCGCCGACGACGGCGACGTAGAGCACCGGGACGATCAGCCTGTGCGCGCCGAAGTACTCGGCCAGCAGCGGCTCCGACGTCATCATCTTCACGGCGGTCCACGCGAGCACGCCGGCACCGAAGTACACGAACGCCGGGAAGCGCTCGACGAAGCGCAGGATCAGCGTGCTGCCCCAGATCACGATCGGGATGCTGATCAGGAGGCCGGCGACCACCAGCACGAAGTTGCCGTGCGCGGCGCCGGCGACCGCCAGCACGTTGTCGAGGCCCATGATCGTGTCGGCGATCACCACGGTGCGCAGCGCGCCCCACAACGTCGATGCCCCGGCGGTCTTCGCGTCGTGCACGTCGCCGGTTTCCGGCAGCAGCAGCTTGTAGGCGATCCACACGAGCAGCAGGCCGCCGGCGAAGACCAGGCCCGGGATGCCTAGCAGCCAAACGACGACCAGCGTAAGGGAAGTCCGTACGACGATCGCGCCGACGGTGCCCCAGATGATCGCGCGCCGCTGCAGGTGCTTCGGCACGTTGCGCGCGGCGAGCGCGATCACGATCGCGTTGTCGCCGGCGAGCACGAGGTCGATGACGATGATCGCGGCGAGTGCGGAGAGGAACGGGGTCGACAGGATTTCCATGAGGGCGCCGTCGGTGAGGTGCAGCGATTATCGGCGGCGCCCGTCGGCAGGAAAATTCGAACTTCGTGATGGTTGCCATCACGATTCGCGGGCGCCTGGGCTTGCCGTACGCGATGCTTTCGGTAGAATCGGCGCGTGCCCTGCCCTCGTGGCCGGGCACCCCCGATCAAAGGGGAGTAGCTACGGCGGCCGTTCCGGCTGCCGCGGCGCGATCGTCAATACGGGCGGAGTTCTCCGCCCCGGTCGCGCCGGCGCGGCGCCACGCCGCGCAGGCGAGACCTTTGCCGAACGGCGCCGGATCCGCGTCCCAGCGCGGATCCTGAAGCCGGTGAGGTGAAGGCCGCTTCGCGCGCGCGCAGGCGGTCTTGGCTTCGTGCCAGGAGGTCCGCCGTGCCGCAGTCCAGACGCATCCATCGTTACCTTCGCCACGGGACGCTGCCGCAACTCGCCGTGTTCGAGGCCAGTGCGCGGCACTTAAGCTTCACGCGCGCCGCGCAGGAGCTGCACGTCGCGCAGCCGACGGTGTCCGCGCAGATCCGCAAGCTGACCGAGACGGTCGGCGCGCCGCTGTTCGAGCAGATCGGAAAGCAGATCCACCTGACCGAGGAAGGCCGCCGCACCTATGCGTGCTGCGAGGCGATCTTCCGCGCGCTGGGCGACTTCGACGACATGCTGGGCGAGTTGCGCAACCTCGCGAACGGGCGCCTGAGCCTGGCGGTCGGGCCGGGCTGCGAACCGTTCGCCACGCGGATGCTGGCCGGCTTCGGCAGCCGGCATCCCGGCGTGACGATCGCGCTGCACATCGACAACCGCGCGGCGCTCATCGACCGCCTCGCGCGCAACGACGACGACCTGTACGTCTTCGCGAGCCCGCCCGCCGGTCGCGAGATCGTCCGCCAGGCAATCGTCGCCAATCCGCTCGTGGTGTTCGCGCATCCGGCAAGCCCGCTGGTGCGCGAGCGCGCGATCACGCTGGCGCGCCTTGCGCGCGAGCCGTTCCTGATGCGCGAGCCCGGATCGGGCACGCGCGAGGCCGTGCTGCAGGCATTCGGGCGGCGGGGGCTCGCGCCGCGCGTGCAGATGGAGCTCGCGTCGGACGCGGCGATCCGCCAGGCGATCGCCGCGGGCCGCGGCATCTCGATCCTCCCGCGCGAGACGTGGCGGCAGGACGGCGACGATGCGTCGCTGGCCATCCTCGACGTCGTCGGCTTCCCGCTGGAACGGCAGTGGCAGTTCGTCTATCCGATCGGCCGGCACGTGACGCGCGCGATGTGCGCGTTCATCGACCACGTGCGCGGCGAGACGCGCGCCGACCCGGGCAGCGGCGCGCCGAATGCCGGCGGATGAGCTTATCCGGCGAGCCCCGCCACCGCCGTCGCGGCGATCTGGTCGAGCACCGCGTCGTCCTCGCCGACCGCCGTCCGCATCTCGATGGCCACGCCCGGGTGCCGGGCCCGGACGCGGGCAACGACCGCCGGCAGGTCCTCCCTCACGTGCCCCCCCTGCCCCAGGAACACCGGGACGATCCGCAGCGAGCGGCAGCCGGACCCGACGAGGGCGTCGGCGGCGGTCTCGAGGTCCGGCCGCATGAATTCGAGGTAGGCCAGCGCGACCCGCACGCCGGGGCGGACGGCCTCGACCTTGCGTTTCAGCCGCTCGAACGGCTCGGCCCAGCGCGGGTCGCGGGCGCCGTGGGCGAACAGGATGAGGCCGGGCGCGGGCATCGAGCGATTATGGCCCCGGGAGCGTCATATGCCTCGGAGAAATAACGCCATAGCGATTCATTCCTTCTAAGAATTAGGCTCGGCCCCCAAACTGCCGGACGGCCACGAGAACCCGCCCATGTACCGCTACGACACCTTCGACCAGCGCATCGTCGACGAACGCGTCGCGCAGTTCCGCGACCAGACGCGCCGCTATCTCGCCGGCCAGCTGACCGACGACGAGTACCGGCCGCTGCGCCTGCAGAACGGCCTGTACGTGCAGAAGCACGCGCCGATGCTGCGGGTGGCCATTCCCTACGGCCAGCTGTCGACGCGCCAGCTGCGTGCGCTCGCGCACATCGGGCGCGTGTACGACCGTGGGTACGCGCACTTCACCACGCGCCAGAACATCCAGTACAACTGGCCGCACCTGGAGCAGGTGCCGGACATCCTGGCCGAACTGGCGCAAGTGGAGATGCACGCGATCCAGACGTCGGGCAACTGCGTCCGCAACGTGACGAGCGATCACTTCGCCGGCGTGGCCGGCGACGAGACGGTCGACCCGCGTCCGTATGCCGAGCTGATCCGCCAGTGGTCGACGCTGCACCCGGAGTTCGCGTACCTGCCGCGCAAGTTCAAGATCGCCGTCACCGGCGCCACCCGCGACCGCGCGGCGATCCTCGTGCACGACATCGGGTTGCAGCTCGTCGTCGACGCGCACGGCGCGATCGGCTTCCGCGTCGCGGTCGGCGGCGGCCTCGGCCGTACGCCGATCATCGGCCACGTGGTCCGAGAGTTCCTGCCGCGCGCGGAGATCCTGAACTACCTCGACGCGATCCTGCGCGTGTACAACCGCTTCGGCCGCCGCGACAACAAGTACAAGGCGCGCATCAAGATCCTGGTCAAGGAGCGCACGCCGGCCGTGTTCGCGCGCGACGTCGAGGCCGAGTGGGCGCACCTGCGCGGAGGTCCGGCGACGGTGCCCGCCGACGAGATCGCACGGATTGCCGCGTTCTTCGCGCCGCCGCCGTACGCCACGCTGCCGGGCGACGACATCGGCTACCGGTCGTCCATCGCGGACAACCGCGCGTTCGCCAACTGGGCTTCGCGCAACGTCCATCCGCACAAGGTGCCCGGCTATGCGATCGTCACGCTGTCGCTTAAGAAGACCGGCGTGCCGCCGGGGGACGTGACGTCCGACCAGATGGACGCGATCGCCAACCTCGCCGACCGCTACAGTTTCGGCGAGCTGCGCGTGTCGCACGAGCAGAACCTGATCTTCGCCGACGTGCGGCAAAGCGAGCTGCTCTCGCTGTGGCAGCAGCTGAAGCCGCTGGGCCTCGCCACGCCGAATCTCGGCCTTCTCACCAACGTCGTCTGCTGCCCGGGCGGGGACTTCTGCTCGCTCGCCAATGCCAAGTCGATCCCAATCGCCGAAGCCATCCAGCGGCGTTTCGACGACCTGGACTACCTGCACGACATCGGCGAGCTGGACCTGAACATCTCCGGGTGCATGAACGCGTGCGGCCACCATCACGTCGGCCACATCGGCGTGCTCGGCGTGGACAAGAATGGGTCGGAGTGGTACCAGGTGACGATCGGCGGCACGCAGGGCGAGCACGCGGCGATCGGCAAGGTGATCGGCCCGTCGTTCGCCGCGGACGAGATGCCCGACGTCGTCGCGCGGCTGATCGAGACGTACGTCGACATCCGCCACGACGACGAGCGTTTCGTCGACACCGTGCGCCGCGTCGGCCTCGATCCGTTCAAGGAGCGCGTCTATGCGACGGCTGGTTAGGCTCTCCGGCGTCGTCGACGATCCGTTCGTGCTGGTGCGCGACGCGGTCTCGCTCGCCGACCTGCCGGAAGCGACGCCGGTGATCGTGCCACTCGCGCTGTGGACGAGCGCACGCGCGGCGCTGGTCGCGCGCGGCGACGCCGGCGTGTGGCTTGCGCCCGCCGACGATCCCGAGTCGCTGGCCGCCGACGTCCGCCTGCTGCCGGTGATCGCCGTCGACTTTCCCGCGTTCACCGACGGCCGGGGCTATTCGATCGGCCGCCTGCTGCGCGAGCGCTACGGCTACAGCGGCGAGCTCCGCGCGGTCGGCGACGTCCAGCGCGACCAGCTCTATTACCTGGCGCAGGTCGGCTTCAATGCGTTCGCGGTCCGCGACGACCGCGATGCGGACGCGGCGCTCGCCGGGCTGACCGACTTCTCGGACGGCTACCAGTTGACGAACGCGCGCGCGCCGTGGTTCCGCCGGCGCGCGGCGGCGGAGAAGTTCGCATGACGCCGGAACAGCGCGCGGCCGATGCCGCAGCGGCGCTCGCGCGCATTTCGCGCGCGCACGCGCCGGCCGTCTTCGCGTCGAGCTTCGGCGCCGAGGACATGGTGGTCGTCGACCTGATCGCGCGCCATGCGCCGGCCATCCGCGTCTTCACGCTCGACACCGGCCGCCTGCCCGAGGCGACGCTGGCGCTGGTCGACCGCACGCGCGAGCGCTACGGCATCGAGGTCGACGTCTGGTTTCCCGACGCGGCGCGCGTCGAGTCGTTCGTGCGCGCCGAAGGCGTCAACCCGTTCTATCGCAGCGTCGAGCTCCGGCAGGCGTGCTGCGCGATCCGCAAGACCGAGCCGCTCGCGCGCGCGCTCGCCGGCAAGTCGGCGTGGATCACCGGCCTGCGCCGCGGCCAGTCGGTGACGCGCAGCGACCTGGCCGAACAGGAATTCGACGCCGCGCACGGCCTGCCGAAGTTCAATCCGCTCGCCGACTGGAGCGAGGACGACGTCTGGGCCTACCTGCGCGCAAACGGCGTCCCGTACAACGCGCTGCACGACCAGGGCTACCGCAGCATCGGCTGCGCGCCGTGCACCCGCGCCGTGGAGACCGGGGAAGACGTCCGGGCGGGCCGCTGGTGGTGGGAGAACCCCGACCACAAGGAATGCGGCCTGCATCGCCGGCCGGTCGCCCTCGTTCGCGCCCCATCCGTCCGACCCGAACTGACGACGCCATGACGTACGCCACGCTCGCCGCCGAAACCCTGCCCGCCGCTGCCGACGCGCCGGCGCCCGCCGACGCCAACCACCTCGCGTGGCTGGAGTCCGAGGCGATCCACATCCTGCGCGAAGTCGCCGGCCAGTGCGCGAACCCGGCGCTGCTGTTCTCGGGCGGCAAGGACTCGCTGGTGCTGCTGCGGCTCGCCGAGAAGGCATTTCGCCCGGGACGGTTTCCGTTCCCGCTGCTGCACATCGACACCGGTCACAACTTTCCGGAAGTGATCGCGTTCCGCGATGCGCGCGCGGCCGAACTGGGCGAGAGGCTGATCGTGCGCTCGGTCGAGGATTCGATCGCCGCGGGTCGCGTCGTGCTGCGCGATCCCTCGGAAAGCCGCAACGTCCACCAGTCGGTGACCCTGCTCGACGCGATTGCCGAGTTCGAGTTCGACGCGTGCATCGGCGGCGCCCGCCGCGACGAAGAAAAAGCGCGCGCAAAGGAGCGCGTGTTCAGCTTCCGCGACGCGTTCGGCCAGTGGGACCCGAAGAACCAGCGTCCGGAGCTGTGGAACCTGTACAACGCGCGCGTCCATCGCGGCGAGCACGTGCGCGTGTTCCCGATCTCCAACTGGACCGAGCTCGACGTCTGGCAGTACATCGAGCGCGAACGGCTCGGCGTGCCTTCCATCTACTTTGCGCACGCCCGGGCTATCGTCCGCCGCCGCGGCGCGCTCGTGCCGGTCACCGAACTTACGCCGCCGCGTCCCGGCGAGACGGTCGAGGAGGTTTCCGTGCGCTTCCGCACGGTCGGCGACATCACGTGCACGGCGCCGGTGGCCTCCACTGCCGCCGACGCGCAGGCGATCATCGTGGAAACCGCCGCGGCGACGATCACCGAGCGCGGCGCGACGAGGCTCGACGACCAGACCAACGACGCGTCGATGGAACTGCGCAAGAAGGCGGGGTATTTCTGATGCGCGCCGCCGGGCCGTCCCAAGGCGCGCGCCCCCTCGGGGGGAGGCGGCGCGCAGCGCCGCTTCGGGGGGATCGTTGATGTCGGCTCGGGACAATCTGCCGGAGCTCGAACACGGCGTGCTGCGGTTCCTGACCGCCGGCAGCGTCGACGACGGCAAGAGCACGCTGATCGGGCGGCTTCTGTTCGACACGAAGGCGGTGCTGGCCGACCAGCTCGCCGCGGTGGCGCGCACGTCGCGCCAGCGCGGCTCGGAGCTCGACCTGTCGCTTCTGACGGACGGCCTGACCGCCGAGCGCGAGCAGGGAATCACGATCGACGTCGCCTACCGCTATTTCGCGACGGCGCTGCGCAAGTTCATCATCGCCGACGCGCCGGGCCACGAGCAGTACACGCGCAACATGGTGACCGCCGCCAGCACCGCGCAGCTGGCGGTGCTGCTGGTCGACGCGCGGCACGGCGTGGTCACGCAGACGCGCCGCCACGCGACGCTTGCGCACCTGCTCGGCATTCCGCACCTGGTCGTCGCCGTCAACAAGATGGACCTCGTCGACTGGCGCGAAGACGCGTACGCGCGGATCGTCGCCGACTTCCGCGCGTTCGCCGCGCGCACCGGCATCGACGACGCGGCGCTGCGCTTCGTGCCGATGTCGGCGCTCGAAGGCGAGATGGTCGTCGACCGGGGCGAGAACCTGGGCTGGTACACGGGACCCACGCTGCTGCAGCTCCTCGAGACGGCGCCGATCGGCGACCGCGTCCGGCACGCGTCGTTCCGCTTCCCGGTGCAGTTCGTCGCGCGGCCGACCGGTGCGGCCCGCCGCGGCTACCTGGGTCGCGTGGAAGCCGGTTCGATCGCCGTCGGCGATGCCGTGACGGTGCTGCCGTCGGGCCGCACGTCGCACGTGCGCGGGATCCGCACGTTCGACGCGGAGAAGATCGCCGCCGACCTGCACGACGCGGTTACGCTGACGCTGGCCGACGAGATCGACGTGTCGCGCGGCGACATGATCGTCGCCACCGCCGACGCGCCCGCCCCTGCCCGCTCGCTCGTCGTCACGCTCTGCTGGTTCGACGAGCGCCCGCTCGACGCGCGACGCAGCTACGTGCTTCGCCACACGACGCGTGAAGTGCGTGTGCGCGTCGAACGGCTCGAGCATCGCTGGAACGTGGCCACGCAGGAACAGGAGCCCGCGACGACGCTCGCGATGAACGACATCGGCCAGGCCGTGCTTTCGCTGGCGCAGCCGATCGTCGCCGACCGCTACGCCGACAACCACGCGACCGGCAGCTTCATCCTGATCGACGAGGCAACCAACGCGACGGTCGCCGCGGGGCTGATTCGATGAGCGCCGCGGGCACCGTTTACCTGATGGGCGCCGGGCCCGGTGCGCCGGACCTGCTGACGCTGCGCGCCGCGCGCCTGCTCGCCGAGGCCGACGTCGTGTTCTTCGACGCGCTCGTCCATCCGGACACGGTCGCGCTCGCCGCGCGCGCGGAGAAGGTCGCCGTCGGCAAGCGCTGCGGCAGGCATTCGACGGCGCAGCAGTTCATCAACAAGCGGCTGGTCGACGCCGCGCGCAAGCACCGCGTCGTCGCGCGGCTGAAGGGCGGCGACCCGATGCTGTTCGGGCGCGCGCAGGAAGAAATCTCGGCACTCGAGGCCGCGGGCATCGCGTGCGAAGTCGTTCCGGGCATCACGGCGGCGCTGGCCGCGGCTGCGGACTTGAAGACGTCGCTGACGCAGCGAGGCATCGCGCGCAGCGTGACGTTCGCGACGCCGCGCGTGGGCACCCGCGAGTCCGCGAGCGCGTGGGCCGACGGCCTCGTCGCGTCCGACGCCGGCGCGATCTACATGGGCGTCGGCGAGGCGCGAAGCATCAGCGAAGCGTTGATCGGCGGCGGCAAGTCCGGCGCGTTGCCGGTCGCCGTCGTCGAGAACGCATCGCTGCCGGACCGCCGCATTCGCTACACGACGCTGCGCGACCTGCCGCGCTTCGCCGACGAAACGGTGCACGGTCCCGCGCTGATCCTGATCGGACCGCAGTTCGTCGAGCGCGCCGCGGCGCTGGAGGACGCGGGCGCCGAGCGATGTCGCCCCCCAATGCGCGAGGCCGCCGGCTGAACGCGGGTGCCTCGACCGGGACGAAGCCGCCGATGCGGCTTTTCTTGGACTAGATATATAACCAATAGTTTGTATTTGTAATTTCGATATGCTTCTGGAGAACATCATGCACGCCCGCAACTTTCTTTCCGCTTCGACGCTCGCATTCGGACTCGCCGCCGGGCCCGCGCTCGCCGACGTCACGCTGCTGAACGTTTCGTACGATCCGACGCGGGAGCTCTACCAGGAATTCAACGCCGCATTCGCGAAGCACGGGCAAGCCAGCGCCGGCGAGAAAGTCTCGGTCAAGCAGTCGCACGGCGGCTCGGGCAAGCAGGCGCGCACGGTGATCGACGGGCTCGACGCCGACGTCGTGACGCTGGCGCTCGCCTCCGACATCAACGCGATCGCCGAGAAAGGCAGGCTGCTGCCTCTCGACTGGCAGAAGCGGCTGCCCAACAACAGCACGCCGTACACGTCGACGATCGTGTTCCTCGTGCGCAAGGGCAATCCGAAGGCGATCAGGGACTGGGACGATCTGGTCAAGCCGGGTGTGGCCGTGGTCACGCCGAACCCGAAGACGTCGGGCGGCGCGCAGTGGAACTACCTGGCCGCGTGGGAATTCGGCAAGCGCAAGTACGGCGGCGACGACAAGGCGAAGGAGTTCGTGACGAAGATCTACAAGAACGTGCCGGTGCTCGACTCCGGCGCGCGCGGATCGACCACCACGTTCGTCGAGCGCGGCGTCGGCGACGTGCTGCTGGCGTGGGAGAACGAGGCGTTCCTGGCGCTCAAGGAATTCGGACCCGGCAAGTTCGAGATCGTCGCACCGTCGCTGTCCATCCTGGCCGAGCCGCCGGTGGCCGTCGTCGACAGGAACGTCGACCGCAAGGGCACGCGCAAGGCAGCCGAAGCGTACCTGCAGTACCTGTACTCGGAGGAAGGCCAGGAGATCGCCGCGCGCAACTTCTACCGGCCGAGCGACCCCAAGGTCGCGGCGAAGTACGTGAAGCAGTTTCCGAAGCTGACGCTGGTGACGATCGACGGCGCGTTCGGCGGCTGGCCCAACGCCACGAAGGCGCACTTCGCCGACGGCGGGAACTTCGACCAGATCTACCTGCCGGCGGCGCGCTAGAGGGCGGATGGCGGGATGGGAACGGGCAGCGCAACGGGTTCCGCGCACGCCGAGGCGGCGATGGCCGACCGCGACTTCATGATCGCGCGCGCCTTCGACGCCGACGGCGCGGCGGCGCTGCATCCGCGCAGGTCGTCGACGCGGCGCCGCCGCGTGCTGCCCGGCTTCGGGCTGTCGCTCGGCTTCACGATCGCCTACCTGTCGCTGATCGTGCTGATCCCGCTGTCGGCCGCGTTCATCAAGACGGCCACGCTGTCGTGGCCGGCGTTCTGGGCGATCGTGACCGCGCCGCGCGCGGTGGCCAGCTACCGGTTGACGTTCGGCGCGGCGTTCGCGGCGGCGACGATCAACGCGGTCTTCGGGCTGCTCGTCGCGTGGGTGCTGGTCCGCTATCGGTTCCCGGGGCGTCGCATGGCCGACGCGCTCGTCGACCTGCCGTTCGCGCTGCCGACGGCGGTCGCCGGCATCGCGCTGGCCGGACTGTTCGCGGCCAACGGCTGGTTCGGCGCGCTGCTGGCGCCGCTGAACGTGAAGGTCGCGTACACGCCGCTCGGCGTGCTGGTCGCCTTGACGTTCATCGGTCTGCCGTTCGTCGTGCGCACCGTGCAGCCCGTGCTCGAGGAGCTGCCGCGCGAACTCGAGGAGGCGGCGGCCACGCTCGGCGCGTCGCGGCTGTCCACGTTCCGGCGCGTCGTGTTCCCGGTCGTGCTGCCGGCGCTCATCACCGGCTTCGCGCTGGCGTTCGCGCGCGCGATCGGCGAGTACGGCTCGGTGATCTTCATCGCCGGCAACATGCCGATGGTGTCCGAGATCACGCCGCTCGTCATCATCACCAAGCTCGAGCAGTACGACTACACGGGCGCGACGGCGATCGCCGTCGTCATGCTCGTCGTGTCGTTCGCGCTGCTGCTGGCCATCAACGCGCTGCAGGCGTGGACGCGGCGCCGGCAGGGTGCGCAGGCGTGAGGTCCCTCCGATGACGTCTGCCGTAGCCCCTACGCACTCCGTCGCCGAGCCGGCATGGATTCGGCGCGTGCTGATCGGTGTCGCGCTCGTGTTCCTGACGGTGTTCCTGTTCGTGCCGCTGGTGTTCGTGTTCGTCGAGGGCCTGCGCAAGGGACTCGGCGTCTACCTGGCGGCCATCGTCGAGCCGGACGCGCTGGCGGCGATTCGCCTCACGCTGCTGACGGCGGCCATCGCGGTGCCGGCCAACCTGGTATTCGGCGTCGCGGCCGCCTGGGCCATCGCCAAGTTCACGTTCCCGGGCAAGAGCCTGCTGATCACGCTGATCGACCTTCCCTTCTCGGTGTCGCCGGTGATCGCCGGCCTGATCTACGTGCTGATCTTCGGACTGCAGGGCTGGTTCGGCGGCTGGCTCGTTGAGCACGACGTCAAGGTGATCTTCGCGGTGCCCGGCATCGTGCTCGCGACGATGTTCGTCACGTTCCCGTTCGTCGCCCGCGAGCTGATCCCGCTGATGCAGGCGCAGGGCACCGAGCAGGAGGAAGCGGCAACCGTGCTCGGCGCCGGCGGCTGGCAGACGTTCTGGCGGATCACTTTGCCGAACGTCAAGTGGGGCCTGCTTTACGGCGTGATCCTGTGCAACGCGCGCGCGATGGGCGAGTTCGGCGCCGTGTCCGTCGTGTCCGGCCACATCCGCGGCGCGACCAACACGCTGCCGCTGCACGTCGAGATCCTCTACAACGAATACCAGTTCGCGGCGGCGTTCGCATGCGCGTCGCTGCTGGCGCTGCTCGCGCTGGTGACGCTGGCGCTGAAGTTCGCCGTCGAGAGGCGGGCGCAACGGGTCCGGCAGCGGGTCATGGGAGAGAACGAATGAGCATCGAATTGCGCGGCATCGACAAGCGGTTCGGCAACTTCGTCGCCGTCGACGGCATCGACCTCGACGTGCAGACCGGCGAGCTGCTGGCGCTGCTCGGGCCTTCCGGGTCGGGCAAGACCACGCTGCTGCGGATCATCGCCGGCCTCGAGGCGCCGGACCGCGGGACCGTTTCGTTCCACGGCGAGGACGCGACCGACGTCCACGCGCGTGAGCGGCAGGTCGGCTTCGTGTTCCAGCACTACGCGCTGTTCGGGCACCTGACGATCTTCGAGAACGTCGCGTTCGGGCTGCGCGTGCGGCCTCGCCACGTCCGACCGAACGAAGCGGCGATCAGGAAGAAGGTCATGACGCTGCTCGAGCTCGTCCAGCTCGACTGGCTGGCCGACCGCTATCCGCATCAGCTCTCGGGCGGGCAGCGGCAGCGGATCGCGCTGGCGCGGGCGCTGGCCGTGGAGCCGCGCGTGCTGCTGCTGGACGAGCCGTTCGGCGCGCTCGACGCGCGCGTCCGGCAGGAGCTGCGCCGGTGGCTGCGCCGACTGCACGACGACGTGCACGTGACCAGCGTGTTCGTCACGCACGACCAGGAGGAAGCGCTCGAGGTCGCCGACCGCGTCGTCGTGATGAACCACGGCCGCGTCGAGCAGGTGGGGTCGCCGGAAGACGTCTACGACCGTCCCGCTTCGCCGTTCGTGTTCGAGTTCCTGGGCCACGTCAATCGGCTGCCGACGCGCGACGGCGACGAAGCGTACACGCGGCCGCACGAGTTCGTCGTCGCGCGGCAGCCCGATCCGTCGGCGCTGCCGGCGCGGTTCGTGCACGGTACGGCCATCGGGCCGGTCGCGCGGCTCGAGTTCGCGCTCGAAGCCTCGAAGCACACGGTCAACGTCGAGCTGCCGCGCGAGCTGTATCGCGGTCTCGGATTGCGCGCCGGCGAGATTGCGTACCTGACGCCGCTGCGCCAGCACCGCTACGCGGCCGCGTAGCGACGTACCTCAGCTCGAACGTCGTCACGCCGAAGATCCGCGTCAGCGGCGGGTCTGGCGCGCGCGAGGCCAGCGCGTCGGGCATCGCGTCTGCGCATTCGGCGCGTCCGGCGAACGGCGGGCCGCCATGAAGATCCAGGAAGGCGAATGCGCGCCGTACCAGGTTCCCGCCTTCGGCCGCCGCCCATTCGATCGCGATGTCGACGTCGGCGCGCGCCATCGTGGCCATCCGGAGGCCGGTCATCGGCTCGTCTCCGCAACGATGACGTCGATCGCCGCCAGCACGACCTGCGGCCGCGCGAACGGCGCGGCCGACAGCATCAGCACCCACGGCACGTTGCCCGGATACGGAATGGCGACGGTGATGTGGTCGGCGTTCACCACGCCGAGCAGCCGCACCGGAGCCGCCACCTGTCCTTCGGCGAGCAGCATGCCGTCGTTGTACCGCGACGTGCGCGCGAGGCCGCCGAACGGCGCAAGCAGCGTCGTCGACAACCGGTCGAGTTCCGGGATGCTGACGAGCGCATACACCGGTACCGGGATCCGCGGCCCGTACCGCGCCCACCACCGTTGTCGCCGCGCGGGTTGCATGTCGGCGACGGCGTCGCCGGCGCCGCGCGCGCAACCGGCAAACGGGAACACGCCGAGCGTGGCGTGATACAGGCCGTGCAGGCGATCGGCGAGCGGGCTGCCCTGCAGCGCGCCGGCGACCGACAGCACGGCGACGACGCGCGGATCGGGATTCGGACGCGCCGCCAGCAGCTCGAGCGTGTCGACGACGCCTTTCGAGTGCGCGACGACGATGATCCTGCGCCCGTCGTCCGGAATGCTCGCGAGGTGCGCGGCGAGCCGGTCGGCGCTGGCGGCCACGCCGTCGCGCCCGCCGACGTCGAGCACCTGCGCGTCGAAGCCGGCGGCGCGCGCGGCGTCGGCGACGTCGGCGAACGAATGGATCGAAGGAAAGCACGTCGCCATGAAGCCGGGCACGAAGAGCAGCCGATACCGGGCCGCATCAGCGGCCGCCGGGCGCGGCGCCGGCGTCTCGCCTGCGAACCGGTACAGCGTGCGCGCACAGCCGTCGTCGCCCATGTCCGCCCGCGCGCACAGCGCCGCGCGATAGGCGCCGCGCAAGTCGGCGGCGGCCGCGAGCGCCGGCGGCAGCGGCGGCGTTTCACCGCCCATCGGCATCGGATCGGACGCGCATCCGGCGAGCGCCAGCATCGCCACCGAAACGCAGAGCGCCCGCATCAGCGGCGCACGCCCGGCGCTTCGAGCGGCAAGCCGTTCGCGCGCCACGCCAGGTTGAGTTCGACGTCGACCACAGTCGTCGCCCGCCCGCTATTCCGTCGCCGGTCCGAAAAATCCGCGGCGCACCGCCCACTTGCCGGCTTCGACGACGGGCAGGATCGTCAGCGCGCAGCACACGGCCATCGCGACGTCGATTGCCGCCAGGCTCGTCGTCCCGAACGGCGCGTGCAGTGCCGGCCAATAGACGACCACCGTCAGCAGCAGCAACTCCCATCCGACGGCGAGGTTGAGCCAGCGGTTGGCGAACGGGCGCCTTGCAAGCGAGAGCCGGTCCGAGCGGAAGTTGTAGGCGTTGCCGAGCTGGATGGCGACCAGGCACACGAACGTCATCGTCATCGCCTCGGCGGCGCTGCGTCCGTGCGCGAGCGCCCACCAGAACAGCCCGAGATTGGCCAGCGTCGACCAGGCGCCGGCGATCAGCATCAGCGCGACGACCGGCCGCGTGAACAGGCCGGCGCGCGGATCGCGCGGCCGGCGCCGCATCAGGTCGGGCTCGGGCGGGTCCACGGCCAGCGCGAGCGCCGGCAGGCCGTCGGTGGCGAGGTTGACGTAGAGGATCTGCACGGCCGTCAGCGGCAGCGGCAGCCCGGCGAGCGCCGCGCCGGCCATCAGGCCGATCTCGCCGAAGTTCGACGACAGCAGGAACATCAGGTATTTGCGGATGTTGCCGAAGATGCCGCGGCCCTCTTCCACCGCGGCGACGATCGACGCGAAGTTGTCGTCGGTCAGCATCATCGCCGCCGCCTCCTTGGCGACGTCGGTGCCGGTGACGCCCATGGCCACGCCGATGTCGGCCTTCTTCAGCGCCGGCGCGTCGTTGACGCCGTCGCCGGTCATCGCGACGACGTGGCCCTTCTTCTGCAGCGCAGTGACGACGCGCAGCTTGTCCGCCGGCGACACGCGCGCGTACACGTCGATGCCTTCGACGTCGCGCGCGAACTGCGCGTCGTCCAGCGCGTCGAGCTCGCGGCCCGTCACCACGCGGCCGGTGCGCATCAAGCCGATGTCGCGCGCCACCGCCTCCGCGGTCGTCGGGTGATCGCCGGTGATCATCACGACGCGGATGCCGGCGTCGCCGCACGACGCGACGGCGTCGCGGGCCTCCGGTCGCGGCGGATCGATCATGCCGACGAGGCCCAGGAACGTGAGCTCGCGCTGCGCGTTCTCCGGCGTCGCGTCGTCGCGGGTCGCGATCGCCAGCACGCGCAACGCGTCGCCCGCCATCGCGCGCGCCTCGTCCAGGATGCGCACGCGGTCGGCGTCGGCCAGCGGGACCACGCCGCCGGCCGTGCATTGCGTCGTGCACGACCCGACGACGACCTCCGGCGCACCCTTCATGCAGGCGATCACGCCGTCCGGCGTCCGGAGCAGCGTGGTCATCCGCTTGGTCTCGGATTCGAATGGAACCTCGTGCACGCGGACGAATCGCGCGTCGAGCTCCGCCTTGTCGATGCCGGCCTTGGCCGCCGCCGCGACCAGCGCGCCTTCGGTCGGATCGCCGTGCAGCTGCCAATCCCCGCCCGGACGGTCGCGCACGATGCGCGCATCGGAGGCCAGCACGGCAGCGCGCAACAGACGCGCCAATCGTTCGGAACCAACGAAGGCGGCGCCGTCGCGCGTGAACTCGCCCTCCGGCGCATAGCCGACGCCGGTAATCTCGATCGTCTCGCCCGGCAGGTACACGCGGCGCGCGGTCATCTCGTCGCGCGTCATCGTGCCGGTCTTGTCCGAGCAGATGACCGACGTGCTGCCGAGCGTCTCCACGGCCGCCAGCCGGCGCATCAGCGCGCGCCGCTTCACCAGCCGCTGCACGCCGAGCGCGAGCGAAATCGTCACGACCGCCGGCAGGGCCTCCGGCACGACGGCGACCGCAAGGGCAATACCGAACACCAGCATCTCGACGAACGGCTGGCCGCGGGCGACGCCGAGCGCGACGACGACGGCGACGATCGCGATCGCCGCCCGGGCCAGCGTGCGTCCGAGCCGGTCGAGATCGCGCTGCAGCGGCGTCCTGCCCGTCTCGACGGTCTCGATGAGCCGCGCGATGCTGCCGAACTCGGTGTGCGCGCCGGTGGCCGTCACCAGCGCGCGACCGCGGCCGCGCGTGACCGTGGTGCCCGCGAACACCATGTTCGTGCGGTCGCCGACCGCGCGGTCCGCGCCGTCGAGCGTTGCCGCCGACTTGACCACCGGCGCCGACTCGCCGGTCAGCGACGCTTCCTGCGCTTCGAGGTTTGCCGCGTCGACGACCCGCGCATCGGCGGCGATGCGGTCGCCGGCGTGCAGCACCAGCACGTCGCCGGGAACGACCGTGCGCGCGGGCACGTCCTGCTCGCGGCCGTCGCGCTGTACGGTCGCCGTCGGCGCCGCGAGCCGCCGCAGCGCGTCGATCGCACGTTCCGCCCGGTACTCCTGCACGAACCCCAGGAGCACGGCGAACAGCACGATCACGGTGATCGCGATGGCCTCCACGCCGTGGCCGAGGACGGCGGACAGTGCCGTCGCGGCGAGCAGGATGACCACCATGGCGTTGCGCAGCTGCGCCACCAGCAGCGCCCACGCGCTCACGCGGCGCGCGGCGCCCAGCGCGTTGGGCCCGAATTCGGCGAGACGGCGCGACGCGTCCGCCGCCGACAATCCTTCCAGCGAAACGGACAGTGCAGCCGCTACTTCCGCCACCGATTGCCGATACGGCGGCGTCGTCACCTGTCGCGCTCGCCGCCTTGCGGTCCCCAGAACACGACCCACGTCGCGAAGTCCGCGCTGAAATCCTCGAAGCGGTGCGGCACGCCGGCCGCGACGAAGAACGCGGTTCCGGGCCCGAACGCGTGGCGTTCGCCGTCGACGACAAACGCGCCGTGGCCGCTGGCCACGACGTAGATCTCGTCCTGCGCGTGCGGCGTCTGCGGATCGCTGCCGACCGGCGCATACGCCTCGACCAGCATCGTGCCGTGCGTGAATGCGACGGCGAATCGTTCGCCATCGGGGTGTTTCGGCGTGACCTTGCCGGGCAGCCGGCCGAGCAGTTCGGCCAGGTCGCCACGCAGCATGCGGGCCGCGGGAGCGTTCATTCGAGCCGGGCACCCCGTTCGGCCAGCAGCGAGCGCAGGACCGACCGATGGCAACGCGCTTCGTCCTCGCAATAGCAGCCGACCGAGAAATCGGCGCGATGCGACAGCGCCGCCAGCAGATCCAGCGTGCGCGCGTTGTCGGCGGACGCCATCTCGCTGCGATACCGCCGGCAGAACGCCGACCAGTCGCGCGCCGTCGTCGCGGCACGGCCCAGCGCGACGGTCGCGGCCGACGGCGCGAGGTTCGGGAACCAGACGTCGTACCAATCCTGGCGCGCGAAGTCGGACTTGGCCACACCGCGCGGCGGCCGGCGCACCGTTCCGATGCGCAGGCCTTCGCCGGCGACGCGAGGCGAGCCCAGGCGCACGATGCGCACGGTCATCGGGCCCCCGTGGCGCGTGCAGCGGAAAAGTCCCTGGCGAACGGCATCGGCGAGGTCCCTTGCGAAGGATCAAGCAATTCTACCGGCGCCGGGGAACGACCCCAAGCGCCGCGGTATCATCGCTGCGCCCGAGGACCGCGTGGAACATCCGCCGACCACCCGCTTCGCCCTGCTCTCGCTCGTCGCCTCGATCGGCACGATCACGCTGAAGCTCGTCGCGTGGCGCCTCACCGGCTCGGTCGGCCTGCTGTCCGACGCGCTGGAGTCGATCGTCAACGTCGTCGCCGCCGCGGCGACGCTGTGGCTGCTGTACCTGTCGGCGCGGCCCGCCGACGACCGCTACGCCTACGGCTATTCGAAGGCCGAGTATTTCGCGAGCGCGTTCGAAGGCGCGCTGATCCTGGTCGCGGCGGCCGCGATCGCATGGACCGCCATACTTCGCCTCATCAACCCGCAACCGATCGAGCAGATCGGCATCGGCATCGCGGTGTCGCTGGTCGCCACCGCGATCAACCTGGCGGTCGCCCGCGTGCTGCTGGGCGCGGCGAAACGGCATCACTCGATCGCGCTGGAAGCGGACGCGCATCACCTGATGACCGACGTGTGGACGTCCGTCGGCGTCGTCGTCGCGGTGTTCGCGGTCGGCCTGACCGGCTGGATGTGGCTCGACCCGGTGATCGCGCTGGCCGTGGCGGCCAACATCGTGTTCACCGGCGTGTCGCTGGTCCGGCGGTCGGCGTTCGGGCTGATGGACCAGGCGCTGCCCGCCGAACGCGTGCAGCGGATCAACGCGATCCTCGATGCGTTCCGCGGCGACGACGTCGAGTTCCACGCGATCCGCACGCGCGCGGCCGCCGGGCGGTCGTTCGTTTCGATGCACGTGCTGGTGCCCGGCGAGTGGACGGTCAAGCGCGGGCACGACCTGGTCGACCGGCTCGAGCACGAGATCGCTTCGACGGTTCCCGGCACGACGGTGTTCACGCACCTGGAGCCGCGCGAGGATCCGGCGTCCTACGACGACTTCTCGCTCGACCACGGCCGCGCGCCGCCGCGCGACGCGTAAGCGTCAGCTTCAGGCCCGCGGCTTGCCGTCCCGCTGCGGAGGCAGGGGCGGCCGGAACGCGATGTGCGACGAATCGAGGTCCTCGTCCTCCGCGTACGACGGCGGCGACTCCGGCTCGGCCAGCCTGGCGGACCGCGCGCGAAGGAACCGGTACAGGAACACGGCGGCGACGACCGCCATCACCGCCGCAAGCAGCAGCAACCATGACGCGTACTTTTCCACGGTTCAAGGCTCCCTTCGGGCGGCGCGATCACTCCGGCGCAAACGTCCAGACGCGGTCGATCGCGGCGCCGCCGACCTCGTACGCGACGACGATCTCGAACGGCGCGTCGCGCACGCCGCTGATGCGCTCGTGGTCGATCACCTTGTTGCCGAGCACGATCCGGTTGACGATCTGCGCGTGCAGGTTCGGCAGGTTGAACCGCTGCGTCGCGTAGAAGTCGGCGAGTTGCGCCTTGCCCGAGAGGCTCGGCGTCTGCGACGGCATCCGGTACACGACGACCGTGTCGCTGAAGTGCGCGACAAAGCCCGCGAGGTCGCGACGGTTGTACGCATCGACCTGCGCTTGGACGACGTCGACGGCGCTGCGGCTCACGGCGCCCGGGCCCGTGCGCTCTGGTACTGGTCGTAGCTCATCTGATGGGCCTGCGCCGCGCATGCGTCCCGGTCCGACGGCGCGCGCCGGTTGCACTCGCCGGCGGCCATCGCCTGCAGGCCGCCGTACCACGCGCGGGTCGAGCAGCCGGCGCGCGACCACGCCATCGCGACCGCCATGGCCAGCATTCCCGTCGTGCGCAGCATCCGTTGCATGTCCCGATGAAACGACGAACAACCGATGATACCGGAAGTGGCGGCGTTACAATCGTTGCGATGCCGCTGCCGCTGTTTGCCTTGTCGCCCGCCGAACAGAAGCACTGGATCGCGCAACGTCTCGCGCGACCGGCGCCGCCCGACGCGCGCGGCATGAGCGATGGCTTCCGGCTGCCCGGTCGCGAAGGACGCGCGACGCCGGCTGCCGTGCTGGTGCCGGTCGTCAACCGCGCCGGCGGGCTCACGATGCTGCTCACGCAGCGCAGCGCAGACCTCCCCGACCATCCGGGGCAGATCAGCTTTCCGGGCGGGCGCGTCGAGCCGCACGACGCGACGCTCGCGGACGCCGCGCTGCGCGAAGCCGCCGAGGAAGTCGGCCTGCCGTCCGCGCGCGTCGACGTGCTGGGCGAGCTTGCGCCGTACGAAACGGTCAGCGGCTACCGCGTGACGCCGATCGTCGGGTGGATCGAGCCGCCGTTCGCGATCACGCCGGACCCGGTCGAGGTCGCCGACGTGTTCGAGGTGCCGCTCGCGTTCCTGCTCGATCCGGCGAACCAGCAGCGGCACTTCCGGATGCTGGGCGAGCTGCGCCGCGACTTCTGGGCGATTCCCTACGGCAATCGCTACATCTGGGGCGCGACGGCGGCGATGCTGATGATCCTCGACCGGACGCTGCGCGCGGCGGCGTAGCCGATGCTCGCCGCCGCCGCGAACACGGCGATCGTGCTGCCCGGCGGCGGCGCGCGTGCCGCCTACCAGGTGGGAGCGCTGCGCGCGATCGTCCGCATCGTCGGGCACCGCGGGCGGCTGCCGTTCCGCATCGTCTGCGGGACGTCCGCGGGCGCGATCAACGCCACGACGCTCGCCGTCGACGCCGACGACTTCCGCCGCGGCGTCGCGCGCCTGTTGCGCTGGTGGCGGCGGATCGCGGTGACCGACGTCTACGAGGCCGATTTCGCGGCGCTGTCGCGGCACAGCGCGCAGTTCCTCGCGAGCTTCCTCACCGGGTCGCGGCCGCCGCCGGGTGTCGCGGCTCTGCTCGACAACGCGCCGCTCGCGTCGCTGCTCGAGCGCGAGTTCCGGTTCGAGCGCATCGGCGCGCACATCCGCGACGGCACGCTCGCCGCGCTGTCGATCAACGCGACCAGCTACACGACCGGCCACGCGGTGACGTTCTTCGAGGGCGCACCGTCGATCCCGGGGTGGCAGCGGACGCGACGGCGCGGCCAGCCGGCGAGGATCGCGCGCGACCACGTGATGGCGTCGACGGCGATTCCGTTCGTGTTCCCGCCCGGCCGCATCGGCGACGACCATTTCATGGACGGCTCGGTCCGGCTCTTGGCGCCGCTGTCGGCGCCGCTCAACCTGGGCGCGCGGCGCGTGCTGGTCGTCGCCGTCGGGCAGTTCAGCGGACAGCAGGCACCGCGCGGCGACGGTCCGGCCGCCTATCCGTCGTTCGCGCAGGCCGCCGGCCATGCGCTGTCGACGATCTTCCTGGACAACCTCGCCGCGGATCTCGAGCGCATGACGCAGGTCAACCGGATCGTCGACCTGGTCGCGCCGGAGGCGCTGCGCGCGAGCGGACTGTCCGTCGGCCACGTCGACGCGCTGGTGCTGGCGCCGTCGACGGACCTGGGCGCGCTGGCGATCGTGTACGCGGAGCGGCTGCCCAGCGCGGTGCGCACGCTGCTGCGCGCGCTCGGCAGCACGCACGGCACCGGCGGCAACCTGACGTCGTACCTGCTGTTCGACCGCGGCTTCTGCCGCGCGCTGATTGAGCTGGGCTATGCGGACACGATGGCGCGTCGCGACGAGATCGCACGCTTCCTCCACGGCGAAACGAACCACGCGCCGTTCGTGCCACCCGGATTTCCTTGAGCTACTGCCGGAGGTTGCCCAGGATGCAGTCTATCGTTCCATCGTTGCCGGCGCCGAAGCTGGCGGTCATGCTCTCGCGGTACTGGGCGGGCGTGATCATCCGGTAGTACAGGCGCGACGTCTGGTCGAGCCAGAAATCGTACGACCCATCCGTCGCGCCGCCCATCAATGGATCGGCAAGCCGGTAGCGCCCGAGCTGCACGGGCGCGCACGCGCGCTGGACCTGGTTGACGAAGCCGTCGAAGCCGGTGGCGGCGCGATTGTTGACGGCGTCCGGCGCGCAGGCGGCGAGCAGCGCGACGGCCAATGCAGAGGCTGGAACGAGACGGGACATGGCGGCGACCTGTGGCGTGGATCGGCGGCGAAGTGTCGCACATCGCGGTCGCCGGGAGCCAGCCGGTGGCACAATCGGACCCATGCTCACCCGCACCCTTCCGCTGACCCGCCACTTCGACGGACTCTCGCCTCACGGCTTTCACCGCGTCGTCTACTACGAATGGGGCGACCCGGCCAATCGCCGCGTCGTGATCTGCGTGCACGGCCTGTCGCGCAACGGCCGCGACTTCGACGTGCTGGGCGAGGCGCTGTCCGCCACGCATCGCGTGCTCGCCGTCGACATGCCGGGCCGCGGCGCCAGCCAGTGGCTCGCCGACGCCAACGACTACGTGTTCCCGGTCTACCTGTCGACGCTGACGGCGCTGATCGCGCGCAGCGGCGCCGACACCGTCGACTGGGTCGGCACTTCGATGGGCGCGCTGCTCGGCATGGTGATGGCGGCGCAGCCGAACACGCCGGTCACGCGGCTGGTCGTCAACGACGCGGGACCACAGATCGAGCCGGCCGCGCTGGCGCGAATCCGCGACTATGTCGGACTCGCGCCGACGTTCGCGACGCTGGCCGAGGCGGACGCGTACATCCGCGCCGTGTCGGCGCCGTTCGGACCGCTCACCGACGCCCAGTGGGACCACCTGACCCGGACCAGCATCGCGCAGAACGCCGACGGCCGCCTCGCGATGACCTACGATCCCGGCATCGCCGTGCCGTTTCGCAATGCGGCGGCGCCGCCGGACCTGTGGCCGCTGTGGGACGCGATCAGGACGCCGACGCTGGTGCTGCGCGGTGCGCAGTCGGACCTGCTGTCGGCGGCCACGGCCGCGCAGATGGCAACCCGCGGCCCCCGGGCGCGCGTGCTCGAATTCGCCGGCATCGGACACGCGCCGATGCTGCTCTCCGCCGACCAGTACGGGCCGGTCGTCGCGTTCCTTCGCGGCGAATCTTGACGCCGATCACGGCCACTGGCACGGAAAGCGCTTAGGCGCCACGGTTCGCCCAGGTGCTATCGCTTACAATCGACCCGTACCCCGCTTTTCGCCCCCACCCTCTCCGCCCGCCATGTCCTTGGCCCTTTCGTTGCCGGCCGTCGATCCGCACCCGGCTCATCCGCCGGAGATCCGGCTGGCCAAGGTCGTGCCGTGGCTCGACGAGATTCTCAAGCGCGACGCGGCGGACGCAGCGAGGCTGATCGGCGACGCGCTGGCCGCGACCAACCGCGTCGCGATGAGCGACTCGAAACGTCTCGACCTCGCGGAGAAATACTGGGAGACCGCGGCCTTCCTGTGGCCGCTGCTGGAGAAGCAGTTCTCGCGCGCGTCGCATCCGCTGGCCGGCGAAGCGCTGGAAGCCGCCAAGGCGGCGCTGACGCTCGCCAGCGAACTCGCCGTCGCGTACAAGCACCTGCTCGCCAGCGAAGCGGACAAGCGCCTGTCGCTCGGCGGCCAGCGGCTGATGGTGGCGCTGGTCCACCGCTGCCTGCAGTGCACGACGCGCGTACTGGTCAACAGCTACCTGTCGTACGCGCCGGTGCCGCCCCGCACCTGGCACGACGCGCACCTGATCTACGCGTTCGCGCGCGACCGCAACATCCACCTGATCCCGGTGGCGACCGACCAGCCCGAGGCCACGCCCGACCGGCTGACGATCCAGATGCTGCTGCTGGCACTCGCCAACCCGTACGGGTTCCTGCCGGGGCAGTTGCCGATCGTGCTGCGCTACGTGCAGGAATACGCGCACTGGGCGAAGCTGACCGACGTGCCGCCCGTGCACCGGATGGCCAAGGCGGTGGCGATCGTTCCCGTCGGCCACGACTTCCCGCCGTTCTCCGCGAACAAGGGCGGCTCGATCGAAGGCAGCAAGCTCTTCCTGCTCACGTTCGACCTGGCTTTCCAGATCCAGGAGCAGCTGCGCGCGCTCGAGGCCGGCGGAGACGTCCCGTCCGGCATCGGCCGCGACCCGGGCGCCCGGCTGCAGTACATCACGCTGCTGAAGCGGCTGCTGCGCCAATGGGCGATTCCGCCGGCGCGACAGTTCAACCGGCTGCCGTCGCGCGCTCGCGTCGTCATGTGCTCGGGACTTGCCGGCGTCTGGCAATACAGCCCCGGCGTGCACGCGGGCGTCAAGCGACCGCCGACCGGGCTGCCGCCGATGGCCAATTGCCAGGTGATCAACCACACGCCGGCCGGCTACGCACTCCGGCAAACGGACACCGCGCCGGCCGCGCTGCGCATCGGCGAGCTGATCGCGCTGCGCATCGAGGGCCGCAGCAGCCTGCAGATCGCGATGGTTCGCTGGTTCCGCAACACGCTGAAGGGCAGCGGCCTCGAGTTCGGCTGCGAGCTCCTGTCGGACAGTCCCGAGGCCGCGTCGGCGGCGGCCGAGGGCGCGCCGGCCGGATCGTTCGAGCCGGCGGTCGTGTTGCCGGAGGACACGTCGAGCAGCAGCGACACGTCGCCGCCGCAGGTCATCGTGCCTGCCGGCGCGTTCGGGCTCGAACAGGCGGTCACGTTGCGGCGCGTGAAGGACGTCGGCTTCGCCGTGCTGACCAAGCTCGTCGAGCAGGGCCCGGGCTTCGAGCTCTACGAGTTCGTGTCCGTCGGCTGATGCCCGCCTTCGCGGCGCGGGTCACCGTCGCGGGTCTCGTCGCGCTGACGCTGCTCGAACTCCTGTGGGAGCTGCTTCTGGCGCCGATGCCGGGCGGCGGACGCTGGCTCGCGCTCAAGGCGCTGCCGCTGGCGCTGCTCGTCCCGGGCGTGGCGCGCGGCCGGCGCCGCTCGCGGCAGTGGCTGTCGCTGCTGCTGCCGCTCTACTTGGGCGAGGCGATCGGCCGCGCGGCGACCGAGAGCGGGCGGCACGCGCTGGTCGCGACGCTGGCGGCGGGAATCGCCGCCGTCACGTTCGCGGCGCTGCTCGCGTGGTTCCGTGGCGAGCGGCGCCCGGGCGCCTAGAGGGGATTGCGCGGCGCGAGTTCCGGCGCCTTTGCGTGCCCGTCGCCGGCGAGCCCCTTCGGCATCGGGAACGTCACGCTCTCGACCACGCCGGTCAGCTCGGTCACGCCGAGCGCGCCCAGCGCCTTCAGGCGCGCGATCACTTCCTGCACCAGCACTTCCGGCGCCGACGCGCCGGCGGTGACGCCCACGCGCCGCTTGCCGGCGATCCACTCGGGGCGCAGCTCTTCGGCGCGGTCGACCATCCACGCGGGCACGCCGCGCTTGGCGGCGACCTCGCGCAGGCGATTGGAATTGGAGCTGTTGGGGCTGCCGACGACGATCACCGCGTCGACCTGCGGCGCCAGCGCCTTGACGGCGTCCTGCCGGTTCTGCGTCGCATAGCAGATGTCGTCGCGCTTCGGTCCGACGATCGCCGGAAAGCGCGCCTTCAACGCCTCGACGATGTCGGCGGCGTCGTCAACCGACAGCGTCGTCTGCGTCACGTACGCGAGGCGATCGGGATCGCGGACGGCGAGCCGCGCGACGTCGCCGGCGGACTCGACCAGGTGGATGCCGCCGTCCGACTGCCCCATCGTGCCTTCGACTTCCGGGTGGCCGGCATGCCCGATCATCACGATCTCGCGTCCCTGCTCGCGCATCTTCGCGACCTCGACGTGCACCTTGGTCACCAGCGGGCACGTCGCGTCGAACACGCGCAGGCCGCGCGCTTCGGCCTCCACGCGGACCGCCTTCGCCACGCCGTGGGCGGAAAACACGACGGTCGCGCCTGCGGGCACCTCTTCCAGCGTCTCGACGAACACCGCGCCCTTGGCGTTCAGGTCGTCGACGACGAAACGGTTGTGGACGACCTCGTGCCGCACGTAGATCGGCGCGCCGAATTGCGCGAGCGCCTGCTCGACGATCGCGATCGCGCGATCGACACCGGCACAGAAACCCCGCGGATTGGCCAGTACGACATCCATCATCGCTTCCCTCCGTCGCTCGCCGGCGCGCGCGGGTGCTCGCGGAAACTGTCGAGGATCAGGAACGCCGCGCCGACGGTGATCGCGCTGTCGGCTACGTTGAACGCCGGCCACGACCACCCGGCGTAGTGAAAAAGCAGGAAGTCGGTGACGCGCCCGATGACCACGCGGTCCCACAGGTTGCCGAGCGCGCCGCCCAGGATCAGCGCGAGGCCCGCGCACATCAGCCGGCTGCCGCCGCGCCGCAGCATCCACACGAGAAAAACGCTCGCGGCCACGGCGATCGCCGCGAAGAACCAGCGCTGCCAGCCGTCGGCGCCGGCCAGGAAGCTGAACGCGGCGCCGGTGTTGTACGCGAGCACCAGGCTGAAGAAGAAGGTGACGGGCAGCGACTCGCCTTCGCGGAACAGCGCCACGATCCACGCCTTGGTCGCGAGGTCGAGCACGACGATCGCCGCGGCCAGCAACAGCCAGCGCCACCATCCGGGCGCCGGGGCCGGCGCGGCTTGGGCCGTCATGGAAAGCGCCCGCGTCAAGCGAAACGGCGCGGTTCGCCGCCGCCGAACAGGTTGGCCACGCAGCGCCCGCACAGCGTCGGATGGGCGGCTTGCGCGCCGACGTCGGCGCGCCAGTGCCAGCAGCGCTCGCACTTCGCGTGCGCGCTCGGGACGACCCGCACGGCGAGCGCATCGCCGCGGGCCACCGATGCCGCCGACGTGATGGTCACGAAGCGCAGGTCGTCGCCGAGCGAAGCCAGCGCCGCGAACTCGGGCTCGGGCGCCGTGATCGCAACCTCCGCCTGCAGCGACGAGCCGATCGTGCCCTGCTGCCGCACGGCCTCGATCTCCTTCATGACGGCGGCGCGCACGGCGAGGACCGTCTCCCACTTGGCGAACAGCGCGGCTTCGTCGGGCACCGCCGGCAGCGCGCTCTTCCACACGTGCGCGAAGATCGTCGGGTCCGACGGATACAGCAGGCGCCACGCCTCCTCCGCGGTGAACGACAGGATCGGCGCCATGAGCTTGAGCAGCGCGTCGCGGATCAGCACGAGCGCCGTCTGCGCCGACCGCCGCGGGCGGCTGTTCGCGGCCGTCGTGTACAGCCGGTCCTTGAGCACGTCGAGGTAGAACCCGCCGAGCGCCTCCGAGCAGTAGGTCTGCAGCCGCTGGACGACGAGGTGGAACTCGTAGCGGTCGAAGTCGCCTTCGACGGCGGTCGCCATCGCCTGCGCCTGCGCGATCGCGAAGCGGTCGATCTCCATGAGCTCCGCGATCGGCACCGCGTCGCGCGCCGGATCGAAGTCCGACGTGTTGGCGAGCAGGAAGCGCAGCGTGTTGCGGACGCGCCGGTAGCTTTCGACGACGCGCTTCAGGATCTCGTCGGAGATCGACAGCTCGCCCGAATAGTCGGTGGCGGCGACCCACAGCCGCAGGATCTCGGCGCCGAGCGTGTCGGCGACCTTCTGCGGCGAAACGACGTTGCCCTTCGACTTCGACATCTTCTTGCCTTCGCCGTCCACGGCGAAGCCGTGCGTCAGCAGCGCCTTGTACGGCGGCACGCCGTTGACCATGCACGATTCGAGCAGCGACGAGTGGAACCAGCCGCGATGCTGGTCCGAGCCTTCGAGATACAGGTCCGCGGGAAAGTGCGTGTCCTGCGAATGCGAGCCCATCCGCGTGCGATGGCCCTCCGGGCCGCCCATCACCGTCTCGAACGTCGCGCCGGAATCGAACCAGACGTCGAGCGTGTCGGTGAGCTTGCGGTACTTCTTCGGGTCGACGCCGAAGTCCTCGTACGTCGCGTCGTTCCACGACTCGATGCCGCCGTGCTCGACCTTCGACGCGGCCAGTTCGAGCAGCGCCATCGTGTCCGGGTGCAGCGCGTCGGTCTCGCGGTCGACGAAGAACGGCAGCGGCACGCCCCACTGCCGCTGGCGCGATAGCGTCCAGTCGGGCCGGTGCGCGATCATCCCGTACAGCCGCGCCTTGCCCCACTCCGGATAGAACGCGGTCGCCTCGATGCCGCGCAGCGCCGTCGCCCGCAGCGTCTCGGACGGCTTCTTCCCGTTGTAGCCGGGCACGTCGTCCATGCCGGCGAACCATTGCGTGGTGGCGCGGTAGATGATCGGCGTCTTGTGCCGCCAGCAGTGCATGTAGCTGTGCGTATACTTCTGCTGGTGGAACAGCGCGCCGGCCTCGTCGATCTTCGCGACGATCAGCGGATTCGCCTTCCAGATCGACAGGCCGCCGAAGAACGGCAGGCTCTCCGCATAGCGGCCGTCGGCCTGCACCGGGTTCAGCATGTCCTCGTCCTTCATGCCGTAGTTGCGGCACGACTGGAAGTCCTCGATGCCGTACGCCGGCGACGAGTGGACGATGCCGGTGCCCTGCTCCAGCGTCACGTAGTCGCCCAGGTACACCGGCGACGCGCGGTCGTAGAACGGATGGCGGAACTTCAGGTGTTCGAGCGCCGCGCCCGGCGCGGTGGCGATCGCCTTGCCTTCGCGCCCGAAGCGCTTGAGGCACGCTTCGACCAGGTCCTGCGCGAGCACCAGGTGGATGTCGCCGCTGCGGACCAGCGCATAGGTGAAATCCGGGTGCACGTTCAGCGCCTGGTTGGCCGGGATCGTCCACGGCGTGGTGGTCCAGATGACCGCGTAGACGTCGCCTTCGATCGGCTGCGCAAGCCCGAACGCCTTCGCAAGCTTCGCGCGCTCGGCGTGGTCGAGCGGAAACCCGACGTCGATCGCCGCGTCGACGCGATCCTCGTATTCGACTTCGGCCTCGGCCAGCGCGCTCTGGCAGTCGAAGCACCAGTTGACCGGCTTCAGGCCGCGGTAGATGTAACCCTTGGCGAGGATCTTGCCGAGCGTGCGGATCTCGTCGGCCTCGTTCTTGTACGCCATCGTCGTGTACGGATGGTCCCAGTCGCCGAGCACGCCCAGCCGCTTGAACTGCTCGCGCTGGATGCCGATCTGCTCGGTCGCGTACGCGCGGGCGAGCCGCTGCGTTTCCGCCGGCGGCAGGTTCTTGCCGTGCGTCTTCTCGATCTGCACCTCGATCGGCATGCCGTGGCAGTCCCAGCCCGGCACGTACGGCGCGTCGAAGCCCGCCATGCCCTTGCTCTTGACGATGATGTCCTTCAGGATCTTGTTGACGGCGTGGCCGATGTGGATGTCGCCGTTCGCGTACGGCGGGCCGTCGTGCAGCACGAAGCGCGGGCGGCCCTTCGCCGCCGTGCGGATCGCCTCGTAGACCTTCGTGCGCTGCCACTCGGAAACCCAGCCGGGCTCGCGGCGCGCGAGGTCGCCGCGCATCGGGAACGGCGTATCGGTCAGATTCAGCGTCGTCTTGTAGTCGGTCTTCGGATCGTCGGGCATGGGGGCACTTTACGTTCGCGCTGGGTCTGTCGCGGTTGCGAAATAATCGCGGGCTTGCGCCACGTCGGCGCGAATCTGTTGCGTGAGCGCGTCGAGGTCGTCGAAACGCTCCTCGTCGCGCAGCTTGTGCAGGAACTCTACGCTGACGCGGCGTCCGTAGATCGTCTCGTCGAAATCGAACACGAACACCTCGAGCAGCGGCTGCGCGTTCGCCTTCACCGTCGGCCGCACGCCGAGGCTCGCGACGCCGGTGCGCGGCTCGCGCCCCAGGCCGTGCACGCGGACGGCGAAGATGCCGGTCAGCGCCGGACGATGGCGCAGGCGGATGTTGGCAGTCGGGAAGCCCAGGTTGCGGCCGAGCTTGTCGCCGTGCGCGACGCGTCCGGCGATCGTGTAAGGCCGGCCGAGCAGCGCGGCCGCGCGCTCGAGATCGCCGGCGGCCAGCGCCTCGCGGACGGCCGTCGACGACGCGCGCTGCTCGGCGATGGCGACCGTGCGCATGCCTTCGACGCTGAAGGTCGTGGCGTGCGCGCGCAGCGTCGCGAGATCGCCGGCGCGTCCCTTGCCGAAGCGGAAGTCGTCGCCGACCAGCACCCAGCGCACGGAGAGCCGCGCGACCAGCACGTCGGTGATGAACGCCTGCGGCGTCAGCGACGCGAGCCCGGCGTCGAAGCGCGCGATGTATGCGTGCGCGACGCCGAACGCGCGGAACGCGTCGAGCTTCTGGCGCAATCCGGTGAGCCGCGGCGGCGCGGCGTCGCGCGCGAAGAACTCGCGCGGATGCGGATCGAACGTCAGCACGGCCGACGGCAGGCGCAGGTCCTCGGCGGCTTCGATGAGCCGCGCGAGCATCGCCTGGTGGCCGCGATGGACGCCGTCGAAGTTGCCGATCGTCAGCGCGATCGGGCGGCCGGCGGTGGCCGGCAGTCCGCGATGAATCCGCACGTTTACGGGGCTGCCGTCCGCGGAACCGGGAGTCCGCGGCGACATGAATGGAGACAAAGGCTTGAATTCTATCGTATTTCGGGCGACCCCGCCGCATCGCTTTCCGCCGCGTGATCCCACGCGCGCCAGCCGCCGTCGACCCTCGGATGGTAGAGCGCCAGCCGGATCGGCCGCGCGTCGATGCCGCGGACGATTCGCGCATAGCGTTCGAGCTGCGGCCGGTAACGTTCCACTTCACGCGCGAGGAAGGCTTCCGCGTCGCCGCCCTCGTGGCGGCCCGTCTTGAAGTCGACGATCCAGCGCACGCCGTCGGCGACGAACGTGCGGTCGAGCGTAACGTGCACGATCGCGCCCGCGTCGACGCCGGCCAGCGCCCATTCGCTGCGCGCATCCGAGTGCGTCGGCGCGAACAGCCAGCGACCGCGCTCGTCGGCGAGCAATCGTTGCAACGAAAGCAACGCGCTGTCCGCCGCTTCGGCCAGTTCCGCCGCGTCGACCCCTTCGGCGGTGAGTTCGCGGCGCACGCGTTCCGCCGACGCGGCCACGCGTTCCGGCGACCACGCCGCCAGGCCGTCGCGCGCGATTTCCGCGAGCAGCCGATGCGTGACGGTGCCCACCGCCGCGGCCGTGGCGCGCGCCCAGTCGAACGGCACCGCCTCCGCCGTCTCGCGAACGGTCGCCGCCGCCGGCAGCGATGGCGGCAACGCCGGCAACGCGAAGCCGGGCGCGAGCCGCACGAGCGGCGGCGCACCCGCCGCGACGGCGTTGGCCACCGGCAATGCGACCGGGTCGGCGACCTGCGCGGCCACGCTGTCCCACAACCGCCCGAGCGGCGTGCGCGCGGCCGGCGGCTTCCAATGCAGCGGCGGATCGTCCGGGTCGCCGTCGGCCTTGCCGCGCGCGACCAGGTGCAGCCTCGTCTTCGCGCGCGTCGCACCGACGTACAGCAGGCGCGCGCGTTCGTGAGCGTTTTCCGTGCCGGCGAGCGACTTCAGGTATTCGAAGTGCAGGTCGGGCTCGCCGCCGCGCGCAGCCGAAGGTGCCAGGAGCAGGCCGTGCCGGCGAAAGCGCCAGCGCAGCAGGATGCGGTCGCTCGCCCGTTCGCCGTGGTGGAGCCCGGGCAGGATCACCGTGTCGAATTCCAGGCCTTTCGCCTGATGGACGGTCATCACCTTCACCCGCGCGCCGCCGCTTTCGCCCGGCGCTGCGCGCAGCATGGCCAGCGCGTCGACCAGCGCATTCCAGTCCGGCACGTCGTCGGCGACGCAGTGCTGCGCGAGGACGGCGAAGAACGCTTCGGCGGTGTCGAGGTCGAGCGGTTCGTCGACGGTCGCCGGCCCGCCGAGCGCCAGCCATGCGCCGCGCACGCGCGCGGGCAGCGGCGCCCGTCCGCGCTCCGCGAAGGCGGGTTCGAGGACGCCCGCCAGGCGTGCGAGCCGTGCGGCACCGTCGCCGGACAGGCCGACGACCTGCGTGCGGCCGGCGAAAAGACCGGGCAGGCCGCCGGCGACGTGCGGCGCGACGGCGATCAGGTCGGCGATGGCGAGGCCGCACCACGGCGCGCGCAGCACGGCCAGCGCCGCCAGCCGGTCGGCCGGCTGCACGATCGCATGCGCCAGCGAGGTCAGGTCGAGCACCGATTGCCGTTCGCCGAGCGCGTCGAGCTTCACCGCTTCGTAGTCGATGCCCGCGGACCGCAGCGCGGGGAGGATGGCGATGAGCGCCGTGCGCTTGTGGACGAGGATGGCCACGTCCGCCGCGCCCGCCTCCAGCGCCGCCCGGACCCGCGCGACCACGCGCTCGGCCTCCGCGATCGCGCCGGACTCGACGTCGACCGTCGGCGTCAGCGGCGGCTGGTGCGCGTGCACGGGCACCGCCGGCGCGAACGCCACCGCGCCGCGCCACGGATCGTTGCGCGACGGCAGCACCGCCGCGAACACGCGGTTGACCCAGTCGACCACTTCGCCCTGCGATCGGAAATTGCGGGCGAGGTCGACGAAGCGGACCGGCACGTTGCCGATCCGTCCGGCAGCCTTCGCTTCGAGGAACAGCCGGACTTCGGCGCTGCGGAAGCCGTAGATCGACTGCATCGGATCGCCCACCGCGAACAGCGTGCGGCCGTCGCCTTCCGTCCAGCCGGCCGTGAGACGGCCGATCAGGTCGTACTGCGCGTCGGAGGTGTCCTGGAACTCGTCGACGAGCAGGTGATCGACGGCAAGATCGAGCCGCAGCAGCAGGTCGCTCGGCGCTTCCGCGTCCCCGAGCGCGAACAATGCCGCCAGCGTGACCGACGTGTGGTCGACGTTGCCGCGCGCCGCGAACGTCACGTCGAGCTGCGCGGCGGCGCGCGGCAGTATCGCGAACAGCGCCGTGATCACGTCCCAGCTCCGCGGGCCGTACGCGGCGGGCGGCAACAGCCGCGCGACGTGCAGCGCGTCGACGAGGCCCGGAAGTTCGGCAAGGCGCTCGAGCAACGCCTCGAACTCGGCCTTGGCTGCGGCGCTGGCCGCGCCCGCGGCCTTGCCGGGAAATCCGAGGTTCTTGTCGAGTCGCTTGCGGAACTGCGGCTCGCCCTTGACCAGCAGCAAATGCGCCAGCGCCTGCCACTCGGCGAGACATTGCCAATCCGCCGCGGGCAGGTCGCCGCGCCGCGCGCACGCCGCGAGCGCCGCCGCAAGCACGGGCGGCCCGCCCTGCCCGGCCAGGACACCCGCCGCATGCGCGGCGCCGCGGACCAGTGCAGCGCGCTCGGAAGGCGCGAACAGCGGCGCCAGCTGCGCGAGCTCGCCGTCGATCTCGTGCTGCAGCGATTGCTCCAGATGCGCGCGCAGCGCCGGGGGATCGTGCTTCAGGACCACGGGCAGCCACTGATCGCGCTTCGCGAGCATCGCGGCCAGCAGGGTCACCACCTGCTCGGCGTCGTTGTCGAGATGGGCGAGCAGAACGCGCCAATGCGGGTCGTCCGCCGCGGCGGACGCCATCAGCGCGCGCGCGGCCTCTCGATAGAGCGGAACCGCGTCGTCGGCCGGGGCCAGCGATCCGCCGAAACGGCCGGCGAGCGGCGCCTGCCGCGCCAGCGCGCTGCAGTAGGCGTCGAACGTGTGGATCGCGAGCTGCGCCGGCTGCAGCAGCAGGTTCCAGCCGAGCGCACGGTCGCGCGCGAGGGCGGCAGCGGCCAGCGCCCGCGTCCGCGCGCGGTGCGAATCGCCCGGGCGCGCTGGCGCGTCGGTCTCGGCGGCACGCAGCGCCGCGACCACGCGCTCGCGCATCTCGGCGGCGGCCTTGCGCGTGAACGTCATGGCGACGATCCGTTCCGGCCGCTCGACGGTCGCCAGCAAAGCGAGGAAACGCTGGATCAGCAGTTCCGTCTTGCCCGACCCGGCGGGCGACTGGACCAGGAACGATTGCCGCGTGTCGAGTGCCTGCTCGCGGTGCGCGGTGTCGCGCGCGAGCGCGGCGGCGGCGTCATTCATTGTCGCCGTCCGGCGCCTCGTCGGCATCGAACTCGCCGATCCGGCAAAGCGGCTGCAGGCCGCACGTGCGGCACGGCGTGCCGTTGTCGCGCGGCGTGACCGTCGCCACGCCGTCGCGGTATTCCTGCGCAACGGCGGGCAGATGCGTCCGCCACCATGCGAACGCACCGGTCCAGCCGCCGACCGCGTCGAGCCTGTCCGCCAACTGCAGACTCGGCCACACTCCATCGTCGGCCGCGAGCCCGGTCGCCTTCACGCTGCCGGCCTTGACGCTGGCGTAGGCGACGGCGCGAACGGCGGTCGGGTCGTCCTGGGCAAGCGCATACAGGCCGAGCTGCGGTGCGCGCGGCCGCGGCCGGAACCAATGCGCCGGCGCCACCGTGTCGCCGGTCTTGTAATCGACGATTACGCGGCCGCCTCCGTCGACGCTGTCGATGCGGTCGACCCGCAGCCGCAGGCGCAGCCCGGCCAGGTCGAGCGTCGCGTCCACTTCGACGCCGGTCACGCGAAACGGCGGTCGCGCCCGGTCGACGTCTTCGATCCACTGCGCGACCAGTTGGGCGATCCGATCGGCCTCGGCCGCGGCCACCGCGGCCGGCAGCAGCCGCCACCGCGCGGGCGGAATCGCCCGTCGCGCTACAACGACCGCATCGGCAACCCGCGCGTGCAGCGCGGCGCGGTCGAGCGCCGCCAGCGCCGCATGGCTGCCGGTCGCGCGCCAGAACGCGGCCAGCGCCGCGTGCACGAGCGTGCCGCGCTCCTGGTACCCCAATCCTTCGGCCGCGCGCGGCCACGGCTCGGCCGCGAGGCGGAAAGTGGCGGCGGCGCGAAACGGGCAATCGCTTTGTCGTTCGATCAACGCGGCGCCGCCGCCGACGGCGCCAGCCGCGAGCGGCGGCGCGCGCTCGTCGCCGATCGACTGCAGCGACTTGAGTCTCTCGATGCGCCGCGCCGTCGTGGGCGGGAGCGCCGGCATTTCAAGGGGCGCGGCGCGCGCCGGGATCAGCGCCGACGGCGCCGCCGGGTAATCGTCGACGTTCTGCGGATGACTCAGCACCACCGTCGGCGCACCGCCGGCCAGCGTGTCGACCAGCGTCCGCGCATAGGCGAGCTCGCGCGCGGCGCTGGCGTGCGGAACCGCGCGTTCGCGCTGCCAGCGCAACGGCAGCAGCGGATGCGGCCGCGGCGCAGGCGGCCAGCGGTCGCCGGTCATCCCGGTGACCCACAGCGCGTCGAACGGCAGGCTCGCCGCTTCGAGCGTCCCGAGGATCGTCACCGACGCTCCCGCCGAATCCGGCTGGAAGATCGTCTTCGCGGCCAGCCGGCGCAACGACTGCAGCGCGGCGCCGGCGGTCATCGTCGTGTCCACGATGCCGATCCGCGCGAAGTCGACGAGCAGTTCGTCCCAGGCGGCGGACGCCTCGTACTCGGCGCTCGAAAGCGGCCGCGGGCCGGGCCAGCCGACCGCCGCGAGCACGTCGCGCCAGGCATCGCACCACGCGCGCGGCGAGCGCGGTCCCGACGGCCAGGCGCGCGGCCGTGCGGCACGCCAGCGCGCGGCGAGCGGAGGATCGACGCCGGCAAGCCACGCGTACGCGTCGTCCCAGCCGATGTCGGCGCGGCTCTCGCGCAGCCATTCGCGCTCGCAGTGCGCGCGCGCCGCCCACGCGCCCGGCAGGAATGGCGAACGCAACAGCGCTGCCGCATCCCCCCGTGCAAGCGGCTCGTGCGCGAGCGCGACGACCGAGAGCGCCGCCGCGATCATCGGCGACTGCGCGAGGGGCCGGCCGAGCGAGACATCGTACGGGCGCCGCTGGCCGGCGTTTCCGGGCCACTGCAACGACGGGCACAACGCGTCGTCCGCATGCGCGCGTACCTCGTCGAGCCGTGCGGCGAGATCGTCGACGACGATGCCGACGCGCTGGTCCGGGCCCGCCTCGACCCGCCGCCGCGCCCAATCGAGCGCCGCGCGCAGTTCGTCGCGCGGCGTCGCCGGCGCCGCGCGCAGCAGCGTCCCGTGCGTCGTTGCGACGGCGCACTCGCGGATCACCGACCCTGCCGCCGTCAGGCGCGCGAGCAACCGGCGCTGCTGCGGCGTGACCTCAAGGAATCCGGCAAGCGCGACGGTCCGATCCCGGCATCCGTTGAACTCGTGGCCGGCCAGCACGTCGGCCAGCAGGGCCGAATCGGTCGCGTCGACTCGCTCCAGTTCGCGCCGATAGCGCTCGGCCCACGCGGCGAATTGCGCCGGATCGGAATCCGTCGGCGCGTCGTGGCGGTCGCGCCACGCGCGCCAGCTCTCGCCGCCCGCCCCCCACGCGTGCATCAGCGTCCACGCGTCCTGCGCGAGGTCGGCGACGTCGTGAGGCTCGAGCAGCGGCGACGATTTGCGCAGCGGGTCCTCGATCACCCGCACCCACAGGTGATGCGCGGCCGACGGCGGCAACAGGCGGGGCACGCTCGCCATGGATGCGCCGGCGTCCTGCCAAAGCGTGGCGACCCACGCGTGCCACGGAAGCGCGCGCGCGGCATCCCACGCGCGGCAGCCCGCGCGCACCTTCGCGGCGTCGTAGTCGGCGACGATGCGGCGCGCGAGCCTGTTGTTCGGCGTGACGACCGTCGCGCCGGCCGCAAGTGCCGCGTCGATTTCGGAACCGGCCATGGGAACGCTACGCCGGCTGCGTCGACGTTCGACGCGCGGGGAGCAGCGCCCACTTTAGCAGTTTTTTTCGCGCGCTACGGAGTCGCCATGGACGCGAGCGCACCGGCCGCGTGAATCAATCTCCTCGGCCCGAGGACGCGATGGCGCCGCCCGACGTCGAAGCGCCGAACGACGAGGCCGCCTGCAGCGGCGACTTCGCCGCGGGCCTCGGCGCGAACGGGGCTGCGCCGCTGATCGGCAGCAGCGGACCGGGCGCGATGCTCTCGCTCGGGCGCACGTCCGGGCGGCGGGCCGCGGCCTTCCATTCGCCGCACCAGTCGTCGTCGCGAACGTGGGGCCAGACACCTTCGATCATGTACGACTTCTGGTTGATCGGATGCAGCATCGGCGCGCTGCGGCGACATTGTCCCCACTGGATGCCCCGCGCATCGGACTGCTTGCCGTTGGGCCGGTCATAGAAGTTGCAGCCGATGCATTTGTCCACGAAAGGAGCTCCGAAGATTGATTCAGTGCACGACGAGAGGCAGGAAATCGAGTTCGACCGCGGACTCCGGACGCAGCCGCCGCGGCGCCACGCGAACGATACGGCTGCTCGCACGCAGCGGCGCGCGGCGAACCCCGTTGCGCTCGCCGTGATCGCCGGCGCGCGGCGCCAAGCGCCGGGCCTTCTGCCGGCGCGTCAACGGACGCTGGCCGCGAAGGGGAATGGACCGGGGCATCCGGTGCCTGGAGGGGAATACGGCCGCCGACCGCATCGCTGTTTGCAGTCTGGAAAAAAGAACTTTCCCGGCGGCCGTAACCTGGGCAATCGCGCTTTACGCGGCCAGCGACGTGATGACCGCGCGCAACGGCGCGGGCACGTCCTGGACGTGACGCGTGCCGGCGACCGGCTGCGCATCGAGCGTCGACTTGAGTTCTGCGTCGGCTTCCGCCGCCTCCTGCGCGAGCTGTGCGTCGTAGCTCCTGCGGCGGTCGGGACTGGAAAGCACTTCGTACGCGGAGTGGATCGCGCGCACGAGCCCGGACAGGTCCTGCCCGGTGTCCGCGGCGCCGTACTGGAATCGTTCGAGCACGGCGGCGTACGCGGCCTCGATGCGGGCCGAGCTGGCGCCCGGGGCGAGATCGAGGAAATCGTAGTGTGTGTAGTTCACCGGTACTCTCCTGTCTGGATCTGGCGGGACGCAGCCCCCGATGCCCGACTAAAAGCAGCAAGCGTGCCAACCGTCGGTCACGGCTTGCAACTGCTTGAAAAACAGGAGAAATCGGAGTGTTGTAAACGACAGCAGACGAACGGTAGCGACGACGGCGGCGCCCGCCGTAACGGGCTACAGCATCGCCAGCGGACGTGCCTTCTTGGGCGGCGGAAATGCGCGGTCGATGGCCGCGAGCGCATCGGCCGGCAGAGGGACTTCGGCGGCCGCGCGAAACTCGGCGACGTGCGCGGCGTTCGACGATTGCGGAATCGCGATGACGCCGCGCTGCGCGAGCAGCCATGCGAGCGCAACGCGCGCCGGCGTCAGCGCAAGCGATGCGGCAAGAGTTGCCAATTTTCGTTCGTTGAACAGCGCGCCCTGGCCGAACGGCGAGTACGCCATGATCGGCATGCCATGCTGTTGGCATAACGCGCGCAGTTTCCATTCGATTCCGCGTTCGCCGACGTTGTACAGCACCTGATTCGTCGCACAGTTGCGACCGTTCGTCAGCGCGAGCAGTTCGTGCATGTCGTCGACGTCGAAATTCGAAACGCCCCAGCGCACGATCTTGCCTGCGGCGCGCAGTCGCTCGAAGGCATCGACGGTTTCGGCGAGCGGCACGCTGCCGCGCCAGTGCAGCAGGTACAGGTCGAGCCGATCGGTCGCGAGCCGCGCAAGGCTTCGCTCGCACGCGGCGACGGTCCCCTTCGCACTCGCGTTGTGCGGATACACCTTGCTCACGACGAACACGCCGTCGCGACGGCCCGCGATCGCACGCGCGACGATCTTTTCTGCGCCGCCGTCGCCGTACATCTCGGCGGTGTCCACCAGCGTCATGCCGAGATCGAGGCCCGTGCGTAGCGCGTCGACCTCGCGCCGCGCCGCGCCGGCGCGCTCGCCCATCGTCCACGTGCCGAGGCCGAGCGCCGGCACCGGCGTGCCGTCGGCGAAGCGAACGGACGGGATCGGGGTCGGAGGCTCCATCGGGCGAAGGATAATCGGAGGCGCGCTGTCGTGCACAGTCCAGTAGAATCGCGGCAGATTCCCATGCCGCTCGATCCCATCCCTCCCGCCGGACCGCGCATCGTGCGCGGCGCGTGCCCGCACGATTGCCCGGACACCTGCGCGCTGCTGACGACGGTCGAAAACGGCCGCGCGATCGCGATCCGCGGCGCCGAAGATCACCCGGCCACCGGCGGCGTGCTGTGCACGAAGGTCGCGCGCTACCTCGACCGCACGTACTCGGACCAGCGCGTGCTGCATCCGATGCGCCGCGTCGGCCGCAAGGGGGAAGGCCGGTTCGAGCGGATCACCTGGGACGAGGCGCTGGCGGAAATCGCGCAGCGGTTCGGCGCGATCGCGGCCTCGGCGGACGGCCCGCAGGCGATCGTTCCCTACAGCTACGCCGGCACGATGGGGCTCTTGCAGTACGCGTCGATGGACCGGCGGTTCTTCCACCGGCTCGGCGCATCGCTGCTCGACCGCACGATCTGCGCGTCCGCCGGCAAGGCCGGCTGGACCGCCACGATCGGCGCCACCGTGGGCATGGACGTCGAGCAATACCGGAACAGCAAGCTGATCCTGATCTGGGGCAGCAACCCGATCGCGTCCAACCTTCACTTCTGGCGATACGCGCAGGAGGCGAAGCGGCGCGGCGCGAAGCTGATCGCCATCGATCCGTACCGCAGCGCGACCGCCGAGAAATGCCATCAGCACATCGCGCCGATGCCCGGCACCGACGGCGCGCTGGCGCTCGGGCTCATGCACGTGTTGATCGCGGAAGACCTGATCGACCGCGACTACGTCGACCGCTACACGACCGGCTTCGACGCGCTCGCCGAGCGCGCCGCCGAATGGACGCCGGCGCGCGCCGCCGCGACCTGCGGCGTCTCCGAAGCGGAAGTCGTGGCTCTCGCCCGCGAGTACGGCACCGTCAGGCCCGCGGCGATCCGCGTCAACTACGGGCTGCAGCGTGTGGCCGGCGGCGGCAACGCCGTGCGCGCGATCGCGTGCCTGCCGGCGCTGGTCGGCGCATGGCGCGAGTCCGCAGGCGGCGCGCTGCTGTCGTCGTCCGGTACGTTCCCGGTCGACCACCGCGCGCTCGAGCGGCCCGACCTGATCCGCGGCACGCCGCGCACGATCAACATGTCGGCGATCGGCGATGCGCTGCTCGAGGCCGACCCGCCGATCCGCGCGATCTACGTCTACAATTCGAACCCGGTGGCCGTCGCGCCGGAATCGTCGAAGGTGCGCGCGGGCTTCGGGCGCGACGACCTGTTCTGCGTCGTGCACGAGATCTTCCAGACCGACACCGCGGATTTCGCCGACATCCTGCTGCCGGCGACCACCCAGCTCGAGCAGACCGACATCCACACGTCGTACGGCCACCTGTATGCGCTCGCCAACAATCCGGCGATCGCGCCGCAGGGCGAAGCGCTGCCGAACGTCGAGGTGTTCCGCCGCCTGGCCGCGAAGATGGGTTTCACCGAGGACTGCTTCCGCGACACCGACGACGACATCGCGCGCGCGGCGTTCCGGCGCGACGATCCGCGGTCGCGCGGCATCGAATGGGACTCGCTGAAGGTCGCCGGCTGGCAGCGGCTCGCCGTCGCGGCCGAGTACGCGCCGTTCGCGCACGGCAACTTTCCCACGCCGTCCGGCAAATGCGAATTCGCGAGCACGTCGCAGGCGGCGCAGGGCGCGGACCCGCTGCCCGCCTACGTGCCGCCGCGCGAGTCGCCGGCGAGCAACCCCACGCTTGCGCGACGATACCCGCTGGCGTTCATCTCGCCGCCGGCGCGCAACTTCCTCAACACGTCGTTCGCGAACCTGCCGGCGTTCGTCGCCGAGGAACGCACGCCGTGGCTCGACCTCAATCCGGCCGACGCCGCGGCGCGCGGGATCGGCGACGGCGACCGCGTGCGCATCTTCAACGACCGCGGCCGCTTCACGGCGACCGCGCGCGTGACCGACCGGGCTCGGCCCGGCGTGGCCGTCGCGCCGTCGATCTGGTGGCAGAAGCTGTCGCCGGACGGCTGCAACGCCAACGCCGTGACGTCGCAGGCGCTGACCGACCTCGGCCGCGCCGCCACGTTCTACGATTGCCTGGTCGAGGTCGCGCGTGAATGACGTGGCGCCTGGGGGGCTCGGTATCGACCGGCTGGCGCACGCGCTCGACGAGGCGCGCGCGCCGCACGAACGACTGCCGCTGCTGCTCGCGCTCGCCGAACTCATGGCGAGCGCCGACGCACGCCGCGCGCTGACGCTGGCGCAGGAGGCCGAGGCGGTCGCCGCGGCGCTCGAGAACGTGCCGGCGCGTGCCGAGGCGCTGTTCCTGCAGGGCCGCAGCGCCGAGCTGCTGCTCGATCACGCGGGCGCGCTGGACCTGTACGGCCGCGCGCTCACGGCGTTCGAGTCCGCGCAGGACGACCCGGGGACCGCCAAGGCGCTGCGCGCGCTGTCCTTCGTCCACGACGCGCTCGGCGATTTCACGCGCGCGCTCGACTACCAGTTCCGCGCGCTGGCGATCGACGAGCGCTCCGGCGACGAACGCCACCGAGCGGCGACGCTGCGCACGATCGGCATCGTCTATTCGCGCTCGGGCGACCCGGCGGCCGGCCTCGAGTTCTACCGGAAGAGCCTCGCGCTGTGCACCGGCCCCGACGACGCGATCGAGCGCGGCAAGACACTCAACAACATCGGCATCAACCTCAAGAACCTCGGCCAGTACGACGACGCGCGCGCGGCGCTGCTCGAGG
Source organism: Burkholderiales bacterium (assembly GCA_046347755.1). Taxonomy (GTDB): domain Bacteria; phylum Pseudomonadota; class Gammaproteobacteria; order Burkholderiales; family Casimicrobiaceae; genus VBCG01. The sequence goes on along the minus strand of JAXMFM010000003.1, from coordinate 2,041,951 downwards.
CGCATTCGGTGTTCGTCGACCTGATGCTGCCGCTGCAGCAGGCCGCCACGCTGAACAACATGGGCCTCGTGCTGGAGCGCCTGGGCGACGCCGCGGGCGCCGAACGCACGCTGCGCGAAGCGCTCGACCTGTCCGAGGGCACCGGCTACCGGTACGGCGTCGCGCACGCCGCGCTCTCGCTCGGCCGCCTGTGCATGGCGCAGCAGCGATTCGGCGAGGCGCGTCAGTGGCTGACGTCGTCGCTCGACACCTGCGAGCGGCATCGGTTGAAGCCTACGCAGTACGAAGTCCACGAGGCGCTCGCCGAGCTGCACGAAAAGCTGGGTGACGCCGCCGGCGCGCTCGCGCATTTCCGCCGCTTCCACGCGCTCGAACGCGAAGTGCAGTCGGAGGCGGCGAGCGACAAGCTGCGCGCGATGCAGATCCAGTTCGAAGTCGCCGCCGCCAAGCGCGAAGCCGAGCTCGAGCGCGAGCGACAGGAGTCGCTGACGCGCGCGAACGCCGAGCTGGACGCGCTCAACATCTCGCTGACCGAGGCCAACCTGCAGAAGACGATGCTGCTCGACCAGCTCGAGCGGCAGACGTACGAGGACGCGCTGACCGGGCTCGCGAACCGCCGGCGGCTCGACCAGCGGCTGGCCGACGAGTTCGCGCTCGCGCTGCGGCACGGCCGCCCGCTGGCGGTCGCGATGTGCGACCTCGACCACTTCAAGTCGGTCAACGACCGGTACTCGCACGCGGTCGGCGACGCCGCGCTGCGCGCCACCGCCAAGCTGCTGTCGGCGCAGGTCCGCCACACCGACCTCGTCGCCCGCTTCGGCGGCGAGGAGTTCGTCATCGTGCTGGTCGAGACCGACGCGGCGGCTGCGCTGCGCGTGTGCGAGAAGCTGCGCGCCGCGATGGCCAATCACTCGTGGGCGAGCATCCACCCGGGCCTGTCGCTGACGATGTCGATCGGACTGTGCGCCGACACGGCGCTGCCCGGGCACGAGCGGATGCTGGCGATGGCCGACCGCAACCTCTATTCGGCCAAGGCGTCCGGCCGCAACCGGGTGATCGGCTAGCAGCCCGCCAGGCGTCTAGAGCTTGCGCACCAGCCCGACCATCACGCCGAAGATCTCCAGCGCGCCTTCGGGCCGGATGACCGGGTAGGCCTTGTTCTCGGCCTTGAGCACGAACCTGCCGGCCTCGAGGTCCAGGCGCTTCAGCGTGAAGGCGTTGTCGACGATCGCCACGACGATGTCGCCCCTCTGCGCAGACGGGCGCTTCTCGACGACGACCAGGTCGCCGTCGAAGATGCCGGCGTCGATCATCGAATCGCCCTTCACGCGGATCAGCACCGTCGACGACGGCCGCTCGATCAGGTAGTCGTCGATGGTCAGCGCATCCGCCTCGCTGTCGTCGACCGCGTCGGGCAGTCCGGCGCGGACCGGCGTCTCGGCCAGCGGTCGCGCGAAGAACCGGCGCGTCGGCGCGAGCCGGCGGTCCGGCGTCGACTCGAGGAAGCCGGCGAGCTTCAGGCGCGCGACGAGCGCGGCCACCGACGACTTCGACCGCAACCCCAGCAGGTTGCCGATCGACGCGTACGATGGCAGCGCGCGGTGCCGTGCGTAATAGTCCTGCAACGTCGTCAGGTAGGAACGATCGTTCGACATGTGCGTAGAATAGCGAACGAACGTTCGGCCCGTCAAGCCCTCCGGAAATGCAGCTCTTCGCCCCCTCGCTGGCGTTTGTCGACCTCGAAACGACCGGCACGCACGCCGTCGCCGACCGGATCACCGAAGTCGGCATCGTCCGCGTCGACGCGGACGCCGGCGGCGGCCCGCCGCGGGTCCGCGAATGGAGCTCGCTGGTCGACCCCGAAGTGCCGATCCCGCCGGTCATCCAGGCGCTGACCGGCATCACCGACGCCATGGTCGCCGGCGCGCCGACGTTCTCCGCGATCGCCGACACCGTCGCCGAGCAGCTCGCCGACTGCGTGTTCATCGCGCACAACGCGCGTTTCGACCACGGCTTCCTCAAGCACGCGTTCGCGCGGATCGGGCGGCCGTTCGCCGCGCGCGCGTTGTGCACGGTGCGGCTGTCGCGACGATTGTTCCCGGATGCCGACGGCCACGGCCTCGACGCCGTCGTCGCGCGGCACGGGCTCGCCGTGACCGACCGCCATCGGGCGCTCGGCGACGCCCGCGCCGTCTGGGCGTTCATGGCGGAGCTGTACCGCACGCTGCCGGCCGAAACGATCGAGGCGGCCGTGCGACGCATCCTGCGCATCCCGAGCCTGCCGCCGCAGTTGCCGCCGGACAGCCTGGACCTGCTGCCGGAGACGCCCGGCGTCTACCTGTTCTACGGCGACAACCCGCTGCCGATCTACATCGGCAAGAGCGTGAACCTGCGCGAGCGCGTCGCGTCGCACTTCGCCGGCGACTGGCGCAACGAGACCGACCTGCGGCTGTCGCAGGAGATCCGCCGGATCGAGTTCGAGCCTACGGCCGGTGAACTGGGCGCGCTGCTGCGCGAATCGGTCCTGGTCAAGTCGCTGATGCCCGCGCACAACCGGGCGCTGCGACGCAAGGACGAAGCGGGCGTGCTGTCGCTGGCCGCCGGCGGCGCGCCCGAGTTCGTGCCCGCCGCCCTGATCGATCCGTCACGGTGGGCGGGTCGCTACGGACCGTTCACGTCGAAGCGCGCCGCGCGCGAGTCGCTGCGCAGCCTGGCCGCCCTGCACCGGCTGTGCTGGCGCCGCCTGGGGCTCGAGAAACGCGCGGCAGGTCCCTGCTTCGCCCGGCAGGTCCGTCGCTGCGCGGGAGTATGCGTCGGGGCCGAGGATCCGGCCGAGCACGATGCGCGGCTCGCGGCGGCGCTCGCCCCGGCGGCGATCCCGGCATGGCCGTTCGCCGGCGTGGCGCTGGTCCGCGAGGCGTCCGCCGACGGCGAGCGCGTCGACGTGCACGCCGTGCGCGACTGGTGCTGGCTCGGCACGGCGCGCGACGACGGCGAACTTGCGCGATTGCTCGAGGCGCCGCCGCGCGTCGTGTTCGACATCGACGTCATGCGCCTGCTGCTCACGCGTTGGGAAAAGGGATCGCTCGCGCTGGTCGCCGTCCCCGATGCTTTGACGACGCCGTAGCGCACGCGCATAGTGGCTCGCGCCATGGATGGATACGTACGCGTGCGGCGGCTCGCGGTGGCCGCCCTCCTCGTCGCGCTGCCCGCGCTCGCGGCCGTTCCGTTCGGCTACCGGTACGTCGGCAGCCGGCTCGTGTCGGAGGGCCGCGTCGTCTACTGGTACTGGAACGTCGACTACGTCGAGCTCGGGCCGCAGGGCACGTCGTTCGTTGCGCGCATGTACGCGCGCGCCGTCGACGTCAACCAGGAGCGCCCGTTCGTCGCGTTGGTCCGCTGCGACATGCGCGCCTACCGCGAGCTCGGCTCCAGCGACCCGTTCGACGCGATCGACGCCGGCGAGCCGATCGACGCCGTGTGGCGCGCCGGCTGCGCGGGCGGCCGCGCCGTGCCGCTCGCGCAACGGTACGCGCAGCTGGGCGGCGAGAAGCTGCCGCCGACGGCCGCGCTGACGCCGCCGCCGGTCACGGCGCCTGCCGTGCATCCCATCGAAGCCGCGCCGCCGCCGCAGATGAAGCCGGTCGCCGACACCAAGGACATTGCCGATCCGAAGCGCGCCGACGCGTGCCTGCGCTTCGCCGAATCGACGCCCTCGCCGGCCGGCGACGCGACCATTGGCAACACGTGCGCGTTCCCGATCGAGGTGACGCTCTGCTACAAGGGCGGCGGCCGCGGCATCTACGACTGCCCGCAGCCGCCCAAGGGGCGCCGCGCGGACAGCCTGGCGCCCGGCGTCACGCATCGGCTGCCCGAGTACTCGCGTGCCCGCAACCGGGGCATCGCTTCGATCGCCTGCCGGGGAACCCTGGGCTCCGTGTTCCCGACGCTCGACGACGCGGCGGGAACGACCGGTTGCCGCTGAGCGCGCCAGCCCGGCGACACGACGAGCTGGTCGGACACCGAGCGCACGCCCTCGACGCTTCGCGCTATCTGTGTCGCGCGCTGCTTGAGCTCGTGCGAGGCGACGGTTCCGGCGAGCGTCACCACGCCTTTCCGGGTGTCGACGTTGATCTCGAGGCTCTTGAGCCCAGGTTCGGCTAGCACCGCGGCCTTCACCTTGGGGGTAATCGACGCGTCGTCGATCGCCGTGGCCGCCTTCGTCGCCGCGTTTTCGGTCGTCGTCGCGACCTTGTCCGCGGCGCGGTCCATCTTCTGCTGCGCCGTTTCGACCGAGCGGTCGCCGCAGCCGGCGGCTATCGGCGAGGCGCCGGCGACGAGCGCGAGCAGTCGCATCCTGGTACGTGCGTTCATCGTTACGCTCCTTGCGAGTTGCGCGACCCCTTCGTCGCAGCGCCATCGTGCCGCGACGCGCTGCCGGCCCGAGCGACGACGCGTGTAGGAATCGCGTGGGCGACCGCGGAAGTTGTGCCGGCGGCGGCCCTTGACGCAGAATGCGCGCGTAGCGAACGGAGCACCCGCATGGCCTCCGGATACCCGTTGCTCGATGCGCTGATGGCGCCGTGCCCAGGCAAGGCGTTCGTGGAGCAATACTGGCCGTCGCGCCCGTTCGTCGTCCACGGTCCGCGCGAGCGACTGCCGGCGCCGCTGCTCGATCCTGCGCTGGCCAGTGCGGCCGAACTGGCGCAGCGCTACAGCGGCCCGCTGCGCTTCACGCATGGCGGAACCGAACGGATGGTCACCGTGGGCGATGCGAACGCGGTGAGCCTGCTCGACATGGGGCTGACCGTGCAGTTCATCGGCATCGCAAGCCTGCTGCCGAACGCGCCCGCGTTCCTGCGGCAGCTCGAGACGGAACTCGCGCTGCACGCGGGCGCGGTCACGATGTCGGCGTTCGCCGCGCCGCGGGAGGGCGGCCTCGTCTGTCACTTCGACGCCTGCGACCTGATTTCCGTGCAGCTTGCCGGGTCCAAGCGCTTTCACCACGCACCGGTGGACGGCCTGCCCTTTCCCACGGGCGGGCAGTACGTCGCCGACACCGTGCCTTTCGACGAGATGTATGCGCAAGTCGGCCGCGGCTTTCCCGATCCGGGCGGCGCGCGCTTCGAGATCGCGCTCATGGAGCCGGGCTCCGTGCTGTTCCTGCCGCGCGGAACGTGGCACTACACGGAGTCGAGCACCAACTCGCTTTCGATCAGCATCATCGCCGATGCGCCGGCCGCGCTGCGCTGCCTGCTCGACCAGCTCCGGCTGCTGCTGCTGCAGGATCCGCAATGGCGACGCCCGCTCGTCGGCGGCTTCGGCGACAGCCTTCGCGATGCGGAAGCCCGGGCGCAGGTCGCGCAGCTGCTGGCCACGCTGCCCGGCGTCGTCGCGCGCCTGACGCCGGCCGACGTGCTGAACGCGCCTGCCAGCCTCGCCTGGCGGCTGCAGCGCATCGACGCCGAGAGCCGCTTCCGGCGAACGCCGTACACGCGCATCGAGATCGGTCCCGCGGCAGCGAGCGGCAAGCTGCCGCTGACGTTCGTCGTCGGGCAGACGCGCAAGCTGACGCGCGCGGCAGCCAACGTGGAGATTTCGGCGACGACCGTCCCGCTGATCCGCTGGATCGAGGGCCGGACCGACGGACCGTTCACCGGCGGCGAGCTTGCGGCGGCGTTTCCGGACGAGCCGTTCGCCGCGCTGAAGCAGGTGCTGGAACTGTGCGTGCAGACGCAGTTCGTGCGGCTGCTGGGGTTTCCGGCGCTCTAGCCGATCTTGCTGCGCACGCTCGCGATCGAGGCGGTCGAGGACACGACCGCGTTCGAAAATTGGATAGACTTCGCCGTCGGACTTCGCGCGCCTGCCGTCGGCGGTGCCGGTTCGAGCGATCCTTGTCGTCACCCACACCGAGGACTGCGATGCAAGTGCTGACCGGACGATGCCTCTGCGAAGGCGTCGAATACCGAATCGAGGGCGAGCTTGGCCCGATCTTCAACTGCCACTGCTCGCGCTGTCGCCGCTGGCACGGGGCCGCGTTCCGCACGCGCGCGTCCATCCAGGCGTCGCAATTCCGGTGGGTGAAGGGCGAGGAACTCCTGAAGACCTACCACTCGTCCGAGTTCACCGCCAAGCACTTCTGCGGCGTCTGCGGATCGAACCTCATCAGCACGTACGACAACGACCTGGCTCGCATCAGCATCCCGCTCGGCGGACTGGACCAGGCGCCGACGAACCGGCCCGAAGGCCATTTCTTCGTCGGGTCCAAGGCGCCCTGGTACGAAATCACCGATGGCCTTCCGCAGTACGAAACCTGGCCCGGATCCCGGGCCGACGTGCGCAGGACCCGCGGCGAAGCCTGAACCTGCGCGCGGCCGGTCCGGCCGCCGCGCAGATTCCCCTTCGGTCGATCAGAACATCTCGCCGCCGCGAGCGCGGCGGATGATGTCGTAGACCGTCACCAGGTCGCCGATCGGAATCTGGCCCGGGGCCGAGGCGGATTCGCCGACGCCGAAGCTCAGCCACGAGCCGAACAGGCCGCCGACCATCCGCGTCACGGAACCGAGCGGCCCCACCGACATGCTGATGAGCGGGATGCGCGTCTTCTCGTCGGCCTCGGCGGTCGCCGCGAGCAGCCGGAGCACGTCGGCGCGGTCGCGCGGCATGACCTGCACCATGGCCACGTCGGCGCCGAGCCGCTCCGCCTCGAGGAACCGGTCGACGAGGAATTCGAGCCCGGGCGTGTAGCTCAGGTTGTGATAGGAGAGGATCAGCCGGACCTCGTTGCGCTTCGTGTCGTCGCGCACGCGGCGCAGGTGGTCGGGGTCGTTGTCCAGCTCGAAGTCGATGAAGTCGACGAGCCGCGACTTCGCCACGGCGCCGTAGAGCTCGACGACGTCGTCGACGCCGATCGCGATCCGCTCGCCACCCCCGCTTTCCGCGCGGCGGGTGAAGATGACGGGGCGCTTGCCGACGACGTCGCGCAGCGCGCGCGCCGTCTCGATGACGGCCTTGGTGTCGCCGACCGCGTCGAAGAAATCGACCCGCCACTCGACGATGTCCGGCTTCTGCTTGAGGACGCGGGCGGCCTCGGCGAGCACCCGCGCGCGGGTGCGGCCGACCAGCGGCGTGCACAGGAGCGGCGTTTCGCCGCCGAGCTTCCTGCCGTGTGCGTCGACTGCCTTGATGTGTTTTTTCATGCCATGCGCTCCGGTCACTGCGACGCGGCGGCGCGTCGATTCCCGGCCGTCGTGCGTCCGGAGCGACGCTTGTCGCGGACGCGCTTTTCCGCCGGATGCTCGGCCAGATACGCCTTCAGCGTCTCGAGGCACCGCGTTGCGTGCTCGGCGTAGCCGATCTCCTCGTGCCGCTCCTTGTTGGGCAGCTCGATCGAGTAGACGCAGGGCGGGATGTGCGCGAGGATGCCCGCGACGTCGATGCCGCCTTCGCCGACGTAGAGGCGCGCCTCGCGCATGATGCGGATCATCTCGGCGCGCTCGGTCGGGATCTCCGCAGGCGCGTCGCACAGCTGCGCGAAGTGGAACCACTCGCGCGGCAGCGCGTCGAGGTCGGCCGGGTTGTCGCGGGCGCGGTGGATGTGGTGCGTGTCGATCATCAGCCCGGCGTTGCTGCGATCGACGGTGCGCAGCACGTCGACCGCCTGCGCCAGCGTGGCCACGGTGGCGATGGGAACGCACTCGAGGTCGACCGTCAGCCCGAACGGCTTGGCCAGGTCGCAGATCTCGCCGAACTTTTCGATGTAGAACTCACGCTCGCCGCCCCAGATGCTCGACAGGACGGCCTTCGCGCCCAGCTCGGCCGCGACTTCCATCGCCGGCAGGTACTTCGTCGGGTGCAGGCCTTCGTACACGCGGGCGAGCTCGATGTCGTGCACGCGCACGCCCGTCGCCGCGAGCGCCCGTTTCGTCTGCTTCAGCAGCTGCGGGTTGTCGGCCAGCGCGTAGTTGGGCTCGCCGGGCAGTCCCATGAAGATGGGGCGGATGCTCACGTAGTCGTAGCCGGCCCGCGCCGCGATGTAGGTCATCTCCGGCGGCGCGCAGCCCAGAACGGTCAGGTGAGCCAGTGAGAATTCCTGTTCCATGGCTGTCGCCCCTCTCTAGTCACCGGTCGAGACGTGGTGGACCTTCTTGCCAGGCGAGTAGATGTCCATGATGTTCCAGTGGCCCGCCGTGGGCACCGGCTCGTTTTTCATGTACACGTCGAGCACCACCGGGCGCTTCGACTTGATCGCCTTGGCCAGCGCCGGCTTGAATTCGGCGGCCGACGCGACCTTGACGCCGTCCACGCCGTACGCGCGGGCAATCGCCGCAAAATCGGGCGACCACGACTTGCCGTTCTTCTCGAACACCGTTCCGAACGTCGTCCCGTAGTGCGCGGCTTCGAGTCCGGCGATGGTGCCGAACGCGTGGTTGTTCATGATCACCCAGACCACCGCGATGTCGTCCTCGAACGCGGTGGCGAGCATCGCCGGGTTCTGCCCGAACCCGCCGTCGCCGATGAGCGCCACCACGACCTTGTCCGGCAGCGCCACCTTGGCGCCGAGCGCCGCCGGCGCGCCGAACCCCATCGTCGCGTACCCGCCCGGCGTGAATACGGTGCCGGGCGTGTAGATCGGATACTGCTGTGACATGCCGTTCTTGTTCCAGCCGACGTCGGTGCAGAGGATCGAGTCGCGCGGCGCGACCGCGCGCAGGTCCGCGAGGATGCGCTCGGGCCGCATCGGCCAGGCGTCGCTCTCGGTCGCCTTCCTGTTGCCGGCCACGAACGCCCTGCGGTTGGCGGCCATCTCGGCGAGCAGCTTCGGACGCTGCACGCCCTTGGGCGAGAGCTTGCGCGCAACGCGGTTCAGCACCTTGAGCGCTTCCTTGAGGTCCGCCACCGCGCCGATCGCCACCGGATAATTGCGGCCGATCTCGGCCGGATCGATGTCGATGTGGATCAGCTTCGTCGGCGGCATGCTGAACGTGTACTCGCTCTCCCACGAGCTGCAGTCGGCCTCGGAAAAGCGCGTGCCCAGGCCGAGGATCCAGTCCGCGCCCTTGCACTTGTCGTTGATGAACTGCGTGCCCCAGAACCCGGTCATGCCGAGGATCAGCGGGTGGTCGTCGGGCAGTGCGCCCTTGCCCATCAGCGTGTGCGCGACGGGCAGCGACAGGTGCTCGGCCAGCTCGCGCATCTCGTCGGCCGCGTCGGCCAGCAGGATGCCGCCGCCGACGTACATCACCGGCGTCTTCGCGCCAAGCAGCGCACCGATGATCGCCTCCGCCGCCGCGTCGTCCAAGGAGGGCTTGTGCAGCGACTTCGCGTTTGCAAGCGCGCGCTTGAACAGGCCGACGTCGACTTCCTTGGAGAAGATGTCCATCGGAACGTCGACCAGCACGGGACCGGGGCGCCCGGATTCGGCGAGCGTGAAGGCCTTTTCGATGATCTCGGGGAACAGATGCGCAGAGTCCACGCGCCACGCGCGCTTCACGAACGGCCGGTAGATCTCGTACTGCGCGGCGTCGGCGTGCAGGTTCACTTCCTGGTGCGGATGTTTGCCGTAGTAGTGCGTCGGCACGTCGCCGGAGATCACCACCATCGGGATCGAGTCCAGCGCCGCGTTGGCCACGCCCGTCGCGGCGTTGGTGAGCCCCGGCGACAGGTGTGTCAGCAGCACCGACGTCTTCTTGGTCGCCCGCGCGTAGCCGTCGGCCGCGTGCGCGGCGACCTGCTCGTGACGCGTGTTGACGAACTTGATCTTCCTGCTCTTCGACAGCGCGGCGAGCACGGCGATGTTCGTGTGGCCGCAGAGGCCGAAGATGTGCTTGACGCCACGCGCCTCGAGGTACTTCACCAGCTGGTTCGCGATCAGGTCTTTCACGGAGTGCTCCCTGGGTTCGTGTGCGCCCGCGGCCCTGCCGCGGCGAGAATCTCTTCGGGCGTCCTCGTCGCCATGACGTCAGGTCGTGATCGTCTCGACTTCGGCTTCCATCGAAGGGTCGTAGAACGAGCCGAACAGTTCCTCGTCCGACGGCTTGTCCTCCTTGATCGGCACCGACACCCACGTGGTGTTGAGGTAATGCTTCAGGTGCACGTTCTCGGAAATGATGTTGCCGCCCCACGTGCCGCAGCCCAGGCTCGACGTCATCGGCATGCCGTTGTTGAACGCGCCGGCGTTGGCCTTCGACTGCGGCTGCCGCACCATGATCCGCGAGACCGGCGCCGCCATCGCCAGCCGGTGGATGTGATCGGCATCGAACGAGTAGATGCCGCATGAGTGGCCCTTGCCGCCGACCTCGTAGACGGCGCGCATCATGTCCAGCGCCTGGTCGAAGCCCTTGTACTTGTAGACGGCGAGCAACGTGGTCAGCTTCTCGCTCGAGAAGTGGTGCTCCCTGCCGATGCCGTCGCCGTGCACGATGATGAACTTGCGGTCCGCCGGGATCGTGAAGCCCGCAATCTTGGCGAGCTGCTGCGGCGCGATCGCGACGGTTTCCACCGTGCGGTGGCGCTCGTCGTCCCACATGGCCTTGCGCAGCATCTCCTTTTCCTGCGCGGACGCGAGGTAGCCGCCCTCCTTCTGCAGTTGCGCCAGCATCTTGTCGAAGATCGAGGCTTCGATGATCAGGTTGCCGTCGGCCGAGCAGCCGGAGCCGAAGTCCGACGTCTTGGACAGCCGCGTGTTGTGCGCCGCTTCCTCGATGTTGGCCGTCTCGTCGATGATCATCGTCGAGTTGCCGGCACCCACGCCGTAGGCGGGCGTGCCCGAGCTGTACGCGGCGCGCACCATCGGCTGGCCGCCGGTGGCGATGATGAGGTCGGCCCGCGCCATCAGCGCCTGCGACATCGGGATGTTGACCTTGGTCAGGCACTGCAGGATGTCGGCCGGCGCGCCTTCGCGCTCGAGCGCGTCGCGCATCAGCCGCACCGTCTCGAACGACGTCTTCTTCGAGCGCGGGTGCGGCGAGAAGATCACGCAGTTGCGCGCCTTGACCCCGTAGATCGCGTTGCCCGCCGGCGTCAGGTCGGGGTTGGTCGTCGGCACGATGCACGCGATGATGCCGACGGGCTTGCCGTACTTGACGATGCCCTTCTCCGGCAGCTCCTCGATGACGCCCACGCTTCTCTGGCGCAGCGCGTCGCGCAACACGCCGCGGATCTTCATCCGCTTGCCCATCCGGCTCACGGCGTCGCCCAGCCCGCTCTCCTTGATGCCCATGTCCACCAGCCGAGTGAACGTCTGCTTGTTCGCCACCGCCCACGCAATCGCCTGGCACAGCCGGTCGACCCGCGCCTGGTCGTACGTCTCGATGATCGCGAGGGCCTTGCGCGCGCGCGCGAACACCTCGTCCAGTTCCTGCTGCTGCTCCTCGGTGATGCCTTTCTTGACTTCCGGGGCCGTGGCCATCTTGAGTATCTCCTTCGTCGATTCGTCGGGCGGCAGCGCGCCGGCGCTGCAGGTCTTGAGGGCGGTGCATTCCGCTTTCGGTGATGTTCGCGTCAGCTTCAGGTGCCGAGCACGGTCTTGCGGACGGTGGCCAGCACGGCGCGCAGGTCCTCGATGGGAACCTGGCCCGGGGCCGAGCTGCTCTTGCCGACGGCCCAGGTGAGCGCCGAGCCGTAGACGAAGCCGACCATGCGCGACAGCGAGCCGTAGGGACCCATTGACATGCTGATCAGCGGGATCGGAAGTATCTGGCTGGCGGCCCAGGTCGCACCCAGCAGCGTCAGCACGTCCGGCGGCCCCTTGGGCATGACCGCCACCTTCGCAACATCCGCTTCGAGCCTGTGCGCGAGCGCGAACTTGGCCCCCAGCGCGGCGGCGTCCGGCGTGCCCTGGAAGTTGTGATACGAACCGATCAGCGCAATGCCGTGTTCGCGCGAAACCGCGCGCAGCCGGCGGAAGTCCTCGGCGGCATTGGCGGTCTCGTAGTCGATCAGGTCGACGAGCCGGCTCGCGCAGACCTCGGCGTACAGTTGCACGACCTGCGGTTCGGCCAGCGCGATCTTCTCGCCGCCTTCGACGAACGCGCGGCGCGTGAACATCACGGGGATCGGACCGGCGCGGTCGCGAATGGCGCGCGCGGTGCCGATCACGTGCGCGGTGTCGCCGAGCGCCTCGAAGAAGTCGACCCGCCATTCGAGCACGTCGGGCTTCTTGGGCAGCACGGCGTCCACTTCGGCGAGAACTGCGTCCAGCGTGCGGCCGACGAGCGGCGTGCAGATCAGCGGAAACGCGCCTCCGCCCACGGGCTTCCCGTGAAGCAAAATCGGCTTCGGCTCGCTCACCGTGGTTCCTCTCGTGTCTGTGCGCTCAATATACGACTTTGGCCACCGCGCGCAATTCCTCGCTCGTGGCGGAACCGAATCCGAAAAATTCGAGGTATGCGGGAATCATCTCGAACAGCATGTCGGTGCCGACCTGGATCCGGCATCCGCGGTCCCGCGCCGCCTGCAGCAGCGGCGTGATCTCGGTCTTCATCACCACCTCGCCGACAAACGTCGACGCCGCAAGGCGCGCGACGTCGACCGGGAGCGGGTCGCCCGGTTTCATCCCGAGCGGGGTTCCGTTCACGACCAGGTCGTAGCCGTCGGGGTCGTTGGTGCCTACGCAAACCTCCAGCTCGGGATAGTGCCGCGAGAGCCGTGCCGCGAGAGACTCCGCCGACGCGTCGTTGGAATCGCAAATCGTGATCGATCCCGCGCCCTCGGCGGCCAACGACGCCGCGATCGCCGATCCGACGCCGCCGGCGCCCACGACGAGGCAACGCGCGCCGTCGCAGACGAAGCCCTTGTGCTTCGCGCCGCGCGTGAACCCGGTCCCGTCGAACATGTCGCCGAGCAGCGTGCCGTCCGGACGCTTCAGGATCGCATTGCAGGAACCGGCGACCTTCACCGTCGTCGTGACCTCGTCGAGCAGGTCCACCGTCGTGACCTTGTGCGGCATCGTGACCAGCGCGCCGCGGATATTGGTCATTCTGAACAGCGACCTCATCAACGTCGGGTAATCCTCGGCCATGACACCCATCGGGACGACCACCGCGTCGATGCCGTGCCGCTCGAACCACGGGTTGTAGATCAGAGGCGCCTTGAACGCCTCCGTCGGATAGCCAAGGTGCGCAATCAGCGTTGTCTTGCCGCTTATCATCAGATCAGCCCGTATACCCCATCAGCCTCGGCAGGAGCAGCACGGTGCCTGGCACCAGCGTCAGCACCGCGAGCGCGCCGATCATCACGTACAGGAACGGCATCACTTCGCGCACCATGTCGCGCAGCGGAACGTTGGCGATCTTGGTCATCATGAAGAGCAGCAGCCCGAACGGCGGCGTGACCAGCCCCATCATGATATTGACGACGCACATCACGCCGAAATGCACCATGTCGATGCCCAGCGCCTGCGCGGTGGGCAGCAGCACCGGGAGGATCACGAGGATGATCGTCGTCCCCTCGAGGAAGCAGCCCAGGATCAGCAGCAACACGTTGACCATCAGCAGGAACACGAGCGGCGACAACTCGTAGGCCTTGAGCAGCGCGCTCAGCGTTTTCGGGATGTTTTCCGACGTGATCACGAAATTGAACACCGTCGCGCCGGCGATGAGCATGCCGATCGACACGGTGACCCGCGCACTGGAAACCAGCGAATGGTAGACGTCGGCAAAGCGCAGGTTACGGTACAGGACGGCCGAGATCAGCAGCGCGTACGCGGCAGCGACGGCAGCGGCTTCGGTGGGCGTGGTCACGCCGCTCCACATGCACCCGAGCAGGATCACCGGCATCAGGAGCGCCGGCGTCGCCTCCCAGGTCACGCGAGGAAGCTCGCGCATCGGTACGGGCTTCTCGACCGGGAAGTTGCGACGCCTTGCCACGACGGCGATAAGGCCGCTCTGGACGGAACCAAGGAGCAAGCCCGGTATCACGCCACCGAGGAAGAGGTAGCCGACCGACGTGTCCGAAATCAGCGCATAGAGCACCAGCGGGATCGACGGCGGGATGATCGGCCCGATGACGGACGACACGCAGGTCAGCGCCGCGGCGAACGCCGGCGGATACTTGCCGTCGCGCGTCATCATCGTCTGCATCAGCTTGCCCGAAGCCGCCGCGTCCGCGAGGGCGGAACCCGACATGCTAGCAAGGACGATGGCCTGCAGGACGTTCACCTGCGCAAGCCCGCCGCGGAAGCGCCCGACGATCGCGTTGCAGAAATTCAGCAGCCTTTCCAGGATGCTGCCGGTGCTCATGAACGAGGCGGCGAGGATGAACAGCGGGATGGCGAGCAGCAGCTGGCTTGCCATCATGCCGTTCAGCAGCTGCTCGGCCGCGGTCCCGAGGTCGAGGCCGGTCATGAACAGCCACAGGATGGAGCCGCCGATCATCGCGTAGGCGACCGGCAGCCCGATAAGGCTCAATCCGACGATGGCGACGAGCGCAAGGAACAACGGGCTGGTCGGATTCATAGCCCGGACCCCGCGCTGGAGACGTCGGGCTCGTCAGGCGCGTCGCCGCGAAGCAGCACCACGATCGCCCAGGCATAACGGACGATGACGGCCACCGAGAACACGATGTAGACCGAATACAGGACGTCGAGACGGATCTTGAGGTAGGAACTGCTCTCGACCTTCATGAAGGCGACGTATTTCACTGTCGCCGGCATCGCCATGCCGAACAGGACGATGGCCGCGACGGCTACGATGAGTCCCACTACGCGCTGTCCAAGCGGGCCCAGACTGCCCGATATGAGGTCGAAGCGGACTTCCTCGCTCTCCTTCAGCCAGAACGCCGAACCGAGCAGCACCATGTACAGCCAGGTGATGACCGAAAGCTCCGACGACCAGCCGATGGGGAAATTGAAGAAATACCGGAAGACGATCTGGATGATGAACGCGACGAACATCAGGCCGAGAAGGCCGGCGACGACGTTTTCCGCGCGTCGCCTCATCCAGTCGACGGCCGTGGCGACGGTCAATGACATGGCGTTCTCCGGTCCTCCGCGGACCCGTTGGCAATCGCCCTGCCGGACCGACCGCCGTCATGCGCGGCGGCCGCTCCGGCCCGGCGGAACCGCGGGCCGCCGCTGCGGCCCACGTGCTGCGATCAGGACTTCATCGCGTTGATCTTGTCGAGCAGTCCCGGCGGCCAGGCCTTGGCCTCGTCGGAGGCCAGGTAGATCTTCTGCGCGTAGGCGCGAAACGCGTTCACGTCCGGCGTGTAGACCTCGAGGCCCTGCTTCTTGAAGCCCTCGGCGAGCTCGGCTTCCTTCTTCAGATGCTCGGCCGTGCTCCACGCGATCGCCTTGTCGGCGGCGGCCTGGAAGCTTTTCTGCTTGGCGGCGTTCATGCCGTTCCACGTCTTCAGGTTGACGGTGAGGCAATCGAAGCCGACCAGGTGCGACGTGAGCACGATCTGCGACATCACCTCGTAGAACTTCATGTTCTGCACGTTCGGCAGCGGGTTGTCCTGGCCGTCGATCGCGCCGGTCTGCAGGCCGGTGTACGTCTCGGCATAGGCCATCGGCGTCGGGTTGGCGCCGATCGAGCGGCCGAGCAGCTGCCACGCGTCGCCGGGCGGCATGCGCAGCTTGATCCCCGCCATGTCCTCCGGCTTGTTGATCTTCTTCTTCGGCTTCAGGCCGACCTGCCGGGTGCCGAAAAACGTCGGCCCCAGGATCTTGACCTTGACCTGGTCCTCGACCATCTTCTTCATCTGCGCGCCCAGGTCGCTGGCGAAGAATGCGTTCAGGTGGTTGGCGTCGCGGAAAAGGTAGGCCGACGTCAGGATCGACCACGCGGGAATCTGCTTGGAAATGTCCTGCGGAGCGATGTTGCCCATCTCGAGGTTGTCGCGCTGCAGCGCGACCAGTTCGGTCCCCTGCTTGAACAGCGACCCGCCGAGGAACGTCTCGACCGTGTAGTCGGCCTCGATCTCCTTGGCGAAGATCTTCATCATGTCCGCGCGGATGTCCTTGTCCGAGAACACGGCGGCGAAGCGCAGCTTCGGCTTTTCCTGCGCCCAAGCGGGGACGATTCCCGAGGCCGCGAGCGCGGCGCCGGCCTTCAATGCGGAACGGCGATCGAATTTGAAATCCATGACTTCCTCCTTGATGAAGTGATCAACTGCGGGACTGGCGAGCGGATTCGGGCATCAGCCAACACAGGATGATGTCGGCCACCTGCCGGCGTCGGGCGGACACATCCCCCTTCGCGCCCATCGCCCGCTGGAAAAGGGTGCCGAAGGTGTACTGATTCGTGACGTTGAACATCCCCAGCGCGGCGATCGACATGTGGACGTCGATCGGATCTGCGTCCGGGCGGAACGTGCCGTCGGCCTGCCCGCGCGCGATGACGGCGCCGAGCCTGTCGACGATGGGGCGGTTCAGCGTGCGCAGCGCCGGGAAACGCTTCATGTGCCGGCCCTTCGCCTGGTTTTCGGCAACGACGAGCCGCACGAAGTATTCGTGCTCGACGTAGTAGTTGTACGTGAACTCGACGATGCGGCGGATCGCCTCCACCGGCGGCAGGTGGTCGAGCTCGAGGTGGTTTTCGGCTTCCCGGATCTCGGCGTAAACGCGCTCGAGCACCGCCAGGTACAGCCTTTCCTTGCTGCCGAAGTAGTAATTGATCAGCGCGCGCGTCGTGCTGGTGCGCGCCGCGATGGCGTCCATGCTCGCGCCCTTGAAGCCGCGCGACGCGAACTCGGCCACCGCCGCCGCGAGGATGCGCGCGCGATTGGCCTCCGGCGCCTTGGGCTTGCGCATGGCGGTCGTGCGGGACGGCAGGAGCTGCGTCGCCATGGCCTCCTCGGAATTGGCGGGTTCGCAAGCGGAATTTAACAGACCTGTCAAATTGGTGCAACCGGGCGCGGTGTTGCGGTGCAACATGCCCGAGTGGAGGCCGCCCGGCAACGGATTCGGCTACCATACGAACGATTCCCTGGCGAAGCGACGCCGCGCGCCCGAGCGCTCCCGGGCGCAGGCGGCACAAGACGAGGTTTTTCCGTGACCAACGCGCTGGAACACGAAGCGGTCCCCGTAGAGGGCCCCAACCCCCTTGGCATCAGCGGCATCGAATTCATCGAGTTCGCCACGTCGAAGCCGCAGGCGCTCGGGCTCCTGCTGGAGAAGCTGGGTTTCCGCCCGATCGCGCGGCACCGGTCGCGGGAGGTCGAGCTCTACCGCCAGGGGTCGATGAACATCGTTGTCAACTCCCAGCCGGCCGATCTGCCCCACACGGTCCACCCGGCCGAGACGCCGGTGCTGAGCGCGTTCGCGCTGCGCGTCCGCGACGCGGAGGCCGCGTTCCAGCGGGTTCGCGACATGGGGGCGTGGGAGATTCCCGTCCGCGCGCGCGCCATGGAGCTCAACATTCCGGCCATTCACGGCGCGGGCGAGAGCCTCATCTACCTCGTCGATCGCCAGGACGAGTTCTCGATCTACGACATCGACTTCCGCGCCATCCCGTCGGTCGAGACGAAGCCCCCCGCGATCGGCGGCCTGCACTTCTTCGGCATCGTCCAGTACATCGGCGCCGACCGCACCGCCGACTGGGTGTGGTTCTATTCGCGGCTGTTCGGCTTCACGCCGCTGCCGGACCGCGTCCGGTTCGGCATCATGCCCAAGGGCCTGCTGCTGCAGAGCCCGTGCGGCGGCTTCTTCCTGCAGCTGATCGAGCCCGACGAGAACGCGCGTTTCGCCGCCGCCGAAGAGCACCTGCAGCGCATCGGCTTCGGAACCTCCGACGTCGTGGCCACGGTCGCAATGCTCGAGAAGCGCGGCATCGAGTTCGTCAATTCGGAAAAGGTCCACACGAGCGACCGCGGGGCGCTGACGAAGCCGTGCCTGGGCAGCGTCATGTTCGAGCTCGTGCACGACGAACCGAGCATCCACGCAGGGCCCCGATGATCATCCGCGACTTCGGCATGGACACCGCGACGCTGGCGGGTCCGCTGGAAGGCAAGCTCGCCGCCATTCGGCGGGCCGGCTTTTCGCAGGTGATGCTCTCGGCCAGCGAGGTCGTCGGGCATCCCGGCGGCGTCAACGCGGGAATCCGCGCCGTGCGCGACAGCGGCCTCGCGGTGACCGGGCTCGAGATGCTGCGCGATTTCGAAGGGCTCGACGGCAAGCTGCACGACTACAAGGTGGACGTCGCCAAGTCGCTGCTGCAGCTCTGCCAGGACCTGGGCGGACGCCTGCTCGTCGTGGAGGCGTCGACGTCGAGCCACGCCAACACCGGCGCCGACGCCATCGTCCGCGACCTGCGCGCGCTCGCCATGCTGGCTATCCCTAAGGGCGTGAACATCGCGTTCAAGGGCGTCTCGTGGAGCCGGACCGCCGGCAACTTCGCCGCGGCCGGCGAACTCGTGCTGCGCGCCGAATGCCGGAACCTGGGACTGGCCATCGACGCCTTCGATATCATCGCAGCGCAGATGCCGCCTGACGATCTGGACGCGATCGACCCGGAACAGATCTTCGTGGTCCAGCTGTCCGACTTCCGTTGGCAGTCGATGCCGACGCTCGCGGAGGAAGAGGCGACCCGGACGCGCTTCCGCGTCTTTCCGGGAGAAGGCGCGCACAGCGATCAGTTGGCGGCGCTGGTCGGCAAGCTCGACGCGCTGGGCTATGCCGGCATCTACAGCTTCGACGTCTACAACGACGACTACCAGCAGATGCCTCCGGACACCGTCGCCAGCCGGGCGCGGCGCGCCGCCGAGTGGCTCGAGGAAACCGTGCTGCGGCGCGCGCTGCCGGTGCCCGACATGGAGCGGCTGCGACGTGCGGCCGAGGACTGACGGCCAGCGCACGACATCGACCGGGACAACGCGATGACCATGGAATACCGACGACTGGGTGCGAGCGGCCTCGAGGTCTCGCTCGTCTGCCTCGGCACGATGATGTTCGGCGATCGTACGGACGCCTCGGTCGCACAGCGGATCGTCGCGTCCGCCTACGACGCGGGCGTGAATTTCATCGACACGGCCGACGCGTATGCAGGCGGCGCGTCCGAGCAGATCGTGGGCGCGGCGATCAAGGCCAACCGGCGGCGCTGGATCCTGGCGACCAAGGTCGCCAACGTGCTGACCCGGAAGCCGCACGACGGCGGGCTGTCGCGCCGCTGGATCTTGCAGGCCTGCGACGACAGCCTCGCCCGCCTCGGCACCGACTACATCGACGTCTACTACCTGCACAAGGACGACCCGGACACGCCGATCGCGGAGACCGTCGCGGCGATCGGCAGCCTGATCGCGAGCGGCAAGATCCGCTATTTCGGCGTGTCGAACTATCGCGGGTGGCGCATCGCCGAAGTGGTCAGCGAGTGCGAAGCGCAGGGCGTGCCCGGCCCTGTCGTGTGCCAGCCGTATTACAACCTGCTGAACCGCCAGCCCGAAGTCGAGGTCCTGCCGGCCTGCGACTATTACGGCATCGGCGTCGCCCCCTATTCGCCCATCGCACGCGGCCTTCTGACCGGCAAATACCTCGGCGGCGCCATTCCCGAGGATTCGCGCATCGGACGCGGCGATCGGCGCATGATGGAAACCGAGAACCGCAAGGAGTCGCTCGCGATCGCGCAGACGCTCGCCGCCCATGCCGAAGCGACGGGACGCACGCTCACCCAGTTCGCGCTCGCGTGGCTGTGGGCGAACCAGATCGTGACGTCCGTGATCGCCGGGCCGCGCACGTTCGAGCAATGGCAGGACTACGTCGGCGCGGTCGGCACGCCGTGGAGCGAGCAGGACGAGACGCTCGTCGACTCGCTGGTCCGGCCCGGGTTTGCATCGACGCCGGGCTACAACGATCCGCAGTATCCGATCGTCGGGCGCGTCCTCGGCGACTGACGCCGGGCGCAAGCTCCTGCAACGCAACGCCGACTGCCGCCCGATTGCATTTCGGTCTGCTCCGCAAGTCAAATCGCGCCATGCGATGTGACCCATCGTTCGCGCGATGCCCAGCGGCAGCGGCGTAAGATTGCAGTGTTGGCGCCAGCAAGGAAAACCATGAACGCCCAGGTCATCATTCGCTTCAGTTCCGACGTGACGATCGAAGTCGACGTTCCATTTGCCGCGGACGCGACGGCCCAGGCGCGGGCGCGTGACTGGCTGGATCGAACCTACGGCGAGTTCGGCTGCGAGCCGACACGACCGACCGGCAAAGTGCTCCTGCTGGACAAGATCCTCTGTATCGCCGACGTTGCGGGAGAGAAGCACTTCCAAAAGGATTCGCAATGGGCCAAGCGGTACGCGCAGGCGGTGAGCAGTGCGCTCGACCGAACCAGTGTCCAGGTGGATGTGGAAGGGCGCACGGTCAGCAGTTGACCGATAGCAGGCGGCCTGCCGGGTAGGACTGGCGTCCCCAGGGGGATTCGAACCCCCGTACTCACCGTGAAAGAGAGGTAAACAAGACTTTTGCGGTCCACCCTGAACGCGCCCCACTCCAATTTCCACTATGAAGACCGGCCATGATGGTCTATCATGGTCCATGTGGGGATTCTAGACAAATTCTAGACACGGAGTCAAAGCGATGGCGCGGACGGTGCGGGACTCGAACCTCGAAAGCCGAGATGCCCGCCTGCGACTCAAGCGCGGCGCCCGCCATTGGAAGGGCATTTACGCGGGTGTGGCGATAAGCTATCGCCGTGGTGCGAAGGGTTCAGGGACGTGGAGCGTCCGCCTGTTGGCCCCGACCGGCAAATACACCCTCGCCGCGCTCGGCGTCGCGGACGACTACGTGGACGCCAACGGCGTCAACGTGCTGAGTTATCGGCAAGCCAACGACAGGGCCCGCGAGAAGGGCGAGGAAGCCCGCCGGAGCGTTGGCGGTATCAATCCCCGCGTTACCTTGAAGGAAGCGGCCAACGACTATCTGACGTGGTTCCGGGCGCAGAAAAAGGGCGTCGCCATGACTGAGAGCGCCATCCGCGCGCATATCCTGCCCGCCTTTGGCGACCGGGAGATCGCAACCATTAAGACCCATGAGCTTCGGAGTTGGCTCGAGAAACTGGCGACCAAGCCGGCTCGCCTGCGCACGAGCAGGTTTGCGAGCAAGGCAAATCTCCGCCCGGCCCCGAAGTCGGGTGACGAGAAGAGAGCTCGCAAGGCGAGCGCCAACCGGATCTATTCCGTGCTGCGAGCGCTCCTGAACCGGGCGTTCCAGAGCGGCGCGATCGCCGACGATTCCGCCTGGCGCAAGGTCAAGCCGTTCAAGAAGGTGGACGAGGCCCGGATCCGCTTCCTGACCGATGCCGAATGCGTGCGCCTCGTCAACGCCTGCCCGCCTGACCTGCGCGCGCTCGTGCGCGCGGCGCTGCTGACCGGCGCTCGGTGGGGCGAACTGGCGGCGCTACAGGTGTCGGACGTCGTGACGAACACCGACCGGCCCCGTGTGTACGTCGCTGAAACTAAGTCCGACCGTCCGCGACACATCCCGCTGAACGCCGAAGGTGGCGCGTTGTTCTCCGCGCAGACTACCGGCAAGACGGGCGATGCGCTCGTATTCGTCCGCGCTGATGGCGGGCGGTGGGGGCACAATCACCACGTCCGCGCGCTCAACGAGGCGTGCCGTGTGGCGAAGATTCGGCCTGCCGTGACGTTCCACGAGCTACGCCACACGTATGCGTCGCACTTGGCCCAGGCCGGGATCGACCTGCTTACGATCTCGAAGCTGCTGGGGCACGCCGATACGAGGATCACCGCGCGTCACTACGCGCATCTGGCGGACAAGACGCTTGCCGCGGCTGTGACGTACCTGCCGAGCTTCGCCCCGGACAAGCAACGCGTTATCGCAGAAGTGAAAGGAACGCGCGCGGCGTAGAGCAAACGTTGGAACGGTGCGCGTCAACGCGCCGCCCGCCCGGGTAGTGGGTCAGTTTGTCAAACTGACCCACTACCACCGCCTGACCACAACGCAACCTGAGTGGAGGTATGCATCTTGGCTGCGAAGAAGTCTACGCCGCGTTCAGCACCGCCCACGACTAGCGCAATTGGCGCGCGATCGGGCGCACACTTTTGAGAACGCGACGGACGTGAGTTCGCTGTCGCACTACTACATGACATTAAGGAATCTCGCGCCCTCTGTTCGCTTGATGTAGATATTCGGCCACGTGGTACGTCGCAACGCAACGTCGTGCTGAATTACCTGCGCGTCCTGCGCGAAAGTGACTGCGCGAACCTTTATGTCGGCTTTGCAGCGATCCTTACGGATGTACTGGAAGTTGCGACTTCCGGGTCGTGTCCCGATGTCCCATCGTATGACGCGCAAATCGAGGATTCACAATAGAGTGCGCAATTTGCTCATGCAAATGGCGGCCTACGCTGCTTTCCCGGAAAACGATTAGCGTCCGAAACAGCCACATGCGCCGCCTTCGCCGCAAACTGCGCGGCAAGAGTTGCCGGATCGCCCTGTTGGGCGAGAGCCTCGGCAAGGTCATAGTTTCGCCCAAGTGGTGCGGGCAATGGGTCGAGCAGTCGATTCAGATCCAATCGAATTTGCGCAATCCGCTCTGCGAGGTCGTGCAATTCCGCAGTTGTCCAAGTCGACATTGAGAAGTCCCAGCCGTTGGCCTTGATGGCGGCGTTTAAGGCGGGCTCCATCGGCTCGCTCTCCGCTGACAACCTGCCGAGCGCCGCCGAGGTGAGATTCCAGACGCCGTGAACGACATCATTGCGGTCGCCGCCTACGTCTTGCACTCGCTGCATGATCTTCCGAAAGTCCTCGGCTACCGGCACCGGCAAGAAGAATGCCGACAGTTCTGCCAAGATCCCCGCAAGTACCGTCCCGCTCGGCTTCCGAGTCAATATGTTGAACGCCATGCCCGGGTAGACCCTGCAGAGATTCTGGCCGTGTGCGCCGAGAACGAACTCCAACATGCCCCACTCAATGGCTACCTTGCCGATCGCAATGATTTGATCCGACGTCAGAATGTCGCCGGCACGGCATTCGACGAGTGGGCTTTGTGCCATCGTGCTACGCTCCTTCCCGCTGCGCCTCTAGAATAGTTTTTTCTGCTCCGCGTCCTGTTCTTCCTTCGTCGCCTTCTTGAACGTCAGACCGCCAGCGTCCATTCGAGGATATTTTGCCTGCTCCCCCCCCGAGAGCAGCCCCTCGATTGTGAGGAGTTGAAGCTTGGGGAACATGACGCCGGTAAGCGGCGACGTATAGAAGCCAACGCTTGCTGCTTCGGTAATCATCGGCTTCGTCGCGGGCGCCAACGTAACAAAGAATCCCATCGCAGCCTTCTGCGATTCAACCACGTGTGCGAGATCGCGAATCATCGACACGTTGACATTGTCGCCACTCTTGACACTTACGATGATCTTGCCGGTCACCTTTGCGTCGTGCTGGAAGTAGATGAGACCGTCGATGCCGCCGTCGGCTCCCTTCTTCTTGCCTCCGTATGGTTGCGCGTTGACGAGCGAGCAAGCCCACCACTGAAATTGGTACTTGTCGCGCAGGGCCAGGTCTCGTGCGCCGTCGAGATCCTTGGGGGTACCGTGTACCTCGAATTCGATACCGGGGAAAGCATCCCTCATGCGTTTCTCAATAAGCGAGACCGCGAGGTGGGTCACGTCGATGCCGATCCACTTCCGTCCGAGTTTCTCGGCCGCGTGGACGGCTGTCCCGCAGCCGCAGAATGGATCGAGTACCATGTCACCGGCGTTCGATGAGGCCGCAATGATGCGTTCTAGGAGCGCGATGGGCTTCTGCGTCGGATAGCCGAGACGCTCCTTCGCGATCATGTTGATCGGGTCGACGTCCGACCAGATGTCTTGTGCGGGAATTCCCTTGCGCTCGTCGAGAAAGACCTTGATGTATGGCCATTCGCCCTTCGGGGGCCAGTAGATCAACCCTTTCGCGTCCAGTCGGTCCATCTCTTCCGGTGACTTTGCCCAGTGGCGTCCCTTTGCGGTGGGATCGATGCCCCGCCACGGTTTACCGGTGTCTCCACCCGAGACCCCTGCCCCGGTGGGATTCTCGTGCTTGTACCGCCGCCCCGTAGTATCGAAGTGGCGGTAGTGCTTCGCGAGGTAGGCTTCCTCGTATTCCTGATAGACGGGGTTCCAAGTGAACTGGGCTGTCTTCGAGTAGAAGAAGATTACGTCGTGGTTCGCGCCGTAGCCCTTTGCACTGTTGTGCGCATGGCTTCGCTTCCAGATGATCTCGTTTCGATAGTTTTCGCCGCCGAAGACGGCGTCTAATACGACCTTGAGGTAGTGGCTGGCCGTCGGGTCGCAGTGCAGATAGAGACTCCCCGACGGTTTCAGAACGCGATGAAGCTCTAGTAGGCGAATCGCCATCATGGTGAGGTACGCCATCATGTCGTTCTCGCCGAGCACTGTGCGCAACGCGCGGATTACTTCCGCAACGTCAGTGTTCGGTCCCTGCATGATGTCGGCGAACGCCGCTTCGGCATGAACACCCCAGTGCCAGGTGTCATCGAACGCCTCTATCTGCGCGTCCGACTCGTGACCCTTTGGGGTCTTGAACAACACGTTGTAGGTGGCGTTGCTGTTGAACGGCGGATCGAGGTAGACGAGATCGACTGACTCGTCCTTTAGACTCTCCCGAAGGACCTCTAGGTTATCCCCGAAGAAAAGCGCGTTGCTCATGTCCGCCCCCGTCACGATGGGCGGAAACTTACCCGAAATCGACAGGCGACGCGAGGCTGCCCCATGCATCGGGAGAAGGTACGCATTGAGACCGTCAATGACACTAGATCGGATGGCCGAGTGGGCAGAAAGCAGGGCACATTGACCCGAAAGACCGCCGCCCCCCATACTGCAGCGCGCTTTACAGACGTTCCAACCGTCGAGCTCATATTTCGGCTAAGGGAGGCTACTGCCATGAAGAAAGGCAAGGAGGCGGTTCTGATTGTCGGCGCGCTGGTTGTAAGCGGTTGCGCACTTTCCAGTGGGGTCCTCCCCATGGGGCCTGACACCTACTCCGTGTCAGTGTCAGCGGCTCCGGCCCGTGGGGGCACGACAGGAGCGCGACAGGTTGCTCTCACTGAGGCTGGAAAATATTGTGCGGATCAGGGAAAGCAAATTCTCGTGACTAACACTTCGGCAGCACAAACAAACAATCTTGGTGCCGGAAAAATCGACGTCACTTTCCAATGCCTTGCGAAAGGTGATCCAGATTTGCAGCGTCCCACATATCGCTCCACGCCAGACATTGTTATCCAGGACCAGCGTGCGAAGTAGCTGTTCTATTGATTGAACGCCTTTTTCGCGAAGGCGACTTGCACGTTCGCAACGCGCCGAAGCCGCTCGATCTCGGAGCACGACAACAAAGGGGCCGTCGGCAGGTAGTGACCTTCCTTCGCTTCGTCCGGCAGGCGACGATCTGGTAGGTCGATCGCCTCCTCGATCTTCGGATATGTCTTGGGCGACGCCGACAACTGGGTGGCGTTGTCGAGCATCTTGCGCAGGCTCGCTTTGGCTAGGCGACGCCCGACTGACTCCACCCGGTTCCGTTCCGTCGGATGCAGCTTGGCCAGTTTCGCTTCGAGTTCCGGGTTGTGCTTGCTGCGATCCATATCCCCCCAATTGAAGGCATGAGAAGTTTACCCCTGCCAATCGGCGCCGCAACGCAGCATCGCGAACAAAGGCAGGGATTGAGCACCAGACCGTGGCAAAAGAGAGGACTGCCGCGTTTGCTGGTAATGACATTCCCCACCGGCCGAATCACGTCGGCTCCGACGAAGCCGCACCACACCAGCGCCTTCAACCAGGCAGGCCGGCGCATGGTGATGTCCAGCGGCAGGAGGGAAACAGAGTGCGCAGTGGAAATTCAGGCCCTCGTCGTCGAAGTTTGCAGTCAGAGGCAGATTGCGGCAACGCTCAATCGCGGGTCTGCATTAAACTAAGCTGCGGCAGGGTTTGGCCCGTGCACATCAATTCACGACGGGCCTATTGAGTCCACGTAGGCGATCGAGGATCAACTTCGCCACATCCCGTGGCAGGTCGTCCAGCGCCCCGGCCTTCTGCCGGTTGTCCTTCTCGTACATGCCGAAGTGACGGCCGAGGCGGTCCAAGGCGCCGCCCTTGTCCGCCATCTTCACCTTGACCGACGTCCCGAACTTGGTCGGGACCAACTCGTAGCTCGCCACGGCCAACGCGATGTCGTCGTCCCATTCGGCCGGCGGCTTGACGTTGCCGTCCGGGGTCAGGATGCGGCGGATGTCGGCGAACGCGATTCGAGCGTTCTCGAAGAGAATCCGCTCGAGATTGACCTGGACCGTGCTCGCGGCCTGTGACCTGGTCTCGGCGAGCCTTGCCCTGATCTTGCCGTTGTCGAGCAGCTCCTTCGCTTTGCGATTTACTGTGGTTGGCTTCATGCCATTGGCGGTGTAGGCGCGACGGTAGGCGGCGCTAGCGTTCCCCAGTTCGATGTACGCCGCTAGGAACGCCGACTGCCTCACTGTCAATTCCTTGCTTGCGCCCAAATCAGCTCCCCGTGCCAGTGGTCTCAGTGCTTGCCCGACGCGGATAGTCCACGCACGCGCGCCGCGTCTTCGCCAGCTCGTGCAGTTCGGCACGGAATTGCTCGGGCAGCCCGTCGATGAGGGATTCCGCATCTTGGACGGCGTCGGCGGACATAGACCTGTCGAGTGCGGCGCGGACTTCGGCGTAGGTCGGGCTTGCGGTCCTTCCCTTCGCCGGCTTCGCTGCGGGCGGCGCGATGACTTCGACGACTTCGCCGGTCGCGTGCTCGAGCATCGCCGGCAGTTCATTGCCCGCCTTGTCCTCGATCTCGGCGGGCGCGATCTTGCCGCTAACGGCGGCGTTGATGTCATTCACCGCTGCCGACTCCAACATGAGGACCTGTGTGCCGCCGTCGATGATCCGCGACGCCTCATCTTCGTCGTAGATGCCGACGTAGCCGAACGCGATGCGCGCGCACTGCATGAGGGCCTTGTGCCGCAGCATCCGGCGCGGGTGTGAGCCCCAGGGGCCGGTACCACGTTTGCACTCAGCCATATACTCGCGCACTCGGGTCGGGTGCTCGCGGTCCTTACGGAATATCGCGCATTCGATCCATGCCGGCGGCGCGCCGTCGGCCGATTCGGCGTCGACGAACTCGACTCCGTTGAACGCCTGATGGTCGTTCAGGATGCGCGCCCAGCCGTCCACGCCCACAACGGGCACGATTCCGCCCTTGTCGGGGAACGCATAGATTTCCTTCGTCCACGGGTTAAGGCCGTACTGCTCGGCCACGACCAGCAGCGCCATGAGCTGCTCGTTCGTGACTTCCGGTTCGCCCGGCTTCTGCCGGAACGCGGTGGATTTCAGCGTCGTGAGCATCTTGTTCGGCTCCACCCCGAAGCGGGCGGCGAACCGTTGGATGAGGCTCGGCGGTGTCGGTGCCGCGACAGCTGCGGCGGATGCGGGTGCGTTCATGTGGTCCTCCTGGGGTCAGGTGAAACGAAGCGCGTACTTCGGCAGCGCGATGGCTTCGATGGTGTCGGGGTATCCTCGCCACGCGCCGGCAGCGAGCGCAGCGGCGTAGCGTTCGAGCGCGATGCTCATGAGGTGCGTGCCGACAAGAATTGCGTTTCCCGGTAGCGCGTAACAGGCGACGGCGTGCGGCGGCTCGCTCTCGACGGCGATGAACACGAAGCCTTGCGGCGACTCGTCGAGCAGGTGTTCGGCGGCGCTGCAGTAGTGCGCGGCCTGAACGTGGTACCGGAGGGACGCGATCTGCCTTGCGAACCCTTCTGGGCTGGCGTCAATGGTCGACTTGAGATCAATCGCCAGCCCGTGGTTGCGCGCGTCCCAGCGCGCCTTGCACGGCACCTTGTAGCGGCCGTCGGTCCAGAAGAATGATTTTTCCACCTCGGCGCCGGCGAGCAGCCTCGAGGCCGCCGGATGCGCCAGCACCGCGTCGATGCAACGGCGGGCGCGTGCGAAGTCGACGGCGGGCAGGATCACCTTCCCGGCGTTGGCGACCGCGAAGGCGGCGAGCTCTTCCTTCCCAAGTTTGGTATGACGGTCGACGTCAGGCGCCTGGGCGACCACTGCGCCGAAGGTGTCGGGCTCGAGTACACCGGCGTGGATGACGGTGCCGAGCTGCATGGCGGCCGTTGGTTCCCGCGGCTCGTCGCGCATGAGACGGTAGTGCGCCGGCGATTGCAGCATTCGCTTTGCGCCTGAGGCGCTCATGGCCTCGATCAGGTGGTAGCGCGCGGCCGGCATGTCGTCGAAGACGCCCGCCACGAAGTCGGTCGCCTCGCCACCGCACAGCGCCACTGGCACATGTCCGGGCGCCTGCACACCGGCGGCGTCCGGCGCCTCGACGGTCGGCGAGCCGCTCATGCGACCGACCCTTTTTGCGCTCGAAGCTCCCGCCAGCAGACCAGGGCCGCGTCCGGGTCCACAAGCGCCACGGCAAGCGCTTCCTCGGGTTCTCCGGGTGGCCAGTCGACCGCGATCGTGGCGATCAACTCGCGTAGCTCGGCAGCTTGCTCAGGCGTGGCAACAATGGTCGTCGTCGCCGGGTCCGGCACGACTTCGGCCAGAGCAGCGCGGGCCAGGTGCACCAGATTCATGCGTTCGCACCTTGCGACATATGCGACATTTGCGACATAACCCCCTGCCTGCTTGGGTTTGGTCGCATATGTCGCCTTTGTCGCGTGTCGCTGGCGTTCATTTCGCGGCCCGCCATACTTCGGTCGGGCGCCCGCCGGCAGCGCCAGCGCCTACCATCTCGCACGTCGCCAGTCCCTTGGCGCGCAGCATGTCAAGCGCGGCGCCGGTACGCTCGGTTGATTGATGACGACCGAATGCGTCTCGTATGTCGGTGCGAGTCATTCCCGCATCGCCCGCTTTCCCCAACCAGCGCATGATCTCGTCGGCGATCCGGTAGCCGATGCTGGCGCCGAACACAAACCTAGCGGTCGCGTCGCAATACTCCCAGACAGCCAGAGCTGCCAGCAGATGGGGCACGTCGATTTGTTCGGCGCCGTCCAACAGGCAGTAGAGCAGCGCAAGCCGGAGGGTCTGCGGTTCTGCCCGTGCGGTCACGGCGCCGGGCAGCCCGCCGCTACCAGTCGAAAGCGCCGGGTAGACGCGCTCCCAGACGCTCCGGGCGTTCGCCGTCATCGTCACGCGCCCACGGGAACGCGCACGGACTGCCCTTTCCCGGAGTCGGTCGGCGACCGCCTGCACTTGTGTCGGATCGGCGTCCGCACCGCCAAACGCGAGCATCTTGGATCGCTTTACGGCCACGAACAGGAAGCGATTTGCAAACCCGTTCGCCGTGTCCGTTTCGGTCAACTCGGCCCGCAGTTCGTCGTCTGTAATGTGCCCGACGATGCAGACGTGCGCGCCGGTCGCGGTTATGGGGTCGTTCTTTGTCAGGGTCCGCAGCGTACCGGAGTCCCAGGCTTCGCGGACCGTCGCCGACAGCGTATTGCCGGGCCGTTGCGCATTGCGCAGCGCTCCTGCGAATTCAGGCTCGGCGACAAACAGGCGCTTGTCCGATACGCCTTCGTCAGCAACTGTCGTAACCAGCTCGCCGTTCTTGTTTTCCTTGGTTTCTTCGCGTGCGTCGCGGACGTGATATTTGACCCCTTCGCCGGATGACAGCCCGCTAACGTGGGGCTTCCAATCCGGGATCAGCTCGAACACTTCGCGGACGCGCCCCCACGACGTGCCCTTGCGGCTTTTGGACGACTCGCCCACCAGCAGCACATACAAGTTCGCATGGTGCTCGTCGCCCTCTACGCGGTAATGCGGTCCCCGGCCGACCAGCGCGCCGAATGCGGCAAGGAATTGCAGCAAGATCGCGGCGGGGTCCGCCTCGGTGTTCGGCTCGATCATCCGGACGAAGTCGCCCGCTATTCCATGAAATGCGTCGCGTTCTAGGGCGGCGGGCCACACAGCGCCTCGCTGAACCGAATGGCCCGCTATGGCGTCGCTCCTCGTGGAATCCGGGTCAGGGACGAGGTCGAGCGCTGCCTTGGTCATGCGGCCACCGTGGGCGCGACGATGCTGATGATCTTGCAGTCGTCGTGCTCAACGACGTCGATCACAAGGAGACGCCGGGGGCGGCAGTCTTCGATCGCACGCACTGCCTGTTGGACACGCTCTTGTGCGTCGCCGCGCCGAAAAATGATAACTTCAAGATTGCGAGTCCAAGACCAGTCCAGCGAGTCCGGCGAGGCGTCGTCCGGCACGCACACGCCATACCCGATCGCCGGCCGCTTCCGCCAGTGCAAAGCGACACTCACTGTCGGATTGCGCAGGGTCATACCGCGCCGGCGTGCGCTTGCGAGATCCGCTGCGAACGCCGGCAGCCTTAAAGCGCGACGCGTGCTCACGATACCGCCCCGACATCATCGACAGCAGTCCCTGGGATGGCGGACTCGTCGTGCGCGTCGACCACCTCGGCCCCCAGTTGCATACGACGCAGAGAGGCTGCCGTGCGCTCGGCTACATCGGCCGGATACCGCCCGAAAAGCACGCGACGGCCGTCAAGTCGAACGGCGACGACATCTTTCAGGGGTCGGGCACTCACGCCGCAGCCCGCTGCGCACGGCCGATCCGCGCGAGCCAAGCGGACGGCGACTCGGTGATGATCCGCGACCGGCCTACCTTAACGCTGAATGGCTGCATTTCGGGTGGCAGCGCGTACATCGTGGCTTTGCCGATGCTTACGTCTGCGCACCACTCCCGAACCTTCCAGCCGGCGCGCGCTTGGTTTGCAAAGCGCGTTCCACGGTCCTTCGCCATGCAGTGCCCTCACTCTTAGCACGACCAATCTGGTCATGCAGCGAGTTTCCTGGTCCTCGGCGGGCGATGCACGCGGATTAGTCGGGGAATTTCATTCCATTACTCAGTCCCTCAAGCTCGGCGGGTGACAGCCAGCGGCCAAGGTCAGCGAGGTGCGGATTCTCAAACGACGCTTGATGGTCTCGAAGGATCTCCTCGAGCCGGCGGAGGTCGACCTCGGCCTTACCCTCCGGCGACCGTTTCTCGAGCTCCTCCAATGCCGCCGCCTTCGCTTTTGCCAAGCTGACGCCGGTAGCCTTGTGCTTGTGGACGAGTCCGACCAGCATCAAGTCTCGCTCCGCCTTCGTGGGCTGCCCCATCGGGCGCAGCCACAAAGCGCGACCATTCCTTCGGACGCGGACAATCGCCCGTAGCAGAAATCTGGCGGCAGAAGGGGAGAGCGTTGGACTGCGAAGCGCGGTGCCAATGCGCAACAGTTCGGATCTCGCGGCCACGATCCGCACGCTCGGCGCTCCGCGCTTCGTCAACTTGGGGGCCTTGATGTCGCCCGGCTTGATCCTCGTGATGATTCGGCGCAAGTACGCTCGAACATCAGGTGGCAGTGGCTCGTCGACGAGGAGTGCAACGACCAGTAGCGTTAGTAACTCATCCTGCGCGAGGCCGTTTCCGCGCCTCACCGCTGCGAACAGCGAACGACGGTACGGTTGCCACCTGGTATGCGTTGCAAAGTCAGGATCGCCGTTCGCGCCCGGATCAAGAACTGACGCACCCCGACGCTGATCGCCTAGTGGCTTTCTAGACACAATCTAGACACGCTGGCCGACGAAAACGATAACCCATTATTTTTATTGGCGTCCCCAGGGGGATTCGAACCCCCGTACTCACCGTGAAAGGGTGATGTCCTGGGCCTCTAGACGATGGGGACGTTGCTTCGTTTCCGCGACCGGACGAGTCCGACCGTTTTTCGCGCTCTTCGGTGTCGAGTGGTGGAGGTAAGCGGGATCGAACCGCTGACCTCTTGCATGCCATGCAAGCGCTCTCCCAGCTGAGCTATACCCCCACGGCGAAACATCAATTATAGCGTGGCCGAAATCCGCTGGCAAACCGCGGCCGGACCCGCAGTTCCGCATCGGCTATCATCGCGCGGCCCCTCGTGCGCACGTTCGTCCATGCCCGACACGATTGCCAATCCGCCCGCCTCCGCGTCGCTGCGCGACCGCGTGATCGTCATCACCGGCGCCGGCGGCGGCCTCGGCGCGCCGCTGTCGCGCGCCTGCGCCGCGCTGGGCGCAACGGTGGTCGTTCACGGCCGCGTCGTGCGCACGCTCGAAGCGCTGTACGACGAGATCGTCGCGGCCGGGCATCCGGAACCGGTGATCCTGCCGCTCGACCTGGCGAAGGCCACCGCCGACGACTTCGGCAACGTCGCGAGCGCGCTGCAGGCGCAGCTGGGCCGCGTCGACGGGCTCGTGCACACGGCGGCGCTGCTGGGTTCGCTCGGGCCGATCGAGCATCAATCGTTCGACAGCTGGCTTTCGCTGCTGCGCGTGAACGTCGCGGCGCCGATGGGGCTCACGCGCGCGCTGATGCCGCTGCTGGACGCCGCGCCCGACGCGAGCGTCGTCTTCACGCTCGACAGCCGCGGCGAGCAGCCGCGCGCCTACTGGGGCGGCTACGCCGTGACCAAGGCCGGCGTGGCAGCCCTCGCCCGCGAACTCGCCGACGAATGGGAGAACCGCGCGCACCTGCGCATCAACGCGGTCGTGCCCGGGCCGATCCGCTCGCCGTTGCGCGGGCGCACGCACCCCGGCGAGGACAAGTCCGTGCTGCCGCCGCCGGAGGCGCTGGTGCCGCTGTACGCGCACCTGCTTGGGGGCCAGGCCAAGTCCGACAGCGGGCGGCTGATCGATGCTCAGGCCTGGCTCGCGGGTTCGCCTTGCTCGGCGCCGCTGCGCGCATAGCGAAGCATCACGCGCAATCTGCGGAAGTCCTCGCGCGGCAGCATGTCCGGAACCAGCATGACGGCACGCGACCAGCGCGTACCGTCCGCGCGCCACACGACGCACGTGACCCACGCGCCGACGTAGGTCGCGTCGCGCACGTGGCCGGCGACCAGCCGGCCATCCCCCATGCGCGCGACCAGCGCGCGATCGGCCGTCAGTCGAAGCTCGGTGACGGCGAGCGTGCTTCGACGCAGCGCGGTCACGCGGAACGCGCCCAGCGCCCACGCGACGACCGCCACGCACAGCGCCGACTGCTGCCACGCGGGAATCGGCAGCGACAGGACCACGCCGAGGGTCGCGAGCGCCGCGACGCCGATGGCCGCCGCGGCGATGCGGGACGGGCCGAGGACCACGTGGACGGCGGGCGGCATGCGCATGCCGTGCATTGCACGCGCACGGGGCGTTCGGCGCTATCGGCCGGATGGCCGAGGCGTTACACAGCAACAGCAGGTCCCTCGCTTCGCTCGGGATGACATAGCAACGATGGTGGCTCGGGATGACACATCAATGATGGAGGCCCGGGGTGACACCGCGGTGGCAGGGACTATCGCGGCTGCGTGCCGGCCAGCGCCAGCCACGTCTCGACGACCGTATCCGGATTGAGCGACATGCTCTCGATCCCCTGGTCGACCAGCCATTGCGC
This sequence comes from Burkholderiales bacterium, assembly GCA_046347755.1. Classification (GTDB taxonomy): domain Bacteria; phylum Pseudomonadota; class Gammaproteobacteria; order Burkholderiales; family Casimicrobiaceae; genus VBCG01. The sequence continues at coordinate 2,008,585 of JAXMFM010000003.1, read as the reverse complement.
GAGGTCCGGATGGTCGGACGGGCCCTGCCCGCAGATGCCGACGTACTTGCCGTGCTTCTGGCACGCCTTGATCGCCATCGACAGCATCGCCTTCACCGCGTCGTCGCGCTCGTCGAACGTCGGCGCGATCGGCCCGCCCGAATCGCGGTCGACGCCGAGCGTCAGCTGCGTCATGTCGTTGGAGCCGATCGAGAACCCGTCGAAGTGCTCGAGGAAGCGCTCGGCCAGCACGGCGTTGGACGGCAGCTCGCACATCATGATCACGCGCAGGCCGTTCTCGCCGCGCTTCAAGCCGTTCTTCGCCAGCAGCGCGATCACCTTCCCCGCTTCGGCGAGCGTGCGCACGAACGGGATCATGATCTCGACGTTGGAGAAGCCCATCGTATCGCGCACGCGCTTCATGGCCTCGCACTCGAGCGCGAAGCACTCGTAGAACTCCGGCGCGATGTAGCGCGACGCGCCGCGGAACCCGAGCATCGGGTTCTCCTCGTGCGGCTCGTAGCGGTCGCCGCCCAGCAGATTCTTGTATTCGTTCGACTTGAAGTCGGACAGGCGCACGATCACCTTCTTCGGGAAGAATGCCGCGGCGATCGTCGCCACGCCCTCGGCGATCTTGCGCACGTAGAACTCGGTCGCGCTGGGATAGCCGGCGATCCGCGCCTCGATCTCGCGCTTCAGCTCGGCCGGCTGCGACGACAGCTCGAGCAGCGCCTTCGGATGGATGCCGACGTTGCGGTTGATGATGAATTCGAGACGCGCGAGGCCCACGCCTTCGTTGGGCAGCCGCTGGAACTCGAACGCGAGCTCCGGGTTGCCGACGTTCATCATGATCTTGGTCGGCGACGGCGGCATCCTGTCGAGCGCGACGTCGACGATGTCGATCTGCAGCAGGCCCCGGTAGACGTGGCCGGTGTCGCCTTCGGCGCAGCTCACGGTCACTTCGTCGCCATCGGCCAGCACCCGCGTCGCGTCGCCGCAGCCGACGACCGCCGGGATGCCGAGTTCGCGCGCGATGATCGCCGCGTGGCACGTCCGGCCGCCGCGGTTGGTGACGATGGCGGCCGCGCGCTTCATCACCGGCTCCCAGTCGGGGTCGGTCATCTCGGTGACCAGCACGTCGCCGTCGCGCACGCGGGCCATCTCGGCGGCCGACTTGATGAGCCGCACCTTGCCCTGCCCGATCTTCTGGCCGATCGCGCGGCCGCTCGCCAGCACGTCGCTCCTGCCGCGCAGCCTGTACCGGCGAAGGCGTTCGGAGCTCTCCTCCTGCGACTTCACCGTCTCCGGCCGCGCCTGCAGGATGTAGAGCTGCCCGTCGCGGCCGTCGCGGCCCCACTCGATGTCCATCGGCCGGCCGTAGTGGCGCTCGATCGTCACGGCGGCGCGGCCGAGCGCCTCGGCTTCCTCATCGGTGATCGAGAAGCGCAGGCGCTGGTCGTCCGGCACCGGAACGGTTGCGGTCGAAGCGCCGGCGGCGCGGGCGTCGGCGAAGATCATCTTGAGTGCCTTGCCGCCGACCGACTTGCGCAGGATCGCCGGCCGCCCCGCGGCCAGGTTGCGCTTGTCGACGTAGAACTCGTCCGGGTTCACCGCACCCTGCACGACCGTTTCGCCCAGGCCGTAAGCCGCGGTGATGAACACGACCTTGTCGAAACCGGACTCGGTGTCGAGCGTGAACATGACGCCCGACGCGCCCAGGTCGCTGCGCACCATCCGCTGGACGCCGGCCGAGAGTGCGACGTCGGCGTGGGCGAAGCCCTTGTGCACGCGATAGGCGATGGCGCGATCGTTGTATAGCGACGCGAATACCTCGCGTATCGCATGAATTATATTGTCTATACCATTGATATTGAGAAATGTTTCCTGCTGTCCGGCGAACGACGCATCCGGCAGGTCCTCGGCGGTCGCCGACGAGCGGACCGCGAAGGACGCGTCCGGCATTCCCGCGGTAAGCACCGCGTATGCGGCGCGAATCTCGGCGTCCAGCGCCGGCGGCAGCGGCGCCTCGACCAGCCAGCGGCGGATCTCGGTGCCCGCCTTCGCCAACGCGGTGACGTCGCCGACGTCCAGACCGCGCATCCGTTCGGCGACACGATCACCCAACCGGTCGTGCGCCAGGAATTCGCGGAAGGCCGTGGCCGTGGTGGCGAATCCGCCGGGAACGCGGATGTCAGCGGCGGCCAGCTGGCTGATCATCTCGCCGAGCGACGCGTTCTTGCCGCCGACCTCCTCGATGTCGGCCATCCGCAGCCGTTCGAGCGGGATCACCCGCGCCTTGTTCGTCGTCATGGTCTGCCGCCCGAAGTCGAGGAATGGTGCGCCGCGCAATGCCGCGGCCAGACTTCGCTATTTTACCTCGCAGGCAACGGCGCTTGCGACGTGCTGCGCCGCGAAAGAAAACGGCCGCACGAGGGGCGGCCGCTGTCCAAACGTCCTGGGGTTGCCGGTCAGGTGCGCTGCGGCTCTTCCGGCTGGATCGTGGAGATGTCGTCCGGGTCGAGGTCGCCGGCGGTCTCGCCGTCGGCCGACAGGTTGACGCCGCCGTCCGGCGTGGCCTTGTGCCGGCTCTTCACGGCGCGGCGCAACGTCCGATAAAGGTCCGGATGCGATTCCTTCAGGTAGCTGATGATCTCGAAGTCGACGCGCTTGACCTGCGACAGGTCGAGCTGTTCCACGTGAACAAGTCGCAGCAACTCCTTGACCGGACGGGGCATGTCCCGGCCGCTTTCATAGCGCGAGCCCCCGCTCTGCGTGACGCCGATCTGCGTCCAGAACTGCTCCTGGTTCATGCCGAGGCGCCGCCGGATTTCCCGGGGATTGAGGACGCGGTCGAGGATTTTCACGGTTCGGGGACCTTGCTTTCGGGCATCCGGTTGATGCAAAGCACGGGCTCGTTCGGCGCCCGCAGCCGCTCTATACCAATGGCATATTTTTGACCGATTCCCTCACGAATGCAAGCCAAAGCGACGAACGGCGCAAGAACGCGCCCCACCGTTGCAACGGCGCGACGGGCCGCCGCTACTGTACGCCGATCCGCGGCGCACAAGGTAGCCCCGCCCGTTTGCTATGCTCGGGCGCTTCCGATGCTCCGCTACGACCTCCACTGCCACTCGACGTGTTCGGACGGCCTGCTCGCGCCGGCCGCCGTGGTCCGCCTCGCCGCGAGGAACGGCGTCGACGTGCTGGCGCTCACCGATCACGACGACACCGGCGGCATCGCCGAAGCGCTGGAGGCCGCGCGCGAGTCCGCGATCGCCGTCGTTGCCGGAGTCGAGCTGTCGACGACGTGGGAAGGCCAGACGATCCACATCGTCGGCGTGCGGATCGACCCGGCGAACAAGGCGCTCGACGACGGGCTCGCGCAGGTTCGCGTCGGCCGCGATTCGCGCGCGCGGAGGATCGGCGACGCGCTCGCCGCCGCCGGCATTCCCGGCGCGTACGATGGCGCGCGCCGGTTCGTGACCAGCGACCGGCTCATCTCGCGGTCCCACTTCGCGCGCTTCCTCGTCGAGCAGGGCCACGCGAAGCAGACGCGCGACGTGTTCAAGCGCTACCTGACGCACGGCAATCCGGGCTACGTGGCCCACGCGTGGGCGACGGTGCCGCAGGCGATCGAATGGATCCATGCGGCCGGCGGCCAGGCGATCGTCGCGCACCCGGGCCGCTACCGCGTCACGGCCTCGGCCAGGCGCAGGCTGCTCTCGGAATTCCGCGACGCCGGCGGCGACGGGATCGAAGTGCTGTCGGCGTCGCATTCGGCCGACGAGGCCGCCGAGTTCGCGACGCTCGCGCGCGTGTTCGGCCTGCTCGCGTCGACGGGCTCCGACTATCACGGTCCCGGCGAAAGTCCGGTCGAACTGGGCGCGATGCCGATGCTGCCGCCCGGCGTCACGCCGGTCTGGTCGCGCTGGTGACGGGGCGGATCCGATGCCCAACCGCCGCACCGTCTTCTTCCTGTCCGACCGCACCGGCATCACCGCCGAGATGCTCGGCAACAGCCTGCTCACGCAGTTCGAGGACTTCCAGTTCGAGCGCGTGACGATTCCGTTCGTGGATTCGCCGGAGCGCGTCGCCGACGCCGTGCGCCAGGTCAACGAGACCGCGCGCCGCGAAGGCCGGCGGCCGCTGGTCATCAGCTCGGTCGTCGACGAGGCGATGAGCGAGACGATCCGGCGCGAGGCGGATGCGCTGACCCTCGACTTGTTCCAGACGTTCATCCAGCCGCTCGAAGCCGAGCTGGGTGCCAAGAGCTCGCACGCGGCCGGCCGCTCGCACGGCATCGCCAACAGCCACGAGTACTTCGCGCGGATGGAGGCGATCAACTTCACGCAGGCGCACGACGACGGCGCGACCACGCGCGACCTGGCGAAGGCGCAGGTGATCCTGGTCGGCGTGTCCCGTTGCGGCAAGACGCCGACGTCGCTCTACCTGGCGCTGCAGTTCGGCATCCGCGCAGCCAATTTTCCGTTGACGCCCGACGACTTCACCGACCGGAAGCTGCCGGCGTCGGTGCTGCCGTTCCGCGACCGGCTGTTCGGCCTCACGATCCAGCCGGAACGGCTGCGCGAGATCCGCGAGGAGCGCCGGCCGGCGAGCAGATACGCGGCGCTCGACAACTGCCGCTACGAGATTCGCGAGGCCGAGGCGATGATGGCGCGCGAGCAGATCGCGATGGTCGACACGACGACCAAGTCGATCGAGGAGATCGCGACGACGATCCTGCACCGCGCCAAGCTGTCGCGGCACATCTTCTAGGCTAGACCGGCGCGCACATCGCGACGAGGTCCGGCCCGTCGCCTTCGGCGACCCAGGCGTTGTCCACCATCAGGTCGCGCACGGCGCGGTCCACCGTGTAGCGGTGATTGGTGTCGTCGCGGTTGTCGAACACGCGGTAGACCGGCCGCGTTCCGGCCGTGCAGGCGCCCGCGACCGGCAGCGGCATGTGCATGTACTGCGGATCCTCGAGGACGAAGTCCGGATGCGCCAGCGCGGTCGCCTTGCACTCGGCCGCGCCGCGACCGAAGAAGTGGGAGTTCCCGTCGGCCGGCGGCACGTAGAAGCGGCAGATCGGACTCGTCCCCGCCTGCGCCGACGCGAAGGCGCGGAAGGTGTAGCCCGTGCGCACCCACCGGCTCTGCGTGATCCCGGCGTCGAGTTTCGCGATCTCCGCGCCGAGCCACGTGATGAAGTAGTGGTCGAGCGTCGGGTTGTAGAACTCGACGACCTCCACGGTCGGCGGCGGGGCGACGACGCCGTCGGCGACCAGCGCGAAAGCGTAGGCGCCGTCGTTGGTGAAGAGCGTCAGGTTGCCGGCGACCGTGCCCAGCGCGGTGGGCGTGGCCTCGACCTGGATCGCGCAGCTCGCGCCGGGCATCACCACGGTGCCGGCCGTGCAACCCGACGCATGCCGGAACTGCGTGCCGTCCACGCGCTCCGACTCGATCGCAAGCGGCGCGTTGCCGCTGTTGGTCAGCGTGACGGGCTGCGCGCGCGTCGCTTCGCCGACCGGCGACGCGCGGGCGTCGATCCGGGACGGAACCGAACACGCATAGGGCGCGCTCATGCCGGACGGCAGCCCGTACAGGCAGCGGCAGCCGCGCAGGTCGTCCGCCTGCGGATCGACCAGCGCATTGTAGGAAGACAACGGCGGGCCCGACATGATCGTGGCGTCGACGTCGGAGTGGTCGAGGCCGAGCACGTGCCCCCATTCGTGCGTCATCAGCCGGTCGAGGTCCGCCAGCGAGGCGATGTTGGCGACCGACAGCGTGACGTCGGCGTCGAAGATCTGGAGCGTGCCGTGGCTGGCCGAATACCACGCGGACGTCCAGGCGCCGAGCGAGGGATCGGTCGTTCCCCAGCCGACGACGCTGATGCCGTCCGGCAGCTGGCCGTGCAGTTCATCGATCGGGCCGGCGCCGGGCGCCGTCGATGTCTCGCCGTCGTAGACGAAGGCGATGCCGCAGCTCACCGACCACTTGCCGGCCGCGCGCCGCAGTTGCGCGACGACGCCTTCCTTGTCGTCGGCGAACGGCTGCGGTGCGTTCGCATGGTTGTACACCCAATGCACGGCGCCGCCCCAGCGCGCGACCGGCGTGAACAGCGTCTGATACTTGGGTGCGATCGTCTGGCCGTAGACCGGCGGAATCGGCATCGGCTGCAGCCCGTGGTCGACCGGCTGCGCGAGCGACGGGCGTGCGCACGCCACCGCGAGGATGAAGGCCGCGCAGGACATCGCCGATTGCGTCTGAGTCCGTGACATGAGCATGACAACAGCCTTGTCGCATGCGCGCGGATCGCGGGTCGGTGCGGTAGCGCACGCGCGGTCCCGGCGGTCCGTCCTCACGCCGGCGTGCACATTACCACGAGGTCCGCCCCGTCGCCTTCGGCGACCCAGCCTTTCGCCACCATCTGGTCACGGACGGCGCGTTCGGTCGTGTAACGGTGATTGGCGTCCTCGCGGTTGTTGAAGACGCGGTACACGGGCCGCGTTCCCGCCGCGCAACTTCCCGCGTTCGGCAGCAGCATGTGCATGTATTCGGGTTCCTCCAGCACGAAGTCCGGATGCGCGAGCGCAGTGGCCCCGCATTCGGTCGTGCCGCGGCCGAAGAAGTGCGAGTTGCCGTCCGCCGGCGGCAGATAGAAGCGGCAGATCGCGCTGGTGGCAGGCAATTTCGACGGGGAGGCGCGGAACGTCCCGCCCGTGCGCACCCATTTGCTCGGCGTCAGCCCGGCATCGAGTTTCGCGATCTCGTCGGCAATCCACGTGATGAAATAGTGGTCGAGCGTCGCGTTGTAGAACTCGACGACCTCGACCGTGGGTGCGCTCGCGGCGGACGCCATCGATCCGCTCACGCCGGTGGCGGCGAGCGCGAATTCGTAGCTGCCGTCGTTGGTGAACAGCACCAGCCTGCCGCTGGCGTCGCCCACCGCGTCCGGTGTGACCTCGACGTCGATCGTGCAGCTCGCGCCGGGCATCACGACGGTGCCGGCCGGGCACCCGGACGCGTGCCGGAACGGCGCGCTGTCCACGTTCACGGACTCGATCGCCAGCGGCGCGTTGCCGCTGTTGGTCAGCGTGACCGGCGGCGCACGCGATGCCATGCCGATGGCGGCGGCGCCAAAGTCGATCCGCGACGGCAGCGAGCACGCGTACGGCGCGCTCATCCCGGCCGGCAGCCCGTACGAGCACCGGCATCCGCGCACGTCGTCCGGCTGCGGGTCGACCAGCGCGTTGTAGTGCGTCGACGGCGGTCCCGCCATGATCGCGGCCTCGACGTCGGAGTGGTCCAGGCCGAACGCGTGTCCCCATTCGTGCGTCATCAGCCGGTCGAGGTCCGCCATCGAGCCGATGTTGGTGGTCGACAGCGTGACATCCGCGTCGAAGATCTCCCTGACGCCGCCGTTGTCGGCATACCACGCATAGGTCCAGGCGCCGAGCGACGGATCGAGCGCCCCCCAGCCGACGACGCTGATGCCGTCCGGTTGCCGGCCCATCACGGGATCGACCGGGCCCGCACCCGGCGCCGTGGTCGTCTCGCCGTCGTACACATACGTGATGCCGCAGCGCGACGACCACTTGTCGAAGGAACGCGCGAGCTGCGCGATCACGCCTTCCCTGTCGTTCGTGAACGGCAGCGGGGCATTCGCATGGTTGTACTTCCATCGCACTGCACCGCTCCAGCGGGCGCCGGGCGCGAACAGCATCCGGAATTTGGGCGCGATCGCCGGACCGGTGCGCGTCGGCAACGCCGCCTCGCGCAAAGCGTGGTCGATCGGCTGCGCGAAAGCGCCGCCGGCCGCGAGCGGGGCGACGAGCAGGAACAGCCGGATTCTGGTACCGAAGTCCATGACCATCGGGGCCTGCACGCAGGCGCAAAGTCGATGGCGTCATCTTCGGAAATGCCCGCATGGCGCGCTGTCGGCGGCGGCTCAATCGCGGGTGGGAAGCGGCAACGCGCGTTTGTCGGACGAGCGCGCGTGCTGTCGACGGAACCCTGACGTCGACGAATGGCGACGTCGGAGGCAAGGCAGTTCCGCTGTCGGAAGGTTCCTACAGCCCGTAGAACCGGCGGGCGGTCCCGCCCATCAGCGCGGCGCGGTCGTCCGCCGACCATCCGGCGGTGAGCGCGACGGTCGCCGCGTACCACGCCGGATACGTGGCGGTGAGGTTGACCACCGGCCAGTCGCTGCCCCACATCAGCCGCTGCGGACCGAAGATCTCGACCAGGTGGTCGAAATACCGGCGCAGCCTGTCGATGGTCCATCCGGTGCCGGCCTCGGTGACGAGTCCGGAGACCTTGCACCGCACGCGCGGATTGTCGGCGACCGCGCGCATCAGCCGTGCCCACGGCTCCCAAGCGCCGTCGGCAATCGCCGGCTTCGCGCCATGGTCGACGACGACGGCGAGGTCCGGGTGCCGGTCCATCATCGGCAGCAGCGCCGGCAGCTGCTCGGGCCTCACCAGCGCGTCGAAGCGCAGCGACAGGCGTGGCAGCGCGGCGAGCGTGCGCCCGACTTCGGCGCGCAGGACCCACGCGGCGTCGGGCAGATCCTGCAGCATCGGCCGGATGCCCTTCAGCAACGGATTGCGCGCGAGGCGGGTCAGCGTCGGTATCGCGTCGGAGGCGGCCAGGTCCACCCAGCCGACCACGCCCTTGACCACGCCTTCGCTCTGCCTGGCCACGTCGAGCAGGAATTGCGTTTCGGCGACGGTCGGCGCCGCCTGCACGAGCACGGTCGTCGTCACGCCGGCCTGCTCGCGCAGCGGCGCGAGGTCGGCGAGCGAAAAGTCGCGGTAGATGGGCGCCAGGTCCGGCGTCAGCCAGCCGTAGTCGCCGCGTGCGAGCGACCAGACGTGGTGGTGGGCGTCGACGTGTCCGCTCATCGGAGTGTTCAGTGAGGTGCTCAGTGGGGTAACCCAGCGGCAGGCAGCGGCGCGGACTCGGCCACGAGACCGCGCGAGCGCAACTCTACCCAAAATCCGGTCGGAACCGGGTGCCGCGACCACGCCAGGATCTCGTCCAGCTCGCGCACGCTGCGGGCGCCGGCCAGCACGACGCCGATGGCCGGATGCGCGGCAGGAAACTGCAGCGCGGCCGCCGGCAGCGGCACGGCGAACCTCCGCGCCACGGCTTCGATCGCGTCGACGCGCGCGACCACACCGGCAGGCGCCGGCGCGTAGTCGAAGTAGGCGACCTGGCCGTCGGCCGGATGCGCGCCGGTGGCGAGGATGCCCGAGTTGAACGGCCCGCCGAGCACGACCGCGACGTTGCGCCGCAGGCATTCGGGCAGCAGCGCGGGCAGCGCCGTCTGGTCGGCGAGCGTGTAGCGGCCGGCCAGCAGGATCGCGTCGAGGTCGGCATGGCGCAGCGTCTCCATGCAGATGTCCACGCCGTTGACGCCGATGCCGTAGCCGCCGATGGTCCCGGCGCGCTTCAGGTCCGCCAGCGCCGGCAGCCCGCCTTCGAGCAGCGCGCGGAAATGCGCGTCGAATCCCGGACCGTGCGTGGCGCGGTCGAGGTCGTGCACGTAGACCAGGTCCGCGCGCTCGAGCCGCAACCGGCGCAGGCTGTCGTCGAGCGAGCGCAGCACGCCGTCGCGCGTGTAGTCGTACGACTGGACGAACGACGGGACGTCGACGTACCCGTGCTGCGCCGACGGCGCCGCCGCGTCGGGCTTCAGGAGCCGGCCGACCTTGGTGGACAGCACGAACGTGTCCCGCGGCAGCTCGCTCAGCACGGCGCCCATCCTGCGCTCCGACAGGCCGTGGCCGTAGTGCGGCGCCGTGTCGAAATACCGGATCCCGGACTGCCAGGCGTGCCGGACCAGCGCGTGCGCGTCGGCGTCGGTGAGCGCGCGATACAGGTTGCCGAGCGGCGCGCCGCCCAGCGCGATCGGATGCGCCCGCAGCGCTCGAATCACGTGTTGCACACTGACATGTTAGTGCTAGACTATTGCACATGCTACGCGACAACCGCCGCCGCCGCGACCGGCCGGCGCGGGACGTGGCGGGCCCACCGGACAACGGCGCGCATCCAAGACGCCGCAGCCTTTGAGGAGACCTCGATGACCACGTCCCGCCGCCAGTCCCTGCTCGCGCTCGCTTCCGCGGTCGCGGCCGCCTCGCTTCCGCTTCCCGCGCGCGCGCAGGCGCGCAAGGTCCGCTTCGGCCACCAGCAGCCGATCGATTCGGCGATCCACAAGGGGCTCGTCAAGGCGGCCGAAGTCGCCGCCGCCAAGACCGGCGGCCGCGTGCAGATCGAGCTGTTCCCGGCGAGCCAGCTCGGCAGCGCGCGCGAGATGATGACGCAGGTGATCGACGCCAACCTCGATTTCATCATCGACGGCCCCGGTGCGCTGGCCACGCTGCAGCGACCGCTGTCGATCTTCGAGGCGCCGTTCCTCGCCCGCGACTTCGACCACCTGCGCAAGATGCTGGGCAGCGACTGGGCGAAGGGCCAGTTCGCGCAGCTCGCCCAGAACCGCAACATGGTCAACATCGGCGTCTGGTACTACGGCGTCCGCCACTTCACGACCAAGCCGAGGGCGCTCAACACGGCCGCCGACACCAAGGGCCTGAAGATCCGCGTGCCGGAGGCGCCGCTGTTCCTCGACATGATCCGCGCGCTCGGCGCCGCGCCCACGCCGATGACGCTGTCCGAGGTCTACCTGGCGCTGCAGACCGGCGTGGTCGACGGCCAGGAGAACCCGCTGCCGACGATCAACAACAACAAGTTCTACGAGGTGCAGCGATACCTGAACCTGACCGCGCACATCATCGTGCCGCAGCTCGTGATGGTGAACGCCAAGTACTGGGCGACGCTGTCCGACGCCGACCGCGCGGCGGTGATCGACGCGTTCGCCGAGGGGGGCAAGGTCAACGACGCCCTCACCCGCGAGGCCGAAGGCAGGCTGGTGGACGAGTTCAAGGCCAAGGGCATGGAGATCGTGCGGCCGGACTTGGCGTCGTTCCGGCAGGCGATGACGTCCGTCTACCCGAAGTACGAGGACGTGTGGGGCAAGGGCACGTTCGAAACGATGCAGAAGCTGTGACGGCGTGAGCCGCACCTTGCGCCGGTTCGTCGCCGGGTTCGAGGAGAACCTGGCGGCGGCGCTGCTCGGGCTGCTGCTCGTCGTGATGTGCTGGCAGGTCGTGACCCGGTACGCGCTGGGCGCGCCGTCGGACTGGACCGAGGAGGCGTCGCGGTACCTGTACGTCTACGTCGTGTTCCTCGGCACCAGCGCCGGCATCAGCTCGCGCAGCCACGTCAGCATCGCCTATTTCACCGACATGCTGTCGCCGGGCCGCCGGCTCGCCGTCTCGCTGGCCGTCGACGTGCTGATCATCGCGTTTCTCGTCGTGATGGTCGTGTGGGGCGCGCGGGCCACGTGGCGCAACCTCGACATTCCGCTGTCGGTCACGCAGGTGTCGTACGCCTGGGTGTACGCGATCGTCCCGCTGACGTCGATCGCGATGATCGTCCGCACGCTGCTCGTGATGCGCACCGACTTCGTACGCTTCCGCAACTTCCACGCCGCGCCGGTCGAAGCGCAGCGCGTGATCATCTGACGGGACGGCCAGGCGTGTACGGCTACTTCGGAGGCTGGCTCGCGCTGCTCGTCGCCAACACGCCGGTCGCGTTCTCGCTCGGCATCATGGGCGTGGCGTGGCTGCTGTTCGAAGGCGGCTCGCTGGCCACGGCGCCGCAGCGGCTGATCGGCGGCATCGACTCGTTCCCACTGCTGGCGGTGCCGCTGTTCATCCTGGCCGGCCTGCTGATGAACGCGAGCGGGGTCTCCGACCGCATCTACAACTTCGCGAAGTCGCTGGTCGGGCACTTCACCGGCGGCCTGGGCCACGTCAACGTGATGGGCAGCCTGATCTTCTCCGGCATGTCGGGCTCGGCGATCGCCGACGCCGGCGGACTGGGCGTGCTCGAGATCAGGGCGATGAAGGAGGACGGCTACCCCGAGGACTTCTCGGGCGCGCTGACCTGCGCGTCGTGCATCATCGGCCCGCTGGTGCCGCCTTCGATTCCGATGGTCATCTACGGCGTGATCGCCAGCACGTCGGTCGGCGCGCTGTTCATGGCCGGCATCGTCCCCGGGCTGCTGACCGCCGTCGCGCTGATGATCTACGTCTGGTTCTGGGCGCGCAGGCGCAACTTCCCGCGGCACCCGCGCGCGTCGGCGCGCGCGATGGGCCGCGCGTTCGCCAGCGCCTTCTTCCCGCTGCTGGCGCCGGTGATCATCATGGGCGGCATCTTCGGCGGCGTGTTCACGCCGACGGAAGCCGCCGCCGTCACCGCCGCGTATTCGCTGCTGCTCGGCATGGTCATCTACCGGACGCTCGCGCCCGCGGACCTGCCGAAGATCTTCCGCGAGGCCGTCAGCATCTCCGCGGTCGTCGGTTTCATCGTCGCCTGTGCGAGCCTGTTCGGCTGGGTGCTCGCGCGCGAGCAGGTGCCGCAGCAGATCGCCACGCTGTTCCTGGGCTTCTCGCGCGAGCCGTGGGTGTTGCTGACGATCATCAACGTGCTGCTGCTGGTGCTCGGCTGCTTCATGGAAGGGATGGCGATCCTGATCCTGATGGTGCCGGTGCTGCTGCCGGTCACCAGCGCGGTCGGCATCGATCCCGTGCACTTCGGCGTCGTCGTCGTGATGAACCTGATGATCGGCATCCTGACGCCGCCGTTCGGCGTCGCGCTGTTCACGGTGGCCAAGGTCGCCGACATCCCGTTCGCGTCGCTGGCGCGCGCGATCCTGCCGTTCATCCCGCCGCTGATCGTCGTGCAGATCATCGTCACCTACTGTCCGGGGCTCGTCCTCTACCTGCCGAGGCTGGTGTATGGCTAACGCGCCCGCCCGCGCCCGCCCCGCGCCGCCGCGCCAGCTGCGCTGGCAGGCCTACGACCGCTTCCAGCAGCAGCTGCTGGCCGCACGCATCCGCCCCGGGCAGTTCGTGTCGCAGCGCGAGCTGGCGGCGCTGACCGGCCTGCCGCTCGGCGCGATCCGCGAGGTCATTCCGCGGCTGGAAGCCGAGGGCCTGTTGCTGACCGTTCCGCAGCGCGGGTTGCAGATCGCCAACGTCGACGTCAAGCTGGTGCGCAATGCGTTCCAGCTGCGCCTGGCGCTGGAGAAAGAGGCGGCCGCGCAGTTCGCCGCCAGCGCGACCGATGCGCAGCTCGACGCGATCGAGGCGGCGCACCGCGACATCGTCCGCCGGGCGGCGCGCGGCGTGACGCCGGCGCTGCTCGACGCCGCGCAGGCGGTCGACTGGGGGCTGCACGACACGATGATCGACGCGCTCGGCAACGAGATCGTGTCGGCGATCTACCGCGTGAACAGCCTGCGCATCCGGCTGATCCGCCTCGACCGCGTGACGCTGACCGCCGATTCGCTGCAGCCGGCAATGGAAGAACATCTGGCGCTGCTCGCAGCGCTGCGCAGCCGCGACCCGCAACGCGCGGTCGCGGCCATCGAAGCCCACCTCACCCACGCGCGCAACCGCGCGCTCGGAGTCTGACGCCATGACCCAACGCCCTGCCCCCCACATCCGCGGCCTCTGGTGCGCGACGCTGACGCCGGTCGGCCGCGACGGCGCGATCGACAACGCGCGGTTCGTCGCGCATTCGCGCTGGCTGTTCTCGCAGGGGGTGGACGGCATCGCGCCGTTCGGAACCACCGGCGAAGGCGCGTCGTTCGCCACCGCCGAGCGGCGCGCCGGGCTCGAGGCGCTGCTGGCCGGAGGAATTCCGGGAGCGAAGATCGTCGCCGGCACCGGCTGCGCGTCGCTGCCGGAGACCGTCGAGCTGACGAAACATGCGACGGCCGCCGGCGCCGCCGCGTGCCTGGTCCTGCCGCCGTTCTTCTGGAAGGACGTCAGCGACGACGGCGTGTTCGCGTGGTACGCGCAGCTGATCGAGCGCGCCGCCGACCCGCGCCTGAAGATCTTCCTCTACCACCTGCCGCAATTCTCCGCGGTGCCGTTGTCGGTGGACCTGGTCGCGCGGCTCGCGGCCGCGTTCCCGGGGGTGATCGTCGGCGTCAAGGACAGCGAAGGGAACTGGGCTCACACGTCGGCGCTGCTCGAGCGCGTGCCGCAGCTCACGATCGTGATCGGCCACGAGCCGCACCTGCCGAAGCTGCTGCGTGCCGGCGGCGCCGGCACCATCTGCGGCGTCGCGAACAACCAGCCCGGCCTCGTGCGGGCGCTGCTGTCCCCCGCGGCCGGCGCGGCCGACGAAGCGCGCATCCTGAAGTTCATCGACATCGCGTTCCGGCAGCCGTTCATCGCCGGGTTCAAGTCGATGGCGGCCGACCGCTACGGCGACCCCGACTGGTGCCACGTGCGCGCGCCGCTGGTCGCGCTGTCGCCGGCGCAACGCAGCGTGCTGCGCGACGCGCTCGACGCCGCCGGCTTCGGCGCACACTCCGCGCAGGTGCAGCAATGACGACGGCGCCGGCAATGCCCGACCTCACGCAGGCCGACCTCGACGCGCTGGCGCACTGGGACACGCCGAGCGTCTGCAACGCGCTCGAGCGGCTGGACCCCGCCACGCAGGGGCACGGCTACATCACGCGACCCTTCATCTGCGGCTTTCCCGCGCAGAAGCCCATCGTCGGGTACGCGCGCACGGCGATGATCCGCTCCGCGCAGAAGCTCGGCGCGTCCGCGGACGAGCAGCGGCGGCTGACGGACGAGTACTACCGGCACGTCGGTGCCGGCGCGCGGCCGGCGATCGTCGTCATCCAGGACCTGGACGGAGACGCGGCCGGCTATGGCGCGTTCTGGGGCGAAGTGCAGTCGGCGATCCACGTCGGCCTCGGCGTGTCCGGCGTCATCACGGACGGGTCGGTGCGGGACCTCGACCAGTGGGCGCCGGGATTCCAGTTCCTGGCGGCGCGCGTCGCGCCCTCTCATGCCTACGCGAAGCCGGTCGCCGTCGGCCTCGAAGTGCAGGTGTTCGGCATGCGCGTGCGCCCCGGCGACCTGATCCACGCCGACCGCCATGGCGCGGTCGTCGTGCCGGCGAGGCTCGCGCGCTCGGTTCCGGACGCGGCACGCGCCGTCGCCGCGCGCGAAGCGAAGATTCTCGCCGTTGCCCGCGCCCCCGGCTGCACGGCCGAGAAACTGATCGACGTGTTTCATCAACTCGACGGCATTCACTGAAACCGATGGCGCCGTCTCGCAGTATCATTTGCGGCGAACTGGCAGTGCAGGCGCCGATTTTCGAAACCCGTACCGGCCCGCTCCGGACGGCATGACACGCGCGCAAAGCGCACAGGAGGCAATCATGGCTGATGGCAATCGTTCCAACCAACGCAGGCGGCTGCTGCAGGCCGGCGTAGGCGCCGCGGCGCTGGGCGCCCTTCCCGGCGCGGGCCAGCTCGCGGCCCACGCGCAGGGCGCGTTCGACTGGAAGAAGTTCAAGGGCGAGAAGATCGAGGTGTTCCTGGTCAAGAGCCCGCGCGGCGACCTCCTTTCCAAGTACCACAAGGAATTCGAGGACCTGACCGGCATCACCGTTGGGTCCGAGATGATCCCCGAGCAGCAGCAGCGGCAGAAGGCCGTCATCGAATTCAACTCCGGCAAGCCGAGCTTCGACGTGATCGCGATCTCGTATCACGTGCAGAAGCGGCTGTTCGGCAAGAACAAGTGGATGATGGACACCCGTCCGCTGGTTGCCGACAAGTCGATCACCGATCCCAACCTCGACTACGCGGACTTCGCGAAGAGCGGCCTGACGTGGGCGACGCAACCCGACGGGCGCGTCGACAGCCTGCCGCTCAACATCGATCCGTGGATGCTGTACGTCAACAAGGAACTGTTCGACGCGAAGAACATCCCGTATCCGAAGACCTTCGCCGACATGGTCGACGCAGCCGCGCGGATCAACGACCCGGCCAAGGGCATCTCCGGTTTCGTCGCACGGGGCCTCAAGAACGCCAATGTCCCGGTCTGGTCGAGCTTCCTGCTCGGCTACGGCGGGTCGTTCATCGACGGCAAGGGCAAGCTGATGACGGAGACGCCCGAGGCGATCAACGCGGCGAAGATGTACCAGACGCTGCTGGCCAAGTCCGGCCCGCAAGGCGTGGCAGGATTCAACTGGAACGAGTCGCAGAGCCTGTTCGCGCAGGGCAAGGCGGCGATGTGGCTCGACGGCATCGGCTTCGCGGCGCCGCTGGAAGACCCCACCAAGTCGAAGATCGTCGGCAAGGTCGGCTACCTGGTGACGCCGGCCGGGCCCAAGGCGCAGGTTTCGGCGATGTTCGGCGACGGCCAGGGCATCTCGTCGTTCTCGTCGAAGAAGGGTCCGTCGTGGCTGTACCTGCAGTGGGCATCGAACAAGAAGAACCAGGCCCGGCTGCTGGAGGCGGCCGCCGGTGCGCCGGTGCGGACGTCGGCCTACGCGGACGCCGAGGCGATGGCCGCGCTCAAGGACCGCAAGGCGTGGGTCGAGTGCATGCTGGGTTCGGTGAAGATCGCGCAGCCGGGCTTGCCGATCATCGAGCCGGTCACCGAGTTCCGTGACGTGTTCGGCATCGCGCTGACCAACATGATCAATGGTGCGGATCCGGCCACGGAGATGAAAAAGGCCACGGCCGAATTTCAACCTGTGCTCGATAAGTCTGAAAAGTCGTAATTCGCGGGACATCCCGGGGAGCTTGGGAGCCGGTGGCGCGACCGATCAACTCGATGCAACGTCGCGGGGATTGCGTCGGTGCAACTGCGGCGGGTGGCGCCCGCGACGTCGATCGTGTCGATCGGGCGCGAAACGCGTTTGCGCCGCATGACCATCAAGGCATCAGAGCAGTGCTGGTGGCGCAGCACAAATACATGCCGCGCCCGATCGACGCGATCACCGGCGCGGCGACGGAAGCTCGCAAAACATCGCGATCTTCGATCGCCGCACCGGTGCATCGAGGTGATCGGTCGCGCCACCGGCCATGACGAGTTCCGGGATCGCTCCTACTGCCGGCGTCGTCGCCCGCAGGCGCAAGAAGTTCTATTACTTCATCATGCCGGCGCTCGTGGTCATAGGCGCCGTCATAATCTTCCCGTGGCTCTTCACGGTCTGGATGAGCGCGTTCGACTGGAAGATCGGGTCGACCGCGCATTTCGTCGGCTTCGACAATTACACGAAGCTGGTCGCCAACCAGCGATTCCTCGAAGCGGTCGTCCGCACGTTCTATTTCACGGCGCTCGCGGTGATCGCGCCGCTCGCCATCGGCACGTTCGCGGCGATGGTGTTCCACCGGGAGTTTCCGTTTCGCGGCGTGCTGCGCGGCGTGTTCGTGATGCCGATGATGGCCACGCCGGTGGCGGTCGCGCTGGTGTGGACGATGATGTTCCACCCGCAGCAGGGCGTGCTCAACTACCTGCTGTCGCTGGTGGGCCTGCCGCCGTCGCTGTGGGTGTATTCGCCGACCTGGGTGATCCCGAGCCTCGTCATGGTCGAGGTCTGGCACTGGACGCCGCTCGTGATGCTGATCGTGCTCGGCGGGATGGCGGCGCTGCCGACCGAGCCCTACGAGTCCGCGCGGCTGGACGGCGCGACGGAGTGGCAGCTGTTCCGCTTCATCACGCTGCCGCTGGTCGCACCGTTCCTGATGGTCGCCGCGGTGATCCGGACGATCGACGCGCTGAAGACGTTCGACACGATCTACGTGATCACGTCCGGCGGCCCGGGCACGGCGTCGGAAACCATCAACCTGTACCTGTACCTGCAGGCGTTCGCGTTCTACAACATCGGCAACGCGTCGGCGGTGGTGGTCATCTTCTTCACGATCGTGATGGCGCTGGCGCTCGTGCTGCTGCACGTGCGCGAGCGGACCAAATGGACATGAGCGGCGCGGGGCCGCCCCAGGCCGCGAATTCCGCCCCTTGGGGGGCAGCGCGCGGCGCGCGCCGCAAGCGTGGGCGGATCCCATGACGGCGCCGGCGATGCGTCACGGTGGATTCCGCTGGCGGCGCGCGGTGCGCCGGCTGGGCTTCTGGTTCTCGGTCGCCGTGATCGTGTCGCCGGCGATCTTCGTGTTCCTGTGGATGCTGTCGCTGTCGCTGAAGAACGAGGTCGACAACCTCGCCTACCCGCCGGTGTTCATCCCCAGCCCGCCTACGTTCGCCAACTTCATCTCGGTGTTCGAGCAGAACTCGATCGGCCGCTACCTGTGGAACAGCATCGTCGTGTCCGGCGGCGCCACGCTGATCGCGCTGCTGATCGGCGTGCCCGCCGGCTACGGCATCGCGCGGCTGAACGCGCACCGGCTCACCGTGCTGATCCTGATCGCCCGGATGACGCCGGCGCTTTCCTACCTGATCCCGCTGTTCGCGGTGTTCCAGTTCCTTCACCTCAACAACACGCTGACCGCGCTGGTGATCACGCACCTGGTGATCACGGTCCCGATCATCGTGTACGTGATGGCCAGCCACTTCGAGACGCTCCCGCGCGAGCTCGAGGAGGCCGCGCAGATCGACGGCGCGAGCTCGTGGACGGCGTTCCGCTACATCGCGCTGCCGCTCGCGCGCCCCGGCATCGTCGTCGGCACGATCCTCGCGTTCATCTTCTCGTGGAACAATTTCGTGTTCGGCGCCGTGCTGTCCGGCCGCGAGACGCGGACGCTGCCGGTCGCCGTCTACAACGTGCTGACGTTCGAGCAGCTGGCGTGGGGTCCGCTCGCCGCCGCCGCGATCATCGTCACGCTGCCGGTGCTGCTGCTGACGATCGTGATCCAGAAGGAGATCGTCGTCGGCCTCACCCACGGCGGCGTGAAAGGGGGCTGACCGATGCTGCGCGGCATCCATCCATTGCTGACCGCCGACCTGCTGCACGCGCTGGCGTCGATGGGGCACGGCGACGAGATCGCGATCGTCGACGCGAACTTCCCGTCGGTGTCGGTCGGGCGCCGCGTGATCGGGCTGCCGGGCGCGGACGCGCCGGCGGCGCTCGACGCGATCCTGACGCTGTTCCCGCTCGACGCGGCGGCCAGCCCGGCCGCGTTCACGATGGAGGTGGTCGGCGACCCGCAGGCGGTGCCCGAGCCGGTCGCGGCGTTCGCGTCGGTGTTCACCGACCACGGCCTGGCCGACAGCGAGATCGGCACGCTCGAGCGCCACGCGTTCTACGAGCGAGCGCGCGGCGCGTTCGCCGTCGTGCGCACCGGAGAACTGCGCAAGTACGGCAACATCCTGCTGGTGAAGGGCGTGGTCAACACGTACGAGCGACCCTGAGCACCGATGGTCGTCGTCTTCGGCTCGATCAACCTCGACCTCGTCGCGCGCGTGCCGCGGCTGCCGGCGCCCGGCGAGACGATCACCGGCACCGGATTCGCAGCAGCACCCGGCGGCAAGGGCGCCAACCAGGCGCTCGCGGCGCGCCGCGCGGGCGCCGACGTCGCGTTGTTCGGCGCCGTCGGCCGAGATGCGTTCGCGTCGGCGGCGCTCGCCAACCTGCGCAGTGCCGGCATCGACCTGTCCGGTGTGGCCACCGTCGACGCGCCGACCGGCATCGCGCTCATCAACGTCGACGACCGCGGCGAGAACGCCATTGCGGTTGTGCCCGGCGCGAATGCGCATGCACGGTCCGCGCAGGTGCCGTCCTCGCGGCTCGCCGTCGGAACGACGCTGCTGATGCAGCTCGAAGTGCCGGACGCCGAGGTCGTTGCGCTGGCAGCGCGCGCGCGCGCCTCCGGCGCAACGGTCGTCCTGAACGCGGCGCCCGCCGTTGCGCTGCCGCCGGCGCTGCTGAGCGACGTCGCCGTGCTGGTCGTCAACGAGCACGAAGCGGCGTGCTACGCGTCGGCGTGGGGGCTGCCCGCGGACGCGCCGGCGTTCATGGCCGCGGTGAGGGAACGATTCGGCGGGAGGATCGTCATAACCCTCGGCGCCGAGGGAGCGATGACGGCGGTCGGCCACAGGATCGCAACGGTCCGGCCACCGCCGGTCAACGTGGTCGACACGACCGGCGCCGGCGACGCGTTTGCCGGGGCGCTGGCCGCGGCGCTCGATCGCGGCGAGGGCCCGGAGGCGGCGTTGACCGCCGGCGTCGCTGCCGGCGCGCAGGCGTGCACGTATGCCGGCGCACAAGAGGAACTCACTGCAACTAGCTGATTTTGTTATAATTGCCTATTTCACCACCAACCAGGCCCCGCACCCCTATGACCGTCTCGTCCTCCGTCCGTCGCGCGGCGCGCGCACTTGCCGCCGTCCTCCTGCTCTCCGTCTCCCTCGTTCGCCCGGCCTCGGCCGTCAACTGGACCGACATCTGGTACGCCGTTCCCGAGATCGGCGCCGGGTACAACTTCGTCCAGTCCGACTCGTTCATCTTCGCGACGTTCTTCGTGCACGCCGCGAACCTCGAGCCCGACTGGTATACGGGACAGATGACCGCGAACGCTGACGGCTCGTGGTCCGGCGGCCTTTACCGGACCACCGGCTCGTACTTCGGCGGGCCGTACATTCCCGCCCAGACCAACACGGTGCAGGTCGGCAACGTGAAGTTCACGCCGACGTCGTCGACGTCGGGGCTGCTCGAGTTCAACGTCGGCGCCGTGACCGTGTCCAAGGTCCTGACGCGACTTTCGCTGACCTCCATCGCGCTCGGCGGCGACTACCTGGGCGGCGTGGTCGCGGTGGTCAGCAAATGCAACGACGCGAACCAGAACGGGACGTTCAACGCGTTCATCACGGTGACGGCGACGCAGGTCGCCAACGGCGCGCTGACGCTCGACCTCGCGCTGCAGGGCGCCGGCTCGTGCCGCTTCACCGGCAACTACGAGCAGAACGGCGTGCTGACCCGGATCCCGAACGCTGCCTACACGTGCGGCAACGCGTTCAGCGCGACCGCAGCGGTGTCGCAGATCACGTCCACCGCCCAAGGCATCGAAGGCCAGTGGGTGGCCAACGTGGGTGGCGGCTGCCAGGAGAACGGGTACTTCTCCGCCGTCCTAAAGTAAGCGTCAGCGGCCGCGCGTCCGCACGGCCTCGAACAGGACGACCGCCGCAGCCGCGGCGGCGTTCAGCGATTCCATCCCGCCCGGCATGGGAATCGACACGCGCCGGTCCGCGGCGGCGAGCACCGGCGCCGTGATGCCGGCGCCTTCGTTGCCGATGACGACCGCCAGCGGGCGCGGCAGCGGCGCCGCGTAGAGGTCGGCGCCGCCGTGCGCCACCGTGGCGGCCACGTGCCCGCCGCGCGCGCGGAAGTCCGCCGACCACGCAGGCAGGTCGACGTCCTCGACGATCGTCGTCAGGAAGTGCGCGCCCTGTCCGGCGCGCAGCGCCTTGGGCGACCAGGCGAACGCGCAGCCGCGCGACAGCAGCACCTGGTCGACGCCGGCGGCGGCCGCCGTGCGCAGGATCGTGCCGACGTTGCCCGGGTCCTGCACGTCGTCGAGCAGCAGGTGGAACGCCGCGGGGGGTGGCGGCGGCGACACCGGCGTGACGACGACGGCCAGCGCGCCGACGTCCGCCGGCAGCGTCGACAACTCCGCGAACAGCGCCGCCGGCACCGCGAGAACGTCGCGCGCGGGCACGCGCGCGACGAGCACCGCGAGCGAGGGACTGCGCACACGCTCGTCCACGACCACCAGCGTCTCGGGCGCGCCGACCCGCTCGACGTAGACGGCGATCAGGTGCTCGCCTTCCAGCACGCAGCGTCCGGACTTGCGGCGGTCGCGCGAAGAGGCGACCAGCCGCGCCGCTTCCCTGAGCCGCGGATTCTGGCGCGACGTTACGCGCTGCATGTCGGGACGTCAGCGCGCCGGCGCGGGATTGGAGGGCGCCGGCGCGGCGCCCGCGCCCTGCTGCAACTGGAAGTAGACCTCATCGGAACGGATCATGCCGAGCTCCGAGCGCGCACGCTCCTCGATCGCCTCGGAGCCGGTCTTCAGGTCGCGCACGTCGGCATCGAGCGCCTCGTTGCGCGCCTTGAGCTTGGCGTTGGCGTCGCGCGTAAGGCCGATCTGGCGCCCGGTCTCGCGCACCGACAGCCATCCCCCCTTGCCCAGCCACATCGGATACTGCAGGGCGAGGATCAGCGCGACCAGGATGAGCGCGAGCCAGCGCAAGCGAGTCCGTTTCTACGCGATGTTGAAGAACGCATCGCGTCCCGGGTAGCTCGCCGCCTCGCCCAGGTCCTCCTCGATGCGCAGCAACTGGTTGTACTTCGCGATGCGGTCGGACCGCGACAGCGATCCGGTCTTGATCTGGCCGGCGTTCGTGCCCACGGCGATGTCGGCGATGATGCTGTCCTCCGTCTCGCCGGACCGATGCGAGATCACCGACGTGTAGCGCGCGCGCGTGGCCATCGTCACCGCGGCGAACGTCTCGGTCAGCGTGCCGATCTGGTTGATCTTGATCAGGATCGAGTTGGCGATGCCCTTGGCGATCCCCTGTTTCAGGATCTTCGTGTTGGTGACGAACACGTCGTCGCCGACGAGCTGGATGCCCTTGCCGAGCCGGTCCGTCAGGTATTTCCAGCCGGCCCAGTCGTCCTCGGCCATGCCGTCCTCGATGCTGATGATCGGGTACTTGTCGCACCACGTCGCCATCATGTCGGCGAACTGCTCGGACGACAGCGACCGGTTCTCCGACGCGAGCACGTAGCTGCCGTCCTTGTAGAACTCGCTGGCCGCCGCATCGCAGGCGAGCGCAATGTCGGTGCCCGGCGTGTAGCCGGCCTTGTCGATCGCCTCGACCAGCAGCTGCAGCGCCGCTTCGTTCGAGGGAAGGTTCGGCGCGAAGCCGCCCTCGTCGCCGACGGTCGTCGGCCATCCGCGCGCGTCGATCAGCTTCTTCAGCGTGTGGAAGACCTCGGCGCCGTAGCGCAGCGCCTCGCGGAACGACGGCGCGCCCAGCGGCACCAGCATGAACTCCTGCAGGTCGATCGCGTTGTTCGCGTGCGCGCCGCCGTTGATCACGTTCATCAACGGCACCGGCAGCTGCATCTGCCCGGCGCCGCCCAGGTAGCGGTACAGCGGCAGCGAAGCCTCGTCGGCGCCGGCCTTGGCCACCGCGCACGACACGGCGAGGATCGCGTTCGCTCCGAGCCGCGCCTTGTTCTCGGTGCCGTCGAGCTCGATCAGCGTGTGGTCGATGAAGCTCTGCTCGGACGCGTCGAGCCCCAGGATCGCCTCGCAAATCTCCGTGTTCACGTTCTCCACGGCGCGCATCACGCCCTTGCCGAGGTAGCGCGCGGCGTCGCCGTCGCGCAGCTCGACCGCCTCGCGCGATCCGGTGGACGCGCCGGAGGGCACGGCGGCGCGGCCCGAAACGCCGGACTCGAGGACCACGTCCGCCTCGATGGTGGGATTGCCGCGGGAATCGAGGATCTCGCGGGCGATGACGTCGACGATGGCGCTCATTCGTTACCTGACCTCGTAGTCGCAGATGACCCAGTCGGCGATCTCGCGCAGCGCGACGACGACGTCCTGGTGGTCCGGATTCGGACCGTAGGCGTCGAGGTCGGCGCGCGTCGCGAACGCCATGTTGATGCCGTAATCGTAGGCGACCGGCCGGTCGGTCGTGTTGAAGCCGCTCTCGAAGCGGACGATGCCCCGACACTTTTGCTCGAGCGTCCTGAACCTGGCCTCCCACGCGGGAACGCGCGGGTCGGCGCGCGTCACGCCGGGCTTCCACTTGATCAGGACCAGATGCACGAACATCGACGATTCCTTCAGGGGGTCAGGCGGAGGCCGCCAGCAGGTCGGTCTCGGCGAAGGCGCGGCGCTTGGCGACGACGTCCAGCTCCTTCAGCGTTTCGAGCAGTGCGCGCATCCGCGGCAGCGGCCACGCGTTGGGGCCGTCGGACAGCGCCCGGTCGGGATCCGGATGCGTCTCCATGAACAGTCCGGCGACGCCGGCCGCCACCGCGGCGCGCGCCAGGACCGGCACGAACTCGCGCTGGCCGCCCGACGTCGTGCCCTGCCCGCCCGGCAGCTGCACCGAATGCGTGGCGTCGAACACGACCGGACAGCCGGTCGCGCGCATGATCGCCAGCGAGCGCATGTCGGACACGAGGTTGTGATAGCCGAACGACGCGCCGCGCTCGCACACGAGGATGTTGTCGGCGCCGCTCGCCGCCTTGGCCTTGGCAACCACCTGCCGCATGTCCTCGGGCGCCAGGAACTGGCCCTTCTTGATGTTCACGGGCTTGCCGGACGCCGCGACCGCCTGGATGAAATCGGTCTGCCGGCACAGGAACGCCGGCGTCTGCAGCACGTCGACGACGGCGGCCGCCGCGGCGATCTCGTCGATCGCGTGCACGTCGGTCAGGACCGGCACGTCGACGTGCCTGCGCACGTCGGCGAGCACGCGCAGGCCCTCGTCCATGCCCGGGCCGCGGAACGATCCGTGCGAACTGCGGTTCGCCTTGTCGTACGACGACTTGAAAATGAACGGGATGGACAGCGACGCGCAGATGACCTTCAGCTCGCCGGCGACGTCCATCTGCAGCTGCCGCGACTCGACCACGCACGGCCCGGCGATCAGGAACAGCGGCCGGTCGAGCCCGACGTCGTAGCCGCACAGCTTCACGGCGGCATCAAATCGACGCGACCAGCTCGGCGACCGCGTGCACGGCGTCGCCTTGGCCACGCTGCCGATGCTCCAGCGCCGCCTTGACGAAGCTGACGAACAGCGGATGGCCGCGGCGCGGATTGGACGTGAACTCCGGGTGGAACTGGCAGCCGAAGAACCACGGATGCCCGGGCAGCTCGACCATCTCGACCAGGTCGCCCGCCGTCGCGCTCTTCGCGCGCGCGCCGACCGCGAGCCCGGCGGCCTCGATCCGCGGCAGGTAGTGGTTGTTGACCTCGTAGCGGTGCCGGTGCCGCTCGGCCACCGTCGTCGACTTGTAGATGCGATGCGCGAGCGAGCCCGGCACGACCTCGCACGGCTGCGCGCCCAGCCGCATCGTGCCGCCCATGTCGGAATTCTCGCTGCGCTTCTCGATCGAGCCGTCGCGGTTCTGCCACTCGGTGATCAGCGCGACGACCGGGTGCGGCGTGTCCGGATCGAACTCGGTGCTGTTGGCGTTGGCCAGACCCGCCATGTGCCGCGCACACTCGATCACGGCGAGCTGCATGCCGAGGCAGATGCCGAGGTAGGGAATGCCGTTCTCGCGCGCGAGCCGCACCGCCTTGATCTTGCCCTCGACGCCGCGCTTGCCGAAGCCGCCGGGCACCAGAATGGCGTCCATCGCGCGCAACGATTCCACGCCCTCGGACTCCAGCACCTCCGAGTCCACGTAATGGATGTGGACCTTCGAGCGCGTGTGGATGCCGGCGTGGATCAGCGCCTCCGACAGCGACTTGTACGACTCGGTCAGGTCGACGTACTTGCCGACCATCGCGATGCGCACTTCGTGCTGCGGGTGCTCGAGCGCGTCGACCAGGCTGTGCCACGTGGCGAGGTCGGCCGGCGGCGGATTCATCTGCAGCTTCTTGCAGACGATCACGTCGAGGCCCTCCGCGTGCAGCATCCCCGGGATCTTGTAGATCGAGTCGGCGTCCAGCGCCGGGATCACCGCCTCGGCCGGCACGTTGGTGAACAGCGCGATCTTCTTGCGGTCGCCCTCGGGAATCGGTCGGTCGGCGCGGCACAGCACGACGTCGGGCTGGATGCCGATCTCGCGCAGCTCCTTGACCGAGTGCTGCGTCGGCTTGGTCTTCATCTCGCCGGCAGACGGGATGAACGGCACCAGCGTCAGGTGTATGTAGCAGACGTTCTCGCGGCCGAGCGTGATGCCCAGCTGGCGGATCGCCTCGAGGAACGGCAGCGACTCGATGTCGCCTACAGTTCCGCCGACTTCGACGATCGCGACTTCGGCCTCGTTTTGGTCACTACCGGCGCCCGCGAGGATCCAGCTCTTGATCTCGTCGGTGATGTGCGGGATCACCTGCACGGTGCCGCCCAGGTAGTCGCCGCGGCGCTCCTTGCGGATGACCGATTCGTAGATCTGGCCGGTCGTGAAGTTGTTGCGCTTGCCCATCCGCACGTCGGTGAAGCGCTCGTAGTGGCCGAGGTCGAGGTCGGTCTCGGCGCCGTCGTCGGTCACGAACACTTCGCCGTGCTGGAACGGCGACATCGTTCCGGGGTCGACGTTGATGTACGGATCGAGCTTGAGATTGGTGACGCGGACGCCGCGGGAAGCCAGGATGGCGGCAAGCGAGGCGGCGGCGATGCCCTTGCCAAGCGAGGAAACCACGCCGCCGGTCACGAAGACGAACTTGGTCATGATTCTTTCGTCCCGGAAATTACCATTTTAGCCGATGCTGCGCATCGGCACAAATGGCGGGCGACCGCATCGATCGTCGCGATGTAGGAGGGCTTTCC
This sequence comes from Burkholderiales bacterium, assembly GCA_046347755.1. Lineage (GTDB taxonomy): Bacteria > Pseudomonadota > Gammaproteobacteria > Burkholderiales > Casimicrobiaceae > VBCG01. Next base: position 1,982,247 of record JAXMFM010000003.1, on the reverse strand, counting down.
CAATTCGAAGTTCAGCGCGCCGCGACGTTCATGCCGTCGCTTCGGGTTGCCGGGGCGTCAGGGGTGGATGTTCAATCCGGCCCCCATCCGTGCGCGCGTCGTTTCGCGGCCGAGCAGCGCCAGCACGGCGTCGATCGCCGGCGTCGTCGGCGTGCCGGCGACCAGCAGGCGCATCGCCATCATGACCTCCGGCGGCTTCAACTCGTGGCGGGCGGCGGCGCCCTTCATCGCGGCGGCCAGCGCGTCGCGAGTCCAGTCGAGCGTGGCGAACTCGCCGATGAGCTCGGCGAGCGCGACGCGGATCGGCGGCGTCACCTGCGCGGCGACCTTGTCGGCAGAAACGCTCGGCGTCGCGTAGAAGTACGCGGCCGCGTCGGCCATCGCGACCAGCGTCTCCGCGCGGTCTCGCAGCAGCGCGGCCACGGCGCCGGGATCCGGGCCGCCGGCCGGGTCGAGTCCGGCGCGCCCGAGGAACGGCACCAGGTGCCGGCCGAGTTCCGCGTCGGGCATCCGCTTCATGTGTTCCTGGTTGACCCAGTTCAACTTGCCCGCGTTGAAGCGCGACGGCGCCGGGCTGATGCCGGAAAGCTCGAACCACTCGACGAGCTGCGCCCGCGAGAAGATCTCGTCGTCGCCGTGGGCCCAGCCGATGCGCGCGAGGAAATTGACCATCGCGTCCGGCAGGTAGCCGGCCGCCTCGTACTCCATGACGCTGACCGCGCCGTGCCGCTTCGACAGCTTCGCGCCGTCCTCGCCGAGCACCGTCGGCACGTGCGCGTACTGCGGCGGCGTCGCGCCCAGCGCGCGGAACATGTTGATCTGCCGCGGCGTGTTGTTGACGTGGTCGTCGCCGCGGATGACGTGCGTGATCCGCATGTCGCGATCGTCGACGACCGCGCAGAAGTTGTAGGTCGGCGTGCCGTCGCCGCGCGCGATCACGAGGTCGTCCAGCTCGCCGTTCGCGAACTCGATGCGGCCCTTCACGCCGTCGTCCCACGCCACGGTGCCGGTATCGGGATTGCGGAAGCGGATCACCGGCCGGACGCCGGGCGGCGGCGTCTTCCCCTGTGCGCTCTCGGGCCGCCAGCGCCCGTCGTAGCGGGGCTTCTCGCCGCGCGCCATCTGGCCGGCGCGCAGCGCCTCGAGCTCGGCCGGCGTCATGTAGTCGCGATACGCGAGGCCGTCCGCGAGCATCTCGTCGATGACCTCGCGATAGCGCGGCATCCGCTGCATCTGGTAGACCGGGCCCTCGTCGTAGTCGAGGCCCAGCCACGCCATCGCGTCGAGGATCGCCTGCACGGCGGCGGGCGTGGAGCGCTCGACGTCGGTGTCCTCGATGCGCAGGATGAACGTGCCGCGGTGATGGCGCGCGAACGCCCACGCGAACAGCGCGGTCCGCGCGCCGCCCAGGTGCAGGAAGCCGGTGGGACTCGGCGCGAAGCGGGTGCGGACCTCGGTCACGGCGTATCGGGCCTTGCGGGAAACGCGCGATTCTACCGGACGCGCCGCGGCCGGACCTGCGGCCGCTACTTCGGGACGTTGTTCTTCGCGCGCTCGTGCTGCTTCCTGAACATGTCCAGCACGTCGGCCAGGTGCTTCGCGTCGCCGGACCCGCTGACCTGCTTCGGGTCGGCGACCGACATGACCGCGAGGCTGGAAACGCCGTTCGCCTCGCAGCCGACGACCGCCCCGGTCCCGCTCTTGGCGCCCGCGTCCGGCGACTCGAGGTAGATCGAACACTTGGTGACCTTGCCCTTCTGCTGCCACGTGTACGCGACGTCGTCGGCCTGCTTGTACGCGGGCTCCAGCGCCTTCATCAACGCGAAGTACCGCGCGAGCGCCAAGGCGTTGTAGTCGGGGTAGTCGGGCCAGATGCGCGTGGCCAGCAGCAGCTCGTTCTTGCCGGCGTCGCGCATGAACACCGTGACCGCGATCGCGCTGTCCTTCGCCGACGGCACCTTCGCCGGCCCCCCCTTCTTCGCCTGCGCCATCGCGTCGTGCGCGCCGGCCGCGAGCATCAGTACAAGCAACGCCGAAAGCAAGTGCCGCATCGATTCCTCCTGTCGTGTGGGTTGTTCGCGGTTCGAGGGGACCGTCACTTCATGCCGGCCCGCAGATCCACCAGCGCCTGGTCGAACGCATCGACGCGGATCAGGCCCAGGCGCGGATACTCGAGGTCGATGATGACATTCACCGCCACCGCCATCACCGCCGCGTAGCCGATCAGGTGAATCCAGCTGCGCGTCCGGCTGCCCGCCATCCCGTACCCTGCCAGCACCGCGCTGGCCAGCGCCAGCGCGAACAACAGCGCGAAAATCGCCACCGGCGGATGCATCCGGGTGGCCATCGTACGCGTGGTCGTGACGTCGAACATCTGGTTCAGCGCCGGCAGCATCAGCATCGTGGCCGCCTGCGGCACGCCGTCCATCCTGCCCGCGGCGACCGCCTGCTTCCAGATCTCGCCCTGCAGCTCGTTTGAGCGCGCGAGCGCCGCCGTTGCGGCCTCGGCGTCGGGGAATTTCCGATAGACCTCGAGCCGCAACTCGACGTAGCTCCGGAACAGGTCGCGCATCGCCGGCTGCGCGGCGGCGGGAAGGAGGTCGATCCGCAGGTACGCGGTGCCGATGTCGTTGGTCTCCTGGACGATCAGGTTGCGCCGCTCGTCGAAGCGCGTCGCGGCGCCCGAGAACGTGAAGGCGACCAGCAGTCCCAGCAGCGCATAGACGGCGCCGTCGATCGGGCCGGTTCCTGCCTGGGCGCCCTCGGGATCGGCCGCCAGCCGTCGGATCCCGACGCGGCGGCCGATTTCCAGGCACACCAGCATGCCGACGAAAAGGACGATCGTGATGGTCGTCGTGTAGAGGGTATAGCTCATCGGGGCTTCCTGGCGGGTCGGGGTGCGCGTGAACGGCGGTCTGTGGATCCCGGCCGCAGGATCGACATTCTGCCTCGAACCGCGGCCGCCTCAGCGCCGCGGCTGCCAGCGCAGGTCCAGCGTGGCCGGCGTGGCCGGGTTGGGCGGCTCCGGATAGACGTGCATCGGCCCGGGCGTGTGGCCGTGCGCCCAGAACCGCGCGACGCGCCTCGCCTCGGCTTCGTTGGCGTTGACCGGGAACGTCGCGTAGTTGCGCCCGCCCGGGTGCGACACGTGGTACGTGCAGCCGCCGAGCGCCCGCTGGGCCCACGTGTCGACCAGGTCGAACACCAGCGGCGCCTGCACGCCGATCGTCGGATGCAGCGCCGACGGCGGACTCCAGGCACGATAGCGGACGCCGGCGACGAACTCGCCGGGCACGCCCGACGACGCAAGCGGCAGCATGCGGCCGTTGCAGGTCACCGCGTGCCGCCCGCCGGTCATGCCGGTCACCTTGACCTGCATGCGCTCGACCGACGAGTCGACGTAGCGCGCGGTGCCGGTGCCGCTCATCTCCTCGCCGAGAACGTGCCAGGGCTCGATGGCCTGCCGCAGCTCCAGCGTGGCGCCGTCGTACGTGGCCGTGCCGTAGCGCGGGAAGCGGAACTCGACGAACGGCTCGAACCACGCGGGCTCGAACGCGTAGCCGGCGCGCGCCAGGTCGTGCGCGACGTCGCGGATGTCGGCGGCGACGAAGTGCGGCAGCAGCCAGCGGTCGTGCAGCGCGGTGCCCCACGGCACGAGGTCGCCGCGATACGGCTCGCGCCAGAAGCGCGCGACCAGCGCGCGCAGCAGCACCATCTGCAGCGCGCTCATCCGGTAGTGCGGCGGCATCTCGAACGCGCGGAACTCGACGAGTCCGAGCCGCCCGGTCGGGCCGTCCGGCGAATACAGCTTGTCGATCGAGAACTCGGCGCGGTGCGTGTTGCCGGTCAGGTCGGTCAGCAGGTGGCGCAGCAGCCGGTCGACCAGCCACGGCTGCGGCGTCTCCTTGCCCGGCACGCTGCGCTGCGACAGCTGCTGGAACGCGATGGACAGCTCGTAGAGCCGGTCGTCGCGCGCCTCGTCCACGCGCGGCGCCTGGCTGGTCGGGCCGATGAACATGCCCGAGAACAGGTACGACAGCGACGGATGGTTCTGCCAGTAGGTGATGAGGCTCTTCAGCAGGTCGGGGCGCCGCAGCAGCGGGCTGTCGTTGGGCGTGGCGCCGCCCAGCGTCACGTGGTTGCCGCCGCCGGTGCCGGTGTGCCGGCCGTCCAGCATGAACTTCTCGGTGCCGAGCCGCGCGAGTCGCGCCTCCTCGTACAGCGTCTCGGTGATCGCCATCAGCTCGCGCCACGACGACGCCGGATGCACGTTGACCTCGATGACCCCCGGATCGGGCGTGACCATCAGCACCTTGACGCGCGGGTCGCGCGGCGGCGTGTAGCCTTCGATGGCGACCGGCGTGCCGAGCGCGCGCGCCGTGTCTTCCGCCGCGGCGAGCAGCGCGACGTAGGTTTCGAGCTCCGCGCACGGCGGCATGAACAGGTACAGGTGGCCGTCGCGCACCTGCAGCGTCATCGCGGTCTTGACGACCTCGCGCGGCTTCGCGCCGCCCACCTTCGCCGCGCCCGTGCGCAGCGCGTCGCGCGCCGGCAGCCCTTCGCGAGGCGCGAACGGATCGACGGCGAATTCCGGCTCCAGCTCGGCCGGCAGCAGCTCGGGGAGCGACCCCAGCGGCAGGCGCAGCCCCAGCGGCGAGTCGCCCGGCAGCGCGTAGAGATGCTCGCGCTTGAGCGGCCACGGACTCGACTGCCACGCGATGGCGCCGCCGGGCTCGACGTTGCCTTTGAGCGGCAGCACGAAGCCGGTCGGCGACCCGAGTCCGGCCGTCAGGAGCCGCGCAAGACGCGCGCGCTCGTCCGGCCTCGAAAGGTCCGCACGCAGCGGATCGGCGTTCGCCGGCAGTGCCGCCTCCGCCTGCAGCAGCTTCGGAATGTCTTCGTAGGCAGTGAGCAGCAGTGACGGCGACAGGCCGAGCGCGGTCGCCAGCCGCTCGCCGAACGCCTGCGCGGTGGCGAACGTCGCCTTGCCCGGCTTCGTCGTATCGGCGATCAGCTGGTCGCCGCGCCACAGCGGCTGCCCGTCGGCGCGCCAGAACACGCCGAGCGCCCAGCGCGGAAGCGGCTCGCCGGGGTACCACTTGCCCTGGCCGTAGTGCAGGAAACCGTTCGGCGCGAAGCGGGCCTTCAGCCGCTTGATCAGCAGCTCGCCCAGCTCGCGCTTCTTTGGCGACAGCGCCGTGTAGTTCCACTCCGGGCCGTCCATGTCGTCGATCGAAACGAACGTCGGCTCGCCGCCCTGCGTCAGCCGCACGTCGTGCGTGGCGAGGTCGCGATCGACCTGCTCGCCGAGCGCATCGATCGTCTGCCATTGCGTGTCGTTGTATGGCTTGGTGACGCGCGGATCCTCGTGCACGCGCGTGACGCTCATCGCGAAGTCGAACTGGACGTCGGCGACGTCGGTGTAGCCGATCACCGGCGCCGCGTTGCCGGGGTCGGCCGTGCACGCGAGCGGCAGGTGGCCTTCGCCGGCCAGCAGGCCCGACGTCGGATCGAGCCCGATCCAGCCCGCGCCGGGAATGAAGGCTTCCGCCCACGCGTGCAGGTCGGTGAAGTCGTGGTCGGTGCCCGACGGGCCGTCGAGCGCCTTCACGTCGGCGACGAGCTGGATCAGGTACCCGGACGCGAAGCGCGCGGCGATGCCGAGCTGGCGCAGGATCTGCACGAGCAGCCAGCCGGTGTCGCGGCAGGAGCCGCTCGCGTTGGCCAGCGTCAGTTCGGGCGGCTGAACGCCCGGTTCCATGCGGACCAGGTAGCGGATCTGCGTCTGCAACAGCTGGTTCAGCCGGACCAGCATCAGCACCGGATTCTCGTCGGGGAGGATCGTCGCGCGGAACTGCGCAAGCCACGCGGCGAGTCCGGCGCCGAGCGGCGCCGTCTCCAGGAACGGGATCAGCTCCTTCGCGAGCGCAGGCGCGTACGTGAACGGGTACTTTTCCGCGTACGGCTCGACGAAGAAGTCGAACGGGTTGATCACCGTGAGGTCGGCGACCAGGTCCACCTCGATCTCGAGCTTGTCGGCGCGCTCGGGAAACACCAGCCGCGCGACCCAGTTGCCGTACGGATCCTGCTGCCAGTTGAGGAAATGCGGCTCCGGCGCCACGTTGAGCGAGTAGCCGAGCACCGGCGTCCGGCAGTGCGGCGCCGGACGCAGCCGGATCTCGTGGGGGCCGAGGGCGACGTGCCGGTCGAAGCGGTAGGTCGTGCGGTGGGACAGCGCTACGCGGATGGCCATCGGCGCGTCTTCAGGTCCAGTCCGGGTCGGGCAGCTGCTGGAACACGCGGCGCAGGCCTTCGCCCCACTGCACGTGCACCATCTGGAAGTACGGGTCGGATTCCTCGATGCGCCGCTGCATCTTGATGCGCAGCGTGTCGGCCTCGTAGACGAGCAGGTCGATCGGCAGCCCCACCGAGATGTTCGATCGCATCGTCGAGTCGAACGACACGATCGTGCACTTGGTCGCGTCGAGCAGGCTCGTCGTGCGCTTGATCACGCGATCGATGATCGGCTTGCCGTACTTGGTCTCGCCGATCTGGAAATAGCAGGTGTCGGGCGTGGCCTCGATGAAGTTGCCCTCGCCGTAGACGTTGAACAGCCGCGGCGGCTCGCCGCGGATCTGGCCGCCGACCAGGAAGTTGCCCGACGCGTCGATGTTGTTCTGCACCAGGTACGGGCCGTCGCGCGTCTTGACCTCGCGCAGCGCGTCGCCGATCAGGCGCGCGACGTCGAACAGCGACTGCGCGTTCCACAGGTTTTCCTGGTTGTCGCCGCTGCGTGCGCGCTGCTCGAGGACGTTGAGCGCATTCTGCGTGATCGAAAGGTTGCCGGAAGACAGCGTGATGATGACGCGCTCGCCCTCCTCGGCGAACACCTTCATCTTCGAGAAGCGCGCGATCTGGTCGACGCCTGCGTTGGTGCGGGAGTCCGATGCGAAGATCATCCCGGCGTCGAGCGACATGGCAACGCAGTAGGTCATGTTCGGGGCACGGGCGCGGCGATTCCGTGCGTGCGCGAAAAAACGGCCATTCTACCGAAACGCGGGAGGTTCAGTACGACGGAAGCAGGAAGCGAAGGCTGATCTCCTCGCCGAGCACCGAGACCCGCTTCAGGAAATCCATCAGGTACTCGTGCAGGCCGTAGCGGATGATGTCGTCGGTGCGGCCGAAATGCAGCCGCGCGTGCAGTTCGCCCGCCTGGCGCCGCAGCTCGCGGCTGTGGTCGTCGCAAAGGATCTCCAGCGTGTCGTCGATGAAGTTGAGGCAGCTGTGCAGCGACCGCGGCATGTCGTCGCGAAGCACCAGCAGCTCGGCGACCCGGCGCGGCGTGATCACGTCGCTGTAGATCTTGCGGTACGACTCGAAGCCGGACAGCGACTGCAGCAGCGACGCCCACTGGTAGTAGTCGACGGCGCCGCCGACGTCGGCCGCCGACGGCAGCAGGATGTGGTACTTGGTGTCCAGGATGCGCGCCGTGTTGTCGGCGCGCTCGATGTGCGTGCCGAGCCGGATGAAGTGGTACGCCTCGTCGCGCAGCATCGTCCCGAACGTCACGCCGCGGAAGCGGTGCGAACGCATCTTCACCCATTCCAGCGCCTCCGAGATCCCGTACTGCTGCAGCTTCGGGTAGTCGTTCTTGCGCATCTCGATCCAGGCGCCGTTCAGGTCCTCGTACATCTCCGACGTGATCGCGCCGCGGACGCTGCGCGCCGATTCGCGCGCCGCGCGCAGGCAGCAGTAGATCGACGACGGGTACGAGGCGTCCAGGATCATGAACCGCAGGACGTTCTCGGCCGTCAGCGCCGGATAGGTCTTGTAGAACGTCGTCGCCCCGCCGGTGGCGATCAGCGGCACCGACCACGGCTCGGCCCACGCGAGGCCCGGCTCCTGCGGCTGGTACGGCAGCAGTGACGTCCGGTACGTGACGTCGAGCAGCCGCGCCGTGTTCTCGGCGCGCTCGATGTGGCGCGCCATCCAGTAGAGTTCGTTCGCGGTGCGGGAGAGCATGGCCGTTACCCCGCGAGAACCCAGGTGTCCTTCGTCCCGCCGCCCTGCGACGAGTTCACGACCAGCGACCCTTCGCGCAGCGCGACGCGCGTCAGGCCGCCGGGCACGAGGTCGATGTCGGCGCCGGACAGCACGTACGGGCGCAGGTCGATGTGCCGCGGCGCGATGCCGCTGCCGACGAACGTCGGGCACGTCGACAGCGCGAGCGTGGGCTGCGCGATGTACTTGTCCGGCGCCGCCAGGATGCGTTCGCGGAACGCCGCGCGCTCCTCGGCCGTCGACGCGGGCCCGACCAGCATCCCGTAGCCGCCGGCGCCGTGCGTCTCCTTGACGACCAGCTTGTCCAGGTTGGCGAGCGCATGGTCGCGGTCGGCCTGCTTGTACAGCATGAAGGTCGGCACGTTGTTGAGGATCGCGTCCTCGTCCAGGTAGTACTTGATCATGTCGGGCACGTACGGGTAGATCGACTTGTCGTCGGCCACGCCCGTGCCGATCGCGTTGGCAAGCGTGATCCGGCCGGCGCGGTACGCGGCGAACAGGCCCGGCACGCCCAGCATCGAATCCTTGCGGAACGCGAGCGGGTCCAGGAAGTCGTCGTCGACGCGCCGGTAGATGACGTGCACGCGGCGGGGCCCGCGCGTGGTGCGCATGAACACCGTGTCGTTCTGCACGAACAGGTCCTGCCCTTCGACCAGTTCGACGCCCATCTGCTGCGCCAGGAACGCATGCTCGAAGTACGCGGAGTTGTACGCGCCCGGCGTCAGCACCGCCACCGTCGGGTTGTCCTCGGCCTTCGGCCCGACGCCGCGCAGGTTCTCGAGCAGCATGTCCGGATAGTGCTGGACCGGCCGGATCGACCGCGTTGCGAACAGCTCGGGAAACAGCCGCATCATCATCTTGCGGTTCTCGAGCATGTACGACACGCCGGACGGCACGCGCAGGTTGTCCTCGAGCACGTAGTACTCGCCGGCACCGGCGCGCACGATGTCGACGCCAGCGATGTGCGCATAGATGCCGCCCGGCACGTCCATGCCGGCCATCTCGCGCCGGTACTGCGTGTTGCCGAGCACGCGCTCGGCCGGTATCGCGCCGGCCTTGAGGATCTTCTGCTCGTGATAGACGTCGGCGAGGAAGAGGTTGAGCGCGCGCACGCGCTGCTTCAATCCGCGCTCGAGCACCTGCCACTCGTCCGCCGGAATGATCCGCGGCACGATGTCGAACGGAATGAGGCGCTCGGTGCCCGCGTCCTCGCCGTACACGGCGAACGTGATGCCGACGCGGTGGAACGCGCGTTCGGCCTCTTCGCGCTTCTGCGCGATGCGCCCGGCGTCGGTCTGCTCCAGCCAGTCGGCAAACGCCCGGTAATGCGGGCGGATTCCCCCCTCGGCGAGGGTCATTTCATCGTACGGGCGGGAGGACATGCGGTCGGTTTCGGGGTCTCGTACCGTGTTAGCAAGGGGCGCGCCATCGCCAGCAATCCGTTTGGCGCCAAGCGGTTAAACAAAAAACCTGCATCGGCCTGTGAAGCCCGCTCACCGTTTCAGCTCACCCGCGCACAACGATGGTGCATCGGTGTCCTGGACAGGGGTGGACGGCGGCGGAAACCTGGTTTGACCCTGCTTCCGGCCGTATGGTTAAATCGCTGCTCCTGTCTGGGTTCGCGGGGCGTTTAGCTCAGCGGTAGAGCACTCCCCTCACACGGGAGGGGTCGCTGGTTCGAACCCAGCAATGCCCACCACACTGAACCAAGGGGTTACGCGCAAGTGTAACCCCTCTTTTTTTGGCGGCAGCGCACCAGGCTGCCGTCGCGAGGCCGCCATGACCGCATCCGCGCCGTCGCCTGTCTCCGCCTTCGTGTTCGACGCGTACGGCACGCTGTTCGACGTGCACTCGGTGACGCAGATGGCCGACGCGCTCGCGCCCGGCCGCGGCGCCGAGCTGTCGCGCCTGTGGCGCGGCAAGCAGCTCGAGTACACGTGGCTCGCTTCGCTGATGAAGGGTCCCGGCTTCCCGCGCGCCGACTTCGAGCGGATCACCGAGCAGGCGCTCGACCATGCGGTCGCCGCGCTGGTGCTGCCGATCGGCAGCACCGACCAGCAGCGGCTGTGCGCGGCGTACCGGACGCTGGCGGCCTTCGCCGATGTGCGGCCGGCGCTCGCGGCGCTCGCGCCGCGCCCGCGGTGGATCCTGTCCAACGGCACGCAGGCGGGCGTCGACGCCGTCGTCCGGCACAACGGCCTGGCCGATTGGATCGACGGCGTGCTGTCGGTCGACGCCGTCGACGTGTACAAGCCGGCGCCTGCCGTCTACGCGCTGGCGGCGGACCGGCTCGGCCTGCCGCCCGCGCGCATCGGCTTCGTGTCGTCGAACTGCTGGGATGCGATCGGCGCGCGCGCGTACGGATTCACCGCGTTCTGGGTCAACCGCAGCGGCGCGCCGGCGGACCGGCACGGCCCGCCGCCGCATCACGTGCTGGCGTCGCTGGCCGAACTGCCAGCCGCGGCGCGCGCCTGATCACGGCATCAGCTGGCCGCCGTTGACCTCGATCACCTGCCCGGTGACGTATCCGGACAGCGCATCGGAGGCCAGGTAGAGAAACGTGCCGGCGCACTCGTCGGCGCTGCCCAGCCGGTTCATCGGGATCGTCGCCTGCATCGCCTTCAGCTGGTCGGCCGTCGAATAGCGGTCGTGGAAAGGCGTGGTGATCACCCCCGGCGAGACCGCGTTGACGCGGATGCCGTCGCCGACCACCTCCTTGGCCCATCCGTGCGTGACCGTGGACACGAAGCCCTTGGCGCCCGCGTACAGGATCGCGCCGCCGCCGCCGCCGTGCCGCGCCGCAATGGACGTCACGTTGATCACGTTGCCCGACTTCTGCCTGCGCATCACGGGGATCACCTCGCGCATGAACAGCGCGACCGACACGCAGTTGAGCGCGAGCACGCGGTCGATGTGCTCGACCGTGTAGTCCTCGATCTTGACGCGGCCGAGCATCCCGCCCGCGTTGTTGATCAGCACGTCGATGCGCCCGAACGCGGCCAGCGTCTCGGCGACGATCCGCTTGACGTCGGCCTCGACGGTCACGTCGCCGCCGATCAGCACCGCTTCGCCGCCGGCGGCCTTCACGTCGGCGGCCACCGCCGCCGCGGGCTCGCGGCTCGCGTTGAAGTGCACGGCGACCCTGGCGCCCTCGCGTGCGAACGCGCGCGCGGCCGCCGCGCCGATGCCCGTCGACGCGCCGGTGATCAGGACGGCTTTTCCGCGTAGATCCGCAATCATCTGGTTTCCTCCGTTCGGTGCGCCGCGTGGAAGCCGCGGCATCCATCGTTCTCCCGCTCGCCAGTATAGTTGTTTTTGTCGGACTTTAATGGCATTGTGTCCGACAAATCACGAACCCCCGATGACGCCGCGCTCGACTCCCACGCGACCCACGACGGTCGTCGCCGCCCGCCGAAAGGCGGCACCGCCCGCCGCGCCCGTGCGTCGCCTGAAATCCGCCGGCGTGGTCGACGCGCTCGGCTTCAAGGTCGTCACCGGCGCGCTCAAGCCCGGCGAACTGTTGCCCACCGAGGCCGAGCTCGCGCGGCAGATGGGCATCAGCCGCCCGTCGCTGCGCGAAGGGCTGCGCGCGCTGGCGGGCAAGGGCCTGGTCGAGGCGCGCACGCGCCGCGGCACGCTGGTCCAGCCGCGCACGCAGTGGAACGTGCTCGACGACGACGTGCTCCGCTGGCTGTCGGTGGCCCCGCCCGACCCGGCGTTCTTCATGGACCTGCTCGACGTGCGGATGATCGTCGAGCCGGCGGCGGCCCGGATGGCGGCCTCGCGCGCCACGCCCGCGCAGATCCTGGCGATCGAGGCTGCGTATCGCGGCATGGTGGCCGCGACGCCGCACGACATGGAAGCCTGCTGCGTGCACGACCTGGCGCTGCACGAGCGCATCATCACCGCCACCGGCAACCGTATGCTGATCCGGTTCGCGTCGGCGATCCGCACGGCGCTGCTCGCGTGCGTGCGCATCGCAAGCATCGCGCGCGAGACGCCGTCTGAGCATTCGCTGTCCGAGCACCAGGCGGTCGTCGTCGCCATCCGGCGGCGCGCTCCGGACGAGGCCGAAGCCGCGATGAGGACACTGCTCGCGGGCACGATCCGCGACCTCGCGCCGGCCTACGACAAGTATCCAAGCGGATTCCCGCCGCCGCCCCCGAAGGCGCGGCGGGCGCCGCCAAGGACGCAGGGCTAGCGCCCGCGATACGGGGACCACCCCCAAGAAGACCAACCGCAAGGAGGAGTGTCGATGAACCAACGTACGTTGCTGCACAAGCTGACGCTGTGCGTCGCGCTGCTGGCTGCCGTCGCGGTCGCGGCGCCCGAGGCCGCTGCACAGGCGAAGAAGCAGGTGAAGATCTCGCACGCCACCGCGGGAGACGTCGCCAACGACAACCACATGACCGCGTGGATCATCGCCAGCTACATCAACAGCAACTCGGACACGCTGGAGGCGCGCGTGTATCCGGCCAACCAGCTGGGCGAGGAGCGCGCGGTGGTCGAGGGCATGCAACTGGGCGCCGGCGCCACGATGCACATCGGCGGCACGGCGATCCACAACAACTTCAACAAGCGGATGGGCGTGCTCGACCTGCCGTTCATGTGGCGCAACTACGAGCACGCGCATCACGTGCTGGACGGCAAGGTCGGCGAGACGCTCGCCGCCGAGCACGAGAAGCTCGGCCTGAAGGTGCTCGGCTGGCAGGACAGCTGGGGCTACCGGAACGTCATCACGACCAAGAAGGAAGTGAAGAAGCCCGAGGACCTCAAGGGGCTCAAGATCCGCACGATCCAGACGCCGACGTACGTCGCGGCGCTCAACGCGATGGGCGCGTCGGCGACGCCGATGGCCTTCGGCGAGGTCTACACGTCGCTGCAGACCGGCGTGCTCGACGGGTTCGAGCACTCTTCGGCGGTCGCCTACACCGGCAAGTTCTACGAGGTCGCCAAGTACATCACGCTCACCGAGCACCTGTTCGGGCCGACGGTGACGGTGATCTCGAAGAAGGAGTGGGACGGCTACACCGACAAGGAGAAGGCGGTCGTCGCGGCCGCCGCGAAGCTCGGCCAGGACGTCAACCGCAGCCTGTCGGTGCAGCGCGACGCCGAGTCGATGCAGAAGCTGAAGGACAAGGGCATGATCGTCAACCCGATCGACAAGACGCAGTTCCAGAAGGCCGCCGGGCCGCTGCAGGACCAGCTCGCCAAGACGATCGGCGCCGAGGACCTGCTGAAGACGATCCGCGAGACGAAGTAGCCGTCGTTCCGCGAAGGCGGCGACCGCGACGACGGTCGCCGCCGGCGCGCTTCCGGGGTTCGCCATGATGGCCAAGTCATTCCGTTCGATCGACCGCGCGGTCGAGTACGTACTGTTCCTGATCTTCTTCGCGTTCACGCTGGTCGGCGGCCTGCAGGTGTTCAACCGCTTCGTGCTGGGCCTGCCGCTTTCGTGGAGCGAGGAGTTCCAGAAGTTCGGCCACATCTGGATGGTGATGCTCGCCATCCCGGTCGCGTACCGGCGCGGGGCGCACCTCGGCATGGACATGCTGCTGCGGCTGCTGCCCGCGCCGCTGCAGCGCAGCGTGGGACTTCTCACCGAAGCGCTGTGGCTGATCCTCGCGCTGGCGATCGGCCGCTACACGCTGGTCATCATGCAGATCGCGAAGAACCAGGACAGCCCGGGCCTCGGCATCCCGATGGACTACGTCTACTCGGGCATGGTGATCGGCGCGACGTACCTGGCCTTCGTCGCGCTGCGGCGGCTCGCCGCGCATTTCGGCTTCCGCGACCCGCCGCCCGAATCGCTGGGAGCGCACTGATGCTGGTCGGTCTGTTCGCGCTGCTGCTGGCGCTGATCACGCTCGGCGTCCCGATCCTGCTCGTCATGGGCATCGTGGGCCTCGCCGGCATTATCGCGACGCCGACGCTGGTGCCCGCGCTGTTCCCGCAGAAGATGTTCGCGATGCTGGACAACTTCAGCCTCCTGGCGCTGCCCTACTTCATTCTGGCCGGCGAGCTCATCTCCGCCGGCGGGATCTCGAAGCGGCTGGTCGAGTTCGCGCAGACCGTCGTCGGCCACTGGCGCGGCGGCCTCGGCCACGCGTCGATCGTGTCGAGCATGGTGTTCGCCGGCGTGTCCGGCTCGTCGGTCGCCGACACGTCGGCGATCGGGTCGATCCTGGTGCCGGCGATGAAGGACCACGGCTACAAGCCGGGATTCGCCGCCGCGCTGGTCGCGTGCGCCGGGACGATCGGCGCGATCATCCCGCCGTCGATGACGATGATCGTCTACGGGTCGATGGCCAACGTGTCCATCGGCGGGCTGTTCCTGGGCGGCATCGTGCCCGGCATCCTGATCGGCCTCGGACTGATGGTCGTCATCAAGCTGTACTCGCTGCGCGTCGCGTTCCCGGAGCTGCGCCACACGACCGGCGCGTTCCGGCCGGGCCGCGTGCTGAAGGCGACGGTGAACGTGTGGCCGGCGCTGCTGGCGCCGGTGCTCGTCGTCGGCGGCATCCTGACCGGCGCGTTCACCGCGACCGAGGCCGGCGTGGTCGCCTGCTTCTACGGCTTCTTCGTCGGCTTCTTCGTCTACCGGAAGCTGAAGCTCAAGGACCTGCCTGACATCTTCATCCGCGCGGCCGTCACCACGGCGATGGTCTCCGGGATCATCGGCGTCGCCGGCGCGTTCGGCTGGCTCCTGTCGTACCTCAATTTCAACGACATCGTGCTGGCCGGCATCACCGGCATCACCGGCTCGAAGCTCGGCGTGATGCTGCTGCTGATGACGGTGATGCTCGTGCTGACGATGTTCGTCGACTCGATGGCGATCCTGATCATCCTCATCCCCGTCGCAGTCGTCATCGGCCGCAACTTCGGCATCGACGAGTTCCAGCTCGGGCTGATGATGGTGATGGCCACGCAGATCGGCTCGACGACGCCGCCGGTCGCGGTGCTGCTGTTCGTCGCGACCAGCATCGCCGGCTGCAAGTACAGCGAGACGATCCGCTATTGCTGGGCGTTCATCTTCGCCGAGTTGGTCGTGCTGCTGGCCGTCGTGTTCATCCCGGACCTGGCGGCCTGGATCCCGCACCGGTTCCTGGGCTGAACGCTCAAGCCGCGCGCGACGGCGGCGCGGCGCGGCAGTCGGCCACCGCCTCGCGCAACGCGGCGATCGCCGCCGGCCGCGGGAAGCTTCGCCGGTACGCGAGCGCGACGCGGCGCGACGGCGCCGGCCGCGAGAACGGCACCGGCACGACCATCCGGCTGTGGTATTTCGGCGTGAGCGCGTCGCGCGGCAGCACCGAGATGCCCAGCCCCGACGCGACCATGTTGCGCACGGTCTCGAGCGAGTTGGTCCGTGGCACGTGCGCATCGGCGCGGTTGAGTTCCGGGCACGATTCGAGCACCTGGTCGCGGAAGCAGTGGCCGACGTTGAGCAGGATCGTGTTCTCGCCGGCGAGCTCGTCGGGCCGCACGGACTTGCGCTTCGCCCACTTGTGCGACGCGGGCACCACCACCTGGAACGGCTCCTCGTACAGGAACTCGGCGACCACGCCGGGCGGCGCGAACGGCAGCGCGACGATCGCCGCGTCGATGCGACCCGACTTGAGGCCGGCTTCCAGGTTCTCGGTCAGGTTCTCCTCGATGTCGAGCGGCATCTGCGGCGCGCGATCGTGGAGCAGCGGGATCAGGTCGGGCAAGAGGTACGGCGCGACCGTGTAGATCACGCCGAGCTTCAGCGGTCCGAACAGCTGGTTGCGGCCGGCCTGGGCGATCTCGCGGATCCGCGCCGACTCCTCCAGCACGCGCTGCGCCTGCTCGACGATCCGCTCGCCGACCGGCGTCACCGTCACTTCGTTCTTGCCGCGCTCGAAAACCTGCGCGCCCAGCTCCTCCTCGAGCTTCTGCACGGCGACCGAAAGCGCCGGCTGGCTGACGAAGCACTTCTGCGCGGCACGTCCGAAGTTGCGCTCCTGCGCCACCGCCACGAGGTAGCGGAGCTCGTTGAGCGTCATCGGGGGCCTGTCATCGCCCGCGCTCCGCCAGGAAGCGCGCGAAGCCCTCGCCGGTCTCCGGATGCTTCAACCCGAAGTCGACGGTCGCCTCGAGATAGCCGAGCTTGCGGCCGCAGTCGTAGCGACGTCCATCGAACCGGTAGGCGACGACGCGCTCCTCGGCCAGCAGCCGCTGGATGCCGTCGGTGAGCTGGATCTCGCCGCCGGCGCCGGCCGAGATCGTCCGCAGGTGGTGGAACACGCGCGGCGTCAGCACGTAACGGCCGACGACGGCGAGCGTGGACGGCGTGGTGCCCGGCTTCGGCTTCTCGACCATCCGGGAGATCGCCGTCACCCGCGGATCGGCGGTCGTGCCGCCGGCGGTCTCGACGATGCCCCAGCTGCCGACGTCGGCCGCCGGAACCTCCATCACGCCGATCGTCGACACGTTCTCGCGCGCGGCGACGTCGACCATCTGCTTCATCACCGGCACGTCGGCGTCGATCAGGTCGTCGGCCAGGATCACCGCGAACGGCTCGTCGCCGACCACCGGCGCCGAACACAGCACGGCGTGCCCGAGCCCGAGCGCCTCGGACTGCCTTATGTAGATGCAGTTGATGCCGGGAGGCGTTGCCGCCTGCACCGCTTCGAGCAGCGCCGACTTGTTGCGCAGCGCGAGCTCGGTCTCGAGCTCGTACGCCTTGTCGAAGTGGTCTTCGATCGCCCGCTTGTTGCGGCCGGTGATGAAGATCATGTCGGTGATGCCGGCGGCGGCGGCCTCCTCGACCGCGTACTGGATCAGCGGCTTGTCGACGACCGGCAGCATCTCCTTCGGGCTCGCCTTGGTCACCGGCAGGAAACGGCTGCCGAGACCGGCCACCGGGAAAACGGCTTTGGTTATCTTCTTCATGCGTCGTTCGTCGTGGCGCGCCGTCGCGCGATCAGTTGCAGGAGACCCTCTTCGTCGAGGATCGGGATGGAAAGCTCCTGTGCCTTCGCGAGCTTGGTTCCGGCCTCGTCGCCCGCGACGACGTAGTCGGTCTTCTTCGAAACGCTGCCGGCGACTTTGCCGCCGGCCTCCTCGATCGCCACCTTCGCCTCGTCGCGCGTCATCGTGGGCAGCGTGCCGGTCAGCACGAGCGTCAGCCCGGCGAGCGGACCGGGCGCCGCGGCGCGCGGCGCGCCTTCCGGCCAGTGTACGCCCGCAGCCCGCAGCTGCTCGATGCCCTCGCGATTGTGCGGCTCGGCGAAGAAGCGCGCGATCGACTCGGCGAGCACCGGCCCAACGTCGTTGACCTCGAGCAGCGCGTCCGGGTCGGCGGCGATCAGTGCGTCGAGCGTGCCGAAGTGCGCGGCCAGGTCGCGCGCGGTGGCCTCGCCGACGTGGCGGATGCCGAGCGCGTAGATGAAGCGCGCGAGCGTCGTGCGCTTGCTGCGTTCGATCGCCGCGAGGACGTTGGCGGCGCTCCTGTCGGCCATCCGCTCGAGCGCGGCGAGCTTCGCCAACCCGAGCTTGTAGATGTCGGCCGGCGTGTGCACGATGCCTTCGTCGACCAGCTGGTCGACCAGCTTGTCGCCCAGGCCCTCGATGTCGAGCGCGCGCCGCGACGCGAAGTGCAGCAGCGACTGCTTGCGCTGCGCCGGGCACACGAGCCCGCCCGTGCAGCGCGCGATCACTTCGCCTTCAAGACGGACGATCGCCGACCCGCACTCGGGGCAGTGCGCGGGCATCGCGAACTCGCGTGCGCCGCGCGGCCGCATTTCCGGCACGGCGCGCACGATCTGCGGGATGACGTCGCCGGCGCGGCGCACGATCACCGTGTCGCCGATGCGCAGGTCGCGCCGGCGGATCTCGTCCTCGTTGTGCAGCGTGACGTTGGTCACCGTCGTGCCGCCGACGAACACGGGCTCGACTCGCGCGACCGGCGTGATCGCGCCGGTGCGGCCGACCTGCACGTCGATGGCGACGAGCTTGGTCGGCATCTCCTCCGGCGGGAACTTGTGCGCGACCGCCCAGCGGGGTTCGCGGGTGCGGAAACCGAGCCGCTCCTGCAGGTCCCGCCGGTCGACCTTGTAGACGACGCCGTCGATCTCGAACGGCAGGTCGGCGCGCCGCGCCTTCACCGCTTCGTAATAGGCGGCGAGCTCCGCGGCGCCGTGCGCGATGCGCCGGTCGCCGTTCACCGGCAGCCCGAACTTCTCCAGCGCGTCGAGCAGCGCACTGTGCGTCGACGGCGCCGACCAGCCGTCGGTCTCGCCGATGCCGTAGGCGAAGAAGTGCAGCGGCCGCTGCGCGGTGATCGCCGGGTCGAGCTGGCGCACCGCACCGGCCGCCGTGTTGCGCGGGTTGACGAACAGCCGCTCGCCGGCCGCCTGCTGGCGTTCGTTGAGCCGCGCGAAATCGGCGCGCGTCATGTAGATCTCGCCGCGGACTTCGAGGACCGCCGGCGGCTTGCCGCGCAGCTTCGCCGGAATCGACGCAATGGTGCGCACGTTCGCCGTCACGTCCTCGCCGGTCTCGCCGTCGCCGCGCGTCGCGGCCACGGCGAGCGCACCGTGCTCGTACCGCAGGCTGGTCGCGAGTCCGTCGAACTTGAGCTCCGCCATGTACGCAACCGGCGGCGCATCGTCCGGCAGCTCGAGCTCCCGGCGGATCCGCGCGTCGAACTCGACGGCGCCCGCTTCGGTCGTATTGGTCTCCGTGCGGATCGACAGCATCGGCACGCGATGCACGACCGGCGCGAACTCCTTCGCCCGCGCGCCGCCGACGCGCTGCGTGGGCGAGTCGGGCGTGACCAGCGACGGATACCGGACCTCCAGCGCAACCAGCTCGCGGAACAGCGCGTCGTACTCGGCGTCGCTGATCGTCGGCGCGTCCTCGACGTAATAGCGCTCGTCGTGCGCGGCGATCTCCGCGCGCAGCGCGGCGGCGCGCCGCGATGCCGCGGCGGGCACGGCAGTGGCCTTCGCTGCCAACCTACGCCCCGAAGAGCGCCAGCGCGCGCGGGCTCCCGGGCTCGATGCCGCACTCGATCAGCGCCGCCGCGGCGGTGTCGACCTGTTTCCTGATCGCCGCCAGCGCCGGGTCGTCGAGCGGCCGGCGGTTGTCGTCGACGAGCTCGGCCGCCAGCGTGGTGGCGAGCCGCTTGGCCGCCAGCTTCATCTGGTCGAACGCGCGGCCCGGGTCGGCGACCCGCGGCACGTCGAGCACGAGCACGACGCCGTTGGTCGTCGACTGCCGCAGCGTGTCGACGGTGAACGGCTCGTTGCGCAGGTTCTGCAGCGTGTACATGACCGCGCCGGTGTCCTCGTGCGTCCATTCGAAGCGGCCGCCGGACGCGAGCCGGAAGCCGGCGGCCTCGGCCACGCCGCGCAGCTTGGTGCCGGGGATGCCTGCCGCGTCGTTCTTGAGCACGGTCAGGCCGACCTGCACGTCGACGTCGGCGCACAGCCGGTCGAGCGCTTCCGCCCGCTCGGCCTCGGCGCCCGCGTCGGGCACCGACATCGCGGCCGGCAGCAGCGGCGCCAGGTCGCCCATCACGCGCACGAACGTGTCGAGCTGCGCGCGGCTGGCCGCGCCGTTGCGGTCGGCGAGCAGCAGGCACGCGACGACCTCGACGAACTCGCCGCGCGTGTCGGACGCGAGCGGCTGCCACGGGCCGTCGGGCGCCGTACGGCCGAACCAGCGCAGCCGCTTGCCGAGCCGCGCGTGCAGCCCGGCGGCGAGCGCGCCGGCGCCGACGGCGCGCGCCGGCTGCAGCGTGACCATGCATTCGATTTCGGGGTCGGGCTTGCGGACGCCGGCGGTCTCGTCGTCGGTGCCGCGCGCGATGGCCGGCGGCAATGCCTGCGTGTCGTCGAGCGCGGCGGCCGGCGCGTCGTCGTGCGCGATGACGTCCATCGGCGGCGTGAAGCCGGAATCCTCGTCGCCCGGCCGGAACGCGGGCGCCGCGTCGGCGGGCGCGGCGGGGCCCGGGCGCAGCGTGGGCTCGACCCGCGTCCCGCCCGCCGCCGGCGCGGGGGCGTTCCCGTGCGCGCGGAACGTGGCCGCGATGCGATTGCGCACGCGCCGCTCGAGCCAGTGGTTGTAGATCAGGACGCCGACGACGAGGACGATGCCGGCGACGATGAGCCCGAGTTGCAGCGGGCTCATCGCGATCGTCATTCCGGCAATCTCGGCGCGCATGGATAGGCGGCGAGTATAGCGCGCCGCGGTTCGATAGCCGCCGTGGGGCCCGCCTAGGCGCTCTCGGCGAGCGACAGCGCCTCGGCGATGTCGACGGCGACCACGCGGGACGCGCCCGGCTCGGGCATCGTGATGCCGACCAGCTGGTTCGCCATTTCCATCGTGATCTTGTTGTGCGAGATGAACAGGAACTGCGTCTCGGCGGACATCTCGCGGACCATCGCGCAGAAACGGTCGGTGTTGGGGTCGTCGAGCGGCGCGTCGACCTCGTCGAGCAGGCAGAACGGCGCCGGGTTCAGCTGGAACAGCGCGAACACCAGCGAGATCGCGGTGAGCGCCTTCTCGCCGCCCGACAGCAGGTGGATCGACGTGTTGCGCTTGCCGGGCGGCTGCGCGACGACCTGCACGCCGGAGTCCAGGATCTCCTCGCCGGTCAGCACGAGGCGCGCCTGGCCGCCGCCGAACAGCGCGGGAAACAGCTTCGCGAAATTCGTGTTGACCGCGTCGAACGTCTGCTGCAGCAGCTCGCGCGATTCGCGGTCGATCTGGCGGATCGCGGTCTCGAGCGTGGTCATCGCGTCGGTCAGGTCGGCCGCCTGGGCGTCGAGATAGTCCTTGCGCTCGCGCGCCTGCGCCAGCTCGTCCAGCGCGGCCAGGTTGACGGCACCGAGCTCGGCGATCGCGTTGGCGACGCGCTCGATCTCGGCCGGCAGCGTGCGCGCGCTGCCCCACGCTTTGAGCGCGTCCGGCAGCGCGGCCACGTCGGCGTGGGCTTCGGCAAGCTGCCCGGTGAACTGCTGCTCGGCGAGCGCCGCCGCCTGTTCCTTCAGCTGCATGTCCTGGATTCTCGCGCGCGCGGGCTCGAGCTTCTGGTCGGCGGCAAGCCACGCTTCCTCGGCGGCGCGCAGGTCCGCGCCGAGCGCTTCCAGCGCGTCGCGCGCGGCCGCCAGCGCCTGCTCGGTCTCGGCCCGCGCCGCTAGCTGCTTCGCCAGCGCGTCCTCGACCGGCGTCCAGTCGATCGCCGCACGCTCGCCGGTCAGCTGCGCGAGCAGCGTGCGGTGCTGCTCGCGCTGCACGGTGAGCCCTTCGCGCCGGCGCTCGAGCTCGGCGATCCGCTCGCGCGCGCTGCGCTCGGCGAAGCCGGCTTCCTGCGCGGCGCGCTCGGCCGTGCGCACGTGCTCGCGGCCGCGGGCCAGCGCGACCTCGGCCTCGTTGCGCTGGTGGCGCGCCGCTTCGCGGTGCGCAAGCTCGTCGTGCAGCCGCGACTGCAGGTCGGAGATCGCCGCGACGATCTGGTCCCGCTGCTCGACTTCCTCGGCGCGCCGGGCCGCGACCTGTGCGGTCTCCTCCTCGATCTGCGCGCGGCGCTGCAGCGCGGCCTCGGCGACCTGCCTCAACTGCACGAGCTCGAGCTCCAGGTCGTGCGTGCGCCGCTGCTGCGACGCGACGGCCTGGCTCTCCGCGTGGTACGCGTGCTGCGTGGACTGCAGCTCGGCATCGACGGCGTCGCGCCGCGACCGCGCGTCGACCGCCGCGGTCCGCGCGGGCTCCATCGCGGACTCGAGCTCCTCCAGCTCGCGCTGCCGCGCGAGCACGCCGTGCAGTTCGTGGTCCGGCGCGAAGAACGTCACGCCCTGCGCGCTGACCAGGTGACCGGACGGCGTGACGAACGCCTCGCCGGCGGCCAGCGCATCGCGCTCGGCGAGCGCCGCGGCGAGGTCCGGACGGCAGCGGATGCCGTGCAGGCCGTCGGCGACGATGCGCCCGACGTCCTGCTGCTTCAGGCGCACCTTGGCGAGCAGGGAATCGGCACCGGCGTGCGGCGCGTGCCGCGCCGGCGCCGGCGCGTAGGCGGCCACGCGGCGCGGCGGCTGCGCGCCGTCGGCAATCCACGCCACGACCTCGTCGAGCCGCGTCAATTCGATGGCCGACAGCCGCTCGCGCAGCACCGCCTCGAGCGCGTCTTCCCAGCCCCGCTCGATGTCGAGCACCTGCCACAGCCGGCGCGCGCGGGTGAGCGCGTGGTCGGCGAGCCAGCCGTCGATGTCCACGCCGTGCCCGATCTTCGCCTGCAATGCCGCGAGCGCCTGCTGCCGCGCTTCGAGGTCGGCCAGGCGCCGGCTCGCGTGTTCCCAGGCGTCGGCGGACGTCCGCTGGTCCGCCTGCAGCGCTTCGACCGACCGGGCGAGCGCCGCCAGCGACTCCTGCTTGCCGGCGAGCTCGGCGTTCTCCTGCGCGAGCTGCGCATCGACGTCGCGGATCGCGTCGGTCGTCGGTGCCGCGATCGCCGCCAGCTCCGACGCGAGCCGCGCCGCGCGTTCCGTGTGCTGCGCGAGCGCCTCGTCGGCGCTGTCGCGGCGCGTCTCGGCCACGCGGATTTCCTGCTCGGTCAGCGCGATCTGCGCCTGCAGTGCCGCGAGCGCCGCGCCGGTGCGCTCGACATCGGCGTCCAGCGCCGGCAGCGCCGCGAGCGCCGCCTGCTCGTCGGCCGCCGCCTGCTCGCGTCCGGCAATGGCCGCGGACAGCGCAGCGTCGGCGGCCGTGCGATCGTCGCCGAGCGCCTGTTCCTGTCCGGCCAGCGCGGCTTCGGCCTCGGCGAGCTGCGCGACCTGCTGTTCGATCCGCGTCTGCGACTCGCGCGCGAACGCGAGCTGCTGCTCCAGCCGCGTCACTTCGGCGTTGGCCGCGTAGAACGCGCCCTGGCGCTCGTGCAGGGCGTCGCCGGCGGCGTAGTGCCGGCTGCGCAGCGCCTCGACGCGCGCTTCCGCCGCGCGCATCTCCGCCTGCACGGCCTCGAGCGCCACCGTCAGCGACGCGATCTCCGCCGCGCACTTCTCGCGCGCCCGCACGCCTTCCTGCTGCTTCGCGTACCAGAGCAGGTGCTGCGACGTCTTGTGGCGCGCCTCGAGCTCGCGGTACTGGGTGGCGACCTGCGCCTGGCTGTCGAGCCGCGCCAGCTGGTTGCCGAGCTCCAGCCGGATGTCCTCGACGCGCGCCAGGTTCTCGCGGGTGTCCGACAGCCGGCCTTCGGTCTCGCGGCGGCGCTCCTTGTACTTCGAGACGCCGGCGGCCTCCTCGAGGAAGATCCGCAGCTCCTCCGGCTTGGCCTCGATCACGCGCGAGATCATCCCCTGCTCGATGATCGCGTACGCGCGCGGCCCGAGGCCGGTGCCCAGGAACAGGTCGTGGATGTCGCGGCGGCGGACCGGGATGTTGTTGATGTAGTACGTGGAGTCGCCGTCGCGGGTCAGCACGCGCTTGATCGAGATTTCCGCGTACTGGCCCCACTGGCCGCCGATGCGGCCCAGGCTGTTGTCGAAGTGCAGCTCGACCGACGCGCGGCCGACGGGTTTGCGCTCGCCCGCGCCGTTGAAGATGACGTCCTGCATCGATTCGCCGCGCAGCGCGGACGCCTTCGACTCGCCGAGCACCCAGCGGACGGCGTCGATGACGTTCGACTTGCCGCAGCCGTTGGGGCCGACGATCCCGACCAGCTGGCCGGGCGTGGCGACGACGGTGGGATCGACGAACGATTTGAAACCGGCCAGCTTGATCTGCGTGAGGCGCAAGGCGTCGACTTCGCGAGGACGTGTGGGCGGAAAGCGGCGCGCGGACGAGCCGTTCGGTTAACGTTCAATTATAGCGGAATCGCCGCCGCCGACGGCAGCGCGCGGTCAGGCGGCGCGCACGGGGACGGAGCGCGGCGGCAGCCGCCGCTCCTCGACCGCGTGGCACGCCACGTCGCCGGCGCGCCCGTCGCCGGCGGGGCGCAGCGAAGGCGTCTCGCGGCGGCACCGGTCGTTGGCGAGCGGGCACCGGGGATGGAACGCGCACCCGGGCGGCGGGTCGAGCGGATTGGGCACCTCGCCGGCCACCGCCGTGCGCGCCTCGCCGGTCATCTCGAGGTCGGGCACGGCGTCGAGCAGCATCCGCGTGTACGGGTGCTGCGGCTGCGCGAACAGCTCGCGCGTCGGCGCCAGCTCGACGATGCGTCCCAGGTACATGACGCCGACGCGGTCGGCGATGTGGTGGACGACGGCCAGGTTGTGCGAGATGAACAGGTACGTGAGACCCAGGCCGCGCTGCAGGTCGCGCATCAGGTTCAGCACCTGCGCCTGTACCGACACGTCGAGCGCGGACGTCGGCTCGTCGCACACGAGGAACGCCGGATTCGTCGACAGCGCGCGCGCGATCGAGATCCGCTGCCGCTGGCCGCCGGAGAACTGATGCGGATATTTCACGCCGTCGGCGGCGGCCAAGCCCACCTGCTCGAGCAGCGCGGCCACGCGCGCGTCGAGCGTGCCGCGCGGGGTCTCCGGCGCCTGGCTCCTGATCGGCTCCGACACGATCTCGGCCACGCGCCAGCGCGGGTTCAGGCTCGCGTACGGGTCCTGGAAGATCATCTGCAGGCCGCGGCGCGCGCGCCGCAGCGCCGCGGCGTCGGTGGTGGCGCCTTCGCCAGCGATCGCGACGCCGTCGTACGTGACCGTGCCGCGCGTCGGCGCGTACAGCCCCACGATGACGCGGGCGACCGTCGACTTGCCGCAGCCGGACTCGCCGACCAGCCCCAGCGTCTCGCCCTTGCGGATCGCGAGGTCGACGCCGTCGACCGCCTTCAGGATCGCGCGCCCGCGCCGCTCGAGCACGCGATTCAGCCACGGCGGCGACACGTCGAAGTGCCGCGCGACGCCCTGCAGCCGCAGCAACTCCGCAGTCACGCAGCGGCCTTCCGCGCCGGTCCGTCGCCGCGCAGCCAGCACGCGGCCCGCGTCGCGCCCGCAGGCATCAGGTCGGGCCGCTCGCGCCGGCAGCGGTCGAACGCGTGCGGACAGCGCGGATGGAACGCGCAGCCCGACGGAACCGCGGTCAGCCGCGGCATCGAGCCGTCGATCTGCGTCAGACGCTCGCGCTCGTCGACGATCGACGGGATCGACCCCATCAGCCCGACCGTGTACGGATGCTGCGGACGATGGATCACGTCGGCCACCGGGCCGATCTCGACGATGCGGCCGGCATACATGACCGCGACGCGATCGGCGGTCTCCGCGATCACGCCCATGTCGTGCGTGACGAGCATCACCGCCGTGCCGTGCTCGCGGCAGAGCCGCTTCAGCAGCTGGATGATCTGCGCCTGGATCGACACGTCGAGCGCGGTCGTCGGCTCGTCCGCGACGATGAGCTTCGGCTTGGCGGCCAGCGCGAGCGCGATCACCACGCGCTGCCGCATCCCGCCGGAGAACTGGTGCGGGTACTGGTCGATGCGCCGCGCCGCCGCCTGGATGCCGACCTCCTCCAGCAACCCGACCGCGCGCCTGCGGGCGTCGGCCTCGCCCATCGGCAGGTGCGTGCGGATCGTCTCGACGAGCTGGCGACCGATCGTGTACAACGGATTGAGCGACGTCAGCGGGTCCTGGAACACGGCGCCGATCTCGCGGCCGCGAACCTTGCGCATCTCGTCGTACGGCAGGTTGTCGATGCGCCGGCCGGCGAGGTGAATCCGGCCGGCGGCGATGCGCCCGGGCGGATCGATCAGGCCGATGATCGCGGCGCCGGTCAGCGACTTGCCGGCGCCCGACTCGCCGACCACGCCCAGCACCTCGCCGGGCGCGATGTCGAACGAAGCGTCGTGGACGGCGACGAGCGTCCCGTGGCGCGTGGGAAATTCGACACGCAGGCCGTCAACGGCGAGCAGAGGATCCCCCCCGATGGGCGCTGCGCGCCCCTCCCCCCCAGGGGCGCGAGCGCCTTGGGGCGGCCCGGCGGCGCTCTTCTCGTTCATCTGAGCTTCGGATTGAGCGCGTCGCGAAGCCAGTCGCCGAGCAGGTTGATCGACAGCACGAGGATCATCAGCGCCGCCCCGGGGAAGATCGTGATCCACCACTCGCCCGAGAACAGGAACTCCTGGCCGACGCGGATCAGCGTGCCGAGCGACGGCTCGCTCGGCGGCACGCCGACGCCGAGGAACGACAGCGTGGCCTCGGTGAGGATCGCCGTGGCGATGTTGATCGTCGCCAGCACGAGCACCGGGCCCATTACGTTTGGCAGCAGGTGGCGCGCCATGATGCCCAGCGGCGCGACGCCGATCACGCGCGCCGCCTGCACGTACTCCTTGCCCTTCTCGACCATCGTCGAGCCGCGCACCGTGCGCGCGTACTGCACCCAGTTGGACAGGCCGATGGCGACCACGAGCACGATCAGCACCAGCTTGTCGTGGACCTCGCGCGGCAGCACGGCGCGGACGACGCCGTCGATCAGCAGCGCGATCAGGATCGCCGGAAACGACAGCTGCACGTCGGCCACGCGCATGATGAACGCGTCCACCTTGCCGCCCACGTAGCCGGCCAGCAGGCCCAGCGAAACGCCGACGGTCATCGCGAACACCACCGAGGCGAGGCCGACCAGCAGCGACAGCCGCGTGCCGAACATGATGGCCGAAAGCACGTCGCGCCCCTGGTCGTCGGTGCCAAGCGGGAACCTGGCGAGGCCGCCTTCGATCCACATCGGCGGCATGCGCGATTCCGACAGCGAGAGCGTGCGCAGGTCGAACGGATTGTGCGGCGCGACCCACGGCGCGAACAGCGCGGCGAACACGCACAGCGCGAACACGGCCAGCGACGCGATGGCCACCGGCGAGCGCCGGAAGCTGTACAGGACGTCGCCGTGCCACGCGGACGCGAGGCGCGCGCGCAGGTCGGGCGGCGCGATCAGCGGCGGCGCCGAATCGTTCACGCGGCCACCGTCCGGGACGCGGCGAGCCCGGCCAGCGCGCGGCGCGCGTGCTCGAGCGCCTGCGCGTACACGACGCCTTTCCAGTCGTCCGCGTCCTGGTAGAACGCGTCGCGGACGGCCCGCTTGATGGCCGCGCGCTGCGCGGCCGGCGCATCCGGATGGTTCTCGAGCCACTGGTCGCTGCGCAGCGCGGCCAGCACGTCCGCGAACGGCTGCGTTCCGTACTCGAGCGCGATGCCCGCGTAGGCGGCGCGCGGGCACTCGTCGTACGCGGCGTTGTAGTTGACGCCGGTCAGCGGCGCCGACGTCGACGAGCCGTCGTGGAACGACGTCACGTCGGCGCCCCACCATGCCTTCGCGCGCCGGATGTCGGCGGCGACCGCGCGTCCGGCGAAGATCTTCTCGCCGTGGCCGCGCGGGCCGAGCCCGGTGTGGAAGTCGATCCAGCCCAGCGCGCGCGCCTGCCCGGCCTGCTCGCGCAACACCCGCCGCAGCACGCCGTTGCTCCACGCCGGCCGCACGCCGCCGTAGAACAAGCCGTCGGGAAACTCGCACTGGCCGCCGCTGACCGCCGCCTGCAATGCGCTCTGGCCGTGCTGCGCGACGTAGGCGGCGATCCGCGCCTCGTTTTCCGGCGTCGGAGGCCACGTCGCCGGAACGATGAAGTCGTGCACGCCGGCGTACGCGGCGTTGGGCGGCGGCAACGTCGCGAAGTCGCGGAAATTGCGGTTCAGGTCGACGTTGTCCTCGTTGGTTCGCCGCAGGTGCGAGAAACCGTACGGATTGAGCGCGTGCACGAACACGATGCGCACGCCGGACGCCGCCGCGTCGGCGACGAACGCGTCGTCGTGCAGCAGCGCCCCCTGGCAGCCCGAGCCGCAGAACCCCTCGGCGCCGTGCGTTCCCGACGTCAGCACCAGCGCGTCGGTGGCGTCGTCCGCGCCCAGCACGGCAACGTCGATCGCCAGGTCCTCGCCCTGCGCGCCGCGCGCGGCCGGATGCACGTGCGACGTCACGGCCAGGCTGCGCGCGTGCGCGGCCGCGAGGAACTTGTCGCGGGCTTCGGCGTACGTCGCCGCGAAGTGGGGAATCGGATCGAAGGCGGCCATCGCGTCGAGCCGGCTCACGGGCGAAGCGGCATCGCCGCTTCGGCCAGTGCGGCCAGGTAGCCGGCGCCCAGCGGAATCACCGCGTCGTTGAAGTCGTACGTGCTGTTGTGCAGGAAGCAGCCGCCTTCGGCGCCGCCCTGCCCCAGCCGCGCGAACGCGCCCGGCTTCGCCTCCAGCATGAACGAGAAGTCCTCGGCGCCCATCGACGGTTCGAGGTTGCGCACGACGTTGTCGCGGCCCACCAGCGTCTCGGCGACGTCGGCGGCGAACATCGCCTCGCGGTCGTGGTTGATCGTCGCCGGGTACACGCGATCGTAGTTGAGGTGCGCCTTCGCGCCGAACGCCGCGGCGATCGACTGCACCAGCTCGCCCAGCCTGCGCTCGATCATGTCCTGCGTGGCCGGGCGGAACGTGCGGACCGTGCCGACCAGCCTCGCGTGCGACGGGATGACGCTCATCGCGCCCGGATGGCCGGCGTGCATCGCGCACAGGCTGACCACCGCGGTGTCGATCGGGCTCACGTTGCGGCTGACGATCGATTGCGACGCGGTGATGATGTGGCCGGCCACGAGCACCGGGTCGATCGCCGCGTGCGGGTGCGCGCCGTGGCCGCCCTTGCCGTCGATGACGATCTCGATCCTGTCGGCCGCGGCCATCGCCGGGCCGGGCGTGATGCCGATGCGGCCCGGCGGGAGGCCCGGCCAGTTGTGCAGCGCATAGACCTGCTCGGCGGGAAAGCGCTCGAACAGCCCGTCGGCGATCATCGCCTTCGCCCCCGCGTAGCCTTCCTCGCCCGGCTGGAAGATCAGGTAGGCGGTGCCGTCGAAGCGCCGCGTCTCGTGCAGGTACTTCGAGGCCGCGAGCAGCATCGTCGTGTGCCCGTCGTGCCCGCAGCCGTGCATGCGGCCGTCGTAGCGCGACTTGTGCGCGAACTCGTTCTCCTCCTGCATCGGCAGCGCGTCCATGTCCGCGCGCAGGCCCACCGAGCGGCCGCTGGCGTTGCTCGACCCGGGGATCACCGCGACGATGCCCGTCTTGCCGATGCCCGTGTGGTGCTCGATGCCGAGCGCGGCCAGCTTCTCCTGCACGACGCGCGCCGTGCGGTGCTCCTCGAAGCCCAGCTCCGGGTGCGCGTGCAGGTCGCGGCGAATCGCCGTGAACTCGTCGTGCCAGCGGGCGATGTGATCGTTGGGTCTCATGATGAAATTTCAGATTCGGGCCGGCCGCGCCGGCCCGCGTCCACTGGAAGTTTTCCCTAATGCGCCGCAGCCATTCTTTCGATGCGCAATCGCGGGTCGACCGCGTAGTACATGAGGTCGACGACCAGGTTGATGAGGACGAACACCAGCGCGATCAGGCACAGGTAGGCGGCCATCACCGGAATGTCCGCGAAGTAGACGGACTGGATGAACAGCAGGCCCATGCCCGGCCACTGGAACACCGTCTCGGTGACGATCGCGAACGCGATGATCGCGCCCAGCTGCAGCCCGACGATCGTGATCACGGGAACCAGCGTGTTCTTCAGCGCGTGGCCGAAATGGATCGCGCGGTCGGTCAGGCCGCGGGCGCGCGCGAACTTGATGTAGTCGGTGCGCAGCACTTCGAGCATCTCCGCGCGCACCAGCCGCATGATCAGCGTCATCTGGATCAGCGACAGCGTGATCGTCGGCAGGATCAGCGCCTTCAGGCCGCTCTTGGTCAGCAGGCCGGTCGTCCACCAGCCGAGCGCCACGGTGTCGCCGCGCCCGAACGACGGCAGCCAGCCCAGCTGCACGGCGAACACCAGGATCAGCAGGATGCCGATCAGGAACGACGGCAGGCTGACGCCGACCAGCGACACCGCGAGCAGGAAGTGCGCGAGCCACGTGTGCCTTCGCAGCGCCGTGTAGACGCCGAGCGGAATCCCGACGAACAGCGCCAGCAGCGCCGCCGCCGTCGCGAGCTCGAGCGTGGCGGGCAGGCGCTCCTTCAGCAGCACGGAGACCGGCCGCGCCTGCCGCAGCGACAGGCCGAAGTCGCCGCGGACGGCGTTGCCGACGAATCGCGCGAACTGCACGTAGAACGGCTGGTCGATGCCGAGTTCGGCGCGCAGCCGCGCGCGGTCCTCGGTGGTCGCGTTCTGGCCGGTCATGAACGCGACCGGGTCCCCGGTGAAATTGAACAGCCCGAAGGCGATGAACGCGACGACGAGCAGGACCAGCGTGGATTGCAGCAGCCGGCGGATGATGAAGGCGAGCACGTCGTCGGTTGCTGGTTCGCGGGAGCGGGAGGTGGCCGATCATGCCCCTTTCGCCCGGGGGGCGTCAACGCAATGCTAACCGCCCCCCGATTGCGCGGGGGGCGGGGGACATGCAGATCCTTCTCCCCGCTGCCGCGGGGATCAGGATGACGATGCGCGGGCTTTTCGCCCGCGCATCGTCACTCCTTGATGTCGACGCCGTAGAACGTGTGGCGCCCGAACGGCGACAGCTTGAAGTCGATCACTTCCTTGCGCACCGGCTTCAACTGGACCGCGTGCGCGATCGTGAACCACGGCGCCTGCTCCTTGAAGATCACCTGCGCCTTCTGGTACAGGTCGGTGCGCGCGGCCGGCGACGACGTCGACTTGGCCTTCTGCACGAGCTCCTCGTACGGCTGGTAGCAGAACTTGGCGACGTTGCTGCCGTTCGACTTCGCCGATTCGCAGCCCAGCAGGTTCGCGAGGAAGTTGTCCGGATCGCCGTTGTCGCCGGTCCAGCCGAGCATGCCCATCTGGTGCTCGCCGTTCTGCATGCGCTTGCGGTATTCGCCCCACTCGAAGCTCTTGATCTCGGCGGTGACGCCGACCTTGGCGAGATCCGCCTGCATCAGCTCGGCGATGCGCTTGGCGTTCGGGTTGTACGGCCGCTGCACGGGCATCGCCCACAGGTCGGTCGAGAAGCCGTTCGGATAGCCGGCGTCGGCGAGCAGCTTCTTCGCGGCGGCCGGATCGTACGGATCGTCCTTGATCGCGTCGTTGTACAACCACTGCGTTGGCGGGATCGGGTTTTTCGCCGCCACGCCGGTGGTCAGGTACACGCCGCCGATGATCGCCTTCTTGTTGATCGCCATGTTGATGGCCTTGCGCACGCGCACGTCGTCGAACGGCTTCTTCGTCGTGTTGTACGCGAGGTAGCCGACGTTGAGCCCCGGCTGCTCGAGCACGACGACGCGTTCGGGTCCTTGCGGATCGCGTCGAGGTCAGCCGGGTTCGGATACGGCATCACGTGGCACTCGCCCTTCTGCAGCTCTCGCCCAGCGCATCGACGCGTCGGGCGTGATCGCGAACACGAGGTCGTCGATCTTCGCCTTGCCGCCCCCAGTATTCCGGGAACGCCTTGTAGCGGATGACCGCATCCTTCTGTAATTGACGAGTGTAGAACGGGCCCGGTGCCGATCGGCTCCCGTACGGATTTTTCCGGCGTGCCGGCCTTCAGCATCGCGCGTCGGCATACTCCTTCGATCACGCCCGCGTACTCCATCGCGAGGTTCGACAGGAACGGCGCCTCGGGCTTGTTGAGCGTGATGCGCACCGTGTAGTCGTCGACCTTCTGGATGGACTTGATGAGCTTCTGCATTCCCATGTCGTTGTAGTACGAATGGTTGGAGCTCGTCACCTTGAAGTACGGATTGGCCTCATTGCCCTGCCGCTCGAGCATGAAGATCATGTCGTCGGCGTTGAAGTCGCGCGTCGGCTTCCACGCGCGCTGGTTGTGCCACTTGACGCCCTTGCGCAGCTTGAACGTGTAGACGGTGCCGTCGGGCGAGACTTCCCACGACTCGGCGAGGCCGGGCACGACCTTGGTGCCGCCGCGCTCGAAGTCGACGATGCGGCTGTAGATCTGGCTGTTGGCGTCGAACGACGTCCCGGTCGTGTTGACGCCCGGGTAGAAGTTCTCGGGGCTGCCCTCCGAGCAATAGACGAGCGTCTTGGCCGAGACGCCGGCCGCGGCCAGCACGGCCAGCGCGGCGACGACGGCCGCGGCCAGCGCCTTCGGGCGCGGCGACGGGTTGCGGTTCTTCATGACTACCTCCTTGCGATGAAAGCTGCGTTCAATGCAGCGGGCCACCGGTTTCTTGTGTCGGACCGGATGGAAGAAAATTCTCCGCCAGATGGCACGCGACGTGGCGGCCGTCGAGCGGGCGCAATTCCGGGCGCTCGCTCCGGCAGCGGTCGACCGCGTGCGGGCAACGGGTCGAGAACACGCATCCCGCCGGCGGGTTGAGCGGCGACGGCAACTCGCCTTTCAGCACGATACGCTGCTTGGCCGCGGTTCCCAAGACGGGCGTCGCGGCGAGCAGCGCCTGCGTGTACGGGTGCAGCGGGTTCTCGAATATCCGCCGCTTGTCCCCCTGCTCGACCGCGAGCCCCAGGTACATGACCATCACGTCGTGCGCCAGGTAGCGGACCACGGCCAGGTCGTGCGAGATGAACAGGTACGCGACGCCCAGCTCCTGCTGCAGGTCCGACAGCAGGTTCAGCACCTGCGCCTGCACGGACACGTCGAGCGCCGACACCGGCTCGTCGGCGACCACCAGCGCCGGCTCGAGCATCAGCGCGCGGGCGATGGCGATGCGTTGTCGCTGGCCTCCCGAAAACATGTGCGGATAGCGATCGTAGTACTCGGGCCTTAAGCCGACCTTAGCGAGCATCGCCCGGGCGCGCTCGGCGCGCTGCGCCTGCGACAGCGTCGTGTTGATGGCCAGCGGCGCCTCGAGGATGTCGCCGACCTTCTTGCGGGGATTGAGCGAGCCGTAGGGATTCTGGAACACCATCTGCACCGACTTGCGCAGCGTGCGCTGCTCGGCGCCCTTGGCGGCGACCGCGTCGTGACCGGCAAGTGCGAGCTGCCCGGCGGTCGGCTTCTCGATCAGCGTGACCATGCGCGCCAGCGTGGACTTGCCGCAGCCCGACTCGCCGACGACGGCCAGCGTCCGGCCTGCGTCGATCGTGAACGACACGCCGCCGACCGCGGTCAGCCGCGCCGGCTCGCGGAAGAGGCCGCGGCGCACCTCGTACACGCGCTTCAAGTCGCGGGCGACGGCGACGGGCTCGGTCACGACGCCACCGCCGTCGCAGCGCCGTCGCGTGCCATGTTGGCGTCGCGCGCCGGATCGGCGAGCGGGTAGTGGCAGCGGACGAGGCCGTCCCGCCATTCGCGCAGCGCCGGACGCACGGCGCAGGCCGGCGTCGCGAACTCGCAGCGCGGCGCGAACAGGCACCCCACCGGCCGGTCGAACAGCCCCGGCACCACGCCGGGAATCGTCGCCAGCCGCGAGCCGCCGGTGTGCCGCTCGGGCATCGCGGAGAGCAGCGCCGCCGTGTACGGGTGCTCGGGCACGGCGAAGACCCCGTCGGCCGAGCGCACTTCCATCACCTGCCCGGCGTACATCACGGCGACGCGCCGCGCCATCTCGGCGACCACGCCCATGTTGTGCGTGACGAGCACCAGCGCCATCCCGCGCTCGCGCTGCAGGCCGCGCAGCAGGTCGAGGATCTGCGCCTGCACGGTGACGTCGAGTGCGGTCGTCGGCTCGTCGGCGATCAGCAGGCGCGGATTGCACGCGATCGCCATTGCGATCATCACGCGCTGGTTCATGCCGCCGGACATCTGGTGCGGGAAGTCGGAAAGCCGCGACGCCGCCGCCGGAATGCCGACGGACTCGAGCAGCTCGGCCGCCCGCCGCCGCGCCGCCTTGTGGTCGAGGTTGAGGTGCAGCCGCAGCGTCTCGCACAGCTGGAAGCCGATCGTGAAGCACGGATTCAGGCTGGTCGTCGGCTCCTGGAAGATCATCGCGATGTCGCCGCCGATGACCTTGCGGCGCGCGCGGTCGGACAGGTTCAGCAGGTCGTGGCCGCCGAAGCGCAGCGTGCGCGCGCGCACGCGGCCCGGGAACGCCACCAGGCCCATCAGCGCGAGCATCGTCACGCTCTTGCCCGAGCCCGACTCGCCGACGATGCCGAGCACGTCGCCTTCGTCCAGCGTCAGGCTCACGCCCTCGACGGCGCGCAGCACGCCCGATTGCGACGGAAACTCGACGTGCAGGTCTTCGATTTCGAGCAGCGGCATGTACGTTCAGCCTAGCGCTTGAGCTTCGGGTCGAGCGCGTCGCGCAGCCCGTCGCCCAGAAGGTTGAACGCGAGCACGGTGACCATGATCGCCAGCCCGGGAAACGTCACGACCCACCACGCGCGCAGCACGAACTCGCGCGAGTCGCCCAGCATCGTGCCCCACTCGGACGCCGGCGGCTGCGCGCCGAGACCCAGGAACCCGAGCGCCGCGGCGTCGAGGATCGCCGTGGACACGCCGAGCGTCGCCTGCACGATCAGCGGCGCCGCGCAGTTCGGCAGCACCTCGTGAAACATCATCCGCACGCGGCCGGCGCCGCTGGCGCGTGCCGCCGTCACATAGTCTTTCGACAGCTCGCCGATCACCGCGGCGCGCGTGATCCGCACGTAATGCGGCAGCACGACGACGGTGACCGCCAGCATCGCGTTCATGATGCCGGGTCCCAGGATCGCCACGATCACGATCGCCAGCAGCAGGCTCGGGAGCGTCAGGATGATGTCCATCAGCCGCATGATCGCGATCTCGGTGATGCCGCGAAAGAAGCCGGCGATCAGGCCCAGCGCGATGCCGACGACGATGGCCAGCGCGACGACCGCGACGCCGATCAGCAGCGACAGCCGCGCGCCGTAGATCAGCCGGGACAGCATGTCGCGGCCGATCGCGTCGGTGCCCAGCAGATAGGCCCACGAGCCGCCGGCCTGCCAGGAGGGCGGCTTCAGGAACACCGCGCTGTTCGTCAGGTCCGGCGGATACGGGGCGAGCACGTTGGCGAAAATTGCCGTGAGCACGATGGCGACGATGAACGCCAGGCCCGCGACGGCGCCGTGGTTGGCGCTGAAGTAGCCCCAGAATTCGCGCAGCGGGCTGCGCGGCGTTGCGGCCACGACGGGGACGGTGACCGCGGTCGCCATCAGGCCGCCTTGCGGATGCGCGGGTTGATGACGCCGTACGTGACGTCGACCAGCAGGTTGACCGACATCACCACGAAGCCGAGCAGCAGCACGCCGCCCTGCAGCACCGGGTAGTCGCGGCGGTTGATCGCCTCGATCAGCCACTTGCCCACACCGGGCCACGAGAAGATGGTCTCGGTCAGGATCGCGCCGGTGAACAGCACGCCGACCTGCAGGCCGATCACCGTCACCACCGGGATCAGCGCATTGCGCAGTGCGTGCACGGCGACCACGCGCATCCCCGACAGACCCTTGGCGCGCGCCGTGCGGATGTAGTCCTCGCCGAGCACCTCGAGCATCGCCGAGCGCGTCATCCGCGCGATGATCGCCAGCGGCTGCGTGCCGAGCACGATCGTCGGCAGGATCAGGTGCGACACCGCCGACCAGAACGCGCCCTTGTCGCCGGACAGCAGCGCGTCGATCGTCAGGAAGCCCGTCACGGGCTCGAGGTAGTACTGGACGGCGATCCGTCCCGACACCGGCGTCCAGCCGAGCTGCACGGAGAACAGCAGGATCAGCAGCAGGCCCCACCAGAAGATCGGCATCGAGTAGCCGGTCAACGACACGCCCATCACGCCGTGGTCGAACACCGAGTTGCGGCGAACCGCGGCGATGATGCCGGCCGGGATGCCCAGCACCAGCGCGAAGATGATCGCGCACAGCGCGAGCTCGATCGTCGCCGGGAACAGCGCGGCGAACTCGGAGAGCACCGGCGCCTGCGTGATCATCGACTTGCCCAGGTCGCCGTGCAGCACGCGCCCGATGTAGATGCCGTACTGGACCAGCACCGGCCGGTCGAGCCCGTACTCCTTGCGCAGCATCTCGTGGCGCACCGGGTCGATGCCGCGCTCGCCGGCGAGCGTCTCGATCGGGTCGCCCGGGACCAGCCGGATCAGGAAGAACGCGAGCAGCGTCATCCCGATGAACGTGGGAATGACCAGCGAGATGCGGGTGAGCAGGAAACGCAGCATCGACGGGGCGCCTTGAAAAGCGGCGGTATTAGATCACACCCGGGGCCCGGTCCGCCTTGATCTCGCCGCACGGGTCGCGTAAAGGCATATGCCCGCCGCCACGGAGACGTTGAGGCTCTCGACGGCGCCGGAGAGCGGGATGCCGACGATCCGGTCGCAGGATTCGCGCGTCAGCCGCCGCAGCCCGGCGCCCTCCGCGCCCAGCACCCACGCGATCGGGCCGGAAAGGTCCGCGTCGACCAGGCTCTCGCCGCCCGCGTCGGCGCCGACCAGCCACACGCCGCGGGACTTCAAGTCGCGCATCGTCCGCGCGAGGTTGGTCACGGCCACCACCGGCACCGTGTCGGCGGCGCCCGAGGCGGCCTTGGCGACCGTCGCGTTGACGCCGACCGCGCGGTCCTTGGGCACGATCACCGCGTGCGCGCCGAACGCGTCGGCGCTGCGCAGGCAGGCGCCCAGGTTGTGCGGGTCGGTGACGCCGTCGAGGATCAGCAGCAACGGCGGCTCGGCCGGCGCGTCGAGCACGTCGTCGAGCGTCACGTACGGCAGCGCGTCGTCGACGATCGCCACCACGCCCTGGTGCCGGCCGTGACCGGCCAGCGCGTCCAGGCGCGCGTGGTCGACCGGATGCAGCGCGACGCCGGCCTTCGCCGCGCGTTCGGACAGGTCGCGCAGCCGCGCGTCCTGCCGGCCGGCCAGCACGTACAGCGCGTGGACGGCGTCGGGCCGCTGGCGCAGCCGCGAGGTGACCGCGTGGAAGCCGAACAGGGCGCGGGTCGCGGGCATCGAGGGGGTCTGCGGCGGATCCTGGGCGCCGCTTGGACAAGAAGGCGGCTGTGCTAGTGTAGCGCGGCCGTTCGCCGCGATCCGCCATGTTCCCCGACGAAGTCCGCTTTTTCCTGTCCGCGCTGCTGATCGTCGTCGGCGGCATCCTGCCGATCGTCAACCCGGTCGGCAGCGCGCCGATGTTCCTCGCGATGACGCGCGGCGCCGACGAGCCGACGCGCGCGCGGCTGGCCGTCATCATCGCGATCAACTCGTTCGTGCTGATCATGGGCTCGCTGATCTTCGGCGCCTTCGTGCTGCGCGTGTTCGGGCTGTCGGTGCCGGTGGTCCAGGTGGCGGGCGGCGCCGTGCTGTGCGCGCTCGGCTGGAACCTGCTCAACAGCGACGCCGCGCCGCCGCCTGCCGACACGCAGCCGCTCCCCTACGACACGGTGATCCTGCGCGCGTTCTATCCGCTGACGCTGCCGCTGACCGTCGATCCGGGCGCGATCTCGGTCGCGATCACCGTCGGCGCCAACCACGCGCACGGCGTGGAGCGCGTGCTGATCGGGTTCGCCGGCGGCATCACCGGCACGCTCGTGATCTCGCTTTGCGTATGGCTCGCGTACCGGTACGCGCCGCGGGTCGCGCGCTGGCTCGGCCACGCCCGCCTGATGGTCGTGCTGCGGCTGTCGGCGTTCATCGTGCTGTGCATCGGCGTGCAGATCGCCTGGAACGGCGTCCGCGCGCTGGCGTCCGAGCTCGAGTTCGCGCCGCCGGCCGCCCATCCGCCGGCGACCGCGCCGAAGGCCGCGCCATGACCAGCGAAGACATCGGATTGATCAAGGGCGTGCTGCTGGTGGTCGGCGCGCTGTTCCCCATCGTCAATCCGATCGGCCACGCGCCGATCTTCCTGACGCTGACCGCCGACCAGGACGACGCGACGCGCAAGGTGCTCGCGCGCAAGGTCGCGATCAACGGCTTCATCCTGCTGCTGGCCGCGATGTTCGTCGGCGAGTACGTGCTCGACTTCTTCGGCGTGAGCATCCCGGTCGCGCAGGTCGCCGGTGGACTGGTCGTCGCGAGCCTGGGGTGGAAGCTGCTCGCGGCCAGCGATGCCGAGCCCGCCGCGCCGCCGCCCGTGCGCCCGGCGACGACGGGGATCGCGGCCCGCGCGTTCTATCCGCTCACGCTGCCGCTGACGGTCGGGCCGGGCGCGATCTCGGTCGCGATCACCATCGGCGCCAACTTCCCGTCGACCGTGCAGCCGTTCATCGCCGACGCGATTTCGTCGGCGATAGGCGCGCTGCTCGTCTGCCTGTCGACCTGGCTGTGCTTCCGCCACGCGCAACGGCTGATGACGATGCTCGGCACCGGCGGCACCGCCGTGGTCATGCGGCTGATGGCGTTCATCCTGCTGTGCATCGGCGTGCAGATCGTCTGGAACGGCGCCGACGCGCTGTTCGGGTTCAGCAGGATGCGCTGAGGCGGCCGCTCGACCGGACCGTCGGAATCGCGTTATAATTCAAAGCTTCGCCGCGCCGGTCCGAGGGACCCCTCGGGCCGCTCGGCGTCGGGCCGGTGTAGCTCAGTTGGTAGAGCAGCGCATTCGTAATGCGAAGGTCGGGGGTTCGACTCCCTCTACCGGCACCAATCCAATTCGATCCTGCGGGCCTCCCGCCGCTACTGCAGCGTCGCGCCGGTCGGCCGCGCCGCCTGCTGGGCTCCCGCGGCAAGCGCCATCGCGACCAGCTCGTCGCGCAGCACCTTGCCGTTGTCGTTGCGCGGCAGCGCCCGCATGTGCATGATCATCACCGGCGCGTGCGCGCCCAGACGATCGCGGCAACTCGCGTGGAACGGCTCGGCCGCAAGCGGCGCCTCGGGCACGATCGCCGCGCAGATCTGCATCGAGCCCGTGCCGTCGGCCACGCCGAACACGGCGACCTCGCGCAACGGGGCCAGCGCCATCATCGCCTCCTCGACCGCGTGCGGGCTCACCTTGTCGCCGCCTCGATTGATCACGTCGTCGGTGCGCCCGGTGACGGTCAGAAGGCCGTCGGGCGCGAGCTTGCCCAAGTCGCCCGGGTAGACCCACTCGCCGCGAAACACCCGCGCCGTCGCGGCGGGATCGGCCAGGTAGCCGCCCGCATTGAGTTCGCTCCTGATCCGCACGAGGCCTTCGCGTCCCGCGGGGAGCGGACGGTCGTCGGCGTCGACGACCTCGATTTCCACCCCGGGCCACGGATAGCCGGCGGTTCCGGGCGCGCCGCCCATCACCGACACGGGCGCCGACGCCGCGCCCGACGACTCGGTCGAACCGTACGCGCACAGGATGTTCGCGCACAGTCGCGCGCGCGCGAGGTCGTAGGCGAAGCGCGGCAGCGCGCTGCCGGCAACTTCGATGGTCGAAAGCGCGTAGGGTCCGCGCATGAACGGCGCGTTCGCGGCGACCTTCTGCAGCGCGATCGGCGACGCCACCATGTAGTTGATCCGCGACCGCGCGAGCCAGTCGCCGATCGTTCCGGCTTCGGTGTTGGGCTCGGCGATCGTTCCGCCCTGCCACAGCACGCGCAGCAGGCTCGAAACGCCGTACCACGTCGCCGGGTGCACGTAGCACACCTGGCGCAGCGGCGCGGGAAACTGCGACGCCGCCTGCCGCACGAACACGCGCCGCGCCGCCAGCGCGTGGCTGACCGGGATGAACTTCGGCGCGCCGGTCGTTCCCGACGACGGGCAGTTGGCGAACGTCAGAGACGCGTCGCGTTCGATGGCGGCCGCGCCGGCCGCGGTGGCGTCGAGCAGGTCCGGCGGCCACAGGTCGGCGAGCGCGACCACGCGGTCGCAGCCGTTGCCCGCAATGCCGTCGTCGACGATCGCGACGTCGGTCAGGTCCGCGGGCAGCGACAACGGCGCGCACGCGACTCCCACCCGGGCCAGCGCCAGCGTCAAGGCGAGGTTCCGATAGTGATCGTTGCAGCCGAACGCCGCCGATTGCCCGGCGCGCAGGCCGGCGCCGCGGATCCGGTGCGCAAGCGCGTCGAGCGTGCGCTCGAACTCCGCGTAAGTGACGGCCGACAGGTCACGGCGGAGGTAGGCGGCCGCAGCGGGCGCGAGCCGCGCGTGCCGGCGGATGGGTTCGGTGACGTTCAATTGCGGCCGCGGCAGGAGAAAGGACGGGAAACTATAGCAGCCCGGCCGGGCGCGGACCGCGTCAGCGCGGCGCCGCGAGCGCCCGTGCGATCCATTGCGCCGTCAGCTTCTCCTGCACGGCGTTCTGCTTTAGCCGCGAGTCGAGCGCGGCGAAGTCGACGCGGTCGAGCGGCTGGTCCTGGTTGAAGCACGAGAACACGTACGAGACGGCGCCGGTCGCCGGGTCGCGATGCGGCTGCAGGCACTGCGCGCAGATCTCCTTCATCATGCACTGCATCGGCGAGTTGATCGAGCCGATCGCCCGATGGGTGGGTTTGAGATACGGCGCAAGCACGTCGTGCCGCGCGCGGGCCACCGCCGCCATCATTCTGTCGGAGCCGATCGCGATGATCCGGTCGCAGTCGGCGAACGCGATGGGCTGCGCGCCCAGCGCGCCTGTCGCATACGCGCGCATTGCCTGCACGATGTTGCCGACGAACGCGCGATCCTGCGGCCGGTCGGGCGCGAAGCCGGGTCCTTCGTCGCAGCACCAGACGACGACGTCGGCGGCCGCTTCGATGTCGGCGACCTTGTAGCGGTCGATCATCTTCTTGTAGCCGGCGAAATAGAGGACCTTCGACCCGGCGTTGCGGAACGCCTGGCCGATCGAGAACAGCACCGCGTTGCCGAGCCCGCCGCCGGCCAGCACGACGGTCTCGCCGGACGCGATCTCGGTCGGCGCGCCGGTCGGCCCCATCAGCACGACCGGCTCGCCCGGCCGCAGCAGCGCGCACAGGTCCGACGAGCCGCCCATCTCGAGCACGATCAGCGACACGAGCCCTCGTTCGCGGTCGACCCAGGCGCCGGTGAGCGCCAAGCCTTCCATCACGAGCTTCGTGCCGTCGCGCACCGGCGCCAGCGCCTCGAAGTTCTGCAGCCGGTAGAATTGCCCCGGCGCGAAGCGCGCGGCGGCCGCCGGCGCGCGCACGACGACCTCGACGATCGTCGGCGTCAGCCGTTCGACGCGCTCGACGGTCGCGCGCAACAGCGCGTCGAGCCGCGCGAGGAACGCGTCGTCGCCGCCGGCGAACGCCGGCGCGACCCTGGCAAGCATCCGCGACACGATCGGATAGCCCTGCTTGGCGCTGGCCATCGCCTTGACCACGTTGCCGAAATAGGACGGATGCAGGTCGCCGAAGAAGCTGGTCGCGCGGCCGTCGGGCAGCACGTCGGTCAGCACGGCCGGATGCTCGGGCTTCGCGAACCCGCGCACGACCTTGACCGGATGGCCGTCGTCGTCGAGCACGCGGAAATACTTGCCGTCCAGGTGGAAGTGCGCGGCGTCCTCGCGCGCGAGCACCGTGTTGGGCTGCGTGCCGGCGGCGATCAGGATCGTGCGCGCCGGCAGCGTCGTCTGCGTG
Source organism: Burkholderiales bacterium (assembly GCA_046347755.1). Taxonomy (GTDB): domain Bacteria; phylum Pseudomonadota; class Gammaproteobacteria; order Burkholderiales; family Casimicrobiaceae; genus VBCG01. The sequence continues at coordinate 1,940,834 of JAXMFM010000003.1, read as the reverse complement.
ACCTCGTGCCACACGCCGTCGCCGTCCGTGTGCTGGACGGAGACCCTGAGGCCGGTCGCCGCGCCGCGCGCGTCGACGTCGATCGCGAGCGGCGTCAGCCCTTCCGCGAAGCGTATGCCTTCCTCCAGCGCCTTCTCGACCTCCTCGTGGTTGAGCGTGTACGAAGGGCTGTCGATCAATCGCCGGCGGTACGCGATCGTGACGCCGCCCCAGCCGTCGATCAGCTGCGCGATCCGCGGCGGCCGGCCGGCGCGTTGCGCGGCGGCGTTTTCCGCGCGCAGCGCCCGCGCGTGATCGAGGAACTCGTTGGCGACCAGGCTCTCCTCGAACGACCACGCCGCCTCGACCGCCTCGCGGCCTTTCTCGGCGACGAGCGCTTCGTAGCGCGTCAGGAATTTCTCGACCTGAACCGGATAGTAGGCGAGCGATTCGGTCGCCGTGTCGATCGCGGTCAGGCCGCCGCCGACGACGATCACCGGCAGCCGGACCTGCATGTTCGCGATCGTGTCGCGCTTGGCGGCGCCGGTGAGCTGCAGCGCCATCAGGAAATCCGACGCCGTGCGCACGCCGTTGGCGAGGCCGTTCGGCAGGTCGAGGACCGTCGGCTTGCCGGCGCCGGTGGCGAGCGCGATGTGGTCGAAGCCCAGCGCGAACGCGCCGCTGTCGTCGAGCGTTCCGCCGAAGCGCACGCCGCCGTAGAGGGCAAAGGCCGCGCGCCGCTCCAGCAGCAGCCGTACCATCTTCAGGAAATTCTTGTCCCAGCGCACGGTGATGCCGTACTCGGCCACGCCGCCGAAGCCCGCCATCAGCCGGTCGTCGAGCGGCTCGACCAGCGTCGCCACGTCGCGCACCGGCGCGAAGTCGACGCGCTGGCCGGCGGCATCGACGCCGGACAGCGCGCCGGGCAGCGGCTCGATCTTCAGCCCGTCGATGCCGACGACCGTGTGGCCGTCGTTGACGAGGTGGTGCGCGAGCGTGAACCCGGCCGGTCCCATGCCGACGATCAGCACGCGCTTGCCCGTGCGGGCGACCGGCACCGGCCGGCGCAGGTTCAGCGGATTCCAGCGTGTGAGCAGCGAATAGATCTCGAAGCCCCACGGCAGCGCCAGCACGTCCTTCAGGAGCCGCGTCTCGGATTGCGGAATGTCGACCGGATCCTGCTTCTGGTAGATGCACGACTTCATGCAGTCGTTGCAGATCCGGTGGCCGGTGGCGGCGACCATCGGGTTGTCCACGCAGATCATCGCGAGCGCGCCGATGGGCACCCCTTCGGCGCGCAGCTTGTGGAACTCCGAAATGCGCTCGTCCAGCGGGCACCCGGCCAGCGTCACGTGGAACGGCGACTTCTTGAACGGCACTTCGCCGGGCGGCGCCTTCTTGTCGGGCAGGCCGCGCGCGCACGAGTCCTTGCCCTGCTCGTGGCACCAGATGCAGTAGTGCGCCTGGTCGAGGCCGCCGGCCAGGTCGGTGCCGCGGTCGGTCAGCGCAAAGCCGTCGCGCTGGCGCAGCCCGTGGTCGGCCGGCAGCTTCCACGCGGACACGCCGTGCCGCTGCTCCGCTTCGAGCGGCACCAGCTTCATGTAGTCGAGCTTGCGCGGCGCCCGGAACAGCACGCCGCCGCGATGCGCGGCGCGTCCTGCGGGCGTGTGCGCGGCCCACGCCGCATAGCGCGTCGCGACGTCCAGCGTCGACGCATGCGCGGCTTCGTCGGCGAGCCAGCCGGTGACGGCGTTGGCGAACGCGAGCTCCGAGAACGGGCCGCCGAGCGCCGCTTCGAGCGTCCCGCGCAGCGCCGGCCCGTCGAACGTCGCGGCGACGTCGGCCTTGTGCGCGTTCATCGCGCGGCGCTGGACGAACTGGCGCTTGACGGCGAACAGCGGCGCCAGCTCGTGGTGGCGCGCCTCGAGCGCCCGGACGTCGGAGGCGATGCCGAACAGGTCCGCGACGAAATCCTCGACGTGCGGCGCCAGCGCGAGCAGCAGGTCGGCCTCCGCCTTGCCAGGCACGGTGGAAGGATCGGCGCGCGCGGCAGCCATGCGCTCCGCCAGCGCCGCGTCGGCGCCGCGCAGTTGCGCGACGAACAGCGCGTCGATGCGCCGCGCGCCGTCCTCCGAGTAGAGGTCGGCGAACGCGAGGCCGTGGGCGAGCGTGAGCGTGGCGGGCATCGATTTGACTGCGCGTGCGGAAGGGTTTCTCGCACGCGCCGCAAAGCCGTCCATTTTACCTGCCGGGCGCGGCGCGGCGGTGCCGCGTGCCGGCATATGCTTAGGCTCGAGGCTTGCATCTGCGATGGGCGATAATGGCGGGTCAACGCCGGGCTGCCCCACGCCGTTGTGGGCACCTCGACGCGAAAACCGCCCGGAGACCGAATGAAAGCCTTCCGTTCCACGCTCGCCGCCGCGCTGGCCTGCACGCTCGCGCTGCCGGCGCTCGCCCAGAACGTCAAGCTGGGCGAGCTCAACAGCTACAAGGTCTTTCCGGCGTTCCTGGAACCGTACAGGAAGGGCATGGAGCTCGCGGTGGACGAAGTGAACGCCGCCGGCGGCGTGCTGGGCAAAAAGCTCGAGGTCGTCTCGCGCGACGACAACGGAACGCCCGGCGACGCCGTGCGCGTCGCGGAAGAGCTGGTGTCGCGCGAAAAGGTCGCGATGCTGATCGGCACCTTCCCGTCGAACGTCGGCCTCGCGGTCGCCGATTTCGCCAAGCAGCGCAAGATGCCGTTCCTCGCGGCGGAGCCTTTGACCGACAAGATCGTCTGGGACAACGGCAACAGGTACACGTACCGGCTGCGCGCGTCGACGTTCATGCAGACGGCGATGCTGGTGCCGGAGGCGGCGAAGCTCGGCAAGAAGCGCTGGGCGATCGTCTACCCGAATTACGAGTACGGGCAGTCGGCCACCGCCGCGTTCAAGAAGCAGATGAACTTCCGGCAGGCCGGCGGCCTCGAGTTCGTCGAGTTCCCGGTGCCGCTGGGCAAGATCGATCCCGGCCCGGTCGTGCAGGCCATGCTCGACCAGCAACCCGATGCGATCTTCTCGTCGCTGTTCGGCGCCGACCTCGCGCGCTTCGTCCGCGAAGGGCAATTGCGCGGCCTGTTCAAGGACCGCCCGGTATTCAACCTGCTGGCCGGCGAGCCCGAATATCTCGATCCGCTGAAGGACGAGGCGCCGGTCGGCTGGTACGTGACCGGCTACCCGTGGTACGGGATTGCCACGCCCGAGCACCAGAGGTTCGCCACTGCGTACCAGAAGCGGTTCAACGACTACCCGCGGCTGGGCTCGGTCGTCGGCTACAGCACGGTGATCGCCGCCGCCGCCGCCTTGAAGAAAGCCGGGTCGACCGACCCGGAGAAGATCGTCGCGGCACTGTCCGGACTGACGTTCGTCTCGCCGTTCGGCCCGGTCACGTTCAGGCCGATCGACCACCAGTCGACGATGGGCGCGTACGTCGGCCGCACCGCGGTGAAGGACGGCAAGGGCGTCATGGTCGACTGGCGCTACGCCGACGGCAAGGATTACCAGCCGTCGGACGCGGTGGTGCGCACGCTGCGCCCGCAGTAACGGCTTCCTGACGCGTGACGATCGCGTCGTTCCTGCTGCAGCTGTTGAACGGCCTGTCGTCGGCGTCGGCGCTGTTCCTGGTCGCGGCCGGCCTGACGCTGATCTTCGGCGTCACGCGGATCGTTAACTTCGCGCACGGCTCGCTTTACATGCTGGGCGCGTACTGCGCCTACGGCATCGGCAACCTGCTGGCCGCGGGACTCGGGCGCGGCGCCGCGTCGTTCTGGGTCGGCGTGCTCGCCGCCGCGCTGGTCGTCGCGCTGCTGGGCGCGCTGATCGAGGCGCTGCTGCTGCGGCGACTGTACGCGGCGCCGGAACTGCTGCAGCTGACGGCGACGTTCGCCGTCGTGCTGATCGTCCGCGACCTGGCCCTCGCGACGTTCGGCGCCGAGGACCTGCTCGGACCCCGCGCGCCGGGGTTCGCCGGCACGTTCGAAATCCTGGGCCGCGCGTTCCCGCAGTACGACCTGCTGCTGATCGCCGTCGGCCCGCTGGTGCTGATCGCGCTGACGTGGCTCGTGACGCGCACACGCTTCGGCGTGCTGATCCGCGCGGCGTCGGAGAATCGCGCGCTGACCGCGGCGCTGGGGATCGACCAGGCGAAGCTCTTCACGGCGGTATTCGCGCTCGGCGCGTTCCTGGCGGGCCTGGCTGGCGCGCTTCAGCTGCCGCGCGAGCCGGCGAACCTCGGCATGGACGTCGCGATCATCGCCGACGCGTTCGTCGTGACCGTCGTCGGAGGCTTAGGATCGATCCCCGGCGCGTTCCTGGCGGCGCTGGTCATCGGTCTCACCAAGGCACTGTGCATCGCGTTCGGCGACGTGGAGGTCGCGGGCGTCACCGTCGCGTTCCCGAAGCTCACGCTGGTCGCCGAGTTCGTCGTGATGGCGATCGTGCTGGCGGTGAAGCCGCACGGGCTGCTCGGCAAGCCGCCGGCGACGCCGACGACGACGCCGCTTCCCGAGCAGCGCGAGCTGGTGACGGCACCCGGGCGGCGCGACGCGCTGCTGGCGGCGGCCGTGCTCGCGGTGCTGGTCGCGCTGCCGTGGCTGCGCGACGAGTACGCGGTCGTGCTGGCGACCGATGTCCTGATCGCCGCGCTGTTCGCGGCGAGCCTGCAGTTCCTGGTGGGACTTTCCGGCATGACGTCGTTCGGCCACGCCGCGTACTTCGGCGTCGGCGCGTACACGGCGGCGCTGGCGGCGAAGGCCGGCGCGCCGATGCTCGTCGCGATGGCGCTGGCGCCGTTCGGCGCCCTGCTCGCCGCGCTCGTGTTCGGCTGGTTCTGCGTGCGGCTCGCGGGCGTGTACCTCGCGATGCTGACGCTCGCGTTCGCGCAGATCGTCTGGTCGATCGCCTACCAGTGGGATGCGGTCACCGGCGGATCGAACGGGCTCGTCGGCATCTGGCCGGCCGCGTGGCTGACCGATCGCACCGCGTACTACCTGTTCACGCTGGCGATCGTCGTGCCGTCGCTGCTGGCGCTCGTGCACGTCGGCCGCTCGCCGTTCGGGTTCGCGCTGCGCGGCGTGCGCGATTCGCCGCTGCGCGCGGCGGCGCTGGGGCTCGACGTCCGCCGCACGCAGTGGGCGGGCTTCGCGCTCGCCGGACTCTTCGCGGGCCTGGCCGGGGGCGTGTTCGCGTTCTCCAAAGGCAGCATCTCGCCGGAATCGCTCGCGATCCCGCGGTCGGTCGACGCGCTGGTGATCGTGCTGCTGGGCGGGCTCAACGCGCTGTTCGGCCCGCTGATCGGCGCCGCGGCGTTCACGTGGCTCGCCGACGCGCTCGCGCGCGGCACCGACTACTGGCGCGCCGTGCTGGGCGCGCTGATCCTCGCGATCGTGCTCGTGTTCCCGATGGGCATCGGCGGCGCGCTGGCGCGGCTGCTGCGCCGGAGGGCCGTGCGATGACGATGCTCGCGATCGAGCGGCTGGTGCGCACGTTCGGCGGCGTCCGCGCGGTCGACGACGTGTCGTTCGGCGTCGCGGCGGGCGAGCTGGTCGCGCTGATCGGCCCCAACGGCGCCGGCAAGACGACGTGCTTCAACCTGGTCAACGGCCAGCTCGAGCCGGACTCCGGACGCGTACTGCTCGACGGCGCGCGCATCGACGGCCTGCCGGCGCAGGCGATCGCGCGGCGCGGCGTCGGCCGCACGTTCCAGGTCGCGGCGACGTTCGCGTCGATGACCGTGCGCGAGAACGTGCGCGTCGCGCTGCTCGCGTACGCCGGGCGCGCCGGCCAGGTCGGCGCGATGCCGGCCATGGACGCGGAGGTCGACGCACTGCTCGCGCGGGTCGGCTGCGCGGACCTGGCGGACGCCCACTGCGCGGCGCTGGCGTACGGCAACGCGAAGCGCGTCGAGCTGGCGCTGGCCCTCGCGAACCGGCCGCGGCTCCTGCTGATGGACGAGCCGACCGCCGGCATGGCCACGCGCTCGCGCGGGCGACTCATGACCGTCGCGCGCGATCTCGCGAAGCGCGACGGCATCGCCGTACTGTTCACCGAGCACGACATGGACGTCGTGTTCGGCTTCGCCGATCGCGTGATCGTGCTCGACCGCGGCAAAGTCATCGCCGAAGGCCCGCCGGCCGCGGTGCGCGCGGATCCGCGCGTGCAGGCCGTGTATCTCGGCGAAGACGAAGTGACCTAGCCGCGCAGCCGCGCGAACCCCGCGTCCAGGTCGGCGATCAGGTCGTCGGGATCTTCGAGCCCGATGGCCAGCCGCAGGCACGGCCCGCCGGCGTCCCACGCGGTGGCCGTGCGCGTGCGCTCCGGGTACGTCGGGATCATCAGGCTCTCGTAGCCGCCCCAGCTCCAGCCCATCGAGAACAGCTCCATCCCGTCGAGCATCGCCGCGATGCGCTCGACGCCGACCGGGTGCAGCACGACGCCGAACAGGCTGGTCGCGCCCTTGAAATCGCGCTTCCACAGGTCGTGGCCGCGCGCGCCGGGCAGCGCCGGGTACAGCACCTCCTTCACCTCGGGTCGCTCGCGCAGCCAGCGGGCGATCGTCACCGCGCTGGCCTGCGCGCGGTCGAGCCGCACGGCGAGCGTGCGCAAGCCGCGCAGCGCCAGGAAGCAATCGTCGCTCGACGCGGTGACGCCCATGTCCGTCCACAGGCGGTGCAGCTTCGGAAACGTCTGCTCATTGCCGACGATGAGCCCGAGCAGCACGTCGGAGTGCCCGCCGATGTACTTGGTCGCCGCGTGCACCGAAACGTCGACGCCGTGGTCGAACGCGCGGAAGTTGAGGGGCGTCGCCCACGAATTGTCCATCACGACGACGGCGCCGCGGGCGTGCGCGACCGCGGCGATCGCCGGAACGTCCTGCACCTCGAACGTCAGCGACCCCGGCGATTCGACGAACACAAGCTTCGTGTTCGGGCGGAACATCCGCTCGATCGCGCTGCCCGCCAGCGGATCGTAGTAGTCGACCGCCACGCCCAGCCGCACCAGGTGATTGTCGCAGAACCGGCGCGTCGGCCCGTACACCGAATCGGTGACGAGCACGTGATCGCCGGGGTTGGTCAGCGCGAGCAGCGGCAGCGTCGTGGCCGCCAGGCCCGACGGCACGGCGAGCGCGGCGTGCCCGCCTTCGAGCTCTGCGATCGCCTGCTGCAGGTCGGTCACTGTCGGCACCCCGTGCAGGCCGTACGAAAGGCCCGCGCGCTCGCCCCGCGCCGATGCATGGAGCTCGGCGGCCGTCGGGAACACGATCGTCGACGCGCGAAACACCGGCGTGTTGACGGCGCCCAGCCACTTGTGCGGCGCGCGTCCCAGGTGGCCGACCTGCGTGGCCGGCTTGCGCGGACCGCGGGTCTTCACGTGCGTTCCCGCGCGTCGAGCGCGTAGGCGTCGCGGATGAACCGCACCTGCGCGTCGATCGCGTCGCGGATGTCGACGACGAGCGCGTCGGTCGGCTCCTCGAGCGCGGCGAACTGCGACGGCAGCAGCGACGCCGGCATGTACTCGTGCTTGCGCACGGCGAGGCGCGCGGCGATCGTCGCCGGGTCGCCCTTCAGGTAGACGATGCGCACGTCGCCGGCGCGCTGCAGCCGCGCACGGTAGGCCTGCTTCAGCGCCGAGCACGCGAGCACCGCGTTGCCGCCGCGCGCGAGCACGCCGCGCAGCTCGTCGGCGATGCGGTCGAGCCACGGCCAGCGGTCGTCGTCGTCCAGCGCCTGCCCGGCCGCCATCTTGGCGACGTTGGCCGGCGGATGGAAGCCGTCGGCGTCGAAGAACGGCCAGCCCAGTGCGTCGGCAAGTGCGCGGCCGACGGTCGTCTTGCCGCAGCCGCACACGCCCATCACGACGAGGATCATCGGGTCCCTTCCCGGTTCGCGCTTTCAGGCGCCATGGTAACCCGCGACCCGCTCGACGTAGGGCGCGAGGATGCCGAGCGCGGCCGGATTGCCGTCGAGGTCGAGCGCAATGGATTCGCCCGCGGCGTCGACGCGCACCCGGCAGGCGACGAATTCGATGCGCACCGATGCGAGCGCCGCCGTCCGGCGAGCGGCGTCGGCAGCGCTTCCCTCCCCGGCGTCCACGATCACGTCGCCCGGCGCGAACTCCGGCCAGATGTCCTGGATCGCGAGCTCGGTCGCGAAACCCGTCGGCAGGTCGAGCCACGCGACGCGCGGCGCGCGCAGCGCCTGCGCCACCTGCACCGCGTCGGGCAGCGCGACGAGGATCGACTCGGCGGCCAGCGCCTCGGCACGTCCTTCGGCGTCGCTGCCGAACACGCGCACGCCGGCGCGGGCAAGGCGCCGCGCCACCACGTCGTTGCGCAGGCCGACGAGTCCGATGTCCATGGCAAGCGCGCGATGCTACCGAAACGCGCGGCGCCGCGCCACGCGCGTCACGACGGAGGCGACGCGCCCGCGCGCCGCGTCGCGACGGCGGCCGCGGCGACCAGCAGGACAGCGCCGGCCATCGTGCGCAGGTCCGGGATCTCGTGCAGCAGCATGGCGGCCAGCGCGATGCCGTAGACGGGCTCCAGCGCGGCGACCACCGCGGCCGTCGACGCCGCGACCCGAACGAGGCTCGCGATGTACAGCGTGTGCGCGAGCGCCGTGCAGGCCACGCCGAGGATCGCGACCAGCAGCAGCGCGTGCGGCGTGACGTCGCCGCCGGCGCCGCCGGCCGCCAGCACGACCGGCGCGACGCACAGCGCGGCCACCGTGTTCTGCCAGAACGCCATCTCGCTCGACCAGCGCGTCGCCGCGATCCGGCGCGTGCGCACGGTCATCAGCGCGAACAGGAAGCCGGACAGCACGCCCCACGCGAGGCCGCGGACCGTGTGGCTCGCCCACGTGAACTCCGGGACCAGCAGCGCGAGGCCGAGCCCGACCAGGCCGGCTTTCGCGAGCTCGTTGCGCCGCATCGGGATGCCCAGCATCGCGCGTTCGAGCAGCGGCACGAACAGCGGAAAGCTCGCGTAGCCCAACAGACCGATTGCGACCGTCGAGACCTTGATCGCCGCGAAGAACGCGATCCAGTGGACGGCGAGGATGACGCCATTGGGAACGACCGCCCACGTCGGCGGCGCGATGCGGCCGCGCCGATGGAGCACGACGACGGCCAGCACCGCGCCGGCCACCGACGTGCGGCCGAGCACGATCGCCTCCGGGTTCCACGCGATCCACTTGCCGAACAGGCCGGCGAAGCCGAACAGCGCCACTGCCAGGTGCAGCGCCGCCAGCGCGCCCGCGGGCGAGATCTGCGGCGGCGCGTGCGACTCTGGCATGGCGGCATGATGCCACTCCGCCCAAGTGTCTGCGTTAGAATCGGCCACGCATTCATCGTTACAGGAACGGGGGAGCCACCGATGCCGACGTCCGTCACGCCTGCCAAGGTCATCGACGCCATCCGCAAGGCGCCGGGGACCCGCGTCAAGGTCGCCGTGTCCGACATCGACGGCATCCTGCGCGGCAAGTACATCCACAAGGACAAGTTCGCGTCGGCCGTCGACGGCGGCTTCGGGTTCTGCGACGTCGTGTTCGGCTGGGATTCGCAGGACGTCTGCTACGACAACACGAAGCTGACCGGCTGGCACCACGGGTTTCCGGACGCGATCGCGCGCATCGACCTCGGCACCCAGCGCAGGGTGCCGTGGGACGACGACGTGCCGTTCTTCCTCGGTGAATTCGTCGCGACGAAGAACGGCAGGGAAGGGCCGCACCCGCTGTGCCCGCGGCAGGTGCTGAAGCGCGTGCTGAAGCGCGCGCAGAAGGCCGGCTACACGCCGATGTCCGGGATGGAGTTCGAGTGGTTCAACTTCGCCGAAACGCCGCAGTCGTGGGCGGCGAAGAGAGGCGTCGGGCCGGAGCCGATCACGCCCGGCATGTTCGGCTATTCGCTGCTGCGCGCGAACGCGTCGCAGCCGTTCTTCAAGGCATTGTTCGACGAGACCGCCGCGTTCGGCATTCCGGTCGAGGGCCTGCACACGGAGACCGGGCCCGGCGTGTACGAGGCGGCGATCCTGTTCTCCGAGGCGCTGGAGGCCGCCGATCGCGCGATCCTGTTCAAGACCGCGGCCAAGGAGATCGGCTCGCGCTTCGGCATCATGCCGAGCTTCATGGCCAAGTGGAGCGCGCAATACCCGGGCTGTTCCGGGCACATCCACCAGTCGCTGTCGGACGGCCGCGCCAACCGGTTCTTCGACGCCAAGGGCCGCAACGGCATGAGCAAGCTGTTCGAGAGCTACCTGGCCGGCCAGGTCGCGTCGCTGATGGAGTTCGCGCCGATGTTCTGGCCGACGATCAACAGCTACAAGCGGCTGGTCGACGGATTCTGGGCGCCGGTCAAGCCGACGTGGGGCTTCGACAACCGCACGGCGAGCTTCCGCGTGATCGCCGGCTCGCCGAAGTCGACGCGGCTGGAGACGCGTTGCCCCGGCGCCGACGTGAATCCTTACCTGGCAATGGCCGCGGTGATCGCCGCCGGCATGCACGGCGTCGAGCGCGGCATGAAGCTGACGGCCCGGCCGATCACCGGCACCAACGAAGGCGGCGAGAACATCCCGCGCGCGCCGCGCACGCTGATCGAGACGACGCGGATCTTCCGCGAGTCCGACATCGCGCGCGACTGGTTCGGCGACGACTTCGTCGACCACTTCGCGGCGACGCGCGAGTGGGAGTGGCGGCAGTGGCTGGATGCGGTCACCGACTGGGAACTGAAGCGCTACTTCGAGATCATCTGAGCGCCGCCGGGCCGACCCAAGGCGCGAATAGCGCCCCCTTTGGGGGCAGCGCAGCGGCCGACGGCCGCAAGCGTGGGGGTACACAAAGCATGTCCATCGAGAAATTCAGCTTTCCGACGACGATCCACTTCGGCGCCGGCGCGCGTAAGCTCGTCGCCGACCACCTGAAGAATCAGGGCGTCGCGCGCCCGTTGCTGGTCACCGACCGCGGCATCGCGGCGCTGCCGCTGCTCGCGGCGTTCCTGGCCGAGCTGCCGGGCCTCGACGTTGCCGTGTTCTCCGACATCTCCGGCAACCCGGTCCGCAAGCAGGTGATGGCCGGCGCCGCCGCGTACAGGCAGCATCGCGCGGACGCCGTCATCGGGCTGGGCGGCGGCGCGGCGCTCGACGTCGCCAAGGCCATCGCGCTGATGGCCGGCCATCCGGGCGACGTGCTCGAGTACGCGTGGGACCATCCGCACGTGCGGCCGATGGACCAGCCGATCCCGTACTTCGTCGCGCTGCCGACGACCGCCGGCACCGGCAGCGAGGTCGGCCGCTCGTCGGTGATCTCCGACGACGAGACGCACGTCAAGAAGATCATCTTCTCGCCGCTGCTGCTCGCCAAGGCCGTGTTCGCCGATCCGGAGCTCACGCTCGACCTGCCGTCGCTGATCACGGCCGCCACCGGCATGGACGCGCTGACGCACAACGTCGAGTCGTACCTGTCGCCGGCGTATCACCCGCTGTGCGACGGCATCGCGATCGAGGGCGTGCGCATCGCGGCAAAGGCGCTGCCGGTCGCGGTCGCGAACGGCCGCGACCTGGCCGCGCGCTCCGACATGCTGATGAGCTCAATGATGGGCGCGATCGCGTTCCAGAAAGACCTGGGCGCCGTGCATTCGTGCGCGCACGCGCTGTCGACGGTCATCGACATGCACCACGGGCTCGCCAACGGCATCATGATCGACCACGTGATGCGCTTCAACCTGCCCGCCGCCACCGGCAAGCTGGCCGAGCTGGCGCACGTCGCGCGGGTTCCCGGCAGCGACAGCGGCGGCGCGGAGGCGCGCGCGCGGGCGTTCATCGACTGGCTAACGGCGCTGAAAGCCACGCTCGGCATCCCGGCGAAGCTGTCCGACTATTGCGTGCCCCGGCCGCTCGCGCGCGCCGACATTCCGCGGCTGGTCGAGGTCGCCATCGCGGACATCTGCCACCAGACCAATCCGCGCAAGTGCACGGCCGCGGACTTCGAGAAGCTGTTCGCGTCGGCGTTCTAGCCTCCGCATGCTGAAGGTCGGCATTTCGGCGTCGTTCTTCCACAGCGACCAGCCGCGCGCCATCTTCCAGGGCATGACGCTGCAGTACATCGAGCAGAACGTCGCGCACTGGCTGATGCAGCGCGACGCGCTCGCGCTGATGGTGCCCTCCCCCGACGGCGCGACGCGGCGCGACACGAGCCGCGTGACGGTCGGCCACTACGCGGCGGAACTCGATGCGCTGGTCCTGATGGGCGGCTCCGACGTCTGCCCGGCCACGTACGGCGAGTCGGCGCTGTCGCCCGCGTGGAACGGCGACCGCGTCCGCGACGACTACGAGATCGCGCTGCTGCGCGCGTTCGTCGACCTCGGCAAGCCGGTGCTCGGCCTGTGCCGGGGCGCGCAGGTCATCAACGTCGCGCAGGGCGGCACGCTGTACCAGGACATCCCCACGCAGCGGCCGGACGCGCTGCGCCACCGGATGCAGTCGATCTACGAGAAGAACTGCCACGCGACGTCGATCGTCGAAGGGTCGGGGCTTGCGAGGCTGTATCCGGGAACGCTGCTGGTGAAGACCAATTCGGTCCACCACCAGGCGGTCAAGGACGCGGGGCGCGACCTGGTCGTCGAGGCGTGGTCCGAGCCCGACCGCATCGTCGAGGCGCTGCGCTGGACCGGTCCGTCGTACCTGTTCGGCGTCCAGTGGCACCCGGAGTTCCATCCGCCCGGCGACCGGGCGTTCATCGACGACACGCCGCTGCTCGACGACTTTCTCGCAACCGCCGCGCACCACAAGTCCGCCGCGTACGCTCTATAGGGAAGGCACCGCGCCATGAAGATCGTGAATCCCGCCACCGGCGGCGTGCTGATCGACGTCGTCGCCGACAACGCGAAGGCCGTGCGCGCCAAGTACGAGCGCGCGCGCGCCGCGCAGCCGAGATGGGCGGCCACGCCGATGAAGAAGCGGCTGGCCGCGATCGCGAAGTTCCGCGCGATGCTGATCGACCGCCAGGCCGAGCTCGCGCGCACGCTGTCGCTCGAGGTCGGAAAGCCGATCCGCCAGTCGCGCAACGAGTTGAACGGGCTCACCGGCCGCATCGACTTCTTCCTCGCCGAAACCGCGAAGGCGCTGCGCGACGAGCGCGTATTCGTCGACCCCAAGGGCAGGATGGAGGAGCGGATCGGCCACGAGCCGCTCGGCGTGATCGCCAACATCTCGGCGTGGAACTACCCGTACTTCGTCGGCGGCAACGTGTTCATTCCCGCGCTCGCCGCCGGCAACGCCATTCTCTACAAGCCGTCCGAGTTCGCGACGCTGACCGGCATGCACATCGCCGACCTGCTGCACGTGGCCGGCGTGCCCGAGGACGTGTTCATCCTCGTGGTCGGCGACGGCAAGGCCGGCACCGCGCTGCTGCGGCAGCCCGTCGACGGCGTGTTCTTCACCGGCTCCTATGCGACGGGTGCTAAGATCGCCGCGAGCACCGGTCGGCGGATGATCAAGACGCAGCTCGAGCTGGGCGGCAAGGACCCGATCTACGTCGCCGACGACGTCGACGTGAAGGCCGCGGCGGCGGCGGTCGCCGACGGCGCGTTCTACAACACCGGGCAATCGTGCTGCTCGGTCGAGCGCGTCTACGTGCACGAGAAGATCTACGACGCGTTCGTCGCGGCGTTCGTCGCCGAGGTCAAGGGCTTCAAGGTCGGCGACCCGCTGGACGAGGCCACGTACATCGGCGCGATCACGCGCAAGCCGCAACTGGCCGTGCTGCAGAAGCAGGTCGCCGACGCGAAGAAGAAAGGCGCGCGGCTCTTGGTCGGCGGCCATCCGATCAAGAGCAAGGGCAACTGGTTCGCGCCGACGGTGTTCGGCGACGTCGACCACTCGATGGCGCTGATGCGCGACGAATCGTTCGGCCCGATCATCGGCCTGCAGGCGGTTGCCGACGACGAGGCGGCTGTCGACCTGATGAACGACACCGAGTACGGCCTCACGGCCGGCGTCTACACGGCCGACGAAAAGCGCGCGAAGCGGATCCTGAAGAACGTCAACGCCGGGACCGTGTACTGGAACTGCTGCGACCGCGTGAGCCCGCGGCTGCCGTGGTCGGGACTGAAGCACTCGGGCATCGGGCTCACGCTGTCGACGTACGGCATCCAGACCTTCACGCGGCCGAAGGCGTGGCACCTGCGCGGCACCTGAAATGGGGTCAGACCCCATTACAGGCTTGTAATGGGGTCTGACCCCATTTTTAGCTGCCACTTCGCCGCCTTCACCGTATTGGCGAGCAGCATCGCGATGGTCATCGGCCCCACGCCACCCGGGACCGGCGTGATCCAGCCGGCGACGTCCTTCGCCGAGTCGAAGTCCACGTCGCCGCAGAGCTTGCCGTCGGGCAGGCGAGTGATGCCGACGTCGATCACGATCGCGCCGGGCTTGATCCATGCGCCGGGCACGAACTTCGGCTTGCCCAGCCCTGCCACGACGATGTCCGCCTGCCGCACGAGGCCCGGCAGGTCGCGCGTGGCCGAATGGCAGATCGTCACCGTGCAGCGCGCCATCAGGAGCTCGAGCGCCATCGGCCGGCCGACGATGTTCGACTGGCCGATCACGACTGCGTGCTTGCCGACCAGGTCTTCGCCGGTTTCCTTCAGCAGCCGCATGCAGCCGTACGGCGTGCACGGCCGCAGCACCGGCATCTTGAGCACCAGGCGGCCGACGTTGTACGGGTGGAAGCCGTCGACGTCCTTCTTCGGATCGATGCGCTCGGTCACGCGCTCGGGGTCGATCTGCTTCGGCAGCGGCAGCTGCACGAGAATGCCGCTGACCGCCGGGTCGGCGTTGAGGCGGTCGATCAGCGCGAGCAGCTCCGCTTCGCCGGTCGTCGCCGGCAGGTCGTGCGCATACGACCGCATCCCCACGGACTCGGTCGTCCTGCGCTTGTTGCGCACGTAGACCTGCGATGCGGCGTTGTCGCCGACCAGCACCACCGCCAGCCCGGGCGGCGGGTGCCCGGCCGCGACGAACGCCGCCACGTCGCCGCGCACTTCGTCGGTCACGCGCTGCGCGAGCGCCTTGCCATCGAGGATCCCCATCGGGATCAGATTGTAATCTGCGGCCACCCCTTGTGCCGCGCATGCGCGGCCAGCACGGGATCGGGATTGACGGCGACCGGGTGCGTGACGTGCGAAAGCAGCGGCAGGTCGTTCTGCGAATCGCTGTAGAACCAGCTCTCGCGGAAGTCGGACATCGACAGGTCGCGCGCCGCCAGCCATTCGAGCAGTCGCTCGACCTTGCCCTCGCGCATGTTGGGCGTGCCGGTGACGCGGCCCGTGTAGCGGCCGTCCTTGATCTCGGGCTCGGTGGCGATGTGGTGCTCGAAGCCCAGCTCGCGCGCGACCGGCCCGGTCAGGAAGCGGCTGGTGGCCGTCGTCAGCACCAGCAGGTGGCCGAGGCGGCGGTGCTTGGAAATCAGGTCGCGGGCCGCCACCGGGATCGCCGGCAGGATCCGCTCGCGCATGAACGCCGCGTGCAGCGCCGTCAGCTCGTCGACGCCGAACGGGATCAGCGTCGACAGGTAGAACTCGGTGAACTCGATGGCGCCGGCTTCGCCGCGCTGGTAGCGCGAGACCAGGTCGCGGTTGGCCGCGTCGAACGCGGCGCGGTCGAGCTTCCCGTGCTCGAGCAGGAACTCGGTCCACTGCTCGTCGGTGTCGTGCGGCAGCAGCGTGTGGTCCAGGTCGAACAGCGCCAGGATGTCGTGCGTCATATTTTCAGCATACCGCGTCCCCGTGGAGCAGAGCCTCTAGAATGACATCCGTGATCGACGACGCGCTCCAGCAGGCCATCGAGCGGCGCCTGTCCACGTCGTTGGCGCCGCCGTCCGCATACTACCTGCCGTTCGCGATCGACGACGCGCCGGTCGGCTGGGTGGCCCCCGCCCGCGCCATGCGCCTGGCCGCGTTCACCGGCGTCTTTCGCATGAACAACGCCGTCATGCGCTTTGTTCCCGGCCTTGAGGACGCGGACCAGCGGACCGCCGCGATGGCGCAGGTCGCCGCGACGCTGGCCCGCGAGGGCGCCCTCACCGCCTGGCGGGACGAACAGTATGCGGTCGCACCCGGGTTCGGCGCCGTACCGTTCTTCCTGATCGAACGCGCGGCCGCGCGTCATTTCGGCATCCAGACGTACGCGGCGCACGTGAACGGGCTGGTCGCGGCCGGCGACGGGCCGCGCATGTGGCTCGCGCGGCGCAGCGCGACCAAGTCGATCGATCCGGCGATGCTCGACAACCTGGTCGGCGGCGGCATCGCGAGCGGGCACACGGTCGCCGGCACCGTGATCAAGGAAGCCTGGGAGGAAGCCGGCATCGAGCGTGCCGTCGCCGAACGCGCGCAGGCATTCGGCACGCTGCGCATCCGCCGCGACCAGCCGGACGGGCTGCAGCACGAGACGATCTTCGTCCACGACCTGTGGCTGCCGGCGGACTTCGTTCCGGCGAACCAGGACGGCGAGGCGGTCGAGCACCGCTGCGTCACGCTGCCCGAAGCCGCGCGACTGATCGCGCTGACCTCGGGTCCGGACGTGGTCACGGCGGACGCGAGCCTGGTGGTTGCCGATTGCCTGGCGCGGCACGGCGTTGTCGACGTCGCCAGGCTGCCGACGCTGGCCGGCGCCCGGCTGTGATAAATTGTCGACAATCTACAATCGACGGCAATGCGATCCAAGATCGCGGCCGCTGACACGGGGTCCGACCGCATGGAAGTGCCGCGCAAGTGCCGCATCGTCATCATCGGAGGCGGCGCGATCGGCTGCAGCATCGCCTACCACCTGGGCAAGCGCGGCGTGCGCGATGTCGTCGTCCTCGAGCGGCTGCAGCTGACCCACGGCGCCACCTGGCACGCCGCGGGCCTGGTCGGCCAGCTGCGCAGCAGCAGCAACCTGACGCGGCTCATGCGCTACTCGGCCGAGCTCTACGGCAAGCTCGAAGCGGAGACCGGACAGGCGACCGGCTGGCACGGCGACGGCAGCCTGCGGCTGGCGTCGTCGCAGGCGCGCTGGCGCGAGCTGAAGCGCTCGGCGACGATGGCCAAGGGCTTCGGCTTCCACGTCGACCTGGTCTCGCCCAACGAGGCGCGCGACCTGTTTCCGCTGCTCGACGCGACCGGCGTGGTCGGCGCCGCATGGATCGCCGGCGACGGCTACGTCGATCCGACCAGCCTGACGATGGCCTACGCGGCCGGCGCGCGCGCGTCGGGTGTGAAGATCCTGCAGGGCATCCGCGTCACGTCGCTGACCCGTCGCGGCCGTCGCGTGACGACCGTGGTCACCGACCAGGGCGAGATCGAAGCGGACTGCGTGATCAACGCCGCCGGCATGTGGGGCCGCGAGATCGCGGCAATGGTCGGCACGCGGGTCGCCGCGTGCGCCGTCGAGCACCAGTACTACGTGTCCGAGAAGTCCGGCAACGTGCCGGCCGGGCTGCCGTCGCTGCGGGATCCCGACCACAACTTCTACGTGAAGCCGGAAACGGGAGCCCTCGCGGTCGGCGGCTGGGAGCCGGACACGGTGCCGTGGGGCGACAACGGCATCCGCGCGGACTTCGGCCCCGAGCTGCTGCCGCCGAACATGGACCGCTTCGCGCCGCTTGCCGAAGCCGCGGCCATGCGCATTCCGGTGCTGAACGAGCTCGGCATCCGCGAGCTGATCAACGGACCGATCCCGATCACCGCGGACGGCGAGCCGATCATCGGCCTGTCGCCCGAGCTCGACAACTTCTACCTGTGCTGCGGCTTCACGTCGGGCATCGCGGCATCGGGCGGCGCCGGCTGGGTGATGGCGAACTGGATCGTCGACGGCGACCCCGGGCTCGACCTGTGGCCGTTCGACGTGCGCCGCTTCGGCGTGCCGCACTCGGTCAAGCACTTCATGTACGCGCGCGCCGTCGAGAGCTACGGCCGCTACTACGACATCGCATGGCCGAACGCCGAGCCCGCCGTCGGCCGCGACGCCCGGCGCAGCCCGCTGCACGCGCGGCTGCTCGCGGCAGGCGCCGTCAACGGCAACAAGTTCGGCTGGGAGCGCGCGAACTGGTTCGCGCCGCCGGGAACGCCCGCCGTCGACCCGCCCTCCTTCGACCGCGGCGCCGCGTTCGACGCGACCGGCGCCGAGCACCGCGCCGTGCGCGAGCGCGTCGGCCTCATCGACATGAGCTCGTTCTCCAAGTTCGAGGTCGCCGGTCCCGGCGCACTGGCGCTGCTGCAGAAGCTCGCCGGGAACAACCTGGACCGGCCGGTCGGCACGATCGTCTACACGCAGCTGCTCAACGCGGCCGGCGGCATCGAAGCCGACGTCACGATCACGCGGCTCGCGCCGGACCGCTTCTACTTCGTCACCGGCAGCGCGCTGGGCGTGCGCGACCGCTCGACGATCGAGCGGCACCTGCCGGGCGACGGCAGCGTGACGATCGTCGAGCACACGTCGGCGAAGGCCGTGCTGAACATATGCGGGCCGCGCTCGCGCGACGTGCTCGCCGCGCTGACCGACGCGCCGCTCGACAACGCGAGCTTTCCGTACATGAGCGCGCGCGAGCTGGACCTGGCCGACGCGCCGGCGCTCGCGCTGCGCGTGACGTACTTGGGCGAGCTCGGGTACGAGCTGCACGTGCCGAGCGAGTACGCGCTGTACCTGTACGAAGCGCTGATGAGCGCAGGCGAACGTCACGGCATCGCGAACGTCGGCTACCGCGCCATCAACAGCCTGCGCCTCGAGAAGCACTACCTGGTCTGGGGCACCGACATCACGCCCGACTACACGCCGTACGACGCGGGCTTGAGCTTCTGCGTCGCGCTCGGCAAGGGCGATTTCCTGGCCCGCGAGAAGCTCGAGCAGGTCAAGGCCGCGGGCCCGAAGCTGAAGCTCACGTGGTTCAACGCGCCGGGCGAGCCCAACATGTTCGGCGGCGAGATCGTGACGGCCGGCGACCGCGTGCTCGGCCGCGTCACCAGCGCGGGCTACGGCTACACGACAGGCCGCAACATCCTGTGCGCGTACGTCGCCGCCGACGAGCCCGACCATCCCGAGTATGCGGTCGAGGTGATGGGCGAGCGCTATCCGGCGCTCCGCCACGCGCGGCCGTTGTACGATCCCGACCGCAAGGCGATCCTCGCCGCGCAATGACGCCAAGACGCAAGGAAGAACCATGGCCACCCTCACGCCCGACCTCGAGGCCCTGCTCGCCACCCGCCGCGACGGCTACGGCATGCCGCGCGCGTTCTACCAGACCGACGCGCTGTACGACGCCGAGCTCGCCGGCATCTGGCACGCCGGCTGGCTGTTCGCCGGCTTCACGTTCGAGATCCGCAATCCCGGCGACTACCTGACGTTCATGGTCGGCGGCACGTCGGTGCTCGTCATGCGCGACGACAACGGCGACGTGCGCGCGTTCCACAACGTCTGCCGCCACCGCGGCACGCTGCTGTGCCGCGCCGATGCCGGGCACGTCCGCGCGATCGTCTGCCCGTACCACAGCTGGACGTACTCGCGGCAGGGCGCCCTTGTGAACTGCCACGGCATGCACGACGGCGTGGACAAGTCGAAGCTCGGCTTGAAGACGCTGGCGACGGAGGTCGTCGCCGGCCTGATCTACGTGTCGCTCGCTGCGAACCCGCCCGCGTTCGCGCCGGTGCGGGAGGAATTCGGGCCGGCCGCGCAACCCCAGGGCTTCGAGCGCGCGAAGATCGCGAAGATGATCGAGTACGACGTGGAGGCGAACTGGAAGCTCGTCTGGGAGAACAACCGCGAGTGCTTCCACTGTACGCGCTGCCATCCGCAATACGTCAAGGCGAACTTCGACATCTACGACGAGGCGACGGCGTCCGACGCGATCCGCGCGAAGATGGCGGCGGCGGTCGCGCGCACGCAGTCGAAATGGGCGTCGCAGGGCATCGGCATCACGCACACGCACGGCGGGCTCGCGACGTTCCCGGATCCGGAAAACGGCCTGTGGTACGCCGCCGACCGTACGGTGCTGGTCGACGGCTGGGACACGGAGTCGATGGACGGCCAGCGCGTGGCGCCGCTGATGGGCGACTACCAGGACGCCGACGTCGGCGTGCTGCGCATGCGGTCGCTGCCGAACTTCTGGGTGCACGCGAGCTGCGATCACGCGGTGGCCGCGCGCCTGCTGCCGGTCAACTCCCGCGTCACCCGCGTGCGCGGCTACTGGCTGGTCGACGAGAACGCGCGCGAGGACGAGGACTATTCGCTCGACAGGCTGCTGCCGTTCTGGAACCTCACCAACGAGCAGGACTGGGACATCTGCAAGTGGCAGCAGAAAGGGGTCGACTCGGTCGGCTACGAGCCGGGCCCGCTGTCGAAGGTCAAGGAGTACAACGTCGACGCGTTCATCCGCTGGTACCTGCAGGCAATGCGCGCCGGCGGCCCGGGCGCCGCCGTGCGCCCGCTGACGCGGGTGGCCTGACGCGTCGGCGATATCTGGCGAGGAAGCCATGCCAAGCTACGTCCTGCAGGTCAACGGCAGCGCGCGGCAGGTGAGCGTCCGCGACCCCGACGAACCGTTGCTCTACGTGCTGCGCAACAGCCTGGGCCTCACCGGCGCCAAGTTCGGCTGCGGGCTCGGCCAGTGCGGCGCGTGCACGGTGCTGATCGACGGGGACGCCGTGCGCGCCTGCCTGGTGCCCGTCGCGAAGGTGGGCGAGCGCAAGGTCGTCACCATCGAGGGCCTCGGCACGCCGGACAAGCCGCATCCGCTGCAGACGGCGATGATCCGCGAGCAGGCGGCGCAGTGCGGCTATTGCGCGACCGGCATCGTGATGACCGGCGCTGCGCTGCTCGCGCGTAAACCCAACGCGACGCTGCAGGAGGCGAAGGAGGCGCTCGCCGGCAACCTCTGCCGTTGCGGCGCGCACCAGCGGTTCCTCAACGCGATGATGCGCGCGGCCGGGAGAGCGACGTCATGACCTCCCTGGTATCGCGACGCGCGTTTCTCAAGACCGGCGGCTCGCTGGTCATCGGCTTCAGCCTCGCGCAGCGCGGATCGGCGCAGCGCCTGCCCGGTGCCGATGCGGCGCTCGGCAGGACGCTCGACGCCGGCGCCGTCGACGGCTTCGTCAGCGTCCACGCCGACAGCTCGGTGACCCTCTTCTGCGGCAAGGTCGACCTGGGCCAGGGGCTGCGCATCGCGATCCCGCAGATGGCCGCCGAGGAGCTCGGCGTGCGGCTCGACCGGGTCACGATGATCGAAGGCGACACCGCGCTGACGCCGGACCAGGGTCCGACCGCCGGCAGCAGCGGCATCATGCGCGGCGGCGTGCAGATCCGGCAGGCGGCGGCGACGGCGCGCGAGGCGCTGATCCTGCGCGCGGCCGAGCGCCTCGCGCGGCCGGCCGCCGAGCTCGAGGCGGTCGACGGCGAAGTGCGGCCCAGGGCGGGCGGTGCGGGGGTGAGCTTCGGCGCCCTCGTCGGCGACAAGCGCTTCGACCTCAAGGTCGACCCCAAGGCGCCGCTGCGCAATCCGCTCACCTACACGATCGTCGGCAAGCCGCTGGCGCGCCCCGACGTTCCCGGCAAGATCGCCGGTCGGCATACGTTCGTTCACGATGTTACCGTCGACCGGATGCTGCATGGCCGTGTCATCCGCCCGCCGGCCGTGGGCGCGAAGCTGCTCGCCGTCGACGAAGCGTCGGTGAAGGCAATCCCCGGCGTGCGCGTCGTGCGCGTCAACGACTTTCTCGGCGTCGTCGCCGAGACGGAATGGGAAGCCGTCGTCGCAGCGCGGCAACTGAAGGCGAGCTGGTCGGAGGCCAACGCGTTGATCGGCAACGACGCCGTCCGCGCGTGGATGCGCGCCGGACCGTTCGACGCCGACGAAGTGCTGGTGCGCAAGGGCGACGTCAAGTCAGCGCTTTCCCGAAGCGGGAAGCGGGTGACCGCCGAGTATTACTGGCCGCTGCAGAGTCATGCGTCGATGGGGCCGTCGTGCGCGGTTGCCGACGTCCGCGACGGCAAGGCGACGATCTGGACGGCGTCGCAGGCCACGCACAAGTACCGCGAAACCTATGCCCGCATCCTCGGGCTCCCGCTGGACGCCGTGCGTTGCATCTACGTCGACGGCTCCGGCTGCTACGGGATGAACGGCCACGACGACGCCGGCGCCGACGCCGCGCTGCTGTCGCGCGCTGTCGGTCGCCCGGTGCGCGTGCAGTGGACGCGCGAGGACGAGCACGGCTGGGACCCCAAGGGTCCGCCGCAGCTGCTGGCGTTCGACGGCGGCGTGTCCGAGGACGGCAGGATAGCGGCGTGGCGCACGGACATGTTCCTGCCCCGGGCGACGGCGAATCTGCCCAATGCGCCGCTGCTCGGGCCGGAGGCGGCGGGTATCGCGCAGCCGCAGGGCTACGTCACGGGCCTCATCGCCCAGAACGGCAATCCGCCGTACGCCTGCGCGGACCAGGAAGTGCTGGTGCACTGGATCCGGACGGCGCCGCTGCGCACGTCGAACATCCGTGCGCCGGGCAAGGTCGCCAACTGCTTCGCCGTGGAGAGCTTCGCCGACGAGCTGGCCGCCTCGGCACGGCGCGACCCGGTCGAATTCCGGCTGCAGGGCCTCTCCGATCCGCGCGCGATCGAAGTGGTGAAACGCACCGCGGCGCTGATCGGCTGGAAGGCGCGGCCATCGCCGGGCCCCGGCGGCGTGGGACGCGGCTTCGCCTTCATCCACTACAAGAACAACGAGACCTACGTCGCGGTGGCGATCGAGGCCGACGTCGACAGGTCCTCGGGCGCCATCCGCGTGCGAAGGGTCGCCTGCGCGCACGACTGCGGACTGATCATCAATCCCGACGCGCTGCGGCTGCAGATCGAGGGCAACATCCTGCAGACGCTGTCGCGCACGCTGCTCGAGGAGACCACGTTCGATCGCGCCCGCGTCACCAGCGTCGACTGGGCGAGCTACCCGATCCTCCGGTTTCCCGACGTGCCGGAGATACTGATCGATCTCGTGAGCCGGCCGCAGGAACCGCCGCTCGGCGCCGGCGAAGCGTCGGCGACGCCGGTGCCGGCGGCGCTCGCCAACGCGGTGTTCGACGCGTCGGGCATTCGCCTGCGAACGGTTCCGTTCACGCGGCAGCAGGTGAAGGCGGCCGCCAGCGCGTGACGGCCAAAAGCCGACGGTCGCGCGCGGCGGCGCCTCAGGATGCGATGAAGCGTATCTCGTCCGCCGGCACCGACAGCGTCACGGGGGTCCCCGCCGCCAGCGACCGTTCCCCCCTGGCGTGCGCGTGGTCGACGACCACCCGCGCGCCGCCCACCCGCACGTCGTAGCGAAGGAACTCGCCCAGGAACTCCTCGCCTTCGATCGTGCCGCCGAGGCGCATCTCGCCTGCGACGGCATCGGGACTGCCGGCCGTGAGGCGGATCGCATGCGGACGGAACGCGATCTCCCCCTGCGCGCCGGGAGGCTCGAGCGCGGCGGGCAGCGCGACCTCGCCGATCGCGGGCGACGAGAAGTGCAGCGCGCCCGCGGCGCGCGTGAAGCTGCCGCGGAACAGGTTCACCGAGCCCACGAACTGCGCGACGAAGCGGTTCACCGGATGGTCGAACAGTTCCATCGGCGTGCCGACCTGCTGGATCACGCCCTCGTTCATCACCGCGATCCGGTTGCAGGTGGTCATCGCCTCCTCCTGGTCGTGCGTGACGAAAATCGTCGTGACGCCGAGCCGCTTCTGCAGCTTCTTCAGCTCCGCGCGCGTCTGCACGCGCAGCTTGGCGTCGAGATTGGACAGCGGCTCGTCGAGCAGCAGAACCTGCGGCTCGATCGCGAGCGTGCGCGCGATCGCCACGCGCTGCTGCTGCCCGCCGGAGAGCTGGCCCGGACGGCGCGCTTCCAGCCCGGTGAGCTCGACCAGCTCCAGCACGGCGGCGACCTTGCGCCGGATCTCGTCGCGCGGAAGCCTGCGCTCCTCGAGCCCGAAGGCGACGTTCTGCGCGACCGTCATGTGCGGCCACAGTGCGTAGCTCTGGAACACCATGCCGACGTCGCGCTGCCACGGCGGGATCGCGCTCACGTCGCGGCCCGCGATCAGCACCTGCCCCGACTGGTTGCGGTTGAAGCCGGCAATGAGCCGCAGCAGCGTGGACTTGCCCGAGCCGGAAGGCCCGAGGAGCGCGAAGAATTCGCCGGGCGACACGGACAGCGTGATGTCGCGCAGCACCTGCGTGGCGCCGAAGCTGAGCGCGACGTTGCGGATCTCGACGGATACGGGTGTCATGCCCTCTCTCCCGGGACATCGTGCGGCGACCGCGCCGCGACGATGCGATGCGAAAACCACGTGCCGAGCCCGATCAGCACGACCGCGATGACGCCGAGGGCGGCGCCCGGACCCCGGCCGGCGATCGACTGCATGTACAGGTAGATGCCGTACGACATCGGCGCCAGGCTCTCGCGGCTCACGAGCAGGATCGTCTCGGAGATCTCGCCGGCGGCGGTGACGAAGCTGGTGACGAAGCCGGCGAGGATGCCGCCCATCATCAAGGGCACGACAACGCGCCTGACCGTGTGCCACCGGCCGGCGCCCAGGTTCTCCGCGGCCTCCTCCAGCGAAACGTGCACCTGCGACAGTGCCGCCATGCACGAGCGCAGCGCGTACGGCAGGCGGCGCACCGCGTAGGCGATGACGAAGATCAGCCAGCTCGCGGTGAGCGGGCCGATCAACGGCAAGTCCACGCCGCGGAACGTGCGCAGGTAGCCGATGCCGAGCACGAGTCCCGGCATTGCGAGCGCCACGGTGACCATGTGGTCGAGCAGCTGCCGGCCGGGCAGCTTCGTGCGCACCACCAGGTAGGCGATCGCCGCGCCCAGCACGACGTCGAGCAGCGCCGCCAGCCCGCAATAGAGAAACGTGTTGTAGATCATCCGCGTCGAGTCCTGGAACACCGTTGCGAAGTGCGCCAGCGTGAACTGCTCGGGGAACACGGTGAAGCTCCACACCTTCGACAGCGACAGCAGCAGGATGCCGACGTGCGGCGACAGCACCAGCAGCATCACCGCCGAGATCCAGCCGTAGGCGAGCACGGCCTGCCACGGCGTGAGCCTGCGCAGCGGCGCGCCGACGCCGCCGCGGCTCTGGATCGCGAAGTCGCGGCGCTTCACGAACCACCACGAGCCGCCCATCGCCGCGATCGAAAACACGACGAGGATGACGCAGATCACGTAGCCGATCGGGTCTTCCAGCCCGATCGACGTCACGCGCAGGTAGGCCTGCGGCGCCAGCATGTTCGTGACGTTCAGCACCAGCGGCGTGCCGAGGTCGTCGAAGACCTTGATGAAGACCAGCGACGCGCCGGCGACGTAGCCGGGGAGCGCCAGCGGAAACACGACCTTGCGGAACAGCCGGAAGCCGGAGCTGCCGAGGTTCTGCCCGGCCTCCTCCATCGACACGTCGATGTTGGCCAGCGACGCGGCGAGGTTCAGCAGCACGAACGGGAAGTAGTGCAGCGTCTCGACGAAGATCACGCCGTTCAGCCCCTCCATCAGCGGCAAGGTGAAGCCGAAGAGGCTGTTGAGGATCAGGTTCACCGAGCCCGAACGCCCGAACAGCAGCTGCATCGCCGCGGCGCCGACGAACGCCGGCATGATCAGCGGCAGCACGCCGAGCGTGTGGATCACCGCCGCGCCGCGGAACTGGAACCGCACGGTCAGATAGGCGAGCGGCACCGCCAGCACCGAAGCGAACAGCACCGTCATCCCGGCGACGTACAGGCTGTTCGCGAAGGACTCGCGCATCAGCGAGATCTCCGCGAACGCGGAAAAGTGCGCGAGCGTGAACCCGCCCTCGGCGTTGCTGAACGCCGTGTAGACGACCGTGCCGACCGGCACCAGCAGGAACGCGAGCAGGAACGCCGCGATCGCCAGCGCGATCGCGACGACGCCGGGAGTTACGCGCGTCACCTCGCGCTATTGGCGAGTTCCACGGCGCGCGCGTAGTTGGCCTTGGCCTTCGATCCCCACTCCTCCTCGATCTTCGCCTTCTGCTTCGAGGCCGTCTCGTCCTTCTTGTCGGCCTTGAACAGCGCCAGCAGCGCCTTGTCGGCGATCTGCCTGTCGTCCACCACCGGCGTGAACGCGAGCTTCTTCGCCTCGTCGAGCTGCGGGCTCGACTTGCCGCCCAAGCGCTTCTCGGCATCCCAGATCGCCTTGGTCGCCTGCGCCAGCTCCTTGTGCCGGAACGTGACCATCTGGTCGAACAGCGACACGACGACGTAGTAGCGCGATTCGGAGAGGTCGGTGTCGAAGTTGACCTTGGCCTGGATCGACCCGCTGAACGGATTGGGATAGCCGGCCGGCGCCTTCGCGTAGATCGTGGGCATCACCGGCAGGCGGCTGATGTCCTTCTGCAGCAGCAGCAGCTGGCCCTCCTCCGACAGCGCGAACTGGATGAAGCGCTTGCCGGCCTCGGGCGACTTGGCGCCGGCCACCAGCGCGATGTTGGCGGGAACGATTGCCGTCACCGACGGGTAGACGAATTCCACCGGCATGCCGGAGTTCTTCGCCGCGAGCCCGAAGAAGTCGATGACGAGGCCGACGCCGAACTGGCCGTTCGACACGCCGTCGGGCACGCCGAACGAACGCTCGGTGATCGCCGCGGAATTGCCGGAGATCGCCAGCAGCTGCGCCCAGCCCTTCTGCCAGCCCTCGCCCTGCAGGATCGTCTCGACGGTGAGATGCGTGGTGCCCGAGCGGGACGGGCTGGAGATCGCCACGTGGCTGAAGTACTCCGGCCTGGCGAGGTCGGCCCACTCCTTCGGCGCCGGCAGCTTGTTGGCGGCCAGGTAACGCGTGTTCCACATGATGCCGTAGCCGGCCAGCGCCTGTCCCTTGTAGAAGCCTTCCGGATCATTGATCGGGTACGAACCGACCTTGTCCGGAATCGCCGCGTTGCCGCTGTCGACCTTCTGCAGCAGCTTGGCGCTCGCCAGCACCTCGAAGGCGTCGGGCGCGGAGGCCCAGAACACTTCCGGGCGGCTCCCGACCGGCTGTTCGCGCACGTACGCGATGCCGGCGGCGGTGTTCTTGTTCAGGATCTCGAGCTTGTCGTTGGGATATTTCGTCTCGTACGCCTTCTTGTACGCGGCGGTGAGCTCCTTGGGGAACGACGTGACGACCGTGACCGTGTCGGCCAGGGCCAGCGTCGGCGCCAGCACGGCGGCGGCGAAGGCGAGGCGTAAAATGCGCATGCTTCCTCCAGTGGGGTGTTCGAACGGACACCTCGTGTGCAAGTGCGGAAGTATTGGGGGTTCGGCGGATCGGATCAAACGTGGTTATTGGATGACCTCGTCCGCGCGCAGCAGCACGGATTGCGGGATGGCGAGGCCAACCGCCTTGGCCGTACGCTGATTGACGATGAATTCCAACGTCGTCGGCTGCTCCACGGGAAGGTCGCCCGGCCTTGCCCCCTTGAAGATCTTGTCGACGTAAGCGGCCGTACGCCGGAACTGGTCGGCCAGGCTCGGTCCGTAGCTCATGAGCACGCCGGCATCCACGTATTCGCGATTGTCGGAAATCGTCGGCAGCCGATTCTTCATCGCAAACTCCGCGATCTGGCGTCGTTGTTCGAGGAAGACGCCATCGCGCATCACGACAAGAGCGCCGACCTTGTCCCGGGCAATCGCGGAGAACGCTTTCTCGAGTTCGGGGACGCTGCGCGCCTGCACCGGCACGATCGTGAGGCCCGTGCCTTGCGCCGCGGATCGGATGCCCGTTTCGACGAGGCCATGTGACGTATTGGTCGGATTCACCAGCACTGCGACGCGGGACAGGCCCGGCACCACGCTGCGCAGCAGTTCGAGCAGCTTCGGGCTGGCGTCGGTTCGAAGCGTGGAGAGTCCCGTGATGTTGCCGCCAGGGTGTGCCAGGCTCTTGATCAATCCATTGCCGATCGGATCCGCCGAGCCGCCCATGACGATGGGGATCGTGCCGGTCGCTCGCTGCGCTGCGGCGGTGGCGACGGTCCCTCCGGTCACGATGACGTCGACTTTCGTCCGCACCAGGTCGTCCGCCAGCGCCGGAAGGCGCTCGACCTTTCCTTCGGCCGACCGGGAATCGATGACGAGATTCCTGCCCTCGACGTAACCGAGGTCGCTCATCCCTCGCGCGAACGCGCGCTGCAGGTCCGGCTCCGGACGCACGGCAAGGAAGCCGACGCGCCAGACCTTGCCTTGCTGCTGCGCGAAAGCGCCGGGCGGCGCCACCAATGCAAGCGTTCCCGCTCCGAGCGCGATGAGAATGTGCCGGCGATTCTTCAAGCGGCGCGGCGGACGGTCTTGGGCGCCACATCCGTCACGCCCATCTCGGCCAGCGTGTCGCGCACCGCGTTGACCGCGTGGCGCATCTCGTCGGGACCGATCGCGCCGATGCACCCGACGCGGAACGTCTCGACCTGCGTCAGCTTGCCCGGGTACAGGATGAACCCCTTGTCGCGGACGCGGTTGTAGAAGTCGGTGAATGTGTAGCGCGGGTCGGGCGGCGCGTGGAACGTCACGATGATCGGCGCCTGGATCTCCGGGTCCAGGAACGCGACGAAGCCCAGCTTCGCCATGCCCTCGACGAGCGTCGTGTAGTTGGCCGTGTAGCGCGCGAGCCGCGCCGGCTGCCCGCCTTCGGCGACGTACTGGTCCATGGCCGCGTCGAGCGCGACCACCACGTGCGTCGGGGGCGTGAACCGCCACTGCGTCGTCTTCTCCATGTATGCCCACTGGTCGGCGAGGTCGAGCGCCAGCGACGTGCAGTTGCCGGCGCATTTCTCGAGCACGCCCTTCTTCACGAACACGAAGCCCATGCCGGGCGGTCCTTCGACGCACTTGCCGGACGCCGCGACCAGCGCGTCGAACGGCGCGGCGCGCGCGTCGATCGGCAGCGCGCCGAACGAACTCATCGCGTCGACGATCAGCCGCCGGCCGTGGCGGGCCACGACCGCGGCGATCTCGTTCAGCGGATTCTCGATGCCGGTCGACGTCTCGCAGTGGATGAGCCCGACGTGCGTGATCGACGGGTCCTGCGCCAGCAGCCGGTTGACGTCCTGCGCGGTGGTCGGCACGTCGTCGGCGGTCTCGAACGTCGACACGCGACGGCCCATCAGCTCGGTCAGCCGCGCCATCCGCTTGCCGTACGCGCCGTTGATCAGCACCAGCACGTGCCCGTCGCGCGGGACCAGCGTGTTGATCGCCGCCTCGACCGAGAACGTACCGCTGCCCTGCAAAGGCACGCACACGTGCGTTTCCGTCGCGTGGATGACCGCGCAGAGCTTGGCGCGCAGCCGCGCGGTCACGGCGTTGAAGCTCGAGTCCCACGAGCCCCAGTCGCGCAGCATCGCCATTTTGGTCGGCAGCGACGTCGTCAGCGGGCCGGGGGTCAGCAGGATCGGGTCGCGGGAGTGGAGTGGCATGAAGGACTCCTGGTCAGAGCGCGGGCGGCGCACGCCACTGCTGCGTGCGGGTGATGATGTAGCGAGTGACGATCGCGTAGGCCACACAGCAGATCGTCGACGCCGCGAAGATCAGCGTCGCCATTGCGGCGGCCGGACCGATTTCGCCGGCATCGTCCATGTTGAGGATCGCGACCGACGCCAGTTGCGTCTGCGGGCCGTACAGGAACACGACGGCGGAGATGGTCACCATCGCGTTGACGAACAGGTAGCGTCCGATGTCGAGGACCGCAGGCAGGCAGACCGGAACGGTGACGCGGAAGAAGGTCTTGTAGAACGGCACCTTCAGCGACGACGACACCGACTCGAACTCGTTGTCGAGCGCCTTGAGCGCCGTGACCGCCGTCAGGTGGCTCGACGTGTAGTAGTGGACGATCGTCGACAGCACGAGAATCGACAGCGTGCCGTAGAGCGGATTGAGCGGGTTCGAAGGCTCGTTGAAGAACAGGATGTAGCCCAGGCCCAGCACCATGCCGGGCACCGCCATCGGGATGGCCGCCAGCAGCCGCACGACCGACTTGAGCGCCGCCATTCCCCGCGTCTTCTCGAGCAGATAGGCCACGCCGAAGATGAACATCGTGCCGAACACGGCGGAGAGGATCGCCATCTTCAGGCTGTTGAAAAACGACGAGATGACGCCGCCGTCGATCAAGCCGAACGTGTAATGGCGCAGGCTGATCGACTTGTCGTACGGCCAGAACTTGATGAACGACGTGTAGACGGCCATGCCGAGGACCGCCAGCAGGAACAGCGCGACGACCACGCAGAACAGCAGCATGGTCGAGTCGAACCAACGCGAAGGCCTCGGCGAAAATGGCACGGCGCGCGCGGAAAACTGCGCCTGGATCCGCCCCTGCATGATCCAGTCGACGACGAATGCGAGCACGACCGGAACCAGCAGGATCAGGCCGACGACGGCGCCCTTGTTGAAGTTGTGCTGGCCGATCACCTGCTTGAAGATGTCGAGCGCCAGCACGTTGAAATTGCCGCCGATCACCTTCGGGATGCCGAAGTCGCTGACCGTGTAGGAAAAGACGACCATCGTCGCGCTGACCAGGCCGAACTGCGCTCCGGGCAGCGTGATCGTCAGGAACTTTCGCCAGCTCGGCGTTCGCAGCGATTCCGCCGCCTCGTACAGGCGGCCGTCGGCCAGCAGCAGCGCAGTCAGGATGATCATCAGCGCATGCGGGAACGTCGAATAGATGGAGCTCAGGATGATGCCGACCGGCCCGTAGACCGACGCACCGCCCAGCATCCACTTCATCGCACCCTGCGTGCCGAACCACTGGACGAACGAGATCGCCGACATCATCGACGGCGCCAGGATCGGCGTCAGCGCGATCACGCGGAAAAGCATCTTGCCCGGCATGCACGAACGCGTCAGCGCGTACGCGTAGAAGAACGCCAGCGGCACCGTGATGACCGTCACGACCGTCGCCACCCACATCGTGTTCCAGATCGAGCTGCGCAACGCGGGCGTGGCGAAGTATTCCCGGAACTGCAGCAGCCCGACGAAGGCGCCGGACTTGTCCTGCACGCTCCGCACCAGAATCGTGGCGAGCGGCGCCAGCAGGAAAACGCACAGCGCCACGCAGCAGGCCAGCAGCAGGACCTGCGCGAGCCGGTCGTGCCAGTGCACGTACGGCGTCACGACCGGCGCGGGTCGGCCCGACAGCGCACCGGCTGACGCAGTCATCGCTATCCCAGGACGCGCAGCGCCGCCGGAGGCAGGCTCACCGTGACTGCCTGTCCGGGCGCGAGTTTCGCCGCATCGACCGCCTGCCGAGATACGTTGGCGACGAGCGCAGGCGCGTCGGCGGCGTCCAGCGCGATGCCGATCATGCAGAACGCGCCCAGAAATTCGATGCGCGCGACCTTCGCGGCCAGCGTGTTGCCCGGCGCGGCGCCGTTCGCGTTGACGGCAATTTCCTCGGGCCGCAGGTAGAGCTTGACCGCGGTTCCCGCGGCGACGTCGCGGCATGCGACGTCGAGCGACACCGTACCCACGCGGAAGCGGCCGCCGCCTTCGGCAACCGCCGGCAGCACGTTGATCTTGCCGACGAAGTCGGCGACGAACGGCGTGGTCGGAGCGCCGTAGACCTCGCGCGGCGTGCCGACCTGCTCGATGCGTCCGGCGTTCATCACGACGATGCGGTCGGCCACCGACAACGCCTCTTCCTGGTCGTGCGTGACCATGATCGTCGTCACGCCCAGCCGCTGCTGCAGCGCGCGAATCTCACCGCGCAGCCGTACGCGCTCGATCGCGTCGAGCGCCGACAGCGGCTCGTCGAGCAGCAGCAAGCCTGGCGACGCGGCGAGCGCGCGCGCCAGCGCGATCCGCTGCTGCTGTCCGCCCGACATCTGGCCCGGGTACTTGGCGCCCGAATCGGGCAGGCCCACCAGCGTCAGCAGCTCCTTGACGCGCGCGGCGATGCGCTCGCGCCCCTGGCGGCGGTTGACCAGGCCATAAGCGACGTTGTCGCGGATCGTCAGGTTGGGGAACAGCGCGTACGACTGGAACACGATGCCGTAGTCGCGCTTCATGGCCGGCAGCCGCGAGATGTCGCGGCCGTCCTGCACGATCGTGCCGCGGTCCTGCGTCTCGAGGCCGGCGACGATGCGCAGCAGCGTCGTCTTGCCGCATCCGGAGGGCCCGAGGAACACCATGAGCTCGCCTCGGCGGACCGCGAGCGCGATGTCCCGCAACGCCTCGAACTTGCCGAAGCTCTTGTGGATGCCGTCAAGCTTGAGGTAGGTCGATTCGTCGTTCACTCGACACGCATCCGGCACGCGGAAACGGCGGCCCCTGCGCGGGGCCGCCGGCTTGCGACAAACGGACTATTTCTTGGGCTCGGACTTGGCGTCGTAGCGCTTCGTCCACTCGGCGAGGATGC
The DNA here is from genome assembly GCA_046347755.1 of Burkholderiales bacterium. Lineage (GTDB taxonomy): Bacteria > Pseudomonadota > Gammaproteobacteria > Burkholderiales > Casimicrobiaceae > VBCG01. Next base: position 1,908,439 of record JAXMFM010000003.1, on the reverse strand, counting down.
GGTCGCGGTTCTTGGCCGCCCACGCGAAATCGTTCTTCGCGAGGCGCTTCTCGTAGTCGGCCGGCACGTTCGGCAGCGGCTGCGCGATGCCCGGCACCGCGACGATCGCGTAGTTCTTCGCGTACTCGGTCATCGCCGCCTTCGAAGACGCCCAGTCGGCCAGCTTCTTCGCCGCATCGAGCTTCTTCGTGCCCTTCATGATCGCGAAGGCTTCCATGTCCCAGCCGAGCCCTTCCTTCGGGAACACGAGGTCGATCGGGCCGCCCTTCGCCTTGATCGTATTGGCGCGATACTCGAACGAGATGCCGATCGGGAATTCGCCATTGCCGGCCTGCACGCAGGGCTTGCTGCCCGAGTGCGTGTACTGCGCGATGTTCTCGTGCAGCGCGTCCATGAACTTCCAGCCGTTCTGCTCGCCCATGATCTGCAACCAGGACGTCACGTCCAGGAAGCCGGTGCCCGACGAAGCCGGATTCGGCATCACGATCTTGCCCTTGTAGACGGGTTTGGTCAGGTCCTGCCAGGTCTCCGGCTTCGGCAGGTTCATCTTCGCCGCCTCGACCGTGTTGAAGCAGACGGTCGCGCCCCAGATGTCCATCCCCCACCACGCCGGCGGATTCTTGGTGTCCTTGTACGCGGCGCCGATCGCCGCCAGGTTGGCCGGTGCGTACGGCTGCAGCATGCCTTCGTTGTCGAGCACCAGCAGGCTGGTCGCCGCGAGGCCCCAGACGACGTCGGCCTGCGGATTCGCCTTTTCGGCGAGCAGCTTCGCCGTGACGACGCCCGTCGAGTCGCGCACCCACTTTATCTCGACGTCGGGCACCGCCTTGTTGAATGCGTCGGCGTAGGCCTTGAGCTGGTCGGTCTCGAGCGCCGTGTACACGAGCAGCTCCGTCTTCTGCGCCGCGACCGGCACGGCGAAAGCGACGCCGGCCAGCGCGGCCAGCAAGACTCGGGCAAGTTTCATCATGAACCTCCGTGGGCAAGAATGTGCGCGCGATCGAAAACGGGTGGCGGGACGCGTTCCGCCGTCGGGCAGCGCGTGCCTTCGCGTGCGACGCATGCTACGCGCTGCATGCGGCGCCGGCAATCGGGAATCCCGGCGGCCATCGTGCCATCGGCCGATTGCAGATTGTTGACAATCTACACTTGGGCTCGTCTAATCGCAACATGCTGAAGACAGGCAATGGCCATCGCCCGGCCGCCCCACCGCCGCCGCCTGCCGATGGACGCCCGCGCAGCGCGCAGCGGCGCCCGGGCGGCACGATCGCGGTGCTGCAGTCGAACTCGCTGCCGGGATTGGTGCAGCGCGAACTGGAACGGATGATCCTCGCCGGCGACCTGCCGGCGGGCGCCAAGCTCAACGAGGCGACGATCGCCGAACGGCTCGGCGTCTCGCGCGGACCGGTGCGCGAGGCGTTCCGCGCGCTGGAAGCGTCCGGCCTCGTTCGGCTCGAGAAGAACCGCGGCGTGTTCGTGCGCCAGCTCGCGATCGAGGAAGCCGACGAGATCTACGAACTGCGCGCGGTGCTCGACGACTTCGCCGGCCGCCGCGTCGCGCAGAAGAAGTCCGACGACGACATGCGTGCGCTGCGGTCGCTGGTCGAGCGGATGGACCGCGCGGTGGCGCGCGAGGACGTCGACGCGTATCACGCGACCAATCTCGAATTCCACGACACGCTGGTCGCGCTGGCCGGCAACGCCAAGCTGCTGGCGACCTACCGGCGGCTGGTGAACGAGCTGCACCTGTACCGGCGCGCCACGCTCGCGCAGGCGGGTACGCTGCCGGTGTCCGCGCGCGAGCATCACGAGATCCTCGACAAGATCGCGGCCGGCCAGTCGGCGGCGGCCGGCCAGGCGCTGTACCAGCACGTGATGGGCAGCCGCGAGCGCATGCACCGCGCGCGCGGCGAGCCCGCGGCGACCGCCGCGCGCAAGACCCGGGCGAAGCGATGAGCACCGAAGCAAGGTCCGTGGTGGTCAACGGCCGCAAGTACCGGTGGCCGGACCGCCCGCTCGTCGTCGTCTGCGTGGACGGCTGCGAACCCGACTACATCAACCAGGCGATCGAGGCCGGCCGCGCGCCGTTCCTGGCCTCGCTCGCCCGGCGCGGCACGTGCCTGACCGCCGACAGCGTCGTGCCGTCGTTCACCAACCCGAACAACCTGTCGATCGTCACCGGCGTGCCGCCGTCCGTGCACGGCATCTGCGGCAACTACTTCTGGGACCCGGACGCGCAGGCCGAAGTGATGATGAACGACGCCAAGTACCTGCGCGCGGGGACGATCCTCGCGGCGCTCGCCGACGCCGGCGCCAAGGTCGCGGTCGTCACCGCCAAGGACAAGCTGCGCTCGCTGCTCGGCCACAAGTTGCGCGGAATTTGCTTCTCGTCGGAAAAGGCCGCGGAGGTCACGCTCGCCGTGAACGGGATCGCGGACGTACTGTCGCTGACCGGCATGCCGGTGCCCTCCGTGTACAGCGCCGCGCTGTCGGAGTTCGTGTTCGCCGCCGGCGTGGCGCTGCTCGAACGCGAGCGGCCCGACGTGATGTACCTGTCGACGACCGACTATGTGCAGCACAAGTCGGCGCCGGGAACCGGACCCGCCAACGACTTCACCGCGATGCTGGACCGCTACCTCGCCAGGATGGACGCGCTCGGCGCGACCGTCGTGCTGACTGCCGACCACGGGATGAACGCCAAGACCGACGCGCTCGGCCGGCCCAACATCCTGTTCCTGCAGGAGCGGCTCGACGACTGGTTCGGCGCGGGCGCGACGCGCGTGATCCTGCCGATCACCGATCCCTATGTCGTCCACCACGGCGCGCTCGGCTCGTACGCGACCGTCTACATGACGGATCCGGCGCTCGCCGACGAGGCCACCCGGCGCATTGCCGCGATGCCGGGCATCGAAGGCGTGTTCTCGCGCGAGCAGGCGTGCGCGACGTTCGAGCTGCCGCCCGACCGCGTCGGCGACCTGGTCGTCGTGTCGGAACGCCTGACCGTGATCGGCACCAGCCGCGACCGGCACGACCTGTCCGGGCTCGACGTCCCGCTGCGCTCGCACGGCGGCACGTCCGAGCAGCGCGTGCCGCTGATCGCCAACCGCTTGGCGCCGTCGCTGCCCGCGCGCCGCTGGCGCAACTTCGACGCGTTCGACCTCGCGTTGAACCACCTGCAGTAGTCGCGCTCGACATGAACATGATGACCGAACTCGCTGGTGTCAAGCTCGGCGCGCCGTTGCACGCGTCGATGCGCATCGCCGGCGAGCACGTCGGCTCGCCGCGCGTCATCGAGGTCCGCAACCCGTACACGAACGCGATCGTCGGCACGGTGCCGAAGGCCACCGTCGACGACGTGCGGCGCGCGTTCGCGATCGGCCGCGCCTACCGCGCGACGCTCACGCGCTACCAGCGCTCGCAGGTCATGCACAGGACGGCCGCGCTGATCCGCGAGCGCGCCGACGCGATCTCGGACCTCATCACCGCCGAGTCGGGCCTGTGCAAGAAGGACACGCTCTACGAGGTGGGCCGCGCGTGCGACGTGTTCACGTTCGCCGGCAACGCGGCGCTCGCCGACGACGGCCAGATCTATTCCTGCGATACGACGCCGCACGGGAAATCGCGCAGGGTCTACACGCTGCGCGAGCCGCTGCTGGGCGTGATCTCGGCGATCACGCCGTTCAATCACCCGCTGAACCAGGTCGCGCACAAGGTCGCGCCGGCGATCGCCACCAACAACCGGATGGTGCTGAAGCCCACGGAGAAGACGCCGCTGACCGCGCTGCTGCTCGCCGACCTGCTGTACGAGGCGGGACTGCCGCCGCCTATGCTGTCGGTCGTCACCGGCGACCCGCGCGAGATCGCCGACGAGATGCTGACCAACGCCGACGTCGACCTCGTCACGTTCACCGGCGGCGTGGCCGTCGGCAAGTACATCGCCGGCAAGGCCGTCTACAAGCGGCAGGTGCTGGAACTGGGCGGCAACGATCCGATCATCGTGATGGAGGACGCCGACCTCGACGAGGCGGCCGCGCTCGCCGCGGCCGGGTCGTACAAGAATTCCGGGCAGCGCTGCACGGCCGTCAAGCGGATGCTCGTGCACGAGCGCGTGGCCGATGCGTTCGTCGAGCGGCTGGTCGCGCGGACGCGCGCGTGGTCGTACGGCGATCCCGCCGATCCGGGGCTCGACATGGGCACGGTGATCGACGAGGCCGCCGCGCGCAACTGCGAGGAGCGTGTGGCCGACGCCGTCGCGCAGGGCGCGATGCTGCTGGCCGGCCACGAGCGGCGCGGCGCGCTGTACGCGCCGACGGTGATCGACCACGTGCGGCCGGAGATGAACGTGGTGCGCACCGAAACGTTCGGCCCGGTGTCACCGGTCGTTCGCTTCCGCGACATCGACGAGGCAATCGCGATCGCCAACGGCACCGCGTACGGGCTGTCGTCGGCCGTGTGCACGAACCGGCTCGACTACGTCACGCGCTTCGTGTCGGAGCTGCACGTGGGCAGCGTCAACGTGCGCGAGGTGCCGGGCTACCGGCTCGAACTGACGCCGTTCGGCGGCATCAAGGACTCGGGCCTGGGCTACAAGGAAGGCGTGCAGGAAGCGATGAAGAGCTTCACCAACACCAAGACGTACTCGCTGCCATGGTGACGGAGGGCCGCAACCGCCGATGAACCACCCGGCGCCCCCGGCCGACCTGGCGGCCGAAGGGGACGTGAACCTCTCGCCGCTGCGCCGGACATGGGATCGCGACCATGTCCGACCGGCCGCGCGCGCGTTGCTCGACCGCGACGCCGCCGTCTACCTGCACCAGTCGCTGTCCACGCCGTGCCTCGATGCGCTGGTCGAGGCCGAAGGCATCTGGCTGACCGACGCCGACGGCCGCCGCTACATGGACTTCCACGGCAACAACGTGCACCAGGTCGGCTACCGGCATCCGCGCGTCATCGCCGCCGTCAAGCGGCAGCTCGACACGCTGCCGTTCTCCCCACGCCGCTTCACCAACGCCGCCGCCGTCGAATTGGCCGAGCGGCTGGCGGCGCTGGCACCCGACCCCCTCGGCAAGGTGCTCCTGGCCCCCGGCGGCTCGCTGGCGATCGGCATGGCGCTGAAGCTCGCGCGCGTTGTCACCGGCCGCCACAAGACGGTCTCGATGTGGGACTCGTTCCACGGCGCGTCGCTCGACGCGCTGTCGATCGGCGGCGAAGCGCTGTTCCGGCGGGGCATGGGACCGCTGCTGCCCGGCACGGAGCACGTGCAGCCGTGCGGCCCGCGCGACTGCAATTTCGGCTGCGGCCGCGAATGCAACGCGCGCTGCGCCGACTACGTCGACTACGTGCTCGGCAAGGAGGAGGACGTCGCCGCCGTCGTCGTCGAGACCGTGCGCTGCACCGACGTCCAGATTCCGCCGCCGGCGTACTACCGGACGCTGCGCCAAGCCTGCGACCGGCACGGCGCGCTGCTGATCCTGGACGAGGTCCCGATCGGCCTCGGGCGCACCGGCACGATGTTCGCATTCGAGCACTACGGCATCGTTCCCGACATGGTGGTCATGGGCAAGGGCCTGGGGGGCGCCGTGTTCCCGATGGCCGCGCTCATTGCGCGCCGCGACTTCGACGTCGCCGGCGACCGCGCGCTCGGCCACTACACGCACGAGAAGAGCTCGGTGGGCTGCGCGGCGGCGCTGGCCACGCTCGATGTCGTCGCCGACGAAGGCCTGCTCGAGCGCGCGCGCACGCTGGGCGCCCGCGCGCTCGACCAGCTGCGCGCGATCGCCGCGCGGCATCCGCTGGTCGGCGAGGTCCGCGGCATCGGCCTGCTGCTCGGCGTCGAGCTGACCCGCGCCGACGGATCGCCGGCGCGCCGCGAGGCGGAGCGCGTCATGTACGGGTGCCTCGCCCGGGGCCTGGCGTTCAAGATCGGACAGGGCAACGTGATCAACCTTTCCCCGCCCCTCGTCATCGCGCAGGACGACCTCGAACGCGCGTTCGCCATCCTCGACGACGTGCTCGGCGACGTCGAGCGGGCGCCTTCCGCCTGATGCAGACGCTGCTCAACCTGCTGGCCGGCGTTTCGCTGCTCGTGTGGGGCACCCACATCGTGCGCACCGGCATCCTGCGGCTGTACGGCGCCGACCTGCGGCGCGTGCTGCGCAAGAGCATCAACCGGCGCTTCACGGCATTCGTGGCCGGCCTGGGCGTCACCGCGCTCATCCAGAGCAGCACGGCCACCGCGCTCATCATTTCCGCGTTCGCCGGCCAGGGCCTGATCAGCACGGCCCCTGCCCTTGCCGTGATGCTCGGCGCCGACGTCGGCACGTCGCTCGTCACCGTCATCCTGTCGTTCGACCTGTCGTGGCTGGCGCCGCTGCTGATCTTCGTCGGCGTCACGCTGTTCCTCGCCAAGCAGTCGACCAACGTCGGCCGCTTCGGCCGCATCATGATCGGGCTCGGCCTCATCATCTTCGCGCTGCAGTGGATCTCGGTCGCCGCCAGGCCGTTCGTGCAGGCGGCGGGCGTCAAGGTGATCTTCGCGTCGCTGACCGGCGACGTGCTGCTCGACATGCTGGTCGCCGCGCTGTTCACGATCCTCTGCTACTCGAGCCTCGCCGTCGTGCTGCTGATGGCCACGCTCGCGTCGCTGTCGATGATTTCGCTGCCGGTGGCGCTCGGGCTGGTGCTCGGCGCGAACCTGGGCAGCGGCCTGCTCGGCATGATCTCCACGCTCCATTCGCCGCCGGAAGCGCGGCGCGTGACGCTCGGCAACTTCCTGTTCAAGCTGATCGGCTGCGTGCTGGCCATTCCGCTGCTCAACCACGTCGACGGCTGGATCTCCGGCCTCGAACTCGACCCGGCGCGCGAGGTCGTGCTGTTCCACTTCTTCTTCAACGTCGCGCTGTCGCTGCTGTTCATCTTCTGGACCGAGAGGATCGCGCGCGTCGCCGAACGGCTGCTGCCGAACAAGCCGGCCGCCGACGACCCGGCCAAGCCCCGCAACCTCGACCCGTCGGCGCTCGACACGCCGCCGCTCGCCATCGCCAATGCCGCCCGCGAGGCGATGCGCATCGGCGACGTCATCGAGGACATGCTGACCGGCATGCTGACGGTGCTGAAGACCAACGACCGCGCGCTCGCGGAGCGGCTGCGCAAGAAGGACGACGTCGTCGACGACCTCTACACGGCGGTCAAGCTGTACCTGACGCAGATCTCGCGCGAGGCGCTGGACGAGCGCGAGGGCCGCCGCTGGGCCGACATCGTGTCGTTCACGATCAACCTGGAGCAGGTCGGCGACATCATCGAGCGCGTGCTGACCGACATCGAGGACAAGAAGATCGGCAAGCACCGCAGCTTCTCGGAGGCCGGCATGGCCGAGATCTGCGACCTGCACGCGCGGCTCGTCGCGAACCTGCGGCTCGGCATGAGCGTGTTCCTGCACGGCGACCTGAAGAGCGCCCAGGAGCTGCTCGCGCAGAAGGTGCTGTTCCGCGACCTCGAGCGCGCGTACGCCGATTCGCACCTGGGCCGGCTCGCCGGCAACACGCTCGAAAGCATCGAGACGTCGTCGCTGCACCTCGACCTCATCTCCGACCTGAAGCGCATCAACTCGCACATCTGCTCGATCGCCTACCCGATCCTCGAGGAAGCCGGCGTCCTTGCGCGCACGCGCCTCAAGTCGCCGGAGCCCGAGGTCGACGACGATCCGGTGCCGGCGAAGAACGCGCGCAGCGGCAAGGAAAGCTGGCAGAAGCGCAAGCCGCGGACGGCGTAACATGAAACGACCCCCACGCTCGCTGCGCTCGCTGCCCCCGGAGGGGGCGCGTCAGTCGGTCGGGGCGGCCCTTCCCGTCTGACATGGCCTTTTCGATCTCCGACATCTGCATCCTGTTCGCCCGCAAGGGCGGCCGGCACTACGACGGCGAACCGGTCACGCAGCTCGAGCACGCGCTGCAGGCGGCCGCCCTCGCCGAGGAGAACGGCGCGTCGGCCGCGCTGGTCACGGCGGCGCTGCTGCACGACCTGGGGCACCTGCTGAACGACCAGGGCGACACGCCGACGCTGCGCGGCGTGGACGACCGCCACCAGCTCGCGGCGCTGCCTTTCCTGCGCGCGCTGTTCGACGACGACGTGCTGGCGCCGATCGGCATGCACGTCGACGCCAAGCGCTACCTGTGCGCGACGCGCGACGGCTATTTCGACGCGCTGTCGGCCGACTCCAGGCGCAGCCTCGTGCTGCAGGGCGGCGTGTTCGCGCCGGACGAGGCCGCGGCCTTCATCGCGCAACCGTTCGCGGCGGACGCCGTCGCCGTCCGCCTCTGGGACGACCACGCGAAGATTTCCGACCGCACCACGCCGCCGCTTGCACACTACGTGAGCGCGCTGGAAGCCGCCGGAAAGTAGGGCCGGACTCGACTTTCATGTCCGACCTCACGTTTCCAGCTCGGCGCTCCGAACCTCGAGTCTGACCCTACTTTCCCGGTGGAACTGACTCTCGGCGTCACGCTCGCCGTCCTCGGCGCCGGCCTGCTGCACGCCGGCTGGAACGCGCTCGTCAAGTCGGCCGGCGGCGGCGACCCGCTGCTCGACACCGCGACGATCGTCGCCGGCGGGACCGCGTGCGCACTCGTGTTCCTTCCGTTCGTGCCGCCGCCGCTCGCGCAATCGTGGCCGTTCGCGATGGCGTCGGTCGTCATCCACTTCGGCTACTACCTGACGCTCGCGCAGGCGTACCGGACCGGCGACCTGTCGTTCGCGTATCCGCTGATGCGCGGCACCGCGCCGCTGCTCGTCACGCTGCTGGGCGTCGTCTTCCTGCAGGAGCTGCCGGCGCCGCAGGTCATGGTCGGCGTCCTGCTGATCTGCTCCGGCATCTTCGCCATCGCGTTCGCGCAGCGCCGCCACCATCCGCGCGCCGCCGTCTACTGGGCGCTCGCCAACGCGGCGATCATCGCCGTCTACACGTTCGTCGACGGTACCGGCGCGCGGCTGTCCGGCAACGCGCTGTCGTACGTGCTGTGGCTGACGTTCTTCGAAGGCATCGTCTTCATCGCATGGATACGCTGGCATCGAGGCCGCGCCTCGGTCGCGTACCTGCGCGCGCAGTGGCGGCGCGGCCTGCTGGGCGGGTTCTGCAGCATCGCCGCCTACGCGATCGTGCTGTGGGCGATGACGCGGGCACCGCTGGCGGCGGTCTCCGCGTTGCGCGAGACGTCGGTGCTGTTCGCCGCGATCATCGGCACCTTGATCCTGAAGGAAGGCTTCGGGCTCGTGCGGCTCGTCGGCGCGGCCACCGTGGTCGCCGGCGTCGCCGCGCTCAAACTGTGAGGACGTGAGTACATGCCATCGGTTCCAGCGCAAGCGCAGGTCGTGATCGTCGGCGGCGGCATCGCCGGCGCGTCGACCGCCTACCACCTGGCGAAGCTCGGCATCACCGACGTCGTGCTGCTCGAGCAGGGCAGGCTGACGTGCGGGACGACGTGGCACGCTGCGGGCCTGGTCGGCCAGACGCGCGCGACGCGCAACGCCACGCGGATGAGCCAGTACGGCATCGAGCTCTATTCGACGCTCGAAGCGGAGACCGGCCTGGCGACCGGCTGGAAGCAGTGCGGCAGCCTGAACGTCGCGAAGACGCCGGAACGCCTGGCGCTCGTCAAGCGGCAGATGGCGCGCGCGAAGAGCTTCGGCATCGAGTTCGAATTCGTGTCGCCGGCGGAAGCGGGCAGGATCGCGCCGATCCTGCGCACCGACGACCTGGCCGGCGCCGTCTGGATTCCCGGCGACGGCAAGGCCAATCCGACGGACCTGACGCAATCGCTGGCGCGCGGCGCGCGCACGCGCGGCGTCGCGATCCTCGAAGGCGTGCGCGTGACCGGCGTGTCGATCGTCGACGGACGCGTGGCCGGCGTGGAATGGAAGAGCGGCGAGGAGACCGGCACGATCCGGTGCGAGACGCTCGTCAACTGCGGCGGCCAGTGGGCGCGCGAGTTCGGCCGCAAGGCCGGCGTCAACGTGCCGCTGTACGCGGCCGAGCACTTCTACATCGTGACCAGGCAGATCGCCGGCGTCACGCCGGACCTGCCGGTGATCCGCGACCCGGACGGCTTCATCTACTACAAGGAGGAAGTCGGCGGCCTCGTGATGGGCGGCTTCGAGCCGGTCGCCAAGCCGTGGAACGTGCAACCGATCCCCGACGGCTTCGAATTCCAGCTGCTGCCCGAGGACTGGAACCAGTTCGAGATCCTGATGAACAACGCGATCCACCGCACGCCGTGCCTGGAAACCGCGCAGATCAAGATGCTGCTGAACGGCCCGGAGAGCTTCACGCTCGACGGCAACTTCATCCTCGGCGAGGCGCCGGAGGTGCGCGGCTACTTCGTCTGCGCGGGCTTCAACTCTGCCGGCATCGCGAACTCCGGCGGCGCCGGGCGGCTGGTCGCCGAATGGATCGTCGGCGGCGAAGCGCCGATCGACCTGTGGGACGTCGACATCCGCCGCTTTGCACCGTCGCACGCGAACCGCCGGCACCTGGCCGACCGGACCGTCGAATCGCTCGGCCTCCACTACGCGATGCGCTGGCCGCGCGAGGAGCTCGTCACCGTGCGCCCGCTGCGCCGCTCGCCGCTCTACGACCGTCTGCGGGCGAAAGGCGCGGTGTTCGGCACCAAGCTCAACTGGGAGCGCGCCAATTATTTCCTGCCGCCCGGCGAGCAGGAAGCGCCGTACACGCTGGACACGCCGCGCTGGCTGCCGTGGGTGCTGGACGAGCAGCGCGCGTGCCGCGAGGACGTCGTCGTGTTCGACCAAACCTCGTTCTCGAAATTCGTGCTGAAGGGCCGCGACGCGCTGGCCGTGCTGCAGCGGCTGTGCGCGAACGAGATCGACGTGCCCATCGGGAAGATGGTGTACACGGCGATGCTCAACCGCCGCGGCGGCTTCGAGTCCGACCTCACGATCACGCGGCTTGCGCGCGACGCGTTCTTCATCCTCACCGGCTCCGGACAGGCCACGCGCGACGCGTCGTGGATCGAGCGGGCGATCGGCGCCGACGAGTTCGCCGCGCTGGTGGACGTCACCAGCGCGTATTCGGTGATCTCGCTGATGGGCCCGAAGTCCGAGGCGCTGCTGCGCGAACTCTGTCCCGACGACCTGTCGAAAGCCGGCCTGCCGTTCTCGATGACCGCCGAGATCGACGTCGGCTACGCGCGGGCGCGCGCCGCCCGGATGAGCTACGTCGGCGGACCCGGCTACGAAATGGTCGTGCCGACCGACCAGTGCGTGACGCTGTACGACGCGCTGGCCGGCGCGGGCGCGGCCTTCGGGTTGCGCGACGCCGGCTACTACACGATCGACGCGCTGCGCATCGAAGCGGGCCGCCGCGCGTGGGGCCCCGAGCTGTCGCCCGACGAGACGCCGTGGGAGGCCGGCCTCGGCTACGCGGTCAAGCTCGACAAGCCCTCCCCGTTCGTCGGCCGCGACGCGCTGATTGCGCAACAGGCGGCCGGCCTGCGCAAGCGGCTGGTCACGTTCACGTTCGACGATCCCGCCGCGTTCCCGTGGGGCGGCGAGCCGATCGTCATGGACGGCCGGATGGTCGGCGAGCTGACGTCGGCCGGCTACAGCCGCAAGCACGGCCGCGCGATCGCGATGGGCTATGCACGCGCGCGGCCCGATGCGCCGGCGCTGACCGACGACGCGATTCTCGCCGCACATTACGAAGTCGAGATCGCCGGCGTCCGGTTTGCCGTGACCCCGCATCTCCAGTTACGCTGAACGCATGCCCAACCGACTTTCCACGCCGCCGCCGAAGCGGGGCCGCACGCCGTCGCGGCCCGGCGCCGTCACCGTGCAGGTGCAAAGCCTGACGCGCGGCCTGTCGCTGCTCGAGGCGCTGGCGCGCGCCGAGGGCGGCCTCACGCTGACCGACCTGGCGCAGCGCGTGCAGCTCGCGCCGTCGACCGCGCACCGGCTGCTCGCCACGCTGGAGAAATTGGGCTACGTGTTCCAGGGCGGCGAGCTCGGCCGCTGGTACATCGGGCTGATGGCGTTCACCGTCGGCACCAGCTTCCTCGCCAATCGCGACTTCGTCGCGCAGAGCCACCCCTACATGCGCAGGCTGATGGAGCAGTCGGGCGAGACCGCAAACCTGGGCATCCTCGACGGCACCGAGGCCGTGTTCATCGACCAGGTGCAGTGCCGCGAAATGATGCGCACGATCGTCAAGCTCGGCAGCCGCGTGCCGCTGCACGCGTCCGGCGTGGGCAAGGCGATCTTCGCGGCGCTGCCCGACGAGCAGATCGACGCGATCCTCAAGGTGAAGGGCCTGCCGCGCATCACCGCCAACACGATCACGTCGCCGGAGACGATGTGGGCGACGGTCCGCGTGATCCGCCAGCGCGGCTGGTCGTTCGACGACGAGGAGCACGCGATTGGCACGCGCTGCGTGGCCGCGCCGATCTACGACGAGCACGCGGAAGTGCTGGGCGCGATCTCGCTGGCCGGCCCGTCCTCGCGCCTGCCCGACGAGCGGATCAAGCAGATGGGGCCGCTGGTCGCGCACATCGCCGAGGAGCTGACGCACCGGCTGGGAGGCCGGTGGCCGCACGGGCGGTGACCCACCGGGAAAATTCTCGCCGACCATCGTGATTAGGCGGGCCCGGCACTCGCCAGAGCATCGCCAACGCCAGTCTGGCCCGCACTTCAGCGAGCGGGCGAGCGCATTCTTTGCGTTTCGTCAAAGACTTTTATGATAATGGCATTATGCCATTGTCATGATCTCCTGCTTCTGTCATATACAACCCAGCGCGGCGCCCACTCCCACCGTTGCGCGATGCGCATGGCACCGCTGCCCTGGGTTACCCGTACAGGAGAAGTTCATGACCAAAACGAGATTCGCGACACTGCGCAGCGCCACCGGGGCGCTGCTTCTGGCCGCCGTTGTCGCAGCGGCACCGCACACGCGCGCTCAGGCGCCCGCCTGGGACGCCACCAAGTTCTTCCGCTACGACATCGAGAACGTCGTCGTCACGCCGACCGGCGCGCCGTCGACATGGGCCATCAAGGTCATCTTCTCGGTGGCCAATCCGACGCTCGGAGGTACCTGGGATATCAAGAACGCGCTGCCCTTCCAGAGCACAGGCGCGAGCATGACGCTCGACATCGGCTGGGATCCCGCCACCGACTTCAACAATGCCGGTTCCGCCGGCGCCCTGCTCACGCCGATCGTGACCACGGCGCTCGGCTCCGGCGCAGCCATTCCGGTGCAGGTGCGCAATCTGCACACCGCGACAGGCGCAGCGCGCTGCGTCAACAATCTGGATTGTCCGGGAATCACCGACTTCACCAATCGGTTCAGCATCAGCAAGACCATCACGCCGGTGGCCTTCACCCGCGCGGTCGCAACGGGGCGCGTTGCGCTCGAGGGGAAGCCGGTCTGCAACGGCGTTGCCGGGTACAGTTGCCCGGCGGGTCCTCCGTTTGCCAACATTCCCGTCCAGAGCGCCGTCGCGAGCATCGCGCTCGGAGCGACCGAATCCCTGGCCGCGATCATTCCGGATCCGCGCCGCGCGATCGTCGCATTCGCCAAGTGCCAGGCATGCCACAACGGAAAACCGCACGGCGCGACGGTCGTGCCGCGCCTGAGCCTCCACGGAGGCAATCGGAACGAAAACCTCGGCCTCTGCGTGATGTGCCACAACCCGGATCAGACCGACGTCCCGTACCGTTACCTGACGTCCGGCACGACCGCGGACCACCGCATCGGCGATCCGGAGGTTCCGATCGACTTCAAGACGATGATCCACTCCATCCACTCCGGCGGCTTCCGCAGGCAGCCGTTCGTCGTGATCGGCTTCGGCAGCTCCGTCAACGACTTCAGCGGCGTCCGGTTCCCGGCGAAGCTGAGCGACTGCACGAACTGCCACCTCGACGCCAACGGCAAGGGGACGTTCGAGCTTCCGTTGAAGTCGAGCGTCCTGGGCACCACGGTGAACACGCAAAGCGTCTACCAGGTTCCGCCGGGGGCAACGCGGACGATCAACGTCAATCCGGCCACGCACCTCAAGATCACGCCGATCGCCGCCGCATGCTCGGCCTGCCACGACGAGTCGGAGGTCAAGTCGCACATGGTCAAGACGGGCGGGGCTTCGTTCTCGACGACCCAGGCGAACATCGGCACGACGGTCAAGGAACGCTGTGCCGGCTGCCACGGCCCCGGCAAGCAGGAGGACGTTCGCAAGGCGCATGAAATCGGTGGTGGAGGCGGTGGCGGAGGCGGCGGTGGCCACTCCGACGATGATTGAGCGCACGGTCGACGGCATGACGCGTCGGTCGAGGGCAGGACGCGCCCGCGCGGCCCGCCCTCGACGATGAGCGACGGAGGCGCGGAGCGCGCGCACGCGTGCGTTCAGCCGCTCCGTCGTTCAAACCAAGACCCGGCTAGCGGCCCTCCATCCGCGCCGCCCGCTCGGCGAGCCGCGACTGCGGCGCCGGATTCCAGCGCGACAGCAGCGCATCGATGTTGGCGAAGTCGTTGCACGCGAGCACCATGTCGCAGCCGGCGGCGAGCGCCGCGTCGGCGCGCGCGACGATGTCGCCGGCGGTGAGCGCGGCCGCCATGCCCAGGTCGTCGGAGAAGATCAGCCCGTCGAACGCCAGCCGCCCGCGCAGGATGTCCTGCAGCCACACACGGGAATAACCGGCCGGCACCGCGTCGACGGCCGGGTACACGACGTGCGCCGGCATCACGGCCTCGAGCCCCTCCTTCGCGAGCCGCGCGAACGGAATGAGGTCGCTGGCGACGAGGTCGGCCATCGGGCGCGCGTCGACCGGCACCTCGTGATGCGAGTCGGCGGCGACGAAGCCGTGCCCGGGAAAGTGCTTGCCGACCGCCGCGCAGCCGCCGGCGCGCAGGCCCCGCCGGAAGCACGACGCCAGGTGCGCGATCGCGTTCGGGTTGGCGGAGAACGCGCGATCGCCGATGACCGCGCTCGTGCCGAAGTCGACGTCGAGCACCGGCGTGAAGCTGAAGTCGACGCCGTGCGCGCGCAACTCGCGCGCGATCGTCTCGCCGACGCGGTGCGCGTCGGCCGCCGCCCCGGCGACGTCGCGGTCCCAGCGCTCGCCGAGCGCGCGCATCGGCGCGATCGCCGTGAAGCCTTCGCGGAACCGCTGCACGCGCCCGCCTTCGTGGTCGACGCAGACGAGCAGCGCCGGCGCGCGCACCGCGCGAATCCGCGCGGTCAAGTCCCGCAACTGCGCGGGATCGGCGTAGTTGCGCGCGAACAGGACGACGCCGCCGACCCGCGGATGCGCGAGGCGCTCGCAGTCCGCGTCGGACAGGGCGAGCCCCTCGACGCCGAGCACCACCGGCCCGCGCGGCAGCGCGACGCTTCCCGTCACGGCGCGGCGCCCGGCCCGACCGCGGCCGCTTCGCGCATCAGCGCCTTCATCTGCCGCACCGCCTCGCGCAGGCCGGTGAACACCGCGCGCGAGACGATCGCGTGCCCGATGTGCAGCTCGCGCACGCCCGGCAGCCGCGCCACCGGCTGCACGTTGAAGTAGTTGAGCGCGTGGCCGGCGTTGAAGCGCATGCCGTGCGCGCGGATCGCCTCGCCGGCGGCGCGGATCTTCGCGAGCTCGGCGACGACCGCTGCGCTTTCCGGGTCGCGGCCTTTCGCGTGGAACGCGTGCGCATACGGTCCCGTGTGCACTTCGCACACGCGCGCGCCGATGCGCGCGGCCGCCTCGACCTGCCGCACGTCGGCGTCGATGAACACCGACGTGACGATGCCGGCGTCGGCCAGGCGCGCCACCGCCGCCGTCAGCGCGGGCTCGTTGCCGGCGACGTCCAGCCCGCCTTCGGTCGTGATCTCGTGCCGGCCTTCCGGCACCAGCATCGCCATCTCGGGCCTGATCCGGCCGGCGATGTCGAGCATCTCCGCCGTCGCCGCCATCTCGAGATTGAGCTTGATGTGCACGAGCTCGCGCAGCCGCCGCACGTCCTCGTCCTGGATGTGCCGACGGTCCTCGCGCAGGTGCACGGTGATGCCGTCGGCACCGCCCAGGTGCGCTTCGACGGCCGCCCACAGCGGATCCGGCTCGTGCGTGCGGCGCGCCTGCCGCAGCGTGGCCACGTGGTCGATGTTGACGCCCAGCTCGATCAATTTGCGGTTCCTTCCTCGTCCAGCGCCATCAGGTCGCGCACGACCCGCCGGCTGAAGATGCGCTTGTCGTCCAGGTAATGGTCGAGCACTTCGCGCATCAGTCGCTTCGCCTCGGCCGCGGTCTCGCCGTCGGCGAAGGTCGACGCGGCGAGCGCCAGCAGCGTCGCGCCCCTCACGCGCGGCCCGCCGACGTCGATTTCGCGCGCGACGTTGTCGGCGACGCGGCGCGGCCCGCGCTCGAACTCGTAATGGTAACGGGCCGCCGGATCGATCGCGGCGCCGGTGGCGGCGTCGTGGGTCAGCTGCAGCGCGTAGCCCAGCTCGGCCAGGAGCCGGACCTCGAACCGGCGCAGCACGGCCGCCTGCGCGGCCGCGTCGGCTTCCGCGCCCAGCGCGGCCAGCGCGTCGGCGTAGGCGTCGAACAGCGCCGGGTGCGCGTCCTCGCGCGGCAGCAGCTTCAGCAGCAGCTCGTTCAGGTAGAACCCGCACAGCAGCGCGGAGCCTCCCGGCAGCGGCAGGCCGCCGCGCCACTCGGCCTTGCGCAGCGTCTTGAGCTCGGCCGCGCCGGCCCACGACAGCGCGAGCGGCACGAAGGCCTGCAGCAGGCCGCGCGTTTCCGAGCGCGGCCGCTTGGCACCGCGCGCGACCATCGCGACCCGGCCGTGCGCCGGCGTGAACGCCTCGACGATCAGGCTGGTCTCGCGGTACGGATAGACGTGCAGCACGAACGCCGGCTGGTCGTCGTGCCGCTGCGGCAGCTCGCGGGTCGCCACGTCCGGAAGGCTCCTCAGTACCCGAAGCGCGCCAGCGACGCGTCGGTGTCGGCCCAGCCGCGCTTGACCTTCACGAAGAGCTCGAGATGGACCTTGCCGCCGAACAGCCGCTCGAGGTCGACGCGCGCCTGAATGCCGATCTGCTTGATGCGCGCGCCGCCTTCGCCCACCAGGATCGCCCGCTGTCCCGGCTTGTCGACGTAGATCGTCGCGTGGATCCGGCGCAGCGCGCCCTCGACCGCGAACGAATCGATGCCGACCGTCGTCGCGTACGGCACCTCCTCGCCCATCAGCCGGAAGATCTTCTCGCGCACGAATTCGGCGGCGAGGAAGCGCTCGTCGCGATCGGTCAGGTCGTCGGCCGGATAGAGGGGGGAACCCGCCGGCAGCACGCGCGCGATCTCCGCCTTCAGCGCGGCGAGCTGCGTACCGCGCTCCGCCGACACCGGGACGATCGCCGCGAACGGATGCAGTTGCGCAATCTCCGCGAGCCGCGGCATCAGTTCGGCCTTGGCGGTCACGAGGTCGACCTTGTTGACGGCAGCGATCGCCGGAACACCTTCGGGAAGCAGGCGTGCCGCGGCGCGGTCGGCCTCCGTGCGACGCGCCGCGTCGACCACCAGCACGACGGCGTCGACGGCGGCGAGGCTCTCGCGCACCGCGCGCTGCAGCCGGTCGTTCAGGCGCGACTTGTGCCGCGTCTGCCACCCGGGCGTGTCGACGAACACGAACTGCGCGTCGGCGTCGGTGACGATGCCGAGGATCCGGTGGCGCGTCGTCTGCGGCTTGCGCGACGTGATGCTGATCCGCTGTCCGATCAGCGCGTTCATCAGCGTGGACTTGCCCACGCTCGGCCGGCCGACGATGGCGACGTGGCCGCAGCGGAAATCGGTCATGCGGGGCTCCCGGACGGACGGCTCGCCACCAGCGCGCCGGCTGCCTCGGCCGCCGCCTGTTCGGCCACGCGCCGGCTGGCGCCGCGCCCGGCGGTCACGATTCCCAGCGCCGGAATCCGGCATTCGACGTCGAACGTCTGCGCGTGCGCATCGCCGGACGTCGCAGTGACCGCGTATTCGGGCACCGGCAGCCGCCGCGCCTGCAGCCATTCCTGCAGCCGCGTCTTCGGGTCCTTCCCGAGCGCCGCAGGATCCGCGCGCAGCAACAGGTCGCCATAGCAGGCGACGATCACGTCCTGCGCCGCCGCGAAGCCGCCGTCGACGAACACCGCGCCGAAGACCGCCTCGAGCGTGTCGGCGAGGATCGACGGGCGCGCCGCCCCGCCGCTCTTCTGCTCGCCCTCGCCCAGCAGGATCTCGCGGCCGACGTCGAGCGAGCGCGCTACGCGCGCGAGCATCTCCTGGTTGACGAGCGACGCGCGCACGCGGGAGAGGTCGCCCTCGGCGAGGGCCGGGAAGCGCTCGAAGAGCTCGCGGCCGATCACGCAGTTCAGGACCGCGTCGCCGACGAACTCCAGGCGTTCGTTGTGCACCGAGCCGAAGCTGCGGTGCGTCAGCGCGTGCTTCAGCAGTTCGGGCCGGCTGAACGCGTAGCCCAGGCGCTCACGGAACGTGGACATCCGTGCCGCGGGCCTATCGCGTCGCGCGTGCTTCGAACTCGAGCAGCAGGCTCACGTTGTGGACCAGCGGCAGCTTCCTGTCCCAGCTGACGGAGGCGGTGACGTTGTTGCCGTTGCGGACCACCTCGACGTCCTTGGCGGTGACCGCGTCCGCGTAGTCGGCGTCGAGCTTGCGCTCCACCAGGCGGCGCACGTTGGCGAGCGTCGGGTCGTTGGTTTCGACCAGCGCGTTCTCGAGCGCGCGCTGCACCGTGTAGTACTCGATGTAGGCCGGGATCATCCGGAACGCGAGCAGCGCGACCACCAGCAGCACGGCGGCGACGAACAGGAACCCGACCATCGACAGCCCGCGCTGCGCTCGTTGCCTCTTGCTCGTCATCGCTGCTCCCCTTGCGACTTCGCCGGTCAGCGGATCCCGCTGCCGACGCGCTTGAACGCGAAGCTCGACAGGTCGTCCCAGTTGAACCAGATGAAGAACGCCCTGCCGCGGATGTGGTCGTCCGGGACGAAGCCCCAGTAGCGGCTGTCGTCGCTGTTGTCGCGGTTGTCGCCCATCATGAAGTAGTGGCCGGCCGGCACCTTGCACGTGAATCCGCGGTCATTGTAGTCGCAATTCTCGCGTCCCGGAAACGGCCGGACGTTCTGCGGATACACGGGCGCGGCCTGCGGATTCTGGCCGATCGTGTAGCCGTGGGTCCCCTGCCCGGTGTCGGCGGTCTCGCCGAACTTGTCGAGCGTCTCGAAGCGCAGGTTCTCGAGGTAGCTGTACGTGCCGTCGCGCACCTGCGGCAGCGGATTGCCGTTGACCGTCAGCCTCTTGTCCTCGTACTTCACCGTGTCGCCGCCGACGCCGACCACGCGCTTGATGAAGTCCTGGCTCGGATTCACCGGGTAGCGGAACACGACCACGTCGCCGCGCTTCGGGTCGCCGACCGGCAGGAACTTGGCCTCGACGATCGGCAGCCGCAGTCCGTACGCGAACTTGTTGACCAGGATGAAGTCGCCGACCTCCAGCGTGGGCCGCATCGACGACGACGGGATCTTGAACGGCTCGGCGACGAACGACCGCAGCAGGAAGACGACCAGCAGGACCGGGAAGAAGCTCGCCGCGTACTCGACCCACGCCGGCTCCGGCGCGTCGGGCGCGCGGCGCCTGCGGAAGTGGACGCGGTCGACGAACCACAGGACGCCGGTGGCGAGCGTGAGCAGGAACAGGATCAGCGCGAAGTTCATTGTCGGTGGATTCGGTGGAGCCGGCCGGATTGTCCCATGCGCGCACCCCGCGCCGGCCGCCATCCGGCACGCGGACTGCCCGCTTCGTCTATTTGTCGCCTACCTGGAGGATTGCGAGGAACGCTTCCTGCGGGATTTCGACGCTGCCGACGGCCTTCATCCGCTTCTTGCCGGCCTTCTGCTTTTCCAGCAGCTTCTTCTTGCGCGTAATGTCGCCGCCGTAGCACTTGGCGAGCACGTTCTTGCGCATCGCCTTGATCGTCTCGCGGGCGATGATGTTGGCGCCGATCGACGCCTGCACCGCCACGTCGAACATCTGGCGCGGGATCAGCGAGCGCATCTTCGCAGCGACCTCGCGGCCGCGGTACAGCGACACCGACCTGTGGACCATCACCGACAGCGCGTCGACGCGCTCGCCGTTGATGAGAATGTCGAGCTTCACGACGTCGGCTGCGCGGAACTCCTTGAACTCGTAGTCGAGCGACGCGTAGCCGCGCGACACCGACTTCAGCTTGTCGAAGAAGTCCATCACCACCTCGGCCATCGGCAGCTCGTACGTCAGCATCACCTGGCGGCCCAGGTACTGCATGTTCTTCTGCGCGCCGCGCTTCTCCGTGCACAGCGTGATCACCGGACCCACGTATTCCTGCGGCATCAGGATCGTCGCCGTGATGATCGGCTCGCGGATCTCCTCGACGCGCGACAGGTCGGGCAGCTTCGACGGATTCTCGATCTCGAGCACCGTGCCGTCGCGCATCAGGATCTGGTAGACGACGGTGGGTGCCGTCGTGATCAGGTCCATGTCGTACTCGCGCTCGAGCCGCTCCTGCACGATGTCGAGGTGCAAAAGGCCGAGGAAGCCGCAGCGGAACCCGAAGCCCAGCGCCTGCGAGACCTCCGGCTCGTAATGCAGCGACGCGTCGTTCAGCTTCAGCTTGTTGAGCGCGTCGCGCAGCGCCTCGTACTGGTTCGATTCCACCGGGTAGAGCCCGGCGAACACCTGCGGCTTCACGTCCTTGAAGCCGGGCAGCGCCGCCGCCGCCGGCCGCGCCGCCAGCGTGACGGTGTCGCCGACCTTCGCCGCGTCGATCTCCTTGATGCCGGCGATGATGAACCCGACGTCGCCGGCGGAAAGCTCGTCGCGCGCGACGGACTTGGGCGTGAACACGCCGACCTGCTCGCAGTTGTACGTCGCGCCGGCCGCCATCAGCAGGATCTTGTCGCGCGGCTTCAGCGTGCCGTCCATCACGCGCACCAGCATCACGACGCCCACGTAGTTGTCGAACCACGAGTCGATGATCAGCGCGGACAGCGGCGCGGCGGCGTCGCCGGACGGCGGCGGCACCTTCGCGATCACCGCCTCTAGGATGTCGTCGATGCCGATGCCGTTCTTGGCGCTCGCGCGCACGGCGTCGGTCGCGTCGATGCCGATGATGTCGTGGATCTCGTCGATCACGCGCTCGGGGTCGGCCGACGGCAGGTCGATCTTGTTGAGCACCGGGATCACCTCGACGCCCTGCTCGATCGCCGTGTAGCAGTTGGCGACGGTCTGCGCCTCCACGCCCTGCGACGCGTCGACGACCAGCAGCGCACCTTCGCACGCGGCGAGCGAGCGCGACACCTCGTACGCGAAGTCGACGTGGCCGGGGGTGTCGATCAGGTTGAGCGAATACGTCTGCCCGTCGCGGGCCGTGTAGGTCAGCGCCGCCGTCTGCGCCTTGATCGTGATGCCGCGTTCGCGCTCGAGGTCCATCGAGTCCAAGACCTGCTCGCTCATCTCGCGGTCGGACAGTCCGCCGCAGCGCTGGATGAACCGGTCGGCGAGCGTCGACTTCCCGTGGTCGATGTGGGCGATGATCGAGAAGTTGCGGATGTGGCGCACGGGCGGTGAGCGGGCTCGAGAAAATCGAAGGGCACCCTCTGGGTGCCCCCGCATCGCGTCCGGCTACGGCGGCGGCCGGACGTCAGGATGATTGTCGGAAAGCATTGAATTTTAACCGAATCCGGGCGCCCGCGCGAGCGCATCGGTCACGGCCTTCGCATCCAGGCGGTAGCGGCACAGCTCCACGCCTTCCGCCGGCGTTCCGAGCAGCAGCATGGGCACGCGGTCGCCGTAGGTCGCCTCGAGCTCGGGAAACGCGTCGACGTCGATCTCGACGACCGTCGCGTGGAAGCGCTCGGCGAGCGGCGCCAGCGCGTCGCGCATCTCCTCGCACAGGTGGCAGTACCCGCGCGAGAGCAGCGTCAGTTCGGGCATGGCACCTCCTTCGGTGTCATCCCGAGAAGCGAAGCGACGAGGGATCCGCATCGCGCCTTGTCGCTGCATCAAGGCCACAGCGGATCCCTCCGTTCGGTCGGGATGACACGGAAAGGCGATGTGTCACTCGCCGTTCAGCGCCTTCAGCGTGCTGAAGAACTGCTGCTCGCCGCGCTTCATCTGCAGCGTGACCGACGCACCCTTGTCGATCTTGCCGAGCGCGTCGTTGACCTGCGCGGCGCTCTTCGCCTCGGTCGACACGCCGCCGCGGACGATCGCGATGATGATGTCGCCCGGCTGCACGTTGCCGCGCACCGTGGGCGCCACGTCGTCGACCATGACGCCGGCCTTCAGGTCGGCGTCCTTCTTCTGCTCGTCGGTCAGGTCGGACAGCACGAGCCCCATCTTGTTGGGCTTCGCCTTTTCCTTCGGCACGGGCTGGCCGCGGCGCGGCTGCGCCGCCGCGTCTTCCTTCATCTCGGCGACCGTGATGGAGAGCTCCTTCTGCGCGCCCTTGCGGAACACGGTGACCGGGATCTTCGTTCCCGGCTTCACCGCCGTGATGATCCGCGGCAGCTCGTTCGACGTCTTCACGTCCTTGCCGTCGGCCTTGAGGATGATGTCGCCGACCTCCACGCCGGCTTTCGCCGCCGGGCCGTCCTTCTCGATGCCGTTGACCAGCGCGCCGCGCGGCGCGCCGAGCCCGAACGCCTCTGCCTCTTCCTTGCTCACCGCCTGGATCTGCACGCCGATGCGTCCGCGCGTGACCCGTCCCTTTTCCTTCAGCTGCGCGACCGTGTTCATCGCGACGTCGATCGGAATCGCGAATGCCAGCCCCATGTAGCCGCCGGTGCGCGAGTAGATCAGCGAGTTGATGCCGACGACCTCGCCCTTCATGTTGAACAGCGGGCCGCCGGAATTGCCGGGGTTGATCGCGACGTCCGTCTGGATGAACGGCACGAGGTTCTCCTGCGGCAGGTCGCGCCCCTTGGCGCTGACGATGCCGGCCGTCATCGTGTTCTCGAGCCCGAACGGCTTGCCGATCGCGACGACCCACTCGCCGACGCGCAGCTTGTCCGGGTCGCCGATCGTCACCTTCGGCAGGTCCTTCACCTCGATCTTGAGCAGCGCGATGTCGGTGCGCTTGTCGGTGCCGATCACCTTGGCCTTGAACTCGCGCTTGTCGGACAGGCGCACCGTCACCTCGTCCGCGCCGTCGACGACGTGCGCGTTGGTCAGCACCTGCCCGTCGCTGCCGATGATGAAGCCGGAGCCGACCGACTGCGCCTCGGGCTCGCGCTCGGGCCGCTGCCGCGGCGGCACCTGGCCGAAGCGTCGGAAGAATTCGTAGAACGGATCGTCCTCGGACAGCTCCGGCATACCGCGCGCGCGGCGCGATTTCTGCGTGACGTCGATCGAGACGACCGCCGGTCCGTTCTTCTCGTAGAGATCGGTGAAGTCGGGCAGCCCGGCGCGGCCCTGCGCGGAAACGGCGGGCGCGAACGAGATGGCCAGGGCGACGGCGCCGGCGGCGACGCCGGTGCGGAAGAGAGTGCGGTATGTCATGCGAAACCTCGTGCGGACAACGGATTGGATATCGTTCGAAGGACGCTACTTGCGGGAGACCGACTGGCCGATCTGCCGGACCGTGTTGGGCGGCGCCTCGCCGAGCACGGTGACCAGGTACGCGTCGCTGCGCGTCGTGAACAGGTTGAGGCCGCCGGCCTGCGTCAGGCCGACCTGCGTCTGCGTGACCGTGAACGGCTCGATGAACACGCTGACGGCGACCAGGCCGTCCGAGTACACGATGTGCGCGACCGGGTTGGGCTTGCCGCGCAGCTTGCGGAACCCTTCCATGATCTTGGTGAAGCCCGGCGGGACCTTGCCGACGACCCAACCGGTGTCGTTCTGCACCATTTCGCCGGGGCCGCCCTGCCTGACCTGCCAGTCCGACGGCACGGTCGCCCACGAAGGCTTGACCATGTCCTTGTCGATGCGCGCGTTCACGAGGACGTCGGTGAAGCCGAACTCCTCGATCACTTCGCCCTTGTCGTTGACCAGGCGCGCCTTCAGCAGCAACCCGGTCGTCGCGTCCGACCAGAAGCGGTGGCCGTAGCGCAGGCCGTCCTTCGGCTCGAAGATCGCGATGTCGGCCGAGCGCCCGGCGATGCGCTCGCCGGCGACGAGCCTGAAGTCGTAGTACTGCGACAGGTTGTTGATCTGCTCGGCCGACAGCGACGGAAACACGTTGCGGAACGTGCGCGGCTCGACGCGGACGATCTTCGCGTCCGGGAAGTACAGGCGGACCTCGTCGGCGGAACGCACGACTTCGCGCGCGGGCCCGTCGAGGCTCAGGAGTTTCTCCCATTCCTGGCCGTTTTCGTACATGTGCGACAGCCGGAACGTCTCCACCCGCGCGCCCTGCCGGAACGCGACGTTGCCCAGGTAATTCATCGTGCGCGCGGCCTGCGTGACGCGGGTCAGCCACGCGGCGGCGTCCTGCGCGAGAGGCGCCTGCGCGCACGCGATCGGAGCAGCGACCATCGCCGCGAGAAATCCAATTCCCGCGCCCAGCCGCCGCAGGGCGCCGGGCATCCCCCGAATGGTTCTTGTCATCGAATCAGGCGCGAGGAATCAGGGCCGGGGCTCGGGCTGCGAGGTTGCCACGGACCGCAGGTACGAGCCGCCGCCCTGGATCGCGGTGGCCGGAGAGTATTCCTGGTGCGCGACCAGGTAGTCGGTCGGCAGGTCGGCCGGCGGTTTGACCTGCGCCGCGCGCACGCTGGCCGCCTCGCGGGCTTTGGCCATCGCGGTGGGCGGTGCGTCGACCATCGAGAACGCCGTCCAGCCGACCACGGTGACGGCGGCCAGCGTGGCGGCCACCGCCCACGCGAACGTCGCCGGCTGCGCCGGAACGTGCGGTCGCGCCATGGGCGCCAGGACCGTGGGCTCGGCCGCCAGGGCGGCGTGGAATCGCGCGGCGAACCGCGGCGAATGCGCGCCGGCGCTGCGCAGGTGGTCGCCGATCACGTGGTAGCACGTCCACGTGTGGATCGCGTCGCTGGACTTGAGTTCGGCCACGCAGCGCTCGAACTCGGCGTCGGACATGTCACCGTCCATCAGGCGCGAAATGCTCTCGTTCATCACCATCTCCGGTTCTCATCGGTGCCGAGTTGCGGCCGCAGCTCGGCGGCGATCGCTTCCCGTGCGCGGAAGATCCGCGAGCGCACGGTACCGATCGGGCAATTCATCACTGCAGCGATTTCCTCGTAGCTCAGTCCCTCGATCTCGCGCAGCGTGATCGCCGTGCGCAGGTCTTCGGGCAACGCATCCATCGCGCGGTTGACGGTCGCGGCGATCTGCTTGCCGATCAACTCGTCCTCCGGCGTCGAACTGTCCCGCAACTGCTCCGCTTCCTCGAATCCCTCCGCCTCCTCGTTGTCGAAGGAGGTCGACGTCGGCGCGCGCCGGCCCATCGCGACCAGATAGTTCTTCGCCGTGTTGATCGCGATGCGATACAACCACGTGTAGAACGCACTGTCGCCGCGGAAGCTCGGAAGCGCGCGGTACGCCTTGATGAAGGCCTCCTGCGCCACGTCCTCGACTTCCGCGGGGTCGCGCACCAGCCGCGACAACAGCCGCCCCAGCTTTCGCTGGTACTTCAGGACCAGCAGTTCGAACGCACGCTTGTCGCCGCGCTGCGCCCGCTCCACGAGCTGCTGATCGACTTCGCGATCACCCATCCGCGGGAATTCCCTGGATCATTCGTTTTTATCCCGCCGAACGGCAGGTGCGGCAGCCAGCGAACCCAAGCTTCCACCGGAGCCTTGGCCCCCGGTCGACGCCGCAGCGCACGCTTGCCCTAACAGACTGTTGCGCAGGGGTTAAGTTCATTCGGCAGCCCGGTCCGCCGGCCGCTGCAGCGGCCGGTCCATTTTGTCCAAGACAACCACGGCGCGCGCCTCGCCGGTGGCGATGCCCCGCAAATTGCGCACGACCGGCCGCGCCCTGGGCGCGAGCGCCGCCTTCGCGGCGGCGTCGAGCGCGCCGATGCGATCGAGCGCCGCGACGGCGGCCGGCAGCAGCCCCCGGACGTTGCCGTCGGCGACCTTGATCGCGATCCCCAGCCCGAGGCTTCTGATGCCGATGGCCTGCACGCCTTCGGCGCCGATCTTGCAGACCCAGTCGCCGCGACCGGCCCGGGCCAGCGCGAGGTCGCTGCCATGCTCGCCGGAGACCATCTCCGGATGCTCGGTCATCGCGGCGGCCAGCGTGGCCGGCGCACGGCCGAAATCGGGATCGTCGGTGGCCGTCGCCAGCCGCGCGAACGCGTACGCGAGCCGTTCGAGCGGCAGCGCGTAGTTGGGGGCCGAGCAGCCGTCCAGGCCGCTGACCAGCGAGCCTTCCGGGACCGCCGCAAAGCGCGCGACCGCCCGCCGGATCTCCTGCTGCAGCGGATGCCCATAGGCCAGGTAATCGCGCTTGTCGTAGCCGCAGGCCACGCAGTGCGCCAGCATGCCGCTGTGCTTGCCGGAGCAGTTGTGCGCCAGCGGCGAATAGGGGGGCGGCGGCGGCAGCTGCCCGGCCGCCTCGTACCGGTACGGCGCGTGCGTGCCGCATTGCAGGTCGTCCGCCGTGTTGCCGGCCTTCGCCAGCATTCCGGCGACGGCGTCGACGTGGCGGGGTTCGCCGGCGTGGCTCGCGCACAGCAGCGCCACCTGCTGCGGCGTGTAGCCGAAGCGCTCGACGCCGCCGGCGGCGACGAACGGCAGCGCCTGCAGCGGCTTGAGCGCGCTGCGCGTGAACGTGAGCGCGTGGGGACTGCCGGCCGCATAGACGAGGCGTCCGTTGCGGTCGACGACGGCGACCGACCCGGCATGCACGCTCTCGACGGTCTCGCCGCGCGTGACGACCATCAGCGGGACGTGCGTGGCGAGGGCGGGTGACGGAGCGAGCATCGAGGGGCGCAATGGGCAACGCGGGCAACCCCGCATTATCGCACTGTGGCCCCTGGAAGCAGGTCCCTCGCTGCGCTCGGGACAAGGCGGCGCTGCCGGCGCTACCGCGCCGCCAGCGCCGCCTTGATCTGTTCGAGCGCGCCCGGATCCTCGATCGTCGTCAGGTCGCCGGGGTCGCGCCCTTCGGCCAGCGCCTGGATCGACCGCCGCAGCAGCTTGCCGGAGCGCGTCTTCGGCAGCATCGTGACGAAGTGCACGGCGCCGGGCCGCGCGATCGCGCCCAGCTCGCGGTCGACCGTGTCCATCACTTCCTTGCGCATCGCGGCCACGCCTTCCTCGGTCGCGACGCGGGACGGATCCTTGACGACGGCGAACGCGACGGGCACCTGCCCCTTCAGCTGATCGGCGACGCCGACCACCGCGACCTCGGCGATGCCCGCGTGCGCCTGCACCGCCTCCTCGATCTCGCGCGTGCCGAGCCGGTGCCCGGCGACGTTGATCACGTCGTCGGTGCGGCCGAGCACGAAGTAGTAGCCGTCGGCGTCGCGCGTCGCCCAGTCGAACGTCGAGTACACGAAGCGGTCGCGCAGCGTCCCGAAATACGTCTTCACGAAGCGGTCGTCGTCGCCCCACACCGTCGTCATGCACCCCGGCGGCAGCGGCGGCGAGATGGTCAGCACGCCCTTCTCGTCGGTGCCGACCTCCTCGCCCGTGGTCTCGTGCAGCAGGTGCACGTCGTAGCCGGCGGCCGGGAACGACGGGCTGCCGAACTTGCGCGGCGTCTCCTCGACGCCAAGCTGCGCCGAGAGGATCGGCCAGCCGGATTCCGTCTGCCAGTAGTTGTCGATGATCGCCACGCCGCCGAGCGAATCGGAGACCCAGCGCGCCGTCGGCTCGTCGAGCGGCTCGCCGGCGAGGAACAGGTACTCGAGCGTCGAGTGGTCGTACTTGCGCATGTACGCCGGGTCCTGCTTCTTCAGCACGCGGATCGCGGTCGGCGAACTGAACATCGTCTTCACCTTGTGATCCGCGACGATCTTCCACCAGATCGCCGGGTCGGGCCGGATCGGCAGCCCTTCGTACATGATCGTCGTCGAGCCGTTGATCAGCGGCCCGTAGATGATGTACGAGTGCCCGACGACCCAGCCGATGTCGCTGGTCGTGAACATCGTCTCGCCCGGCTGCACGCAGAAGATGTCGCGCATCGACATGGCGAGCGCCACCGCGTAGCCGCCGGTGTCGCGCTGGACGCCCTTCGGCTTGCCGGTGGTGCCGGACGTGTACAGGATGTACGAAGGCTCGCTCGACTCCAGCCACTCGACGGGCACGCGCGCGTCCATGTGCTTCGCGCGGAGCTCGGCGTAGTCGAGATCGCGGCCGGCGACCCGCTTCATGTCGGGATCGAGGCCGCGGTTGACGATCAGCACGTGGCGCGGCGGGTGCTGCGCGAGCCGGCACGCCTCGTCGACCAGGTGCTTGTAGGGGACGGCCTTGCCGCCGCGCATGCCGGCGTCCGACGTCACCATCACCTTCGGCTTCGCGTCGTCGATGCGCGTGGCGAGGCTCGCCGCGGCGAAGCCGCCGAACACGACCGAATGGATCGCGCCGATGCGCACGCACGCCAGCATGGCGAACACCGCCTCGGGCACCATCGGCATGTAGACCAAGACCCGGTCGCCGCGCCCGACGCCCAGCTCCTTCAGGATCGCCGCGCAGCGGTTGACCTCGGCTGCGAGCTGCGCGTACGTGTAGGTCGAGTTCTGGCCCGTCTCCGTCGACAGGTAGACGAGCGCCGGCTGGCTCGCGCGGGCCGCGAGATGGCGGTCGACCGCGTTGTGGCAGATGTTCGTGCGGCCGCCGACGAACCACTTCGCGAAAGGCGGCTTCGCGTAGTCGAGGACCGACGCGAACGGCGTCTGCCAGTCGATCAGCGCGGCCTTCTCGCGCCAGAACGCGTCTCGGTCGGCGAGCGAGCGGCGGTGGTATTCACGATAGTTCGCCATGGCTGTCCATCTCCTGGAAGGACGGCGGCCGCGGTCGCGCGGGCGCCGGCGGAGCATCCTAGCCCGCCCGGCTTACGCGAGTCTTGCGCAGGGTCAACCGCCGTGGGTGTCCGGCGCGATGCGCACGACCGTGCGCCCGCGCACCAGCCCCTTGAGGTACGGGTCGAAGTGCGTCGGCAGCTCGTCGAAGTCGATGGTGCGCACCGTGTCGTGCACGCGGTCCGGCCGCCATTCGACGGCGAGCTTGTTCCAGATCCGCTGCCGCGTGGCCATCGGGCAGTTGACGCTGTCCGCGCCCAGCAGGTGGACGCCGCGCAGGATGAACGGCATCACCGTCGTGTTGAGCTTGTAGCCGGCCGCCAGGCCGACCGACGCGACCGTACCGCCGATCTTCTGCGTGGACAAGAGCCACGACAGGATGTCGCCGCCCAGGTTGTCCACGGCGCCGGCGAATGTCGCGCGGTCGAGCGGGCGGATCTTGGTCAGGTCGAGCGACTGCCTCAGCACGACCTCCTTGGCGCCGATGTCCTTCAGGTAGTTCGCCTCCTCGCCCTTGCCGGTGATCGCGACGACGTGGAAGCCGAGCTTGGCCAGGATCTCGACGGCGACCGAGCCCACGCCGCCGGTCGCGCCGGTCACCGCGACCGGGCCGCCGTCCGGCACCAGCCCGTTGTGCAGCATCAGCTCGATCGCGAGCCCCGCGGTGAAGCCGGCGGTGCCGAGCGTCATCGCGTCGAACGCCGTCATGCTCTCCGGGCGCCGCACGACCCAGTCGGCCGGCACGCGCACGTGCTCGGAATAGCCGCCGTCGTGCGCGACGCCCATGTCGTAGCCGTGGACGATCACCTTGTCGCCCTTCCTGAACCGCGGGTCGGACGATGCCTCGACGGTGCCGGCCATGTCGATGCCGGCGATCGTCGGGTACTTGCGCATGATCTTGCCGGCGCCGTTGTGCGACAGCGCGTCCTTGTAGTTGATCGTCGAATACTTGGTCCGGATGATCACCTCGCCGTGGTCGAGCTCGTCGATCGTCGTGTCGACGAAGTGGCTCGACACGACGCCGTTTTCCTCGAACGTGCGGTAGGCCTTGAACGTGGGCATCGGATCCTCCAGGGGCTGTGACGGTTCTTCTGATCAGGCGGGAACGGGAACGGGCGCCGCGACGCCGTCGGCCGCGTGCGGCAGCGCCATGTATTCGTGCGTGCGCATCTCGGTCAGCCGGCTCACCGTCCGCGGGAACTCCTGCGCGTTGGGCCCGGCCGGATAGAGGCGGTCGGCCGGGGCGGCGGCCGACGCGACGAGCTTCACCTTGTGGTCGTACAGGATGTCGACGAGCCACGTGAAGCGGCGCGCGAGGTCGCCCTGCGCGGCCGACATCACCGGAATGTCGGACAGGAACACGACGGCGAACCGCCGCGCGAGCTCCAGGTAATCGCGCTGCGACCGCGGGCCGTCGCACAGCGCGCCGAACTCGAACCACACGGCGCTGCCGGCGCGGCGGCGCGCGTGCAGCGTGCGGCCGTCGACGACGAGCTTCGCCGATTCGTCCGGGGCGGCGGCCATCTGGTCGAACGCCTCGTTCAGCACGCGGTCGGCGTGGGGCCCGCCGGGCACGAGGAACGTGTCCACGTGCTCGAGCGTGCGCAGCCGGTAGTCGACGCCCCCATCGACCTCGACCAGGTCGAGCCACCGTTCCATCAGCCGGATCGTCGGGATGAAGTTCTCGCGCTTCAGGCCGTTCGGGTACAGCGCCGCCGGCGGATAGTTCGACGTCATCACGAATACGACGCCCGCGTCGAACAGCGCCGTGAGCAGGCGCCCGAGGATCATCGCGTCGGCGACGTCGGACACGTGGAACTCGTCGAAGCACACGAGCCGGAAGCGCCGCGCGATGTGCGCGGCGACCGCCGCGAGCGGGTCGACCTCGCCTTTCAGCGACTTCAACTCCTCGTGCACGTCGCGCATGAACGCGTGGAAGTGGACGCGCGTCTTGCGCCGGATCGGCACCGTCGCGTAGAAGCTGTCCATCAAAAGGCTCTTGCCGCGACCCACGCCCCCCCAAAGGTACAGGCCGCGCGGAACGTCGGGCGGCGCCAGCAGTCGCTTGATCGTGGATTGCCGCGCCTGCCTGAACGCCGCCAGCTCGTCGGACAGCTGCTGCAGGCGATCGAGCGCCGCCGCCTGCGAATGATCGAGCGTGGCGCCGCGCTTGCGGAGCAGCGGATCGAGGTAATCGATGAGCGCGCCGTCGCGGCGCGCGATCTGTCCGGGGGCGAGCCCCCCGATCATGTTTGGACCCCCACGCTTGCGGCTGGCGCCGCTGCGCTGCCCCCGAAGGGGGCGCAATGACCGCCTTGGGGCGGCCCTGCGCCGGTCATGCCCGACGCGCGGCGGCGAATCCCGCCGTCCGCCCGAAGGACGCCATTGCGACGTTGATGCCCGTCAAGCCCGATTCCTCCGATGCGCGTCGCGCGGTCGCTGGGCGCGCCGCCTTTTCTGCCAATGCTAGAGATTAAGCGTCCGGCCGTCCACCGCCAATGCGGCTTCCTTGGTCGCCTCGGACAGCGACGGATGGGCGTGGCAGATGCGCGCCAGGTCTTCGCTGGCGGCGCCGAATTCCATCGCGACCACGCCCTCGGAGATGAGCTCGGAGGCCATCGGCCCGATCACGTGCATGCCGAGGATGCGGTCGGTCTTGCGGTCGGCCAGGATCTTGACGAAGCCGCTGGTGTCGCCCAGCGCCCGCGCGCGGCCGTTCGCGCTGTACGGGAAGCTGCCGGCGCGGAAGTCCACGCCTTCGGCCTTGAGCTGCTGCTCGGTCTTGCCGACCCACGCGATCTCCGGCGACGTGTAGATCACCCACGGCACCGTGTTGAAGTCGACATGGCCGTGCTGGCCGGCGATCCGCTCGGCGACCGCCACGCCCTCCTCCTCGGCCTTGTGCGCGAGCATCGGGCCGCGCACGACGTCGCCGATCGCCCAGACGTTCGGCAGGTTGGTCCGGCACTCGGCGTCGACGGCGACGAAGCCCCGTTCGTCGAGCGCCAGTCCCACGGCCGCTGCGCCCAGGTCGCCGGTGTACGGGATGCGGCCAATGGAGACGATGAGCCGGTCGAACGTCGCCGATTGCGGCTTGCCCGCGCTGTCGCCGTACGCAACGGTCACGTCGTCCTTGCCGACCTTGACGTCGGTGATCGCGATGCCGGTGTGGATCGCCAGGCCCTGCTTCGTGAAGAGCTTCTGCGCTTCCTTGGCCACCGACACGTCGACGACACCGAGGAACGCCGGCAGCGCCTCGAGCACCGTCACCGTCGCACCCAGCCGCCGCCACACGCTGCCCATCTCGAGGCCGATGACGCCGGCGCCGACCACGCCCAGGCGCTTGGGCACCTCGGGGATCGCCAGCGCGCCTTCGTTGTCGAGCACGCGCACGTTGTCGATCGCCACCCCCGGCAGCGCGCGGGGCTTCGAGCCGGTCGCGACGATCACGTGCTTCGCCGAAAGCTGCGCCGGCTTGGCGCCCGCGACGTCGACGCGCCAGCGCTCGCCCTCCTTGCCGACGAACGAGCCCTTGCCGTGGAAGAACGCGATCTTGTTCTTCTTGAACAGGTACAGGATGCCGTCGTTGTTCTGCGCGACGACGCGGTCCTTGCGCGCGAGCATCTTCGCCAGGTCGAGCGACAGCCCGGCGATGCCGATGCCGTGGTCGGCGAACGCGTGACCCGCGTGCTCGAAGTTCTCCGACGACTGCAACAGCGCCTTCGACGGAATACAGCCGACGTTCGTGCACGTGCCGCCGGGCGCGGGCTTGCCGTCCTTGCGCGTCCCGTCGTCGATGCACGCGGTCGCGAAGCCCAACTGCGCGGCGCGGATCGCCGCGATGTAGCCGCCGGGGCCGCCGCCGATCACGACGACGTCGAATTGTTCAGGCATCGCCAGGGACCCCTACAGGTCGAGCAGCAGCCGCGCCGGATCCTCCAGCGCGTCCTTGATCGCGACCAGCGACAGCACCGCTTCGCGGCCGTCGATGATCCGGTGGTCGTACGACTGCGCCAGGTAGTTCATCGGGCGCACGACGACCTGGCCGTTTTCGACCACCGCGCGGTCCTTCGTCGCGTGCACGCCCAGGATCGCCGATTGCGGTGGATTGATGATCGGCGTTGACAGCATCGAGCCGAACACGCCGCCGTTGCTGATCGTGTACGTGCCGCCGGTCAGCTCCTCGACGGTCAGCTTGCCTTCCTGCGCGCGCTTGCCGAACTCGGCGATCTGGCGCTCCACGTCGGCGATCGACATCTGGTCGGCGTCGCGCAGGATCGGCACGACGAGCCCGCGCGGGCTGCCCACGGCGATGCCGATGTCGTAGTACCCGTGATAGACGATGTCGTTGCCGTCGATCGACGCGTTGACCAGCGGATATTTCTTCAGCGCGTGCACGGCGGCCTTCACGAAGAAGCTCATGAAGCCCAGCTTGACGCCGTGCTCCTTCTCGAAGCGGTCCTTGTAGCGGTTGCGCAGGTCGATGACCGGCTGCATGTTCACTTCGTTGAACGTCGTCAGGATCGCGGCCGTCGACTGCGAGGCCACGAGCCGCTCGGCGACGCGCTGGCGCAGCCGCGACATCGGCACGCGCTGCTCGGGACGCGAGCCGAGCGTGGCCGGCAACTGAACCGGCGGCGCCTTGGCCACCGGCGCGGGCGCCGGCGCCGGCGCGGGCTTCGCCCCGACCGCCGCGAGCGCGTCGGCCTTGGTCACGCGTCCGTCGCGCCCGGTGCCAACAACGGCCGCCGCGTCGACGCCGCCTTCGGCCAGGATCTTGCGCGCCGACGGCATCGCCGTCGCGGTCGCCGGCGGCGTCGCGGTGGCGGCGGCCGGCGTGGGCCCGGGCTCCGTCGCCTTCGGCGCGGCGGCCGCTGCGGCGGCGCCTTTCGCCTCGGTGTCGATGACCGCGATCACCTCGTTCGACGTGACGGTGGCGCCGTCCTGCTTGACCAGCTCGACCAGCACGCCGTCGCCGGGCGCCGGCAGCTCGAGCACGACCTTGTCGGTCTCGACGTCGATCAGGTTCTCGTCGCGCGCCACCGCGTCGCCTGCCTTCTTGTGCCAGCTGACGAGCGTGGCCTCGGCCACGGACTCGGGCAGCTGCGGGACTTTCACTTCGATGCGCATGTCGTCGCCTCGTCGATCAATGGGCGACGACCATCTCGCCGGACTTCAGCTTCGCCGCGAACGCATCCTCGATCAGCTGCTTCTGCTCGGCGTTGTGCTTGGTCGCGTACCCGACGGCCGGAGACGCCGAGATCGCGCGCCCGGCGTAGGCGAGCACCATCGAACCCGGCGTGTCGGCGCGGAAGTACGCGCGCAGCCGGTACCAGGCCCCCTGGTTCTGCGGCTCCTCCTGCACCCACACCACTTCCTTGGCGCCCGCGAAGCGGCCGACTTCGCGGGCGAAGTCCTCGTGCGGGAACGGATACTGCTGCTCCAGCCGCACGATCGCGATGTCGTCGATCTTGTTCTCGCGGCGGTAGGCAAGCAGCTCGTAGTAGACCTTGCCCGAGCAGACGAGCACGCGCTTCACCTTCTTGGCGGCGAGCTTCTCGGCCTCGCCGATCACGGTCTGGAACGACCCGTCGGCCAGGTCCGCCAGCGACGACACCGCCTCCTTGTGCCGCAGCAGGCTCTTCGGGCTCATCACGATCAGCGGCTTGCGGTAGCGGCGCAGCATCTGCCGGCGCAGCATGTGGAACACCTGCGCGGGCGTCGACGGCACGACGACCTGCATGTTGTGCTGCGCGCACAGCTGCAGGAAGCGCTCGGGCCGCGCCGACGAATGCTCGGGGCCCTGGCCTTCGTAGCCGTGCGGCAGCAGCATCACCAGGCCGCAGATCCGGCCCCATTTCACCTCGCCGGCGCTGATGAACTGGTCGATCACGACCTGCGCGCCGTTGACGAAGTCGCCGAACTGCGCCTCCCAGACGACGAGCCTCGTGGGGTCCGACGTCGAGTAGCCGTACTCGAAGGCGACCACCGCCTGCTCGGTCAGCACCGAGTCGATGATCTCGCACGACGGCTGGCCGTCCTTGAGGTGCTGCAGGGGGATGTAGGCGCCGACGTCCCAGCGCTCGCGGTTCTGGTCGTGCAGCACCGAATGCCGGTGCGAGAACGTGCCGCGGCCCACGTCCTCGCCGGACAGCCGCACGCCGTAGCCGTCGTTGAGCAGGCTCGCGTACGCCAGCGTCTCGCCCATGCCCCAGTCGAGCGGCAGCTTGCCCTCGCCCATCTGGCGCCGGTCGGCGATCACCTTCTCGGCGCGCGTATGCAGCTTGAAGCCGTCCGGCACCGTGGTCAGGCGCTGCGCCAGCTGGGCCAGCGTGGCCTGCGGGACCCGCGTGTCGACGACGTCGGCCCAGTGCCGGCCCACGTACGGCGACCAGTCGATCGTGAACGGCGGCTTGTAGTTCGACAGGATCGTCTTGTTCGTGTGCTGGCCCCGGTCCATCGCCGCGCGATACGCGACGACCATCGCGTCGGCCTCCTCGGCCTTGACCACGCCGTCCGCGGTCATCCGCTCGGCGAACAGCTTGCGCGTTCCGGGGTGCTGGCCGATGCGCCTGTACATCAGCGGCTGCGTCAGCGACGGCTCGTCGGCCTCGTTGTGGCCGAGCCGGCGGAAGCAGACGAGATCGATGAACACGTCGCGGTGAAACTTCTGCCGGTACTCGAGCGCGATCTCCACCGCCAGCACGGCGGCCTCCGGATCGTCGCCGTTGACGTGCAGGATCGGCGCCTCGACCATCTTCGCGATGTCCGTGCAGAACGTCGTGCCGCGCGCGTCGCGCGGGTCGGACGTCGTGAAGCCGATCTGGTTGTTGATGACGATGTGGATGGTGCCGCCCGTGTAGTAGCCGCGGGTCTGCGCCATGTTCAGGCATTCCTGGTTGACGCCCTGCCCGGCGATCGCCGCGTCGCCGTGGATCAGGATCGGCAGCACCTGGTCGCCGCGCGCGTCGGCGCGCCGGTGCTGGCGCGCGCGGACCGAGCCTTCGACGACCGGATTGACGATCTCGAGGTGCGACGGGTTGAACGCGAGGGTCAGGTGCACCGGCCCGCCCGGTGTGGAGACGTCGGACGAGAAGCCCTGGTGATACTTGACGTCGCCGGCCGGCAGGTCCTGCGCGACCTTGCCCTCGAACTCGGAGAACAGGTTCGCCGGCATCTTGCCCAGGATGTTGACGAGCACGTTGAGGCGGCCGCGGTGCGCCATCCCCAGCACGATCTCGCCGACCCCCGACGCGCCGGCCTTCTCGATCAGCCGGTCGAGCATCGGGATCAGCGTGTCGCCGCCCTCGCCGGAGAAGCGCTTCTGGCCGACGTACTTCGTGTGCAGGTAGCGCTCGAGCGTCTCCGCCGCCGTCAGCCGCTCGAGGATGTGCCGCCGCTGCTCGGGCGGGTACGCCGGCCGCGCGCGGATCGGCTCCAGCCGGTCCTGGAAGAAGCGCTTGGTCGCCGTGTCGGTGATGTACATGTACTCGGCGCCGATCGTGCGCGTATACGTTTCCTTCAGCGACGACAGGATGTCCTTCAGCCGCATCCGCGCCGGCCCGGCGCGGTACGACCCGACGTCGAACTCGGTGTCCATGTCGGCGTCGGTGAAGCCGTACGTGCGGATGTCGAGGTCGGCCACGTAGTCGGGCTCGTGCTGGCGCAGCGGGTCGAGGTCGGCGTTCAGCATGCCCAGCGTGCGGTACTTGCTGATCAGCCGCAGCACAAGCACCTGCTTGTGCATGGTCGTCGCGTCGACCATCGCGCCCTGCATGCGGCGGTTCTTCGCCAGCTCGACGAACGACGCGACGACCGGCGCGTGCGAGACGTCCGCCGAATCGCCGCGCAGCTCGTCGAAGTAGCCGCGCCATTCGGCGGGAACGCTCGCCGGGTCGGCCAGGTAGCGCTCGTAGAGCTCCTCGATGAACGGCGCGTTGGCGCCGAACAGCGTGCTGGTCGACTCGAATTCCTTCATCACGCCCATGCTGGTGACCTCGCCCGACCCGGGAGTTTAGACGCGCTGCGCGAGCGGCACGACGCTGCGGCGCGTCGCGCCCGTGTACAGCTGCCGCGGCCGGCCGATCTTGTATTCGGGATCGGCGACCATCTCGTTCAGCTGCGCGATCCAGCCGACCGTGCGCGCCAGCGCGAAGATGGCCGTGAACAGCTGCACCGGGATGCCGATCGCCTTCTGCACGATGCCCGAGTAGTAGTCGACGTTCGGGTACAGCTTGCGCGAGACGAAGTAGTCGTCCTCGAGCGCGATCTTCTCGAGCGACATCGCGAGCTTGAACAGCGGGTCGTCGTGCAGCCCGAGCTCGGTCAGCACCTCGTGGCAGGTCTCGCGCATCAGCTTGGCGCGCGGGTCGTAGTTCTTGTACACGCGGTGGCCGAAGCCCATCAGCTTGACGCTCGAGTTCTTGTCCTTGACCTTGGCGATGAACTCGCCGATCTTGGCCACGCCGCCCTGCCGCTGGATGTCGTAGAGCATGTTCAGGCACGCCTCGTTGGCGCCGCCGTGCGCCGGGCCCCACAGGCACGCGACGCCCGCGGCGATCGCGGCGAACGGGTTCGTCCCCGACGACGCGCACATGCGCACCGTCGACGTCGAGGCGTTCTGCTCGTGGTCGGCGTGCAGGATGAAGATGCGGTCCATCGCCCGCACCAGCACGTCGTTGGGCTTGTAGTCCTCGCACGGCGTGGCGAACATCATCCGCATGAAGTTGCCGGCATACGACAAGTCGTTGCGCGGGTACATGAACGGCTGGCCGACCGAATACTTGTAGGCCATCGCGACCAGCGTGGGCATCTTGGCGATCAGGCGGACCGCGGAGATGTCGCGCTGGTGCGCGTCCTGCAGGTTGATCGAGTCCGGGTAGAAGGCGCTCATGGCGCCGACCAGGCCCGTCATCACCGCCATCGGGTGCGCGTCGCGCCGGAAGCCGCGCAGGAAGAACTGCATCTGCTCGTTGACCATCGTGTGGTGGGTGACGAGCTCGACGAACGCGTCCTTCTGCGTCGGCGTCGGCAGCTCGCCGTACAGCAGCAGGTAGCAGGTCTCGAGGAAGTCGCAGCGGGTGGCGAGCTCCTCGATCGGATACCCGCGGTACATGAGCTCGCCCTTGTCGCCGTCGATGAACGTGATGGACGAGCCGCACGACGCCGTGGACAGGAACCCCGGGTCGTACGTGAACTTGCCGGTCTTCCCGTACAGCGTCCGGATGTCGATGACCTCCGGACCCACCGACCCCGTCAGCACTGGAAAGGTGACGGCGGGCGAACCGTCGGAGAAATTGAGCGTTGCGGTACGGTCGGTCATGGCGATGGCTCCAGTTGGAGTGGCTCGAAAGCGCTTTTGGCGCGTAAGCGGCGGTGCCGCGCGACTAGCGTAAGCGGTGAGTCTGACATGGCGCTTACGCCGCGCGCAGCTGCGACAGCAGCGGGACCACCGACAGGTCGGCGGGCTCCGCGCGGCCGGCGATCAGGTCCCACAATTCGTTGTCCGCGAGGTCCAGCAGGCGGTCGAGCATCGCGACCTCGTCCTCGCTCATCTGCGGCCCCCTTGCGGCCAGGAAGCGCGCGAGGACCAGGTCGTTTTCCAGCATGCCGCGCCGGCATCGCCACTGGATCCTGTTCCACCGTTCCGGCGTCATGGCGATCGCACTTCACTAAACGGCGCGCTTCACCATGATTTCCTTGATCTTGCCGATCGCGAGCGACGGATTGAGGTTCTTCGGACAGACGTCGACGCAGTTCATGATGGTATGGCAGCGGAACAGTCGATACGGATCCTCGAGGTTGTCGATGCGGCCTTCGGTGTCCTGGTCGCGGGTGTCGGCGATGAACCGGTACGCGGCGAGCAGCCCGGCCGGGCCGACGAACTTGTCCGGGTTCCACCAGAACGACGGGCACGACGTCGAGCAGCACGCGCAGAGGATGCATTCGTACAGGCCGTCGAGCTCCTCGCGGTCCTCGGGCGACTGCAGCCGCTCCTTCTCGGGCGGCGGCGTGTCGTTGACGAGGTACGGCTTGATCGAGTGGTACTGCTTGAAGAACTGGCTCATGTCCACGATCAGGTCGCGGATCACCGGCAGCCCGGGCAGCGGCCGCAGTTCGACGGGCTCCTTCACGTCCTTCAGGTTCGTGACGCACGCGAGGCCGTTCTTGCCGTTGATGTTCATCGCGTCGGAACCGCAGACGCCCTCGCGGCAGCTGCGGCGGAACGACAGCGAGTCGTCCGCAGCCTTCAGGCGCATCAGCGCGTCGAGCAGCATGCGGTCGGTCGGCTCGAGCTTGACGTCGTAGTCCTGCGTATAGGGCCTGGCGTCCTTCTCGGGGTCGTAGCGATAAACGCGGAATTTCATCGATGCTCCGGGATCAGTACGTCCGCGCCTTCGGCGGGAACGCCTCGACGCTCAACGGCTTCAGATTGACCGGCTTGTAGTCGAGCCGGTTCCCGTCGCGGTACCACAGCGTGTGCTTGAGCCAGTTCGCATCGTCGCGGTTCGGGTAGTCGCTGCGCGCCTGCGCGCCGCGCGACTCGCGCCGCGCCTCGGCCGACACGATCGTCGCCTTGGCCGTCTCGATCAGGTTGTCCAACTCGAGCGCCTCGACCCGCGCCGTGTTGAACACGCGGCTCCTGTCCTTGATCGCGCTCCTGGCGACGCGGCCTTCGAGCTCCATGATCTGCCGCACGCCTTCGGACAGCAGCTGCTGGTTGCGGAACACGCCGCAGTGCGCCTGCATCGACTTGCGGATCGCCTGCGCGACGTCGGGCACCGATTCGCCGGACGTGGCGCCGTCGAGCCGCGCGAGCCGCGCGCGCGACAGGTCGCCGGCGTCGCGCGGAAGGACCTGGTGGCTGTGCGCGCGGAAGTTCTGCTCGACGATGTGGTTGCCCGCGGCGCGGCCGAACACGAGCAGGTCGAGCAGCGAATTGGTGCCGAGCCGGTTCGCGCCGTGCACGGACACGCACGAGCACTCGCCGACGGCGTACAGGCCGTTGACGATGGAGTTCGGGTTGCCGTCCTTCGGCGCGACCACCTGCCCGTGGACGTTGGTCGGAACGCCGCCCATCTGGTAGTGGATCGTCGGCACCACCGGGATCGGCTCCCTGATGCAGTCGACGTTCGCGAACTTGAGCGCGATCTCGCGGATCGACGGCAGCCGCTTCATGATCACTTCGGGGCCGAGGTGGTCGAGCTTCAGCAGCACGTGGTCCTTCTCGTGCCCGGTGCCGCGGCCTTCCTTGATCTCCTGGTCCATCGACCGCGACACCACGTCGCGCGACGCCAGGTCCTTCAGGTTCGGCGCGTAGCGCTCCATGAAGCGCTCGCCGTTCGCGTTGAGCAGAATGCCGCCCTCGCCGCGAACGCCTTCGGTGATGAGCACGCCGGCGCCGGCCACGCCCGTCGGATGGAATTGCCAGAACTCCATGTCCTCGAGCGGGATGCCGGCGCGCGCGGCCATGCCGAGGCCGTCGCCGGTGTTGATGAACGCGTTGGTCGACGCCGCGAAGATCCGGCCGGCGCCGCCGGTGGCGAGAATGGTCACCTTCGCCTGCAGGATCCAGACCTCGCCGGTCTCCATCTCGTACGCGACCACGCCCAGCACGTCGCCGTCGGCGTTGCGCACGAGGTCGAGCGCCATCCACTCGACGAAGAACTGCGTGTGCGCGCGCACGTTGCGCTGGTACAGCGTGTGCAGCATCGCGTGGCCGGTGCGGTCGGCGGCCGCGCACGCGCGCTGCACCGGCTTCTCGCCGAAGTTCGCCGAGTGCCCGCCGAACGGGCGCTGGTAGATCGTGCCGTCCGGATTGCGGTCGAACGGCATGCCGAAGTGCTCGAGCTCGTAGACGACGTGCGGCGCCATCTTGCACATGTACTCGATCGCGTCCTGGTCGCCGAGCCAGTCGGAGCCCTTGATCGTGTCGTACATGTGCCAGAGCCAGTTGTCCTCCGACATGTTGCCGAGCGACGCGCCGATGCCGCCCTGCGCCGCCACCGTGTGCGAGCGCGTCGGGAACACCTTGGACAGCACGGCCACCGAAAGCCCGGCCTCGGCCAGCTGCAGCGACGCGCGCATGCCGGCGCCGCCGGCGCCGACCAGGATCGCGTCGAATTTGCGGACGGGAAGCGTGCTCATCTACGCGCCGCCCCACAACGTCTGAATGGTCCAGCCGGCGTACGCGACCAGCACGACGATCACGGCAACCTGCAGCGTCAGCCGCACCGCGACGGGCTTAACGTAGTCCATCGCGATGTTGCGCACGCCCACCCACGCGTGCCACAGCAGCGACAGCATGAACACGAACGTCGCGAGCCGGAACGGCTCGTTGGCGAACGTCGCCTTCCAGGCCGCGTAGTCGAGGCCGCCGAACCACAGCAGCAGGAACAGGATCAGCAGCGTGTAGGCGGCCATCACCACCGCGGTGACTCGCTGGACGAGCCAGTCGCGCCACCCGTAATGCGCGCCGACGACGATGCGGTTCGGCATCATCGTCCGCAGGGCCGTCCCAAGGACGATACGCGCCCCCTCTGGGGGCAGCGAACGAAGGGAGCGTGGGGGGCCGGCATCACCACAGCGCCACCGCGACCGCGAGCGCCAGCACGATCGCCAGCACGAGCACGATGGCCGCCGACTGGCGCGCCGCCTTCAACTCCATGCCGACGTGCAGGTCCATGACCAGGTGCCGGATGCCGGCA
The DNA here is from genome assembly GCA_046347755.1 of Burkholderiales bacterium. Lineage (GTDB taxonomy): Bacteria > Pseudomonadota > Gammaproteobacteria > Burkholderiales > Casimicrobiaceae > VBCG01. Next base: position 1,866,733 of record JAXMFM010000003.1, on the reverse strand, counting down.
AGGAAGTGGTGCAGGTACGCCCACGCGAGGACGACCAGCGCCAGCTTGGCGAAAGGCGTGCCGAGCGCGGCGCGCGTCTGCGCCCAGGCGGCGGGCGAGGCGAGCGCGCGCTGGACCGCCCACAGCAGCAGCGGGATGCCGGCCAGGAACAGCAGCGCGCCGGTGGCGCGGTGCAGGATCGAGACGAACGCCGGCAGCGGGAGCCTGATCGCGAACAGATTCAGATAGACCGGGCGCGGTTTGCTGACGGGGCGATCCAGCGCGGCCATCTTGGTCTTGTCCTCGAAACGGCGGATTCAGCGGGAAGTCGGGCGAGCGCACGCGCAAAGCCGGCGTTTGTGCGCACTGCACAATTATATGCCTACCGACGAGACGCGCGCCAGAACCGCCTTGACAGCGCGATGCGTTAGAACAGCTCGTTCAGGTAGTGGAACGCGCGCGTCACGCACAGCCCGCGGCGCACTTCCACGGGCCGGTCGCCGTACGTAAGCGTGACGCGGTCGACGGCGAGCAGCGGCGCGCCGGGCTCGGTGCCCAGGATGCGCGCGGTCGCGGCGTCGGCCGCCACGGCGCGGATCTTCTCCTGCGCCTTCAGCATCCGCACGCCGAACTGGCTTTCGAAAAAGCTGTACATCGATCCCCGGTAGGCGTCGTAGCGCGCCTTGGTCAGCCCGCGGAACAGCGCGGCCGGCAGCGTGATCTCGTCCAGCACGACCGGCTCGCCCGCGTAGTCGAGCACGCGGCGCAGCACCAGCACCGCGTCGCCGGGCTTGCCCGCAAGCAGCCGCGCGACGTCGGCGCCCGCCTTCGCGCGCCTGACGTCCAGCAGCCGGCTGACCGGCGCGACGTCGGCGCCGTCGTTGCGGCGGATGCGCAGGAACCGGAACAGCGACGAGCGCTCCTCGGTGTGCGTGGCGACGAACGTGCCCTTCCCCTGGCGGCGGACGACCAGGTTGTCGGCCGCCAGCGCGTCGATCGCCTTGCGCACGGTTCCCTGCGAGACGCGGTAGCGGCGCGCCAGGTCGATCTCGGACGGGATCGCCTCGCCGGGACGCCATTCGCGCGCCTCCAGGCTCTTCGAAAGCAGCCCCTTGATCTGCAGGTAGAGCGGCGCGAACGACGGGGTGGCGGGAGCGGGCACGAGACGGGCGGCGCCGCCGGAACGGCCGGCGTCCGCCAGCCGCGATTATCGTCGGCGGCCGCATCCGCTGTCTATCGCAAGACATCAATTCATCTTATGTCTTATATAAGTTATAAGAGTCGATTGACAGGTCGGTCCGCACGCGCCTAGAATGCCGCATCGCGTCCGGGCGGCGCCGCCCTCGCGGGAAGGCTTGCCGGAGGCAGTTCGCTGTTGCGCCGCACCATCGCCGCCGACCCGCCCGCCGCGCCGCGTCCTGCTTTCCCACCCTTCTTCGGAGCCCCGTCCATGAAACCACCCGTCCGCGTCGCCGTCACGGGCGCCGCCGGCCAGATCGGCTACGCCATCCTTTTCCGCATCGCCGCCGGCGAAATGCTCGGCCGCGACCAACCGGTGATCCTCCAGCTGCTCGAGCTGCCGATCGACAAGGCGCAGGCCGCCTTGAAGGGTGTGATGATGGAGCTCGAGGACTGCGCGTTTCCGCTGCTCGCGGGCATGATCGGCACCGCGGACCCGAAAGTGGCGTTCAAGGACGCCGACTATGCGCTGCTGGTCGGCGCCAAGCCGCGCGGCCCGGGCATGGAGCGCAAGGACCTGCTGATGGAGAACGCGAAGATCTTCATCGAGCAGGGCAAGGCGCTGGACGCCGTCGCGTCGCGCAACGTCAAGGTGCTGGTCGTCGGCAACCCCGCCAACACCAACGCGTACATCGCGATGAAGTCGGCGCCGTCGCTGCCCAAGAAGAATTTCACGGCGATGATGCGGCTCGACCACAACCGCGCGCTGTCGCAGCTCGCCGCCCGGGGCAAGGTACCCGTCGGCGACATCGAGAAGCTGGTCGTCTGGGGCAATCATTCGCCGACGATGTATCCGGACTACCGCTTCGCGACGGCGGCCGGCAAGGACCTCAAGGCGCTCATCAACGACGAGAACTGGAACCGAACGGAGTTCCTGCCCAAGGTCGGCAAGCGCGGCGCCGCGATCATCGAGGCGCGTGGCCTGTCGTCGGCGGCCTCGGCCGCCAACGCGGCGATCGACCACATGCGCGACTGGACGCTCGGCAGCCACGGCAAGTGGGTGACGATGGGCATCCCCTCCGACGGCAGCTACGGGATTCCGGCGGACCTCCTCTACGGCGTGCCGGTCACCGCGGCCAACGGCGAGTACACGCGGGTGAAGGACCTGCCGATCGACGATTTCTCGCGCGAACGGATGAACGCGACGCTGAAGGAACTCGAGGAGGAGCGCGCCGGCGTCGCTTCGCTGCTCGCATAAGGAAAACTGCTCGTGGAATCGGGCCGGCTTCGCCGGCCCGACTTTGTCCTGAAGCAATGAGCCAGATCCCACCGCATTTGGCGCTATTTGGCGCCGAGCGCCAAATGGCGCCGCTGCCGCCGTGCGTCCACTATGCGGGCAGCGAGCGCTTCGTCCGCAAGGCGCTTGCCCTGCAGGCGGAGCGCGGCCCGGTGTTCGACGTCGCCTGCGATTGCGAGGACGGCGCCGCGGTCGGCGGCGAGCGCGCGCACGCCGTGGTGATGGCCGGCCTCATCGGCGGCCCCGACAACCACTACGCGCGCGTGGGCGCCCGCGTCCACGACGTCCACCATCCGGCGTGGCAGGCCGAGGTCGACGTGCTGCTGGATGGCGCCGGCGACCGCATCGCGTTCCTGACGCTGCCCAAGGCGCACGGCGCCGCCGACGTCGAGCGCTTTCTCGCCCACGTCGCGGACCGCATCGCGCAGCTGGGCCTCCACCGCGCGATCCCGGTGAGCGTGCTGGTCGAAACGCCCGGCGCCGTGCACGACGCCTGGGCGATCGCCGCCCTTCCCGGCGTGGTGTCACTCGACTTCGGGCTGCTCGACTTCGTCAGCGCGCACCACGGCGCGATCCCCGGCAGCGCGATGGCCTCGCCCGGCCAGTTCGAGCATCCGCTGGTGCGGCAGGCCAAGTGCACGGTCGCGATGGCCGCGCTTGCGCACGGCGTGGTGCCCGCGCACAACGTGACGCGGGCGCTGGACGCCCCCGATGCCGTGTACGCCGACGCGCGGCGCGCGCGCGACGAGTTCGGGTACCTGCGCATGTGGAGCATCCACCCCAGCCAGATCGACCCGATCGTGTCGGCGATGCGGCCCGAGCTGCCGGAAATCGCGACCGCCGCGGCGATCCTGGCCGCCGCGCAGGACGCCGACTGGGGACCGCTGCGCATCGAAGGCGAGATGCACGACCGCGCGTCCTACCGGCAGGCGTGGACGACGCTGCAGCGCGCCCACGCGGCCGGCGTCGCGCTGCCGCCGAGCGCCGTCTCGTATTTCGCGCTGGCCGCGACGGTCCCATGATCGTTACACTCCCCGTTACGATGCCTGCCGGGAGGTCGCCGATGCCCGGTGCCGCCGTCGTGTTCGCCGTCGCCTGCGCGTTCGCCTCCGCGGCGCTCGCGCAGGATTACCCGAAGCTCCGCGTCGGCCAGTGGGAGCTCACCACGCTGTCCTCGCGGGCGGGTGCAAAGCCGGCGAAGTCGACGCTGTGCACGGACGACGCGATCCAGAAGGAGATGCTGACGATGGGCGCCGGCATGACCCGGGAAATGTGCACGCGCAACGAGACGCGGCGCGAAGGCCAGAAGTACTTCGGCAGCGCCGAATGCAGGATCGGCGAGTCGACGATGGTTTCGAAGTCGGTGATGACGCTGACCGGCGACACCGCGTACCGGACCGAGATCAAGGCCACGTACGACCCGCCGATGATGGGCATGAAGGAGTCGCAGACCACGCTCGAGGGCAAGTACGTCGGCCCCTGTCGCGACGGCCTCGTCCCGGGCGACTTCATCGGCCCGAACGGCCAGAAGTACAACGTGAAGGGCATCGCGTCGATGAAGGGCGCGCCGCCGACCGCTCAACCCAAGTCCCCAGCAAAGGCCCCGCAATGAGCCACAACCTGTTCCAGACGTTCCGCGAGTTCAAGCTCGCCTCCGGCGCTTCGGCCAAGTTCTACTCGCTGCCCGCGCTCGAGGAGGCCGGCGTCGCGCGCGTGTCGCGCCTGCCGGTGTCGATACGCATCGTGCTGGAGTCGGTGCTGCGCAACTGCGACGGCAGGAAGGTGACCGAGCAGCACGTGCGCGAGCTCGCGAACTGGGGCGCCACGGCGACCCGCACCGACGAGATCCCGTTCGTCGTCGCGCGTGTCGTGCTGCAGGACTTCACCGGCGTGCCGCTGCTGGCCGACCTGGCCGCGATGCGTAACGTGGCACAGGACATGGGCAGGAATCCCAAGACGATCGAGCCGCTGGTCCCGGTCGACCTGGTCGTCGACCACTCGGTGATGATCGACCACTACGGCACGAAGGACGCGCTCGACCTCAACATGAAGCTCGAGTTCGAGCGCAACAGCGAACGCTACCAGTTCATGAAGTGGGGCATGCAGGCGTTCGACACGTTCGGCGTCGTGCCGCCCGGCATCGGCATCGTCCACCAGGTCAACCTCGAGTATCTGGCGCGCGGCGTCCACCAGAAGAACGGCGTGTATTACCCCGATTCGCTGGTCGGCACCGACAGCCACACGACGATGGTCAACGGCGTCGGGGTGGTCGCCTGGGGCGTGGGCGGCATCGAGGCCGAGGCCGGCATGCTCGGCCAGCCCGTCTACTTCCTGACGCCGGACGTCGTCGGCGTGGAACTGAAGGGCAAGCTCAACGAAGGCATCACGGCGACCGACCTCGTGCTCACCGTCACCGAGATGCTGCGCAAGGAAAAGGTCGTCGGCAAGTTCGTCGAGTTCTTCGGCGAAGGCACGGCGTCGCTGTCGGTCCCCGATCGCGCGACCATCGGCAACATGGCGCCCGAGTACGGCGCGACGATGGGCTTCTTCCCCGTCGACCAGGCGACCGTCGACTACCTGGCCGCCACCGGCCGCACGCCGGCCGAGATCGACGCGTTCGCCGCGTACTTCAAGGCGCAGAGGATGTTCGGCATCCCCCGCGCCGGCGAGATCGACTACACGAAGGTCGTCACGCTCGACCTGGCGACGATCCGGCCGTCCGTCGCCGGCCCGAAGCGCCCGCAGGACCGCATCGAGCTCGGCAATCTCAAGGGCAGGTTCACCGAACTGTTCAGCAAGCCGGTCGCCGACAACGGCTTCTCGAAGCCGGCGGCCGAACTGAACAAGCGGATCGTCACGCCGCTGGCGGCCACCGGCGCCGGCGCCATCAGCGACGCGTCGATGCAGCTCGCCAACGGCGCCGCGCCGCGCGACGTCGTCGAGATGGTCAACAACCGGCCCACGCCCGATCGCCATGCCGAACCGGACGCCGCGCACGTGTCGATCGGCAACGGCGACGTGCTGATCGCCGCGATCACGTCGTGCACGAACACGTCCAACCCGGGCGTCCTGCTCGCGGCGGGCCTGCTCGCGAAGAAGGCGGTCGAGCACGGGCTCACGGTGAAGCGCCACATCAAGACGTCGCTGGCGCCGGGCTCGCGAACCGTCACCGACTACCTGACCAAGGCGGGGCTCCTGCCCTACCTCGAGCAGCTCGGGTTCACCGTCGCCGCGTACGGCTGCACGACGTGCATCGGCAACGCGGGCGACCTGGCGCCGGAGTTCAACGACGCGATCGTCACCCACGACCTGATCTGCGCGGCGGTGCTGTCCGGCAACCGCAATTTCGAGGCGCGCATCCACCCGAACCTGAAGGCGAACTTCCTGGCGTCGCCGCCGCTGGTCGTCGCGTACGCGATCGCCGGCACCGTACTCCGCGACCTGACGACCGAGCCGCTGGGCACCGGCAAGGACGGCCACCCCGTCTACCTGAAGGACATCTGGCCGACTTCGCACGAGATCGCCGCGGTATCGCACTTCGCGCGCGATCCGGAGGTGTACCGGAAGCTCTACGGCAACGTCGCCAACGCCAACCCGATGTGGGGCAGGATCGCCGGCGTGACGGGGCAGGTCTACAACTGGCCGGCGTCGACGTACATCGCGAAGCCGCCGTTCTTCGACGGGTTCGCGATGAAGCCCAAGGCCACGACCGACGTCAAGGGCGCGCGGGCGCTCGCGATCCTCGGCGACTCGATCACGACCGACCACATCTCGCCGGCCGGCGCGATCAAGGAGAACTCGCCGGCGGGCAAGTGGCTGCTCGCCCACGGCGTCACCAAGGCCGACTTCAACAGCTACGGCTCGCGCCGCGGCAACCACGAGGTGATGATGCGCGGGACGTTCGCCAACGTGCGGATCAAGAACCTGATGATCCCGCCGCGCGCCGACGGCACGCGCGAGGAAGGCGGCCTCACGCTGTTCCAGCCGGGCAGCGAGAAGATGTTCATCTACGACGCCGCGATGAGGTACGTCGCGGCCGGCACGCCGACGGTGATCTTCGGCGGCGAGGAGTACGGCTCGGGCAGCTCGCGCGACTGGGCGGCCAAGGGCACGCAGCTGCTCGGCGTGAAGGCGGTGATCGCGCGGAGCTACGAGCGCATCCACCGGTCGAACCTGGTCGGCATGGGCGTGCTGCCGCTGCAGTTCAAGGGCAGCGACTCGGTGGCCTCGCTCGGCATCACCGGCGACGAGACGTTCGACATCGTCGTGCCGAAGGACATCCGGCCGCAGCAGGACCTGACGCTCGTCGTCACGCGCAAGGACGGCAGCAAGGTGAACGTGCCGGTGCTGTGCCGGATCGACACGCCGATCGAGGTCGACTACTACAACGGAGGCGGCATCCTGCCTTTCGTGCTGCGCGAACTGGTGGCGTGAGCGGCGAAGCCCGAAGCGCGTCGAGCAATCGCGAATCGACACCGGCGGCCGACAATAGGGGCGTCACGTGCCTGACAGGTGCAGCATGGAGGCCGTGGCCTGAACATCCACCCGGCGCATCCGCTCGCCCGCGCGCTGCCGCTGTTCCTGCTCGCGGGCCTTTTCCTGACCGCGCTCGACACGACCGCGAAGTATCTCGTTCGCGACCATTCGCTTTTCCTGGTCGTGTGGGCGCGGTACGCGGGCCAGATGCTGGTGGTGACGCCGTTCGTCCGGCATCGCGCCGGGCCCGGCTTCTGGCGCACGTCCAACCTCAAGATGCAGCTCGTCCGCTCGGGCTTCCTGCTCGCGGCCACCGGCTGCTTCTTCTTCGGACTGCGCTTCCTGCCGCTGGCCGAAGCGACGGCCATCATGCACATCGGGCCGATCCTCATCGTCCTGCTGTCGATGCCGGTCCTGGGCGAGCGGCCGACGCGGGCGCGGTGGGCGGCCGCGCTCGTCGGCTTCTCCGGCGTGCTCGTGCTGCTGCGTCCCGGATCGTCGGTGCTGCATCCGGCGGTGGTCCTGATTCTCGGCGCCGCGGCCTGCAACGCGCTCTACCAGCTGCTGACGCGCAAGCTTCCCGGCGACAGCGCGTACACGACGCTGTTCTACAGCGCGCTGGCGGGCGCCGTCGGCCTGACCGTCGCGCTGCCGTGGGCGTTCGACGGCGCGGGCCTCTCGTGGTCCGACGCCGGCCTGCTGCTGGCGATGGGCTTGTTCGCAGGCCTCGCGCACTTTCTGCTGATCACGTCGTTCATGATGGTGCCCGCCTCGCTGCTGACGCCGTTCACCTACGCGAACCTGCTGTGGGCGACGCTGTTCGGCTACGTCGTGTTCGGCCAGCTGCCGGATCGCTGGTCGGCGCTCGGCATGGCGATCATCGTCGGCAGCGGCGTGATGCTGGCGCTGCTGGAACGGCGGCGCGCGCGCCTGAATCGCAACTTCCCTTGACCTCGATGGGTGTTCAGGCGGGCTGCGGTGCCCGAATCGTTTAAAATTGACGGTTGACGGAGGCGCCGACCGGGCGCACCGCATTGAGAATTATTTCGGGAGAAGATCATGAATCGCACCCTCATCGCCGCGCTCAGCGCGATCGCGCTCTCCGTGTCGCTCGCCGCGTGCAGCGACAAGGCCAAGCAGGAAGCCGAAGCCGCGAAGCAGGCCGCCGAGAAGGCCGCCGTCGCGACCAAGGAAGCCGCCGCCAAGGCCGCCGAAGCCGCGAAGACCGCCACGACCGACGCCGCCAAGGCCACGACCGAAGCGGCGAAGGATGCCGCACAGGCGACCACCGACGCCGCCAAGTCGGCCGCCGACGCCACCAAGGACGCGGCCAAGTCGGCCAGCGACGCGACCAAGGACGCCGCCGCCAAGGCCGTCGACGCCGCGAAAGACGCTGCTAAGAAGTAAACGAGCTTGAAGGGGTCGCAAGCCTAACGGCGCGACCCCTTGGAAGAATCACGACGCTGACGGGCGTTCGAAAAGCTGGTCAGGGGCAAATCGCCGGCGGAGCCGTCGATTTGCTCGCTGATTACGACTGCTTAACAGCGGCGTGCTTGGCGATCCAGCGGGTGAGCGGGCGCCACTGCTCCTGGTCCTGCTCGCCGCGCGAGCGCGGCAGGTCGAACACCGAGTAGCCGTCGCGCGCGCAGTACACGTACACCTGCGTGTCGCGCAGGTGCGTGACCAGCGGGAAGTCGAACTGCTCGAGGAACGCGTCGAGTTCCGCGGCCGAGCGCGTCCGCGCGTCGACGCGCATCGCGACGAGCGCGATGGCGAGCCCCCGTTCGCGCACGGCCTTCGCATCGGCCACGATGCGCAGGAAACGCTCGGTCGCCGCCATGTCGAACGCCGAAGGCGACACCGGCACCACCATCGCGTCGGCGCGCTTCAGCGCGTCGCGCAGGTCGTCGCCGTGCAGCCCGGCCGGGCTGTCGACGACCAGCCACTCGGGCGCGACGTCCTTCAGCTCCTTCCTGCCGACGTCGTCGGTGAATCCCGCCACCGACGGGAACAGCGCCGGGCGCCGCGAAAGCCACTGCGTCGACGAGCGCTGCGGATCGGCGTCGAGCAGTGCGACGCGCTGGCGCTTGCCGGCGAGCCAGCCGGCCACGTTGGTGGCGAGCGTCGTCTTGCCGCTGCCGCCTTTCGGATTCGCCACCAGAATCGTCTGCACGAGTTGCCTCTCGTTTCGTCCGCGCCGCGCGTTCGCCCTACAGCGACGGCAGCATAGCGTACAGCGCCGTCAGCGCGTCGGCGCCCAGCCGGCGCGACCGTGCGCCGCTCCAGCCGTGCCGCGGATCGGGCAGGTCGGCGTTGTCCTTGAACGGCATCTCGAGCGTCAGCGCGAGGCCTCCGTACGTGTGCCCGACCCACTTCGACGCGACCGTCAGGTTGACCTTGGTCTCCTTGTTCGCCGGGTAACCGTGCACGGTCTGGAAGTCGGGGTTGGCCGCGCGCAGCGCCTCGCAGAAGCCCTGCTCCAGCGCCTGCATGCGCGGCGTGTACGTCTGCAGCCGTTCGTTGCCGTCGGTGAACACGTACGGCAGGCCCTCGTCGCCGTGGACGTCGAGGAACGCGTCGACGCCGGTCGCCTGCATCGCCGCCCGGACGTGATGGACCTCGGGGCTGCGCGCCAGCGACGGCGACTGCCATTCCCGGTTCAGGTTCGCGCCGGCGGCGTTCGTGCGCAGGTTGCCGCGCACGCTGCCGTCGGGGTTCATGTTGGGTACCACGCGCACGACGGCGCGCGCGAGCAGCGAGCGCGCGACCGGGTCGGAGCCGTCGAGCAGCCGGTCCAGCAGGCCTTCGACGAACCACTCGGCCATCGTCTCGCCCGGATGCTGGCGCGCGATGATCCACACCGACTTGCGGCCGGGCGCGTCGTCGCCCACGGTGACGAGGTTCATGTCGCGGCCCTCGATCGTCGCGCCCAGGTCGGTCACGCGGACGAGCGGCGACGCGCTCGCGCGCCCGACGAGCGCGAGATGCCGCTCCCACGAGTAGGGCTCGAAGTACGCGTAGTAGATGCTGTCGCGCTCCGGCACGTGGTCGATCGCGAGTTCGGCTCCGTCGAACGTCGTCGGCACGCGGAACCAGTCGGCGCGGTCGTAGGAGGCGACCGCCCGGTAGCCGCGCCAGCCTTCGACGTAGGTCGCCGCACCGGCGTTGACGAACCGGATGCGCACGCGGCGACCGCGCGCGCCCTGCAGCCGGAAGTGGAACCACTGGCGGAAGTCCGCATGCGAGTCGGCGCGAAGCGCGACCTGCAGGTTCGCGGGATCGTCGTCGGCGACGACGTCGATCGCACCGGCGTCGAAGCCGCTCGAGATCCGCACGCCCGGACCGGGTTGGGGCATGTCTGTCATCTACGCTCCGTAGCCGACGCGCTGTCGCCGGGCCTCGTCCGCGCCGGTCGTCGGCTGGCCCGGCGCTTGGCATGTCGATTGCAAATTGTCGCGTGAGGCGCGCATCGCGCCCGGATTTTCGCACGAGATCCGGACGCGCCCGGGCGGCCGCACGGCAACAGGAACCGACCATGCTCTACGAACCGGACACCGTATGGGGCCGCACCGTGCAGGGCGACCGCGAGATCGCCCAGCCGAAGAGCGGACTGTCGCTCGCGCAGCGGAAAGTGCTCAAGAAGCTGGGCAACCCGCGAACGCTCGCCACGCTCGCGGCGACGCACAAGATCGACCCGCCCAAGCTCGAGCACGAGCTGCTGCGCCTGGCGCAGATGCAGCTGGTCGCGTTCCAGCGCCCCGGGTCGTCGCAGCCGCGGACGGCGCCGCGGATCGACCTGCCGCTGCCCGCACAGGCTGCCGCGGAAGGGCAGGAATGGCGGCCACCGCCGTTCGTCTACCTGGGCGCCACGGCGCTCGGCCTGCTGAGCGTCCTGCTGATCCTGTACTGAACTGACGGGTTCGCCGCCGACACGAGCGTAAAATCGCGGGCCATGGAACACGGCTCGCCGATCCGTCTGCCCGCACCCGCGTCCGCGGAGGCCTCCCGGCCGCGCGATCCGCGCAAGGCCGAATTCGAGGCGAACAAGCTCGCCAAGCGCCTGCAGCGGCAGGTCGGCGAGGCGATCGCCGACTACGCGATGATCGGGGCCGGCGACCGCGTCATGGTCTGCCTGTCCGGCGGCAAGGACAGCTACGGACTGCTCGACGTGCTGCTCGCGCTGCAGCGCCGGTCGCCGACGCCCTTCTCCATCGTCGCGGTCAACCTCGACCAGAAGCAGCCGGGTTTCCCGGCGGACGTGCTGCCGGCGTACCTGGCCCGTCGCGGCGTCGAGTTCCGGATCGCCGAGCAGGACACGTACAGCGTGGTGAAGCGGCTGATCCCCGAGGGCGCGACGATGTGCTCGCTGTGCTCGCGCCTGCGCCGAGGCGTGCTGTACCGCGTCGCCGGCGAACTCGGCGCGACCAGGATCGCGCTCGGCCATCATCGCGACGACCTGATGGCGACGTTCTTCCTCAACCTGTTCTTCGGCGGCAAGCTGAAGACCATGCCGCCGAAGCTGGTGTCCGACGATGGCCGCCACGTCGTCATCCGGCCGCTCGCCTATGTGCGCGAGCGCGACCTCGCGCGCTATGCCGAAGTGCGCGGGTTTCCGCTGATCCCGTGCACGCTGTGCGGATCGCAGGAGAACCTGCAGCGCAAGCAGGTGGGGTTGATGCTGAACGAGTGGGAGCGCAGGTTCCCCGGCCGCCTCGACTCGATCTTCAACGCGCTCGGCAAGGTCGAGACGACGCACCTGCTCGACCGGACGCTCACCGACTTCGCCGCGATCCGCGCGACCGGGCAGCCGCAGCCGGATGGCGACATCGCGTTCGACGAAGAGCCGTGTTCGGTGCCGCGTCCGCCCGCCGCGCGCTAGCGGTTGCGATCGCCGGCGCGCTGCTGGCGCTCGCGCCGGCAGCCGCGCTCGCCCAGCAGACGCTGTCCGGCGCCGCCTTGGTGGCGGCACTGCAGCGCGGCGGCTACGTGCTGTACCTTCGGCACACGTCGACGGACTTCGGCGAGAACGACGAGCGGATGACCGGCTACGACGACTGCACGACGCAACGCAACCTGACCGACAAGGGCCGAGCCGAAGCGCGCGCGATCGGCGCGGCGGTCCGCGCGCTGCGCATCCCGATCGGCGACGTGCTGGCGAGTCCCTATTGCCGGACGATGGAGACCGGACGGCTCGTGTTCGGCCGCGCGACGGCGTCGCCCGCGGTCCGCGGCGGTCCCGCGCGCCCCGAGTCGCCCGACCGCTATGCGGACTTGCGCGCGCTGCTGCGCACGCCGCCGCCGCCCGGCGTGAACGTCGCGATCGCGAGCCACGGCAATCCGTTCGTCGCGGTCGCCGGCCCGCCGTACCTGATGGAAGGCGAAATGGCGGTGATCGAGCCCGGGCGCGGCGACGGCGGCTTCGTCATCGTCGCCCGGATCGTGAAGGACGACTGGCCGGCGCTATCCCGAGGGAAATGACGGAAGCAGGGTCGCCCCTGTTGCGATTGCCCTAGTAGGTTCCCGGAAAGTTGCCGCCGTCGAGCAGGATGTTCTGGCCGACGACGTAGCCGGCGTGCACGCTGCACAGGAACGCGCAGACGGCGCCGAACTCGGCCGGGTCGCCGAAGCGCCCCGCGGGAATGGCGTCGCGTGCGGCGGCCGTCACCGCTTCCAGGTCCTTGCCGGCGGCCTTGGCCCGCCCCTGCATCGTGCCTTTCAGCCGGTCGGTGTCGAAGGAGCCGGGCAGGAGGTTGTTGATCGTCACGCCGTGCCGCGCGACCTTGCGCGCGACGCCGGCGACGAAGCCGGTCAACCCGCTGCGCGCGCCGTTGGAAAGGCCGAGGATGTCGATCGGCGCCTTCACCGACGACGACGTGATGTTGACGATGCGGCCGAACCTGCGCGCGATCATCGCGTCGACGGTCGCCCGGATCAGCTCGATGGGCGTCAGCATGTTGGCGTCGAGCGCGCGCAGCCACGCGTCGCGGTCCCAGTCGCGGAAGTCGCCGGGCGGCGGGCCGCCGGCGTTGGTGACCAGGATGTCAGGGTCCGGGCACGCGGCCAGCGCGGCGGCGCGGCCCTCGGGCGTGGTGATGTCGCACGCGAGCCACGCGACGCGGCGGCCGGCGAGCGCGCCGATCTCCGCCGCCGCGTGGCGGACCTGGGCTTCGGTGCGGGCGACGATCGTGACGTCCACGCCTTCGCGCGCCAGCGCCTCCGCGCAGCCCCGCCCCAGTCCCTTGCTGGCCGCGCACACGAGCGCGCGGCGGCCGGCGATGCCGAGATCCATCGGTTTTCCTTTCCTGCCGCGGCTTCAGGCGGCGACGATCGCGCGCCGAACGCGCACGACGGTGCCGACGGCGAGCACCAGCAACGCGGCGACGACGTAGAACATCTCGCGGCCGAGCGCGTGGTCGAGCATCAGGCCGAACCAGATCGGGCCGATCATCGCGCCCAGGTCGAGCCCCGAATAGACGAAGCCGTAGACGCGGCCGGCCGCGCCCTTGGGCGTCGCGTTGCGGACGATCAGGTCGCGCGACGGTCCGGTCGTGCCCAGCACGAAGCCGATCACCACGAACAGCGGAATGATCGTCGCCGTGCCGACGATGCCGGTGCCGACGATCGCCAGCAGCGACGCGGCCGCCAGCAGTCCGGACGCCGCGACGAGGTCGTGCCGCGACGTCCGCGCCGCGAGGAAGCCGCCGGCGACGATCCCGCCGGTACCGCCCAGCAGGTAGGCCGTGACCGTCGACGCGGCGATCGCCAGCGGCACGGCCAGCCCGCTGTTGAGCGCCGACGGCAGGAACGTCTGCAGGCCGACCGACGCCATCGTCTGCACGACGAAATAGCCGAAGCACAGCGCGATCGCCGGCTGCATGAACATCGCCATGCTGCCCTTCAGCGTGTGCGCGGCGTGCGCGCGGTGCGACGTCAGGTACGCGCGCTGGTGCGCGAGCACGCCGAGCGCGACCAGCCCGGCCACACCCATGCACGCTAGCGCGACGCGCCAGTTGAACGCGGCGGCCAGCCCATAGCTGACGATCGGCGCCATTGCGTAGCCCAGGTTGCCGCCGACGCCGTGCGTCGAGTACGCGTAGCCTAACCGGCGCGCCGCGACGTTGGCGTTCAGGATCGCGAAGTCGCACGGGTGGAAGACGCCGTTGCCCACGCCCATCAGCGCGACGATCGGGAACAGCCAGTACGCGCCGGGCGCCAGTGCAGCCGTCGCGGTCCCGCCGGCCAGCAGCGCGAGTCCGGACAGCAGCACCGGCCGGGCGCCGATGCGATCGACGGCGAACCCGGCGACGAACTGCGTGACGCCGGATGCGCCGTAGAACACGCCGACGAGCAGGCCGAGCACCGTCCACGACACGTCGAACTCGACGCGCAGCAGCGGGAACAGCGGCGGCAGCGCGAGCTGGAAGAAGTGCGAGAACGCGTGGGCGCCGCCGATCAGTCCGATGACGCGGACGTCGCGACGGAACGACTCGGGCTGGGCGCCTTCTAACGACACGGGGAAAGGTTGCGGCCCCGCTGTAAGGGTGCCGGCGAAAAAGCGACACTATAGCGTATGGGATGCGCCGACTCCGGCGCCCCCGATGCCAACGAGACGAGGACACGATGGTCGACAAGGTTCACAAGTCCGACGCCGAATGGAAGGCGCAACTGACGGGCGAGCAATTCCGCGTGACGCGCAAGAAGGGCACCGAGCGCGCGTTCTCCGGCGCGCTCTGGGACAACCACCGCAACGGGACCTACATGTGCGTCTGCTGCGGCACGCCGCTGTTCGGGTCGGACGCCAAGTTCGACTCCGGCACCGGCTGGCCGTCGTTCCATTCGCCGGTCGCACGGGAAAACGTCCGCGAGGAAGCGGACAACACGCTGTGGATGCGGCGGACCGAGGTCGTGTGCGCGGCCTGCGACGCGCATCTGGGCCACGTCTTTCCCGACGGCCCGGAGCCGACCGGCATGCGCTACTGCATGAATTCGGCGGCGCTCAAGTTCGAGCCGAAGACGTAGGGCCTGCACTGCTCCGCTTCCATGCCCGCCGCGTGCGGGCATTTTTTCGTCCAAAGCACGAGGATCGTTGCGTAACTCGTTGGTTTGTTGGCCCGGTACGGTCGAACGACTCATCGTATCCGCGCCGCCGAACGGTCGTTGACAGCGTACGATATATAAATGATATCATTTTGATACGACGTGTTGGCCACGCTGGCGCAGGCGGCACGCGACTACGACGGAGACCACGATGGAAACCCGAAACAAGCTGCAAGGGCCGTCCCACGACGAAACCCCGATCGGCACGGCCAACGGCTTCTTCATGCTGTTCGTCGCGCTGGGGCTTCTGATCGGCGGCGGCGTGTTGCTGGCGCAGTCGATCGGCATGTCCGGCATCCGCTGGGGATCGTTCTCGCTCGGCATCGCCGTACTGGTCGTCGCGGTGCTGGCGCTCGCGGGCCTGTACACGCTGCAGCCGAACGAGGCGGCGATCCTGCAGCTGTTCGGCGCGTACCGCGGTACCAGCCGCGTGCCGGGCCTGCGCGCGACCAACCCGTTCTACTCGCGCAAGAAGATCTCGCTGCGCGCGCGGAACCTGAACGGCGAGCGGCTGAAGGTCAACGACAAGCGCGGCAACCCGATCGAGATCGCGGCCGTCGTCGTCTGGCACGTCGACGACACCGCCAAGGCGACGTTCGACGTCGACGACTACGAGAATTTCGTCAAGGTGCAGAGCGAAGCCGCCGTGCGCCACCTGGCCTCGTCCTTCGCGTACGACGCCGAGGAGACCAAGGACACCGCCCGCGAGCCGACGCTGCTCGAAAGCGCCGACATCGTCGCCCGCGCGCTGGAGCGCGAGTTGCAGGCGCGGCTCGAGCAGGCCGGCGTGGTCGTCGAGGAGGCGCGGCTGATGCACCTGGCCTACGCGCCGGAAATCGCGCAGGTGATGCTGCGCCGGCAGCAGGCCGAGGCGATCATCGCCGCGCGGCAGAAGATCGTGCACGGCGCCGTGTCGATGGTGGAGATGGCGCTGCACGAGCTGTCGGCCAAGCAGGTCGTCAACCTCGACGACGAGCGCAAGGCCGCGATGGTGTCCAACCTGATGACGGTGCTCTGCGCCGAGTCGGATGTGCAGCCGGTGATCAACACCGGCACGCTCTACACGTAACCGGAGGTTCGAGATGGCCGCCCTGCCCCGCCTGCTGTTCGTCCTGGTCCTGGTTGTCGTGCCGGTGCTCGTCTATGCGACGACCGGCACGCTGCCCGAGCGCGTGGCCACGCACTTCGGCCGCGGCGGTCTCGCCAACGGCTGGATGACCCGCGACGGCTACCTGGTGTTCATGCTTGCGTTCACGACGCTGGTGCCGCTGTTCGTCGTTGCGATGACCGGCCTCATCCCGCGCATGGCGACGTCGCAGGGGATGGTCGCGAACCGCGAGTACTGGCTGGCGCCGCCGCGCCGCGAAGACACGCTGGCGTGGCTTGCCAGCCACGCGTGCTGGCTCGGCCTCACGCTGTCGGTCTTCCTGGGCGCCGTCCACCTGCTGGTGCTGGAGGCGAACGCCCGGGTGCCGGCCCGGCTCGACGAGGCGTACCTGTTCGCGTTGCTCGGCGTGCTCGTCGTCGCGGTCCTCGCGTGGGCCATCGGGCTGCGCACCCGCTTCCGCAAGGCCGATTAGCGCGTCGATGGCCGCCAAGAAGTCGTTCCTGCTGCGGGTGGACCCGGCGCTGTGGGCCGAGGTCGAGCGGCTCGCCCAGGCGGAGCTGCGCAGCGCCAACGCGCAGGTCGAGTTCCTGCTGCGCGACGCCCTCGGGCGCCGCGGCGTGCATCCGCCCCGCGGGGTCGCGCCCAAACCCGACGGCGGCGGCGAGGACGAGTAGCGTCAGCCCGGGGCCAGCGCACGCGCGACAAACGCGCCGACGGCCGCGATCTCCTCCAGCACGGCCGAGTGCTCCATCCGGTACGCGTGCCACTCGACGGCATAGCCGGCGGCCGCCAGCGCGTCGCGCGAAGCTTCCGCCCACTGGAAGCGCACGACCGGGTCGTGCGTGCCGTGCGCCATGAAGATCGGAACGTCGCGGTTCGCCGGCGCCGCTTCGACGGCCAGCGCCGGCGCGTCGATCAGGTACGTCGACAGCGCGACGATGGCGGCCAGCCGCTGCGGGTGCCGCAAGCCCGCGTACAGCGCGACGGCGCCTCCCTGCGAGAAGCCGGCCAGCACGATGCGCGCGTCGGAAACGCCGCGCGCCTTTTCGCGGGCGACCAGCGCCTCGAGCTGCGCCTGCGACCGGCGCACGCCGGCCAAGTCCGCGCGCGCGTTGAAGTCGGCCTCGCGGATGTCGTACCACGCGCGCATCACGTAGCCGTTGTTGATCGACACCGGCATCGTCGGCGCGTGCGGGAACAGGAAGCGCACGGCGAGCGTCGGCGGCAGGTTGAGCGCCGGCACGACCTGCGACCAGCCGTTGCCGTCGTCGCCCAGCCCGTGCAGCCAGATCACCGACGCCGTCGGGCTCGGTGCAGTCTCGATTTCGATCGCGGGCAGCAGGTCGGTCATCGTCGCTTCCTAGAGTTGCTCGGTCTCCGCCTGCCGCGGCCGCCAGACGAGCAGCCGCGCCTCGACCCGGGTCACGATGAAGTCGAGCAGCAGCGCGAACATCGTCAGCACCAGGATGCCGGCGAACACGGTGTTGATGTCGAACGTTCCTTCGGCCTGCAGGATCAGGTAGCCGACGCCCTTGGCCGAGCCCAGGTACTCGCCGACCACGGCGCCCACGAACGCCATGCCCACGGAGACGTGCAGGCTCGAGAACACCCACGACGTGGCCGAAGGCAGGTAGATGTAGCGCAGCAGCTGCCGCCGGGAGGCACCGAGCATCCGCGCGTTGGCGAGCACGACCGGCGACACTTCCTTCACCCCCTGGTACACGTTGAAGAACACCACGAAGAACACGAGCGTCACGCCCAGCGCGACCTTCGACAGCACGCCCAGCCCGAACCACACCGCGAAGATCGGCGCCAGGATCACGCGCGGCATCGCGTTCATCGCCTTGATGTAGGGGTCGGCGAGCGCGCTCGCCAGCGGCGTCAGCGCAAGCCACAGGCCGACGACGAGCCCCAGCACGCTGCCGACCGCGAACGCGAGCAGCGTCTCCCACAGCGTGATCGCGAGGTGCGGGTAGATCTTGCCGCTGACGAACCAGTCGACGATGACCTTGACCACCTCGATCGGCCGGCCGAAGAAGAACGCCATTTTCTTCGCGAACTCCGGCGACCAGAGGATCGGCTCGGTCAGCAGGTACCAGCCGCCGAACACGGCCGCGGCAAGCAGCACGTGGTAGGCGGACAGCCGCCAGCGCCCGACGCCGGTGTCAGCGACGCCCTTGCGCATAGCCTTTGAGCACTTCGGACTTGAGCACGTGCCAGATCGCCTCGTGCAGCGCGACGAACTCCGGCAGCATGCGGATCTCGGCCACGTCGCGCGGCCGCGGGAGGTCGATCGCGAACTCGCCCAGCGGATGCGTCGCCGGGCCTGCGGCCAGCACGACCACGCGGTCGGACAGCGCGATCGCCTCCTCCAGGTCGTGCGTGATGAACAGCACCGACTTGCGGTCGGCGCTCCACAGCTCGAGCAGCTCGTTCTCCATCAGCTGCCGCGTCTGCACGTCGAGCGCCGAGAACGGCTCGTCCATCAGCAGGATCTCGGGGTCGAGGATCAGCATCTGCGCGAGCGCGACGCGCTTGCGCATGCCGCCGGAGAGCTGGTGCGGATAGCGGTCCTCGAAGCCGGACAGGCCGACGCGGGCCAGCCAGTCGCGCGCGCTCCGCTCGCGCTCGCCGCGTTCCACGCCGCGGAATTCGAGCCCGGCCATCACGTTGTCGAGCGTGTTGCGCCACGGCATCAGCGCGTCGGCCTGGAACATGTAGCCGGCCTTCGCGTTGATGCCGGCGAGCGGCTTGCCGTGCACGCGCACCTCGCCGGACGACGGGGCGAGCAGGCCCGCGGCGACGTTGAGCAGTGTCGACTTGCCGCAGCCGGTGGGGCCGACGACCGATACGAACTCTCCGGCGGCCACGGCGAGCGACGTGTCGCGTACCGCCGTATAGCGGCCGGACCCGCCGCGCGCGGCGAACGTGCACGTCAGGTCCGCGAACGCGAGCGCTGGAACGGGCTCCCCCCCGATAGGCGCCGCGCGCCCCTCCCCCCCAGGGGGGCGAGCGCCTTGGGGCGGCCCGGCGGCGCCGTGATCCCCCCCGATGGGCGCTGCGCGCACCTCCCCCCCAGGGGGGCGAGCGCCTTGGGGCGGCCCGGCGGCGCCGTGATCCCCCCCGATGGGCGCTGCGCGCCCCTCCCCCCCAGGGGGGCGAGCGCCTTGGGGCGGCCCGGCGGCGCTCGGTTCGGCCATCACGTTTGCCTTATTTGTATTTCTGCACGGCCTTCTGCTGGAACGTCATGTTGACGGTCTTCGCGAGGTCGACCGTCGCGCCCTGCAGGCCGGGATCGAAGGTCTTCAGGTCGCGGTAGACGTTCTGCGACGCTTCCATGCCGATCGCGCCGTCGTGCTTGAACGCGTCCAGGTTCTTCTCCAGCGCCGCCTTGTACAGCGCGCGGTCCGTGTAGTACTCCTTGGGCACCGCGTCGACGATCTGGTCCGGCGTGGACGCCTGGATGAAGCGCAACGCGCGCACCATCGCGTTGACCACGGCCTGCGCCGTGTTCGGATACTTCTTCGCGAAGTCGACCGGCGCGTAGATGCTGCCGGCCGCGTACGCGCCGCCGTACACGTCGCCCATTCCCTTCGCCGTGCGCGTGTCGATGACCGGCACGATCGTGCCGTCGGCCTCGAGCATCGAGATCACCGGGTCGAGGTTGGAGATCGCGTCGATCTCGCCCTTCTTCATGATCGCCACGGCGCCGGCCGTCGCGCCGACGCCGACGTACGCGGCGGCGTCGGGTTTGAGGCCGGCCTTGGCGAGCAGGATGTTGACGAACATGTTGGTCGACGAGCCCGGCGCGGTCACTCCGATCTTCATGCCCTTGAGGTCCGCCGGACCCTTGTACGCGGCCGCCTTCTCCTTCGACATCCCGAGCACGATGCCCGCGTACTTGCCCTGCAGCACCAGCGCCTCGATGTTCTGCCCCTTCGGCTGCTGCGTGATCGTGTGCTCGTAGGCGCCCGACACGATGTCGACGCTGCCGCCGATCATTGCCTGCAGCGCGCGGGCGCCGCCGGGGAAGTCCAGGATCTCGACGTCGAGCCCTTCGGCTTTGAAGTAACCCTTCTGCTCGGCGATCGTCAGCGGCAGGTAGTAGAACAACGGCTTGCCGCCCACGCCAATCTGGAGCTTGGGCTTTTCGGGCGCCTGCGCGGCGGCCGGCCCGGCGACGGCGAGAGCGAGTGCGCAGAGCGCGAGGATGCGGCGCATCGGGTCAATCCTCCTGGAATGTCGTCCTGGATACGGCGGACCGCGCATTATCGCGATTCCCGCCCTCGCGCGTCAAAGCGAACCCGTCGCCTGTCGATCGCCGATCGTCGCAGCCTCCGGATCGTTGTTAGAATGCGGCCACAGCGCGCGACAACGGAACGAGGGGGGACGAACGAAGTGGCCAAACCCGGCAAGTGCACGATCCGAAACGCATACCGTCTTCGCGCTGACGTTCGCAGCGCCGACATCCTCGAACCGCACGGACCCGTCGACTCGCTGCTCGCGGCGACGATCCGCCTCCCGCACGACGTCCCCGGTCCGGTCCCGGACAAGGTCGTCCGTCCCGCGCTCGCCGTGCTGTTCCGCGTCGCGGTAGGCCCGTCGGCCGACCGCTACGTGCCGCGCTTCCTCTCGTACGAGCGCGCCGGCCGCGGCCGCCCCGGCTGGCACTGGCCATCGCTACTGTTGCCCGGCGTGTGGGCGTTCTATCGGCGGCTGTGGGGGCCTGGCGTGGTGTTCGCGCTGTTGCCGATCGTCGCCGCGCTCGCGTTCGCGTGGCTGCTGCCGCGGCTCGAGCATGCGGACGCGCCGTGGATCGTCGGCGCTTGGCTTGCCATGTGGATACTCCCGGGCGTCGTGCCGGCGCTCGTCGCCGACTCGCTGCTCTACCGGCGCGTGCGGCGCCTGGTCCGCGACGCCGAACTGCGCGCGCGAGGCGCAGCGGACGCCGTGCAGCGCGTCGCCGAATCCGCGCCCACGTCGAGTGTCGCGGCCTTGCTGCTGGGCGGTGGCGCGCTGGCCGCGGTCACCGCCGTGCTGTTTCCGGCGCTTGCGACCGCCTATGCCGACCTGGGCGTGCGCGCACAGGTCGCGCAGGCGCTGTCGGCGGTCGCCGTGCTGCAATCGGACATCGAATCGACGTGGACGTCGGCGCGACTGCTGCCGCACCAGACCTACCATGCGGGCGTGCGCGCGCAGCCGGGCGCCGCGCTGATCGACGACCTCGACGTCGATCCGAGGTCGGGACGCGTGCGGATCTCGCTCGGGCCGGACGTGCCGGCGCTCGCCGGCCGCGTGATCGTGCTGTCGCCGGTGCTCGACGCGGGCGACCGCTTTCACTGGACGTGCGTGCCGATCGACATCGCGCCGCAGTACCTGCCGAAGGAGTGTCGCGGGTAGCGCCTTCCCCGGCGAAGGTCCCGCCGTCGTCGGCCTGACCGGTGGAAGCGCAATCGCTGAGCGAACGCCTGGGGCTCACGCGCCCCAGCCCGTGGATCGCCCTGCATCACGTGATGCTGGCGCTGACGCTGGCGTCGCTGATGGTCGTCGTCGAGCGCTCGCGGTACTTCTTCGCGGCCGACCTCGTTTCGCACGCGCTGCTGAGCTATACGGGGCTCAACGCGCGACGCGGCGACGCGGGCGTCCCGCCGCCCTCCCCGGCCGCCGACGCCGTATCGCCGGACCTGCGCGCCGTGCTGCCGCACTTCGTGGTGCCGGGACCGCGGTTCGAGTCGTACATGGCGAGGAACCTGCAGTTCCTCCGCGAATTCGACGCCGACGTGCTGGCGGGCATCCTCGCCGCGCAGCCGCGCGTGCTGGCGGTCTCCAATCTCGACATCGAGCCCGGCGGCCGGATCTTCGACGACCCCGACGAGCAGGACGCGCAACGGCGCGTCGACCGCCTGCTCGACGACGCGCTGGCCGGCGGCACGCGCGTGATCCTGAGCGTGCCGTTTCCCGGCCGGCCGTCGCCGCTGACGACGCTGCGCTTCCGGTGGATGGCGCAGCGATGCGAGCGCGGCGTGCTGTTCGCGATGCCGGACCCCGACCTGCGCCGCGGCGGCGTGATCGACGACGGCGCAATGCTCTACCGTTACCGGTATCCGTCGCTCGGCGTCGTCGCGGCGGCCGTCGTTTCCGCGCAGGCGCGCGGCGAAGCCACGCCGCCGCTGCGCGCGCGCCTGCTGTGCGAGCTCGCCAAGCGCCACGACGGCGACGCGGAGGCGTTCATGGACGAACTGTTCGCGCGCACCGACCCGGACCGCAGGGCGTCCGAGACGAGCGAGACGCTGCGCCGCGAGATCGGGTTCGTCAACCAGGAGTTCTTTCGCGCCTATCCCTCGGCGCGCGTGTCGCCGTTCGAACTCGTGGACCTGCCCGACGGCCGCATGCGGCCGAAGCCGCCGGAAATCGCCCGCGACGACGTCGTGTTCTGGAGCTCGAACCTGGCGTCCGGCATGGAGCGCACGGCCGCCGGCGAGGCGCCCGGCTACTTTCGCGACGCGCTCGTCTATTTCAGCGAGCGGCGGCCGCTGACGCGCGCGTCGCACCTCGTGGCCTTCCTGTCCGACGTCGCGCTGGGGATCGCGCTCGGCTACCTGTTCGGCTACCTGTGGCGCCGTTACGCGATCGCTGCGGCGATCCTCGCGCGCATCCCGCTCCAGCCGGCGCCGCGCAAGCTCGCCGCCTGGCTGCGCGCCCGCGGCTGGCTCGTCGTCGCGATCGGCGTGCTGCCGCTGATCCTGTGGATCGCGCTGTCCGCGGCCGGCTACGGCGCCGTGCGCGGCGTCTGGCTCAATCCGCTGCCGATCGTGGTCGGGATGTTCATCGACGGGCTGCTTTCGAGCCGCCAGCGCGCCGGCGATCGCCACCCGCACAGCCTGCGCGAATACGTGGCGCGCCACCTCGACGTCGTGTTCGTCCAGATGCCGCTGATCCTGTTCGCGCTGTACTTCCTGTTCGCGCCGCACTAGCGTGCATTGCGTTGCCGCGTCGGCGCGCGCAGCGTAGAATGCGCGCCTTCGCGCACGCGGGGACACAATCCCCGTGCTGCGTTCGTTGCGACGCCCATCCGGCGGCCGCGCGACCCAAAAACACGATTTTTGCGGAGTAACCTCGATGGCAGCATTGATTCCGGCGTTGCGCGACGTCAAGCTCGACGACAAGTACGAACTCGACTCCGGTCGCGTGTTCCTCAACGGCGCGCAGGCGTTCGTCCGGCTGCTGATCCTGCAGCAGCAGCGCGACCGGATCGCCGGCCTCAACACCGGCGGCTTCGTCTCCGGCTACCGAGGATCGCCGCTCGGCGCGCTCGACCAGTCGCTGTGGAAGGCGAAGAAATACCTGGACCGCGCGAACGTCAGGTTCCAGCCCGGGCTGAACGAGGACCTGGCCGCGACGTCGATCTGGGGCACGCAGCAGCTGAACCTGCACAAGGACGCGAAGGTCGACGGCGTCTTCGCGATGTGGTACGGCAAGGGCCCGGGCGTGGACCGCTGCGGCGACGTGTTCAAGCACGCGAACATGGCGGGCACGTCCCGGTACGGCGGCGTGCTGGTGCTGGCCGGCGACGACCACGCGGCCAAGTCGTCGACGGTGCCGCACCAGTCGGATCACCAGTTCTCGGCGGCGATGATGCCGGTGCTGTACCCGTCGTCGGTGCAGGAGATCCTCGACCTCGGGCTGCACGGCTGGGCGATGTCGCGCTACTCCGGCTGCTGGGTCGGCTTCAAGTGCGTGGCCGACACCGTGGAATCGAGCTCGTCCGTGTACGTGGACCCGTCGCGCACGAAGATCATCGTGCCCGACGACTTCCCGCTGCCGCCGGACGGCGTGTCGATCCGCTGGCCCGACGGCTTCCTCGACACCGAAGCGCGGATGCAGGACTACAAGATCTACGCGGCGCTGCATTACTGCCGCGTGAACCAGCTCAACCGCATCGTGATCGACTCGCCGAAGCCCCGGCTGGGCATCGCGACGTCGGGCAAGAGCTACCAGGACGTCCGGCAGGCGCTCGAGGACCTCGGCATCACCGAGCAGGACGCGGCCGCGATGGGGCTGCGCGTCTACAAGATCGCGATGCCGTGGCCGCTCGAGCCGGAAGGCGTGCGCCATTTCGCCGAAGGGCTCGACGAAATCCTGGTCGTCGAGGAAAAGCGGCAGATCGTCGAGTACCAGTTGAAGGAACAGCTGTACAACTGGCGCGACGACGTGCGGCCGCGCGTGGTCGGCAAGTTCGACGAAAAGGGCGAGTGGGTCCGTCCGCACGGCGACTGGCTGCTGCCGGCGGCCGGCGAGCTGACGCCGGCGATGATCGCGCGCGTGATCGCCAGGCGCATCGAGCGGCTCGAGCTGCATCCGCGCCGGATGGACGAGCTTCGCGCGCGCGTCGACTGGATCAACGCGAAGGAAAAGGCGCTCGCCAAGCCGAAGATCGAGCTCGTCCGCCAGCCGTACTTCTGCTCGGGCTGTCCGCACAACACGTCGACCCGGCTTCCCGAAGGCAGCCGCGCGACCGCCGGCATCGGCTGCCACGTGATGGCGATCTGGATGGACCGCAACACGTCGGAGTTCACGCACATGGGCGGCGAAGGCGTGCCGTGGATCGGCCAGGCGCCGTTCACCAGCGAAAAGCACATCTTCGCGAACCTGGGCGACGGCACGTACTACCACAGCGGCATCCTCGCGATCCGCGCGGCGCTGGCCGCCGACGTCAACATCACGTACAAGATCCTGTACAACGACGCGGTCGCGATGACCGGCGGGCAGCCGTTCGACGGACCGCTGTCGCCGGAAATGATCGCGAAGCAGGTCGCCGCCGAAGGCGTCAAGCGCATCATCGTCGTCAGCGACGAGCCGGACAAATACCCGTCCGGCTACTTCGCGTCCGACATCCGCATCCACCACCGCGACGAGCTCGACGCCGTGCAGCGCGAGCTGCGCGAGATCCCAGGCGTGACGGTGCTGCTGTACGACCAGACGTGCGCGGCGGAGAAGCGCCGCCGCCGCAAACGCGGCAAGTATCCGGACCCGGCCAAGCGGATCGTCATCAACGAGCTCGTCTGCGAAGGCTGCGGCGATTGCGGCGTGCAATCGAACTGCGTGTCGGTCGCGCCGGTCGACACCGAGTTCGGCCGCAAGCGCGGAATCGACCAGTCGTCGTGCAACAAGGACTACTCGTGCGTCAAGGGCTTCTGCCCGTCGTTCGTCACCGTCGAGGGCGGCTCGCTGCGCAAGCCCGCGAAGGCGCAGGCCATGGACTTCGGCAGCCTGCCGGACCCCGTGCTGCCCCGCGCCGCCGAGCCCTACAACATCCTCGTCACCGGCATTGGCGGCACCGGCGTGGTCACGATCGGCGCGCTGCTCGGCATGGCCGCCCACCTGGAGGACAAGGGCTGCAGCGTGCTCGACATGACCGGCCTCGCACAGAAGAACGGCGCCGTCGTGTCGCACGTGAGGATCGGCGATACGCCGGAGAAGCTGTACGCGACGCGCATCGCCGCCGGCGAGGCAACGCTGGTGCTCGCCTGCGACATCCTGACCAGCGTCGGCTACGAAGCGCTCGCCAAGATGCAGAAGGGCGTGACCAAGGCTCTGGTCAACACGGCGCTGGTGATGCCCGCGCAGTTCACGCGCGAGCCGGACCTCAAGTTCCCGCTCGGTTCGATGGAGCAGGAAATCAAGGACGCCGTCGGACCGGGCGACGCCGAGTTCCTCGACGCGACGAAGCTCGCGACCGGCCTCATGGGCGACTCGATCGCGACCAACCTGTTCATGGTCGGCTACGCGTACCAGCGCGGCCTCATCCCCGTGTCGGAGGCCGCGATCCGGAAGGCGATCGAGCTGAACGGCGCGGCGATCGAGTCGAACACGGCGAGCTTCCGCTGGGGTCGGCTGGCCGCCGTCGACCCGGCCCGGGTCGCGGCCGCGGCGGTGACGGTCGCGAGGCCGGAATCGCAGCGGCTGTCGACGACGCTCGACGAGGTCATCGAGCGCCGCGTGAAATTCCTCACCGACTACCAGGACGCCGCGTACGCGCAGCGCTACGCGGCGCTGGTCGCGAAGATCCGCGAGGCGGAAGCCCGCGCGATGCCCGGCATCACCGAGCTGACCGAAGCCGTCGCCCGCTACTACTTCAAGCTGCTCGCGGTCAAGGACGAGTACGAGGTGGCGCGGCTGTACGCGGAAACGGACTTCGCCGCGCAGATCGCCGCGCAGTTCGAGGGCGACTACAAGCTGACGTTCAACCTGGCGCCGCCGGTGTTCAACAAGCCCGACCCGGCGACCGGCGTGCCGAAGAAGAGCGTCTACGGGCCGTGGATGATGAAGGCATTCCGCGTCCTGGCCAAGCTGCGCAAGTACCGCGGCACCGCGCTCGACGTCTTCGGCAGAACCGCCGAGCGCAGGATGGAGCGCGCGCTGATCGCCGATTACGAGAACGTCGTCGGCGAGATGCTCGCGACGCTGTCGGCGCGCAACCACGCGACCGCCGTCGAGCTGGCGTCGGTGCCCGAGCACATCCGCGGGTACGGCCACGTCAAGGACGCGCACCTGAAGACCGCGAAGATGCGCGAGGCGGCGCTGCTCGCGGCGTTCCGGTCGCCCGAGGCGGCATCGAAACCCGCGGTGGTGAAGGTCCCGGTCTAGGGCCTTCTAACGGCGCGCGCGGGCGCGCTGCAGGCGCAGGAACAGCTCCGGGACCCACGGCCGCACCGCGATCAGCAGGTTGGTGCCGGAGCGCTCGGCGAGCGGCAGCTCGACATCCTGGTTGTGCAATTCCGCGAACTCGGCGCTCATGCGCCGGATGCGGCTTTGCACCACCGCGTTGCTGGTCCGCGACAGCATGCCGCTGACGAACACCATCGCCTCGCCCGGCTGGTCGAAGCGCGATTGGAAGAAGTCCGACTGCAGCTGGCGACGGAAGAATTGCTGGATCGGTCCGTCGGGCAGCCAGGCGAAGGTTCGCGCGACGCGCACGCGGATGCGGTTGTTCGGCAGCAGGTCGAGCACGCCCAACCGGTCGAGCCGCGCGAGCAGGCGGATGCACTCGGCCTTGGTCAGCGCGTAGGTCTCGAGAATCTGGTCGAACGTCCAGTGATTGAGCGCGTGGACGGCGACGAGCAGCAGCTTCGGATCCGAGACGAGTTCCTTCTCCTGCTCGCGCGTGAGCTGCGCCGGGCTGTGCGGCTCGTGCAGCACCATGCGGGCAAGGTCGGTGATCTCGATCTCCAGCACTTCGCAGATCCGGTCGAGGCGCTCCAGCGTGAAGCTGCGTGTCGCGAACACGCGCTTGACGCTCGCTTCGCTCAGACCCAGCTTCTTCGCAAGGCTCGCATAGGTGATGCCGCGCGCCTTGAGCACGTTCTTCAACGCGTCGACCAGGGCGACGGTTTGCGCCATGTCGGGGGACTCCCTTCCGTTTGGTATCGCCATTTGATACTACAAAGCACGATCGACGCAACTGTTCGCATCGCTGTAGCTTTTTTCGATACGGAGGTTGACGCTGCGGGCGAAAGGAGGTGGATGACATGAACACCGAACTGCGCACTTCCGCGACACCGGATTCCCTGCCGCTGGCCCCCGGCCTCGCGGAGCGCGTCGACGAGCAGGTGACGCGCTTCGTCGACGGCCTGCTGACCGAGGACGTGCAGGGCGACGCCTTCAAGTCGAAGCTCGACTCCGCCTTCCAGCTTGGGCGCGAGGAGATCGCCGTGACCTCGGCCCTGCTCAACGGCCGCTTCATGACGCGCACGATGATCGGCATGGACGACTCGCCGGCGGTCAAGGCCGTCGCGACGCTGCGCCGGCACCTCGACGAGCTCAACCCGGGCAACGAAGGCGACCTGCTGTCGCCGAACCGGATCCTCGGGATCATTCCGTTCGGCAACCGGCTGCGCAGCTACCTGCGCCGGTTCCAGAGCGCCGGCGCCCAGCTGCAGGCGGCCGTGCAGCAGATCTACGCCGCCTGCGACGACCTGCAGCGCGACGGCATAGAGATCGACGCCTGCCGCGCGAAGCTGTGGGACGCGATGCAGAGGCTGAAGGCTGCGATCCGCTTCGCCGAGGAGCTCGACACGCGCATCGCAGCCAAGGTCGAGGTGCTCCGAGCCGGCGACCCGCAGCGGGCGCACGCGCTGGAGCAGGAGGTCCTCTTCTACGTTCGGCAGAACCTGACCGACATGCTGACGCAGCAGGCGGTGTGCGCGAACGGCTACCTGTCGCTGGACGTGCTGCGCAAGACCTGCCGCGAAACCATCGTCGGGTGCAATCGCGTGGCCACCACGGGCATGTCGGCGCTCTCGGTGGCGCATACGGTGGCGTGCGCCACCGGAGCGCAGGTGAAGGTCATGAACATGCTGACCGGCGTGAACGCGACCGTCGAGAACCTGCTGGTGGCGTCCGGCAAGGCGTTGGGCGCGCACGCGGAGCGCACCGCCCGGTTCGCCAGCAATCCGATGCTCGGCATCGAGAAGCTCAAGGAAACGTTCGACCTCACGTTCGCTGCGATAGACGAGATGGACGGGTTCCGCGCGAAGGCGCTGGAAGCGATGGCGCAGAGCAGCGCCGCGCTGCGCGAGCAGATCGCGCGCGCGGAGACCTATCTCGACCGCGAGCGCCGCAGCCAGGCGCGCGCCGTCGTAGCCGGAAGCGCCCCCGGACCGGTGGCGCTGTAGAGAATGTCCAATCAATCCGTGGAGACGACCATGAACCAGAACTACCTGATTCGGCGCGATACGCCTGCGTGGAGAATGCAGGTCTGGATTTCCTTCGGCGTCGCGGTGTTCGCGTGCCTCGCAGGGCTGTGGTACCTGCCGTCGGCCAACGTCGATCACGTCGGGATCGGGATCGGCTTCTTCTTCTGCCTGTTCGCCACGTTCACGCTGGCCAAGACGATCCGCGACAACCGCGACGAGCAGGTCGACACCGGCGAGTGGGTGATGATCGCCTGGATCGGCTTCGCGGCCTCGATCGTCCTCATCGCTTACCACCTTACCCGCATGAACCTCGACGGCTGGGTGCGCGCGTACCTGATCGTGAGCTGGCTGTTCCTGGTGAGCACGGCCTTCACGCTCTCGAAGACGGTGCGCGACCATCACGAGGGCAATCTCGTCGAGACGGCCGCGCGCGGCGATCCCAAGGCTTCGTAGCAGCCGACCGGGGCGGTGCCGTGCGCATTCCGAAAGGCTGGACGGCGGGCGAGCTGCCCCGGCGCGGGGCGCGGGGTGCGCCGCCCCGGAGGGAGGTCGCACGGGCGAGGCTCATGCGCAACGCCCAAAGGGAATCGATCGGACGTCCGCTGGCCGAAGCCCTGCACGGCGACGACACCAGGCACCGGTGGTCGCGGACCCATCTGCTGGTCGTGATCGGCGTGGCGCTCGCCCTTGCCGGATTGGTGACGGCGTGGCTGCTCATGCCGGCGGCGCTGGTCCTGGGCTGCGCCGCCGTCGTGGAGGCGGCTCGGCGGCGGGCGCTCGCGTCCGGTGCAAAGGCCGACGGCGACGACGACAAGGCCGTGCGAACGCTCGACCGCCATTTGCGCGAGACCGCGGCCATGCTGTCCGAGGACGCAAGGGCGAGCCTTGCCGACGTCAAGGAAACGCTGGCCGAGGCGCTGCGGCTCGTGCGCAACCCCGACGAGTCCGCCGCCGTGTCGCCGGCGGAGCGCTGCTTCGTCCTGGAAACGGTCCGCCGCTACCTGCCCGACGCCTGCCGGCACTATCTCGCGCTCGCGCAGGTTGCGCACGGCGGCGACCGGGAGGCCACCCGGACGGCGGTCGAGCAATCGCTGATGAGGCAGGTGGAAACCCTTCGCGTCCGTCTCGAGCAGGTCATCGCAAACGCCGTGGCCGGGCGAGCGCAGCGGGTTCTCGGACACGAGGCGTTTCTTCGCGGCAAGCAAAGGCCAGGATCGTTCCGCCCTTAGAATGTTCGGATGCTCGCGCTGATGCCGCTGCCGACGCTCGACGCCTTCGCGCCGGCGCGTGCGTGGTTTGCGGAACAGGGATTCTCCCCGTTCCCGTTCCAGGAGGAGGTCTGGCGCGCGTACGCGGCGGGTGAAAGCGGGCTCGTGCATGCGCAGACCGGCATGGGCAAGACGCTGGCCGCGGCCGTCGGCCCCATCGCGCTCGGCGAGCACGGCAGCGCCGACACGCCGCCGCCGCTTTCGCTGCTGTGGCTCACGCCGCTTCGCGCGCTGGCGACCGACAGCGGCTTGGCGCTCGAGCGCGCGGCGCGGGCGCTCAATCCGCACTGGACGGTGGACGTGCGGACCGGCGACTCTTCCACGTCGGCGCGCGCGCGGCAGGCGCAGCGGCTGCCGACGGCGCTCGTCACCACGCCGGAGAGCCTGACGCTGATGCTGTCGCGCGCCGACTGGCGCGAGCGGTTCGCGCACCTGCGCGCCGTGGTCGTCGACGAATGGCACGAGCTGCTGTCGTCGAAGCGCGGGGTGCAGACGGAGCTGGCACTGGCGCGGCTGCGCGGACGCAACCCCGCGTTGCGCACGTGGGGACTGTCGGCCACGCTCGCCAATCTCGACGAAGCGCTGACGTGCCTGGTCGGGACGGCGCCCGCGCGCACGCGCGTCGTCCGCGGCCTCGACACCAAGACGATCGAGATCGCGAGCGCGCTGCCTTCGACGATCGCGCGCTTTCCATGGGCAGGCCACATCGGGCTGTCGATGGTGCCCGAAGTCGTGCGCGCGATCGAGCGCGCGCGGTCGACGCTTGTCTTCACCAACGTCCGCTCGACCACCGAGATCTGGTACCAGGCGCTGCTCGCCGCGCGGCCCGACTGGGCCGGGACGATCGCCCTGCACCACGGCTCGCTCGAACGCGACGTGCGCGACTGGGTCGAGGCGGGACTGCGCGAAGGCAGGCTGCGCGCGGTCGTCTGCACGTCGAGCCTCGATCTGGGCGTCGACTTTTCCCCGGTCGACCAGGTGCTGCAGATCGGCAGCCCGAAGGGCGTCGGCCGCCTGCTGCAACGGGCCGGCCGCAGCGGCCACCGGCCCGGCGAGATCTCGCGCGTGACGGTCGTCCCGACCCAGGCGCTGGAGCTCGTCGAAGCCGCCGCCGCGCGCGATGCCGCCGCGCACCGCCGCATCGAGGCGCGCGTTCCGATGGTCAATCCGCCCGACGTGCTGGTCCAGCACATCGTCACGTGCGCGCTGGGGGGCGGCGCGCATCCGGACGCGCTGCGCGACGAGGTGCGCGGCACGCATGCGTACGCGACGCTGACCGACGCCGACTGGCAGTGGGCGCTGGACTTCGTCGTCCACGGCGGCGCGAGCCTCAACGCGTATCCCGAGTACCGGCGCGTCGTGATCGGCGACGACGGCGTCGCGCACGTTCCGGACCGGCAGATCGCGCGCCGGCACCGGATGGGCATCGGCACGATCGTCAGCGAGAACTCGATCACCGTCGCGTTCCGCAACGGCACGAAGCTCGGCCACGTCGAGGAAGGCTTCGCGGCGTCGCTGTCGCCGGGCGACTGCTTCGCGTTCGCCGGACGGCTGCTCGAGCTGATCCGCGTGCGCGAGCTGACTGCGTGGGTGAAGCCGGCGTCGGCGAAGTCCGCGCGCGTCCCCCGCTGGATGGGCAGCAAGATGGCGCTGACCAGCGAGCTCGCCGACGCGACGCGCGCGCTGGTCGCCGACGCGAAGCGGGGCGTCTACGCATCGCCGGAATTGCAGCGCATGCGCCCGCTGCTCGAACTGCAGGCGCGCTGGTCTGCGCTGCCGGGCGAGCGCGAATGGCTGATCGAGTCGATCGTCACGCGCGAGGGCCACGGCCTCTTTTTCTATCCGTTCGAGGGACGGCTCGCGCACTTCGGCCTGGCGACGCTGTTCTCGTACCGGCTCGGCCGCGCGACGCCGGCGACGTTCAGCATCACCGCCAACGACTACGGCTTCGGGCTCGTTTCGCCGCGAGCGGTGCCGCTGTCGCTGGGCGAATTGGGCCGCCTGCTGGCCGCGCCGGACGTCGAGCGCGACATCCTGGCCGGCCTCAACGCGACCGAGCTCGGCCGCCGGCACTTTCGCGAGATTGCACGGGTGGCCGGCCTGATTTTCCAGGGGTACCCCGGGCAGCCGAATCCGGCGCGGCAGCTGCAGGCATCGAGCGCGCTCATCTACAACGTGTTCGCCGAATACGACCGCGACAATCCGCTGCTCGCGCAGGCGGTGCGCGAAGTGCTCGAGCGGCGGCTCGAGGCGCCGCGCCTGAGCCGCGCGCTCGCTCGCCTGCGCGGCAGCCGCGCCGTGCTGACGCGGCCCGCGCGGCCGACGCCGTTCGCGTTCCCGCTGCTGGTCGAGTTCTTCAGCGAGAGCCTGTCGACCGAAGCGCTGGAATCGCGCGTCGCGCGGATGGTCGCCGAGCTCGAAGCCGCGGCAGAAAAATAGGGTCAGACCCCATTACGAACTGTAATGGGGTCTGACCCTATTTTCGCTTGGCCAGCAGCGCCCGGCCGACGCGCGAGTTGGTCGGCCGTCCGAGCGCCGCGCAGATGAATTCCCCGGCGTCGACCAGGCGGTCGAGGTCCACGCCAGTGGCGCTGCCCACGCCGTGCAACAGGTAGACGACGTCCTCGGTCGCGACGTTGCCGGTCGCGCCCTTCGCGTACGGACAGCCACCGAGGCCCGCGACGGAGCTGTCGAACACGGCAACGCCGAATTCGAGCGACGCATAGATGTTGGCCAGCGCCTGGCCGTACGTGTCGTGATAGTGGCCGGCCAGTTGCGCGACCGGCACGCGCCGTGCGACGGCCTCGAGCATCGCCAGCGTCTTGCCGGGCGTGCCGACGCCGATCGTGTCGCCGAGCGAGATTTCGTAGCACCCCATGTCGTGCAGCGCGGCGGCAACATCGGCGACCGCCTGCGGCGTGACGTCGCCCTGGTACGGGCAGCCGAGCACGACCGAGATGTAGCCGCGCACGCGGATGTTCGCGCCGCGCGCGGCGGCGACCACCGGCCGGAACCGTTCGAGGCTCTCGGCGATCGAGCTGTTGATGTTCTTCTGCGAGAACGCCTCCGAGGCCGCGCCGAACACGGCGACCTCGGTCGCGCCCGCCGCCGCCGCGGCCTCGAAGCCCTTCATGTTCGGCACCAGCACCGGGTAGTCGACGCCCGGCTTGCGCCGGATGCGCGCCATCACGTCGGCGGCGTCGGCCATCTGCGGCACCCACTTCGGCGACACGAAGGCCGTGGCTTCGATCGCCGGCAGCCCGGCCTCGCTCAGGCGATCGATCAGCGCGACCTTGACGTCGGTGCCGATCGTCTGCTTCTCGTTCTGCAGGCCGTCGCGCGGACCGACCTCGACGATCTTCACGCGGGCGGGCAGCTTCACTTGCCCTCCGCCGTCTCGAATTCCACCAGCTGGGCGCCCTCGGTCACCTGCTCGCCGACGGCGAAGCGGAAGCGCTTGAGCGTCCCGGCGGACGGCGCGGTGATCGTGTGCTCCATCTTCATCGCCTCGAGGATCAGCAGCGGCGCGCCCTTCGCGACCACCGTGTCCGGCTGCGCGAGCCACGCGATGACCTTGCCCGGCATCGGCGCGACCAGGCCGCCTTCCGCGCCCTGGCCCTCGCTGCCCTGGTACAGCGGGTCGACGCGCGCCAGCTGGTAGCTGCGGCCGTCGAGGAACACGTGGCGCTTCTCGCCGGCGACGATCACGCTCGCGTCGAGCCGCAGTCCTGCGAGCTCGACGCGCAGCGTGCCGTTGGCGCCGAGCGCGCCGTGCGCGGGCACCGTGAGTCCGTCCAGCCCCAGCACGTAGCCGTCGTCCGCGTAGCCGACCACGACGGTGCGCTCGACGTCGCCGTGCCGGAACTTGAGCAGCCGCTCCGACCGCGAGTTGAGCCGCCAGCCGTCCTGCACGCGCCACGGCGAATGGGGATCGCCGCGGTCGTCCGCCGCCCGCGCATGCTCCCCTTCGCGCAGCAGTGTGGCGAGCGCCGCGATCAGATAGGCCTGGTCCGGAACGGCGGCATGCTGCGGAAACAGGAATTCGCGCTCGCGCTCGATGAGGCCGGTGTCGAGGTCGGCGCGCGCGAACGCCGGGCACGCTACCAATCGGGACAGGAACTCGACGTTGTTCGCAACGCCTACGATCCGGTACTGTGCCAAAGCCTGCAGCATCCGCTGCAGCGCGAGCTCGCGCGTCGCGTCCCAGACGACGAGCTTGGCGATCATCGGATCGTAATACGGCGTGATCTCGTCGCCCTGCTCCACGCCGGTGTCGACGCGCACGTGCAGCGACTCGGGCGGCGGCGACAGGTGCACGAGGCGGCCGGTCGACGGCAGGAAACCGCGGTCCGGATCCTCGGCGTAGATCCGCGCCTCGATCGCGTGGCCGCGGATCGCGAGCTGCTCCTGCGTCAGCGGCAGCGGCTCGCCGGCCGCCACGCGCAGCTGCCACTCGACCAGATCCTGCCCGGTGATCATCTCGGTCACCGGATGCTCGACCTGCAGCCGGGTGTTCATCTCCATGAAGTAGAAGCGGCCGTCCGGGTCGGCGATGAACTCGACGGTGCCCGCGCCGACGTAGCCGACCGCGCGCGCGGCGGCGACGGCCGCGTCGCCCATCTCGCGGCGGCGCGACTCGGTCATGCCCGGCGCCGGCGCCTCCTCCAGCACCTTCTGGTGGCGCCGCTGCACCGAACAGTCGCGCTCGAACAGGTACACGCAGCGGCCGTGCGTGTCGGCGAACACCTGGATCTCGACGTGCCGCGGCCGCGTCACGTAGCGCTCGATCAGCACGTGGTCGTCCCCGAAGCTCGACGTCGCCTCGCGCTTGCACGACGCCAGCGCGTCGGCGAACTCCGCCGCGGCTGCGACGATGCGCATGCCCTTGCCGCCGCCGCCGGCGGACGGCTTGAGCAGCACCGGGTAGCCGATCGCGTCGGCCTCCTTCTGCAGGAACGCTGCGTCCTGTTCCTTCCCGTGGTATCCCGGGACCAGCGGCACCGGGGCCTTCTCCATCAGCGACTTCGCGGCACTCTTGCTGCCCATCGCGCGGATCGCGGATTCCGGCGGGCCGATGAACACGATGCCGGCCGCTGCGCAGGCGGCGGCGAAGTCTTCGTTCTCGGACAGGAAGCCGTAGCCGGGATGGATCGCCTCCGCGCCCGTCTGCTTCGCCGCGGCGATGATGCGATCGATCGAAAGGTACGATTCACGCGCGGCCGGCGGCCCGATCAGCACGGCCTCGTCGGCGAGCCGCGCGTGGCGCGCGTCGGCGTCGGCTTCGGAGAACACGGCGACCGTGCGCACGCCCATCCGGCGTGCGGTCTTGACAACGCGGCAGGCGATCTCGCCGCGGTTGGCGATCAGGATCTTGCGGAACATCGTTACATCCTGAACACGCCGAAGCGCGTCTTCTCGACAGGCGCGTTCAACGACGCCGACAGCGCGAGCGACAGCACGCGGCGCGTCTGCGCGGGGTCGATCACGCCGTCGTCCCACAGCCGCGCCGTCGCGTAATACGGATGGCCCTGCGTTTCGTATTGCGCGCGGATCGGCGCCTTGAACGCTTCCTCGTCTTCCTTCGACCACGCCTTGCCGGACGCGGCCATGCCGTCGCGCCGTACGGTCGCGAGCACCGACGCCGCCTGCTCGCCGCCCATCACCGAGATGCGCGCGTTCGGCCACATCCACAGGAAGCGCGGCGAATACGCGCGGCCGCACATCCCGTAGTTGCCGGCGCCGAAGCTGCCGCCGATGATCACCGTGAACTTCGGCACGTTCGCGCACGCGACGGCAGTGACCATCTTCGCGCCGTGGCGCGCGATGCCCTCGTGCTCGTACTTGCGGCCGACCATGAAGCCGGTGATGTTCTGCAGGAACACGAGCGGGATGCCACGCTGCGCGCACAGCTCGATGAAGTGCGCGCCTTTCTGCGCCGACTCGGAGAACAGGATGCCGTTGTTGGCGACGATGCCCACCGGGTAGCCGTGGATGCGCGCGAAGCCCGTCACCAGCGTCGCACCGTAGCGCTGCTTGAACTCGTCGAGGGCCGACGCGTCGACTATGCGCGCGATGACCTCGCGCACGTCGTACGGCTTGCGCGTGTCGGCGGGGATGACGCCGTAGATCTCCTCGGCGTCGTACAGCGGCGGCGCCGGCGTTTGCACGTCGAGCCCGACGGCCTTCACGCTGTTCAGGTCCGCGACGATGCGGCGCGCCAGGTGCAGCGCGTGCGCGTCGTTCTCGGCCAGGTGGTCGGCCACGCCCGAGATGCGCGTGTGCACGTCGCCGCCGCCCAGTTCCTCGGCGCTCACCTCCTCGCCGGTGGCCGCCTTCACGAGCGGCGGGCCGCCCAGGAAGATCGTGCCCTGGTTCCTGACGATGATCGCCTCGTCCGACATCGCCGGCACGTACGCGCCGCCCGCTGTGCACGAGCCCATGACGACGGCGATCTGCGGAATACCCAGCGCCGACATCGTCGCCTGGTTGTAGAAGATGCGGCCGAAGTGGTCGCGGTCCGGAAACACGTCGTCCTGCGCCGGCAGGAACGCGCCGCCCGAGTCGACCAGGTAGATGCACGGCAGCCGGTTTTCGCGCGCGATCTCCTGCGCGCGCAGGTGCTTCTTCACCGTCATCGGATAGTACGTGCCGCCTTTGACCGTCGCGTCGTTGGCGACGATCACGCACTCGCGGCCCGACACGCGGCCGATGCACGTGATGATCGACGCCGACGGCACGTCGCCGCCGTACAGCCCGTACGCGGCGAGCGGCGACAGCTCGAGGATCGCCGCGCCCGGATCGACGAGCGCGTTGATCCGGTCGCGCGCCAAGAGCTTGCCGCGGGCGATGTGCTTCGCCCT
This sequence comes from Burkholderiales bacterium, assembly GCA_046347755.1. Taxonomy (GTDB): domain Bacteria; phylum Pseudomonadota; class Gammaproteobacteria; order Burkholderiales; family Casimicrobiaceae; genus VBCG01. The sequence goes on along the minus strand of JAXMFM010000003.1, from coordinate 1,829,774 downwards.
CGCCTCGTCGCTGCCGCCGCGCGCGACGTCGGCCGTCTTCGCGCGAAGGTCCGCGACCAGCTCGCGCATCAGCCCCGCGTTGGCGCGGAAGTCGTCGGCACGGGTGTCGAGCCGGGATTTGAGGGTCGCCATCGATGGAGGGTCTTGGGCCGCGAGGGTGGCGCCATTTGCGAAGGATACCAAGCACGCGCACATCGCGCAGCGATGTGGCACGCCCGGATCGCTAGAATAGGCCCTTTGCCGGCCGCCACCCCACCCAAGGAACGCCCATGCCCGCCTCGCCGTTCGACCTCACCGGGCGCACCGCGCTCGTCACCGGCGCGTACCGCGGCCTCGGATTCGCCATCGCGCGCGGGATGGCGGAGTCCGGCGCGAAGGTGATCCTCAACGGCCGCAAGCCGCGCGACCTCGAAGCGGCCGCCAGGCTGTTGACCGACGCGGGCCACGCGGCGGACGTCGCGCCGTTCGACGTCGTGCAGCGCGACGCCGTGCACGCGGGCGTCACGGCGGTCCTGGCCAGGCACGGCGCGGTCGACATCCTGGTCAACAACGCGGGCATCCAGCGCCGCGGGCCGCTGGTCGATTTCGCGCAGAAGGACTGGGACGACATCATCGCCACCAACCTGACGGCGCCGTTCGTCGTGTCGCAGGCGGTGCTGCCCGGCATGATCGAGCGCAAGCGCGGCAAGATCATCCACATCGCCTCGCTGATGAGCGAGCTCGCGCGCCCGACCGTCGTGCCGTATACGGCGGCCAAGGGCGGCATCCGGCAGCTGACGCGCGGGATGGCCGTCGAGTTGGCGCCGCACGGCATCCAGGTGAACGCGATCGCGCCCGGCTATTTCTCGACCGAGATGAACCGAGCGCTGATCGACAACGCCGAGTTCAACGCGTGGGTATGCAAGCGCACGCCCGCGGGCCGCTGGGGGGAGCCTGCCGAACTGGCGGGCCTGGCGGTGTTCTTAGCGTCGCGCGCCGCCGACTACATGACCGGCCAGGTCGTGATCATGGACGGCGGGATGAGCATCGCGCTTTGAACGTCAGCGGCGGTCGAGCAGCTTGTACATCCAGCCCAGGCCCGCAGTCGTCGTGAGCGCCGGCCGGTACTCGCAGCCGATCCAGCCGTCGTACTTCAGTTCGTCGAGCAGCTTGAACAGGTATTCGTAGTTCAGCTCGCCGACGTTGGGCTCCGAGCGCGCGGGCACGCCGGCGATCTGGACGTGCCCGATGTGCGGCAGCCAGCGCCGGATCTTCGTCGTCAGGTCGCCCTCGACGACCTGCGCGTGGTACAGGTCCATCTGCACGCGCAGGTTGGCCATGCCGATCTCCTCGCGGATCGCGTGCGCCTCGCCCTGCGTGTTCAGCAGGTAGCGCGGAATGTCGCGAGTGTTGATCGGCTCGATCAGAACGGTGACGTTCTGCTCGGCCGCCTCCTGGCACGCGAAGCGCAGGTTGCGCTTGTACGTGCGCATGCGCCGCGCTCGCTCTTCGGCGTCCGCGCCTTCGGGCAGCACGCCCGCCATCACGTGCAGCCTCGGGCAATTGAGCGCCTGCGCGTAGCGCAGCGCGGTGACGACGCTGGCTGCGAACTCGTGCTCGCGCCCCGGCAGCGACGACAGGCCGCGGTCGCCCGCCTCGTAATCGCCGGGCGGCGAATTGATCAGCACCACGTCGAGCTTGTGCTCGCGGACCCGGGCGGCGATCTCGCGCACCTGGTAGTCGTAGCCGAACGCGAACTCGACGGCGCGGAAGCCCGCCTGCGCCGCCTCGCCGAAGCGGTCGAGGAACGGCACTTCGTTGAACAGGAACGACAGGTTGGCGGCGAAGCGCGGCATGGGCGGTGAAGTTTGCACTGCGTCCGGCGGGACCGCAACGGGAAGCGTTACCATCGGTCGCATGCGCACGTCGATCGCCGGCGAAATCGTCGAACTGTTCGCGGAGCGCGCGCTCCACTGGCCCGCCGCCTCCACGCTGTTCGTCGCCGACGTGCACCTCGGCAAGGCCGCGGCGTTTCGCGCCGGCGGCGTGCCGTTGCCGCGCGGCGGAACGCAGGCGGACCTGGCGCGGCTGTCCGCACTGCTCGCGTGGACGAGCGCGCGGCGATTGGTGGTCCTGGGCGACTTCCTGCACGCGGCGGCGGGCCGCGTGGCCGCGCTCGACGCGGCGTTCCGCGCGTGGCGCGCCGCGCACGCGGGCATCGAGCTGACGCTGGTGCGCGGCAACCACGACGACCGCGCCGGCGATCCGCCGGCGGACTGGCATGTGGACGTCGTGCCCGAGCCGCATCCGCTGGCGCCGTTTCTCGCGTGTCACGAGCCCGTCGCGCCGACCACCGGCTACGCGCTGTGCGGCCACCTGCACCCGGGCGTGCACCTGACCAGCGCCGGCGACGGCTCGGCGCGCCTGCCGTGCTTCGTGCTCGGCGTACGGCGCGCAATCCTGCCCGCGTTCGGCGGCTTCACCGGACTCGCGATGGTCGCGCCCGCGCACGGCGATCGGCTGATCGCGATCGCCGGCGCCCGGCTGTTCGCGTTGCCGCCGCCGTAGCGGTCAGGTTTGCAGCACGTAGGTGCCCGGCGCGTCGGCGACCGGCAGGTACCCCGGCGCGCCCATCGGCGGCGGCGGAACCGGGGCGCCGGAGCGCTCGCCGAGCCAATGCGTCCACTCCGGCCACCAGGAACCGTCGCGCGGCGGCGTGGCCGCCATCCAGTCGGCCGGATCGACGTAGAGGTCGCCGCGCTTCTTGGTCGCGATCCGGTAGTGGCGGCCGGGATGGCCGGGCTCCGACACGATGCCGGCGTTGTGTCCGCCGTTGGTGAGCGCGAACGTGACGTCGGCGTCGGTCAGCAGGTTGAACTTGTAGACGGACGGCCACGGCGCCACGTGATCGCGCTCGGTGCCGACGACGAACAGCGGAAGCTGCAGGTCCTTCATCGCCACCAGCCGTCCGCCGGCCGTGTAGCGGCCCTCGGCCAGGTCGTTCTGCAGGAACAGCCGCCGCAGGTATTCGGCGTGCATGCGGAACGGCATCCGCGTCGCGTCGGTGTTCCACGCCATCAGGTCGTTCATCGGCTGCCGCTCGCCCATCAGGTAGTCGCGCATCGCGCGCGACCACACGAGGTCGCTCGAGCGCAGCAGCTGGAACGCGCCCGCCATCTGCCGGCTGTCGAGGAAGCCCTGCTCCCACATCACGTCTTCGAGGAACGCGAGCTGGCTCTCGTCGATGAACAGCATCAACTCGCCGGCCTCGGTGAAGTCGGTCTGCGCGGCGAAGAACGTCGAGGTCGCGAGCCGCGCGTCGCCGTCGCGCGCCATCGCCGCCGCGGCGATCGCGAGCAGCGTGCCGCCGATGCAGTAGCCGGCCGCGTGGACCTTCTGGTCGGGCACGATCGCGTTGATCGCGGCGAGCGCCGCCATCGGGCCCAGCACCCGGTAATCCTCCATCGTCGTGCCGCGGTCCTCGGGCCCCGGGTTGCGCCACGAGATCATGAACACCGTGTAACCCTGCCCGGTCAGGAAGCGGACCAGCGAATTGCCCGGGCTCAAGTCGAGGATGTAGTACTTCTCGATCCACGCCGGGACGATCAGCACGGGTTCCGGCCGCACGGTCCCGGTCGACGGCGCGTACTGGATCAGCTCGATCAGCCGGTTGCGGAACACGACCTTGCCCGGCGTGGTCGCGAGGTCGCGACCGACGACGAACGCCTCGGCGCCGACCGGACGCTTGCCGCCGAGCGCGCGATCGAGATCCTCGACGAAATGGCCGGCGCCCCGCACCAGATTGCGGCCGCCTTCACGCACCGTGCGGTCGAGCACCAGCGGATTGGTCAAGATGAAGTTCGACGGCGAGATCATGTCGAGGAACTGGCGCGCGCCGAACGCCACCATCCGCTCGTGCTGCCGCGTGACGCCGCGCACGCCGGTCGTCGCGTTGTGCCACCACTGCTGCGCCAGCAGCAGCGACTGATAGTAGAAGTCGAACGGCGGCGAGCGCCATTCCGGCGCGCTGAAGCGCGTGTCCTGCGGCAACGGCTCGATGCACGGTTCACCGTCGCCGATGCGCCAAGCGCGCCGCGTCGCGTAGCCGGCCAGCCGAAGCCACTTCTTCCACGCCTTCTCGACGAGCAGCATCCGCTTCCCCGGCGAGAAGGCCAGATGCGCCGCCCAGTCCCAGTACGCGGCCATCTGCGCCATCGGCGACAGCCCGGTCGTGTACCGCGCGATTCCCGCGTCCAGCGACCGGTCCAGCGTATCGGCGAACGCCGTGGCCGCGTACGAATCCCGCAGGAACGACGGATCGGGCGGCGGGGAGGCTGCCGGCGCGGATGCCGGTCGCGCTCGCCGCGGCGGCGCCCGCTTGTTGCGCGAGACCACCGCCGTCCCAGGCACTTCCGGCATCCGCCGCCGCATGTCCATCGTCACTCCCCTGGCGGCCGGCTATTGCGAACGATGCGTCGTCCGCGACGGGACGGCACCGGGCAACCCGCTTTGCTGCGCGAGGTCGGCCATCATCTGCATCAGCCGCTGGCCTTCCGCGAAGCAGTCGGTCATCGCATCGGCCGCGAAACGCGCCTCGATCGCGAGCGCCTCGCCCGGGTCCGTGCAGCGACCCATCGCGGCCAGCGCCGACACGCCTTTCTCGAACTGGCCGTTCCAGAACGCCGTCGTCTGCGCGCCCGCCCGCGCGATGCCGTCGAGCCACGCCCGATTGGCGCGACCACACACGTCGAACATCCCATCGTTCACGTCCCACAGCGCGCGGACGTCGAACGGCGTGGCGTCCGCCCTTTCGGCTGCATGTCTCATGGCTTCTCCTTCTTCGTTGGCGTGGCGAACCCGGGCCGCGCCTGGTTCAGGCAACGGTCAGCGTCTTGGACTTGGCGTTGGCCTTCTTCGGCAACGTGAGTTCGAGCATGCCGTTCTCGTACTTCGCTTGCGACAGCGCGTCGTCGACGTCGGCCAGCAGCGTGAACGTCCGCGCCATGCTGCCCCGATAAAGCTCGGTGCACAGCGCCGTCTCGCCCTCGCGCGTTTCGCTCTTTTGCTCGACCTGCACGCTGATCGACACCGTGTTGCCTTCGATCACGATGTGGATGTCCTCCTTCTTTACGCCGGGGATTTCGGCCTTCACGTGATACGCGTCCGGCGTCTCGGTCACGTCCATGCGGATTTCGGGGGCCGGCGGCATCGCCGACACGGCGCGACGCAGCCGCGGCAAGTCGAACAGCCCGGTCACGTCGAGGAAAGGATTCGCGCGGAACATGTCCGCGAACGGTTCGTAGGTCTTGAGGTTGGTGGTGGTGACCATGATCGGCTCCAGGCTGGTTCCGGAACCACCGGTGGCCTCGCTTGCATGCCCCCGGCGTCCGCTGCGCCGTGGCACTTCGCCGATCTGGTCGGACCCGGCGTTGCGCCGCGTCGCAGGATGATTTTACGTCGCTGCGCGCCGGGCACCTTGACGGGGGTCAACCGCGGTCGAGATTGCGCGGGGTCGCCGCCAGCCGGGATCGAACGTACACTGCATCATGGTGACGCCGCCCCTATCCGCGCCGCTTCCCGACTCGATGCGCAGCGTGATCGCGCAGTGGACGGTGGCCACGCTGGTGTCGAACGTGCTGTGGACACGCACGCTCGGCCGTGCGGCGATCGAAGCCGCGCAGCGGCAGCGCTTTGCCGACCTGGCTGCACATGCGCGCCTTCATTCGCCGTACTTCCGCCGCGCGTGGCGGCACCTGCCCGCGGGGCCGATCGAGCTCGCCGACGTGCCGCCGACGGCCAAAGGCACGCTGATGGCCGCGTTCGACGACTGGTGCACCGACCGCGCCGTGTGCCGGCGCGACGTCGACGCGTTCGTCGGGACCCGCACGCACATCGGCGAGCGGTTCCGCGACCGCTATCTCGTGTGGACGAGCTCGGGCACGACGGGCACGCCGGGTATATTCGTGCAGGACGCCGCCGCGCTCGCCGCCTACGACGCGCTGGTCTCGGTGCAGCTTGTCAATCCGCGCGGAGCCGGCTGCGACTGGAACGGCGCCGCGGCGCTGGGCGGCCGCGCGGCGCTGGTCACCGCGGACGGTGGCCACTTCGCGAGCATCGTGTCGTGGCGCCGTGTCGCGCACGGCAAGCCGTGGCTCGACATGAAGAGCTTCCCGGTCACGCTGCCGCTGCCGGAACTGGTCGCGGCGCTCAACGCGTACCGGCCGGCGTTCGTCGCCAGCTATCCGACGGTGCTCACGATGCTCGCCGACGAGCAGCGCGCCGGCCGGCTCCACCTTCGCTCGGCGGGGCTGTGGGCCGGCGGCGAAGTGCTCTCGCCCGCCGCGCACGCGGCCATCGAGCGCGCCTTCGACACGCCGGTGCACAACGAATACGGCGCGTCGGAATGCCTGTCGATCGGCTACGCGTGCAGCGAACGGCGGATGCACGTGAACGCCGACTGGGTGATCCTCGAGCCGGTCGACGAGCGCCACCGTCCGGTGCCGCCCGGAACGCTTTCGCACACGGTGCTGCTGACCAACCTTGCCAACAACGTGCAGCCGATCATCCGCTACGACCTGGGCGATCGCGTGCGCTGGCACGCGGAGCCGTGCCCGTGCGGCGATCCGCTGCCGGCGATCGACATCGTCGGCCGCAAGGACGACGTCATCACGCTGCCGACGCGCGACGGCCCGGCCGTGCGGCTGCCGCCGCTGGCGCTGTCGACGGTCGTCGAGGAGTCGGCGCTCGTCTACCTCTTCCAGATCGTGCAGACGGCGCCGGATTGCCTGGCGCTGCGGCTCTCGGCTTCGGATCGCGCGGCGTGCAGCGCGCCGGCGCTGGCCGCGCTGCGCGACTATCTGGACGCGCAGGGGCTCGCGCACGTCGCCGTGCGCCTCGACCCGGGCGAACCGCAGCCGGACGCACGCGACGGCAAGCTGCGGCAGGTGATCGCGTACCGCGCGAGCTGACACAAAGCAACTCCGTGTCATCCCGAGCGCAGCGAGGGATCTGCTGTCTGCGCGGACTCAGGCGCGCAGCGCGGCCAGCGCTTCGGTCGCGCCGGCGCGGATCATCCGCGTCTCGGCCATCACGGTCACGAAGCGGAAGCCCTGCGCGATCCGGCGCTTCGCGTCGTCGAGGCTGAACGCGTGCACGCCGGCGATCCTGCCGGCCGCGCGCGCCGCCGCGGCGATCGTCGCGATGCCGTCCTCGGTCTGCTGCGCGAGCGCCGGCAGCCTGTCCGGCGAATGACCGAGCGAGATGTTCAAGTCCGCCGGGCCGACGAAGCAGCCGTCGACACCGTCGACCGCGAGGATCTCGCGCGCGTTGGCCAGTCCCTGCGCCGACTCGAGCATCACCAGCGTCAGGAGCTCGCTCGCCGAGTTCGCGTAGTAGTCGGCGCCCCCGTAGATCGCCCCGCGCACCGGGCCCCAGCTGCGCGCGCCCTGCGGCGCGTAGCGGACGCTGGCGACGACGGCTTCCGCCTCGGCGCGCGTGTTGACCAGCGGCACGATGACGCCGTACGCGCCGAGATCGAGCACGCGCTGGATGTACATCGGCACGTTGGCCGGGACGCGCACGACGGGAATCGCCGGCGTGGACGACAGCGCCTGCAGCATCACCTGCACGCTGTCCAGGTTGTTCTCGCCGTGCTGCAGGTCGACGACGACGAAGTCGTAGCCGGAGTGGCCGAGCCATTCGGCGATCAGCGGGCTCGCCGCGTTGCACATCGTGCCGAGCGCGGGGCGCCCGGCCTTCGCCATCCGCTTGGCAGTGTTCGGGCGCATGCGCAGCCTTTCAGTCGACCTTGATGTTCATCGTCTGCACGAGCTTCGCCCACGTGACGAACTCGCCGCGCAGCATGTCGCGGAATTGGTCGGGCGTGCCGACCGTGGTGTCGGCGCCGAGGCTCGCGACGAACTTGTCGCGCACCTCGGTGGTCTGCATCGTCCTGCGCAATTCGGTGTTCAGCCGGTCGACGATCGCCTTCGGCGTGCCGAACGGTGCCAGCACGCCGTACCAGCTCACGAGGTCGTATCCGGGCACGCCTGCCTCGGTCATCGTCGGCACGTCCGGCCACGCCGCCAGGCGCTTCGGGCCGGTGACGGCGAGCGCACGCAGCTTGCCGGCCTTGATCTGCTGTTCCACCGGCGCCATGCCGGTGAACAGCAGCTGCACGCGGCCGGCCAGCAGGTCCGCGATCGCCGGGCCGTTGCCCTTGTACGGCACGTGCGTGATCTGCACGGTGGTCAGCGACTTGAACATCTCGGCGGCCAGGTGATTGCTGCCGCCGCTGCCGCCGGATGCGTAGTTGAGGCGGCCCGGATTCGCCTTCGCGAGCGCGATCACGTCCTGCACCGAGTCGAGCGGCACGCTGGCGGTGCTCGCGACCAGCACGTGCGGGTAGCTCGCGATCAGCGCGACCGGCGCGAAGTCCTTCAGCGAGTCGTAGGGCAGCCTGGGCTGCAGCGCGGGGTTCGACGTGAACGACGGCGTCACCAGCAGCAGCGTGTAGCCGTCGGGCGCCGCCTTGGCGACGAACTCGGTGCCGATGATCTCGTTGCCGCCCGGCTTGTTCTCGACGACGACCGGCTGGCCGAGCAGTTCGCCCAGGCGGCCGGCGATCGCGCGGCCGACGAAATCCGACGTGCCGCCCGGCGCATAAGGGACGACCAGCTTGATCGGCCGCGTCGGAAACGTTTGCGCGAGTGCGGCGCCCGCGCATGCGAATCCGATCGCCGCCCAGGCGAGTGCGCGTACCCGCTTCATGCCGTTCCCTCGCCTTGCTCGGGATGACGCCTGTTTGCACGCATCAATCGACTTTGAGTCCCGTATCCTTGACGAGTTTCTGCCAGCGCCCGATCTCGTTTTTGATCATCGCCGAGAATTCGTCCGGCGACGTCACGGTCAGGTCGCCGCCGATGCTCGCGAGCTTGTCCCTGACCTCCGCCGACGCCATTGTCTTGCGCAGGTCGGCGTTCAGTCTATCGAGAATCGGCCGCGGCGTGCCGGCCGGCGCGGCGAGCCCGTACCACGTCGTGAACTCGTAGCCGGGGATCGCGTTCTCGCTGACCGTCGGCACGTCCGGCAGCGCGGCCAGCCGCGCCGGGCCGGTGACGGCGATCGCCTTGAGCTTCCCGGACTTGAGATGCCCTTCGACCGGGCCCATCGACGTGAAGAGCAGCTGCACGCGGTCGGCCAGCAGGTCCGTGATCGCCGGGCCGTTGCCCTTGTACGGCACATGCGTGATGTCGATGCCCGCCGCGTAGCGGAACGCTTCGCCCGAGATGTGGTTCGACGCGCCGTTGCCGCCGGACGCGAAGTTGATCTGCCCGGGCCTGGCCTTCGCGAGCGCGACGAGCTCCTTCGCGTTGTTCGCCGGCAGTCCCGGAAACGCGACCAGCACGTGCGGATAGTTGATGAGGAGGCCGATCGCCGCGAAGTCCTTCACCGGATCGTACGGCGGCTTCGCCTGCAGGCCGGCGATCAGCGTGAAGTCCGACGGCGCCAGCAGGATCGTGTAGCCGTCCGGCGCCGCCTGCTGCACGGCCTGCGTGCCGATCAGCCCCGCCGCGCCCGGCTTGTTCTCGACGACGATCGGCTGGCCCAGGAATTCGGACATCTTCGCGGCGACCACGCGACCGACGAAGTCCGAAGTGCCGCCCGGCGGGAACGCGATCACCATCCGGATCGGCTTGCTTGGATACGCCTGCGCGGCGGCCGTCTCGCCGCCCACCGCGAGCGCCGCCGCCAGCGCGGCGACGACCAAAGTCCTGACAACGTTCATCGTGAAGACCTCCCCGGGCGAATGTAGCCAATCTTTGATCAAATATCAACGCAATGCTAAATTCCGCGAGCCTTGTTGCCTGCCCCTGCCCGATGCCCCGACCCGAAATCCTGCTGATGGGTCCGCTGATCCCGCGGACGATGGAACAACTGGAGGCGGCGTACGTCGTCCATCGCTACGACCTGGCGCCCGACCGCGACGCGCTGGTCGCGCAGATCGCGCCGCGTCTGACGGCGATCGCCACGCGCGGCGACTATCCGCTGCAGCGCGCGTTGCTGCGACGGCTGCCCAACGTGCGGATCATCGCGTCGTCCGGCACCGGCTACGACGGCGTCGACGTGGAGGCCGCGCGCGAACTCGGCATCGCGATCACCAATTCGCCCGGCGCGGCGGCTGAATGCGTGGCCGACGCCGCGTGGTCGCTGATCCTGTCCACCGTGCGGCGCACGGCCGCGCTCGACCGGTACGTGCGCGCCGGCCGGTGGCTCGCGGGTCCCGCGCCGCTCACCGACAACGTGTGGGGCGAGAAGCTCGGCATCCTGGGCCTGGGCGCGATCGGCAAGGCGATCGCGAGGCGCGGCGACGCGTTCCACATGGACATCGCGTACCACGGCCGCCGCCGGCAGGACGGCGTCAGCTATCGCTACTACGACGATGCGGTCGCGCTGGCGCGCGCCGTGAAGATCCTGGTGATCGCGCTGCCCGGCCGCAGGGAGACGCGCGGGCTCGTCGGCCGCGCCGTCATCGACGCGCTGGGGCCCGGCGGATACCTCGTCAACGTCTCGCGCGGATCGATCGTCGACGAGCCGTACCTCGTCGACGCATTGACGCAGCGGCGGTTGGCCGGCGCGGGCCTCGATGTATTCGCCGACGAGCCGCGGGTGCCGCCCGCGCTGTTCGCGCTCGACAACGTGGTGCTGACGCCGCACGCCGGAAGCGGAACGCACGCGACGCGCGACGCGCTCGGCCAATACGTCGTCGACAATCTCGCCGCGTTTTTCGCCGGGCGGCCGCTGATCTCGCCGGTGTAGCGGGCATCGGCTACGCCGGCAGCAGCGCGAGCAGTTCGTCGCGCGCGCCCTCGCAATGCCGGCGCGCGATCTCGCCGGCGCGCCGCTCGTCGCGGCGCGCGATCGCCCGCAGCAGCGCGCGGTGCTCGGCGATCACGGTCTCCACGCGCCCCGGGCCGAACCCGTAGCGCACGCGCAGCGCCTGGATCAGCAGGCGTCCGCGACCCAGCACGCGCAGCGCCTCGCCGTTGTCGGCGACGCGGTTGATCGCGTCGTGCAGCCGCAGGTTCGCGCTGACGAGGGCGAGCGGCTCGGCCTTGCGCGCCGCCGCCTCGTACTCGCCGGCCAGCGCCTGCACCTCGGCCAGCCCGTCCTTGTCGATCATTCGCGCGCACTTCTCGGTCAGCATCACCTCGACCGCGGCGCGCAGTTCGAGCATGTTGCGTACGAAACGGGCGTCGACCGCGCGGATCACCGCGCCGCGGTGCGGGTAGACGTCGAGGATGCCCTCGGCTTCCAGCGCCTGCAGCGCGACGCGCACCGGCATGTGGCTGACGTCGCACAGCGCGGCGATCTCGTCGATCTTCAGGCGCGCGCCGGGCATGAACTCGCCCTGCAGGATGCGCCGGCGCAGGTCGGCGGCGACCTGCATCGCCGTCGTGGCGCCGGCGTCGGCGACGCGCGGCATCGCGGACGCCAGGCGGACGGTGGGCGACGGTAGGGAAGCCATGGGGCATCGTGCGAAAGCGTTCGGCCCACCGTAGTCGATTTTTGATCAAAACTCAATCGCTCGGCGCCCGATCTGGGGACAAGCCGGTGGATAAGCGCCCGTAAAGCCCGTGGATCGATTGTGCAAACTGTGCAGAAACCGTGTTGCGCCGCAACAGAAAATTCCCATGTAGCAAAACTGCAACGGCCGCTGACCGTTCGTCGGCGCCGCTGCCGGTGCAAAAGTCGGTGCGTAACCGGTGGATTGACGTTGCATATGCCGCGCGCCGCCTCGCATCCGCCTGTTTTGGTTGTCGTTTTCGAGCCCCCGTCCTGTGCATGAAATAGCCCTTGCGGGGAGCGTCCCGACTCACTATAGTTGGTGCTCAGCAGGCACTTGAACACAAGATATAGTAGATTTTGATTTGCAAGCGTTTCCGAGGGCGCCCACCGGACGACCCCTTCGCCACGGGGGAAGGCCGCCGCCGGCCACGAAGGCCATCCCTCGGAATCCCGCGCCCGACGGGCCTTACGCGAGAAAAGACCGTCCGCGCGGGAATCCACCGCAAACCCGTCAAGAACGACAAGAAACAACAGGAGAAATGCCCATGCAGATCGCCAGCGCGCAGCCGTCCGGCACCCCAGGGGTCCCACCGAAGGACCTGATCGTCGGAGAGCCCGGGAGTCCGGTGGCGAGCGGTGCCGATCCGCGTTTCGCGCAGTACAAGGTCATCCGCCGCAACGGCTCGGTCGTGGCGTTCGAGCCGTCGAAGATCACCATCGCGATGACCAAGGCGTTCCTCGCCATCAACGGCGGCCAGGGCGCGGCGTCGGCGCGCGTGCGCGAGCAGGTGACGCGGCTGACCGACGGCGTGGTCGCGGCGTTGGTGAAGCGCAAGCCGGAGGGCGGCGCGATCCACATCGAGGAAATCCAGGACCAGGTCGAGCTACAGCTGATGCGCGGCGGCGAGCACGAGGTCGCCCGCGCGTACGTGCTCTACCGCGAGAAGCGCTCGCAGGAGCGCGCGCAGGCCAAGGGCAAGGACCGCGGCAAGGCGGCCGAGCACGCGATCAACGTCGTCGACAACGGCGTCAAGAAGCCGCTCGACCTCGACCGCCTGACGCAGCTGGTCCGCGAGTCGTGCACGGGCCTGGCCGAAGTCGACCCCGACCGCATCCTCAAGGCGACGCTCAAGGACCTGTACGACGGCGTCGCGGTCGAGGAAGTGCGCAAGGGCGTCGTGCTGTCGGCGCGCGCGCTGATCGAGAAGGACCCGGCGTACTCGTACGTGACCGCGCGCCTGCTGCTCGACGCGCTGCGCTTCGAGGCGCTCGGCGAAGAGGCCACGCAGCACGACATGGACGTCAAGTACGCCGAATACTTCCCGCGCTTCGTCAAGCACGGCGTCAAGATCGGGCTGCTCAACGAGGCGCTGCTGCACTTCGACATGGACAAGCTGGGCGCGGCGCTGAAGCCCGAGCGCGACCTGCAGTTCGGCTACCTCGGCCTGCAGACGCTGTACGACCGCTACTTCCTCGTCGACCAGTACGTCGGCGGCCGCCGCTTCGAGCTGCCGCAGTGCTTCTTCATGCGCGTCGCGATGGGCCTGGCGCTGAACGAGGTCGAGCGCGAGGCGCGCGCGATCGAGTTCTACAACGTGCTGTCGACGTTCGACTTCATGTCGAGCACGCCCACGCTGTTCAACTCGGGCACACACCGGTCGCAGCTGTCGTCCTGTTATCTGACCACGGTCTCCGACGACCTCGACGGCATCTACGAGGCCATCAAGGAGAACGCGCTGCTGTCCAAGTTCGCCGGCGGTCTGGGCAACGACTGGACCAACGTACGCGCGATGGGCTCGCACATCAAGGGCACCAACGGCAAGTCGCAGGGCGTGGTGCCGTTCCTCAAGGTCGTCAACGACACTGCGGTCGCGGTCAACCAGGGCGGCAAGCGCAAGGGCGCGGTCTGCGCCTACCTGGAGACCTGGCACCTCGACATCGAGGAGTTCCTGGAGCTGCGCAAGAACACCGGCGACGACCGCCGCCGCACGCACGACATGAACACGGCCAACTGGATTCCCGACCTGTTCATGAAGCGCGTCGTCGAAGGCGGCGACTGGACGCTGTTCTCGCCGTCGGACGTGCCCGACCTGCACGACAAGTGGGGCCACAACTTCGAGGAAGCGTACAAGCGCTACGAGGAAAAGGTCGCGCGCGGCGAGCTGAAGCTGCACAAGAAGGTGCCCGCCGTGAACCTGTGGCGGAAGATGCTGTCGATGCTGTTCGAGACCGGGCATCCGTGGATCACGTTCAAGGATGCGTGCAACGTGCGCTCGCCGCAGCAGCACGTCGGCACCGTGCACAGCTCCAACCTCTGCACCGAGATCACGCTCAACACCAGCGAGACCGAGATCGCCGTCTGCAACCTGGGCTCGGTCAACATGCTCGCGCACATGGTCAGGTCCGACAAGGGGTGGGTCCTCGACCAGGACAAGCTGAAGCGCACGATCCGCACGGCGATGCGGATGCTCGACAACGTCATCGACATCAACTACTACGCGGTCGCCAAGGCGCGCAATTCGAATCTCAAGCACCGGCCGGTGGGCTTGGGGATAATGGGCTTCCAGGATTGCCTGCACCTGATGCGCGTCCCCTACGCGTCCAATGCGGCGGTCGAGTTCGCCGACCGGTCGATGGAAGCGGTCTGCTATCACGCGTATTGGGCGTCGAACGAGCTGGCGCAGGAGCGCGGCCGCTATTCGTCGTACGCGGGCAGCCTGTGGGACCGCGGCATCCTGCCGCAGGACACGCTGAAGCTGCTGAAGGAGGAGCGCGGCGGCTACGTCGAGATCGACGATTCGGCGTCGCTCGACTGGGACACGCTGCGCGCGCGCATCAGGGAACACGGGATGCGCAACTCGAACTGCATCGCGATCGCGCCGACGGCGACGATCTCCAACATCATCGGCGTGGCCGCGTCCATCGAGCCCGAGTACCAGAACATCTACGTCAAGTCCAATCTCTCCGGCGAATTCACCGTCGTCAACGAGCAGCTGGTGAAGGACCTGAAGGAGATCGGCCAGTGGGACGAGGTGATGGTGTCGGACCTGAAGTACTTCGACGGATCGCTGGCGCGCATCGACCGTGTGCCGGCCGAGCTGCGCGAGCTGTACGCGACGGCGTTCGAGGTCGAGACCAAGTGGATCGTCGAAGCGGGCGCGCGCCGCCAGAAGTGGATCGACCAGGCGCAAAGCCTGAACATCTACATGGCCGGCGCGTCGGGCAAGAAGCTCGACGAGACGTACAAGCTGGCGTGGGTGCGCGGCCTGAAGACCACGTACTACCTGCGCACGCTGGCCGCGACGTCGGCGGAAAAGTCGACTGGCCGCGGCGGCGAGCTGAACGCGGTGTCGGCCGGAGCGGGCCTGAGCAACGCCAACGCGGGCGCGGGCAAGAGCGCGGCCGCCCCGGCGCCGTCGAAGTCCGCGGTCGTCGACGAGGTCGCGCCCAAGTTCTGCGCGATCGACGACCCCACGTGCGAAGCATGCCAGTAAGCGAAAGGAGCCAGGGAATACGAATTCGGTGACCCGTACGCGCGACAGAGAGCGGCCGCAACCAAGGCCGCGCGGCGCTTACGCGGCAGGCACACCCCGCGCAACCCAGACAGGAACGCGACGCAAGGTGTCGCGTGTGGACGCGAGGGAAGCGGTACCGAAGGGCCCGGCAACGGGGAAACCCGAAGCCGGCCCGGGCCGGCGGTTGCGGCCCGAAGCAGGACGTTGATCCGGGAGGTGCGCGAATCCATCCGCGCACCCTCTTTTCCCGGGCCGATTTTCGGCGCGGTACGTAAGACCCTTGCCCACACCGCGAAAGGAAGGACCCCTTGCCTCGCTACGAGAGTTCACCCCGGCATGTTGTCGAAGCGCGATATCTCGGTGACTACAAGGTCTGGCTGGAGTTCAACGATGGACGTAAGGGCGTGGTGGATCTGGCGGACGAGCTGCACGGCGAGCAGCGAACGCCATTGCGCAATCGCGAGGTCTTCTCCACGTTCTATCTCGACTACGGATTGGCATCGATCGCCTGGCACGACGGCGCCGACTTCGCGCCCGAGTTCCTGTACGAGAAGCTGAAGGAAATGCACTAGCGGAAATCCCCCCTCTCCCCGCGCTGCGGGGAGAGGGGACGACGGACGATGGAACAGAACGGCCCCGCCCCCATATAAGAAGAGTTTCAGGAGACGAACCCATGTTGAGTTTCGACGACGAAGCCCCCGCCGCCGCCCTGCCGAGCCGCGCGCCGCGCACGCCCGAGACCATCCGCGCCCATGTGCTGGGCGGGATCCTCTCGCGCGAGCCCGTGCACGACATCGACGTCGACAAGGAGGCCGCGCCCGAGAACTTCCATCGCGTGCGCATCGAGGACAAGCGCGTCATCAACGGCGCGGCTGACGTGAACCAGCTCGTCCCGTTCAAGTACCGCTGGGCGTGGGAAAAGTACCTTGCCGGCTGCGCCAACCACTGGATGCCGCAAGAGATCAACATGCAGCGCGACATCGAGCTGTGGAAGAACCCCAACGGCCTGACCGACGACGAGCGGCTGATCGTCAAGCGCAACCTGGGCTTCTTCGTCACCGCCGACTCGCTCGCCGCCAACAACATCGTGCTCGGCACCTACCGCCACATCACGGCGCCCGAGTGCCGCCAGTACCTTCTGCGCCAGGCGTTCGAGGAGGCGATCCACACGCACGCCTACCAGTACATCACCGAGAGCCTGGGACTGAACGAAGGGGAGATCTTCAACGCGTACCACGAGATCAAGTCGATCCGCGACAAGGACGAGTTCCTGATCCCGTTCATCAACGTGCTGACCGATCCCACGTTCAAGACCGGCACGCCCGAAGCCGACCAGCAGCTCCTGAAGAGCCTGATCGTCTTCGCCTGCATCATGGAAGGCCTGTTCTTCTACGTCGGCTTCGTGCAGATCCTGGCGATGGGCCGCCAGAACAAGATGACCGGCGCGTCCGAGCAGTACCAGTACATCCTGCGCGACGAGTCGATGCACTGCAACTTTGGCATCGACCTCATCAACACGATCAAGCTCGAGAACCCGCACCTGTGGACCAACGAGTTCAAGGCCGAGATCGCCGAGCTGATGCGCACCGGCGTCGAGCTCGAGTACAAGTACGCGGAGGACACGATGCCGCGCGGCGTGCTGGGACTCAACGCGCCGATGTTCAAGGAATACCTGCGCTTCATCGCCAACCGGCGGTGCCAGCAGATCGGACTGGACCCGCTGTTCGACAAGGCCGACAACCCGTTCCCGTGGATGGCGGAGATGATCGACCTCAAGAAGGAAAAGAATTTCTTCGAGACGCGGGTGATCGAGTATCAGACGGGTGGCGCATTGAGCTGGGACTGACGTAGCAGCCGACCGGCGCGTCGCGATGCCGGGTGACATGAGAAGACGCGGATCGAGGCGATCCGCGTTTTTGCTTGGCGCAAGACATCTGCCCCACCTGGGGCCGCTTTCGACCCTGGCCAACGTGCCGAGACTTGGAGTGCACCGACCAGCGAGGCGAGCTCCTTCGGCGCGCACATCACTGCTAGATCCGGTCCGTCTCCCTCGGCCAGCCAGCCCGTGGCCACCATCTGGTCCCGGAGCGTCTTGTCGATCATGTACCGGTGGTTCGCATCTCCACGATTGCTGAACACGCGATAGACCTGAAGTGTGCCCGGCGGACAGACGCCAGCGGCGGGAACGAACAACTACATGTTAGCCGAATCTTCCAGCGTGAATTCCGGATGGCTTTGCCCGGTCTCACTGCATTCACTCGCATTGCGACTGAAGAATTGGGAGTCGCCGAAGCCAGGCGGAATGTAGTATCGGCACACCCATGAAGTACCGCCCTGTGCGGCCGCATAGGTCTGAAACCCGTAACCCGCTCGTCTCCAACCTCGGATCTGCGTGCCGGCATCGAGGATCGCGATCTCGCTCGGCATCCAAGTGACTAAAATGTGGTCGAGCGTCGCGTTGTAGTACTCGACTACAGACGTTGTTAGAACGTCATTGGCAATCGCTACATCGATGACGGTACCGAGTCGGTTGCCGGTCCGGAAATGGTCCGCTGCGGTGCGACGTTGCCATTGGCGACGCGCGGGAAAGCCGCGATTGAAAACAAGTTGTTCGCCACGATGAGTTCATTGTTGAACGGATCGTCCGCCACTCCGGCCGGACGGTTCAGACCCGTGGCGCTCCCGGAGATCGTTCGCAACGGAGGAGGATAGTCGTTTCCGGTGAGGGAATGGGCAGTGATGGAATCTGCTGCGCGATTCGCGACGATGACCTCATTGTTCTTCAAATCCAACGTCATCCTTTGGGGGTCCGACTGCCCGCCCGCGATGCTCCGCAACTTCGCCGCGCTACCGCTAGCCGTCCGCGGGTACGCGAGAACGACGCAGGGTGTCAACAGAATCAATTCGTCGTTCGCAGGGTCGACGATGATGTGCGTCGCGCCGTACAGGCCGGTGTTGAGGGTCCTGATCGGACGCACGTTCCCGTTCGCACCTCTGGCAAACACCGAGATCTGCTTGTTTCCGTAGTTCGCGACGAATATTTCGTCGTTCACCGGATCCACGGCAATGCCCATTGGCCGAAAGAAACCTGTCGCCGGCCCCGCAATCGTACGCAGCGGAGGCACATCGCCGCCCGCCGCAAGTGCGAACACGGACACAGGTTGCAGCCCGAGAGGGACGTAATCGGTGACGAACGCTTCGTCATGAACCGTGTCCAACGCCACGCCCATCGCAGTGTGCCATCCCGCTTGCTCTCCCGTCAGTTCGCGAAGCGGAGCGACATTTCCATTGGCTGTCCGCGCAAGTACAACGAGCCCCCGCTCCCACAACAGTTTGCAACGAACAGTTCATCGTGCGCGGCTGCCGCATTGCCGAGACCCGACAGCGCAATGGCGGCGATCAGGATGCCGCGCCGCAGACCTATGGACATCTCGGCCTCACTCCGGAGAAGATCTTGGCCGATTGCCGTTCTCCGTCGTGGATCCGAAGCTCGGTGAGGTTGGCACGTTCGCGGTTGGTTAGCGAAGACGCTAACTGGCACCTCGGATCCCCTCCTCCGTCACCGCGGTCGCCGGAACGCGAATCCGGGGCGCGGATGGGCCTCGCCAACGTGTGTCCCGGGTCGACTGCGAGCGATTTGCTCAAGCAGTCTAGGCAATGGAATGAATTCACGTGATTCGCCAGAAAGCGCCGGGGCGACGGGCCACTTCACCCTTGCCAGTGGCAGAAGACGGGCCCAGGTCATCCATGCGGCCGATATTCGACATCGCTGGTGGCAGTTAGCATTTGAGTGAACAACCCTTGTGGGGAGGTACCCCATGTCGGAGCCTTCTGCAACAATGGCCCGCACGATCGCGATGCTGTCGTACGCGCGTCACAACCGTAGAGGTCAGCGCGCTCTGCTCAGGGACCGCGTACTCCGAGTCCTGGTGACAGATCTCGTAGCCGCTCGAACCGCCGCGGGCATGACGCAGCAGGAGGTCGCGACGCGGATGTGGACGACCAAGAGCGCGGTATCGCGCCTGGAGAGTGGCCGCTACGCGCGACCGACGTTGGATACGGTCGAGAAGTACGCGCTGGCCGTCGGCGCGCGAATCGAGATTCGCGTGCGCCCGGGCTGGTAGGGAATTAGGTCGAAACCTTCCTCCCCAGCTTCTTCTCAACGGACTCCACTTTGGCCTTGAGCCGTCCGCCCGGCCCCTTCCGGTAGTCGATCTTGATCGAGGTGCTCACGCGGTCGCAGTCCGCGCTCATGGCTTCGAAGCAGGCGGTCACGACCGCCATCACGTCGGCCCATTCGCCCTCGAGGATCGTCCCCATCGCCGTCAACTGATAGGGCAGTCCGCTGCGGTCGATGATGTCGATCGAGCGCGCGACGTAGGCGCTGACGCTTTCCCCCTTGGTCATCGGGGACATCGTAAACTCGAGCAGGACCATCGCGTTCTCCTTGCGGGAAAGCGGCGTCGATCACCCGGGCGCGCGTCAATTGCCGGCGGTGGTCCGCGACACGACTGCCGGCGTCGTCTTCTGGTTCCCGTCGTAGTCGTAGTTCGTCATCGTGCCGCTGGCCGATCGCCCGCCGCCGTCGAGCTTGCCGCTGAACGCATACAGGTTGCCCACGCCCACATTGAAGTAGAGCACGGCGTCGACGATCTCGCCGGTTCCCCGCTGCGGTCCCTTGTGGCCGTCGAGGTCGAAGTCGGCGATGTCGCCGTCGGCCGCGAAGGTGATCGCAAAATCCGGGCAGTCTTCATTGACCGGATGGCAGGCGACCTGCCACTTGCCGGCGACAGCGGTGTTCTGTGGCGTGACGTCGTCACCGAAGCAACCGCCGACGAGCAGGCCGGCGCATGCGACGACGACGATGACGACCCGCGACGTTGAACTGGCAGACATGGCGCGCGTCCTCATGAGCACGACTTGGTCGTCGTTTGAAATCCGGTCAGCACGCTGGCCCAGGCCGGCTGGGGGTTCAGCGTGTCGATCCGGTAGGTCAGGTTCGTCGTCGTTTGCCCGGTGGTGAACACCGGCGGTGAGGGAAACGTCAACATCCCCCACTGCCCGTTAGAGCCTTCATACTCCCATTCGAAGACGTTGCTGCCGATGAAGTAGCCGTTCTTCGTGCTGGTGGGGTCGATCGCCCACGGGTGAGTGCATCGGAGCTGGCTTAAGACCCAGGCGGCCTGGCCCTGCGGCGTGCCGCCGCTGCCGCCGATGTTGATGCCCATCTCGCTCAGGAACAGCGGCGGCAGCGAATTCCACGCAGCGTTCCACGTCTGTGCCACGGGCGTGGTGACGCTCACGGTGGCACCGGGAAAAGCCGACTGGAACTGGTTCGCGTTCGTGATGAAGTTGTTGATCGTAGGGCCGGAGGTGAACGGATTCACCGTCGCGATGAAGCGCGTGGTCCAGAAATTGGCGGGCACCTTGGCCACGGTCACACCGCCGTAGACCGTCGTGTTGTTCACCTGCGCGTTCTGCAGCGTGATGGAAAGCGCGATGTTGGCGAGCACGCCCGGCGGAATGTTCGAATTGGCGTTCGGAATGGCCTGGTAGATCGCCTGCGCGGTCTGGTACCACGCGTACTGCGAATTCGCGTTGACGGCATTCGACACGGGAACCATGATCGGCAACTGGTTCGCGCCGGTGATTCCCGCGGCGGCCTCCAGCTGCAAGATCGCCTGGATCACGAACACGACGTTGACGGGATCGATGTTGTTGTAGTCGTACTCGTTGAACACGCCCCAGGCGCCGACGCCGGGATGCGGCGTGGTGCCGCCGTTCAGATACACCTGGTTGAAGATCGCCTTGACGTTGTTGTAGGCGTTCTGGTAGCTCCCCGCCCCGGGTGGGACGGTCTGGCAGCCGCCGACGATCAGGCATTGCGTGTAGTTGTTGATCGGGACCATCACCTTCATGCCGTTGGTTACCACGGCGTCCAGGAACGAAGTGTGGTCGCGCTGCGCATTCCAGTTGTAGACGTGCAGGAAGTTGATGCCCTGGGCCTTCATGTTCGCCAGGTCGTTGCGACCCGGTGTGGCCTGCGTGCCTGGCCCCCACAACAACGCGAAATCCGTGTTGTAGAAATCGGTGTCGAAGTACGTCGCGTTGAAATTCTTGATCGCGAGGCACCCCGGCGTGTCCTTGAACTGCGTTTGCAGCTGGCAATCGTCGGACGGCGACGGCTGGTAGGAAACGCCCTTGATCGGGCGCAGGGCGGTCAGGTTTGGCGCGATCTGTGCTGCGGCCGGCAATGCTGCGAGGCCCACGGCGGCCGCCAGCATCAGCGGTGCAGGTACGCGTCTACGGAATTTCGGCACTGATCGCCTGCGGGCGTGCATGCGTGCTCCTTCGATGGGTCGATCCGAATCTACTTGACCCGCGCAGTTGTCGTCAATGTTCGAGCCGGCCTTGCAGGCGCACTGTCGTCATGGCACCAAAGTGGCACAGCGGACGTCGCAACTCGCGCCCGACCCGTCGTTGCGGCCGCCGCCGATGACCTTGTAGTATCGTCGGACTTCTGTCTTGAGGAGGACGGTCGCCATGCGAGTGATTCGACTTGCCGGTGTCGCAGCCATGCTTGCCGTTGCCGCGCTGCTGAGCGCTTGCGGTGGCGGCGGACCGCCGGCTGCCGACGATGCGGCGGCGCCGCCCCCACCCATCACCGTCATCAGTCTCAACCAGGGATGGACCGACCAGACGCGGCAGTCGTTCTGGTTCACGTCCCAGGGTTCGCAGATCCTTCCGTACAACTACTTCCTGGCCCTCGAGACGGCCGCCAGCACGCAGCGTTTCGCCTCCGCCGCCAATCTGGCCGCCTATCGCTACCTGCCGGCGGCCGTGAGCGCGGCCAATCCCGACGGCCTGCCGATCGGCTTCATGAAAACCGTCGATGCCAACACCGGCGCGGCGTGGTTCGGCATCGGTTGCGCGGCCTGTCACACGTCGCAGATCAACTATCAGAACACCGGGTTCCTCATCGATGGGGCCGGTACGCTCGCCGACTTCAACACCTGGTTCAGCGACCTGGCCAGCGCCCTCAATGCGACACTGCAGGACAGCGCCAAGTTTGGCCGCTTTGCCACCACGATCCTGGGACCCGGCTATACCCCGGCGCAGGCGCAGACGTTGCAAACCGACCTCGTCACCAAGTCGCTCGCCATCGCCGAGCGTGTCGTGCGCAATACGCCGCCCACGCCGGCGGGGTTCGGCCGGCTCGACGCGTTCGGCGTCATCTTCAACGAGGTGGCGGGAAACGCGCTCGGCGTTCCCGCCAACATCCGACCCCCCAACGCGCCGGTGTCCTATCCGTTCCTGTGGACGACGGGGCAGCTCGACCTGGTGCAATGGAACGGATTCGGCATCAATGCAGGTGTCGTCGGTCCGCTGACGCGCAACATCGGCGAGGTCATCGGCGTGTTCGGTCACGTGGACATCACGCCGGCGGCCTTCACCGGTTACCCGTCCACGATCGCGGTGGCCAACCTGGGCGACCTCGAGGCGTGGGTCAACACGCTGCTGTCCCCGCAGTGGCCCGGTACGTACCTGCCGCCGATCGACGTGGTGAAGGCCGCCAACGGCCAGCCGCTGTACAACCAGTACTGCGCGAGCTGCCACACGGTGATAGACCGTACGAACACCCAGCAGAGCATCGCCGTGACGATGACGCCTGTCACCGAGGTGCAGACCGATCCCACGATGGCGGTCAATTCGGCCACGCGGACCGGACAGACGGGAATACTCCAGGGCTATAAGGAGTTTATCTACCTGGGCGACGTTTTCGGTCCGGTAGCCTCCGCTGCGGCCATCCTGACCAACAGCGTGATCGGCGTCCTGATCAACAATCCGTTTCAGGGAATCGAGGCGGCCATTGCCGAATACATGTCCATCCAGAATGCCAAGACATTCAATCCCGAGTCGTACAAGGCCCGGCCATTGAACGGAATCTGGGCCACGGCGCCTTTCCTGCACAACGGGTCGGTGCCCAGCCTTGCGCAGTTGCTGTTGCCGCCGGCGCAGCGCGTGAAGACGTTCTACCTGGGCTCGCGTGAATACGATCCCGTCAACGTCGGCTTCGTCACAACGCAGACAACCGGCGCCTACCTGTTCGACACGACCGTCGCGGGCAATTCGAACGCCGGGCACGCCTACGGCACCGACGTGCTCACCGCGACCCAGCGACTCGACCTGCTCGAATACCTGAAGACCCTTTGACACCAACGTACGCAAGAGGACGGACACCATGCAACGCATGAAAGCGAGCGACTTTCCGCCTGAAGTGCTCAAGATCTTCGACGGCTACGTGCACGGCCGGATTTCGCGCCGGCAGTTTCTCGACGACGCCGGCAAGTACGCGGTCGGCGGCTTCACGGCGGCGGCGATGCTCGAAAGCCTGCGGCCCAACTATGCGTTCGCGCAGCAGGTCGCCAAGAACGACAGCCGGATCAAGACCGAGTACGTGAGCTATCCGTCGCCGCAGGGCTCCGGCACGATGAAGGGCTACCTCGCGAAGCCGGCGAACGCCACCGGCATGCTGCCGGGCGTCGTGGTCATCCACGAGAACCGCGGGCTCAACCCGTACATCGAGGACGTCGCCCGGCGGCTGGCGACCGAGGGCTTCATTGCCTTCGCGCCCGATGCGCTGACGCCGCTGGGCGGCTATCAGGGCGACGAAGAGAAGGCCGCCCAGATGTTCTCGCAGCTCGATCGCGCCAAGGTCGCCGAAGACCTGGTCGCCGCCGGGACCTATCTCAAGTCGCGGCCGGACAGCACGGGGAAGATCGGCGTCGTGGGCTTCTGCTTCGGCGGCACCATCGCCAACGTGTTCGCCGTGCGCATGCCCGACTTGGGGGCGGCGGTGCCGTTTTATGGCGGCCAGCCCAGCGCCGCGGACGCGGCGAAGATCAAGGCGCCGCTGCTCATCCACTACGCCGGCAACGACGAGCGCGTCAACGCCGGCTGGCCCGCCTACGAGGCGGCGCTGAAGTCGGCGGGCGTGAAGTACGAGGTGTTCACGTACGCAGGCACCAATCACGGCTTCCACAACGACACCACGCCCCGCTACGACGAAGCCGCCGCCAAGCTCGCGTGGTCGCGAACGGTGGCGTTCTTCAAGGCCAACCTCGCGTCGTGACCCCTTCCCAGAAGGCGAACACGCTTGCCGAAGCCCTCCCCTACCTGCGCGCGTTCCAGGGCAAGACGCTGGTCGTGCGCTTCGGCGGGGAGGCGATGGCGAATCCGGCGCTGAAGGCCGGCTTCGCGCGCGACGTCGCGCTGCTTCGCCTGGTCGGCATGAAGATCGTCGTCGTGCACGGCGGCGGATGGGGCATCGACGCGCTGATGCGGCAGATGGGGCTGGAGGCGAAGCGCTACCGCGGGCACCGCATCACGGACGAGCGCACGCTGACGGTGGTCGAGATGGCGCTGAGCGAGCTCAACCAGGAGTTGACATCGCTCATCAACCGGGAAGGCGGCCGCGCGGTCGGGCTCGACGGGCAGGACGGCAGGTTCATCCACGCGCGTCCGATGGCCCGTCCCGCCGACGATCCCGACGCGCCGGACCTGGGCTTCCTCGGCGACGTCGAGAGCATCGACACCACGCTCATCGAGCTTCTGCTGTCGCGCAACTTCGTGCCGGTGGTGATGCCGATCGGCGTGGCGGCCGACAGCGCGAGCTACCACATCAATTCCGACCTGCTGGCCGGCCAGCTCGCGCGGGCGCTCGAGGCGGAGAAGCTGGTGCTGATGACCAACATCGCCGGCGTGCTCGGTCGCGACGGGAAGCTCGCGCACATCCTGACCGCGTCCGCGGCCGACGCGCTGCTGCGCGACGGCGTCGTCCACGGCGGCAT
Source organism: Burkholderiales bacterium (assembly GCA_046347755.1). Lineage (GTDB taxonomy): Bacteria > Pseudomonadota > Gammaproteobacteria > Burkholderiales > Casimicrobiaceae > VBCG01. The sequence goes on along the minus strand of JAXMFM010000003.1, from coordinate 1,804,861 downwards.
GGAGCCGCGCCTGACCGCGGCGCTGCGCGCCGTGCGCGAAGGCGTGCGGTCCGTGCACATCATCGACGGCAGCGTGCCGAGCGCGCTTCTGCTCGAGGTGCTCACCGCGGAGGGCGTGGGCACCGCCGTGCGGTCGGACGCCGATCCCGACTTCTTCGCCGACAGTCGCGCCTACCTGCTGGGCCCGATGTAGGCACCCGGCCCAAGGCTTACGCCGCTTCCCGGCGATCGCGCGGAACTCCGGCTCCCAAAGGACCACGCCATGAAACTACGCCTCGTCACCGTCACGCTCGCCATTGCCGTTTGCGCGAATCACGGCATCGCGCAACAGACGACCGTGCGCGACGAATTCTTCTGGCTCGGCGAAATCAACAAGGCCACGGCCGTCATCAACACGGATGAAGGCCTGCTGGACAGATCGTTGACCCCCCGCATCGCAGCCGGCATAGCCAAGGTCATCAAGGCCGGCGGCCAGCCGGGTGCGAGGCGTCCGACTACCGTCATCACGTTCGAACCGCTGCTGATCGAGGCGGCGGGTCCGGAAGTGACGTTGCTCCACGCGGGCCGTTCCAGCCAGGACATGCACGCCACCTACCGCGCCGCCATCCTGCGCGACGACATGCTGACGCTTGCCGACCAGCTGAACCGGACGTCCGTTTCCCTGGTCAAGCTGGCCGAAAGGCACAGCAACACCATCGTTCCGAACTATACGAACGGCGTCGCCGCTCAACCGAACAGCTTCGGCCACTACCTGCTGGGACATGCGGCAGGCCTCGAGCGCGATGCGCAGCGCATTCGTGAGGCCTATGCGCGGATCGACCGGTCGCCGATGGGAACCACCGTGCTGAACGGCACCAGCTGGCCACTGAATCGAACCCGCATGGCCGACTACCTGGGCTTTGCCGCGATCGTCGACAACGCCTACGACGCGGCCCAGATCTCGTCCATGGACCAGCCGGTCGAAGCCGGCGCCATCGTCATCAGCATCGCGCTGCAGGCCGGCAACTTCGTCGAAGACGTGATGACGCAGTATGCGCAGGCGCGGCCGTGGATCCTGCTTGAGGAGGGGGGCTCCAACACCTACGTCTCGAGCGCCATGCCGCAGAAGCGCAACCCGGGCCTTCTCAACACGACGCGGCGCGATGCGTCCACGGCCATCTCGCTGGCGATCGGCGTCGTGATCCAGGCCCACAACATCACGCCCGGCATGGGCGACCCGAAAGAGGTCAAGGCCAATAGCGCGATGGTCAACAGTGCCGTCGAGTTGCTGAAGAGCTGGGACAGGATACTGAATTCGCTGGTGATCAGCCCCGAGCGAGCGCTGGAAGAACTCAATGCCGACTGGACCGCCTCGCAGGAGCTTGCCGATGTCCTGATGCGCAAGTACAAGCTGCCCTTCCGCGTGGGCCATCACTTTGCATCCGAAGTCGTGGACTTCGCGAAGGCGAAGGACATCAAGCCCCTGGACTTTCCGTACGCCGAAGCGAAGCGAATCTATGCGGACGCGGTCAAGGGCACGAACTACCCGGCCGACCTGCCGATGAGCGAGGCGGAATTTCGATCGACGCTCGACCCGATCGCCATCATCAGGAACCGCGCTTCGGCGGGCGGCCCGCAGCCCTCCGAGATGGAGCGCATGCTGAAGGCATCGAAAGTGAAACTGGCCCAGCAAGGCGACTGGATCAAGGACAAGCGCGCCAGGATCGCCTCGTCGCTGGCCCGGCTGGACAGCGACTTCGAGAAACTCACGGCTGGCGGCAGATGACCGGAAGGGCCGACCGCGTCAGGAGCGTCGTGCCTGCACGCGTGCCAGGTCGTGCGGCGCCAGTGCGTCTAGCACCTCGACGCCGTGCGCGTGCCCCTGCTGGACGATCTCGTCGAACCGGTCCCACTGCAGCATGCCGACGCGCTCGAGCGGCGGGTTGAAGTAGAGGTCGGTGATCTTGCGCTTCCCCGCCTGGCGCGACGTGCTGTAGAGGATCTGCACGTTCATCAGGTAGGACACGAGCGACGGGAACCGGTAGCGGCGCTTGAGGTACGGGCGCAGCCGGTCGCGCAGCAACGCCCACGTCCCGGGGACTTCGTCGGATTCGTAGCGGCGCGTCTTCTGCAGGTTGAGGTCGACGCCGATGACGGTCCCGACGCCCCGCATGTGAAGCATCACGTCGACCGGGAAATTGTTGAACGTGCCGCCGTCGCACAGCAGGTCGCCCTCGTGCACGACGGGCGGCAGCGCGCCCGGGATGGCGATGCTCGCGCGCATCGCCTTGCCCAGGTTGCCGTGGCGGATCAGCGTTTCCCGCGCCTGCGAATAATTGCTGGCCACGCAGTAGTAGTTCTTCCAGAGGTCCTCGATGTCGGCGTCGAAGCCCACCAGCTCCTTGAGCGCGCGGTCGATGACGCGGCGCAGCCGCCGTCCCTTGATCAGCGACAGCAGCGGCAGGATGTTGAAGTCGCCGGTGGGATTGGTGGAGAACGACTTGCGGGCGATCCGCGTGGCGTCTGCAACCGGTACGTTCGACGCCACGAGCGCGGCCATGATCGCACCGATGCTGGTGCCGCCGACGTAGTCGACTTCGATGCCGCGTTCCTGCAGCGCGCGGTAGACGCCGAGATGGGCAAGGCCGCGCGCGCCGCCGCCGGCGAACACCAGGCCGACGGCCGTGTGGCTCTCGATGCGCGCCAACCGCGCCATGTCGGCAACGACGTCCGGGCGAACGTGCAGATGGCCCGCGAGCTCGCGTCGTGCGAGCCACGCCCGCGTTCCCTGCGGACACCTCGTCTGCGAAGGATGCAGCAACACCAAGATTTCCGCGGCCTCGGCGCGGCCGGTGCGCGCCATCAGGTATTCGGACTCGGTCGGATGCAGCGCCGGCGGCTGCGTGGCGTCGGCCAGCAGCAGGATCTCGTCGGCGCCCCGGCAGCAGCGCCGGGTCCACGGCGTCGGCGTGTCGTCGCCGACCAGCAGGACGAACTCGTTCGCCGACTCGATCCTTGCGAGGTCCTCGTCGATGGCCGCCGCATCGAGGACGCGGACGCGGCCGTACTGCGAGAGTTGCGCGGCGAGCCTTTGCGCGAACGGCCCCGGCTGCACGCCGGCTGAAATCGGCACCAGGCCGATCGTGACGGGTCGCGCGGCGCGAAACAGGTCCTCGCGGGACTGCAGGTGCTCGATGATCTGGCGCGTCAGCACCACCGACAGCCGCGGGCTCGTCGCGAGCAGCCGGTTGAAATCGGCCTTGGCCAGGCGCACGAGCACGGAGTCGCGAACCGTCACCACGGTCGCGAGGCGCGGCTCGCCGGTGATGACGCTCATCTCGCCGACGATCTGCCCGCGGCCCATCTCGCGCACGGCGCGCGGCGTGCCGTTCTCGTCGTTCACGTACGCGCGCAGCCGGCCGCTCAGGACGAGGTACATCGCGTCGCCGTCCTCGCCCTGCGACATCAGCGTCTGCCCGCCCGGCACGTCCATCCACGCGAGGCACGCGCGCAACTCGGCCATTGCGGCCGGTTCAATGTTGCCGAGGTAGGTTCGAAGGTGGTGGTCGAGGAGTTCGTCCTGGTGGGGCTGGCGCATCCAGCGAATATAACCGACGGCGACGCAGCGCCGTCACATGTTCTTGAACAGCGGCATGAACGTGAGGCTGACCTGCAGCGTCTCCGGGCGGTTCTTAAGGCGCATCGTGCCGCGCCCGTTCTCGTCGCGCGTGACCGCGGCCACCATCCTCAGGTTGACGATCGTCGAGCGGTGGATCTGCTTGAAGTGCGTCGGGTCGAGCTTCGCGAGCAGCTCGTGCAGCGGCGTGCGCAGCAGCGACTCGCCCTGCGCCGTCATCACCGTCGTGTACTTGTGGTCGGAACGGAAATAGGCGACGTCGTCGACCAGGATGAGCCGCGTATCCTTGCCGGAGCTTGCGGTGAGCCACACGAGCGGCGCCTCGGCGGGCTTGGCCGCGGGCAGCGCCGCGCCGAGCTCCTTGATCAGCGCCGCAAGCGTCGCACCGTGCGCGCCCGGCTGCCCCACGCGCTGCTGCAGCCGCCCGATCGTGCTGACCAGCCGCTCGCGCGCGATGGGCTTCAGCAGGTAGTCGACGGCGCCGCGCTCGAACGCCTGGATCGCGTACTGGTCGTAGGCGGTGACGAACACGACCTGCGTGGCGGGACTCGCCTCCGCGGCGGCGGACGCCACCTCGAGCCCGGTGAGGCCGGGCATGCGGATGTCGAGGAACGCCACATCCGGCTTGTGCTCGCCGATGGCTTCCAGCGCCGCGCCGCCGTCCTCGCACGCGGCCACGACCTGCAGCGCCGGCCACTCCTGCCGCAACAGCGCGAGCAGCGCGTCGCGGAAGAGCTGCTCGTCCTCGGCGACGACGCAGGTGACCGGATCAGCCATCGCGCGCCTCGCGCGGGCCCGCCGCCGGAATGGTGATCGTCGCCGCCACGCCCGCCGGGAAGTTGGCGGCGAGGTCGAACGTGGCGTCGGCGCCGTAGGCAAGATGCAGCCGCTCGCGCACGTTGCGCAGGCCGATGCCGCTGCCCGTGGTCTCGGTCCCGAGGCCGATGCCGTCGTCGGCGACGGTGACCGCGACGCGGCCCGCCTTGTCCACGGCCATCACCCAGATCGTGCCGCCGCCCGACTTGGGCTCGAGCCCGTGCTTGATCGAGTTCTCGACCAGCGTCTGCAGCATCATCGTGGGGAACGGCACGGACATGAGCGCATCGGGCACGTTGAACGAAGTATTGAGGCGCGCCCCCATCCGGATCTGCATGATGTCGAGGTACGCGCGCACACGCTCGACTTCGTCGCCCAGCGTGGACAGCGAATTCTCCACCCGCGGCAGCGAATGGCGCAAATACAGGATCAGGTTGTCGATGATCTGCTCGGCCCGCGCCGGGTCGCTGCGCACCAGGTACTTGGCGCTGCCGAGCGTGTTGTACAGGAAGTGCGGCTCGACCTGCGCGTGCAGCAGCGAGAGCTTCGCGATCGCCAGCTCCTTCTCGGTCTCCGTCTGCTTGGTCGTCGCCTGCTCGTCGCTGCGCACGTCGGAGATGCGGCGCGAGATCGCGCGGCTGATGGCTTCCGCATTCTCAAGGTTGGTGCCGTTGTCCACGGTGAACCAGTCGAGCCAGGCGCCGCTCTCGGGCTCGCACAGGAGGTTCACGGTGCCGGTGTCGCCGCGCGGCGTGATGATCGCGTAGATCCTGTTATGCGTCGTGCCGAACCAACCGAGCATCCGCTGCAGCAGCGGCGCCGACGTGCCGTACGGGTAGACGCGCGGGACTTTCGCATGGATCTGTAGGCGGTCCCGCGCGCTCTGCACCTGCTCGACGTTGGGCAGCTCGCGGATCGTCGCGTCGACGATGGCGAACGCGCGCTCCGCCTCCAGCGGAACCTCGATCTGCCGGCGCTGCCGGTTGGCGAGCGTGCCGGCGTTGGCGCTGCCGGTGACGAAGCGGACCCGGCGGACGTGCACCACCGCCGACGTGACGACGAAGATCATCAGGACCAGCCAGGCCAGGAACAGGCCGCCGCGCCCGCGGGGCGTGAAGCTCGACCAGACTGCCAGCGTAAAGAACAGCAGCAGCACCCACGCGAAGACGACGCGCACGTAGAAGAAGAATCCGGATCCCATGGCGGCAGCATATCGGCCCGCCGCCCGTTGTCGAGGCCCCCTCCGACGAAGTGAGGGTGGGGGTGACGAAGCGGGATCCCGGCCGGCTTGACCCTACAATGGCCGCCTGGCCCCGAAACCCCTCCTTCCATGACTTCCGTCCGTTCCCGCGGCAATTCCGTGCTCCGGCAGGTCGCGCGCGCCGCAATGCGCGATCGCGGCTTCCTCCCCGAATTCTCGCCGGCCGTCCTGGCCGAGGCCGAAGCGCTGACGCAGGCGGCCGTCGCCACCGACACCGCCGTTCGCGACCTGCGCAGCCTCCCCTGGGCGTCGGTCGACAACGACGATTCGCGCGACCTCGACCAGCTCTCGGTCGCCAGTGGCGCGCCGGGCGATGCGGAAACGATCCTCGTCGCCATCGCCGACGTCGACGCGCTGGTGAAGAAGGGCTCGAACATCGACAGCCACGCGGCGGTCAACACGACGTCCGTTTACACGGCGGCCGAGATCTTCCCGATGCTGCCCGAGAAGCTCTCGACGAACCTGACGTCGCTCAATCCGGACGAGGATCGCCTTGCGGTCGTCGTCGAAATGACCGTCGCGGCCGACGGGTCGGTCGCGTCCTCCGCCATCTACCGCGCGCGGGTCCGCAACCACGCCAAGCTGGCCTACAACGGCCTCGCGGCCTGGCTCGAAGGCACCGCTGCCGCGCCCGCCGCGTTGGCTGCAGTGCCGGGACTGGACGAGCAGCTTCGCCGGCAAAGCCGCGTTGCGCAGGTCCTGAAACGCATGCGCGCGGCACGCGGCGCGCTGCAACTCGACACGCTCGAAACGCGCGCGATCTTCTCCGACGATACGCTGGCCGACCTGGCGCCCGACGAGTCGAACCGGGCGAAGGAATTGATCGAGGACTTCATGGTGGCCGCCAACGGCGTCGTCGCCCGGTTCCTGGAGGCCAAGGCGATGCCGTCGCTGCGCCGCGTGCTGCGCACGCCGAAGCGGTGGGATCGCATCGTGGCGCTGGCCGCGCGCGACGGCGAGAAGCTGCCGGCATTGCCCGATGCCGTCGCGCTCGACGCGTTCCTGCACAAGCGGCGCCTGGCCGATCCCGATCGCTTCGGCGACCTGTCGCTGGCGATCGTGAAGCTCCTGGGAAACGGCGAGTACGCGCTGCGCGTCCCGGGCGCGCCCGCGCCGGGGCACTTTGCACTGGCGGTGAACGACTACACGCATTCGACCGCGCCGAATCGCCGGTTCCCCGATCTCGTCACGCAGCGCATCGTGAAGGCGGCGCTCGACGGACGCCGCTCGCCCTACGGCAACGCGGAACTCGCCACGCTGGCCGCGCATTGCACCGAGCAGCAGCACGATGCGGCCAAGGTGGAACGGCAGGTCGCCAAGTCCGCGGCGGCGCTGCTGCTGTCCTCGCGCATCGGCACGACGTTCAAGGGCATCGTCACCGGCGCGTCGGACACGGGAACGTGGGTCCGCATCTCGGGGCCGACGACGGAGGGGCGCGTCGTCAAGGGCTTTCAGGGCCTCGACGTCGGCGACCGCGTCACCGTGCAACTGATCCGCACCGACGTCGAGCGCGGCTTCATCGACTTTGCCGCCACCCGAGGAAACACGTGAACCCCACACTCGCGTACAAGGACGAGACCTTCGTCGACAGTGACGACGCGCGGCCGTTGCGGATCCTGGCCGAATACCTGCAGCCGCTGCACGCGTTCCAGAACGAGCGCATCTGCGGCACCGTCGTGTTCTTCGGATCGGCGCGCCTGCGCCCGGACGGGCCGCTCGGCCAGTACTACGACGGTGCGCGTGAACTGGCACGCCTCGTCACGCTGTGGTCGAAGGAGCTCTCGTCGGAAATCTGCCACTGCGTCGTGTGCACGGGAGGAGGCGGCGGCATCATGGAAGCCGCCAACCGCGGCGCCGCCGAGGCGGGAGGCAAGTCCATCGGACTCAACATCGGGCTGCCCCACGAGCAACGGCCCAATCCCTATGTTTCGCCGGGGCTGGCGTTCGAGTTCCACTACTTCTTCATGCGCAAGCTCTGGTTCGCGCACCTCGCCCGCGCACTCGTCGTGTTTCCCGGCGGATTCGGCACGCTGGACGAGCTCACCGAATTGCTGACCCTGATGCAGACCGAGAAGATCGCACGGCGCATTCCGATCGTGCTGTACGGGTCGGCGTTCTGGAACGAGGTGATCGACTTCGAGGCGCTCGTACGCCACGGCATGATCGATCGCCGGGACCTGGCGCTGTTCCGCACGGCCGATGACCCGGCAACCGCGCTGGCGCTCATCAAGTCCGGCATGGATCCCGCGATGGACACCGGGACGCCCGCCCTCGCGCACTCGCGCGTGCCGGCCTGATCAGGCGGGCGATTTCAGCACCCGCAGCTCCACCGGCACCGAGACTGCGCCGTCGGCGACGAACACGTGCCCCTCCTGGATCGTGACCTGCAGCCGCATGGTCCGGCCCGCGAGTCCCGCCAGCGCCCGGCTCGCTTCGACCGGCACTTCGCTCACGGCCAGCCGGTCCAGGCGCGCGAGCTTCTCGCGCACGCCTTCCCACCACAGCTCGACCGAGCGACCGCCGTAAGCGAGCACGCGGACCTCGTTCGCGCGGCCGCAGGCCTTGCGGATCTCGCGCTCGTCGGGCAGGCCGACCTCGATCCACTGCTCGATGGCACCCGTCAGGTCGCGCCGCCACAGGTCGGGCTCGTCCTCGGTGCTGATGCCGCGCCCGAACTCCAGCGCGTCGTCCGCGTGCAGCGCGAACGCGAGCAGCCGCACCATCATGCGTTCGTCGGTTTCGGACGGATGGCGCGCGATGCGCAGCACGTGGTCGCGGTAGTATCCGCGGTCGATGTCGGCGACGGCAACGTCGGCCTTGAAGATCGTGGACTTGAGCGCCATGGAGCGAGCGTAGCAAATGAAGCTCACCGAACGCCTGTTCCCGTGGATCGCCGGCGCCGTCGTCGGCCGCCTGAGCGCGTTCTACGGCGCGATGATCGTCGGCATCGCAGGCGTCGCGCTCTCGGTCGCCTGGCACGCGGGGCCGTACAAGTACCTCGAGGCGCGGCAGTTCGCCACGCTCACGCAAAGGACGGACGCGCGCATCGTCGAAAGCTGGCTCGCCGTCGACTTCGATCCCGCGCGGAGGGGCACGCACACGAACTGGCGGCCGTTCGCCAAGGCATCGCCCTGCGTGGTCGTCGAGTACCAGACCGAGTGGACCGGTCCGGCGCGACGCGCCTTCTGCGGCACCCGCCTTCCCTTCTACGACCACTACACGCTGCACGACCTGGCGGAGGTGTCGCCGGGCGTCCCGTTCGGGTGGGGTCGCGACGAGCGAGGCTTCATCGTTCCGGAAATCCGCGTTTCGCCGGAGGCGATGCGGAACCTGGCCGCCGGGACCGACCTCACAGGCCTGCGCGCCGCCTATGAGCGCCCCGATGACGACGCGGTCGTAAGCTGGAGCCGGACCGCGCCCGGGTTCCCCATCGCGATCGATCCCGCGCATCCGGGCGCGACGTGGCCGGTCGGCTACGTCAACGACATGGAGCGCCGGACGCCCGGCTGGTTCACGGCGGCGATCGGGTTCCTGATCGGGGCCGCGATGTGGACGTTCGGCATGCGGATCATCGCGGTGGGCCAGTCGCGGCTCGTGGTCGCCCTGCTGGTGATCGTGCCGCTGGCGGCGCTGCCGTGGTGGGGCGAGTCGTTTCCGCGCTGGGTGCGCGGGATGAACGAAGGCTTCGGCGACGTGATTGCCGACATGCTGGGCACGATCGACGCGCTGGACCGCATGGCGGCGACCGCGCCCGAAGATGCGGCCCTCGCGCAGGGCGAACGCATCGTCTGGCACGTCGGCGGCGGGTCGTACGCCGAAACGGTCGGCAGGATCGCGTTCAGGCTGCCGAGTCCGCCACCGGCCGATGCCGACGCCGCGTTGAACGCGCTCGCCGATACGGTCGCCGCGCAGATGCGCGCGTTCGACGAGCCGACGCGCACGGCGATCCTCGAGCAGCTGGCCAAGGACAAGATCGACGGCAAATCCAAGGCGGGCTACATGTTCCTGCGCGCGGCGCGCGAGGCGTTCGTCGACGAGAATTCCAAGGCGGCGCGCCGGTTCCTCGAGGCGTGGGTGACGCAGCCGGTCGAGGAGCCCTGGCCGCGCGATCCGGGCTTCGAGACGCGCATCCGGCTGCTGCGCGAGCTGACGACGATCCCGCCGCCCAACTACATCTCGATCCCGGCGAGCTGGATCGTCGAGCGCGCGGAAGGCCGGCGGGCCAAGGACGCCGCGACGCGCTAGCGCTTGAAGTCGCGAAACCCCGCGGCGCGCGCCAGGTCCGCCTTCACGTCCTCGCGGCTGCGCTCGTAGACGATCTCGCGTCCCAGCGCCTTGCCCGCGTAGGCCGTCTTGTTGGGCGTCAGCGTCAGGTCCACGCGGACGTTGTGGACGCCCTCGCCGATCACGACGGTGATCACGTCCAGCCGCTTGTTGAAGACCACGACGTCGAGCGTCTGGCCGGTGGCGGTGACGCGTACCTGGATCTTTTCGTCGTTCATAATCACGCAGAGTACCAGACGAGCGAAGGAGGCCGCGATGACCGTTTCGATCCGCACCGGTGCGTGCATCGCCGGCTTCGCCGCGATGCTGTGCTGCGGCCCGGCCCTGGCCGGGCTCGACGACGGCTTGGCCGCGCTCGCCCGCGGCGACTATGCCGCCGCGGCGAAGGAACTGCGCCCGCTCGCCGAGCGAGGCGACGCCGAAGCCCAGTACCGCATCGGTCGCATGTACGAGTTCGGAGCGGGCTTTCCGGCCGACAAGGCGCAAGGGATCGCGTGGTATCGCAAGGCGGCCGCGCAGGGCCATGCCGCGGCCCAGCAGGAGCTGGGCGCCCTCTACGCGTCCGGCGACGGCGTGCCGAAGGACGACGCGCAGGCGTTGGCGTGGTTCCGCAAGGCGGCCGACCAGGGGAATCCCACCGCGCAGTACAACCTGGGGCTGCTGTACGCCAAAGGCGCCGGCGTGCGCGTGGACAACGCGCAGGCGATCGCGTGGTTCCGCAAGTCCGCCGCGCAGGGTTTTGCCGCCGCCCAGTTCAAGCTGGGCCTCGCCTACGAATACGGCGAGGGCGTGGCGAAGGATCCGGCGGTCGCGTACGCCAACTACGCGATCGCCGCGCGCGGCGGGAACCCGGAGTTCGTGAAGCAACGGGACGCGCTCGCGGCCAGGCTGTCGGCCGCGCAGGCGCAGCAGGCCCTCGCCGCGGCCAATGCGTGGGTGGTGGGCCAACCGATGCCGACGAGCGTCGCGGCGCCGGCCCCGGACCGGTGCCTGGCCTCCGGCCAGATGGAAGGCGAGAAGTTCACCGCCGCGCATTGCGCGGTTTCGTTCATGGGCGACCAGCGCAGCGTCGCGATCTGGTTCAACGAGGAACCGATCACGCCGCAGGAGCGCGAGAGCTTCCAGACGTCGTCGTATGCCGACGGCAACAGGGGCGGCAAGCCGCGCACGATGGTGCAGGTCATGTTTTGTCCGGGCGTGAAGGCGATCGACTTCAATTCCAATCACGCGAAGTCCGCGATGGCCGGCTTGCAGAGGGTCTTCGAATCGCCCGGCGACTTCAAGGTCGAGCGCATGACCGGCGAGTTCCGGCCCGGGGCGCCGCTGTCGGGGAAAATCGTCGGCAGCCGCGGCAAGACGTCGTGGAACCTCGACTTCGCCGTCACGCTGCCCCTGAAGGACGCGGCCGCGGGCATGAGCTGCGGCAAGTAGAATCGCATTGCGCAATTCCACAGCGAACTCGAGGATGCGATGGCAGACGTGCTGACGGTGGTCGCGAAGATCCGCGCGGCGAAAGGCAAGGGCGACGCCCTCGCGGCGCTGCTGACCGAGCAATGCGCGGTCGTGCGCGAGGCGGAGCCCGGCTGCCTCGCCTACCGCGTGCACCGCGCGCACGACGATCCCGAGCTTTTCCTGTTCTACGAAACGTACGTCGACGACGCCGCGTTCGAATTCCATCGCAGGGCGCCCCATCTCGCGGACTTCCGCAAGCGCCGCGAGGACGCGGGGCTGACCGACGGACCGGCCGAGGTGACGCTGTTTCACCCGTTGACCGAATGAAAGGCACGACTCTTGCGTCCCAAGCTCGGATCGGCGCCGACCGGCGTCCGTTCCGGAAGGATGTTCATGCAGCGTCGCCGCTGCGCCATGTCCACCGCCGCGTCGGCGTTCGTCGCTCCGCTCGCGGGACTCGCCGGTAGCGGGAACGGCACGGCGGGGAACGCCCAGCGCCGTTAGCGGGGCGCGTGGGCTCGCCCGCGACATGGTTCGCGCTGGTCGCCAACGCCGCGTTGCCGGCGTTTGCCGCGTACGAGTATGCGCAATTCGCGCTCGCACCCGGCGCGTTCGACGACGCGTTCTCGGAGGCGCTGGCCACGCTGTTCATCGCGCAGATACCGCTGTGCATCCTGGGCGCGGTGTTTGCCGGCGTCAGCTACGTCGAAGGGCCGACGTGGCGTCGCGTGGTCGTCTATGTCGTCGCGGTGGCGATCATCGCGGCCATTTCCGGATTCTCGCAGCTCGCGTTCGACGCGCAGATGGGACCGATTCTCGGCTGGGCGCTGGTCATGCAGCTGACGATCATCGCGGTGGCCGGGCCGCAGCCGGCGCTCGCGCGCGCGCGCATCGACGCGGTTGCCCGCGATGCCGTCAGCGCGCTCCTGCTGACCGTGTTTGCGGGATTGCTGGGCTGCGCGGTCGCGCTGGCGCTGCTCGTCTCCACGCGCGGGCCGGACGGCGTGTCTCGCATCGACCGACCGTGGAGCGACCTGGCGTGGGTCGGCGCCGCCTACTTCGCGATGCGCACGTGGAGCGCCGCCTACGTCTTCACGCCGGCGTTCGCGGCGCGCGGCAAAGGCTATTTCGAGCGGCCATGGATAGAATGGGTGATCCGCCACTCCGGCCGCTCGCGGGAATCCGACGATTGACCGCAAGGTGAAGACGATGCGAATGCGAAACCACGGCGCCGCCGCCCTCCTCGCCCTCTGCACGCTCGCGCCGCTGCCCGCCGCGGCGCAGACGGGCTCCGACGCCAGGCTGGAAATGAAGTCGACGATCGTCGACGTCCTGCTGCGGCTTGCCAACGGCAGCGGGAGCATCGGCACCATCGTCGACGAGATCGTGCCGCTCTCGCCCGGCGCCGGCGGCGCGCTCGTCCCCGTGCCCGGCGCGCTGCCCGACGGCTGTCCGGCGGCCAGGTCGGGAACGATCCATCCGAGCGGCCGGTTCATCTACATGGCGACAGACGCGGGCGGCCTGGGCAACGTCTGCGCGTTCGTGTTCGATCCGGTGGCGCGCACGCTGAAGCCGATTCCCGGCACGCCGTTTCGCGCCGGGCTGGGAACGCGCGCGGTCGCGATCGATCCCGCGGGCCGCTTCGTCTACGCCGCCAACTTCGACACCGGCAACGTGTCCGGCTTCGAGGTCGACGCCACCACCGGCGCGCTGACGCCGACGCCGGGATCGCCGTACGCCGCGGGCGCCGGCACGCGCTCGGTCGTCGTCGATCCCTCCGGTCGCTTCGTCTACGCGGCCAACAGCGCACAGAACGGCAGCCTCGCGGGTTTTGCGATCAGTCGCGATACCGGCGCGCTCGCGACGATCGTCGGCTCGCCGTACGTCGTCGAAGGTCTTCCGGGCGAGCTTGCCATCGATCCCCGCGGCCGCTACCTGTATGCCGGAGGAGCCTCCAACCAGGCGTTCGCGATCAACGCCGCCAACGGATCGCTGGCCAGGATCGGCGCCGGCTTCGGCCCGCCGGCGCAGGGACTGGCCGTCGATCCGACGGGCCGGTTCCTGTTCGCGAGTTCCGGCGGCGGGGACGCGAGCCGGCTGACCGCCTACCGGATCAACATCGACGGCAGCGTGGCGGCGGTCGGGCCGGGCGTGCCTGCCGGCGACCATCCGCTCGGCGTGGCCGCGGATCGCACCGGACGTTACGTGTACACGGCCAATTCGATCGACGGCAATGTCTCCGGCTTCCGCTACCACGACGTCACCGGCGAGCTTACGCCGATCGACGGCTCGCCGTTCCCCGGCAGCGCGAACACGTCCGCGCTCGCGACGTCCGGCTGGCTTTCCGCGAACGCCTCGTGGCCCGTCGCCGAGTACTTGGCCCGCCCGCTGGGCGTCGCGGGCGGACGACCGCCGTACTTCTGGACGATCGCCGCAGGCGTCCTGCCGCCGGGCCTCGCCATCAGCCCGGACATCGGCGTGGTGTCCGGCAAGCCGACGACGACCGGTACGTACTCGTTCACGGCGCGGGTGATGGACGGGACCGGCGCCACGGCGACCGGCAACTACACGTTCACGGTGACGGGCATCACGACGCAGCCGGTGATCGAGTTCCACAATGCCGCGCTGGACCACTACTTCATCACGTGGCGCCTCGACGAAATCGCGACGCTCGACGCGGGCGACGTCATCAAGGGCTGGAAGCGCACCGGCAAGTCGTTCAACGCCTATACGTCGACGCCGCCGGGCTCGTCACCGATCTGCCGCTTCTACATACCGCCGGCGCTCGGCGACTCGCACTTCTTCGGCCGCGGCGCCGTCGAATGCAGCGCGACGGCGGCGAAGAACCCGGGGTTCACGCTCGAGGACGGCAACTTCATGCAGATGATCCTGCCGATCGCCGGCGCGTGCCCGGCGGGCACCGCGCCCGTGTATCGCGTGTTCAGCAACCGTGCGGACGCCAACCACCGCTACACGACCGAGCGAGCCGTGCGCGACGCGATGGCCGCGACGGGATGGCAAGTCGAGGGCGACGGGCCGGACTTCGTCGTGATGTGCGCGCCGTAGCGGTCGCCGCCCACGCGATCCCGGCCCGCTACTTCGTTTTCGGCTGCCACATGCCGATCATCGCGCCGGTCGGATCGACGAAGATCGACAGCCAGCCCATCCCCGGGACTTCGGTGACGTCGCGCATCACGTTGGCGCCCAGTTCGCGCGCCTTCTTCGTTGCCGCGTGGATGTCGGCGACCAGCACGTACGGCATCCACATCGACGGCGCGCCGGGCATCGGATGCGGCATCATGCCGCCGCCGGTGCCTTCGCCCACGTTGATCAGCGTGTAGCTGCCCTGCTCCATCGGCATGTCGTCGAATTTCCAGTCGAACAGCTTGCCGTAGAACGCCTTCGCCTGCGCGAGGTTCTGCGTGGCGAGCTCGCAATGCACGAACGGATTGGCCATCGAGGTCTCCCGGTTGTGGGTCAGCGTTGCAGTTGGCGGGCAAGCCGGTCGAGGCAGCCGTCCCAGCCGTGGTGGTGCCGGTCGCGCGCGTCCCGGTCGGCGAACCGCTCGTGCGTCAACAGCACCTCGGTGCCCCCGCCCACCGGTCGGAACTCGACGGTGACCAGCGACTCGCGCTCCGGCGTGCTCTCCCACGCCCACGTGTAGACGAGGCGCCGGTTGGCGACGATCTCGCGGTACGTGCCGCCGACGCGGTGCGTGTCGCCGTTCGCCGCGTGCATGACGATCCGGTAGCGGCCGCCGACGCGCAGGTCGAGAGTCACTTCGGCGTCGATGTCCGCGTCGGGCGGTCCCATCCAGTGCTTCATTTCCTCCGGGTCCGTCCACGCGGCGTAGACGACGTCGAGCGGCGCGTCGTAGGTCCGGCGGATCGCGAGCCGGGTGTCGTCGTCGATTGCGGTGGCCATGTTACGTGCTCCTTTCGTTCGAGATGGGTGCCGAGGCGGTCGAGCCGCGCGTTCCAGAACGCCTCGTGGCGATCGAGCCACGCGCGTGCTTCGTTCAGCGCGCCCGGTGCGAGCCGGCAGCTGACCACGCGACCTTCCTTCTGCCGCGCGATCAGGCCGGCGTCCTCGAGGATGTGCAGGTGCTTGAGGAACCCCGTCAGCGACATCGCGAACGGCCGCGCGAGGTCCCCGACCGTCCGCTCGCCGCGCTCGAGCCGCGCCAGGACCGCGCGCCGCGTCGGGTCGGCCAGCGCGCCGAACACCGCGTCGAGCCGCCGCGGCCTCGTTTCCGGGTGATACTGAACCATATGGTTAACTATAGGCGCGCAAACCCGCGGTGTCAAGCGACGGGGACTGCAACGGGACGATGGATCGCGCTACGAGCGCGGAGGCTTGCCGTGCGGCGCAGGCTTTGCGGGAGCGGGCGCCGGCGCGGCTGCGGCCTGCTGCGCGCCGGGATCGCCGCCACGGCATTTGACGTCGATCGCGCGGACCTGAAGCGCCGCCGAGTACTGATCCTTTGCGACGATCGGCGCCTGCGCGACCCCCGACTTGAGGCACAGCGTGTACGCATCGCCGGGCAGCGCGGCGAGCGCCAGGTCGAACGCGGATTTCGCTTCGGGAAGGTGGCCGAGCCGCGCGTTCAGGAGTCCCGCGCGGCGCAGGCTGTCGACGTCGTGGCCGTCGCGCGCCGCGGCTTCGTCGAAGGCGCGCAATGCCGCAACCGGATCGTCGAGCTCGAGGTTCACGTAGCCTAAGTTCCGCCACATCGTCGCGTCGGCAGGCGCCAGCTCGACGGCCTTCCTGGCGGCCATGTGCGCATCCTCGAACTGCCGCAGGTGCATGTAGCCGCCGCGCAGCTCGTTCCACGCCGCCGGATTGCCAGGCTCGAGCCGCGTCCACTCGACCGCGTACAGCACCAGCATGTTCCAGTTCTGCGCATCGCGGAACTGCTGCAGCTTGCCCAGCAGATCCTGCATGACGCCGGCCTTGGCGGCGGGCGCCGCCGCGGTCACCGGAGCCGCCGCAGCTGCCGGAGCCGGAGCGGCGGGCTTCGGCGCCGGTGCCGGCGCTTCCGCGACGACCGGCGGCGGCGGCGCGGGACCGCGTACAACGCTGACCACCCAGGCCACCACGGCCATCGCAATGAACACGCCCGCCGTCAGCACCGCGAACTTGTAGCGAACGACGAGTTGGCCCACTTGCGACCGGGGCGCGGGAGGCGGGTCGTCGTAGTCGGGCAGCGGCGCCGAGACGGCCGCAGGCGGGACCACAGGCACGGCCGCGACCGCGGAGTGCGCGGCGTCGTACGCACGCTGCTCGGTGCGCCGGTCCCGGTCGAGCAGGCGCAGCGCGGTGGCCCGCGCCTTCAGGTACAGCTTGGCCGCCGCCTCGCGGTCGCCGTTCGCCTGGGCGAACGCGCGGTCCCACAGCGGCGGGTCGATGTGCCCTTCCGCGTACTGACGTGCCGCTTCGCGTTCGAAGCGATCGCCCTGCGCCGCGGCGCCGGCCGCCACCAGGCGCATGGCACCAGGAGCCTTTATATCAATGGCTTCCGTGGGCTTTTCGGGGGCGGCCTCCGGACTTGCGGCGGCCGCCGGCTCCATCGGCACCAGCTCGAGCGATGGGGGCGAGCGTTGCATTCCGGCTCTGAAGCAAATTCAGTACCCGGACCCCCTCAATTGCACCCGGCGACGCATTTGCCGTCCCCGTCGAACTCCATCGTCTTGCCGGACAGGGCCAGGTAGACCGGCCGGCCCTTGACCAGCCCCGAGAACGCGGCCGTTCGCGACGACGGCCGCAGCTTGCCGCCGCTGGTCGCCGCCTCGTTGACGTGCGTGGCGATGACCGATGCGGGCCGGACCAGCTCGTTCGCTGCGTAGGCCGCCGAGTGCGCGGTGACCGCGGTGGGACCCATGTTGAGCATCATCAGGTTCGCCTTGTGATACTCGTTGGCCAGCGTCTTCATGTCGGCGTGCAGGCCCGTGTCGCCGGACAGGTAGACGACGAGCCCGTTGGTGAACCGGATCACGTAGCCGGTCGACGGGCCGAGCGTCAGGCTCACGTTGTCGGCTTCGAGGTTCTTGCGCTCCGGGTCGGTCAGCAACGACCGCGACACCGTGCTGTCGTGCGCGGCGGTGACGATCGTGATCTCGACGGCGCGCGGCGCGTTGGCGGTGCGCAAGGTGCGCATGCCGCCGATCATCGCCGCCGCGAGGCACGGCGCCGCGACCGGCACGACGACGTCGTCGCCGGCCTGCGGGCAGTTGCCGGTCGGCTTGGCCCGGATGGCTTCGACCTTGCGTCCGATGAAATTGGCCATCGGCGCCAGCATCATGATCGCCGCGTTCTTGGCCGCGGCGATTTCCGCCGTCGTCGAGTTGGGCGCCGCCGACACGAGGTCCGGGTTCTCGCAGGTCCCCGCCTCCTGCGCCTTCAGCCGCATGTCGCCCATGTGGTCGCCGTGCGCGTGCGACAGCAGCACCGCGTGCACGGTGGAAAGCCGCGGGTCGTCGCCGCCGGTCACCGACTGCCCGGCGTCGTACAGGATGCGCACGCCGGTCGGATCCTCGAAGATCGTCGCGCGGTCGCGGTTGCACAGTTCGCCCGCATGCGAGCCCAGCGGCGTGATCTTGACGTTCTGTCCGGCGGCCGGCAGTGCGAAGGCGGTCAATGCCGCCAGTGCGAACAGGCAGCGGATGGCGAGGGTCATGTGTTCTCCGGTGATTGGTGTCGAAACCCGCGCGAGAGCTTACTCCGTTGCGCGCCGCGGCGGTGTTACGATGACCAGGCCGTGACGAGCATCCGGAACAACCTGCTGGCGTTCGCCCTGGTGGCGACGCTGATCCCATCGCTGGGCCTCGGGCTGGTGACGTTCTGGCGCTACCAGCAGGTCGTGGGCGAGCAGGCCGCCCGCGAGCTTCGGACGCTGGCCGCGCAGTCCAGCACCGAGCTCGCGCTGTGGCAGCGCGAGCGTACGCACGAGTTGCGCACGCTGGCGACCGCTTACACGCTGATCGACGGGCTGAGCGACGCCGGGCCTGCGGCGAAGGGCGCGAGGATCGGCGCGGCCGAGGTCGCGCTGTACCTCAAGTCCGTTCAGCGGAAGCTCGATCCCGTCCTCGAGCTCACGGTGTTCGACGCGGCGGGCAGCACCGTCGCCAGCAGCGCGGCTGCGCCCGACGCGGTCGCGCTGCCTGCGTCGTGGCCGCAGGCGTCCGCCGGCAAGGGCGTCGTCGTCGCGCCGCCGCGCCGGGACGGCGCGCGCGCGACGGCGACGCTGGCGATCGCGCTGCCGGTGGTCTCCGTGCGCAACGAGCAGGTCGGCGCGCTCGCCGCCGTGTTCGACATGGGCACCCTGGCGCCGCGGCTGCGCGACGTCGTCGGCGCGGCGCCCGCGGACATCGTGATCGTGGCGGCCGACGGCACGCCGCTCGTCGGCACGCGGCCGAACGTCGATGCGTACGCGCCGATCGACGCGACGACGATGCTGCGGCTGCGCGGCGACAACGGCGCGCCCATCGTGTTCGCCGGGGCCGATGGGCGCGACGTGCTCGGCGTGGCCGCGTCCTCGGCCGCGCTGCCGGTCCTGGTCGTCGCCGAACGCGATCGCGCGCAGGCGTATGCCGCGTGGCTGGACCTGCTCAAGCTCTACGCGACGCTGGTGGCCGCCCTCACGCTGCTCGTCGCGATCGTCGCTTACGGGCTCGGCCGCTCGATCGTCACGCCGCTGACCGCGCTGACGAGCGCCGCCGAGCGGATCGCGAGCGGCGAGACCGACGTGAAGCTGCGCGACGACGCCGGCGACGAGATCGGCCGGCTGACGCGCGTGTTCAACAGGATGGCCGAGCGCGTCCGCGCGACGCACGTCGGAATCGCAGGCGACAACGAGGCGCTGCGCGAGCAGCAGCGCAAGCTCGAAATGCTTGCCGACACCGACAGCCTGACCGGCCTCGCCAACCGGCGCAAGTTCGACGCGTTCCTGGCCGAGGAATTCGCGCGCTGGCGGATCCACGGCAAGGCCTTCGCGCTGCTTCTGATCGACGTCGACAACCTGGCGGCGATCCGTGCCGGATACGGCCTCGCCACCGGCGACGAAGTGCTGACCACGCTCGCCGCACTGCTGAAGCAGTCGGTGCGCGCGGTCGACCTGGTCGCGCGCTACGGCGGCGACACCTTCGTGGCCGTGCTTCCGGACACGCCGTTCGACTCCGCGATGATCGTTGCCGAGCGCATCCGCGACGGCGTCGCCGCGCCCGGCTTCCGCGCCGCCGCACGCGACGTCGCCGTCACGCTGTGCATCGGCGTCGCGCAGGCCCGCGAAGGCGACGTCGGGCCGGAGACCGTTCTGTTCCGCGCCGACCATGGGCTGCACGAAGCGCGCCGCGCCGGCGGCAATCGCGTGCAGAGCGCGATGTGACGACCGGCTAGCGCAACGCGGCCTGCGCCGCGTCGACCCACCCGGTGCGGCCGTCGTCGAGCGTCACCCGCAGCCACGTCCCGTTGGTCGCCACCGCCGCGATCGGCGCGCCCTTGGGCAGCGTTGCCACCGCCTTCGCCTTGCGCAGCGGGTCGCGGCGCACCGCCGCGTTGACGCCGACGACGAGCGGGATCGCCGGCTGCAGCGGCACCGGGCGCGCCGACGCCTGCGCGCGGGCATCCGCGGCGGCCGCCAGCAACTGCTCGGCCTGGGCGGCGCGGTCCATCGCGAGGCCGTAGTCGCCAAGCGCGAACGGCTCGGAGGCGGCGTCGTGCAGCCGCTGCGCGAGCGCAACCAGCGGCGAACGCGGCGCCGCCGCGCGCTGCACCTGCAGCAGGACCTCGACTTCGGCCAGGTACGACGCCGCCTCGGCCTGCGTGGCCAGGCGGCGCGCCCGCGCCTTCGCGCGCGTGGATTCGCGCGCCGTCTCCTGCACGACCCTTACCTGCTCGCGCGCAGCGCCGCGCAGGTCCCGCACTTCGGCGTCGCGCTGCGCCAGCTCCTGGCGCAGCCGCGCGATCTCGCGGTTCTGGTCGTCGCACGTCGGGCATGCCGGTGCTGCGACCGGTGGTGGTGGTGGTGGTGGTGGCGGCGGCTCCGGCGCCGGCGCGGGCGGCGGCGTCGCGCAACCCGCCAGCGCAAGCAGCAGTCCCACGGCGAGCGATGACGCAACGGCGCGCATGGCCCAGCGTACACCAAGCCCCGCATTTGCGTCGTCCCGCTCGCGTGGGCGAGAATCGCCGCGTGTACGCGGTCGACGCCGACATCCGCCGCGCGGCCACGCTCGACGCCGCGTTCTATGCCGACCCCGCCGCGTACGCGGCCGTGCGCGAGCGCGTGTTCTTGCGGACGTGGCAATGGGTGGGCGACCTCACCGACGTCGCGGCCAACGGCTCGCTTTCGCCGCGTGCGCTGCTGCCCGGAATGCTCGACGAGCCGCTGCTCCTCGCGCGCGACGCGGCGGGCACGCTGCGCTGCCTGTCGAACGTCTGCACGCATCGCGCGAACCTGCTGGTCGCCGCGCCTTGCCGCGCCGACCACATCCGCTGCGGCTACCACTCGCGGCGTTTCGATCTCGCCGGCACGATGACGTTCATGCCGGAGTTCGACGGCGTCCTGGATTTTCCGTCGCCGGCCGACAACCTGCCGCAGGTGCCGTTCGCGACGTGGGCGGGCCACGGCTTCGCCGCGCTCGATCCGCTGGCGCCCTTCGCCGCGTGCTTCGCCGACGTCGCGTCGCGCGTCGACGGGATCGCCGCCGCACCGCTGAGGCACGATCCCGCCGCCGATCGCGACTACGCGGTCGCCGCGCACTGGGCGCTGTACGTCGAGAACTACCTCGAGGGCTTCCACATCCCGTTCGTGCACGCGGGTCTGAACGAGGCGGTCGACTACGCGAGCTACACGACCGAGCTGTTTCGCTACGCGAGCCTGCAGGTCGCGCTGGCGAAGCCGGGAATGCCGGCGTTCGACGTGGCGGGCACGCGGATCGCCGCCTGCTATGCGTGGCTCTTCCCCAACCTGATGCTCAATTACTATCCGTGGGGACTCTCCGTGAACCTCGTGCTGCCGCAGGGGCCCGATCGCACGCGCGTGGCGTTCCGCAGCTACGTCGGCGACGCGTCGCTGCGCGGCGCCGGCGCCGGCAGCGGCCTCGATCGCGTCGAGGCCGAGGACGAGGCGATCGTCGCGTCCGTCGCGCGCGGCGTGCGCTCGCGCCTGTATCGCGGCGGCCGCTATTCGCCGGCGCGCGAGCGCGGCGTCCACCACTTCCACCGGCTGCTCTGCGAGTTCCTGGCCCCCGATGCCGTTGTCGCTCCCATCGAACGGGCGTAGGATCGCCTGACATGGAACGCAGGCGCATGGGCACGCTCGTTGCGGGATTCGCGATCGCCGCCGCCTGGGGCATCGCGACCGCGGGCACCACGACGATCTACAAGTGCTTCGACCGCAATCTCGGCGTCCTGTACACGGACCAGCCGTGCAAGGGCGAGCCGCTCGAGATTCGCGCCGGCGATCCCGACCCCGTGGCGGTGGCCGAGCTCGCGCGCGAGCGCGAAGCGGTGTCGCGCAGCGCCGCGCAGCGCATCGGGGACCAGCGGCGCGCGGCGACCGAGCGCGACGTTTCCGTCGCCATGCCCTATCCGTATCCGGAGTGGTACAACGGCGTGTATGTTCCCGCATTTGCGGGTTGGTATTCGCCGCCGCCGCGCGACAGGCGCCCGGACGGCGATCGCACGCAACGGCGCGAGCGCGCGTCCACGGTGCCCAATCCGCCGCCCACGCGCCTGCGCAAGGAGCCGCTGGCCGCCCGCTAGGTCACGGCCGCCGCGACGCCGAAGCGCGCGTCGCGCCACTCGCCGCTGCTCAGCACCTGCGCCAGCGCATCGACCGCGTCGAACACGTCGACGTACCGCGTGTACAGCGGTGCCATGCCGAAGCGCAGCACGTCCGGCGCGCGGAAGTCGCCGATCACGCCGCGCGCGATCAGCGCCTGCATGACGGCGTACGCGCCTTCGCCGCGCGCGTAGCTGACCTGGCTGCCGCGCAGCGCCGCGTCGCGCGGCGAGCGCAGCACGAGTCCGTGGCCTTCACAGCGCTGCGCGACGAGTTCGATGAACAGCTCGGTCAGCGCCAGCGATTTTCGCCGCAGCGCGTCGACGCCGCCGAACGGCTCGGCCGCGAGCACCGTGTCCACGCCGCACTCGAGCGCGGCGAGCGACAGCACGGCCGGCGTGCCGCACGCAAACCGCGCGATGCCGGCCGCGGGCTCGTAGTCGGGCGCGAACGCGAACGGCGCCGCGTGCCCGAGCCAGCCTGCAAGCGGCTGGCGCATCCGCCGCGCGTCCATCGTCGCCGTGTGCCGCGGATGCATCCACAGGAACGCCGGCGCGCCCGGTCCGCCGTTGAAATACTTGTACCCGCAGCCCACGGCGACGTCGGCGGCAGCGTCGGCGTCACCGGCGCCGGACAGGTCGACCGGCACGGCGCCGGCCGAATGCGCGAGGTCCCAGACCGCCAGGGCGCCCGCCGCGTGCGCGGCGCGATTGATCGCCGCCATCGGATGCATGCGGCCGCTGCGATAGTCGACGTGCGTCAGCAGCACCACCGCCGTCGTCGCGTCGAGCGCAGCGGGCACCGCTTCCGCGTCGACGAGTGCAAGCGTCAGCCCGCGCTGGCGGGCGAGCGTGTCGGCGATGTACAGGTCGGTCGGAAAATTGCCGCGCTCGGAGACGATTCCGCGGCGCCCGGGCGCATCCGCGCGCACGAGGTCCAGCGCCGCGCACAGCGCCTTGAAGACGTTGACCGACGTCGAATCGGCGACGACGACTTCGCCCGGTCCGGCGCCGATCAGCCGCGCGATCTTGTCGCCGACGCGCCGAGGCAGGTCGATCCAGCCCGCGGTGTTCCAGCTTCGTATGAGCCCGCGGCCCCACTCGTCGCCGACGACGTCGCGCAGGCGCGCCGCGGTCGCCGCCGGCAACGGTCCCAGCGAGTTGCCGTCGAGGTAGACGACGCCGGCCGGCAGCGCGAATTGCGCGCGCAGCGCGGCCAGCGGATCGTCGGCGTCCAGGCGCAGGCAGGCATCGCGTTCGACCATGGACGACAGGATAGCAAGCGGCGCCGCCTACTTCCGCGCCAGCGCGTCCTCGCGTGCGAACCGGGCGAGCGCCTCGCTGCGGCTCTCGACCACGGCGACGCTCGGCAGCCGGTAGACGGGCACGCCGTTGGCGAATTCGCCGGTGGCCACACCGACCATCGGCGTCCCGACCGCGGCAACGGGCGCCGGCCGTGATTCGGGGGCGGCAACCGGCGTGTAGCGAACGGCGCCGATCAGGACGGACGCAACGGCGACGGTGGCGAGGACGACGACGAGCTTGCGATGGCGGCGGATGGCGTTCATGGGCGGCTCCTTGGTTGGGGTGGGGCGTTGACGACGATGCCAATGTCCGCCTGAAGCCCGCCTTCAGTCCTTAAGCCGCGTTGAAACGTTCCTTAAACGTTGGGGCCGCCGATTTCCGGGCAGCCGGCGGCCGGCTTAGACTTCGCCCATGTCGCTCTCCGTCGATACGCCCCCCGTCGTTCGCTTCGGCCGGTTCGAGCTCGACCTGCCCGGCCACCGCCTGCTCGAGGACGGCCGTCCCGTCGCGCTCGGCGCCCGGGCATTCGACCTGCTGGTCGTGCTGGTCGAGCGTGCCGGGCAGCTGGTCACGAAGAACGACCTGCTGGCACGTGTCTGGCCGGGCCTGGTCGTGGAAGAGAACAACCTGCAGGTGCAGGTCTCCACGCTGCGCAAGCTGCTGGGACCCAGCGCGCTCGCCACCGTTCCCGGGCGCGGGTATCGGTTCGAACTCCCGGTCGCGAACCAGGCAGAATCCTGGCCGCGCCCCGATCCGGACGCCGCACCTCCGGCGGCGCCTGCCCCGACCCGGCCGCGGACGGCCACCAATCTGCCGCCGCGCCTTTCGTCGCTCTATGGACGGGCAGACGACGTGGCGGCGGTCAAGGCGCTGCTCACGCGTCATGCGGTCGTGACGATTGCGGGGGCCGGCGGCATCGGCAAGACCCGGCTCGCGGAGGCAGTGGCCGCCGAGGTTGCCGTCGAGGGCGCGGCCGACCATCCCGCAGGCGTCTGGTGGATCGAGCTCGCGCCGCTCGCCGACGGCGCGTACGTTCCTTCCGCCGTGGCCCGCGTGCTCGGCGTGCAGCTTCCGGCCGACCGACCGCCCGTCGACACGCTGAGCGCCGTGCTCGCCTCGCAGCGGCTGCTGCTGGTGCTCGACAACTGCGAGCACCTGACCGACGACGTGGCCTCCTTCGTCGAATCGATCGGAGCGGCCGCTGCCGGGGTGCGCGTGCTCGTCACCAGCCAGGAGTCCCTCAAGGTGGCCGACGAGCACGTGTACCGGCTGGGCGCGCTCGCGATCCCGTCCGAAAACGCGGACAGGTCCGGATCACACGGCGGCGCCGTCGAGCTCTTCGTCGCGCGCGCGCAAGGCGTGAACCCGCGCTTCGAGCTGACCGCGTCGAACGAGCCCGCGATCGTCGAGATCTGCCGGCGGCTGGATGGCATTCCGCTCGCCATCGAGCTCGCCGCGGCGCGCCTGCCGCTGCTGGGCGTCGAGGGACTGCGCACACGGCTGGGCGAGCGATTCAGCGTGCTTACCGCCGGTGCGCGCGTGCGACTGCGCCGGCACCAGACGCTGCGCGCGACGCTGGAATGGAGCCACAGCCTGCTCGCGCCCGACGAGCAGACCGTGTTCCGGAGGCTGGGTGTGTTCGCCGGCAGCTTCACGCTGGAGGCCGCGCAGCACGTCGTTCACGACGAGCGCATCGATCCGTGGGCCGCGCTCGACATCCTGGGAACGCTGGTCGACAAGTCGCTGGTGCTCGCCGAAGGCGATTCGGTGCCGCGCTACCGGTTGCTCGAAACGACGCGCGCCTACGCGGTCGAGCGACTCGGCGAAGCGGGCGAAACGGAGGCGATGCTGCGCCGGCATGCGGAAGCGCTGCTCCAGCTCCTCACCGGCTTCGAGCACGACGATCAGCACGAACCCCGAATCACCGCCGCCAGCCTGAGCGCCGCGGGCGCCGAACTCGACAACCTCCGGGCCGCCCTGGCCTGGGCGACGTCGGCGGGCAATGGCGACGAACTCGCGCTGGCGCTCATCGGCAAATCGCTCCGCGTCTGGAGCACGACTCACCAGCTGGCCGAAGGCATGGCGCGCTGCCTGGCATTGCGCGATCGCATCCGGGACGAAATGCCGCCGGCCACGATCGCGCGGTTCTGGCTGACGCTGTCGCGGCTCGGACTCTATTCGATGCGCAAGGAGTCCCACCTGGCGGCGACGCGGGCTGCGGACATCTATCGCCAGCTCGGCGACGCCATCCGCCTGTTCGACGCCCTCGTTTCCGATGTCGTGCAAGGCGTCCGCTTCGGAACCGTCGAGCACATGGCGGAGGCGCTCGACGAAGCCGAAAGCCTGGTGCAGCCCGATTGGCCCTTGCGAAAGCGGGTGCAGCTCGAATTCGCGCGCTGCCGCTGGCACGTGCGACAAGGGCGGATGGAGGATGCGCTCGCGGCGGCGCAACGACAGGTGGCGTACAGCGCCGAGGTCGGCCACGAAATCGGCATGCACTACGGAATGTCCAATGTCGTCTCGGCCGAAATTCAACTCGGACGCACCGAGCTTGCGCTGGAACATGCGCGCAGCTCGATTGCAAGACTCGACATCATCGGCGGGAGCGCCGGTGCCGGCCACTTGTGGCTGGCGGTGCTCAATGCGGAGGCGCTGCTCGGCCGCGTCGATGCCGCGATCGCCGCCGGCCGGACCGCGTACGCGCTGCTGCTGCGCGAAGGCGACGAGCTTCGCGTGTTCCCGGGACTTGCACTGTGCGCCGCATTGCAGGCCCGCGAGGCCGACGCGGCGCGCATCCTTGGCTACCACGCCGCCGTGCACGCGCGCGCGGGCACCGTCGCCGAGTACTGGACGCGCATTCCCGACCGCCTGGAGCCGCTGCTTCGCGCGGCGATCAGTCCGGAAGCGATTGAGCTGCACAAGGCCGAAGGCGCGGCGATGTCCGAAGCGCAGGCGGCCAGGCTGGCGCTCGGCACGCCCGGATGAGGCGGCCGGCCTGCGCGTTTCAGCCGCGCGCCAGCGCAAGCGCCCGCGTCGTCGTCGCGTACTTGGCCAGCATGCCCGGCACTTCCCACTCGGGCAGCGCGCGCTGCGCGACGTAGCGCAGGAACTGCTCGGTCACCTGCGCGAAGTGCGCTTCGTGGCCGACGTGGTAGCGCGCCGGCACGACGACGCGCCACGCGCCGCCGCGTGGCGCCACGTCCACGCCCGGATACTGCGCCTGCACGCCCGGCATCGCGGCCATCAGCGCGCGATCGAGCGTCGCCGGATCCGACGCGGCCGACGGCTCGACGTACAGCGTCGGCTGCCACGCTTCGGCCTCGCCCTGCCGGATCGTGAGCACCGCCTTCGTCCCGCGCATGACCGAACAGTGTGTGTCGCCGGCGCCGGCGGGCGCCTCGTAATTCCACCGCACGGTGACCTTCGCGTGCACGCCGCGCAGCGCGTAGTCGATCTCGCCGTTCGCATGGACGTGAAGCGAGCCGTCGGCCCGCACGTCCTTGCGCAGGAAGCCGGGAACCTCGGCGCGCTGCGTCACCGCAGCGAACTGCACAGGAGAAAGCACCGTCGGCCAGCGCCGCGCGGCCAGCACGTCGACGTCGCGGACCGCGTCGAGGATCGCGTCGGGAAAGCACGCCCACTGCACGAGGTCGACCAGGTGTGTGGTGATGTCGACCAGCCCCTCGCCCTGCTGCGCGGTGTCGAAGAACCACGCCGGCCGCACGATCGGCGCGCCGGACACGAGCTTCGCGAAATGGTGGACGGACTCCTTGGTGACCGCCGGCGCGTCCGGCGTGCCGCGCGAGAGCGTGCCGAACACCGGCTCGATCGCCGCGAACGCCTTCTGCAGCATCGACGTGATCTCGTGGCGCTCGGTCATGATGTCGTACAGCAGCACGCCGTTCGCGCGCGCCAGCGCGAACGCGCGGCCGAGCTCGGCGAAGCCGGCGGCGTCGATGACCATCGGCTTGTCGGCGAGCGTGTGGTAGCCCGCCGCCACCGACCGCAGGATGTATTCGGTCTTGCGCAGGTTGTTGCCGGCGATCACCGCGATGTCGCCGCGCTCGCGCCGCGCGAACCGCTCGAGGTAGTCGGGACCGACGTGCGCGTGGATCCGCCAGCGCGTCGGCGCCTGCGGCCGCGCGTTGTAGCCGTCGATCTTTAGCAGGTAGTCGTCGAGTTCGGGGCCGCCCGGTGCATAGACGTCCACGTCGGCGTCGATGGCGTCGTACATCGACTTCTGCAGCAGCGCCGCATGGAAGTGGCCCGGGTCGAGGACGGCGAGCTTCATCGTGGTGCGGGCTGCGCGGGGTCTACTTGCAGTTGAACGGCAGCAGGTTGTTGGGCACGGTCGTGGCGTTGACGCCCTTGACGCTCATCTCTTTGGGCACCGGC
Source organism: Burkholderiales bacterium (assembly GCA_046347755.1). GTDB lineage: Bacteria > Pseudomonadota > Gammaproteobacteria > Burkholderiales > Casimicrobiaceae > VBCG01. The sequence continues at coordinate 1,776,953 of JAXMFM010000003.1, read as the reverse complement.
GCGAACGCGCAGACCCACGCGATCGGCACGACCGGAGCGTCGTCCACGACGGCCGGGCGCAGCGACAGCACCTTGCCGGCGATCGTCGAGTGCGCACTGTTGCCGAACGTGATCTGGATCACGCCGTTCTCGATGGCCACGGCGCTCACGTAGTTGCCGACGATCTTGTGCGCCGGCGGCAGTCCGGCGGCGGCGTTGTTCTCGGGAAACGCCTGCACGCTCTGCCACATCGCCTCGATCGGTCTCTTGGCGACGTCGGCCAGCGGGACCGCCTTGACGATCTGGTCGCGCACGATGCTGCCGACCATCGACGGCACGGCCAGCGTCGCCAGGATCGCGACGATGGCGAGCGCGACGACGATCTCCATCATCGCGAATCCCGCCCCGCACCGGCCGGCAATATAATGTCCGTCCCGCCGCAATTCCATTCCCTCGTCCTTGTCCGCTTCCCACGAGACCGCCGACGCCGCGCGCAATGCGCCGATTTTCGTCGGCGGCGCCGGACGTTCGGGCACCACGCTGCTGCGCGTGATCCTCGACTCGCACTCGCGGATCGCCTGCGGGCCCGAGCTCAAGGTCATTCCGTCGATCGCTTATTTGTGGGCGGATTTCCAGACCAAGTATGCCCCGTTTCTCGCATCCTCGCAGGTCGGCGCCGGCGACATCGACCGCCTGTTCCGCGACCTGATCTCGGGGCTGCTCGCGCCGCTTCGCGCCCGCGAGGGCAAGCCGCGCAGCGCCGAGAAGTCGCCGAACAACGTGTTCTTCTTCCGGCACCTGCACCAGATCTTTCCCGACGCCACGTTCATCCACGTACTGCGCGACGGCCGCGACGTCGTCGCGTCGCTGCTGCAGATGGACTGGAAGACGCCGGACGGCATCCCCATCGACTACACGCGCGACCCGCGGCTCGGCGCCCGCTACTGGGCCAATGCCGTGATGACCGGCCGCGAGTTCGCGCGGCAGACCGCCGGCAGCAGCCGCTACTTCGAAGTGCGCTACGAGGAGCTGGTCGAACGTCCCGAGGCCTGCCTGCGCCCGCTGTTCGAGTACCTGGGCGAACCCTGGGAACCGGACGTGCTGTCGTTCCACCAGCGATCGCACGAGCTGAGCGACGAATCGAGCGCCGACCAGGTGACCAAGCCGCTGAGCCGCGGCTCCGTCGGCCGCTGGCGCAACGACCTTACGCCGACGGACCTCGCCGCGATCAAGCACGAAGCGGGCGGGCTGCTGCGCGACTTGGGCTACGTCCGCGACATGAACTGGTAGCCGGCACCGCGTCGGCCGTCGCTAAGGGACACGGCCGATGCCGGGCACCTTGAACGCCGGGTGCTGGACGTCGATGCCCGCGACGAGGCCCAGCACGTTGACTTCGAGCCCCTCGTCCCAGCCGGCGAGCACGCCGAGCACGCCTAGCACGGAGAACTGGACGCCGGTGTGGCTGGGCGACGCGCCGACGATGCCGGCCAGCGAAACGTAGTCCTTGCCGATCGCCGTCGACGGCATCGTCAGGCGCAGCTCGGGGATCGCGCGGCCCAGGTGCGCAACGAATGTGTTGCTGTTGGGCCCCGGCCAGGCGCGATAGTCGGTCGCGTGCGGATACGCGGCGACCGCCACCGGAAGCTTCGCGATCACCGCAGCCGCTTCGGGTCCGCGCAACTCGCGCAACAGGCGCGGCGACGCGCCGTACCACTCGGCGTCCGGCGCACGGGCATCGGAGATCGACACGACCGAGCGTCCGTTGCCGGCGTACCATCCGATCACCTCGTAGCGCGTGTAGCGGTCGGCGTCCTGCGGCTTTGCTGCGAGCCACGTGTGATCGGCGAACGCACCGCGCCAGCCGAACGTGCGGCTCGCGTAGACCTGGACGACGGGCGCGCGGTGCGCGGCGGGATCGGGGGCCAGGCCGGTTGCGCGCTGGCTCGCCGTGCGCCAGTCGCCGCTCACCGAGACCCGGCCGAACGCGAGCGTCAGAAGCGGCCCGGCCAGCATCAGCGCGAAGGCAACGACGATCCACAGCGACATCCGGGCGAGCTTCGCGGGCCGGCTGCGGGTCGGATCGGCGGCGGCGTTCATGGCAGCCGTGACTCTACCGCGCCTGCCGCGCGTCGGTGAAGAACTCCTGCATCATGAATGCCTCGAGCGCCGCAGTGTCCGAGAGGCGCGCCGACAGGATGACGTCGCGGCCGAGGCGCTTCGACTCCCAGCGGAAGTCCTCCTTCTCGTGCTCGCGGATGATCGCGATCATCCGGCGGACGACCGCGATGTTGATGTCGGGATTGGTGCCGCGGCGAACCTCGATGACCTGGAACGCGCGCCGCCCGATGTCGCGGTTCCAGCCGTAGAACGTGAACTCGGCGTCGTCGTAGCCCATGCGCCTGATCTGGAACGTGCCGCCGCCGTTGCGCGGCTCGTTGCCGATCGCGGTCGCCTGCAGCGAGCCCAGGTTCGCTGCGACGATCGCGTCGCGGCGCGCGCGCTCCGCGTCGGCGGCCGACGGCGCGCTGGAATCGCCGATCTCGCCTCGCGCGCGCCGGCGCGACGCGATGTACGCGGCGAGGTCGCCTTCGACCGGCGGCGGCGGCGGGATGGTGGCGACCTGCGGCGGCGGCGCCGGTGCGGGGGGCGGCGGCACGGGCGCGATCGGCTGCGGCTGCGGGACGGCGATCACCGGCGGCGCCGGCGACTGTTGCGGAACGACCTTGCGCGGCGGCCTCGTGAGCACCCGCGGCGGCGGCGGCGCTTCCGCCGGCGGTGGCGTGGGCGTTGCCGCGGGCTGCGGCGCGCGCGGTTCGGCGCGATTGGCGAGCTGCACGGCAAGCTGTCCCGGCGTGTCGCTGGGCGCGTTGCCCTGGCGCAGCATCGGCAGGTACGGGATCACCAGGAACAGCGCGAGCGCGTGCAGCAGCAGCGACAGCGCGATCGTCAGCCAGAGCCGCGGAATCGCGACGACGTCGTCGCGGGGGCTTATGGCGTAGGACCAATAGCTCAACGGTGTCGCGAAACCCGGATGCGGCCGCGGCGCGGCCGTTGCGTCATGCGCGCTTGCGGGCGCGGCCCGTGTCGGGCATGAGCTGCGCGAGCTCCGGCCCGCCGACCAGCTGGATCCGGTGCGTGGCGGCGAACGCGCGCGCGTTGTCGCTCACCTCGCCCACGGCGATGTAGATGCTCTCGTGCGCCTCCCGCGCGAGGCGCGCCGCGTGCAGCTCGCGCAGCGGCGCAACACCGGTGCGCGCGACCTTCCAGCGCTTGCCGCTGACGACGAACGTGCGGAACTCCTTCGTCAGCTCGAAGTCCGCGACGCCGCCATCCACGCGGCTGACCGCGAAGCCGGCACGCCGATACGCCTCCTCGACCGCGCCGGCGAAATCGCTCCACGTCATCGCGCGCACGGCGTCGAGCGTGCGGTCGATGCGCGCCGACGACGGCGCCCGCAGCTGCCGCCACGCGGCCATGCCGCCGATGACGACGAACGGGAGCCCGGTCAGGATGCCGAACACGCGGTAGGCTTCCGGGAGCGCCACGATCGACACCGCGATCAGCGCCGCCGCGACCGCGAAACTCACCCACCAGGCCGAGCGCAACAGGATCGCGAACAGCGAGTTCTCGTTCATTGCCCACTTCATGCCATCCCCGCCTTCCGTGCCTGCGGCCGCTGCAACCCTCAAGTATAGGGGATGCGCGCCCCCCGATGCCCGTATCGGGCGTGCCAACGGCTGTCTGACACCGATTCGCAAACGCGGTTCGCAATAAACCGGCGGCGCCCGGTGTTATCGTACCCGCCGGGAGCCGCCGCACCCGCGGCGGCAGGCGCAGATGACACCACGAGGACAAACCATGAACACACGATGCAACGTACACGGGCGGATCGCGGCCTTCGCGGCGGCCGTCGCGCTGGGCGCCGTCGCCGGCTGCGCGTCCATGCAGGGCGGCGGGACGAGCCAGTCGATCCGGCTCGCCGGGACCAACGAAGTGCCGCCGACGGCGACGTCGGCGTCCGGCACCGGCGAGGTCGACATCCGACCCGACCGCACGGTGATGGTCAAGCTGACCGTCGTCGGCATGGTGCCGACCGCCGCGCACATCCACGAAGGCGCCGGCGGCGCCAACGGGCCGGTGATCGTTCCGCTGGTCAAGGTCGGCGACAGCGGGTTCGCCAGCGCCGACGGCGCGAAGATGACCGAGTCCCAGTACGCGGCGTACAAGGCCGGCAACACGTACGTCAACGTGCACAGCGCGAAATTCCCGGGCGGCGAGGTGCGCTCGGCGCAACTCGCGGGCAAGTGACCGTTGCGGTCCGCCGCGCCGCGCGGCGGTAGCGCGCGGCGATGGCGGAACTCGCGGCGCTTGCGCTGCTGGCCGCGGGGCTGTGGTTCCTGTGGGACAGCCTGAAGGCTCGCGAAGCGGCGAACGGGGCGATCCGGCCGGCGTGCCGCGAGCAGGGCCTGCTGTTCCTCGACGACACGGTCGCGCTCGAGCGGATCCGGCCGCAACGCGACGGTGACGGCCGGCTGCGGCTCAACCGCGTCTACCGGTTCGAGTTCAGCGATACCGGCAACAACCGGCGCCGCGGATCCGTCGAGATGCTCGGATCGTCGCTGGTCCGCGTCCAACTCGACCTGCCGCCGGCGCCGCCGGCACCGGCGTCGCCGCCGGGCGTCACGCTGCATTGACGCCTCAGCCGCGCGGGACGCCGTCGAGGAAGTCGCGCAGCAGGCGGCCGAACAGGGCCGGGTGCTCGAGATTGGGAAGATGCGCGGCGTTGCGCATCACCGCCACGCGTGCGCCGGGGATGCGCGCGCCCAACTCGGCGCAGCGCTGCGCGATGTGCGGGAAGTCGAGGTCGCCGTGGACGACCAGCGTGGGCGAGGCGATGTCGGCGAGCCGCGGATGCGCGGGCGGCGGCTCGATCTCCTCGCCGCGCGCCTCCGCGCGCAGCGCAAGCTCGTTCATTTCCAGGAACAGCGCGCGCGCGGCGCCGCCGACGCGGCCTTCCGGGGCGAGCGGCCCGTCGAGCCATGCATGCGCTTCCAGCTCGTTGATCCGGTCGACGTCGGCCGCGGCTTCGGCGCGCTCGACGTTGTCGAGCCAGTTCCGGATCGCCGGCGGAAACGACGTGACCTCCGGCGCGCCGCTGATCGCCGGCGCCACCAGCACCAGCGCGCGCACGCGGTCCGGATGCGCGAGCGCGGCATCGACGGCGACGCGGCCGCCCTGCGAACAGCCGACGAGGATCGCCGGCGCGCGCGGCGCCAGCGCGTCGAGCACCGCGCACAGGTCGGTGACGTGCGCATAGGGCTCGTCGACGCGCAGCGTGTCGCCGAAGCCGCGGCGGTCGTAGGCGATCGCCCGGTACTTCGGCGCGAGCGCGGCGAGCTCGGCGCGCCACATCCGCCGGTCGGCCACGCCGGCATGGAGGAATACGACGGGCGCGCCGGCGCCTGCGGCTTCGCCGACGATCCTCGCCTGCGAGCTGGCCACGGCGAACGGTTCGGACGGCGGGACGGCGGACGCGGACATCGCGTCATTGTCGCATCCGGCCGATTCTTGCGAACATGCGGCCGATGACTTCAATCCTGCCCACCCGCCGCGACCTTCGGCTCGCGTCCGGCCTCGTGCTGTTCACCTACATCGCGCTCCACCTCGCGAACCACGCGCTCGGGCTGGTGTCGGTCGCGACGGCCGAGCGCGCGCTCGATGTCGCAGTGCGGCTGTGGCACAGCGTCCCGGGCACGATGCTGCTCTACGGCGCCGCCATCACGCACGTCGCGCTGGCGCTGAACGCGCTCTACCGCAGGCGAACGCTGCGCATGCCGCCGCTGGAGGTGCTGCGCATCGCGCTCGGGCTCGGCATCCCGATCCTGCTGATCGGGCATTTCGTCAACACCCGGTTCGCGTGGGAGGCGTACCGGATCGCGCCCGACTACGGCACGGTCGTCTGGAGGCTGTGGACGTCGGACAGCGAAGGCCGCCAGCTGGCCATGCTGGTTCCCGGCTGGCTGCACGGCTGCCTCGGCGTGAACTTCGCATTCAGCCGGCGCACGTGGTACCGGCGCGCACGTCCGGTGCTCTTCGCGGCGGCGCTGCTGCTGCCGGTGCTGGGCGGCCTGGGCTTTCTCGCGATGGGCAAGGAGCTCGCCTCCGACACGGCGAACCGCGCGTTCCTCGACGACAACGCGGACGTGGACGCGGCGACGCGCATCGCGCTGTCGCGCATCCGCGACGCCGCGCTCGCGTGCTGGTTCGCGCTGATCGGCGCGATCTTCGTCGCGCGCGAAGTCCGGGCCGTCGTCGAGCGCCGCCGCAACGCGGTCGTGACGATCGCGTATCCGCGCGGCACCGCGCGCGTGCCGATCGGCTGGACGGTGCTCGACGCGAGCCGCAGCCACCACATCCCGCACATGTCGATGTGCGGCGGGCAGGCGCGCTGCTCGACGTGCCGCGTCGAGGTCACGGCCGGCGACGAGCATTGCCCGCCGCCGTCGGACGCCGAACGGGCGACGCTCGCGCGCGTCGGCGCGCCGCCGGGCGTGCGCCTCGCGTGCCAGCTCAAGCCGACCGGCGACGTTGCGGTCGTGCCGCTCGTGGCGGTGCCGGCCGCCGCGTTCGCGTCCGCGGCGTCACCCGGCGTCGTGGACCGCGACGTTGCCGTCGTGCGGGTCGTCTGGCGCCGGCGCGCCGAATTCGCGCGTACGCACCTGCCGCACGATTTCGTATACCTGTCGCTGCTGTTCGGCGACACGGCCGCCGCGTCGCTGCGCACGAGCGGCGGCGCCGTCGCCGCGCCCGGCACGGGCTCGATCACCGCGGTGTTCGGGCTGGCGACGCCGCTGCCCGTCGCGTGTCGCGATGCGCTGGCGGCCGCGGCCGGCGTCGAGCGCGCTTTGGCGGGCCTTGCGCGCCGCTATCGTGCGGAATTCGGCGGCGATGCCGGGTTCGCGACGCTCGTGCATGCCGGTTCCGGCGCGATCGGCGAGGCGGCGCTGATCGACGCGGGCCGTCTGCTCGCCGCCGGCGAAGTATTCGAAACGCTCGACGTCATGCAGTCGTCGCTCGACGCGCTGTCGCCGCCGATCGTCGCGTCGCAGCGCGTGCGCGCCGAAGCCGACGGCCCGCCCTAGGCGCCGACCGTCACGCCTCGCTGGGCGTGCGCTCGCGCGCGCTCTCGCCGCGCGGCGCGGCCGCATGCCGCGCCTTGCGGTCGGCGCGGATCATGATCGCGGCCTTCTCCGCGATCATCAGCGTCGGCGAGTTCGTGTTGCCCGACGTGATCACCGGCATCACCGACGCATCGGCGACGCGCAGCCCGGCCACGCCGTGCACGCGCAGCCGCGCGTCGACGACGGCGCCGCCGTCGTCCGCCCTCCCCATCCGGCAGGTGCCGACGGGGTGAAAGATCGTCGTGCCGATGTCGCCTGCCGCGCGCGCCAGGTCCTCGTCGCTGACGATGCCCGGACCGGGCAGCAATTCCTCCGGCGCGAACCGCGCGAGCGCATTCGCCGCCACGATCCGGCGGGTGAGCCGCAGCGAATCGGCGGCGACCCTGCGGTCCTCCGCGGTCGCCAGGTAGTTGGGCGCGATCCGCGGCGCGGCCAGCGGATCGGTCGACGCGACGTGCACGCAGCCGCGCGACGTCGGCCGCAGGTTGCACACGCTGGCGGTGAACGCGTCGAACGCGTGCAGCGGATCGCCGAACTTCGGCAGCGACAGCGGCTGCACGTGATACTCGACGTTCGGTCGCGACTGCCCGGGGTCCGAGCGCGCGAACGCGCCCAGCTGGGACGGCGCCATGCTCATCGGGCCGCTGCGGTTCCACGCGTATTCGGCGGCGATCGCGAGCTTGCCGTACCAGCTGTTCGCGCGCGTGTTGAGCGTGCGCGTGTGGCTGACCTTGACCACCGAGCGCAGCTGCAGGTGGTCCTGCAGGTTCTCGCCGACGCCCGGCAGCGCGCGGACCACGGCAATGGAGAGCGGCCGCAGGACGTCGGGCGCGCCGATGCCCGACAGCTCGAGCAGGTGCGGCGAATTGACGGCGCCCGCGGCCAGGATCACTTCCTCGTTCGCGCGGACGACGTGTTCGGTTCCGCCGGTGCGATAGGCGACACCCGTGCAGCGGCCGTCGGCGACGACGAGCCGCGTGACCTGCGCGCCGGTGGCCACCGTGAGGTTCGCGCGGCCGGCGACCGGCCGCAGGAAGGCCTTGGACGCGTTCCAGCGCACGCCGCGCCGCTGGTTAACCTCGAAATAGCCGACGCCGAAGTTGTCGCCGGCGTTGAAGTCCGCCGTGCGCGGGATGCCCGTCTCCTCGGCCGCGCGCGCGAACGCCTCGAGGATCTCCCAGCGCAGCCGCTGCGGCTCGACCCGCCATTCGCCGCCGGCGCCGTGGAACTCGCTCGCGCCCCTGTAGTGATCCTCGCTCTTGCGGAACAGCGGCAGCACCGCGTCCCAGCGCCAGCTGTCGTCGCCGGCCACATCGGCCCACGCGTCGTAGTCCTCGCGCTGGCCGCGCATGTAGATCATGCCGTTGATCGACGAGCTGCCGCCGAGCACACGGCCGCGCGGATAGAGGAGCGACCGACCGTTGAGGCCGGCCTCGGCCTGCGTCCGGTACCGCCAGTCGGTGCGCGGGTTGTCGATGCAGTACAGGTACCCGATCGGGATGTGGATCCAGGGGTAGTCGTCGCGGCCGCCGGCCTCGACCAGCAATACGCGCACGTCCTCGTCCGCCGACAGCCGGTTCGCCAGCACGCAGCCGGCGGTGCCGGCCCCGATGATGATGTAGTCGAAGGCGGTCACGCGGATTCCAACCCCTTTGCTGGCGTCACGTATCGGCGATGTTAGCCCATTCCGTCGTCGCACTTGCAGGGCCGACTTGTGTACGATGGCGGGCATGTCCGGATTCGCCGGCTTCCGGTGGGGCCGCGCCGCGTTGGCGGCGCTCGTCGCGCTCGCCGGCTGCGCCACGTCCATGCCACCCCCGTCCAACGCCGACCTCGTGCGCCAGGTCGCCGACACCGAGCGCGCATTCGCGAAGACGATGGCCGACCGCGATCACGCGGCGTTCGCGACATTCCTGTCCGACGAAGCGGTCTTCTTCACGGGCCCGACGCCGCTGCACGGCAAGGCGGCGGTGGCCGCGGCGTGGAAGCGCTTCTACGAAGGAGCGCAACCGCCGTTCTCGTGGGAGCCGGACAAGGTCGAGGTGCTGGCGTCCGGCACGCTCGCGCTGAGCTCCGGCCCGGTGCGCGACCGCAACGGCAAGCTGGTCGCGACGTTCACGTCGATCTGGCGGCAGGACGCGCCGGGCGTCTGGCACATCATCTTCGACAAGGGCAACGAGGTCTGCGACTGCCCGAAGACGCCGTAACCGGGCGTATCATGATCCGGACCGCGCGGGCGACTTCGTCAGCGCGGCACGATGCCACCGAACGGAGAGAACCTCATCATGGCCAAGAAAGCAGCCAGCGAAGGCGTTTACCGCGTCACCGAAGTGATCGGCAGCAGCACGACGTCGTGGGAGGACGCCGCGAAGAACGCGGTGTCCACGGCCGCCAAGTCGCTGCGCGACCTGCGCATCGCCGAAGTCTCGAAGCTCGACGTGAAGATCGAAGGCGGCAAGGTCGTCGCGTATCGCGCGCGGCTGCAGCTTTCGTTCAAGTACGACGGCTGACGCGTTGCACGCGGGCGGACGTCCCGTGCGCTTCCGCACCGGACATCCGGCCCGCGTTTTCGCTGCAGGCTGTGCCGCTACGCGCGTTCGCGCGACCGGGGCAGCGCGTCTTCGAGGCGCTTGCGCTCGTTGAGAACCCGGTTCGCGTAGGCGCGGGTCTCGTCGTCGAACGAGCCGTTGTACAGCTGCAACCCTGCGGCGTCGCTGCCGCCGCGCCGGATCGAATCCTTGAGGATCAGCGCGCCGATCGCGATGTTCGCTTCGGGCATCAGCATGGACGCCGCGCCCGCCGCGGCGATCTTGTCCATGTGGAAGCGCGGCACGACCTGCATCAGGCCGAGCGCGCCCTGCTCGCTTTCCGCGATCGGGTTGAACCGCGACTCGACGGCGATGACCGCGAGGATCAGCATCGGGTCGAGCCCGTGCCGCTTGCCTTCGAGGAAAGCCGCCCGCACGACGTCGCCGGCGGCATCCTGCGCCACCCGGTAGCGGCGCGCGACGATTCCGGCCAGGATTTCCGTGCGCGAAGGCGCCTCGGCGGGGCCGATCGTCACCTGTTTCGGTATTGCCGGGGCCGGCTGGTGGGCCTCCAAATCGGCGACGGACCGCGCCGGCGCCTTGGGCATCCATGTTGAGGATGCCGCCGCAGCCGTCAGGGCCGCGGTCATTGCGCCCGCCATCAGCAGATTGAAAGCGGGGCCAGAATCGGAACGCCGTCGGCATCGATGGCGCGACGCCGGCGGTGTCGTAGGTCGGAACTTCGTCATCGGAGCACTCCTTTTACGGCGTCCGACCGTATTCGACACCCCGGCGGCGGTTCACCGCGGGCGACGGAACACGGGCGTCGGCCTTCAAGACTCCAGCAGCTTGCCTCCTTCGTTCGGCATGCCGATTACGTCAGTGGGAACAAGAAGCTATGCATTTCAAAGAATTATAACACATTCCTCGACGACGACGCACGAATCTTCTCGATTGGTGCGGCGCAGCATGACGGCAGTATACCGGTCAATCGAACCCTGTCAACCCGACCGAGTGTAGGCGGCCGCCGCGGAAAGCCCAGCCTCCGACCGCCGATTCTCGCGTAGGGTTCCGTCCGATTCCGGGCGGAAACGACCCCCCGTGCTCGCTTCGTTCGCTGGCCCCGGGCGGGCGGCAGCCCCAAGGGGCGGCGTGGCGAGGCTAGCGCCCCCAGCGCAGCGCCAGCGGGTTCGCTTCGCGGGCCAGTTCCAGCAGCCCGGCACGGGTCGGCGCCGGCAGCGCGTCCAGCGGATGCCGGACGGCGTCGCTGGCGATGACCCCGCCTTCCATCATCACGGCCTTGGTCGCGCGCAGCCCGCATTGCCGGTTCTCGTAGTTGATCAGCGGGAGGATCCGCGCGTACGCCGCCGCCGCCTCGGCGCGGCGGCCGGCGCGATGGTGGGCCACGACCGGCTTGATGAGGTCCGGCAGCAGCGCGCTCGGCATCGTCCCCGTCGCGCCGGCGTCCAGGTCCGCCATCAGCGTGATCGACTCCTCGCCGTCGAACGGGCCCTCGATGGCCGACCCACCCGCCTCGATCAGCGCCCGCAGCTTGGCGGCCGTTCCCGGCACCTCGATCTTGAAGTAGCGGACGGCCGGCACCTCGCGTGCCAGCCGGACCAGGAACGGCACCGACAGCGCGACCCCCGACAGCGGCGCATCCTGCACCATCAGCGGCAGCGCCGACGCTTCGGCGATGTGCGCGAAGTGGGCGAGCATCGCCTTCTCGTCGGCGCGCAGCGTCGCGCCGTGGTACGGCGGCATCAGCATCAGCATCGCCGCGCCGGCGGCGGCGGCGGCCTTGCCGCGCTCGCCGGCGATGCGCGTGCTGAAGTGGCTGCACGTGACGATCACCGGCACGCGGCCGGCCACGTGCGACAGCGACAGGTCGAGCAGCGCGCTGCGCTCGGCGTCGGTCAGCAGGAACTGCTCGGAATAATTGGCGAGGATGCAGATGCCGTCGACCCCCTGGTCGACCATGCAGTCGAGCACGCGTCGCATGCCCGGGAGGTCGAGATCCCCCGACGCGGTGAACGGGACGGGGGCGATCGGATGGACGCCGGTCAGCGGCGTCGCGAGCTTGGCAGCCACGGCGGGTTCCCTTTGCGTTCTCGTGAACGGTCGATGCGAAGATTACGCGCCCACCGTCACGGCGCTCGCGAACGCCTGCGCAACCGGTTCGGTTACGTCAGTTCGACCACTTCTCCGCGGACGGCGACAGCGGCGTGCGGGCCGGCGTCGCCGCTGCGGTCGAGGCACCCGGCGAAATGGCGATCGGCGCGTCGTTGGCATCGATGCGCTTGACGTCGCCGGTGACCTCGCCTCCTTCGGCGACGATCAGGCTGCCGTAGCGGATCGTGCCGCGGACCCGGCCCGTGCCGTGCACGGTCAGCCGCGTGCGCGCCGTCAGCTCGCCGACGAATTCACCGTGGACTTCCGCGACGTCGATCTGCGCGTTGCCCGTCAGCGTTCCCGGCTTCGCGATTTCCATCGCCTTGCTGTGGACGGTCGCCTCGACGTGCCCTTCGATCACCAGGGCGTCGCAATCGGTGATCTCCACGCCTTTCAGCTTGATGTTCGGCCCGACGAACAACCGGCTTTCCGGCGCGTCGCCTGGCGCCGGCCTGGCCGCGGCGGCGGGCGCAGGTGCGGGGGCCGTGCTCGCGCGCGGTGGCGCCGCCGCATCGCCCGCGCCCGGCGCATGCGCGACCGGCGGTCGCGTGCCGCCGCCGCCCACGTTCGCGCTGCCCGGCGGCTCGTAGATCGCGGGCTTCAGCACGGTCTTCGCGGCGTCCGGCGTTTCGATCGGACGATCGCGGCGATTGAAGTTCAGCATGTCGCCTCCTTCGCGCTGTGCGCGGCCCATGACATCGTCATTATTGTCCCCGGCAATGGACGGCGCAATAGACGTTGTCCTACAAACGCGCCGCGCCCGCATCGACGCACGCTCGGGCGCGCGCAGACATCGTGCAACAATACGCGCCGCCGGACCATAGGAGTCGACATGCGGGAACAAAAAATCGGGCGCCGTTTCCTGTTGCCGGGCGTGCTGGCCGTCCTGGCGTCCTGCGCCGCGCCCGCGTTCGCGCAGCCGGTGTTCCCCGATCGGCCGATCCGCTTCGTCGTGCCCTTCCCGCCCGGCGGCGGCGCGGACAACCTCGCGCGCGCGATCGTGCCCAAGGCCGCGCAGATCCTGGGCGTGCCGATCGTGATCGAGAACAAGCCGGGCGCCGGCGGCAACATCGGCGCCGCCGAGGTCGCGCGCGCCGCGCCCGACGGCTACACGCTGCTGCACGGCACCAACGGCACGCACGGCATCAACCAGGCGTTGTACGAGAAGACGGGCTTCGATCCCCTGCGCGACTTCGTGCCCGTCGCGCGCTTCACGGTGATTCCGGCGATGCTCGTCGTCAATCCCGCGGTGCCGGCGACCAGCGTGCGCGAGCTGGTCGCCTACATCAAGGCAAACCCGGGCAAGGTGTCGTTCGCGTCCGCCGGCAACGGCACCACGTCGCATCTGGCCGGCGTCCGGTTCGCGCAATTGACCGGCACCGACCTGCTGCACGTGCCGTACAAGGGGGGCGGCCCGGCGCTGACGGGACTGCTGGCCGGCGACGTGACGATGATGATCGACCTGATGGTCAGCGTGTACCCGAACGCGAAGGCCGGCAAGCTGCGCGGGCTCGCCGTCACCACGAAGCAGCGCGTGCCGACGGCGCCCGACGTGCCCACGCTCGACGAGTCGGGCGTGCCCGGATTCGACATGGCGGCCTCCGACGGCGTGTACGCGCCGGCCGGCACGCCGAAGGCGGTCGTCGACAAGCTGAACGCGGCGTTCCGGCAGGCGCTCGAGGATCCGCAGGTGCGCGAGAACCTGATTTCGCGCGGCGCGTTCCCGGTCCCGGGCACTCCCGCCGACCTGGCGCAGCACGTGGCCGGCGAATATCCGATGTGGGTGAAGCTCGTCCGCGATTCCGGCGCCAAGGTCGATTGAGATGCAGCTCGCGTGCCCGCATTGCCTGACGAAGAACCGCGTTCCCGATGAACGCCTGGGCGATGCGCCGCGCTGCGGCCAATGCCGGCAACCGCTGCTCCCGGGCGAGCCGGTGGCGATGGCCGGCGACGCGTTGCCGCGCTTCGCCGCCGCGACCGGCGTGCCCGTCGTCGCCGATTTCTGGGCCGACTGGTGCGGCCCGTGCAAGGCGATGGCGCCGGCGTTCGCCGCCGCCGCGCGGGCGCGGCCGCACGTGCAGTTCGTGAAGGTCGACACCGAGGCGTCGCCGGACGCGAGCGCCCGATTCGGCATCCGCGGCATTCCGACGATGATCGTGTTCCGCAACGGCGCGGAGCACGCGCGCGTCACCGGCGCGCTGCCGGCGTCGCAGCTGCTGGCGTGGGTCGACCAGCAGGTCGCCGGCTAGTAGTCCTGCGTGACCACGCTGCCGAGGGCGCCGGCGGGGCCGATCATGTAGACGGTCGACGTGTGCCCGGCCACCAGCGCCCCGCTGTCGGCCGTCAGCACGACGTCGCCGGTCACGGCGTCGGTGAACGTGATCGCATAGGTTCCCGCCGGAAACTGCACGTACGCCGAAGCGTTCGGGAACGCGACGTTCGACGCAAGCGGCGTGTTGTTGATCGAGACGTTGACCGGATTGGAGTTCCACGAAGCGTTGACGAAGCGCAGGCGCACGATGCTGCCCTGGGCCGGCAGCAGGTTCTGGTCCTGCAGCACGTAAGCCTGCTGCGAACCTGGCAGCCCGACGATGAACGTCGAGTTGTCGGTGCCCGCACCGAGCGTCGTCGACACCGACGCGATGACGGCGCCGGGCGTCGCGCTTGCCTCGTAGTTGACGACCGTCGGCCCCTGGGGCCCCTGCGTGTACGTCGACGCGGACCCGTACCCGACATTGGTCGCCACCGAGAACGCGCCCTGCGTAACGTTGACTGCAGCCACGCTCGACGCGCTGTTCATCACCTTGAGGCGCGTGAAAACGTTGTTGAGCAGGCCCGTCGGCCCCTGGCTCTGGATCACGGCCGCGTTGGCGAGCGTGCCGCTGCCCTTCGAGTACGCGATGAACGCGAGCGCGATGTTGGGCGTCAGCGCGGTGCCGCCCGAATCGTAGATGACCGTCTTCGTCCCGGACGGCGTCACCTGGATCTGGTACGTGCCCGGCGCGAATGCGAGGTTGAGCGCGACGCCGTTGTAGCTGATGTTGCCGAAATTCGGATTGAGCTGCGTGATGTCGGCGCCGGGCGTCGTCACGTAGACGTCGATGAAGCCGTTGTTGATCGCCGCGTTGAACACCGTGAACTGGATGTTGCCGTTGGTCGGCGCCTTGGCCACCTCCGAGAACAGGCTCGCGCCCGGATACTGCTGGCTGCCGAAGACGATCAGCGTGTACGGCTGCTCGCCGGCCAGCGGCGCGGAGAACGTCGTCAGCGGCGTCGTGCTGCCGGACACGAAGACGGCGAAGCTCGTCGTCTGGTTGTTGAAGCTCTGGTAGCCGGTGGCCGCCTGGAACGCCACGCCCGAGAACGCCGGGCTGCCGCCGACCTGCACGTCGATCGACGGCGCGTCCGCCATCAGGTTGATGACGCGCACGTTCGCCGGATGCGGCGGAAAGTAGTTGATCGTGTCGACCTTGCAGCCGGCGGCAACCAACATGAGCGCAACCGGGAGAGCGAGCAGAAGCTTGCGGCGCATGGACATCCGTGGGGTTCCTGCAGGGAGATCGCGGCATTATGCCACGCGTCATCGGGGCGGCCGGCGCACGGCTTGTCGCCGTTCGCGAATTTGGGCAGGATGCGCCGACGATGGCCCGCAGTCCCCTCCTCCACTCGCTGCAGCGGATTGCGCGCGCGGCGATCGCGGACGCCGCGTGCGCGCCGCGCGCGGATTCGCGCCGCGACTTCCTGCGCCGGTCAGGCGCGCTTGCGCTGGCCGGCGCGCTGCCGGCGTGGTCGCCGCCGGCGTCCGGCGCCGCGGACCTGCGCGTGGTGATCGTCGGCGCCGGACTGGCCGGCCTCACCTCCGCGTACGAGCTCGCGAAGTCCGGCGTGCGCGCGACCGTCATCGAAGGCTCGCCGCGCATCGGCGGCCGCTGCTGGACCGAGCGCGGCGCGTTCGCCGACGGCCAGATCGCCGAGCGCGGCGGCGAGCTGATCGACACGACGCACGAGGCGATCCGCGCGTTGGCCGGCGAGTTCGGCCTGGCGCTCGACGACCTGACCGCGGCCGAGCCCAACGGCAGCGAAGCGCTCGCGTTCTTCGACGGCGCCGCGTACGCGACCGCCGACGTCAACCGCGACTTCGCGCAGGTGCTGCCCGCGCTCACGGCGGACGCGAAGGCGCTGGGCGACGACCTGCCGACGTATCGCAGGCACACGGCTGCGCAGCGCAAGCTCGACCGGATGTCGGCGGCCGAATGGATCGACGCGCGGGTGCCGGGCGGCATGCGCTCGCGCTTCGGGCAGCTGCTGGTCAACGCGTACGGCGAGGAACTGGGCGGCGACCCGCCCGACATCAGCGCGGTGACCGTGGTGTCGCTGCTCGCCGGATCGCCGGCCGACCGCTTTTCGCCCTACGAGGAATCGGACCAGCGCTACCACGTCCGCGGCGGCAACGACCAGCTCGTGTCGAAGCTCGCCGACAGGGTTTCCGGCCAGATCGAGACGAAGTCGCGGCTGATGGCGGTCAAGCGGCTGCCCGACGGCCGCTACCGGCTCGTCGTCTGGCGCGACGCCGCCGAGCGCGAGGAGATCGCCGACCGCGTGATCCTCGCGCTGCCGTTCACGCTGCTTCGCGGCGTCGACCTGAAGGACGCAGGGTTCGGCCCGCGCAAGTTGCGCTCGATCAACGAGCTCGGCATGGGCAGCAACACCAAGTTGCAGCTGCAGTTCGCCGACCGCTTCTGGCTGCGCGCGAACTGCAACGGCGAATACCGGCTGGCCGGACCGTTCCAGACGACCTGGGACGTGACGCGCGCGCAGGGCGGCGCCGCCGGCGTGCTCAATTTCTTCTCGGGCGGAAGCGCGGCCGTCGCCGCCGGGCTGGGCGACATCGACACGCAGGCCGACGTCGCGCTGCGCGCGCTCCGCGCGTACGGGCCGGGCGCGCAGGCGCAGTGGAACGGGCGCGTCATCCGCAACGCCTGGGACCGCAACCCGTGGTCGCTCGGCTCGTACGCGCTGATCAAGCCCGGCCAGTACACGTCGTTCTACGGCGTGGAGGCCGAGCGCGAGGGCCACGTGTACTTCGCCGGCGAGCACACGTCGATCGAGTCGCAGGGTTACCTGAACGGCGCGGTGGAGACCGGCCAGCGCGCGGCGGCCGAAGTGCTGGCGTCGCTGGGCGCGCGCCGCGTCAAGGCGGCGGTCAGCGCCCGCCGGTCCACGCCCGCAGCGTGAGGAACTCGCGGCGCGTCTTCGGGCCGTACGTGCGGAAATCCGGGTTCGGCCGCGCGCGGTAGTCGTCGCGTTCGCGCGCGATCGCGTCGCGCGGGATGTGCCTGCGCAGCACGTCCTCCGGAACCTTGTACACGCGCAGCGCGTTGCGGCCGAACACCTTCGCGCGGAGCAGCGGCGTGATCCGCGGGTACCCGTGGCGCTCGACGAGCGCCTCGTCGATCCGGAACGCGCGAAATGCCTGGATCTGGTCCTGCGGCGAGCCGTACCAGATCGAGTCCGTGCCCCACAGCACGTTGTCCGGGCCCGCGTACTTCAGCAACTTGCCGAGCCCGTGCGCGGCGGCCGTCGGATCGCGCATCAGGAAACGCCACGTCGAGCCCAGTTCCGCGTAGACGTTCGATCCCGGCTTCACGTCGTTGGCGAGAAGGCTCGTCACCAGCGCGTCGATGCCGTCGCTGCGCGCCGGATCGTACGGGCCTTCGGGCTTGCCGGCGACGAAGCCGGAGTGGTAGATGAGGAAG
Organism: Burkholderiales bacterium; assembly: GCA_046347755.1. Lineage (GTDB taxonomy): Bacteria > Pseudomonadota > Gammaproteobacteria > Burkholderiales > Casimicrobiaceae > VBCG01. Next base: position 1,759,337 of record JAXMFM010000003.1, on the reverse strand, counting down.
TTCATGTCGGGGAAGCGCTTCGCCACGCGGCCGACGTCCACGCACGTCGAATGCTCGTACGAGCGATCGCCGAACGGCAGCCCCTTGTGTACGGCGATGTTGCGCACGCCGAGCCTGCGCGCCTTCTCGACGAACGCGAGCCCGATGTCGTCGTCGAGGAAGAATCCCCTGCCGTCGGGTCCCCACTGCGTGTACGTCTTGAACGCGGCGACCTTGTATTTCTCGGCGAGCATGTCCATCGCGTCGACGTCGCCGTCCTGGTTCGGATTGACGCGGCCGTGCACGTACATCCGGTGCGTGCCGGCCATGCGCTCGACGATCGCCGCCGTCGCGGCGGCCTCCTCGATCGTCAGCGGCTCGCCGCTGCGCGTCGACGGCACGAACGACAGCACGACGAGGTCGGTGTCGGAGTCGAGGAACACGTCCTTGACGAACGCGTCGCTGCCGATGCACTGCAGGTACTCGAGCCCGGGCTCCGAGACCGCCGGGCAGACCTTGTTCTGCGCGAAGAACTTGAGCGGCTGCGCGCCCGGCGGAAGGTCCTTTGTCCACGCGCCGGTCGGGTTGACGAAGTGGCCCTGCACGTCGAACACGAACTCGCGGGCGTCCAGCGCCGACCGCGCGACCTGCTCGTCGAGCGCCGCCTCCGCCGGCAGGTCGTAGAACCCGCCGGGGCGGCCGGCGGCGGCGAACGCGGCGTTGAACGCGAGCAGCGTGCTGGCCGCGCCGCACGCGGAGACCATGAATTCCCGTCGCGTGCGTCCGGTCCGCCGCGCGTTGCGCGTCGCCTGCGCGTGCGCAAGCGCGTTGGCGCGGCGGTGCACCGGCGCCAGCGGAATCGGCGCGAACTCGCCGTTGGTCGTCGCGTCGAGCTTGATCGGCAGCCGGCTGCCGTCGGGATCGCGATCGTCGCGCACGGCGCGCCGCCTAGGCCGCCGGATTCGGATAGTGCAGGTGGATCGTCGCGATCTCGGCGAGCGTCGCGGCGTCGAGCTCCACCTGGGCGGCGGCGATGTCCTCGGCGAGCTGCGCGAGCGTCGTGGCGCCGACGATCGTCGCGCCGGTGAACCAGCGGCTCTTCACGTAGCCGAGCGCCAGCTGCACCAGCGTCAGCCCGCGCCGCTTCGCGAGCTTCGCGAACGCCTCGACCGCCTCGCCGACCAGCGGCCGGCGAAACCGCTCGCCGGTATTCTCGAACAGCGTGTGCCGCGCGTTGGCGGGCCGCGCGCCATCGCGGTACTTGCCGGTCAGGTAGCCGGCCGCCAGCGGGCTGTACGCGAGCAGCGACATGTTCTCGCGGAACAGCGCTTCCGCGAGGTCGCCGTCGACGCTGCGCGACACGAGGCTGTAGCTCTGCTGCACGGTGACCGGGCCCGGCACGCCCAGCGCCTTTGCTTCGCGGTGGAACTCGCAGACGCCCCACGTCGTCTCGTTCGACAGGCCGTAGTGGCGGATCCGGCCGGCGCGGATCAGCGCCGCCATGCCCTCGACCTGCTCGCGGATCGGCGGTCCCGGGCGCTCCTTGCCCGGGTCGAAGTCCGCGTTGCCGAACATCGGCACGTTGCGTTGCGGCCAGTGGAACTGGAACAGGTCGATGTAGTCGGTGCGCAGGCGTTGCAGGCTCGTCTCGCAAGCCTCGGCGATGACGTCGCGCGTCAGGTCGGTGCGGCCACTCCTGATCCACGGGCGGCGGCCGGGTCCGGCGACCTTGGTCGCGATCACCAGCTTGTCGCGCGGCTGCCGCGCGAGCCAGCGACCGAGGATCGCCTCCGTGTGCCCCTGCGTCCGGCCGTTCGGCGGGATCGGGTACATCTCGGCCGTGTCGATGAAGTTGACGCCCTGCGCGACGGCGAAGTCCAGCTGCGCGTGCGCGTCGGCCTCGTCGTTCTGCTCGCCCCAGGTCATCGTGCCGAGGCAGACCGGCGACACCTGCAGCTCGGTACCGGCGAGGGTCCTGTAGTTCATGCCGGCATTCTACGCGCCGGTCAGTACAGCGAATCCTCCTGCTGCTCGAGGATCGCGCGGAGGTCGTACAGGTCGTCGTCGAGCGCGTCGCGCACCGACACCATGCCGAGCGGCCGGTCGAACTCGACGACCGGCAGGTGCCGGAAGCGACCCTTGTGCATGATCCGCAGCGCATGCAGGAACGGCTCGTCCGGATTGATCGTCTGCGGCTGCGACGTCATGACGTCGGCCACGTGCGTCGACTCGGCGTCGCGGCCCTCGGCCAGCACGCGGAACAGCGCGTCGCGCTCGGTGAAGATGCCGACCAGGCGCGTGCCGTCGACGATCAGCAGCGCGCCGACGTTGTGCAGCTTCATCGTCCGCGACGCCTCGCGGACGGTGGCGGACTTGGGCGCTGTGACGGGCGTCTGCTTGGCGACGATCGTGCGCAACGAGCGAATGGCCATCACGGTCTCCCGGAACGTGCTGCAATGCGCGTATTGAGCCTCGCCGGCCGAGCGTCCGTCAAGCGGCGTCGAGCGATTGACGAGGCGCAGCCCTCCGCAGTACCGTCGACCCGCGCCCCGCCCGTCCTCACGCTCCGGAGGCCCCGCCATGCCACGTCGTTTCGCCGCCTTGCCCCTGGCCGCCCTGCTCGCTGCCGCCGCCGCGCCACCCGCGCAGGCGGCGAAGGTCACCGACTGCTCGAAAGTCGGCCTCTGCTACTGCATCAACGACGACCACAAGGCCGCGATCAACGACTTCGCCAAGGCCGTGCAGGGCAGGCTCACCAAGGAAGCGTTCCGCAAGTACTACGCGCTGCGCGCGTCGTCGACGGTGAGCCGCGGCGCGCACGACGAGTGGAACGTCTTCCGGCTGATCAACGACAAGCGGCGCGCGGACAGCAAGTACGGCACGCCGGGCCAGATCCCGATCGTGTTCGACGGCCAAGGCGTGGCGCCGCCGCACCACGAGACGACGGTCTCCGAAGGCTACGTCGGCAAGTGCCCGCTGTAGCAACGCGATGAGCCACGATCACGATCACGACCACGGGCACGAGGGCTCCGAGCTCTCCGAGATGGACGTGCGCGTGCGGGCGCTGGAGTCGCTGCTCGTCGACAAGGGCTACGTCGATCCGGCGGCACTCGACGTGCTGATCGAGACGTACGAGACGAAGGTCGGCCCGCACAACGGTGCGCGCGTCGTGGCCAGGGCATGGAGCGACCCGGCGTTCCGGCAGTGGCTGCTCGACGACGCGACGGCGGCGATCGCGTCGCTCGGCTACTCGGGGCGCCAGGGCGAACACATGGTGGCGCTGCCGAACTCGGCGGGCGTGCACAACCTGGTCGTCTGCACGCTGTGCTCGTGCTATCCGTGGCCGGTGCTCGGCCTGCCGCCCGTCTGGTACAAGTCCGCGCCGTACCGCTCGCGCGCGGTCATCGATCCGCGCGGCGTGCTGGCGGAGTTCGGCGTGACGCTGCCCGCCGAAACCGAGGTGCGCGTGTGGGACTCGACGGCCGAAGTCCGCTACCTGGTGCTGCCCGAGCGCCCCGCCGGCACCGACGGCTGGTCCGAGGAGCGCCTGGCTTCGCTCGTCACGCGCGACGCGATGATCGGGACGGGCGTTGTGAAATCGCCGGACGATTCGCCGTGAACGGCGTCCACGACATGGGCGGCATGCAGGGGTTCGGTCCGGTCGTGCCGGAGATCGACGAGCCGCGGTTCCACGCGGCGTGGGAGCGGCGCGTGTTCGCGCTGACGCTCGCGATGGGCGGCACGGGCGCGTGGACCCTCGACCAGACGCGCGCGGCGCGCGAGAGCCTGCCGCCCGCGCACTACCTCGCCAGCAGCTACTACCGCATCTGGCTCGACGGGCTCGACCGCATGCTGCGCGAACGCGGGCTCGCAACGCCCGACGAACTCGCCGACGGTCGCCTGCGCGCGCGGCCGTTGCCGCTGCCGCGCGTGCTGACGGCCGATCGCGTACCGGCCGCGCTGCTGCGCGGCAGTCCCGTGCAGCGCGACGCCGCGAGTCCCGCGCGCTTCGCCGTCGGCGACCGCGTGCGCGCGCGCAACGTCCATCCGCGCACGCACACGCGGCTGCCGCGCTATTGCCGCGGCAAGCCCGGCACGATCGCCCGCGTTCACGGCGCGCACGTGCTGGCCGACGCCAGCGCCACGGGCGCCGGCGAATTGCCGCAGTGGCTGTACACGGTGCGCTTCGCCGCGGCGGACCTGTGGGGCGCGGACACGACCGCCTCCGCGGTCCACGCCGACCTCTGGGAATCGTACCTGGAGGCGGACTGACCGATGCCGGACTTCATGACGCTCGACGGGCTTCCGCGCGGCGACGGCGGGCCGGTATTCGCCGCGCCGTGGGAGGCGCAGGCGTTCGCGCTGGCGCTCGCGCTGCACGAGCGCGGCGCTTTCACGTGGAGCGAGTGGGCGGCGACGCTCGCCGCAGTCATCGCGGAGGCGCGCCGGCGCGGCGAGCCGGACGACGGCAGCGACTACTACCGGCACTGGCTGGCGGCGCTGGAGAGGATCGCCGCCGGCAAGGGTCTGGTGAGCGAGACGGCGCTGCACGCGCGGCAGCACGCGTGGGAGGACGCGGCGCGCAGGACGCCGCACGGCCAGCCGATCGTGCTCGACCGCGATTGACGCCCAGGAGGCACTCGGGTACCGTCGGCGCTGCTTCGGTCCACACGAGATCAGCGTCGTCGGCTCTCCGCACGACGCCGATTGCAGCGAGACGAAGGCGCGCGCGACGGAACTCGCGGTCGCCGTCGGCGCGCGAGAGAGACACGGCGCTGTGCGCTGCGGCGACGTTGCGTCGGTGGCCGTCGTGCGCGCCGCGCAGGGCGTGCCCGTCAACGTGATCGTCCAGACCGCGGTCTGACCGACGAAAGGAGCGTCGCGATGGACCTCGGCATCCGCGGGTTGCGCGTCCTGGTCACCGCCGGCGCATCGGGCATCGGCCTCGCCACGGCCCGCGCGTTCGTGCGCGAGGGCGCGCGCGTGCACGTGTGCGACGTCGACGCCGCCGCGCTCGCCGCGCTCGCGCGCACCGACCCGGCGCTCACCCGCTCCGTCTGCGACGTCGCCGATCCGGCGGCGGTCGCGCGGCTGTTCGACGACGCGGTCGCCGCGCTGTCGGGCCTGGACGCGCTGGTCAACAACGCCGGCATCGCGGGACCGACCGCGCCCTGCGAAGAGATCGCCGACGACGACTGGGCACGCACGCTCGCCGTCGACCTCACCGGCCCGTTCCTGTGCGCAAAGCGCGCAATTCCGCTGCTCAAGGCGAGCGCCAACGCGAGCATCGCGAACCTGTCGTCGGCGGCCGGCCGCTTCGGCTTCCCGAACCGGACGCCGTACGCCGCGGCCAAATGGGGCGTGATCGGCTTCACCAAGTCGCTGGCGATCGAGCTGGGGCCGTTCGGCGTGCGCGCCAACGCGATCTGCCCCGGGTCGGTCGCCGGCCCGCGCATCGACGCGGTGTTTGCCGGAAAGGCGAAATTGCGCGGCGTGGATGCCGACGTCGTGCGCGACGAGGCGCTCGCCAGGACGTCGCTGCGCCGGCTGGTCACGGCCGACGACGTCGCCCACGCGATCGTGTTCCTCGCATCGCCGCTCGGCGCCAACATCTCGGGACAGGCGCTGCCAATCGACGCCGACACGCACGCGCTCGTCTGAGCGCCGCCGTTCAGACGCGCAGCACGCCGTCGGCGGGGATCGTCTCGAGGAGCCGGCGCACGGTCGGCACCAGGTTCAGCGCGGTCTCGCTGCGCAGGCGCCGCGCCCGTTCGGTGAGTTCGGCACCCGGGCGTTCGACCGGATCGCCGCCGGCCGCAACGATCACCACGTTGCCGCTCTCGCATTTCGGCAGCGCCAGCGCGCGTCCCGCGAACGCCGCGCGCACGCGATCGAGGCTGCCGCGGATGCCGTGGTTGCGCGTGAGCAGGTTCGCCGCCAGCACGCCGCGATCGGAGAGGCGCGCCAGGCAGTTGCAGTAGAACGGCAGCGCGTCGAGCGCGCCGGTGCGCCCGTGCGCGTCGTAGCCGTCGACCAGGATCAGGTCGAATTCGCGCGACGACGCGGCGACGTAGTCGACGCCGTCGGCGATCTCGATGCGCAGCCGCGGGCCTTCCGCGGGCAGCGCGAAGTGATGCCGCGCCGCGTGGATGACCGCAGGCTCGATTTCCACCACGGTCTGCGCGGCGCGCGGCCGGTGCCTGTGCAGGAACCGCGTCAGCGACGCCGCGCCGAGCCCGATCGTCAGCACCGTCCGCGGCCAACCGCCGTCTCGCAGCAGCAGCGGGAACATCATGTCGCGCGTGTAGTCGAGCTCGAGCGCGTGCGGGCGGCGCACGCGCATCGCGCCCTGGATCCAGCGCGAGCCGAAGTGCAGGTAGCGGACGCCCGCCTCTTCGCTGACGTCGATCGAGACCGTCATCTGACGGATCCCCCCGAACGGCGCTGCGCGCCGCTCCCCCCGTGGGGGCGAGCGCCTTGGGGCGGCCCGGCGGTAGCGTGATCCCCCCGATGGGCGCTGCGCGCCCCTCCCCCCGCAGGGGGGCGAGCGCCTTGGGGCGGCCCGGCGGCGCTCACTGCGCCGGCAGCGCGAATGCCACCACCGAATCGCCCCAGCCGCCGAGCGCGCCGTGGCCGCCCGCGGCGATCACGACGTATTGGCGCCCGCCGGACTCATACGTCATCGGCGTCGCCATGCCGAACGCCGGCAGCGACGCCTCCCACACCTTGCTCCCGGACTTCAATTCGAACGCGCGGATCTTCCTGTCCATCGTCGCCGCGATGAACACGAGCCCGCCGGCGGTGACGACGGGACCGCCGATGTTCGGCGAGCCCCAGCGCTCGAGCGTGTAGAACGGCCCCTTCTTCACCTGGCCGAGCGGCACGCGCCAGCGGATCTCGCCGGTGGCCAGGTCGATCGCCGACAGCTCGCCCCACGGCGGCGGATTGCACGGCACGCCGAGCGGCGACATCAGGATCTTGCGGCGCATGCCGTACGGCGTCCCGCGCTGCGCCGTCGCCTGGTCGTCCGGATGCGCCTTCTGCACGGCGGCGAAATCGGCGCGCGGGATCACCTGCGCCATGCCGACCAGGTTCATCGTGTTGGCGACGAGAAGGTTGCTGCCGGGGTCGAACGCGACGCTGCCCCAGTTGCTGCCGCCGCCGAACAGCGGGAACACCACGCTGCCCGCAAGGCTCGGCGGCGTGTAGAGGCCGCGGTTGTCGAGTGCGGCGAGCTGGCGCTCGCACGACCGGCGATCGAAGTACAGGAGCCCCCACGCGTCCTCGGACCGGATCGCCTGGTGCGCGATCGGTGCCGGCTTCGTCGGCACCGGCTGCGTCGGCGCGGCGACTTCGCCCGGCACGTCGCTCGCCGGCGCGGGCCGCTCGACGACCGGGAACAGCGGCGCGCCGGTCTCGCGGTCGAGGACGAACACGTAGCCCATCTTGGTCGCCTGCGCGACCGCCGCCTGCGCGACGCCGTTGCTCGTGATCGTCACCAGCGCCGGCTGCGACGCCAGGTCGTAGTCCCACAGGTTGTGCCGGATCGTCTGGAAGTGCCAGACGCGGCGGCCGGTGCGCGCGTCGAGCGCGACGACCGCCGTCGTGTACGGCATCTGCGCCGTCCGCTCGCCGCCGAAGTAGTCGGGGCTCGGGCTCGACGTCGGCAGGTACACGAGGCCGCGCGCCGCGTCGACCGAGATCGGCGCCCACACGTTGCCGGCGCCGGTCCGATCCGCCAGCGCTTCGGGAATCGGATCCCACGACCAGGCAAGCGCGCCGGTGCGGGCGTCGAACGCGCGCACGAAGCCGTGCGGCATGTCGTTGGCCACGTTGTCGCCGATCGAGCTGCCGACGATGACCAGGTTCTCGAAGATCGCCGGCGGCGAGCTGAAGTTGACCTGGCCCACGCCCAGGTTCGGCAGCTTGTTGATGTCGACGGTGCCGCCGGCGCCGAAGTCCGCGCACGGCGCACCGGTCGCCGCGTCGAGCGCGATCAGCCGGCCGTCGATGACGCCCTCGTAGATGCGCTTCGCGCACGCGGCACCGGGCGCCGGCTGCGCGTCGGCCCACGCGGCGACGCCCCGGCAGCGCAGCGCGCCGCCGTCGGTCTTGCGCGTCGCGTTGTCCTTGCGGATCTCGACCTTCGGATCGAACGTCCAGCGCGCGCGGCCGGTGCGCGGATCGAGCGCGATGACGCGGTTGAACGGCGAGCACAGGTACAGCGTGTCGTCGAACAGGATGGGCGTTGCCTGGAACGACGTCGCGCTGACCGCGCCGCGGCCGTCGGACACGTCGCCGGTCCGGTATTCCCAGGCAACGGCAAGCCGGCCGACGTTGGCCGGCGTGATCTGCGCGGCGCGCGAATGGCGTGTGCCGCCTGCGTCGCCGCCGTAGCTCGGCCAGCCGACGCCGGCGTCCTGCGCGCAGGCCGCGCCGGCGCAGCACAGCAGCGCCGCGACGGCGCCGCGCGATGCGATCAACATCCGCATCCGCGCAGCGTCTACTTCGGCGGCGACGCGGACGGGTTCTTCTCGCGCTGCCGCTCCGCGTAGACGTCGGCGCACTTGAACGTGTCGATCCAGTAGGGTTCCGACGCGTACAGGCGCTTCAGGCGGGCCTCGTAGGTCGGCGTCGCGCGCCCGGACGCGCGCATCTCGATCAACCCCGCGCAGTTCGCTTCGAACTCGACTTCCGTGGGGATCTGCGCGTGCGCGCACTCGTGGAAGAAAATGAAGTCGCGGACGTCGGCCGGCAGCGCCTTCAACCGCGCGGCGTTCCAGATGAGCTGCCAGCGCCCTGCGACCTTCGTGGCGCGCCCGGTGCGGTTCTGCATCGTCGGGTCGTCCGGCGCGGCGAACACTTCGGTGACGGGCTGGCCCTGCGCGTAGCAGACGTCGGTCGTGCCGTCGCTGAACGTGAACGCCGCGCACGCCGGCGCGACGAGCGCGAGCAGCAGCGCGGCGAAGGGAAGGCTGTGACGGGCCGGCACGGGGATCGATGGGGGGTTCATACGTCCGTTAAGGTAGCGTGCGCGGCGCGCACCCGTCTAGCCGCTTGCGCCGGACGGCGCCGGTCGCTTATGCTATTGTCATAATGCCGACCATGGAACGGGATTCGCGATGAAGGTCCGGACGCTGCTCGCCGACCGCCTCTACTACGGGCTCGACCCGCTCCGCCTGCGCGCCGCGACCGGCCGCGCGCTCGCGCGGGTCGTCGGCCTCAAGCCGGACCGGGCGCGCGTGTCGGCGACGCACCTGCGGCAGGACTTCGCGCTCGACACCACGCAAGCCGCGGCGCTGGTCGACGAGTTCGTCGCCGACGGCCTGCTCGAACCGCCGACGCAGGACCGCAGCGGCTACGGGCTGACGCGCGAGTTCTTCGAGCTCGCGGCCGCGCGCATCGTCGAGCCGCTGCCGCGCGCGCGGGCGAAGCAGCTGCTGACCGAGGCGTGCACGGTCGCAGAGCGGATCAACGAAGACGCCGTCCACAACCCGCTCGCAATCGCCGCGTTCGCCGTCTACGGCGACTACATGTCGCGGTCGCATCGGCTCGACGAGCTGTCGCTCGGCGTCGTCGTCGAGCTGCGCGCGCCGTCGCGGCGCACGCGCTTCGGCCGCATGCTGACCAAGGCCGACGGAGCGACGGCGATCCGCGCCGCCTTCTGCGCGCTGAGCTCGTTCATCCGCGTGCGCCTGGTCACCGACGTGCGCAGCGTGCCGCGTCCGTTCAGCCTCGTCTTCGAGTCGGGCAACCCGCCGCGCTAGGCGGCGCCGCGTTCGGCGGCCTTCGCCTTCGCCATCACGGCGGCGCGCACCAGGCCGATGTGCTCGCGCAGCGTGTACGCCTCGCTGGCGTAGCTGGCGGGCGTCCTGATGCGCGCGGCCGCCTGCTCGATGCGGTTGAGGTCCGACAGCCACTGGTCGATCGGCGGCGGGCCCGTGCGCGCGGCGACGTCGCGCTCGAGCAGCGCCAGCTCGCCGTACCAGCGGTAGACGCGCGAGCGAACCCGCCAGCGCAGAAGCTGCGGCACCAGGTTGACGAGCGGCACCAGGATCACCAGCAGCGGAACCAGCAGCACGATCAGCCGCTCGACGTACGTGGCGACGAAGAACGGCAGGTAGCGGTGCAGCAGGCTCGGCCCGAACCGGTGGTGGCGGTCGGCGTCGACGGAGACCGGCAGGTCGACCGGATCGGTGTTGGGAAACTCGCGCGGCGACTCGAAGATGCCCTGCCCGCTGTGCAGCTCGCGCGCGGCTTCGAGCAGCAGGTTGACGAGCGCCGGCGGCAGGTCGTCGCGCGACGCGAGCATCGCCTCCGTTGCGATCAGCCGCACGTCGTCGGGCGGAATGTGCAGGCCGAAGTCGATCGTGCCGGCCGGCAGCGTGAGCTTCGTGATGTGCGGGAAGCGGCGCGGATAGGCGTCGCTGCGCGCGAAGCTCATCAGCTTCAGGTTCGTGTCGTGCAGCGCCTGCCGGACGGCCGGCGAGTCGGGGGATCCGACCAGCGCGATCGCGTCGAGTGCGCCCGCCTGCAGCGCCTGCAGCGCAGCGACGTTGGCGAGCGGCACGAAGCGCGTGTTGGCGTCGGTGACGTCGTTCGCGCGCAGCAGCGGCTCGACGAACGCGAACGATCCGCTGCCCAGCGTGCCGACGGCAATCCGCTTGCCGCGCAGCTCGTCGAGCTCGGTCAGCGTCCCGCTGCCGCGGTAGAAGACCCACAGCGGCTCGAAGTAGAGCGACGACAGCATCACGATGTCGCCGCGCTCGTCGGGGCGCACGACGCCGCCCTGGATGAAGGCGACGTCGACGCCCGAGCGCGGGTCGCGCAGCAGCTTCGCGTTCTCCGCGGCGCCTTCGGTGATGCGCTCGACGAGGGTGACGCCGTCGCGCGCGAGGATCGCCTGGTAGCGCTGCGCGAACACGTGATACATGCCGTCCGCCGCGCCCGACGCGAGCACGATCCGGCGCGGGATCGTGCTCTGCAGGAACCACGCGCCGACCAGCGCGACGACGATCAGCAGCGCGACCAGCACCGCGCCGCGCGCGAGCGTGCGGCGCGGGCTCTCCGACGACGGGGAATCCGGGGCGGCGTCGGTCACGTCATCGCTCCGTGCCTGCGAGCCTGGCCGCCTCGCGCTCCGCGTCGGACAGCATGGCGCCGCCGCCGCGGGGGAACCAGCGCCAGCCGATGAGCAGGACGACGGCGAGCAGCGCGATCGCCACGCCGAGCGCCACGCGGATGCCCTGGACGAAGTCGTTCTCCGCGGCGGCGACGACGGCCGCCCGCGTGCGCGGATCGGCGTGCGCGATCGGTTGCCGCGGCCCGATCTCCGCGACGTGCGCGCGCGGGTTGGCGGAAGCGACGATCGCCGCGGCGACGGCCTTGCGCTCGGTCGCGTCGGGAATCGCGGCCGCCAGGTGCGGCTCGAGTGTCGTGGCAAGCCACGCGGCGAGGATCGACCCCAGGACCGCGAAGCCGACGGTCGAGCCGATCGCGCGCTGCGCGCTCATGATCCCGGACGCCATGCCCGCGCGCGCCGGCGGCACCGACGTCATCGCGATCGTCGTGATCGGCGTTAGGCACAGCGCGCCGCCGAGCCCGGTGAGGCCCAGGCCAGCCAGCACGAGCAGCATGCTGCCGTGGCCGCCGACGGCCAGCACGCTCAAGCCCGCGATCATCGCGCCCAGCCCGAACAGGATCGGCGGCCTGGACCCGAAGCGGCCGACCAGGCGGCCGGCGATCGGCGACACGATCGTCACCGACGCCGAGAACGGCAGGATGACGAGGCCCGTCGTCTCCGGCGGGAGCCCGCGGACGTTCTGCAGGAACTGCGTGGTCAGCAGCAGCATCCCGTAGATCGAGAAGAACACCGCGCAGATCGTCCCGATCGCCAGCGAGTACGCGGGATCGCGGAACAGCGTCAGGTCCATCATCGGGTCCGCCGAGCGCTGTTCGGTCCGGATGAACGCGAGGCAGCCGGCGGCCGAGACCGCGAACAGGGCCAGGATCGGCGCCGACGTCCAGCCCGCCTTCGGTCCTTCGATCACCGCGTACGCGAACGCGCCGACGGTGACGACGAACAGCAGCTGTCCCGGCACGTCGAACGTGCGCGGCCGCTCGTCGCGCGACTCGGCGACGTGCCGCAGCGTGAGGAACACGACCGCCAGGCCGACCGGCACGTTGACGAGGAAGATGCTGCGCCAGCCCCAATGCTCGACCAGGACGCCGCCGAGCGTGGGTCCGACGGCGGTGCCGACGCTGGCGATTGCCGTCCAGAGGCCGATCGCGCGCGCCTTCGCCTTGGGATCGGGAAACGCGGCGCTGACGAGCGCGAGCGACGTCACGTTGGCGGTTGCCGCCGCCACGCCCTGGACGCCGCGCGCGACGTTCAGGACGTCGAGCGTCGGCGCCAGCCCGCACGCGATCGACGACGCCGTGAAGACGGCGATTCCGGCGACGTACCAGCGGCGGCGCCCGTGCAGGTCGGCGAGCGTCGCAGCCGACATGATGAAGACCGCCATGCCGAGGCTGTACGCGGCGACGACCCACTGCAGCCCCTCCTCGCCGACGGCGAAGCTGCGCTGGATGTCGGGCAGCGCGACGTTGACGATCAGCGCGTCCAGGAAAATCATGAACAGGCCGAGGCCGGTGGCGACCAGCGTAATGCGCTGCGTGCGATCCATGCAGGAAAGACCGGGGCTTTTTTGTATGATGCGGGCGTGACGGCGATCATACGGGATCAGCAGCGGCAAGGCATCGCCGGCGGCGCGCGCGCGTGCCTGGTCGCCTTCACCGTGTTGCTGATCGGCAGCAAGGCCGCCGCGCAATCGCTGGGCGTGGCCACGTGGAACGTGCAGTGGCTGCTCGACGCCGACGCGCACGCGCGCTGGGTCGCCGCTTGCAGCCGCCACGGCTGGCCCGCGGATCTGCGCGCGCTGCCGGACGAAGCACGCGCGCAGCTGGCTGCGTTGCCGTACTGCGACGTGCACAACGGCATGCCGTTTCCGCGCGACCGGTGCCGGTCGGCGCGCGACGGCTGGCCGCAGGCGGCGCGCTATTCGGACGCGCATCCGTGCCGCGACACCGCGGACCTCGCCGCCTGGCCGCGTTACGCGCAGAAGCTCGCCGCGCTGAAGACGATGTTCGCGCGGCTCGACGCCGCCGGTGTCGGGCTGGTCGCGCTGCAGGAAGTGAACGGTTCCGGCGCCGTGCGCGCGATCCTGCCCGATGGCTGGTCGGTGGCGACGACGCGCGAATTGCCCGGCGCGCCGGCGATCGCGCAGCACGTCGGCGTCGCGTGGCGCCGAGGCGTCGCCGTGCGCGACGTCGCCCCTTTCCACGCGCTCGCCGACAGCGGCGTGCCGGAACGTCCGCTGCGGCCGGGCCTCGCGTTCACCGTCGACATCGGCGGCAAGCCGGTGCGCGTGCTGGTCGTGCACCTGAAATCGGGCTGCCGCAGCCGCGATCTCGACGCGCCGCTGACGGCGCGCGACGCGCAGCTTCCCGCCGACCGGCAGGATGCCGTCGCGTCCGACTGCGCGGTGCTTCGCTACCAGCTGCCGGCGCTCGAGGACTGGATCGACGCGCACGCGGCGCGCGACTTCGCGCTGCTCGGCGACTTCAACCGCACGCTGCTGCGCGAGCCGGTCGCCGATTCGGCGACGTATCGCACGCGGCTGGACGGCGGCAGCGCCGGCGACGCGCAAGGCCCGTGCACGATGCGCCGCGACGGCAACCGGCTGGTCGCGCAGTGCGCGGCGCGCACCCGCGCGATGTTCCCGGAGCTCAACGACGGGCAGCCGCCGGGCGCCGTGCTGTGGCGCGCGCGCTTCGCCGACCAGGGCAGGGGCGGGACGATCCCCAAGGGCTCGTCAGGCGACTGCAGCATTCCCGGCCCGCACGGCGAACTCGCGCACGACGGCATCGACCACGTCCTCGTCGGCGAGTCGCTGAAGCGCCGGCTGTCGGCCGAATCGCTGACGATGCGCGTCGTCAACTACCAGGACGACGACGGCAACCCGCTGCGCGCGCAGGCGGACCGCGCGCTGCCTTCCGATCATTGCCCGCACGTGGTCACCTGGACACCGCGCAAGGGAGCGTGAACGCGATGGACGAAACGCAACGACAACAACGACTGCTCGCCGACGCGGGCCGTTGCCTGGCCGGCGGCGGGCTCGGCCTGTTCGTGCTGCCGCCCGAGTTGAACCTGGTCGTGGCGCGCGGCGAAGGCAGCCACGTGTTCGACGTCGCCGGACGCGAGTACATCGACTATCACCTGGGCTCCGGACCCGCGCTGCTCGGCCACGCCCATCCGGCCGTCACCGCGGCGGTGGCCGCGCAGTTGCCGAAGGGCACGACGTTCTACTTCCTGAACGAGCCCGAGATCGAGCTCGCGCGCCGCCTCGTCGAAGCGATCCCGTGCGCGGATTCCGTCCACTACGTCGGGTCGGGCACCGAGGCCACGTTCTACGCGCTGCGGATGGCGCGCGCGCACACGAAGCGCAACAAGATCATGAAATTCGAGGGCGCGTGGCACGGCATGCACGACTACGGCCTGTGGGGAACGGTGCCGACGACGCCGTCGCCGTATCCGCGCGCGGCGCCCGATTCGGTCGGCGTGCCGCCGCAGGCGGGCGAGATCGTGCTGGTCGCGCCGTTCAACGACGTGGAAGGTGCGGTCGCGATGATCGAGCGCCACGCGCACGAGCTCGCGGCGGTGCTGGTCGAGCCGCTGCAGCGCGTGCTGCTGCCCGAGCCGGGGTTCCTGGCCGCGCTGCGCGACGTCACGCGCAGGCACGGCATCGTGCTGATCTTCGACGAAATCGTAACCGGCTTCCGCATCGCGTGGGGCGGCGCGCAACAGGTGTACGGCGTGATCCCCGACCTCGCGTGCTACGGCAAGGCGGTCAGCGGCGGCTTTCCGCTGGCGGCGATCGCCGGTCGCGCCGACGTGATGGCGGTGCTCGACGCGCGTTCGCGCCCGCGCGCCGACGTCGTGTGGGCCACCAACACGCTGAACGGCAATCCGGTCTGCGCGGCCGCCGGCTGCGCGGCGCTCGACGTGCTGGCCCGGCCGGGCACGTACGAGCGGCTGCACGCGATCGGCCGCCGGCTGCGCGAAGGCCTCGTCGCGGCCGGGACCCGCCGCGGGTTCGCCGTGCAGGCGCCCGGCGAGGATGCGGTGTTCGGCGTCCGCTTCACCGACCGCCGGCCGCTGCGCACGTGGATGGACCTGACGACCGCGGACAAGGACCTGGGCTACCGCTGGGCGCTCGAACTGCTGAAGCGCGGACTGCTCGTGAATCCGAACGAGAAGTTCTACATCTCGATCGCGCACAGCGACGAGGACGTCGCGCGAACGCTCGACATCGCCGACGACGCGTTCGCCGCGCTGGCGGCTTGACCGCGAGCGGCGGCGCGGCCTACGCTTGCCCACCATCTGCTTGCCCGCCCCCGACAATGGTCGATCGCCGCACCGAACGACGTCAAGGTCCGCTACGGCACGCAGAACGGCTTCGGCTTCAAGGAAGGCGACGTCGCCGGCGTCATCAGCGTGCGCCTGCCCGCGAAGTCGCTCTGGGACGTCGCGCTCAACGTCGTCGGCGTCTGGCAGCTGCTGATGATCGTCGCTGCGTTCGTCATCGCGATGGTGTTCATGCACTACGCGGTCGTCGGGCGCCTGCAGAAGCTCACCGAGGCGACCAGGCCGATTTCGCTCGGCAAGCCGGGCGAACTTTCGGCGGCGAGCATCGATCCTTCCAGCCGCAACGAGTTTCACCATCTCGCCGTCGCGACCGAGCGCCCGCGCGTGTCGATCAACATGGCGATCCAGCGCCTGACCAAGAGGAGCGGTTGACGATCGCGCTTCGCCGCGGCGCGCTGGCCGTGCTCGTCGCGCTGTCCGCGTGCGCGCCGCTCGCGGCGCAGGACTTCCCGCGCTACGGCGACGAGCTGTACCGGCCGCGGCTGCGGCAGCCTGGCAAGGACGTGATGTGGCTGCCCACGCCCGACGCGATGGTGACGCGGATGCTCGAAGCGGCGAAGGTGACGCGCAACGACGTCGTGTACGACCTGGGCGCCGGCGAAGGGCGCATCCCGATCGCCGCGGCGAAGGCGTTCGGCGCCACGGCCGTCGGCATCGAATACGACGCCGACCTGGCCGCCCTCGCCCGGCGCAACGCGCAGCGCGCGGGCGTGGCCGACAAGGTCACGATCATCCAGGGCGACATCTTCAGGGAGGACTTCACGAAGGCGTCGGTGGTCACGCTGTACCTGCTGCCGGAGCTCAACTACCAGCTGCGGCCGCAGCTTCTGAAGATGAAGCCGGGCACGCGCATCGTGTCGCACATGTGGGACATGGGCGAGTGGGAGCCCGACGAGGCGTTCGTCGTCGACGCCGGCGAGGCGTTCCTGTGGCGCGTTCCGGCGCCGGTCGCAGGCGGCTGGACGCTGCGCGACGACCGCGGCTGGCAGGGCGACGTCGACGTGGTCCAGCAGTTCCAGCGCATCGGCGGCACGATCACCCTCAAGGGCAAGGCGCAGCCGCTGCTCGGCGCGTACGTCGACGGCACCGCGCTCGGCTTCACGTTCGTCGACACCGACGGCGCCGTGCGCACCGTGCGCGTCGAGGTCGCCGGCGACCGGGCGGCCGGCCAGCTGCGCTTCGCCGGCAACGTGACGCCGGTCACCGGCCGCCGCAAATGAAACGGTTCCTCGCGCTGGTCGGCCCACTGCCGTTCCTGGCGCTCGCGATCCTCGCGACCGGCCTGGCGCTCGGCGTGGCCGCGTGCGTGTTCGACCTGCTGTACGCGCACGTCGCGCCGGTCGCGTCGTGGCTGCGCTACCCGCTGCTCGGCCTCGCGCTCGCGACGTCGTACTTCGCGTACGGGCTGTCGCTGCTGGTGATCGCGCCCGCGCTCAACGCGGCGCTCGGCGGGCGGCTGTCGCCGTACCGCGGCTCGACGATCTCGCTGTCGGCGCTGCGCTGGTACGTCCACTGCACGATGACGCTGGTCGTCCGCTACTCGTTCCTCGAGTTCGTGACGCCGACGCCGTTCTCGACGATGTACTACCGGCTGATGGGAATGAAGGTGGGACGCGGCGTCACGCTCAATTCCACGGCGATCGCCGATCCGTCGCTGATCACGCTCGGCGACTTCGCGACGATCGGCGGCTCCGCGCAGATCCTGGCGCACTACGCGCAAGGGGGCTTCCTCGTCATCGCGCCGGTCGCCATCGGCGCAGGCGCGACGATCGGCATGCGCGCGGTGATCATGGGCGGCGTCACCGTCGGCGAGAAAGCCAAGGTGCTCGCCAACTCGTTCGTGCTGCCGAACACGAAGATCCCGGCCGGCGAGACGTGGGCGGGCGTGCCGGCGCAGCGGATCGAGCTGCCGCGGCGCGCCGACGCTCCGGGCCGCGACGACGACGGCTAGCGACGGTGCCCGGCTGGGAGACCCTCGGACTGCGCGTGCTGGCGATCGGCGGCGGCCTCGTCGTCTGGTTCGCCACGCAGAAGATGATCGGCGCGCGCACGCTGGCGGACGGCGAGCTGTACGACCACCTGCACGTGGTCACCGCCGGCTGGAACCGCTGGCTGCACGAGCATCCGCGCGCGGCGAACGCCGTGCTGGTCGCAAGTTCGCTCGGCGTGGACGCGGTGACGCTGTTCGTGCTGGCGCTCGCCGTCTTCGGGCCGTCGTTCCTGCCGTTCTGGGGGTTGCTGGCGCTGTTCCTGCTGCGCCAGCTGTCGCAGGCGGCCGTCGCGCTGCCGCCGCCGCCCGGCATCATCTGGCGCGACCCCGGCGTCCCGTCGCTGTTCGTGACCTACGGCGTGGGCAACGACTTCTTCTTCTCGGGCCACACGGCGCTCGCCGTCTACGGCGCGATGACGCTTGCCACGCTGCAGATCCCGGCGCTCACCGCCGCCGGCGTCGTCGTCGCGGCGCTGCAGATCGTCGCGGTGATCGCGCTGCGCGCGCACTGGACGATGGACGTCGTCGCGGGGCTCGCGGCGGCGGTCGCCGTCGGGCTATTGCTCTAGCGTCATCTTGGCGGCGGCGGTCGTGCCGGCAGCGGGTCGTCGCCGCGCGCGTCGCCGCCGGTTTCCTGGCCGCTGAGCGTCGCGAGCGGCAGCGCAAGACGGCGATCGGCGATGGCGCGCTGTTCGGGCGTGAGCACGGCGTACAACGACTTGCCGGCATCGACGATATCTTCGACCGCCGCCAACCGGTTGCGGGCAATGTCGGCCAGACCGTCCAGTCGCTTCGGTGCCGTTGTCTCGGCCGCGGAAATCCGCGCACCGCGGCGCTGGTCGTCGAGCATCCGCATCACGCGGTCGCGATAGGCATTCCACGCCGGCAGCTGCGCGGCCGTCAGGTTGAGGTCCTCCTCGAGCTGCGCCACGCGGAGGTTTACCAGCTCGGCCAGGTTCGCGCCCGCCGGGCGTGCCCCTGCATTCTGCGCGGGACGCGGACGGTCGGCGAGGCTCGGCTGCTTCGGCGGACTCAGCTGTGCCGACACCGACATCGCGGCCAGCGACGAAACCGCCGCGACCGCGGCCACCCGGATCACCCGGGGCCCCCTCATTGCGACGGCACCATGACCAGGCGATCGACGCCGGATTCCGCACCCCACGCCTCGCCGGCGCGGCCCAGCATCTGGCGCACGTTGGCCTGCGCCTTGTTCGACGGATAGGTCTCGAATTTCTCGGTCGCCGGGTCGAACTTCACGATCGCGTTGATGCTCCAGTCGGTCAGCCACACCTTGTCCTGCGGGTCGACCCAGACGGAGTACGTGTGCGCGTTGCCCGGCAACTTCCATTCGCGCCACGTGCGCGCCTCCGGATCGTACATGCCGACGTGCCCGGTGTTCCAGTAGCTGACCCAGATGCGGCCGCGCGAATCCGACCACACGCGCCGCGCGCCCTGGTCCTTGGTCGGCGGCTCGATCACCGTCGCCGCGCCGGTCTCGACGTCGATGCGCGCGATGTGGTTGCCTGCCAGCGACGCGTAGTAGACGTCGCCGCGCGGCGTGGTCGCGATGCCGTAGGGTCCCCGGCCGCGCGGCGCCGGCCAGACCCTGACGTCGTCGGTCGCGAGGTCGACGCGGCCGTAGACGCCCGACTGCCCGGTGAACCACACGCGGCCCTTCGCATCGAACGTCAGCGTGTTGAGGTTCGCGTAGCCGCTCCCCTGCGGCAACGGCCAGCGCTTCACTTCGCGCGTGGCGGGGTCGACGCGCACGATCGCGTTCTGGCCGCCGTCGGTGATCCACGGCGCGCCGTCCGGACCGACGACGACGCCGTGCGGCGCGGAGCGGGGCCCCAACTCGACCTCCTCCACCTTGCCGGTCTTCGGATCGAGGATGCCGAGCCTGCCGGAGCTCTGCGCCGTGTAGTAGACGGGACCTCCGGCCGCGGGCGTGGCCGCCACGTCGTGCGGATGCGCGCCGCGCACCACGTCGAAGTAGACGGGCGCCGCCGCGACGACCGGTCCCGCGAAGAGCGCCGCGGCGAACGCGCCGATGGCGAGCGGGCACGTCATGGCCTGCGTGTTCATGGATTCCTCCAGCGCGGCCGGATGCGCCGCCCGCAGTAGTGTAATCCGGCCGCTGCCGCCGATCTCCTGTGGTGCGCCAGCGTCAGCGGCGCACCGGCCGCGGCCCGCCACGCGCCGGCGCGCTTGGCTTGGGCCGGCCGCCGGGGCTACCATAGGCGCGACGCACCGGCGGCCGTCCGCGCCGGCGCCCGTTGAACGAAGGAGACGACGATGCGCGCAATGACGATCGGTGCCGTGGCCCTGGCGGCATCGCTGGGGCTGGCAGGCCCCGCGATGGCGGCCCCCTGTTACCTGATCTACGACCGCAACGACGTCGTGGTCTTCCGCGACGTGGTCCCGCCGTTCGACTTGAGCAATCCCAAGTCCGCCGAACGGGCCGCGCTGCGCCGACAGGGTGCGCTGCTGCTCATCGCCGAGTTCGAGAAGTGCGATCCGGCGGGCTTCATCTCGCCGACCACCGGCGGCACGACGGCGTCGGTCGACGACATCATCGTGGGCATCAAGCCGATGCTCGGGAGCTCGATCGCCGCCAACTCGGGCGCGTCCAGCGTCCCGTCGCAGACGGCCAGCGCCAGCGGCAATGCGCCCGGCGCATCCGTCATCCGGCTGGTCCCGTCGGCCAAGTACTAGCGATCAAGCGACGTCCGTCTCGTCCGGCACGGCGTTCCAGTCGAGCTTCGGCACCGTGGCGGCGATCAGCGCGCCGATCGCGGTGATCGCCGCGATCACGAGAAACGCGACGCGGTAGATCTCGTCCACCCGCGCGGTCATCGACGCGCGCTCGCCGGCGGACAGCCGCGCGATGTACGCGGCGCCGCCGTCCATCGCCTGATGCAAGAGCGCGGACGCGCCGTCGGCCGAGCGGTCGACCAGCGCGAACAGCACCGCGCCGACCAGTGAAACACCGATCGCGCCGCCGACCGCGCGCGACAGCGAGATCGACGCGGTCGCCACGCCCAGCGCGCCGCGACCTGCCGCCGTCTGCACGGTCACCTGCGTCGGCGGCATGACCATGCCGAGTCCCGCGCCGACCAGCACGGTCAGCGCGAGCACCCAATGCGTCGCCGCGCCGCTCACCGTCCACGACAGGCCGACGAACGCGAGCGTGGCCAGCGTGAGGCCGATCTTCGGGAACACGTTGACGTGCCCGGTGTGCGTGACCAGCCGGCCGGTGATCGCGGCCGACGTCACCTGCGACAGCGTGATCGGCAACAGCAGCGCGCCCGACGCGCCGATGCCGACGCCGCGGCCGAGTTGCATGTACAGCGGCAGGTACAGGATCGTCGAGAACAGCGCGGCGCCGAAGCACATGACGACGGCGTCGGAGCGCGCGATTGCCGGCATTGCCAGCAGGCGCAGCGGGATCAACGGATCGCGGTGTCCGCGCTCCCACGGGACGAGCGCGACGAAGGACGCCGCGGCCGCGGCCACCAGCGCCGCCATCGGCCACGACAGCCACGGGTACCGATGGCCGCCCGACGACAGCGCGAACAGCAGCGACGCCGTGCCCGCGCTGAACAGCAGCGCGCCGACGACGTCGGGCCTGAACGGACCGGCGCGCCGCGCCATCGGCGTGTGCGGCACGCGCATCGCGAGCGCCGCGGCGATGACGCCGAGCGGCAGGTTGATGAAGAACACCGCGCGCCAGCTCAAGTGCTCGGTCAGGTAGGCGCCGAGCACCGGGCCGGTCGTGCTCGCCAGCACGAACACCGTCGCGAAGTAGCCGGCGAAACGGCCCCTTTCGCGCGGCGCGACGTGCTCGCCGATCAGCGCCTGCGCGAGCGTCATCAGCCCGCCGCCGCCCAACCCCTGCACGGTGCGGAAGATCACCAGCCACAGGAAGCTCGGCGCAAGCGCGCAGGCGACCGACGCGGCAGTGAAGATCGCCAGCGCGCCCAGCAGCACGCGCCGGCGGCCGAAGCGGTCGCCCAGGTACCCGTACAGCGGCGCGGCGACCGTCGCCGCGAGCAGGTAGCCGACGACGACCCACGACAGGTCGGCGAGGCCGCCGAGCGTGCTCGCGATCGTCGGCAGCGCGCTCGCGAGAATCGTCTGGTCGGCGGCCGCCAGGAACATCGCGACCATCACACCGGGAAACACGAGGCGGAACGCGCGGCGCGTGCGCTGCGCCGCTTCGGCGCGCGCCTGCGGCACGGGGTCGGGACGCTCGCTCAAGCCTTGCGGGCCGTCAGCGCGCGCCCGGCGCGCCGGGCATCGGATCGAACATGCGCTCGTCCACGTAGCACCAGCCCCACGTTTCGCCCGGCTCGAGCGAGCGCATGACCGGATGTTGCGTCGCGTGGAAATGCTTGGTCGCATGCCTGTTCTTCGAGCTGTCGCAGCAGCCGACGTGGCCGCAGGTCAGGCACAGGCGCAAATGCACCCAGGTGTCCCCGGTCTTCAGGCACTCCTCGCAGCCGGCCGTGCCGGGCGTGACCGCATGGACCTGGTCGAAGTGACGGCAATACGCTGACATGGTACGGTCGCAGGCTGATCGCAAACGACAAGTCTACGCGAGATGACCGCCGTCCCTCGCCTGCCGCCACGATGCACGCGAACCGCCTGCGCGCCGGCGCCGTCGCACTCGTGACGGCCGCGGCCCTCGTCGCCGGCGGCTTCGCCGCGCTGCTCGCGGTCCTGTATTTCACGCAGGAGCGGCTGATCTTTCCCGGGACGCCGCTGCCGCGCGATCATCGCTTCGCGTTCGACACCCCGGTCACCGAGATCGCCGTCCCCGTCGACGGCGCGACGCTGGACGCGCTGCTCTTCACGCAGGCGAATCCGCGCGGGCTCGTCTTCTTCCTGCACGGCAACGCCGGCAACCTGCAGAGCTGGACGACCGGCGTCGACTTCTGGCGGCGGGCGAACTTCGACCTGTTCATCTTCGACTACCGCGGCTACGGCCGCAGCACCGGCGCGATCGAAAGCGAAGCGCAGCTGCACGCCGACGTGCGCGCGGCGTTCGACGCGATCGCACCGCGTTACGCCGGCAAGCCGATCGTCGTCTACGGCCGCTCGCTCGGCAGCGGCCTCGCGGTGAAGCTCGCACGCGACGTCGCGCCGGACCTCACCGTGCTGGTGACGCCGTTCGCGAGCCTTGCCGCTACCGCACGGCGCGCGTTCCCGTTCGTTCCCGCGTTCCTCGTCAAGTACCCGATGCGCACCGACGAGTTGATCGGCGACGTGACCAGCCCGCTGCTGCTGATCCACGGCACGCGCGACACGGTGATCCCGCCGGCCGACAGCGCGGCGCTGCGCGCCCGGGCGCGCGCGCCGGTCGAGTTCGTCGTGGTGGATGGCGCCGGCCACAACGACCTGCACCTGTTCCGCGGCTACCAGGACGCGCTCGCGGAACGGCTGGCGCGCGTCGCGCCCGCCGCGCCCTGATCAGGGCGGTGCGTCGGGCCGGTTCGCGCACTGCGCGACGCGGCCCCAGTAGCCGTCGCACGATTCGATGCGCACGCGCTGCCCGCAGATGAAGCCGGACAGCCCGCCCTCGTTCGCGCAGCGCGCCAGCGCATCCGCCATCATCTGCCAGCGGTCGGGCGGCGGCGGCGCGCGCGCCACCGGCACCGCGGGCGGCACCTCGGCCACGGCGGCCATCGTTTCATTCGGCGGCGGCAACGCCGGCACGCTGGCCGGCGGCGGCGCACGGCTCGCGGCCGTCGACCGGGCGGACGCCGTTCGCGCCGAGTGCGATGCGCGAACGACCGGCGCCGGCTCCGGCGTACCGGCGCGAGGCGGCGATTCCGTAATCGTTGCCGCGGCAGGCGACGCGGATACGGCCTTTTGCGGCGCAGCGGGCGGCACTGCCGGCGCAGCGTCGTCGGTTTCCATGCCGCGCCGTCCGACGTAGGCCGCGGCGGCCAGCAGCGCCAGCGCCAGCAGCGCCAGCACGAGCCGCTGCGCGGTTTCCCGGTTGGCGTCGATCCGGCGCGACGCGGACGGCCCGGCGCGCGCCTGCGGCGGCGGGAACAGGCCGGCGGGCATCGTCACCATCGGCGGCGTGCCGGGAAAATCCTGCACGGTCGCGTGCCGCGCGCGCTTCAACGCCGACTTGCACGGGCGGCACAGCATCGCGCCGGGTCCGGTCGCCTTCCCGCAGATCGTGCACGTCATTTCGCCGCGTTCCCGAGTCGTCCTGAAGCTACTATGCCATTGTCATAATAAAGGGTGCGCGCCTGCGAAAGCAAGCCGCGCCGACGGGCGGTTGTGCCGGGCGCCCCGCCGCCGTCACAATGGCGGCCGCACCCCATCTCCCGACAAGGAATTCCATGGCCCGTACGGAAAAGACGGCGGTCGTCACCGGCGCCGGCACCGGCATCGGCCGCGCGGTCGCGGTCGCGCTGCTCGCCGACGGTTATCGCGTCGCGTTCGCCGGCCGCCGCCGCGAACCCCTCGAGCAGGCGATCGCGTCCGCGGGCGCCGACGCTTCGCGCGCGATCGCCGTGCCCGCCAACGTCGCCGACCCCGCGTCGGTCGCCGCGCTGTTCCGCGAAGTGAAGGCCGCGTTCGGCCGGCTCGACGTGCTCTTCAACAACGCCGGCGTCGGCGCGCCGCCGGTCAACGTGGAGGACCTGACGTTCGAGCAGTGGAAGAGCGTCGTCGACATCAACCTGACCGGCGCCTTCCTGTGCACGCAGCAGGCGATCCGCATCATGAAGGACCAGGCGCCGCGCGGCGGGCGCATCATCAACAACGGCTCGATCTCGGCGCACGCGCCGCGCCCGAACTCGGCGCCCTACACGGCGACCAAGCACGCGATCACCGGGCTCACCAAGTCGACGTCGCTCGACGGCCGCAAGTACGACATCGCGTGCGGGCAGATCGACATCGGCAACGCCGGCACCGAAATGGCGGCACGGATGGCGAGCGGCGTGCCGCAGGCCAACGGGCAGATCGCGATCGAACCGCTGATGGACGTCGGCCACGTCGCGAGCGCCGTCGTCTACATGGCGGGCCTGCCGCTCGACGCCAACGTCCAGTTCCTGACGATCATGGCGACCAAGATGCCGTTCGTGGGCCGCGGGTAGCCGGAGCGAATCGGCGCGGCGGCCGACCTGCAGTCTGTCGATACGTTCGCCCCGTGAAGAGACCGCTGCTGCGCGTGCTCCTGCTGGTGGCAGCCGCGGCATTGTCCGGCGGCGCCACCGCGCAAAGCGGCAAGTGCAGGCTGTTGAAGGTCGTGGACTGGCCGGTGCGCGTCGCTGGAAACCACATCGTCGTGGAAGGCGCGATCAACAGCCGGACGGTCGGGATCATCCTGGACACGGGCGCACAGGTGAGCCTGATCCTGCGCTCGGCCGCCGTGCGCCTCGACCTGCCCAAACGCGAGGCGCCCGGCCGCCGCATTTTCGGTGCGGGCGGCGAGTCCAGCGCGGAGATCGCCACCGTGGACGACTTCAAGCTGGGCACGGTCTCGATCAACGACGTGAAGTTCTACGTGGCCGGCGAAGGCTTCACGGGCGGCGGCGACGTCATCCTCGGCGAGGATTTCCTGCGCAGGTTCGACGTCGAGTTCGATCTCGCGAACCGGACGGTACGGCTTTTTCAACCAAAGGATTGCGAAGGCGTGTCGCTCGCCTATTGGACCCGGGACGCTGCGGGCGAAGTCGAGATCGAGGCCATCGACGAAAACCGCCCGCGCATCAGCCTGACGGTGAAGCTCAATGGCCGCCCGATCGAGGCTTTCCTCGATTCGGGCGCGGCCACCTCGGTCCTGAGCACGCAGGACGCGGCCGCGGCCGGCGTTACGCCCGACAGCCCGGGGGTTGCCGCCGGCCCCTCCGCGCAAGGCATCGGCGCGAAGAGCATGCCGCTCTGGAGCGGCCCGTTTGCCAGCTTCGCCATCGGCAACGAGAGCATTGCGGACGTCCGGATCCGCTTCGCGGATCTGTTCAAGGACGCCATCTACTCGGAGACCGGGAGCCACGTCAGCCGCAGGACTGCGCCGACGCAGCCGATGCTGCTCGGCGCCGACTTCCTGCAGTCGCACCGCACGCTGGTGTCGCACAGCCAACGCAGGCTCTACTTCACGTATGTCGGCGGGCCCGCGTTCATGGCCGAGGAGGCGCCACGGCCCGCCGCTCGCCAGGACGGCAACTCCGCCGCGACGAGCGGCGGCCGCTAGCTCGCCAGGATCGCGTCCATCACGCGCGCGGTGCGCGCAGCCGACTCGCCCGTGCTGGCGCAGGTTCCGCTGCCGTTCAGCTCGTCGACGATCGACTGGATCATCGGCTGATGGACGTGCTCGGGATCGCCGACCGGCCGCTCCTCGACGCGGTCGCCGCGATACAGGCGGATCGGCACCGGCGCGAACGTCGAGAACCGCAGGCGTCCCGCCGAGCCGACGATCTCCGTGTATTCCAGGTCGGTGTCGGCCGTGTAGCACCAGCTGCCGGTGCCCTGCACGCCGCTGGCGAACCGGTACGACGCCGTCACGAGGTCCTCCGGTTCCCATCGGCCGGCCTGGTTGGCGGCAAACCCGCGTACGTCGACGATCGGCCCGAACAGGAAGTCCAGGAAGTCGAACGTGTGGCAGACGGCCTCGAAGAAGAAGCCGCCTCCGGAAAGCGCGCGGTTCACGCGCCACGGCACGCCGCCGTCGGCGAACGCCGCGGGATCCGGCATCCGCGCAAGCAGCCGCGTCACGGCCATCCGCACGTCGCCGATGGCGCCCGACGCGACGAGGTCGCGCACGGCGAGAAAGCGCGGCAGCGCGCGCCGGTAGTAGCCGACCCACAGCGGCACGCGCGCGGCGCGGCACGCGTCGACCATCCGCGCGCACTCGGCCGCGTCCATGCCCATCGGCTTCTCGACGTAGACGGGCTTGCCGGCCGCGGCGCAGCGCAGCGTGTAGTCGCAATGCGTGTCCGTCAGCGTGGCGACGTACACGGCGTCGACGTCCGGCGCGTGGATGATCGCGTCGGCGTCGTCGTGCCATCGCGGCACGCCGTGCCGGCGCGCGTAGTCGGCCGCCAGCGCGCCGTTGCGCCGCATCACCGCGACCAGCTGCGAGTTCGCCGCCTTGTAGAACCCGGGCCCGCTCTTCTTCTCGGCGACGTCGCCGCAGCCGATCATCCCCCAGCGGATCGTCCTCATTTCCCGTCGACTGCGCGCGGCGGGGATTCCGCATACGGGCTGTGCAGGCGGACCGGCGCGCCGCGCCGCTTGCGCGCGCGCAGGTTGAGCATCTCCACGCAGATCGAGAACGCCATCGCGAAGTAGATGTAGCCCTTCGGCACGCTCTTGTCGAAGCCTTCGGCGATCAGCGCGACGCCGACGACGAACAGGAACGACAGCGCGAGCATCTTCACCGTCGGGTGCGCGGAGACGAAGCGGCCGATGGCGCCGGCGAACACCATCATCAGCGCAACCGACGTGATGACCGCCGCGACCATCACCGCGACCTCCTTCACCATGCCGACCGCAGTGATGATCGAGTCGAGCGAGAACACGATGTCGACGACGATGATCTGGAAGATCACGGCGCCGAACGTCGCCTTGACCGAGCTCGACGCGTGACCCTCCTCGCCTTCCATCAGCTGGTGGATCTCCATCGTGCTCTTCCACAGCAGGAACAGGCCGCCGCCGATCAGGATCAGGTCGCGCCCGGAGATCTCCTGCCCGAGCACGGCGAACAGCGGCGCCGTCAGGCCGACCAGCCACGACAGCACGAGCAGGAGACCGATGCGCATGAACATCGCGAGGAACAGCCCGAGCCGCCGCGCAAACTCGCGCCGTTCGACCGGCAGCTTGTCGACCAGGATCGAGATGAAGATCACGTTGTCGATTCCGAGCACGAGCTCGAGCGCGGTCAGCGTGGCGAAGGCGATCCAGGCCTCGGGGCTGGTAACGAGTTCGAGCATCGAAGATGTCTCCGCTAACGGAAGAAGAACACCGCGTACACGATCGCCGCGAGCAGCGCCCACTTGCCCGCGTAGTACACGTACTTGTTCCAGCGCTTGATCGCCTTGGCCGGCAGCCGGACGTAGTACGCGACGCTGAACACGCGGTTCAGCAGCCCGACCTTGTCGCCCGGGACGTTCTCGGTCTGGCTCGCGCGCACGAACGTCCGCTCGATCCAGTGGTTGAGCCGCGTCGCCCACGCGCGGCGCAGCGGCCGCTCGACGTCGCAGAACAGGATCAGCCGGTCGACGTCCGTCCGGTTCTCGGCCCAGTGGATGTACGTCTCGTCGAACATCACGGCCTCGCCGTCGCGCCACGAGTACGGCTCGCCGTCGACGAAGATCCGGCACTTGTCGCTGTTCGGCGTGACGAGGCCCAGGTGGTAGCGCAGCGAGCCGGCGAACGGGTCGCGGTGGCGGCCCAGGTCGCCGCCGGCCGGCAGCATCGCGAACATCGCGCCGTTGATCTCCGGGATCGACTGCACGAGCGCCACCGTGCGCGGGCACAGCCGCTGCGCCGACTCGAGCGGCGCGTCGTACCACTTGAGGTAGAAGCGCTTCCAGCCGCGGCGGAAGAACGAGTTGAAGCCCAGGTCGTTGTATTTCGCCGCCGCGCGGATGTGCCCGTCGTCGAAGAGCTTCAGCGCCTCGTCGCGGATCGACTGCCAGTTGTCCTGCAGCGGCTTCAGGTGCGGAAACTGCGCCACGTCGACGAACGGCCGGTTGGGCACGGCCGACAGCCCGTACATGATCGCGTTGTACGGCGCGATCACCGTCGAGTGGTCGGTGAGCTGCCGGTGGAAGCGGTGGCGCTCGCGCCCGCGGAAGTGGACGAACAGCGCCCACAGCACGTAGCCGTAGACGAACGTCGCCTTCCACGAGACCAGCGAGTCCCAGACGGCCACGGAGCTGGGCAGTTCGATCATGCGCTCGCCGTCCGCATCTTGCGCCGGCGCGCCGGCGTGGCGACGGTCTTCCAACGCCGGTGCACCCAGTACCACTGCTCGGGCCGGCGCAGCACCAGCCGCTCGATCGCCGCGTTGTACGCGCGCGTGGTCAGCCGGATCGCCTCGTTGGTGCTCACGTGCTCGACCGCCGGGACCGGCGCCTCGAAGCGCAGCACGTGGCGGCCGCCGGGTTCGCGCCAGCTGGTCGCCGGCACCACGGGCGCGCCTGTCGCGAGCGCGATGATGGCGAGGCT
The DNA here is from genome assembly GCA_046347755.1 of Burkholderiales bacterium. Lineage (GTDB taxonomy): Bacteria > Pseudomonadota > Gammaproteobacteria > Burkholderiales > Casimicrobiaceae > VBCG01. Next base: position 1,730,688 of record JAXMFM010000003.1, on the reverse strand, counting down.
CTTGAACGTCCACGCCGGCGTGCCGAAGAAGTCGACGGCGATGCCGTCCGGCGGGTTCGCGTGCTGATCGAACGCGAACACGATCGCGTCGCCTTGCGCGAGCTTGTCGAGCATCGCATCGAGCGAGCCGCGCTTGGGCAGCACGCCGAAGCCCGCGCGCTCGAACCGGCGCGTCACCAGCCGGTCGAACCAGTCGGGCTTCAGCGCGCGCCGCACGAAGTGGAAGCGGCCGCGCATCTGCGGGAAGCCGCCGATGCCGGCCACCGTCGCGACCTCCCAGTTGCCGAAGTGGCCGGTCAGCAGCAGCACGCCCTTGCCCTGCAGGTACGCGTCGACGAACGCGTCGAGGTTCTCGATGCGCACCAGCGCGAGCTGCCTGTCGCGCGACAGCCAGCGAAAGCGCAGGAACTCGCCGGCCAGTTTCCACAGGTGCCCGTAGTGCGCCTGCGCGAGCTCGGCGCGGTCGTCGTCGGACACCGTTTCGCCGTAGACGCGGCGCAGGTTGTCCTCGATCACGCGCCGGCGGAACGGGAACAGCCGGTAGAGCAGCCGTCCGGCAAACGACACGCGGATCGTCGCCGGCTGCGCGACCGCGACGGCGGACGCGCTGGTCCGGTCGTGCGTCATCGACAGCGCGATCGGACCCAGCCGATGGCGGCCCGCGACGAACTCCGCCCGGGGCCCCAGCACGACCTGCGGCGCGCCGAAGTTGTCGCGCGTCACCGAGAAATCGGAAGGCTCGATCTGCGCGAGCGCCGCTTCGCGCGGGAACAGCTTGACGCACGCCTCCTTCGCGGCGAAGCGCGCGGCCAGGCTCGCCGCGCGGCCGGGACCGTCGCCGGCGTCCGCCAGTTCCTGCGCGGTGAAGAAGCGGGCGAGCTCCTCGACGGTGTTCTCGCGCAGCAGCCGCTCGATGCGCGCGATCTCGACCGCGTCGATGCCGCAACGTTGCACGGGAGCGGTCGTCATGCCGAACGCAGCAGCAACGCGGCGTTGGTGCCCGCGAAGCCGCGGCAGAGGATCAGCGCGACGTTGCTGCGCGGCGCCTGCGCGCAGGTCGACACGGGAAGCGGCGCGCACGCCGGGTCGAGCGTGCGCAGCGTCGCGATCCCCGGAACCTCGCCCGCTTCGAGCGCCGCCAGCGCGACGACCGCCTCGACAATGCCCGCGGCCGCGATCAGGTGGCCGAACGCCCATTTGAAGCCGGTCACCGGCGGCGGCGACGCGCCGAACACGCGGCGGATCGCCGCGGCCTCGGAGGCGTCGGACGCGCGCGTGCCGTTCGCATGCGCGACGATCATGCCGACGTCCGCGGCGGCAAGTCCCGCGTCGTCGAGCGCCTGGCCGATCGCGCGCGCCAGGCCTTCGCCGTCGTCGCGGATCGCGAGGAGTCCCGTGCCCTCGGTCGCATTGCCGCTGCCGAGCACGCGTCCCAGCACGCGAGCCCCGCGAGCGCGCGCCGACGCCGCGGTCTCGAGCACCAATGCGCCCGCGCCTTCTCCGAACTGGCTGCCGTCGCGCGCGGCGTCGAATGGACGAAGCGCCTCCGACGCGATCAGGCCGACGCGGTGGTAGTACAGCACCATCTGCGGCTCGATCGGCGTCTCGTGCCCGACCGCCACGACGCGGTCGGCCTCGCCGGCGCGCAGCGCCTCGAACGCCTCGCTCACCGCGAGCAGCCCGCCGATGCTGTGGCTGGTGATGCACGCGTTGGTGCCCTTCAGGCCGTACTTGATGCCGAGGTGACCGAGCACGTTGTTGGGGAGCGTGCGCAACAGCCACATCGGATTGACCACGCCCGACAGCTCGCGGCCGAACGCCGGCATGCTGCCGCGCGCCTCGGTCAGCAGCGGAAAGTAGTCGTACTGGTTCTCGAAATTGCCGCCGCCCGAGCCGACGATCACGCCGCTGCGGTCGCTGTACGTGGCCGCCTCGGCCGGCGGCAGCGCGTCGCGCGCGGCGACGATGCCCGACTGCTCGAGCGCCCGACCCGCCGCGTACAGTCCGACGAGGTCGGTGCGGCGGATGAGCTTGATCAGCTTGCGGTCGTCGACCATGTCGCGCGGATTGAAATCCGCAATCTCGCCGGCAAGCCTGACCGGCCAGTTCGCCGTGTCCCACAGCGTGATCGGGCCGATCGCGCTCGTGCCCGCGCGGAGCGTCGCCAGGATGTCGGCCGGCGTGCGGCCCGCTGCGCAAATGGCGCCGCTGCCGGTGATGACGACGTCCACCGTCATGGCCTGCGTGCCGTTTCGACTTCGTCCGGATGGCGGAACACGATGCTGCTGTTGGAGCCGCCGAAGCCGAACGAATTGGACATCGCCATCCGGACGCGGCCGCGCCGCGACGCGCCGGTGACCAGGTTGAGCTCGCAATCCGGGTCGCGCACGACGAGGTTCGCGTTGACCGGCATTTCGCCGCGCGCGATCGCCAGCGCGCACACGACGCCCTCGACGGCACCCGCCGCCGCGATCAGGTGGCCCATCGTGCTCTTGGTCGAGCTGACCGACACGCGGTCGATGTCGGCGCCGAACACGACGCGCATCGCCGCCGTCTCGCTGCGGTCGTTCATCCCCGTCGACGTGCCGTGCGCGTTGATGTAGTCGACGTCGGCGGGCGCGGCGCCGGCGTCGGCCAGCGCCTGGCGCATCGACTGGATCGGTCCGTCGCCGTCGGGCGGCGAATCGGTGATCCGGTAGCTCGACAGCGAATTGCCGTCGCCGGCCAGCTCCGCGTAGATGCGGGCGCCGCGTGCGCGCGCCGCGTTCCATTCCTCGAGCACGAGGAAGCCGGCGCCCTCGCCGAGCAGGAAGCCGTTGCGCGTCGCGTCGAACGGCCGGCTCGCGCGCTGCGGCGTGTCGTTGTCGGTCGACAGCGCGGAAAGCAGGCAGAAGCCGCCGATGCCGATCGGGCTGATCATCGAGTCGAAGCCGCCGGCGAGCACGCGGTCGGCGCGCCCGCGGCGGATCACCTTCAGCGCCGTGCCGATCGCCTGTCCGCCGGAGGCGCACGCCGTGTGCACGGACGTCGCGTAGCCGTGGATGCCGAAGTGGCGCGTCAGCAGCGCCAGCCCTTCGGCGGCCTGGCCGCGGCAGAACACGAGCGGGTCGTTCGCGGGCCGGTCGGACAGCAACAGGTTGACGTCGAGCTCGCCGCCCTGCGCCGCGTGCGCGTGCGTCTCGACCAGGTCGTCGAAATCGGCGGTCATCATGCCGGCGCCGACCGCGCAGCCCCAGCGCGTCGCGTCGTCGGCGGTCGGGCGGATGCCGGCGTCGCGCAGCGCCTGCTCGGCGGCCTCGAGCGCGAAGCGGTGCGACCGGTTGGTGAGCTTCATGAGCTTGCGGTCGGTCACCAGCGTGTTGCGGAAGCCCTTGACCTCGGCGGCAATGCGCGTCGTGAAGCCGCTGGCATCGAACAGGCTGATCGGCGCGCCGCCGCTCCGGCCCGCAAGCAGCGCGTCCCACGTCGTCGCGACGTCGTTGCCGACCGGCGTGACCAGCCCGACACCCGTCACCGCGACGCGCCTGCGGCTCGTGCTCATTGCGGGCCCTTCGCGCCGATGTCCACGCGCGCGGTCGCGACCGGCTTGCCTTCGGCGCTCGCCGTGAGGAAGCACGTCGCGACGCCGTCCTTCGGCGCCTTCAGTTCGGCGTTCACTGCCAGCACCTGGCCCGGCGGCGTGAACGCGCGGATCTTCACGTGCGACATGCGCACGGCGGACAGCGGCGTGCCCGGCGGCCAGTGCGGCGCCTCGGCGGCGAGCGCCATCGCGAACGCCATCTTCGCCTCGAGCAGCAGCGTCGCCGGAAACACCGGGCGGCGCGGGAAGTGGTCGTTGAAGAACGGCGCTGCGGTCGGCACGGCGAGCGTGCCCGCGGCCGACACGCCCGCAACGCCGTCGGTTCGCACGACGCGCGGCAACGTGACGCCGTGGAACCGGTTCGGCGGCGCGCCGCCGTCGCACAGCAGCGCGTATCGCTGCGCAAGCGCGCCCGGGTCGTCGAACTCGGCGACCGGCAGCATCGGCCCCAGTGCGTCGTTGAGCTCGAGCGCCGGCCGGCCGTCGATGGCCGCCGTGCCGCGGTACGCGACCGCGTCGTCGTCGGCACGCTCGATCTCGACGGCGAGCTGCAGCGTGTCACCGGGCCGCGCGCCGCATACGAACACCGTCTCGCGCGCAAGCGCGGCGACCGGTCGCCCGCGGAATCCGATGTGCGCCATCGCGACCCACGCAGCCAGCTGCCCGACCGCTTCGGCCATCAGGCACGGCGGGAACGCCGGAATCCCCGCGGGAATCGCGAACGTGCCCCGCGCGCCCGCGGCGTCCGGCAGCGCCGTGATCCGGTCGACGAACGAGAAGGCCGCGAAGTGGTCGCTCATCCGATGGCGCGGCCGTCAGCCGGCGGACTTCGCGTCGCGCTGCGCCTGCACGACCAGCTTGCAGAACGTCTCGGGCGTGAACAGGCGCGGAATGTCGGCCACCTTCATCGGCGTCCTGAACCGCTCGGCCGGCACCTCGGACAGGTACGCCTTCAGCTGCGCGAGCCCGACGTCCGTGACCACGCCCTTCTGCTCGAACTCGGCCTCGGAGAGCGTGCCGCGCGCATTCTCGACGATCTTGCCGCGCGGGATCTTGATCTTGAACGCGCGCTCGAGCCGGAACACCATGTCGAGGAAGTCGATCGACTCGGCGTCCAGCCCCTCGATCAGCGAAACGTCGGGCTTGATGTCGTCGAGGTCGCAGCCCAGCGCGTCGGCCATCGTCTCCGCCACCTTGGGGAACACCGCGTTGATCTCGTCCTGCGTGATTGCTGTCGTCGTCATTGTCCTTTCCCTCTCATTCCACGGTCCCACCTATTCCATCTTGAATCCGCCGTCCACCGTCAGCACCTGGCCGGTCACGTAGCTCGCATAGTCGGACGCCAAGAACCACACGGCGTACGCGACCTCCTGCGGCTGGCCGAACCGGCGCATCAGGATCCGCGCCTTCACGTCGTCGCCGGCCAGGTCGCGCACCGCCTCCGACATCTCGGTCTCGATCACGCCGGGCGCCACCGCGTTGACCGCGATCTTGCGCGGCGCCAGCTCGACGGCCAGCGCGCGCGTGAACGCGTTGATCGCGCCCTTGCTCGCCGCGTAGTTGGTCTGGCCGCGGCCGCCCTTCTCGCCCGACACCGAGCTCAGGTTGACGATCCGGCCGCTGCGCTTGGCAATCATGAACGGCGCCACCGCGCGCGTGACGTTGAACACGCCGGTCACGTTGACGTCCAGCACGTCGCGCACGTCCTCGTCGGAAAAGCCGGCGAGCGGATTGTCGCGGATCGTGCCCGCGTTGTTGACGAGCACGTCGATCCGACCGCGGCGCTCGGCGACCTCGTCGACGGCAGCCGCGCACGCCGCGGAGTCGCGGACGTCGACCCGGACGGCGGCGACCGCCTGCCCGGCCGCCCGCGCCGCGGCGACGACCGCATCGGCGGCCTCATCATTGTCGCGATAGAAGAACGTGACGTCGGCGCCCTCGGCGGCGAACAGCTCGACGATCGCGCGGCCGATGCCGCGGCTGCCGCCGGTGACGATCGCCGTCTTGCCGGCGAGTCCGGATGGGGGAACGCCCCCCCCGAAGGGCGCTACGCGCCCCTCCCCCCCAGGGGGGCGAGCGCCTTGGGGCGGCCCGGCGGCGCTCATTTCAGCATCATCCGGAAATCGCGAAACCGCCGTCGACGACCAGCGTGTGGCCGTTGATCATCCGGGCCTCGGGCAGGCACAGCAGGTAGACGGCGCCCGCAACGTCGTCCGGCGTGAGCACCGGCCCGGCGGGCGTGCGCCGCGCGAAGTCGGCGAGCAGCTCGTCGTGATTGGGAAAGTACTTGAGCGCGTCGGTGTCCACGACGCCCGCGCTGACCACGTTGACGCGCACGCCGCGGGGCCCCAGCTCCTGCGCCAGCGCGCGCGCCAGCGCTTCGAGCGCCGCCTTCGACGCGCCGACGAAGCCATAGCCGGGCATCGCGCGCTGCGCTCCCAGGCTCGACATCGCGATCACGCGCGCGTCGGCGCCGAACAGCGGCAATGCGCGCTGCGTCAGCAGGTTGAGGGCGAGCGCGTTGGTTTCCATGCACCAGCGCCAATGCTTGAGCGTCATGTCGACCGCCGGCTTCAGCACGCCGGACGCGGCGTTCGACACGACGATGTCCACCCGGTCGAAATGCCGGCGGAACTCGGCGAACAGCTCGTCGACGCTGTCGGGGATGCCGACGCTGCCCTGGATGGCGACGGCGCGCCGCCCGAGCGCGCGCAGCTCGCCGCACAGCTCTTCCGCGGCTTCCGCGCTGTTGTAGTAGTTGACGGCGACGTCGCAGCCGGCGCGCGCGAGCCTGCCCGCGATCGCCCGCCCGATGCCGCGTGCCGCGCCGGTGACCAGCGCCACTTTTCCCGCCAATTCGCCTGCCATAGTGACGCCTTCGCGGACCGCTCGCGGCGAGGCGGCCTGACGCACCGCGACCCGTTGCCGGCGATCCTTGAGCCCTTAAGGTTTCGCCCGGCCGGGGCCCGTACGCCACCGGTCCCGACAGAGGCAAAGCTCTTATTCTAACTTGCCGGCGGTGAGCGGGGCGGCGCCGGCACGCCTGGCGCGGATCAGCCGCTGCGCCTCGATCGTCCAGTACTTCTTGACGCTGTACCAGACGTCGGCCGCCCACAACACGTTGTCGCCGCTGTCGGGCGGCGCCGGCACCCGCGTCCCGGGAACGTAACCGTCGATCCACGCGCGCACGGCGGGCTTGTCCGGCAGGTCGTCCGTCACGGGGATCAGCACGTGGTTGTTCGCGGCGGGCAGCGTCAGGTTACGCACCCGGGCGCTGCCGTCGTTGGCGAACGTGCGGGTTGCATCCACGCCCGGCAGCGTCCACGCCCACAGGTCGAGGTCGATCACGTAGGCGGTGAAATCCTCCACCGAATCCGGAATCGTGCGCAGCTTGCCGAGCAGGCTCCACTGGTTGGGGAGCAGGAACGCCGCGCCGCCCGCGCCCACCGCCGACGCGTAGACGACCTTGACCCCGCCGACGACCGGGCGCAACTGTCGCGTCAGCGGATCGGTGATCGTCGTCCGCGATTCCGCCATGTCGCGGGACAGGTCCCAGACCGGGACCGATACGCTGTACTCGCCGTTGAGCACGTGCAGGACCTTGATCGCCTGCATGCCGCCCTGGCTGTGGCCGATCAGCATCGGCGCCATGCCCTCCCGCTCGTAGTACCAGGCGACGATCCCGGCCAGCCGCTCCGCGTCTTCGTACGGACTGTGCGACCAGGTCCCGTCGTACGGATTGCGGATCTTCGCCTCGGGGTAGCCCATGGCGACCAGGAAGCGCCCGAACGAAGTCATCGACAGGTGCACCGGGTAGATGCCGCCGTGCAGCAGCATGATGCGCGGCGTGGGACCCTTGGCGAGCGTGTCCCGCACGTCGGCGGGGCTCACGCGCTCGGGATCGAGCGCGAGGATCCGGTCCTCCATCGCCCGGTCGACGACCAGCGGAGGCGGCACCAGCATCGGTTCCGCGGAACGATGCAGCTGCGGCACGACGCACGCGGAACAAAGAATGGCCGCGAGCAGGGCAACTGCAGACGACCGGACGCGGGACGGGATCATGCGAGGGAACGCGCGCATTCCATGATGGCGCCCGTGATTCTACCGATGTCGTCCGGCCGGAATGCCGCCGTGCGGTACGACACGCCGACGTGCAGGCATTCGCCGACCGACGCCGGCGCAAGCACGATCGGCGAGAACGGGCCGGTGGAGATCGCGCGCAGGTAGTGCAGCACGCGCGCGCCGCCCGGCGCGCTCCGCCACATCGCCTCGACGTTGAGCGTGGACACGCCGGCCCACACCGGATAGTTCTTCGCGTACATCTGCCTGCGCTGTGCGGTGGTCATGAACGGCCAGACGAAACCGCCGCAGGCGATCAGGAACAGCGTCTGCAGGTATAGCTTGCGCCGCTTGACGCGACGCGTCTGCGCGTGGACGTCGCGCGCCAGCGCCTCGAGCGTGGTGCCGGCGGGCACCGGGTGCGAGACCATGAACGAGCTCAGGAACTGCCCGAACGACCGCTCGGTGGACGGCGCGATCTCTCCGCGCAGGTTGATGACGCAGGCGATCGCGATCTCGCGTCGTCGCCGCGCCGTGAGCCGCTCGGGAACCTCCGGCGCGAGCGCCATGAGCAGCATCGCGGTCAGCAGGTCGTTGAACGTGACGCCCCAAGCCTTCGCGTTGCGCATCACCGCCGCGTACAGGTCCGGCGCGAGCTCGAACGACGTGAACGCGTTGTCCCAGCCTTCGCCGTAACGATACAGCGGCCGGAACGCGCGCCGCGCGCGGAACAGCATACCCGGCAGCAGGTACTGGCCGACGTAGAACGCCAGCGCGTTGCGGCGGAACAGGCGCGCGTACGTCGGCGGATACAGGTCCGGCGGCGGCACGTCGGTCCGCGCGTAGCCGTCGTAGCGCGCGGCGATGCCTTCGAGCAGCGCGACGATCGAGTCGCCGCCGGCGACGAAGTGGTCGTACGCGACGCCGACGTGGAACGAGCCTGGCGCCGTGACGGCGAAGAAGCGGAACGCCTCGAACGGACCGCTCGGCGCGAACGCCGCGTTCAGCTGCCGCTCCATCTCGCGCTCGATGACCGGCAGCGGATCGGCGCCGCCGTCGAGGATCGGAAGCGCATAGGTCGCTTCGCCGCCCGCGTACTCGTACCGCCGTCGCGGCGCGTCGAGCGAGAGCCGCGCCACGCCGAGCTCGGACAGGTGCGCACAGATCGCGCGCTGCAGGCGGTCGGCGTCGAGCGCGCCGGGCAGCTCGGCGACGTGCACGGCGTTGTACGGATGGAACTCGCGCCACCGCAGCATCGCCGACTGGAACAGGTTGAGGCGGCCGCGCATCCTAGGAAGCGGTCAACGTCCTGAGCCGCCGCTGCCCTTCGCTGCACCAGTGGCGGCGGACGGATTGCCAGAGGTCCGCCGCATGCAGCAGGTTGCGCGTGTCGACGGCGGGATCGTCGGGCACCGGCGGCGGCGGCGCATCGGGCTGCAGCGACTGGATCCAGGCGCGCGTCTGCGGTTGCGCGGCCAGGTGCTCGGTGATCGGCGCGCCGATGTGCGAATACGACGACGGCAGCAGCACGCTGCGCACCCGCGCGCTGCCGGTCGCCACGTATTCCTGCACGTCGCCGAAGTTGCCGGCGATCGGATCCCACGCGATGGTGAACCCGGTGAACTCGAGCGCCGTGTCCGGAATCCTGCGCAGCCGGCCGATCATCGACCACTGGCCGAGCAGCACGCGCGGCAGCGTGCCGGTGGCGATCGCGGCGGCGAACGCGACCCTGACGCCGACCGCCGGCCGCTCCGCGTGCGTGTACGGGTCGCGGATGGTCGTCCGCGGCAGCGCGGTTCGCGTCGCCGGATCGACGACCGGCAGCGCCGGGTTGAACTCGCCGGCCAGGTCGTGCAGCGTGCGCACCACCTGCATGCCGCCCTGGCTGTGCCCGATCAGCATGGGCCGCATGCCGTCGTGCTCGTATTGCCACGCCAGCGCGCCGGCGAGCGCCTCGCTGCTGCCGTGGCTCGACTGCGACAGGCTGCCGTCGAACGGGTCGCGCAGCGCCGCCTCCGGATAGCCCATGCCGATCAGGAAATGCGCGAACGCGTCCATCGTCACGATGGGCACGCTGCCGTTCAGCAGCACGACCCGCGGCGCCGGCAGCCGGGCGAGCGCCGCTTCGACGTCGTCGCCGGCCAGCCGGCTGCAGTCGAGCGCGAGCGCGGCCGCGTCCGTCGCCGGGCTCGCCGGCGACGTCGACGCGCGCACGGGAGCGGCGGCGACGATGCAGGCGGCCGCGACGGCGAGCACGCCGGCGACGCAGTCAGGACGCAATGGCATTCGGAGCGGACGGGACGAGCCGTTGACCTTCGCAGCCGTCATTATCGCAGGGGCGGCGCCTGCCCACTGCGCGTTACCGAAAACGCGGCAGGAAACGGCCGGTCCGGGCCAGATAGCGCGCGTACGCGTCGCCGTGGCTCGCCAGCAGGTGGCGCTCCTCGTTGTGCGCCTTCATCACCATCAGCACGATGTGGACGACGCCGCAGGCCAGCATCGGCCACGTCGGCACGACCGCCACTGTCGCGGCCATCAGCAGGATCGAGAACGCGTAGATCGGATGGCGGATCCGGCTGAACAGCCCGTCGGTGATCAGCGGCTGGTCCGGCTCGGCGGTGACCGCCATCCGCCAGTTCCTGCCCATCCGCGCCCAGCACTTGATGGTGGCGGCCAGGCACGCGACCGCGACCAGCGCGGCCGCGAGCCGCAGCGCCGCGTACGCGGCGTCGCCGCGCGCGAATGCCGGAAGCGAAAGCGGCCCCAGCGTGCGGTCGAGCGCCAGCCACGGCAGCGCGACCCACGCGGCGACGAGCGGCACCCAGACCACCCCCATCATCTGCTCGAGGCCCTGCTTGGGCACGATCACGTCGCGGCGCGTGTGCCGGCGCACGCGCACGATCATGACGCCGACGCAGAACCAGTACGCCGAGATCGTCACCGCCACCAGCCAACCGGGCACGTCCATCGCTTTACGGGTCCTTCGCGTCGCACAACCCGGTATTGTAAGGGCTGGGGGCCGGCGCCCCGCGGTATGCTGCACCGATGAGAGCCGCCGTCTGCGTGTGGCTGGCCATTGCCGCGGCCGCCGGCGGCTGCGACAGCCGCGCGCCCGGGACCGCCGCCCGCGAGCAGGAGGCTGCCTTCGTGGCGCGCTGCGAGGCGTTGCCGCATGCGCCGGTGGAGGTCGTCCCGATCCCGATCCGCGTCACGCGCGACGAGACGCGCCCGCATGCCGAGCTGACCGGCATGTACGAGCGCGCCCGCGCCGACCACGCGACGATGGGACTGACGCAGACGAACGTCGGCTACGAGACCGCCGTCCGCCTGTCCGGCCTGAAGGACGCCAGCGGCAGGAGGACGTGCCTGCGCGCGGCGATTCGCGTGTCGCTGTCGATGCGGCCGCTGACCGTGTTCGTCGCGCGCGAGCTCGCCGACGATGAATGCCGGCGCGATGCGGTCCGCGAGCACGAGGCCAAGCACGTGGCGGTCTACGAAGCGCACCTGCGCGAAAGCGCCGCCAGGCTCGCGGTGGCGCTGCCGCAGGCGTTCGGCGGTCGACTCGTCCATGCGGCGAGTGTGGCCGACGGCCAGGCCGAGATCGAAGCCGAGCTTGCCCGCTTCCTCGACGATTTCATCGCCGGGGAGGCGCAGCGCCTCGCCGAGCGGCAGTCGGCCGTCGATTCGCCCGCCGAATACGCGCGCGTGGCCGCCGCCTGCACCGCCGCGCGATAGCCGTCCTCGTCCGATGGGCTGTCCGCCCCGCCCGATCGTCGTCGCGTCGGGCCGCCCATCGCCGCAGTAGAATCCGCCCTATGGTTGCCTATCCGAACCAGGTCCGGCCTTCGGCGCCGGTCACCGCGATACCGCAACCTTCCGTCGGCACGGAAGAAGGCCGGTCGATGCTGCGCGCCTGCTTCGCGCAGTACAGGCTGAAGCTGATCGAGCTCATGAAGGCTTCGCTCGCGCAGACCGACGACCTGTTCGAGACCAACAGCCATATCCCGGACGGCGAAGTCGAGCTGTTCCGCAAGAAGCGCGAGGAGTGGCTGGAGCGGTTCGACAAGACGCTCTGCGATCTGTTCGAAAAGCGCGTCGTGGAAGGCGTGCGCCGCAAGGGCCGGCGTCCCGATGCGGACGCATCGCTGGCCACGCTGCGCGTGCTGACCGCGTTCGACCACGACCGGCAGGCAGCGCTCAAGGATGCAACCCGTTTCCTGGACCGGTTCACGCATCGCGAGCTGGCGGCGCTCGACCTGCGGATCGAGGCGCTGCTCGGCGAGAACACGCCGCATCGCGACATCGACAACCCGTTCGCGATCACCTACATCCTCGACTCGGTCGGCTCGTCGGCGCGGGCCGTGTACCCGAACCCGCGCGTATGGCGGCCGTTCATGGAACGCGTGCTGGCCGACCTCACGCCGGAGATCAACAAGCTCTACATCTCGCTCAACCGGTTCCTGGCCGACCGCGGCATCCTGCCGGAGATCAAGGCCGCGCTGCGCGCGCGCAGCGAATTCCGGCCGCTCGACGACAAGGACCTGCTGTCGACGTTCACAAAAATGATGCACGACGCGCTGCCGGACGTGCCGCAGAACGTGGTCGTGCCCGAAACGCTGTCGGAACCCGGCGCCCCGCCGGCGCTGGTGTTCGAGAAGGATACGTTCCAGGCGCACGCGCCGGGCACCGGCGGCGACCCGAACGAGATGTCGGCGACGAAGATCCTCGCCGGCCTGGCGGCGCTGGCGGCCACCGGGCGAGCCGCGGGCGGCGCCGCGCTGGCGCCGGGCGGCGTTCCGGTCGTGGTCGGCGTTCCCGGCGCCGGAACCGCGACCGCGGCGCCGGCGGACGCGTTCGGCTTCCCGTCACTCGATCCGCTGATGGCGCTCGGCACGTCGACGCCGCTGTTCGCCACGCTCGCGCACTGGCAGCGGCTCGACCTGCCGGTGGCGATCGCGCAGGCGGCGCCCAAGCCCGAGGCCGGCGCCGACGAGGGCACCGTCGTGCCGCTGAACCTGATCCCGCACATCCGCGCGGCGATCGACGACCAGATCAGCAACGACACCGACCGGATCACGATGGACGTGATCTCGCTGCTGTTCGACTACATCTTCCGCGACAAGTCGATTCCGGACGCGCTGCGCAACCTCTTCGGGCGGCTGCAGGTGCCGATCGTCAAGGCGGCGCTGCTCGACCGCACGTTCTTCTCCGACCGCGGCCACTCGGCGCGGCTGTTCCTCGACCATCTCGCCGAGGCCGCGGTAGGCGCGACGCACGACGAGGCCTACCGCGACGCGTTCGGCGCGATCGCGACCGACGTAATCGAGGAGATCTGCCGCGATTTCGAGATCGACGTCGGCGTGTTCCGCGTCGCGGATGCCAAGCTGCTCGCGTTCCTCGAGAGCGAGCGCCAGCGCGTCGCCGCGGCGACGACCGGGGACGTCGCGGCTGCGCTCGATGCCGAGGAAGGCGAGGCCGATCGCTCGCACGTGCGCGCCTACCTGCGCGACCGCCTGGCCGGACTGGACGTACCGTTCGAGGTTCGCGGCTTCATCGAAACCGTGTGGGCGGACCAGCTGGCTGTGCAGCGCCGCGAGCACGGGCCCGACAGCGCCGAGTGGAACGATGCGGTGAAGACGCTCGACGACCTCCTGTGGAGCATCGTGACCAAGGAGCGCACGGCGCAGAAGGCGCAGCTGACCAGGAAGATCCCGTCGCTGATCGGCGCGCTGAGGCGCGCCTGCACGGCGCTCGGCGTCGCGCCCGAGCGGATGCGGGCGTTCTTCGAGGCGCTCTACCAGCTGCACATCGCGGCGATCAAGCCGAAGGCCGCGCCGGCGGCCGCCGCGGCCGAGCCCGCGGCGCCGCCGACCGGGCCGGTCGCCAACATCCACGACTACGTGAGCGAAATGGCGGTCGGCACGTGGCTCGCGTTCATCAAGGAAGGCCGCCCGGTCAATGCGCGGCTGACGTGGGTGAGTCCGCTGCGGACCAAGTACCTGTTCACCAGCCGCTCGCGGGCCCGCGCGTTCGTCTACACGCCCGAAGAGCTGGCCTACGAGATCGGGACCGGGGAGGTCACGCTGGTCGTCGAACCGGTGCCGCTGTTCGACCGCGCGGTCAGCGCGGCGCTCGATTCTCTGGCCGCGCGCCAGGCGCCGGCCGGTGCCCCCGCCTGACGCCGTCCCGCGGCGCGGCCGGCCGGCCGCGTCGGCCTGGATGCTGTGCTGCGCGCTGCTCGTCGCGGCGTCGCCCGCGCGCGCGCAGCTGGGCGGCCCGCTGCCGCCCGAACCCGCGGACGTGCTGGCCGCCGCCAAGGCGGCGAGCGGCGGCGCCGCCTGGGACACTCTTTCCTCGCAGCACAGCAAGGTCGCGGTCTTCGCCCGCGGCGTCAATGGCCAGGCGGAACGCTGGAGCGACATCACGACGGGGCGCTCCTACGTCGCGTACTCGATCGGGCCGGTCAGCGGCGCCGCCGGCTTCGACGGCACCGTCGCGTGGACGCAGGACGCGGCCGGGCGCTCGCAGGTCGAGACCAACGACGTCGCGCGCGAGCTGGCGGTGAATGCCGCGTATCGCGACCGCCTCGCGTTCTGGTATCCGGAGCGGGGCGGCGCGCGAATCCACTACAAGGAGCGCACGAGCGCCGATGGCGCCGAATTCGACGTGATCCGGATCACGCCGGACGGCGGCCGGCCGTTCGAGCTGTGGGTCAACACGCAGACTCGGCTGATCGAGCGGCTGGTCGAGCGCGAGGCGGCGGCCACGCGCACGGAGACCTACATGGACATCCGCGACGTCGCCGGCGTGAAGATTCCGTTTCGCGTGCGCGCCTCGCGCGGCGACCCCAGGAGCGACGAGGTCGTCGTCGTCGACACGATGGAGTTCAACCGGCCGCTCGCCGGCGTGCCGTTCGCGCAGCCGCCGCCACCCGCGCCCGACTTCGCGTTCCCGGCGGGCACGGCGTCCGTCGACGTGCCGTTCGAGGTGCACGGCGGCCACCTGTTCGTCAGGGCGATGCTGAACGGCAAGGGGCCCTACCGGTTGCTGTTCGACTCGGGCGGCGTGAACGTGCTGCTGCCGCAGGTCGCCGCGCAGATCGGCGCGTCGCCGGCGGCCGCCGACGCCGGGCCGGCGCCCGCGATCGGCGTCGCGCGCGTCGACCGCGTGGACTTCGGCGGCATCGTGCTCGAGCGGCAGGCGTTCGCGACGATCGACTTGGGCGACGTCATGCGGCGCGTCGACGGCGTCGACAACGTCGCCGGCGTGATCGGCTACGAGCTGCTGAAGCGATTCCCGATCAAGCTCGATTTCGAGCGCTCGCGCGCCGTCTTCTACGAGCCGTCGAGATTCGTCCACGAAGGCGGCGGCGCCAAGCTGCCGGTCGCGTTCCGCGGCACCGTGCCGCACGTACGCGCGAAATTGGACGGCATCGGCGGCGACTTCCTGCTCGACACCGGCAGCCGCGGCTCGCTGACGCTGACGCACACGTTCGCCGCCGACCACGACCTGGCCGGGCGATACGACGCGAAGATCACGGCCGTCTACGGGTCGGGCACGGGCGGCGTGCTGCGCGGCAGGCTCGCGCGCGCCGGCGCGCTCGAACTGGCCGGCTACGTGATCGCCGCGCCGGTGACGTCGCTGTCGCTCGCGGCGTCCGGCGCGGACGCCGACCTCGCCGGCAACATCGGCTACGGCATCCTGCGCCGGTTCAACGTCACGTTCGACTACCCCGGCAACGCGATCTGGCTCGCCAGGAACGCGAACTTCGGCGAGCCCGACGTCTACGACCGCGCCGGCGCGTGGATCGAGCGGACCGCCACCGGATTCGAGGTCGTCGACGTCATCGCCGACGGGCCGGCGGCGGCGGCGGGCCTGCGCGCGGGCGACATGATCATCGGCGTCGACGGGCGACCGTGGTCGGCGCTGACGCTGTCGGCGCTGCGCGACGAGCTCAAGGCGGCGCCCGGCCGGAAGGTGCGGCTTGCGATCGCCGGCCGCGGCGAGCGCGTCGTCACGCTGCGCGACCTGCTCTAGCGGCCGTGCGATGACCGGCGACACCGCGCGGTCGTTCGCGGGCGTCATGGCGCTGACCGCGCCGCTGTTCCTGCTCGTCTTCGTCGGCTACGCGCTGTCGCGGTGGGGACACTGGCCGAAGGTCGTGTCCGAAGCGCTGACCCGCTTCGTGTTCGCCGTCGCCATTCCCGCGTTCCTGTTCCGGCTGATGAGCGACTTCTCGCGGCTGCCGCCGGTCGACGCGCGCCTGCTGATCGCGTATTTCGGCGGCTGCCTCGCCACGTTCGCCGCCGCGCGCTTCGTCGCGGCGCGGGCGTTCCGGATGGACGGCACCGGCCAGTCGATCTTCGGCGTGGGCACCGTGTTCTCCAACCTCGTGCTGCTCGGCATACCGCTCGCGAAAGTGACGCTGGGCGACGCCGCGCTGCCTTCGGTGTCGCTGCTGGTGGTGTTCAACTCGCTGCTGCTCTGGACGCTGGTCACCGTGTCGATCGAGTGGGCGCGCAACCGCGACCTGTCGCTGCCCGGGATCGCGAAGACTGCGCGCGGCGTGATCGCCAATCCGGTGGTCGCCGGCATCCTGCTCGGGACGATCTTTGGCTTCAGCGGATTGCCGCTGCCGGCCATGATCGGCGATACGCTGTCGCTGATGAGCCAGGCCGCGGTGCCGATGTCGCTGATCGTGCTCGGCATGGGACTGGCGGAGTACGGCACTCGCGAAGGCCTGCGCGAAAGCCTGGCGCTCGGCGCGTTCAAGCTGTTCGCGCTGCCGCTCGCAGTGTGGCTGATCGCACGCGCGCTGGGACTGCCGGTCGTCGAGACGCAGGCGGTGGTCGTGATGGCGTCGCTGCCCGTCGGCGCCAACGTGTACCTGATGGCGCGCCAGTTCGGCGCGCTCGAAGGGCCCGTCGCGGCGAGCCTCGTGCTGACCACGGCGATTTCCGCCGTCACCACACCGCTGCTGTTGACGCTGCTGCGCTGACGGGGCCGCGGCATTCCCGTGCGAGAATCCGGCATCCGACCCTCGTTCAAGCGATGCCCGCCCCCGCCCGCCGCAAACCTTATGCCGTCCGTATTTCCGCGATCCACGGTCGCGGCGTCTTCGCCACCGCGCCGATCCGCCGCGGCGAGCGCATCATCGAGTACCGCGGCCAGCGCACGACGTGGGCAACGGCCCTCGCCCGCGACGACAGCGACCCGTCCGATCCGGCGCACACGTTCCTGTTCGAGACCGAAGACGGCCGCGTGATCGACGCGTCGGTCGGCGGCAACTCGGCGCGCTGGATCAACCACTCGTGCGCGCCCAATTGCGTGACGCGCGAGGACGACGACGGCCGCGTGTACATCGAGGCGAAAAAGAAGATCCAGCCCGGCGAGGAGCTGACGTATGACTACCGGCTGTTCGTCAAGGGCAGGCTGACGCGCGCCGAGCGCGTCGCCTACGCGTGCCGCTGCGGCGCGAAAGCCTGCCGCGGGTCGCTGCTCATCCGGTAGCGTCGAATCCCGCGAAGCGCGCGTACGCCGCGACCGGCTCGCGGCCGACGGCGAGCGCGTTCTCGCGCGCGGCGTCGTCGATGTGGCCGACCGCCATCCCGCACAGCATGACTTCGCCGTCGGGGATAGCGAGGTGCCGGCGGACGATCCTGTGGAACGGCGTGAACGCCGCCTGCGGGCACGTGTGCAGCCCGTACGCGCGCGCGGCGGTCATCACGCCCTGGATGAACATGCCCGCGTCGAGCCAGCTTCCCGCCTCGAGATCGCGGTCGACCGTGAAGAACAACCCGACCGGCGCGCCGAAGAAGCGGAAGTTCTTCGCGTGCTGCGCGTGCGTCGCCTCGCGATCGCCGCGTTCGATGCCCATCAGCCCGTAGTAGTCCCAGCCGAGTTTCCGCCGGCGGCCCAGGAAGGGCTCGCGCCACTGCCGCGGGTAGTACGCGTACTCCTGCACGTGCTCGCGCGAGCCGGCCGCCTGCGCGTCGTGGGCGGCCAGCAGATCGGCCACCAGCGCGTCGCGGACGGCACCGGCGCAGGCGTAGACGTGCCACGGCTGGCAGTTGGTGCCCGACGGCGCGCGCGCCGCCAGGTACAGCATCCCCTCGATCGTCGCACGCGGCACCGGCCTCGGCAGGAAGCCGCGCACGGAACGGCGCGACAGCAGCGCGCGGGCGACGGGCACGCCGTCGTCCGGAAGGCCGGCGGGCAGCGGAGGAACTTCGACCATGGCGCAATCCAGGCAAAGGCGTGCGGCGAGTATGCCATCGGCCCGGGAGCCTGCAGGACGTCCGCAGACCGGACGACGCGCGCGACGCCGTCCATCGCTGCGCCGCGCAGGCGGCGGCTGTCGGACGCCGGCGACCGCAAGTCCGGGCCGGGGCCGGCGGCCGCGGCGGGCCTCGTAGAATGCCGGGCATGCGCCATCGACTTCCGTGGGCAGTCGCCCCGCTCGGTTTCCTGTTCGCCGCCCTGCTGTCCGGCGCGGCCGTTGCGCAGACGTCGCCGCCACCGGCCGCGACGCTGCCCGACCTCGACGCGCTGCCGCGGGCCGGCGACACGCGGCTGCCCGGCATCGACGCGCGGCACTGCGGGACGACCCGGTATTCCGCGCTGTGCGCAGCCGGCCGCTGGGCACAGTTTTCCAGCATCGACGTGCGGCTGACGGCGCCATCCGGTTTCACCGGCGACTACACGCTGGAGCAGGCGGCCGACGGCGACGTGCATGCCACGTACCGGGAGACCGGCGGCGCCAAGCGCGGCGGCGAGGTCGTCCTGATCGGCGCCGAGGGGATCGCATACCGGACACGCGACGCGCTGCCCGACCCCGACTCGGTCATCGACTACATGCTGTCGAATCCGCTGATGCAGTCGAAGCTCGTCGCGGTGCTGCTCGACTTGGGCGTGCTCGGGCCGCCGTCCGACGTGACCCGGCCGCAGGCGATCACCGCGTCGAGCACGACGCAATACCTGCGGGCCGAGGCGCCGCGCATGGCGCTGCTGTTCGCGCCGCCGTGGACGATGCGCGGTACCGTGCGCCCGGCCGGCGACGGCAAGATCGCGTTCGCGCTGAAGCTGCGCTACCGGCCCGTCGACCGCAACGGCATGCCGGTCGCCGGCAAGACCGACGGCATCGAGTTGACCGGCACCGTTTCGTACGCGCCGCGGCGCGCGACGCTGCCGGACTCGCTGGACCTCACCGGCTGGAAGCTCATGCGGCGCGACACGCCGCTGCGCGGCGTCGAAACACTGGGCGCCGCGCGCGAGAGCCTCGGGCCGTGACCGCCCGGCCCCGGGCCTAGATCGTCGAACGCGCGAAGCAGGCGGACAGGAACCGCGCGCGGTGCCCCTCCGGCGCGTCGGGCGCGTCGAACACATCCCGCGCCGCCTCCAGCAGGAAGCGCTCGTCGTCCTCGTCCTTGGCGAACCAGCGCAACTGCGGCGGATAGGCCTGGATCAGCATCAGGTCCTCCTCCATCCGCTCGAGGAACGCCGCCCGCGTCATGCCGTTCTCGCGCGCACGCGCCGCGTTGGTGATGAAATCGGACCCCTCGAAACACTCTCCGACCGTCAGCGCGCTGGCGCCCACGGACATCGAGCCGACCAGCGCCGACGTCGCCACGATGCACCGCCAACCGATTCCCATGGCCTCTCCTCCGTCAGGAATGCGTGTCGTTCCGTCACCGTCGCGGCCGATGCTAGACCCGGTGTGCGAATCCGGCAATCATGCTGCGCAGCATGGCCGTGCGATGGCGCCCGCACGACGGCTGGGGCACAATCGACGTGCAATTCCGCTGCAGCCCCGCCCACGACAGCGAATCCCATGGCCCGCAAACACAGCCCCGCCCCCGCCGGCACGACGGTCGTGCTCGAGCACGACTCCCGCGTCCTCGCCGACAATCCGCTGGGCGACCCGCACGTGCGCAAGCTCGCCGTGTGGCTGCCTCCCGGCTACGACGGCGGGACCGCCCGCGGGCGCACCGCCGGGCGCGGGCGCCGCTTTCCGGTGCTCTACGACCTGGTCGGCTTCACGGGGTCCGGGCTCGCCCACCTCAACTGGCGCCCGTTCGACGAGAACGTCCCCGAACGAGCGGCGAGGCTCATTGCCGAGCGGAAGATCGGCCCGTGCATCATCGTGTTCCCCGACTGCTTCACGTGCCTGGGCGGCAACCAGTACATCAATTCGCCGGCGATCGGTCGTTACGCCGATTACCTGACGCGCGAGATCGTTCCATTCGTCGACCGCGAGTTCCGCACGCTCGCGTCCCGCGATCACCGCGGATGCTTCGGCAAGTCCTCGGGCGGCTACGGCGCGATGATCCACGGCATGCAGTACGCGGACGTCTGGGGCGCGATCGGCAACCATTCCGGCGACGCGTACTTCGAGTTCTGCTACCTGCACGACTGGCCGCGGACGCTCAACGAGCTCGACCGCTACCGAAGGCCGCGCCGCCGGCCCGGCCGGCAGGCGTCGGCGCCGCGCAAGCGCACGGCCGACGGGCGCGACGACGGCCGCGCGCGGCGCTTCCTCGAGGCCGTGTGGGCGAAGGAGAAGCTCAACGACGCCGAGGCGCACGCGCTGATGGAGCTCGCGATGGCGGCCACCTACGATCCGGACCCGAAGTCGCCGATCGGCTTCCGGCTGCCGGTCGACCTGGAGACGGGCGAGCTGATCCCCAAGCGCTGGGAACGCTGGCGCCGCCACGATCCGATCCACCTGGTCGGCACGCACGCGCGGAACCTTCGCTCGCTGCGCGGGCTCTACATCGATTGCGGCTGGCGCGACCAGTACCACCTGCACTTCGGCGCGCGCATCCTGGCGCGTCAGCTCGCCGCGCACGGCATCGCGCACCGGTACGAGGAGTTCGACGACACGCACTCGTCGATCGACTACCGGATGGACGTGAGCCTGCCGTACCTCTACCGTTCGCTCAAGCCATGAAAGGTCCTGCAATGCCCACGAAGTCGCTCCCGCTCGTGTTCGTGGTCGCCGCCGCGCTTCTGCTCGCGTGGCCGCACGCGGCGCTTGCCGACGCGAACGTCACGGCGCCGCCGGTCAACAATACCGACTTCGATTTGGGCGCCGATGCGCTGAAGGCGAAGGACTGGGACCGCGCCGTGTACCATCTGGCGATCGCAGCCAAGGCCGAGCCCGCGAACGCCGACGTGCAGAACCTGCTCGGCTACGCGTACCGCAACCAGAAGAAGTTCGACCTCGCGTTCGTCCATTACAACGAGGCGCTCAAGCTCGACCCCAAGCATCGCGGCGCGCACGAATACATCGGCGAGGCCTACGTGCTGACCGGCAACAAGGCGAAGGCCGGCGAGCACCTGGCGGCGCTCGAGCGCATCTGCGGCGGCAGGTCGTGCGAGGAATACCAGGACCTGGCGCGCGCGATCGCGCAGGCGAAGTAGCCGACGCCACGAAGCACCTGAAAGGAACATCGCCATGCGCTGGGGCGACATGCGGCCGAGCGACAACGTCGAGGATCGCACCGGCATGTCCGGCGGCGGCGGCATGCCGCTGGGCGGAGGGATGCGGCTGGGCGGCGGTGCGCTGGTCGTCGTCGTGATCGTCAGCCTGCTGTTCGGCATCAACCCGCTGCAGTTCCTCGGCATGATGGAAGATGGCGGACCCGTCGTCGCGCCGCAGCAGCAGCCGCAAGCGCGACCCGCGGGCACGCAGGCGCCGGCGGCGGCGCCGGACCCGCAGAAGGATTTCGTCCGCCGCACGGTCGGCGACACCGAGGACGTGTGGACGGCGCTCTTCGAGGCGATGGGCACGCGCTACGAGCCGCCGAAGCTCGTGCTGTTCTCGCGGGCGACCGCGTCCGCGTGCGGCACCGCGAACTCCGCGTCCGGCCCGTTCTACTGCCCGGGCGACCAGAAGGTCTACCTCGACACGGCGTTCTTTCGGGAGCTGACGAACCGCTTCGGTGCGCCCGGCGACTTCGCCGCCGCGTACGTGATCGCGCACGAGGTCGGCCATCACGTGCAGAACCAGATGGGCACGATGCGCAAGTTCGACCAGGCCGCCGCGAAGATGGATTCGCGCCAGCGCAACGCGATGTCGGTGCGGCTGGAACTGCAGGCCGACTGCTACGCCGGCGTCTGGGGCTACTTCGCGGCCAAGCGCAACCTGCTCGAGCCGGGCGACCTCGAGGAAGGCCTGCGCGCGGCGGCGGCCGTCGGCGACGACGCGATCCAGAAGCGCTCGCAGGGATACGTCGTGCCCGACGCGTTCACGCACGGCCGCGCCGAACAGCGCGCACGGTGGTTCAGGACGGGCTTCACGAGCGGCGATCCGCGCAACTGCAACACGTTCGCCGCGAAGGACCTCTAGCGCCCGTTCGCGCCCAAGGGCCCCGGCGCCGCGCTATTTCTTCGCCGGCGTGCCGCCACCGTCGGCCTGGAAGCGGACGCGCATCACGATGCGGTCGTACTCGGCCTCCACGGCCGGCGTGACTTCCTCGCCTTTCGCCGTGTACACGCGTCCGCCGCGCGCGCGGCACATGTTGCGCTCGTACTGGCACGGGCCCATCTCCGGATGCCGGCGGCACAGCTTGTCCACGCGCGGCTCGTAGTCGATCGGCGTGCGCGCGCCGGATGCGTCGCAGACGTAGAGCGGGCCGGGCGGAAAGTCGACGGACGGCAGCTTCGCGCCGGGCGGCACGACGAGGGCCGGCACGACGGTCATCGACGGCGCGGGCGCGACCGACGACGCCTGCGGAGCGGCGGGCGCGGCCGGGGGCGGGGGCGCCGCCTGCTGGCAACCGGCGAGCGCGACCGCCGCGCACCAGGCAAACACGCGCACCCCGGAAGTCCACGGCGAGGAAGGCCCGGTCGGCTGCATCGGCGCAATGAGACCACGCCGGGCACGCCGCACGCAACCCGCGCTCCGCCCGCGAGGCTAAAATAGCGTTTTCGGCACGCCCAGGAGGCGCTCGACCATGTCCAACGTCCCATACTCCGTCGCGCTCGCATTGGCGCTGGCGGTGGCTCCCCCTGCGTTCGCGCAAACGCCGGCCGGCGGCGCCGCGAAGTGCGGAAAAGTCGACGCCTACCCCGGCCGCACGGCGTCCCCCAACATGATCAAGAACTGGAACAAGGAAACCGCCACCTGGCAGGACTGCATGAAAAAGTACATCGCCGACATGCAGGCCAAGACCGACGAGTCCGTCAAGGCGACGAACGCGCTGATCGCCGAGACCAACGCGGCGATCGCGCTTTACAACGACACGGTCAAGGACTTCCAGGCGCAGGTCGACGGCACCAAGTAGCGCGCCGCTAGCGGACCACGGTGCGCTCGACGTCGGCAACCTTCCCGTCCACGCAGCTGAACACCGTGCGGATCTGCGGGTCGCCTTCCTGCGGCTCGTAGACGTAGCGCGTGCCCGCAGCGGCACCGGGCGTGGCCAGCGGCTCTTCGCGATCCGCGGCGCCGATCTCGGCGAACACGTGCTCGCAGTAGCGGCCGGCGATGACGAACCGCCGGTTCTGCGCGCCGCGCGTGGGCGCCCCGGCCGCGGTCCCGGCCGACTTGGCGGCGACCGGCGTCCGCGGTGCCGCTTCATCGCGCACCCACGCGACGTTGGAGCCGGCGAAGCCGACCAGCAGCGCGCCGTCCTTGGCCTGGTAGCGCCAGACTTCCGTGGCCTCCTCGCGCGCCGTCGCCGGCCGAATCTCGGCCGGCGTGCCGCGCGAGCGCAGCACCCAGCGCTTGGGCATGCCGCGAACGACCTGCGCATCGCGCGCCGCCGCTTCCCACGCGCCCGTGTCCTCGCGCGTCTCGGCCTTCGGCAGCTCGACGCTGCGCCCGGCCTGGCCGCGCGTGCACGGTGCGTCCTGATAGGTCACGTTGCCGTCGGCGTCGACGCACTTGACCACGCTGCCCTGCCCGGCCGCGACGGTTGCGGCCACGAGCAGCGCGATCCCCGCGCCCAGCCGCCGGGAGCGATGCCGATTCATTGCGCTATGATGCCTCATCATGGCTTCGCTGCGCATGCCACCCCTGGCGACGCTCGCGCTCGCCGCCGTCGTGCTCGCGGCGACCGCAGGCTGCGCGACGCGCGACGCACCCGCGCTCGACGTCGGCCTCGTCAGCGTCGCGCTGGTGGACGTGCAGCCGCTCGAGCAGCGACTCATGCTGACGCTGCGCTTCACGAATCGGACCGACCGCGACGTCGCCGTGGACGGCCTCACGTTCCGGCTCGACGTCAACGGCCGCGAGTTCGCCAGCGGCGTGTCGAACCGGTCGTTCACCGTTCCGCGCTATGGCGAGACGCGCATCGACGCACCGGCGACGTCGACGCTGTCCGGCGTCCTGGGGCAGCTGGTCGAGCTGCAGAAACGGATTGCCGGTCCGGACGGCACGCCGCCGCCGCTGTCGTACCGGCTGGCCGGTCGCGCGAACACCGGGATGTTCGGCACGTCGTTCGACACGCAGTCGGAACTGCCGCTGCCGACGGCCGTGCGGTGAGCGGCCGCCGACCCTCGAGCCCGCCATGCCTGCCCGCGCGCTTGCCGCCGTAACGCCCGCCGGCCTCTCCACCGCCGCCGACGACACGGCGCGCGCGATCGCCGTCGCGCTGCGCGAGGGCTTCGACCGCCACTACGCGCTGTTCCGCGACTGCGCACGCGCCGCCAAGCGCCACTTCGAAGCCGGCAACTGGCGCGCGATCCGCCACGTCGCGCGCGACCGCATCGACTACTACGACCGGCGCGTGCTGGAGACCGTCGAGCGGATCGAGCGCGAGTTCCGCTCCGCGGGCCTGGACGGAACGGGCGCCGACGCGCTGTGGGAGCGCGTGAAGCTCCACTACATCGGCCTGCTCATCGACCACCGGCAGCCGGAGTGCGCGGAGACGTTCTTCAACTCGGTGTCGTGCAAGATCCTGCACCGCACGTATTTCAACAACCGGTTCATCTTCGTGCGCCCGACGGTGTCCACCGAACACATCGAAGCGGACCCGCCGACGTATCGCAGCTACTATCCGCGCGAGCACGGCCTGCGCGACGCGCTGGTCGACGTCGTGCTCGACTTCCGGCTGGAGATGCGGTTCGCCGACTTCCGCCGCGACCTGCGCAACGTGCTGCGCGCGTACCGCGAGCGGACGCCGCGGCCGCTGAAGCTCGAGGCGAACCAGCAGATCCAGGTGCTGTCGAGCCTGTTCTACCGCGACCGCACCGCGTACGCGGTCGGCCGCGTGGTCAACGGCATGCACGCCACGCCGTTCGTCGTCGCGCTGAAACACACCGACGACGGGCGGCTCTACGTCGACGCGCTGCTGACCGACGAAGTCGACCTGGCGCTGCTGTTCTCGGCCAACCGCTCGTATTTCCTGGTCGACATGGAGGTGCCGTCGGCGTACGTGAATTTCCTGCGCGCGATGCTTCCCGACAAGACGGCCTCGGAACTCTACACGATGGTCGGGCTGCAGAAGGCGGGCAAGAACCTCTTCTACCGAGACTTCCTGCATCATCTCGCGCATTCGCGCGACCGCTTCATCATCGCGCCGGGCATCAAGGGCCTGGTGATGAGCGTGTTCACGCTGCCGTCGTATCCGTACGTGTTCAAGGTGATCAAGGACCGGATCGCCGCCAGCAAGGACACCGACGCCGCGAAGGTCATGCAGAAGTACGCGCTGGTCAAGCATCACGACCGCGCGGGCCGGATGACCGACATCCTCGAGTACTCGGACGTCGCGTTCCCGCGCGAGCGCTTCGCGCCGGAGCTCTTGGCCGAGCTGCGGCACGTCGCGCCCACGCAGATCGAGGAGGACGGCGACCGGATCACGGTCCGGCACCTGTACATCGAGCGGCGGATGACGCCGCTCAACATGTACCTCGAGGCCGCCGACGACGCGCAGCGCGGTCACGCGATGCGCGACTACGGCGACGCGATCCGCGAGCTCGCCGCCGTCAACATCTTCGCCGGCGACCTGCTGTTCAAGAACTTCGGCATGACGCGCTACGGCCGCGTGGTGTTCTACGACTACGACGAGATCGAGTACCTGACCGACTGCCGGTTCCGGCGCATCCCGCCGCCGCCGCCGGGCTTCGACGAGATGTCGGGCGACGTCTGGTACCCGGTCGGGCCGCTCGACGTGTTCCCGGAGGAATTCGCGACGTTCCTGTTGACCGACGCGCGCGTGCGCGAAGCGTTCCTCGCCTGGCACGCCGACCTGGTCGCCGCCGAATGGTGGCAGGCGCAGCAGGAGGAGCTTCGCCGCGGCGACGTCGCCGAAGTGCTTTCCTATCCGGCGCGCGCGCGCTTCCCGCCGCCGGCGGCCGCCGGGTAGCCGATGCGCCACTGCTCGCACGCGCGACGCCGGCTGGCGCTGGCCGCGCTGGCGGCGTTCGCGACGCCGGCGTGGGCGCAGCCGTCGCCGGCGATCGCCGGCGCGGATCGCCTGCGGTTCGCCGGGCGCGCGATGGCGCTGCGCGACGAGGCGGTCCGCCGCGGCGACCAGCCGTACGGCGCCGTGGTCGTGTGCAACGGCACGATCGTCGGCGAAGGGATCAGCGCCGTCGTGACGGCCGGCGACGTCGACGCGCACGCGGAGCGGCTCGCGCTGCGCGACGCGGCGCGGGCGCTCCGCCGCGGCGACCTGTCGGATTGCCTGCTGTTCGGCAGCTCGCGAGCGTGCCCGCTGTGCGAGGCTGCCGCATACCGGCAGCGCATCGCGCGGATGTACTTCGGTGCCGACGGGGCCGACGCCGGCGCGCCGCGCGCCGTGTCGTTGTAATCGACAACAAGAAACAGTCGATACCGCCTGGCGGTTGCCGCCGACCGACCTTCGGCTGCGGCACCGCCACCGACCCCCGGCTCCGCATACTCCCGTTCACAACAACTTCGCGGCGCAGCGTGCGCACGCGGCAATGGCAATCGGGGGGTACCGCGTGTACGTGAGCGCGTTCGAGCTGTACCGGATCGGTCCGGGGCCGTCGTCGTCGTACACGGTCGGTCCGCAGCGCGCCGCGCTGCGCTTCGTGCACGACCTCGAGGCCGACGGCCTGATCGCGCAGGTCGCACGCGTGGAAGCGCAGCTGTACGGCGGCCTCGCGTTCCACGGCCGCGCGCACGCGAGCGACCGCGCGATCGTCGCCGGCCTCGCCGGACTGCTCCCCGAGCGCTGCGACGCCGCGTCGCTCGCATCGTGCACGTCGCGCGCTGAAGCCGATCGC
Source organism: Burkholderiales bacterium (assembly GCA_046347755.1). GTDB lineage: Bacteria > Pseudomonadota > Gammaproteobacteria > Burkholderiales > Casimicrobiaceae > VBCG01. The sequence continues at coordinate 1,703,855 of JAXMFM010000003.1, read as the reverse complement.
GCGCTGGCGCTGGGCGGACGGCACGCGGTGCGCTTCGATCCGTCGCGCGACCTGCGGACGATTGTCGACCATTCGCTCGCGAACGACGGCAACGCCGTTCGGTTCCTGGCGCGCAACCTGCGCGGCGACGTCGTCGCGTCGAGGCTCTACTTCTCGACCGGCGGCGGCGGCGTGCTGGCCGAAGGCGACGCTGCCGAAGGCGCCTGGATGCCGCGCGTTCCGTACCCGTTCGGGTCGGCAACCGAGCTGCTGGCCGCGTGCGCGGCGCACGGCAAGCGGATCTGCGACCTCGTGCGCGCGAACGAATGCGCGCTGTTCAGTCCCGGCGAAGTGCGCGCGGGGCTGCTGGCGGCCGCGCAGGCGATGCGCTCGGCGGTCGAGCGCGGCCTCACCACCGAAGGCAAGCTTCCCGGCGGGCGTCGGCGCACGGCGCCGTCGTGGGCCGACGGCATGCGCGCGCAGGGTGCGCCACCGGCGCAGATGTGCGCCGTCTATGCGACGGCGATGGCCGAGGAGAACGCACTCGGCGGACGAGTCGTCGCGGCGCCGTCGGCCGGCTCGGCGGGTCCGGTGGCCGCGCTGTTGCAGCTGTGGCGCGACAGCGCGCCGGTGCAGAAGGACGATCACGCCATCGACTTCCTGCTCGCCGGCGCCGCCGTCGGCGGCCTGCTGCGCGCATCCGGCGTGCGCAACGTCGGCTGCCAGGGCGAAGTCGGCGTGGCCTCTGCGATGGCGGCCGCCGGACTGGCCAGCGTGCACAACGGCAGCAATGCCCAGGTGCTGCACGCGGCCGAGCGCGCGCTGGAGCCGCACCTGGGGCTCGCCTGCGACCCGGCAGGCGCCCGAATCGAGGATCCGTGCATCGAACGCAATGCGCAGGCCGCGGTCCGCGGCTATCACGCGGCGATGGCCGCGATCCGGCTGCCGTCGCCGCGCGTCGGCCTCGACGTGCTCGCCCGTTCGCTGGTCGCATCCGGGCGCACGATGTCCGCCCGATACAAGTCGGCGTCGATCGGAGGACTGGCGGTCAACGTCGCCGAGTGCTGACCCCCGGCCCGGCGCCCGGTGCTATCCTCGCTGGCATTCGCCGTCTCCGGAGTGTCCGCATGTCCCGGACGTTGTCGGTATTGCTCGCGACCCTGCTCGGCGCCGTCCTGGTCGCCGGCTGCGAAAGCCCGCAGAAGAAGCGCGACGAGGAACTCGCGCGCAACACGTTCGCGTGCCAGCTGAACGGCGAGCGGTTCGTCGTGCGCTTCGCCGACGGCGAGGCGCGCGTGCTGCTGCCCGGCGCGCAGCGCGTGACGCTGTACCAGATCCCCACCGGGTCGACCGGCTCCGCCGTGCGGTACACCAACGGCACCATCGAGCTGCGAGGCCGCGGCGCCGAGCTTTCGCTCGTCGTCGACAACGCGCTGACGCCGCTGCGCGACTGCGAGCCGTACGCGGTCCTGCCGCCCGCGCAATAGCGGTCGTGTGCCCATGAACCGCCCTCCGCCGGCTCCACGCGGGAACGGGGTCGGCGTGATCGGCGCCGGCGCGATGGGGATGGGCGTCGTCCGCAGCCTGCTGCGAGGCGGCTTCGCGACGCGCGTCCGCGACACCCGGCCCGAGGCGGAGCGCGAGGCCGCCACGCTGGGCGCCGCGATCGACGCGACCCCGGCCGAACTGGCGGCCGCGTGCGCGGTCACGATCGTGCTCGTCGTCGACGCGCGCCAGGTCGACGACGTGCTGTTCGGCCCCGGCGGCGCCGCCGCGGCGCTGCCGCCTGCCGGCATCGTCGTCGTGTCGTCGACGATCGACCCCGACGACGTCGCCGCGCTCGCGGCGCGCGTGGCCGCCACCGGCGGCACGTTCGTCGACGCGCCGGTGTCCGGCGGCCCCGCCCGTGCGGCAGACGGATCGATGACGATCATGGCCGCGGGCGACGACACGGCGCTCGAGCGCTGCGACGCGGTGTTCCGCACCATCGCCGGCCGGGTGTTCCGCGTCGGCACACGCGCCGGCGACGCCGCGAAATTCAAGATCGTGAACAACCTGCTGGCCGCGGTGAACCTGGCCGCCGGCGCAGAGGCGCTCGCGCTCGCCGCGAAGGCCGGGCTCGATCCGCGGCAGGTCGTCGACGTCGTCAACGCAAGCTCCGGCGGCAGCTGGATCTTCGCCGACCGGATGCCGCGCGCGCTCGATGGCGACTACGCGCCGCGCGCCGCCGCGCGCGTGCTGACCAAGGACGTCGGCATCGCCGTCGACTTCGCGCGCCGGCTTGGCGTGGACGCGGCGTTCGCGCGCGCCGCCAGCGACGCGTTCCGCGCCACGGTCGCGGCCGGACTCGGCGAGGAGGACGACGCCGCGATCTACAAGTGGAATCGCGCGCGCGCCGGGATGTCCAACGGCGAGCTGTAAGGGCGCCGCCGGGCGCCCGACTACAATGGGTCGTCCGCAACCCGGAGGAATCGATGTCAAACGCTTCGTTTCGACTGCCGCTGCTGGCGGGTGCCGTCGCGCTGCTCGCCGCGTTCGCCGCCGTTGCGCAGGCGCCCAAGGCGCCGCCGGCGGGCACCGAGGTCGCCACGTTCGCCGGCGGCTGCTTCTGGTGCATGGAGCCGCCGTACGACAAGCAGGAAGGCGTCATCAGCACGACGTCGGGCTACATGGGCGGCACGGTGAAGAATCCGACGTACCAGGAGGTTTCGGCCGGCGGCACCGGGCACGCCGAGGTCGTGCAGGTCGTCTACGACCCGAAGAAGGTGTCCTACGAGAAGCTGCTGGAGATCTTCTGGCACAACGTCGACCCGACGGTGAAGGATCGCCAGTTCTGCGACGTCGGCACGCAGTACCGGACGGCGATCTTCGTGCACACCGACGAGCAGCGCCAGCTGGCGGAGAAATCGAAGGCGCTGCTCGCGATGACCAAGCCGTTCAAGGACCCGATCGTCACGCCGATCGTCGCGGCCACCGAGTTCTGGCCCGCCGAGGAGTACCACCAGGACTATTACGTCAAGAATCCGCTGCGCTACAACTACTACCGGACCGGGTGCGGGCGCGACGCGCGGCTGAAGGCGCTGTGGGGGGCCGCCGCGCCGCATTGACGGCGGCGGCCGGCGCGACGGTCAGAACAATCCGATCGCGCTGGCGGAGGCGCCCGCCAGCGTCGACAGCACGATCAAGAGCATCATCGAGATGCCGACGAACTCGGCTTGATGGTCGCGGTCCACGTGCAGCACCTCCTTCGCCCCCAGCCAGTACAGGAACAGCGAATGGCCGAGGCCGAAGAGGCCGATGATCGCCATCACCGGCAGAATCAGCGTCGCTCCGGCCAGCAGTATGGGCACCGCGCCGAACGTCGCGACCTTGAGCGCCGTCGGAAAGTGTCGCGAGCTTCCGTACAGCGGCGCGATCAGCACGAAGATTCCCGCCAGCGCGAACACCGAGACGATCGACGTGAACAGCGTGGTGGCCCCGGCGGCGAAGATGTCCTGCGCCGGGACGAGATAGCCGTTGTCCGGGTCCCATTCCGCGTCGAAGTACTTCATGCCGATCACCGTGGCGATCGGCGCCAGCAGGCACAGCGGCAGGATGAAGCGCCGGATCAGCTCGTCGACCGTCGGCTGCTCGCGCGCGATCGTGCGCCATTCGGCCTGGGGATATACAACGATCCGCACGATGCGGCGCAACGCGTCCATCGGGGCATTATAGCCGCGCCGAATTGACGATCGCCGCTGGACACGGCGATACTCGCCGCATGGAGATGAAAAGCATGTCTGGCGGCAGCCTGCGCGCCGCCGGCTACGACGAGCGCGAGCGCAAGCTGGTCGTCGAGCTGACCGCCGGCACGTTCCAGTACTCGGGCGTCACGCCCGAGGTCTGGCGACGGTTCTCGACCGCCAGCTCGCCCTGGAGCTACTTCCGCGACAACATCGAGGAAGAGTATCCCGGCAAGCGCATTCGCTAGCGCCCGCGAAGCGCCTGCCGGTCCCGAGACCTGCGCCCGTCGTCTTACTGGATCGTGAGCTTGCGGCCGGCCATCTGCGGCTTCTTCGCGAGCGTCAGCTCGAGGACGCCGCCTTCGTACTTCGCCGTGCTGGCCGCTTCGTCGAGCTCGACCGGCAGCACGAAGCTGCGGTACACGGCGCCGTAGTAGCGCTCGCTGCGCAGCAGGCGGTCGCCGTCCTTCTGCTCGGCTTCGCGCTTGACCTCGGCGGCGATCGTGACCTGGTTGCCTTCGATCGTGACCTGGATGTCGTCCTTCTTCACCCCCGGGATCTCGGCGTGGACCACGAAGGCTTCCGGCTTCTCGGTGACGTCGACCTTGATCGGCGCGGCGGTATCGCGGGCCTCGCGCACCGGCTTGAAGAAGCCGCGGATCAGGTCGTCGAAACCGGCGTCGGCAAACGGGCCGTACACTTGCAATGCATTCATGGCTATTCTCCTGACTTGGGATAAGGGTGCGCAGGCCCCATTCTGTTAAACAGGAAGGCCCCGCTGGCAACGGGAAGTTAAGGTCGTCGCCGGCGGTTTCAAGCCCCGCCGCGCCACGACGATGGAGATCGAGGATGACCGCAACACTGACGGCCGCCGAGCGCGGCTCGCTCGGCAAGCTGCTGGAGACGCGCCGGCGCGTGCTCCGCGCGGAGTTGACCGCGAAGCTGAACGCGCAGGACAACCCGGCGCTGCTGGGCCTGCGCAACCGAATGGAAGAGACCGACGACTGGGCCGTCGCCGACCTCGAGACTGCGCTCGACGTCGCCGAAGTCTCGCGCGACGCCGCCGAGTTGCGCGAGGTCGAGATCGCACAGGGCCGCCTCGCGGACGGCACGTACGGCGAATGCGTCGACTGCGGCGCAGCAATCCCCTACGCCCGGCTGGCGGCCAACCCCTCGGCCGCGCGCTGCATCGCCTGCCAGGAAAAGCTGGAAGCGCATCAACGGCGCGGCCCGCCGACGCTCTGAACCCCGCCCCCGCCCCCCTCCGATGAACTATCGACGTCTCGGCCGCTCCGGCCTCGCGGTGAGCGAACTCTCGTTCGGCTCCTGGGTCACGTACGGCAACCAGATCGGCACCGACGTCGCGCGCGAATGCATGGCGGCCGCGTTCGATGCCGGCGTCAACTTCTTCGACAACGCCGAGGTCTACGCGAAAGGCGAGTCCGAGCGGATCATGGGCGAGGCGTTGCGCAAGCTCGGCTGGCGCCGTTCGTCCTACGTGGTGTCGACCAAGTTCTACTGGGGGCTCCACGACGGCCCGAACGAGAAGAACACGCTGAACCGCAAGTACCTGATGCAGGCGATCGACGGATCGCTGGCGCGCCTGCAGCTCGACCACGTCGACCTGGTGTTCTGCCATCGCGCCGACCCGCACACGCCGCTCGAGGAAACCGTGCGCGCGATGTCGGACATGATCTCCTCGGGCAAGGCCTGCTACTGGGGCACGTCCGAATGGACGGCCGCCGAGATCGCCGCCGCATGGCACATCGCCGACCGCCACCACCTGCACAAGCCGGTGATGGAACAGCCGCAGTACAACCTGTTGCACCGCGACCGCGTCGAGAAGGAATACGCGCGGCTGTACGCGGACCTCGGATTGGGCACGACCACCTGGAGCCCGCTCGCGTCGGGCCTTTTGACGGGCAAGTACAACGACGGCATCCCGCCGGATTCGCGCGGCACGATCAAGGGCTACGAATGGCTGGCCGAGCGGCTGACCGAGCCCGCGAAGATCGCGAAGGTCCGCAAGCTGCAGCCGATCGCCGATGAACTCCATTGCACGCTCGCGCAACTCTCGCTTGCCTGGTGCCTCAAGAATCCGCACGTGTCGACGGTGATCACCGGCGCGAGCCGGCCGGCGCAGGTGCGCGAGAACATGCAGGCGCTGGACGTCGTCGGCCGGCTCGACGCCGGCGTGATGGCGCGCATCGACGCGGCTGTGGCGTGAGCGCCGCCGGGCCGCCCCAAGGCGCTCGCCCCCTGGGGGGAGCGGCGCGCAGCGCCGTTCGGGGGGATCACACTCCGGAGTTTGTCGCATGACAGGGCCGGTCGCCCTGGTCACCGCGGCCAGCAGGGGCATGGGCGCCGCGTGCGCGCGCGAACTCGCCGCGCGCGGCTACCGCGTGTCGCTGCTCGCCCGCTCCGCCGACGTCGAGATCCTCGCCCGCGAGCTTGGCGGCGGTGCGACGCGAGGCAGCGTCGACTCGGCCGACGACCTCGACCGCTTCGTCGCCGAGTCGCTGGCCGCGTACGGGCGCATCGACGCGGTCGTCAACAACACCGGCAACCCGCCGAAGGGCCCGCTGCTGGACCTGACCGACGGCGACTGGCACGCCGGGCTGGACATGCTGCTGCTCAACGTCGTGCGGATGGCGCGGCGGGTGACGCCCGCCATGCGCGCGCAGGGCGGCGGCGCGATCGTCAACATCTCGACGTTCGCCGCGTTCGAGCCCGACGCCCGCTTCCCCGTGTCGTCGTCGCTGCGCGCGGCGCTCGGCAGCTTCTGCAAGCTCTACGCCGACCAGGAGGCGAAGCACGGCATCCGGATGAACAACGTGCTGCCCGGCTTCATCGACACGCGGCCGGTGAACGAGGCGATCCGCGCGACGATCCCCGCCGCGCGCTACGGCCGCGCCGAGGAGATCGCGAAGACGGTCGCCTTCCTGCTTTCGAGTGACGCCGCGTACATGACAGGGCAGAATGTACGCGTGGACGGCGGCATCACACGCTCGGTATGACCTGCGATGAACACATTTCGCGCACTGTCGATCGCGACCGCGCTTGCGCCCGGCACCGCCATGGCGGCGCTGTTCGGTAGCCTGCTGGCCGGCACGCCGCCGACCGACCTGGGCGTGCGCGACGGGCGGCTTGCGCCCTGTCCGGCCAAGCCCAACTGCGTGTCGAGCCAGGCGACCGACGACGAGCACCGGATCGCGCCGATCGCGTTTCGCGGCAGCGCGAGCGATGCGATCGTCCGGCTGGCCGGCGTCATCGCCGCGCAGGACGGCGCGACGATCGTGAAGCGCGGCGACGCCTACGTGTACGCGACGTTCACGACGCCGATCATGGGCTTCGTCGACGACGTCGAGTTCTCCGTCGACCCGGCGCGCCATGTCATCGACGTGCGCTCGGCGTCGCGGCTCGGCCACAGCGATCTCGGCGTGAATCGCAAGCGCATCGAGCAGTTGCGCGCGGCGTTCGCGGAGGCCGGCGCGTGAACCCGCTCGCCAGCTGGACCGAGGAGCAGCGCTCGGCGTACCTGTATCGGGCGTGTGCGCAGGCCGAGACCGGCAACGCGCGCGCCGAGCTGTTCCGGCGGCTGGCCGGCGAGGCGGAGGCGCAGGCGGCCATCTGGCGCGCGCAGCTGACTGCGCGCGGCCATCCGCCGCCCCCGCCGTACCTTCCCGATTCGCGGACCCAGCTGGTCGCGCGGCTCGTCGGCTGGCTCGGGCCGCGGCGCATGAAGCCGGTGCTGGCGGCGATGAAGGTGCGCGGCATGGCGATCTACGGCGCGCTGCCGCCCGCGCCTGCCGGCCACGCGACGCCGACCGCGCCGGGCACCGTCGAGGTGCGGCACCGGGGCCTGGGGCAAGGCGGCAACCTGCGCGCGGCGGTGTTCGGCGTGAACGACGGGCTGGTGTCGAACGCGAGCCTGATCCTCGGCGTGGCCGGCGCGTCCACCGACGTACGGCTCGTGCTGGTGTCAGGCGTCGCCGGGCTGGTCGCCGGCGCGTTCGCGATGGCGTCCGGCGAGTACGTGTCCGTCCGCTCGCAGCGCGAGCTCTTCGAGTACCAGATCGGCCTCGAGCGCGACGAGCTCGCGCAATATCCGGAGGCGGAAGCGCAGGAGCTCGCGCTGATCTACGCGGCCAAGGGCCTGCCGAAGAAGGAAGCGAACAAGCTCGCCAAGCAGATCGTCGCCGATCCCGAGCACGCGCTCGACACGCTGGCGCGCGAGGAGCTGGGCCTCAATCCCGGCGAGCTGGGGTCGCCGCTGGGCGCCGCCGCGTCGTCGTTCCTGGCGTTCGCCGCGGGCGCGGCGCTGCCGGTCGTGCCGTTCCTGTTCGCGTCCGGATCGAACGCGCTGCTGACCTCGGTCGGCATCGCCGCCGTCGCGCTGTTCGCGGTCGGCGCGACGCTGTCGCTGTTCACCGGCCGCAGTGCGTGGCGCTCGGGCGTGCGGATGCTGGCGCTCGGCGCGCTTGCCGGCGGCGTCACGTTCGGCATCGGGCGCCTGTTCGGTGTCGCGCTCGGCTGACCGGCGCCGACCGGATCGCGCACCGCCGATTGCCGCCGCGGACCGCGCGGCGCCCACGCTTTTCGTCAAGCCCGGCCGCGACAAGTCGCTGCGGCAGCGGCATCCGTGGGTCTTCTCCGGCGCGGTCGACCGCGTCGAAGGCACGCCCGGGTCCGGAGATACGGTGACGGTGGCCGCCGCGGACGGCGGCTTCCTCGCGTATGCCGCGTGGTCGCCGGCATCGCAGATTCGCGCGCGCGCATGGTCGTTCGACGCGGCCGCGACGATCGACGCCGCGTTCATCGCCCGCGCCGTGGCGGCGGCCGCGGCTTCGCGCGCGGCGCTCGTCGGCGCCGACCACACCGGCGTCCGGTTGATCCACGGCGAGTCCGACGCGCTGCCCGGCGTGGTCGCCGACCGCTACGACGACGTCGTGGTGCTGCAGTGCCTGTCCGCCGGCGCCGAACGCTGGCGCGACGCGATTGCGCTCGCGCTCGCCGGCCTGCCGGGTGTGGGCTGCGTGTTCGAGCGATCGGACGCCGACGTGCGCACGCTCGAAGGACTGCCGGCGCGGACCGGCGCGCTCGTCGGCGCGCTGCCGCCCGCATTGACGATCCGCGAACACGGACTCGCCTACCGCGTCGATCCGGTCGCCGGCCAGAAGACCGGGTTCTACCTGGACCAGCGCGACAACCGCGCGCTGGTGCGCGACGTCGCGCGCGACCGGCGCGTGCTCAACGCATTCTGCTACAGCGGCGGCTTCACGCTGGCGGCCCTGGCCGGCGGCGCGCGCAGCGTGCTGTCGGTCGACAGCTCGGCCGACGCGCTGGCGCTCGGCCGCGAGAACGTGGCGCTGAATCCTGCGCTGCCCGCCGCGCGCAATGCGTGGCTCGAAGCCGACGTGTTCACCGACCTGCGCAGGCTGCGCAACGAGGGCGCGGCGTTCGACCTGATCGTGCTCGACCCGCCGAAGTTCGCGCCGACGGCCGCGCACGCCGAGCGCGCGACGCGCGCGTACAAGGACGTCAACCTGCTCTCGCTGAAGCTGCTCTCGCCCGGCGGCCTGCTCGCGACGTTTTCCTGCTCCGGCGGCATCGACGCCGCACTGTTCCAGAAGGTCGTCGCAGGGGCGGCGCTCGACGCCGGCTGCGACGCGCAGATCCTGCGCCGCCTCACGGCCAGCGCCGACCACCCGGTCGCGCTCAACTTCCCGGAAGGGGACTACCTGAAGGGACTGCTGGTCCGCAAGCGGTGACCGGGCAAAAACAAGGCCGCAAACGGATTGCTCCGCTGCGGCCTTGTCAGCCTCGGCCGGATGGACAGGAGGTCACCCGGCCGTGATCAGCAAACCTTCGTCCGTCAGGACGGCGCCTTCATGCACTCGCTCTGCGCCTTGGCGCGGTCTTCCTTGTTCATGCCGGCGGTCTTCTTGTTGCACATCGACATCTTCTCGCTCTGCGTCATCGGCGCCGGCTTGGCGGACAGGCAGGTCTTCATGAACGCCTTGCGCTCGTCGCCTTTCTTGTCGCCGGCCTGCTCGTTGCAGGCCTTCATCTTGTCCTGTTGCGAGTTGGAGGCCGCCGGGGCGGCCGCGGCGGCCTTGGTGTCGGCGGCGAGCGCCGGCGCCGCGCAGGCCAGCATTCCCGCCGCGACGATTGCCAAGAACTTGTTCATGGGGTTCCCCTCCAGTGATTTCGATCGGGTCGTAAGATGTGCCCGTTGGTGGTCGGTTCCTGCCGTTGCGCGAGCCGTCCGGGGCAGTCTACGGTATCCCTAACGCGCGAAGCAACGGTTTCGCCGACCCGCCCGGACCGACTGTTGCGCGCGTACCATATCGCACCGCAACACGACGTCCGACATGCCTGTACGCAACAGGCGCCGAAAGCGGTAATATATTGTTTTCGCTAAATTTTCTTCAAGGAATCCCGGCCGTGCCCACCTCGACCGCCCACCGCCCCAAGTCCGGCGCCGGCCCTGCCGCCGCCGCCGCCCACCCGATCGACGACACGCGGATCACCGACATCACGGAGCTATCGCCGCCGGCGCACCTGCTGCGCGAGTTTCCGGCATCCGAGCGGGCGGCAACGACGACGTACGACGCGCGCCACGCGATCCACCGCGTGCTGCACGGCGCGGACGACCGGCTGCTGGTCGTGGTCGGCCCGTGCTCGATCCACGACTACGACGCCGCGATCGACTACGCGACGCGGCTGGCCGCGCTGCGGCAGGAGCTCGCGGATCGGCTGATCGTCGTGATGCGCGTCTATTTCGAGAAGCCGCGGACGACCGTCGGCTGGAAGGGCCTGATCAACGACCCGCGGCTCGACGACAGCTTCCGCATCAATGAAGGCCTGCGCCTCGCGCGCCGGATCCTGCTCGAGATCAACGAGCTCGACGTGCCGGCCGGCACCGAGTACCTCGACATGATCACGCCGCAGTACATCGCCGACCTGATCGCGTGGGGCGCGATCGGCGCGCGCACGACGGAAAGCCAGGTGCACCGGCAGCTGGCGTCCGGCCTGTCGTGCCCGGTCGGCTTCAAGAACGGCACCAACGGCGACGTGAAGATCGCCGTCGACGCCATCAAGGCGGCGTCCGCGCCGCATCACTTCCTGTCGGTGACCAAGGGCGGACACTCGGCGATCGTCCACACGGCGGGCAACGAGGACTGCCACATCATCCTGCGCGGCGGCAAGGCAACCAACTACGACGCCGCGAGTGTGGAAGCCGTCTGCGGCGAGCTCGCGCACGCCGGCCTGGCGGCGCGCGTGATGATCGACTGTTCGCACGCCAACAGCCAGAAGCAGCACGACCGGCAGGTCGACGTCGCGCGCGACATCGGCGCGCAGATCGCCGCCGGCGACGCGCGCATCTGCGGCGTGATGATCGAGAGCCACCTCAATCCCGGCCGCCAGGACCTGGTGCCGGGCCGTCCGCTGGATTACGGCGTGTCGATCACCGACGCGTGCATCGGCTGGGATGCGACGGTCGACACGCTGCGCGGGCTGGCCGAGGCGGTGCGGCAGCGGCGGCTGAAACTCACCGACGAACAGTGAAGGCGTTGCGCGTCCCCCGCGGGCGCGCGGATTCGACGGCGATGGAACCGACCGAAACGGAGCTCAAGCTGCGCCTCGCTCCGGAGGCGGTCGCCCGGCTCGTGCGCCATCCGGCGCTGCAGCCGTTCAAGCGCGGACGCGCGCGCAGGGCCCGCCTCGTGTCCACCTACTACGACACCGACGCGGGCACGCTGGCCGAAGCGGGCGTCGCGCTGCGCATCCGCCGCGATGGCAAGCGGTGGGTGCAGGCCGTGAAGGGGCCGGCCGCGGCGACGAAAGGCGGCGGCATGAGCACGCGCGCCGAGTTCGAGTGGCCGGTGAAAGGACCGCGGCTCGACCCGCTGCGCTTCGCCGCCACGCCGTTCCGGCGCGTGCTCGGCCGCGCCGAACAGGGCGGCCTGTCGCCGCAGTTCACGACCGACTTCACGCGCACGACGATTCCGCTCGTGTTTCCGGACAGCACGATGGCGCTGCTGTGCATCGACGTCGGCGAGGTCCGCACGGCCGACGACCGGCCCGTTGCCCGGGCGCCGCTGTCCGAGGTCGAACTCGAGCTCGAAGCCGGCGACGTCATGCGGCTGTTCGAACTCGCGCACGCGCTGGCGGCCGACCTGCCGCTCTCGCTCGAACCCGAAAGCAAGGCCAAGCGCGGCTACGCGCTGCGCCGCCCGCGCGTGGCCGCGCCGGTCCGCGCCGCCGACGCCGAACTGCCCGGAAAGGCCACCGCCGGCGTGGCGTTCGCGGCGATCATCCGCTCGTGCCTGGCGCAGATCGAAGGCAACGCGCACGGCGTGTTGAGCGACGAGGATCCGGAGTGGATCCACCAGATGCGCATCGGCGTGCGCCGGCTGCGCGCGTGCCTGTCGCTGGCACGCCGTGGCATCGCGACCGCGCGGATCGAGCCGCTGCGCGTCGAGTTGCGCTGGTTCGCACAGGCGCTGGGCCCGGCGCGCGACTACGACGTGTTCGCGGCGACCACGCTGCCTGCATTCCGCGACGCGGTCGTCCGCGGCAGTGCGGCAGCGACGCTCGCGCCGGCGCTGGCCAAGCTCTCGGCCCGTGCCGCCGTCTGGCGGCGCGACGCGCACACCGCCGCGCGCGCCGCCGTCGCGTCGCCCCGCTTCCTGCGGCTCGTGCTGGCGGCCGCGGCGCTGGCGGCGGCGCCGGATGCCGACGCGCAGCACAGCCAGGCCCACGCCGGGCGGCTCGCGGAGCCGGCGCGCGAATTCGCGCGGCCGCTGCTCAAGCGCCGGCACAACGCGCTGCTGGCGCTGGGCAACGACCTCGCGCACTCGCCGCCCGAGGCGCGCCACGCGGCACGGCTTGCCGCGAAGAAGCTGCGCTACGCCGCCGAGTTCTTTGCCGGGCTGTACCCGAAGAAGCGCACGCGCGCCTACCGCAAGGTGCTGGCCGCGCTGCAGGAAGAGCTGGGCGCGTGGAACGACGCCGCCGTCGCGGCGCGGCTGGCCGGCGAGCTGGCCGGCGCGCAATCGCCGGCCGCCGCGGCGTTCAACGGCTGGGCGGCCGCGCTCGGCGCCGAGCGCAGCGAAGCGCTGGCCGCCGCATGGAACCGGTTCGCGAAGGCGCGGCCGTTCTGGTCGCGCACCCAAGGCGGACGGGAGAAATAGATGCTCGAATCGGCGGAAGTCGGTCATCGCGTCGCGAAAACGGTGTACGCGCGGGCGGAGCCGAAGCTGCGCGAGGCGCTGCTCAACCACCAGTTCGAACTGTCGGCCGGCAACCGCGGGCCGGTGCTGCTGCTGGTGAGCGGCGTGGAAGGCGGCGGGCGCGGCGAGACCGCGAACAAGCTCAACGAATGGATGGATCCCCGCCACATCCGCACGCATGCGTTCGGACCGCGCACGCCGGACGAGCTGGGGCGGCCGCTCGCGTGGCGGTTCTGGCGCGCGCTGCCGCCGCGCGGCAAGGTCGGCATCTTCATGAACGCGTGGTATCGCGAGCTCGTGCGCGCGCGCGTGCTCGGCCGGCTGTCCGAACCCCAGTTCAACGACCTGCTGCACGAGGTCCGGCAGCACGAGCAGATGCTGACCAACGAAGGCATCGTGCTGCTCAAGTTCTGGATCCACCTGTCGCGCGACGACCAGAAGGATCGGCTGCGCGCGCTCGAGCGCGACCCGCGCACGCGCGGACGGCTGACGTCCGAGGACAGCAAGCTGTTGCGCAACTACGGCAAGCTGCACGACGCGTGGGAGCACATGCTGCGCGAGACGTCGATCGCCGCGGCCCCGTGGTACGTCATCGAAGGCAAGGACGAGCGCTACCGGATGCTAACGATCGGCAAGATCCTGCTGGGCGCGATGGAGAAGGTCAACTCGGGCGCCCGGCCGGTGCCGGTGGCCGCGGTCGCGCCGCCGCCCGCGGTGATCGGCAACGTCGCGCTGATCCGCCGGCTCGACCTGTCGCAGCGCATCGACGACAAGGCGTACGACCGCGATCTCGCGAAGCACCAGGGCCGGATCGCGATGCTGACGACGAGCCGGCGGTTCCGCGACCGCGCGCTCGTCATTGCGTTCGAGGGATCGGACGCCGCCGGCAAGGGCGGCGCGATCCGGCGCGTGACCGGAGCGCTCGACGCGCGCCAGTACCTGGTGGTGCCGGTCGCCGCGCCGACCGAGGAGGAGCGCGCGCAGCCGTACCTGTGGCGCTTCTGGCGGCACGTGCCGGCCAACGGCTGCATCACGATCTTCGACCGCACGTGGTACGGCCGCGTGCTGGTCGAGCGCGTCGAAGGCTACTGCTCGACCGCCGACTGGATGCGCGCCTACGAGGAGATCAACCACTTCGAGGACCAGCTCGCCCGGACCGGAATCATCGTCTGCAAGTTCTGGCTGCAGGTCAGCAAGGCCGAGCAGCTGAAGCGCTTCCGCCTGCGCGCCAACACGTCGTTCAAGAAGTTCAAGATCACCGCCGAAGACTGGCGCAACCGCAAGAAATGGAACGCGTACGAACAGGCGGTCGCCGACATGGTCGACCGCACGTCCACCGAGATCGCGCCGTGGACGCTGATCGAGGCGGAAGACAAGCGCTTCGGCCGCGTCAAGGTCGTGCGGACGATCGCCGAGACGCTCGAGCGCGCGCTCGGCTGACGATCGCCATGCCCGACGGCGCCGCCGAATCCGCCACCCTTCCCTTCCGCGGTCCCCGCTGGCTGCCTGGCGGCCACGCGCAGACGATCTACCCGTATTTCCTCGCGCGCCCGCGCATCGAGTACCGGCGCGAACGGATCACGACGCGCGACGGCGATTTCTGGGACTTCGACTGGCTGGTCGACGCGCCCGGCGTCGCGCCCGACGCGCCGCTGGTCGCGCTGTTCCACGGGCTGGAGGGCGGCGCGCAGTCGCACTACGCGCTGCTGCTGATGGAGCGGCTCGCCGCGCGCGGCTGGCGCGGCGTCGTCCCGCACTTCCGCGGCTGCGGCGGCACGCCGAACGTGCGGCCGCGCGCCTACCATTCGGGCGACTACGAGGAAGTGGAGGCGATGCTCGCCGAGCTGCGCGCGCGCGTCGATCCGCGCACGCCGATGTACGCGGTCGGCGTGTCGCTGGGCGGCAGCGCGCTGCTCAACTGGATCGGCCGCGCCGGCACGTCGGCGTCGCGGACGCTCGTCGCGGCGGCGGCGGTGTCGGTCCCGCTCGACCTGATGGCCGCGGGCATCGCGATCGGGCAGGGACTGAACCGCATCTACACGTGGTACTTCCTCCGCACGCTGAAGCCGAAGGCGCTGGCGATGGCCGAGCGCTTTCCCGGGCTGCTCGACACGGCGCGCGTCGCGCGGACGCGGACGATGTGGGAGTTCGACGACTCGGTGACGGCGCCGCTGCACGGTTTCGCCGGCACGCACGACTACTGGACGCGCGCGTCGTCGATCGGCTGGCTGCGCGACGTGCGGCTGCCGACGCTGGTGCTCAATGCGCGCAACGACCCGTTCGTGCCGGGCGCCTCGCTGCCGTCTGCGCAGGAAGTCGCCAAGGAAGTCACCCTCGAGCAGCCGGCCGGCGGCGGGCACGTCGGCTTCATGACCGGGCCCGCGCCCGGGCGCCTCGACTGGATGCCGCGCCGGGTGCTGGCGTACTTCGATCGCGGCGCGTGACGGGCGCCGTCGGATACACTGCGCGCATGATCCCCATGACGCCGCTTCCCGGCGAGCTCTTCAAGGCGTACGACATCCGCGGCATCGTCGGCCGGACGCTGACGGTGCCGGTCGTGCGCGCGATCGGCGCCGGACTGGGCTCGCTCGCGCGCGAGAAAGGGCGCGACACGTTTGCGATCGGCCGTGACGGCCGCCTGTCCGGACCCGAGCTCGCCGGCGCGCTCGCCGACGGGCTGCGCTCCGCCGGCGCCAACGTGATCGACGTCGGCATGGTCGCCACGCCGATGACGTACTTCGCCGCGCTGCACCTGTCCACCGGCTGCGCGGTGATGGTCACCGGCAGCCACAATCCGCCCGACTACAACGGACTCAAGATGGTCGTCGACGGCAACACGCTGTCCGGCGACGACATCCAGCAGCTGAAGCAGCGCATCGAATCCGGACGCGTCGCCCACGGCGCCGGCTCGCTGGCCGTGCAGGACGTGGCGCCCGCGTATCTCGACCGGATCGCAGGCGACGTCAAGCTCGCGCGGCCGATGAAGATCGCCGTCGACTGCGGCAACGGCGTGGCCGGCGCGTTCGCGCCGGCGCTGTACCAGCGGATGGGCTGCGACGTCGTCGAACTGTTCTGCGACGTCGACGGCAACTTCCCGAATCACCATCCGGACCCTTCGCAACCGAAGAACCTGGTCGACCTCGTGCGCCGGCTGGAACAGGGCGACTGCGAGCTCGGACTCGCGTTCGACGGCGACGGCGACCGGCTGGGCGTCGTGACGCGCAATGGCAAGGTCATCTATCCGGACCGGCAGCTGATGCTGTTCGCCGCCGACATGCTGTCGCGCGTGCCGGGCGCGACCGTCATCTACGACGTCAAGTCGACGCGCAACCTGAAGCCGTGGATCGCGCGGCACGGCGGCGTGCCGCTGCTGTGGAAGACCGGGCATTCGCTGATCAAGGCGAAGATGAAGGAGACGCACGCGGCGCTCGCCGGCGAGATGAGCGGCCACACGTTCTTCGGCGAGCGCTGGTTCGGCTTCGACGACGGCATGTACGCCGGGGCGCGCCTGCTCGAGATCGTGTCGCGCGAGCGCGACCCGTCGGCGGTGCTCGAGGCGCTGCCGGACGCGCTGTCGACGCCCGAGCTCAACATCGCGTGCGCCGAAGGCGAGCCGCACGCGCTGGTCGCGCGCATCGCCGAGACGGAGACGTTTCCCGGCGCCAGCGACGTGATCCGCATCGACGGGCTGCGCGTCGAGTATCCGGACGGGTTCGGGCTCGCGCGGGCGTCCAACACCACGCCGGTGGTCGTTCTGCGCTTCGAGGCCGACAACGCGGCGGCGCTGGCGCGCATCCAGGACGAGTTCCGGCGCGTGCTGGGCCGCGCCAAGCCAGGCGCGGCGCTCCCCTTCTGACGGATGCCGACGCGATGCTGACGCTGGCGGACGTCGAGGCGGCGCGCGCGCGGATCGCCGGCGGCATCTACGAGTCGCCGTGCGTCGAGTCGATCCCGCTGTCGAAGCTGACCGGCGCGCACATCTACTGCAAGCTCGACTACCTGCAGCGCACCGGCAGCTTCAAGGAGCGCGGCGCGCGCAACGCGCTGCTGCTGCTGCCCGACGAAGCGCGCAGGCGCGGCGTGATCGCCGCGTCGGCCGGCAACCACGCGCAGGGCATCGCCTATCACGGCGGCCTGCTCGGCATCCCGGTCACCGTGGTGATGCCGAAATTCGCGGCGCTGATCAAGGTCACCAACTGCCGGCAGCTGGGCGCGCGCGTCGTGCTGCACGGCGTCGACCTGACCGAAGCCCGTGCGCACGCGGAAGAGCTCGCGCAGCGCGAACACCTGACGTTCATCCATCCGTTCGACAACGCCGACGTGATGGCGGGCCAGGGCACGCTCGGCCTCGAGATCCTCGAGCAGAGGCCGGACCTCGACGCCGTCGTCGTGCCGGTCGGCGGCGGCGGGCTGCTGGCCGGCGTCGGCACCGTCATGAAGGCGCGCAAGCCGTCCGTGCGCGTGGTGGGCGTGGAACCGGAGCACGCCGCGTGCTTCACGGCGGCGCTGGCGGCCGGCAAGCCGGTGACGGTTCCGCTGTCGCCCACGCTCGCCGACGGCCTCGCGGTCGCGCTGCTCGGCACGCGGCCGTTCGAGATGCTGCGGCAGGTCGTCGACGAGGTGGTGACGGTCGACGAGGCGAGCATCGCGCTCGCGATCCTGCGGCTGATCGAGCTCGAGAAGAGCGTCGTCGAAGGCGCCGGCGCGGCGCCGCTCGCGGCATTCCTGGCGGGGAAGCTCCCCGGATTGCGCGGCAAGCGCGTCGTGCTGGCGCTGGCCGGCGGCAACATCGACCTCACGATGCTCGACCGCGTCATCGAGGTGGGCCTCGTCGCCGACGGACGCGTCAGCCGCTTCACCGTGTCGATCGCCGACCGTCCGGGCGGGCTCGCGCGGCTCGCCGAGGTGATCGCATCGACCGGCGCGTCGATCAAGGAAATCGTGCACGACCGCGCGTTCTCCGGTCCGGACCTCTCTGCGGTGCGCGTGATGTGCGTCGTCGAGACCACCGGGCACGCGCACGTCGACGAGCTGCACACGGCGCTCGCCGCCGCCGGCATGCGCGTCGTGGGCCGGGGCTAGAAGAGACGCTCCGGAGCGCAGCAACCCCGCCTCGCCTTGATCGCAGCGCTCCCGGTTCGCGACGGCGCCGCCGCCGCCCGCTGGCGCGGGTGGCTGCCATTCGTCGCCGTCGCGCTCGTCTACGCCGTCGTGACGGCGCACCGGATCGAGCTGCCGAGCCTGTTCGCCGATGCCGTCAACCCGGATTACCTGGCCGCGAGCCTTTTGAGCGCGCATCCGGAGCGCGGAATCGTCTGGGTGCTGTTCGGCAATTCGCTGCTCGGCGACCGCGCGCCGGTGCTGATCTCGCTCTACCACGGGTCGCAGCAGTACTGGCTCGGGCTGCCGTTCTACGCGGTCTTCGGCACCGGCGTGACCGGCGTGCGGCTCACGCACGCGATGTTCGCGCTTTTCGTGCTCGCCGCCTTGCACGCGCTGCTGCTGCGCGGCGGGCTCCGGCCGTGGCTCGCGGCCGCCGTCGGCGCGGCACTGGCCGTCGACCCGGCGTTCTCGTACGCGTTCCGCACGCAGGCGTACATCACGGTGGCGCCGGCCGCGTGGCTATTGCTCTCGCTCGTGTGCCTTTCGCGCGCGCCGGAGGCCGCGAAGCCGGCCCGGTGGCTGTTCGCGAGCGGCGCGCTCTGCGGCCTGGCGGCCGTCGGCTATTTCGTCTGGGCGTTCGTGCTGCCGCCGATCGCGTTCGCGGCGTCGCGCTGGATGCGCGGCGTGCCGCTGGCGCGTCCGGCGTGGCTCACGTGGACGCGGGGGCTCGCGACCGGGAGCGTCTTCTACCCGATCGGCTACCTGCTGATCGCGCGCAAGCTCGGCAGCTTCACCGGCATGGTGGACTTCGTCCGCGAGCAGCAGGCGCACCTGGGCGCGTTCCGCTCGGCGCTGCCGCCCGGCGAGCGCCTGGCGCACGCGTGGCGCACGCTCGACGCGGTCGTCAACGCCCACTGGCACAGCGCGATCATGTTCGGCGGCGAGATCGTGCCGGCGCCGGCGCCCGCGCTGAAGGTCGCGCTGCTCGTCGGGCTTCCGTACCTGCTGTGGGGGGCGGCGGAGGCGACGCGCCGGGCGACGCCGGTGCAGCGGCTGCTGGTCGCGCTGCCGGTGTCGTTCGTCGCCTGCGCGCTCGTCTTCGGCGACCGGCTGGGCGGCCACCACTTCGTCACGTTGGTGCCCCTCCTCTATGCGGCGCTGGGAGTCGGCCTCGCGACGCTGCTGCCGGCACGCGGCCTGCCGAAATGCGTCGGCGTCGTGGCGCCCGTCGTCGCGCTCGCGGCGATGAACGTGCTCGGGCAGGAGCGCATTGCCGACACGCTCGCGCAGACGCGCGGGCGCGGCTTCCTGTCCGACGCGATCCATCGCTTCGCGGACGACCTCAACGCGATGGAACGCAAGCCGTTCCTGTGGTTCGCCGAGCCGGCGCTGGCGCTGCCGGTCATCATGATCACGCGCGCCGGCATCCCGGTCTCCGACCGGATCGACGATCCGGACCCGCGCCGCGCGCTCTGCTCCGGGCGCGACGTGCTCATGGTGCGCGTCCCCAACCACCACAGCGAGCCCCGCGGGCGCGAGTGGCTGGCGAAGCTCGGCTGGGACGCGCCCGTCGTGACGCCCTACGCGCAGGCGGACGGCGCCGTCGTGTTCGAGGTCCTGGCTTTTCGCGGGCGGCGCGACGGGCCCGGATGCGCGGACGCCGGCGCCGTGCGGTGACGGCCGCCCGACGTGGAACGCTCGTGCAACGCCGCCCCGCCTAAGGTTCGCCCATCGCGAACGTCCTGCGCCGCAGGCGGCGATCCAACTCCCAGGAGCCTTCGATGAACCTCGTGCTCGAACAGCGCGCACCCGCGCCCGACCTTACCGCCATCAAGCAGCGCCAGCAGGCCACGTGGGCCAGCGGCGACTTCGCCGTCGTCGGCACCACGCTGCAGATCGTCGGCGAGTCGCTCGCCGAAGCGGTCGACGTGCGCGCCGGCCAGTCCGTGCTCGACGTGGCGGCCGGCAACGGCAACGCGACGCTCGCCGCGGCGCGCCGGTTCGCCGACGTCACGTCGACCGACTATGTGCCGGCGCTGCTGGACAAGGGCCGCGCGCGTGCGCAGGCCGAGGGCCTCGACGTGCACTTCCAGGTGGCCGACGCCGAGGCGCTGCCGTTCGCCGACGGGAGCTTCGACGTCGTGCTGTCCACGTTCGGCGTGATGTTCGCGCCCGACCACGCGCGCTCGGCGCGCGAGATGATGCGCGTGCTGCGCGCCGGCGGCCGCATCGGCATGGCGAACTGGACGCCCGAAGGCTTCATCGGCAGGCTGTTCAAGGTGATCGGCGCGCACCTGCCGCCGCCGGCGGGCCTCAAGTCGCCGGCGATGTGGGGCACGCCGGCGCATCTGGATGCGCTGTTCGGCGCCGACGCCGCGCAGATCCGCTTTGAGCGGCGGCACTTCAACTTCCGCTACCGCTCGGCCGCGCACTGGCTGCAGGTGTTCCGCGACTTCTACGGCCCGACGCACAAGGCGTTCGCCGCGCTCGACGCGAACGGCGCGCTGGCGCTTGCACGCGACATCACCGCGCTGCTCGAAGAATTGAACGTCGCCGGGCCGGAGTCGCTGGTCGTGCCGGGCGAGTACCTGGAGATCGTCGTCACCAAGCGGTGACGAAGCGCTCAGTACGCGATGCCGAAGCGCCGGTAGACGAACGACAGCAGCCACGCCGGACCGACGAGCAGGAACTTCACGTCCTCGAAGAAGGACGGTTTCCTGCCCTCGATCCGGTGGCCGACGAACTGGCCGATCCACGCGAGAACGAACACCGCGATCGCGATGGCCGGAACGTGCGGACCCAGCAGCGTCAGCGGATACACGAGGACCGCGGTGACGCCGAGCATGCCGACGGCGATCGCCGGCGACAGCCATGCGTAGAACGCGAGCGCCAGCGCGATGAACGCGTACGCGGCGAACGGCGACCATGCCCAGAGCAGCGCGATCACGCTCCACGTGATCAGCGGAACGCACACCCAGTGGATCGCCTTGTTGGCCGGGTTGCGATGCGATTCCGCATAGCGGGCGAACAATTGGTCGACCTTGCGCACGGCGACCTCCGTCAAGCCGCGCGCACGCGGCGCCGCGTCAGCGCCTGCCACGCAAGGAGCCCGCACACGCCGGCCAGCCCGACGGCGTCGGTCCATGGCGCCGGGTAGACGAGCAGCAGCCCGCACGCGGCGAGCAGCCAGCGCTCGTACTCGTTGCACGCGCGCAGCAGCCACTTCTGCACGCCGGCGGCGAGCGCCGCAATGCCGACGACGGCCGTGAACGTGATCCATCCGACGTGCAGCCACGACGCGTCGGGCGGCACCTTGAGCAGCAGCGCGATGCCGGCCGGATCGAGCACGAAGACGAACGGAACGACGAACGCCGGCAGCGTGTACTTCCACGACTGCAGCGTCGTCAGGTACGGATCGCCGCCGGTGATCGCCGCGGCCGCGAACGGCGAAAGCGCCGTCGGCGGCGAGACTTCCGACAGCACCGCGTAGTAGAAGATGAACATGTGCGCGGCGAAGTCGGGCACGCCGAGCTTGGTCAGCGCCGGCGCCGCGATCACCGCGCAGATGATGTAGCTCGCCGTCACCGGCACCGCGAGGCCGATGATCCACACGATCAGCGCCGTGTACAGCGCGGTGAGCGGCAGGCTGCCGCCGGCGTAGGCGATGACGATCGCGCTGAACTTGAGCCCGAGGCCGGTCTTGGCGACCACGCCGACGATGATGCCGGCGGCCGCGCAGGTCGCCGCGACGTTCAGCATCTGCCCGGACCCGTCGGCCAGCGCCTTCCACAGCTTGCGCACGCCCATCATCGTGTCGCGGCGCAGGAACGACACCAGGTACGTGACGACCGTCGCGTAGAACACCGAGAGGATCGGCGAGAACCCGAGCACCATGAACGCGACGATCGAGACCAGCGAGCCGAAGTGGAACCAGTAGCGGCGCGTCAGCTCGCCCAGCTTGTATTCGACTTCCGCCTCGACGTCGCGCATGCCGAACTTGCGCGCGTCGATCTCGACCATCAGGAACAGCGACAGGTAGTAGAGGATCGTCGGCACCGTCGCCATCAGCAGCACGTCGAGGTAGCTGATCTTCAGGAACTCGGCGATCAGGAATGCGGCGGCGCCGAGCACCGGCGGCGAGATGATCGCGCCCAGGCCTCCGGCGGCGAGCAGCCCGCCGGCCGCGTTCTTGCCGTAGCCGGCGCGCTCGAGCAGCGGATAGGCGACCGACCCGATCGTGACCGTGGTCGCCACGCCGGAGCCCGACGGGCCGCCCAGCAGGAAGGACGCGAGCACGACGGTGCGCCCGGCGCCGGTCGGCTTGCTGCCCATCGCGGCGAAGCTCCAGTCGAGGAAGAACTTGCCGGCACCCGACTGCTGCAGGAACGCACCGTAGATCGTGAACAGGATGATCAGCGACGACGACACGTCGACCGCAGTGCCGAAGATGCCTTCGAGCGTCTGGTACAGGAAGCCGCTCATGCTGGCGACGTCGTAGCCGCGGTGCTGCCACGACCCCGGAAGCCACGGCCCGACGAACGCGTACGCCAGGAACGTGCCGATCACGAACAGCATGATCCAGCCCGACGTGCGCCGGCACGCCTCGAGCACCAGCAGCACGAAAGCGACGCCGAAGAACACGTCGGAGTTCGACGGCAGCGTGTTGCGGTCCCAGAATTCGTCGCCGCCGGACAGCAGGTACGCGATCGTCGCGACGCCGACCAGCGCACAAACGACGTCCCACCACATGAGCCGGTTGCGGAAGCGCGCGGCGACCGGGAACAGCAGGAACACGAGCAGCAGTGTGAAGCCGACGTGCACGGGCCGCAGCACCTGCGCCGGCACGATGTCGACGGCGGCCCACAGGTGGAACAGCGACATGGCGACGAGCAAGGTCGTCGTCACCGCACCCAGCACGCCGCGGAAGCGGCTGGTCGCCCCCTCCTCTTCCTCGATGTACGCGGTCGCCTTGGCGAGCCGCGCGTCGTCGATGGGGACGATCGCCGGTGCGGTTTCGTCGCTCACGTCGCACAGCCGGGGTCGCGCCTCATTCCAGGGTTCACCCCGAACTGAGGACTCCGACCCGGTCCACTAGAATTTCACTCCCTGCTCCTCGAAATACTTCTTCGCTCCCGGGTGATACGGCAGCGGCGACCCGATCTTCTGGTACTTGAGGTCGATGTTCAGCGCCTCCTTGTGCACGGCGACCAGTTCAGGCTTCTTCTCCATCAGCGTCTTCACGATGTCGTACGCCATCTGGTCGCTCATCTTGTCGCTGGCGACGAGGATGTTCCACACGTCGATGTTCTCGACCGGCCGGTCCATGCCCTGGTACGACGTCGGCGCGATGTAGCCCTTGACGTACAGCGGGCCGTACTTCGCGTTCATCGCGTCGAGCGCTTCGGCGTGATCGATCAGGCGGATCTTCGTGCCGGGCGTCGCGGCCAGGTCGGTGACCGCCGCGGTGGGAACGCCGCCGACCCAGAAGAAGGCATCGATCTTCCGGTCCTTCATCGCGTTGACGGACTCGGCGGCGCCGAGCCGCTCCACCTTCAGGTCCTTCTTGGGATCGATGCCGACGGCCTCGAGAATGCGCACCGCCATGATCTCGGTGCCGCTGCCTGCCGATCCGGTCGACACCCGCTTGCCCTTGAGGTCCGCAAGCTTCGTGATGCCGGTGCCGTCGACGGTCACGACGTGCATCCGGTTCGGGTAAAGCACCATCAGCGTCCGTGCGTTGACCTTGGCGTCCTTGAACTTGTCCAGGCCCTGCGCCGCTTCCCACGCCGTATCGACCATCGAGAATGCGACCTCGGACTTGCCGGCGCCGATCAGCTTCAGGTTGTCGACCGAGCCGCCGGTGACCTCGGCGGTCGCCTGCATGCCCGGCACGTACTTCGACAGGATGTTGGCCATGCCGCCGCCCAGCGGATAGTAGACGCCGCCGGTGCCGCCGGTGGTGATCGAGATGCGGTTGCCCTGCTGGGCGACCGCCGGCACGGCAAGGGCGGCAAGCGCCACCACGACCAGCGCGCGCGCGGCGCGAACGTACGTTTCAGTCATCGAATCCTCCAGGACATTGTGCCCGGTCCGGCGCGGACCGGGATCGAACGCCGCTCGCGCGGGCAGGCCTGGCGGTCCGCCTGCTCGTCGCGCCGGCGCTTGTGGCATCGACCGTCGGAATATACCGAAAATTCCCGCGGGCGGGCCGCTAGCCGGCGCCGCGCAGATCCGGCGGCAGCGGCGGGCGCCGCGAAATCGACGACACGCGCGGCGGGAACGCGCCCAGCTTGCGGTCGAGGAAGTAGTTGCGCAGCGTCCGGGTGATCGTGCGAAACGCCAGCGCCTCCCACGGTATCGCGGCCTCGTCGAACAGCGCGACTTCCAGGCTCTCGGTGCCCGGCCCGAAGTCGAGGTCGACCAGCCGCGCGCGGAACATCATGTACACCTGGTTGATCTGCGGCAGGCTGATCAGCGTGTAAAGCTCGCCGACTTCCACTTGCGCATTCGCCTCCTCGAGCGTCTCGCGCGCCGCGCCGGCCGTCACCGTTTCCCCGTTCTCGAGAAAGCCGGCGGGCAGCGTCCACATTCCGTAGCGCGGCTCGATGGCGCGCTTGCACAGCAGCACGCGGTCGTCCCATGCGGGCAGGCAGCCCACGACCACCTTCGGATTCAGGTAATGGATCGTGTGGCAGATCGCGCACACGATGCGCGGCAGCGTGTCGCCTTCGGGCACACGCGATTCGAGGCGGGCGGAGCCGCAGTGGCTGCAGAACTTCATCGCCGGATTATCGTCGCGAGGCGCTGTGGTGGACAACCCGCCGAGCAATTCGGGCTTGGCATGGTCGATGCTTAGGTGCGATCACACAACCCGCTTCCGGGTCCGATCATGGCAGGCATCGCACGCCGCTGGCGCACCGGGTGGCTGGCGCTTGCGATCGCGGTCGGCGCCAGCGCCGCCGGCTGCATGATGCTGGAGGCGAACGAGCGCGAGCTCGTCTACCGCCCGGTGCGCAGCTACGTCGGCACGCCGGCCGACCAGGGGCTCGACTACGAGGACGTGTGGCTCGCGGTCGCGCGCGTCGAAGGCGGCGGCAGCGAGCGCGTGCACGGCTGGTGGCTGCCGGCGGACGTCGCCGACGCGCCAACGCTCCTGTACCTGCATGGAACGCGCTGGAGCCTCGGGCACACGCTGACGCGCATTGCGCGCTTCCACCGGCTCGGCTTCAACGTGCTGGCCATCGACTACCGCGGCTTCGGGCGCAGCGACGGCGACCTGCCGTCCGAGGCGCAGATCGGCGTCGACGCGCGCGCGGCGTGGGCGGAGGTCGTGCGGCGCGAACGGCGCAGCGACCACCGATACATCTACGGGCATTCGCTCGGCGCCGCGGTGGCGATCGAGCTCGGCGCCACGCAGGACGGCGCAGCCGGCGTCATCGCGGAGGCCGGCTTCACCTCGCTTGCCGACGTCGTCGCCGATCGCCACTTTCCCGTCGGCGTGCTGATGACGCAGCGCTTCGACGCGCTGGCGCTCGTGCCGCGGCTGCGCGTGCCGGTGCTGTTCGTCCACGGGACCGCCGACGCCGTGGTTCCCGCCGCGATGGCACAGCGGCTCTATGCGGCGGCGCCGGAGCCCAAGCGGCTGCTGCTGATCGAAGGCGGCGGCCACGGCAACGCGGGCGCGTCCGGCGGCGACGTGTTCCGGCGCGCGCTCTCGGAGTTCGTCGAACTGGCGCAGTCGACGGCGCACGCGCGTGCCGCGCAGGCGTCGCTGGCGCTGCACTGACGGCCCGCCGTGCCGCGCGTCACGGGCGCAGCAGGTGCTCGCGGTAGTACTTGAGCTCGGCGATCGACTCGTAGACGTCGGCCAGCGCCTCGTGCCGTCCCTCCTTCGGGATGCCCTTCATGATGTCGGGCTTCCAGCGGCGCGCGAGTTCCTTCAACGTCGACACGTCGAGGTTCCGGTAATGGAACCAGTCCTCGAGCCGCGGCATCCAGCGCGCGAGGAAGCGTCGGTCCTGGCAGATCGAGTTGCCGCACATCGGCGACGCCTTGGCCGGCACGTGCTCCGCCAGGAACGCGAGCGCCTGCGCCTCGACCGCCGCCTCGTCCTGCGCCGACGCGCGCACCTTGGCGATCAGCCCGCTCTTGCCGTGCGTGCCCTGGTTCCACGCGTCCATGCCCGCCAGCACGGCGTCGTCCTGATGCACGACCCACACCGGCGCCTCCGCCACCGTGGCGAGGTTGCCGTCGGTGACGACCAGCGCGACCTCGATGATCCGGTCGCGGTCGGGCGCGAGCCCGGTCATCTCCATGTCGATCCAGATCAGGTGGTTGACGTCTTGCGGCATGGGCGGTGGCCTATAATCGATCCCCCGATTGTCGCACGAGCTCCTCCGCGTCCTTGACCGCCTCCGTCTTCACGCTGCTGTTCCTGCTGGCGCTCGCCTTGTCGCTGGTTGTCCGGCTCTGGCTCGCGCGCCGGCAGATCGCGCACGTGTGCGCGCACCGCGACGCGGTGCCGCCGGCGTTTGCCGCGCGCGTCGACCTGACGGCGCACCGCAAGGCCGCCGACTACACGGTCGCCAAGCAGCGGCTCGCCGTGCTGCACGCGCTCGTCGACGCGCTGGTCGTCGTCGGCATGACGATCGGCGGCGGCCTCGCCGCGATCGTCGGCTGGACGGAATCGCTGCCGGTCGGTCCGCTGTGGCGCGACGTCGCGATGTTCGCGGCGACCGGCGTGCTCGTAAGCGCCGTCAACCTGCCGTTCGCGTGGTGGCACACGTTCCGCATCGAGGAGCGCTTCGGCTTCAACCGGATGACGCTCGGCCTGTGGCTCGCCGACATCGCGAAGGGCGTCGCGGTCGTCGTGATCCTCGGCCTGCCGCTGCTGGTGCTGGTGCTCTGGCTGATGCGCGCCGCGGGCGCGCTGTGGTGGCTGTACGCGTGGGGCGCGTGGATGGCGTTCCAGATGCTGATCCTGATCCTGTACCCGACGCTGATCGCGCCGCTGTTCAACAAGTTCACGCCGATGGACGATGGACCGGCGCGCGAGCGCGTGCTGCAGCTGCTGACGCGCTGCGGGTTCACCAGCGCCGGCCTGTACGTGATGGACGGATCCAGGCGCTCCGGCCACGGCAACGCGTACTTCACCGGGTTCGGCCGCGCCAAGCGCATCGTGTTCTTCGACACGCTGCTCGCGCGGCTCGCGCCCGACGAGGTCGAGGCGGTGCTCGCGCACGAGCTCGGCCACTACAAGCTCAAGCACGTCGCGAAGCGCGTGCTGTGGTCGGCGGCGCTGTCGCTCGCGATCCTGGCGCTCCTGGCCGCGCTCGCGTCGGCGCCGTGGTTCTTCGCCGGGCTCGGGATCGGGTCGCCGCTGCTCGCGGTGACCGCCGACCGCCCGGGCATCGCGCTGCAGCTGTTCCTGCTGGCGCTGCCGGTATTCACGTTCCTGCTGGAGCCGGTGTCGTCGTACTACTCGCGCCGGCACGAATTCGAGGCCGATGCGTTCGCCACGCGCAACGCGTCGGCCTCGGCGCTCGCGCTGGCGCTGGTCAAGCTGTACGAGGACAACGCCGCCACGCTCACGCCCGACCCGCTGCACTCGGCGTTCTACGATTCGCATCCGCCGGCGGCGATCCGCATCGCGCACATCGACGCGCTGGCGGACCGCGAGCCGCTGGCGCTCGCCGCATGACGGCCGCACCCCTCGCGTGGATGGCGGCCGCCGCCGCGCTGGCGCTCGCCGCTCCGGTCGCCGCGCAGCAACCGAAGCCGATCGCCAACGGCGACGCCGCGGCGGGCAAGGTATTGGTCGAGCGTGACTGCATCGCCTGCCACGCGCGCCGCTTCGGCGACGCCGCGACCATCTACACGCGCGCCGACCGCCGCGTCCAATCGCCGGCGCAGCTGCTGGCACAGGTGCAGTTCTGCAACGTCGAGCTCAAGTCCGGCTATTTCCCGGACGAGGAGGAGCACGTGGCCGCGTATTTGAACCAGCAATACTACAAGTTCAAGCCATGAGCCCGCCGGGCCGCCCCAAGGGCGAATACCGAAGCGCGAAGCGCGAAGGTCCACCATGAGCACATCAGAGCGACTCGCGCTGGATTCGCGCACGCTGGCGCTGGCGGCGATGCGCTGCCGCCCGGGTGCGCCGCGCCTTTCGGCCGACGACCTGGCCGCCCACGTTGCAACCCTGCCCGGCTGGACGGCGGCCGGCGACCGGATCGTCAAGGAATACGCGTTCGCCGACTACCACGAGACGATGGCGTTCGTGAACGCGCTCGCGTGGATCGCGCACCGCGAGGCCCATCATCCGGACCTCGGCGTCCACTACGCGCGCTGCGTCGTCACCTTCTCGACGCACGACGCGGGCGGCGTCACGCTGAACGACGTGATCTGCGCCGCGAAGGCCGAGCGATTGTTCGCTTGACCGCAGCGGCCACGCACAGCGCAGCGCCGGGGCGGGTCGTCGCCGCGTATCGGCGCCAGTTCGACGTCGCGCTGGCCGACGGCACGCGCATCGCGTGCATGCTGAAAGGCCGCTCGACGCAGATCGCCGTCGGCGATCGCGTCGCCGTGACGTCCGTTGCCGGCGGCGGTGTCATCGACGCCGTCCTGCCGCGCGCGAACCTCATCTACCGCTCCGACGCGTTCCGCGAGAAGCTCCTGGCCGCGAACGTCACGCAGATCGCGGGGGTGGTCGCGCCGGACCTGCCGATCGACGACGAGCTGATCCACCGCTGGATGATCGCCGCCGAGTCGGCGGGCTGCCGCTTCGTGCTGTTCGCGAACAAGTCCGACCTGCCGGGCGCCGCGCTCCTGCGCGAGCGGCTGGCACCCGTCGTGGCGCTCGGCTACCCGGTCGTCGAGCTCTCGGCGCGCAGCGACGCGGCCCCCGCGCGGCCGTGGCTCGCCGGCCGGCACACGATCCTCGTCGGGCAGTCGGGCATGGGCAAGTCGACGCTGATCAACGCGATATCGCCCGGCGCCGCGGCGCGGACCACCGACATCTCGACGGCGCTCAAGTCCGGACGCCACACGACGACGGCGACCGTGCTGTACGAATTGCCGGACGACGGCGCGGACACGTGGGTCGTCGACTCGCCCGGCATCAAGGTGTTCGGGCTCGCGCACCTCACGCCCGACCGCATCGCCGAGGCGTTCGTCGAGATGCGTCCCTACCTCGGTCATTGCCGCTTCCGCGACTGCCGACATCGCGCCGAGCCCGATTGCGCGCTGATCGCGGCCGTCGGGGCCGGTCACATCGCGCCGCACCGGCTGGCGCTACTGCACACGCTGGTGGCCGAAGCGTCGAACAAATAGGGTAGGACTCGAACTTCCAGCATGCCATCGGAAAGTCGAGCCTGACCCTGCCTGTTCACGGCGCGAGGTTCGCGATCGTCATCAGCAGGATCAGCAGCAGCCACAGCACGAGCGCGCGCCACACGAGCGCGACCGCCGACGGCAGCACGTCGGACTCGACCGGCTCGCCGGTGCCCAGGTCCGGGCGCAGCTCGGGCTCGCCGGCGAACGACGGCAGCATGCCGCCCAGCTGCACGCCGAGCGCGCCGCCGCCCGCGGAGAGAAGAATGCCGATCGCCATGCCGCCGGCCTGTGCGGCCCAGCGCCGTGCCTGCGTCCGCCAGCAGGCAACGGCGTCCTCGAAGTCGCCGACGACCGCGAACGACAGCGCGGTCAGCCTCACGGGAATCGCGTCGAGCGCGGCGAGCAGCGCGCGTGCGGGCCGGCCGAACTCGCCGCGCGACTGCACGAGCGGCGAGCTCTCGATGCCTGCTTGCGGGCCGCGCCATTCGTCCGCGAGCAGCGCCACCGCGCGGTAGAGCACGGCGCCGGCCGGACCGGGCAGCACGACGAACCAGAACAGCACGGCGAACACCTGCCGGTACGCGTCGATCAGTCCGCGCTCGATCGCGAGCCGCGCGATGTCCGAGCTGCCCATTTCCGTCGCCGAGCTGCCACGCCATCCGGCGAGCGCGCGCCGCGCGGCCACGAGGTCGCCGGAGGCGAGCGCGGCGACGATCGTTGAGATCGCGTGGCTGAACCCGCGGAACCCCATCAGGAAATAGAGCGCGATCACGTTCACCGCGACCCCGAGCAGCGGGTTCGCCGCGTCGGCCAGCCAGAACAGCACCGCGGCGCCCAGCACCGGCGGCACGACGGCCGCCACCGCCGCATACGCGCCGTGCTGCCACGTGCCGCCGTTGAACTTGCGCTCCAGCGTTCGGGCGTAGCGGACGAACGCCCGCTCGGCGCCCGCGCGCCAGTCGAACGCGCGCCACTGCTCGAGGCCGAGCGCCAGCAGGATGGCGATCAGCGTCATCGTCCGAGAAGGATCACCGCAGGAAGTCCCGGTTCACGTCGCGGAAGAGCGGCGTACCGGCCTCGCCCAGCCATTCGAACGCGACCATTTCGCGCGTCACGACGCGCACGCCCTCGTCGCGCATCCGCACCAGCGCGATGTCGCGGTCGAACTGCCGCCGCGAGCCGACGGCGTCGGCGACGACGAACACCTCCTTGCCGTCCTCCAGGAGCTCCAGCGCCGACTGCATCACGCACACGTGCGCCTCGGCGCCGGCGATCACGATCTGCGCGCGCTCGCCGCCGGGCAGCTTCGCCAGGCACTGCTCGGCCACGCACGAGAAATGCGTCTTGACGGCGATCGCCTCCGCCGGAATGAGGTCGCGCACGGCCGCGACCAGCGGGCCCAGTCCCTTCGGGTACTGCTCGGTCGCGGCAACCGGGATGCCGATCCGGCGCGCGACGCCGACCAGCCAGACGACGTTCGCGACCACCGCTTCGCCGTTGGCGATCGCCGGCACCATCTTCTCCTGCAGGTCGACGACCAGCAGCGTCGAGCGTTCGGCGTCGATCAGCATGATTGCGGCGCGCCGTCCGCTAGCTCTTCAGTTCGACGCGGTCGCGGTACTGTTCGAGCGCCTCGGGGTTTGCGAGCGCCTCGGCGTTGCGCACGTCGAGCCCGTGCACGACGTTGCGGACGGCGAGCTCCACGATCTTGCCGCTCTTCGTCCGCGGGATGTCCGTCACCTGCAGCACCTTTGCCGGAACGTGCCGCGGCGTGGTGTGCGTGCGGATGTGCTGGCGAATCCGCTCGGTCAGCGCCGCGTCGAGCGCGAGGCCGTCCTGCAGCTTCACGAACAGCACGACGCGCGAATCGCCGACCTCGCCCGGCGGCCAGTCCTGGCCGATGACGATGCTCTCGACGATCTCCGGCATCTGCTCGACCTGCCGGTAGATCTCCGCCGTGCCGATCCGCACGCCGCCCGGATTGAGCGTCGCGTCCGAGCGACCGTAGATGACGAGGCCGTCGTGCTCGGTCAGCTCGACCCAGTCGCCGTGGCACCAGATGCCCGGGAATCGATCGAAGTACGCGGCGTGGTACTTGGCGCCGTCTGCGTCGTTCCAGAAACGGATCGGCATCGACGGAAACGGCGACTTGCAGACGAGCTCGCCCTTCTCGCCGGCAACCGGCCGGCCGACCTCGTCGTAGACGTCGACGTCCATGCCGAGGCCGCGGCCCTGCAGCTCGCCGCGCCACACCGGCAGCGTCGGCACGCCGAGCGCGAAGCACGACACGATGTCGGTGCCGCCGGAGATCGACGCCAGGTGCACGTCGCTCTTCACGCACTGGTAGACGTAGTCGAAGCTCTCCGGCGACAGCGGGCTGCCGGTCGAGAAGATCGTGCGGATGCTCGCCAGCTGGAAGTCCTTGCGCGGCACCAGCGCGATCTTCTTCTGCGCGTCGATGTACTTCGCCGACGTGCCGAACTGCGTGATCCTCAGCGCGTCGGCCATCGCCCACAGGATGCGGCCGGTGTCGACGAACGGCGAGCCGTCGTACAGGATGAGCGTCGCGCGCGATGCGAGGCCGGAGACCAGCCAGTTCCACATCATCCAGCCGCACGTCGTGAAGTAGAACAGCCGGTCGCCGGCCTTCACGTCGCCGTGCAGCAGGTGCTCCTTCACGTGCTGCAGCAGCGTGCCGCCGGCGCCGTGCACGATGCACTTCGGCACGCCGGTGGTCCCGGACGAGTACAGGATGTAAAGCGGATGGTCGAACGGCAGCAGCGCGTAGTCGATGGGACCGGCGACGTACGGCGCGAGCCAGACGTCCCACGGCACCGCATTGCGCACGCGGGAGAAGTCGTCCGAAGCGCCGGCGCTCTGCGCGAGGTAAGGCACGACGACGACGCGTTCGACCGACGGCAGCCGCGCGACGATCTCCGCGATCTTGTCGACGATCGACACCGCCTTGCCGTTGTACCAATAGCCGTCGACGGTGAACAGAACGCGCGGCTCGATTTGCCCGAAGCGGTCGAGCACGCCCTGCACGCCGAAGTCCGGCGAGCACGACGACCAGATCGCGCCGCGCGCCGACGCGCCGAGCAGCGCCATGACCGTCTCGGGCATGTTCGGCAGGTACGCGGCGACGCGGTCGCCGACGCCCACTCCCTGCGCGGCCAGCGCCGCGGCCACGCGCGACGCCTGCGCATGCAGGTCGCGGTGCGGGACGGCGCGGCGCACCTTGTCCTCGCCCCAGAACACCAGCGCGTCCGTTGCGTCGTCGGCCGGCCGCCGCTCGAGCAGGTTCTGCGCGAAATTGAGCTTCGCGTCGGGAAACCAGCGCGCGCCCGGCATCCGCTCGGCGTCCTCCAGCACGCGGTCGCCCGGCGCGCCGAGCACGCCGGCATAGTCCCAGATCGCCCGCCAGAAGTCCCACTTGTGGTCGAGCGACCAGTGCCAGAGCTTGGCGTAGGTGGCGACGTCGACGCCGTGCCGTGCGGCCACCGCGGCGGCGAACGCCGTCAGGTTGGCCTGCGCCACGCGCTGCGGCGACGGTTCCCAGAGTTTGTTGGTCGTCGTCATCGGTCAGCCGAGAATCCGCAGCCGTGAAGCAATCCCTCGGCCGCCTTCCCGCGCCAATTATAATCGGTGCCCGCCTCGCGCACGGCGCGCGGCCCTTCGAAACCCTTCAGGTGACGCGATGACCCGCGAAGCGATGGAATACGACGTGGTGATCGTCGGCGGCGGCCCCGCCGGCCTCGGCGCGGCGATCCGCTTGAAGCAGCTCGCGGCGCAGCACCAGCGCGAGGTTTCCGTCTGCCTGCTCGACAAGGGTTCCGAGGTCGGCGCGCACATCCTGTCGGGCGCCGTCATCGACCCGAAGGCGATCAACGAGCTGATCCCCGACTGGCAGGCGAAGGGCGCGCCGATCACGACGCCGGTCGCCGACGACCAGTTCCTAATCCTCACGCAGAGCAAGGCGTACCGGACGCCGTCCTGGGCGCTGCCGCCGCTGATGAACAACCACGGCAACTACATCGTGAGCCTGGGCAACGTCTGCCGCTGGCTCGCGCAGCAGGCCGAGTCGCTGGGCGTGGAAATCTACCCGGGCTTTCCGGCCTCCGAAGTGCTGTACGACGAAAAGGGCGCCGTGCGCGGCGTGGCGACCGGCGACATGGGCGTGGCGCGCGACGGCACCCACAAGTCCGACTACCAGCCGGGCATGGAACTGCACGCGAAGTACACGCTGTTCGCCGAAGGCTGCCGCGGATCGCTGTCGCAGGGGCTGATGCAGAAGTACAACCTGCGCGACGGCATCGATCCGCAGAAATACGGCATCGGCATCAAGGAGGTCTGGCAGGTCGCGCCGGACCGGCACCGGAAGGGCCTCGTCCTCCACAGCCAGGGGTGGCCGCTCGCGTCGGACACCGGAGGCGGGTCGTTCCTCTACCACCTGGACGACGGGCTGGTCAGCGTCGGCTTCGTCGTCCACCTCAACTACGAGAACCCGCACCTGTCGCCGTACGACGAGTTCCAGCGGTTCAAGACGCATCCGGCGATCCGGCCGACGTTCGAAGGCGGCAAGCGGCTCGCGTACGGCGCGCGCGCGATCAACGAGGGCGGCCTGCAATCGGTGCCGAAGCTCGCGTTTCCCGGCGGCGCGCTGATCGGCTGCTCGGCCGGCTTCGTGAACCTGCCGCGGATCAAGGGCAGCCACAACGCGATGAAGACGGGCATGCTCGCCGCAGAATCGGCGTTCGCGGCGCTCGGCGCGGGCCGCGCGCACGACGAGCTCGCCGACTATCCGGCCGCGTTCCGCGCGTCGTGGGTGTACGAGGACCTGTACAAGGTGCGCAACGTCAAGCCCGGCCTCAACTGGGGCATGTGGCTGGGTTCGCTGCACGGCGGGCTGCACATGTGGCTGAACGACCTGGGCCTGGGCGCGCTGGTGCCATGGACGCTGCGGCACGGCAAGGCCGACCACGAGTCGCTCAAGCCGGCGAACGCGATGCCGCGCATCGACTATCCGAAATACGACGGTGTGGTCACGTTCGACAAGCTCTCCAGCGTGTTCGTGTCGAACACCAACCACGTGGAGGACCAGCCGGTCCACCTGCAGTTGCGCGACCCGAACGTGCCGGTCGCCGTCAACCTGGCGCGCTACGACGGCCCGGAAGCGCGCTACTGCCCGGCAGGCGTCTACGAATTCGTCGCGGACGAGGCGTCCGCGTCGGGCGCGCGGCGCCTGCAGATCAACGCGCAGAACTGCGTGCACTGCAAGACGTGCGACATCAAGGACCCGACGCAGAACATCCGCTGGGTGACGCCCGAAGGCGGCGGCGGCCCGAACTACACGTCAATGTAATTTACGCCGGCCACAGTCGAGCCGCCCCGCGCACGCCGCTCGAGTCGCCGTGCGCGTTGCCGACGAGCCGCGTGTCGACGCGGTCGGAGAACACCCACGCGCCCCACAGCTTCGGAACCGCGTCGTAGAGCCGCCGCACGTTTGACATGCCGCCGCCCAGCACGATCACGTCGGGATCGACGAGGTTGATCACGTGCGCCAGCGACCGCGCGAGGCGATCCTCGTAGCGCGCGAGCGACGCCCGCGACGCGGCGTCGCCCGCCTGTGCATCGGCGACGATCTGCGCGGTCGGAACGTCGCGGCCGACGTGCGCCCGGTGATCGCGTTCGAACCCGGGACCGGAGACCCACGTCTCGATGCAACCGCTGCGGCCGCAGTAGCACGGGGTTCCCGGGCGCTCGTCGTCGCGCGGCCACGGCAGCGGATTGTGTCCCCACTCGCCGGCGATCCCGTTGCAGCCGTCGAGCGCGCGGCCGTCGACGACGATGCCCGCGCCCGCGCCGGTGCCGAGGATCGCGCCGAACACGATCGAATGACCGGCGCCGGCGCCGTCGGTCGCCTCGGAGAGCGCGAAGCAGTTGGCGTCGTTCGCGATCCGGATCGCGCGCCCCACGCGCGCTTCGAGGTCGGTCCTGAACGGCCGGCCGTTCAGGCACACGGAGTTCGAGTTGCGCAGCAGTCCCGTCGCGCGGGACAGCGACCCCGGCGTGCCGATGCCGATCGACGCCGACCCCGCGGGCACGCCCAGCCTGCGCTCCGTTTCCGCGACGAGCCCCGCGATCGCGGCCAGCGTTCCGTCGTAATCGCCTTGCGGCGTGGGCACGCGATGGCGAAGCCGCTCGGCGCCGTCGGCATCGAGCGCGACGATCTCGATCTTCGTGCCGCCAAGATCGATTCCCAGTCGATACCGTTGCGCCATCGTGGTTGACCCCCCATGCCCGATGCCCGAATATTACAAAAGACCCGCTCGCCGCCGGCGACGCGTGCCACGAGGAGGCCGCCGATGCCCTGGAACCCGCTGCGCATTGCCGCCACCGCGCTGCTGCTGTGCGCCTCGGCGGCCGTTCCGGCGCAGACGCTCAACGTCATCTGCTCGGTGCAGGCCGAATGGTGCACGCTGGCCGCGACGCAGTTCGAGAAGGAGACCGGCGTCAGGGCCGCGATGGTGCTGAAGGGCTCCGGCGAGGCGTTCGCGCAGATCTCGGCGGAGAAGGCCAATCCCAAGCTCGACGTCTGGTTCGGCGGCACGGGCGACCCGCACCTGCAGGCGGCGGAGCTGGGCCTCACCGACGAACACAGGTCGCCGAGCCTTGCGCAACTGCATCCGTGGGCGCAGCGGCAGGCCGGCCAATCGAGATATCGCACCGTCGGCCTCTACCTCGGCGTGCTGGGCATCGGCTACAACACCGAATTGCTTGCAAAGAAGAAGCTCGCCCCGCCCGCGTGCTGGCGCGACCTCGTCAAGCCGGAGTTCGCCGGCGAAGTGCAGATGGCCAACCCGAACGCGTCGGGCACCGCCTACACGGCGATCGCCACGCTGGTCCAGGTGTTCGGCGAGGAAGAGGCGTTCAGGTACCTGAAGGCACTGCACCGGAACGTCAACACGTACCCGCGGTCGGGCACCGCGCCGGTCAAGGCGGTCGCGCGCGGCGAAACGATCGCCAGCGTCTCGTTCATCCACGACGCGGTGACCGAGGCGCAGGCGGGCTTTCCGGTCAAGGGCGCAGCGCCGTGCGAAGGCACCGGTTACGAGATCGGCTCGATGTCGATCGTGAAAGGCGCGCGCAACCAGGAGGCCGCGAAGAAATTCTACGACTGGGCGCTCACCCCCAGGGCGCAGGCGCTGGCCGCACAGGCGAAGTCGTTCCAGCTGCCGTCGAACGCCGGCACGCCGGTCTCGCCGCTGTCGCCGTCGACCGCCGACATCAAGCTCATCGACTACGACTTCGCGAAATACGGCCAGTCGGCCGAACGCAAGCGGCTGCTCGAGCGCTGGGACCGCGACGTCGGCTCGATCGCGAAATGATCCGCATCACCAACGGCGCGGGGAGCGCCCACAAACTCATGATCCGATCCTGTTCGATCCTGCTGCTCGCCTGCCTGCCGGCGCTCGCGCACGCGCAGCTCAACCTGTACTGCAGCTCGCCGAACACCGCGTGGTGCCAGGGAATGGCGATCGGCTTCGAGAAAGCCACCGGCACCAAGGTCGCCGTCGTGCAGAAGGCCACCGGCGAGATGCTCGCGCAGATCAAGGCCGAGCGCGCCAATCCGAAGGGCGACCTCTGGTGGGCCGGTCCCGCCGACAGTTACCTGCAGGCGGCCGACGACGGCCTGCTCGACGAATACCGGTCGCCGAACGTCGGCCAGCTGTACGACTGGGCGCAGCGGATCACCGAGGTCTCGAAGAACCGCGTGGCCGGCGTCTACGGCGGCATCCTCGCGCTCGGCTACAACACGGAAATCCGCGAGAAGAAGAAGCTGCCGGTCCCGAAGTGCTGGAAGGACCTGCTCGACCCGGCGCTCAAGGGCGAGGTGATGCTCGGCAATCCGAACTCGTCGGGCACCGCGTACCTGATGCTCGCGTCGCTCGTGCAGGTCATGGGCGAGGACGACGCGTTTCGCTTCATGGTGGACGTGAACCGCAACGTGACCAGCTACGCGCGCTCCGGCATCGGCCCGATGACCGCGGTGACGCGCGGCGAGGTGTACGTCGGCAGCACGGTGCTGCACGGCGTGATCAACGAGATCGTCCGCGGCTTTCCGGTGCTGCCGATCCTGCCGTGCGAAGGCGTCGGCTACGAGGTCGGTTCGATGGCCATCGTCAAGGGTGCGCGCAACCTCGACGCCGCGCGCAGGTTTTACGACTGGGCGCTGACCGCCGAAGCACAGCAGATCGGGCTCGACGTGAAGGAATACGCGATTCCCACCAATCGCAGCGTCGCGCTGCCGCCGCAGGTGCCGAAGCTCACCGACATCAAGGTGATCGGCTACGACTTCGCCAAGTACGGGTCGAGCGACACGCGGCGACGCCTGCTCGAGCGCTGGGAGAAGGAAGTCAACAACGCGCCGCGATGATGGCCATGACGGCGCGCAATCGCGTGCTGGGCACCTGGCTCGCGGTAGGCGCAGCGGGATTCGCCGTCGTCCCGTGGTATGCGCTGCAGGGCTCCGTCCTCGGGTTCGGCTGGCTGTTCCGATGGACGTCCGCCGACAGCGCGCCCGCACTGATCCAGGCGATTGCGCACGGCCGCGGGTGGCTGCTGCCGCTCGGCCTCGCGCTGGTCGCGGGACTGGCCGTTGCGTTGCGCCGGACGGAGTCGTCGGGATCCGCCGCACAGATCGCCGTCGGCGCGGTCGGCCTCGCCTATTTGTTCGTGCAGAGATTCGCGACCGGTCCGACCGGGCAGCCGGGCATGGGCCTGGGCGCCTCCCTCGTCGCCGCGGCGTTCGCGATGATCATGGCCGGCGGGCTGGCCGCGCGCGGCCTCTTCCGGGGCGACGCCTTCGTCGCGTGCTCGGTCGTGGCGATCGCGCTCTCGGTCGCCGTGTTCACGTTCTACCCGGTCGCGACGATCCTGGTCCAGGCGGTCGCCGACCGCGACGGCGCGTTCTCGCTGCCGGCGTTCGTCGCGCGCGCGACGACGGAAAAGGTCTGGGGATTGGGCTGCATCGCAGGCTCGGCGCGCTGCGGCGTCGCGTGGAACACGCTGCTGCTGGCGCTTGCCACCGCCATCGGCTGCACGGCGCTCGGGCTCGCGTTCGCGCTGATCGTCACCCGCACGCAATTCCGGTACGGGCGCGCGCTGCGCGTGCTGTCGGTGCTGCCGCTGATCACGCCGCCGTTCGTCATCGGGCTCGGGCTGATCCTGCTGTTCGGCCGTTCGGGCCTCGTCAACCAGTTCCTCGAGTGGGCATTCGGCATCGAGCCCGCGCG
This sequence comes from Burkholderiales bacterium, assembly GCA_046347755.1. Lineage (GTDB taxonomy): Bacteria > Pseudomonadota > Gammaproteobacteria > Burkholderiales > Casimicrobiaceae > VBCG01. The sequence continues at coordinate 1,665,185 of JAXMFM010000003.1, read as the reverse complement.
CTGGATCTACGGAATGCAGGGCGTGCTGGTCGCGCAGGTCTTCGCGTTCACGCCGATCGCGTTCCTCGTGCTCATAGGCGTCGTCGAAGGCGTGTCGCCGGCGCTGGAGGAAGCGGCGCAGACGCTGCGCGCCGGCCGCTGGCGCACGTTCGCCGACGTGTCGCTGCCGCTGATGCGCCCGGGGCTCGCCAACGCGTTCCTGATCAGCTTCATCGAGTCGATCGCCGATTTCGGCAACCCGATCCTGCTCGGCGGCAACTTCGGCGTGCTGTCGACCGAGATCTTCTTCTCGGTGGTCGGCGCCCAGCTGGACCCGGGGCGCGCGGCCACGCTGGGCATCGTGCTGCTCGTGTTCGCGCTCGGCGCCTTCGTCGCACAGCGCGCCGTGCTCGGCGGCAGGGCGTACACGGCGGTCTCGGGCAAGGGCGACGCGGGATTGCCCATCCTGCTCCCGGACGGCGTCCGCCGCGCCTGCTACGCGATCGCGCTGCCGTGGGCGCTGATGACCGTCGCGATCTACGCGATGGCGCTGGCCGGCGGCTTCGTCGAGACCTGGGGCCGCGACTACACGCCGACGCTGCGCCACTACGTGAAGGCGTTCGGCATCGAATGGGGACCGCACGGCGTCATCTGGGCCGGCGCCGCGTGGAACTCGTTCTGGACCACGGTCTCGCTGTCGGCGATCGCCGCGCCGATCACCGCCGCGCTCGGCATCCTGACCGCCTACCTGCTGACGCGCCAGCGCTTCGCTGGCCAGTCGGCGTTCGAGTTCGGCACGATGCTTTCGTTCGCGATTCCCGGCACCGTGATCGGCGTGTCGTACATCGTCGCGTTCAACGTGCCGCCGATCGAGATCACCGGCACCGCGCTGATCCTGGTTGCCTGCAACGTGTTCCGCAACATGCCGGTCGGCGTGCGCGCCGGCATGGCGTCGATGGCGCAGATCGACCGCAGCCTCGACGAGGCGTCCGCCACGCTCGGCGCGCGCGGCACGACCACGCTGCGCCGCGTGCTGCTGCCGCTGCTCAAGCCCGCCGTCGTCGCCGCGCTCGTCTACAGCTTCGTGCGCGCGATGACGACGGTGTCGGCGGTGATCTTCCTGGTGTCCGCCGAGTACGAATGGGCCACCACCTATATCATCAACCGCGTGGTGAACGGCGACTACGGCGTCGCGATCGCGTACTGCTCGGTGCTGATCGTGCTGATGCTGGCGGTCATCGGCGTCATCACGAAGCTGGTCGGCGAGCGCCGGCTCGGCCGGCGCGCACCCGCCGCCGCGCTGCCGCAGCTCGGCGGGACCGCCGCATGAGGATCCCGCGATGAGCGCCGCCGGGCCGCCCCAAGGCGCTCGGCCCCCTCGGGGGGAGCGGCGCGAAGCGCCGTTCGGGGGGATCACATGAGCGCCGCCGGGCCGCCCCAAGGCGCTCGGCCCCCTCGGGGGGAGCGGCGCGAAGCGCCGTTCGGGGGGATCACATGACCGCCGCTTCCATCGAATTCGAACACGTCACCAAGCGCTACGGCGACGTCGACGCCGTACGCGACGTTTCGTTCACGGTGGCCGCGGGCACGCTGGTGACGCTGCTCGGACCCTCCGGCTGCGGCAAGACGACGATCCTGCGGCTGATCGCCGGGCTGGAACTGCCGACGTCGGGCGAGATCCGCATCGGCGGCCGCGACGTGTCGCGCACGCCGGCGGCCGAGCGCGACGTGTCGATGGTGTTCCAGAGCTACGCGCTGTTTCCGCACATGTCGGTGCTGGAGAACGTCCGCTACGGGCTCGACGTGTCCGGCGTGCCGCGCGCGGCGGCCGGCGCGCGGGCGCGCGACGCGCTGGCGACCGTGGGCCTCACCGGCTTCGACGACCGCCTGCCGTCGGAGCTGTCCGGCGGCCAGCAGCAGCGCGTGGCCGTCGCGCGCGCGCTGGTGCTCGAGCCGTCGGTGCTGCTGTTCGACGAGCCGCTGTCGAACCTCGACGCGCGGCTGCGGCGGCAGATGCGAGACGAAATCCGCGAATTGCAGCAGCGGCTCGGCCTCACCGTCGTCTACGTCACGCACGACCAGGCGGAAGCGATGGCCGTCTCCGACCGCATCATCGTGATGAACAAGGCGACGATCGCGCAGGAAGGCGCGCCGCGCGAGCTGTACGAGACGCCGCGCGACACGTTCGTCGCGACGTTCATGGGCGACGCCAACCGCGTACGCGGCACGCTTTCGCGCCGCGACGCGACGCATGCCGACGTCGCGCTGGCGGGCCTCGTGCTCGACCTGCCCCACCGCGGCCTGCCCGACGGCGACGTCGAGCTGTCGATCCGCCCGGAAGCGATCGAGATCGTCGCCGACGGCGCGGCCGCGTGGCACGCGACGGTGCGCAAGGCGGCCTACCTCGGCGGCGTCATCGAGTACACGCTGGACACGCCGGCCGGCCCGCTGTTCGCGCTGTCCACCGCCGTCGACCAGCCGCGGGCCGTCGGATCGACGGTCGGCGTTTCGCTCGCGACGCACGGCGTCGTCGCAATCGCCGCGTCCGAGCGAAAATGATCGGATGAACTGGGTCGTCATCCTGCTGATCGTCGCGAGCCTGTTCGGCGCGTGGAACTGGTGGAGCAGCGAACGCCACGAGAGCGTCCGCCCGGGCATCGTCGCGCCGGCCGATCCGGTGCAGGACACGCTGGACCCGCCGACGCGTTTCGACGCCAAGGACTACACGTTCATCCGTCGCGCGCGCTACGAAATCACCGCGCGCGTGCTGCGCAAGGAGATCTACCGGATCGACGGCGGCGCGAACCTGGCGCCGGTCGACCTGGGGCTCGGCTGGGGCGCGATGTCCGACACGCGGGTCGTCGAGCAGCTCGAGTTCTCGCAGATGGGCCGCTTCCTGTTCTGGAAGCCGAAGGACTGGACGAAGTTTCCGCTGTCGATGGGCGACATCGCCACGCACGCCGCGCAGGTGCACGCGATCCCGGCGGACGATTCCGTCGAGCAGCGGCTGCGCAAGCTGCGGCCGGGCCAGGTGGTGACGCTGTCGGGCTACCTGGTCGACGTGCGCGGCGCCGGCGGCTTCGCCTGGAACACGTCGCTGCGGCGCGACGACGTCGGCGACGGCGCGTGCGAGCTCATGTGGATCGAGCGCGTCGTGATCGAGTAGCCGCGCCTCAGGGTATCGCGCAGAACACCGTGCCTTCGACGAACCAGCCCGCCGCGGCCATCGCGCGCGCTTCGCTGCGGCTGGTCGTGAAGCGATGGTTCGCCTGTCCGCCCATGCCGTTGTTGTACAGCCGCAGCACCGGCACGCGATCGGGCGCGCAGATGCCCGCCGCCGGAGCGTCGGTGACGAAGGCCAGGCCTTCGTACGTCCATTCCGGTTTGGCCTTGACCAGTGCGCACTCGGTCGCATCGATCGTGAAGAAGTGCGAGTTGGGCCCCTTTGGCGGCGTGCCGAAGAAGCGGCACGCGGACAAGCCGAGCGTCGCGCCGGCCGGACGCACCTTGAACGCGAATCCCGTGCGCTCCCAGCCGGGCACCACGACACCGGCGTCGAGCATCGCCTGCTCGGCCGCTTCCGCGGTGATGAAGAAATGGCCGAGCGCGTCGTCGAAATATTCGACGGCGATGGCTTCGCGCGGCGCGCCGCCGGTGTCCGTCCGGATCGGGCCGGGCGCCGTGTAGTCGACGCGTTCGACGTCGTCGCCGCCGCCCTGCACCGACGTCATGCGCGCGGCGACCGCGCGCTCCGTGAAGTCCTGCGAGAATTGCCCGGCCAGGAAGCGGATCGTCCACGTGTTGATCTCGTCACGGAACCTGGGATCGTAGCCGTGCGTCATCCCGGTGAATGCGACGAGCCGGCGCGTTCCCGACAGCGCGTGGATGCCGCGCTCGGTCGTGCTGATCGGCGCCGTCGTGTCGGCGGTGCCGCTCAATGCCAGGTACGGCAGCGTCACGCCGTCGAGGCCGTGCAGGTCGCGGCCGAACGCCGGATACGCATCGATGCCGAAATACGGGACGTAGCCGACCGCGGCCTTGAGCCGCATGTCCTGCATGACGCGCGTCGACGACTGTCCGATCGACGCGGTCAGCGCGGCGCCCGCCATCAGCAGCAGCGATTCGCCGCCCAGGCTCGCGCCGAAGCCGCCGACGCGGTCGGCATCCACGCGATCGCGGAAGTCCGGATGCGCCAGCACGGCGTCGAGCGCCGCCGACAGCGCGTGCGGCCGCACCGCCTGCATCGCGACGAACGCCTTGATGTGCAGCAGCGTGTACACGAGGTCGGCGAAGCTCTCGAGCTCGATGCTCGCGAAGCGCTGGTCGCCGTGGAACGGCGCGACGACGATGTAGCCGTACGACGCGAACAGCTTCAGCGTCTCGATGTAGTCGCCGGAGATCGGGCTGCCGGAGAGCCCGTGCGAGAACAGCAGCACCGGGTACTTCGCCGTCCCGGCCGGGAAGATCGGCGGTTGCGCGCCGCGCTGCATCCGCGGCACGACGTTGCCGGTGGGCAGCGCGTAGTCGGCGCGCGTGTTGCCGGCGTCGGTCGGATAGCAGACGAGGTTCGCGTACGGATAGGTCTGTCCTGCGTACATCCCGAACAGCGTCGGATTGCCGGGGATCGGCGGGCGGACGACGAACGCGTGCGCCGGATCGACCAGCAGGTCCGTTACGTAGCGGTCGCGGTTGCCGTCCGGCACGCCTTCCCAATACTGGGCGGGCGTCTCGCCCGCAGCGATGCGCGTGAAGTCCTGCTCGACGTTGCTGCACGCGACCGCGAACGGGCCGGGCGGCTCGGGCAGGATCGGCATCGAGGTCTGGGCGCCGGACGGGGTCGCGGCGAACGCGCACCCGGCGAACAGGATCACGCGAGTCAGCCGCATCGTGCAAGACATCGGTCGCCCTCCGCGGTCGTCGCCGCGCGATGCGCAGCGGCGGAGCGGCAGGTGCCGTTCCGCCGACGTTGCGCGGACGTCCGACATCGGATCCGCCTCCGAGGTTCCCCGGCGAGCGACGAGCGGCTGTCGCGGATCGGCGACAACCGACACCGGGGACCGCGAGTCGATCAGAATGCCTCGGCCTCGAGCGCGAGCGCGCTCTGGCTGCCGTGCACGATCGTGTGCGCGAGCGCGCCCGTCTGCGGCAGCAGGAAATCGGCGTAGAACCGCGCCGTCGCGATCTTCGCGTGCATGAACTGCGCATCGGCGTCGCCGGCCGCGAGGTGGTCGCCGGCGACCAGCGCGGCGCGGCCCATCTGCCAGCCGCCGACCGCGAGGCCCCACAGCTTCAGGTATTCGACGGCGACCGCATGCGCGGCGCGCGGATGCTGGCCGTACGCGGGCACCATCCAGTCGATCGCCTCCTGCACGTCCGCCGTCGCCGCGGCCAGCTGCACGCCGATCGCCTGCAGCGTGGGCTCGCTGCGGCTCGCAAGGCGCGCCGCGACCTTGTCGATTTCGCCGGCCACCGCACGGGCGACGGCGCCGGCGTCGCGCGCCGTCTTGCGCCCGATCAGGTCGTTGGCCTGGATGCCCGTCGTGCCTTCGTAGATCGTCGTGATCCGCGCGTCGCGGAAGTGCTGCGCGGCGCCGGTCTCCTCGATGAAGCCCATGCCGCCGTGCACCTGCACGCCGAGCGACGCGACTTCCTGCCCGACCTCCGTCGAAAAGCCCTTGACGATCGGGATCATGAAGTCGGCGAACGCCTGCGCCTTCGCGCGCGCCGCCGGATCGGGGTTCGCGGCCGCGTTGTCGAGGGCGGCCGCCGTGACGTACGCGACCGCGCGCGTGGACTCCGCGTACGCGCGCATCGTCATCAGCATCCGCCGGATGTCCGGGTGGTCGATGATCGCGCCGGTCGCCGCCGCCTTGTCGAGCCCGACCGCCCTGCCCTGCACGCGATCGCGCGCGTAGGCGACCGCACGCTGGTACGCGCGCTCCGAAATGCCCACGCCTTCCAGGCCGACCGAAAAGCGCGCGAGGTTCATCATGATGAACATGTACTCGAGGCCGCGGTTCTCCTCGCCGACCAGATACCCGACGGCGCCGCCCCTGTCGCCGTAGGCGAGCACCGCGGTCGGGCTCGCGTGGATGCCCATCTTGTGCTCGATCGACACGCAGTGCACGTCGTTGCGCGCGCCCAGCGACCCGTCGTCGTTGACCAGCACCTTCGGCACGACGAACAGCGAGATCCCCTTGACGCCGGCCGGCGCGTCCGGCGTGCGCGCGAGCACCAGGTGGATGATGTTCTCCGTGTAGTCGTGCTCGCCGAACGTGATGAAGATCTTCTGTCCGAAGAGCTTGTACGTGCCGTCGCCCTGCGGCACCGCGCGCGTGCGCACGGCCGCCAGGTCGGAGCCCGCCTGCGGCTCGGTCAGGTTCATCGTGCCGGTCCACTTGCCGCTGACCATGTTCGGCAGGAACTTCTCCTTCAGCGCGTCGGACCCGCGCAACTCGATCGCCTCGATCGCGCCCTGCGTCAGGAGCGGGCACAGGTCGAACGCGAGGTTCGCCGCGTGCCACATCTCCTCGACCGCCGTCGACACGATCTGCGGCAGCCCCTGGCCGCCGTACTCGGGGTTCTTGGTGAGCCCGTTCCAGCCGTTCGCGCAGTACTGCTCGTAGGCGTCCTTGAATCCGGCCGGCGTCTTCACGCTGCCGCCGTCGATCCACGTCGCGCCTTCGCGGTCGCCGCTCACGTTCAGCGGGTCGAGCACGTTGGTCGCGAACTTCGCCGCCTCGTCGAGGATGGCCGCGACGGTGTCCGGCGTCGCGTCCTCGAAGCCGGGCAGCTTCGATACTTGCTCGAGGCCCGCCAGCTCGTTCAGCACGAACAGGATGTCGGGCAGCGGTGCGTGGTAGGTGCTCATGTCGATTCGATCCGGAAAATGAAGGGACGAGACCGATAGCGTACGGTCGCGCCGCTAGACGTGGGACTCTAAATAGGGCCGGACTCGAATTTTCGCCAGTTCGCGAAAATTCGAGTCCGACCCGGCTTTCGCTAACCCAGCTCGGCGGTCAGCTGCGGCACCAGCTCAAACAGGTCGCCGACCAGGCCGTAGTCGGCGATCTGGAAGATTGGCGCCTCCGGATCCTTGTTGATCGCGACGATCACCTTGCTGTCCTTCATGCCGGCCAGGTGCTGGATCGCGCCGGAGATGCCGATCGCGATGTACAGGTCCGGCGCGACGATCTTGCCGGTCTGCCCGACCTGGTAGTCGTTCGGCACGTAGCCGGCGTCGACCGCCGCGCGCGACGCGCCGATCGCGGCCTTCAGCTTGTCGGCCAGCGCCTCGAGCATCTTGAAGTTGTCGCCGCTGCCCAAGCCGCGGCCGCCGGAGATCACGATGCGCGCGCTCGTCAGCTCCGGACGCTCGGACTTGGTGATCTCCTGGCCCGTCACCTTCGACAGGCCGGTGTCCGCCGCCGCGGCGATCGTTTCGACGGTCGCGCTGCCGCCGGCGCCGGCGCTGTCGAACGCCGTCGTCCGCACGGTCAGCACCTTGACCGGATCCTTCGACTGCACGGTCGCGAACGCGTTGCCTGCGTAGATCGGCCGCACGAACGTGTCGGCCGTCTCGATGCCGGTCACCTCGGACACCTGCGCGACGTCCAGCTTGGCGGCAATCCGCGGCGACACGTTCTTGCCGAAGCCGGTCGCGGCGGTCACGACGTGCGTGAACGCGCCCGGCAGCAGCGCGAGCGCGACGGCCGCCAGGTTCTCCGCGGTCGGATGGGCGAGATGCGGTGCGTCGGCCAGCAGCACCTTTTCGACGCCGGCCAGCTGCGCCGCCTGCTGCGCCGCGCCTTGCGCGTTGTGACCGGCGACCAGCACGTGGACGGCGCCCCCCAGCCTGGTGGCGGCCGCGACCGCATGCGCGGTGGCGGACTTGAGCGAAGCGTTGTCGTGCTCGGCGATGACGAGAATGGTCATGATCGTTGCAGTCGGTTCAGGCGATGACCTTGGCTTCGCCGCGCAGCTTGGCGACGAGCTCCTTGACGTCGGCGACCTTGCCGCCCCCCTTGCGCTTCGGCGGCTCGACGACCTTCAGCGTCGTCAGCCGCGGCGCGACGTCGACGTTCAGCGCGGCCGGCGTGGTCGTCGCCAGCGGCTTCTTCTTCGCCTTCATGATGTTGGGCAGCGTCGCGTATCGCGGCTCGTTCAGCCGCAGGTCCGTGGTCACGACCGCCGGCAGCTTCATCTCGACGGTTTCCAGCCCGCCGTCGACCTCGCGCTTGACGGTCGCCACGCCGCCGGCGATCGCCACCTTGGACGCGAACGCGGCCTGCGGCCAGTCGAGCAGCGCCGCCAGCATCTGTCCGGTCTGGTTGGCGTCGTCGTCGATCGCCTGCTTGCCCAGGATCACGAGGTCCGGCTTCTCGTCGGCGGCCACCGCGCGCAGCAGTTTCGCCACGGCGAGCGGCTGCAGGTCGGCGTCGGTCTCGACGAGGATCGCGCGATCGGCGCCCAGCGCCAGCGCGGTCCGCAGCGTCTCCTGGCACGCGGCCGTGCCGCACGAGACCGCGACCACTTCGGTCGCGACGCCCTTCTCCTTCATGCGCACCGCCTCCTCGATGGCGATCTCGTCGAACGGGTTCATCGACATCTTGACGTTCGCGGTGTCCACGCCCGAGCCGTCGGCCTTCACGCGGACCTTGACGTTGTAATCGACGACGCGCTTGATCGGTACGAGCACTTTCAAGTTGGTCACCCGGAAGATGAATCGGAAGGGACATAATTATAGCGGGTCGTGCGTGGCCGACCTGCTTTACCCGTCCCGGGCGGGGAGGCCCGCCGATCGGTTGCGGCGCCGGCATCGCACGACGTACGATTCCGGACAGGTTCCCGCGCCCGCCGTGCGAAGGCGGCAAGGCGCTCCCGTCCGCGGCGGCCACCCGGATCGCGCCAATTACGACCAGCGAGTTTGCCTTGACGACGACCAGTTCCATTCCGCCTGCGGACATCGACGAGATCCTGCGCCACATTCCGCACCGGTATCCGTTCCTGCTGATCGACCGGATGGAGGCGTGCGAGCCCGGCAAGTACATCAGGGTGATCAAGAACGTCAGCGCCAACGACTGGTTCTTCGCCGGCGTCGCGCCGGAACGGCGCGTGATGCCGCAGCTGCTGGTGGTGGAAGCGCTGGCCCAGGCGGCGGGCGCGCTCAGCTACTACTCGGGCATGATGAGCCGGATGGGCACGTCGATCATCTTCTTCGCGGGGATCGAGAACTGCACGTTCGGACGCGACGTGGTGCCCGGCGACCAGGTGACGCTCGAGTGCACGCTCAAGCGATCGATGCGCGGGGTGGCCAAGCTGACCGGCTCGGCGTCCGTCGACGGCGAGCAGGTGCTCTCGTCGGACCTGACGGCGGTGATCCGCGACATGCCGGGCGTTCGCGCGGCGTCGGCCGAAGCGTAGGCCGCATGCGGGAGGCGCGGCCCGGCGTCGTCGAGGAAGACGTCGGCCTGGTCACCGAGGACGACCACTCGCTGCGCGGAACGTGGTATTCGCCGGCGTCGGGCGTCGCGCCCGATCGCGCGGTCCTGCTGAACAGCGGCGCCGGCATCGCGTGCCGGCACTATCGGCACCTCGCGCGATTCCTGGCGGGCGCGGGCATTGCGGTGCTCACGTACGACTACCGCGGCGTCGGCGTGTCGAGCCCGCCGTCGCTCGCGAACTTCGACGCCACGATCGAGGACTGGTCGGAATTCGACTGCACGGCGGCAACCCGATGGCTGGCGACCCGGTGTCCGCGGGCACGATTGACCGGCATCGGGCATTCGTTCGGGTCCCTGCTCTTCGGCGGATCGCGCGCGGCTTCGCTGGTCGCCGACTACGTGATGATCGGCCCGCACACCGGCTATCCGGGCGACTACCGGATGGTGTACCGGATCCCGATGGCCGTCGTCTGGCATCTGGCGATGCCGGCGATCACGCGGATGTTCGGGTACTTTCCGGCGAGCAGGTTGCGGTTGGGCGACGACCTGCCCAAGGGCGTCGCGCTGCAATGGGGCCACCAGCGGCGCACGCCGGCCGAGCACCTGCAGGCGGGCGACCGCCTGGGCCGGTTGATCGGCGATTGCGCGCGCGTGACCGGCCGCGCGCTCCTCATCGTGTTTTCGGACGACGGGTTCGGGACGGCGGCGGGCGCCGCTCGCGTGCGCGACTACTTTCCCGGCCTCGCGTTCGAGCAATGGCTGATCCGGCCGGCCGACGTCGGCCTTGCGCGGATCGGCCACTTCGGATTCTTCAAGCAGACCGCCGCCGACAGGCTGTGGCCGCGGCTGCTCGCCCACTTGGGCGGCCCGTCGACGACCGACGGCGGTCACGTACCTGCCGTCGGGTCTGTCGCCGCCCGCCCGGGAATGGCCTGACCCGCGGCGGCCACGCGGTGCCCGCGAACGCCGTCCGCGTTGGCCGGCGTGTGGACCGTTGCCAGGATTGTCGTGCAATCAATGGCTTAGGGTGGCCAGCCACAACGCCGAATGCCGCGACGTACCTTGTCGCGGCCACGGGATGGCGGCATCGCGTGCAATGCTTGGCCCTTATGTAGCCTACATACCGTACAATATGAGTTATCGCGCCGAGTCGGCGTTTCCCGCCCGGAACCGCCAAATCTCGTCGACTTCCCGATTCCGGGTCTGCCTTTTCCGGGACTTGCACCGCTCCGTTCATGCTCGAAATCAAACGTCCGGCGAGGTTTTTCCCGAAGATCGTTTGCCCAACGCAGACTAAGAAGCTACATTAAGACTGTATGTGTCGTACAACACGGACCGTTTGACCGGCGCCCCTGGTCCCGAGGGGCGCTGATAGGTCCGGGCGTTTCAATCCACCTCTTGAGGCACCCAAATGAACAATTTCGTCTCCTCGGCCATTCTGTCGGTACCCGACTCCGATCACGACGGAGTCGTCCAGCATCACGACGGCGCGGCCGACTTCAGTTTTTCCAGCGAGCTTGATTGCCACTACGAGCCGGCGCGCGCCACGCTCTGGTCGAATTGGCAACCGTCCGGAATTCCGTGCTTCTCGATCCAGCTGCTCCACGCGATGGAGCGCGGCAGCCAGAGCATCGAAGGCTACTTCGCCGGAAACGAGCCGACTCGTCCGCTGCACCACATCGTCGTGCGTTCGCTGGTCCCGAACGTGTTCAGCCTGGGCGGCGACCTCGCCTACTTCCAGCGACTGATCGCCGCCAAGGATCGCGCGCGGCTGATCGAGTACGCGCGCGCGGCGGTGAACGTGACCTACCGCAACTACGTGTCGCACAATCTGAAGGGCGTCACGACCATCGCGTTGCTCGAGGGCGACGCGCTGGGCGGGGGCTTCGAGTCGGCGCTGTCCTGCGACGTCGTGATCGCCGAGAAGCACGTCAAGGCGGGCTTCCCCGAAGTGCTGTTCGACATGTTCCCGGGCATGGGCGGCCTGTCGTTCCTCGCGCGCCGCGTCGGCCGCAAGACCGCCAACGACATGACCCGCACCGGCCGGCAGTATTCGGCGCAGGAACTGCTCGACCTCGGCGTGATCGACATGGTCGTCGACACCGGAACGGGCATGGAGGAAGTCGCGCGGCTTATTCGTCAGCGCGAGCAGCAGCGCACCGCGCACACCGCGATGAACGCCGTCGACCGGCTGCTGAGGCCGGTCACGCTGCAGGAACTCACCGACGTCGTCCAGCTGTGGGTGGACAGCGCGATGCAGCTGACGCCGCGCAGCCTGCAGTGGATGCGCCGCCTGCATCAGCAGCAGGTCGCGGCCTTCGGTCGCCCGCTGGCGCTGGTGCCTCCGGTCGCGCTCGCGGCCGCCTGAAGACGCGGGAACGCATTTGCGACGAAGGGTGGCCATCACGGGAATGGGGGTCGTGTGTCCGCTGGGTGCAAAGGTGGATCAGGCATGGGACCGGATCATGGCGGGGCAGTCGGCGGTCGCGCCGCTGACGCTCGCCAACGCGGCCACCGGCGCCCGGTTGACGGTTCCCGCGGCCACGGTGCCCGACGGCGCGCTCGACGCGCTGCCGAAGCCGGTGCTGGCGCTGACGGACCGCTTCACGCGATTTGCATTGATGGCAACGGCAGGTGCAATGGCCGACGCGGGCCTCGACCGGGACGTCGAGGACCGCGCGCGCATCGGGGTCGCGAGCGGCAGCTGCATGAACGGCATCACCGAAACCGAGGTGGGTTTCGATGCGCTGTTCGTGCGGGGCCGCTCGAAGGTGCACCCGTTCACGCTGGTGAGGACGATGCCGAACGCGCCGGCCGCGTACATCGCGATGACCTACGGGCTCACCGGGCCGGCCCTGCACTACAGCACCACGTGCTCGTCGTCGTCGGTGGCCGTCGGCGAGGCGGCGCGCACGATTCGCCATGGCTACGCTGACGTCATGATCGCCGGCGGCACGGAATCGTTGCTCACGTACTCGGCCGTGAACTGCTGGCACTCGGCCCAGCTGCTGGCGCCGGTGCACGACGATCCGCACCGCAGCTGCCGGCCGTTCGACGCCACGCGCAATGGCACGGTGCTGGGCGAAGGCGCCGTGTTCGTGGTGCTCGAGGAGTGGGAGCGCGCGCGCGCCCGCGGCGCCGACATCCGCGCCGAACTGATCGGTTACGCCTGCACGGCGGACTCGGGACATCCGACGCAACCCTCGGTGGACGGCCAGGCCCACTCGATGCGAAGCGCGCTCGCCGACGCCGGGATTCGCGCCGATGCGGTGTCGTACGTCAACGCCCACGGCACGGCCACGCGGCTCAACGACGCCGTCGAGACCCAGGCCATCAAGGACGTGTTCGGGACCCACGCCGCGAAGCTTGCCGTCAGCTCGTCGAAGGGCGCGGTCGGGCACATGGTCGGCGCATCGGGTTCGATGGGCCTGGTGCTGTCGGTCAAGGCGCTGCAGACGCAGCGGGTACCGCCGACGGCGAATCTCGTCGATCGCGACGCGGACTGCGACCTCGACTGCGTGCCGGACCCGGGCCGGGTCGCCGCCAACCTCGACATTGCGATCTGCAATGCGTTCGGGTTCGGCGGCAGTGCGACGACGCTGGTCGTGACCCGCGCGCCGTAGCGCGCAGGCGACGCCGGAAACCAAACGCGAATCCCATGGCGAGAACCCACCGCTGGTCCGCGAAGCGCAAGGAAGCGCGCGAACTGCTGCGTCCGTTCGCGAAGCCCAGCTACGGCCGGGCGCTGCCGCGGGTGGCGCTCGACCTGACCCTGTACGTCGTCTGTTCCGCCGTCGTCGTGCTCGCGACGGCGATCGTCTGGAAGATCGCGGCATCCGTCGCGCTCGGCGTGACGATCTCGCGCATGTTCGTGCTGGGCCACGATGCCTGCCACGACTCGCTGACGCCGTCCCGGCGGCTCAACGCGTGGCTGGGACGGATCCTGTTCCTGCCCACGATGTCGTGCGCGTCGCTGTGGATCGCCGGCCACAACGTCAGCCACCACGGCTTCACCGGACTGCGCTCCCGCGACATTCCGTGGGTGCCGCTGTCGCCGGAACAATATGCTGCGCTCCCCCGCGCGAAGCGCTGGCTGTACCGCGTGTACCGTTCGTGGTGGGGCGCGGGCATCTACTACGGCATCGACGTCTGGTGGCGCCGCCAGTACTTCCCGCGCGGCAAGGTGCGCACGGTGTTCCTGTGGGACTCGTGGCTGGTGACCGCGTTCATGGCCGTCCAGATCGCCGCCTACGCGGCGGGCGCGTACGCGACCGGCCAATCGGCGGCGCAGATCCTTCTGCTGGGCATCGCGCTGCCGTTCACGATCTGGCTGTACATGGCCGCGATCGTCTTCTACGTCCACCACACGGACGAGACCGCGCGGTGGTACGACGACGAGAGCGAGTGGCGGGCGGCGCAGCCCAACCTGGACGGCACGCACGGCACGACGCTGCCGCTCCGCATCGACGCGCTGCTGCACAATGCGCTGGAGCACACCGCGCATCACGTGAACGCGTCGATCCCGTCCTACCGGCTTGCCGAGGCCCAGCGCGCGCTGCAACGGCGTTGGCCCGACGAGGTGCCGACGCGCGCGATCACGCTGCGCCGCTATCTTGCGATCACCAGGACCTGCCAGCTCTACGACGGCAGGAAGCATCAATGGGTGCCGTTCGCCGCCGTCGACACGCCGGCGGAGCGCGCGGCGGCCGCCGGCGCGGTGCGCGACCTCCCCACAGGCCATCCGACATGACGCGACAGGAAGAGATACTCGCAGTGGTCAGGCAGTTCGTGGACGACCTCGGGCAGGATCCCGCGCGCATCGTTCCGGAGGCCAAGCTGCGTGAACTGGGGATCGACTCGCTGCATGCGGTCGACCTCGTGTTCCGGTTCGAGGAAAAATTCGAGATCGACATCCCGATGGAGAATTTCTCCGCCACGACGGTGGGCGAAGCGATCGCGTTCATGGAAAGGCAGATCGACTCCGCCGCGAGCGCGCCCAGGCAGGGCGGAGCCGCATAGCAGGCCGGGACGTCGCCGCGCGCGGCGGCGTCAGCGGGAGTTGCGCGGGGCGGAACGCGTTTCGCGCACCAGCGACGCCACGGCCGACTTCGTCAGCGCGCACGTAGTCGTGACTTCGGCCACGGCCGCCGCCACGTCGGAATCCGGCGACGCCGACAGGTACTGGCGCATGTTCTTGGCGCTCTGCGCCAGCGCGACCGCGCCGATGCTCGCGCTCGTGCCGTCGATCTTGTGCAGCGCATCCCGGGCAGCGCGGATGTCGCTGCCTGCGACGGCCCCCAGCAGCTCCTTGATCGCCGACTCGAGGTCGGCGAACGCCGCCGCGACGTACTGGTCGAGGAATCCGCTGTCGTTGTTGGCGATTCTGCGCAACGCCTCGATGCGCTCGATGTCGACCAGCACCGGTCCGCCGGCCTGGTGCCGCCCCGCTTCCCGCAGCAGCACCGGCGCAGGCGCCACGTGTGGTTCGTTGCGCGCCGCCCGCGCAACGGCCCCGTCGATCGAAACGGCACGCTTGCGCGCCCGCGCGCCGACCATGATCCGTTCGATCGCCGACAGCAGATTGTCGGCAGTGACCGGCTTGGTCAGGTAGTCGTTGGCCCCGGCTTCGAGGCTCTCCTGCTGCGCCGCCGGCGTGGCGTCCGCCGACAGCACGATGATCGGCAGCTTCCCCCCGGTGCCGGTTTCTCCGGCACGGTACATCTTGATCACGTCCGGTCCGGACATGTCGGGCATGTTGAGGTCGAGGATCGCGAGGTCCAGTCCGCCCGCGGCCATCATGTCGAACGCCTCGTCGCCGCGCGACGCGCACTGCACGTCGTGTCCGACGTCGCCCAGGATGCGCGCCAGCAGCAATTGGTTGCTCTTGTTGTCGTCGGCCAGGAGGATCCTCAGGCGGCCGACGACGTCGTGCTGCGTCGCGCGCTCGTCGTCGTGCGCGGCGAGATCGAGCCGGTTGGCCAGCGCCGCCAGGTGCGCGCCGATGCCGACGGCGGAACCCGCCGGATCCACCAACGCGACGGCGCCCGAGCGCAACAGCGTCGCCGCCTGGATCGACGTCGGCGCACGCGCCGCGACGAGCCACGGACAGACGATGCCGGCGCGATCGCGCAGCACGAGGTCCGAATACGTCGACGCGTCCGCCGCCGGCATGACCAGGAAGGCCGCCAGGTAGCGCCTCGGATCGAACGACGGCGGCCGCGCGGGTGCCGCGTCCTCGACGTCGACGTCGTAGCCGAGCGCGCGGATCGCGTCGGCGAGGCGCTGCCGGTCCGTCGAGTCGGAACCCACGATGAGCACGGCGAGACGCGTATCGGGTGCGGGCACCGGCTGCGGCGGCGGCGTCACCGCGGTGAGCGGCAGTTCCACCCAGAACGTCGAGCCGTTTCCGGGGGCGCTGCGAACGCCGATCGTGCCGCCCATCAGCACGGTCAGGTCGCGCGCGATCGACGTGCCGAGCCCGGTGCCGCCGTACTTGCGCGTGGCCGACACGTCGGCCTGCACGAACCGCTCGAACAGCTTCTCCTGCTGTTCGAGCGGAATCCCGATGCCGGTGTCGATCACTTCGAAGCGGACGATGGCGGCCGACGCCTCGGCACGCAGCGTGACGCCGCCGCGCTTCGTGAACTTGATCGCGTTGTTCAGCAGGTTGCCGATGACGTGGTGCAGGTGCGATACGTCGCCGGACACCGCCGCGGGCACGCGCACGTCGACGTCCATCGCCCAGGTCAGCCCCTTGGCGCTCGCCTGCGGCCGGAACTGCGTGTCGATCTGCTGCAGGAAGAAGCGCAGGTTGAACGGCCGCTGCTCGGCACGCTCGGCGCCCGCCTCGAGCTTGCTCATCTGCAGCACCGCGTCGACGGAGCCCTTCAGCGTCGTGATCGCGCTGCCCAGCGTGGCGACCAGCTCGCGCTCGTCCGGCGCCAGCCGATGCCGCCGCAGCAGATCGTAGACGGCGAACACGCCGGTAAGCGGCGTTCGCAGCTCGTGGCTCACGTTCGCCACGAAGCGGCTCTTCGCATTCGACAGCTGCTCGGCGGCGTCCTTCTGCGCGGTCAGGCGCGACAACAGCACGAGCACGTACAACGGCACGGTGGCCAGGATCAGCATGAAGCCGACACCCAGCGAGCGATGGGTCTGCCAGAACGGCACGAAAAGCATGAGCAGCGTGAAGCACGCCAGCGACAGCCAGTAGGCGGCCATCATGAAGCGCGGACCGAACCGGAAGCCGTTGCCGAGGATGACCCACAGGTAGACGCCGACCAGCGGCACACCGGTCTCGTCGACGCCGGCCAGTCCGACGGTCAGCGGAATCAGATCGGCGCCGATGCCGAAATAGCGAAGCCATGCGGGACGATCGGCATTCTTGTGGAAGTACCGCAGCATGAACAGCCCGGCCAGGCCGCACGACGCGCCGGCGAGGACCGCCAGCCGCAGCCCCGGCGTGAAGCCGTTGTTCCAGACGGACCACGCGGCATACAGCAGCAGCAGCGAGATGACGAATACGCGCAGGAATGCCTGCTCGGCGTCGACGTCGCGCTTCTCCGCCTGCGCGAAGCCGAGCCGATGCCGGATCCAGCGCGCAACGCCGGCCAACCGCTGTCGCAGCCGCATCCCGCCTCCCGAATTGAAGGTCGGGTCACTGATCACGGCTGGATTCCCTCGTCCCGGAGGGCGGCACCCAAGCGCCAGTTCAGCAACCCGTGCGGCCCACCGATGCACATTTCATGCCTGAAGGCCGCCGATGCGCGCCGGCAACCTCGACGTCCCGATCCCGTATCGAACCGCGTCGACGGCGGGAATCGGCGGCGAAACGTCATAAGACCTTCCATTGCCCCCCCACCAGGCCTTCGACCGGACGGAATGTCGCTTTGTAGGCCATTTTCCGGCTTTCCGCGATCCAGTAGCCGAGGTACAGATAGGGCAGGTGCAGCGTCGCGCAGCTCTCGATCTGCCACAGCACGTTGTAGGTGCCGTAACTGGCCGACGGAACGCCCGGCTCGAAGAACGTGTACACGGACGACAGGCCGTCAACCAGGCGGTCGACCAGGCTGACCATCCGCAGCACGCCGCGCTCGCGGAATTCGTAGAGATCGGTCGCGACGTTGCTGTGAAGCAGGAAATGCTGGTACTGCTCGCGGCTGTCCTGGTCCATGCCGCCGCCGGGGTGGCGGTAGCGCTGGTAACGCAAATACAGCCCGTAATGTTCGGGATCGTACGCTAATTCACGCCTAACTGCGCTTAACTCTCCATGATTGCGAAGTATGCGGCGTTGTGTCCGGTTAGGCGCGAACGTCGCCACGGGAACCCGTACCGGAACACAGGCTCGGCAATGATCGCAGTACGGCCGATAGGTGAACGCGCCGCTGCGCCGGAAGCCCAGCCGGACGAGTTCGCTGTAGACGCGGGTGTCGATGAGGTGGCTGGGCGTGGCCACCTGGGAACGTGCGGCTCGGTCCGGCAGGTAGCTGCACGGATAGGGAGCCGTCGCGTAGAACTGCAGCGACGTCAATGGCAGATCGTTGAGCTTGCTCACCGCATCACTGTCCTGTCCCCATCGCCTTTGCCGCGACGCGCGGCGTGAGCGCCGACGGGTGGCCCCGCGGCGCTCGCCCCCGGGAGGAGCGGCGCACCGCGCCGTTCAGGGCGAACGTTCAGGTACGACCCAACACCTGCCACCCGGCAGGCGGCGCGTCCGAGTGTATCAACTGCGCGAGACGGGCCGCAAACCGTTCGCGCGGGATCGGACGCGCGCCGAACGCGGCCAGATGCGCGGTTTCCTGCTGGCAGTCGACAAGGGGCACGTCCAGGCGTTGCAATCGCGCAACAAGGTGGACGAGCGCGACCTTCGACGCGTCGGTCTGCCAGGCGAACATCGACTCGCCGAAGAACACGCGGCCGAGCGCCAAGCCGTAGAGGCCGCCGACCAGGCGCGCGTCACGCCAGCTTTCCACGCAGTGCGCGTAGCCCAGCCGGTGCAGTTCGCAGTACGCGTCGACCATCTCCGGCGTGATCCACGTGCCGCCCTGCCCCGCGCGCGGCGTCTGTGCGCAGGCCTCGACGACGGCGCGGAACGACGTGTCGATGCGCACGTCGAATGTTCCTGCGCGCACGCGCTTGGCGAGCGAGCGCGACACCTTGAACGCGCCGACGTCGAGCACCATCCTCGGATCGGGGCTCCACCACAGGATCGGCTGGCCCTGCGAATACCACGGGAAGATGCCGCGCCGATACGCATCGACGAGCCGCGACGGCGTCAGGTCGCCGCCCGCGGCCAGCAGCCCGTTCGGTTCGGCGAGCGCCGCGGCGAGCGGCGGAAACGGCGTGCGTTCGCCCAGCCAGGCGATCACGGCGGCGAGGCGTCGCCGCCCTGGAGCACGCGCAGCGTATGCGAGCGATAGTCGCGCCGCCACAGCACGGCGAGGATGATCGCGGTGAACGCGATGAAGTGCTGCGGCGAGATGAACCACGTCATCGCCGCGAACCCGAAGTAGTACGCGCGCACGCCGCGGTTGAACTCGTCGCCGGCCAGCGCGCTCAGCAGCGCGAAGCGCCGCGCGTACGGCTCGGCCACGTCCTCGGGCGCATTCGCCGCCGGCGCGCCGCCGACCATGATCGACAGGAAGTTGAACTGGCGCAGCGCCCACGTGAACTTGAAGTAGGCGAAGATGAAGATCGCCGCGAGCAGCAGCACCTTGAACTCGGTCAGCTCGCGGGCGGTCACCTTCGCGAACGGCAGCTCCGCCGTCAGCGAGGTCAGTCGGTCGAGCGTGCCGGCGACGGCGATCACGCCGGCGATGATGTACGTGGTGGTGCTCGCGTAGAACGACACGCTCTGCATCAGGTTGCCGGTCAGCGCGACGTCGGTCATCCGGTTCTCGCGGCGGACCATCTCGCGCGCCCACTGCAGCCGGTGCACGTCGGTCGCGAAGCGCAGGCCGCGCGCGCCGCGCACCGACCGGTCCGCGTACCAGCCGTAGCCGAGCCAGCCGACGCCGAAGACCGCGAGCCCGATCCAGTCGGCCAGCGAGACGTGATGCAGGAAGTCGGCCGGCATGGCGGCAAGTGTAGGCACGAACGACGGTTCCGGTAAAATCGCCGGCGTCGTCGCCAGAATCGGCCGGCCGTCGCGGCCGCAACCGGCACGGCGAGTCGAGAACGCAGCTTTCGCCCCGGTAGCTCAGTGGATAGAGCAGCCCCCTCCTAAGGGGCAGGTCGCACGTTCGATTCGTGTTCGGGGCGCCACCAACCTCGCAGGTTCCCGTTGCCGCCCCCGCCCGCCGCCCCCACCCGCTATCGCGTCGCCGCGCTCGATCCGCACGCCCACCTGTACGAAGTCGGCGTCACCGTCGACGCGCCGGATCCCGCCGGCCAGCGCTTCGAGTTGCCGACGTGGATCCCGGGCAGCTACCTGATCCGCGAATTCGCCCGCCATTTCGTGTCCGTGCGCGCGACGTGCGCCGGCGCGGAGGTGGCGATCGCCAAGACCGCGAAGAACGCCTGGCGGGCCGCGCCCTGCGTCGGACCGCTGACCGTCGTCGCCGTCGTCTACGCATACGACCTGTCGGTGCGCGCCGCCTACCTCGACGGCACGCGCGGCTACTTCAACGGGCCGTCGCTGTTCCTGCTCCCCGTCGGGCGCGGCGATGCGCGCTGCACGGTCGAGCTGGTGGCGCCCGCGGGCGCGGCGTACGCCGGCTGGCGCGTCGCGACGACGATGCCAAGCGACGGCGCGCCGCCGTACGGGTTCGGCGCGTATTGCGCGGCCAGCTACGACGAGCTGATCGACCATCCGGTGGAGACCGCCGACTTCGCGCTCGCCACGTTCGACGCGGGCGGCGTGCCGCACGACGTCGCGGTCACCGGCCGGCAGGATGCCGACCTCGCGCGCGTCGCACGCGACCTGGCGCGCGTCTGTCAATGGCAGCTCGACCTCTTCGGCGGCGCGCCGTTTGCCCGCTACCTGTTCCAGGTCATGGTCGTCGGCGACGGCTACGGCGGCCTCGAGCATCGCGCGAGCACCAGCCTCGTCGCGCGCCGCGACGAATTGCCGTCGGCGGGCGCGGACGGCATCGACGATCCCTATCTCAACTTCCTGGGCCTCGCGAGCCACGAATACTTTCACGTCTGGAACGTCAAGCGGATCAAGCCGGCGGCGTTCACGCCCTACGACCTCGCGCGCGAGAACTACACGCGCCAGCTGTGGGCGTTCGAGGGCTTCACGTCGTACTACGACGACCTGGCGCTCGTCCGCTGCGGCCTCATTGCGCCCGAGCGCTACCTCCAGCTGCTCGGGCGCACGATCACCACGGTGCTGCGGGGACCCGGGCGCGCCGTGCAGAGCCTGGCCGACTCGAGCTTCGACGCGTGGATCAAGTATTACCGGCAGGACGAGAATTCGCCGAACGCCGTGGTCAGCTATTACGCGAAGGGCGCGCTGGTCGGCTGCGCGCTCGACCTGACGCTGCGCCGCGACGGTCGCGCGACGCTCGACGACCTGATGCGCGCGCTGTGGCAACGCTACGGCCGCACCGGCACCGGCGTGCCCGAGGACGGCATCGCCCGACTCGCGAGCGAGCTCGCCGGCCGCGACCTTTCGGAATTCTTCGCGCGCTACGTCGACGGCACCGACGACGTGCCGCTCGCCGACGCGTTGCGCGAATTCGGCATCACCCTCCATCTGCGGCCCGCGGCGGGCACGACCGACAAGGGCGGCAAGCCCGGCGACGGCACGCCGCCGCGCTGCACGCTCGGCGTGCGCATCGGCGGCGACTCGCGATTGACCGCGGTGTTGCGCGGCGGCCCCGCCGCGGACGCGGGACTTTCGGCGCACGACACGCTGGTCGCCGTCGACGGCCTCAAGGCCACGCCGGAACGCTTGGCGACGCTGCTCGGCCGCAAGCGTCCGGGCGATACCGTGGCCATCCACGCATTCCGTCGCGACGAGCTGATGGCGTTCACGGCGGTCCTGGCGGCGCCGCCGCCGGACACGTGCTACCTGACGCTCGACGATGCGCCCGCTGCGGACGTCGAGGCGCGCCGCACCGCGTGGCTGCGCGGGTGAACGCGCGGGGTCAGAGCCTGACCTTGGGATTGAGCGTGTAGCGTCCGGTCACCGACGCCTGGGCGAGCACGTGGCCGTCGATGGCGCGGCGCGCGTCGGCGCCGCTGAACCTGTCGGGCACCGCGAGCCGCGGCACGTCGAGCGCGTACAGCGTGAACACGTAGCGATGCGCGATCACGTCGTTCCACGGCGGGCACGGGCCGTCGTAGCCGTGGTAATCGCCGCCCATCTCCTTGTCGCCGGCGAACCATCCCGTGTAGTCGTTGATGCCGTGCCGCCCTTCGCGCGGCGCATGCGGACCGGGCTTGCCGCGCGCGGTGACGCCGTCGGAGTGCGCGCCGCGCGCGATCCCCGTCGTGGCGGGCGGCAGGTCGATCAGCACCCAGTGGAAGAAGTCGACGCGCGGCAGCGACGCGGGAACCACGCGTCCTTCCTTGTTGACGTCGTCGCCGCGGGACGGCACGTCCGGGTCGTGGCAGACGAGCGCCAGCGAGCGCGTGCCGGACGGCAACCCGCTCCACGCGAAGTCCGGATTGCGGTTCGCCGACAGCTTCACGTGCGCGGCGGGATCGATCACCGCGAACGCGAACTCGCCCGGGATGGCGCCGTGATCGGCAAATGCGGTCGTCGTGAGCTTCATGTCAGTACCGCCGGGCCGCCCCAAGGTACTGACGCACCCCCTCTGGGGGCAGCGAGCGAAGCGAGCGTGGGGGTCGTCATCCTAGGTCTTCTTCGTCCAGTGCGGCGGGATCGTGCCTTCGAAGTAGGGCAGCGCCTCGACGCGCTTCTTCCACGCCGCGATCGGGGGCGGCAGCAGCGCGGCGGGATCGAAGCCCGGCAGCTTCAGCGCGCAGCGGTCGAGGAACGCGACCAGCGGATACAGCGCGTAGTCGGCGGCCGACAGCGGGCCGGCGAGGAAGTCGCCCTGCATCGCGCGGGCGAACAACGCCAGGTCCTCCTTCGTGGCGTCGATGCCGGCGGCGAGCCGCGCCGCATCGCGCTCTTCGGGCTTCTTCGCGAAGGCCTCGTCGGTGATCGGGTCGATCGCCTTGTCGAAATAATTGTCGACCTCCAGGTTCAGCCGGCGCACCAGCGCGCGGCGGCGCACGTCGCCGGGGAACAGCGGCGCGCCGCGACCGGGGTACGCCTCGTCCAGGTACTCGACGATCGCGTTGGACTCGTACAGCACGAAGTCGCCGTCGACGATCACCGGCACGCGGTGGCGCGGGTTGAGCGCGACGAACTCCGGCTTGCGCGTGTCGCCGGCCGCGAACGACAGCACCGTGCGTTCGTAGGCAAGCGCCTTGTGCTCGAGCGCCAGCTGCACGCGCCACGCGTACGGCGACCCGGATCCGTAGTAGAGCCTGATGCTCATTCGTGGTCCCTCACTTGCCGGATTTCTGATCGCCGCGCGGCGTGCCGCGCATCGCCTCGAGCGACGCCTTCTGCAGTTCCAGCGTCTTGATGCTCATCTGCATCATCGACAGGCTCATCGTCAGCCAGTTCTCGATGATTTTCAACTCGCCGATCTTGCGCTCGACCTCGGCCGGATCGAGCGCCGCGAACATCGCCGCCGGATTCGGGAACGGCAGGCCGGCGGGCGCCGGCGCGGCGTGCGGCGTCGGCGCACCGAATCCCGGCATCGGGATGCCGAGCGGATTCCACATCCGCTGCATGAAATCGAGCGCGTCGCTCGGCGAGAACGGGAAAGGGCCCGCCGGCGCGCCGGCGGGATCGGGATTCCTGTTGTCGGTCGCCATCTTCGCTCCTCCTGCGGCCGCCGGATGCGACGGCACGTTTTGCTACTATCCTCCCCTATGGCGGACACCGGCGCAACCTTGCTCGACGGCTTGGCCGGCGTCGTGGGCGCCGCGCACGTGCTGACGGCGGCGGCGGACGTCGCGCCGTACGTCGCCGACTGGCGCGGCAACTACCGCGGCAGCGCCCGCGCCGTGGTCCGCCCGGCCTCGACCGCCGAGGTCGCGACGGTCGTGCAACTGTGCGCGGCGGCGGACACGCCCCTGGTGCCGCAAGGCGGCAACACCGGGCTGTGCGGTGGGGCGACGCCGCACGGCGACGGCCGCGAGATCGTGCTCAGCGTGGTCCGGATGAACCGCGTGCGCGCACTGGACGCCGCGAACGCGACGATCACCGTCGAGGCCGGCCTGCCGCTCGCCGCCGTGCACGACGCGGCCGCCGAGGCGGACCTGGCGTTTCCGCTGTCGCTGGCTTCGGAAGGCACGTGCACGATCGGCGGCAACCTGTCGACGAACGCCGGCGGCACCGCCGTCCTTCGCTACGGCAACGCGCGCGACCTGACGCTCGGCGTCGAGGCGGTGCTCGCCGACGGCAGCGTGTACGACGGCTTGCGGGGCCTGCGCAAGGACAACACCGGCTACGACCTGAAGCAGCTGTTCATAGGCGCCGAGGGCACGCTCGGCATCGTCACCGCCGCGGTGCTCAAGCTGTTTCCCGCGCCGCGCACGCAGGTGACCGCGCTGGCCGCGCTCGCGTCGGTCGCCGACGCCGTCGCGCTGCTGCGCCGGCTCAAGGCGGCGCTGTCCGATCACCTGACCGGCTTCGAATTGATGAGCGCGTTCTCGGTCGCGCTGTCGCGCAGGCATCATCCGGACGCGCCCGATCCGCTGCCGGGCCATCCGTGGTACGCGCTGATCCAGGCGGACGACAGCATCGCCGAATCGGGCCTGGCGGCGCGGGTCGAGGCCGCGCTGGCGCAGGCCGTCGACGAAGGCCTGGCTTCCGACGCGGCCGTCGCGCAGTCCTCGGAGCAGCGCAGGCGGCTGTGGGCGCTGCGCGAGAACATCAGCGAAGCGCAGCGACGCGAGGGGCCCAACATCAAGCACGACATCAGCCTGCCGGTGTCGGCGATCCCCGCGTTCCTCGACGCGGGCGACGCGGCGCTCGCCGCCGCGTTTCCGGGTGCGCGGCTGGTCGTCTTCGGCCACCTGGGCGACGGCAACCTGCACTACAACCTGTCGGCGCCCGAGGGCACCGACGCGCGCGCCTTCATGGACATCGCCGAGCGCGCGAACCGCATCGTCCACGACACGGTCGCGCGCTTCGCCGGCAGCTTTTCCGCCGAGCATGGCGTCGGGCAGCTGAAGCGCGCCGACCTTGTCCGGTACAAGAGCCCGGTCGAAGTGCGGCTGATGCGCGCGGTCAAGTCGGCGCTCGATCCGCGCGGCCTCATGAATCCCGGCAAGGTGCTGTGATGGGCAAGATCGTCTTCTGGATCGTCGTCGTGTTCGTGCTGCTGTTCGCGCTGCGGCTGTGGAACTCGGCGAAGGCCCGCGCGCGCTCGACCGCGGCCAAGGCGCCGCCCGAAGCGGCGAAGATGGTCCAGTGCGTGGGCTGCGGCGTGTTCCTGCCCGCGCCGGACGCCCGGGTCACCGACGAGGGCTACCGTTGCGCGGATCCCAAGTGCGCCGGCAAGAACCCGCGTTGACGCGGTGGCGCACGACGTCTATATAACGGGCACCATGCAACCGGCCCCCGCGATCCCGCCATTCGAGCCGCCGCCGCTGCCATCGCCGATGGGCGACTCGGGCCGGCGGATCCTGTGGATCGTCGGCCTGTACCGCGCGATCTGCGCCGCCACGCTGCTGGGCGCGGCGCTGCTGCTCGATCCGCGCACGCTCAACATCGTCAATCCGAACGCTTTCGTCACCGGCACCGGGCTGTATTTCGTGTTCGGGCTGTCGTCGTTCTGGTGGGTGCAGCAGGACCGGCTGCCGCTGCCGCTGCCGACGATGCTGTTTTCGCTGCTGGCCGGCGACGTGTTCTTCCTGTCGCTGGTCATGTACGCGGGCGGAACGTTCGGCGCGCCGCTGCCGATCCTGCTGTTCCCGCAGCTCGCGGCGGCCGGCTGGATCCTGCGCACGCAGACGGCGTTCTTCCACGCGGCTTTCGCGGCGATCTGCCTGCTCGGGCTCGACGCGTACCGCGCGTTCCACGGCGCGGTCGGCGGACCGCAGGTGTTCCAGACGGGCATCATCGGCTTCGGCTTCTTCGCGACCGTCGGCATCGCAGTCGCGCTCGGCCGCTACACGAAGCAGTCGGAAGACTTGGCCGCGCAGCGCGGCATCGACGTCGCCAACCTCGAGCAGGTCAACCGGCTGATCATCCAGGACATGCAGGACGGCGTGCTCGTCGTCGACCTGAACGGCGTCGTGCGCGGCCACAACGCGCAGGTCACGCGGCTGCTGGGCGGCTTCGGACGCATGCGCGGCGGCATGCGGCTCGCGGAGTTCTCGACGACGCTGCACGACTACTGGCGGCGCTGGCAGGAGGACTACACGGAGGCGCTGCCGCCTTTCAAGGTCGAGGCCACGCAGCGGCTGTTGCGCGTGCGCCTCGTGCGCATCGGCACCGGGCTCAACGGCGGCACGCTCATCTACCTCGAGGACCTCGGGCGGGCGCAGACCGAGGCGCAGCAGATGAAGCTCGCCGCGATGGGCCGCCTCACCGCGTCGATCGCGCACGAGGTGCGCAATCCGCTGTCGGCGATCAACCAGGCGGCGCAGCTGCTCGAGGAGGACGGCGCCGTCGCGGCCGAGGGCCAGCGGCTGCTCGGCATGATCCGCAACAACGCGAAGCGCATCGACCGGATCGTCGGCGAGGTGCTGCAGCTCAATCGCCGCGACCGCCAGCAGCCGGAAACCGTGCCGTTCGGCGACTTCATGCAGTCGCTGACCGACGAGATCGTGCAGGCCGAGAACATGCCGCCCGGCAGCGTGGTCCTGCAGATCCCCGACGACCTGTTGATCATCTTCGACCGCGGCCACCTGAACCAGATCTTCTGGAACCTGATCCGCAACGCGTGGCAGCATTGCCAGAAGAAGCAGGGCAGCATCCGCGTGGTCGCGCGCGCCGGCTACATGGGCGACGCGGTCATCTGCGAACTGGTCGACGACGGCCCGGGGATTCCCGCGGAGCTGCGCCCGCAGATCTTCGAGCCGTTCTTCACGACGCGTCCCGGCGGCACCGGCCTCGGCCTGTACATCGCGCGGGAGCTGGCCGATGCCAACGGCGCGGCGCTCGAGTTGTTGCCCAAGGGTCCCGGCGCGCATTTCCGGATGACGCTGAAAAGAGGATCGACCCCGGAGCGGTCCGCGTGACCGCATCCCCAGCACCTGAAGGAGCAGGAAAATGACAAGAAGGATCCGCGGCCAACCGAAAGTGCTCGTCGTCGACGACGAGCCGGACCTGCTCGAGCTGCTCGAGCTCACGCTGTCGCGGATGGGACTGGACACGTCGCGCGCCGAGACGGTCGCCGAGGCGATCAGGCTGCTCGAGAAGGACACGTTCGACCTGTGCCTGACCGACATGCGGCTGCCGGACGGCGAAGGCCTGCGCGTGGTCGAGTACATCAACCAGAACGGGCTCGACGTGCCGGTCGCGGTGATCACGGCGTTCGGCAGCGCGGAGAACGCCGTCGCCGCGCTGAAGGCAGGCGCGTTCGACTACCTCGCCAAGCCGGTGGCGCTCGAGCAGCTGCGCGCGCTGGTCAAGCAGGCGCTCAAGGTGCCCGAAAAGGCGCAGCCGGCGAGTTCGTACAACCTGCTCGGCGAGTCGCCGGCGATGCAGCAGGTGCGGGGCCTCATCGACCGCCTCGCGAAGAGCCAGGCGCCGGTGTTCATCAACGGCGAGTCGGGCAGCGGCAAGGAGCTGGCGGCGCGCACGATCCACCTGCACGGGCCGCGCGGCGAGCAGCCGTTCGTCGCGGTGAACTGCGGCGCGATTCCCGAGAACCTGATGGAGAGCGAGTTCTTCGGCTACCGCAAAGGCGCGTTCACCGGCGCCGAGGCCGACCGCGACGGTTTCTTCCAGGCCGCCAACGGCGGCACGCTGTTCCTGGACGAAGTGGCCGACCTGCCGCTGCCGATGCAAGTCAAGCTGCTGCGCGCGATCCAGGAGAAGAAGGTGCGCAAGGTCGGCGCCACGCAGGAGGAGCCGGTCGACGTGCGGATCATCAGCGCGACGCACAAGAAGCTCGCGGGGCTCGTGGAGTCCGGCAACTTCCGGCAGGACCTCTATTACCGGCTGCACGTGATCGAGCTCTCGATGCCGAGCCTGCGCGAAATGCGGGAGGACATTCCGCTGATCGCCAACGCGATCCTCGCCAAGCTGACGCGCAGCGGCGTGGCCAAGCTCGAGCCCGAGGCGATCGCCGCGCTCGAGCAGTACCCGTTCCCCGGCAACGTGCGCGAGCTGGAGAACATCCTCGAGCGCGGGCTCTCGCTTGCCGCCGATCCGTTGCGGATCACCGCCGAGGACCTGCACCTGACGCCGATGGCCGACGAGTCGGAAGGCGCGATGCCGCCCGGCGAGAAGTGGCCGCTGCAGGATTATCTCGACCGCGTCGAGCGCGCGGCGATCAACGAGGCTCTGGAAAAGACGCGGTTCAACCGCACGGCCGCGGCAAAGCTGCTCGGCATCACGTTCCGGGCCATGCGCTACCGGATGGAGCGCCTGGGCATCAAGTGACCCCGATGCATTTCCGGGGTCATGCCGGGCGAGGCGAGGGATCTGCATTGAAGTTGCGCGTTGGCGACGGCGGCTGGCTCGCCGGCGCGACCCGCGTCGCCTCGCCGAACCACGATGCGCGCCCGACCGGCGCGACCGTGTCGCTGGTCGTCGTCCACGGCATCAGCCTGCCGCCCGGCAGGTTCGGCGGCGACGGGATCGTGCGGCTGTTCACCAACACGCTCGACCCGAAGGCGGACCCTTGTTACGCGTCGATCGCGAGCCTGCGGGTATCCGCGCATTTTCTCGTTCGCCGCGGCGGCGCGCTGATCCAGTTCGTGTCGTGCGACGACCGCGCCTGGCACGCCGGCGTGTCGTCGTGGCGCGGCCGCGAGCGCTGCAACGACTATTCGATCGGCATCGAGCTCGAAGGGACGGATCGCGTCCGCTACACGGCGCGGCAGTACGCGACGCTGGCGCGGCTCCTGGCCGCACTCGCCGACCGCTACCCGCTGGAGGCGGCCGTCGGCCACAGCGACGTCGCCCCGGGCCGCAAGACCGACCCGGGCCCGGCGTTCGACTGGGACCGCCTGGGCCGGCTCACCGGCCGCCGGAGGCTGCCGCCCCTCGCCTAGCCCCCTTCCGTGGGCCGGCAGGGCAAATCCGGGTATAATGGGCGGTTATTCGCAATGACGGGTCCGCCGGGATCCCGCATCGCGGGCCAGGCAGGAACCGGGCGCCCGTCACGCGCCCCGTAAGCCGCCGTTAAGGCGGACCGGCGATCCTACGGTACACATGCAGCTAATCGCGGACTACTTTCCGCTCATTCTCTTTTTCCTCGCGTTCAAGTGGCAGGGGATCATGGTCGCGACCGCCGTCGCGATCGCGGCCTCGGTCGCCCAGATCGCGTGGTTCAAGTGGAAAGGCAAGGTCTCGGCGGTCCACTGGATCTCGCTCGCCGTCATCGTCCTGTTCGGCGGCGCCACGCTGATCCTGCAGGACGAAGTGTTCATCAAGTTGAAGCCGACGGTGCTGTACGGCGCGTTCGGCGCGATCCTCGCCGTCGGCAAGCTGGCGTTCGGCCGCGACCTCATCGCCTACCTGCTGAAGGGCATCACGCTGCCGCCGCCGGTGTGGACGCGCGTCACGTGGTCGTGGACGGCGTTCTTCGCGGCGATGGCCGCGCTGAATGCGTACGTCGCTTTCAATTTCCCGCTCGAGACATGGGTGAATTTCAAAGTCTGGGGCGGCATCGGCCTGTTCCTCGCGTTCGCGCTGGCGCAGGGCCTGCTGCTCGCGCGCCACATCGAGGAGCCCCAGAAGCCATGAGCGCGACGGGCCGCCCCGAGCGCGACTACCGGAGCGCGCAGCGCGAAGGTATCCCTATGTCGGCGGTCGCGGCCACGCTGAAAGGCCGGCTGGCGCCGCTGTCGCCGGTCGTGCTCGAACTGGACGACGACAGCGCCGAACATGCCGGCCATGCCGGCGCCGCCGCCGGCGGCGGGCACTTTTCGCTGCTGATCGTGTCCGAGCACTTTGCCGGGTTGACGCGGCTCGCGCGGCATCGCGCCGTGCTGGACCGCGTCGGCGACCTGATTCCCCACCCGGTGCACGCGCTTGCCATACGCGCGTTCACGCCGGACGAATTCCCTTCCTGACGAAAGAAGAAAGGATGCACGCAATGACCCGAATCACCATGACCGTCGCGGCGTTGGCCGCGTTCGCGGCCGTCGGCGCCGCCCAGGCGCAGCCCGCCGCTCCGAAGGCCGCCGCTCCGGCGACCGCCGCCGCGTCCTCCGGCAAGGCGCTGTACCCGCAGGCCCAGTTCGACTTCATGCTGAAGGAGCGGATGGCGCAGGGCCAGCCCGACAGCCCCGAGCTGCGCAACGCGATCCGCGAAGAGCTCAACACGCGCGAGCTCCTCGTCCGCGAAGCGAAGAAGGCCAACCTCGACAAGAACGCCGACATCAAGAACCAGATGGACCTCGCCGGTCAGACGGTGCTGGTGCGCGCGTTCGTCGCCGACTGGATCAAGACCCATCCGATCCCCGACGCCGACCTGAAGAAGGAATACGACCAGATCAAGGCGCAGATGGGCGACAAGGAGTACAAGGTCAAGCACATCCTGGTCGAGAAGGAAGACGAGGCGAAGGACATCATCGCCCAGCTGCAGAAGGGCGGGAAGTTCGACGAGCTCGCCAAGTCGCGGTCGAAGGACCCGGGCAGCAAAGACCGCGGCGGCGATCTCGACTGGAACGCGCCCGGCGGCTTCGTGAAGCCGTTCGGCGACGCGATGGTCGCCACGCCGAAGGGCAAGTTCACGCCGACGCCGGTGCAGACGCAGTTCGGCTACCACGTGATCCTGGTCGAGGACGTCCGCGAAGCGAAGGTCCCGCCGTTCGACGAAGTGAAGCCGCAGCTGCAGCAACGGCTGCAGGCCGCCTACCTCGACAAGTACTTCAAGGAACTGCGCGCCAAGGGTGGCGTCTGATCGGTCGTAGTTGAGGTATCGTAGGCAGGGGCAGGCGGCACGTCGCCTGCCTTTTTTCTTTACGGACGGCCGCGGATGAACTTCGACTGGAACCTCCCCTACGCGTCGCGCCGGCAGCCGGTCTTCGCGCGCAACGCCGTCGCGACGTCCCAGCCGCTGGCCGCGCAGGCCGGCCTCGCGGTGCTCGCGCGCGGCGGCAACGCGGTCGACGCGGCGCTCGCCACCGCGATCACGCTGACCGTCGTCGAGCCGTGCAGCAACGGCCTGGGCTCGGACCTGTTCGCGATCCTGTGGACCGGCGGCGAGCTGGTCGCGCTCAACGCGTCGGGCCGCGCGCCTGCCGCGTGGACGCCGTCGCGCTTTGCCGGCAAGGCGGCGATGCACGAACGGGGCTGGGAGGCGGTGACGATTCCCGGCGCGGTATCAGGCTGGCGTGCGCTGTCGCAGCGATTCGGCGAATTGCCGTTCGCCGACCTGTTCGAGCCCGCAATCCGCTACGCGCGCGACGGCTACGCGGTGTCGCCGGTGATCGCCGAGAAATGGGCGCTGGCCGTGCCGCACATGCCGCGCGACCTGGGCTGGTTCGAGCATTTCATGCCGCGCGGGCGCGCGCCGCTGCCCGGCGAGCGCTTCGCGAGCCCGGCGATGGCGGCCACGCTGGAGAAGATCGCCGCCACCGACGGCGAGGCGTTCTATCGCGGCGAGCTGGCCCAAGCGATGGTCCGTCATTCGCAATCGGCGGGCGGCGCGCACACGCTGGAGGATTTCGCCGCGCATACGTGCGACTGGGTGCCGACGATCGCGCTCGACTACCGCGGCATCACCGTCCACGAGATTCCGCCGAACGGCCAGGGCATCTCGGCGCTGATGGCGCTCGGCATCCTCGGCAACTTCGACCTCGCGGCGCTGCCGGCCGACTCCGCCGCGTCGCAGCACCTGCAGATCGAGGCGATGAAGCTCGGCTTCGCCGACGCGTACCGGCACGTCGGCGATCCACGCACGATGCGCGTGACGCCGGAAGCGCTGCTCGACCGCGCGTACCTGGCCTCGCGGGCGCGCGAGATCGATCCGCGTCGCGCGCGCGATTTCGGACACGGCGAGCCGCCGCGAGGCGGAACGGTGTACCTTTGCGCAGCCGACGAAGGCGGCATGATGGTGTCGCTGATCCAGTCGAACTACATGGGCTTCGGCAGCGGCGTCGTCGTGCCCGGCACCGGCATCAGCCTGCAGAACCGCGGCGCCGGCTTCTCGCTGGCGGCCGGGCATCCGAACGAGGTCGGCGGCGGCAAGCGGCCGTACCACACGATCATCCCCGGCTTCGTCACCAGGGACGGCGCGCCGCTCGCGGCGTTCGGCGTGATGGGCGGCCCGATCCAGCCTCCGGGCCACGTGCAGACGATCGTGCGCCTCGTCGACTACGCGATGAATCCGCAGGCCGCGCTCGACGCGCCGCGCTGGAAGGTCGCGCCCGACGGCGCCGTCGATCTCGAGGCGAGCGCGGCGCCGCAGCTGCGCAGCGAGCTGATCGCGATGGGACACAGGATCGCGTCGATGCCCGATTCGTACATGGACTTCGGCGCCGGCCAGTTCATCGTCCGCGCCGACGACGGCTATGTCGCGGCGTCGGACCCGCGGCGCGACGGGCAGGCGGTCGGCTACTGACAAGCGCCGCTAGCGCGGCGGCGGCGGCGTCATCCCCAGCTGGACGGCCAGCGACGTGTAGCGCGCGTAGGTGCGCTCGTCGAACGAGGGCCGCATGAACGGCAGGCCGGGGTCCGCGTTGTAGGCGTTGATCGCGCCGCGCAGATTCGCCTCCTCCGTCGCGCTCAACTCCAGCGTCACCAGCGTCTTCACCTTCGTGCCGTTGCTCGCCGACACCATCCCCTGGTGATTGGCGAGCGCCCCTTTGAACACCAGCGTGAACGCCGCGGCGCGATCGAACCCCGGGTCGAACGACCATTGGTCGAGCGCCAGCGTGACCGGCGCCAGGATCTCGTTGCAGAAGCTGTAGCCCGCGCCGGCCTGCACGAGCTTGACGTCGTACTGCGTGCCGTTCTGCAGCACGGCGAACGCCGAGCTGCAGATGAACGGCATGCCCGCGGTGGGCACCACGCGCAGGTACAGGATCGACGCCGCCGGGTCGAATCCGCAGGGTTCGCGCCACATCGTCAGCGCGAAAGCATCGTTCGCCGACCACGACGCGTCGAACGCGCCGGCCGCGAGCCCGTTGCGCGGCGCGGCCGGCAGCGGCAGCGGGATCGCACACGGCGAAACCGGCGGCAGCGTCCGCGCCGCCGCGAATTCGCGCATCTGGTCGGCGAACAGTCGGTCGGCCTTTGCGCGGGCGTCGACGTCGGCGGCCGCGGCGCGCCCTCCGACCAACAACGAAACCAGCAGCGCGACGACGAACCGGCTCATCGTAATCCTCCTCGACTATTGCGACGGCGGGGTCCGGCCCCTGGGATCCTTCGGCCGCGGATGGCTGTTCACGAACGCGGCCAGGTCCCATGCCTGCTGGTCGGTCAGCGTGCCGCCCTGCCCCATCGGCATGTTGGCCTTGATGAAGGCGGCGGCCGTGGCCACCCGATGCATGCCGGCGCCCGCGTTGTACGAGTCGCGTCCCCACAGCGGCGGAAACGTGTAGACGCCGTCCGCCTTCAGTCCCTGGCCCTTGTCGCCGTGGCACGCGGCGCAATGCGTGGCGTAGTCGGCGGCGCCGCGCTTGACGTCGGGCTTCTGCGCCGGCTCCGGCACCGCGGGAAAGCCTCGGCCGGCGAGTTGCGCGCCCACCGGCGCGCCCGTCGCGAGCCAGAACGCGTAGCTGATCAGCCCGACGACGACGGCGCTGTCGGCCGGCGGCATCGTGCCGTTCATCGAATAGCGGAAGCAGCCTTCGAGCCGCTGCTCGAACGTGTTGATCTGCATGTTCTTCGTGCGGAACGCCGGGTAGGCGACATACGCGGCCCACAGCGGCGCCGAGTTCGCGAGCCTGCCGGCGTCCAGATGGCAGTTCACGCAGTTCAAGCCGTTGCCCACGTATTTCTTCGCGTACTTCTGCGTGTAGACGAACACGTCGCGGCCGAACTGGATCATGTCGCCCAGCGGCAAATTGGGAATCGTGCCCGGATCGGGCGGCGTGAACGCGATCGCGCCCGGCGGCGACGGCGGGACCGGCTCCGGCGCAACCGACGAGGCCGAGCGCTGCGCCTGCGCTGCCGCAGCCGCGGCCAGCGCCAGGGCGACGACGAGCGCGTGCAGGTTCACAGCGATTGCTTCTTCAGCACCGACAGCGGCAGCAGCTCGCCGACGTCGATGCGCCTGCGGTTCGGCTCCGGTGCGGTCAGCGCCGTGGCCGTCGTCATCGTCGCGGCGCTGCGGCGCGCGAGGTCCTGGTAGCTCGTCGTCCCTTCGACCTTCCACGCGAGTTCCTGGTCGGTGAGCGTGCGGATGAGCTTGCCCGGAACGCCGGCGACCAGCGTGCGCGGCGGCACGACGAAGCCCGCCTTCACGAATGCCATCGCGGCGACCATCGCCGAGTCGCCGATCACCGCGTTGTCGTTGACCACGGCGTTCATCCCCACCAGCGCGTTGCGCTGGACGATGCAGCCGTGCAGGATCGCGCCGTGCCCGATGTGGCCGTCCTCCTCGACGATCGTGTCGGTGCCGGGAAAGCCGTGCATCACGCAGTTGTCCTGGATGTTCGCGCCGGCGCGCACCTCGAGCCGGCCGAAGTCGCCGCGCAGGCTCGCGCACGGGCCGACGTAGACGCCGGGACCGATGATCACGTCGCCGATCAGCACGGCGGACGGGTGCACGAACGCTGTCGGGTCGACGACCGGCGTGATGCCATCGATCGTGTACACGGTCAGCTTCATCGGCGTCCTCGGTTCGTTCGGATCAGCGCAACGGTCAACCCAGCCACGCGCGCGCATTGCGGAACATCCGCATCCACGGCGACGCGTCGCCCCAGCCGTCCGGATGCCACGACATCTGCGCGCTGCGGTGCACGCGCTCCGGATGCGGCATCAGGATCGTGAACCGGCCGTCGGCCGTGGTCAATCCGGTGATGCCCTGCGGCGATCCGTTGACATTGTACGGATACGCTTCGGTCGCGGCGCCGCGGTGATCGACGAAGCGCATCGCGACCAGCGGCTGCGCGCGGGCCAACGCCGCGGCGTCCCGGAACTCGGCGAAGCCTTCGCCGTGCGCCGTGGCCACCGGGATGCGGCTGCCGGCCATGCCGGCGAAGAACAGCGACGGCGACGGCGTGATCTCGACCAGCACGAAACGGCCCTCGAACTGCTCGGACCTGTTGCGCACGAAGTGCGGCCAGTGCCCGGCGCCCGGGATCATTTCGCTCAAGCGGGCCATCATCTGGCAGCCGTTGCACACGCCGAGCGCGAACACGTCCGGGCGCGCGAAGAACGCGGCGAAGCCGTCGCGCAGCGCCGGGTCGAAGCGGATCGACTTGGCCCAGCCTTCGCCCGCGCCCAGCACGTCGCCATAGGAAAAGCCGCCGCAGCCGACGATGCCCTTGAATTGGCCGAGCGAGTGCCGGTCGGCGGCGAGGTCGCTCATGTGCACGTCGTACGCGTCGAAGCCGGCGCGGTCGAACGCGGCCGCCATCTCGACCTGGCCGTTGACGCCCTGCTCGCGCAGGATCGCCACGCGCGGCCGCGCGCCGGTGGCGACGTACGGCGCCGCGACGTCGTCGTCGGGATCGAACGTCAGCCGCGGCGCAATGCCCGGATCGGCGGCGTCGGCGACGCGCGCGTACTCCTGCGCGACGACGTCCGGATTGTCGCGCAGCCGCTGCATGGCGTCCGTCGTCGCCGACCACGCGCGGTGCAGGCCGACGCGCGCCTCGTCGAGGACGACCGCGCCGCCCCGCGCGACGCGCACGCGGTCGCCGGCGACCGGTGCGCCGACGACCGTGGCGGCGAGCCCGGCGTCGCGCGCCGCGCGCACCAGCGCGTCGGCGTCGTCTGCGCGCACCTGCACAACCGCTCCGGCCTCTTCGGCGAACAGCGCGGGCAGGTCGTCCGCGGCGAGGCCGTCGAGCGCGACGTCGAGACCGCAGCGCGCGGCGAACGCCATCTCGACCAGCGCGACGATCAGGCCGCCGTCCGCGACGTCGTGGTACGCGAGGATGCGCTCGCGCTCGCGCTGGACGAACGCGAAGAACGCGGCGAGGCGATCGGGATCGTCGAGGTCCGGCGCGTCGTTGCCGAGCTGGCCGTATACCTGCGCGAGCGCCGACCCGCCGAGCCGTCGCCGACCGCCGGCGACGTCGAGCAGGACCAGACGCGTCGTGCCCCGGTCCAGGCGCAGCAGCGGCGTCAGCGTGCGGCGCACGTCGCGCACAGGCGCGAAGGCCGAAACGATCAGCGATATCGGCGCGGTGACCGCGCGCTCGACGCCGTTCTCGGTCCACGCCGTGCGCATCGACATCGAATCCTTGCCGACCGGAATCGATACGCCGAGCTTGACGCACGTGTCGAGCGCGACCGCGCGCACGGTGTCGTACAGCGCGGCGTCCTCTCCAGGATGGCCGGCCGGCGCCATCCAGTTCGCCGACAGCTTGACGTCCGACAGCGCGGCGATGCCGGCCGCGGCGATGTTGGTGATCGCCTCGGCGACCGCCATGCGTCCCGACGCCGGCGCGTCGATGAGCGCGATCGGCGTGCGCTCGCCCATCGCCATCGCTTCGCCGGCGTGGCCCGCGTAGTCCATCAGCGTGACGGCGGCGTCGGCGACCGGCACCTGCCACGGCCCGACCATCGGATCGCGCGCGCACAGGCCGCCGACCGTGCGATCGCCGATCGTGATCAGGAACGTCTTGTCCGCGACCGCCGGCAGCTGCAGCACGCGGTAGAGCGCGTCGCGCGGATGGATGCCGGCGAGATCGAGCGGCGGCAGCGCGCGCGCCGCGTGCCGCACGTCGCGCGTCATCTTCGGCGGCTTGCCCAGGATCACGTCGAGCGGAACGTCCACCGGGCGGTTGCCGAAATGCGGGTCGGCGACGATCAGGCGCTGGTCGCCGTTCGCCGTGCCGACGACCGCGTACGGGCACCGCTCGCGCGCGCAGATCGCGTCGAACGCGGACAGCGACGCGGGCGCGATCGCGAGCACGTAGCGCTCCTGCGCCTCGTTGCACCAGATCTCGCGCGGCGCCATGCCGGGCTCTTCCGACGGGATCGCGCGCAGGTCGAACGCGCCGCCGGCGTGGCCGCCGTGCACGAGCTCGGGCAGCGCGTTCGACAGGCCGCCGGCGCCGACGTCGTGGATCGACAGGATCGGGTTGCCGGCGCCGCGCTGCCAGCAGCGGTCGATCACTTCCTGCGCGCGCCGTTCGATCTCCGCGTTGCCGCGCTGCACCGAGTCGAAGTCGAGGTCGGCCGCGTTGGCGCCGGTGGCCATCGACGACGCGGCGCCGCCGCCCATGCCGATCAGCATGCCGGGGCCGCCCAGCTGGATCAGCAGCGTGCCGGCCGGCAGCGGCTTCTTGTGCGTGTGGTCGCCGCGGACGTTGCCGATGCCGCCGGCGATCATGATCGGCTTGTGATAGCCGCGGACTTCGCCGGCGACCTCCTGCTCGAACGTGCGGAAGTAGCCGGCGAGGTTCGGCCGCCCGAATTCGTTGTTGAACGACGCGGCGCCGATCGGCCCTTCCGTCATGATCGCCAGCGCACCGACGATGCGGCCGGGTTTGCCGAAGTCGCGCTCCCACGGCTGCACGAGCCCCGGGATGCGCAGGTTCGACACGGTGAAGCCGGTGAGGCCCGCCTTCGGCTTGCCGCCCAGGCCCGTTGCGCCCTCGTCGCGGATTTCGCCGCCGGAGCCGGTGGCCGCTCCCGGAAACGGCGCGATCGCCGTCGGATGATTGTGCGTCTCCACCTTCATCAGCGTGTGCGTGAGCTCAGGCATCGCGCCGTACTTGTCGCCGTCGCGCGGATGGAAGCGCGCGACCGTTTCGCCTTCCATCACCGCCGCGTTGTCCGAATATGCGACGACCGTCCCGCCCGGATGCGCGCGATGCGTCTCGCGGATCATCGCGAACAGGCTCATCCGTTGCGGCACCCCGTCGACGATCCAGTCGGCGTTGAAGATCTTGTGCCGGCAGTGCTCGGAATTCGCCTGCGCGAACATCATGAGCTCGACGTCGGTCGGGTCGCGGCCCAGTCGGCGGAAGTTCTCGTCGAGGTAGTCGATCTCGTCCGGCGCCAGCGCCAGGCCGAGCTCGACGTTCGCCCGTTCGAGCGCGACGCGACCGTTCGCGAGCAGCGGAATCGTCGTCAGCGGCTTCGGCTGATAGTGCGCGAACAGCTTCGGGACGTCCGCGAAGCCGTCGAACACCGCTTCGACCATCCGGTCGTGGATCAGCGGAAGAAGCGCGTCGCGGTCGCTGGCCGCGAGCGGAGCGCCATCGCGCGTCGTGACCCGGTAGACGATGCCGCGCTCGATCCGGCGCACCGATTGAAGGCCGCAGTTGTGCGCGATGTCGGTCGCCTTCGACGACCACGGCGAGATCGTGCCCGGACGCGGGACGACCAGCAGCGGCGTGCCGACGGCGGCGGTGTCGCCCGCGCTATCCGGTCCGTACGTCAGCAGCTGTTCGAGCGTCGCGCGCGCGGCGGCGGCGAGCGGCTGGCCGATCTCGACGAAATGCCAGAACGTCGCGGCGATGCCCGCGACGCGGTGGACGGAATGCGCTTGGGAGAGACTTTGCGAAAGCTTGGCGAGGCGGAACGGCGAGAGCGCCGGCCGGCCCGCCAACGAGAGGATTTCAGCCATCGTCGGGGGAGGCGTAAACGCGGATTATACGCGGATCGCCTCGCCCCTTCGTTTCATTCGACCTTGCCGATCTGCCTGACGACGTCGGCCATCTTCGCCGCGTCGGCGTCGACGTAACGCTGGAACTCCGGCGCGTCCAGGTACTGGATCGGGCTGCCGGCGGTGAGCATCACTTCCTTCACGCGCAGATCGTTGGCGGCCGCCTTCGCGGCTTCGCGCAGCCTTTGCACGACGGCATCCGGCGTTCCCGCGGGAACGAACAACCCCGACCACTGCGCGTACTCGACGTTGGTGCCCGATTCCTTGAGGCTCGGCACGTCGGGCAGCGTCGTGAGCCGCAGGTCGCCCCAGTGCGCCAGCACGCGGATCTTGCCGCCCTTCACGTGCTGGACGACCGTCGCCGGCCCGGTGGCGAGCACGTCGACCTGGCCGCCCAGCAGGCCGACGATCGCCGGACCCGCGCCGGTGTACGGCACGTGCACCATCTTCACGCCGGCCGCGCCGGCGAACATCTCCATCGGCACGTGCATCGTCCCGTAGTTGCCGGACGAGCCGTACGTGAACTTGCCCGGATTCTTCTTCGCGTCGGCGATGAAGTCGGCGAGCGTTTTCCACGGCGCGTCGGCGCGCACGGCGAACACCGTAGGATCGGCGGTGAAGCGCGCAATCGGCTTCAGCTGGTCGAGCGTGTACATCGGCGCGCGGCCCAGGACCTTGTCGGCTTCCGGCAGCACCGTGTAGGAGGCCAGCGACATCAGGATCGTGTAGCCGTCGGGCTTCGCCTTGGCCACCTGCGCCATGCCGATGCCGCCACCGGCGCCGCCCTTGTTCTCGACGACGACCGTCTGCTTCAAATCGCGGCTCATCGCCTCGGCCACCGGTCGTCCGACCGTGTCGGCCAGGCCGCCGGGCGGGAATGGCACGACCATCGTGATCGTGTGGTCGGGATACTGCGCGTTCGCGACGAACGGCGCGAGCGAAAGGGCTACCGCGACCAGCAAGCGCGCCGTAGTGCGCACGTCGCGTCAGTGCTGCAGGATCTTCGCGAGGAACTGCTGCGCGCGCTCGGAACGCGGCGTGCCGAAGAAGTCGGCCTTGCTGGCGTCCTCGACGATCCGGCCCTGGTCCATGAAGATCACGCGGTGGCTGACCTTGCGCGCGAAGCCCATCTCGTGCGTCACGACCATCATCGTCATCCCCTCCTGCGCCAGCTTGACCATCACGTCGAGCACCTCGCCCACCATCTCCGGGTCGAGCGCGGACGTCGGCTCGTCGAACAGCATGACGATCGGGTCCATCGACAGCGCACGCGCGATCGCCACGCGCTGCTGCTGGCCGCCCGACAACTGGCCCGGGTACTTGTCCTTCTGCGCGATCAGCCCGACGCGGTCGAGCATCTTCAGGCCCCGCGTCGCCGCCTCCTCCTTGCTGCGGCCCAGCACCTGGATCTGCGCGAGCGTCAGGTTCTCGGTGACCGTCAGGTGCGGGAAGAGCTCGAAGTGCTGGAACACCATGCCGCACCGGGAACGCAGCTTCGGCAGGTTGGTCTTGGGATCGGCGATCGAGATGCCGTCGACGATGATGTCGCCCTTCTGGAAAGGCTCCAGCGCGTTGACGGTCTTGATCAGCGTCGACTTGCCCGATCCCGACGGCCCGCAGACGACGACCACCTCGCCCTTCTCGATCTTGGTCGTGCAGTCGGTCAGCACCTGGAAACTGCCATACCACTTGGAAACGTTCTTGATGTCGATCATGGCGCGTTCTTTCGTTGCCTTCGAATCAACGGATGATGGCGATCTTCTTCTGCAGCCGGCGCACGAGCATCGACAGGCTGAAGCAGATGACGAAATACGTGACCGCGGCGAGCAGGTACATCTCGACCGGCCGGTTGAAGTTCTTGCCCGCCACCTCGAAGCCCTTCAGCAGGTCGTACGCGCCGACCGCGTACACCAGCGACGTGTCCTGGAACAGGATGATCGTCTGCGTCAGCAGCACCGGCAGCATGTTGCGGAACGCCTGCGGCAGCACGATGAAGCGCATGCACTGCCGGTAGTTCATGCCCACCGCGTAGCCGGCCGACACCTGGCCCTTCGACACCGACTGGATGCCGGCGCGCATGATCTCCGAATAGTAGGCGGCCTCGAACACGGTGAACGTGACCATCGCGGACAGTTCGGCGCCCAGCGGCCGGCCGATCAAGAGCGGGATCAGCAGGAAGAACCACAGGATCACCATGACCAGCGGGATCGAGCGCAGCGTGTTCACGTAGAACGCGGCCGGCATCACCAGCCATTTCTTGCCGGACAGCCGCATCAGCGCGATCGCCGTGCCGAGCGCGATGCCGCCGACCATCGCGACCAGCGTCAGCTGCACCGAGAAGATGAAGCCCTTGAGGATGAAGCTCTGGAGGACGCTCCAGTCGAGGAAGGCGAAGGTCAGGTTCATAGGCCGGTCCCGAAGGGCCGCCCCGAGGGGCCGACCGCGCCCCCTCGGGGGGCGGCGGGCAACGCTTTACTGCGAGCGTGGGCGCTCATTTCCCGCCTCCCACCATGCCCGGCACCTGCACGCGCTGCTCGATGTAGTGCGCGACGCGGTTGACCGCGAACGCCGAGATGAAATACAGGAACGTGACCGCCAGGTAGATCTCGACGCCGCGCGAGGTCTCCTCCTGCGCCTGCATCGCGAAGAACGTCAATTCACTGATGCTGACGGCGAACGCGACCGACGAGTTCTTGATGATGTTCATCGACTCGCTGGTCAGCGGCGGGATCACGATGCGGAACGCCATCGGCAGGATCACGAACCGGTACGTCTGCGGCAGCGTGAGGCCCATCGCGAGCCCTGCGTACCGCTGGCCCTTCGGCAACGTCTGGATGCCCGCGCGCACCTGCTCGGCGATCCGCGCCGACGTGAAGAACCCGAGCGCGATCACCACGGCGAAGAAGTCGGGGACCGCCTGCAGCGGCTTCCACAGCGACGGGATGACGTGATACCAGAGGAAGATCTGGACCAGCAGCGGGATGTTGCGGAAGACCTCGGTCCACGCGTTGCCGATCCACACGAACGCCTTGACCGGCGTCGTGCGCAGGATCCCCATCAGCGACCCCACCACCAGCGCCACGACCAGCGAACACGCGGACACCAGCAGCGTCCACCCCCACGCGGACATCATCCAGCGGAAATACGTCTGCCCGCCGCCGGTGTCCTGGAAGAATACCTGCCAATCCCAGCTCATCCTGGAAAGTCCCCCGCAAGCTTCGTCCGACGCGGACGGAAAAAAGCGCGACGCGGATGAACCGTCGCCGCGCTGGCGTGCTCACCCCGAACGGCGCTGCGCGCCGCTCCCCTCAAGGGGCGAGCGCCTCGGGGCGGCCCTTCGGCGCTCTTCGCAGCTTCGGCCGGCGCCGGCCGGGCGAAACCGGGGCCGGCGTCAGCCGTGCCGCCGCTTATGGCAACGCGTACTCTTCCATCGGCTTGGTGTTCGGATTCGCCCACGCCTTCTTGGTCTCGTCCGACAGCGGCAGGCCGACCTTCGTGTTCGACGGCGGGATCGGCTGCACGAACCACTTGTCGTACAGCTTGGCGAGCTCGCCGCTCTTCACCATCGCGACGATCGACGCGTCGACCGCCTTCTGGAACGCCGGGTCGTCCTTGCGCATCATGCAGGCGATGGGCTCGACCGACAGGATTTCGCCCAGGATCTTGAAGTCGCCCGGATTCTTGGCCTTGGAGACGAGCCCCGCGAGGATCTGGCCGTCCATCACGAACGCGTCGGCGCGGCCGGATTCGAGAAGCAGGAAGCTGTCGGCGTGGTCCTTGCCGAACACTTCCTTGAAGTCCATGTTGGCGGCGCGCTTGTTCTTGCGCAGCGTCTGCACGGACGTCGTGCCGGTGGTCGTCGCGACCGTCTTTCCGTTGAGGTCGGCGATCCCCTTGATCGGCGAATTGGCCTTGACGACGATCCGGCCTTCCTCGACGTACGTGGTCATCGCGAACGCGACGTCCTTCTGCCGCGCCGCGTTGTTGGTCGTCGAGCCGCACTCCAGGTCCACCGTGCCGTTCTGCACGAGCGGGATCCGGTTCTGCGACGTGACCGGCTGGTACTTGATGTCGAGCTTCGCGAGCTTCAGGTCGCGCTGGAGGTCCTTGGCGATGCGCTCGGCCATCTCGGTGTGGAAGCCGACGTACTTGCCGTCGCCGAGCGTGTAGGCGAGTGCGCCCGACGACTCGCGGGTGCCGAGCACGATCGTGCCCGTGTCCTTGATCTTCTTGAGCGTGCCGGTGTCCTGAGCATAAGCCACGACCGCGAACATGGCCGCAACCAGCACGAATCCAGTTTTTGGGAGCAACTTCATCGAAAACCTCCAGATGAGCGCGCCCGGCGCCAGCCGGGTCAGCGGAAAGGGAGAAAGCGTGGCAGCGGCGCGCAAAAGGCGTCCGTCTTTGGCCTGTGACCTAGTGTAGCGGCGCACGAGCAGGTTTGTCTACGCGTATGCCCGAAACGGGCGGTCCTGCCGGCGCCCCTATAATCGGGCCATGACAACGGAATTGACGCCTGTACTCGACATCGACGCGCTGCGCGCGCTCGAAGCGCGCCATGCCGGTGCGCCGCTGATGGAACGCGCCGGGGCCGCGGCGGCCGACGTCGCGCGGCGGATGGCCGGCGACCGCGGCGGCACGATCGCGGTCCTGGCCGGCCCCGGCAACAACGGCGGCGACGCGTTCGTCGTCGCGCGCATCCTGCGCGGCGAATTCCACGACGTGGCGGTCGTGTTCGCCGGCGACCCGATGCGCATGCCGCCGGACGCTGCGGCCGCGCATCGCGCGTTCGTCGAC
Organism: Burkholderiales bacterium; assembly: GCA_046347755.1. Taxonomy (GTDB): domain Bacteria; phylum Pseudomonadota; class Gammaproteobacteria; order Burkholderiales; family Casimicrobiaceae; genus VBCG01. Next base: position 1,622,074 of record JAXMFM010000003.1, on the reverse strand, counting down.
GGCGGCGGAACGACGGTTGCCACGCCGCCGCGCACCCGCCCGGCGCTGATCGTCGACGGGATGTTCGGCATCGGCCTTTCGCGGTCGCCCGGCGCTCCGTACGCCGAATGGATCGGGTGGGCGAACGACGGCGGCGCACCGATCCTCGCGCTCGACGTGCCCACCGGACTCGACGCCGCGACCGGGTGCGCGCACGCACCGACGATCCGGGCCACCGCGACCGCGACGTTCATCGCGCTCAAGCCGGGCCTGCTGACCGGCGACGGTCCCGATCACTGCGGCGCAGTTTCGGTTCATCCGCTCGGCATCGACGCGGCGCCGAACGCGCCGGGCCATCGGCTCGATTGGCCGGCGCTCGCGGCGTCGCTGCCGCCGGTGCTCGGCCGCCGCGCGCGCAACGTGAACAAGGGGACGTTCGGCACGCTCGGCATCCTCGGCGGAACCGAGGGCATGGGCGGCGCGCTGATCCTGGCCGGCCGCGCGGCCATGCGCACCGGCGCCGGCAAGGTGTGGCTGGGTTTCCTGATGGCCGATCCGCCCAAGCTCGACACGGGCATGCCCGAGCTGATGCTCCGGCACGCGGGCGCGGTGCTCGACGCGCAGCCGGACGCGCTGGTCGTCGGGCCCGGCCTCGGCACCAGCGATGCGGCGCGCTCGCTGCTGCTGCGCACGCTGGCGGCGGCCATCCCGGTCGCGCTCGACGCCGACGCGCTCAACCTGATCGCGCGCGATCCGGCGCTGCGCGCCGCCGCGCAGGCGCGCGGTGCGCCGACGCTCGCGACGCCGCATCCGGGCGAAGCGGCGCGCGTGCTCGGCATCGACGTCGACGTCGTGCAGAACGACCGGATGCGCGCGACCCGCGCGCTGTCGCAGCAGCTGTCGGCCAGCGTCGTGCTGAAGGGCGTGGGCAGCGTGCTCGCGCACCCGGACGGCACGTGGGACATCAACGCGAGCGGCGGCCCCGCGCTCGCCACCGCGGGCAGCGGCGACGTGCTGTCGGGCCTGCTGGGCGCGCTGCTCGCGCAGCGGATCGACGCGAAGACCGCGCTGCGTCTGGCCGTTTGCCTGCACGGCGCCGCCGCCGATGCGCTGGTCGCGGCGGGCACCGGACCGCTCGGCATCACCGCGTCGGAGTTGCCCGACGCGGCGCGCGCGCTGCTCAATGCCGCGACGCGCGCGGCGTAGCGACTACGGAATCAGCACGGTCGCGCCGGTCGTCGCGCGCGACTCGAGCGCGCGATGCGCGGCGGCGGCGTCCTTCAGGGCGAACCGCTGCCGAGCCTCCGACCTGATCTTGCCTTCGCGCACCAGCGCGAACATCTCGTCGGCCATCGCCGTCGTCTTCTCGCGCGTCGTCGCGTAGCTGAACAGCGTCGGCCGCGTCGCGTACAGCGAGCCCTTCTGCGCCAGCAGGCCGATGTTGAACGCCGCGATCGGACCCGACGCATTGCCGAAGCTCACGAACAGGCCGCGCGGCTGCAGGCAGTCGAGCGATTTCGGAAACGTGTCCTTGCCGATCGAATCGTAGACGACCGGCACGCCTTTCCCGCCCGTCAACTCCTTCGTCCGCGCGACGAAGTCCTCGCGCGTGTACACGATCGTGTGCGCGCAGCCGTTCGCGCGGGCGAGCTCGGCCTTGGCGTCGGATCCCACGGTGCCGATCATCGTCACGCCGAGCGCGCGCGCCCACTGGCACGCGATGAGGCCCACGCCGCCGGCCGCCGCGTGGAAGAGGATCGTCTCGCCGGCCTTCAGCGGATAGGTCTGCCGGAACAGGTACTGGACCGTGAGGCCCTTGAGCATAAGCGTGGCCGCGGCGACGTCGTCCACGCCGTCGGGAATCTTCACCAGGCGATCGGCCGGCATCACGCGCTCGGTCGCGTAGGCGCCCGGCGAGCCGCCGCAGTAGGCGACGCGATCGCCGGGTTTCAGCCAATCGACGCCCGCGCCGACCGCCTCGACGACGCCGGCCGCCTCCTGCCCCAGCGCCGTCGGCAGCGGCAGCGGATACAGGCCGCTGCGGTGATAGGTGTCGATGTAGTTAAGGCCGATCGCCGTGTGGCGGACGCGGGCCTCGCCGGCGCCCGGCGCACCGACGGCGACTTCCTCGAAGACGAGTGCGTCGGGGCCTCCGACGGCGTGAATGCGAACAGCGTGAGGCATGGCGAGGTCCTTTACACGTTGATCAGCCCGCGAGCGCGCGGAACGTTGCGAAACCGGCCGCGGTCAGCAGCAGCGAGCCGGCGAGGTGCGTGGCGGCGAGCAGCGCGCCGGTCGTGTAGTCGCCTTGTGCCAGCAACTCGGTCACTTCGGCGGAAAACGTCGAGAACGTCGTCAGCCCGCCCAGGAATCCGGTGACGACGAACAGCCGCCAGTGCGGCGGCAAGTCGCTGCGCACGACGAAGTACGCGACCGCGAGCCCGATCAGGTACCCGCCGACCAGGTTGGCGGCGAGCGTGCCCAGCGGAAAGTGCGGGACGCGCGGGTTGAGCCACGTGGAAAAGCCCCAGCGCAACCACGCGCCGACCGCGGCGCCCAGGCCGACGGCGGCGAATTCTCCGATCATCGGCGCATTCTACGGGAACGTCAGCGGATGAACTGCTCGACGAACGGCGCGCCGAGCCCGCACGCCGCGTAGTGCGCGCGGCACATATCGATCTTCGTCCACACGTCCTCGTAGCCGTTCTGCCGGCCGTGCTCGTCCAGGTAGATCATCGCACCGCTGATGTTGAAGAACGTGATCATCTCCGGGCAGTCGTCCGGCACCGTCAGCGTGTGGATCTCGCCGGGCGGCTCGTAGACGAAGCTGCCCTCCTCGGCGATCCAGTCGTGCTCGAGATATTTCCAGCGGCCGCGGATCACGTAGCCGACGACGATCATCGGATGCCGGTGCCGCGACAGGATGCCGCTCCTGCGAACGCGCAGCAGGTTGCACCAGCCGCCGGTGACCGTGTTGAGCAGAAGCGGCCGGAACCAGACATCCGGCGCCTGCGGCACCCACACGCGCTCGTCGGCCGGCAGCGCCGCCACGGCGATCTCCGGCTGGATGCCGGCCGGCGGCCCGGCGGCGCGGGTGCAATCCCCCCCGACGGGCGCTTCGCGCCCCTCCCCCCCAGGGGGGCGAGCGCCTTGGGGCGGCCCGGCGGCGCTCAATGCGTGGATTCCTTGACGGCCGACGCCAGCGCGGCGATCTCCGCCTGCGTGTCGATCGTCTTCGGGAACACCCGGTGCGCGCGCCGGTACCAGTAGCGCGCGTTGCCGAGGTCGCCCTCGAGAATGTGCACGATGCCGTGCGCCCAGCACCCGAGCGTGGAGTCGTCCTCCTGGACGATCGGGTGCGCTTTTTCCCACTCGCCTTTCTTCAGGTAGCGAACCGCGGTTCCGATGGGCATGGGCCTTCCTCCTTCGGTGTCCTACGCGATCAGATAGCCGCCGTCGACCGGCAGCACGGCGCCGGTGATGAAGCGCGCGGCGGGCGAACACAGGAAAATCGCGGCGCCGGCGACGTCGTCCGGCTCGGCCCAGCGGCCGAGCGGCGTGCGCGCGAGCACGGCCGCGTTGCGCTGCGGGTCGTCGCGCAGCGGCTTCGTCAGCGGCGTCGCGACCCAGCCCGGCGCCAGCGCGTTGACGCGAATGCCGTCCGCCGCGTACGCGATGGCCAGCGACTTGGTCAACTGCGCGATACCGCCCTTGCTCGCCGAATAGCCGGGAACCAGGCCTCCGCCGAAGAACGACAGCATCGACGCCGTGTTGACGATCGCGCCGCCGGCCGCGCGCAGCTTGTCGCGCGCGAGCGTGCACGCCCGCATCGTGCCGGTCAGGTTGATCGCCAGCACGTCGGCGAAGACGTCGACGTCGTGCTCGGCCCCGCGGCGGATGACGCCCGCGCAGTTGACCAGCGCGTCGAGCCGCGGCAGGTCGCCGACGAGCCGCGCCATCGCTGCCGCGTCGCGCACGTCGACGGCCACCGCGTCGCGGCACCGGAACGACGGCGCGGCGCGGGCAGCCGCGCACTCGGCCGACGTGGCGCCGGTCACCGTGACCACCGCGCCCAGCTCGGCGAACGCGTCGGCGATGCCGGCGCCGATGCCCGTCGTGCCGCCGACGACCAGCGCCACCTTGCCGGCGAACAGGTCGGGCGCGAAGGTCGCGTCCATCAACCCAGCATCCGCGCGACGTCGGCCGCGCGCGGCAGCGGCGCGACGGCGCCGTAGCCGGTCGTGGCGAGCGCCGCCGCGGCGTTCGCGTAACGGGCCGCGGCGAACGGGTCGTCGCCGGCGATGAGGCGCGCGGCGAACGCGCCGTCGAAGCAATCGCCGGCGCCCGTGGCGTCCACGCTGGCGACCGTGCGCGCCGCGATGCGCTCGCGACGCTTGCCGTCGCAAACGATGCAGCCGTCGGCGCCCTGCTTGAGCACCACGCCCGGCGCGCCGGCGCGATGGATCGCGTCGACCACCGCATCGGGCGGCAGGCCGGCGAACAGGACGTTCGCGTCGTCCTGGCTCGGCAGGCACCACGTGCACAGCGCCATCGACGCCTGCACGATCGCGCGGGCACGCGCGAGCGGCCACAGCTTCAGCCGCACGTTCGGATCGTAGGTGACGATCGCGCCGGACGCACGCGCCAGGTCGAACGCCGCGAACACCGCGTCGCAGGCGCCCGCCGACACCGCCTGGCTGATGCCGGATGCGTGCAGCAGCCGCGCGCCGCGCAACGTGTCGGTCGGCAGCGCATCCGGCCGCATCCGGCTCGCGGCCGAACCGGCGCGCAGGTACGAGAATTCGTGCCCGTTGGGACCGTGCGCGACGAAATAGACGCCGGTCGGCGCCTCGGGATCGAACGCGACGCCGGACGTGTCGATCCCTTCCGCGTGCCAGAGATCGACGAACATGCGCCCGAAGCCGTCGGTGCCCAGACGCGTCACGTACGCGACGCGCGCGCCCAGCCGCGCGGCGGCGATCGCCATGTTCGACGTGTCACCGCCGAACCCCTGCAGGTACGCGCGCGGGTCCGCCGAGCGCGCCTGGTTGAATTCGATCAGCGGTTCGCCGAGCGCGACGATGTCAGGCATTGCGTCGGAAGTAATAGTGCTTGCCGGTGTCGACGTCGCCCAGCGCGACGCCAGGACCTTCGCGCGCGAACCACGAACGCTTGCCGTTGTTCCAGTAGATCAACCCGTCGCGCAGGTCGCCCTGGCTTGCGACGGCGCCCACTTCGTTGCGCAGGTACACGCGGCCGCCGCGGTCCACCCAGATGCCGTTGCCGTCGTAGCCCCAGCCGCGGCCTTGCTGGCACAGGTTGCCGGTCGACAGCTTGCGGACCATGATCACGCGTCCCTGCGTGTTCGCGTTGCAGTAGCCGTACTTGTAGCCGATGCTCTCGCACGTCAGGTAACCGGCGTCGGCACGCGCGGCCGGCGTCGCCGCGACCAGCATGGCCACGGCCGCCAGCGCCCGCAGGATCGATCGCGCCACGTCCCGTTCCTCCCGCATCACGAGGCGGATCGCCGTCGCGGCAGCGCGCGCACGGCCGCCGCGTAGGCCGCGGCGACTTCGCGCACCGCCGACGGCGGCGTCCCCGGCTTGTAGAGATTGGAACCGGTGCCGAATCCCGACGCGCCCGCCTCCCAGTACGGCGCCAGATTATCCGGTTTCATGCCGCCGACGGCGAACACCAGCGTCGCAGGAGGCAGCACGGCGCGCCAGGCGCGCAGCGCCGCGGGCGGCAGCGCCTCGGCCGGGAACATCTTCAGGCCGTCGGCGCCGGCGGCGAGTGCGGCGAACGCCTCCGTCGGCGTCGCCACGCCCGGCACGCACAGCATGCCCGCGCCCTTGGCCGCGCGTATCACGTCGGCGTCGGCGTGCGGCATCACGACGATCCGCCCACCTGCGTCGCGCACGCGCGCGACGTCGGCGACGGCGATCACCGTGCCCGCGCCGATGAGGCAACGATCGCCGGCCAGTTCGTGCAGCAGGCGAATCGAGTCGAACGCGCGCGGCGAATTGAGCGGCACCTCGAGGACGCGGAATCCGTTGTCGACCAGCGCCGCGCCCACACCGGCGACTTCCTCCGGCGTGATGCCGCGCAGCACGGCGATCAGCGGCAGCGGCTCGAGGTAGGACGCGAGCGGATTCATCGGGTCTTCGCCTCGCGCTCGGTCATTGGATCGGGACCACCAGGCCGGCGCGCTCGGCGATCCGCCACAGGCCGTGGGCGGCCGCGTGCGCGTGCGCGCGCTCGACGGCGACGTCGGACGCGGCCAGCGCCTGCTCGTACCGCGCGACCAGCGCGTCCTCGCCGATCAGCCGCACGCGCGCGCCATCGTAACCGTGCCGATGCGCCCACGTCCGCGCGTTGCGCACCTCGCGGCCGATCATCATGCCGGAGAGCCAGTCGGCGACCTCGTCGCCCGCGATTTCGCCGGTGAGCGCCAGCGTGCGCGCGCCGAACGCGTCGTGCATGAGGTTGCCCGGACCCAGGCCCCTCGCCACGCCTTTCGCGAACCCCGGGCCGATCGCATGGCCGGACGGCGGCGTCGTCGCGAGGCGGCCCAGGATCGTGTGCGCGAGCAGCGCGTGCCACATCTCGCCGGTCATGAACGTCATGAAGTCGACGATGCGGCCGGCCTCGACCATCGCCCACTTGCTGTGCGTGCCCGGCAGCGCGACCAGCACGCGCGGCTCGCGCTCGGCCACGCCGCCGGCGATCTGGGTTTCCTCGCCGCGCATCACGTCGGGAATTCCGTTGGCGTCGCGCGTGCGCACGCCGGGCACGATCGCCAGCGTCTTCTCGGGCGTGCGCACGATTCCTGCGACCAGGTCGGCGAGCGGCGCCGGGCATTCGACGTAAGGCGCCTCGACCCAGCCCTGCCGGCTGCCGATCATGCCGCAGGCGAGCCGCGGCGCGCGCTCGTCGCTCCAGTCGCCGATGAGCCGCGTCAGCTGGTCGGCGAACCGGCCGTCGTGCACCTGCGAGATGCCGAGCGGCTCGCTGCGGAAGGCCAGGACCTGCCCCCGGGGATCCAGCCGATACGCGCGCGCCGACGTGGTGCCCCAGTCGATGGCGATGAGCGCGGCCGAGGACATCCGGTACGGTCAGGGCTTGGCTTGCCAGCGCGCGGCCGCGTCGTCGTCGCTTGCGCGCGCGTCGACCCAGCGGGTGCCGTCGACGGTGCGCTCCTTTTTCCAGAACGGGGCGCGCGTCTTCAGGTAATCCATGATGAACCGGCAGGCGTCGAACGCGTCGCCGCGATGCGCGCTGGTCACGGCGACCAGCACGATCTGGTCGGTCGGCCGCAGCTCGCCGACGCGGTGGATCACCAGCGCGTCGAGGATGTCGAAGCGCGCATGCGCGTCGGCGACGATCGCGGCGAGCGCCTTTTCCGTCATGCCCGGATAGTGCTCGAGCGTCATCGCCGTCACGTTCGCGGCGTCGTTGACGTCGCGCACGGTGCCGATGAACGACGCGACCGCGCCCACGCGCGGATCGCCGGCGCGCAGCGCCGCGATCTCGCGGCCGGCGTCGAAGTCCTGCGTTTCGATGCGGACGGGCATCGCCGCGACCTAGCCGCCGGTGACCGGAGGCAGCAGCGCGACTTCGTCCCCGTCGCGCACGGCGGCCTGCCCGTCGGCAAGCTCGTGATTGACGGCGACGCGGAACGCGCGCCCGGGCGTGAGCTCGTGCGCCCACGCGCCGCCGCGCGCGCGCAGAGCGGCAAGCACGGCGGCGACCGTCGGCTCGCCGCCGGCCAGCGCCAGCGACTCGCCGGCCGCGCCGAATGCATCCCGCAACCGCGCCAGGTACACGACGCGAACGGTGACGGCCACGGACGGCGGGGCGGAATCGGGCATCGGGGTCGAATGCAAAACGCCGGCAGCGATCACCGGCGTTGGCATTATAGGCTGGAGGCCAGCCCGTCCACAGCGAAAGGCGTCAGAAGCGGAACTGCACGCCCAGCTGCAGCTGGTCGTTCTCCGGCAGCACGCCGGCGGTCTCGCCGGGCAGCCGCCCGAACCGCGCATATTCGAGCCTCAGGCCGAGCGCCGGCGACATGTCGTACCGCACGCCGAGCCCGTAGTTGACGCCGTCGCGGCTGCGGCGCACGTCCGACACGAAGCTCGGCGTGTACGGCTGCGAGGATTCGCTCTGCGCGTAGCCCAGCCGGCCGTACAGCGACATGCTCTTGCGGAATTCCCACGTCGTGTACACGTCGACGTTCCACGCCTTGCTGCCGACGTCGCCGTCGGACGCAAGCGCGAGGCCGACGCCGCGGCGCCCGGAATTGCGCAGCGGCTGCAGCGAATAGCGGTCGATCGTGGCGACGGCGGCCTCGACGGCGAGGTCGTTGGCCCATCGATAGCCGCCGTACGCCAGCGTCCGCGACCCGACGTCGTCGGTCACCGGCAGCGCAAAGCGGCTCCAGACCGACGTCAGGTGCCCGAACTGGATGCCGTCGCCGTCGCGTCCGCTGTCGCGGAGGGAGATGCCGCCGTAGAAGCCTGCCGCGTCGGCGGGCGCCGGCGCCGGGTCGGCCGCCAGCGCGGGCGTCGCCAAGGCGAGCCACAGCGTGGCAAACGACGTAAATGTATGTTTCTTCGACATTTCCAGTAGTCGGCGACCGAGCCGCCGGCCTTACGGAACAACGTGGGCAACCACTGGCTTGGTCTGCCGGAAATCCCGCAAGTTCAACGTACTCCGACGCAGAACTGACGTCAATTGGCGACAGGCCAGACGGTGGCTTCCCGCAGCACGAACGTTGCGATTTCGTCAATTTGGTCGAGCGTGAAGATCGGCAGCCCGGACTCGGCCACGGCGGCGGGCGCATCGGTGGCAATCCCCAGGATGGCCGGGTCGTCAGGGTAGAGCCTCGGCTTGCCGACGTCGGGTCGCCAGATCTCGAGCTTCGGGATCGGCTTCGCCTTGTAGCCCTCGACCAGCGCCAGGTCGCACGGCGACAACCGGGCCAGCGCGTCGTCCAGCGTGAGTTCGGCCGCTCCGCGCAGCTCGTGCATCACCGCCCAGCGCCGCGCCGAGCTGACCAGCACCTCGGTACAGCCGGCCTGCCGGTGCCGGAACGAGTCCTTGCCCGGCTGGTCGAGGTCGAACTCGTGGTGCGCGTGCTTGACCAGGGACACCGTCCCGGCGCGGTCGACGAGCAAAGGGATCAGCCGCTCGATCAGCGTCGTCTTGCCGCTGCCGGACCAGCCGGCGAAGCCGAATATCCTCATGTCAGTCCCGCCGGGCCGCCCCAAGGGACTGACGCGCCCCCTCCGGGGGCAGCGAGCAAAGCGAGCGTGGGGGTCGACATGCTAGGCAGCGCGCGGATGCGACTGCGCATCCTTGGCGAGGCCCGCATGGACGATCGCGCCGTCGCGGACCATGAGGCCCGCCGCGAGGCGCGCGTCGTCGTTCAGCGCACGATCGACGCCGCGACCGGCGAGCGCGCGGACGTAAGGCAGCGTCGCCTGCGTGAGCGCCAGCGTTGCCGTACGCGCGACCAGCGCCGGCATGTTGGGCACCGCGTAGTGGACGACGCCGCATTCGACGTACGTGGGCGCCGACAGCTTGGTCATGCGCGAGGTCTCGGCGATGCCGCCCTGGTCGATGCCGACGTCGACGATCGCGGAGCCCGGCCGCATCGCGGCGACCAGCGCGCGCGGGATCAGTTTCGGCGAAAGCGTGCCCGGCTCGAGCACGCCGCCGATCACGAGGTCGGCCTGCGCGACGGCGTCGGCGAACCGCGGATCGCCGATGCCGGCGAGCGCGTGCGCCGCAATCGCGTGGCCTTGCGCCGCCAGCGACGCGCACAGCGCGTCCCGCCGCCGCGCGCCGCGCGAGAACACGGCGACGCGCGCGCCCAACCGCGCGGCGATGCGCGCCGCCTCGCCGCCGACGTTGCCGGCACCAACGACGACGACCTGCGCCCCCGGGACGTCGTCCACACCGGTCAGCAGTATGCCGGCGCCGCCCGCATCCGTGGCCAGCGCGGCGCCGCCGACCAGCGGCGCCAGCCGGCCCGCGATCCGCGACATCGGCGCCAGCAGCGGCAGGCCGCCCGCCTCGTCGCGCACGGTCTCGTAGGCGATTGCGCGAATGCGTGCGGCGAGCACCGCGGCCAGCAGCGCCGGATCGCGGTTGATCTGCGCGAAGCCGAACACCGTCGTTCCCGGCACGAGCCGCGGATACTCGGCCGGCTGCACTTCCTTGACCTTGACGATCAGGTCGCAGGCCCACACGTCGTCGGCGCGCGCGGCGATCGTCGCGCCCGCCGCAGCGTAGTACGCGTCGGCAAAGCCCACGGCGTCGCCGGCGCCCGCGCCGACGACAACCGCGTGCCCGTCGGCGACGAGCTGCCGCACGCCGTCGGGCGTCGCGCCGACGCGGCGCTCGCCGTCCTTCACCTCGCGTGGAACGCCGATCCTCATCCGCGGCCGAGCACCGCGATCGCGATCGTGACGAGCCCCAGCGCCAGGTTGAACGCGACCAGCGGCCGCACCTTCGCCATCGCGGCGCCCGCGTCGGCCCACTGCGCGCCGGCCACGGCCGAGCGGAGCCTCTGCAGCGGCACCGCGGCCAGGTAGGCGTACACGAGCGTCATCACGGCGCCGACCGCGGTCATCGCATGAATCGCCCAGTTGACCGCCGCGAAACCGCCGGCCAGCGTCAGCATCGCAATGCCGCTGCCGACGATCGCGACGACCGAAGCGCCCGCCCACACGATGAACCGCGTCAGCGTCGCGGACAGCAACGGCAGCCGCTGCGGCGGCGCGAGCGCCTGCACCGACGGGCGCAGCGCCATGTGCGCGAAGAACATGCCGCCGACCCAGATGACGACACCGGTGATGTGCAGCCAGCGGGCGATGGACATGGAAGGCGGAACCGGCGTCGAGAGCGGGTTGCGATTGTAACGCGCCCTCTGGACGCCGCTTCCGCCGCCATCGGCACGCATTTGCCGCCCGCGTGGCCGCCGGCCTATAGTATTCGCCGACCGCCCCCATATCGGAGCAAGGATGGCCAAGCCGGGAGCCAGCACGTTGCCTGCCGTTCGCGACGACGCGCCGCGCGATGTCGAAGGCGCGATCGAGCGCGCGATCGCGCACGTGCCGCCGCCGAAGACGCACGCGGTCGACGATCCCGACCGCCAGGCCGAGGAGATCGCCCGCACCGCGGCGCGCCACGCGGCGCTGCTGTCGGGCTCGCTCGCGCTGCCGCCCGGTCCGTTCGGCATGCTGACGGTGCTGCCGGACCTGTACCTGATCTGGAAGACGCAGCGACAGATGGTCGCAGACATCTTCGCGCTATACGGCCGCACGGCGGAACTGACGCGCGTGCACATGCTGTACTGCCTGTTCCGGCACGCGGCGAGCCAGGTGCTGCGCGACGTCGTCGTGCGCACCGGCCAGCGCGTCGTCGTCGCGCAGCTTTCGAGCGGCGCGCTGAAGGCGATCGTCGCGAAGGTCGGCGTCACGATGAGCAGGCGCGTCGCCGGCAGCGCGGCGAGCCGCTGGGTGCCGCTGGCCGGCGCTGCGGCCGTCGGCGCGTACGCCTATTGGGACACGCTGCAGGTCGCGCGCACGGCGCGGCGGCTGCTCGCCGATCCGTCGCTCGACGCGCCGCCCGCGCGGAAGGCGGGATAGTCCACCGCGATGTGCGGCCGCTACGAACTGCACACGCATCCGGCGGCGCTGGCGCTCGCGTTCGGACTGGCGTCGCCGCCGCACCTTCGGCCGCGCTACAACATCGCGCCGATGCAGGACGTGCCGATCGTCCGGCTCGCGCACACCGGCGAGCGCGAGCTCGCGCACGTGCGCTGGGGCCTGGTGCCGCGCTGGGCGAAGGATCCGGGCATCGGCTCCAAGATGATCAACGCGCGATCGGAGACGCTCGCCGAGAAGCCGTCGTTCCGCACGGCGCTGAAGAAGCACCGTTGCCTGATTCCGGCCGACGGCTTCTACGAATGGAAGGTCGTCGCCGGCACCCACAAGCAGCCGATCCACATCGGCATGAAGGACGGCGCGCCGTTCGCGTTCGCCGGCCTGACCGAACGCTGGCTGTCGCCGGAAGGCCAGGTGCTCGACACGTGCACGATCATCACGACGCAGGCCAACGCGATGCTGGCGCAGATGCACGACCGGATGCCGGTCATCGTCGCGCCGGCGGCCTACGACCGCTGGCTCGACGTCGCCGTCACCGATCTCGCCGACATCTTCGCGCCGTTTCCGTCCGAAGCAATGGCGTGGTATCCGGTGTCAACGCGCGTCAACGCCGTGCGCAACGACGACGCGGGCCTGATCGAGCGGGTGGCCGAGGCCGGCGCCGCGACGCCGGAGGAATCCGCGCATGCCGCTGCGGCCGACGACGCCGGCGAGCCGCCGCCGGAGCAGTCGGAGCTCTTCTGATGCACGATTTTCGCGCGCAGCGACGGGCCGTTCCTTCGCATGTCGCGGGCTCGGCGGGGACGCGGCTGGTCTCGCTCGTCCTTGGCCTGTTGAGCCTGTCGTCGTTCGCATGGGCCGCGGAGACGGCGGAGCAGCCGGTCTGGGAACTCGACGACAGCTGGACCTATGCCCGGACGTTCTTTGCCACGCCGCTGACGCATCGCACGGAACAGTCGAGCTTCACGCTGGTGGTGCGCGAAAAGGGGCAGGACTCCTACGTGATGCAGGTGTCGGGGGTCGATTCCGGCGGCAAGGCCACGCAGGGGCGCCGGCAATGGTCGCTGGCGACCAACTTCGTCAACCGCGGCGGCAGCAGCGGCAAGCTGCAGGAGTACATCTGGTACAAGTGGCCGCTGGAGGAAGGCAAGACCTGGGAAATGGCATGGTTCCAGGAGTCGCTCGGCGAGGGTGTCTGGAAAGCCAAGGTGCGCGGTTGGGAGACCGTGACCGTCCCCGCCGGCACGTTTCGCGCCATGCGGATCGAACTCGACAATTCCTGCTACTACGGCGGCGTCGACGCGGGCTTCTGCGGGCAGGCGGACGTCGTCTGGTATTCGCCGCAGGTGAAGCGACATGTGCGAATGGAGCGCCGGACTTTCAAGGGAAATTACATGGGAACCAACATGCTGGAGGAATTGACGGCCTACAGTCTGCACTGAAGCATCGGTGGGCATGGCATCCGAACGAGCGTTGAATGCTGGTGAACACATCATCCGATCGCGAGTGGAAGGCCACCGATTACCCCGGGATCGAGCGCAGCCTGTTCCGGAACAACGGCGCCGGCGGGCGGTCCTCCGTCGTGCGCCTGAAGCGGGATCGCGCTTTCCGCGCCATGCCCACCAGGGCACGGAGAAAGTCGTGGTGCTCGCCGGAGCCGTGCGCATCGGGGGCGCCGAGCTGAACGCCGGCGATGACCTCTTCACCCGCCCGGGCGAGGAGCACGACGTGGTCGCGGTGTCCGACGCGACGATCTTCGTGTCGTCGCAGAAGGCCACGCCCGTCGTCGAGTGACGGTTAGGGCCTGTTCACACTACAGGCCCTAGTTCGCGGGCGCGCCCGCCGCGATCCACGCGCCGAGCGTCGCGCGCTCGGCGTCGGTCATTCCGGTCAGGTTGCCGATCGGCATCGCGTTGCTCGCCACCGCCTGCTCGTTGATCTTCTGCGCGTTGGCGACGATCAGTTGCGGCGTGTCGAGCACGAAGCCCTTCGGCGGATCGTTGAAGCCCGGCTGCGTGGGCTTGCCCGCATGGCACGTCGCACAGCGGGTGGCGACGATCCGCTGGACGTCGGCGAACGTGTAGGCCGCGGCCTTCGGCTTCTCCGGCGCGATGGCGATCGCGAGCGCCACCGTCGCGATGCCCGCGGAAACCGGAATCGCCCAGACCGTCCTGCCTTTGTGCCGCAGGTTGAAGAAGTGGCGGACGTACGCCGCGAGCAGCAGGATCGCGACCAGCACGAGCCACGCGTGCCGGTGCCCGTACGTCATCGGGTAGTGGTTGCCGATCATGACGAACAGCACCGGCAGCGTGAAGTAGTTGTTGTGCACCGAGCGCTGCTTGCCGCGCAGGCCGTACACGGGATCGGGCGCGACGTTGCGCTCCTTGGCCTCGACCAGCTTGCGCTGCGACGGCATGATCACGAAGAAGACGTTCCACGCCATGATCGTGCCCATCATCGCGCCGACCTGCAGGTAAAGCGCGCGGCCGGAGAAGACGTGGGAAAGCCCCCACGCGACGGCGGCGAAGAACACGACGAGCACGACGGCGACGAGCTTCTCGCGGTCGAGGCCCGCGCGCTTGCACAACTGGTCGTAGAAGATCCAGCCGCCGACGAGCAGCGCGACGGAGATGGCAATCGCCTGCCACGCGGCGATGTCGGCGACCGCCCGGTCGATCATGTACAGGTCCGCGTGCGCGTAGTACATGACGACGAACAGCGCGAACCCGGACATCCACGTCCAGTAAGCTTCCCACTTGAACCAGTGCAGCGGCTCGGGCAGCGTGGCCGGTGCCACCTTGAACTTCTGCGCGTGGTAGAAGCCGCCGCCGTGGATCGCCCACAGCTCGCCGCCGATGCCGGCGTCGACGTCCTCCCTGCGTTTGGGCGGCAGCAGGCTGTTGTCGAGAAAGACGAAGTAGAACGACGCGCCGATCCACGCGATGCCGGTGATCAGGTGCACCCAGCGGATGACGAGCTGCACCCAGTCGAACGCGTACGCCTCCATGAGGTCAGCTGCCGCGGTACGTCGACCAGCTCCACGGCGACACGAGCAGCGGCACGTGGTAGTGCGCGTCCGCGTCGGCGACGCCGAAGTCGAGCACGACCTCGTCGACGAACGGCGGGTCGGGCAGCGCGACACCCTGCCTGGCGAAGTACTCGCCGACGGCGAACGCGAGCCGGTAGCGGCCGCGCGTGAACGCGGCGCCTTCGAGCAGCGGTGCGTCGCAGCGGCCGTCGGCGTTGGTCACGGCGTCGCCGACGAGCGCGTAGCGCTCGCCCAGGTTCCGGTGCAGCGTGACGCGGATTCCCGCGCCCGGGCGGCCGGCGGCCGTGTCGAGTACGTGCGTAGTCAGGCGTCCCATCGCTTGGCGCTCCCAGGCGTCGTTCGCGCGGCAATGCTAACCGTTGCGCCGGCCGGCAACATTGTATACAGTGCTTCCGAACATTGTATGCGATCTGGGGCGCAATGCAATCGTATCCGGCGACGATCCAGGGCGGCACCGAGCAGCCGATCTACGACGCGGTGTTCGAGGCCGTGCTCGACCAGCGGCTGGCGCCGGGCACGCGGCTGACCGAGGCGAGCCTGGTCGAGCTGTTCGGCGTGTCGCGCACGATCGTGCGGATGGCGCTGCTGCGCCTCGCGCACGACCACATCGTCGCGCTCAAGCCCAACCACGGCGCGAGCGTGGCAAGCCCGTCGCCGGAGGAAACGCGCGCGGTCTTCGAGGCGCGCCGGATGCTCGAAGGCGCTGCGCTGCCGGCGGCGATCGAGCGCGCCCAGCCGCGACAGCTCGACAACCTGCGCTCGCTGGTGCGGCAGGAGGACGGCGCGTTCCGCGCCGGCGAAGTGCGAAGCTGGATCCGGCTGTCCGGCGAGTTCCACCGGCGGCTGGTCGCCCTCGCCCGCAATCCGGTGATGCTGCACTACGCGAACGAGCTGGTCACGCAATCGCTGCTGATGACCGCGTTGTACATGCCGCGCGGCCACGCCGTCTGCGCCGCCGACGAGCATCTGGCGCTGATCGACGCGATGACCGCGCGGGACGAGCGCCGCGCGATCCGCCTGATGCACGCGCACCTGGCCGCATGCGAATCGCGGCTGGCGCTCGACCAGCCGGCCGAGCGGCCCGCCGATCTCGCCGAAGCGCTGCGCGTGAAGCCGCGCCGCACGGCCGCTTCGCGATGAGCTCCGCCGGGCCGCCCCAAGGAGCTTTCCCCTCGGGGGAGCGGCGCGCAGCGCCGTGCGGGGGGAACCCATGAGCACGCGCACGCCGTTCGAGCCGGGCTATCCGCGCGACATGGCAGGCTACGGCGCAACGCCGCCGCATCCGCGCTGGCCGGGCGGCGCGCGCTTGGCCGTGCAGTTCGTGCTGAACTACGAGGAAGGCGGCGAGAACAACGTGCTGCACGGCGACCCGGCGTCCGAGACGTTCCTGTCGGAGATCGTCGGAGCGGCGCCGTTCCCGGCGCGGCACCTGTCGATGGAATCGCTGTACGAGTACGGTTCGCGCGCCGGCGTGTGGCGGATCCTGCGCCTGTTCCGCGAGCGGCGGATGCCGCTGACCGTGTTCGGCGTGGGCTTGGCGCTCGCGCGCAATCCCGCGGCCGTCGACGCGTTCCTGGCCGACGGCCACGAGATCGCCAGCCACGGCTGGCGCTGGATCTCGTACCAGCAGGTCGACGCATACATCGAGCGCGAGCACATGAGCCTCGCCGTCGACACGATCACGCGGCTGACGGGCCGCCCGCCCGACGGCTGGTACACGGGCCGCGACAGCCCGAACACGCGGCGGCTGGTCGTCGAACAGGGCGGCTTCACCTACGACGCCGACGGCTACGCCGACGACCTGCCGTACTACGTGCCGGTGCGGACCCGGCTGGGCGTCGCGCCGCTGCTGATCGTGCCGTACACGCTCGACGCCAACGACATGCGCTTCGCCACGCCGCAGGGCTTCAACAGCGGCGAGCAGTTCTACCAGTACCTGAAGGATTCGTTCGACGTGCTGTACGCCGAAGGCGACCCGCGCGGGCTGAACGCGCCGAAGATGATGTCGGTCGGCCTGCACTGCCGGCTGGCCGGCCGCCCGGGCCGCGCGGCGGCGCTGGCGCGGTTCCTCGACTACGTGCGACAGCACGACGACGTGTGGGTCGCGCGGCGCGTCGACATCGCGCGCCACTGGCTCGCCGTGCACCCGCATGCGGAGATCGAGACATGACGATCGACGAGATCAACGCGATGGACGAGGCGGCGTTCGCCGCCGCCCTGGGCGGCGTGTTCGAGCACTCGCCGTGGGTGGCGAAGCGGGCCTACGCGGCGAGGCCGTTCGCCAGCGTGTCGGCGCTGCACGCGGCCATGGTCGCCGTCGTCGATCGCGCGACCGAAGGCGAGAAGCTCGCGCTGCTGCGCGCGCATCCGGAACTCGCCGGCAAGGCCGCGGTGCGCGGCGAGCTGACCGCCGACTCGACGAGCGAGCAATCGGGCGCCGGCCTCGCGAACTGCACGCCGGCGGAGTATGCGCTGTTGAACGAGCTGAACGACCGCTACAACCGCAAGTTCGGCTTTCCGTTCATCCTCGCGGTGAAGGGCTACGACCGCGCCGGCATCATCCGCGAGTTCACGCGGCGCGTCGACGACGACCGCGCCGCCGAGCTCGGCGAATGCCTGGCGCAGATCAAGCGCATCACGCGCTTCCGGCTGGATGCGCTGGTGACGGCCGGCTAGCGGAAGCGGGAAGCGCCGGTCTCGCCGCGGCTTTCGCGAGCTCGCGCCGGCGCAGCAGCAGGAAGACCCCGGGAATCACCAGCATCGACAACAGCGGCGCGGTGACCATACCGCCGACCATCGGCGCGGCGATCCGCTGCATCACCTCCGAACCGGTGCCGTGCGTGACCATGATCGGCAGCAGGCCCGCGAAGATCACGGCCACGGTCATGGCCTTCGGCCGCACGCGCATCACCGCGCCTTCCCGGATGGCGGCGATCAGGTCCGCCTGCGTCGTCTGCCCGGCCGCGACGCGGTCCGCCCACGCGTGCTTGAGATAGAGCAGCATGATCACGCCGAATTCCGCCGCGACGCCCGCCAGCGCGATGAAGCCCACGCCGCTCGCAACCGACACGTTGTGGCCGAGCAGCCAGAGCAGCCACACGCCGCCGACCAGCGCGAACGGCAGCGCGGCCATGATGAGCAGCGCCTCGTCGAAGCGCTGGAACGTGACGAACAGCAGCACGAACACGATCAGCAGCGTGAACGGCACGACGTAGGCCAAGCGCGCCGACGCGCGCTCCAGGTACTCGAACTGTCCGGACCACGCGATCGAATAGCCGGGCAGCAGGTCGACCTCCTCCGCCACCGTCTTCTGCATCGCGCGCACCGCGGACTTCAAGTCGCGGCCGCGCAGGTCGACGTAGACCCAGCCGGACAGCCGCGCGTTCTCGCTTTTGAGCATCGGCGCGCCGTCGCTCACGCGGATTTCGGCGACGTCGGCCAGTCGGATCTGCGCGCCGCGCTCGGTCTGGATCGGCAGCTCGCGCAGGCGCTCGACGGAGTCGCGATACTCGCGCGGATAGCGGACGTTGATCGGGAACCGGCGCAGCCCTTCCACCGTCTCGCCGACGTTGTCGCCGCCGATCGCCGACGACACGACCTCCTGCACGTCCATGATGTTGAGGCCGTAGCGCGCCGCGCGGTCGCGGTCGATGACGACGTCGATGTAGCGGCCGCCGGTCAGGCGCTCGGCCAGTGCCGACGTGACGCCGTCGACCTTCTTCACCGTGTGCTCGATCTGCGCGGTGATGCGGTCGATCTCGGCCAGGTCGGGCCCGGCGACCTTCACGCCGACCGGGCTCTTGATGCCGGTCGCCAGCATGTCGATGCGATTGCGGATCGGCGGCACCCAGATGTTGGACAGGCCCGGCACCTGCACGACGCGGTCGAGCTCGGCGACCAGCTTGTCGGGCGTCATGCCGGCGCGCCACTCGGAGCGCGGCTTGAACTGGATCGTCGTCTCGAACATCTCGAGCGGCGCCGGGTCGGTCGCCGTCTCCGCGCGGCCCGCCTTGCCGAACACGCTCGCGACTTCCGGCACGCTCTTGATCAGCGCGTCGGTCTGCTGCAAGAGCTCCGCGGCCTTGCCGGTCCCGATGCCCGGCAGCGCCGACGGCATGTACAGCAGGTCGCCCTCGTCCAGCGGCGGCAGGAACTCGCCGCCCAGCTCGCGCGCCGGGATGACGGTCAGCACGGCCAGCGCGACGGCGACCAGCACCGTCGCCTTCGGGAACCGCAGCACGAGCTCGAGCACCGGCCGGTACGCGGCGATCAGCGCGCGGTTCAACGGGTTGCGCGTCTCGTCGGGAATGCGGCCGCGGATCAGGTAGCCCATCAGCACCGGCACCAGCGTGACCGCGAGCAGCGCGGAGGCCGCCATCGCGTAGGTCTTGGTGAACGCGAGCGGCGAGAACAGCCGGCCCTCCTGCGCCTCCAGCATGAACACCGGCACGAACGACAGCGTGATGATCACGAGGCACAGGAACAGCGCAGGACCGACCTCGGTCGCGGCGCCGCCGATCACGCGCCAGCGATCGTCGCCGTCGGGCTCCCGGCCGCCGTTGGCGTGCCGCCACCGCTCGATGTGCTTGTGCGCGTTCTCGATCATCACGACGGCCGCGTCGACCATCGCACCGATGGCGATCGCGATGCCGCCGAGCGACATGATGTTCGCGTTGACGCCCTGGTAGTGCATGACGATGAACGCCATCAGCACGCCGAGCGGCAGCGTGACGATCGCCACCAGCGACGAGCGAAGATGCAGCAGGAACGCGACGCACACGAGCGCGACGACGGCGAACTCCTCCACCAGCTTCCACGCGAGGTTGGCGACCGCGCTCTTGATCAGCGTCGACCGGTCGTACACGGCGACGATGCGCACGCCTTCGGGCAGTCCGGCCGAAAGCGACGCGAGCTTCGCCTTGACGGCGTCGATCGTCGCCAGCGCGTTCTTGCCGCTGCGCATGACGACGATGCCGCCGACGGTCTCGCCCTCGCCGTCGAGCTCGGCCAGCCCCCGCCGCGTCTCGGGGCCGATCTGGATGCGCGCGACGTCGGCCAGGCGAACGGACACGCCGGTGTCGCCGGTGAACACGGGGATGCGCCGGAAATCTTCGAGCGACTTCAGGTAACCCGACGCGCGCACCATGTACTCGGCCTCGCCCAGCTCGAGCACCGAGCCGCCGGTTTCCTGGTTCGCCCGCCGCACCGCTTCGATCACGCGGCCGTGCGGAATGCGGTACGCGCGCAGGCGCTCCGGATCGAGCACGATCTGGTACTGGCGCACCATGCCGCCCACGCTCGCCACCTCGGCGACGTTCGGCACCGCCTTCAATTCGTACTTGAGGAACCAGTCCTGCAACGCACGGAGTTCGGCCAGGTCGTGGCGGCCGCTGGTGTCGACCAATGCGTATTCGTAGATCCAGCCCACGCCGGTGGCGTCGGGCCCGAGCGCGGGCTTCGCGTCGCGCGGCAGCCGTCCCTGCACCTGGTTCAGGTACTCGAGCACGCGCGAGCGCGCCCAGTACGGATCGGTGCCGTCCTCGAACAGCACGTAGACGAACGAATCGCCGAAGAACGAGTAGCCGCGCACGTTGGTGGCGCCCGGCACCGACATCATTGTCGTGGTCAGCGGATACGTGACCTGGTTCTCGACGATCTGCGGCGCCTGGCCCGGAAACGTCGTGCGGATGATCACCTGCACGTCCGACAGGTCGGGCAGCGCATCCAGCGGCGCGCGGCTGACCGCCCACGCGCCCCACGCGGTGACGACCACGGCCGCGAGCAGCACGAGGAAGCGGTTGCGCAGCGACCACGCGATGACGGCGGCGATCATGGCTTTGTTCCTTCACCGGACGTACCCCCCCCGAACGGCGCTTCGCGCCGCTCCCCCCCAGGTGGGCGAGCGCCTTGGGGCGGCTCGGCGGCGCCCATCCTGTTGGTAGTGCCTTTGAGGCTCGCGTCGGAGTCGATCAGGAACTGCCCGGACACGACGACCTTGTCGCCGGGCACGACACCCTTGCGGATCTCGGTCATGCCGTTCGCCTCCAGCCCCGCATCGACGTCCACCGCGCGGAACCGGCCGTCGGCCTCGGCGACGAACACCACCGTGCGCTTGCCGGTGGCGATCACCGCTTCCGACGGGACGAGCGTCACCTCGGGCGTGGCCGCGGGCAGGAAGTCGACACTCGCGAACAGGCCCGGCACCAGCTGCCCCGCGGGATTGGCGACCTCGATCCGCGCCTTCAGCGTGCGCGTGGCGGCGTTCACCTCCGGCAGCACGGCGCTGACGCGGCCTTTCAGCGCGACCGACGGCGCCGCCGGCGTCCTCACGTCGACCGGCATGCCGACACGCAGACGCGCCGCCGCCGACTCCGGCACCTCGGCGTTGATCCACACCGATCCCAGCCCGTTGATGCGGAACAGCGGCGCGCCCATCGCGACCGTCATTCCCTCGCGCACGGTCAGTTCGGCGACGACGCCGCCGATCGGCGCCGTCAGCGTCAGCCGCGGCTGCACGACGCCCGATGCTTCGACACCGGCGATCTGCTCGTCGGACATGCCGGACAGGCGCATCCGCTGCCGCGCGCCGTCGACCAGCGCGTCGAGCCCGGCGCCGCGCATCCGGCGCACGGCGAGGAACTCTTCCTGCGCGGCGACCCAGTCCGGCACGTACAGCTCGGCGAGCGGCTGGCCGCGGCGCACCGGATCGAGCGGCGCGCGGACCAGGAGCTTTTCGACGTAGCCGTTCGCGCGCGCCTGCACGACCGCCTGGTCGCGCTCGTTGAACGCGACGGTGCCGACCGCCGTCAGCGGCGGCGCAATCCGTCCGCGCGTGGCCTCGGCCGTGCGCACGCCCATGTTCTGGCGCACGCGCGCATTGATGGTGACGGTGCCTTCGTCCTTGCCGGCCTCCGCGTACACGGGCACCAGCATCATGTCCATGAACGGCGACTTGCCGGGCTTGTCGAACCGCTGCCCCGGCACCATCGGATCGTGCCAGTACAGGACCTTCTTGCCGGTCTCGGGGTCGACGTCGCCGGCCTTCTGCGGCGGGCCGGCGGGTGCGGCGGCCACCGGCGCCGGGGCCGCGGCATGCTCCACGGTTGCGCCCGAGTGCGAGCGTCCGAGCCAATAGGCGCCGGCCGCGAACGCAGCGGCGAGCGGCAGCGCGACGAGCCACGCGTGCGTTGTCTTCATCGGGGTTCCTTCGCCGTCGACACCACGGCGGCATGCGCGTCCGCCGCGACGTCGAGAAAGTTGAGTTGCGCCCACGCCCGCGCGGTTTCGCGCTCGAGCATCAGCGCGTCGCGCCGCACGTCGAGCTCGGCGCGCCGCGCGGCCAGCACGTCGGCGAGCGTTCCCTTGCCGCCGCGATACGCGGTGGTTGCGGCTTCCGTGCGGTCGCGGGCGAGCGGCAGGATCGAGTCCGCATACAGCGCGAGGCGCTCGCGGCCGTTGCGCCATTCGTCGAGCATCGCGGCCACTTCGGCGACGCGCGCACGCAGCGCATCCTCGCGCTGCGCGCGCGCCTGGTCGACCAGCGCCAGCCGCGCCGCGACGTCGCGGTCCTGCCGGTTGGCGCGGTCCCACGGCAGCGGAATGCTGACGGCGAACGACATCATGTTCGAGTACGCCGGCCCGCGCTGCTGGTACGCGACCTCGACCGACCAGCCGGGATTGCGGTTCGCCTGCGCGACGTCGACCTCGGCATTCGCGAGGTCGAGCGCGCGCGTCAGCGCGGCGATCTGCGGATGATGGGCGACGTCGTCCATCCGGCCCGCATCGATCGGCACGCTCGCCATGTCCGGCGCGGCGGACAGCGGCGCGTCGGCGCCGGGCCCCACCCAGCGCGCGAGCATCGTGACGGACGTCGCGACGCGGCGGCGCGCATCGCTCGCCTTCTCCGCCAGCGCCGCCTTCGCGCCGCGCGCGGCGAACACGTCGGCCTGCGTTCCGCGCCCGGAGCGGTACGCGACCTCCGCCGCCTCGATCTCCAGCGCCGCCTCCGCGGCCTGCCGCTCGATCAGCGCAACCGTCGCCTCGGCGTAGTAACGATCGAGCCACGCGAGCGCCACGTCGCGCGCGACGTTCGCCTGCGCGGCGGCGCGCTCGACCTGCGCCTTCTCCGCTTCGCGCTCGAATCGCGCGGCGCGCGTCTGGCGCTTGTCCGACGACACGATTTCCTGCATGACGCCGATCCTGCCCATCGTCATGAAGTCCTTCGTGAGGCTCCACGCGTCGGCGCCGTCGACCGGCAGGTTGTCGACGCCGAGCTTCAGCACCGGATCGGGCCACTGCCCCGCGGCGACCGCCATTTCCCGCGCGGCGGCGGCGGCGGCGTCCTGCGCGGACAGCTGCGGCGCGCGAGCGAGCGCGCGGCGCTGCGCCTCGGCCAGCGTCAGCGGCGCCTCGGCCGCGACCACCGGCATGCACAACGCCAGCGCCACCACGGCGGCGGCGAACCGCCGGACCTTCGATTCGTAGTCGGACATGCAACCTCCACTGGACACGCAGTTGCGAAAAACGCGCGGCCGTCGGCGGCCGCGCCGTGCTGCGCGCAGTGGAGGTCTAGATGAGGAAGCGGCAGTACCGGATCGCGACCGGTGGAGCGGTCGCCATCGGCGTGCGCGGCGCGCGTCGATCGGCGACGATCGCGACGACGGCCGGCGAGTCGAGCGCGGCCACGACGAGGACGGGCGTCGCCAGCGGCGGCGCGGTCACGGGCGCCGGCGTCGCCGGCACCGAGAGCACCGACTGGCAATTCAACTCGCACAGCGCATCGGACTTCGGGGCGCCGTGGACGCCCGCGCAGTCGGCGTGCGCGACGGCAGCCGGTGCGGCCATTGCCGGCGGCGCGAGCGACAGCAAGCACGCGTGCGCGACGAGGCAGGATTGCGCGAACAGCAATCCGGTCATCGCCGTGAAGGCGGCATAGCGGCGCACGCGGCGGGTCATCGTCGTTCCCACGGCCTATGGTACGCCCAGGCAAGCGGCGCGCAGGCTGACCTCGATCAAGGCCTAGCGACCGAACAGCTTGCCGACCGCCTTGCCGACGTCGTTGACGAGCGCGTTGGCCGGGTCGCCGCCACCGCTCTTGCCGGCTCCGGCGGTCGTCGCGGCAGGAGGCGGCGTTCCGAGCGCAAGCTGGCAGGGCCCGGGCCCGCTGCCTTCGGACCACGCGAACAACGCCTGGCCAATGGCCGACAGCCCCCCGGTGCCGATGGCCGCGCCGATGCTTGCGATCGCCTTTACCGAGCCGACGGGGTCGATCCGGACCTGCGGCGCGGCGAACGGGCCGGTCACGTGCACGAGGTCGGCCAGCGACGCGACGTCGATCGAGATGCCCTTGCGCACCTTCGGGTGAAACGCGACGTCGAGCGTCTCGTTTCGGAAGTCGAGCCTCCCGCTCGCGGCGACGCCCACCTTGGCGGTCTCGGCCGCCACCGTACGGTCGAAGCGCGCGACGCCGTTGGCCAGCGGCAGGCGCACGACGATGCAACGGACCTCGGTGGACGGGTCGCTCGCGCGGAACGGATTGATCGCCCGGGTCAGGTTGTCGAGCGCGGAATCGACGTCGATCCTCGTGTTGACCAGCGTGGCCGGACCGACGACGACGCGGACGGTCCCGGTCGCCGTGCCCGCCCACGCGTGCGGCGACGCGCCCTGCATCGTCAGGTCGACGGCGAGGTCCGTGCTGCCGCCCTTCACTTCCCGCGGCTCACCGGCTGCCGCCAGGATCGCGCCGAACGAAAGGCCCTTGCCGTCGATGCGCGCGGACAGCGCCGTGCGGCCGGCGTCGCGCGCGTCGACGGTGAACGAGCCCGACAGCGTGCCGCCCAGTTCCTTCAGCGAAAAGCTCTCGACGTCGAGGCGACTGCCGTCGAGCTTCAGTTTCACGCGGAGATTGTCGATCACGCGGCCGCCGGCAAGCGTCAGCCGGCCGACCGCCAGAGTGCCCCGGGCATCGGCCCAGCGCAGCGGCTCGAAGTCGACCGGCGCGTCGGGGATCACGAACGCACGCGTGGTCGGCGCGGTCGACGCGGCCGGCGCCGGCGGCGCGCCGGCGGTCGCGGGCAGCGGCAGGCCCGCCAGCGCCAGCGCCGGGCCGGACAGGTCGAAGTCGAATTGCGGGCGCGCACCGCCGGTGACGACGGCGAACGATCCGGTCAGCGCGTTGGCGCCAAGCGTGACCCTGAGATCGTCGAGCGAGTAGCGCCGGTCGTCGGCCTTGACCTTGGCCGCCAGCGCGAACTTCTGCCCGGCGATCTCGCCTGCGACGTCCACCGGATACGGCCAGCGCCGCTCGAGCAGCGCCCGCAGCGGTCCGAACCGCCCTTCGAGCGCCAGCGGGAGACGGCCGACCGTGCCCTTGAACCTGGCGTCCATCGGCGCCTCGGGGCTGCGCGCATGCACGGCGAGCATGTCGATCGCCGCGTGGGTCACCGAGCCGGTCGCCCCGTCGCGATACGAAACGGTGCCGCGGGTGATCGACAGGCTGCCGGCCGGCAGCAGCGTCGCGCCACCGGCCCCGGATGCGGCGGACCCGGCCGGCGTGCCGGGGCCTGCGCTCCCGAAGTCCCAGTTCTTCCGCCCCTGCGGGTCGGTCTCGAGCGCGATCACCGGCTCGACCAGCGCGACCTCCTTCAATTCGACGCGGCGCGACAAGAGCGGCAGCAACGCGAGTTCGAACTCGAGCCGCTTGGCCGTGGCCAGTTCCTTGGCCTGTCCCCACGGCGCATTGGACAGCGCAACGTCGTTGACGACGACGCGGGGCGAAAGCGACAGCGCGATGCGCGCGCCGCCGCGGATCGCGAGATCGCGGCCGGTGGCCGCCTTCACGCGATCCTTGAGCGGGCCGATCAGCGTGTCGACGTCGAAGGTCGAGATCGCGACTGCGAGGCCGACGGCGACGATCGCCAGGACGGCGACGAGGCCCAGCAGGACCTTGGTCCAGGTGCGCATCTGCCGGATTTTACGCGTGGATGAACAACGCCGCGGAACGCGTTCGCACCGCGTTGCGACGCGATCGCGCCGGAAAGTGCCGGGTTCGTCGCAATTCTCTCCCGATCGACGCGCTCGCCCTAGACTGACCCTGCCTTCCCCCGCCACGCTGCCGACAACCAAGGAGAACACTATGTACCCGTCCATGTTGCAGGGCCTCGTTGCCGCCGCCCTCGCGGCCGGCGTCTCCGCTGCCGCGTTCGCGCAAGTCACCAACCAGCCCGCGTGCGGCAACGCCATGCTGCGCGGAAACTACGGCATCCAGATGCAGGGAACGAATGCGTCGTCCCCTGGCGGACCAATCCAGACGGTCATCGGCGTCGTGGTCCGCCGGTACGACGGCAACGGCAACATCACGCAGTTCGACAACATCAAGGGTTCGATCACCGGCATGGTCCCGGATCGTTTCGGAATGGGAACGTACCGCGTGAACGACGACTGCTCGGTAATCATCGAGTTCAACCCCGCCCCCGGCGTCGTGATCCAGGAAAAGGGCGTGCTCGTCGACAACGGCCACGAAGTGCGCACGATCACGGTGACGCCGGCGACCACGATGGTGACGGCCGTCCACCTGCGGATGTAGGGCCCGGACAGAGGGCTCTCGGACCGGCACCGGCCGACCTGGCCCGGTGCCGGTTCGTCCCTGCCGGGAACCGGTTCGTTCCGGCCGGCAACCGGTTCGGTCGCCCTCCCGGGCGGTTCGTCGTATTCCCACCCGCGCCGGCGGGTCTCCCCTACGATGGCGCCTGTCGCCTCCGGTCCGCGATACGCGGGCTATCATTCGGGCGACGAAACGTGCTCCCGCCACGAGCGGGGCGGCACTTGCGAGGCGACGATGGCGAACCCTTCCCGGACCCTGGACGCGTTCCGCGGCCTCACGTGGAAACGCTTTGCCATCCTGTGCGCGCTGCTGCTGATCCCCGCCACCGGGCAGGCGATCGCACGGGCGCTGATCCCCGGCAAGCCGGTCGCCTATTTCGCGCAGGTGTTCGCGTTCCACTACGTGAACATGCTGCTGCTGTTCGGCGTCGCGTTCGTCGTCGTGATCGTCGCCGGCAACAGGGCGCCGTCGCGCGCCGGGCCCCGGATGCTGACGTTGCTGGTCGCCGCGATGATCGGACTCACGCTCGGCTACGCGATCGCGGGCGGCGTCGACACGTTGCTGTTCCCGGTCCAGAAGCACGAGCCGGCGACGCTTATCAAGCGCATCTGCGACATCGTGCTGTGGAGCCACGTCACGGCGGCCGCCGTGGTCGGCTACTACTTCCTGACGCGCGAGGAGGAGATCGCCGCGCAGCTGTATGCCGAGGAGAAGCGGCGCACGGAACTCGATCGCGACCTGGCCGAGGCGCGGGTGCAGGTGATGCGCGCCCAGATCGAGCCGCATTTCCTGTTCAACACGCTGGCCAACGTGCGCCGGCTGATCAACACCGACTCCGCCGCGGCCAAGGCGATGCTGGGACACCTGACGCAGTACCTGAGCGCAATGTTGCCGCGGATGCGCTCGGCCCGGTCCACGCTCGGCGACGAGCTCGCGTTCGCGCTTGCGTACCTGAACGTGCACGAGATCCGGATGGGCACGCGGCTCACCGTGCGCACCGACGTGGATCCGGCGTTGTCGCCGTTGGCCTTTCCACCGATGATGCTGGTCACGCTGGTCGAGAACGCGATCCGGCACGGAATCACGCCGGTGCCCGAGGGCGGCGAGGTGCGGATCGTCGCGCGCCGCACCGGCGCCACGCTGCGCGTCGACGTCGTCGACACTGGCCGCGGGCTGTCCGAAAGCTCGGGCGCCGGCGTGGGCCTCGCCAACATCCGCGCCCGCCTGGCGACGCTCTACGACGGCGGCGCGCGGCTCAAGCTGACGCCGAACTCGCCGCGCGGCGTCGTCGCGACGATCGAGGTTCCGGTCGAAGTCGCGCGCAGCGATGCGGCGGAGGCGCTGGCATGAGCGCGCTGGGCCGCCCCGAGCGCGAATATCGGAGCGCGAAGCGCGCAGGTGGCCGATGAGCGCCCACGTGGCGACGGTGGCCTTGCCGATGCCGGCGCAGGCGCCCGGCCGCGGCGAATTGCCGGCGCTGCTGGCGCTGGCCGTCGCCGCCGGCCTCGCGTGGGGCCTCGCCAACACGCTGGGCTGGTGGTTGAGCGGCGCGTCGGACAGTTTCGGCGGGACGTACGTGCACTTCGGCTACGAAGCCGTGCTGCAGCTCGTGCTGCTGGCGTTCGGGCTGCGCGCCGCGGACGCGTGGACCGCGCGCGATCCGCAGAGGTTCGGACCGTACGTGGTCGCGGCGGTCGCGGCCGCCATCGGCGGCGAGATCCTTTTCGTGGCGAGCGCGCCTGCGCTCGGCGTCGAGACCTGCTATTGCGGCATGGTGCGCTGGACCGAGGGCATGCGGACGGCCAACATGCTGCCCGACGCGATCCTGATCTGCGGCTTCGTCGCGGCCGGCTACTGGTACCGGCGGCGCGCGCTCGCGCGCGCGGCGCGGCTGGGCGTGGTCGCGCTCGATCGCGCGCGCATCGAGCGGCAGATGCAGGAATCGCGGCTGCAGGCGATGCAGGCGACGATCGAGCCCGAGTTCCTGTTCGACACGCTGGCGCGCGTGGAGACGCTGCAGGCGAGCGACCCGAAAGGCGCGGCGCGGATGCTCGACGACCTGATCGTCTACCTGCGGGCGGCGTTGCCGCGGCTCGGCGAAACGACGTCCACCGCCTCGCGCGAAGGCGAGCTCGCCGGCGCGTTCCTGGCGATCGAGCGCCGGCGCCGGCAGCCGCGCGGCATGCGCTTCCGCGTGACCGTGGCGCCGGCCGCGGAAGGTGCGCGGATGCCGACGATGCTGGTGCTGCCGCTGGTCGACTTCGCGCTGTCGGCCGCGGGGGCCGACGAGATCGATGTCGGCGTCGAGTTCGACGTCGATGGCGCGCGGCTGCGCGTGGCGGTCTGGTGCGGCGGCGCGGCGATTCCCGCCGGCGGCGCGCCGCCGGTCGACGCGATCCGCGAGCGGCTCGCGGCGATCTACGGCGACGGCGCGACGATTTCGCTCGCGTCGTCGGCGCCGCTGTCCATCGTGATGGAGCTCCCGCATGAAAGCACCGACGGCGGTCATCGCTGAGGACGAGCCGCTGCTGCGCGCCGAGCTGCGCGAGGCGCTCGCGCAGCGGTGGCCCGAGCTCGTGGTCAGCGCCGAGGCCGGCGACGGCAATGCCGCCGCGCGGGCGGTGGCCGAGCACGAACCCGATGTCCTGTTCCTCGACATCGAAATGCCGGGACTGACTGGCCTCGAGGTCGCGCGCCGCGCGAACGGCCGCTGCCACATCGTGTTCGTCACCGCCTACGACAAGTACGCGGTGGCCGCGTTCGAGCAGGGCGCCGTCGACTACGTGATGAAGCCGTTCTCGGAATCGCGGCTCGACGCGTCGATCGCGCGGCTGAAAGCAAGGCTGCACGCGCCGCCCGCCGACCTCGACGGCTTCCTGAAGTCGCTCGCCGCCCTCGCGCCGCGCAAGGACTACCTGCGCTGGATCACCGCCGCGCAGGGCGACACGCTGCGGCTCATCACCGTCGACGAGATCTGCTACTTCCGCGCCGACCACAAGTACACGCTGGTCGTGACGCCGGATTTCGACGCGCTGATCCGCAGGCCGCTGAAGGCGCTCGCCGACGAGGTCGACCCGCAGGCGTTCTGGCAGATCCACCGCTCGGCAATGGTGGCGGTCAAGGAGATCGCCGGCGTCGACCGCGACTTCCGCGGCCACCTGACGGTGCGGCTGAAGAACCGCAAGGAGACGCTGCCGGTGGGCGAGAACTACGTCCACCTGTTCAGGCAGATGTAGCGACCCTGCAGCGGCGGCTCGCGGCCGTCGCCTTTCGCGTTGGCGCCCGCTGCGGCCGGACTCGGGCCGAATTTGGCCGGACCCGTCGCAAACGCGGGTCGGCTTCGCCGCGCACGTCTAGTCTTGACTTCACCTGGCCCGGACGATGATGAGAAACTAGCGCCGCGGCGCCTCGATCCTGCGAGCCCATGAGTGACATCCATCAGGGAAACCCCGGCCTGCCGCGTGGCGACGGCGCGCCGCCAAACCCGGCCGCGGTGTGGTTGGCGGATACCTTTGCCGGCCTGACACCGAAGCGGCTGGGCATCTTCGGACTGGCCGCATTCGCCATCGCGCTCTGCAAACCCGGATCCGTCGTCGCCCTGCAAAGCGGCAGCGGTTTCGCCGAGGCGACGGTCGGGGTGCTCAAGTCCTATGTCTTCACGCTGCTGGCACTCGCACCCGTCCTGCTGGCGGTGGTCGCGACCGCCAACCGCGGGCCCGCGGCGGGCCGCGCACGCATCGCGTGGCTGATCGTCGCCGTGGTCGCCGGCTCGATCGCCGGTCACGCCATGCTGGCTGTCGTCGTTCCGGTCCTGACCCCCGACGGCTTCCTCGTTCGCTTCGTCGGACCGGACAATGCCCCGCACGTCCAACTGCTGCGCAGGGCTGGCCTGCTGCTGACGAACATGGGCATTTGCGTCGCGGTCGTGGCGTTCTGGTATTTCCTGAAACGCGAAATGGACACGACGGCCGCCCTCAGTCGCGAGCAGCAGAGGCGGGAGGACATCGCACGCGAGAGCGCCGAAGCGCGCCTGTCCGTCCTGCAGGCGCAGATCGAGCCGCACTTCCTGTTCAACTCGCTCGCAAGCATCCGCCGGCTGTACGAGACCGAACACGATGCCGGACGCGCGATGCTGCAGCACCTTACGCGCTACCTGACCGCGTCGCTGCCGATCCTGCGCGCCGCGCAGTCCACGCTCGGCCGCGAACTCGCGATGACGGTCGCCTACCTGAACGTGCAGAAGTTCCGGATGGGCCCACGGCTGGCGGTCGAGGTGGCCGTACCGGAACGGCTGCACGCGATCCCGATGCCGCCGATGATGCTGCCCACGCTGGTCGAGAACGCCATCATCCACGGCCTGGGCCCGATGCCCGCCGGGGGTCGTGTGCGCATCGGCGCGCGACTGCAGCCGGGCAAGCTCACGATCGAGGTCGCGGACAACGGTCGCGGACTCCAGGACACCTGGGGCGTAGGCGTGGGGCTCGCGAACATCCGGGCGCGTCTGCACTCGGAGTTCGGCGACGCGGCCGGCCTGCAGCTGGTCGGCGGCACGAACGGCGGCGTCACCGCGATCATCGAATTGCCCGTCCCGACAGCTGCCCGCGAACACGCAGCGTGACGACTGCACTCACTCTCGCCCCGCCGGGACGCTCGCCGGTCGCCCGCGCCGCCGTCTTCGTCTGGCGCGCCTGGCGCGGCCTGACCGCGCGCCACTTCCGGTACGCGGTGTGGGCGGGTGTGCTGCTGGGGACGATCCAGGGGATCGGCTATGCGCTCTTTCCGCAGGTGATCTGGTGGCAGGCGCTGGTGGTGAACGGTCTGCTGCCGATGGTCGTGCTGGCCCTGGTGTTGCTGCTCTTCGTGGCGGTTGCCGCGCAGGTCGCGACAAGCCGTGTGCCCCGGTGGCTGCCTTACGTCGCGGCGGCATTCCTCGCATGCGCCGTCGCAATGGCGATCTACGTGGGCGTCGGCCGCTGGATCGATGCCGGGCGCAATCTTTCTGCGGCCGGTTTCGCAACGATGCTGGCCCTCGCCATGCGCGAAGCCGTCCAGGGACCCCTCCCAATCGCGCTGCTGGCCGCGCTCGGGTACATGCACGGACTCGACACGTGGCGACGCAATCAGGCCCTGCGCGACGTCTTGCTGGAGCACTCGCGCCTGTCCCGGGAAGCCTACGAAGCGCGTCTGCAGGCATTGCAGGCGCGCGTCGAGCCCCAGTTCCTGTTCGATACGCTAGCCGCCGTCGAAGCGCTTTACGCGTCGGACCCGCAGGTCGGACAGCGGCTGCTGGACGACCTGATCGTCTACCTGCGCGCCGCCCTGCCCGCGCTCGACGAGCCTTCGTCGCTGTTGACGGTGGAACTGACGCTCGCCCGCACGTGGCGCGACATCATGCTCGTCCGCCGCGGAGAACGCCCGCCGCAGGCGGTCGCGAGCCGGTCCGCGGATCCGGAGGCGCGTATGCCGCCGATGCTCCTGCTTCCGCTGGTCCAGCACGCATTCGAGTCCGGCGCGCATTCGCCGTCGGCGGGCAACGACATCGACATTTCCGCGGGTGCGGCCGATGGCCGCGTGCGTATCAAGGTCACTGCATCCGGCACGGCATCTTCGCCGGACGGCGACGAGCCGGCCACGGCCGCCGTGCGCGAACGACTGCGCCTGTTGTACGGCGCCGAGGCGGCTCTGGACGTTTGCCGCCGGAGCGAGAGCGTGACAGAGTTCACGATGGAGTTTCCGCATGAACCCACCGACCGCGATCATCGCTGAAGACGAAGCCGTCCTGCGCGACGAATTGCGCACGCGCCTCGCCGATCTCTGGCCCGAACTGGTGATCCGCGCGGAAGCCGCCGACGGGATCGAGGCGACCCGCGCGTTCACCGCGCACGCGCCGGACATCCTGTTCCTGGACATCCAGATGCCCGGAATGAACGGGCTCGACGTCGCGCGGCTCGCCAGCGGCAGGTGCCACGTGGTGTTCGTCACCGCCTACGACAAGTACGCCGTCGCGGCTTTCGAGCGCGGCGCCGTCGATTACGTGATGAAGCCGTTCACCGTCGGCCGCCTCGCGGAAACCGTCGTGCGGCTCAAGGAACGCCTGCGCGGACTGCCCGCGAACCTGGACGAACTGCTGGGCGTCCTGGCGGCCAGGGCGCGCGGCGGCCGGAAGCACCTGCGCTGGGTCACCGCGTCGCTCGGCGACACGACGTCGATCATCACCGTCGACCAGATCTGCTACTTCCGCGCCGACAACAAGTACACGATGGTGATCACGCCCGACCGGGAGGCGCTGATCCGCCGCCCGATCAGGGAACTGGCGGAGGCGGTCGATCCGGAAGTGTTCTGGCAGATCCACCGGTCGACGCTGGTCAACATCCACGCGATCGCCGGCGTGACCCGCGATTTCCGCGGTCACCTGAGCGTGAAGCTCAAGCAGCGGAAGGAGACGCTGGCGGTCAGCGAGTCCTGCGCACACCTGTTCCGGCAGATGTGACCCGGCGCGAACGCGGCGCCGCTAGCGCAGCGACGCATTGAGGTCGGCCAGTGCGGCGCTCCCCGGGACGAGGTCGGCGTCGTCCAGCGCGTTGAGCGGCGCCGGCACCGTGTCGAGCGCGTCGTGCATGTCGGCGGCGTCGGCGTGCAGGTACAGGAGGCCGGTGACGACCTCGCCCGCCTCGCGTCGCGATTCGAGGAACCCCATCGCGGCGACGCGGTTGCCCGGATCGTACGCGTCGTCGACCTTGCGCAGCCGGATCGCGCCGCCGTCGTGCAGCACGATGCTGCGCACTTCGCCCGGCTTGTAGCTCGTCGTGATCTCGTCGCGCGCCGAGATGAAGTCGAGGAAGTTGACGGCGTCGTTGTGCTCGCGCACGTAGTCGTAGCTCTTGGTGGAGCCCGGGTGGTTGTTGAACGCGACGCACGGGCTCACGATGTCGATGAAGGCGGCGCCGTGGTGCGCGACGGCCGCCTTGATCAGCGGCACCAGCTGCTCCTTGTCGCCGGAAAAGCCGCGCGCGACGAACGTCGCGCCGAGCGTCATCGCCAACATCGCGAGGTCGATCGGCTCGTCGCTGTTGACCGCGCCGCGCTTGCTCTTGCTGCCCTTGTCGGCGGTGGCCGAGAACTGGCCCTTGGTGAGCCCGTACACGCCGTTGTTCTCGACGATGTAGACCATGTTGACGCCGCGGCGGATCACGTGCGCGAACTGGCCGAGGCCGATCGACGCCGAATCGCCGTCGCCGGAGACGCCGAGATAGATCAGGTCGCGGTTGGCGAGCGCCGCGCCGGTCAGCACCGACGGCATCCGGCCGTGCACGCTGTTGAAGCCGTGCGAGTTGCCGAGGAAGTACGTCGGCGTCTTCGACGAGCAGCCGATGCCCGACAGCTTGGCCACGCGGTGCGGCGGGACGTCCAGCTCGAAGAACGCCTGGATGATCGCCGCCGAGATCGAGTCGTGCCCGCAGCCGGCGCACAGCGTGGAGATCGCGCCCTCGTAGTCGCGGCGCGTGTAGCCGAGCGCGTTCCTCGGCAGCGACGGATGGTGGATCTTGGGCTTGGCCAGGTAGGTCACGGGGCGACCCTTCGCAATGGAGTGACGTTGAACAGGCGGGCCTTCTCGGCGATCTCGCGCGTGATGAAGCGCGCGGTGATCGGCGTGCCGTCGTAGTGGAGGATCGACACCAGCCGCGACGGGTCGATCCCGCATTCGTTGACCAGCAGTGACTTCATCTGCGCGTCGCGGTTCTGCTCGACGACGAACACGCGGTCGTGCGCGGCGATGAAGTCGGCCACCGCGTCCGCGAACGGGAAGCCGCGCAGGCGCATCTGGTCCAGGTAGATGCCGTCGAGCTCGAGCGCGGCCAGCGACTCGGCCATCGCCGCGCCGGTGGAACCGAACCAAACGACGCCGCTGCGCGTGGGCTTGGCCGCCTTGCGGATCGCCGGCGCCGGCACCAGCGCCTTCGCGGTCTCGAACTTGCGCAGCAGCCGCTGCATGTTGTCGACATACGCCACACCCTCCTCCGTGTAGCGCGCATAGCGGTCCTTGGTCGTGCCGCGCGTGAAGTAGCCGCCCTTCGTCGCGTGCGTGCCCGGGTACGTGCGGTACGGGATGCCGTCGCCGTCGACGTCCAGGTAGCGGCCGAAGTCGCGGCCCGCGTCGAGGTCCGCCGCGGTCACCACCTTGCCGCGGTCCATCCGCTTGGCGTCGTCCCACGCGAACGGCTCGGTCAGCCAGTCCTGCATGCCGATGTCGAGGTCGAGCATCACGAAGATCGGCGTCTGCAGCCGGTCCGCGAGGTCGAACGCCTGCGCGGCCATCGTGAACGACTCGGTCGGGTCCTCGGGCAGCAGCAGCACGTGCTTGGTGTCGCCGTGCGAAGCATACGCGCAGGACAGCAGGTCGGCCTGCTGCGTGCGCGTCGGCATGCCGGTCGACGGGCTGCCGCGCTGCACGTCGAACAGCACGACCGGGATCTCGGCGAAGTACGCAAGGCCCAGGAACTCCTGCATCAGCGACACGCCGGGCCCCGACGTCGCCGTGAACGCGCGCGCGCCGTTCCACGCGGCGCCGATCACCATGCCGATCGACGCCAGCTCGTCCTCCGCCTGCAGGATCGCGTAGCGCCTCTTCTTCGTCGCCGGATCGGTCCGGTACTTGCGGCAGTACTTCTGGAACGCCTCGGCGAGCGACGACGAGGGCGTGATCGGATACCACGCGGCCACCGTCGCGCCGCCGTAGAGGCTGCCGAGCGCCGCGGCGCTGTTGCCGTCGATGAAGATGCGCTCGCCGACCGCGCTGCTGGGCGCGACGCGGATCGGCAGCGGGCAGGCGAAATGCGCGAGCGCGTAGTCGCGGCCCATGCCGAACGCCTTGCGGTTCGATTCGAGCAGCGCCTCCTTGCCCTTGTACTGCTCGCCGAACAGCGTGTCGATCACCGAGGGCTCGATGTCGAGCAGCGCCGACAGCGCCCCCAGGTAGATGATGTTCTTGAACAGCTGCCGCTGGCGCGCGTCCGTGTACTCGGCGTTGCAGATCGCCGTCAGCGGAATGCCGAGCGTCGTGATGTCGTCGCGGAAGCGCGACGGCGGCAGCGGCTTGGTCGAGTCGTAGAACAGGAAGCCGCCCGGGTCGAGCTCGGCTACGTCCTTCTCCCACGTCTGCGGGTTCATCGCGACCATCAGGTCGACGCCGCCGCGCCGGCCGCGCCAGCCGTCGGCGACCACGCGCACTTCGTACCACGTGGGGAGGCCCTGGATGTTCGACGGGAAGATGTTGCGCGCGGCGACCGGCACGCCCATCCGCAGGATCGCGCGCGCGAACAGCCCGTTGGCCGACGCCGAGCCGGAGCCGTTGACGTTGGCGAACTTGACGACGAAGTCGTTGACCTTCGCTTCCATGGCCGTCAGTCCGCCGCGAGCGCAGGCGCCGGCGCGTGGTGCGCGTGGCAGCGGTCGTCCGCCTGCGCCGATTCGAGCAGGAACTTCTGCATGTCCCACGCGCCGGTCGGGCAGCGCTCGGCGCACAGGCCGCAGTGCAGGCACACGTCCTCGTCCTTGACCATGATGCGGGCGGTGGCCAGCGGCGCCGAAACGTACAGGTCCTGCGCCAGGTTGGTCGCCGGCGCCTTCAGCCGCGTGCGCAGGTCCGCCTCGTCGCCGTTGGCCGTGAACGTGATGCAGTCCATCGGGCAGATGTCGACGCAGGCGTCGCACTCGATGCACAGCTTCGCCGAGAACACCGTCTGCACGTCGCAGTTCAGGCAGCGCTGCGCCTCGGCGAACGCGACCTTGCGGTCGTAGCCAAGCTCGACCTCGATCTTGATGTTCTTCAGCGCGACCAGCGTGTCCTTCAGCGGCACGCGGAAGCGGTGGTCGGACGTGATCGCGTTGTCGTAGCTCCACTCGTGGATGCCCATCTTCTGCGACATCAGGTTCGTGTGCGGCGGCGGCCGCTTCGCCACGTCCAGTCCGCGGCAGTGGAGGTCGATCGAGATCGCGGCGTCGTGGCCGTGCGCCACGGCCCAGATGATGTTCTTCGGGCCGAATGCCGCGTCGCCGCCGAAGAACACGCCTTCGCGCGTCGCCGCCATCGTTGCCTTGTCGACGACCGGCATGCCGTGGTCGTCGAACGCGATGCCGAGGTCGCGCTCGATCCACGGGAACGCGTTCTCCTGCCCGATCGCGACCAGCACGTCGTCGCACGGGAAGTGCACGTCGGGCTCGCCGGTGGGAACGAGCTGGCGCCGGCCGCGCTCGTCGTACTTCGGCTCGACCTTCGTGAACAGCACGCCGGTCAGCTTGCCGGCCTCGTGCGTGATCTCCTTCGGCACGAGGAAATTGTGGATCGGGATGCCTTCGTGCGCCGCGTCCTCCTTCTCCCACGGCGACGCCTTCATCTCGTCGTAGCCGGAGCGCACGACCACGTGCACCTCCTCGCCGCCCAATCGTCGCGCGCTGCGGCAGCAGTCCATCGCCGTGTTGCCGCCGCCCAGCACGACCACGCGCCGGCCGATGCGCGTCGTGTGGCCGAACGACACGCTGGCGAGCCAGTCGATGCCGATGTGGATGTTCCTCGCCGCTTCGGCGCGACCGGGAACGTCGATGTCGCGGCCGCGCGGCGCGCCGCTGCCGACGAACACCGCGTCCCACTTTCCGGCCAGCAGCGCGGCCATGCTGTCGATGCGCTGGCCGCCGCGAAACTCGACGCCCAGGTCGATGACGTAGCCGACCTCCTCGTCGATCACCGACTCCGGCAGCCGGAATTTCGGAATCTGCGTGCGGATCATCCCGCCCGCGCGCGCGTCGCCGTCGAACACGACGAGCTCGTAGCCGAGCGGCGCCAGGTCGCGCGCCACCGTGAGCGAGGCCGGCCCCGCGCCGACGAGTGCGATGCGCTTGCCGTTCTTGTTGAGCGCGCGCTTCGGCAGCCGCGGGCGGATGTCGGTCTTGAAATCGGCGGCGACGCGCTTCAGCCGGCAGATCGCGACCGGCTCGGGCTTCGCCTTCATGTCGCCGCCCTCCTCGATGCGGCCGCGGCGACACGCCGGCTCGCACGGACGGTCGCACGTGCGGCCGAGGATGCCGGGGAAGACGTTCGACTTCCAGTTGACGAGATACGCGTCGTCGTAGCGGCCGGCGGCGATCAAGCGGATGTATTCGGGAACGGGCGTGTGGGCCGGGCACGCCCACTGACAATCGACGACCTTGTGGAAATAGTCGGGTTGCGCGATATCCGTCGGCTTCAAACAATCTCCTCCACGAGACGCCGCGGTGCGCGCATTCGTCGCGCGATTTCGCGCGCATGCCCCGGCGATGCTGCCGCGATGCTACGCCAGCGCACCGCACGAGGAAAGCCGCGCGTCGGAATTGCGTTAAACCCCGACGCGATTACGGTTTTTTGGAGACAGGCGACAGGAGGATGCTGCGATGCAGCAACGACGCCTACTGGAACGGCTGCGCGCGGGCGATCAACTCCTCCAGTCCGGGCTCCTTGGGATTGCGCGGCTTGCCGGGATGGATGATCGCGACCTGGCAGGCCTCGGCGGCCTCGACCAGCTGCCGATAGGTGCCCGCGTTGATGTCCTTGATGTAGGCCTGCTTGTTCTCGTTGTACGCGAACATCTTGTCGTTGATGTTCTGGCACTCGTTGCAGCTGGGGCAGCGCGCGGTCTCGATCCAGGCTTCGTCGGACGGCGGCTTCTCCGCCGCGGCTTCGGCGGCGACCGGCGCGGCGGCAACCGGCGCCGCGGCAGGCGCTTGGCCGGCCGGCGCGGCGGCCGCGGCCTCGCCGGCCTGGCTGTGCTCCGCTTCCCACGCGGCCCGCTCGCGCGCCAGCAGGCGCTCGGCGTGCGAGTCGTGGATGCCGGCGTGCTCCTGCAATCGGTGCCAGAGCAGCAGGCAGCGGCGCGCCGCCTGCATGAGCCGCGCATCGACGATGACGCGGTGCAGCCGGTCGTCGGCGTCGACCGCCCACAGGAAGGGCACGCGTTCGGCGGCCGTGCGTTCGGGCAGCTGCAGCCAGTCGGCTGCGGCGATCATGCCGTCGTGCCATTGCGCGCGCGGCACGACCGCGAAGTGCGCGGCGTAGCGGCGGTCGCACAGCACGAAGTCGGCGTAGGTGAACGCAACCGGCGCGACGACGCGCTGCAGCGTCTCGTCCGCGTACTCGAGCGGATCGGACGGCCAGTCGGCATCGGCGTTGCGGTTGTGCTCGAGCGAAAAGCGCGTCGCCCAGCTGTCGCCGCCGGTGGCGTCGTACGTGAACGCGGGAAACGCTCGCGACTCGCGCGCCGCGGCCGCGGTCAGGTACGGCGGCAGGTCGCCGGCGGCGGCGGGCGACCCCGAGAAGACGCTGAACAGCGCGGGTCCGCGGCACTCGAGGCCGCGCGTCACGCGCGCACGCATCGCGTACAGGTCGGCGGCGGTGGCCTGCAGCACGAACATGCCGCCCAATCCCATGGCGGCCGTCGCCAGCCGCGCGCTGCGCACGCCGAACGCGAAGTGCCCGGTGCCGATCGACGCCTCTTCCAGCAGCTCGGTCTGCTCGACGAGCACCTTGACCGGCAAGCCGGACGACAGCATTTCGAGGAGGCCGGCGTTCTCCGGCGCGTCGTTGCGGTTCGCCGGAATCAGCACCAGGTACTCGGGAAACAGCGCCAGGTCGTCGGCGGTCAGCGCGTGCTCATCGAAGCCCGCGTAGAACGAGTCATGGTCGGCGTCGACGTAGGCGCCGGTCGCCTCGAGCTCGGCGATCGAAATCGCCTTGACGACCGCGGCCAGGCGCGGCAGGCGCGCCCGATACGCGGCCGCGGCGGCCGCGCAGTTGTCGAACGCGAATTCGTAGCGGTCGGCGTCGGACTCGGCCGGCGCGTCGGTGTAGAAGCGCTGCCGGCGCAGCACGTCCAGCGCCCACTCGATGCGGCGGCGGCGCGCCGGCGGCAGGTCGTCCTTCGGCGCGCCGCGCGCCACGAGCTTCGACATCACGTCGAAGTCGAAGGCGTCGGCGTACGCAGGTCCGACCGAGGCGGCCAGCGCCTTCGGCTGCCGGCCCGCCGCCGAGTGCACGAACGCCGCGCGCAGGATGTCCGACAGCTTGCGGATCAGCCCGTCGACGAGCACGCGGAATTCGCGGTGCTTGCGCGCCTGCACGCTGCGCCACGCCTGCCGCAGGAAGCGCGCAGGCAGCGCCGCGTTGCAATCGACGAGTTCGCCGTCGACGGCGAGCGAAGCGGCTTCCTGCAGCAGCACCTGCACGGCCGTCGGTTCCGCCTGCGCGCCGATGCGCTTCGCGGCAACCGCCCACAGGTCCGACAGCGTGCCGGCCGCTCCGCGGGCGAGCATCGTGCGCAGTTCGCGCTCGACGCGCCGCACATGCGCGCGCAGCCGCTCGCCGTCCGGTCCGCGCGGCGCGCGCTCGGCGACCAGCGCGTCGACCACGCGCGACAGCGAATGGACGTAGTCGGCGCCGGCTTCCGGCTCCGGCAGCACCAGCGGGAAGTCGTAGCGCAGCCGCGCGAGATCGCGATACCCGGCGAGCAGCGCGGGACGCAGTCCCGCGCCGGCCGGCCACGACAGGTCCTCGCCCGACCGGGCGCCGGTCAGATGGAAAATCTTCTGCTGCTGCACGTTCGCGTTCACGCGGTCAGCACCTCGTCCGGCCAGATCGTGACCTTGTCGAGCTCGGCCTCGAGTCCTGCCCGGGTCCTTTCGGCGGTTCGCGGCTGCCCTGCGCCGCGCAGGTCCTCGTAGCACGGGACCTCGGGATTGCAGTACAGGATGCCGACCGGAATCGGGTCCTCGGCCGACGCGATCTCGCGCGCCTGGTTGATGTCGAGCGGATCGTGCTCGCGCTGGTTGCGGTAGATGCGGCTCGTTTCCGCCGACGGCGTCAGGCCGTTCGCATGCGTGAGCAGAAGCGTCTTGCCCGGATCGTGCAGCCACGGCTCGAACATCTTCGGCAGGAACTCGGGACAGCGCTGGATGATGCGGACGAACGAGAATCCGCGGTGCCGGTACGCCTTGGCGATGATGTCGTACAAGAGCTCCGGGATCCAGTCCACGCCCTGCGCGACGAACGAGACGTTCTGCACGCCCAGCGTCACCGTCAGCGGGTTGAGCGCTTCCAGCACGGACCCGCGCGGCGTCGTGTTGCTCTTCATGCCGATCGGCGACGTCGGCGACGCCTGCTTCTTGGTCAGTCCGTACACGTGGTTGTCGTGCAGGATCACCGTCAGGTTCATGTTGTAGCGGATCGCGTGGATCCAGTGCGCGGCGCCGATGCTGCAGCAGTCGCCGTCGCCGGTGTTGACGAACACCGCGAGGTCGGGCCGCGCCATCCGCACGCCTTCGGCGATCGGGAACGCGCGGCCGTGGATGCCGTGGAAGCCGTACGTCTTCATGTAGTGGGGAAACCGGCTCGAGCATCCGATGCCGGACACGAACACCGTGCGCTCGGGCGCCAAGTCCTCGTCGCGGCAAAGCCGCTGCACGGCGGCGAGGATCGCGTTGTCGCCGCAACCGGAGCACCAGCGCGGCACGCCGCCCTGGTAGTCCTCGAGGCTGTGATGCTCCTCGTGCAGCTTGATGATGCATTGGGTGATGGGAATGGCCACGGTCAGCGTCCTTCGTTCAGCTTCGCCTGCATCGCCTTCACGACGTCGCCCGGCTTGATGGGTTGGCCGCGCGCCTCGCTCCAGCAGTCGACGTCGACCAGGTAGCGTGCGCGCAGCATCATCGCCAGCGCCGAATAGCGGCGGTTCTCGGCGTCGATCATTTCGTCCCCGAGGCGATCCGACCAGTTGCCCTCGACCGTCATCACCTTGCCGAAGCGCTTCATGATCTCGCCGATGCCCGACGGCATCGGCTGGATGAAGCGCAGGTGCAGCGACGACACGGACAGGCCCATCGCGCGCGCGCGGTCGACCGCCTCCTCGATGACGCCGCGGTTGCTGCCCCAGCCGACGACCAGCAGGTCGCCGTCCTCGCCGCCGTGCACGGGCGGCGTCTTCAGCGTCTTCTGCAGCGTGGCGAGCTTCAGGCTGCGCATCCGCAAGCCCTGCTCGTTGATCGTCGGGTCGTACGCGACCTTGCTCAGCGTGTCGTGCGCGAGTCCGGTCAGCGTGTGCATGCCGCCCGGCTGCCCAGGAATGAACCGCCTTGCGATTCCGGTGACCGGGTCCCAGTCGTACGGCTTGGCGCCTTCGGGCACCGGCGTCTGGTCGAGCGGCGGCGCCAGCCAGTCGTCGGAGAACTCGGGCCGCGGGAACGGCTGCTGCGCGGTGGCGAGGCTCGCATCGGACAGCACGACGACCACCATGTTGAACGTCTCGGCGATCTTGCGCGCCGTGATCATCGAATAGAAGCAGTCCTCGATGCCGTCGACGGCGATGACGACCTTCGGCGCGTCGCCGTGGCTGCCGAAGACGGCCGTCAGCAGGTCGCCCTGCTCGACTTTCGTCGGTTGCCCGGTCGACGGGCCGCCGCGCTGGACGTTGACGACCACCAGCGGGATCTCGGCCATCACGGCGAGCCCGATGCCCTCCTGCTTCAGCGAATAGCCGGGTCCCGACGTGATCGTCACCGCGCAGCGGCCGGCGTACGACGCGCCGATCGCGAACGCGCACGCGGCGATCTCGTCCTCGGCCTGGTGGACGAGGCCGCCGACCCGCTCGAACACGTCGGACAGGTAGTGCGACGCCGACGTCGCCGGCGTGATCGGGTACATCGCGCAGATGTCCATGCCGGACGCCAGCACGCCCAGCGCGATCGCCGTGTTGCCGTTGACGACGACCTGCGGGACCGCCGATCGCTGCGCCGGGATCGCGTACTTGAAGTCGAGGTTCGCCTCGCCCCACGCGAAGCCTGCCTCGAGCAGCCGCACGTTGGTCGCGATGACCTTCGCGTCCTTCTTGCCGAAGATGCGCGCGACCTGGTCGCGCGCGAGCTGCAGGTCGAAGCTGTAGATGCTGCACAGCATGCCGAGCACGAACATGTTCTTGCCGCGGCGCGCGTCCGTCATCAGTGCGCGGCACTCGCGCTCGAGCGGGATCTCGTAGAGCCGGTAGCCCGCCTCCTGCAGCGACTTGACCGTGGCCACGTACGACTCGACGATCGCTGGGTCCTTGTGCTCGCGCCACGTGCTCTCGAGCAGGATGGTCGAGCCGCACTTCAGCTCGCCGGCGCGCACGCGGCCCAGCAGCACCTGCTCGTTGAAGGCGACGGCGAGGTCCGTCTCGTCGCCGCCGTTGGTCACGCGATCCTTGCCGATCCGGATCCGGATGCCGCTCGCGCCGGCGACGCTGCGCGCCGGCGGCTGGATCTCGGCCGGGATGATCTCCACCGTCCAGATGCCGTTGCCGCTGCGGGCGGCGATGGCGGCGAGCGACTGGCCGCAGCGCTGCGCGCCCTCGCCGGAGTCGCTGATCACCTCGACGATGTGCTCGGTCAG
Source organism: Burkholderiales bacterium (assembly GCA_046347755.1). Taxonomy (GTDB): domain Bacteria; phylum Pseudomonadota; class Gammaproteobacteria; order Burkholderiales; family Casimicrobiaceae; genus VBCG01. Next base: position 1,579,325 of record JAXMFM010000003.1, on the reverse strand, counting down.
GATCTTTGCCGGCTTGGGGCTGGCGGCACCCGGCGGCGCCGGGCGATCGAGCAGTTCGGATTCGGTCATCGTGGGGTCCTGTCAGGCGATGCGCAGGCGCGCAAAGCAATGCTCGTCGGCCGCAATGCCGAACCGTGTGCCGGCCGCGCCCGCCTCGCAGGTCGCGTCGGAGTCGCGCAGGCCGAGGTAGGCCTTCATGCCGCGCGCGGCGCGGCGGCCGGCGCCCATCGCTTCGATCACCGTCGCGGCGCCGGTGACGATGTCGCCGCCCGCATAGACACCGGCGATCGACGTCGCGAGGTTCTCGTCGGTGGCAATGTAGCCGCGCTTGTCCAGTGCCAGCTTCGCCGTCTGTCCCAGGATCGGATTGGCGTTGGTGCCGATCGCGTACACGACCATGTCGGTCGGAAGCTCGAACTCGCTGCCGGGGATCACGACCGGTCGCCGCCGGCCGGAGGCGTCGGGCTCGCCCAACTCCATGCGCACGCAGCGCAGCGCGCGCACCGATTTGTTCTCGTCGCCGAGAATCTCCACGGGGCTCGACAGCCAGTTGAAGTCGACGCCCTCTTCCTCGGCGTGGTGGACTTCCTCGACGCGCGCGGGCGCTTCCTTGCGCGAACGCCGGTACACGCAGTGCACGGACTCGGCGCCCAGGCGCAGCGACACGCGCAGCGCGTCCATCGCCGTATTGCCGGCGCCGATCACCGCGACGTGCTTGCCCGGCTTGAGTGGCGTGTCGAAGTTCGGATAGTCGCGGGCGCGCATCAGGTTGCAGCGCGTCAGCAGCTCGTTGGCCGAAAGCACGCCGTTCAGCGACTCGCCGGGGATGCCCATGAAGCTCGGGTAGCCGGCGCCGGTGGCGATGAACACGGCGTGGTAGCCCATCTCGGTCACCATCTGCTCGATCGTGAACAACCGTCCGACCAGCGTGTTGCACTCGAACTTGATGCCCAGCCGCGTGAGCTTCTCGATCTCGGCGTCGATCACCTCGTTGGGCAGCCGGAAGTCCGGGATGCCGTACTTGAGCACGCCGCCGGGCTGGTGGAACGCCTCGTAGACGGTGACGTCGCAGCCGGCCTTGGCCATGTCCGCCGCGCACGCCATGCCGGCCGGTCCCGCGCCGACGATGCCGACCTTGTGGCCGGACGGCTCGATGTACGGGATGTTCGCCCAGCCTTCCTTGATCGCCATGTCGCCGACGAAGCGCTCGAGGCGCCCGATCGCCACCGGCTCCAGCGTCTCGCCGACCGTGCAGACGCCTTCGCACTGGTTCTCCTGCGGACACACGCGGCCGCAGATCGACGGCAGCAGATTGGTGTCGGTGATGATGTCGTACGCGCCGTGGTAGTGCTTGTCGACGATCTTCGCGATGAACGCCGGGATGTCGATGCCGACCGGGCAGCCGCGCACGCACGGCTCGTCCGCGCACTGCAGGCAGCGGTCGGCCTCGCGCAGCGCGTCCTCGACCCGGTAGCCGCACGAGACCTCGGTGAAGTTGCGCGCACGCTCCTTCGGGTCCTGCTCCTCGACAGGCGTGCGCTCCTGCGGGATCGTGCGGATGGTCCTTTTCTTGGCGGCCATCGCTAATAGATCTCGGGATCGCTCGGCGACGCGGACGAGAGCTCGTCCGCCTGCTTCATCAGCCTGCACGTGTCGTTCCAGTGCTCGAGCGCCGTGCGCTCCTCGGCGGTGAAGCGCTTCAGGCGCGCCATCAGGTCGTCGAAGTCCACCTTGTGCCCGTCGAAGTCCGGGCCGTCGACGCACGCGAACTTGATCTCGTCGCCGATCTTCACGCGGCAGCCGCCGCACATGCCGGTGCCGTCGACCATCAGCGGGTTCAGGCTTACCATCGTCCTGATGCCGTGCGGGCGCGTGGCCTCCGCGCTGCCCTTCATCATGATCGGCGGCCCGATCGCCACGCATTCGTCGATGTCGGGGTGGCGCTCGATCGCCAGCCGGATGCCCTCGGCCACCGTGCCCTTGACGCCGACCGAGCCGTCGTCGGTGCAGACGATCACCTCGTCGCAGACGGAGCGGAACTTCTCCTCCCAGAACACGAGGTCGCGCGTGCGGAAGCCGATGACGCCGATCACGTAGGCGCCGGATTCCTGGAACGCGCGCGCCTGCGGGAACGTGGGCGCCACGCCGAGGCCGCCGCCGACGCACAGCACCTTCTTCGCGTGACCGATCGGGCTCGGCACGCCCATCGGCCCGACCATCGCGAACAGGTGCGTGCCGACGTGCGCGTCCTTCTGCATCTCGCGCGTCGTCTTGCCGACCGCCTGGATCACGAGCGTGATCGTGCCGCGCTCGCGGTCGAAGTCGGCGATCGTCAGCGGGATGCGCTCGCCGTGCGACGTGGCCATGACGATGACGAACTGCCCGGGCTTCGCCGCCCTGGCCATCAGCGGATGGCGGACCTCGAGCATGTAGGTGACCGGCGAGAAGTCCTCGCGGGCGACGATTTCGGATGTTTGCATTGGCTGCCACCTCGTGGATGCGCGGGCTTCACGCAGCGCCCGACCCACATGCCAAGCGATGCTACCGAGTGCACGCGCCGCTGTCCGGTGCAGGGTTTGATATTGGTCAGGAAACGCCCGATCTTTCGGCCGCCGCAGGCGCCGCGGGGCGCCGGCTTAGAATGTCGGCTCACGCCGCGCCGACGGCCCGAGCCCGACGAGAACCGCGATGAATGCCCCCGACCCCCTGCCGCTGCGCCTGACGTCGTTCTCCCACGGCGGAGGCTGCGGCTGCAAGATCGCGCCGGCCGTGCTGCAGCAGATCCTCGGCAAGGCCGGCCCGTCGCTGCTCCCCCCGCAGCTCCTGGTCGGCACCGAGACCGCCGACGACGCGGCCGTCTACCGGCTGAACGACACGCAGGCGATCGTCGCGACGACCGACTTCTTCATGCCGATCGTCGACGACCCCTACGACTTCGGCGCCATCGCCGCGACCAACGCGATCTCCGACGTCTACGCGATGGGGGGCACGCCGCTGTTCGCGCTGGCGCTGGTCGCGATGCCGGTCGACCGCCTGCCGGTCGCGACGATCCGCCGCATCCTCGAAGGCGGCGAGGACGTCTGCGCCCGGGCCGGCATCGCGATCGCCGGCGGCCACACGATCGATTCCGTCGAACCGATCTACGGCCTGGTCGCGATCGGGATCGTCGACCCCGCGAACGTGAAGCGCAATGCCGGTGCGCGCGCGGGCGACCGGCTCGTGCTCGGCAAGCCGCTCGGCGTGGGCGTCTACAGCGCGGCGCTCAAGAAGGACCGGCTGTCGAGCGAAGGCTACGCGGCGATGCTCGCCAGCGCGACGAAGCTCAACACGCCGGGCATTGCGTTCGCGCGCATGCCGTCGGTGCACGCGCTGACCGACGTCACCGGCTTCGGCCTCGCGGGCCACCTGCTCGAGATCTGCCGCGGCTCGCAGGTCGGCGCCACGCTCGACTTCGCGCGCGTGCCGCTGCTGCCGGATGCGCTGGCCCTCGCGCGGGACGGCTGCGTCACCGGGGCGTCCGGTCGCAACTGGGCGGGCTACGGGCACGACGTCGATCTCGCGCCGGCGATCGGCGACGCCGAACGCGCGCTGCTGACCGATCCGCAGACGTCGGGCGGCCTGCTGGTGGCATGCGCGCCGGATGCCGTCGCCGACGTGCTGGCGGTGTTCCGCGCCGAAGGCTTCACGGCCGCCGAGATCGGCGCGGCGACGGCCGGCGCACCGCGTGTCGCCGTGCGCTGAAAGGGACGCCGTGCTGAAGGCCGTGCTGATCGTCGTCATCGTCGCCGTCGTCGGCTACCTCGTGTGGGAGCGGCACTTCTCGCAGGGCGGCCGCATCGAGGCGGCGTACAAGGCGTGCATGAAGGAGTTCGGCGGCGGCACCGACAAGGCGGCCGCCGACGCGAAATCGCAGGTGCCGAAGACCGAGGATCCCGCCGCGGCGATCGCCAGGAGCATGGGCGACGCGCTGACGTCGATGCTGCAGGGCATGGGGGGCGCGATGTGCGGCGCGATGAAGGACGCGTGCACGCGCGACTTCGACGGCGCGATGTGCCAGGCCGCGCTCAACCGGTACAAGTAGCGGCGCGCGCATGCCCGAGGGCCCGGAGATCCGGCGCGCGGCCGACGCGCTTGCGCGCGTGCTGGTCGGACGGCCGCTGGTGCGAGTCGATTATCGCGTGCCGCGGCTTGCGCGCAAGTCCCGCGCGCTGGCCGACGCCCGCGTCGTGCGTGTGTATCCGCGCGGCAAGGCGCTGCTGATCGAATACGACCGCGGCCTCACCCACTACAGCCACAACCAGCTGTACGGACAGTGGCGGGTCACGCGGCGCACGGCCGTCGCCGGCGATCCGCGGCAGGTGCGCGTGGTGCTGGCGACCGCCACGCACGTCGCGACGCTGTACAGCGCGACCGACATCGACCTGCTCGACGCGGTCGCGCTCGCGCGGCACCCGTTCCTGTGCAAGCTGGGTCCGGACATCCTCGATCGCGGCACGACCGCGGCAATGCTGCGCGACCGCCTCGCCGATCCGCGGTTCGCGCGCGCCGCGCTCGCGAGCCTGCTGCTCGACCAGCGGTTCGTCGCCGGGCTGGGCAACTACCTGCGCAGCGAGATCCTGTTCGCGGCGCGACTGCCGCCGGCGGCGCGGCCGCGCGACCTCGATCCGCAAGGGCGCGCGCGGCTCGCGCAGGCGATGGCGCGGCTCGCGCGGCAGAGCTACCGCACCGGCGGCGTCACCAACGACCTCGACCGCGCGCGGCAGGCGCGCCGCGACGGCGTGCCGTTCGACGACTATCGCTTCCTCGTGTACGGCCGCGCCGGCGCGCCGTGCTACACGTGCGGGACGCCGATCGTGCGCGCGGACGCCGGCGGTCGCGGGCTGTTTCGCTGCCGCGTCTGCCAGCCGTGACCGCGGGCGCGCAAGTTCCGTTGTCCGCAACGGCGGCCGGCGAGTTCGGGCTGTATGCGGCGGCCGACTTCCGGCTGGCGACCGGCCTCTGCACCGACTGCCCGACGATCCGCCAGGCGCTCTGGTACTTCCGCGACGAAACGATCGCGGTGCCCGCACCCGGACGGCCGGTCGCGTCGTTCGGCACCGGCGTCCACGCGTTCGAGGACGTACGCCGATGGGCGGTCGCGCGCCCGGCCGGCGCGCCGATCGACTACCCGCCTCTCGTGTGGGTGGCGGCGCCGCAGGTCGTGCGCGGCGCGAGGCTCGTGCAAGACGGCAGCGCGCTGGCGACGACGGGCGGCGAATTCGGGTTCCGCACGGTGGCGAAGATCCCGCTCAATCGCTCTTACTTCGACGCGTCGTCGGCAGCGTGGTTCGCGCAGCGCGACGTGACGTCGCGCGGCACGCTCGACGCAGCGGCGTGGGTCGCGCGCTCGCTGTGGCCCGACGACTTCCGGTTCGGCGGCACCGCGCCGGCGGACCGCGCGCTGCCGGACCCGTCGTCCGCCGCGACGAGCCTGCGCACGCTGATGCGCGAGGCGCCGCGCGGCGGCGCGCAGAGTCCGTACGCGACGTCCACGCTGTGGCGGCGCGACCCGGCAGTCACGCGATGGGCCGGCAGGCCCGTGCTGGCCTTCATGGTCAACGGCGCGCAGGGCGACGACGACGAGGCGCACGGCGGCCACTTCGCCGTGGTGACCGGGCGCGTGGCCGGCGACGGCCGCATCGGCGACTGGCTCGTCAACAACTACTACTCGCTCGACTTCGAAAGCGAGAAAGGCATCATCGCCGCGCCGGTGCCGCTCGACAACTACCTGGGCGACCTCAACAGCGGCCAGGGGTGGTACCGGCCGTCGTACATGGTGGTCGCCGTGCTGCGCGACGAGCGGGCGTGCACGCTGGTGCAGTCGGCGCTGAACCGCGTCTACAACCAGTTCTACCGGCACCAGATCGAGTATTACCACCCGAACCAGAACTGCGCGAGCATCAGCATCGACACGCTGCGCGCGCTCGGCTGGTCGATACCGGCGCGCGGCGCGTCGAGCCGCGCGCTCGCGTGGCTCGGCTTCCCGTTCGTCGCGATCAGGGACCGCTCGATCGGCAAGGCGAAGCTCGCATTCGACTACCTGCGCAGCGACCAGACGCAGCTGATGCCGGCGGCCTCTCTGGAGGAGGCGTTCGGCAGCCTGCTCGCGCTCGCCCGCGGCGGCGGCGACCCGGCGCAGGGCGCGCTTGCGCGCATGCTCGCCGAAGACGTGGACGCGCTGGCGTTCGTGCGCTTTCCGCAATTCCCGTCGAGCCGCGTGTTCGGCGACGCGCCGGCGGTCACGACGTGGGAGTACAAATCGCGGGTGCCCAACGACCCGGCGCTCGCGCAGATCGTTCCGGTGCCGCCGCGGCCGTTTCCCGCCTCCTTGCACGACGCCGACCTGCTGCCGCGCACGTGGCGGCCGTCCGACCTGGCGGAGATCGTGTGGGGCGCGCTGACGATCGTCGGCATCCCCTTCGTCGTCCGGAGGCTCTGGCGCTGGCGGCGCGCGCGACGGTTGCGCCCGGGCTAGCGCACCTGCTACCGTCGCGCCATGGTCCTCAAACCCAACCTCATCGTCCGCTACCTCGACCAGTACGTGATCGGCCAGCAGGACGCCAAGATGATCCTGGCCGTCGCCGTCTACGCGCACTTCCGCAAGATCGCGCGGGCGCGGCAGACCGGCACGCGGGTGGCCAAGAGCAACGTGCTGCTGATCGGGTCGTCGGGGACCGGCAAGACGCTGACCTGCGAGACGCTGTCGCAGTTCCTCGACGTGCCGTTCGTCACCGCCGAGGCGACTTCGCTCGCGCACACGCGCTACGTCAACGAGGAGATCGAGGCGGTGCTCGAGCGGCTGGCCGACAAGGCCGGCGGCGACGTCGCGCGCGCCAGCAACGGCATCGTGTTCATCGACGAGATCGACAAGCTGAAGGCGCCCGAGGGCACCGAGCGCGGCGGCAGCTCGGGCGAGTCCGTCCAGCACGCGCTGCTCAAGATCATGGAAGGCGCGCAGGTCAAGCTCCGCGGCGGCGCGTACATCGACACCACGAACATCCTTTTCATCTGCGGCGGCGCGTTCGTGGGCCTGGACGAGATCATCGCGTCGCAGACGCACGGCTACGGCTTCATCGCAACGTCGAAGGGCGACAACCAGCGCATCCTCGACCGCCTCAACACGCGGGTGAAGCCGACCGACCTGTTCACGTTCGGCCTGATCCCCGAGTTCACCGGCCGGCTGCCGATCATTGCGCGGTTCCACGACCTGAACCGCGACATGATGGTGCGGATCATGACCGAGCCCAAGAACTCGCTGTACAACCAGTTCCGCGACATCTTCGCCGACGAGGGCGTGGAGCTGACCGTCGAGCCGCGCGTGTTCGAGCAGATCGCCGAGCTGGCGATCGAGTACAAGACCGGCGCGCGCAGCCTGCGCGGCATCTTCGAGGAACTGATCACGCCGATCCTGTATTTGGTGCCGGACGACCCGGACGTCGCGAAAGTCGACGTGGCGTCGCTGTTCAGCGAGCCCACGTACGTCCGCAAGTCCGAGCTGGCCCGCGCACCGGCGCCGTGAAAAACCGCCCCTCCCGGCTCGTTCCGTTTTGGCCGCCGCTTGACATTCGGCCATTGCTTCCATAATATTGGAAATATGAAATCAGAGGCCAGGCCCGCCACGACCGCCGCCACGGACGCCTCGCGCGTCGTGAGCGCGCTCGGCGCGCTGGCGCAGGAGACGCGCCTCGCGATCTTCCGGCTCTTGGTCGAGCACGCGCGCGACGGCCTGACGCCGGGCGCGATCGCGCTGCGGCTGAAGCTCGCGCCGGCCACGCTTTCGTTCCACCTGAAGGAACTCGCCAACGCCGGGCTGATCGAGGACCGGCGCGACGGGCGATTCATCTGGTACCGCCCGGACATCGCCGCCATGAACGGCCTGGTCGGCTACCTGACCGAGAACTGCTGCCGCGCCAGCGGCGGCGCCGCGTGCTTGCCGGCCTGCGCGCCCGCCGAATGCGCCCCTTCCCCTCCGAAAGCAAGGAGCCACCGATGAAGCGTTTCCACGTGCACCTGGGCGTGGCCGATCTCGCGGCCAGCGTCCGCTTCTACAGCAACCTGTTCGGCATGGCGCCGACCGTCGAGAAGCCCGACTACGCGAAGTGGATGATCGACGACCCGCGCGTCAACTTCGCGATCTCGCAGCGCGGCGCGCGCACCGGCCTCAACCATCTGGGCCTGCAGGCCGAGTCCGCCGACGAGCTCGAAGGCATCCACACGCGCTTCACGGCGGCGGACGCCACCGGGGTCACCGACGAGACCAACGTCGCGTGCTGCTACGCGCGTTCGGACAAGCACTGGGTGCGCGACCCGCAGGGAATCGCGTGGGAAGCGTTCCACTCGCTCGGCACGGTGCCGCTCTACGACGGCGACGTCGAGCCCGCGTCGGCGTGCGGGGCGGAGAAGACCGCGTGCTGCGCGCCCGAGACCGGCGCGCAAGCGAAGGCGCGGAGCGCCTGCTGCAGCTGACGGCGCCGCGCGCAACATGACCGACCGCGTGTACAACGTGCTGTTCCTGTGCACCGGCAACTCGGCGCGCAGCATCATGGCCGAGTCGCTGATGAACGCGATCGGCGCGGGCCGGTTCCGCGCCTTCTCCGCTGGCTCGCGACCGACGGGAACCGTCAACGCGCTGGCGCTCGACCTCCTGCGCTCGCATCGGTTGCCGACCGACGGGCTGTCGAGCAAGGGATGGGACGCGTTCGCGCGTCCCGATGCGCCCGCGCTCGATTTCGTGATCACCGTCTGCGACAACGCGGCCGGCGAAGCGTGCCCGGTCTGGCCGGGCCAGCCGATGACCGCACACTGGGGCATCGCGGACCCGGCCGCCGTCGACGGCAGCGACGACGACAGGCGGCGCGCGTTCTCCGACGCGTGCCGCGTGCTGCGCACGCGGATCCAGCTGATGGCGAGCCTGCCGCTGGACAAACTGGACAAGCTCTCGCTCAAGCGCACGCTCGACGACATCGGCCGGACTGGAGCGTGAACGCCCTCGCCACGGCGGCTCCGGCGCCGATGGGCTTCTTCGAGCGCTGGCTGTCGCTGTGGGTTGCGCTGTGCATCGTCGCCGGCGTCGCGGCGGGCCACGCCTGGCCGGCGCCGTTTCGCGCGCTGTCGCGCATGGAGGTCGCGCAGGTCAACGTGCCGGTCGGCGTGCTGATCTGGCTGATGATCATCCCGATGCTGATGCGCATCGACTTCCGCGCGCTGCACCAGGTGGCGGCGCACTGGCGCGGCATCGGCGTCACGCTGTTCGTCAACTGGCTGGTCAAGCCGTTCACGATGGCGCTGCTGGCCTGGGTGTTCGTGCGCAACGTCTTCGCCCCATGGCTGCCGGCGGCCGAGCAGGACAGCTACGTCGCCGGACTGATCCTGCTCGCGGCCGCGCCCTGCACGGCGATGGTGTTCGTGTGGAGCGAGCGCACGCGCGGCGATCCCTATTTCACGCTGTCGCAGGTCGCGCTCAACGACGCGATCATGGTCGTGGCGTTCGCGCCGATCGTCGGCCTGCTGCTCGGACTCGCCGCGATCACCGTTCCGTGGAGCACGCTGCTGGTGTCGGTCGGCCTGTACATCGTGGTGCCGCTGGCGATCGCGCAGGCCGCGCGAGCGTCGCTGCTGCGGCGCGGCGCCGCCGCGCTGGAGGCGGTGCGCGCACGTCTCGCGCCGGTCAGCGTCGCCGCGCTGCTGGCGACACTGGTGCTGCTGTTCGCGTTCCAGGGCGAGGCCATCCTGCGCTCGCCGCTGGTGATCGCGATGCTCGCGGTGCCGATCGTCATCCAGGTCTACTTCAACGCGGCGCTCGCGTACGGCCTCAATCGGCGCCTCGGCGTCGCGCACTGTGTCGCGGGCCCGTCGGCGCTCATCGGCGCGTCGAACTTCTTCGAGCTGGCCGTCGCCGCCGCGATCAGCCTGTTCGGCCTGCATTCCGGTGCAGCGCTCGCGACCGTCGTCGGCGTGCTCGTCGAGGTGCCGGTCATGCTGTCGGTCGCGGCGATCGTCAACCGCACGCGCGGCTGGTACGAGGCCCGCGCGGCCTCCGGGCAGACATTGCCGTCGCACGGCAGTTGACGGCGCCTCGAGGGGTCGTCCCGGACCGGCGCCTGCCGCTGCAATCGTCAGGCATGCCTCTTGCAGGCGCACGACCCGACGTCGTTCGCGTCCGCGGGCGACCCAACCTCCTCACGGCGCCCCCATGAACTCCTTCTTCGTCCGCTCCGCCGCCGCGCTCGTCGCCGCCCTGTCGCTCCACGCGGCCGTCGCGCAGACGTCGCCCACGCCGATCACCGTGCAGGTGATCAACGACAGCGGCGTGTCCGACAGCGCCGTCTACCTGCTGCTGTCCGGGTCGGACGTGAACGTCGTGCCCGCGACGGGCCCTGCGTACAACTACCCGTTCAGCGTGTCCGGCGTGAGCGCGACGCCGGCGGGCACCGTCTCGTTCACGGCCGGGAACATTCCGCTCGCCCAGGGGACGCTCTACGGCGGAACAGCGCCGCTGACCGTGACGTCCGGCGCGACGACGATGGGCATGAGCTTCTCGCCGGCGACGATCGGCATCGCCGGAACGTCGACGCTGACGATCACGCTGCCGAACGCCGCCGGGGCGCCGATGGCCTTGCTGCAGCCGTTCTCGCTGACGATGCCGGACGGCCTCGTGATCAATCCGCCGACCGACACCGGCACGTGCACGACCGGGTCCGCGCCCGTGGGCGTCAACGTGAGCGCCAGCGGCGTGTCGATCGCCGCGGGCGCGAGCCTGCCCGTCAACGGCTGCACGATCGTCGTCGGCGTGCTCGGAACGTCGGCCACCGCCGGGACTCTGGCGGTCACCGCCAGCTACCTGCAGACGGCGCCGGCCAACGTCGCGCCCGCGACCGCGCCGCTCGCCGTCACGAACGTGGGCCAGATGGCCGTGACGTTCTCGCCGTCGACGATCGCCGTCGGCCAGCCGTCGGTGCTGACGATCTCCATCCCGAACGCGAACAACGATCAGCTGCCCGCGACCGGCGGGTTCTCGTCCACGTTGCCGGCCGGCGTGGTGACGTCGTCGGGCAATACCGGCTCGTGCACGGGCGTGACGGTCACGCCCGCGACGATCTCGATGCCGAATCCGGTCGTCCCTCCGGGCGGGTGCACGATCGTGGTCAGCGTGACGTCCGGCGCGACGGGCGGCGCGCTGAGCGCGCTCGCGTCGGCAGGCAGCGTCACGTCGCCGTACACGAACCAGTCGCGAACCGTCTACCAGTTCACGATGTCGACGGTCAGCTCCGGCAACCTCTTCCTGTCGTACAACACCGGGGTCGCGTATCCGCCGGCGCCGACGGTCACCGCGACGTACCGGTTCCAGCCGCTCGAGTTCTCGTATTCGAACGCCATCGTCAGCAACGGCGACCTGACGTCGATCGACTTCTACGGCATCCCGCTCGAGCTGCAGACGTTCGCGCCGTCCGACACGGCGCTCCAGTTCCCGCTGGACCGCGTCACGTACTACACGTCGACGCCGACGCTGCTGCAGTCGTTCCTCGACGTGAATCCCAGCCTGGTCAACGCGATGGTCGCGTCCGGCGCGTCCGGCAACACCACGTTCGTTCCCGGCACGCCCTTTCCCAATAATTTCCTGCGCATGATCGGCCCGAACCAGGTGGCGGCGCCCGGCGCCAGCCCGCTGCCGTCCAATCCGCAGAGCAAGCCCAAGCCGTGGCCGTACCCGTCGTTCGGCGAGTACCTGCACGCGCTGGCGAGCAGCGGCTACACGTTCCGCGAGCAGGACGCGAACGTGATCTCCGCGTACACGTTCAACTACACGGGCACGATCACGAAGATGACCGCCCAGACCACGGCATCGTGCATGCCGGCGAACATGGCGGCCGACGGGTGGCTGATCCACCTGACCGGCACCACGCAGGCGGCGTCGCCGTTGCCGTCGAACGCCGACATCTGCATTCCGCTGCAGCTGGTCGACGGCGGCCACGGCAGCGGCGACTTCTTCATCTACGGCGCCGTGCAGAACTGCGAGTCGCTCGGACTGTCGTCGAGCGGCACGCTGTACCCGTGCTCGGACTCCGACGCGGCGACCATCGGGCAGATCACGAACTCCGTCTACGGCTGGATCCAGGCGGACGTGCTGTCCGCGCTCAACTTCGGCTACATGCAGGGCGTGGCCGACGCGCAGACGGCCGGCGTCGGCTACTCGAACGTCTGGTACAACCTGCCGCCGGTCCAGTATCCGTTCGGCCAGGCGCGCAGCGCCAACGACGGCCGCTACAACCCGTGGGCCGCGATGATGTACAACCATTCGGACGCGTACGGGTTCGCGTTCTCCGACCGCAAGGGCCGGCCGTCGCCGGACATCTCGTTCCCGATCGGCGGCACGCTGCGCATCTGGATCCTGCCGGACACGCGACTCGACGCGCCGCTCGCGGCAGTGACAGCGGTCGACTCGCAGTCGATCACGCTGTCGTGGCCGACGGTCGCCAACGCCGACCACTACGTCGTCGCGTGGTCGCCGCCGTACGCGACCAACACCGACCAGGTGCCGCAGCCGCCCGCCGGCCAGCAGACGGTCTCGTACCAGGTCAAGAACCTCCAGCCGGGCACGCCGTACACGGTCACGCTCGTCGCGGCCAACGCCGACGGCACGCAGCGGTCGACCGAGATGCCGGTGTACGCGACGACGCAGGGTGCAACGCCCACGACCACGGCAGGCAGCGCGAACGTCGTGTTCGGCGTCAACTGGGTCGTGCCGTCCTATCCGCAGTTGCCGACGCCGACGCCGGTCACGCTGGCGACGACGAGCTCGACGCTGAACGTCGTCGCCGCGTCGACCGCCAGCTACGTCACGCAATCGGTCGTGCCGTCGACGATGGCCAGCACCGGCAGCGCGCAGCTGACGATCACGCTCGGCAACGGCGGGCAATCGGCGTTGACGCTGTCGTCGGCCTTTGCCGAATCGATGCCGAACGGGATGACGATCACGTCGACGTCGAATGCCGGCACGTGCCAGGGCGTCGCGCTGACGGCGACGCAATTGACGATGCCGTCCGCATCGACGATCCCGGCCGGCGGCTGCACGATCATCGTGAACCTCGGCGCGACCGTCGCCGGCGCGACCACGCTGACCACGGGCAGCCTCGTGACCGGGGCCGGCACCGTCGGCGCGGTCAGCACGCCGCTGATCGTGACGGGCGCCCCCTACTACGTGCAGCAGGCGTTCGTGCCGGCGACCGTCGCGCCGTCGGCGGCGACGCAACTCACGCTGACGTTCGTGACACCGACCGCGCTGATGCTGACGTCGCCGTACACGTACACGCTGCCAGTTGGCGTCACCGTCGGCACACCGGTCGCCAACATCGGCACGTGCCCCGGCGTGACCGTCAAGGGCAGCGAGATCTCGATGCCGGCGCAGATGGCCTTCCCGGAAGGCGGCTGCACGATCATCGTCAACGTCGCGTCCGCGACGGCGGGCGCCTACACGGGCACGACACCGGTCGGCGCCACGATCCCCGTGTACGCGCCCGACCTTTACGTCGCGGGCAGGAAGTTCCTGTACAACGGCATGAGCGCCTACAACCCGCCTGTCGGCTTCGCGCCGACGACCTCGCTGACGCAGACCTCGTCGTTCCCGATGCAGCTGGCGCTGAACGGCCAGCCGATCTGGGGCGCCAACTACTACCTGACGTTCCAGGGGTCGACGTCGTCGTACACGGTGCCGGCCGATTCGCTGACCACGCCGAACTTCCTCGAGCGGCAGCTGACGCCGCTGACCGTCACCGGCGCATCGGTGACGCCGCCGTACTCGAACACGTACCCGCCGACGATGGGCGTCTCGTTCACGCCGGTCGCGAACAAGCTGGCCGCGCCCGTCGCCTACCCGCCGTCGGCGAAGGCGCCGTCGACGAACCTGTGCCCGTTCCTGCCGCCGGGCCAGGTTTGCCCGATCTGACGATCGCTGCGTAGATTACAATCGGCGACGGCGTTCGCACGGCCCCCGGTCGTGCGAATGCCCGATCGCCGACGATGCGCGCCGCCCTCCTTCGCTTCCTGCTGCTTGCGGCGACCGTAGCCGCGCTGTCCGCGCCGGCGCGCGCCGAAATCGTCGCCGCCATCGAGTATTACAACCAGGGGCTCGACCACTTCTTCGTCACCGCCAGCGCGGCCGAGATCGCGGCGCTGGACAACGGCACGTTCAAAGGCTGGGCGCGGACCGGTCTCGCGTTCCGGGTCTACCCACCCGGAACCGACGCGCCCGGCGCGACGCCGGTCTGTCGCTTCTACGGCAACCCGGCCTGGGGCCTCGACTCCCACTTCTATTCGGCGTCCCCGGCGGAATGCGCGGAGGTGCAGCAGAAGTGGCCGGAGCAGTGGCTGCTCGAATCGTTCGACGTGTTCCGGACCGTGCTGCCTGACGCAGCTTCGGGCTACTGCCGTTCCGGGACGGAGCCGCTGTTTCGCCTGTTCAACCAGCGCACCGACGTCAACCATCGCTACCTGACGAACTATGGCGAGATGGCCGCGACGTTGGAACGCGGGTACGTGCAGGAAGGCTACGGCGTGCCTCCGGTCGCGATGTGCGTGCCCTACCCGCCGGTGCAGATCGCGGTTCCCGAGTGCGAGATCAACGCGCAGACGTCGGAGCCGGTCGTCAACGCCGTCGACCGCTTGACGGCGAACTGCACGAATCACCCGAAGTCGTTCGTGTGGACGCAGTGCACGAGCAACGACGGCGTGTGCGACGCGACCCGCGCCACGCCCGGGCCCGTGACCTACAGCGTGGTGGCCACCAACGAAGTGGGCAACTCGGCGCCGGCGACCCGCACCCTCGACTGGGTGGCACGGGGGCCGAACTGCGTGATCTCCATCGGCACCGGGGCGCCTCGCGTCGGGATTCCGTATACGCTGTACGCCTCCTGCGATGGCAATCCGACCGCCTACTTCTGGACGAACTGCGCCAGCCAGGGGGAAACCTGCATCGCCAACGCGTCGACGCCCGGAGACCAGAAATACACGCTGTACGCGACCAACGCCTCCGGGACCGGTGCGCCCTACACGCTGACGGTCACGTGGCAGCAGGTCACGCCCATCTGCAACCTGTTCAGTTTGTTCGTGAACGACAGCATCGCGACGCTGAGCGCAGTCTGCGACGGGAACCCGACCAGCTACGTGTGGACCGGCTGCGCGAGCACGACCGCCACCTGCACCGCGACCTCCACGGCCATCGGCCCCGTCACGTACACGGTGCGCGGCGTGAATGCCTTCGGCGCCGGCGACCCCGCCAGCGTGACCGTAGACTGGCCCGGGGCGAGGCCGGTCTGCACGGTCGCCGCCAGTTCGCTGACGCCCATTACCGGCACGGTGCTGACGCTCACCGCGAACTGCACCAACAATCCGACCAGTTACTACTTCGCCAACTGCCAAGCGCAGGTCGGCAATACCTGCCAATATGCCTTCGAAGGCACGGGGCCCCAGGGCTATATCGTGTTCGCCCACAACGCCGCCGGTGATTCGAACACGGTGACCGTCGACGTGACGTGGCAGTGGGGTCCCCGCCCGCCGAAGTGTGAAGTGAGCTACGGTGGCGCACCGCCCAAGGTCGGGACCGAAGTCACACTACGCCCCTCCTGCTTCGGCAATCCCACGTCGTTCACGTGGGTCAATTGCGCGGCCAACCCGAATGGAACCTGCGTGGCGACGTCCGCGATCGCCGGCGTGGTCAGCTACACGGTAACCGCAACCAACGAATACGGAACGTCCCCTGGCGCGACGGTGCAGCTCAACTGGCTGCCCTGACGCAACGTCGCGCGCGACGCCCGCAAGCCTACGGGTAATACGGGTTGCCGGGCGGCATCGGATCGCCCTCGGGAGGCGCCGGCGTCGGGGGCGCCTGCGCCGCGACGAGCGGCGGCACGCACATGACGACGAGGTCGGGGCCGTCGCCTTCGGCGATCCAGTGGCGGTCGTTGACCATCTGGTCGCGCAGCGCACGGTCGATCATGTACCGATGGTTGGCGTCGGCGCGGCCGCTGAACACGCGGTAGACGGGAATCGATCCGGCCGGGCACACGCCCAGCGCGGGCAGGACCACGTGGAAGAACTGCGGGTCCTCGTTGATGAACGTCGGGAACTTCGCGGCCGTCTCGTCGCATTCGGCGGTGCCGCGGCCGTAGAAGTGCGAATCGCCTTTCTCGGGCGGAATGCGGAAGCGGCACACCGGCGACGTGCCGGTGCCGGAGGCGGCGTACACGTTGAACGACTGCCCGGTGCGCGTCCAGCCCTTGATCGCCACGCCGGCATCGAGGATCGCGATCTCGTCGGCGTGATGCGTGACGAAATAATGGTCGAACCCCTGGTGGTAGAACTCGACCGCCAGCGCCGACGGCGGCCCCGCGACGACGCTGCCCGACGCGCCGGCGAAGTTGGTGGCGACGTTGGCGACGACGGTGCCGGCCGCGGTCAGCGCGTGGGTGCCGTCGGTCGGCAGCGCCGTGTAGGTCACCGTGTGCACGCCCGCGTAGCTCAGCGTGCCGCCGGGGAACGGCAGGAAGCCGGCGGGCATCGTGTAGTCGGGCGTCACCACCCCGAGCGCGGCGAAACCCGGCGTAGCCACCAGCACGCGGCGGTTGGCGGTGCTGCCCGACGGCAGGTTGTTTGGGAAGACGAACGCCCGCGCAGCGCCGCCGGCAGGCGTGGCGAGCAGCGCCTGCCCGTTCCACAGGTTCTCGCCGTTGGCGCCGAACGACTCGTGCAGCACGACGAACTGCACGCTGCCGTCGGCGTTCGTGAACATCTGCTCGATGCGGAACTGGTGGAACGCCGCCTCGGCCGCGACCGCGCACAGCAGGCACGCCAGCCCGGCGAGCAAGCGAATGCCGGCATTCATGGTGACCTCCTGGGCCGGGAATTGCCGGAGCTAACACGCCAAACGCCGCCCGCATTCCGTCCCGGCCGTGACAACGCTTCGTCGGCTGGCCTACGATAGGCGCATGTCGCCCCGTTGTCGATCGCTGCTGGTCGCACTGGCGCTGCACGCGTCCGCTGCCGCTGCGCAAGGAACACTGCAGGTGATCGAGCCGTGGGTGCGGCCGGCCGCGCGGACGCAGGCGACCGCCGCCTTCGTGCAGATCGCGAGTTCCGACGGCGCGGCGCTGCTCGCCGTCCGCTGCGCCGACGCGGGGATCGCAACGCTGGTCGACGCGCGCAACCGTCCGCTGCCGCTGCCGCTGGCCCTGCCGGCGGCCGTCACGATCGCATTCGCGCCGGGCGCCGCGCGGATCGTCCTGGCGAACCTCGGCCGCACGCTGCGCGTCGGCGACCGCGTGCCGCTCGTGCTGGTGATCAGGACCGCCGACGGCGCGACGCGCGAGATCGCCGTCGACGCCGAAGTCCGCCGCCGCTCACCGACCGCCGACCACGCGCACGCTCACGGCTGACGCCGGCGCGCCGCGGCGGTCGCCGCGCCGTAGGCGGCGAGCGCGAACACGCCCAGCGCCAGCAGCGCGTACGGAGAAACGGCGCGCGCCGGGTCGACGACGAACAGCAGCGTCATCGCGAACGGCGCCGCCGCCTTGAAGATGAACTGCGGCAGCGCGAGGCGGCCGAGCAGCGCGCCGTAGTCGCGATGGCCGAAGAGCTCCGCCGGCACCGTGCCGCGGACGATCGTCAGCACGCCGTTCGCCCAGCCGTACGGTATCGCGAACGCCAGCGCGACGATCCAGATGCCGTGGACCTGCGTGAACACGGCCAGCGCCACCGCGAGCAGCGCGAATGCAAACGTGCCGACGGCGATGGCGCGCACGTGCCGGTTGAACGCGAACTCCATGATGCGCCCGGCCACCTGCATCGGGCCGATCAGCGATCCGATGAGCACGGCGTCGCGCGCGGACAGGCCGGTCGCGGTCAGCAGGCCGATCAGGTGCGCGGCGACCGCCGAACCGATGAACGCGGCCAGCGACAGCGCGGCCGCGAGCCAGACGAACGTCGGTCCGCCGTGCGGATGCGCGGCGGCCGCCTCGCCGTGGTCGACGTCGGCCAACGACGGGTGTCGCTCGCGCGGTACGGCGAGCACGTGGATCGGCAGGCACAGCAGCACGTGCAACCCCGCGTAGACGCCGAACGTCACGCGCCAGCCGACCGTGTCGAGCAGGTATTGCGACAGCGGCCAGAACACGGTGCTCGCGAAGCCGCCGAACAGCGTGACCGCGGTGACCGCCCGCCGGTACGACGTGCCGGCGAACCGGTGCAGCGCGGCGAACGCGGGATCGTAGAGGCACGCGGCCATCGCGACGCCCGCGAGCAGCCAGCCGGCGAGCACCGTCGCGGGTCCCGCCGCCGTCGCCAGCACGACGCACGCGATTGCGCCGAGCACCGAGCCCGCGGCCAGCACGCCGCGTCCGCCCTGCGCGTCGATCCTGCGGCCGATCCACGGCGACACGAGGCCCGACGTGAACAGGCCGGCGGTGAAGCTGCCGAACAGCCACAGCTCGCCCACGCCGGTGTCGGCGCGCATCGCGCCGCCGAGCACGGCGATCGTGTAGAACAGCGTACCCCACGACACGATCTGCGCGACGCCGATCGCGCACACGCGCCGCCAGAATTGCGGCACCGCGGTCACTTCGCCGACAGCAGGTCCGCCAGTGCGAGCGCGACGACCTCGGTCGCCTTGAACAGGTCGGCCAGGACCAGCTTCTCGTCGGCGCGATGGCCGTTCGCCTCGACCAGCGTACGCGGGCCCGCGCCGTACAGCACGGCGGGCACGCCCGCGGCCGTGTACAGTCGCGCGTCCGTGTAGATCGGCACGCCGTGCGTCGCGAGGTCGGCGCCGACGATCGCCCTGCCGTGCCGCTGCAGCGCGGCCACCAGCTTCTCCTGGCCCGGGATCGGCACGAACGGCACGGCGAGCAGGATGCGCTTGACCGTGACCGCGACGCCCGGCCACCTGCGCGCGAATTCGTGGATCTGCCGCGTCAGCGTCGCCTCGACGTCGGCGGGATTCTCCTCCGGGATGATCCGCCGGTCGATGCGGAACGTCACGTTGTCGGGTACGACGTTCGTGTTGATGCCGCCCTTGATCAGCCCGATCACCAGCGTCGGCGACGCGATGCCCGGGATCGTCGACTTCGTCGCCGCATACGTGCTGCGCAGCGCGTAGAGGCCGGAAAGGATGCCGGTCGCCGCTTCGAGCGCGTCGACGCCCTTGTCCGGTTCCGCCGCATGGCCGGACTTGCCGACGACCTCGACCGCGAGGTGCAGGCAGCCGTTGTGCGCGGTGGTGATGCCGTACGAGAATCCGGCGGAGATCGCGTAGTCGGGCGCGCTGATCTTCTGCGCGAGCAGCCACCCGGGGCCGATCGCGCCGCCCACCTCCTCGTCGTACGTGAAATGCAGCTCGACCGTGCCGTCGAGCGCCGCGCCCTTGGCGACGGCGGCTTCAAGCGCCCGCAGCGCGAACGCGTACGTGGCGAAGTCGGACTTCGACACGGCGACGCCGCGACCGTACATGACGCCGTCGCGCACTTCGGCGCCGTACGGGTCGGCGGTCCAGCCCAAGCCGGGCGGCACGACGTCGCCGTGCGCGTTCAGCGCGATCGTCGGTCCGCGGCCGGCGCCGAAGCGCACGCGCACGACGAGGTTCGTGCAGCTGACCATGCCGTTGGCGCGCACGGTCTCGACCGGCACCGGGTGGCGCTCGACCGCGAAGCCCATCGCCTCGAGCAACTGCGCGGCGCGCGCGGCGTGCGGCGCGCAGTCGCCGGGCGGGTTATCCGACGGCACGCGGACCAGCTCGGCCAGGAACGCCTGCTGCTTGGCACGGTGCGCGGCCAGGAAATCGTGGATTGCGGCATCGGCCGTCATGTCGCGGCTTTCGCAGGCGGCGTGAACGCGACGATGAACCGCGCGAACACCGCGAGGCCGGTGGCGACGTCGGCAAGCGTCACCGCCTCGGCCGGGTTGTGGCTGATCCCGCCCTCGCAGCGGACGAACAGCATGCCGATCGGCGCGATGTCGATCAGCGCCATGCCGTCGTGTCCGGCGCCCGACGGCAGGTGGCGCACCGGCACGCCGTGCGCTTCGATCGCGGCGGCGATCTGCTGCTGCAGCACGGGCGCGCACGGCGACGTCTTCGCCTCCCACAGCGTGGTGATCGCCAGCCCGGCGTTGCGCCGCTTCGCGATCGCCGCGAATTCCGCGCGCATCGCCGACGCCGCCGCATGCCGCTTCTCGTCGGTCGGCGCGCGCACGTCGAGCGAGAACTTCGCCTTGCCCGGCACGACGTTCATCGCACCGGGCAGCGCCTCGATGCGACCGACGGTGCCCACGACGTCCGGCATCGACGCCGCGATGCGCTCGACGGCGAGCACGCATTCGGCGGCGGCGGCCAGCGCGTCGCGGCGCAGGCTCATCGGCACGGTGCCCGCATGGCCGGCCATGCCGGACAGCTCGACGCTGAAACGATTGCCGCCGTTGATCGCGGTGACCACGCCGACCGGCAGCCCGGCCGCCTCGAGCACGGGGCCCTGCTCGATGTGCAGCTCGGCGTAGGCGAGCACGTCGGCCGGACGGCGCGCGACCGACGCGTACTTCGCGGGATCGAGCCCGAACGCGACCAGCGCGTCGCGCAGCGTCACGCCGTTCGCGTCGGCCTTGTCGAACAGCGTCACGTCGAACGTCCCGGCGATCGCGCGGCTGCCGAGCAGCGTCGAGCCGAAGCGTACGCCCTCCTCGTCGCCGAAGCCGATCACCTCGATCGCGAACGGCAGCCGCGTGCCGGTGGCGTGCAGCGCCGCCACGCACTCGATCGCCGACATGACGCCGAGCATGCCGTCGTAGCGGCCGGCGTCGCGCACGGTGTCGAGGTGCGAGCCCAGCATCAGGCACGGCAGCCCCGGTTCGCGTCCCTCGTAGCGGCCGACGCAGTTGCCCATCGCGTCGACGTGCGCCGCCATGCCCGCTTCGCGCATCCAGCCGACGACGAGCGCGTTGGCGTCGCGCTGCTGCGGCGACAGGAACACCCGCGTCAGGCCGCCTTCGAGTTCGGAGAGCCGGCCGAGTTCGGCGCAGTGGTCCCACACGCGTTGCGCATCAAGAGCGGCCAGCACGGCATGCGGTGTCGCGGACATGGTCGACGGCGATTCTACCGCGACGCGCGCCGGTGAATGTGAAAACGACTTTCACAAAACTGGACGCCGGCGCCGCCGGTGCTAGAATTTGCCATGGCCGCACGCCCGCGAACCCCAGCCCATCCCCGGCGTCCGGCGCCGCGCGCCCGCGCGGCGGCCGCCATCGGCGCCGGGCACACGCAGGCGCTGTCGCGCGGGCTTTCGCTGCTCGAAGCGCTGGCCGCCACCGACGCCGGCGCCACGCTGACCACGCTGGCCGATCGCCTGAAGATGCCGGCGCCGACCGCGCACCGGCTGCTCGCCACGCTCGAAGCCGGCGGCTTCGTGCAGGCCGGCGCCAACGGCGAATGGCGGATCGGCGTGCGCGCGTTCCGCATCGGCAGCGCGTTCCTCGCGCACCGCAACCTGGTCGTGCACGCCTACCCGTACCTGATGGACCTGATGGACCGCTCCGGCGAGACGGCGAACCTCGCCGTCATGGAATCGGGCGAAGCCGTGTTCGTCGAGCAGGTGCAATGCCGCGAGTTGATGCGGATGAGCGCGAAGCTCGGCGCGCGCGCGCCGCTGCACGCGTCGGGCGTGGGCAAGGCGATGCTGGCGGCGATGGACGAGCGCCAGGTCGCGGCCGCGCTGGGCCGCCGCGAGCTCGCCCGCCACACGCCGCGCACGATCGTCACGCACGCGGCGCTCGCGCGCGAACTGGCCGCCACGCGCTCGCGCGGCTATGCGATCGACGACGAGGAGCACGCGGCCGGCTTGCGCTGCGTCGCAGCGACGGTCGTCGACGAGAACGGCCAGCCGTGGGCGGCGGTGTCGCTGGCCGGACCGACGGCACGCATGACGCCGGAGCGGATCCCCGCGCTCGGCGCGCTGGTGCGCACGACGGCGCGCGAGCTGACGACGATGCTCGGCGGCCGGCTGCCGGTCGACGCGGCGGCGTGAGATCATGGCCGCGTCCGACGAAACACGAGGTGCACCGATGCGTTCCCGTTCGCTGCTCGCCGTGGTCGCCGCGCTTGCCGTCGCCGGATGCGCGTTGCGCGATCCCGATCTCGCGCCCGGCTCGGGCGCGCCGTCGTACACGCCGTCCGCTCCGCCGCCGGCGCTTTCGGTCGCCGCCGACCAGCTGGTCGGCCCGGTGTGGCACTGGCAGGGCACGCGCCTGCCCGACGGCCGCATGCTCGCCGCGAACGGGCCGGAGCGCTACACGCTGACGTTCCAGGGCGGCGGCCGCGTGCTGCTGCGCGCCGACTGCAACCGCGGCTCGGGCGCCTACGAGGTCAACGGCGGCGCGATGCGCATGGGGCCGGCCGCGATGACGCGCGTCGGATGCCCGCCCGATTCGCAGGACAACGTCTTCGCATCCGCGCTGGCGCGCGTGGCGAGCTACGCGATCGCCGGCGGCGAGCTGACGCTCACGCTGGTCGACGGCGGCGTGATGACCTTCCGCAAGGGCGCGCCGTAAGCCGCCGGACTAGGTTTCGAGCCCCTCGCCGACCGGCTCGTCGGTGGTCGAAATGCGCGAGTTCGGGAAACCGTTGTCGTTGTTGAAGAACACGTAGATCGGCTTCTCGTAGCGCAGCATGTCGATCAGGTGTTCGAGCTGCCGGTGGTGGTAGTAGAACGCGTAATAGTCGGGCCCGACCTCGTACGCGTCGGGGAGCGTGGCGGCGGCGTCCTCGACGAACCACACCGAGCAGGTCTTGCCCGCCCCTTTCAGGATCAGGTTGGTCTTGCCGGTGCTGCGCGACGACCAATCGTAATATTGATACGTGTCGACCTCGAACGATACGGCAGCCATGGCACCTCCGTTGTCGGCCTGCCGGCCTCGAGGCGCGGCGCGCCCGGCCATCGGCAGGCTTCGAAGGGAAGTACTACGCCGGCGCGCGCAACGGCGCAATGCGAATAGTCAGGTTCCGTCGCGTCGGCGCTAGTTCTTCGCCGGCGGCACGAGGCCGCGCGCGCGCAGCTGGCCGATGATGATGTCGGCGTAGCCGGGCGCTTCCTGCGCGACGGTCGTCGGGTTCACCGTCTGCGTGGTGGCCGCCCAGATCAGCGTCTTCGTCGGCACGTAGTACACGTTGGTCTCGACCGACGCGACGTCGTACTGCGTGACCTCGGGCACCGGATAGAAGCCGCCGGCGTAGAAGCCGGGGCCGCCGTAGAAGCCGCCCCACGGCCCCACCATCGGGCCGGGCATCATCACCGTCGACACCTGCGTCTTGGTGTCGACGCGCAGCAGCCGGACGAGGACGACGCCGTTGGCACCGGTGGCGGCGACCGCCGCGGCGAACGGGCCTTCCGCGCGGCGCGCGTCGGCCGGCACCGTCGTGTAGCCGGGAATCGCCTGCACGCCCGCGGCGTTCAGCTTGGACACGAAGATGTCCTCGAAAACGCGGCTGTCGGCGGTGGTGCCGTCGCTGGCGATCACCACGACCTTGGTCAGCGGCCCGCCCTTGTAGCTGGTGTCGTACCACGCCGACTGGATCGACGTCGACTGGCAGGCGGCGAGCAAGACGGCGGCGGCGAGCGGGGCGACGAAACGGTGCGCGAGCATCGGGACTTCCTCTCTGGGGTTCAGGACGGTGGAACGGGAACGCCGGCGATCATCCGGTCGCGGCTCATCGCGCCGACGAGCTTCAGCGTGTAGTCGGGAATGTTCTTCGCGAGGTCGGCGGCGTCGTACGAATTGGTCCACGCCGTCCACACCTGGCGGCCGAGCGAAGGCAGGTACAGCTCGCTGACGATGTTCGCGACCTTGTAGTCGCCGGGCTGGTAGACGTTCTGCTGCTTCAGGTAGTCGTAGGACGCCATCGTGTCGGGCATGATCGAGCTCACGGTCTGGTTGACCATGTTCTGCTCGGGCGCGGCCATCCGCCTCACCTGCACGATCAGCACGCCGTCGGCGCCCGACGCGACGATCGCCTCCTCGAGCGTGGGACCGGGCTTCTCGGCGTCGTCGGACATCACCGTGTGCGACGCGACGCCGGCCACGCCGGCGCTTTGCAGCCGGGCGACGATCGCATTCTCCACGGCGCCGCGGCCGCCCGGCTCGACCTTCATCAGGCTGACGACAAACAGCTTCTTCATCGGCGCCGCCGCGTACTTCGGATCCTTCCACGTGTCCTCGACGCGCGTCTTGGTCGACGCGCGGTCCATCGACACGCACGCCGCGAGGGCGGCGGACGCGAAGGCGACGGCGTAGACGGCGATTCGGTGCATGGGCGCGGCGGGAGCGGGAAACCGACCGCGCATTCTACCGGATCAGCGGTGCCGGAACCCCGGCTTGCGCTTCTCGACGAACGCGCGCATCCCCTCCCTGCGGTCGTCCAACGCGAACGTCGAATGGAACTCGCGGCGCTCGAACAGAAGCCCTTCCGACAGCGACGATTCGTATGCGCGGTTGATCGCTTCCTTGATCTTCTGCACGACCGGCAGCGAGAACGACGCGATCTTCGCGGCGAACGCGAGCGCCTCCTCCTCCAGCCGGTCGGCCGGCACGACGCGCGCGACCAGGCCGGCGCGCTCGGCCTCGGCCGCGTCCACCATGCGGCCGGTCAGGCACCAGTCGAACGCCTTCGCCTTGCCGATCGCGCGCGGCAGCCGCTGCGTGCCGCCCAGCCCCGGCATCGTGCCGATCGTGATCTCCGGCTGGCCGAACTTCGCCGTGTCGGCGGCGACGATCGTGTCGCACGCCATCGCGAGCTCGCAGCCGCCGCCCAGCGCGAAGCCCGCGACCGCGGCGATCACCGGCTTCCTGATCCTGCGCAGCGCCTCCCAGTCGCGCGTGATGTAGTCGTCGCCCAGCACCTTCGCGTAATCCCAGTCCGCCATCGCGCCGATGTCCGCGCCGGCGGCGAACGCCTTGTCGCTGCCGGTCAGCACGATGCAGCCGATCGCCGGGTCGTCGTCGAACGCGTGCAGCGCGGCCGACAATTCCTTCGCGAGCGCGTCGTTCAGCGCGTTCATCCGCTGCGGGCGGTTCAAGCGGATGATGCCGACGCGCTCGCGCGTCTCGACCAGCAGCGTCTCGTAGGCGGTCATGCGCATCCTTCTAGCGGCGAGTGGGGTCGAACTGCTTCGGCAGGCCCTGCCAGCAGCGGAAGTATTCGGCCTGCAGCTGTGCCGAGTCGAGCGCCGCGCGCGTCGGCCGGATCACGTTGCGCGTCTCGAACATGAACGCCATGGTGTCGGCGATCCGCGTCGGCTTCGACAGGTCGGCGTTCGACGCCTTCTCGAACGTCCCGGCGTCGGGCCCGTGGCCGGTCATGCAGTTGTGCAGGCTCGCGCCGCCGGGCACGAACCCTTCGGCCTTCGCGTCGTACTCGCCGTGGACGAGGCCCATGAACTCGCTCGCCACGTTGCGGTGGAACCACGGCGGCCGGAACGTGTGCTCCATCGCGAGGATCCGCGGCGGGAAGATCACGAAGTCGATCGTGTCCACGCCCGGCGTGTCGCTCGGCGACTGCAGCACGAGGAAGATCGACGGATCCGGATGGTCGTAGCTGATCGAGCCGATCGCGTTGAACCGGCGCAGGTCGTACTTGTACGGCGCGTAGTTGCCGTGCCACGCGACGACGTCGAGCGGCGAATGGCCGATCGCCGCCGTCCACAGGTTGCCCATGAACTTGGCGACCAGTTCGAAGTCGCCTTCGCGGTCCTCGTACCACGCGTGCGGCGTCTGGAAGTCGCGCGGATTGGCGAGGCCGTTGCTGCCGATGACGCCTAGGTCGGGCAGCTTGAACAGTGCGCCGTAGTTCTCGCACACGTAGCCGCGCGCGGCGCCATCCGGCAGCTCGACCCGGAAGCGGACGCCGCGCGGGATGACGACGATCTCGTGCGGTTCGGCGTCGATGCGCCCCATCTCGGTTGCGAAGCGCAGCCGGCCGTGCTGCGGCACGACCAGCATCTCGCCGTCGGCGTTGTAGAAGAAACGGTCGGTCATCGAGCGATTGCACGCGTAGACGTGGATCGCGCAGCCGGTCATCGCAGCGGGGTCGCCGTTGCCGGCCATCGTGGTCAGCCCGGCGACGAAGTCGGTCGGCGCCGAAGGCAGCGGCAGCGGGTCCCAGCGCAGCTGGTTGGGCGGTGTTGCCACGTCGGCGAAGCTCGACACGATCCGCCCGTTGTCGGTCGCGCGGAACGGCTCGTGCACGGCGGCCGGACGAATGCGGTACGTCCACGTGCGGCGATTCGCGCTGCGGGGCGCGGTGAACGCCGTGCCGGACAGCTGCTCGGCGTACAGGCCGAACGGCGCCTTCTGCGGCGAATTCTGGCCGACCGGCAGCGCGCCCGCGATCGCTTCGGTCGCGAACTCGTTGCCGAATCCGGTCTGGTAGGCGAGCGGCGCATCAACCGCGCCGGCGGACGCCGCGATCGCGGGTCGGGACTTGGTGGCGGTGGTCATCGGGGCCTCGGTGGAGTATTTTGCGTCGTCAGGTCGGCGCGCCGACGTCCTCGCGCGCCGCGGCCATCGCGGCGCGCAGGACGTCGAGGTCGCCGACGTGGTTGGCGAGCAGCAGGACCAGCTTCGCGTTGACGAGCGCGCTCTGCGCGTCGGTCAGGTCGCGATGCAGCGCGATCAGCTCCTCGTAGAAATCGTCGGGCGCGGCGATGTTGGGCCGGGTCTCGAGCGTCGCCATGGCTTTTCCTTCATCCGCGTCCGGCGGCGCGGTCGCGCGCGGCACGCACGGCGGCCGCGTCGAACGCGCGCCAGCGCGCGCACACGTGCTGGTCCGGCCGCAGCAGGTAGCAGGTGCCGGGTTTGCCGTCGTAGCGGGCCGCGATCAGCCCCTGGGGATCGCCGATCGTCGTTCGCGCGCCGTCCGGCGTGCCGCCGACCTGCACGACGCGGACCGGCACCGGCTCGTCGGCAAGCGCGCGCGCCGCGGCGGCGTCCACGCCGCCGGAGAACGCGAGCAGCACGAAGTCGCCGCCCAGGTAGTCGAGCAGCCACTCGCCGCGCGGGCCGGTCGCCGGCGCGTCGGCGGCGACGGTGCCCGGCACCATCGCGCCGGCGAACGCGTCGCGGTCCGGCGTGTTGAGCGGCGATTGCGCGAGCACCTTCGGCACCGACAGCCGGCCGCTGTTGACGAGGCCGCGCGCGAACGCGTGCCGGCGCGCAAGCGACAGCACCGCGTCGCGGAACAGCCGCGACACCGCGCTCTTGGGCGTGATGAAGTCGGTCGAGCGCGTCGAGTTGCGCAGGTTCTCGTCGGCGGCGGCCACGCGCTCGCTGTCGTACGTGTCCAGCAGCGACTCGGGCGCCCGCCCGCGCAGCACGAGGTCGAGCTTCCAGACCAGGTTGTCGGCGTCCTGGATGCCGCTGTTCGCGCCGCGCGCGCCGAACGGGCTCACCAGGTGCGCGGCGTCGCCGGCGAACAGCAGGCGCCCGTGCCTGAACTTCTGCATGCGCCGGCACTGGAACGTGTACACGCTCGCCCATTCGATCTCGAACTTCGCGTCGGGTCCGAGCATCGCGCGCAGCCTCGGCATGATCCGCGCCGGCGTCTTCTCGAGCTCCGGATCGGCATCCCAGCCCAGCTGGAAGTCGACGCGCCAGATGTCGTCGGGCTGCCGGTGCAGCAGCACCGACTGGTTCGGGTGGAACGGCGGGTCGAACCAGAAGCGGCGCTCGGCCGGAAAGTCCGACGCCATCCGGATGTCCGCGATCAGGAAGCGGTCGCGGAACACCTGTCCCTCGAAGTCGAGGTCGAGCATCCGGCGGATCGGGCTGCGCGCGCCATCGCAGACGACGAGCCAGTCGCAGGTCAGCGAGTAGTGGCCGTCGGCGGTTTCGACGCGAAGCGTGACCCGGTCGGCATGCGGGGTGACGCCGGTGACCTTGTGACGCCAGCGGATTTCCAGCGGCGACAGCGCCTGCGCGCGCGCCACGAGGGCTTCCTCGAAATGGTATTGCTGGAGATTGACGAACGCCGGCCGCCGATGCCCGGTCTCGGGCAGCAGGTCGAACTGGTACGCGAGATCGGAGCCCTGGTAGACCTTGCCGACCTTCCAGCCCACCCCCCTGGCGGCGACCGGCTCGCCGCAGCCCAACCGGTCGAGGATCTCCAGCGTGCGCTTCGAATAGCAGATCGCGCGCGAGCCCATGCTGACCGTGTCGTCGTCGTCGAGCACGAGCACCGGAATGCCGCGCTGTGCGAGGTCGATGGCGGCGACCAGCCCCACCGGTCCCGCGCCGACCACGATCACCGCGCAGTGGCCCGTCGTGCCGTCGAGCTCCGGCGGGCGCCGGTACTCGTACCTCGGGTACGTGTAGGTCGACACGGCGGCGCGGCGCTTCAGCCTTCCAGCGCTTCCCACATTTCCCTGTCGCGCTGCGCCGTCCAGATCCGCGGATCCGGATACTTCGTGGCCTCGTCGTACGCACGCGTGACGTCGAACGGCAGGCAGTGGTCGAAGATCACCCAGTTGCCGAAGCGCGGCTTCAGTTCCGCGTACGTGTCGCGATAGACGGCGCGCAGGTCGCGGCCCGCCTGCACGCCGCGTTTCACGCTCTCGAACATCGACGTGACGAACGCGCGCGTGCCGTCCAGCCCCTTGCGCACGTCGTCGGGCGTGGTCAGCGACGCGCCGCGTCCCGGCACCAGCTTCTGCGGCTGCAGCGCCGCGATTGCGTCGAGCGTCGCCGGCCAGTCGGCCAGGTACGCGTCGCCGGTGTACGGCGTCGCGTCGTATTCGACGAGGTCGCCGGAGAACAGGATGCGCTCCTGCGGCAGCCAGGCGACCGTGTCGCCCTTCGTGTGGCCGCGGCCCAGCTGCATCAGCTCGACCACGAGCTTGCCGAGCATCAGCGTCAGCCGCTTCTCGAACACGATCGTCGGCCACGTGAGCCCGGGCACCGACTCGACCGCGCGGAACAGCCGCGGGAAGCGCTCGATCTCGCTTTGCATGTCCTGCGCGCCGCGCTCGACGATGAGGTCGTACGTGTCGCGGCTCGCGATGACGTGGTCGGGCTTGTAGCCGGACGCGCCGAGCACGCGCACCGCGTGGTAGTGCGACAGCACGACGTAGCGGATCGGCTTGTCCGTGACTTCGCGGATGCGCCGGATCACGTCCTGCGCCATCACGGGCGTGGCCTGCGTGTCGATCACCATCACCGCGTCGTCGCCGACGATGATGCCGGTGTTCGGATCGCCTTCGGCCGTGTACGCGTACGCGTGGTCGGACAGCTTGTCGAAGCTGACCTTCTTTTCCTCGAGGTCCGCCTGCGATGCGAATTTCTTCTGCTGCATGGTCGCTTCCTCCGGCAGGCCGGCTCGCCCGCGTCCGGCCAGTGTGGCGCGCCGTCCCGGCGTTGACAACCGCCGGCGTCGGCCGGCGCCGCATACGTTTATGACAAATGTGTTTGATAATAACGGATAACGGCCCGTCGCACAAGCCGACCAGGCCCTATACTTGCCCGCACGATGGACAAGCCGTACGCGCCGGCCTGCGACCGCAACCGCGACCCGATCCTGGCGGTGCTGCGCGCGCACCTGCCGCCGCACGCGAGCGTGCTGGAGATCGGCAGCGGTACCGGGCAGCACGCCGTCCACTTCGCCGCCGCGCTGCCGCGGGTCGCGTGGCAGGCGTCCGACCGCGCCGACAACCTGCCCGGCATCCGCATGTGGCTCGCCGAGGCTGCGCTGCCCAACACGCCGGAACCGCTGGCGCTCCACGTCAACGGCAGCTGGCCCGTGCGACGCTTCGACGCGATATTCACGGCGAACACCCTTCACATCATGGGCTGGGACGACGTCGTCCGGCTGTTCGAGCGCATGCCGCACGCGCTGGCCGACGGCGGGCTCGCCATCGTCTACGGGCCTTTCAACTACGGCGGGCGCTTTACCAGCGACAGCAACGCCGCGTTCGACGCGCGGCTGAAGGCGGAACGTCCGCAGCAGGGCATCCGCGACTTCGAGGCGGTCGATGCGCTGGCGCGCGCGGCGGGCCTGGCGCTCGTCGCCGACCACGCGATGCCGGCGAACAACCGCTGCATCGTCTGGCGGCGCGGCGCGCCTAGGTAGTTCGTCACATCCGCGCGCCCGCCTTCCCGTGCCGGCGCCGCGCGGCCATGCAACGCACCAGCGTGCGGACGTAGGACGGCGCAAATGCGAGCGCGCGCGCCTTGGAAAGGCCGGCAACGCGCGGCTGATAGGCGAACGGCACCTCGCGCACCGTCATTCCCTGCAGCACCGCCTGGGCGAGGATCTCGGGCAGCACGTCGAAATGCTCGCCGCGCGGCGCGAGGGCGGCCAGTGCGCTGCGCCGGTAGAGCCGGAAGCCGCTCGACAGGTCGCGCACCGGCAACCCGAGCGCGCCGGCGTAGACGGAATTCAGCACGCGGGACAGCGCGCGCCGCGAAAGCGGCATCACCGCGCGGCCGCCGTCGACGTAGCGCGACGCGATGACAATGTCCGCGTCTTCACGCCGGTCGAGCATCTCGACGACGAATTCCGGCCGATGCGAAAGATCCGCGTCGAGCGTCAACAGGTAGTCGCCGGTGCCGCAGGCGAGCCCCTGGCGCAGCGCGTTGGCGTAGCCGGCGCCACGCTGGCTCACGACGGTGGCGCCCAGCTGCCGCGCGACGTCGGCCGTGCCGTCCGGCGAATCCGCGTCGACGACGACCACGTCGTGGACGACGCCGGCCTTCGCGAGAACGTCGGCAAGCGCCGGCAACAGCGTCCGCAGGTTGTCCGCCTCGTTGCGCGTCAGGATCACCACGCCCAGCGTCTGGTGCGGGCGCCAGGACCTTCGCATCGCGCTCATCCGTCTACTCGCCTGCGAGCAATACGACGTCGGTGATGCGGAATACCGACGCGCCGGTGTCCGGATCGAGGCGCAGGTGGTCGACGGTGTCGTGGACCCAGAAAGTCGCCGACTGCGGATCCGGCGACGACGGGACTTCGACGATCGCGTTGCGCCGGACCGGATCGAAGTTGTTCCGTCCGGAATTCATCCAGTACGCGTGCAGCCGCGCGCGGCCCGGCTGCGGGGTCTCGAGCGTGAACCCGACGCGGATGCCGACGACGTACGCGCGCTTCGTCAACGTCAGCACGACGTACGGATCGGACCCGACGCCGCGGATCACGCCGTCGGAGACGACGACGTCGTGGGTGCCCACGATCGTGACCGGTACCGCAATCTCGCGCGGTGCCGCGCCGGCGTCGCGCGTCGACACGCCGGCGAACGGTCCCCAGCGCGCGGCCTCCAGCATGGCAAAGCGCGCTTCCAGGTCCGTCGATTCGGCCAGCAGCTTGTGCAGGTAGCGCTGCGCGAGCGCGCGCGGCGGAACGCCGGCCTCGATGTCGTCGGTCACCGCGTCGGCCAGGTCTGCGCGAAAGCGTCCGTACTCGACACCCAGCATTGCGTTGGGAACGATCAATGCGCAGGCGGCGGCGAACAGCAGCACCTGCACGAAGCGCCCGGCGCCGCGGCCGCCGTACAGCACCGCGGCGAAGAAGACGCAGACGAGCGCGGGCGCCATCAGCAGCGCGTAGCGCGCGGGCAGGCCCGCGCCGGGACCGGCATTGGCGCGGCCGATGCCGATCGCGAGCGCCATCGCGCCGGCCGCGGCCAGGCACGCGAGCAGGCCGGTCGCGCGCAGGCGTTCGTCGTCGCGCCGCCTCGCGACGCCGACGAGCCCCGCCGCCGTGGCGAGTCCCAGCACGACGACCGCCGGCCCCAACCCCCGCCAGAAGTCGCGGCCGCCGCCGCCCAGCGCAAGGCTCGCGGCCTGCGCCGCGGTCTCCGCCACGCGCTGCCACGTGCGCGGCTCGTCCACGGGCGGCCGCAGCGAGTGCCAGCCGACGAAATACAGCGCGCACAGCACGGCGGTCGCGACGACCGCCGCGGCGAGGATCCGCGCATCGCGGCGGCCGCCGTCGGGGCGCGTGCGCATCGTCCACGCCGCGTACGCGTACCACAGGGCCAGCACCGGCGCGACGAGCATGCCGATGCCGCCGTTGCCCGGCAGCAGCACCAGCGCGAGCGCGAGCGCCCCGACCCAACCGGTGCGGCCGGGCCAGCGGCCGGCGGCGACGACCAGCAGCACGGCCATCAGCAGCGCGAACGGCGCGACGAAGAACAACTGCGCGAAGAACAGCGTGTTCTCGCTGTGGCCGACATTGAGCAGCGTCAGCGGAAAGAACGCGTCCGCGAACGCCGCGCGGCCGCGCAGCCGGCGCGCGACAATCATGCAGGCCAGCGATACGGCGACGACGATCACGGCGTCGAGCCACAGCGCCGACCGGAAGTCGCCGCCGGAAGCGGTCCACAACGGATACAGTGCAAGCTTCGCCAGCGGGAAGCGATGCTCGGCGACCGTCACCTCGGTGAGCCACGGCACGCTCCAGGCTTGCGCGCCGGCAAGCACCGGCACCAGCGTCCAGTCCTCGAAGTACGGAACGTTGCGGCCGAACACCGCGACGTAGGCGGCGAGCGCCGCCGCCGACGCGACGAACACCGCGCCGCCGAACAGCCGCTCGGCGCGGTCGTCGGCGGGCGCGCGCGACGGCGCGTCGCTACTCGGCGGCATGCGCGCGCTTGTGCCACCAGCGGAAGATGAACCCGCGCGGCGGCTCGCTGCCCGAGCAGACCCACGCGACGGTGCCGGGTTCGGTCTGGTAGCGCAGCTGCAGCCGGCGCGCGGCGTCGTCGCCGACGAACAGGACGCGGTCGCCGGGCTTGAGCACGGTCGAGTCGTCGGGCAGCAGCCGCGATCCGCCGTCGCGTTCGAGCATCAGCGCCGCGACGCGCATCCGCTCGCTCGGGTTGGTCGGATCGCCGCACAGGTGCTCGATCGTGAACGGGGCGCCGACGCGCTGGAAGAACGCATAGAACATCCCGGGCTGCATGACGTCGCAGTCGAACGTCCACGCGCGCGGCGCGCCGTCGCCGACCTGCGCCTGCACGCGCTCGAGCGTGGCCGTCGAGACCTCGATGCCGGAATCGCGCAGCCGCGCGATGAACCGCGACAGCATCGGTGTCTTCAGCACCTGCAGGCACTCGTTGACCATCAGGTCGGACTGCACGAACTTCAGGTCGGCGTGCGCGGCCTCGACCAGCGCTCGGTCCTGCATCTGGTTCTGCCGGATCACCACATAGATGTCCGGCTTGACGCGCCGCGCGAGCGTGGTCGCGCCCAGGTTCACCGCGTCGACGTCGGAGCCCGCCACCAGCACGCTCGCATCCTCGATGCCGGCGTCGCGCAGGATGTTCTCCGTGTAGTCGCCGTGCAGCAGCCGCCGGTCCGGATCGTCGACGACCTTCGGGTCGAACGCCTTCCACGCGATTCCTTCGCGGTCGAGCACCGACGCGATCGCGCGGCCGAAGCGGCCGAAGCCGACCAGCACCCAGCGGCCGCGCGGCGGCCGCGCGCACGGCGGGCACGGCGACCCGGGCGTCGCCGTCAGCCAGTCCTCGACCTGCACGATCTCCGGCGCGCGCAGCGCGACGCCCAGGTTGGCCGCGAACACCTCGAACGGATTGATCACCGCCACGCCGCCGAACGACTCGAGGTTGACCTTCGCCACCCCCGACTTCGCGCGGGCGACGATGAGGATCGACGGGTTGAGCACGCGCGCGCCGATGGCGATCGCCTGGTTCACGCCGTCCTCGCCGGCCAGCGCGATCAGGCCGATGCACAGCGGGCTTTCCACGCCGCAGTCCTCGAGCACGTCGGCGAGCCGCGCGTCGGCGGACAGCGTCACCGGCGGCGTCGCGAAATCCTGGATCGCGATCTTCGCGGTCCGGTCCGCCGACGGCTCGACGATGACCAGGCGGTTGCCGAGCCGGTCGAGCGCGCGCGCCAGCCGCGCGCCGCTCTGCCCGTAGCCGCAGAGCACGTAGAACGGCTCGCCGATCGCGCGCACGCGGCGGATGAACACGCCGCGCGCGAGCATCGCGCGGAACGGCGCGTCGTTGGCGAGCGCGACGACCGAGCCCAGCGTGTACGCCCAGCCGATGACCGACAGGTAGATCGCGAACGTGACCCACAGCCGCTGCGCGTCGGTGAACGGGTGCGGGATCTCGCCGAAGCCGATCGTCGTCGCCGTGTAGCTCATCACGTAGAACGCGTGGAAGATGCTCATCGGCGCGCGGTTGCCGTCCGGGTCGACGCCGGGGATCAGCGCGAGCCCGCCGACCGAGATCGCGTAGACGGTGATCAGCGTGATCAGCGGCGCGCGCAGCCGCCGCAGGATCAGGAACAGGATGTCGCTCATCCCGGGCTACCCCACCGCGACGGCGCCTAGCGGCCCTGGCGCAGCGTCTCGCCGATCAGCAGGATGACGGAGAATAGGTTCGCGAGCAGCGCGCCGCCCGACAGCGAGACGACGACCGCGGTCAGCTCGGCGTTGATCGGCTGGCCGACTACGTAGAGCTGCCACACCCAGACGATCGAGGCGGCGACCAGCTGGAACGACGCGACGAGGCTCGTCGCCAGGTGCGTCGCGCCCAGTTGCGTGCGGTCGCCGAACTTGAGCACGGTCGCGATCAGGTTGACGACGACCGCCGCAAACAGCTCCATCGGATGGTGCAGCTCGGGGCGCTCGATGTCGCCGATGAAGAAGCCGAAGTTGAGCGTGCACGCGAAGATGATGAAGAATCCGAAGATGACTTTCTCGAGATTCATGCGCCGCTCCGGAACCGGTGGATTTCGCGCATCATAGTCGAATCCCGGCGCGACGCTATCGCGCCGCCCGGGCGCTGTCGGTGCGCGACCGCCTGGCCGTGGCGGCCAGGTGCGCGGCCAGCATCGTGTAGAAGATCTGCGTGGCCGGCGACAGCGTGGCGCCTTTGCGGCGGATCGTCACGACCGTGCGGTCGATCACCGGCTCGACCAGCGCGATCCGCCGCACGCGCGGATAGGTGCCGTCCTGGATCGTCGAATACGGGAGGATCGCCGTGCCCACGCCCGCGGCCACGAGCCCGATCGCCGTCGACAGGTGCTCGACCTCGTACGCGCCGGCCAGCGTCAGCCGCTTGCGCGCGAGCTGGTAGTCGAGCAGCGCGCGGTTGCCCGACAGGCCGCTCACCACGATCAGCTCGGCCTGGGCGAGGTCCTTCCACGCGACGCGCTTGCGCCCGGCGTACGGGTGCTCGTCGCGGCAGAAAAACATGAATGGCTCGCGCAGCGCGGCATCCTCGACCAGGTCGGCGTGGCGCTCGAGCCGGATCGTGATGCCGAATTCCGCCTGGTCGAACAGCACGGCGCGGTTCACCTCGGGCGCGCTCGACTCGATGATCCGGATGCGGTTGCCCGGGTACTTCTGCGCGTAGTCGCGGATCACGGCCGGCAGCGTGTGGTGCGCCATGGTCGGAATGCTCGCGATCGTCAGGTTGCCCTTGCCCAGTCGCGACATGTCCTTCAGGTGCCCGACGGCGAACGTCATCTCGTCGACCAGGCGCCGCGCCTGCGGCAGGAACTCGCGGCCGACCGCGGTCAGGTGCACCGACCGGGTCGTCCGGTCGAGCAGCCTCACCTCGAGGTAGCCTTCGAGCTTCTGGATGCGTCGCGTGAGCGCCGTCTGCGTCAGGTGCAGCCGGTCCGCCGCCTTGCCGAAGCCGCCCAGCTCCGCGACCAGCACGAACGCCTGGATGCCGTCGAAGTCGATCTTCATCGCCAAGGTCCTCCCGCGCGCCATCATACCTGCCCAGTGCGCATCAATCGCCTCGTTTATTGCATTTCCGTACAGAACCGGATCGGCGCGACAATGGCGGCACCCGCAACCGCCGCCACCCGGCCTTCGAACCTCCACGACCATGCTGCACGACCTGCGCTGCGCGCTGATGCGCGGCGGCTCCTCCAAGGGCGTCTACTTCCTGGCGGCGGACCTGCCGGCCGCCGCGCCCGAGCGCGACCGCATGCTGCTCGCCGTGATGGGCTCGCCGGACCTGCGCCAGATCGACGGCCTGGGCGGCGGCGACGACCAGACCAGCAAGGTGATGATCGTCGCGCCTTCGGACCGGCCCGGCGTCGACGTCGAGTACCTGTTCGCGCAGGTCTCGGTCGGCCGCGACCTGGTCGACGCCACGCCGACCAGCGGCAACATGCTGTCGGGCGTGGCGCCGTTCGCGCTCGAGCGGGGGCTCGTCGCAGCCACCGATCCGGCAACGACCGTGCGCATGTTCGACCGCAACACCGGCAAGATCGTCGAGGCGCTCGTGCGCACGCCGCGCGGCCGCGTCACCTACCAGGGCGACTACCGCCTCGACGGCGTGCCGGGCACCGCGGCGCCGATCGAGGTCGCGTTCGTCGACGCCGCCGGCGGCAAGACGGGCCGGCTGCTGCCGACCGGCAACGCGGTCGATCTCGTCGACGGCATTGCCGTCTCCTGCATCGACTTCGCCAATCCGATGGTGCTGGTGGCGGCCGCCAGCCTGGGCAGGACGGGCCACGAGAGCAAGGCCGAACTCGACGCCGACCTGGGCTGGCTCGCGCGGGTCGAAGCATTGCGCCAGGGCGCGGCGCGGATCATGGGACTGCCGGACGTCGCGCGCAGCGTGCTGCCGAAGATGGTGATGCTGGCGCCGCCGCGGGCCGGCGGCACGCTGGCGTCGCGTTACCTGGCGCCGACCTCGTGCCACGCGACGCATGCGCTGACCGGCGCCGCCGGCGTGCTGGCCGCGGCCAATGTCGCGGACACCGTCGCGGCGCAGCTGGCCAATCCGACGGGTGCCGACCTGCCGCACATCGTGATCGAGCATCCGGGCGGGCGCATGGACGTGCGCTGCGTGATCGACGGCCGCACCGGCGACCGCCTTCCGGTCATTTCGCGCGCTCGCGTCACCACCACCGCGCGACCGCTGTTCACCGGCAAGGTCTACGTCCGGCCCGCGCCTCGAATTCCGGAGTCGACGCCATGAACCTCAACGACTGGATCGGCCGCTCGGAGACCGTTGCCGACGTCGCCACGGCCACGCCGTACGCGGCGCTGTCCGCGACGCTCGACCGCGCGCCGGAGCGGCCCGCCGCCGGCACGCCGCTGCCGCCGCTCTGGCACTGGCTGTATTTCCTGCCGCTTTACCGGCAGTCGGACGTCGGCCCGGACGGCCACGCGAAGCGCGGCGGCTTCCTGCCGCCGGTCCCGCTGCCGCGGCGCATGTGGGCCGGCAGTCAATTCCAGTTCCACCGTCCGCTGTACGTCGGCGACGCGCTGACGCGCACGTCGACGATCGAGGACGTCGCCGAGAAATCCGGCCGCACCGGTCCGCTGGTGTTCGTCAAGGTGCGCCACGAGATTCGCCGGCATGACGAAGCGGACGTCGCGCTGACCGAATTCCACGACATCGTCTATCGCGAGGCGGCGCGGCCCGGCGACGTCGCGCCCACACCTGCGACCGCG
The DNA here is from genome assembly GCA_046347755.1 of Burkholderiales bacterium. GTDB lineage: Bacteria > Pseudomonadota > Gammaproteobacteria > Burkholderiales > Casimicrobiaceae > VBCG01. The sequence goes on along the minus strand of JAXMFM010000003.1, from coordinate 1,541,824 downwards.
CCGGCCGAGTCCGCGTGGGAACGCAAGTGGGTGCCCGACGACGTGCTGCTGTTCCGCTATTCGGCGCTGACGTTCAACGGCCACCGCATCCACTACGACCGCCGTTACGTGACGGAAGTCGAAGGCTATCCGGGGCTCATCGTGCACGGCCCGCTGATCGCCACGCTGCTGCTCGACCTCCTGCGCCATCAAAGGCCGGACGCGGACGTCGTGCGCTACGAATTCCGCGCCGTGCGCCCGGTGTTCGACCTCCATCACTTCTTCGTCTGCGGACAGCCGCAACCCGACGGCAGGACCATCCGCCTGTGGACGCGCGACCACGAGGGCTTCCTGACGATGGACGCCACCGCGGTCGTCCGCTAGGAAATCCGCCATGCGACCCCTGACCGGCATCACCGTCGTCACGCTCGAGCACGCGATCGCCGCGCCGTTCTGCACGCGCCAGCTGGCCGACCTGGGCGCCCGCGTGATCAAGGTCGAGCGCCCGGGCGTGGGCGACTTCGCGCGCGGCTACGACGAGCGCGTGCGCGGCTTGGCGTCGCACTTCGTCTGGACCAACCGCTCGAAGGAGAGCCTGACGCTCGACGTCAAGCATGCGGAAGCGCAGGCGATCCTGCACAAGCTGATCCGCGACGAGGCCGACGTCGTCGTGCAGAACCTGGCGCCCGGCGCCGCCGCGCGCCTCGGCCTCTCGTACGAAGCGCTGTCGAAGGACAAGCCGGCGCTGATCGTCTGCGACATCTCCGGCTACGGCAGCGACGGACCGTATCGCGACAAGAAGGCGTACGACCTGCTCATCCAGAGCGAGTCGGGACTCGTGTCCGTCACGGGCTCCGAGGCGGAGCCGGCGAAGGCCGGACCGTCGATCGCCGACATCGCCGCCGGCATGTACGCGTATTCGAACATCCTCGCCGCGCTGCTCCAGCGCGCGAAGACCGGGCGCGGCCAGCACATCGACATCTCGATGCTCGAGGCGCTGGTCGAGTGGATGAACTATCCGCTGTACTACGCGTTCGAGGGCGCGCCGCCGCCGGCGCGGACCGGCGCCAGCCACGCGACGATCTATCCGTACGGCCCCTTCCCCGCCGGCGACGGCAAGGTCGTGATGCTGGGCCTGCAGAACGAGCGCGAGTGGGCGGCGTTCTGCGCGAAGGTGCTGCTGCAGCCTGACCTCGCGACGCAGCAGCGCTTCTCGACGAACTCGAGGCGAAGCGCCGCGCGCGCCGACCTGCGCGCGATCATCGTCGACGCGTTCGCGAAGCTGACCGCCGAGCAGGTGGTCGCCCGCCTCGACGACGCGCAGATCGCCAACGCGCAGGTCAACTCGATGGCCGACGTCTGGGCGCACCCCCAGCTCAAGGCGCGCAACCGCTGGCGCGACGTCGACACGCCGGCCGGGCCGGTGCCGGCGCTGCTGCCGCCCGGGTCGTGGGAAGACGGCGAGCCCCGCCTCGACGCGGTCCCCGCGCTCGGCGCGCACACCGACGCGATCCTGCGGGAACTCGACTACACGGACGACGCGATCGCGGCGCTGCGCGCCGCGCAGGCGATCTGAACGCATGAAGCTGCCCGTCACCTACCTGTTCGTTCCCGGCGATCGTCCCGGGCGCTTCGACAAGGCGCTCGCCGCCGGCGCCGACGTCGTGATCCTCGACCTCGAGGACGCCGTGGCGCCGCCGGCCAAGGCGCAGGCGCGCGCGCACGTCGGCGCGTTCGTCGCGGCGCGCGCCGACGTCGCCGACCGGCTGGCCGTGCGCATCAACGACCGCGCGTCGGCGTGGTTCGCGGCCGACCTCGCGATGCTGCGCGATGCGGAGGTGCGCAGCGCCGTGCTGCCCAAGGCCGAATCGGCCGCGGACGTCGCGTCCGTGCGCGCGGCGCTTTCCGCCGACGGCCGCGTGCTGCCGCTGATCGAGACGGCGCGCGGCGTGCGCGACGTCGACGCCGTCGCGGCGGCACCGGGTGTTGCGCGCCTGGCGTTCGGCACGCTCGACTTCGGCGTCGACCTCGACCTGTCCGGCGACGCGCGCGGCCTCGCGTACGCGGCGTCGCGGATCGCCATCGCGTCGCGCTGCGCGGGACTGCCGACGCCCATCGCCGGCGTCACGGCGTCGCTCGACGACGAAGCGCGGCTGGTCGACGACCTGGCGTTCGCCCGGGCGTTCGGCTTCGGCGCCAAGCTCTGCATCCATCCGCGGCAGGTCGCGCCGGTGCGCGCGGCGTTCGCGCCGTCGGCCGCGGAAATCGAATGGGCGCGGCGCGTGGTCGACGCCGCCGCCGGCACGCAGGGCGCGGTCACGCTCGACGGCCGCATGGTCGACCGCCCGGTCGTCCTGCGCGCGCAACGGATCCTCGACCGCACCGCAATCTAACCCCACCCTCACGAGAAGCCCGCCATGGCCGCCACCATCATCGACTCCCGCATCTTCGGTGACATCTTCAGCAGCGAAGCGATGCGCCGCGTCTGGTCCGACGAGCACCGCACGGCCTGCTACCTGGAAATCGAGAAAGCGCTCGCCATCGTCCAGGGGCGGCTCGGCGTCATCCCGCGTGAGGCGGCCGACGAGATCGCGAGCCACTGCGACATCGGCCAGATCGACATGGAAAAGCTCAAGCAGCAGACCGAGCGCATCGGCTATCCGATCCTCGGCGTGGTCTCCCAGCTCAACGCGCTGTGCCGCGACAAGCTGGGCGAGTACTGCCACTGGGGCGCGACGACGCAGGACATCACCGACACGGCGACGGTGCTGCAGATCCGCGAAAGCCTGGCACTCGTCGAAGCGGACCTCGCGGCGATCTCGGCGGCGCTCGCAGCGCTCGCGGCCAAGTACCGCGACACGCCGGTGGTCGGCCGCAGCAACCTGCAGCAGGCGATTCCCGTGACCTTCGGCTACAAGATGGCGACGATCCTCGCCGCGGTCGAGCGGCATCGCGAGCGCCTTGCGCAGTTGAAGCCGCGCGTGCTGGTCGGCGAGTTCGGCGGCGCGTGCGGAACGCTGGCGTCGCTGGAAACGGGGGCGCTGGAGACGCAGGCCGCGCTGATGGCCGAACTCGGGCTCGGCGTGCCGGCGATCGCCTGGCACACGGTGCGCGACAACATCGCCGAGGTCGGCGCATTCCTGGGCCTGGTCGGCGGCACGCTCGGCAAGATCGCGATGGACGTCAAGCTGATGATGCAGACGGAGGTCGCCGAGGTGTACGAGCCGTTCGCGCACGGCCGCGGTTCGTCGTCGACGATGCCGCAGAAGCGCAACCCGATCTCGTCGTGCTACGTCCACGCGGCGGTCTCGGTCGTCCGCCAGCACGCGGCCGCGCTGATGGACGCGATGATCGCCGACCACGAGCGTTCGACCGGGCCCTGGGAGATCGAGTGGATCGTGCTGCCCGAGGCGTTCTGCCTGACCGCCGGCGCGCTTGCGCAGACGCGGCTGGTGCTCGAAGGCCTCGAGGTCGACGCCGCCCGCATGCGCGCGAACATCGACATGACGCACGGCCTCGTCATGTCCGAGGCGGTGATGATGGGCCTGGGACCCTACATCGGCCGCGAATACGCGCACGACCTGGTCTACGACCTCTGCCGCGACGCGATCCGCACGCAGCGGCCGCTGATCGAACTGCTGGCCGGGAATGCCGAGATCGGTCGGCACCTCGACCGCGCGGCGCTGGCCCGGCTGTGCGATCCGGCCGGATATCTCGGGCAGGCGGGCGCCATGGTCGATCGCGTGCTGGCGGGCGTCCGCCCGGCCTAGACGCGCCCCGCCCGCAATGCTGCGCAGGCGCGCGGCCACATAAATGCCGAAATCGCAATTATCTGATTCATTAATGCATTTCACACGAGCTTGCGTCCGGCGGAGAATCGGCGTCTTCGATGAACCGAACTCGTTCCCGGCCCACCCTCCATTCCGATCGAAAGGACACGCCATGAACCTCACCCGCAGAACCGTGCTCGCCGTCGCGCTGGCGCTCGCCCTGCCCGTCGCTCTCGTCCTCGCGCAGGGATACCCGAACAAGATCGTCAAGATCGTCGTGCCGACCGCGCCCGGCGGCGGCAACGACGCGATGGCGCGGATCGTCGCCGCCAAGCTGCAGGAGCGGTGGAAGACCGCCGTCATCGTCGAGAACAAGGCCGGGGCCAACGGCGCCATCGCGTCCGAGTACGTGGCGCGCGCGCCGGCCGACGGCTACACGATCCTGTTCGGCTACATCGCCACGCACGGGATCAACCCCGGACTGTCCAAGGTGCCGTACGACGCGGTGAAGGATTTCGCGCCGATCGCCGAGATCGCCGAGGCGCAGGGCGTGCTGGTCGTCAATCCGAACGTGCCGGCCAAGACCGTCAAGGAGCTGATCGCGCTCGCCAAGGCCAAGCCCGGCACGCTGTCGTACGCATCGGCCGGCAACGGCACCGCGCCGCACATCGCGGGCGAGCTGTTCAAGCAGCAGGCCGGCGTCGACATCCTGCACGTTCCGTACAAGGGCTCGGGGCCGGCGGTCACCGACACGCTCGCGGGGACGACGCAGATCATGTTCCCGAGCCTCGTCGCCGCCACGCCGCAGATCAAGTCGGGCAAGCTGCGCGCGCTCGCCGTCACCGGCAACAAGCGCTCGAAGCTGTTCCCGGACCTGCCGACGGTGTCGGAGGCCGGGGTGCCCGGCTTCGAGATCAGCCAGTGGTACGGCTTCTTCGCGCCGGCCAAGACGCCGAAGGACATCGTCGACAAGCTCAACAAGGAGATCGTCGCCGTCATGAAGGAGCCGGACGTGGCGAAGAAGTTCGCCGACCAGGGCGCCGACATCGTGACGAACACGCCCGAGGACTTCGGCAGGTTCGTGCAGGCGGAGCTCGCCAAGTGGAGCAAGTTCATCAAGGAAGCGAAGATCACCGCCGACTGACCAAGTCCGGACACGACCATGCTCACCGACATTCGTTGCCTGCTGATGCGCGGCGGCACGTCGAAAGGCCCGTATTTCCTCGCGCAGGACATGCCGGCCGACGCGGCGACGCGCGACCGCGTGCTGCTGGCGGTGATGGGCTCGCCGCACGTGCGCCAGATCGACGGCATCGGCGGCGGCGACAGCCTGACCAGCAAGGCGGTGATCGTCGGCCGCTCGGCGCGGCCGGGCATCGACCTCGACTACCTGTTCGCGCAGATCGCGGTCGGCAAGGAGGCGGTCGACACCGCGCCCAACTGCGGCAACATGCTGGCGGGCGTGGGACCGTTCGCGCTCGAGCGCGGCCTGATGCGCGCCGGCGATCCGGCGACCACCATCCGCATCTTCAACATCAATACAGGCAAGGTGATCGAGGCGGTGGTGCCCACGCCCGGCGGTGTGGTGACATACGACGGCGACGCGAAGATCGACGGCGTTCCGGGCACCGGCGCGCCGATCGTGCTCAACTTCCTCGACGCCGCCGGCGCCAAGACCGGCCGCCTCCTGCCGACCGGACGGCCGATCGACGTCGTCGACGGCATCGAGGTGTCGTGCGTCGACCTGGCGTCGCCGCTGGTGTTCGTGCGCGCCGCCGACCTGGGCAGGACTGGGTACGAGACCAAGCGCGAACTCGATGCCGACCCGGATCTCATCGCGCGCATCGAGTCGCTGCGCCGCCGCGCCGCGCTGCTGATGGGTCTGGGCGACGTCGCGGGCAAGGTGCTGCCGAAGTTCGCGCTGGTGGCGCCGCCGCGCGGCGCCGGCGACATCGCGGGCCGCTATTTCGTGCCGTGGAATTGCCACTCGGCGTTCGCCGTGACCGGCGCGCTGTGCCTGGGCGCCGCCGCCTGCATTCCGGGCACCGTCGCCCATGCGGTTGTGCGCGCCGGCCGCGCCGATTCCGCCGTCGTCGTCATCGAGCATCCGGCCGGATCGCTGGAGACGCGGATGACGGTGCGCGACGATCCGGGCTCGTCCGCACCGGTGTTCGAGCGCGCCGGCATTCTGCGCACGGCGCGGCCGCTGCTCGAGGGCTTCGTGCACATCGCCGACGACGTCTGGGCGCCGGCGGCCGCCTGATCCACGCGCCGTGTTGGCTCGGCGCGCAAAGATGCTTCTCGGTCCGCCGCGTTCCCCGGCGCGGGTCCCGCTGTTATAACGTCGTCATCGAGGCGACCCGTGGACCCGCCGGAGGACGACGATGCATCCGATCTGCAGAACCTGGCCGCTGGCCGCCGCGCTGCTCGCCGTGGCGGTGGCGTCGCTGCCCGCGCACGCGCAGGGCGCGTTTCCGGACAAGCCGATCCGGCTCGTCGTGCCCTACCCGCCGGGCGGCTCGACCGATCCGGTCGCGCGCCTGCTCGCGCAGGAGATCGCCCCCAAGCTCGGGCAGCCGGTGGTCGTCGACAACAAGCCGGGCGCGGCCGGCTCGATCGGCACCGAGGCCGTCGCGCGCGCGGCGCCGGACGGCTACACGATCCTGCTGCACACGTCGGTGATCTCGACCGACCCGACGCTCAAGAAGAACCTGGCGTACGACGTCAAGCGCGACCTGGCGCCGATCACGCTCGCGGTCACCGGCCCGTACCTGGTCGTCGTCAATCCGTCGCTGCCGGTGCGCAACGTCGCCGAGCTGATCGCGTACGCGAAGGCCAACCCGGGCAAGCTGTTCTACGGCTCCGCGGGCCAGGGCTCGTCGGGCCACCTGATCGGCGAACTGTTCAAGGCGGCTGCGGGCATCGACATGACGCACGTGCCGTACAAGGGCGGCGGACCGTCGATCACCGGGCTGATGGGCAACGAGGTGCAGCTCTTGTTCGACACGATCGGCGGCTCGCGCTCGCTCGCCGAGTCGGGCAAGCTGCGCGCGATCGCCGTGACCAGCCCGGCGCGCTCGCCGGTGATGCCGACGGTGCCGACCGTTTCCGAAAGCGGTCTCAAGGACTTCTCCGCGCAGTACTGGCTCGGAATCTTCGCGCCGGGCAAGACGCCGCAGCCGGTCGTCGACAAGCTCTACGCGACGCTCAAGTCGTCGCTCGACGATCCCGCCGTCAAGGCGAAGCTGCTCGAACAGGGCAACATCGCGCAGGCGCTGCCGCCTGCCGAGTTCGCGAAGGTTCTCGACGCCGACATCGCCCGCTACAAGGCGATCATCGACTCGGCGAAGATCCAGGTGGAGTAGCGGCCGTACCCAATGCCTGACCTGGCGGCCAGCCGGAGATCTCGGCAAGCCATGACCCGTGCGAAATCGGCCAATTCGGCCGGTCGGTATCGGCGCCCGATCCTCCATGTAGCCGCCGTTGGACGGGTTCCCAGCCCTTGATTGACTCCGCGAAATCGCGGGCGTAGCCTTTTGCGCGGCGTTTCACCTGCGGGGTCCCGAAGGCGAGGACCTTCGCCCGCTCGATCCGTCGCTCGCGTCCTGTTGGGAGGGAATATGCACAAGCAGTGCGTATTCGTCCTTGCCGCCGTCCGCTTGGCAATGGAGGCGGCCGCGCACTCCGCGGTGATCAAGTTGGTCGGGACATCCCGACGCCTCTTGGCGCCGTCGTGCGCGGTCGCCACGCCGGTTTCTGTCCCCTCCCGCCTCGATCCTGAGCGCCCTGAGGCATATCGCCCGGCCGAACGGATGGCCAAAGGGCGCTCGATGTCGCGATTGCGTCCCGCGAAGCTTACCGGCAGGCGGGCTCTGGGATGGATCGAGGCTGCCGCGCTCTTGGCCATGGCGATCGTCCTTTGGGGTCTCGCAACCGGATCGGCCGCAAAGGCCGAGCCGGCCCGGCCCGGCAATTCGCAGGCGCGCCTCCTCTCCGCCGGGGACTCCGTCTTCGGACTCAAAGGCTATATGGTCGGCAGCGGGTCGAACGGCGGCTGCGACTGGGGAGGCCAGATCCCGTTGTCGATGTCTGTCACTTTCAAGACGAGCGACGAGTTCTCGGGATCCTGGAGCGCCGGCGGGAACGTCGACACCTGCGATTTCAGCCAGCCGGTTCTGCTGGACGGAAAGGTCTCCGGAAAAGTCTCGAAGAACGGCCGGATCACGTCGTTCGAGATGACAGTCAACCAGTACGGAAAGTGCGTCTTCCGAGAACCCGACGCGGGCTCGATGCAAGGGTCCGGAATCACGCTGTTCGCTCGTGTGGATGCAAGCTGCGTGAACTCCGAACTCAGCGGGAACATTGACGTGGTGGCCTGTTACCCGGACTCGGCGTGCGCGGTGCCAAGCACGTTGGGACCTGCCGGAAGCTCCACCAATCCCGGAGGATCCGCCGCCGAACCCGTGAATACGGCCACCGGTAACTTCTATTCGTCCTACACCGACCTCCACGTTCACGGCCGCGGACTGGATTTCGTCTTCAACCGTTACTACAACAGCCTGGGAAGCGCCGTCGGGCCGCTTGGCGCGAACTGGACGCACTCATACGTCGGATCGCTGGCGGCCGACCCCGTGAACGGCACCGTGACGATCCAGGAACCTTCCGGCGGCTTGCTGACCTTCGATCTCAGCGGTTCCAGCTACGTGTCCCGTAACACGGGGTCCTTCGACACGCTGACAAGAAACGCCAATGGTTCGTTCACGCTGACCAGGATTAACCGTACGAAGATCACGTTTTCCGCGGAAGGATTGCTTCAGTCGGTGACGGATCGCAATGGGAACACCCAGAGCCTTGCCTACTCTTCCGCCGGCGACCTCACGAGCCTCACGGATACGGCGGGGCGCGTGTTCACGTTCTCTTACGACGCGAACCACAGGATCGCCGCGTTGGCCGATCCGACCGGCCGCATCGTGCGTTACGGCTATGACGCCAATGGCGACTTGATTTCCGTAACGGACCCTCTGGGCGGCGTCACGAGCTACACCTACGATGCGGCACACCGCATGGTCAAGTTGGTGGACGCGCGGGGCGTCACGTTTCTGCAGAACGCATACGATGCAAACGGCCGCGTGGCGACCCAGACGAATGCCCTGGGCAAGATCACCCGTTTTTCCTACGCGAGCGGCAGCACCAGCATCACGGATGCGAACGGAAACGTGACACGCCATGTCTACGACCAGGCGCTCCGGCTCACCCAGGCCATCGATGGTGCCGGTTCCGCGGTCTCCTATACCTACAACGCCAACAACCTCAAATCCGCGGTTAGCGATCCGAACGGCCGCACGACGAACTTCGTGTACAACGCTCAGGGGCACGTCATCACGCTGCGGGATGCGGCCGGAAACCTCGTGATCAGCGGCTATGACACCGCCGGCAATCCCACCAGCGTCATCAGCCGCAGCGGACGTACGACCACCTCCACCTACGATGCCAACGGGAACCTGCTGACCATCACCGATCCCTCGGGCGGGGTGGCCCGGAGCACCTATGACGGCAGCGGTCAGATCCTGACGTCCACCGACCCGGCCGGGAACAAAGCACAGTATCAATACGACAGCGCAGGCAACCGCACGCGCATTGCCGACGGCGCCGGACGGGTGACCACGATGGCGTACGATCCGCTGGGCCGGATGACCTCGGTCACAGATGGCTTGGGACACGCGACGCGGATCGAGTACGACGCGCTTGACCGGGTGGTCAGCCGCAAGGACGGCGCCGGCAACCAAACGCAGTATTCGTACGACGCCGTCGGGCATCTGACCAAAGTGACGGATGCCAACGGCAATGCCACGTCGTTCACCTACGACGGCGCGGGCAATCGCGTCGCGATGACGGACGCGCTCGGCCAGCAGACCCGGTACGGCTACGACGGCAACGACAACCTGATCTCCGTGGTCAACCCCCGGGGCAAGACCACGGCGTTCTCGTATGACGCGGCCAACCGCCTCACCAGGATTGCCGATTCGCTCGGCCGCACCCGAAGCCTCGCTTATGACGCCGCCGGCAACCTCACCACGCTCACCGACGGCAACGGCAAGGTGACGCGCTTCGCCTACAACAGTCTGGATCGATTGACCGGCATCACCTATTTCGACGGCAGTGTCGTCTCCTTCGCTTATGACGCGGACGAAAACCGCACTTCCGTGACGGATTGGAACGGGACTACGACATATACGTATGACGTGCTCAACCGTCTCAGTGCCGTCAGGCGGTTCGACGGCAAGGTGATTCGATACGGCTATGACGCAGCCGGCCGGAAGACCTCGCTGACGTACCCCGACGGGAGCATCGTTCACAGCCAGTACGACGGCGGGTCGCGACTGACGGGCGTGACCGATTGGAATGGCCGGAAGACCGCGTACACGTACGACGACGCGGGCAACCTCATCGGTATCGCGCTGCCGAATGGCGTCATGGTGAGCTACGCATACGACGGGGCGGATCGGGTGACCCGTGTATCGGTCGTGAACGCGGATGGAAGCAAGGGGCCGTCGCTCGCCCACGTTCTGGATGCCGCTGGCAATCGCCTGCAGACGACGGGCGATGCCGGGATATTTCGCTACGCCTATGACCCTCTGAACCGGTTGACCTCGTGGTCCAGCCCGTCGGGCGCCACCACGCGGTATACGTACGATGCCTCCGGCAACCGGACTTCACTGGTCAATGCGGCGGGGACGACAGCGTACACCTACGATGACGCCGATCAGATGATGACCGCCGGGCCCGCATCGTTTACGTACGATGGAAACGGCAGCCGGCTCACGCGGACCGCGGCGGGCAAGACGACGTCGTATGCGTGGGATCCGGCCAACCGCCTGGCGTCGGTCTCCGGCGCGGGAACGTCGGTGCAATACGGGTACGACGGCGACGGCAACCGGCTGACACAATCAGGAGTCGCCTATGTCAACGATGCCGGCCGCCCGACTGTGCCGCTTCACGAGGACGGCCCGGATGGCTCGATCGACTACGTGCGCGGGGTCTCGCTGATCGCCGGCATCGGGACGAAAGGCACCTACTATCGGACCGACGACGGGACTCCCAACACGGCCCACGTGTTCGACGCCTCCGGGCTTCTCAAGGCCGCGTACGTCTACGACCCGTGGGGCAACCTGCTGAATCCAGCGGACCCGCTGGGCTCCAGGCAGAAAAACAAGTATGCGGACCAGGCGTTCGATGCCGCATCCGGTTTGTACTACATGCGCGCCCGCTACTACGATCCGTTGACGGGAGCGTTCCTGTCACGCGATCCCCTGAATCTCGCGGGCGTCGATCTCGGAGACGGGAGCCCCTACACCTACGCGCGCAACAATCCGCTGACGTTCTACGACCCGACCGGCCTGGTGGCGGAGAAAGGCTCCCAGCAGGACTGCACGGGGGCGCGCCAGCCGAATGACTACAGTTGGGTCGACGCGGCGCAAGACTTGCTGCAGAAGATATTGGGCGCATTGCGGCACGCTCGGCCCTCCTGGTTCGACCCCTTCGTGCAACTTGCCCAAGATCCGTTCGTCGCCGGGGGCGTCTACAAGTGTAATGGAGCAGCGGACAAAGCGGCATGTGTCAGGGAATACATCGCCAACCAGGGAGAGAATAGTCAATTGAAGGAGTTGGAAAGGGAAATGTGCAAACAGTTCGGGAACTGCCCGCCCCCTGCTCCTGTTGCAGCTCCAGCGAAGCTCTCCGGCCAGCGGCGAGGCGCGGGATCGACCTGTCCCGATGGCGCCTGGGCCTGCAAGGCGGACTAAGCGGAGACCGGACCTTGCGAACACTGAAGACCTGCTTGCGGTGTGGAGTGCTCGGCGCGGTTCTGTGCGTCGCGACTCTGCTTTCGGCGCAAACGGCGCCCACGTTCGCGGACCTTCCCGGTTCCTACTTCTTCAGCAACGGCGGACAGAACATCGGCAGCTACTATGCAGGCTACACGTTCGGCCCGAACGTCTCGGCGCTGAGCGTGTCGCGATTCGGCGGCTACAGCAGTGCGGCATATCCACCGCATTCGGGCGATGTCGCTATCTGGGATCCGTACGACCCGGCAATCACCATCGCGTTTGCCACCCCCGTGCAATCGGTCGGGGTATGGTACGCATCGCTCGGCACGATCACGTTGCAGGCCTACGACAAGAACAACGCGGCCGCCGGCTCGTCAACGGGAAATCCAAACACCGATGGGGTCTCGGGCACGGCGAGTCTCCTCTCGGTCTCGGGTGCCGCGATTTCCTCGGTGAAGATCAGCGGCGTGCCGGGGACGTTCGTGCTCAGCTCGCTGACCCTGAACGGGACGGGAGCTCCTCCTGCCCCCAGGGAGCCCACTGCGACGCTTACGCTACCTGCGACGGGGAATTGCGCGACCGATTTCTACATTGCCGAAGCGACACTTGCCCCCGGGGCGAAACAGGGTTACTGGGGAATGGAGGTCAAGCTGTCGCAGGAGCCGCGTGAGCTGAGGGGCGGATTCAACCTCGGGGGCGGCTTTGACGGAGGCGGAATGAATCCGGGATTCGGCGCGTTCTCGCTATCGTCTTCTCAGCGCGTGACCTTTTCGATCTATGCGCAGTCCTTGGGGGGCCCGATCGCCCTGGTTGTCGATCTCCTGAAAGACAATACTTCGTACGTCACCGGCATACAAGGCACTCCGGGGGCGACAACGCCGCTCACGTTCTTCGCCGACCTGACGCCTGGCTTCTACGTTGTTCGGATCAATTCCACCGCCAGCTCCGATCGCGGCGCATTTCAACTTGCCCTTGGTACGCAAGGATCGTTCGCTGGCGGCGTTGTGGTGGGCGGATACCTCACACGGGACTCCGGCGGGAACAGCCTGTCCGGATTTGGCGCCTTTTGCGTTCCGCAAACTCAAGGTGTGACCGTCTCGCTATACGGCGAGAGCCTTTATGGCGCGAACGCTGTCGGCGACCTCGTCCTGACGATGCGCGACTACCAACGCAACGTGATTGGCGTCTACAAAACAGAAATACATCCGAAGTACTAGTGGTGGCTGACGACAGACGTTCGCCGGATTTCCGCGAACGGATCGTGCCGCCGGCAGCAGGCGGCGATCGACTCGGCGAAAGTCGAGCTCGAGCAAATCGCTCGAAGTCGACCCAGGACACACGTCGGCGAGGCCCATCCGCGCCCCGGACTCGCATTCCATCTGCCAAGGCGACGGAGAACGCCATCGAAGGTGCCGGTTAGCGCCTTCGCTAACCGACGTGGGGCGAAGCCCTCCTTTAGGCGTAGTATGGCCGGGCATCCAATCGTCTCCGAGGTGGTTCAGTGCTGAATGGCTGCTCTTGCGAACGCCGACCGGCCGGAGCGGGTCGGAAGCAGCCATCCGGCGAAGGATCAGATTCCGGGCATGCCGACAAAGCCCGGCAAGGCCCTGACGCGCTCGATCCAGCTGCGCACGCTGGCGTAGGGATCGAGCGGTATCTCGCCCTCGGATGCAACCGCGACAAACGGGAAGCAGCCGACGTCCGCGATCGTCACATGGTCGAGCGCAAGCCATTGATGCGCAGCCAGCCGCTGCTCGAAAACGTCGAGCCCCTTGCGCCCCAGAAGGTGCGCCTCTTCGAGATTTCCTGGACGCTTGAACTTGCAAATGACCCGCGCCCTGGACAGCCCATACAGGATCTCGTTCTCCATGAGTGCCAGCGCCACTGCATCACCTCGGCCGTGCCCTGCGGATCAGTGGCGAGCCACTTCTCTCCGCCGTAGTTGCGGGCGAGATACACGAGGATGGCCATGGGGTCCCACAGGACCGTTCCGCCGTCGTCGAGCGCGGGGACCTGACCGCGGGGATTGAGCTTGAGGAACCATGGTTCCCGGTTCTCGCCCTTCATCAGGTTGACGGTGACCGTCTCGTGCTTCACGCCCAGCAGGTATAGCAGCAAGCGGACGCGGTAGCAGTTGCCGGACAGTTCGAGATCGTAAAGCTATATTGTTCCCCTCCATCGACCGACGCAGGATCGGAGATCCAACCCCACGGCGCGCATCCGGGCAGCTTAGCAGGGGCTGGCGCAAGGAGGCCAGCGGCTCGAGCGGCGTCGGGCTCCGACGCTCACCGGTCGCCGAAGCGTCGCCCGGCGTCGATGCCGAGGCCGCTCACGACGCTGCCGAAGAGGTCTCCGACGACGACGCGGCTGCCCGGAAACGCGGTCTCGAAGGCCTCGCGCAGCGCGCTCATCCCGCTCGACCCGCCCGTGAAATAGAGCGTCGAAACCGCCGCAGGCGCGAGCCCGGCCGAGGCGACCGTCGCGACGCCGAGCTTCACGAGGCGCGCCAGGAGATTTTCGAGCAGCGAGAGCAATTCCACGCGACTGGCCGTGACCGTCAGTGCCTCCTCGACCCGGGACAGGTCGATGGCCGTCGTCTCGACGCTCGACAGCGAGATCTTCGCCTGCTCGGTCTGCCCGAGCAGCTCGTGGCCGAGACGCCGCTCGATGACGCGCGTCAGGCGCCGGTAGGGCCGCGGATCGGCAAAGAAGGTCTGCAACTCGCCCAGCGTACCGATGAACTTCGGCGAGTAAAGCAGATTGATCCGGTGCCAGGTGGAAAGGTCGAAATAGACGCTGCTGGGAACGGTCAAACCCTTGGGTCCGACCGATCCATGGCCCAGGATCGGCATCACCCAGGACAGATTGAGGCGCGAATCGAAATCCGTGCCGGCGATGTGCACGCCGTCGTTGGCGAGCACGTCGTCGGCGCGGTGAATCCGGCTCCTCCGGCTTGGCGCGAGCCTGATCACCGTGAAGTCGGCGGTGCCGCCGCCGACGTCGATGACGAGCACGACTTCCTCCCGAGCGATCGTGCGCTCGTAGTCGAACGCCGCCGCGATCGGCTCGAGCTGGAACTCGACGTGGCGGAAGCCCGCGGAACGGGCGCAGGCCGCGAGCGTCTGCTGCGCCTCGCGGTCTCGTTCCGCATCGTCGTCGACGAAGCGGACGGGGCGGCCCATCACGACGCTGTCCAGCGACGCCTGCGCGCTGTCGCAGGCGCGCTGCCGCAGCGTGCGCAGGTACAGAGTCACGACGTCGACGAACCGGACATCGCGCTCGCCGATGGCGGTCGTCTCGTGGATGAGGCTGTTGCCGAGGAGACTCTTCAGCGAACGCATCAGCCGCCCCGGCGTGCCGTCCAGGTACTCGCGGGTCCCCGCGCGCCCGTAGGCGATTTCGTGGGGCGCCTCCGCGGCGAAGAACACGGCGCTCGGAATGGACGTCAGGCCATCCTCGAGTTCCAGCAGGCGCACCGATCCTGCGACCGGTTGCGACACGCCCGAGTTTGAAGTTCCGAAGTCGAGTCCGCACGCACCCATGGCCGGCCCGTCGTTCGCTCACGACCCGAGAGGCCGAATGCGAGCATTGGGGGTTGCAGCGGCGCGATTATCGAGGGGATGGGCCGCGGCGGGCAACCGTTCCGGATGCCGGCCGTTTGGCTCAATCCGGGAACAGGAGTTCGTACAACTCTTTCGTCCTGGGCATCATGTTTTTCGGGTCGGGCCGCAGCACCTTGTTCTCGGGCGCAAGAAGCTTCGCATAGACCGCTTGGTAGACGCGCTTGACCACGCCCGGCGCGACCAGTTCGCGGTCGTAGCCGGGGAAGAACCCGAGCAGGCGGTAGCCGGCCTGTTCGAGCCCCTGCTGCATGTAGGAGTGTTTGAGCGTGACCAGCGCATATAGGAATGCCGCGCCCATGCGCCGTCCGGCTTCCTCCATGCCCGCGTTGGTTCGGCGCGTCAGCCCGGTCCGGGCGTATTCGGGGGCGATCACGACCAAGCGGCCCCACAACGCCAGCGAATCGACCTCGCGCTCGCCGGACCACACGCCCACCAGTTCATCGCCGCGCCAGAGCGTCAGCACGATCACGTCCTTGTCGATCGCGCCGTCGAGGCAGACCCGCTCGCGGTAGAAGTCATCGCGCAGGAAGCAGCTGTTCACCCCGTAGGTGATGTCCGGATACCACCGCCGCAACGCTGCGATCGCCGCGTCGATGTGATCGCGCCGCAACGCCTGCACGGCGAAGCCGGGCGGCATCTCGATGAGCGCCAGTGCCTGGTCCCAGGGCAGCCAGTTCACGGACGGGCGGCAGCGCCGGGCTGCGGGAACAGCACGTCGAACAATGCACGGGCGCGCGGCGTGAGGTTTGCCGGGTCCGGCCGCATCAGTTCATCTTCGGGCACCAGCACCTTGCAATAGACGCCTTCGAAGACACGCCGGATGTCGCCCGGCGCAACCTCCTCGCAGTCGTAGCCGGAAGTAAAACCGATGAGCTGGAAGCCGGCCTTTTCGAGCGCGTTCTGCATGTGCGGGATCTTCAACGTGGCCAGACCGAACAGGAACTCCGCGCCCATCGCGCGTCCGGCCGTCACCGCCAGCGGCATCACCTGGGACGCGAGCTTGGCGCTGCGATGCTCGGGCGCGATGACGATCAAGCGTCCGTACATCGAGCGCGTGTCGGGAATGCGCTCCCACGACCACATGCCGACGAGTTCGTCCGCACGCTTGAAAACGCAAACGAAAACGTCCTTGTGGGTCTCGTCGTCGAGGCAGACGCTGGCGTTGTAGAAGGCTTCGCGCAGGTAACAGCTGCCGCCACCCACGGCAATATCGGGATGCCAGCGCCGGATGCCGGCGATCAGTGGCGGCACGTCCGCAGCCGACAGCTTCTCGTAGTGGTAGCCGTCGGGCAGCGGTGCCAGCGTCGAGATCTGCGCGATGGTGGGCCACTCCATGAAGCACTCCCCCCGTCGTTTCGGAACGCGCAGTATGCCGACCACGCCTTGACGCATCAACCGGGCAGCGCGTGCGGCTCGGTGGTGTCTGCCTTGGTTGGCTCTGCATGGATCCGGGCGTCGACTCCGCAGTGACGCGATCCGGACAGCGGATGTCTACCCCACCAGCCGCCCGCCGTCGACCGGCAGCACGATGCCGGTGATGAACGAAGCGTCGTCGGAGGCTAAGAACACCGCGGCGCCGGCGATGTCCTCGGGCTCGGCCAGCCGGCCGAGCGGAATGGTCTCGAGCAGGCGCGCGACGCCGGCGTCGACGTCGTCGCCGAACATCGCGTTCAGCATCGGCGTGCGGCCGGCGACCGGCGCGATCGCGTTGACGCGGATACGGTCGGGTGCGAATTCGGCGGCCATCGACTGCGTCAGCGTCAGCATCGCCGCCTTGGTCGCGTTGTACCAGGCCATCCCGGGCCGCGGACGCAGCGCGCCCACCGACGAGATGTTGATGACCACACCGCCGCCCTGCTTGCGCAGCACCGGCATCGCGTGCACGGCCATGTGATACAGGCACTTGATGTTGACGGCGAGGAGGCGATCGACGTCGTGCTCGGACGTCTTCGCCATCCGCGCCGGCTTCTGCGTCAGCGCCGCGTTGTTCACCAGAATGTCGAAGCCGGCCAGCTCCCGTTCGACCATCCCGACCATCGCCTTGACCGACGCGCCGTCGCTGACGTCGCACGCGATGCCGAGGCCGGCGCCGCCGGGTCCGGTCGCGGCCAGCGCCGCCGCCTCCGCGGCGTCGCCGTCGATGTCGGCGCAGACCACGCGCGCGCCTTCGGCCGCGAAGCGCCGCGCCATGCCGAGCCCGTAGCCGGACCCCGCGCCGGTGATGATCGCCCGCTTCGCCGCCAGTTTCACGTCACTTGCCTTTGAACACGGGTTTGCGCTTCTCGACGAACGCCTGCTTCGCCTCCTTCGCGTCGTCGCTCTTCGACAGCGTGACCGTCATGTTCTGCTCGAGCCGGTAGCCGTCGCGCAGCGACAGGTTCTCGACCATGCCGAACGACTCCTTCAGCATGCGCACGGCCAGCGGGCTCTTCGAAGCGATCTCCTGCGCGAGCGCCATCGCCGTCGGCATCAGCTGCGCCGCCGGCACGCACTCCTCGAGAATGCCCAGCCGGTACAGCTCGCGCGCGGGCACGCGCTGGCCGGTCAGGAGCATTCGTCGCGCCTTCGACGGCGTCAGGTGGCGCTCGAGGAACTTGACGCCGCCGGCCAAGCCAACGTCGACCTCGGGCATGCCGAACACGGCGTCCTCGGACGCAAGCAGGATGTCGCAGCACAGCGGGATCGCGAACCCGGCACCCAGCGCGTTGCCGTTGACCGCGGCGATCACTGGCTTCGCGCACTCCATGATCGAATAGAACATCTCGCGCACCAGCCGGTTGAGCGCCGCGTATTCGCCGGGCGCGTCGGCGAGGCCGGCGCGCTCCTTGATGTCGGCGCCGGCGCAGAACGTCTTGCCGCGCGCCGTCAGCACGACGACGCGGACGTCGTCGCGGTCGGACAGCGCATCGAACGCCGCCGTGACGTCGGCGCGAAGCGCGCGCGACATCGCGTTGACCGGCGGGCGGTTCAGCGTGACCGTCGCGATGTTGTCGTGGATGTCGACCAGCAGGCCGTCGAATTGCATGGCAGGGCTCCTTGGGGCCTGTTCACACTATGGGTTGATCGTTTCCACGCGCGGCGCCACGGCCGGCGACGGAACGCCGAACGCACCATCGGCGCGCAATGCGGCAATCTCGGTCGCATCGAGCCCGAGCTCGGCCAGCACTTCGTCGGCGTGCTCGGCGAGTTCCGGCGGCCGCCGGTCCGCCGCGGTCGGCGTTCCGCGCAGCGAGAACGGCGACGCCACCGCCTTCACCGGGCGGCCGTTCATCGCGAACTCGAGCACGCCGCCGATCGCCGCGAGCTGCGGATGGTCGGCGGCCTGTCCGATGTTGTTGACCTTGGCGACGTTGACCTTGACCGCGCCCAGCCGCTCGATCGCCTCGTCGCAGGTCATCGCCAGCGTGACCGCCGTGATCGCCTGGATCACCTGCGCGCGGTCGCGCTGGCGGTCGAGGATCGTCTTCCACTCGGGCCGGTCGAGCTTCGCGGCGTCGAGCGCGCGCGCGCAGCGCACCCACATCTCGTCGCTGGGCGCGATGATGACCACGCTGCCGTCGGCGGTCGGGAACACCTGGTTCGGGACGCTCAGGTGATTCGCCGTGCCCATCGGCTTGCGGATCACGCCCTGCGCCCAGTACTCGCCGTAGAAGTAGTTCATCAGGTGCGCCGAGCTGCGCAGCAGCGACGTCTCCACCACCTGGCCTTCGCCGGTGCGCGCACGGTGCATCAGCGCGGCGAGGACCGCGATGACCAGCGCCAGGCTCGCGTGCAGGTCGATGACGGACGTGCCGCAGCGGACGACCGGCCGGTCCGGCTCGCCGGTGATGCTCATGAGGCCGCTGTGCGCCTGCAGCGCCAGGTCGTTGGCGCCGATGTGCGCAAGCGGGCCGGCGTCGCCGTACGCGGAGAACTCGCACAGGACGATGTCGGGCTTCACCGCCTTCAAATCGTCGTACGCGAGCCCGAACTTCTTCATGCCGCCGACGCGGAAATTGTGGACGACGACGTCGCAGCGGGCCGCCATCCGCAGCACGGCGCGCCGCCCGCCTCTGGATGCGAGGTCGATCGCGATGCTGCGCTTGTTGCGGTTGAGCGCAGTGAACGACGGGCTTGCGCCGGCGTGCTGCGCGAGCATGTCCTTGGTCACGCCGAAATAGCGCGCCTCGTCGCCGCAGCCGGGCTCCTCGACCTTGACGACGTCCGCGCCGAGGTCGCCCAGGATCTGCGTGGCCGCCGGTCCCGCGAACACACGCGACAGGTCGAGGATCCGCACGCCTTGCAGTACGTTCCACACGGTGGACCTCCTCCGTCGCGCTGCGCGGTCAGCCGCGCTTCGTGTGGACGACCGCTTCGCCCACGGTGACTTTCTTCCCATGGCCGTTCTCGCACCAGACCTCGACCTGGTAGACGGTCTCGCCGTCGGCGTTGTCGTGCGCGGCGCCGATCTTCCCGCAAGTCACCACCACGTCGTCCTCGTAGATCGGCGCGATGTACTTGGTGCGCAGCCGGCCCTTGTGGCCGGCCTCGGGCCCGAACACGTCGACCAGCAGGCCGAAGATCCAGTTGGTCGAGATCATGCCGTCGGAAATGATGCCGGGCAGCCCCTGCTTCTTCGCGTACGCGTCGTCGTCGTGGATCGTCGGCGGCTGCGTGACGATGCGGCCGGTGTCCTGCTGGACGGTCTCCTGGATGTCGACGTACCAGCGCATCCGCTCGCGCGTCATCAGCCGCGGCGCCAGGCGGAACTCCATGCCTGCCGGATAGGCGCTCATGCCGACGCTCCCGCGGACTTGTAGGCGAGGATCACCGTGTCCTTGTATGTGATCAACGGCCGGTTGTCGGCGGCCGTGGTGAGGTCGATCTGCATCACCACGTACTGGCGGCCCTTCTTCTCGTAGCGCTCGGTGACCGTGCCCTTCACGCGCAGCGGAACCTCCACCGGGATCGGCGCGTGGATCGTCGCGTCGTATTCGTAGTGGACGCGCGCCGTCGGCCCGGTGCCGGCCGGGCACGCCTTCTTGTACAGCCGCAGCTTGTCGAGGTGGACGAGCGTGGGCGGCGCATATTGGCCGTCGCGGTCCTGGAAGCACGACTGGTGCAGCTCGTTCGCGTGGCAGTACTCGCGCACGACGAAGCGGCTCATCGTGTAGTCGATCGGACCGAGCACGTCGCCGCGGTCGAGATCGGTGACATAGCGGCCTGTGGCCATGGCAGCGTCTTTCGGAGTTGTCGGGGGGTGCGAGCGTGTTTATACCGCCGACGCCTGCGCACCGGAACCGCCGCCGCCGATCACCAGCTTTGCGCGAAATGCAACAAGCCACCGCACGCAGCGGTGCTAACCTCGGGACGAGCGCGCCGGACATTTCGCCGGCGATTCGCCTCGCAAGGAGGAAGTCGATGTCCCGCACCCGCAATCCCGCCCGCTGGATGGTCGTGGCGTCGGCGTTCTGGCTCGCCGCCGGCGCGGCCGCGCAGGCGTTTCCCGACAAGCCGATCCGGTTCGTGATCCCGTTCGCGGCCGGCGGCGGCTCCGACGTGATGGCCCGCGTCATCGCCGAGCCGCTTGCGCAACGGCTGGGCCAGCCGGTGGTCGTCGACAACAAGCCGGGCGGCAACGCGACGATCGGCGCCGACTTCGTCGCCAAGTCCAATCCCGACGGCTACACATGGCTGCACACGTCGCCGGGCCCGCAGATCACCAATCCGTACCTGATGGCGAAGCTGCCCTACGACCCGGTCAAGGACTTGACGCCGGTCGCGCGCCTCGGCACGTTCATCGCCGTGCTCGTCGTCAACCCCGACGTCCCGGCGAGGACGGTGAAGGAGCTCGTCGAGTACGCGAAGGCCAACCCGAAGAAGCTCAACTTCGCGAGCCCGGGCATCGCGTCGGGCAGCCACCTCGCCACCGAGTACTTCAGGACGGTGGCCGGCATCGAGCTCGTGCACGTGCCCTACAAGGGCACCGGCGCGGCGATCCAGGACCTGATCTCCGGCAACGTGCAGATGTCGATCGACAGCATGGCCGCGCTGTTGCCGCACATCAAGTCGGGCAAGCTGCGCGCGCTGGCGGTCGCGTACCCGCAGCGCGCGCCGTCGCTGCCCGACGTGCCGACCATCGCCGAAACCTATCCGGGCTTCGACGCGTCGCCGATGAACTACCTGTCGGTGCGCGGCGGGACGCCGCAGCCGCTCGTCGACAAGCTGAACGCCGAAGTGAACGCGGTGCTGGCGGTTCCGGCGATCAAGCAGAAGCTGCTCGACATGGGCGTGATCGTCACGCCGTCGACGCCGGACGAGATCGCCCGCCAGGTCGAGAGCGAGCGCGCGAAGTGGAAGAAGGTGATCGAGACGTCCGGGGCGAAGGCGGAGTAAGCGCGGGGGCCTGTGCTACGCCGAGGGAGGCGCGCAGCGCGCGTCCCCGCGCGACCGACGGCGGCCGACACTATGGCCCGGCGAACGGCAACGTCGGCCCAGGGAGGCCGCGAATAGCGTAGCTACGCCAGCCGCTGCGCGAACGATTCCGCCAGGAAATCGATGAACGTGCGCACCTTGGCCGACATGTGGCGGCTCTTCTGGAAGACCGCGTAGACGCCGTTGTCGAACTCGATGTGGCTGATGCGCAATTCCGGCAGCAGCCGGCGCAGCCGGCCGGCCGCCAGGTCGTCGCGCACCGACCAGTCGGGCATCAGCGAAATGCCGATGCCGGCCAGCGTCGCCGTCAGCAGCGCGTAGCCGTTGTCGGTCGTCAGGTTGCCGGCGACCGGGACTTCCTCGAGCGCGCCGTGCGCGTCCAGGAATCGCCACACGGTGCGACCCACGTTGATCCGGTACGTCAGGCAGTTGTGCGCGGCGAGGTCCGCGGGCTTCGCGATCCGTGGACGCGCGTCGAGGTACGAAGGCGCCGCCACCAGCAGCCGCTCGCTGCCGGCAAGCTTGCGCGCGACCAGCGACGAGTCGTTGAGCTTGCCGATCCGGATGTCCACGTCGATGTTCTGCTCGACGACGTCGATCACGTGGTTCGACATCGACAGCTCGACCTTCACCTCCGGATAGCGGGCCAGGTAATCGGAAAGCACCGGCACCACGTGCAGGTGCCCGACGAGCACGCGCGAATGCACGCGCAGCGTCCCCCGCGGCAGCGACTGCAGCTGCGCGACGCCTTCGTTGGCCTCGGCGATCTGCTGCAGGATCTCGCCGACCTTCGCGTAGTACAGCTCGCCGGCCTCGGTCAGCGTCAGCTTGCGGCTGGTCCGGTTGACGAGCCGGCAGCCCAGGCTCTCCTCGAGCGCGCCGATGTGCCGGGACACCGACGCCGGCGACAGGCCGAGCTGGCGGCCGGCCGACGACAGGCTGCCGTTCTGCACGACGCTGACGAAGATCCGCATCGGCTGCATCCAGTCCACGGCCACGCGCTCCCGGAAAATCGGTGGCCGCTAGTGTACGCCGGCCGATCGGCGCCGCCCGTTGCGCTATGATCTGCCGCGACGCCGATGAGCTCCCCTGTCACCGAACTGTCGGCGCTGCGCGACCTCGTCACCCGGGGGCGCTTCGCCGAAGCCGAGCGCGCCGCGCGCGCGTTGCTGCCGCAGCACGCGGACGACGCCGAATTGCACTTCCTGCTCGGCATCGCGCAGGCCGAGCAGCGCGACTTCGCGGCGGCCCGCAAGAGCGTCGACGCCGCGCTCCGCAAGCGCGCCGACGCGCCGTGGTCGTGGGCGCTCGCGCAGGTCAACGTCGCGCGCGACGCCGGCGATCCGGTGGCCTCCGAAGCGGCCGCGCGGGCGCTGGTCGCGCGCGAGCCGAGGCGGCCGCCGGTCCACAACGCGCTGGGACTCGCGCTGGCGGCGCAACACCGCGTCGACGAAGCGCTCGCCGCGTTCGCGCAGGCGGCGGCGATCGATCCGCGCTACGCCGCCGCCTACGTCAACGCCGCATCCGCGCTGCAGGATGCCGGACGGCTCGACGAGGCGACGCGCGGAATCGAATCGGCGCTCACCACGCTGCCCGACCACCCGGTGCTGAGCCCGGCGCTCGGACGATTGCGCGAAGCCGCCGGCCGGCGCGACGACGCGAAGGCGCTGTACGCCGACGCGATCCGGCGCGACGCCGCGTGGGCGGGCGCAGCGGCGAAGCGACTCGGACGCCTGCACTATCACGAGCGCGACTTCTATTCGGCGATCGACGCCTGGGAGCGCGCGGCCGCCGCCGATCCGCGCGACGTCGAGCTGTGGAACTGGCTCGGCAATGCCTATCTCGACGTGGCGGCGCTCGCGCACGCGGCGCGCTGCTTCAAGGCCGCGCTGGCGCTGCAGCCCGACTACGCGGAGATCCACGACAACCTGCTGCTCTGCCACCACTATGACCCGAAGATCGGCGCCGGCGCGATGTTCGACGCGCACGTCGAATGGGCGCGCCGCTTCGCGGCCGTGCCGCCGGTGGACGTGCACGCCGCGCCTTCGGGCCGGCTGCGCGTCGGCCTGCTGTCGCGGTCGCTGTGCCGCGGCCCGACCGGCTTCTTCCTGCTGCCGCTGCTCGCGCATCTGGACCGGAACCGTTTCGACGTCGTCGCGTACAGCTCGGGCGCGGCCGGCGACGAGCTGCAGCGGCAGCTGCGCGCGCACTGCGCCGAATGGCACGACGTCGGCGGCGACGGCGACGACGCGCTCGCCCGCAGGATCGCCGCGGACGCGATCGACGTGCTGATCGACCTCGACGGCCACGCACCGGGCAACCGGCTGCGCGCCGTCGCGCGCAAGCCGGCGCCGGTCATCCTGACGTGGCTCGACTACTTCGACACGACCGGCGTGGCCGCCGTCGACTTCCTCGTCGGCGACAGCCTGTCGGTGCCGCCGGACGGCCCGCAGCGCTTCACCGAGCGCGTGCTGCGCGTCGAGCCGTCCCGCCTGTGCTACGCACCGCCGGACTACGCGCCGCCGCCGTCGCCGCCACCGTCGGCGCGCAACGGCCACGTCACGTTCGGCAGCTTCAACCGGCTGTCGAAGCTCGCCGAGCCGGTCGTCGACGCGTGGGCGCGGCTGCTGCGCGCCGTCCCGCGCTCGCGGCTGCTGCTGAAAAGCGTCGCGTTCGAGCACGCGAACACGCGCGCGGTGTTCGCGCAGCGGTTCGTGCTGCGCGGTGTTGCCGCCGACCGGCTCGAGCTGCGCGCCGGCTCGGAGCATGCGCGAATGCTCGGCGAGTACGCGGACGTCGACGTCGCGCTCGACCCGTTCCCGTACAACGGCGGGCTCACCACGTGCGAGGCGCTGTGGATGGGCGTTCCGCTGGTGGCGCGGCTCGGCGCGTCGATGATCAGCCGGCAGAGCGCCGCGCTGCTGGCCGCCGCCGGCCTCGACCGCTGGATCGCGCGCGACGACGACGAATGGCTGCGGATGAACGTGGAGCTCGCGTCGGACCCGGACGCGCTGGCCGCGTTCCGGCGCTCGGCGCGCTCGCGGCTCGCCGCATCGCCGCTGGTCGACGGCGCCCGCTTCGCGCGGCAATTCGAAGCGATGCTGGAGGCCGCGGTGCGTTTGCACGACAATGCGCGGGACGACGACCAACGGGGACGGACATGAGCGGATTCGCGCGGAGCGCCTGCGGCATCGTCATCGCCTGCGCGATGGGGTTCGGCCTCCCGGCCGGTGCGGCGCCGATCGCCTTTCCGACGCAGACGACGGCCGTGCGCCTGAACGGCACGCCGATCGGCCAGCCGCTGCATCCGTCGTCGCTCAATTCGCTGCGCTTCACGATCGCCTTCAACGCGGCCGACGGGCTGTACCACCTGTGGGTGCTGAACGGCGGCGACACGCAGGCGCCCGCGGACATGCGCGTCGCCGACATCACGCACGCGACGTCCGCCGACGGCCGGTCGTTCGTCGCGCAGGGCAAGCTCAATCCGCCGGCCGACTGGTGGACGCAGATTCCCGGCGTGGGCGCCACCGTCGAGCCGTCGGTGAATTTCCTGCGCGCGGACCTGCTGGGCGGCCAGTGGTACCTGACGATCTGGTCGCCGAACGAAGCGGGCACCGGGCGCTACAACTACAACGCCAACGTCTGGAACGTCGGCGCCGACGCCAACAATCTGAACATCGTCCAGCGCGGCCCGCTGCCGTCGTTGACCGACACGCCGGTCGGGCCCGGCGGCAACATGGTCGGCTCGTTCGGCATGGCCGGCGGCGCGATCTACCTGCGGCAGGACACGCAATTCAACAGCGGCCCGCCGATCGCGCCGCCCAACGGCGGCGGCGGCATGGGACGCTACGCCTACACGGACGGCACGCGTCCGTCGCTGTCCGCCCTCTGGGGCACCAGCGAGGCGAACCTGTTCGCCGGCACGCCGTATTGCTGGATCCTGCCGTACGGCGGCCCCAACCCCTGCACGGCGAATCCGGCGCTGAAGCCGTCGTACGTGCACAACTCCGGCCGCGTCGCGCCGCAGGGCGGCACGCTCGGCGCGTACTACACGTTCCGCGACGCGACGACGGCCGCACGCCAGGAACAGCAGATCTACGTCGTCGAGTCGGCCGACAACGGCGCGACGTGGTCGGCCCCCGCCGGCGTCTACGCGCGCGGCAGCGGCGTGCTCGTCGACGGCCTGCCCAACGCGGCGAACTTCAGCTCGCCGGAGATCGCCGGACAGCGCGCGTACTTCAGCACGGCCGACGCATGCGGCAACCTGGTCGTGGTCACCGCGGAGGACCCGGCGCAGCCGCGCGGACCGACGATCGCCAAGCAGTTCGCGACGACGTCGCTGCCCGACGGCGGCGTCACGACGCTCACGGTGACGCTGAGCGTCCCGGGCGCCGCGTGCGCGCCGGCGCCCACGGGAGGCGTCCTCACGCAGGTCGGGTTCACCGACACGCTGCCCGCGGGCCTCGTGCTCGCGACGCCGCCGGCGGCCACGAACACCTGCGGCGGCACGCTGCAGGCAACCGCCGGCGCCGGGACGTTCGGCCTGTCCGGCACCACGCTGACGCCGGGCCAGACCTGCGCCGTCAGCGTGAGCGTCAGGGTCACCGGCGCGGGCACGCTGCGCAACACGATCGCGCGCACCGGCGGCTCGCCGGCGAACGCGGGATTCTTCAACGCGCAGTTCGCCGCGGCGGTCGCGGACGCCGACGCGACGGTCACGGTCGTCGTGCCGGTCGCGGCGCCGATTCCCGCGCTGTCGGACGGCCTGCTCGCCTTGCTTGCGATACTGCTCGGATTCGGCGCATGGTTCGCAGCGCGCCGCCGGTAGGCGCCCATGCCCATGATCAACACCCGAAACGCACTGCCGATCGCTGTTCTGGCGTTGCTGTGCCTGCTCGGATCCGACATTGCGCACGCGCAAACGCCGGACGCCACGACCGCCGACGGCGGCCGCTATTTCGGTCCGCTGGTCAACGGCCGCATGCACGGCCAGGGCCGTCTCGAATGGGACGGCGGCGAGGTCTACGAAGGCGGCTTCGTCAACGGCCGCTTCTCGGGCCGCGGTCGCTGGCAATCCGCCTACGGGGACGTGTACGAGGGCGAGTACGCGAACGGCGCCAAGTCGGGCGTCGGCAAGTTCACACGCCGGGACGGCAGCGTGTACGTCGGCGAGTTCCGCGCCGACGAAATGAACGGACGCGGCCACTACGAAATGCCAGGTGGCGACGTCTACGATGGCCAGTTCCGCGACGGCATGTTCGACGGCGACGGCACGTACGCGCGGCGCACCGACACGTACCGCGGATCGTTCAAGTTCGGAATGTTCGAGGGCATCGGCGAGCTCGTGCTCGCCAACGGCAGCCGCTATCGCGGCGAATTCGCGCGAGGCCTGTTCGCCGGCAAGGGCGTGTTCGAGTATCCGACCGGCGACCGCTACGAAGGTGACTTCAGGGACAACGAGTTCACCGGGCAAGGCGTCTTCCGGCGCGCCGACGGCTCGCGCTTCGAGGGCACGTTCCGCAACTGGCAGCAGCACGGGCCCGGCAAGTACCTCGACAACCGCGGCACCGTCTACGAAGGAACGTTCGTCGACGGCGACCTGACGGGATCCGTCGTCGTCGTGCGGCACGACGGCGCGCGCTACGAAGGCGAGTTCCGGAACTGGCTGCCGCACGGGACCGGCGTGATGACGCTGCCCAATGGCGACGTCTATCGCGGCAATTTCGTCATGGGCCAGTACGATGGCCCGGGCACGCTGACGTACGGGAAGCCGAGGCCCGACGGCACGACGGCCGCGACCGGCGTGTGGGCGCGCGGCCGGCTGCAAGGCGCCGACGAGCGGGGCGGCGCGCAGGCGCGCGCCAACGTCGAGACGGCGCTGTACAACCAGCGGCGCCTGCTCGACCGCGCGCTCGCCGCGGTCGAACCGCGCGTGCCCGACCGAATCAACCTGTTCCTGTTGGCAATCGGCGGCGACGGCACGCAGGAGGTATTCCGCCGCGAAGTCGAGTTCGTGCGCAACCAGTTCGACGCCGACTACGGCACGCGCGGCCATTCGGTGGCGCTGGTCAACAGCCGCAACACGGTCGCCACGCTGCCGATGGCGACGCACACGAGCATCCGTGAATCGCTCGCGGCCATCGCGAGGCAGATGGACAAGGAACGCGACGTGCTGTTCGTGTTCCTGACCAGTCACGGCTCGGAGAAGCACGAGCTGACGCTCGACCTGGACTCGCTCGACCTCGCGAACGTGACGCCTGCGCTGCTGCGCGAGTGGCTGCAGGCGACCGGCATCCGCTGGAAGGTGATCGTCGTCTCGGCCTGCTACGCCGGCGGCTTCATCGGGCCGCTGCAGGACGAGCGCACGCTGGTGATCGCCGCGGCGCGCCACGACCGTCGCTCGTTCGGCTGTGCCGACGAGAACGAATTCACGTACTTCGGCCGCGCGTTCTTCAAGGAGGCGCTGCCGGCGACGTCGTCGTTCGCGCAGGCTTTCGCGAAAGCGCAGGCGCTGGTCGCCGAATGGGAGGCGCGCGACCGCAGCGGCGCCGCGGCGGCGGGTGCCCCTGCCGGCGCGACGGATGACGGGCCGTCGCTGCCGCAGATCGCCAACCCGCCGGCGATAGACGCACACCTGAAACTCTGGCGCGAGCAGCTCGGCCGGCCGGCGCCGCGCTGAGCGCCGCGGCAATCCGAGCGCCGCCGGGCCGCCCCAAGGCGCTCGCCCCCTGGGGGGAGGGGCGCGCTGCGCCCTTCGGGGGGATCACCCTACGGCGGCCCGAACGCGCCGCCCCAGCCGATGCCGCCGATGTAGACGCCGTCGCCCCACCAGCCGCCGTTCATCGCGATGTCGAACGCGTTGTTCATCACGGCGTCGTTGTACGCCCACCGCTCGGCGCTGATGCCACCGTCGCCGCCCAGCGTGCGGCTGTAGCCGCCGTCGCCGGAATCGCGGCGGCTCCAGCCGTCGCCGGGCATGCCGGAAAAACGCGTCGTGTTGCTCATGCTGTACGAGCCGGCCTGCATCCCGGCCTGCGTCGCGCGATCGCGCGCCTGCCTCTCCTGGTCGCCGCCGATCGGCGGTGCCGGAGCGTTCGTCCACGCGCCGGCCGCGTGCTGCTGCCACGCGGCGCCGTCGTGTCGGTAGACGTTGCCGTTCGCGTCGGCGTAGAGGTCGGCCGGCGGCGCGTCGGTCGCCTTGGGCGGCGACCGTCCGATGCTCTTGTAGTACTCGACCGCCGAGATGTACTGCGGCGCGCTCGACGGGGCCGACGCGGGTGACCTGCCGGCGGGCGGCGCGTCCTGCGACGTGACCATCGTCATGTCGTAGCCGCGGCTGGGCGCGGAGACGTCGTTGGGCCCGGCAGGCGGCAACGGCGGCGGCGCGATCGCGTTGGCGTTCGTCATCGGCAGGGCCGCCGCGGGCGGCGGCGCGGCGGGCTTCGCGGCGGTCCGCACCTTCGGCGCGTTCGCGCCGCCTTTCTTCGCCAGCGACTTCGCGTACGCGGCGCGTCCCCAGTAGCGATAGACGTTGGCGCTGGTCGTACCGCAGCACGGGTAGCCGCCCCAGTACAGCGGATGGAACTGCGCGCCGCCGGCCGTGGACGGCTGCGCGCTCACCGGCGCCAGCCCCATCGCGAATCCGTACGTATGGCCGACGTAGCGGTTGTAGACGGGCGCCGCCGCGACGCCGTAGGTGGCCGGCGCCGGATACCACGCGTTGCCGATCCACGGTGCATACGCGTAGCCGGTGCCGTAGACGACGGTTCCCGTGCCCGTGCGCAGCGCGCCGAGATAGCCGGGCGTGTAGCCGGCGAACACCGCCTTGTCGCTCGCGCCGTAGATGCGCAGGTACGTGACCGCGTAGATCGGCGACGACGGCGGGATCGCGTAGATCGCCGCCGGCACCGACGTGGCGATCGACCACGGCCCGCTGGCGGACGTCGCGGTGAACCAGACGCCGGCGGCCGCCGCGTAGTACGCGCCGGCGCCGACCTGCACGATCGGCACCGCGGCGTTCGCCGCGTACGACAGCGTCGTGCCGGGAATCGCGACGAACTGCGGCGGGCCGTCGAACTTCGCCGCGAACTGCGGACCGTTCGCCAGCGGGATCGTCGCCGTCTGCGGGATCATGCTCTCGATCACCGCTTCGCGCGCCTGCTGCGTGCCGGCCACGGCGGACAACACGGCGCCCGCGCGCGACGTCGGCGGGATCTTCGCGAAATCGGCCGGCAGCGCGTCGCTGGCCACGAACGTCCACGGCCCGGTCAACGCGGCCGCGCGGAACCAGCGGCCCGCGAGCAGCGCGAAATAGGTGCCCGACGCGTCGCGCAGCACGTCGCTCGGCGTGTTGGACGCCCACGACAGTCCGGTGCCGACGACCGGAACGAAGTCGGGCTTGCCGGCGAAGACGATCAGCTCGGCCGGCACCTGGCTCGTGTAGATCGCCGGAATGCCGTTGGCGAGCGACAGCGGCGGATTCGCCTTGGGCCCGCCGTCGATCATGTCGACGACGCCGGCGCCGGCGACTTTCGCGGCGACCGCATCGAGGCCCGCGGGCGGCAGGAACGGCTGCGACCACGGGCCGTCGAGCGAATTGGCCATCATCCAGCCGTCGTACACGTGCAGGAAATATTGCGGCGCGGACGGCGCCTTGAGGATCAGCGCACGCGTGTTGATCACGCGCTGGAAGCCGGGGCTGCCGGTCACCGGCTTCAGCACGGGCGGCCCGTCGATCGGCACGAGGAGCGCCGGCGTTTCGCTGACGATCACGCGCGGCGGATCGTTGCGCACGGCCACGCCGGCCGCC
Source organism: Burkholderiales bacterium (assembly GCA_046347755.1). GTDB lineage: Bacteria > Pseudomonadota > Gammaproteobacteria > Burkholderiales > Casimicrobiaceae > VBCG01. The sequence continues at coordinate 1,511,403 of JAXMFM010000003.1, read as the reverse complement.
GCGGCGCCGGCGGTTGCGAGCGACAGCTGCAGGCGGTCGAGCGACACGCGGCGAACGCCGGCCGGAAGCTTGCCGGCAAGCTCCGCCGCGTACGGCGCACCGCGGTCGGGCAGTGCCGGAAAATCGGTGCGCGTGATCTTGAGGTCGTCGAAGTCGACGGTGCGGGTGACCTTGTCGACGTGCGTGCGCGCCGTCGCGAACACCACGCCGAACACGTCGTTCGCCGCACCGGCGGGCTTCAGCGCGACCGCGCTGCGGAACTCGATGTCGCTGTCCGCCCACTTGGCGACCTGCGGCGGATAGACGCGCACGTCGGCGCCGGCGAGCTTGATCGTCCGCGGCCACGCGTCGACGCGATATTCGGCGGGAACCGCCGGCGGCGGCTTCGCAGCGTGCGCCGGGGCGGCGCTGCACAGGAGCGGCAACGCCAGCACGGCGGCGCCGATGATTTCGCGGAAGGTCATGGAGGCTCGCAAGGGGAGGACTTCGTGGATTCTACGGCATCGCCGGATACGAAAAGGCCGCGCCGGTGCGCGGCGCGGCCCGTTCTCGACGACGCGGCGATCAGCCGCCGTACTTCTTGATCAGCGACCGCGCATCGTTGAGCAGCGCGTCGCCGTTGGCGCCTTTCGCGTTGGTCTGCGTCACCCACTCCTTGTTGACGCCGTCGGTCGCCTTGACCCAGCGGTCGTACTCGGCCTGCGTCAACGTGTCGAACACGCCGCCGGCCGCGGCGGCGAGCTTCTTCGCCGGCTCGGTCGTGCTGTCGAAGGCCTTGCCGATCATCTTCGACCACTCGAGGCCGCTGTTGTCGTCGATCACCTTCCTGATGTCGGCCGGCAAGCTGTTGTATTTCGCCTCGTTCATCGCGATCACGAAGATCGTGTTCGACATCCTCGGCGCGCCGGCGGCGGTGTCCGTGTGGTACTTGGCGATCTCCTGCAGCTTGATCGGCGGCACGCCTTCCCACGGCACCATCGCGCCGTCGATCACGCCCTTCGACACCGACTCGGGCACCTGCGGCAACGGCATCTGCACGGGGGTGGCGCCCAACGCCGTCAGGAACTGCGCACCGATCCGCGTCGGGCCGCGCACCTTCAGTCCCTTCAAGTCCTCGAGCGTCTTCACCGGCTTGCCCGAGAAGTGCAGCAGCGAGCCGTCGTGCAGGTGCATCGCCAGCACCTTGACGCCCTTGAACTCGTCGAGCGAGTTCTTCTGCACGAACTCGTAGAGCGCCGGGCTGCCCGACTCGGCGTTGCGCGCCATGAACGGCAGCTCGAACACCTCGGACTTGAGGAAGCGGCCCGCCTGGTACGTCGGCACCGTCCACACGATGTCGGCCACGCCGTCGCGCGCCTGGTCGAACAGCTGCGGCGGCGTGCCGCCCAGCTGCATCGCCGGGTAGATCTGGCACTTGATCCTGCCGCCGGACTCCTTGCCGATCTTCTCGCACCAGGGGTTGAACACCATCGCCTGGATAGTCGCCTGCGGCGGCAGGAAGTGATGCAGCTTCAGCACGACTTCCTGCGCCCGGGCGGGCGCGGCGGCGAATGCGAGCGCCGTCGCGGCAGCCAGCAGGACGGGTCTGAACGTCTTCATGTTGCCTCCTTCTCTTGCGGTGGATTGGCTACTGCTTGAACGTGTGGACGAGGTACAGCGAGATGATCGGGAAATACAGGAGCAGGAGGATTCGCACGAGGTCCGACAACAGGAACGGGACCACGCCCTTGAACGTCTCGGTCAGCGGGACGTCCTTCGCGAGCCGGTTGATGATGTAGACGTTCATGCCGACCGGCGGGTGCACGAGGCCGATCTCGACGACCATCAGCGCGAGGATGCCGAACCAGATCGACTTGTCCTGCGCCGGCATGCCCCAGAAGTCGAGGCCCATGATCATCGGGTAGAAGATCGGGATCGTCAGCAGGATCATCGCCAGCGAATCCATCACGCAGCCCAGGAAGATGTAGATGACGAGGATCATCGCCATGACGAACAGCGGCGCCAGGCCGCTGTTCTTCACCCACGTCGCGAGCTCGCCGGGCATCTGCGACAGCGCAAGCGTCGTGTTCAGCATGTCGGCACCGAGCAGCACGAGGAAGATCATCGCGGTCGCGCCTGCGGTGCCGAGCGCGCTGTCGACCAGGCCCCGCACGCGCATGCCGCCGCTGACCACGGCGAGGATGCCGCAGGCGGCAGCGCCGATCGCCGCCGCCTCGGTCGGGTTGGCCCAGCCGCCGTAGATGCCGACGATCACGACGACGAACACGATCAGCACCGGGAACACCTGGAGGAGGCTGGTGAGCTTCTCGCCCCACGGCACCTCCGGCCCCGCGGGCCCCGCCGAAGGCTTCCATGTGACGATGATGCGGATCACCAGCATGTAGCCCAGCATCGCGATGATGCCGGGCAGCACCGCCGCCATGAACAGCTTGCCGATCGACTCCTGCGTCAGGATCGCGTAGATGACGAGCGGCACCGACGGCGGGATCATGATGCCGAGCGTGCCGCCGGCGGCCAGCGCACCGGTGGCCAGCGAACCCGAGTAGCCGAAACGGCGCAACTCGGGGAGCGCGACCTGGCCCATCGTCGCGGCCGTGGCGAGCGAGCTGCCGCAGATCGCGCCGAAGCCGGCGCAGGCGCCGACGGCCGCCATCGCCACGCCGCCCTTGCGGTGGCCCAGGAACGCGCTGACGCAGCGGAACAGCGCCTTCGACAGGCCGCCGTGCGTGGCGAACTGGCCCATCAGCAGGAACAGCGGAATGACGACGAGGTCGTAGTTCGACAGCCGCGCGTACGCGAGGTTCTTGAGCGAGTTGAGCAGCGCGCCGGGGTTGCCGGTCAGGTACACGTAGCCGGCGGCGCCGACGCTGAACATCGCGATGCCGATCGGCACGCGCACGACCATCAGCGCGAGCATGACGCCGAAGATCACGAACCCGACGGCGGTGCCACTCAAGGTTGATCCCCCCGAACGGCGCTGCGCGCCGCTCCCCCCAGGGGGCGAGCGCCTTGGGGCGGCCTGGCGGCGCTCATAGGTGATCCCCCCGAACGGCGCTGCGCGCCGCTCCCCCCAGGGGGCGAGCGCCTTGGGGCGGCCCGGCGGCGCTCATGCGACCCCGGCCTGCACCGCACGGCGCAGGTGCAGCACGCACATGTAGAGGCCCGCGGCGGCCAGCAGCGCGAAGCCGGGCACCATCAGCGCCTGCGCGATCCACACCGGCCACCCCAGGATCGCCGACGTCTCGCCGACTTCCTTCACGTTCAGCGCGCCGGCGGCGGTCCGCCACGCGATCAGCGCGCCGAACAACCCGACCAGCAGCGAGCCGAACGCGTCCATCGACTGGACCTTGCGCTGCGAAAGGTTGTGCGTGAAGAAGTCGACCTTCACGTCGCCGTTGGTCATGTGGCAGTACGCGAAGAAGCACGACGACGCGAACGCCGCGCACATCTGCAGGATCTCGACGTCGCCGGGGACCGGCGTGGAGATGAGCTTGCGCCCCGTGATCGACACGATCGACATGACGACCAGCCCGACGAACACGAGGCCGCCGGCGATCGCCAGGTACTTGCAGGCGGCGAGCAGCTTGCGGCCGCCCGGGCCGAAGCCGGCACCCGGATCGACGGGATTGATGGGCAGCGGTTCCTGCATGGTCTCCCCCTCTTCTGCTGCGCCCCTATTCGCACCAGCTGCGGATGTTCTCGGGCGCCTCGACGGCCTGGACGCGCGCCGGGTCGTCCGGATGCCTGCGCGCGAACACGCGCACGGAGCGGCCCTCGACCAGCACGTCGTCGCCGCGACGAATGATATGCGACATCACGAAGCTCTTGCCGCGCCACTCGTCGACCCACGTATCGATGGCCAGCGTATCGCCGTAGGTCGCCGGACGGACGAAGCGCGCCGACGCGTCGACCAGCGGCGTGCCGAGGATGCCCGTCTGCGCCTCGAACTCGCGCCACGGCGGGACGCCGGCCGCGCGGAAGAAGTGCATCGACGCCGCATCCATCCAGCGGAAGAAATTCGGGAAGAACACGATCCCCGCGGGATCGCAGTCGCCCCATTCGACGGTGAATTCGCTTACGTGATGGCGAGCCATGGTTCCTTCAGGGGTCGGAGACGTAACGGTCGAAGACGTCGCAGCCGACGCTGCGTGCGGCGGCGGCCAGCGCCTCGCGCGTTGGAAGCGGCAACGGAATGCCGTCGCGAAGGCGCTTGCGCGCCGTCGCGCGCTCGGGCTCGCCCGGCAGGTGGATGCCGTCGACGTCGGGGTTGCGCGGCGAGCCGCGCAGCCACGCCGCGAGCCGCTCGACCTGCGCGTCGAACCGGGCGCGGCCGGCCAGCCGGTCCGGCGCGAACACGATCGACAGCATGTTGTTGATCATCGGGCTGGGCACGTGAAGACGGTCCTGCACCTGCCCGCCCGACAGCGCGCCGCCCAGCAGTTCGCACATCACGGCGAGCGCATAGCCCTTGTGCTCGCCGAACGGCAGCAGCGCGCCGATCGGGTCGGCGAACATCACGCCGGGGTCGGTCGTCGGCCGGCCCTGCGCATCCAGCAGCAGGCCTTCGGCCATCGGCACGCCCGCGTCGAGCGCCACGCGGACCTTGCCGAGCGCGACCATGCTCGTCGCGTAGTCGAGCACGATCGGATGCGGCGCGTGCGGCACCGCCACGCAGAACGGATTGGTCGCGAGCCGCGCGTCGGTGCCGCCGTGCGGCGCGACCAGCGGCGTCGACAGCACGTTGACGAAGTGCACGGATGCGAATCCGGCGGCCGCGCACTGCTCGCCCCAGCGCCCGATCCGCGCCACGTGGTGCGCGTTCGCGAGTCCGGCGACGCACACGCCGGTCGCCCGCGCGCGCTCGATCGCGATCGCCATGGCCTGCTCGGCGATCACCTGTCCGAAGCCGCGCTGGCCGTCCATGCCGACGAGCGCGCCGTGGTCGGCGACCACCCGCACGGTCCGGCCGGCGAGCACGAGGCCCTCGCGCAGGTTGGCGACGTAGCGCGGCACCAGCCCCACGCCGTGCGAATCGTGGCCGAACAGGTTCGCCTCGACCAGCGCGTCGGCGATGGTCGCCGCTTCGCCGGCCGTGCAACCGGCCGCGACAAACGTCGCGGCGACCGCATCGGTCAGCGCGGCCGCGTCGATGCGCCGGTCGTCTGAACGCTCGCTCATCATCCGGCCTTCGTCGTCGGCGCGCGCTCGTCGGGGCGCTTCCTCGTCCAGCGGATCGGCTGCGCGACGACCGGGCGCGCCGGCACGCCGTGCGCGACCAGCGCCTGGTCGAGCGCGCGACCTCCCTCGTCGGCCAGCGCCGCCTCGCGCGCCTGCCGGATCGCCGCCGCCGGCGCCGTGGCGAGATGCGCGAGGATGTGCGACAGGTTCTGCTTCGCGCGCTCGTTGGTCGCGCCGTAGCCCTTGATCAGCCGCCCGCACAGCGCGAGCTCGTGCGCGCGCGCCCAGTCCGCGTCCGCCGCGCGCTCGACGGCGACCAGCCAGCGCTCGATCGCCGCCTGCTCGAGCGCGTAGCGCGCGCCGCGCCGGCGCAGGCCCGTGAGCGACGCGAGAAGGCGCAACGACAGAAAGCCGGCGACGGTGTCCGTGCGCACGTTCAGCGCGAACGCCAGCGGCGGCTCGCCGCGCAGCTGCCGGCGGCGGTCCCACGCGACCAGCCGTGCCGACCACGACGGCGGCAGCAGGCCCGCGAACTCGGGCACGCCCGGCTTGAAGACGTCGACGATGCGCACGACGTCGCCGTCGTTGGCCGCGACCTCGCGCCGCACGCGCGCGAAACGGCTCGCACGGCACTTCTGCCCGGCCACGCGCACGACGTCGTCGAACGCCATCCACAGCGCGAGAAACCGCGCGGTCTCGCGGGCCAGCGCGAAACCGTGCGCGGCCGCGGGGTCCGCGCGCCGCTCCGCGGCCAGCACGCGCGTCACGCGCGCAACGTACTCTGCGGCGTAGGCCGCGTCCTGGAATTCCGCGAGCCGCGCGTGCCCGAGCGCGACGATGTCGCGGACCTGCGCCGGAAACGCGCCGAACGCGTCGGCGGCCGGTGCCGCCGCCGGCGGCGCGGCCGGCAACGGTGCCGCCGCCGCGCCCTGCACGGCCGCGAAGCCCGCCGCGAAGCCGCGCAGGCTGGCCTCGGCCCCGCGGTCGTCGGCGCGGATCACCGCCTCGCACGGTTCGCGCGCGACCGGCAGCACGCCGCTGCCGGCAACCGCGCCGAACATCACGGCGCTGACGACCGTCCCCGCGTCGCGCGCCGCCGCATCCATGTCGAACGCGACGCAGCGCGCGCTGTGCCGGCGCACGACGTCCTGCAGCAGCTCCGCGTCGAAGCGGCCGTCGCCCTGCGCCATCTTCTCGGCGGTCGTCAGCGTGCGACCCGTCGACGTGACCAGCAGCGTGCGGTCCGGGCTCACCATGCCCGCGCCCGCGATGCGCGCGGCCTCGAGCAGCTCGGACGCGACGACGAGGTCGATGCCGCCCGGCACCGGCAGCAGCGACAGCACCGGCTCGCGGCCGCCGAGCTCGGCGCGCAGGCGCGGGAACACTTCGACGTAGTACGTCGTCGCGCCGGTGCGCTGTGCCACGCCGGGGATCGACGTCGACTGCGCCGGATACCCCGACTGCGTCGCCGCCTCGACCAGCCACTGCGCGAGCACGCCGCCGCCTTCGCCGCCCAGCGCGCCGATGAGGATCGTGACGGGCCGGTCCATGCCCGTCATGCCGGCTGGAACAATCCGATGATCGCGCCGCGCACGCGCGCCGCGGCGCGATCGCGCCAGCCGGGATTGGCGATCACCTCGGCGCGGTAGAACGACGGGCACAGCGACGCCGCATGCGCGTTCGAGCCGCACAGCCCGCAGCCGACGCAGCCGTCCTGCACCGTGGCCACCGGGTCGACGCGCAGTGGGTCGGACGACGGCTTGACCGACAGCGTCGGGCAGCCGGACAGCCGGATGCACGAGTGATCGCCCGAGCACGTGTCCTCGTCGACGCCGTACTTCACGCGGACGACGCGCTTGCGCTCGCGCAGAAGCCGCGCGCGCCACGGCTTGACGCGGCGCTGCCGCTCGAGCTGGCACTCGCCTTCGGCGACGATCACCTTCAATCCCGCGAAGTCCGTGGTGAACGCCTCGTCGAACGTCGCGCGCAAGGCGCCGACGTCGTAGCTGTCCACCGTGCGCAGCCACTTCACGCCGATGCCGCGCAGCGTGTGCTCGATGACCCGGTTCTCGTGCACGCGCGACGCGCCCTTGTCCGCCGCGTGTTCGCTGCCTTCGTCGGCCGGCGTGGAGATGATCTGCTGCGTGCCGGTCGCCGACGTGTAGCCGTTCTTCAGGATCAGCAGCACCGCGTCGTCGCCGTTGAACAGCGCCGACTGCACGCCGGTGAGGAGCCCGTTGTGCCAGAAGCCGCCGTCGCCCATCACCGCCAGCGTGCGCCGCTGCATGACCGGCGACACGCCGGCGCGCGACGCGAGGCTCATGCCGTAGCCCAGGATCGAGTGCCCCATCGAGAACGGCTCGAACGTCGCGAACGCGTGGCAGCCGATGTCGGCCGCCACGTGCACCGGGCCGATGTCCTGCTGCGCGAGCTTCAACGCGGCGAACACCGGCCGCTCCGGGCAGCCGATGCAGAACTGCGGCGGGCGCCCCGGGAGCGGCCCGCCCAGCTGCCGCGCGATCTCGTCGCGCCGCGCCGTCGTCGCGGCGAGCCAGGCGCTGCCGTCGGCCAGCGGAATCTCCGGTGCGTGCTCGGCGACGAACTTCGCGAGCCCGCGCGCGATGACCTCGACCGTGTACTCGCCCGCCATCGGCAGCGGGCCCTTGCCCGCGACCGGCGTCGCGATGCCCGCGCGCCGCAGCTGCGCCAGGATCTCCTGCTCGATGAACTCGGGCTGCCCCTCTTCGAGCACGAGCACCGCGCGCTTGCCGCGGCAGAATGCGGCGATCTCGTCGGGAACCAGCGGGCAGATCACGTTCAACGCGAGGATCGCGACGTCGGGTTCGCCGATCGCGTCGGCGAGCCCCAGCTGCTGCAGCGCACGGATCAGCGAGTTGTACAGCCCGCCCTGCACGATGAGTCCCAGGCCGGCGCGGTCGCCGCCCAGCCGCTCGTTCAGCGCATGCGCGGCGATGTAGCGCCGCGCGGCCGGGATGCGCTCGTCGCCTTTGAGCTTCTCCTGCCGGTACGTGACCGGCGGGTGCGCGAGCTTGCCGTAGTCGAACGCCGCAGGCTCGGCCAGCGGATTGCGCACGGACACCGCGGGCGGCACGTTGTCGCGCGCCGCGAAGCTGCCCCGCACGTGGCACGCGCGGATGCGCAGCTGCAGCACCGCCGGCATGTTCGACGCCTCCGACAGCGCAAACGCGTGCTCGACGGTGCGCACCATGTGCGCGAGCTCCGGCCGCGGGTCGAGCAGGACCAGCGACGACTTGAGCGCGTAGGCGTACGTGCGCTCCTGGATCACCGACGCGCCTTCGCCGTAGTCCTCGCCGACGATGATCAGCGCGCCGCCGGTGACGCCGGGCGACGCGAGGTTCGACAGCGCGTCGGCGGCGACGTTGGTGCCGACGATCGACTTCCACGTGACCGCGCCGCGCACCGGATAGTGGATCGACGCGCCGAGCATGGCGGCGGCGGCGGCCTCGTTCGAGCAGGCTTCGACCTGCACGCCGAGCTCGGCTAAGTAGTCCTTCGACTGGACCAGAACGTCGAGCAGGTGCGACACCGGCGCGCCCTGGTAGCCGCCGACGTACGCGACGCCGGATTGCAGCAGCGCCTTGGTGATCGCGAGGATGCCTTCGCCGTGGAACGTCTCGCCGCTGCCGCAGCGCAGCATCCGTGCTTCCCGGCTGAACGAGACTTCCAAGTGGTTCCCCCTTGCCGCGACCGCCTGTTGTGGGCGCCATCCTCCCGCACAGGACCACTATCTGTCCATGGCATGAATTTTAGAAGTATTATTCATTTTGTGCATACACGCGCCATCGATCTCAACCTGCTGCAGACGTTCCACGCCGTACACGCGACCGGCAACGTGACGCGCGCCGCCGAGCGCCTCGGCGTGTCGCAGCCGACGGTCAGCCACGCGCTCGCGAAGCTGCGCCGCCTGCACGGCGACCCGCTGTTCGTCCGCACGCAGGGCGGCATGGCGCCGACGGCGAAGGCGCAGCGCCTCGCGAAGGCGGTCGAGCAGGCGCTGACCACGCTCGACGTCGCGCTGCGCGAGACGGAGAGCTACGACCCCGCGCGCTCCGAGCGCACGTTCCGGCTGCACCTGACCGACATCGGCGAGACGATCTTCCTGCCGCCGCTGATCCGGGCGCTGGCGACGGCCGCGCCGCGCGTGCGCGTCGCGGCCTTCCAGCTCGACGACCGCGACATCCTGCCGGCGCTCGAAAGCGGGCGCATCGACGTGGCGCTCGGCTACATCCCGGCGCTGACCGGCGCGCAGCGGCAGTTCCTGCTGGCCGAGCAGTACGTCGTCGTCATGCGCGCCGGGCACCCGCAGGCCGGCCGCGCGCCGACGCGCGCCGCGCTGGGTTCGCTGCATTACGCGCTCGTCCGCTCGCATCCGGCCACCGGACGGGCGCTGCACGACCTGGGGCTGGTCGACCGCATCCGGCTCGAACTGCCGCACTTCATGGTGCTGCCGCGCATTCTCGCCGAGACCGACCTGGCGGCGCTGATGCCGTCGCGGCTGGCCGCGGCGTTCCAGGCGCTCGGCGACTACGTCGTCTGGCGGCCGCGGGTCGGGCTGCCGCGCTTCGACGTCTCGGTGCACTGGTACTGGCGTTTCACCAACGAGCCCGGCAATCGCTGGCTGCGCGAACGGATCGTCGCGCTTTTCGGCGAAAGAATAGGGTCAGACCCCATTACAAGGCCTGTCCCTTTTTTGCGACCATAGACTCCTTAATGGGGCCAGGCCTTGTAATGGGGTCTGACCCTATTTTTCACCATGCCAAAACAACAGCGCGGAATCCAGTCGATCGAGGTCGGCGGCGCGCTGCTCGCCGCGCTGGTCGCGCACGGCGCGCCGCTGCCGTTGCGCGAGCTCGCGCAGCGCGCGGGCATGAGCTCGGCCAAGGCGCATCCGTACCTGGTCAGCTTCGGCAAGCTCGGCCTGATCGAGCAGGATCCGCTGACCGGCCGCTACGGGCTCGGGCCGTTCGCGCTGCAGATGGGCCTCGTCAGTCTGCAGCTCCTGTCGCCGGTGCGCGTCGCGGTCCCGGCGATCACTGCGCTCGGCGAAGCGGTCGGCCACACGGTCGCGCTCGCGGTGCTCGGCACGCACGGGCCGACCATCGTCTACATCCACGAGTCGAGCCGGCCGATCCACGTCAACATGCGCGCGGGTACCGTGATGTCGACCGTGAACACCGCGACCGGCCGCGTGTTCTCCGCGTACCTGCCGGCGAAGCTCGCGCAGCACCACATCGCGCGCGAGTCGAAGGACCCGGCGGTCACCGCGCAGGAAGCCGCGCGCATGCCGAAGGCGCAGTTCGACGCGATGGTCGCCGACGTCCGCGCGCACGGCATGGCGCGCGCCATCGGCGAGCCGATTCCCGGCATCAATGCGCTGTCGTCGCCGGTGTTCGACCACACGGGCGCCATCGCGCTCGCGGTGACCACGCTCGGCCCCGCCGGCAGCTTCGACGCCGCGTGGGACGGCGCGATCGCGCAGCGCCTGCGCGCGTGCGCGGCGGACATCTCGTTGCGGCTGGGTCACCGCAGCCCGTAGCGCCCGGTCACGACGACGGAAACGGCACCGCGCGAACCGCCACTTGCTCCTGCGCGAGTGTCCGGTCGAGGAGCTTCGCGGCGTTGTAGATCGCGTCGATCGTCGGCGTGGGCACGCCGACCATGCGGCCCAGCTCCGCGACGGACCCGGTCAGCGCGTCGATCTCCAGCGCGCGTCCCGCCTCGACGTCCTGCAGCATCGACGTCTTGTGCTTGCCGACGCGTGCCGCGCCTTCGATGCGCTTGTCGAGCGGCACGCGAAAAGCGACGCCGAATCGCTCGGCCACCGCCTGCGCCTCGCGCATCATCTGCGCGGCGAGTTCGCGCCCGTGCGGATCCGTGCAGATGTCGACCAGCGTCGCGTGCGTGAGCGCCGAGATCGGATTGAACGTCAGGTTGCCCCACAGCTTGAGCCAGATCTCGGCGCGGATGTCGGCGATGACCGGACACTTCAATCCGCCGCGCACGAACGCGTCGGCCACCGCCTGCGCGCGCGGCGTGGTCACGCCGTCGAGCTCGCCGATCGGAAAACGATCGCCTTCGATGTGGACGACCGTGCCCGGCCCGGTCAGCTCGGTCGCCGGGTACACGACGCAGCCGAGGATCCGCGACGCGTCGATCGCGTTGCGCGCGACGCCGCCGGGATCGACCGCTTCGACCGTCCGGCCGGCGAACGGCCCGCCCTGGCGCTCGAAATACCAGAACGGGATGCCGTTCTGCATCGGGATCACGACCGTGCCGGCGTGATACAGCGGCGAAAGCTTCGCGGCGACCGCGGCCACCTGGTGCGCCTTCAGCGCGAGTATCACCGCGTCGCACGGTCCCACCGCCGCATAGTCGTCGGTGGCCGCGACGGCCGCGACCTCCTCCCGCCCGTCGCGATAGTAGACGCGCATGCCGCCGGCGTTGATCGCCTCGAGATTGCGTCCGCGCGCGACGAACACGACGTCCGCCCCGCCCAGCGCGAGCCTGGCGCCGACGAATCCGCCGATCGCGCCGGCTCCGACAATGCAAAAGCGCATTCCTCCGTCCCGTCACGGTACTGCCGTTGCGACAGTATGCCGCGTCGCAGCAAGGCGCGGGCGGCCCGCAACGCGGCCGCCGGTTGGACAAAGGGACCGCGGCTGTGCGCGTTACGCCTTTGGACGCTTGTCGACGATGCGCCGCGCCTTGCCGAGCGAGCGCTCGATGCCGCCCGGCGGCACCACGCGCACGGTGGCCGACACGCCGATCAGGTTCTTGATCAGGTGCGCGAGGCGGTGGCCGGCCTCCTCGCCGTCGGCGCTTCCGGCCGACGGAATCCGCTCGACGAGCACCGTCATCTCGTCCAGGTTCTTCGGCCGCGAAATCTCGATCTGGTAGTGCGGCGCGAGGACGTGGTCGCGCAGCATCAGCTCCTCGATCTGCGTCGGGAACACGTTGACGCCGCGGATGATCATCATGTCGTCGGAGCGGCCGGTGATCTTCTCGATCCGGCGCATCGAACGCGCCGTCGGCGGCAGCAGGCGCGTCAGGTCGCGCGTCCGGTAGCGGACGATCGGCAGCGCTTCCTTGGTCAGCGACGTGAACACCAGCTCGCCTTTCTCGCCGTCGGGCAGCACGTCGCCGGTCACCGGGTCGATGATCTCCGGGTAGAAGTGGTCCTCCCACACGGTGAGCCCGTCCTTGGTCTCGATGCACTCCTGCGACGCCGGGGCCGATGACCTCCGACAGCCCGTAGATGTCGATCGCGTCCATCGCGAGCTTCGCCTCGATCGTCGGCTGCATCGTCGGCGTCCACGGCTCGGCGCCGAAGATGCCGATTTCCAGCGAGCACGTCCTCGGGTCGATGCCCTGCCGCTCCATCTCCTCGGCGATCGCCAGCATGTACGACGGCGTCACCATGATGATCGCCGGCTTGAAGTCGGCGATCAGCTGCACCTGCTTCTCCGTCTGGCCGCCCGACATCGGGATGACGGTGCAGCCCAGCTTCTCGGCGCCGTAGTGCGCGCCCAGGCCGCCGGTGAACAGGCCGTAGCCGTACGCGACGTGCAGGATGTCGCCGGCGCGCCCGCCCGCCGCGCGGATCGAACGCGCCATGCACGTCGCCCACATGTCGATGTCGTTGCGCGTGTAGCCGACCACCGTCGGCTTGCCGGTCGTCCCCGACGACGCGTGGATGCGCACGACCTGCTCCCGAGGCACGGCGAACATGCCGAACGGGTAGTTGTCGCGCAGGTCGGTCTTCACGGTGAACGGGAACTTCGCGAGGTCCGACAGCGTCGCGAGGTCGCGCGGATGCACGCCCCTCTCGTCGAACGCGCGCCGGTAGTGCGCGACGTTGCCGTACGCGTGCGCAAGCGAATGCTTGAGCCTGCCCAGCTGCAGCGCGGCGAGCTCGTCGCGGCTCGCGCGCTCGATCGGCTCCAGCTCCTCCGGACGCGGCGTCCTGGCCGTCATGGCGCTCCTCCCAACCTCAGACCACGTGACCCTTGATCCGCGTGCTCTTGCCGCGGAACAGGGCGATCGTCTCGCCGTTCTGGTTCTGCACGTCGACGTCGTAGATGCCGTTGCGGCCGACCAGCGTGTGCTCGACCGCCGTCGCCGTCAGGACGTCGCCTTCGCGCGACGGCGCCAGGAACTCGATCGAGCACCCGGCCGCCACCGTGCTCGCGTTGTAGCTGTTGCAGGCGAACGCGAACGCGCTGTCCGCCAGCGTGAACACGAGGCCGCCGTGCGTGATCGCGTGGCCGTTGACCATGTCGGCGCGCACCTTCATCACCAGCTTCGCGAACCCGGGGGCGATCGCCGTGATGCGGATGCCGAGTCCCTGCGACGCATTGTCGCGCGCGAACATGCCGGCGGCCACGCGCTCGGCGAGCGCCTGCGCCTCGGCCGGGGACAGCCTCGCTTCCTCGTTCATCCGAGCAGCTTTCCACGGGTCGCGCAGCGGCGCAAGAGCAGCGGCGACGTCCGATAGCGGCCGGCGCCGTAGACGGCGGCCAGGTTCGCGAGCACCGCGCACACGTGCGGCAGCCCGATCGCGTCGGCCCAGCCGAGCGGGCCGCGCGGATAGTTGACGCCGGCCTGCATCGCGACGTCGACGTCGGGCGCGCTGGCGATGCCCTGCGCGACGGCGTCGGACGCCTCGTTGGCGAGCATCGCGACCGTGCGCATCACGACGAGGCCCGCGATGTCGTCGATCTTCGATACGGCGATGCCGGCGGCCTGCAGCGCGCCGACGGCGGCGGCCGCCGCGCGTGCGTCGCATCCGTCGGCCGCCGCCACCGCGATGCGCGCGCACTTCGCATAGTCGAAAGCGAGGTCGTAGACGACGACGTCCGCCCTGCCGCTCGCGGTGGCGATCGCCGTGGCCGTGCGGCCGTCGCTCGGCACCAGGCATGCGCCGTCGATCGCGAAGTACGCCGGCGCCACGGCGACGTCCGCGCCGCCGGGCGCCACGTCGATGCCGGCTGCGGCGAAGCGCGCGCGCAAGCCCGCCGTCAGCGGATGGTCGCCCGCCGCCACGATCCGCGCGGGCCGCGGCTGCGGCGCTTCCGCCCGCGGCTGCGGCTTCTGCGCATCCGGCGCGTACGAATAAAAGCCGCGGCCCGTCTTGCGGCCGAGATAGCCGGCGGCGACCAGTTCCTGCTGGCGCACGGACGGCGTGTAGCGCGGATCGTGGAAATACGCTTCCCAGACGCTCTTCGTGACGGCGAGGTTCACGTCGTGGCCGATCATGTCCATCAACTCGAACGGCCCCATGCGGAACGCGCCGGCCTCGCGCATCACCGCGTCGATCGTCGCCGGATCGGCAGCGCACTCGGTCAGCAGTCGCAGGCCTTCCGCGTAGAACGGCCGCGCACAGCGGTTGACGATGAACCCCGGCGTCGACGTCGCGTGCACCGGCACCTTGCCCCACGCCTTCGCCGTCGCGTAGATCACGTCCGCGACGCGCGCGTCGGTCGCGAGGCCGCTGACCACCTCGACCAGCGGCAGGATCGGCGCCGGGTTGAAGAAATGCATGCCCGCGATGCGGCCCGCGTGCTTCATGCCGGCCGCCAGCGCCGTGATCGACAGCGACGACGTGTTGGTCGCGAGGATCGCGTCGGGCGCGACGACGACCTCCAGCTCGCGGAACAGCTTGCGCTTGACGTCCAGGTCCTCGACGATCGCCTCGACGACGAGCCTCGCGCTGACCATGTCGCCGAGCGCGTGGACCGGGACGATGCGCGCCGCGGCGGCGGCGGCGTCGGCCGCGCTGAACTTGCCCTTCGCGGCGAGCGTGGCCAGCGTCGTGCCGATCGCCGCCTTCGCGGCGTCGGCGGCGCCCATCCGGTTGTCGAACAGGTGCACGCGATGGCCGGCCTGCGCGGCGATCTGCGCGATGCCCGCGCCCATCGCGCCGGCGCCGATCACGCCGATTTCGCAATCGAGCGGCAGCGCTTCGGCCATGCTATTTACCGGTAAATTGCGGCGGGCGCTTGGCCGTGAACGCGGCCACGCCTTCGCGGTAATCGGCGCTGTAGCCCAGCTCGCGCTGCAGGTCGCGCTCCAGGTCGAGCTGCGCTTCGAGCGTGGCGCCCGCCGATGCGTACAGTGCCCGCTTGGTCGCGGCGAGCCCCTTGGTCGGCGCCTGCGCGAACTGCGCGAGCAGCGCGTCGACGGTCGGCGCGAGCTCGGCGTCGTCGACGCATTTCCAGATGAGGCCCCAGTCGGCCGCGGTTTGCGCCGGCAGCTTGTCGCCGGTGAGCGCGAGCCCCATCGCGCGCGCGGTGCCGACGAGCCGCGGCAGGAAATACGTGCCGCCGGAATCCGGGATGAGGCCGATCCTGCAGAACGCCTGGATGAAGCTCGCCGACCTCGCCGCGACCACGACGTCGCACGCGAGCGCGATGTTGGCACCGGCGCCGGCGGCCACGCCGTTGACCGCGCATACGACCGGCAGCGGCAGCGCGCGCAGCGCGAGCACCAGCGGCCGGTAGTTGTTCTCGATCGACTCGCCCAGGTCGACCGGCGCCGCGCCCGGGGCGACCGCACGATCGCTCAAGTCCTGGCCAGCGCAGAAGCCGCGGCCGGCGCCGGTGACCAGCAGCACGCGCGTCGTCGCGTCCGCCTTCACGCGGGCAAGCGCGTCGCGCAGCTCCGCGTGCATCGCCGCGTTGAAGCTGTTGAGACGATCGGGGCGATTGAGCGTGATGCGGGCGATGCCGCCGGCGTGCTCGTAGAGGATGGACGCGTAGGCCATCAGACATGCATCCGGTGCTGGACGACGCGGAACCGGTTCGCGACGTACGCGGCATCGGTCAGCGCGGCGTTGGCGGCCGGGTTGGCGCCGGTGCCGTGGAAGTCGGAGAACGCGGCCGACTGGTTGACGAAGACGGCGCCGGTGAGGTTGATCGACAGCGCGACGCCGGCGTCCTCGGCGACGTCGATCGCGCGCCGGATCACCGCGTCGTCGGTCGAATACACGGACAGGGTCAGCGCGCCGTGGCCGCGCGCGGCGTCGCGCGCGATGGCGAGGCTCTCGTCCGTGTTCTCGGTTGCGACGACGAACGCAATCGGCCCGAACCACTCGTTCATGTAGGTCGCGCGGTCCGCGGCGGACAGCTTGACGATCAGCGGCGTGCGCACGGTTGCGTCCGGAAACGCCGGATGCGCGATCGCCTGCGTGTCCAGCACGACGGTTCCGAGCGAACGCGCCGCCTCGAGCCGGCGCAGCACACCGTCGTTCTGCACGGCGCCCAGCACCTCGACCGCGCGCGCCGGATCCGCGAGCAGCTTGCGCACGCCTTCCGCGATGCCTTCCGCGACTTGGTCGAACGACAGCAGGCCGTCGGCGGTCCGGACGCCGCCGCGCGGCACGTACAGGTTCTGCGGGGCCGTGCACATCTGGCCGGTGTACAGCGACAGCGAGAAGGCGATGTTGCGCGCGACCGCCTTGAAGTCGGCGGCGCTGTCGATGATGACCTGGTTCACGCCCGCCTTTTCCGTGTACACCTGGGCCTGCCGCGCGTGCTCCTCCAGCCAGCGGCCGTTGGCCGTGCTGCCGGTGAAGTCGATGATCCGCACTTCGGGCCGCAGCGCCAGCTGCTGCGCGACCGGGCTCCCCGCCTCGTGCGCGAACAGCGTGACGACGTTCGGGTCCATGCCGGCCTCGGCCAGGACCTCGCGCGCGATCTCGACCGTGATCGCCAGCGGCAGGATCGCCGCCGGATGCGGCTTGACGATCACCGCGTTGCCGGTGGCGAGGCTCGCGAACAGGCCCGGGTAGCCGTTCCACGTCGGGAACGTGCAGCAGCCGATGACGAGGCCGATGCCGCGCGGCACGACGCGAAATCGCTTCTCCATGCGGATCGGCTCGTTCTTCCCCTGCGGCTTCTCCCACCGCGCGGACGCCGGCACGCGCGACAGCTCGTCCCACGCGTACGCCACCGCCTCGAGCCCGCGGTCCTGCGCGTGCGGACCGCCGGCCTGGAATGCCATCAGGAACGCCTGGCCCGTCGTGTGCATCACGGCGTTGGCGATCTCGAAGCTCGCCTGGTTGATCCGCGCAAGCGTTTCCAGGCACACGCCGGCCCACACGTCGGGCGTGGCCTTCTTCCACTGGTCGTGCGCGCGGCCCACGGCGGCGAACAGGCCGTCGATGTCGGGCTTCGGATAGGTGATGCCGAGCGCGGGGCCGAACGGCGACTTCTCGCTGCCGACGTCGCCGACCGTCGCCGGCTGCGTGAGCGGGAAGCGCTTTCCCAGCAGCGCCTGGTACGCGGCCAGGCCCGCTTCCGCCGCGCCCTCGCCGTACACCTTGGGACTCGCCGACTCGGGATAGGCGCTCCAGTAGCTGCGCTCGTGGATCGCCTGCACCGCGCGGTCCAGCGTCGCGCGGTGGCGTTCGAAAAAGGGATGCGACACGAAAGGCTCCTCGATGGGGCGCGGCTTGCAGCGCACCCGCAAGTGTACTCAAAAAACTGCGGCAACCCGAACGACTTAGCCGGTGCCGGTGTCGTCGAACGTGATGGCGACCCGGTCGGTCACCGGGTAGCTCTGGCACGACAGGATGTAGCCGCGCGCGACCTCGTAGTCCTCGAGCGCGAAGTTGACGTCCATCTCGACCTCGCCCTCCGTGAGCCGGCAGCGGCAGGTCGAGCAGACGCCGCCCTTGCACGAGTAAGGCAGTTCCACGCCGCTGCGCAGGCCCGCCTCGAGGATGTTCTCCTTCGTCTTCTCGAGCGTGAACGTGCGCGTCGCGCCGTCGATCGTCACGGTCACCTCGCACTCGGTGTGGCCAGGCACCGGCAGCGCATGCGCGACGTGCGTGTGCTTCGGGATGCTCGCCGCGAACCGCTCGACCTTGATGCTCGCGTCGGGAACGCCGCGGGCCTTCAATGCCGCGACGACCGCGTCCATCATCCCCTCGGGACCGCAGACGAACACGGCGTCGATGTCGGCCAGCGGGACCCAGTGCGCGAGCAGCGCGTCGGCCTTCGCGCGGTCGATGCGCCCGTGCAGCAGCTCGATGTCCTGCGCCTCGCGCGACAGCACGTGCACGAGGTTGAAGCGGTCGAGGTACGTGTCCTTCAGCGCCGCCAGGTCCTCCTTGAACATCACGGTGCCCGACGCGCGATTGCCGTAGACGAGCGTGAACCGGCTGTGCGGCTCCGCGGCGAGCGTCGTCTTGACGATCGACAGCAGCGGCGTGATGCCGCTGCCAGCAGCGAAGCCCAAGTAGTGCCGCGAGGCCGCGGCGTCGAGCGGCACGTTGAAGTGCCCGAGCGGCGGCATCACGTCGATCGTGTCGCCGACCTTGAGCGCCGCGTTCGCCCAGTTCGAGAACACACCGCCCGGGCTCTTCTTGACGGCGATCTTCAGCACGCCGTCCTGGACGGCCGAGCAGATCGAATACGAGCGGCGCACGTCCTGCCCGTCGATGTCGGCGCGCAGCGTCAGGTGCTGGCCGTGCTCGAAGCGGAACTGCGGCGCGAGCGCGTCGGGCACCGCGAACGTGATCGCGACGGCGTCGCGCGTCTCGCGCTCGACCCTGGCAATGGAAAGGCGGTGGAATTTGCTCATCAGTGGGGCTTGAAGTAGTCGAACGGCTCGCGGCAGTCGTCGCAGCGGTACTGCGCCTTGCACGCGGTCGAGCCGAACTGGCTCACGAGTTTCGTGCGCGCCGACCCGCAGCGCGGGCACGGCACGACGACGACGGCACGGCGCAGCGGGCTGATGCCGGCGACGTCGACGCGGGCGGCGCCGCACTGCGGCGGCGCGATGCCGAACGCGGCAAGCTTGGACCTGGCCTCGGGCGCCAGCCAGTCGGTCGTCCACGGCGGCGACAGCCGCTGCGCGATCTCGACGTCGGGAAACCCGATGGCGGCCAGCTTCTCGCGGATCATCGTCGCGATCATCTCGGTGGCCGGGCATCCGGAGTACGTCGGCGTGACGTCGATCCGCAGCCGGCCGTCGACCCACGCGACGCCGCGGACGATGCCGAGCTCGACGATCGACACCGCGGGCACCTCGGGATCCGGCACCGTTCCCAGCGCGTCCCACACGACGTCGGTCGGCGCGGTCGCCGCGCCGGAAACGGCGGCGGCGGCGAGCGCGCGTTGTTCGGCGGTGACCACGCCGAGTCCCGTCACCACTGCGCGCCGGGATAGGCGCGCTGCAGGAACTGCATCTCGGCCAGCAGGTGGCCCAGGTGCTCGGTGTGCACGCCCTGCCTGCCGCCGCGCCCGCCCGCCCCCTGCATCCACTCGCCGGCCGGCACGGCGAGCGTGGCTTCGCCGAGCACGGCGTTCACCGCGGCAAGCCACGGATCGCGCATCGCCCGCGCGTCGCCGACGATGCCCGCGTCGATCAGCGCCAGGTCGACGGCGTCGACCGCGAACATCTCGCCGGTGTACGGCCACAGCCGGTCGATCGCCTTCTGCATGCGCACGTGCGACTCGTCGGTGCCGTCGCCCAGCCGGATCACCCAGTCGGCGCTGCGCTCGGCGTGATACGCGACCTCCTTGGCGGCCTTCGCCGCGATCTCGGCCACGCGCGCGTCGGACGACCGCGCGAGCGCGTGCAGCTGCAAGGCGTGCGCGTGGTCGAAATAGAACTGGCGGGCCATCGTCGCCGCGAAGTCGCCGTTGGTCAGCTCGGTCAACTGCAGGTTGCGGAATTCGCCGCCGTCGCGCAGGAACGCGAGCTCGTCCTCGGTGCGGCCGCGGCCGCCGCCGCGCGCCTCCACCTCGCCGGCGTACGACAGCCACATCCGTCCCTGCCCCAGCAGGTCGAGGCCGACGTTGGCGAGCGCGATGTCCTCTTCGAGCACCGGCCCGTGGCCGACCCACTCGCCCAGCCGCTGCGCGAGGACGACGTCGCTGTCGCCCAGCCGCAGCAGGTACTCGAACAGCGCCCCGTCGATGTTCATATGTGCTTCACTTCGTCGGGCATCGGGAAGAACGTCGGATGCCGGTAGACCTTCGCGTTGGCCGGCTCGAACAGCGCTTCCCTGTCGCCGGGGCTGGACGCCGTGATGTCGGTCGAGCGCACGACCCAGATCGACACGCCCTCGTTGCGCCGCGTGTACACGTCGCGCGCGTTCTTCACCGCCATCTCCGCGTCCGGCGCGTGCAGGCTGCCGACGTGCTTGTGCGCCAGCCCGTGCTGCGACCGGATGAAGATTTCCCACAGCGGCCATTCGTGCGACATCGTCGACTCCCGTTAACAGTTCAGGCGGCGGCCTTCGCCGCCCGCTTCGCGGCGTGCGCGTACGCCGCCTCGCGCACCCACTCGCCGTCGTCCCACGCCTGCACGCGCGCGGCCATCCGCTCGCGGTTGCACGGCCCGTTCCCTTTCAGCACCTCGTGGAACTCGGCCCAGTCGATCGCACCGAAGTCGTAGTGGCCGCGCTGCGCGTTCCACTTGAGGTCCGGATCCGGCATCGCGATGCCGAGGTAATCGGCCTGCGGCACGGTCTGGTCGACGAAGCGCTGGCGCAGCTCGTCGTTGGACAGCAGCTTGATCTTCCACTGCGCCGACTGCGCGCTGTGCACGCTGTCGGCGTCCGGCGGCCCGAACATCATCAGCGACGGCCACCACCAGCGGTTCAGCGCGTCCTGCGCCATCGCCTTCTGCGCATGCGTGCCGCGGCACAACGCCATCATGATGTCGTAGCCCTGCCGCTGGTGGAACGACTCCTCCTCGGATACGGATCATCGCGCGAATACGGGCCGGCCCCGAGCAGCGGCACAGCGGGATCTGGTTCATGATCGCCGCGCCGTCGACCAGCCAGCCGATCGCGCCGATGTCGGCCCACGTCAGCGTCGGGTAGTTGAAGATCGACGAGTACTTGACCTTGCCGGCGTGCAGGTCGGCGATCAGCTGGTCGCGCGACACGCCGAGCGTCTCGGCCGCCGCGTACAGGTAGAGGCCGTGGCCGCCCTCGTCCTGCACCTTGGCCATCAGGATAGCTTTGCGCTTCAGCGTCGGCGCGCGCGTGATCCAGTTGCCTTCCGGCAGCATGCCGACGATCTCCGAATGCGCGTGCTGCTGGATCTGGCGGACCAGCGTCCTGCGGTACGCGTCCGGCATCCAGTCCTTCGCCTCGACCTTGACGTCGGCGTCGATGCGCTGCTGGAACGCCCGCTCCTCCGGCGTCATGTCCGCGAGCGCGCGGACCTGCTTGGCGCCGGTGTCGACCAGTTGCGCGTACATCGGGATCCTCCGGGTTGTCGCCGCCATCCGCCGCCGGTGTGGCGCAAGCGGCGGATCATATGATACAGTTTTCACATGCGTCAAGCTAAATCTGTATCAAATCTGGCGGGCGCAGCCGCCGACCCCGCGATCGCCCGCTGGGTGCAGCGTACGCTCGCCGCCGACCCGCCGCGCGCGAAGTCGCTGATCGTCACCGTCTGGGGCGACGCGCTGGCGCCGCACGGCGGCGGCGTCTGGCTGTCCGGGCTGATCCGGCTGATGGCGCCGTTCGGCGTCAACGACCGGCTCGTGCGCACCAGCGTCTTCCGACTGGCGCGCGACGGCTGGCTCGACAGCGCGAGCCACGGCCGCGTCAGCCGCTACCGGCTGACGTCCGACGGCGCCCGCCGCTTCGACGACGCGCACCGCAGGATCTACGATCGCCCCGGCGACGACTGGCACGGACGCTGGGAACTCGTCGTCGTCGGCGCGCTGCCGGCGGCGCCCCGCGCGTCGCTGCGGGACGAACTCACGTGGGCCGGCTTCGGCGAACTGGCGGCCAACGTGTTCGTGCGCCCGAGCGAAGCGCATCGCCCGCTGCCGTCGGTGCTGCGCACGCCCGCCGTCGCCGGCCACGCGGTCGTCGCCGACGCGACCGACGTGCCCGGGCAGCCGCCGCTCGCCGCCGCCGTCGAGCACGCGTGGGACTTAGCCGCGCTCGCCGCGGACTACCGGCGGTTCCTGCAGCGTTTCGGACAGGTGATCGACCGGTTCCGCGACAGCGGCGAGCATGAGCCCGCCGGGCCGTCCCAAGGGCGAATACCGGAGCGCGCAGCGCGCAGGTATTCCTACACGCCTGCGCAGTGCTTCGTCGTGCGCACGCTGCTGATCCATGCGTATCGCCGCGTGCTGCTGCGCGATCCGCTGCTGCCCGCGTCGCTGCTTCCGCTCGACTGGCCGGGCGCGGCCGCCTACGCGCTGTGCCGCGACTTCTACCGGCTGACGCATCGCTGCGCCGAACGCCATCTCGCGGCGACGCTGGCCGCCAACGGCGACCCGTTCCCGCCGGCCAATCCCGCTTTCTACGCGCGCTTCGGCGGGCTCGAAGGATAGCGTCGGCTGACGCCCGCCGGCCGTTTCGCCGACAATGGCGGCGTGAATCCGCCGACGACGCTGCACGTGGGCCCGGTCGCGCTGCCTCTGCGGGCCGGCGCGCCGCTGGTCGTCGCCTACCTGCTGCTGTACCTGGCGCTCGACAAGGTCAGCTACGTCGACCCGCTCGGTCCCCTCGGCATCACGCCGTGGAATCCGCCGCCGGGCCTGTCGCTGTTCCTGCTGCTGCGCTTCGGCCTCTCGATGACGCCGTGGCTGTTCGTCGCCGCGCTCGCGGCGCACGTGCTGTTCCGCGAGCTGGCGGCGCCGCTGCCGGTGATCGCCGCCGCGTGCGCCATGCTGACGGCCGGCTACGCGCTCGCCGCCGCGGTGCTCCGCCCGAGGCTCGACCCCGACAACGGCATGGCCTCGCTGCGCGACGCGACGACGTTTACCGGCACCGCCACGCTCGCCACGCTGGCGATCGCGCTGCTTTATGTCGGGCTGTTCGTGGCCACCGGCGTCATCGCGCGGGACGCGATGGCCATCAGCGTCGCGCAATTCTGGATCGGCGACCTGATCGGCGTGGTCGTCACAACGCCGCTGCTGCTCGCGGCCACGCGGCCGCGGTCCTCACCGCATCCGGTTTCCGCCTGGGAAAACGCCGCGCAGGCCGCGGCCGTGCTCGGAGCACTGTGGCTCGTGTTCGGCTCGGGCCTGGGCGAGGAACTCAAGCTGTTCTACGTGCTGTTCCTGCCGCTGGTCTGGATCGCGATGCGCCGCGGCGTGGCCGGCACGACCGCCACCGCGCTCGTCATCCAGATCGGCCTGATCGCCGCGCTGCAGTTCGGCGGCCACAAGCCGGGCGAGGTGCTCGATTTCCAGTTCCTGATGCTTGCGCTCGCGCTGACCGGCCTGTTCCTCGCGGTCGTCGTCGAGGAGCGCCGCTCGGCCGAGCAGCGCTTGCGCGACAAGCAGTTCGAGCTCGACCGCACGCTGCGCGCGGCCGCAGCCAGCGAACTCGCGTCCACGCTCGCGCACGAGCTGAACCAGCCGCTGTCGGCGATCGCGTCGTACACGCGCTCGTGCCAGCTGCTGCTCGAGCATGGCGACCCGGACGGCGAGCTGCCTGCGACGATGGACAAGGTCGTCGCCGAGGCGAACCGCGCGGGAACCGTCGTGCGCCGGCTGCGCGAGTTCGTGCGCAGCGGGACGCTGCGGCAGCGGCCGCTGGCGCCGTCGCTGCTGCTCGCCGGCGCCGCCGAGGCGGCCCGCCTGCGCGCGCTGCGCCACGGCGTGACGATCGTCGTCGACGCGCGGCCGGACCTGCCGGAGATTTCCGCCGACCGCGTGCAGCTCGAGACGGTCCTGCACAACCTGCTCACCAACTCGGTCGACGCGCTCAAGACGTCGGCCGGGACGCGGACCGTGCGCCTGTCGGCCGCGGCACACGACGCGGACGCCGTGCGGATCGTCGTCGCGGACGACGGGCCCGGCGTCTCGCCGGAGATGGCAGGCACGCTGTTCCAGCCGCTCGCCACCAGCAAGGCGCAGGGGCTGGGACTCGGGCTCGCGATCAGCCGCAGCATCGTCGAAGCCCACGGCGGCCGCCTGTGGCTCGAGCCGTCGGCCACCGGCGCCGCGTTTTGCCTTACGCTACCGGTTGCGCGCTGACGCGTCTCACCTGCGGCCCCCACCGATGCCTGCACGCTCCGTCATCCACGTCGTCGACGACGACGACGCCGTTCGCGATTCGCTGTGCCAGCTGCTGCGGCTGCACGGCTACGCGACGAAGCCCTTCGCGTCCGGCGAAGCGTTCCTGTCCGAGCTCGATCCCGCGCAGGCGGGCGCCATCGTCCTGCTCGACCTGCGGCTGCCAGGCAAGAGCGGGCTCGACGTGCAGGCGGCGATTGCAGCGCGCGGCCTGGCCTGGCCCGTCATCATCGTGACCGCGCACGGCGATGCCGCGTCCGCGCGGGCGGCGCTGAAGGCCGGTGCGTTCGATTTCGTCGAGAAGCCTTTCGACGACTCGCTGCTGCTGTCGACGCTCGAAGGCGCGGAAACGGCGGCGGAGGCCGCGCAGACGGCCGCGATGCGGCGGGCCGACATCGATCGCCGTCTGGCCCGGCTGACCCCGCGCGAGCGCCAGGTGCTGCGCCTGGTCGTCGACGGCCGCCACAACCGCGAGGTCGCGCAGGCGCTCGGCATCAGCCCGCGCACCGTCGAGGTCTACAAGTCGCGGCTGATGGACAAGCTCGACGTCGACCGCCTGCCCGACCTCATCCGCCTGGCGCTCCAGTCGTCGCTGCCCGAGGAGGCATGAGGGTTTCCCGTACGCGTCGTCGCGTACGACGTTGCCGAATTAGCAAAGCGCCCGCGATTTCGTAACCTCCACCGGAAGGCGCCGCGTCACTCCTGCGCGCGGCGCCAACCGGAGGCTGCGATGGCGCGAATCCTCATTCCGTTTGCCGAACCCGACGGCGCGCTGCGCGCCGTGGCCCGAATCCTCGACGAGCCGCCCGGCCCGCGGCTGTCCGTCCACCTGCTCGCGGCCGTCGAGCCGCTGCGCCCCGGCAAGGTGCGCATGTTCGTGTCGGCCGATGCGGCTGAAGCGCAGGTGCGCGACGCCGCGCGCCGGTGGCTGGCGCCGCTGGAAGCCGCGTTGCGCGCGGTTGGCGCCGAGGTCACGACCGAGATCTCGCTCGGGCCGCCGCGCGCGACGATCCGTGCAGCGACTGCGCGTCCGGGCTTCGATCGCGTGATCCTGCCGTCGGAGGTGCCGCGCGAGTACGAGCGCGCCGCGTCGCGCGTCGCGACGCCGCACGCGGCCACGCGCGCCGCCTCCGCCTGATTCGCCCGCGGACGATGTCGGGGAGCCGACACCTCGCCGCGGCGCTCGTCGCGTGCATCGCCGCGCCGGCCTTCGCCGCCGACGGTGCGCTGAACGGCGGCGCGCTGTCGCCGCTGTGGGTCGTCCCGTTCGCGGGCATCCTGGTCTCGATTGCGGTCGCGCCGGTGACGGTGCCGTCGTTCTGGCACCAGCACTTCGGCAAGACGAGCGCATTCTGGGCGCTCGCGTTCCTCGTCCCGTTCGCGCTGCACTACGGCGTCGGCCTCGCCGCGCGCGAGGTCGCGCACACGCTGCTGACCGAGTACGTGCCGTTCATCGTGCTGCTGTTCGCGCTGTACACGGTGTCCGGTGGCATCCACGTCCGCGGCAACCTGCACGGGTCGCCGGCGCTCAACACCGGGCTGCTCGGGCTGGGCACGCTGCTGGCGAGCGTCATGGGCACGACCGGCGCGGCGATGCTTCTGATCCGGCCGCTCCTGCGCGCGAACGACAACCGCCGCCACCGCTCGCACGTCGTCGTCTTCTTCATCTTCCTCGTCGCCAACATCGGCGGCGCGCTGACGCCGCTCGGCGACCCGCCGCTGTTCCTGGGCTTCCTGAAGGGCGTCGACTTCTTCTGGACGACGCGCGCGATGCTGTGGCCGACGCTCACCGCCAGCGCGCTGCTGCTGCTGATCTTCTACGTCGTCGACCGCTGGCTGTACGGCCGCGAAGGCGAGATCCGGCGGCACGACCCCACGCCCGACTCGCCGATCCGCATCGACGGCAAGGTCAACTTCGTGCTGCTCGGCGCGGTCCTCGGGAGCGTGCTCGCGTCCGGGTTGTGGAAGCCCGGCCTGTCGTGGACGGTCGCCGGCACCGACCTCGAGCTGCAGAACGTGCTGCGCGACATGTCGCTGCTGGCGATCGCGTGGGCGTCGTGGAAGCTGACGCCGCGGTCGGTGCGCAACGCGCACCACTTCGAGTGGGGGCCGATCGTCGAGGTCGCCAAGCTGTTCGCCGGCATCTTCCTGACGATCATTCCCGCGATCGCGATCCTGCGCGCCGGGAACTCGGGCGCGCTGGCGCCGCTGGTGTCGCTGGTGACCGGCGCCGACGGGCGCCCCGACGTCACGCTGTATTTCCTGCTCACCGGCGCGCTGTCGTCGTTCCTCGACAACGCGCCCACCTACCTCGTGTTCTTCAACCTCGCGGGCGGCGACGCCGTGGAACTGATGGGCCCGCTGGCGACGACGCTCGCCGCGATCTCCGCCGGCGCCGTCTTCATGGGCGCGAACACGTACATCGGCAACGCGCCCAACTTCATGGTGAAGTCGATCGCCGAGTCGCGCGGCGTGAAGATGCCGAGCTTCTTCGCGTACTTCGGCTGGGCGCTTCTCGTGCTGGGCCCGGTGTACGCGCTGCTCACCGTCCTGTTCTTCCGCTAGCGAGCCGCGGGTCGCCCCCGCTCCGTCTCCCCTCCCGCGAGATTAGCGCGGGACTGCCCCTGCAGCGATGCGGGGGTCTTTTTTCCTGGCGTCCGGGCGCCACCGGCGCCAGGCGGCGCTGGCGGTGCCCCGGTTTCGCGGCCGCGGAGCGGGGCCGGTGCAGCCCCGGTCCGGTATCGGCGCGTCGAGCGGCCGGATTTCCAATCCGCCGTTGAGCATCGTCAACGCGCCGCTTCGCCAGGAGCGCAGAATGGATCCGTATCGCGCGATCCGCGGTGCGTTTGAGGTCTGTCGATGACAGTGCTCGTCGGACGCACGCGCAGGCCCCACCGGGCGTACGCGGCGACGTCCTTTCCCGACGGCCGGCCTTCCCGCCGGCGCGGCACCGGCCCCGGTGCCGAAGCGTGCGATAACCCCCCGGATCCCGTTCCCGCGATCGCTCGCGCCGCCGTCCGCGCGAACGTAAGCGCGGGCCCCACCCGATTCAACTGCCGGATGCGCGCGCGGCCGACGTGGCTGCTGCTTCGCCTCGGGCACTCACCGTTGGGAGGCTCCTAATGGCCATCACCGTCACCCACGACCGCGTACCCTCGATGGAAACGCCGCGGGCCGCCGTTGCCGTCAAGCCGCCGCACGCAGGATGGAGAGCGCTTGCACCCGTCGCGCTCGCACTCGCGTTGGCGCTGATGCCGCCGCCCGCCGGTCTTGCACCGCACGCGTGGTACTTCTTCTCGATCTTCGCCGGCGTCATCCTCGGCCTGATGCTCGAGCCGCTTCCCGGCGGCGCGATCGGGCTTATCGGCGTCACCGTCGTGACCGTGCTGTCGCCGTTCGCGCTGTTCGCGCCCGCGGAACTCGCCAAGCCCGGCTTCAAGGCGTACAACGCCGCGCTCACGTGGGCACTGTCCGGCTTTGCCAACACGACCGTGTGGCTGATCTTCGGCGCGTTCATGTTCGCGCTCGGCTACGCGAAGACGGGCCTCGGCAAGCGGATCTCGCTGCTGCTGGTGGAGAAGATGGGCCGGCGCACGCTGACGCTCGGCTACGCCGTGGCGGTCGCGGACACGCTACTCGCGCCGTTCACGCCGTCGAACACCGCGCGGTCGGGCGGCACGATCTATCCGGTGATCCGCAACCTGCCCGCGCTCTACGACAGCATGCCGAACGATCCTTCGGCGCGGCGCATCGGCTCGTACCTCATGTGGGTCGCGATCGCCACCACCTGCGTGACGAGCTCGATGTTCCTGACGGGCCTGGCACCCAACCTGCTCGCCATCGAGATGGTCAACAAGACGGCCGGCGTGAGCGTGACGTGGACGCAGTGGTTCGTCGCGTTCCTGCCGATCGGCCTCGTGCTGCTGGCGCTGATCCCGCTCGTCACCTGGTGGCTGTATCCGCCGGAAGTGAAGTCCGGCGACGTGGTGCCCAGATGGGCCGGCGAGGAGCTGGCCAGGATGGGCGGCTTCACGAAGCGCGAGATCACGCTCGGCGCGCTGGTGCTGCTGGCGCTCGGCCTGTGGATCTTCGGTGGCGACTACGTCAACGCCACCACTGCCGCGCTGGTCGTCATCTCGCTGATGCTGGTCCTGGGTGTCGTCAGCTGGGACGACATCGTCGGCAACGCCCCCGCCTGGAACACGCTGGCGTGGTTCGCGACGCTGGTTGCGCTGGCCGACGGCCTGAACAGGGTCGGCTTCGTCAAGTGGTTCGCCGACAGCGTGGCCGCGCACCTGTCGGGATTCTCACCGTTCGCCGCGATGATCCTGCTCGTGCTGCTGTTCTACTTCACGCACTACCTGTTCGCGAGCATCACCGCGCACGTCACCGCGCTGCTGCCGGTCATGCTGGCGGTCGGCGCGACGATCCCCGGCATGAACATGC
The DNA here is from genome assembly GCA_046347755.1 of Burkholderiales bacterium. Lineage (GTDB taxonomy): Bacteria > Pseudomonadota > Gammaproteobacteria > Burkholderiales > Casimicrobiaceae > VBCG01. Next base: position 1,482,735 of record JAXMFM010000003.1, on the reverse strand, counting down.
CCCAGTACGCGCTGCTGCTCTGCCTCACGCTCGGCATCATGGGCATCCTGACGCCGTACGCGACCGGTCCGAGCCCCGTGTATTACGGCTCCGGCTACCTGCCGTCGAAGGACTACTGGAGGCTCGGCGCGATCTTCGGCGTGCTGTTCATCGCCGTGCTGATCGCGGTCTCGGTGCCGTGGCTGGCGGCGATGTCCTGATGCCTCGCTGAAATACCGCGCGCCACTCGCCTCGAGCGGCGCGCGGACATTCGCGAATGCGGTTTTCCCCTGGTGCCGCCTTGGGTGCGGCGCACCTTGACTTCGATGGTTTAATGTATACGCTCAATGCGTCCCATCGCGGACGGCCGATGCCGGAGCCTCCGTCTCCTGCAACGCGAGGGTCCACGAAGCCCTCGGCGGCCGCCCTCCTTCTCGAGGAGGTCTTGATGCGCACCACGTACAGGATTCTGATCATGGGCGCTTCGTACGGCTCGCTGCTGGCCACGAAGCTGCTGCTCGCCGGACACACCGTCCGCCTGGTGTGCCTGCCCGCCGAGGCCGAGCTCATCAACGCCGAAGGCATTCGCGTGCGGATGCCGGTCAAGGGCCGCGAAGGATGGGTCGAGGTCGACTCGCGGCGGCTGCCGGGCAAACTGTCGGCGTCGCTTCCGCAGGACGTGAACCCGAAGGACTACGACCTGGTCGCGCTGGCGATGCAGGAGCCGCAGTACAAGTCGCCCGGCGTGCGCGAGCTGCTCGACGCGGTCGCCCGGGCGCGCGTGCCGTGCATGTCGATCATGAACATGCCGCCGCTGCCGTACCTGGCGCGCATTCCCGGGCTGTCGACCGAGGCGTTCCGCCACTGCTACACCGATCCGACCGTGTGGGATCACTTCGATCCGGCGCTGATGACGCTGTGCAGCCCGGACCCGCAGGCGTTCCGCCCGCCGGACGAGAAGATCAACGTGCTGCAGGTCGCGCTGCCGACCAACTTCAAGGTCGCGCGCTTTCCGTCCGACGCGCACACGGCGATGCTGCGGCAGCTGGAAGCCGACATCTGCGCGGCGCGCTATGACACCGGCGACGGCGTGGTGGAGCTGCCGGTGAAGCTGCGCGTGCACGACTCGGTGTTCGTGCCGCTCGCCAAGTGGAGCATGCTGCTGGCCGGCAACTACCGCTGCGTGCAGAAGGACTCGGTGCGCTCGATCCGCGACGCGGTGCACAGCGACCTGGCCGAGTCGCGCTCCGTCTACGACTGGGTCAGCGGACTGTGCCGGATGATGGGCGCGACCGAGGCCGACCAGGTGCCGTTCGACAAATACGCCAACGCGGCGCAGGGACTCGCAAAGCCGTCGTCGGCGGCGCGGGCGCTGGCCGGCGGCGCGCCGAACATCGAGCGCGTCGACAGCCTCGTGCAGAGCATCGCGGCGCAGAAGGGGCTGCATTCGGCGGCCGTCGACGCCGTGGTGGCCAACGTCGAGGCGCGCCTGTCGGCGAACCGGCAGGCGCACCACTGACTCAGGACCGGCGGTATTCGAGCGGCGGCGGCGCGTCGTCCGCCGCGTCGTCGGCGGGCTCGTCCTCCCACGAGTAGCGCTTGCGCGGCGGGATGTCGCGGCCGCGCAGCGCAAGCGCGAGCGCCACGCCGATCGCCGCGGCGGCGAGGTGCGTCTCCCACGACACGCCCAGCTTGATCGGCAGCACGCCCCACACCAGCGTGCCGTACATGAACGCGACCAGCAGCGATGCCGCGATCGCGCGCCGGTCGCGGCGCAGCAGGCCGGCGACGAACACGTACGACACGAGGCCGTAGACCAGCCCGCTCGCGCCGATGTGGATCGAGTCGCGGCCGAGAAGCCAGACGGCGATGCCGGGCCCGAAATAGATCGCCGGCAGCACGATCCGCGACGCGTCCGGATACAGGTAGAGCATCGCCGTGCCCACGGTGAGCGGCAATGCATTGGACAGCAGGTGCGCGACGTCGCCGTGCAGCAGCGGCGCCGCCAGGATGCCTGCCAGGCCTGCCGGATCGCGCGGATGCACGCCGAACCGGGCCAGGTCGAGGCCGAGCCAGACGTTCAGCGCATGGACGATGCCCAGCACGGCGACGAACGCGAGCGCGACGATGACCGCGGCCTGGAAGTCGTTGCGCGCCTGCGGGGAATCGGTGTGCGACGGGTCGTTGACGTGGATTTCCATGGGGGCGGGAAGGCGCGGACGGACCGCGGGCGGATGCGGCGGAACGATCGTAACCTTGAGCCCGCGCCGCGCGATTTCAATGGCCGGCCGTCCGCTGCCCGCCCGGGCCAGTTGCCGCGCGTCAAGGATGGGATCCGGTTCCCTCCTATAATCTCCCGATACGCATTGGAGGAGCATCGATGAACGTCACGCTGGTGGGGTCCCGGTATTTCGGCGCCTCGGTCTTCGAGACGCTGCGCCGCGACGGCGTGGCCATCGTGCGCGTGGTCGCGCCGGCCGCCGACGACCGGCTGGCCGTCGCCGCCAAGAAGGACGGCGTGCCGGTGCACGTGCTGGCCAACCCGAAGATCGTTCCCGGCGACGCGATCGCCGACGGCACGGACCTCATCGTCGCCGCGCACACGCACGCGCGCGTCAGCAACGAGGCGCTCGCGCGCTCGCGGCTGGGCGGCGTCGGCTACCATCCGTCGCTGCTGCCCCGCCACCGCGGCATCGCGGCGGTCGAGTGGACGATCCTCGAAGGCGACCCGGTCGCCGGCGGCTCGGTCTACCATCTGGCCGACGGCTGGGACGCCGGTGCGGTGGCCGCGCAGGACTGGTGCTTCGTCGCGCGCGGCGAGACGGCGCGCGACCTGTGGGAGCGCGCGCTGGCGCCGATGGGATTGAAGCTGCTGGCGCAGGTGGTCCGGCACGCGGCGGAGAACGGCGTCGTGCCGGCGTTCAAGCAGGACGATCGGTTCGCGACCCGCGCGCCGATGCTCAAGCGGACCGTGTCGCTGACGGAGGAAAAACCGATGGTCACATCGCTGGTCGTCACCGTGATCGGCCCGGACCGGCCGGGCATCGTCAGCCTGCTGTCGGCCAAGGCGCAGGGCTTCGGCGCCAACTGGGCCGGCAGCCGGATGGCGAGCCTCGCCGGACACTTCGCCGGCATGGTGCACTTCGAAGTGCCGCCGGAAAACGCCGATGCGCTGGCCGCCGCGCTGAAGGCGCTGGAATCGGCGGACCTGAAGATCGTGATCGAGCGCAGCGGCGCCGTCGCCGCGCCCGAGGGCCGGCGCATCGTCAAGGTCGAGGTCGTCGGCCACGACCGGCCCGGCATCGTGCGCGACCTGTCCGGCGCGCTCGCGCAGCGCGGCGTCTCCATCGAGGAGCTGCACACGGAGATCGTCAGCGGCGCGATGACCGCCGAGCACCTGTTTAAGGTGAAGGCGGTGTTGCTGGTGCCGAAATCGGTGACCAACGACGACGTCCGGAGCGCGCTGGAAGCGCTCGCCAACGAAATGATGGTCGACCTGGCGCTCGGCGAGACCGGCAGCGGCGTGTAGTCCGATGTAGTCCGATGCCGCCGGCGCGCGAATCGCGGCGAATATTCGCGTCCGCGCACCTTTTATTCCATCGTCATTGGGAATAAGCTGTGACGGCCAGCGTCGATTCGCTGGCTTCCGTCGCAACCCTTCCGAAGGGAATTCCCATGAATGCTACCCAACGCGCAGTCACGGTGCTCGCGGCGCTCGCCGCGCTCGCGCCGTTCGCCATGGCCCCGGTGCAGGCCCGCACTGTGGACACCACCGAATCGATCGTCCCCAGCGGCACGCCGATCGACGCGATGATCGACCTTGCCGTAGCGCAGCGGGTGGCGGCGCAGAACCTACCCGCGGCCGACGCACGCCTGCTGCGCGAGCAGCTGCAGCTGCAATTCATGACGTTGGCCGCGGCCGACCAGCGCGACGTCATGGCCGCTGCACAGCGCGCGAAGACCGACGAGGCCAAGATTGCCGTCGTCGACTCGCTCACCGCGGCCGTGCGCCGGACGGCCGAGGCCGTCCTGGCCTCCGTCCGGGACGCGCAAAAGGTCGCGATCGCGAACGGCATCCAGCCCAAGCTCGGCGGCGACGGCGACCAGGTCTACGTCGCCACCGCGGGCCCGTGCCGCGTCACCGACACGCGCAACACGTCGCCGCTGGCGGCGTTCTCGGCGCGGCAGATCTTCGCGTATTCGACCGGCGCCGGCTACAGCTGGGCGTTCGACCAGGGTGGCACCGGCACGGCCGGCTCGGGAAACTGCGCGGGGACCGTCTTCACGACGACGCCGCCGGGCAGCGTGGTCGCGATCGTCACGGCGGTCAACACGTCGTCGACCGGCGCGCTGCAAGCCTGGAACGGCGGCACGACGCTGTCGTCCGGCGCGGTCGTCGTGTGGAATCCGGGCGACCGGGCCGCCAACACCACGGTGATTCCGCTCAACCGGTTCATCACGGCGTTCCCGTCCAGCGGCAGCAAGCGCGACATGGCGCTCAACAACAACTCGAGCACGCCGATTGACTACGTGGTCGACGTGCTCGGGTACTTCATCGACAACCAGGCAACCGCGCTCGACTGCCAGCGGGTCGTCGGAGTGGACACCGACATTCCGGCCAACAGCTCGATCCTGATCTCCACGCCCGCCTGTCCGACCGGCTATACGTCGGTCATCGGCGGCACGACGCTGGGCCCAAATCGCTTCACCAGCACGCTGCTGCCCTTCCAGTGCCGGCTTGGCAATCTGTCCGGAGGCATTCTCACCGGATCATGCGACGCGATCTGCTGCCGCGTTCCGGGCCGCTGATCTCGCGCACCTTTCTCTTCAGCGCCCGGCGGGTTTCTCCCGCCGGGCGTTTTCGTTTCCGCGACTACGCGTCGCCGATCTGCTGCAGCAGGTACAGCCGCTGGTAGATGCCGCCGGCGATGGCCATCAGCTCGTCGTGCGTGCCCTGCTCGGCGATGCGGCCGTGGTTCAGCACGACGATCGTGTGGGCGGCGCGGATCGTCGACAGCCGGTGCGCGATCGCGATCACCGTGGTCCTTTCGGCGAGCTCGGCCAGCGCGGCCTGCACCTGCTGTTCCGTCTCGCTGTCGATGCGCGACGTCGCCTCGTCGAGGAACAGCACGCGCGGCCGGCCGGCCAGCGCGCGCGCCACCGCGATCAGCTGCTTCTGCCCGGCGGACAGCCGCGCGCCGCCTTCGCCGAGCGGCGTGTCGTAGCCCGCTTCCAGCCGCTCGATGAACGTATGCGCGCGCGCGGCCTTCGCCGCGGCGACGATCTCGTCGTCGGCCAGCCCGCGGCCCATGTCGATGTTCTCCCGAGCGGACGCGGCGAGCAGGAACGGTTCCTGCGGCACGAATCCCACGTCGGCGCGGAACGCGTCGTCGCCGATGTCGCCGACCGGCACGCCGTCGATCTCGATGCGGCCGGACTGCGGCGCATAGAAGCGCAGCAGCAGCGACAGCAGCGTCGACTTGCCGCTGCCGGTGTGGCCGACGATGCCGGCGAAGCTTCCGGCCGGCACCACCAGCGAAAGGTCGTGCAGCACCGGCTCCCGCGGGTCGTAGCCGAAGCTGACGGTGGCGAGCTCGACGCGGCCGGCGCCGATCCGCCGCTCGTGCGCGACGCGCGGCGTCGCGCCTTCGCTCAGCAGCGCGTTGACGCGCGCAGCGGCGATGATCGACTGCTGCAGTGTTCCGAACTGCAGCGTGATCTGGATCAGCGGGTCGACGACGCGCGCGACGTACGCGATGAACGCGTAGAGGAGACCCACTTCCACGCCGCCGATCCGCGGGGTGCCGACTGCGGCGACGACGGCGACCACGAGCAGCACGTTGACGAAGTCGAGCACCGGCCGCAGCAGCCACGCGTTGGCGCGCAGCGCGGCCAGCCGCGCGTGGTAGTGCGCGTCGTTGATTCGCGCGAAGCGCTCGGCGAAGCGGCCGGCGGCGCCGGACGACTGCAGCACGTTCATGCCTGCGATGCCCTCGGCCATCTGCGCGTTGATGCCGCTGCGCAGCTCGCGCGTGCGCGTCACCGCGACGGCCGAAAGCCGCTGGTAGCCCCAGACGATCGCCACGGTCGTCGGCACCAGCAGCAGCACGATCAGCATCAGCCGCCAGTCGAGAACGAGCATCGCGACGACGACGCCGAACAGCACGGTGACGCCGACCAGCGCCTCGAACAGGACCTTCGTGTACAGCTCCTTGACCGCCTCGGTGTCGTTGGTGATCCGGCTGACGAGCTGCCCGGTGATTGCGCGGTCGAAGAAGCTCATCGGCAGCCGCAGCACGTGGTCGTACACGGCCTCGCGCAGCCGGCGAACCGACCGTGTCGACAGACCCGCGAGACGGACCAGCTGGAAGTAGCGCACGCCCGTCGCCAGCCAGCCGCTGACCAGGAACCCGGCCAGCAGCAGCGCGATCATCGTCGCGTCGAAGCGGCGCTGCAGCAGGTAGTCGTCGATGAACACCTTGCCGAAGATCGGTCCGGCCGCGTCGAGCAGCCCGGCCACCGCGAGCATCAGCGTCGCGCGGACGATCTCGCCGCGGTCGGGACGCGCGGCGCGCCACAGCAGGCCGATTGCCTGCCGGCGGTCGCGCGCGTCCACGCGGCGCAGATCCGGGTGGTCGGACAGGTCGTCGGCGAACTCGGCGCTCATTGTTGATCCCCCCGAACGGCGCTGCGCGCCGCTCCCCCCAGGGGGCGAGCGCCTTGGGGCGGCCCGGCGGCGCGGATGTGTTCCCCCCCGATGGGCGCTGCGCGCCCCTCCCCCCAAGGGGGGCGAGCGCCTTGGGGCGGCCCGGCGGCGCTCATGCCGTCTCCAGGCTCGCTTCGAGCTGCTGGTAACGCCACTGCGCCGCGTACCACCCGTCGCGCCGCAGCAGCTCGTCGTGCGTGCCGCGCTCGACGATCCGCCCGTGCTTGAGCACGATGATCTCACCGGCGTCGGCGACCGCCGACAGCCGATGGCTGACGATGATCGCCATGCGGCCGGCGCGCACGTCGCGCAGGTGCGCAAGGATGCGCGCCTCGGTGCCCGTGTCCACCGCCGACAGCGCGTCGTCCAGCGCCAGCAGCGGCGCGTCCGCCAGCAATGCGCGCGCGATCGCCACGCGCTGCCGCTGGCCGCCGGAAAGCGTGACGCCGCGCTCGCCGACGCGCGTGTCGTAGCCGTCCGGGAACCGCATGACGTCGGCGTGCAGGTCGGCCAGCGTCGCGACCCGCACGACGTCGGCGCGCGACGCGTCGGCGCGCGGCAGCGCGATGTTCTCGGCGATCGTCGCCGAGAACAGGAACGGCTCCTGCGGCACCCACGCGATGCCGGCGCGCAGCGTGGCGAGCCGGTATTCGTCGAGCCTGCGATCGCCCCAGTGGAGCGTTCCCGCCTGCGGCGCGTAATGCCGCAGCAGCACGTGCAGCAGCGTCGACTTGCCGGCGCCGGTCGGCCCGACGACGCCGAGCGTGCGGCCGGGCGGCAGGTCGATGTCGATTTCCGCGAGCGTCGCGTCGCGTGCGCCGCGCATCGAGTCCGTCAGCGCGGACGGATACGTGAACCCGACGCGCTCGAAGCGGATCGTCCCCGCCACCGGCTCGGTGCACGTCCCGCGGTCGTCGACCGACGGCGGCTCGCGCAGCAGGGGATCGAGGCGCGCCCACGCCGCCTTGCCGCGCTCGATCAGCGACAGCACCCATCCGGCGGCGAACATCGGCCAGATCAGCTGCGTCAGGTACATCGTGAACGCCGTCAGCGTGCCGATCGTCATCTCGTCGTGCCAGACGAACCAGCCGCCGAGCGCCAGCGTCAGCGTGCCCGCGACGGTCAGCGTCAGGCCGACCGCCGGCTCGTAGGCCGATTCCCATTTCTGCGCGGCAAAGCCGGCGTCCGCCGCGCGCTGCGCGCGCTGCGCGAACTCGCGGCCGGCGCGCCGTTCGAGCCCGAGCGCGCGCAGCGTGCGCACGGCGGCGACGGTCTCCTGCACGTGCTCGTTGAGGTCCGAGAAGCGGTCGAGCGAGTCCCGCCACGCGTCGTGCACGTGCCGCGAGATGTGCCAGAACGCGATCGCCATCAGCGGGAACGGCAGCAGCGCGACGAGCCCGAGCCGCCCGTCGACGCCGAGCGTCATCATCGCGACGACCAGCATCAGCGTCAGCGTGCCGTCGAAGGCCGCGAGGAACGCCTCGCCCGCGGCCATCTCCACCGCGTCGACGTCGTTGGTCGCGAGCGCCATCAGGTCGCCCGTCCGCTGCCGGTGGAAGAACGGCGGCCCCTGCCGCGCGAGCCGATCGTAGAGTTCCGTGCGCAACTCGACGCCCAGCCGGAACGCGGCGCTGAACAGCGCGATCCGCCAGCCGACGCGCAACAGGTAGATCGCCACGCCCATCGCGACGAGGATCGCGAGCTCGCGCCACAGCGCTGCGCCGGCGAGACTGTGCGCGACCAGGCCGTCGATCACGTGGCCGACGCGCCGCGGCACCCACACGGTCAGCACGGCGATGCCGACCAGCATCGCGGAGGCGCTCGCGTACGCGCGCCAGTGGCGCCACGCGAATTCGCCGATACGCGACAGCAAGCTTACTGGATCACCTTCGCGCTGCGCGCTCCGGCTCATTGGCAACCTCGGCCCTCGGGGCGGCCCGGCGGACTCATGCCGCCGGCAGATGGATCTCGAAGCGCGCGCCGCCGCCTTTCGCGCCGGTGATGACGAACGCGCCGGCATGCGCGAGCGCGACCTCGTGCGCGATGGCGAGACCGAGGCCGGTGCCGTCGTCGGTCGCGTTGTCGCCGCGATGGAAGCGCTGGACGACGCGGCTGCGCTCGGACGCCGCGATGCCGGGACCGGTGTCCTCGACCACGATCGCCGGTTCCGGCAGCAGCCGCACCGAAACGGTCACCTTCGCGTGCGGCGGGCAATACTTGAGCGCGTTGTCGAGCAGGTTGTTGATCGCCTCGGCAACCAGCGCCGCGTCGACGTCGGCGACCGCGTGCGCCGACGACTCGTCGAAGCCCAGGTCGATCGACGCGGCCACCGCCGCCGGCACCCACGCGCGCGCGGTTTCGAAGGCGAGCTCGTACAGATCCACGCGGCTTCGGTTGGCGCCGGACTGCGCCTCCGGCTCGGCGCGCGACAGCAGCAGCAGCTGGTTGGCGAGCCGCGTCGCGCGATTGACGGACGACTGGAGCCCGCGCACCGCCCGCCGCATCGCGTCGACGTCGCCGCAGCGCATCGCCTGCTCGACCTGCAGGTTGAGCGCCGTCAGCGGCGTGCGCAGCTGGTGCGCGGCGTTGGCGACGAACGTCCGGTGGGCGAGCGCGGCGGCGTCGAGCTTGGCGATCATCGCGTTCAGCGCCTCCAGCAGCGGCTGCATCTCGGCCGGCATGTTGTCGACGGGCAGCGCCGTGAGCTTCCGGTAGCTGATGTCGCGCAGCGACGTCGACAGCGCGTGGATCTTGTCGGTCTGCACGGCGATCGTCCGGTAGGCGATCCAGCCGGCGATCAGCAGCAGGACGACCTGCGGCACCCAGACCGCGATCAGGATCTCCTCGGCGAGCCGGTCGCGCTTGTTCATCGTCTCGCCGACGACGATCGTCACCTCCTCGCCGACCGGCGGCAGCGGCGAGCTCCATACGACCCAGCGCATCGGGTTGCCGTCGACGTCCGCGTCGAAATAGCGGACGTTGCCCAGCGACTGCTCGTCGCGACCCGACAGCGGCACGTCGCGGCCGGCGATGCGGCCGGACGCCGATCCCTCGACGCGGAACAGGATGCGGTCCTGCGCATCCCATTCGAACATCTCCTGCGCGACCCGCGGCAGGTAGAGCGCGGCCAGGCCGCCGGTCAGCCGCACCTGCTGCGCCAGGTTCTGCGTCGCGTCGTACAGGAAGCGGTCGTACACGCGGCCGGCGTAGTAGCGCCCCGCCCAGAACGTGATCGCGCCGCCGACGGCGAACAGCACGAGCAGCGGCAGCGCGAGCTGCAGGATCAGCCGGCGGCGCAGGCTCGCGGTCGTGCGCACGCTCGCCATCGGCTATGCGGGCGCGGGCAGCTGCCGCAGCAGGTAGCCGAAGCCGCGCACGGTGACGATCTCGACGTCGCACCCCTGGATCTTCTGCCGGACCCGATGGATGTACACCTCGACCGTCTTGTCGCCGATGTCCTCGTTCAGTGCGGCCAGCGTCTCGGTCAGCTGCGCCTTGGTCACGACGCGGCCGGCGTTGCGCAGCAAGCGACGCAGCACGTGCAGCTCGCGCGGCGTCAGCGGCAGCGGGACGTCGCCGGCGAACACGCGCGATTCGTCGGGCGCGAGCCGCAAGCCCCCCAGCACCAGCTCCTGCGGTCCGCCGCGGTCGGATCGACGGAGCACCGCGCGGATGCGCGCGTCGAGTTCGGACAGGTCGAACGGCTTGACGATGTAGTCGTCGGCGCCGGCGCGCAGGCCGCCGACGCGCTCGACCTGCTGGTCGCGCGCCGTCAGACAGATCACCGGGAGCGAATCGCCGCGCGTCCGCAATTCGCGCAGCACGTCCGCGCCGTCGCGGTCGGGCAGGCCCAGGTCGAGCAGCATCAGGTGCGGCGCCCAAGCCTTCGCCTGTGCGAGCGCGTGCTCGGCCGTTCCCACCGTGCGCAGGTCGTAGCCCATCCGGCCGAGTTCGTGGCTCAGCAGCCCGGCAATGTGCGGGTCGTCTTCGACGGCGAGAATGCGGATCTGCACGCGCGGTACCTGCCCGGGGGTTTGAAAGCCAACTGAAAGCTAGCATACCTATCCTTGGGGCCGGTCCGCAGCACGCCGCAGTCCCCTTACGCCGAGGAGTCGAATTGATCTGGATGCGCAGTCCGAAGGACTTCTGGGCCGGCGTGCTGTTCGTCGCGCTCGGCGTCGGCGCCATCGTCGTCGGCTCGCGTTACAACCTGGGCACGGCGGCGCGGATGGGCCCCGGCTACTTCCCGCGCATCCTCGGCATCCTGCTCGTCGTGCTGGGCTTGATCATCGCCTTGCGCGGCGTACGCATCCCCGGGCCGGCGGTCCCGGCGTGGAAGTGGCGGCCGACGCTGGTCGTGCTGGGCAGCGTCGTGCTGTTCGGCCTCATCGTCTCGTGGCTCGGCGTCGCGATCTCCACGGTGGTCCTCATCGTCGCGTCCAGCGCCGCCAGCCACGAGTTCCGGCCCAGGGAGGCCCTCATCGCGGGCGCGTTCCTGTCTGCGCTCGCCGTCGGCGTCTTCGTCGTCGGCCTCAGTCTGCAGTTGCCGATCTGGCCGACGTTCGGGCGCTGAGGACCTCATGGAACTCTTGAGCCACCTTGCCCTCGGATTCGGCGTCGCGCTGACGCCGATCAACCTGCTGTACGCGCTGATCGGAACGCTGCTCGGCACGCTGATCGGCGTGCTGCCGGGCATCGGCCCGGTGGCGACGATCGCGATGCTGCTGCCGACCACGTACGCGCTGCAGCCGGTCTCGGCGCTGATCATGCTGGCCGGCATCTACTACGGCGCGCAGTACGGCGGCTCGACGACGTCGATCCTGCTCAACATGCCGGGCGAGGCGTCGAGCGTGGTGACCTGCCTCGACGGCCACCAGATGGCGCGCAAGGGCCAGGCCGGCGCCGCGCTGGCGATCGCCGCGCTGGGGTCGTTCTTCGCGGGAACCGTGGCGACGGTGCTGGTCGCCAGCGTCGCCGTGCCGCTGTCCGAGCTCGCGCTCAAGTTCGGACCGGCCGAATATTTTTCGCTGATGGTGCTGGGACTGATCGGCGCCGTGGTGCTCGCGAGCGGCTCGCTGGTGAAGGCGATCGCGATGATCATCACGGGCTTGCTGCTCGGCATCGTCGGCACCGACGTCAATTCCGGCACGCAGCGCTTCGCCTTCGGCATCCCCGAGTTGTCCGACGGCATCGGCGTGGTCGGCGTCGCGATGGGCCTCTTCGGCTTCGCCGAAATCATCACCAACCTCGAGTCGACGGAAAAGCGCGAGCTCGTGACGAGCAAGGTGAAGGGCCTCTGGTTAACGAAGGAGCAGTTCCGAGCAGCATGGCCGGCGGTTCTCCGCGGCACGGGTTTGGGTTCCATCCTCGGTATCCTCCCCGGGGGTGGGGCGATGCTGTCCTCCTTCGCTTCTTACACGGTGGAAAAGAAGATCTCCAAGGATCCATCGCAGTTCGGCAAGGGCGCCATCGCCGGCGTCGCCGGCCCGGAGTCGGCGAACAACGCGGGTGCGCAGACGTCGTTCATCCCGCTGCTCACGCTGGGCATCCCGGAGAACGCCGTGATGGCGATGATGGTCGGCGCGATGACGATCCACAACATTCAGCCCGGGCCGCAGGTGATGACGTCCAATCCCGGGCTGTTCTGGGGACTGATCGCGTCGATGTGGGTGGGCAACCTGATGCTGGTCGTGCTGAACCTGCCGATGATCGGCCTGTGGATCAAGCTGCTGACCGTGCCGTACCGGATGCTGTACCCGGCGATCCTGCTCTTCTGCGCGATCGGCGTGTACACGGTCAACAACACGAACATGGACGTGATCATCACGGCGTTCTTCGGCTTCATCGGCGTGCTGTTCATGAAGCTGGGCTGCGAGCCGGCGCCGTTGCTGCTGGGCTTCGTGCTCGGGCCGATGATGGAAGAGAACCTGCGGCGCGCGATGCTTCTGTCGCGCGGCGATCCCACGATCTTCCTGACGCGGCCGATCTCGGCCGGCATGCTTGTCGCGGCGGTGCTGCTGGTGCTGGTCATCGCGCTGCCCAACATCCGCCGCAAGCGCGAAGAAGCGTTCCAGGAAGAGGCGGCGTAAGCCTCCGGTCTACGGAGAAGGGACCGGCGGAGCGCCTGTCGCGCGCCGCACCGGTCCCCGCGGAGGGGAGATTCGCCCGGCGCGTGCACGGTGCCCGCGCCGGGCGAGCCTCGCCGCGAGCCTCCCGCCCGCGCCGACTTCTCACTTGCCAAACGACAGGTCGGTGATCCACCATCCGGCTTGCCGGCGCGCGGGCGGCCGGCGCCGCGAAGGATCGCGCGTCATGGATTTCATCTTCATGCTGACCCGGCACGACCGCACCGTCGAGGACGCGCTCGTCCTCGTCGATGCCGTGTGCGATCTCGGCGTGCGCCATGTCGGATTCAAGGACATCGGCGTGTCCGACGCCACGATGCGCGAACTGGTCGCGGCCATTGCCCGGCGCGGCGGCACGACCTACCTCGAAGTGGTGAGCACGACGCCGGACGCGGTCGTCCGGTCGCTGGCCACCGGCCGCGCACTCGGCGTCGACTGCATCCTGGGCGGAAACGATCTCGACGCGGCGGCCCGCACTCTCGGCGATCTGCGCGGCTACTACCCGTTTCCCGGCCGGCCGATCGGGCACCCGACGAAGCTCGAAGGCAGCGCTGCGCTGGTTGCAGCGCACTGCGCACGCGCGCTCGCCGCCGGCTGCGGCGGCGTCGACCTGCTCGCGTACCGCGCCACGCAGGCGGAGCCGCTCGACCTGGTGCGCGCGGCGCGCGCCGCGCTGCCCGGCGGACGGCTGATCGTCGCCGGCAGCGTCACGACGCGCGAGCAGATCGAAGCGCTCGGCGAGGCAGGCGTGGACGCGTTCACGATCGGCTCGGCGGTGTTCGACGGCGCGTTTTCGCCGGCGAAAGGCGCGCTGCGCCCGCAGATCGAGGACATCCTGGCCGCCTGCGGCCGGGGGGGAAGGCTCGCCGCGTGAACGACGCCGCGGGGACGCGCGGGCACGATCCGATCGAGTCGCTTCTGCGCGGAACCTGGACCGACCCCGACGGCGGCGGACGGGTCGGCGTGCCGGTCGAAGCGATCGTCGTCGAGCGTTCGCTGCGCGGGCACGAAGCGGATCTGGTCGCGCAACGGCGCCTCGGCCGCCGCGTGGCCGTCGTCTGCGATCCGGACTCGCGACGGGCGCTCGGCGAGCGCATCGAGCGCGCGCTTTCCGGCACGTTCGAGGTCGTGCCGGTCACGTTCCCGGACGCCCCGCGCGCGGACCTGCCGGCCGTCGCGACGCTGCGCGCGGCGTCGGTGGGCGCCGACGCGCTGATCGCCGTCGGCTCGGGCACGATCAACGACGTCACCAAGTACGCGGCCGCGCAGGACGGCAAGCCGTACCTGGTGTTCGGCACCGCGCCGTCGATGAACGGATACACGTCGACCAACGCCGCGATCACGGTCGACGGACACAAGCAGACGCTGCCGGCCGTGGCGCCGCGCGGCGTGTACCTGGACCTCGAGGTACTCGCGGCGGCGCCGCCGCGACTGATCCGCGCCGGCATCGGCGATTCGCTCTGCCGCGCGACCGCGCAGGCCGACTGGCGGCTGTCGCACCTGGTGCGCGGCACCGCGTACCGCGACGCGCCGTTCGCGCTGCTGGCCGACGAAGAGCCCGGATGGATGGACCGGCCCGAGGACCTCCTGCGCGGCGACCTGGACGCGATGCGCGCGCTGGCGCGGACGCTCGTGCTGTCGGGACTCGGCATGACGATCTGCCAGGGCAGCTATCCGGCGAGCCAGGGCGAGCACCTGATCGGCCATTACATCGAGATGTTCGCGCCCGCGGCGCGGCCGCCGTCGCTGCACGGCGAGCAGGTCGCCGTGGCCACGCTCGCGATGGCGCGGCTGCAGCAGCGGATGCTCGCCGGGCCGCCGCCGGCCCTGCATCCGACGGACGTCGACGAGGCGGCGCTCGCGCAGCGCTTCGGCGACGAGGTCGGACGCTCGTGCTGGCGCGCGTTCGCGCCGAAGGCGCTCGACGACGCCGCCGCCCGCGACGCCACCGCGGCGATCCGCGCGAAGTGGCCGGCGATCGTCGCCGACGTCGGCCAGATCGCACCCGACCCGGCGCGCATCGAGTCGGTGCTGCGGCGCGCCGGCGCACCGACCGCGCCGTCGATGATCGGCGTCGGCGACGACTTCTTCGCGACCGCCGTGCGCAACGCGCGGTTCCTGCGCGATCGCTACACGTTCCTCGACCTCGCCGGCGACGCGCGGCTATTGTGACCGGATCGCCGCGCATGCTGCCGGCGCGCGTCGCCGCCGTCATCGCGCCGGGCACAGGGTGCTAGACGCGCAGCGGCTCCTCGTCGTCGTCCTCGTCGTCGTCCGGGTCGAAGTCGTCGTCGTCGGGATCGCCGATCGGCAGATCGTCGTCGTCATCGTCGTCGGGGCCGCGCGCGCGACGGAGCGACTCCAGCACGGCGGGCGCGTCCATCGCAGATGAGACGCCGGGCCGCCCCAAGGCTCATGCCCCCCTTAGGGGGGAGCAGCGCGCAGCGCCGTTCGGGGGGAACATACGAGCGCTACAGCGGCGGGATCCGCAACACCTGCCCAGGATAGATCTTGTCCGGGTGCGTCAGCATCGGCCGGTTCGCCTCGAAGATCACCATGTACTTGTTCGGGTCGCCGTAGTTCGCCTTGGAGATCTTCGACAGGTTGTCGCCGGAGACCACCGTGTAGAACTTGCCTTCGGGCGCGCTCTGGTCGACGGACATCATGTTCTTGACCGCTTCGACGCCCGCCACGTTGCCGCAGCACAGCGCGATCTTCTCCTTGGTCGCCTGGTCGGGCGCGACGCCGAACACCGAGACGGTCGACGTGGCGCCGTCGAACGTGACGGTGAGGCCGGTTGCCGACAGGTTCTGCGCCTTGATGTAGTCGAGGATCGCGTCGCCGGCGGCGGCGTTGGCCGCGGCGATCTTCGCGTCGTTGGCCGGGTCGGACTTCGCCTCGGCCATCGCGGCCTGCGCCTGGCCGCGACCGAACAGCTTCTCGCCTGCTTCCTTGACAAAACTGATGAGTGACATGGGAACTCCCTGTTGACGGACATCGCGGGACGTCGATCCGACGGCCGCTTAATACGAACAGCTTACACCGGTTCGCCGTGCCGCCCGGGTTACGCGGCGCGACAGCGGCACGGGATTGCGGTAGGCTTGGCCCACCGGGCGTCGCCCGCGCGAGGCGCTTTCCATGAAGATCATCGTCTGTCTGGCGCTGGCCCTGTCGATCGCAGGCTGCATTCCCATCGGCGCGCGCGTGTCGAACCTGTACACGCAGGCGAGTTCCGCGCGCGGAGCTTGAAGCCCGCGCGTCAGCCGGACGCGGGGATCGCCCGCACCGACAGCACGCCGTCGATCGCCGCCAGCGCGGCCACCGTCGCTTCGTCGATCGGGCTGTCGGCGTCGACCAGCGTGAACGCCGTCTCGCCGCGCGACTTGTTGACCATGTTGTGGATGTTGAGGCCGGCGCGCGCCATCGCCGCCGAGATCTGCGCGAGCATGTTCGGCACGTTCGCGTTGGCGATCGCGACGCGGAACGGCGACTCGCGCGGCATCTCCACGTTCGGGAAATTCACCGCGTTGGCGATCGTGCCGTGCTCCAGGTATTCGCGCACCTCGTCGACGACCATCACCGCGCAGTTGTCCTCGGCCTCCGCCGTCGACGCACCCAGGTGCGGCAGCGCGACGACGCGCGGCTCGCGCAGCAGGCGCGCGGCGGGAAAGTCGGTCAGGTAGTACTTGAGCCTGCCCGCCTGCAGCGCGGCGAGCACCGCGCCGTCGTCGACCAGGCCGTCGCGCGCGAAGTTGAGCAGGACCGCGCCGTGCTTCATCGCCGCGATGCGCTGCGCGTCGAGCAGGTTGCGCGTCACCGGCAGCAGCGGCACGTGCAGCGTGACGAAGTCCGACTGCTTCAGGAGCTCCTCGATGCTGTGCGCGCGGCGCACGCTCGACGGCAGCCGCCAGGCGGCGTCGACGGTGATCTCCGGATCGAAGCCGGTCACCTTCATGCCGAGCTTGATCGCCGTGTCGGCGACGAGGCTGCCGATCGCACCCAGGCCGACGATGCCGAGCGTCCGGTGCGGCAGCTCCACGCCGGCGAACTGGCGCTTGCCGTCCTCGACCTTCGCTTCGAGGTCGCTTGCCGCCGCGTCCAGGCCCGACGTGTAGGCGAGCGCCGGAATCACGTTGCGCGCGGCCATCAGCAGCGCGGCCAGCACCAGCTCCTTCACCGCGTTGGCGTTGGCGCCCGGCGCGTTGAACACCGGCACGCCGCGCTTCGACATCGCGTCCACCGGGATGTTGTTGGTGCCGGCGCCGGCGCGGCCGATCGCCTTGACGGTGTCGGGAATCGCCATCGCGTGCATGTCGTGCGAGCGCACGAGGATCGCGTCCGGCCGCTCGCACGCCTTGCCCACCGCGTAGCGCGCGGACGGCAGCCGGTGCAGGCCGTGGCTCGAAATCGCGTTGAGCGTCAGGATCTGGAAGCGATCGGCGGCGGGCTCAACCATGGGTGCGCTCGAAGTCCTTCATGTACGCGGCGAGCGCGGCGACGCCCGCCTCCGGCATCGCGTTGTAGATCGACGCGCGGATGCCGCCGACCACGCGGTGGCCCTTCAGCTGCACCATGCCCCGCTCCTTGGCGCCCTTGAGGAAGGCGTCGTCGAGTTCCGGCGTCGGCAGCTTGAACGGGACGTTCATCCGCGACCGGTCCTGCTTGCGCACCGGGCTCGTGTAGAAGCGGCTGGCGTCCAGGATGTCGTAGAGGAGCTTCGCCTTCGCGATGTTCTTCCGCTCGATCGCCGGCACGCCGCCCTGCGCCAGCAGCCACTTGAACACGAGCCCGGCGATGTAAATCGCGTACGTCGGCGGCGTGTTGAGCATCGAGTCGGCGGCCGCCTGCTCCTGCCAGTGGAATGCCGATGGCGTGATCGGCAGCGCCCGGTCGAGCAGGTCGTCGCGGACGATGACGATCGTCAGGCCGGCCGGACCGATGTTCTTCTGCGCGCCGCCGTAGATCACGCCGTACTTGCCCACGTCGACCACGCGCGACAGGATGTGCGACGACATGTCGGCGACCAGCGGCACGTCGCCGGTGTCCGGCGTCCACTGGTACTCGACGCCGCCGATCGTCTCGTTGCTGCAGATGTGCACGTACGCGGCGCCCGGCGTCAGCTGCCACGTCGCGCGGTCGGGGACGTACGTGAAATTCGCGTCCTCCGACGACGCGGCGATGTGCACGTCGCCGTACTTCTTCGCCTCCTTGATCGACTTCTTCGACCACTCGCCGGTGTGCACGTAGTCGGCCACCGTGCGGCCGCGGAACAGGTTCATCGGCACGATCGCGTTCTCGCCGATGGCGCCGCCCTGCAGGAACAGCACCTTGTAGCTGGCGGGAATCGCGAGCAGCGTGCGCAGGTCGGCCTCGGCCTCGTCGGCGATCGAGATGAATTCCTTCCCGCGGTGGCTCATCTCCATGACCGACATGCCGCTGCCGTGCCAGTCGAGCATCTCGGACGCGGCGGTGCGCAGCACCTCCTCGGAGAGGACGGCGGGACCGGCACTGAAATTGATGGCGCGCATGGCGTGAGCCTGGTGGGGAGA
This sequence comes from Burkholderiales bacterium, assembly GCA_046347755.1. Taxonomy (GTDB): domain Bacteria; phylum Pseudomonadota; class Gammaproteobacteria; order Burkholderiales; family Casimicrobiaceae; genus VBCG01. The sequence goes on along the minus strand of JAXMFM010000003.1, from coordinate 1,464,376 downwards.
GGACAGCGATTATGGCGGTAACCGGCACGCGCGCGCGCCCGCCGCTAAAATGGCGACGCCGCCCGCCGAGCCGACAAGTGATCCGCACGCTCGTTTCCACGCCTCCGCGTCATTGGCGCCGCATGCTCGCGGTGGCCGCGATCGGGGCGCTCGCGTGCGGGCCGGCCGCGCCGCAGGGCAAGGTCGGGCGGCCGCCGCGCGCCGAGATCCAGGCGGGCCTGTGCGCGCCGCCCGACGACATCGTGCGCGCACTCGTCCTCGCGCCGCGCGAAGCTCCCTACCAGACGTGGCAGTTCGACGACGCGTCGCTCACGCTGCTCGGCCTCGGCGTGCGCATCCGGCTGCGCGTGCGGCCCGACGGATCGCAGCTGACGGTCAAGGTCGCCGGCCAGGTGTGCGCGACGGCCGCCCCGCCGCAGGTGCGGCGCCGCGAAGGCAAGTGCGAGTACGACGTCTACGCCGGCCAACGCAACGGTGCGGTCTCGCTGGAGCGCGCGCTCGACGCGGTTGAGACGCGCGACGTGCTCGCCGGGCGCACGCCGGTCGCGAACGTTCTGAGTCCGGCGCAGGTTGCCTACCTTCGCGACATCGCGCACGCTTTTCCGCTGCCGGCCGCGCTGCGGCCGCTGGGTCCAATCGACAATCGCGTCTACTCGACGCCGGACCGCAAGTACGACGTCGACCTGTCGCAGCTGCCGGGCGGCGAGCGCTACGCCGAAATCTCGACCCGGGTGCCGGTTCCGGCGATCGACGAGGGGCTGCGCGCGATGGACGCGCGGCTCGCGCAGGCGGGCGTGGCGAAGTGCGCCGACCAGGCCGGCCAGGCCGCGGCGAAGCTGCGGCTGCTCGTCGAGCGGAACTGAGCATCGCCGCCGGCGGCGGTCAGCGAGGCTCCGGCGGCAGGTCCACGCCGAGGAAACGCGACACGCGGATCGGCGTGCCGCTGCGCTGGTAGCGGCCGACCTCCTCGAGCGCCTGCCGGTCGGCGATCGTCATCCGCGACCGCAGCCGCACGTACTCGGCCCACGAGCTTAAGATGTAGCGCTCGACGAACAGTCCCTCCTCGGCCAGGTCGCGGAACACGCGCCAGCTTTGCGCGCCGTTGCGACGGCGGACCGGGCCGACTTCGCGCATCGCGTACAGGAACGCGTCGCGCTCCGGCGCTTCGATCCGGTACTCGATCTGGATCAGCACCGGTCCGTCGTCGGGCGACGGCTCGTCCTGGATGCCGAGTTCGGGCAGCTGCGCGCCCGGCAGCACGTCGCGGTCGCCGCCCAAGCGGACGCGCACGTGCCGGTTGACGGCCATCAGCAGCAGGAACGCCGACGACGACGCCAGCAGCGCCACGCGCGTGCCCTGCCACGACGCGAGCGCGCCCCACACGACGCTGCCGAGCGCCAGGCTCGCCTGCACGGTCAGCATGTTCATGCCCACCGCGCGGGCGCGCACCCACGCCGGCGCCGCACTCTGCGTGCCGGCGCCCAGGCTCGCCAGCACGCCGACCCACGACGCGCCCGCGCCGAACGCGCCGACCATCGCCACCGGCGCCAGCGTGGTCGCGGCGATCAGCGTCGTCGAGATGATCCAGAGCAGCGACGCGGCGACGATGATCCGCTGCAGCGACCGCCGCTTGAGCTGCGAAGGAATGTTGAGCGCGCCGAGCACCGCGCCCGCGCCGAAGCATCCGAACAGCACGCCGAAGCCGCCGGCGCCCAGGCCCAGCTGGTCGCGCGCGACCACCGGCAGCAGCGCCCACAGCGCGCTCGCGCACAGCGCGAAGATCAGGTTGCGCAGGATGATCGCGCGGATCGGCTCCGAGTGACGGGCGAACCGGATGCCGCTGCCGATGCCCGACAGCAGCGACTCCGGAACGCCGGGCAGCGCCGGGCGCGGCTGGCGCCAGCCGCGCACGACGAAGATCATGGCGACGAAGCAGGCGGCGGCGGCCAGGAAAGCGCTGCCGGTGCCGATCCACGCGGCGAGCGCGCCGGCGAACGCCGGGCCGATCGCGCGCGACACGTTCATCGCAACCGCGCCCAGCGCGACCGCCTGCGGCACGTCCGGCCGCTCGACCAGCTCGTTGACGCTCGCCTGCTGCGCCGGCATGTAGAACGTGAACGCGACGCCGACGACGAACGTCAGCGCCAGCAGCGCCCACGGGGCCATGACGCCGCCGAGCGTGGCCACGCCGAGCACGAGGGTGCCGGCCAGGAACGTGATCGCCGTGCCGATGATGACCCAGCGCCGCTCGACGATGTCGGACAGCGCGCCGGCGACCAGGCCGAACACGATCGCCGGCGCCGTGCTCGCCGTCTGCACCAGCGCGACCATCAGCGCCGACGGTGTCATCTCCGCCATCAGCCACGCGGCCATCGTCGCCTGCATCGTGTAGCCGAGCGCGACGCCGATCGACGCCAAGTAGAACGCACGGAAGTTCCGGTGCCGAAGCGGCGACGTCTCGAGCAGTTGCGACAGCACGGAGGGCGTGGGCTCGGACACCCGTGAAGTGTAGCGCGTGCTACGATGATTTTCCGCCTGGGGACCCGGCCACCGCGCATCGATGAACGACCACGACGCACGCCGCCCCAGGATCGCCGACCAGCTCGAGCCGGGCCCGCTGCGCGCCGAGCTGGGCGGCGCGGCGCTGCCGCCGGAGCCGGCACCGGAGCCCGACGGCACGTACGTGACGCGGATGACGTTCACCGGGCGCGGCGACGAGTACTTCCGCATCTGGATCGTCAACCTGTTCCTGACGCTCGTCACGCTGGGCATCTATTCGGCGTGGGCGAAGGTCAGGAAGACCCGCTACTTCTGGCAGAACGCGCGGCTCGACGGCTACGTGTTCGACTTCCACGGCCGGCCGCTCGCGATCCTGCGCGGCCGCATCCTGGCGCTCGCGCTGCTGGTCGCGTACTCGTGGGCGTTCGAATTCTCGCTGGCCGCCGGGCTCGTCACCATCGTCGTGCTGCTGGCGATCGGGCCGTGGCTGTTCGTCAAGGCGCAGCAGTTCAAGTTCGGCAACACGAGCTTCCGCGGCCTTCGCTTCGGCTTCGCGGCATCCAACCGGGACGGCTACCGGTACGTGCTGCCGATCCTGCTCATGTGGTTCTCGACGACGATCGCCACGGCGCTGATGACGTCCGACCGGCCCGGTGTGGTCGGCGCGTTCAGTGTCCTGTCGATCGCCACGGTGCTGCTCGTTCCCGCCATGCACCAGCGGTTGAAGGCCTTCCAGCACCGGTACGCGACGTACGGCGAGCGGCGCTTCGACTTCGCGCCGGCGCTCGTCGAGTTCTACTGGGTGTATGCGAAAGGCCTGCTGCTGCTGGTGCTGGCCGGCGTCCTCGGCGCCACGGTGCTGTCGGTCGCGATGGTGCCGTTCTATGCGCGCGGGTCGTCGCACCCCCCGGACTGGCTGCTGTTCGCGTCGGGCATCGGCGTGGTGCTGATCGTCTACGTCGTCGCGTGGCCGTTCCTCGCGGCGCGGCTGCAACAGGTCGTCTGGGCGCACACGCGCGTGGACGACGTCCGCTTCCGCACGGAGATCGCCGCGTGGCCGCTGTTCAAGGTCGTGCTGCGCAACGTCGTGCTGACGTTGCTCACCGCCGGCCTCTACTGGCCGTTCGCGGCCGTCGCGCTCGCCCGCTACCGCGTCGAATGCATGCGCGTCGACTGCGACGCGCCGCTCGCGACGATCGCAGCCGGCACGTTCGCGCGTACGTCGGCGGCCGTCGGCGACGCGACGGCCGACGCGTTCGGACTGGATCTCGGGCTGTGACGGCACCGACATTTCCGGCGATCCGCTTCGACGGCCGCACCGCACTGGCGCAGGACGTCGCGGTCCGCATCGAAGGCCGCACGCTCGCGGTGACGGCGCGCGGCGGCATCGCGCTCGAGTGCGTCCGCGTGGACGCGGCGTGCATCTCCGAGCGCTTCGCGAACGCGCCGCGCATCGTCGCGCTCGGCCGCGGCGTGTCGCTGGAAGTCCCCGATCCCGACGGCGCGTTCGACCGGGCGCTGGGCGAAGCGGGCGTCGCGGCCGGCGGCGTCGAGCGCATGCAACGCTGGTGGCCGGCGTCGCTCGCCGCCCTCGTCGGGCTGATCGGGATCATCGCGTTCGCGTACACGCGCGGCGTGCCCGCGGCCGCGCACTGGCTCGCGTTCCGGTTGCCCGACGGCCTCGAGCAGCGGATCGGCGACGAAGTTCTCGAGCAGCTCGACAAGTACACGTTCAAGCCGAGCGCCTTGCCGGCCGAGCGGCGCGACGCGCTGACGCGCAGGTTCGCCGCCGCGGCCGCGCAGGCGGCGCCGGACGTCGGCTACCGGCTGGAGTTCCGCGGCATCGAAGGGCCGGGCGGCGTCAACGCGATGGCGCTGCCGGGCGGCACGATCGTGCTTCTCGACGGACTGGTGGAACTTGCCGGCAACGACGACGCCGTCGTCGGCGTAGCCGGCCACGAGCTCGGCCACGTCGCCGGCAAGCATTCGCTGCGCCAGCTCCTGCAGTCGCTCGGCGTCGGCGCGCTGGCGGTCGTGCTGTGGGGCGATTTCTCGACGGTGATCGCCAACGTCCCGATCGCCTTTGGCGTGCTGCGCTACGGCCGCGCGTTCGAGCGGGAGGCCGACGACTTCGCCATCGCGCTGCTCGCCGCCAGCGGCACGCCGCAGCAGCCTCTGATCGACTTCTTCGCGACGATGGAGAAGCACGCGAAGACGTCCGGCCGCGAGGCGCCGCCGGCGTTCCTGTCGACGCACCCTGCGACCGCGGAACGGCAGCAGCGGCTGCGCGACGCGGCGAAATGACGCGTCAGGACCTGTAGCCCGGATCGGCGCGGTCGACCATCCGCTTCAGCGCGTCGAAGACGTCCCTGCCGGCGCCGTACCTCGGGTCGAACTGCAGCGAGTCCGCCGTGCACTTGCGCTGGACGTCCTCGCCGATCATCCGCGGCCGCCCCATCGACAGCGTGGCCAGCTGGATCTCGCACGCGCGCTGCAGCAGCCAGAGGACCGCGAACGCCCTCGGCACGTCGCCGCCCCACGCGAGCAGGCCGTGGTTGCGCAGGATGACCGCCTGCCGGTCGCCGATGCTTCGCAACAGCCGCGGCCCCTCGTCGGCGTGCACGGTGATGCCTTCGAAGTCGTGATAGGCCACCTTGCCGTGGAGCTGCGCCGAATAGAAGTTGCTCATCGACAGCCCGTCCTCGAGGCAGGCGACCGCCATCCCGGCGGTCGTGTGTGTGTGCATGACGCAGTGGGCGCTCGGAATGTTCGCGTGGATCGTCGCGTGCGGCGTGAAGCCCGCCGGATTGATCGGCCAGTCGGAATGGCCGACCACGTTGCCGTTCAGATCGACCTTGACCAGGTTCGACGCCGTCACTTCGCTGTAGTGCAGGCCGAACGGGTTGATCAGGAAATGCGTTTCCGGTCCCGGAACGCGCAGCGAGATGTGGTTGTAGATGAGCTCGGTCCAGCCCAGCAGGTTGAAGATGCGGTAGGCGGCGGCGAGCTCGACGCGGGCGTTCCACTCGTCGGCGGAGAAGCGCGACGGAATGGCGTGCGGCTTTGCGCTCATGGCAGACCCCTCGAAGTCAGACGAAGCGGAAGTCGATCGTGCCGAGCGGGCCGTAGTCGACGCAGACGCGGTCGCCGGCGACGGCCGGCACCGGCCGCGTGAACGAGCCGGCGAGCACGACGTCGCCGGCCGCGAGCGACTCGCCGTACGGGGCGAGTCTGTTGGCGAGCCACGCCACGCCGGTCGCCGGATGGTTGAGCACGCCGGCGGCAAGCCCTGTCTCCTCGATCACGCCGTTCTTCTCCAGCAGCGCGCCGACCCAGCGCAGGTCGGTGTCGGTCGGCCGGATGCGCCGCTCGCCCAGCACGACGCCGCCGTTGGCGGCGAAGTCGGCGATCGTGTCGAACACCTTGCGCGGCGCCTTCGTCTCGCGGTCGAACTGCTCGATGCGCGCGTCGATGATCTCCACCGCCGGCATCACGTGGTCGGTCGCCGCCAGCACGTCCGCGAGCGTCGCCTGCGGACCGCGCAGCGGCGCGCCGAGCACGAACGCCAGCTCGACCTCGACGCGCGGCGCGATGAACCGGTCGGCCGGGATGTCGCCGGCCGCGAAGAACATGTCGTCCATCAGCGGCGCGAAGTCCGGCTCGGCGATCTGCGATGCCTGCTGCATCGCGCGCGACGTCAATCCGATCTTGCGGCCGCGGATCACGCGGCCGTCGGCCTGCTCCAGCTTCACCCATTCGCGCTGGATCGCGTAGCCGTCGTCGATCGTCATCTGCGGATACGCGCGCGAGAAGTGGCGCAGCTGCGTGCGCGTGCGGCGCGCCTCGTAGAGCTGCCGCGCCAGATCGCGGACGACGTCGGCGGCCAGCATCAGGCGCGCATCCGCGCGTGCAGGTTGTTGTGCTTCCACGTGCCGCTCTCGCTGAACTCGCCGATCTCGAGCGAAAGCGCCAGGCCCCGCCGTTCGAACAGCGCGGCGAAGTGGTCCTTCATCACGGCGAACAGCGCGTCGCCGGTCGCCTTCATCGTCGCCTCGCCGCGGCCGGCGCCGATCGTCAGGCGTGCATGGACGTACGCGGCGTCGGCACGGCCGTCGCCGATGCTCCAGTCGTCGGCGGCGATCGCACGCACGCGCACGCCGCCGACCGGGTACACGGGCTTCCCGTCGGCGCGGAAGTCGACGAGCGCCTTCGCGAGGTTCGCACACAGCGCGCCGAAGTCGCCTTCCGCGCGCAGGTTGCCGGAATAATCGAGCGTCAGGTGCGGCATGTCGGTGGCAAGGCGTCAAAGAGGAAAAATCGCGTTGATCTGGCCGGTGCCGGAGCTGCCGAAATACGGCGTGACGATCTCCACGCCGCGATCGTACGCGGCGCCGCCGAGCGCGCCGAGCAGCATCGCCGTGTCGTGCATGCCGCCCTCGCCCCAGCACTTCTCGTTGTACATCGGCAGGAAGTCGAGGAAGGCCGCCCATTCGCCGCGCTTCCACATCTCGACCACCGCGAGGTCGGTGCGCAGCAGGAACTCGTTGTAGGTCCGGTGCATGTACTTCTCGGCGGTGCCGTTGTCGGCGAAGTGATGCGACAGCGAGCCGCTGGCAAGTATTGCGACGGTGCCGTCGTAGCGGTCCTCGATCGCGCGGCGGACGGCGGCGCCGAAGCGCACGCTGTCGTTCAGGTCGTGCCAATTGCACCATGCGGCGATCGAAACCACGTTGAAGTGCTGGTCGCCGTTCATGTAGCGCATCGGGACCAGCGTACCGTATTCGAGGTCGAGCGTCGTCGCGTCGTGCCAGCGCGTCCGGACGCCGGCGTCGTTGGCCGCCCGGCCGATCAGCGCGCCGAGCGCCGGGTTGCCCGGATACTCGTACGGCATGTTCTTGATGAAGTGCGGCAGCTCGTTGCTCGTGTAGATGCCCTTGAACCGCGGCGCGCAGTTGACGTGGTAGTCGGCATTGACGAGCCAGTGCACGTCGAACACGACGATCGTGTCCACGCCCAGCGCGCGGCAGCGGCGGCCGATCTCGACGTGGCCGTCGATCGCGGCCTGCCGGCAACCGTGGTGCGGCCCCGGCAGCTCCGACAGGTACATCGACGGCACGTGCGTGATCTTGGCGGCCAGCGCGAGCGTTCCCATCGCTACAACCCCCAGCGCGGAATCGGATGCGAGCCGAGCGACACGCAGACGTTCTTCGGCTCCAGGAACACCTCGAAGCTCCACGTGCCGCCTTCGCGGCCGGTGCCCGACGCCTTGGTGCCGCCGAACGGCTGCCGCAGGTCGCGGACGTTCTGGCTGTTGACGAAGCACATGCCGGCTTCGATCGCCGCGGCCACGCGGTGCGCGCGGCCCAGGTTCTCCGTCCACACGTACGACGACAGCCCGTAGCGGATGTCGTTGGCGATGCGGATCGCGTCGGCTTCGTCGTCGAACGGGATCAGGCACGCGACCGGCCCGAAGATCTCGTCCTGCGCGATCTTCATGTCGTTGCGCACGCCGGCGAACACTGTCGGCCGCACGAAGTTGCCGCGCGCGAGCGCCGCCGGCAGGTGCGGCGCGTCGAGCCCGCCGGTGAGGATCCGCGCGCCTTCGCCCGGTCCCATCTCGATGTAGCGGCGCACCTTTGCGAGGTGTTCCGGCGAGATCATCGGGCCGACGATCGTGCGCTCGTCCAGCGGATCGCCGACCGGAATGCGCGCGGCGCGCTGCGCGAACTCGCCCGCGAAGCGGTCGTAGATCGAGCGCTGGACGAGGATCCGCGATCCCGCCGTGCAGCGCTCGCCGTTGTTCGAGAAGATCATGAACAGCGCGGCGTCGAGCGCGCGGTCCCACGCCGCGTCCTCGAACACGACGAACGGGCTCTTGCCGCCCAGCTCCATCGAGAATTTCTTCAGTCCCGCCGCCTGCACGATCCGGTTGCCGGTCGCCGTGCTGCCGGTGAACGAGATCGCGCGCACGTCCGGGTGCTTCACCAGCGCCTCGCCGGCCGTGCGGCCGTAGCCGTGCACGACGTTCAGCACGCCCGGCGGCACGCCGGCTTCCAGCGCGAGGTCGCCCAGGCGCGCCGCGGTGATCGGCGACAGCTCGCTCATCTTCAGCACGGCGGTGTTGCCGAACGCGAGGCACGGCGCGACCTTCCACGTCGCCGTCATGAACGGCACGTTCCACGGCGAGATCAGCGCGCACACGCCGACCGGGTGGAACAGCGTGTAGTTGAGCATCGCGCCGTCGACCGGGTACGTGTCGCCGTCGGTGCGCGTGCACATCTCGGCGAAGTAGTAGAAGTTGTCGGCGGCGCGCGGCACCAGCGCCTTTTTCGTCTGGCCGATCACCTGGCCGGTGTCGCGCGTCTCCCAGTCGGAAATCTCCGGCACGTGCGCGCCGATCAGGTCCCCCAGCCTGCGCATGATCCTCGCGCGCGTCGCCTGGGGCGTGGCCGCCCATTTCGGGAACGCCGCGCGCGCCGCGGCCACGGCCGCGTTCACCTCGGCCTCGCCGCCGGACGCGACGTCGGCCAGCACGTCCTGCGTGGCCGGATTCACCGTCGGGAACGCGTCGGCACTGTCCACGCGCTTGCCGTCGATGAGGTGCGCAACATACATGTCAGATCCCGAAAACGTCGTCGCCGACGATGGTGTTGACGAGGCGGCCGACGCCTTCGATTTCGGTGACGACCTCGTCGCCGGGCCGCACGTCGACCACGCCTTCCGGCGTGCCGGTCAGGATGACGTCGCCGGCGCCGAGCGTCATGAAGCCGGACAGGTATTCGATCAGGTACGCGACGTCGAACACCATGTCGCGCGTGTTGCCCTGCTGCGTGACCTTCCCGTTGACGGTCGTGCGCAGCGCGAGGCTGCCCGGGTCCGGCACGGCGGCGGCGTCGACCAGCCACGGGCCCAGCACCGTGCAGGTGTCGCGATTCTTCACGCGCAGGTTCGGCCGGTAGTAGTTCTCGAGGTAGTCGCGGATCGCATAGTCGTTGGCCACCGCGTAGCCGGCCACGTACGACAGCGCGTCGGCGCGGCGCACGCCGCGCGCCGTGCGGCCGATGACCACGGCGAGCTCGCACTCGTAGTGCATGAACGTGGCGTCGGCCGGCCGCCGCGTCTGCCCGCGGTGGCCGATCAGCGTGCCCGGGCCCTTGAGGAACACCAGCGGCTCCTCCTGCGCGGAGAACGCGAGCTCCTTCGCGTGGTCGGCGTAGTTGAGGCCCAGCGCGACGATCGTACCCGCGTCCACCGGCGGCAGCCAGACGACGGCGTCCTCGGCGACGACGCGGCCGTCGGCCAGGCGCAGGCCGGACCCCTGCGGCGTCGCCTCGTGCAGGGCACCCGCGTAGGCGACGCGCGCACGCTTCAAACGTTTCCCCCGGAAGTCGCGGCGCTCATGGTTCGTTCACCAAGGTGTTCTCGAGCGTGCCGACGCCGGAGATCGTGATCGCCACGCGCTCGCCGGCCCGCGCACGCGGCGCCCCGCCGGGCACGCCGGTCAGCAGGACGTCGCCCGGCTGCAGCGTCATGAATTCGGTGACGTCGGCCAGCAGCCGTCGCAGCGGCCGGACGACGCCGCCGGTGTGCGCGCGCTGCCGCACGACGCCGTCGATCGCCACTTCGAGCGTCAACGCGTCCGGATCGGCCACGTGCCGGCGCGCGACGACCCACGGACCGATCGGGCAGAACCCGTCGCGGCAGCGGAAGCGCACCGACGGCCGGTAGTAACTGTCGTGCGGTACGCAGACGTCGTTGGCGACCGCGTAGCCGGCGACGAACGTCAGCGCGTCGCGCTCGGCCACACGGCACGCGACGCGGCCGATGACCACCGCCAGCGCGGCACCCATCTCAAGCGCGTCCACGCCTGCCGGGACCACGATCGCGCGGCCGTGCGCCGAGCGCGTGTTGCGCGGCTTCACGTACAGGATCGGCGCCTTCGGCGGCGCCTTGTGCGGCGGCTGGTTCACGGCGTCGCCAAGCGCGGCGAGCGCGTCGCGGTAATTGAGCAGAACGCCGTACACGGTGCCGGCGACCGGCGGCAACCATGCAAACACGGCGGCCGGCCGCGCCGCGCCGCGCACGACGAGCGTCCCCGCCGCCGGGTCGACCGGCGTGTCGAACGGCAGCGGCGACCCGTCGACGCGGACGAGCGCGTCGGCGATGGTCAGGTCCACGCCGGGTCCCGGGCTATCGCGCGAACCGACGACGGCGTAATATCTAACATGTTAACGATTTAATCACTAATATATTAACGTGTCAACGGGACCCACGATGGCCGCGCCGATCCCCCACCGCAACCTGCCGCTGCTGCTGCTGCGCGCCCGCGAGGACGTCATCGCGCGCTTCCGGCCGCTGCTCAACGCGAACGGCGTCACCGAGCAGCAGTGGCGCATCCTGCGCGCGCTCGCCGAGCACGAGCCCGAGCCGCTCGAGCCGCGGCAGATCTGCGAGCTGTGCACGATCTTAAGCCCGAGCCTGGCCGGCGTGCTCGCGCGCATGGACGAAACGGGCCTCGTCGACCGCCGGCGCGCGGAGAACGACCAGCGGCGCGTGCTGGTGTCGCTGACGCGCAGGAGCCGCGACCTCGTCCGCCGGATGGCGCCGCTGGTCGAGAAGGAGTACCTGGCACTCGAGGCGGCGGTCGGCGCCGACCTGGTCCGCGACACCTACGCGCTGCTCGACCGGCTGTCGGACCGGCTGCGGCGGGCCGCGCGGGACCGTGACGGCGACTAGCCGTGCTTAGTCAAAAACTATCGTATCGATCAAATCAATCAATTTGCATGATCGAGCGGACGCTTCTAATCTTCGTTCGTCCGCAAGCAAACCGAGGAGAGAACCTTGTCAACGGAATCGAAGTGCCCGTTCGGAGGCGGCGCCCGCAAGCCCACGGCGGCCGGGGCCCCGACCAACGGAAACTGGTGGCCGAATCAACTGAACCTGGGCGTCCTGCACCAGCATTCCCCGCTGTCCGACCCCATGGGCGAGGCGTTCGACTACGCCGCGGAATTCAGGAGCCTCGACCTTGCCGCCGTGAAGAACGACCTGCGGGCGCTGATGACCGATTCGCAGGACTGGTGGCCCGCCGACTTCGGTCACTACGGGCCGTTGTTCATTCGCATGGCGTGGCACAGCGCCGGCACGTACCGCACGGGCGACGGACGCGGCGGCGGCGGCAACGGCAGCCAGCGCTTCGCTCCGCTCAACAGCTGGCCGGACAACGTGAACCTCGACAAGGCGCGCCGGCTGCTCTGGCCGGTCAAGCAGAAGTACGGCCGGAAAATCTCCTGGGCGGACCTCATGATCCTCGCCGGCAACGTCGCGCTGGAATCGATGGGCTTCAAGACGTTCGGCTTCGGCGGCGGGCGCCGGGACATCTGGGAGCCGGAGCAGGACATCTACTGGGGACCCGAGGGCAAGTGGCTGGCGGACGAGCGCTATAGCGGCGACCGCGATCTCGCCAACCCGCTCGCCGCCGTGCAGATGGGCCTCATCTACGTCAACCCGGAAGGTCCCAACGGCAACCCGGACCCGCTCGCCGCGGCGCGGGACATCCGCGAAACGTTCGCGCGCATGGCGATGGACGACGAGGAGGCCGTGGCGCTGATTGCCGGCGGCCACACGTTCGGCAAGACCCACGGCGCCGGCGACGTGAAGCACGTGGGCGTCGAGCCGGAAGCGGCGGGCATCGAGGCGCAGGGCCTGGGCTGGACGAACAGCTTCGGCACCGGCTGTGGCGCCGACACGATCGGCAGCGGCCTGGAAGTCACGTGGACCACCACGCCGACGAAGTGGAGCAACAACTTCTTCTCGAACCTGTTCGGCTACGAATGGGAACTGACGAAGAGCCCGGCGGGCGCGCACCAGTGGACGCCGAAGCACGGCATGGGCGCCGGCACGGTGCCGGATGCCCACGATCCGGCGAAGCGCCACGCGCCTTCGATGCTGACCACGGACCTCGCGTTGCGATTCGACCCGGTCTACGAAAAGATTTCGCGGCGCTTCCACGAGAACCCGGACCAGTTCGCGGACGCGTTCGCCCGCGCGTGGTTCAAGCTGACGCACCGCGACATGGGTCCGCGCGCACGCTATCTCGGCCCGGAGGTTCCCGCCGAAGAGCTCATCTGGCAGGACCCGATCCCGGCGGTGAACCACCCGTTGATCGACGAGCAGGACATTGCGGCGCTGAAGGCGAAGGTCCTCGCCTCCGGCCTGTCCATCTCCGAGCTGGTCACCACCGCCTGGGCGTCGGCGGCGACGTTCCGCGGCAGCGACAAGCGCGGCGGAGCGAACGGCGCGCGCATCCGCCTGGCGCCGCAGAAGGATTGGGACGTCAACCAGCCGGCCGAACTGGCGAAGGTCCTGCAAAAGCTCGAAGCGATCCAGAGGGACTTCAACGGTGCACAGCCGGGCGGCAAGAAGGTCTCGCTGGCCGACCTGATCGTCCTGGGCGGCTGCGCCGCGGTCGAGGCGGCCGCGAAGAAGGCCGGCCACGACGTGCAGGTTCCGTTCTCGCCGGGTCGCATGGACGCGTCGCAGGCGCAGACCGACGTCGCGTCGTTCGCGGTGCTGGAGCCGATGGCGGACGGATTCCGCAACTACGTGCGGAAGGGACTCGAGGGATCGGCGGCCGAGCTGCTGGTGGACAAGGCGCAGTTGCTGACGCTGACCGCTCCCGAGATGACGGTGCTGGTCGGCGGCCTGCGCGCGCTGAACGCGAACGTCGGCCAGTCCCCGCTCGGCGTCTTCACCAGGCGGCCCGGGACGCTGACCAACGACTTCTTCGTGAATCTGCTCGACATGAACACGAAGTGGCAGAAGTCCGCCGCGTCCGAAGGCGTGCTGGAGGGGCGCGACCGGGCGACCGGCGAGCTCAGGTGGACGGGAACGGTCGTGGACCTCGTCTTCGGTTCGAATTCGCAGCTGCGGGCCCTCGCGGAAGTCCACGCGTGCAGCGACGCGCAGCAGGCGTTCGTGCGCGACTTCGTGGCGGCCTGGAACAAGGTGATGAACCTCGATCGCTTCGACCTTGCGTGATCCCGGTCACGCGCTTTGACGGCGGTCAACAACGGGGCAGCATCGCTCGCCGAACATGACGGCAGGCGCATGGATACCCCGATCGCCTTCGACAGCCTCTGCCTCGGCGGCCTGCCGGCCCGGCACGCGCGGTACCGTCCGCGCCACACCGCCGTCGTCGTCGCCGGGCGATCGCCGGGCGAGCCCGAGGTCCGGCTGGATTGGCGCGAGTTCGACGGCTACGTCAACCGCTGGGCGAACGCGCTCGCGGGACTCGGCGTCGCGCGCGGCGACCGCGTGGCGACCGTGCTCGGCAACGGCCTCGAGCTGCTCGCCACGTACTGGGCGTGCGCGAAGCTGGGCGCCGTCGCCGTGCCGCTGTCGCCGCTGCTGACCGCCACCGGCCTCGTGTCGCTGCTCGACGATGCGCCGCCGCGCGTCGTCGTCGCCACGCACGACGTCGCGATCGACTTCGCGGCGGTGCGCGACACCACCGCCGCCAAGCCGGTCTGGGTCTTCCTCGACGAGGTTGCCGGCGACGAGCGGTCGTTCGCCGCGCTGCACGCGGCCGCGAGCGACGCGGCGCCGCACGCGCGCGTCGAGGCCGGCGACCTGCTGACGCTGATGTACACGTCGGGCACCACCGGGCTGCCCAAGGGCATCTGCCACACGCATTTCATCCGCGCGATGTACGCGACGACGATGGCCAACGCGTGGCGGATGGCGCCGGAGAGCGTGGTGCTGCACAGCGGCGCGCTGGTGTTCAACGGCGCGATGGTCACGATGTTCCCGGCGATCATGTGCGGAGCCACGTTCATCCTGATGCGGTCGTTCGACGCCGAGGCGTTCATCGCCGCCGTCGAGCGCGAGCGCGTCACGCACACGATGCTGGTGCCGTCGCAGATCATCGCGATCCTCAACGCCGACGGCTTCGATCCGGCGCGGCTCTCGTCGCTCGAGATGGTGCTGTCGCTGGGCGCGCCGCTGCACAACGAGCACAAGGACCGGCTGAACCGGCTGCTGCCCGATCGCTTCTACGAGCTGTACGGGCTCACCGAAGGCTTCATCACGGTGCTCGACCGCGCCGACGCCGTACGCAAGTCCGGCAGCGTCGGCGTGCCGCCGCCGTTCTACGCGATGCGCATCGTCGGCGACGACGGTCGCGACATGCCGGCCGGCGAAGTCGGCGAGATCCTCGGCCGCGGCCCGATCACGATGCCCGGCTACCACCACCGTCCCGAGCAGAGCGCGCAGGCGCTGGCCGGCGACTGGCTGCACACCGGCGACCTGGGCTACGTCGACGAGGACGGCTACCTGTACCTGGTCGACCGCAAGAAGGACATGATCGACAGCGGCGGCGTCAAGGTGTACCCGAAGGACATCGAGGAGATCGCCGCGCGGCATCCGGACGTGCGCGAGGTCGCCGTGTTCGGCATCCCGCACGACAAGTGGGGCGAGACGCCGGTGGCCGCCGTCGTCCTGCACGAGCGCGCAGCCGTCGACGCCGCGGCGCTGAAGGAGTGGATCAACGAGCGCGTGGCCGCGCGGTACCAGCGCGTCGATCGCGTGCTGGTGCTGGCCGACTTCCCGCGCAACGCGGCCGGCAAGACGCTGAAGCGCGACCTGCGCGCGCCGTTCTGGAAGGGCCGCGACCGCGCGATCTAGTCGGCCGGCGGCGGCGCCTGCAGCGTCACCAGTCGCGCGAGCACGACCGCCGGATAGAGCTGGCCCACCAGCGCCTCGCCGATCGCGAGCACGCGCGCCGCGCGCGCGACCGGCGTGACGTCGCCGTAGCCGACGGTGGTCAGCGTGACGAAGCTGAAGTAGAACCAGCGTTCGACGCCGCCCGCGCCCGGCACCGGGGCACTGAAGGCATTCGCGTCGACCTGCGCGACGATCTCGTACGCGCTGCCCCACGCGACGCCGAGCAGCAGGTACAGCGCGACGGCGCCCATGATCCGGTCCACCGTGATCCGTCCGGGCGAGAACACGCGGACGCCGACCATCGCGGCGAGCATGATCGCGGCCACCAGCGCGGCCGCCTCGTGGAGCAGCGGCCTCATCGTGCCGAGCCCCGGCAGCGGCAGCCACGCGATCGCGAGCGCCGCCGCGGCCAGCGCCGCCAGCAGCGTCGCGATCCCCCGGTGTTCGGCGATCGCCCACGCGCCGCACAGCAGCACCAGCACGTAGAACAACTCGACCAGCGTGCGGGCGGCGTCGCCGAACGGCGCGGCGACGATCGGCACGACGAAGATCGTGAAGCCGAGCATCGCGAGCAGGGCCGTCATGCCGGCGTCGGCGATCCAGGCGAGTCGTCCGCGCAGCGGCGCCATCATGCGGACACCGCGTTGATCTCACAGGCGGCGCGCAGCCCCGACTCGATCGCGCCCTGGATCCACGCGTGGTGCAGCGACGCGTGCTCGCCGGCGAAGTGGATGCGGCCCTCCGGGGCGATGATGTGCTCGTACAGGAGCTTCTGCTGGCTCGGCTCGAACAGCGCAAACGCTCCGCCCGCGTACGGGTCGTCGTGCCACATCTTCGACGTGCCGACCTCGAACTCCTCGCGGATCTGCGGATGGATGACGGCGACGTTCTCCAGCGCCTGCACGATCCGCTCGTCCGGCGTCAGCGAGCCCCAGCGCTGCGCGTCCTCGGCCCACGTGTAGCTCGCGAGCAGCACGCCGCGGCCGGTCTCGCGGCCGGACTCCGGGTAGAAGACGTTGCGGATCGCGAGGTCGGTCACCGAGCCTCCGCCGAAAATCCCATCGTCCTCCTCCCAGAACCGCCGGCGGCACTGCATGAGGATCTTCGCCGACGCGTCGTAGTGCAGCTGCCGGATCGCTCGGCGCTTCCCCAGCGACAGCGGCTGCAGCATCTCGACGTGCCGCAGCACCGGGAACGGAACGGCGACGATCGCGTGGTCGGCGTGCTCGCGCCGCCGGCCGGCCGCCGTCTGGTAGTGGACGACGACCTGCTCGGCGTTCTGGTCGAGCGCGACCATCCGCGCGCCGAAGCGGATGCGGTCGGCGAGCGCGGGCAGGAACGCGCGCGGCAGCCGGTCCATCCCGCCGTCCACGCGCACCATGTCGGTGTAGAAGTGGCCGACCTCCTCGCGCAGGAGCTCGAGGAACGACGTGTTCAGCAGCGATTCCTGGTTCATCAGCAGGCCGAACAGCTCGATCGCCGCCTCGCTCCAGCCCGACTCCTCGAGGAATTCGCGCGTCGAGTGGCCGTCGTAGCGGTCGACGATCTCGGCCCAGCCGTCGTCGCCCATCCTGGCGATGCGGTCGGCGAACGGGCGCAGCGCGTCCTGCCACAGCCGGTCGCACGTCGTTGCTCGCTCGTGCTCGGCCAGGTGGGCGCCGATCAGGTGCGGCCGCTCGTCGATGTCGCGGAACCGGTGCTTGCGGCCGAACAGGTGGCACCAGCCGTCCGGGTTGTTCATCGTGAAGTCGACGGTCGGCAGGCCGAACTGCGCGACGTACGCCAGCGTCAGCCGGTGCGCGCGCGGG
Organism: Burkholderiales bacterium; assembly: GCA_046347755.1. Taxonomy (GTDB): domain Bacteria; phylum Pseudomonadota; class Gammaproteobacteria; order Burkholderiales; family Casimicrobiaceae; genus VBCG01. The sequence goes on along the minus strand of JAXMFM010000003.1, from coordinate 1,447,349 downwards.
ATCCGCATCGCGCCCACCTCGGCGTACAGGCCGGGCGCGAACGGCTCGCGCAGCGTGCAGACGCGGCCGCCGACCCGCTGCTGCGCCTCGAGGATCGTGGGCTCGTGGCCGGCGCGCAGCAGCGCCGAGGCGGCGACCAGCCCCGCCATGCCCGCGCCGACGACCACCACTTTCCGGCGCGGCCCCGTCGTGCGCGGCAAACCCTGGTCGATGATGCGAAGGTAGTGCTGCTCGTTCATGCCGGATCCGGGGCGGCCCGCGCCGGCGACGACGATACCGGATCGAACGGCGCGCGGCAACGCATTGAATCCCTGACGTCGATCAAAGGTTGCCGCCGGCGCGCTACCCGCCGCCGCCGACCTGTCGTACGATCGGACGCACTGGCGCGCGCCCCGCGGTGCGCGGTTGCGCGGCGCCGATCCGGGAGCCCCGATGCCCGACGCTGTCGCCCTCTGGCACGCCGAACACACGAACTTCGCGTGGCTGCTCGCGCTGATGGACGCGCAGATCGCGCTGTTCCACGACGGCGGCGACCCCGACTACGAGCTGATGGTCGACGTCATGTTCTACCTGACGCACTATGCCGACGTCCGCCACCATCCGAAGGAAGACCTGGCGTTCGCGCGGCTGAAGGCGCTCGAGCCGAAGCTCGCGAAGACCGTCGACGATCTCGCCCGCCAGCACAAGGCGCTCGAGCGCGCCGGCAGTACGCTGATCCGCATGCTCGACGGCATCCTGAACGGCTCGATGGAAACGCGCGAGCACGTCGAGACCGCCGCACGCGACTACGTCGACACGCTGCGCAAACACATGCGCATCGAGGAGAACGAGATCCTGCCGTCGGCCGCGAAGCTCATGTCGGCGCAGGACTGGCAGGCGATCCACGCGGCGATCGCGCAGATCGACGACCCGCTGTTCGGCCACAACCCGGAAAAGCGCTACGTCGCGCTGCACCGGCAGATCGCTCGTCACGCCCGCCGGTAGGACGCGGCGCCGGCGGCCGGCGTCAGTCGTCGAGCGTGAAGCCGATCTTGACGGTCACCTGCCAGTGCGCGACCTTGCCGTCGACGATCTGGCCGCGCGTCTCCTGCACCTGGAACCAGTGCAACCCGTGCATCGTCTTCGCCGCCTTGGCGACGGCATTGGAGATCGCGTCCTCGACCGACGTCTTCGACGTGCCGGTCAGTTCCAACAGCTTGTAGACATGGTCGCCCATCGAAGCCCCCGCTCGTCGTACGTGACGCGATCACGCTAGCACAGGCGCGCGCGTTTGCGGCGCCGCGCGAAGTTCGCTAGCATGCGGTCGCCGGGATGCGCAGATTCCCGGAGGCCTCGGGGCCAAGACGGTGTCCCGTCCAATTCTGCCGACTCGAACGCGTCGAGGCCGCGCATGGACACCGCCAACGTCAACCGCCTGCTCGTCGCCCGCGGCCTGCGTGCCTTCGGCGACGGCTGCATCAGCCTGCTGCTGCCGCTGTACCTGCTCGACCTCGGCCTCAGCACGTTGCAGATAGGCGTCGTCGCGACGGCGACGCTGGCCGGCTCGGGCCTGCTGACGCTCGCCGTCGGCCTCAATGCGTACCGCTTCCACTACCGGACGCTGCTGCTCGCCGCCGCGGCGCTGATGGTGGCCACCGGTGCCGGCTTCGCGACGCTGACGCAGTTCTGGCCGCTGCTGCTGGTCGCGATCGTCGGCACGCTCAATCCGGGCAGCGGCGACGTCAGCGTGTTCCTGCCGCTCGAACACGCGGTGCTGTCGCGCGTGACGGCCGACCGCCGGCGCACGGCGGTGTTCGCACGCTACGCGCTGACCGGCACGCTGCTGGCGGCGCTGGGGTCGCTCGCCGCCGGCCTGCCGGCGTTGCTGGCGGGCGCGACCGGCCTGTCGCCGCGCGCGTCGCTGCAGGCGATGTTCGTCGGCTACGCGCTGCTCGGCGTCGGCGCCGCGCTGGCCTACCGGGGACTTCCCCGCGCGCTCGAAGCCTCGGCAGCGCCGGCGCCTGCGCCGCTGACGCATTCGAAGCGCGCCGTCTACGCGCTGGCCGCGCTGTTCGCGCTCGATGCCTTCGGCGGCGGCTTCGTCGTGCAGTCGATGCTGGCGCTCTGGCTGTACCAGCGCTTCGGCCTTTCGCTCGCGACCGCCGGCACGATCTTCTTCGCGACCGGCGTCTTGAGCGCGCTGTCGTACCTGGTCGCCGTGCGGATCGCGCACCGGATCGGACTCGTCAACACGATGGTGTTCACGCACCTGCCGGCCAACGTGTGCCTGCTGGCGATTCCGTTCGTGCCCGACGTGGGCAGCGCGGTCGCGCTGCTGGTCGTGCGCAGCGCGCTGTCGCAGATGGACGTGCCGACGCGCAGCTCGTACGTGATGGCGATCGTCACGCCGGCCGAACGCCCCGCCGCCGCCAGCATCACCGCGGTCCCGCGCAGCCTCGCGTCGGCCGCCAGCCCGTTCATCGCCGGCTGGCTGCTGGGCCTGTCGACGTTCGGCTGGCCGCTGATCGTCGCCGGCGGCACCAAGATCGTCTACGACCTGCTGCTGCTCGCGACGTTCCGCCGCGTGCGGCCGCCCGAGGAGCGCGCGCCGCCGTGACGGTATCATGTGCCGATGGTGTCCTATGCGGCAGTGAAGGCGGTGCACGTCGGCTGTGTCGCGCTGAGCCTCGCGCTCTTCTGCGTGCGCGGCGGCTTCATGCTCGCCGCGCCCGAGCGGCTGCAGCTGCGCTGGGCGCGCGTCGCGCCGCACGTCGTCGACACGGTGCTCTTGGCATCGGCGATCGCGCTCGCCGTCATGATCGGCAACGCGCCGGGCACGCACGGATGGCTGACCGCCAAGGTGATCGGGCTCGTCGCGTACATCGTCCTCGGCACCGTCGCTTTGAAGCGAGGGCGGACCCGGCGCATCCGAATCGCCGCGTTCGTCGGCGCGCTGGCCGTCTACGGCTACATCGTCTCGGTGGCGATCACGAAATCGCCGGCGGGCTTCCTCGCCTGACGGCGCGATGACGCATTTCGACGTCTTCAACGGCGACGCCGACGGCATCTGCGCGCTGCTGCAGCTGCGGCTCGACGCACCGGTCGACGCGGTGCTCGTCACCGGGGCCAAGCGCGACATCGCGCTCCTCGCGCGCGTGGCCGCGCAACCGGGCGACGCGGTGACCGTGCTCGACGTGTCGCTCGCGGCCAACCGCGACGCGCTGGTGCGGCTGCTCAACCTCGGCGCGACCGTCCGCTATTTCGACCACCACTATGCGGGCGAGCCGCCGGTCCATCCGGGCTTCGACGCGCACCTGGACCCGTCGCCGTCGGTGTGCACGGGCATCCTCGTCGACCGCTACCTCGACGGCCGGCAGCGCCTGTGGGCGATCGTCGCCGCGTACGGCGACAACCTGAACGCCGCCGGCGACGAACTCGCGGCCACGCTCGGCCTCACGCCCGCGCAGCGCGCGGCGCTGCGCGACCTGGGCGACGACCTCACGTACAACGCGACCGGCGACGGCGACGCCGATGCCGTCGTGCCGCCGGCGGACCTGTACCGGAAGCTTCGCGCGCAGCGCGATCCCTTCCGGTTCATCGCGAAGGATCCCGCGTACGCGGCGATCGACGGCGCGCGCCGGCGCGACATCGAGCTCGCGCGGCAGACGAAGGCCGCGCACCGATCCCGCGGCGCCGCCGTCCACATCCTGCCCGACGCGCCGTGGGCGCGCCGCGTCCGCGGCATCTTCGGCAACGAGCTCGCCAACGCGGAGCCCGCAATCGCGCACGCGGTGCTGACGCCGGACGGCGCCGGACGGTACATCGTGAGCGTGCGCGCGCCGCGCGCGGGGCCGCGCGGCGCCGACGCGTTGTGCCGGCGATTCGCAGGCGGCGGCCGGCAGGCCGCGGCGGGCATCGAGGCGCTGCCGCAGGCGCGGCTGCCCGAGTTCCTGCAGGAACTGGAACGGACCTACCCGGCGGTTTCGACGTCGGGCGCCGTCGCCGATCCGCCTCGGTAGTGCGCCGGCCAACGCTCGCGGACGAGTTCGCGGGTGGCGCCGTACGCGTAGCAGCTGTCGATCTTCACCGGCTTGCCGACGCGGTTGACGACGTCCGGCCGGCTGACGCGCAGCGTGCTGAGCGTCTGGTACGCGGCGGTGGCGAGCGGGATCAGCAGTTCCATCAGGTGCGTGCAACCCTGCGCGCCGCCGAGGCGCGCCTTCACCATGTTCGACCATCCGCCCTTGATCCGTTCGCCGACGATCACGCGCATCGGCGCCACCGCCTCGCGGCACACTTCGTAAGGGCTCGCGTCGGTCACCGCGACGACGTCGTGGACGAGCAGATCCTCGTCGACGACCAGGCGCACCCACATGTCGTGGATCGGCGTGCCGGCCGGCACGTCGCGGCCGTTGCTGAGCAGCCGGACGTCCTCCGACTTGGTGTCGACGACGCGGCCGTCGATCTCGTAGAGGCCGTCGCCGCGGCGGAAGCCGCGCATCTCGATGCTGCGCAGGTGAAGCTCGGTGCGGTCGGGCGAAGGCGGCAGGGGCATGGGGGATTCGCGGCGTGGGACGGCGCGCCGAATCCGGCGCAACGGTCGACGATACCGGACCCCCGGCCCGGCGTCGAGCCGGATCGTTCAGCGGCGCAGCGTCACGTTCACGTTCTTGATCTGCGTGCAGGCGAAGAGCTCGTCGATCGACTCCTCGCGGCCCATGCCGGACTGCTTGACGCCGCCGAACGGAACGCCGACGTGGTGCGTCGACGCGCCGTTGACCCACACGTACCCGGCCTGCACGCGCGACGCCAGCCGGTGCGCGCGGTCGAGGTCGTGCGTCCAGATCGACGCGGTCAGCCCGTAGTCGAGCGCGTTGACGCGCGCGACGACGTCGTCCTCGTCGCGCCAACGCAGCACGCTGACCACCGGCCCGAAGATCTCCTCGCGCGCGATCCGCATGTCGTCGGTCACGTCGGCGAATACCGTCGGCTCGACGAAGAGGCCGCCGGCCAGCCGCGGGTCGGCGACGGGCTTGCCGCCCTGCGCCAGCCGCGCGCCGTCCTCGAGTCCCATCCGGATGTACGACAGCGTCTTGTCGTACTGCGGCCGGCTCGAAAGGCAGCCGACCTCCGCATCGCGGTCCGACGGCGCCCCCACTTTCAGCGCCGCGACGCGCGCGACGATGCCGGCCAGCGCGCGGTCGTGGATCGACTCGTGCAGGTAGACGCGGCTGGTCGAATTGCACGACTGGCCGGTGACGTAGCGGAAATTCATGCCGCGGACCACGCCGTCGGCGACCTCGTCGATGCCGGCATCCGCGCACGCGATCAGCGCGTTCTTGCCGCCCAGCTCGAGCGTCAGTGCTTTCAGCGTCCTGCCGGCCGCCTGCATCACCGCGCGGCCGGCGGCCACGCTCCCGATGAAGCCGACCTTCGCGACACCGCGATGCTCGACCAGCGCGGCGCCCGCCTCGCGGCCGCCGGTGACGACGTTGAACACGCCCGGCGGGAAGATGCCGTCCCACAGCTCGGCGATCCGCAGCGCCGACAGCGGCGTCTGGTCGGCGGGCTTGACGATCAGCGTGTTGCCTGCGGCGAGCGGCGCGCCGGCCTTGCCGGCGACGAACAGCAGCGGATGGTTGAACGCGCCGATCCGCGCGACGACGCCGAGGGGCTCGCGCACCGTGTAGTTGAGCACGTTCGGCCCGATCGGGATCGTCGCGCCCTTCATCTCGGTGACCAGCCCGGCGAAGTAGTCCATGTACGCGCAGCTGATCTCGACGTCGAACAGCATCGCGTTGAACGGATTGCCGGCGTCCATCGCGTCGAGCCACGCGAGTTCCTCCGCGTGCTTGCGCAGCGCGGCCGTCGCGTTGCGGATACACGCGGCGCGCTCCTGCGCCGGCGTGTCGCGCCAGCCGGCGAACGCCGCCGACGCGGCCTGCACGGCGCGGTCGACGTCCTGCGCGTCGCCGTGGCTCGCGACCCCGAGCGATTCGCCGGTGGCGGGACTGTCCACCGGCAACTGTGCGCCGCCGGCCGACGGATGCCAGCCGCCGCCGTAGTAGTGCTGGCGATGCGCGGGCAGGTTGAGGTGCAGCCGGGACTCGTGGTCGGGGGCCATGGCGGACTCGGTGGTTGCTCGGGAAGGGTTGCTAGGTTCCCACCGATCCCGCGCGCTGACAACGGCCGCGCTTGGCTTCGCCGGCGACTTACCCGACAATGCCCGCGTGAACGATCCTGCCCGCCGCAACGCCGCCGTCGAGGCGACTCCGCGTTTTGGCAGCGACTGTGTGGCCGATCTGCTGCGGGCGCTCGGCATCGAGTACATCGCTCTGACGCCCGGCGCCAGCTTCCGCGGGCTGCACGACAGCCTCGTCAACTATCTCGGCAACGAACGTCCCGAGCTGCTGCTGTGCGTGCACGAGGAAAGCGCAGTCGCGATCGCGCACGGCTATGCGCGCGTCACCGGGCGCCCGCTCGCGGTCGCATTGCACGCGAACGTCGGGCTGATGCACGCGACGATGGCAATCTTCAACGCGTGGTGCGACCGGGTTCCGATCCTGCTGATCGGCGCCGAAGGGCCGCGCGATGCGGCACGGCGACGGCCTTGGATCGACTGGATCCACACGACCGCGGATCTCGCCGCGCTGGTCCGCGGGTACACGAAGTGGGACGACACGCCGGGTTCGGTCAGCGCCGCGCTCGAGTCGCTGGTGCGCGGCTACCGGCTTGCGACTACGGCGCCGCGGGCACCGGTGTTCGTGTGCCTCGATTCCGAATTGCAGGAGGAGGCGCTGGCCGCGCTTCCGGAGCCGCCGTCGCTCGCGCGCTTTCCCGCCGCGCGTCCGGTCGATCCGCCGCGTGCCGCGGTGGAAGACATCGCGGCGGCGCTCGTGCAGTCGCAGCGGCCGCTGCTGCTGATCGGCCGCGTCTCGAACGACCGCGGCGACTTCGCGCGCCGGGTCGCGCTTGCGCAGCGTGTCGGCGCCCGCGTGCTGACCGACCTCAAGAACGGCGCCGCGTTTCCGACGACCGATCCACACCACCCGTTCGCGCCGGGCATCTACATCAGCGATGAGGCGGCGATGCTCGCCCGCGACGCAGATGTCATCCTCAGCCTCGACTGGATCGATCTCGGCGGTTCGCTGCGGCAGGCGTGCGCGGGGCAGGCTCCCGCAGCCAGGGTCATATCGTGCTCGCTCGATGCGTATCTGCATCGTGGCTGGAACAAGGACTGCCTGTCGCTGCCGGTCGCCGACGATGTCGTGCTCGCCGATCCGGACCGGCTGGTCTCCGCGCTCCTCGAAAGACTGCCGGTGCGGGCGCAACCGTCCGCGTGGCCGAACGTCGCGCCGGCGACGGCCGCGCCGCGCGCAGCCACGCCCGGCGGCGAGCCGATCTCGATACACGATCTTGCGCGCGTGACGACCACCGCGCTGGCCGCGCATCGCCCGTCCTACGTGCGCCTGCCGCTGGGCTGGCCGGGCGAATATTGCCAGTTCGCCGATCCGCTCGACTTCATCGGCTTCGACGGCGGTGGCGGCGTCGGATCCGGTCCGGGCATGGCGGTCGGTGCAGCGCTGGCGCTTCGCGGTTCGCCTCGTCTGCCGGTCGCCGTTCTCGGCGATGGCGATTACCTGATGGGGTTGACCGCGCTGTGGACCGGTGTTCACTACCGTGTTCCGCTCCTGATCGTGATCTGCAACAACCAGTCGTTCTTCAACGACGAGTTGCACCAGGAACGGGTGGCTCGCACGCGCGGCCGGCCGATCGAGAACCGGTGGGTCGGCCAGCGCATGGACGACCCGCCGTTCGACTTGGCGCAGCTTGCACGCGCGCAGGGGGCGGTGAGTTACGGTCCGGTCCACGACGTCGAAGCGCTGGCGCAGTCGCTCGAAGCGGCCATCGACGACGTTCACGGTGGCGCGATCTGCGTGATCGACGTGCGTGTCGCGCCGGAATTCGCACGCGGGACGTCGGCGACGTCGTCGCGCAACGTGTCGGGATGACGCTGCGGAGCGTGCCTACGGCGGCAGCGTGACCATCCGCAAGGCGCGATCGCCCTTGATGTCGACCGCGGCCGACTTTTCGCCGGACCGCGTCTTCACGCGCACCGTGTAGCGGCCGGGCGGAATCGCGATCGTGACACGGCCGTAGCCGTCCGACGAGCCGCTGAACACCTGCCTGTTCGCCGCGTCGAACGCGCGCACCGACGCGTACGTCGCGTACGCGCCGCCCTTGCCGATCTCGAACTGGACGACGTCCGCGAGCGCGCACGGCGCGCAGCACGCCAGCAGCACGGCGAGCGCGATCCTCACGGCGACCTCCCCGCCGCCGCGGTCGTCGCCGGTATCACCTCGACGTCGATCGGGTGGTAGACGCGCGTCTTGCCCGTCATCCCCTTGAGCTTGCTCGTCGCCTTGTCCTTCTGGTACGCGTCGAGCTCCTCCTTCGGGATGATCAGCGCCCGCGCGCGGTCGCTGGTGTAGGCGATCTGGTCGACCATCGACTCGAACGTCTCGCCTTCGGGCAGCGCCACCTCGATCGTGAAGTGCCCGTCCGCGGTGATGTCGAACGTCGGCCCCACCTGCACGAGCTTCAGCAGCGCGCCATTGCGCCAGTCGGTGATGTCGTTGCCCGGCTGGCGGAACTGGCCGGTGACGTTCCAGACCGTCTCGTGCGCCGCGCGCTGCAGCTTCATCGACTCGAACTCGAAGTGCTTGCTGATCGAGTAGACGGCGAGCGCGGCGCCGACGAACACGAAGATGAGCGCCGGATAGTTGGTCTGCATCTTGCCCAGCAGCGGCAGGTCGACCTCCAGCTTCGAGCGCGTCTTGGGATTGACGTAGACCTTCGACGACAGCAGCGCGACGAAGCCCAGGACGAAGGAAAGCGTGGCCAGGCCCAGCGTGAAGATCGTGATGTCCATTGCGGGATTCCTCCGGTGCGCCGTCGGCTCACGGCTTCAGGTCGACGCTCTGCTCGTTGACGACCGCCTCGTCGAAGCCGTTGGTGCGCAGCACGCGGACGTCCAGCCGCTTCGCGTTGGGGAACTGGTTGAAGTCGATGTCGATCTTCGGCGTCCGCTGGCCGACCGCGAGCGTGAGCCACGACTTGGCGTCCGCCGGCCGCGCCTGCACCGTGTACGTGATGCCCGCTTCCGCCGACGCCGGCGCGGCGCCCATCGCCACGCGATTCGGCGCGCCGGGCGCGGCGCCCGCGAGCGCGATGCCGGCGTTCGCGTCGACCGCCGCCGGCGGCCCGCCGCCCTCGAACACGTCGAGCTGCTGCCCGTCGAGCAGCAGCCGGATCCGCTTCACGTTCGGCGCGTACGGCACGTCCTCCTGGATGAGCCCCACGCGGCCGGCATTCTCGCTGCGCGAGCCGAGCCGCACCAGCGCTTCCACGCTCGCGAGCACCGCACCGGCGGCGTCCTCCAACTGCAGCACGACCTTCTCCGGAAACTCCGCGTTGCGCTTGGCCGCGCCGGCCTCGCTGCGGATGCCGACTTCCGCGGGATTCACGTAGCGGATCTGGCCCGTCCTGTGGTCGAGGTCGACGGTGCCGACGACGTGGATCATCTTCTCGCGCACGATCTTCATGGATGGCGTTCCTCCCGCTTCGGCCTCGCCGCCGCGTCAGACCAGCTTGCTCTCGGCGACGAGCCGCTCGAGGATGGCCTCGTACGTGTACTGGCTCATCCACTGGTTGTCGGCGTACGTCATGATGTCGTGCCACTGCTGTCCGGGCAGCACCTTCATGTCGAAGCCGAGCGCCGGGTCGCCGAAGTCGAAGCCGACGTAACGGTCGTCGGGATCGGCGAGCTGCCCGTTGAAGAAGGGGAAGTTCGTGTCGCTCCGGTCCTGCTGCCCGACGGGAAATCCGGGATGGAAGCGGCCGAACGTGTGGCCGATCTCGTGCGCGCCGTACCAGTCGGCGTACGACAGGTCGTGGTCGCCGGCGAAGCCGCCGGGCGTGCCCGCGGGTCCCGACGCGACGGTGTCCGGCCGCGGCTCGGCCGGCACGTCGAACGCGCGGCCGCGCATGAAGTTCTGGCCGCCGGCGTCGTCGACCAGCCCGTAGTAGTGCGTGAGCGGGTGCGTGCCCGAACTCACTTCGCGGCTGCGGATCGCGGCCAGCTGCGCGTTGGCGGCGAGCACGGTGTTCGCGTCGAACGGCGCGGTGAAATCGGCGTCGACGACCGCCTGCGACCACTGCACGTCGGCGACCGGATACGCGCGGGCGAGGAACGACCGCAGGTACGTGAAGTGGATCGCCTCGGGCGAGCGCGTGGCGCCCTGCGCGTTGCGATAACGCAAGCCGATCACGCGCACGCGCAGCGGCGGCGCCTTCCTGAACGTCACCTGCCAGCTCACCGGACCCTGCAGCGGAATGTCGGCGCCGCCGAGGATCGACAGCCGCTTCAGCCGGAGCTTGAGCTTCCCGGCGGCCACGGCGGCCGCCGGCAGCTGGAACTGCAGGCTGTGGTCGGTGTCGAGCCGGCGCGCGTTGACCGGGTGCGGCGCGGCCGGATCGAGCACGATGGAGTTGCTGGCCGGCAGGTACGTCTCGGCGTTCGACGTACCCTTCTTCCACGCGATCTCGCCGGTCACGCGCGCCTTGCCCGCCAGCGCCTGCGAGTCGACGTAGACGCGCGCGATCGCCGGCTTGCCCGCGATCAGCGGCACCTTGTGGGTCAGGTCCTGCACGACCTGGCAGACTTCCGCGCCCTGCACGGTCGCCGTTCCCGCCGGGCCGGGCGGCCCGGCGCCGGCCCCGGCGGGCACCTGCTGCATCGGCATGTCGTAGCGCGTGTACCGCGGTGTCGCGTCGTCGTTCATCGTGCGCTCTCCATCGGGCAGGTGCGGCCGCCGCGCAACGCGTCAGGCCGGCACGAGGTCGAGGCCGTCCAGCCGGAACCGCAGCGCCGGCGCGGCCGCGGCGGCCGCGCGGCAGCGCTGCATCCGCGCGATCTCGCCGTCCCAGATCGGCGCGTTCCACGCGCTCCCGTAGTGGTCGATGCATTCGCCGACGTGGCGGCGAAACGCGTGCCGCAGCCGCGCGCTGTAGTGCGCGAGATACGGGCCGGCGCGTCCCTCGCTGGCGATCGCGCACAGCGCCGCCTGCGCGAGCAGCGCGCCGCGCACGGCGAAGCCCACGCCGTCGCCGCGCAGCGGATCGACGGCGAACGCGCTGTCGCCGACGCAAAGCCGGCCCGGACGTGCGCCGTCGAGGTCGAGCCACGGCGCCGCGCGGACGCGCGTCGCGGCGGCCGCGAGCGACGCGCGATGGGCCGGCCACAGCGCGTCGATGGCGGCGTTCAGCGCCGCGAGCGCAGGTCCCGTTGCGCGCTCGGGCGGCTGCACCAGCGCCAGTGCGACGCCGGCGGCCGGATGCGGCGCGGCGAACAGCCAACCGTCGTCCACGGCGGCGACGAACGTGCGCGTCGCGTCGAAGCCGGGCAGCGCGTCGACGACGCCGACCGCGGCCACGCGCTCGCCGGCGGCCAGGCCGCGATCGCCTTCGCCGCGGCCGCGCGCGACGATCGTCCAGTCGCATTCAGGCATTGCCGGATGTTCGGCCACCACGCTGCGCGGCAGCCCGGCGACGATGGCCGCGACGACGTCGCGGACGTCGCAGACGAACGCCGGCGCGTTCACGGCAACGGCCCGGCGCTCCTCCCAGGCCACGCAGCGACCGGTCACGTCCCGTCCGCGGACGTCGCGCGCAACGTCGATCGCGAGCAGCTCGTTCAGCAGCGCGACCGTCGCCTGCGGAATCGCGACGATCCGCTCGGGGCCTTGCGCACCGCGCGCGAGCGCGACGGCCAGTCCGCGGCGCGCCAGCAGCGCCGCCAGCGCGGCGGCGGCCACCCCGGTGCCCTCGACGCGGACGCGCAGGTGCGGCGCCATCACCCGCTCCGTTGCGCGGCGGCCTCGAACTCGCGCGTCATCGCGTCGAGCCGCGACTGCATCCGTTGCGCGAGGCCGGCGTTGGCGTCCGCGGGCGTCGCCTGCATCTGCGCGAGCGCCGCGCGCAGCGGGTCGCCGACGCCTTTCGCGACGTCGGTGCCGACCGGCGCGGCCGCGCCGCCGGGCACCGCGCCGCCGCTCGGCGGCGCCGCGACTTCGATCGCGCCCATCCGCGCGTAGTCGAACACCGCGCCGAGCCGGCGGTCGGCCAGCGACCGCGCGGCGTCGTCCATGTTGTACATCGCCCGGCGCGCGGATTCCATCATCGCGCCGCGCTGCCGGTCGCCCAGACGGAACACGTAGTCGAGCGAGCGCAGCACGACCAGGTACGCGGCGTCGAACACGTCCTGCAGCAGGCGGTCGGGGGTGCCCGCGGGCAACAGCTGCGGCTCGCCCGGATCGGCGACCTTCAGGTAGGCCGCCTCGGCGATGCCGGCGAGCACGCGCTTGGCATCGGAGAACCGCGCGTAGTGATCGATGCCCTCGTCGATGATCACCTTGATCAGGTGCGCGTAGCGCGCCTTCTCGTCGTCGGTGAATTCGCCGCTCGCTTCGATGCTGCGCACGAGCAGCGTGTACATGCCGTCGATCGTGTTCTGGTCGCCGCCCTGCGTCTGGCTCGCCTTCTCGACGTCGATGAACCAGTCGAGCTGCGCGCGCGTGAGCGGCGATCGCGCGAACGGCCGCCGGAACGCGATGCCGTCGTTGTCGAAGTCCTCGCCGATGACCGTGGCGCGCCCGAGCACCCACGGCTGCTTCAGCTCGATCAGCAGCTCGTTGACCGAGCGCAGGTGGCGCATCTCGTCGATCGCGACCTGGAAGATCTGGTCGCCGGCCGTGAAGATCCGCGACTGCCGCGCGGTCGCGTTGTCGGGCCGGCGCGCCGGCAGGCCCAGCGAGTAGTACGCGTACAGGTACTCGACGGCGAGCGCGTGCTCGACCGGCGCCAGCCGGCGCAGGCGGTCGATGATCTCCGCGCGCTTGAGCAGCTTGCGGGCGGGCCTCGCGCCCGTCGGCGCTTTCGCGGGCAGCGGGTACCGGTCCGTCTCCCGACCGGCCACGACGAACGGCAGGTCGCCCCACTTCGACATCATCGCGCCGTGCCGGAGGATCTGGTCGTCGCCATCCCATTCGCCGTCGTGCTTCAGCAGCCAGTCGCCCGCTTCCGTAGCGCGGTCGGCGGCCGCCGAACGGTCGACGCGCTGGAAGTTGAGCACCTGGTTGGGCTGCGCGTCGGACGACACGAGGTCCGGCTTGTTCGACGCCCAGTAGAAGCAGCCGCAGTCGGCGAAGTCGTACTGCCACGGCGAGCACAGGCTCTGCGTCAGGTCGCCGGGCGACGCGCGGCGCGGGTCGATGACGCCGTCGTCGGTCAGGTAGCGCGCACGATCGCCGAACAGCAGCACGAAGCGCCCGACGCCGGCAACGCGCACCGCCCGGTTGCGCCGCCGCGTCAGCCATCCGTTGACGGTTTCGATGTCGAGCGCGTCGTTGCCGACGCGGTCGAGCGTGCGCGTGTCGCACAGCACGACGGCGACCTCGCCCAATTCGAGGTCGCGCACGAACCGCCAGCTCGCAAGGCCCGCCGGCGCGGTGAAGCGCACGACCCGCGCTTCGGGCGCGACGCCGGTCACGCGCGACGCGAAGGTGCCCTGCAGGTAGGCGAGGTAGACGCCGCTGTCGAGGTCGGCCCGCTTGACGAGCGCGGCGGCCGGCCCGTCCGCGGCGAAATCGCGCAGGATGACCCCATAGTCGTGGTGCATCTCGAACAGCAGGCCGGGAAAGAACGTCTTGTCGAGGTTTCGCTGGTCGAACTCCAGGCCCGGGAACGAGTTCTCCACGCCGGACTCCGGGCGCGACGTCACCGGATTGCCGCGCACGACGATGTCGGCGCGCGCCGTCAGGTTGCGCGGGAACAGCTTGATCGACTTCGAGGCACGCGTGGACACGTTGGACTCTCCGGTCGCGGTCAGTGCAGGTCGTAGTGACGATCGGGACTTTGGAAGTACCCGGGCGCGCGCTCGCGCAGCTCGGCGTACGCGGCGAGGCAGAACTCGAGCCAGCCGCGGATGTAGTCGCAGCCGGGCCGCCCGCGCCGGTCCACCTCGTGATAGCAGCCGCCGCCGCACAGGTAGCGCGCCCAGCACGACTTGCACGGCGATTGCCGGTCGACGTGGCGTATCGCAAGGTGCCGCGCGCGCGCGCCGACGTCGCTGCCCGCGTACACGTCGCCGAAGCGGTGCTGCGGATCGTCGACCAGCCGGTGGCACGCGTACAGCGCGCCTTCGGCGTTCACGCTCAGGTACGCGGCACCGGCGCCGCACGGATAGGGACGGTGGCTGCCGCGCTCGATCTCGTGCAGCGCCGTCTCGAAGTTCGAGAACGGATACCGGCGGCCGGCTTCGATCGCCCGCGCGGCGCGCGTGCCGCATTCGACCATGCCGGCGAGGAGCGCGCGGAAGTCCTCGGCGCGAAACGCGAACGCCGGGTTCGGCGAAACCAGCACCGGCGAGAATCCGGCGGAGTCGAACCCCAGCGAAAGCACGTGCTCGAGCGTCGCCGGCAGGTCCATCGCCTGCGGCGTTACGGTGATCCGAGCCGACAGGTGACGCGGCCGGCCGATCCGTGCGAACAGCGAAAGCGCGCCGCGCACGCGGTCGTATGCGCTGCCGCCGCCGTTCAGTGGCCGCGCGCGATCGTGGACGTCCCTGGGCCCGTCGATGGACACGGCGACCTGCACGCTGTGGCGCGCCAGCAGCCGTACGTCCTCCGCGTCGAGCAGCGTCGCGTTGGTGGTGAGCGAGAAGCGCACGGTGCGGCCGGCGGCGCGCGCGGCGCGCTCCGCGTACGGCATCACGTCGTGCAGCAGCTTGCGATTGACGAACGGCTCGCCGCCCATGAAGCCCACGACGAGGTCGGCGCCCGGCGCCGACTCCGCGATCAGCCGGTCGACGGACGCGCGGGCGACGTCGAGGCCCATCAGCCGCGCGTTGCCGCCGAACGTCCCCTGCCCGGCGTAGCAGTAGCCGCAGCTCATGTTGCACGCCTGCGCGACGTTCAGCGAGAGCGTCTGCAGCGCAGGGGGCGTCAGCGGCACGTCGTCGATGCGGCGCCGCGCTTCCGGCGCGATCGACGCCAGCAGGCCGGACAGCGTGTCGTCGTCGAACGGCGCGTCGCCGTCGACGTCGTACAGCCGGCTGCCGTCGACGACGAACAGATGCCGGCCAATCGCGCTCTCGATCAGGTGCAGCTCGGCGGCGACGTCGCGCATGTCAGCCGTGAGGCCGCGGCATGCCCGCGGCGTCGGTGTCGGCGCGCACGCGCGCGATCCACTCGCGGAAGATCTCCCACTGGCGCCGCGTCAGGTGCAGCGGGCGGCCGTCGGAGCCGCGCATCAGCGCCGGCATCCGCCGGTCGAAGAACGGGTTGCGGTCGACCGGCCGGCGGATCCACTGGTCGAACAGCGCCGGATTCTCGCGGAAGCGATCCTCCATGTATTCGAGCGCCGCATAGCGCCGGTGCTTGCGCGTGCCCGCCTCCGAAAGCGCGAGCGCATGCGTGCGCGCTTCGGTGACCAGCGCGGGATCGGGCACCGGCCACAGCATCTCGCGCAGGTCGTCGTTGTCGAACGGCGAGCGCGTGCCCAGGTTCGCGGCTTCGTCGACGTTGGTGCCCGACGCACGGTAGTTCTGGTAGTCGCGGTTCATCAGCGTCGACGTCTCGAACGCGCGCTCGAGGATGTCGAGCACCAGCTCGCCCAGCTCGTCCTTGGTCCACGCCTGCGCGGCGCGCACGGATGCGCGGTCGTCGCGGTCCGCCAGGTTGTCGGCGAGCGACACCGGCGGACGATTCGCCGGCGCGAAGTCGGGCGGGCCGACGACGATGCGCGCGATCGCCGCGAACTCGCGCCCGCCCGCGGTCAGCCGGCACGTGATGATGCCGTCGACGACGTCGTCGACCAGGCCGAGCGAGCATTCGAGCGTCGGCGTGCCCTGCTGCCACGGAATCGGCATGTACACGGTGGCCAGCAGTCCGCCGGGCGTGTTCCGGTAGTCGGCGTCGCGCAACGGCCCGAGCGTGGCCTGCTCGGGAATGTAGCGGCACCATGCGGCCTGCGGATTGAGCGTGAGGCGGCCCGGCGGCAGCGTGAAGGCGCGCCAATCGGCGTTGGGCGTGTCGCCGTCGACGTCGAGATCGAAGTCCATCGACGCCAAGCGCGCGCGCAGGTCGGTAGGCCCGTAGATCAGCCCGTGCGGCGCGGTGTAGCGCAGACGCAGCTCGGGAAAGTCGGCGGACGGCTTCGCCGCCTGGATCGTGCCCAGCGGCATCGGATGGCTCGCGCGCACCAGCGGCTGCGCCGCGTCGGCCGGCGACACGCCGGCGACCGTCGTCTCCGCGTGGTGATTCGCGGCGACTTCCGCGCGCCCGACGATGCGGTCGCCCGCCTCGAACGTGTAGTGGTACGGCTTGAGGTTCGCGACCTCGACCTGCCAGCGCACGTCGGCGAGCTGCGCGCCCCATTCCTGCAGCAGCGCGACCGTCACCGGGCCGCTGTGCGGGGAGCCGTCGGCCGCCGTCCACTCCGCGTGCAGCTCGAAGAACGGGCACACCGGACGAATGCCCTGCCGGTCGCGGAACACGATCTCGCGCGGCACGTGGGAGGTGACGGTGCCGTCGGCGGCAAGCTCCAGCGTCTCGGCCGGCACCAGCGACGTCGTGCCGGTGCCGTGCGGCGACAGGTCGTTGGGTCCCCAGTGGAAAGCGACGCAGGGTGTCGCCGACGCGCCGACCCGCGCAATCCCGAGCGGTGGCGCGATGAAGATTTTCGTGAGCATGGCGTGGAAACCGCGTGGGGTACGTCGCCAAACGTGACGCGCGCTCCGTGCGGGCGACGCGCGCCGCCTCCTGATGCCGGGCCGATATTGCGTATGCTACAGTTTGTTGTCAATAGGAAAGGTCAATTGACGGGGGACGCGTCGATGCATCTCGATTCGGTGCGCGAGCTGAAGGCGGACGTGCGCAGGCGCTACGTCGCGCGATTGACGCTGGACGACCCCGGCGGCGGGATGCTCGCGCACGCCGCGCAGCCCACGGCCAACCTCGCCGGTCCGCGCCGCACGATCGCGCTGGGGATCACGCGCAAGGGAAAGAAGGATTTCCAGCTCGCCGTGCGCGTGCAGCGCGCGGAGCTCGTGCGCAGCGCGCAGCTCGACGCGATCGTGAAGAAGGCGAAAGGCGAAGCCGACGTCCGGTACGTCGGCCGGCTGTACAAGCGGATGCCGGCGGGCGGCGTGCCGTGGACGCGCAAGAACAGGCGGCCGCTGCAGATCGGCCTGTCGATCGGCCACTACCGGATCACCGCGGGCACGCTCGGCTGCTTCGTGCGGCGGCGCTCGGACGGCGCGCTGCTGATCCTGTCGAACAACCACGTGCTCGCCAACGAGAACGACGCCGCGATCGGCGACCCGATCCTGCAGCGCGCCTCGCTCGACGGCGGGAGGCGATCGACCGAGACCGTCGGCACGCTCGCGAAGTTCGTGCGGCTGAAGTCCACGCGTCCCAACGTCGTCGACTGCGCGGTCGCCGCGATCGACGACGGCATCGAATGCAACCTGCGGGCGTTGAAGGGCCTGGGCAAGCTGGCCGGCATGGGGCCGTTCCCCCTCGACGACTACGTGGAGCTGTTCAAGGTCGGCCGCACGACGCAGGCCACGCGTGGGAGAATGACCGCGTTCGAGCTGGACAACGTGGTCTTCGAGTACGACATGGGCAACATCACGTTCGACGACCAGATCGAGATCGAAGGCGCCGGCAGGCGCGCGTTCTCCGACGGCGGCGACAGCGGCTCGCTGATCGTCGACGCCGACCGCAAGGGCGTCGCGCTGCTGTTCGGCGGCGGCGACCAGGGCGGTTCGAACGGCATGGGCCTCACCTACGCCACGCCGCTCAAGGTCGTGCTCGACAAGCTGAAGGTGGACCTCGCCTACTAGGGCCGGTCAACGCCATGAACGCGGACGCGAACGGGCTCCGATGAGCCGGTGCACGCAGGAAGAAGCCCGGTCGGCCAAGCCGCGCGCGCATTCGGCGTTCTCGCGCCTGGCCGACGTCGTCGGCGTGGGCATCGCGCGTCGCGGCGACGGCTACGCGCTGAAGGTCAACCTGCGCTGCGCGCCGCCGGCCGGCGTAGCATTGCCTTCGGACATCGACGGCGTTCCGGTCGAGGTCGAGGTCGTCGGCACGCTCGGCAAGCGCGGGCCGGCGTGACCTCCGCTGAAATTCCCGCTTCGCCGGGGATGACCGAACTCGATACGGCTGTTCACGTCCAATGCGAATGCCGACTCCGAAGGAGCTCGCGATGAACGTCCACCGATGGATTGCCGTTGGTTTGGGCCTGGCGCTCGCGGGCGTCACGGCCGCTGTCGCCGAGACCGCCCCCGCCGCGGCCGCGACGGGCTCGGACGCCCTGGTCGAGGTCAAGTCGAAGCGCTTCGACCAGGTCGCCGTCCAGCCCGGCGCCGACTTCCGCCGCTACACGAAGGTGATGCTGAATCCGACCGAGGTCACGTTCGCCAGGTCCTGGATCAAGGACATGAACGCCAACCGGATCTCGCTGCTGACCCGCACCACGCCCGGGGACGCCGAGCGGATCGCCCGCAGCGTGCGCACCGGTTTCGACGACGCGCTCGCCAAGGCGCTGCAGCGCGCGGGTTACGCGATCGTGACGGCGCCGGGACCGGACGTGCTCGCCCTTTCGCCGCGCGTGGTCGACCTGTACGTCAATGCGCCGGCGTCGATCACGATGGCCGTGCCCAGCCGCGTCTACACGCAGGATGCCGGCGAGGCGACGTTCGCGTTCGACGTCCAGGATGCCACGACCGGGACGCTGCTGGCGCGCGTCGACGACCGTCGCACGGCCGGCGACCGCGGCAATTTCCGGTCGAGCTTCATGATCACGAATCCGGTCACCAACGACCGCGACTTCGGCCAGGTGCTCGCCCTCTGGGCGCGCGACAGCGTGAGAACGCTCGACGAGTTCAAGCAGCAGTCGCCGATGAAGCTGTAGGCGCCGCGACAGCGCCCGGTCTCCGCAACGGGCCGCGCGTCAGGACGACGGTTCCAGCGTCGGTTCCGAAATCTTCGCGAGCGCTACCGCCGCGGGCTCGATGTCCGAGCGCTGGACCGCGAGGTCGCCCAGCGCAACGATGCCGACCAGCCGCTTTTCACGATCCACGACGGGCAACCGCCGGATCTGGTGCTCGCTCATGACCCGGGCCGCATGCTCGACGGTGTCGTCGTCGTAGGCCCAGTGAATGCCCGCGGACATGACGTCGCGCACCTTCGTGTCCGGACCCTTGCCTTCGGCGACCGCCCGGATCGCGATGTCGCGATCGGAAATGGCGCCGATCATCCGGTCGTTCTCGCCGACGGGCAGCATCCCGAAGCCGCCGTCGCGCATCATGTGCGTCGCTTCCCTGATCGTCATGTCCGGGCCGGCCACCTTGACGTCCCGGCTCATGAGGTCTTTGATCTGCTGGTGCATGGTCGTTCTCCTTGAGCGCACGATTTCGCGCATGTCGATGCTGGAGCAACCGATGCGCCGGCGAAGTCGGCGAGCGCTGATTTCGTTGTAGGAGATGCGGCACGTCGGGCACGGCAGCGCGAAAATTCCGTCGCCGCGGCGGCCAGGATGTTGCTAAGCTCGCGGGAACCCTTCTGCAGGTGCGTGACCCATGGCGACTCCCGACAGTTACAACCTACCGTGGACCGGCATCGCGCCGGCCGACTGGCTGCGCACGTGGCAGGCCGCGTGGCGTCCTGCTCCGGACAACCTGGTGCAGCCGATCCTGCCGGGCTGGACGTTCAACATCAATCACGGCAACTCGACGGCGCCGGAGACCGAGTCCCAAGTCGTGGCGAAGCACAGCTACGGACGCCAGCTCGGCCGCATGTCGGATGCACTCCAGTTCCTGATCGAGGAACGACACGGCAAGTCGCCGAAGATCAAGCCGTTCGCGGACTTCCTGTCGATGAAACGTGAAATCGACGAAATCAAGCGCGACGCCGCCGCCGCGAGGGTCGAACAGCTGGCGAAGGACCTCGCGCTGCTGAAGGCGGAGGACAGGGAGGCGTTCGAGCGATTGCGCAACGCGCTGCGCGACGCGATAAAGTAGAACCTTCGATCCTTCCCAAGTTGCTGCAGGACGACATGCCCAACTTCACATCGCGCTTCGTAGTCGCCTCGATCTTCGCACTGGGCGGACACTTCGTGACGGCGACGCCGGCCGCCGCCCAGATCCCGCCGAAGTCGCCCGTCATCTTCTTCGCGGCCGGCGGCATGCGGCAGGACGTCGCGGAAGCGCAAGCCGCGCTGGGACGGATGCCCGCCATTGCAGGCATCGCCGGCACCGGCGTGAAGGCAGACGGCGGAGGATTGCTGACCGAAGCGCCGCCGGTCGACGGCGCCGGCTGGTACAGCCTGGCCACCGGCGCGTGGTCGGGGGTCCACGGTTCGACGAGCAACACGTTCTCGATCAACGGTCAGCCGTTCAACAACCGCGTCGGCGCGTCCGCCCCGGGCGTGCTGCGAGCGGAGACGATCGCGCAGTCGGCCGAGCGCGGCGGCAGGAAAGTCGTGCAGATCGAATGGGCGGGGGGCAGCGTCGGCGCCATCAAAGGACCGACGGTCGACTTCCGCGGCGTCTTCTCGGGACGCGGCGTGGCGACCAACTACGTCGGCGCCGGCGACGACGCGAATCGCGTTGCTTCGTTCGGCCTGCAGTTCGATCACCCGGCCGGATTCGCCGGGCAACCGGCCTTCGCCGGCGCCGCGCCCGCGCCCGCGGCGGGGTGGACCAACGTGCCGGCTTCGTACAGTCCCGCGCAGGAGATGCGGTCGCGCGTGATCGACCTGGGCGTCGACAAGTACGGACTCAACGCCTACCTGTTCGACTCGACCAACGACGGCGTCGTCAACTACGACCGCGTGCTGCTCGCGCCGACCAAGAACGGCGCGGACGCGGTCGCGTCGCTGCGTCGTGGCGAATGGGCCGACGTCAAGGTCAAGCTGGTCGGCGGCGCGCTCGCCGGCAAGACCGCGGGCTTCTGGGTCAAGATCGAGGAACTCACGGCAAACCTTTCGCAAGTGCGGCTGTTCCACACGACGGTGACCCGCGCCAACGCGACGTGGACCGGCTGGGGCGAACGCCTGTTCACCGACGACTTCGCCGAATACGTCGCGCAGAAGTTCGCGTCGCCGACCAGCGCCGACTTCGCGGTCGTCGAGTCCGGGATCGTCAGCGAGGAAACGTACGTCGAGCAGGGGCTCAACTGGCAGAAGTTCGCCCACCCGCTGATCCGCTACATGATCCCGAAGTATCAGCCCGACCTTGCGATGGTCGGTTATCCGACGATCGCCGAGTTCCAGCAGCAGTTCCTCGGACTCGTGACGCCAACGTTGCCGGGCGGCAGCCCCAACCCGGCGTACGACGACGCGCAGGTGAACGGCACGCCGGATGGACGCGTCGCGCAGCGCAATGCGTTCCTGCAGAGCGCGTACCAGGGCGCCGACGCGACGTTCGCGGTCGTCCGGTCGGTGATGCCGGCGCAGGCCGCGAGCTTCGTCGCGTCCGATCACGGCGCCGCCCCGCAGTTCCTGGCGATCGACGCGAGCAAGGTGCTCGTCGACCTCGGCCTGCTGTCCACGCCGCAGACGGCGAACTGCCGGCCGGCCATCGGCGAGACGATCGGCAAGGCCAAGGCATGCTGGGCCGGTGGCGTGGTCCACGTCTACCTCAACCTCGCCGGGCGCGATCCCCCGGGCGGCGGGTACCAGCAGGTGCCGGCCAACAGCGAAGCGGCCACAGCGGCGCAGATCCGGGCGGCATTCCTGGCGCTCACCGACCCGAACGACTGGACCGGCGATGCGCAGCCCGAAGGCTGGCGCATGATCGACCGCGCGTACACGAAGGCGCAGTCGCGGTACCTGCCGAACGGTCCGGGCGCCACGGCCGACATGGCGCACCCGACGCGCACCGGCGACGTCGTCGCGTTCGCGTTCCCGCCCTACCAGTTCGACGGCGCCACGCCGGGCACGCTGGTCGCACGTTCCGGCTTCTTCGGCCAGGACGGCTTCGTTCCCGACCTGCAGGACTTCGCGGCGGGCGTCAACATGCGCGCGGCGTTCTTCGCCGGCGGCAACGCGATCCGTTCGCAGGCGGTCGCGACCCGCGTGCGGACCATCGACCTCGCGCCGACGATCGCCTACCTGTTGAGCGCCCCCGAGCCGCAGCACGCGCAGGGCGTCGTCCGGCTCGACCTGCTGCGCGACGGTTCGTCCCGCACGCTGGTGCCGATCGTCGCGCTGGCGGATTTCCACGGCCAGTTGAATCCGACAACGCTCGTCGTCGACGGCAGGAACGTGTCCGTCGGCGGTGCCGCCGAACTCGCGACGCTGTTCGACGAGGAAGGCGCGGCGATCGGCGCGGCGCCGTTCCTGCTCGCGTCCGGCGACAACGTCGGCGGGTCGCCGCCGAACTCCAGCCTGCTCGACGACCGGCCCGCGATCGACGTCGAGAACCTTTGGGGCGTCGATGCGACGTCCTACGGCGAGCACGAATTCGACTACGGCATCGCGCGGCTGCAGCAGCACCAGACGCGCGCGAACTTCCCGTTTCTCGGCGCCAACGTCGTCGACGCGACGACGCTCGCGAATCCGTCGTGGGTCCGGGGAACGCAGGTGCTCGACTACGGCACCGTTCGCGTCGGCCTGATCGGCATTGCGCTGAGGAACACGCCGGCGCTGCTGCCGGCCGGCGCAACGGCCGGCCTGCA
Organism: Burkholderiales bacterium; assembly: GCA_046347755.1. Classification (GTDB taxonomy): domain Bacteria; phylum Pseudomonadota; class Gammaproteobacteria; order Burkholderiales; family Casimicrobiaceae; genus VBCG01. The sequence continues at coordinate 1,424,565 of JAXMFM010000003.1, read as the reverse complement.
GTTCGCCGACGAGCTGCTGACGATCCGGACGGAATCGCAGAAGCTCCGCGCCATGGGCGTCAACGTGCAGGTCGTGCTGATCCACAACGGCACGGACGACGGGGAGAACGCCGTCGACGGCATTCCCGCCGACGCGTGGGAAGGCCCCGTCGTCGCCATCGCGCAGGGACTGCAGGACACCGCGGTGGACGCCATCCTGGCCGGACACACGCACCGGATCTCGAACGCGATGGTCGGCCGCATCCTGGTGGTCCAGGGGCCGGAAGACGGCGCCGGCTATTCGGTCGTGCAGATGATCGTCAACGGCGGCGACGTCGAGTGGTCCGGCGGAGCCACGCGCATCGCGAAGAATCTGGGCGTCGCCAGGCGCGCCGACGTGCAGGCGATCGTCGACGACGCCAACGCGCAATTCGCCGTGCTGGCCAACCAGGTGATCGGCACGCAGCAGTTCGACATCCTGCGCGATCCGACGCGCCTGCACGAATCGGCCATGGGCAACCTGGTCGCCGACGCGATGCGCATGTACTACACGGGCGTCGATGCCGCGATCACCAACTCGGGGGGCCTGCGCCAGGACTTCCGGTGCAACCCGCCGACCGCCGGCGAACAGCCGTGCCAGATCACCTGGGGCGAAGCGTTCTCCGTGCTGCCGTTCGGCAACAGCACGGTGATCCTGACGCTGACCGGCGCCCAGCTGAAGCAGGCGTTGCTGAACGGATTTTCGCCGAAGTGCGACGGGACAATCGCGACCGGCCGCTTTCCGCAAGTGTCGGGACTCAAGCTCACCTACGCGTGCAACGGGACGACCCCGGACATCACCGGCATGTGGAAGATTCCGTCCGCCGGCGGCGGACGGCTGAATCCGGTCCCGGTCCCGGTTGCGATCGGCCCGTCCGATCCGGTGCGCATCGTCACCAACGACTTCATGTTCACCGGCGGCGACGGCTATGCGGTCTTCGCCCAGGGAACGAACGTATTGGTGCCCGCCCACGAACTGCTGCAGATCCTGGTCGACTACATCAAGTCCCATTCGCCGGTCGGGCCCGTGGTGGAAGCGCGCATCGTCGGGCCGTGAACGGCATTCGCCGGCGCTTTCGCGGGACCGCGTCCATCGGCCATGTCTTGACGGCGCGCAACGCGCCGCGCGGCGGTCGCGGCGCACGCTTGCAGCGTGGCGCGACGGCGCCGGTCGAGGCCGTCGCTCGGGGCCGGGCAGCGCCCGGCAGGACGACATGTCCGCGAAGCTCCTGTCCGTTCTCGGTTTCGCGATCGCGGTGGCCGGATGCGCCGCGACGGGCCCGCGCTATTCCGATCACATCGCCGCGTTCCCGGCCGTCGAGCCGCGCACCACGCGCGTGACGGTGTTCCGGACGACGGACAGCCTGCTGCTGCACGCGCGCTCGGCAACGGTGAAAGTCGACGGTGCGCAGCGCGGCGGCTGCGAATTCGGCGGCTACCTCACGTTCCACGTGCCCGCCGGGCACCACGTCCTGTCCGTGGGCATGTGGGACGCGCCCGGCGCGTGCAGCCTGTCCATCGACGTCATCGGCGGCGAGGAATACTTCTACGCGATCGCGCCGAGAAGCGAACAGTTCGTCGCCGGGTTTCTGGGCTCGATGCTCGGCGGCATCGGCCAGCTCGCCGCCGCGGGCGCGGAATCGTCCGGCAGGACCTGCGGCGGCCCGTTCTCCATCGTCCGCGTCGACGACGACACCGCGTTGCGCAAGCTCGACACGCTGCGCCTGTCGCAATAGCCGCGCCGAGCATCGCGCACGCACGCGTCCGCGTCCACGGCCGAACGATCGCGGTGTGCAACAATCGGGGCGTCGGCCACGCCGACGCCCTGCCCCTTTCCGTACGACAAAGGACGTCCCGTGGATCGCCGCCGCTTTCTCTCCACCTCTGTTCCCGCCGTCGCCGCTTCGCTCGGACTCTCCGGATGCTGGGGCGAGGACGTCACGCCGTCGACGCCGCTGCCGGCACTCGACTTCATCACGCGCGATCCGAAGTTCACCGACTACCGGCCCGCGGTCGACGCCACCGGCACGCTGTGCATCTTCGAGCGCACGCCCGTTCCCGAAGCCGGCGTGCCGACGAAGCTCTACCTCGCGACCGGCATCGACAAGCCGAATCCGCCGGTCACCGAGTTCCTCAAGGTGCCGGCGAATCCGCCGCCGCCGTTTCCGTTCCTGCAGACGCGGCCGGACTGGAGCTGGGTCAACAACGAGATCGCGTTCGCCGGCGCGCCGACGGCCAACAACGCGCTGGAAGTCCACGTCGTCGCGGCGACCGGGATCGGTTCGCGCCTGGTCGCGAACACGTTCAGGTGCATCTATCCGATGTGGTCGAGCGACGGCACCAGGCTCGTCGTCTACAACGAGAATCCGCTGACGGCGGGCCCGTATCCGCCGGTGGCCGCGCTGATCGACCCGCAGGGCAACGTGATCCTCGCCAACCTGGGCGGCAAGGATGCCAACGGCATCGACATGTTCCAGGGCTTCGCCGGGCCGATGCCCGGCAATCCGGCGATGATCGCCTTCGCCGGGCAGCCGGCGCTGGCGAGCTGGGGCATCACGGGCACCGTGCCGCCCGGCACGCAGCCCGCCTACAACCAGGACAACAACTACGTGTTCCTGAATGCCGTCGCCAACGGCGCGTACCGTTCCGCACCGATGGAGCCGGCGGCGAGCATCACGACGTACGACCCGGCGCACCAGGGTCGCGCGTCGTACTGGTCGCCGGACGGCAGGTACGTCGTGTTCGAGTCGAACCGCGCCGGCGGCTACGCGCTGTTCCTTGCCGACGTCGCGGCCGTGCAGAAGGGCGCGGCGCCGGTGCGGCTCACCGATCCGGCGTTCGCGGCGCAGCACGGCAAGTTCCTGCCGGGCGGCAAGGCCATCGTGCTGACCGCGCTGCAGCAGCCGAACGCCGCCGGCCTCGGTCCGCGCGGCATCGCGATCATCGACATCTCGAAGTTCGTGTCCTAGCGCCGGAAGCGCAGCACCACGTCGGCGACGTGCGCGGCGAACGCGCACGCGAGCCAGGCGCCGATCGCCATGGCCGCGGCGCCGGTCAGCGCCGCGCGCAGCGCAAGGAGCAGGAATGCGCCTGCCAGCAGGCCGGGGACGAGCGCGCCGATCCCCGGGCCGCGGCCGGTGCGGCGATGGACGACCGCCAGCAGCGCCCCTTCCGCGACGAGCAGGACGAGGATCAGATCGACGACGCGGCCGCCGGCTACGAGCGCCTCCACGCCGCGAACTCTACACGGTCAGCGGTCGCGACGGCGCGGCGGACAGCGCCTTGCGCCGCGTGTCCATCAGCTTGAGGATCAGCGGCGTCAGGATGATCTGCATCGCCAGCTCCATCTTGCCGCCGGGGACGACGATGCAGTTGGGCCGCGACATGAACGCGTCGTGCAGCATCGACAGCAGGTAAGGAAAGTCGATGCCCTTCGGATTGCGGAAGCGGATCACGACGAAGCTCTCGTCGGCCGTGGGGATGTAGCGCGCGATGAACGGGTTGGACGTGTCGACGGTCGGCACCCGCTGGAAGTTGATGTGCGTCTGCCCGAACTGCGGGCAGATGTAGTTCACGTAGTCCGGCATCCGCCGCAGGATCGTGTCGACCACCGCCTCCTGCGAATAGCCGCGCGTCGCCTTGTCGCGGTGCAGCTTCTGGATCCACTCGAGGTTGATGATCGGCACGACGCCGATGATGAGATCGGCGTGCCGCGCGATGTCGACGTCGCCGGTGACCACGGCGCCGTGCAGGCCCTCGTAGAACAGGAGCTCGGTGCCCGAAGGCACGTCCTCCCACGGCGTGAACGTGCCCGGCGGCTGCCCGTACGGCGCCGCTTCCGCGTCGTCGTGCAGGTACTTGCGCAACCGGCCGCGGCCGGTCTCGCCGTACGTGCGGAACAGCGTCTCCAGCTCGGCGAACAGGTTCGACTCGGGACCGAAGTGGCTGAAGTGCCGGTTGCCCTGCGCGGCGGCCTCGGCCATCTTCGCCTTCATCGTCGCGCGGTCGAAGCGGTGGAACGCGTCGCCCTCGACGAGCGCCGCGTTGATCCGCTCGCGCGCGAAGATCCACTGGAACGTCCGCGTCACGGACGTCGTGCCGGCGCCGGACGAGCCGGTCACCGCGATGATCGGGTGTTGCGCGGACATGTCGCCTCCTTTGCCGCGACAGCTTAGCGCGGCCGCCCGCTCACGGGGACATGAACAGCGAGCGCTCGTTGAACAGCGGCGAGGTGAACGGCAGGTCGAGCCCCTGCTCGTGCTCGACGTGGTAGCGCTCGATGCGCGCAACCTCCTCGCTCGAGCCCAGGATCACCGGGACGCGCTGGTGCAGGTCGTCCGGCGCGACGTCGAGCAGGCGCGCGCGCCCGGTCGACGCGGCGCCGCCCGCCTGCTCCACCAGCATCGCCATCGGGCTCGCCTCGTAGAGCAGCCGCAGGCGGCCGGCGCGCGACGGTTCCCTGCTGTCCCTCGGATACATGAACAGCCCGCCGCGCACCAGGATCCGGTGCACTTCGGCGACCAGCGACGCGATCCAGCGCATGTTGAAGTCCTTTTCGCGCGGCCCGCCGCGTCCCGCCAGGCACTCGGCGACGTACCGCTTGACCGGCGGCTCCCAGAAGCGGTCGTTCGACGCGTTGATCGCGAACTCGCTCGTCGCGGCCGGGATCCGCATCGCCGGATGCGTGAGGATGAATTCGCCCATGCCGCGGTCGAGCGTGAAGCCGTGGACGCCGCGGCCCAGCGTCAGCACCAGCATCGTCGTCGGGCCGTAGATCGCGTAGCCCGCGCACAGCTGCATCGTTCCGGGCTGCAGGAAATCGGCCGCCGCTGGCGCACGCGCGGGGTCGGGCGCGCGCAGCACCGAGAAGATGCTGCCGACCGACACGTTGACGTCGACGTTGGACGCGCCGTCGAGCGGGTCGAACGCGAGCAGGTACTTGCCGCGCGGATACTCGGGCGGGATGACGTACGGCGCCTCCATCTCCTCCGACACCATCGCGGCGAGGTGCCCGCCGTACTCGCTGGTGCGCAGGAAGATGTCGTTGGCCATGACGTCGAGGCGGCCCTGGAGCTCGCCCTGCAGGTTGACGTCGCCGGTCGTGCCGAGCACGCCGCCCAGCGCGCCGCGGCCGATCAGGAAGCTGATCCGCTTGCACGCGAGCCGCACGTAGTTGAGCAGCGCCGTGAAGTCGCCGGTCGCCTGCGGGAAACGCCGCTGTTCCTCGATGATGAACTCGGTGATGGTCTTCTCGCGGTCGCTCACGGCGGCACCCCGTCCGCTGCGGCCGCGAACACGCGGCTCTGCCGGAAGTCGTCGGCCTCGAGCGTGACCAGCGTCGCCCGGTCGACGGCGCGCGATGGATCGCGCACGAGGCGCGTGGCCTGGCGCAGCCGCGCGCGGTCGAGCGCATTGCGCAGCGACCGCGCGTTGGCGAAGTGCGGCTGCGCGCGGCGCAGCGCGACGTACTCGACGAGCGCCGCGCGCGCCGCCGGCGACAGCCGGTAGTGCATCGCCGCCAGCATCCGGTCGGCGATGGCCATCAGTTCGTCGTCCGCGTAATCGGGAAAGTCGATGTGGTGCGCGATCCGCGACGACAGGCCCGGATTCGAGCGGTAGAACGTCTGCATGCGGTCGTGGTAGCCGGCGAAGATCACGACCAGGTCGTCGCGCTGGTTTTCCATCACCTGCAGCAGGATCTCGATCGCCTCCTGCCCGTAGTCGCGCTCGTTCTCGGGCCGGTACAGGTAGTACGCCTCGTCGACGAACAGCACGCCGCCCATCGCCTTCTTCAGCACCTCCTTCGTCTTGGGCGCCGTATGGCCGATGTACTGGCCGACCAGGTCGTCGCGCGTCACCGCGACCAGGTGACCCTTGCGCACGTAGCCCAGCCGGTGGAGGATCTGCGCCATCCGCAGCGCGACCGTCGTCTTGCCGGTGCCCGGATTGCCGGTGAACGACATGTGCAGCGACGGCGCGGCGCCGGCGAGCCCGACCGAAGCCCGCGCGCGCTCGACCAGCAGCAGCGCGGCGATGTCCGCGATGCGCGCCTTCACCGGCTTGAGGCCGACCAGGTCGCGCTCGAGTTCGGCCAGCACGTCGCCCACGCCGGTGTCGGCGACGATCGCGGCGAGATCGATGCTCTCGCGCACCCCGGGGACGGGCTGCACCTCACTCATTCGGCCCGTTCCCCTTCCGGGTCGAGCGTCGCGTAGCTCTCGATCGCGTAGCGGATGTTCCGGCCGTCCGCCTCCTGCCGGTGCAGCCGGAAGCCGGGCTCGCGCCTCGGCCGGTTGACGATGAACGACATGCGCGGCGTCTCCCAGCCGCGCGTCGCGTCGAACGCGGTGACGCGAACGTAGTGGTTCGGAAACGCCGCCCGGCACGCGTTGATCTCGCCCATGATGCGCACCGGGTCCGTCACGTCGAACAGCGGCAGCCCGTACATCTCCCAGTACGTGTTGCGCGGGTGCGGGTCGTCCGTGTACTCGACGTTCACCGCCCAGCCTTGCCCGAGCGCGTAGCGGACCTGCGCGGTGATCTGGCCATCGGACAGGTCCGGCAGGAACGAGAACTGCCCTTGCGTGACCCTGCGGCCCCAGTTGGTCATCATCGCGGCGCCCTCCCTCAGGCGCCGACCGTCGCGGTCGGGACGAAATCCGCCGTGTCGGTCGACGCATAGTTGAACGTGATGTCGCCCCAGGTATCGAGCGCGGCCTTGAGCGGCGAACACCAGCGCGCGGCCTCGGCGAGGATCTCGGGGCCTTCGCGGTAATAGTCGCGGCCCTCGTTGCGCGCGAGGATCATCGCCTCCAGCGCGACGCGGTTGGCGACCGCGCCCGCCTGGATGCCCATCGGATGCCCGATGGTGCCGCCGCCGAACTGCAGCACGACGTCCTCGCCCAGGTAGTGCAGCAGCTGGTGCATCTGGCCCGCGTGGATGCCGCCGGAAGCCACCGGCATCACCTTGTTGAGCGACGCCCATTCCTGGTCGAAGAACAGGCCGTGCTGGAGGCTCGACGACGTGCGCGGCTCGCGCAGCGTGTCGTAGAACCCCTTGATCATCAGCGGGTCGCCCTCGAGCTTGCCGACGACGGTGCCGGCGTGGATGTGGTCGACGCCGGCCATCCGCATCCACTTGCAGATGACGCGGAAGTTCATGCCGTGGTTCTTCTGCCGCGAATACGTCGAGTTCCCGGCGCGGTGCAGGTGCAGGATCACGTCGTTGCGCCGCGCCCACTTCGCCATCGACTGGATCGCCGTGTAGCCGATCACGAGGTCGATCATCACGATCACGCTGCCCAGCGACTTCGCGAACTCGGCGCGCTCGTACATGTCCTCCATCGTCCCGGCGGTGACGTTGAGGTAGTGGCCCTTGACCTCGCCGGTCGCGGCGGACGCGCGGTTGACCGCTTCCATGCAGTACAGGAACCGGTCGCGCCAGTGCATGAACGGCTGGCTGTTGATGTTCTCGTCGTCCTTGACGAAGTCGAGGCCGCCCTTCAGCGCCTCGTACACGACGCGGCCGTAGTTGCGGCCGGACAGCCCCAGCTTGGGCTTGGTCGTCGCGCCCAGCAGCGGCCGGCCGAACTTGTCCAGCCGCTCGCGCTCGACGACGATGCCGGTCGCAGGCCCCTGGAACGTCTTCAGGTACGCCACCGGGATGCGCATGTCCTCGAGGCGCAGCGCCTTGACCGCCTTGAAGCCGAACACGTTGCCGATGATCGACGCGGTCAGGTTGGCGATCGAGCCGGGCTCGAACAGGTCGAGGTCGTACGCGATGTACGCGAAGTACTGCGCGTCGGTCGTCGTGCCCGGACCCGTGTTGGGGACGGCGTCGACGCGGTACGCCTTCGCGCGGTACAGCTCGCACGCCGTCAGCCGGTCGGTCCAGACGACGGTCCACGTGGCGGTGGACGATTCGCCGGCGACGGCCGCCGCCGCCTCGATCGGCTCGACGCCCTCCTGCGGCGTGATCCGGAACAGCGCGATCACGTCGGTGTCCTTCGGCGCGTAGTCGGGGTCCCAGTACCCCATCCGCGCGTACGGCATGACGCCGGACTTGTAGCGTTCGGCCATGTTGCCCACGGTCGTCCTCCTCGGTTCGCGCCGACACGCGCGTCTGCCGCAATGTAGGCGTCTTCCATCATCAGCAAAAGTCACGTATTTTTATGCATTCCATCAGCTGTGACTTATGAATGGGGGCTCCGATGACGATGCGCCACGCGACGCTGCGGCAGCTCCAGGTGTTCGAGTCGGCGGCCCGCCACCTGTCGTTCTCGCGCGCGGCCGACGAGCTGCACCTGACGCAGCCCGGCGTTTCGATGCAGGTGAGGGACCTCGAGGCCGCCGCCGGCCTGCCGCTGTTCGAGCGCATCGGCCGCCGCATCGCGATCACCGAGGCCGGAAGCGCGCTGCTGCGCCACACGCGCGAGGTCGTGCGCGCGCTGGCCGACGCCGAGGACGCGCTCGACGCGCTGAAGGGACTGCGCGCCGGCCGCATCAACCTCGGCGTGACCAGCACCGCCAAGTATTTCGCGCCGCAGCTGCTGGCCCGCTTCCGCGACCGGCACCCGTCGCTCGCGTTCCGGCTGGCGGTCAGCAATCGCGAAGCCGTGATCGAGTCGCTGGCGGAGAACGCGGTCGACCTGGCGATCATGGGTCGCCCGCCGGAGGCGCCGGCCACCGTCGCCGCCGCGTTCGCGCCGCACCCGCTGGTCGTCATCGCATCGCCGGCGCATCCGCTCGCGCGCAGGCGCCGCATCCCGGTCACGGCGCTTGCCGAGGAGTCGTTCCTGGTCCGCGAGCCGGGCTCGGGCACGCGCTCGGCGATGCAGGGCTTCTTCGCCGACCACGGCGTGGCGATCCGCGTCGGCATGGAGATGGCGAGCAACGAGACGATCAAGCAGGCGGTGATGGCCGGCATGGGCGTCGCGTTCCTGTCGCGGCACACGATCGGCCTCGAGCTGGCGGCGAACAGGCTCGCCGTGCTGGACGTGCGCGGCCTGCCGGTGATGCGCCAGTGGTTCGTCGTGCACCTGGCGAGCAAGCGGCTGTCGCCGACGGCCCAGGCGTTCCGCGCGTTCGTGCAGAAGCACGGCCGCGCGCTGCTCGCGGAGGCTACGTGAACGGCGCGTTCAGCCGCACGATCGCGAAGTTGAGCGCGGACGCGAACGTCACCCACGCGAGATACGGCGCGAGCATCCACGCGGCGGGCGTGGAGGTGCGCCGCACGACGACGATCATCGCGACGATCGACAGCCACAGCGCGCCGACCTCGTAGAGCGACCAGTCCGGCCGGTGCAGCCGGAAGAAAAGCCCGCTCCACAGGAGATTGAGCGCGATGTTGACGGCGAACGCGGCGACGATCGCGAATCGCTCGCTGCGCGAGGTCGCTCCGTTCCACGCGAGCCCGCCGGCGATCGCCGCCAGCGTGAAGATCGTCGTCCACGCGGGTCCGAACAGCCAGTCCGGAGGCTTCCACGGCGGATTGCGCAGCGCGTAGTACCATGGCGAGAGTACGGTGAGCCACGCACCCAGCGCGCCGGTGGCGAGCGCCGCCAGCGCGGCGACGGCGAACGGCAGGCCGCGGCCCCGGGATGCCGCCATCAGGGACGCACCAGGCCCGCGAGATGCGCCAGATCCTTGACGAAGATGCGCAGGTGCGCGAGCGGCCTCGCCCGCACCAGCTTCTTGTGCATGTAGGCCTGCCACGTCAGGTGCTGGACGTCGGGATCGCGGCAGATGCTGACGAAGCGCTCGCGGCGCTTGTCGCTCGCGTACCAGAACCGCTGCATGACGCCGAGGATGAAGAACACGCGGCCGTGCTCGCGCATGAACCGCTTGCGCGCCGTGGCCAGCTCGCGCGCGTCGCCGCTGGCCACGAACGCGTCGACCGCCTCCGCCGCGAAACGGCCGCCGGCCATCGCGTAATAGATGCCCTCGCCGGACGCCGGCGCGACGACGCCCGCGGCGTCGCCGGCCAGCACGACGTTGCGGCCGTCGTCCCAGCGGCGCAGCGGCCGCAGCGGAATCGGCGCGCCTTCGCGGCGGATCGTTTCGCTTTCGGCCAGGCCCGCCGCGGCGCGCAGCGCGCCGACGGCGTTGCGGATCGCGAATCCACGCCGCGACGTGCCGGTGCCGACGCTCGTCGTCGCGCCGTGCGGAAAGATCCAGCCGTAGAAATCGGGCGACAGCGGGCCCTGGTAGTAGACGTCGCAGCGCGCGCCGTCGAACCCGTCGCCGCCTGCGTCCGCAGCGTCGGGCGAGCGGACGATCTCGTGGTAGGCGTAGACGTACGGAACGCGCTCGGCGCCGCGCACGCACTGCTTCGCCACCGCCGAGGCCGCGCCGTCGGCGCCGATCACGGCCTTTGCGCGCACCGACTCGACCGCGTCGCCGTCGCGCCGGCGATAGCGGACGATTGCGGTGCCGTCCGGCTCGGCGGCGACGCTGTCGAAGACGCCGGTGATGCGCGTCGCACCCGCGGACGCCGCGCGCTCGCGCAGGAACGCGTCGAACACCTCGCGGTCGACCATGCCGACATAGCCGCCTTCGATCGGCATGTCGACGCAGCGGCCGCGCGGCGACACCATGCGCGCCGACGTCACGCGCGCGACCAGCAGCGATTCGGGAATGTCGAACTCGCGGATCAGCGCCGGCGGAATCGCGCCGCCGCACGGCTTGATGCGGCCGGCGCGGTCGAGCAGCAGCACGCGGCGGCCGCGGCGCGCCAGATCGGTGGCCGCCGTCGCGCCGGACGGACCGCCGCCGACCACCACCGCGTCGTAGATCTCGCCGTTCATGCCAGCGAGCGCAACGCGAACGCGCTGACCATCATGCCGGCGACGAACACCGGCACGCCGAACCCGCTGTACCAGAGCGCGCGCGCCGTCGGCGCCTCGACGAAGCGATCCATCAGCACCAGCTGCAACAGCAGCAGCGCGCCGACCGCCACCGCGTGCGCGGGCGCACCCCAGGCGACGAGCGCCGTCACGACCAGCGCCTGCGGCAGCGCCATGAACAGGCACGCGACGCGCGCGGCGCGCGAGACGCCGAGCCGCACCGGCAGCGAGCGGATGCCCATCTGCCGGTCTCCGGTCACCGCCTTGAAGTCGTTGAGCGTCATGATGCCGTGCGCGCCGATGCTGTACATCGCGGCGAGCACGAACGTGCGCGCGTCCGGCATCGCGCCGGCCGCCATCACGGCGGCGCCGGTGACCCACGCCAGCCCTTCGTAGCAGAGCCCGCACGCGGCGTTGCCCCACCAGCCGTTGCGCTTCAGGCGAAGCGGCGGCGCGCTGTACGCCCACGCGAGCAGCAGGCCGAACGCCGCCGCGGCGAAGCCCCAGGTCCCGAGCGTGGCGGCCACCAGCAGCGACAGCAGCGTCCACACGATTGCGACGAAAAGCCCCGAGCGCCCGGGCATCCGGCCCGACGGAATCGGTCGCTGCGGTTCGTTGATCGCGTCCACGTCGCGGTCGAACCAGTCGTTGACCGCCTGGCTCGTCGCGCACACCAGAGGTCCCGCGAGCAGCACGCCGACGACGAGTTGCGGCCAGCGGTCGGCCAGCGGGACGCCGGAGGCGACGGCGCCGCACGCAAACGCCCACATCGGCGGGAACCACGTGATCGGCTTGATGAGTTCCGCGACGGCCGACGGCGCCGGCCACGCGGCGGCCGATGCGGCAACGACCCGCGACGACGCCGGCGCAGCGGGCAAGCGGCCGTCGGGCATCGCCGGCTTACTCTTCGGTGTCGGCCAGATCGCCGAGACCGTAGCGACGCAGCTTCACGTACAGGCTCTGGCGGCTCAGGCCCAGCATCTCCGCGGCGGACGCGCGGTTGTCCTGTGTCAATTCAAGCGCAGCTTCGATGCACAGTCGCTCGATCAGGTCGGTCGCTTCGCGCACCAGTTCCTTCAGCGGCACGCGTCCGACGAGCTCGGTCAGCTGCTCGACCGAACGCGGCAACTCGCGGCCGGCGCGCGCGTCGGCAGGCAATCGGCGGCCGACGTTGCGGATCGTGAAGCCGATGCACGGCGGATCGGACGTCGGCACCGACACCGCGGAGATCTCGACGTCGGCGGCGGTGCCCTGCTCGCCGCGCAGCGTGGTCGCGAACAACCGCACGGCGCCGTGCTGACGCAGGTTGGCGACCATCACGTTGAAGTCCACGCCCGGCCGGCCGAGCCAGCGCTCGAGCGATTCGCCGCGCGCCTGCTCCTCGGACGCGAGCTGCGCCAGCTCGACGAACGCGGGATTGGCCGCGAGAATGCGGCCATCGGCGGCGGTGACCACCTGCGCGTCCGGACCGTTGTCGGCGGCCTGCGCGAGGAGCATCTGCCGCGACGCCGCGGGCGCCCCGCTGCCCGTCTCCGCGGCGGCCGGCATCAGGCGCACGAGGAACAGCGATGCGGCCTCGTGGCGGAACAGCGACGCCGAAACGAGGAAGGATTTGGCGCCGTCGGCGAGCCGCGCCTTCACGTCGTCGGCGCGGCCGGCGACGCGCACGCCCGACAGCATCGCTTCGAGCGCGGGCGCGCTGTCCGGATCGAACAGCTCGAGGAACGGCCGGCCGACCGGACGGCGCTCGGCGGCGCCGAGCAGCGCGCCGGCGGCCGGATTGGCCTCGGCCACCTTCTGCGTCGTGGCATCGACGATCAGCACGGCCTCGGTCGCCATCTGGAACAGCAGCCGATAGCGCGTCTCGACGTGGCGCAGCCGCCAGTAGTCGCGTTCCATCGACTGCTGCGCCTCGACCAGCCGCTGCTGCAGCGCGGCGACCGAACGCAGGTCGCGCCCCATCGCGACGACGCGCCCTTCCTTGCCGATCGGCACTGCCGAGTAGACGACCGGGACGTCGGCGCCGCGTTGGGACGGATGGTTCACCTGGCGCCAGCGCGGCGGGGCGTTGCCCGCGGCGTCGCGCAGCAGCGCCTCGACCTTGGGGCGGCTCTCCGCGGTGACCGTGTCCGCCCAGCGCTGCCCCAGCCACTTGCCGTAGTCCTCGCGCGACAGCTCGTCGCTGCCGAACGCGACGTCGCGGATCACGCCTTCGCGATCGACGATCAGCGCGATGTCCGAAGACGCCGCGATCACGGTCGCGGCGGCTTCGGCGTCGAGCGCGCCGACCGACCGGCTCGGTGTCTCGAACCCCTTCATGCGCGAATCGCCACTCGCCGCCATTGCCGCACTTTCGTCTTGAATTGCACTATCGGCATCGTCTTCCGCGAAGATCGGCGCCGCGTCATCCGCGGCGCGCTGCCTCCGCCAGCCATGCTTCCGCCACCGCGACGGCCTCGCGGCCATCGGCGGCCGTCCCGTCCGCCCCGACCACCACCGCAAGCTCGGGTCGCCCGCAGAACGCAGGCCCGCCGACCAGCACGCCGACCGCGGGGTTGCGCGATGCGGCGCGCAGCGCCTTGATCTCCTCGGCCAGGCGGTCGATCCGCTGCCCGCAGCCCAGCGACAGGCCGACGACGTCGAACCACACGTCGCGCACCTGCCGCAGCATTACATAGTCCGGCTCCGCAGGCCCGCCCCAGACTTCCCATCCGGCGCGCGCGAAGAAGTCCGCGACAATGAAAAGGCCGAACGAATGCTGTTCGCCCAACGCGGGCGCGAGCAGCAGACGACGGCCGGACGGGGCGCATTCTAGCTCACCGCGGAATTCGTCACTGATGCCCCGCAGCACCTGCTGCATGCGGCCGACGGCCACGGTGACGTCCGAAAAGTCGCGCAGGTCCGCCACCCACAGTTCGCCGACGCGCCGGGCCGCCGGCTGCAGCAGCTCGAGGTAGATGGCCGCCAGCGACACGCCGCGCGCCCGCAGGCGAACGACGAACGCGCTTGCGGACTCGGCGTCGCGATCCAGCGCAAGCGCAACGAAGGCCTCGACGTCGGCGTCCGGCACGGACGTCGGCGTGGGCGCCGGATGCCGCGCCTCGGTATCGCCACGCAACTCCCGCACCAGCCGCGGCACGATCTCGTCCTCGACCGCGCGGGCCAGGCCGGGCGCCGCTGCGACCGGGATCCCGGCGTGGCCGGGGCGGGCGCCCCGCGATCGTCGGAGAGCGTCGGACCGCTCTCCGGCATCGTGTGGAGCAGCCTCGGCGGCCGTCTGCGGCGACATCCGATCCATCCGTTCCCCCTCGCCGGGACACCCTCCCGGCCGCATGCATCTGCGGGTTCGACCCGTTCCTGCGCCTGCGCCCGATCTTCCTCGCAGGTCCTCGACCGCGCCAGTTGTACAAAGCGCCGACATGCTGCCGCCATTCGATTCCTTTGACGGCAACTTGTCAAGGTTTGTTTACGTCCATTTATGTTGACACACGGCGGAATGTGGTGAACGATGGCGCCCAAGCCAGCACCCGACCGCCCGGCGGCAAGACGAGACGACGTCGGCGGCGCTCAGGAGGAGTCCGCAGTGGGATCGCGCAGGCCCGAAGGCAACCGCCGACCGCCGCTCTACACGGTGGCGGAGCGCGCGCGGCGCGACGCGTCGCGCTGGACGCTGGTCCAGGGCGTGCTGGCGCCGCTGCAGTTCGTCGTGTTCGCCGCGAGCCTCGCCCTCGTGCTCCGCTACCTCACGACGGGCGACGGGCTCGCCGCAGCGACCGCGTCGGTCGTGGCCAAGACGCTGGTGCTGTACACGATCATGGTCACGGGCTCGATCTGGGAGAAGGACGTGTTCGGACAGTACCTGTTCGCGCGGCCGTTCTTCTGGGAGGACGTGGTCAGCATGCTGGTGCTGGCGCTGCACACCGCGTACGTCGTCGCCGTCGCGTTCGACGTCGGCAGCCCGCGCGAGCAGATGTACGTCGCACTCGCCGCGTACGCGTCGTACGTGATCAACGCGACGCAGTTCGTGTTGAAGCTGCGCGCCGCGCGGCTCGACACACGGCCGGCGGCGCTGCTGGCGGGCGGCGAATGACCCGGGTCACGCCCATCGAGATCGCCGCGCGCGACGGCTGCGCGGACGCGCCGGTGCTGCGCGAACGCGGCCAGCGCGAGGTGTTCTGCGGGTTGACCGGCATCATCTGGCTGCACCGGAAAATCCAGGACGCGTTCTTCCTGGTCGTCGGCTCGCGCACGTGCGCGCACCTGATCCAGTCCGCGGCCGGCGTGATGATCTTTGCCGAGCCGCGGTTCGCGACGGCGATCATCGACGAGCGCGACCTCGCGGGACTCGCCGACGCCAACGACGAGCTCGATCGCGTCGTCGCGCGGCTCGTCGAGCGCCGGCCCGACATCAAGCTGCTGTTCCTCGTCGGATCGTGTCCGTCGGAGGTGATCAAGCTCGACCTGTCGCGCGCTGCCGCGCGCCTGTCGCGGTCGCTGTCGCCGCGCGTGCGGGTGCTCAACTACTCGGGCAGCGGCATCGAGACGACGTTCACGCAGGGCGAGGACGCGTGCCTGGCCAGCCTCGTTCCGGAACTGGCGACCTCGTCGCCGGACGCGCCGCCATCGCTGCTGGTCGTCGGCACGCTGGCCGACGTCGTCGAGGACCAGTTCGCGCGGA
Source organism: Burkholderiales bacterium (assembly GCA_046347755.1). Taxonomy (GTDB): domain Bacteria; phylum Pseudomonadota; class Gammaproteobacteria; order Burkholderiales; family Casimicrobiaceae; genus VBCG01. Next base: position 1,409,025 of record JAXMFM010000003.1, on the reverse strand, counting down.
TGTTCGCGGAGATGGGCATCGCCGACGTCCGCTTCCTGCCGGCCCGGCGCGCGGACGCGATGCCGGCCGCGGGGCCCGGCACGCGATTCCTCCTCGCGCAGCCGTTCCTTGCCGACACGGCGCGCGCGCTCGAGGCACGCGGCGCGCAGCGCCTGCCGGCGCCGTTTCCGCTCGGCGTCGAAGGGACGACCGCGTGGCTGCGCGCCGCCGCCGATGCGTTCGGCGTCACGGACGCGCGCTTTGCCGCCGTCACGTCCGCCCGCGCCGAACGCGCGCGGCGCGCGCTCGTGCGCCATCGCGATTCGCTCGGTGGCCGCACGGTGTTCCTGTTCCCGGATTCGCAGCTCGAAGTGCCGCTCGCGCGGTTCCTGGCGCGCGAGCTCGGCATGCGGCTGGTCGAGGTCGGCACGCCTTACCTGCATCGCGCGCACCTCGCCGCCGAGCTGGCATTGCTGCCGGCCGGCACCGCCCTCAGCGAAGGGCAGGACGTGGAGCGCCAGCTCGACCGCTGCCGGGCGGCGCGGCCCGACCTCGTCGTGTGCGGGCTCGGGCTCGCCAACCCGCTGGAGGCCGACGGCATGACGACCAAGTGGTCGATCGAGCTCGTGTTCACGCCGATCCACGGCTACGAGCAGGCCCCCGATCTCGCCGAACTCTTCGCGCGCCCGCTCGACCGGCGTGCGCGCCTGGTGGCCTAGGCGGAGCGCCGATGCAACTCACCGTGTGGACCTACGAAGGCCCGCCGCACGTCGGTGCGATGCGCGTGGCGACCGCGATGCAGGACGTCCACTACGTGCTGCACGCGCCGCAGGGCGACACGTACGCGGACCTGCTGTTCACGATGATCGAGCGGCGCGACCGCCGGCCGCCGGTCACGTACACGACGTTCCAGGCGCGCGACCTGGGCGGCGACACCGCGGAGCTGTTCAAGTCCGCCGTGCGCGGCGCGTACGCGCGCTTCTCCCCCGCCGCGATGCTCGTCGGCGCGTCGTGCACGGCCGAGCTGATCCAGGACGATCCCGGCGGGCTCGCGCGCGCGCTCGAATTGCCGATCCCCGTCGTGCCGCTCGAACTTCCCGCGTACCAGCGCAAGGAGAACTGGGGCGCGGCCGAGACTTTCTATCAGCTGGTGCGCGCGTTGTGCGCACCGTCGGCGCCGCCGCCGGGGACGCCGCGCGCGCCGCGACCGGCGACTCGCCCGCCGCGTTGCAACCTGCTCGGGCCCACCGCGCTCGGCTTCCGGCATCGCGACGACGTCGCGGAGGTCGCGGGACTGCTGGCGCGACTGGGCGTGGACGTGCACGTGACCGCGCCGCTCGGCGCGACGCCGGCGGACCTGGCGCGGCTGCCGGACGCCGACTTCAACGTCGTCCTCTATCCGGAAGTCGCGGGCACGGCTGCGCAATGGCTGGCGCGCACGTTCGGCATGCCGGCGACGAAGACCGTACCGATCGGCGTGGGTGCGACGCGTGAGTTCGTCGCCGAAGTGGCGGCGCTGGCCGGCGTCGACGCGGCACCCGTACTCGCCGACGAGCGGTCGCGCCAACCGTGGTACTCGAAGTCGGTCGACTCGACCTACCTCACCGGGAAGCGCGTGTTCGTGTTCGGCGACGCGACGCACGCGGTCGCGGCCGCGCGCATCGCGGCGCGCGAGCTGGGCTTCACGGTCGTCGGCCTCGGCACGTACGGCCGCGAGTTCGCGCGCGAAATCCGCGACGCCGCCAGGCTGTACGGCGTCGAGCCGCTGATCACCGACGACTACCTCGAGGTCGAGGCCCGCATCGCGGAGCTGCAGCCGGAACTGGTGCTCGGCACGCAGATGGAGCGCCACATCGCCAAGCGACTGTCGATTCCGTGCGCGGTGATTTCCGCGCCCGTGCACGTGCAGGACTTCCCGGCGCGGTACTCGCCGCAGATGGGCTTCGAGGGCGCCAACGTGCTGTTCGACACGTGGGTGCATCCGCTGATGATGGGGCTCGAGGAGCACCTGATCACCATGTTCCGCGGCGACTTCGAGTTCCACGACGGCGCGGCGCCGTCGCATCTGGGCCGGACCGCGCCGGCGTCGGCCGCGGCGCCCGAGGCACCTGCGCAGCCGATCGCGTCGCCGATCGCGTGGGCGCCGGACGCCGAGCGCGAGCTCTCGAAGATCCCGTTCTTCGTCCGCGGCAAGGCGAAGCGCAACACGGAGCGCTTCGCGCAGGACAGCGGCGTCGCCACCATCACCGTCGAGACCCTCTACGATGCCAAAGCCCACTTCGGCCGCTGACGCGATCCCCGTTCGCGTCGTGCTCGTCACGATGGACAGCCACATCGCGAGCGCGGCGCGGCGCGCGCACGCGACGCTCGCGGGCAGGCTTCCGGGACTCGCGCTGTCGGTGCACGCGGCGGCGGAATGGGGCCACGACGCCGGCGCGCTCGACCGCTGCATCGCCGACATCGGACGCGGCGACATCGTCATCGCTACGATGCTGTTCATGGAGGATCACTTCCAGCCCGTGCTGCCCGCGCTCGCGGCGCGGCGCGACGCGTGCGACGCGATGGTCTGCGCGATGTCGGCGTCCGAAGTGATGCGCCTGACGCGGATGGGCAAGTTCCGGATGGACGGCACCGGCGGAGGGCCGCTCGCGTTCCTCAGGAAGCTGCGCGGCAAGCAGGACGCGCGCACGACGGCGGGCGCTTCGCAGATGTCGATGCTGCGGCGGATTCCGCAGATCCTGCGCTTCGTGCCCGGCACCGCGCAGGACGTGCGCGCGTACTTCCTCACGCTGCAGTACTGGCTCGCCGGCTCGGAGGCGAACGTCGCGCGCATGGTCGAATACCTGGTCGACCGCTATGCGGGCGGACCGCGCGCGTCGTTGCGCGGCACGCTCAAGGCGGCCCCGCCCGTCGACTATCCGGACGTCGGCGTCTATCACCCTCGCCTGCGCTCCCGCTTCGCCGCCTGCGCCGACGCGCTGCCGCGAGGCGGCTCGCGCGGGACCGTCGGCCTGCTGCTGATGCGCTCGTACCTGCTCGCCGGCAACACCGCCCATTACGACGGCGTCATCGCGGCGCTCGAAGCGCGCGGATACGCGGTCGTGCCGGCGTTCGCCACCGGGCTCGATGCGCGGCCCGCCATCGAACGGTTCTTCATGCGCGACGGCCGCGCCACCATTGACGCACTCGTGTCGCTGACCGGCTTCTCGCTGGTCGGCGGGCCCGCGTACAACGACGCCGATGCCGCCGCACAGGTGCTCGGCCGGCTCGACGTCCCCTACCTCGCCGCGACGCCTGTCGAGTTCCAGACCCTCGAGCAGTGGGAGCGCGGCGAGCGCGGCCTGCTGCCCGTCGAGGCCACGATGATGGTTGCGATCCCCGAACTCGACGGCGCGACCGGTTCGCTCGTGTTCGGCGGTCGCTCGGAACGGGCGGCGGGGGAGGCGGCGCGCGACATGCAGTCGCATCCGGAGCGCGCGGCGATGCTGGCCGCGCGCGTCGACAGGCTGATCGCGCTGCGCAAGTCCGCGCGCTCCGCGCGCAGGGTCGCGATCGTGCTCTTCAACTTTCCGCCGAACGCAGGCAACACCGGGACCGCGGCGTACCTCGACGTGTTCGCGTCGCTGTACCGGACGCTGCACGCGATGCGCGCCGGCGGCTACGACGTCGAGGTTCCCGCAACCGTGGACGACCTGCGCGAGCGCATCGTGGCGGGCAACGCGGCGAGGTTCGGCGCGACGGCCAACGTGCATGCGCGCATCCCGGTCGACGAACACGTGCGGCGCGAGACGCATCTCGCCGAGATCGAAGCGCAGTGGGGTCCGGCGCCCGGCCGCCAGCAAAGCGACGGCGCGTCGCTGTTCGTGCTCGGCGAGCGCTTCGGCAACGTGTTCGTCGGCGTCCAGCCGAGCCCCGGCTACGAAGGCGACCCGATGCGGCTGCTGTTCGAGAAGGGGTTCGCACCGACGCACGCGTTCTCGGCGTTCTACCGCTACCTGCGCGAGGACTTCGGCGCGCAGGCGGTCCTGCACTTCGGCACGCACGGATCGCTCGAGTTCCTGCCGGGCAAGCAGGCGGGAATGTCCGCAGCTTGCTGGCCGGACCGGCTGATCGGCGACCTGCCGAACATCTACCTGTACGCGGCCAACAATCCGTCGGAGGGCCTGATCGCGAAGCGCCGTGCGGCCGCGACGCTGGTCAGTTATCTCACGCCTCCGATCGCGCACGCGGGCCTCTACCGCGGCCTGGTCGACCTGCGGGAATCGCTGGTGCGCTGGCGCGGGCTGCCGCCCGAGGACGCGACCGAGCGTGCGTCGCTGGCATCGCTGATCCAGGCGCAGGCAGCCGCGCTCGACCTGGCCGCCGCCCAGCCTCAGTGGAGCGACGCGGCCGAGCCGGCGATCGCGCGCGTTGCCGATGCGGTTTTCGAGCTCGAGCAGACGCTGATCCCGCACGGCCTGCACGTCGTCGGCAAGCCGCCGACGGCCGACGAGCGCGTCGACATGCTGGTCGCGATGGCGGAGGCGGCCGGCGAGGATGCGCCGTCGCGCGACGCGATCGCAGCCGTGGTCGCCGGCGACTCGCCGCAGGCCGTGCTCGAACGCCACGGCCTGGCCGCGGACAGCCCGTCCGGCGCGAAGCTCGTCGAGCTCGCGGCCAGCGACGCCCTGCTCGCCCGCGACGCCGAGCTGTCCGCGCTGCTGCACGCGCTCGACGGCGGCTTCATCGCGCCGGTGACCGGCGGCGACGTGCTGCGGACGCCGGCGATCCTGCCGACCGGCCGCAACCTGCACGGCTTCGACCCGTTCCGCCTGCCCAGCGCGCACGCGTTGGCCGACGGCGCGCGCCAGGCCGAGCGGCTGCTCGCCCGCCACGTCGGCGAAGGAAAGCCGTTCCCCGAGTCGATCGCGCTGGTGCTGTGGGGGACGGACAACCTGAAGTCCGAAGGCGGCCCGATCGCGCAGGCGCTCGCGCTGATGGGCGCGCGCCCGCGCTTCGACACGTACGGCCGCCTGGCCGGCGCGGAACTGGTTCCGCTCGCCGAGCTTCAACGGCCGCGCGTCGACGTGATGATGACGCTGTCGGGAATCTTCCGCGACCTGCTGCCGCTGCAGATCAAGCTGCTCGCGGAATCGGCGTTCCTCGCCGCCTCCGCCGACGAGCCGCCTGACCGCAACTTCATCCGCAAGCACGCGCTCGCCTACGTGCACGAGCATGGGGGCGACCTCGAGACCGCGGCGCTGCGCGTGTTCGGCAATGCCGACGGCGCGTACGGGTCGAACGTCAACCACCTGATCGAGAACAGCGGCTGGGACGACGAGGACGAGCTCGCCGAGACGTACACGCGGCGCAAGGGCTTCGCCTACGGCGTCTCGGGCCGGCCCGTCGCGCAGGCGGCGCTGCTGAAGAGCGTGCTCGCGCGCGTCGAACTCGCGTACCAGAACCTCGATTCGGTCGAGCTGGGCGTCACCACCGTCGACCACTACTTCGACACGCTCGGCGGCATCTCGCGCGCGGTGCGCCGCGAGCGCCACGGCGAGGACGCCGCCGTCTACATCGGCGACCAGACGCGCAGCGACGGCGTCGTGCGCACGCTGGCCGAGCAGGTGGCGCTGGAGACGCGCACGCGCATGCTGAACCCGAAGTGGTACGAAGGCATGCTCGCGCACGGCTACGAGGGCGTGCGCCAGATCGAGGAGCACATCCGCAACACCGTCGGCTGGTCGGCGACCACCGGCCAGGTCGCGCCTTGGGTCTACGCGCAGCTCACGCAGACGTTCGTGCTGGACCCCGCGATGCGCGAGCGCATGGCGACGCTGAATCCCACCGCATCGGCGAAGGTCGCCAACCGCCTGCTCGAGGCTCACGAGCGCAATTTCTGGACGCCGGACCCCGCGATGCTCGAAGCGCTGCGCCGCGCAGGGGAAGAGCTCGAGGATCGGCTCGAAGGCGTCGTCGACGGGAGACTCGCCGCATGAGTGAAGTTGCCACGGTACCGCTGTCCGAAATGAAGATCGCGCGCAAGCGCCCCGACGGCGAAGGCAGCGTGCAGGTCCATCTCGACCCCGCGACGAAGATCGGCAACGCGAAGGTGTTCGCCGTCTACGGCAAAGGGGGCATCGGCAAGAGCACGACGTCGTCGAACCTGTCGGTCGCCTTCTCCAAGCTCGGCAAGCGCGTGCTGCAGATCGGCTGCGATCCGAAGCACGACTCGACGTTCACGCTGACCAAGCGCCTGGTGCCGACGGTGATCGACGTCCTGGAGACGGTCGACTTCCACACCGAGGAGCTGCGCGTCGAGGACTTCGTCTACGAAGGCTACAACGGCGTGATGTGCGTGGAGGCCGGCGGGCCGCCGGCCGGCACCGGCTGCGGCGGCTACGTGGTCGGCCAGACGGTGAAGCTCCTGAAGGAACACCATCTGCTCGAGGACACCGACGTCGTGATCTTCGACGTGCTGGGCGACGTCGTCTGCGGCGGGTTCGCCGCGCCGCTGCAGCACGCCGACCGCGCGCTGATCGTCACCGCGAACGACTTCGACTCGATCTTCGCGATGAACCGGATCGTCGCGGCGATCCAGGCGAAGTCGAAGAACTACAACGTGCGGCTGGGCGGCGTCATCGCCAATCGCAGCTCGGAAACCGACCAGATCCAGAAGTTCAACGACCGCGTGGGACTGCAGACGATGGCGCAGTTCGCCGACCTCGACGTGTTCCGCAAGAGCCGGCTCATGAAGTCGACGCTGTTCGAGATGGAGTCGACGCCGGAACTGGACGCCGTCCAGCAGGAATACCTGCGGCTCGCCGCCAAATTGTGGGCGGGAACCGAGCCGATGGTCGCCGAATCGCTGAAGGACCGCGACATTTTCGACCTGCTGGGATTCGACTGATGCCTACCGCCACCTACCTCTCCCGCCGCGGCCAGATCGAGACGTACTTCGACCGGACCGCCGTCGACGCGTGGTCGCGGCTGACGTCCGACGCGCCGGTCGGCCGCATTCGCGCCACCGTTCGCGCCGGACGCGACCGGATGCGCCAGACGCTGCTGTCGTGGCTGCCGTCCGACCTCGCCGGTCTCCGCGTGCTCGACGCCGGCTGCGGCACCGGCGCCTTCGCCGTGGAGGCGGCGCGCCGCGGCGCGCAAGTCGTCGCGATCGACCTGTCGCCGCGCCTCGTCGCGCTCGCGCGCGAGCGCACGCCGCAGCAGATCGGGCGCGGCAGCGTCGAGTTCCACGTCGGCGACATGTTCGACGAGGCGCTCGGCCGCTTCGACCACATCGTCGCCATGGATTCGCTCATCCATTACCGGACCTCGGACGTGGTCCCGGTGCTCGCCGGCTTCGCGCAGCGCGCCGGCGCTTCGCTGCTGTTCACGTTCGCGCCGCGCACGCCGCTCTTGTCGGTGATGCACGCGGTGGGACGCGTGTTCCCGCACGGCAGCCGCGCGCCGGCGATCGAGCCGGTCGCCGTGCACGATCTCAAGCGCCGGATCCGCGCGCACGGGGGCCTGCACGCGTTCGCCGTCGGCCGCACCGAGCGCGTCGTGTCCGGGTTCTACACGTCGCAGGCGATGGAGCTCGCGCGCGCATGAAGCGCGTGAACGCGCTGCTGGCGCAGGGCTGGACGCGCATCGGCACGCGGTTCCTGCCGTTCGCCGACGCCGCGACACCGGAGCTGCCGCTGTCGCGGCTGCTGCGGCTGTCGCTGTTCCAGGTGTCGGTCGGAATGGCGGCCGTCATGCTGATCGGCACGCTCAACCGCGTGATGATCGTCGAGCTCAACGTGCCGAGCTGGCTCGTCGCGTTCATGGTGTCGCTGCCGCTGCTGTTCGCGCCGCTGCGCGCGCTCATCGGCTTCCGGTCGGACACGCACCGGTCGCTGCTCGGCTGGCGGCGGGTTCCGTACATCTGGTTCGGCACGCTGCTGCAGTTCGGCGGTTTCGCGATCATGCCGTTCGCGCTGCTGGTGCTGTCCGGCGACACGCACGGGCCGGTGCTGGTCGGCCAGGTCGGCGCGGCGCTCGCGTTCCTGCTTGTCGGCGCGGGCCTGCACACGACGCAGACGGTGGGCCTCGCGCTCGCCGCCGACCTGGCGCCGGCGCATTCGCTGCCGCGGGTCGTCGGCCTGCTGTACGTGATGCTGCTCGCCGGCATGCTCGTGGCCGCGCTGCTGTTCGGCGCGGCGCTGGCGAACTTCAGCGCGGTCCGGCTGATCCAGGTCGTGCAGAGCGCGGCGCTCATCACGATGGTGCTCAACGTGATCGCGCTGTGGAAGCAGGAGGCGCGCGATCCGGGCCGCACGTCGAAGGCCGCGCCGCAGCCGTCGTTCCGCGAGGCATGGCACGCGTACCGGCGCGATCCGCTGGCGATGCGGCGGCTGACCGCGGTCGGGCTTGGCACGGCTGCCTTCTCGATGCAGGACATCCTGCTCGAACCGTACGGCGGACAGGTGCTGCGTCTTTCGGTCGGCGACACCACGCTGATGACGGCCGTGCTGGCACTCGGCGGACTCGCGGGCTTCGGGCTTGCGGCGCGCAGGCTGGCGCGCGGCGCCGATCCGTTCCGGATGTCGGCGTTCGGCGCCGTCGCCGGGATCTGCGCGTTCTCGGCGGTGGTGTTCGCGGCACCGCTCGCGTCGACGCTGCTGTTCGGCGCGGGCGTGATGCTGATCGGCTTCGGCGGCGGTCTGTTCGCGCACGGCACGCTGACCGCGACGATGGCCGCCGCCGACGGCGACCAGATCGGCCTCGCGATGGGCGCGTGGGGCGCCGTGCAGGCGACCGCGGCGGGTGTCGCGATCGGCCTTTCCGGCTTCATCCGCGACGGCGTCGCGGCGCTCGCAAGTGCGGGCGCACTCGGCGAAGCGCTCGACAACGCCGCCACCGGCTACAGCGTCGTCTATCACATCGAGATCGCCCTGTTGTTCGCCACGCTCGTCGCGCTCGGGCCGCTGGTCCGCGCCGCGCCGCGCGTGCGCACGCAGTCCAGTTTCGGCCTCACCGGGTCGCCCAGCTCGCCTTACGTCTAACGGAGGATCCCATGCCCACCGGCGCCATCACCCAATACATCGACGTCGCGCAGCTCGCGCTGTACGCGTTCTGGATCTTCTTCGCGGGCCTCGTCTACTACCTGCGGCGCGAGGACAAGCGCGAAGGCTATCCTCTGGAGTCCGACCGCTCCGGCGCGATCGACGTCAAGGGCTGGCCGGCACCGCCGCCGCCGAAGTCGCGCCTGCTGTCGCGCGGCATGGTCGCCGGCGGCGGCCCCGACAGGCGCGCCGTCGCCGCGCAGCCGACGGGCGCCTGGCTGGGCGCGCCGCTCGAGCCGACCGGCGATCCGATGCGCGACGGCGTCGGTCCCGCGTCCCACGCGCAGCGCGCCGACGTTCCCGACCTGACGTTCGAAGGCGCGCCGAGAATCGTGCCGCTGCGCGCGGCGCCGGGCTTCGGCGTCGACGCCAACGACCCGGATCCGCGCGGCATGACGGTGGTCGGCGCCGACGGCGAGGCCGGAGGGGTCGTGCGCGACGTCTGGGTCGACCGCTCGGAGACGATCTTCCGCTACTTCGAAGTCGAGGTCGCCGCGCAGGGCGGACCGCGCCGCGTGCTGCTGCCGGTCAACTTCTCGAAGCTCGACGCGCAGCGCGGCGTCGTCAACGTCCGGGCAATCACCGGCGCGCAGTTCGCGCACGTGCCGCCGCACGCGAATCCGGATACGGTGACGCTGCGCGAGGAGGACCGGATCACCGGCTATTTCGGCGGCGGCACGCTGTACGCGACGCCCGACCGGCGCGAACCCCTGGTGTAGCCGGCGATGTCCGAACTCATTCGCGGATTGGCGGAGCCGCTGCCCGCCGGCGAGCGCGTGCTCTGGCAGGGCGCGCCGCGCTGGCAGCCGCTGTTCGTCCACGCGTTCCACGGACGCAAGCTCGCGTTCTACTTCGGCGCGATCCTGCTGCTGCGCGGCGCGTTCGCGGCGGCCGACGGCGCGTCGCTCGCGCAGGCGGCCGTGTCTGCGCTGTGGCTTGCGCCGCTCGCGCTGGCGGCGCTCGGCCTGGTCGCGCTGATCGCCGTGCTGACCGCTCGCACGACGATCTACGCGATCACCGACCGGCGCGTGGTCATGCGCATCGGCATCGTGCTGGCGATCACGATCAACATCCCGTTCCGCATCGTCGAGTCGGCGGGCTGCCGCCGCTACGCCGACGGCTCGGGCGACCTGCCGCTGGCGCTGCGCGCCGGCGACCGGCTCGCGTGGCTGCACCTGTGGCCGCACGTGCGTCCGTGGCGCGTCGCGCATCCGCAGCCGATGCTGCGCGCCGTCGACGACGCGGAAGGCGTCGCATCCGTCCTGTCGCGCGCGCTGGCGGAGTCCGCCGGCGGGACCGGCCGGGCCGCGCCGGAAGCCGTCGCGGGAACGATCCCCGACCGCGGCCCGCTGGTCCCGGCAACGCACTGAGGCCGCAATGAGCGAACACGCCGAAATGGCATTTCCGCGCGCTCCGCTGGTCGGTGCGGCCGCGCTGGTGCTCGCGGCACTGCTGGCCGTAGCGCTGGTGCGGCTGACCGGCATCGGCGTCTCGCACGATCCGGACGCTGCGGCCGTGTCGGTCCGGGAGTTCCGCTTCGCCGACCGCGCCGACGGCGGCGTGGCGATCCTCGACGGCGCGGCCGACCGCGTCGTCGACACGGTGGCGCCCGGCACCAACGGTTTCCTGCGCAGCACGCTGCGCGGCCTGGCGCGCGAGCGCAAGCGCCAGGGCGCCGGCGCCGACACGCCGTTCCGGCTGGTCGGGCGTGCCGACGGCCGGCTCACGCTCGAGGATCCGGCTACGCAACGGCGCGTCGACCTCGAGTCGTTCGGGCCGACCAACGCGGCCGTGTTCGCGCGACTGATGACGCTGCCGCAATGATGGAGCTCGCCCGCCGCTCGGTCGACGTGCCCTGCACCGTCGACGTCGCGCACACATGGGAGTCGCTGCACGCGCACGTCGAGCTGGACGACCCGACGGTCGGCCCCGGCGACGAAGTGCTCGTGCACGACGCGCCGGCCAACGTCGGCTACGGCGAGCGCATCGTCTGTCGCCGCATCGCCACCGTGCGCCACGCCGGCTGGCTCGCGCGCTGGTGGACGCGCGCAACGAGCCGCTTCGAACTGACGCTTCTCTACGAAGTCAGCTTTTCGCCCGGGCCGGCGCACCGGCCCGCGCGCAGGAGACCGCGATGACCGACACGACCGCCGAACGGACCCCCAACGTTGCCACGCAGCAGGCGCTCACCGAAACCGTGCTGTCGCCGCGTTTCTACACGACCGACTACGACGCGCTCGACGGCATCGACGTGACGCCGGTGCGCGCGCAGTTCGACGCGCTGCTGGCCGAGTTCGAGCGCGACGTCAACCGCGGCCACTTCGAGCGCCCCGCCGACATGCGCGGCGACTACTCGCAGTTGCCCGAGGACCTGTACCGCGAGTTCTGCGACTTCCTGATCAGCTCGGTCACCGCCGAGTTCTCCGGCTGCGTGCTCTACGCGGAGATCAAGAAGCGCGTCCGCAACCCCGACATGCACCGGCTGTTCGGCTACATGACGCGCGACGAGGCGCGGCACGCCGGGTTCATCAACCAGTGGCTGAAGGACTTCGGCATCGGCGTCGACCTGGGCTTCCTGACGCGCGCGAAGAAGTACACGTTCTTCCGCCCGAAGTTCATTTTCTACGCGACCTACCTGTCGGAGAAGATCGGCTACGCGCGCTACATCACGATCTTCCGGCAGACCGAGCGGCACCCGGAGCTGCGGTTCCACCCGATCTTCCGCTGGTTCGAGCAGTGGTGCAACGACGAATTCCGCCACGGCGAGGCGTTCGCGCTACTGATGCGCGCCGACCCGCGCCTGACCGCGGGCGCCAACAGGCTGTGGATCCGCTTCTTCGTGCTCGCCGTGTTCGCGACGATGTACGTGCGCGATCATTCGCGGCCGGCCTTCCACCGCGCGCTCGGGCTCGACCCGACCGACTACGACTTCACGGTGTTCCGCATCACGTCGGAAATCTCGCGGCAGGTGTTTCCGTTGACGATCGACCTCGACGACCCGCGTTTCCACGCGGGACTCGAACGGTTGCGCCGCATCGGCGTCGCCAGCGCGGCCGCGCGCGAGCGCGGCGGCGTGGTCGGCGGACTGCGCAGGGTCGGGCTCGGCCTGGCGGGCGCGGCGGCGTTCGTCCGGCTGTTCCTGCTGCCGGCGAAGCCGAACACGCTGCCGCAGGACGTGCGGCTCGCGCCGACCTGGTAGCGCCGGCCGCGCCTCGTGTCGACGATCGTCCTGCCGGCGCTGTTCGCCGTCCTCGTGTGGTGGGCGAGCACCGGCGTCATCCTCTATCTCGACGGCCTGCCGCGGCGCACGCACCGCTACACGCTGGCCGGCGCCACGGCGCTGCTGCCATGCGCGTTCTACGGGCTCGTCGCCACGCGCGGCGAAGCCTCCGTCGCCGCCGCCTACGGCGCGTTCGCGAGCGCGATCGCCGTTTGGGCGTGGGTCGAGGTCGCGTTCCTGCTGGGCTACGTGACCGGCCCGCGGCGCGTTCCGTGCAGCGCCGACGGCCGCGAAGGCCGGCGTTTCGTCCAGGCGTTCGCGACGATCCTCTGGCACGAGCTCGCGCTGCTGGCGCTGGGCGCCGTCGTGCTGCTCCTGACGTGGGGCGCGCCCAACCCGGTCGGCGCCGCCACGTTCGCTGTCCTGTGGGCGCTGCGGCTGTCCGCCAAGCTCAATTTGTTCCTCGGCGTGCGCAACGTCGGCGCCGAGATGCTGCCGCCGCACCTTGCGTACCTCGCGACGTATTTCGCGCGCCGGCCGATGAACCTGCTGTTTCCGGTGACCGTGACGGCCGCTACCGCGGCATCCGCGCTGGCCTGGCTGGAAGCCCTGGCGGCGACGTCGCCGGCTTTCGACACCGTCGCGTTCGCGCTCGCCGGCACGCTGCTCGCGCTCGGCGTGCTCGAGCACTGGATGATGGTGCTGCCGATCCCGACGAGCGCGCTGTGGTCGCTGGGAATGCGTTCGCGCGACCCGCGGGTTACGGCGCGACCTTGACTTCGACGCGGCGGGCCTTCGGGTCCTCGCCCGCGACGTTGGCCTGCTCGACGACGGGCTTTTCCATGACCAGCCGCGTCGCCGGAATTCCCTGGGCCACCAACACCGCCTGCACGTTCATCGCGCGAGTCTTCGCGAGCTCGTGGTTGGCGACGGCATCGCCGGTCGCCGAGTGGTAGCCGGAGATCGTCGCCCGCGCTTTCGCGTTGGCCTTCATCAGCGCGACCATCGGCGCCAGCGCGGACGGCAGTTCGCCGGCGACGTCAGGCGAAGCGACGGCGAAGTAGACGATCGCGAGCGTCGCCGTCACTTCCGGCGCGGGCGTCGGCGCCGCCGCCAGCGGCGCCTTGGTCCGTGCGAGCTCCGGATAGTCCCTCAGCATCGGTGCGCCGTAGAGCGGCTTGTACGCGCCCTGGTGGCACGTCGTGCAATTGACCTTGGGCGCATCGCCTTCCGGCCCCAGCCGGTTCGCCGGCAGCGTCGTGCGCAGCGGATCGAGGTATTTGTCGTTCAGTTCGCGCACCGTATAGATGCCGTAGTAGGCCGTCGCCCGCTGCGGCGTGCTGCCGTCCCAGGCGGCGAACGACCGCGAGTTGTGGCAGTACGTGCAATTGACGCCGAGCGCGTCGGACATGTGCACCATCAGCGCGTACGTCCACTCGGTCTGCTTGATCGACATGCGGTTGCCGGCCGGCAGCGCGGTCGTCGACACGACGCGGATCGGATTGCGCTGGTCGAGGAACGGCGTGAACGGATCGAACGGCAGCGACGTCAGGCCGACCTGCGGCGCCGGAAAGTTCTGCCCGGCGCGATTGCCGGCCGGGCCCTGCGCCGTCACCGGGCCCGGGTTCGTGAACCACACGTACGCCGGCACCGGCTGCCCGCGATGGCAGGTGAAGCACGTGACGCCCGTCGCGCCGACGTGGCTCTTCGCATCGGCGTTGATGTGCCGCGTCATTTCAAGCATGCGCCTCGCCACGACCTTCGTATACAGCGCATCCGACGACAGGTCCTCGCCCGCCGCGTGGCAGTACGGGCAGCCCTGGTCGGGCGCCACCCACGCGGTCATCGCCGTCATCAGCCGCGTGAACTCGGCGACGTTCAGATCGTTCAGCACCTTGACGTTCTTGAAGATCGTCCCGGCCGGCGGGCCGCCGGCCTCGCCGGACGGCACCGCGGCGATCGGCGCCGGCACGACGTTGCGCGCCTGCTGCGACGCGAGCGTGCGCGGGTTGTAGACCTCGACCATGCCGGTGCCGCGGAAGCCGTGCTGGACGGTATTCACCGGCGGCCGCTCGCAGCCGGAAACCAGCGCGCCGAACGCGACGGCGACGCACACGAACGACAGACGCGACGATGCGATCATTGCGGCGCTCCGGGCAACGTGGCGGGATCGACCACCATCGGGAACACCTGCGGGTACGTCGGCGCGACGCCGTGCTTGACCGCCCACAGGTACCAGTTGTCGACGACGGTTCCGGTCAGCAGGATGCCGATGCCGCCGGTCAGCGGGCACAGCACGGCGAACCACCACGCCCAGCGGTGGATCGACTCCATCGTCGCGTTGAAGCCCATCGTCCAGCGCCAGAACAGCGCGCCGCGCTCCGACGCCGTGCCGCGATCGACGATCTGCTCGATCTCGCGCTCGCCGCCGAAGCGGCTCACCGCGAGCACCGTTGCGCCGTGCATCGCGAACAGCAGCGTCGCGCCGTACAGGAACGCGATCGACAGCATGTGGAACGGGTTGTAGAACAGGTTGCCGTAGCGGATCGAGAACGCCGCCGTCCAGTCGAGGTGCGGGAAGATCCCGAACGGCACCGCCTCTCCCCACGACCCCATCAGCAGCGGCCGGATGAAGCCCAGGACCAGGTACAGCCAGATCGCCGCCGCGAACGCCCACGCGACGTGCGTGCCCATCCCGAGCGCGCGGGCGCGCCGGTACATGCGCACCCACCACAGCAGGATCGACGTCGTGAGAAAAAAGCCCGCCATCAGCCACCAGCCTCCCTCGTTCAGCCGAGGGATGTGGAGGCCGTTGGCGGGCGCGGGAGGTTCCAAGGCCAGCCACGGCAGCTGCCGGACGAACTGGATCGGATTCCAGTTCACCGACGCCAGCATGTTGAGCCCCATGATCTCGATCGCGATGAAGCCGCAGATCAGCGACGCGATGCCGGTCCAGCCCAGGTAGAACGGGCCGACCTGCGCGTCGCCGAAGCGGCCGAGCAGGTGCACGTGAAACGGCGTGCCCTGCCGCATGAACGTGCGCTGCGGCGTCGGGACGCCGGCGTACGCGGGCGCGTGCACCTGCACGCGGGTGAAGATGTTCTGATATTCGGCCACGGCGATCCCCTCGTTGCGATTACCAGATGGGCAGGTTCAGCCACCAGTTCCACCACTCGGGCCAGCCGCGCGTCCAGAACGGTCCGCTGATGATGATGCAGACGGCGCTCCAGAAGCCGGCGGACAGCGCGAGGAACAGCCCCAGCCGGTGGATGCCGAGCGCCCCGATCGAGTAGCCGATCGTGTCGCGGAAGAACGTGTTCTCGTGCTCGGCGGTCTTCACCGGCTCGCCCTTCTGCGGATTGGTCGCCGACAGGATCAGCGAGCCGTGCAGGGCCAGCGCGAACACCGTCGTGAAGAAGAAGCTCACGGCGATCATGTGCGCTGGGTTGTAGTGGAAATGCAGGTACTGGTAGCCGGTGTTCGACACCCAGTCGAGGTGGCTCATGATCCCGTAGGGGAAGCCGTGGCCCCACGCGCCGAGCAGCACCGGCCGGATCACCACCAGCGCGAAGTACGCGAAGATCGCGACCGAGAACGCGAACGGCACGTGGTAGCCGATGCCGAGCTTGCGGCAGATCTCCACCTCGCGCAGCGCCCACGACACGAAAGCGCCTAGCGCGCACACCGTGATGAGCTGCCACAGCCCGCCTTCCATCAGCGGCGCGAACGCGAGCCCGTACCTGAGATCGGGCGGCGCGATGCTGATCTGCCACAGGTTCCACGTCGGGCCCTGCGAGGCGCCCCACGCGATCAGCAGCACGCCGACGATCGTGAAGAAGATCGTCGTGACGCCGAAGAAACCGCAGTAGAACGGACCCACCCAGAAGTCGAACAGGTCGCCGCCGACCAGCGTGCCGCCGCGCACGCGGTACTTCCGCTCAAAGCTCAACATCGCCATCGAACGCTCCTCGCCGCCAGATCCACGCGAGCGGTCCCCCGCTCGCCGAGCGTGAATCCGCGGGCGGGGCCGGAACTGCCGCCCGGCCCCGTCCGCGCCACTGCCATGCCGCCTACTTCGGTGCCGCGGGTGTTGCCGCGGGCATCGGCGACATCTGCACCGCCGCCACCTTCGCCTTGGGACCGTCGAGCCAGTTGAAGCGGTCCGTCGACAGCAGGATGAAGTGGATGACGAGTGCCAATGCGAACAGGAAGATGAACAGCGCGATCAGCGTTCTGCGCGGATCGAACAACAGCCACAGGCGCCACATGTCGTCTCCTCCTATCCGATGAACGGCAGAATGCCGGACACGGCCACGTTCACGCTGTCCATCAGCGCCGAATAGCCCTTCGCGCCCGGCAGCCAGGGCCGCCACTGCCACGCGAGGATGTGCGCGATGATCGCGATCACCGTGAAGATGATGAAGCTCGTCATGAACACGCCGTGAAACTCCTTCGCTTCGCCTTCCGTCAAGCCCGATAGCGAGCCTTGTCTTTCAGCCATAGGTGCTACCTCCACATGGCCTTGCGGCCGTTACCGCGCAGCTCCCGCGCGGCGAGGGACTGCCGCGGCCGTACGGCGCCGCGACCGTTGCTCCGGCCGATGACCCGGCCGAATTCGAGATGTCGGTTCATGCGGCCTGGCCTTCCGCCTGCCGTCCGCCCGCGTGCGCCACGCGCGCCGCCGTGACGCGCGCCTCGCCGGCGGCGCGGGCTTCGCGTTCGGCGCGGTCGCGCAGCCGCTTCGCCGCCGAGATGCGGACCAGCACCGGCTGCGCGTCCAGGATCCTGTCGAACGCCGCCTTCGCGGCGTCGTCCCACGGCAGTTCGGCGTGCACGCGCGCGGGCGTCGCGTCGACGCGGTCGAGATCGGCGGCCAGCGGCAGGATGTGGAACAGCGCGTCGAACAGCGCGTTGCAGAATTCCTGCACGACGTACGTCGCGCCGGCGTAGCCCATGAACGGCGTGCCGGTCGCGCGGCGGATGATCGCGCCGGGGAACGACGCGGGAATGTAGGCCGCGCGCGCGCCGCATTCGGCCATGTACATCCGCTCGTTGTAGCTGCCGAACATGACGAGCGGCGGGCGCTCGCGCACGAGCGTGCGGATCGCGTCGTTGTCCGTCTTGGTCCCGGGCCTGCGCGACTCCGCGAACTGGCACGGCATGCCGAGCTCGTCCTCGAGGAAGTGCTTGAGGCCGCGCGCGTACGTCTCGCCGGCGACGACGGCGAAGCTCGCCGTGCCGAAGAAGTCCTGCGTGACGGATCGCCAGAGGTCCCAGATCGGCTTGACCGTCGTGTGCTTCTCCCGCTCGATGAAGGGTTCCGGATCGAGGCCGAGCAGCCCACCCAGCGAGCGCAGGAACTGCGTCGTGCTGTGCAGGCCGATCGGCGCCTGCAGGTACGGCCGGTCGAGCGCCTCGCACAGCATCCGCCCGAACTCGCGGTACATGCAGACGTTGACGTCCGCCTCCGCGAGGCTGCGCACGTCGGCGATGTGGCTGCCGAGCGGGAACACCATGTTCACGTCGGCGCCGATGCCCTCGACGAGCCGGCGGATCTCGTGCAGGTCGGACGGCGCGTTGAACGTCCCGTAGGTCGGCCCGATGATGTTGACGCGCGGCTTCGCCCCCGCGGGTCGCAGCGAGCGCTCGGGCACCGGGCCGCGCCTGCTGCCGTACTCGGTCCACAACCAGTACATCGCGCGGTTCGCGCACTGCCACTGGTCCTCGTCGATCGTGCGCGGCAGGAAGCGCTGGATGTTCGTGCCTTCGGGCGTGACGCCGCCGCCGATCATCTCGGCGATCGAACCGGTGACGACAACGGCGGGCAGGTCCGGGTCGAGCACCTGGTGCGCGCGCTTCATCGCGCCCTCGGTGCCGTCGCGGCCGAGGTTCTCCTCGGACAGCCCGGTGACGACGATCGGCAGCTCGTGCGGCGGCAGCGCGTCCGTGTAGTGCAGCACCGACGTGACGGGCAGGTTCTCGCAGCCCACGGGACCGTCGATGACCACCTGCAGGCCCTTGATCGCCGTGAACACGTACACGGCGCCCCAGTATCCCCCTGCCCTGTCGTGATCCAGCACGAGCATCTCAATGCCCGCCCGGCCGCTTGAACGGCATTGCACGCCCCCTCGGGGAGCAGCGAACGAAGTGAGCGCGCGGGCTCACACCATCTCCTCCGCCTTGCGCTTCTTCACGAGCTTGATGATGTGGCGCTTGTACTGTTCGCGGAATTCGGGCCGGTCGCGCGGCGTGTCTTCCCAGATGCCGGCGGCGTGGCCTTCGCCCACGCCGGCGAAGAAGTCCTTCATCGCGGCGAAGCGCGGCTTGTTCGCGAGCGCGGCGTTCACGACCTGCGCGAGCGAGCCGGCGCCGGCGGGTCCCATCAGCGGCCGCGCCGAAATGAGGTTCGTGAAATACAGCGCGGGGATCGTCGCCTCCTTGGCCGCCTGCACGACGGGCGTCGTGCCGATCGCCAGGTCCGGCTGCCACTCGCGCATCGCCGCCAGGTCCTGCTCGAGCGACGCGCGGTACTGCACGAACACGCCTTTCGCCTCGAGCCACGCGCGGTCGTTCGCGCTCCATGGCGTGGCCGGGCACGCGGTGCCCACGTAGCGGACGTCGGCGCCGCTTTCGATCAGCAGCCGCGCCACCAGCAGCTCGGAGCCTTCGTATCCGGACAGCGTGATGCGGCCCTTGATCGGGAGCTTCGCGAGCGCGCCGCGGATCGCCGGCAGCACGCGGTTCTTCGCCGCGTCGATCTTCTCCTGCCCGACGCTCGCGGCGACCCCGACCGCCTGCAGCCACGCTTCCGTCCCCTCGTAGCCGACCGGCGCCGAGCCGACGATCGCGCGGCCGGCCGCCGTGAACTCGCGCAGGCTCGCGGTGTAGAACGGGTGGATCGCCGCGACCGCCGCGCAGTCGAGCGCGGCATACAGCTCGCGCCACTCGCGCGTGGGCACCACCGGACCGGCGGCGAGGCCCATCGGCTCGAGCATCATGCCGATGCCGACCGGGTCCGCCGGGAACACCTCGCCCAGCAGCGTCACCGTCGGCTTGTCGGCGCGACCGTTGCGCGGCGCGGCCACCGGACCCTGCTCGGCCTCCGTCCGCGCGTACTTCAGCATCGCGCCGGCCAGCACGTCCTTCGCCTCCGCGTGCGTCGGCACGCCGAAGCCCGGCACGTCGATGCCGATGATGCGGACGCCGTTGATCTCCTTCGGCAGCAGCTGCAGCGGCACGCCGCTGGCCGTCGGCACGCACAGGTTCGTGACGACGACCGCGTCGTAGAGCGCCGGGTCGGCGACCTTGTGGACGGCTTCGCGGATGTCCGCGAACAGCTTGCCGGTGACCAGCGACTCCGAGTTGAACGGCACGTACCCGACCGTGCGCCGCGCGCCGTAGAAGTGCGATGTGAACGTGAGCCCGTACACGCAGCATGCCGACCCCGACAGGATCGTCGCGGTCCGGCGCATCCGCAGGCCCACGCGCAGGCTGCCGAACGCCGGGCACATCGACTGCGGCTGGTCGTGCGGTCCCCGCGGGTAGTCGCGCGCGTAGCGGTCGAGCGTGTCGCTCTTGCCCGCCTGCTTCGCCGCGGCGACGAGCGCGTCCTTCCCCGAATGGCAGCCCAGGCCGTCGGCGGCCACGGCGGCCGGATTGGCCAGCACGGCGTCTGAAGTCGGCGTCATCGCGACGGCGTCACGCGTTGTCGTAGACCACTTCGAGCGTCTCGTGCTTCGTCTCGCTCTTGCCGCACATGTCGAACTGCGTCGCGGGCTCGAGCACGACGTCGCGGCCGACCGCGTCGCCCGAGAACAGGCCGAGCAGCTGGTCCTGCGTCAGCGGCGTCGGGCGCACCGGCGGCGCGTCGGCGACGTTTTGCGCGAGCGTCTCGAACATCGGCGCCCACTGCGTGCCGGGCCGGCCGATGATCTCGTACGACGCGCTCTTGCGCCGGATGTCCTCGTGCGCGGGAATCGCCGAAAGCACCGGTATGCCGGCCTTCGCGGCGAACGCCGCCGCCTCGCCGGTGCCGTCGTCCTTGTTGACGACCATGCCGGCCACGCCGACGTTGCCGCCCAGCTTGCGGAAATACTCGACGGCCGAGCAGACGTTGTTCGCGACGTACAGCGACTGCAGGTCGTTGCTGCCGACGACGATCACCTTCTGGCACATGTCGCGCGCGATCGGCAGTCCGAAGCCGCCGCACACGACGTCGCCCAGGAAGTCGAGCAGCACGAAGTCGAAGCCCCAGTCGTGGAAGCCGAGCTTCTCGAGCAGCTCGAAGCCGTGGATGATGCCGCGCCCGCCGCAGCCGCGGCCGACCTCGGGTCCGCCCAGCTCCATCGCGAACACGCCGTCGCGCTTGAAGCACACGTCGCCGATCGCGACCGGCTCGCCGGCGAGCTTCTTGCGCGACGACGTCTCGATGATCGTCGGGCACGCGCGCCCGCCGAACAGCAGCGACGTCGTGTCGCTCTTCGGGTCGCAGCCGATCAGCAGCACCTTCTTGCCCTGCTGCGCCATCATGTACGACAGGTTGGCGAGCGTGAAGCTCTTGCCGATGCCGCCCTTGCCGTAGATCGCGATGATCTGCGTGGCGTGGGTGACCGGGCCCGTCGCGACCGGATCGGGCTCGATCCGCGCCTCGTCGCGCAACGCCTGCTTCATCGTGAAGTTCACGACCGCGGGGGCCGCGGTGCCGCATGCGCTCATGAGCACGTTCTCCAGTCGAGGACCATCTTCAGACACCCGGGATCGCAGAACGCCGTCCTGTACGCGGCCGGGGCTGCGGTCGCGTCCTCGCGATGCGTGATGAGACCGGCGAGCGACAGCCGGCCGGATTCGGCCAGCGCCTTCACCGCGACGAGGTCCGCCGGCTGCCACTGCGCGGCGATCCGGATGCGCGCTTCGCGCATGAACGCCGGCGCGAAAGCGAACGACAGCGCGTCGGTATAGAAGCCGGCGAGCACGATCTCGCCGCCGGGGGCAAGCCGCGGAATCAGCGAGTCCAGCAACGTCGCATCGCCGCTGACGTCGTAGATCGCGCGATAGTCGCGCCGCGCGTCGACGGCCGGATCGATCACCTGGTAGCCGTTGCGGCCGTCGATGCGTTCGGGATTGCGCTCCCACACGACCGGCCGTTCGTCGCCCTCGAGCAGTGCGAGCCGCGCGAGCAGGCGGCCCAGGACGCCGTGGCCCACGATGAGATCGGGCGTGCGCGCGCCCGGCGCATGCATCGCGTGATGCGCGGTCGCGGCGAGCGCGAGCAGCACGCCCTGCTCGCCCAGCTGCTCGCCGAGCGGCGTCACGCGATGGGCGGGAACGACGACGCGCTGCGCGGCGCCGCCGAACAGGCCGCGCACTTCGCCGTAGCAGCGCGCGCCCGGCACGAACACGCGCTCGCCGACGCGCAGGCTCGACTTCGCGCCCGCCGCGCGCACGCGGCCGACCGATTCGTAGCCGGGAACCAGCGGATAGCCCATTCCGGGGAACTGCGGCATGCGGCCCGTCCACAGCAGCCGCTCGGTGCCGGTGCTGATGCCGCTCCACTCGATCTCGACGACGACGTCCTCGTCGCCGGCCGGTGAAAGGTCGAGCCGGCTCAGCACCAGCCGCTCGGGTTGCTGCAGGACCACGGCCAGCGCATCCATCCGGCGTCCTCCCTGTGCTCGCACTCCGACGTTGGCCGTCCGTGCGGGCGTTTGTGTAAGTCTAGCCTTACTATGATCTATGTCAAGTTACATTAACAGTTGTCGAAGTCAACCCGCTCGCGCCACGACCAATCCGGTCAACAGCGGCATGCGCGTCGCGACCGGAGCCGCCCGGGCGAACCCCGCGGTCTGCAGCAGCGCGGCCACCGCCGCCGGCGTTCGCGGCCGGCCCCGTCCCATCGCCAGCAGGTAGAACCCGAAATACGCGTCGCCCATCCGGCGGGCGCCCGGCGCTTCGGACATCGGCTCGGCAATCAGCAGCGTCCCGCCCGCCGGCAGCGCGGCGCGGATCGCGCGCAACAGCGTCAGCGCGGCCGCGTCGTCGTGGTCGTGCAGGATCCGCACGAGCGTCGCCACGTCCGCGCCGCGAGGCAGCGGGTCGCGGAGGAAGTCGCCGCCAACGCTCCGCGCGCGCCCGGCGAGTCCGGCGGCCTCGAACGCGGCCTGCGCGCGCTCGGCCACCGGCGGCAGGTCGAACAGCACCAGCTCCGCCGCCGGCGCCGCGGCGCCCACTGCGCAGAGGAACGCGCCGGCACCGCCGCCGACGTCGAGCACGCGCCGATGGCGCCGGAAGTCGTACGCGGCGAGCACTTCGGCAGCGACCAGCGGTTGCGAGGCCGCCATCAGTGCGGTGTAGGAGGCGACCCGGTCGTCGGCGATGCGTCCCGGAGCGTGGTCCGCCGCGTACGCCCAGAACCCCGACAGCCGGGTATCCGCGCCCGCACCCCGCAGCAGCGCCACCGGATCGCGCAGGTCGTCGTAGAGCAGCGCGTGGTGCTCGACCATCGCGAGGATGCCCGCCTCGTCCGCGATCGCCGCCCCCACTTCGCCCAGCGTGTAGCGGCCGTCGGGAAGGCGAGACGCGAGATCGAGCGCCACGGCCGCGTCGAGCAGCCGCCCGGCGGCGGCCTCCGGCAGCGAGACCCGGCGCGCGATCACCGGCAGCGACTGCGCCCGCTCGGCGAGCACGTCCAGCAGCCGCAGCCTCACGCAGGCCAGCAGCACCTGCGAATAGACGAAGCCGGCGCACAGGTCGAACGCCGCGAGCGCGCGGCGGCGCGCGATCGGGCGCGTGAACCAGGCGGCGCTGGCCCACGCGCGAAACCGGGGGCTGCGCAGCCAACGGTTGCGGAACGCCCACCAGCGTTCGCGCGGGCCCATCGCATCGGCCACGTGTGGCTCTTGGCGCGGTTCACCGTCGCGCAGGCGCGCGCCTTTGGACGGCGACGTGGCGCCCATGCCGCCTTTGTCTAGGCCGCGCGCCGGACGAGCTGCTTCGGCAACAGCCGCGCCGTCTCCTCGAGCATCGCCGCCCGCAGCTCTGCGGCACCCGGACACTGGGGGATCGATGCGATCGCCGCCGCGACCAGATGCTCGAGCCGGCGCATCGCGCCAGCGACGCCGAGCTCGCGCGCCGCGCTCGGCCGTCCGAGCGCGGCGTCGCGCCCGGTCGGCTTGCCCAGCTCGGCCGCGTCGCCGGCGACGTCGCGCAAGTCGTCGGCAACCTGGTAAGCCTCGCCCAGTCGCGCGCCCAGCTCGCGCCACGCTTCGGGGTCCGCGCCGGCGCTGGCAGCGCCGGCCATCGTCGCCGCCGCGAACAGCGCGCCGGTCTTGGCCTGCTGATAGTCGGCGAGCACGACCGTCGCCTCGCATTCCCACGCCTGGCCGGCGACGATACCGGCCGGCATGCCGACGCCGCGGCTGACGATCCCGGTCAGCGGCGCGAGCCGCCGCGGCCATTCCGCGGCGGCCTCGGCCAGCGTCTCGAACGCGAGCACGATCAGCGCGTCGCCGGCGAGCACCGCGAGCCGTTCGCCATAGGCGCGATGCACGCTCGGCAGGCCGCGGCGGATGGGTGCGTTGTCGAAGCACGGCAGGTCGTCGTGCACGAGCGAAGCGCAATGCAGCAGCTCGATCGCGGTCGCCGCGCCGATCGCCAGGCGACCGGGCGGTTCCCCGCACGCCGCGGCAACGGCCAGGCACAGCCGCGGACGGATGCGCGCGCCGCCGGGAAACACCGCCGCGCGCACGGCGGCGGCCAGGCGCGGCGGGGCGCCCGGCGCCTCCCATCCCGTTACGGCCGAATGGAGCGCTTCCTCGATCCGCGTCATCAGGTCCATCGGACGGCCTCCGTTGTAAACTAATCGTTACATTTCGGGTTGTAGTGTAATGTAGACACAACGTGCAGATCCGTCAACTTCCCCTGTCAGCCCGTTGAGCGCGAGGACACCGAGCGTCGCCATCGTCGGAGCCGGCATCGCCGGCCTGGTCGCGGCGATCGAGCTGGCGGCCTGCGGCGCCCGCGTGCGCGTTTTCGAACGCGCGGCGACCGCGGGCGGGAAGATGCGGGAAGTCGCCGTCGCCGGCACCGCCATCGATGCCGGGCCGACCGTGTTCACGATGCGCTGGGTATTCGACGAGATCTTCGCGAACGCCGGCGCGAACTTCGCCGACGAAGTGCCGACCACGCCGCTGCGCCTGCTGGCGCGCCACGCGTGGGAAGACGGCGGCCGCCTCGACCTGCACGCCGACTTCGGTCGTTCGGTGGCCGCGATCGGCGATTTCGCGGGCGCCGCGGAAGCGCGCCGGTTCGCCGCGTTCTGCGCCCGCGCGCGGCGGATCTACACGGCGCTCGAGCGGCCGTACCTGCGCGCGCCGCAGGGCGGCGTGCTCGCGCTGCTGCGCCGAGGCGGGCTCCGGCGACTGCCGTCGCTGGCGCGGATCTCGCCGTTCGCCACGCTGTGGCGGGCGCTCGGCTCGCACTTCCACGACCCGCGCCTGCGACAGCTGTTCGGCCGCTACGCCACGTACTGCGGATCGTCGCCGTTCGCCGCGCCGGCGACGCTGATGCTGATCGCGCACGTCGAGCAGGACGGCGTGTGGAGCGTGGACGGCGGCATGCAGCGGCTTGCCGACGCGCTGGTGCGCGTGGCCCGCGCGCTGGGCGTTGCGTTCTGCTTCGACGCGCACGTCGGCGCCATCACGACGGCCGGAGGACGCGCATCGGGCATCGCGCTGTCGAGCGGCGAGCACGAGGCCGCCGATGCGGTGATTGCGAACGTCGACGTCGCCGCGCTGGCGGCCGGTCGCCTAGGATGCGCCACGTCCGTGCCGCCGCACGCGCGTGCGGCGCGGTCGCTGTCGGCGATCACGTTCGCGCGCGTCGCGCGCACGGACGGTTTTCCGCTGGTGCGGCACAACGTGTTCTTCTCGAACGACTACCGTGCCGAGTTCGACGCGCTGTTCGATCGCAGGGCCACGCCCGACGCGCCGACCGTCTACGTTTGCGCGCAGGACCGAGGAGACGACGCCGGCGCGCCGGCGACCGAACGGCTGCTGTGCCTCGTCAACGCGCCGGCCACCGGCGACCTGCGCGAATTCGGCGCAACGGAGATCGACGAATGCGAAGCGCGGATGCTCGCCCGCCTGGCACGAAGCGGGTTGAGATTGACGCCGGACCCGAGCCGCGACCGCACGGCGGTGACCACGCCGGCGGACTTCGAGCGGATGTTCCCGGGGACGGGCGGAGCGTTGTACGGCCGCGCGACGCACGGCTGGCGCGCGTCGTTCCAGCGGCCGGGCGCGCGCAGCCGCCTGCCGCGCCTGTACCTGGCCGGCGGCAGCACGCATCCGGGGCCGGGCGTGCCGATGGCGGCACTGTCGGGAAGGCAGGCGGCGCAGTGCGCGATCGCGGACCTCGCTTCGACGCGCCGGTAGCCGACGGCGGCTACGCGTGGTGGTACGTCGACGCGCTGTCCGACGACGGCCGCCACGGACTGGTGCTGATCGCGTTCGTCGGCAGCGTGTTCTCGCCGTACTACGCCCGCGCGCGGGCGCGCGGCCGCGGCGATCCGCTGCGGCACTGCGCGATGAACGTCGCGCTGTACGGTTCGGACGGCAAGCGCTGGACGATGACCGAGCGCGGCCAGGCGCACGTACGGCGAACGCGCGAAACGTTCTCGGTGGGGCCCAGTTCGCTCGCGTGGGACGGCGCGTCGCTGACCGCGACGATCGACGAGGTCGCCCTGCCGTGGCCGTCGCGCGTGCGCGGCACCGTAAGGCTGACCGCCGGCGCGCTGCCGCGGCACGTCGTGGCGCTCGACGGCGCGGGCGCGCATCGCTGGCAGCCGCTGGCTCCCTTGGCGCGCGTCGACGTGCGCTTCACGCAACCCGACCTCGCGTGGTCGGGCAGCGCCTATTGCGACGCCAACGACGGGGACGCGCCGCTGGCGGACGCCTTCAGCGGCTGGCACTGGTCGCGCGCGAACAGTCCCGAAGGCGTCAGCGTGCTGTACGACGTCGAGCGCCGCGGGGCGGACGCGCTCTCGGTGGCGCTCCACGTCGACCGCGCCGGCAACGTGCGCGAATTCGCGCCGCCGCCGGTCGTGCCGCTGCCGTCGACCGGGTGGCGCGTCGCGCGCCGGGCGCGCAGCGAAGCCGGGCACGCGCCGACGGTCGTGCGCACGCTGGAGGACGCGCCATTCTATGCACGGTCGCTGGTGCGGCTGCAATTGAGCGGCGCGCCGGTGGTCGCCATCCACGAGTCGCTGTCGCTCGACCGCTTCCGATCGCCATGGGTGCAGCTGATGCTGCCGTTCCGGATGCCGCGCCGCGCGTGATCAGCGGTCGGGGCGCCGCGCGGATTCGCGATCGCGTCGCTGCGACCGGCGCACCGACACGAGCTGGCCGATCGCCAGCGCGAGCACGATGCCCAGCACCAGCAGCAATTCGATCAACCCGAGCGAGCTGCCGTCCAATCCCGGCTCGCGCGCTGCATCCGGTCGCGCCGCTCGAGTCGCTCGAACAGGTCGAGGGTCGCGACGATGCGCGCGGCGAGATTCCACCATGCGACCGGGCGCGCAGGCGCCGCGTCGCGACGCTGCGCGGCGAGCACGGCGGCGTCGACCAGGAAACGCGTCGCCGGGCACGGCGGCGCCGGCACCTGCGCCTTGACGCGCAGCCCGGTCGCGAGCGACGCGCCGAACGCCACGAGCTTCCGCGACCCTGACACGACCGCGCGCGCGGACACCGCGTCGAACCGTCGTCGGCGCACCTCGCAGCCGATTTCGGCGTAAAGCCGGCTGGCCGCCCGGATGCCGGGTCGACACGCGGCCGGCAACGCGGCGATGCCGTCGCGCGCCTGGGTATAGCGTCGATCGGCCGCGTCCAGCGTGCGCGCGATCACGCCGGCCAGCGCCTGCGAATGCGTCGGTTGCGCGAGCCACGCGTCGGCGTCGATGCCGGCGTCGCGCAGCCATGCGAGCGGCAGGTACAGGCGGCCGGCGCGCGCGTCCTCGCCGACGTCGCGCGCGATGTTGGACAGCTGCATCGCGACGCCGAGGTCGCACGCGCGCGCAAGAGTCGTCGCGTCGGCCACGCCCATCACGCGCGCCATCATCGCGCCGACCGCGCCGGCGACGCGCGCCGCGTAGTCTTCCAGCGCGGGCAGGTCGGCGTAGCGGCGCCGCGC
Source organism: Burkholderiales bacterium (assembly GCA_046347755.1). Lineage (GTDB taxonomy): Bacteria > Pseudomonadota > Gammaproteobacteria > Burkholderiales > Casimicrobiaceae > VBCG01. The sequence continues at coordinate 1,381,557 of JAXMFM010000003.1, read as the reverse complement.
CACGTCCCACGCGAAGCCCTCGAGCAGCGCCGCGGGCAGCGCGTACGGAATCGCGTGGCGCTCGACCACGTTCGCGAACGCGCGGTCGACCGCATGCGGCCGCGGCGTCCCGCGATAGACGAGGAACAGGCGCTCGTGCAGGTCGGGCAGCGCCGCGTCGGTGGCGCCTTCGCCGTCGATCGCATCGTCGGCGACACGGCAGAACGCATACAGCGCGCACGCCGGCTCGCGAACGCGGGGCGGCAGCAGGAACGACGCCGCGTGGAACGTGCGCGATCCGTTGCGCAGCAGCGCGCGGCAGGCGGCGAAGTCGTCGCGCGTCGCCATCGCGGGATCAGGCGAACGCGGCGGCATCGGGCACCACCGTGTCGAGCACGCGCGCCGACGACAGCACGCCCGGCAAGCCGGCGCCGGGATGCGTGCCCGCGCCGACCAGGAACAGGTTTTCGACGTCCTCGCTCCGGTTGTGCGGCCGGAACCACGCGCTTTGCGTGAGCACCGGCGCCATCCCGAACGCGGCGCCGCGATACGACGAGAAGCGGTCCTGGAAATCCAGCGGCGTCACGACCTTCGACGTCGCGAGCTCGTCCGCAAGGCCCGGCAGAACGGTGGCCGCCAGATGCCGTTCGAGCGCGGCGCGGTACGGCTCGGCGCGCGTCGGCCAGTCGATGCCGCTGCCCAGGTGCGGCACCGGCGACAGCACGTAGAACGCGTCGCAGCCCGGCGGTGCCAGCGCCGGATCGGTCGCGGTCGGCCGGTGCAGGTACAGGCTGAAGTCCGGCGCGAGGACCTTGCGCTCGAAGATGTCGGCGATGAGGCCGCGATACCGCGGCCCCATCATGATCGTGTGGTGGGCGACGTCCGGATATTGCCGGCGCGTGCCGAAGTACCAGACGAACAGGCTCATCGAATAGCGCGCGCGGTCGAGGCGCCTGTCGGTCCAGCGGCGGCGCGCGCCGGGCGGGACCAGGTAGCGGTACGTCCACGCCGAATCCGCGTTGGACACGACGACGTCCGCGGCGAGCGTTTCCCCGTCGGCCGTGCGCACGCCGGTCGCGCGACCCTTGTCGACGATGATCGACTTCACCTCGGTCGCGCAGCGGATCGTGCTGCCCTGGCCTTCGACGAGCTTTGCCAGTCCCTGCACGAGGCGGCCGGTGCCTCCCATCGCGAAGTGCACGCCGAAGCGGCGCTCCAGGTGCGCGATCAGGCTGTACACCGACGTCGTCGCGAACGGGCTGCCGCCGACCAGCAGCGGATGGAAGCTCAGCACGACCCGCAGCCGCGGATGGCGCACGTACTTGGCGACGAGCCCGTACACCGACCGGTAGCTTTCCAGCCGGACGAGTTCGGGCACCACACGGACCATGTCGGTCCACGCATCGAAGCCGACGTGCCCGAGCTGCTCGAAGCCGACCCGGTAGGTCGCCTCGCTCGCGCGCATGAAGCGTTCGTAGCCTTCCACGTCGGTCGGCGACAGTCGCGCGACCTCGTCGCGCATCTTCAGCGGATCGCCGCTGTAGTCGAACGTCTCGCCGTCGGCGAAACGGATCCGGTAGAACGGCTCGATCGGGCGCAGGTCGACGTCGTCGGCCATGCGCCGGCCGCACAGCTGCCACAGCTCCTCGAACAGGAACGGCGCCGTCACGATCGTCGGCCCGGCGTCGAACGTATAGCCGTCCTGCCGGTAGACGCACGCGCGTCCGCCCAGGGCGTCGAGCCGCTCGAGCACCGTTACGCGATATCCGCGCGCGCCCAGCCGGACCGCCGCGGCGAGCCCGCCGAAGCCGCTGCCGATGACGACCGCGTGCGGTCGCTTCCGTGGGGGCGGTGCGTGCACGGCGATGGGTGCGAGGGAGGCCATCGGCGGCCAGTATAGAAGGTGTCAACATGAATTGACAACAACAAAGTTGACAGTCGCAGCCGAAGTGCGCTGCAATGGGTCACGCAAGCTCCGGTGCCGCCCCGTCCTGTCCAGGCTGCAGCGTCGGCAGGCTGGGCCGTGTCCGCTTGACTTCGGGAAGACGCGGTTCAACCATGCACGGCTCCACCGCCGTGCGCAGCATCCGGCCCCGCGAACTCGAAAAAACCAGCGCCCCGTTCCCATGCAAAGCAAGCAGGACTCGCCGGCGTTCGGCGAAGCCGACCTCTCGAATTGCGACCGCGAGCTGATCCAGCATCCGGGATCGATCCAGCCGCACGGCGCGCTGCTCGTGCTCGAGGCGGCCTCGCCGCAAATCCTCCAGGCCAGCGAGAACGCGAAGTCGATGCTGGGCTACGACGCGCACGAGCTTCTGGGCCGCTCGATCGAGGTGCTCGGCGGCGACCTGCCGGCGCAGGTCTGGACGCGCGTGCTCGCCGGCGTGAAGGCGACGCCGCGCCCGTTTCGCGGCTACACCGAGCGCGACGGAATCCGCCGCGGCTTCGAAGCGCTGATCCACCGCAACGAAACCGACGCCGTGATCCTCGAGCTCGAGCCGGTTGAACTGGTCGAAGCCGCCGCGCTCGCGCGCGACCTGCCGCTCCGGCTGCCGGGCGCGGTCGCGCGGCTGTCCGCGGCGCGCACGATGGACTCGCTCGCGTCCGAAGCGGTCGCGATCTACCGCGCGCTGACCGGCTACGACCGCGTGATGTTCTATCGCTTCGACGCCGACGGGCACGGCGAGGTCGCCGCCGAGGCGAAGGAAGAGAGGCTCGAGCCGTATCTCGGGCTCCACTATCCGGCGTCCGACATTCCGCACCGCGCGCGCGAGCTGTACCTGCGCAACCGCGTGCGCGTGCTGGTCGACGTCCACTACGACCCGGTACCGCTGGTGCCCAGGCTGTTCCCGCCGACCGGCGAAGAGCTCGACATGTCGATGAGCTGGCTGCGCAGCATGTCGCCGCTGCACCTGCAGTACCTGCAGAACATGGGCGTGACCGCGACGCTGGTCGTGTCGCTGGTGCGCGAAGGCAAGCTGTGGGGGCTGATCGCCTGCCACCACTACTCGCCGAAGCGCCTGCCCTACGCGATGCGCGCCGCCTGCGACCTGGTCGCCGAAGTGCTTTCGACGCGCATCGCCGTGCTCGAGAACTTCTCGCAGGTGCGCACGACGGCGCAGGTGCGCAGGCTCGAGGCGAAGCTGATGGAATCGACGTTCACGCGCGGCGAGTGGCAGCGCGCGCTGCTCGAGGAGCAGCGCGACCTGCTGCGGCTGGTCGACGCGACCGGCGCCGTGCTCGTCTACGACGACGAGATCCTGACCGCCGGCGACGTGCCGTCGACCGAGGACGTGCGCGCGCTGGTCGACTGGGTCGCGTCGCAGCCCAGCGAGGGCGGCATCTACGCAACGGCGTCGCTGGTACGCGACCAGCCGCGGTTCGCCGAACTCGCCGCGACCGCGACGGGCGTGCTGGCGATCGAGCTGTCGCGACCGCATCGCGAGTACCTGCTTTGGTTGCGCGGCGAACAGGTGCACGAGGTCCGCTGGGCCGGCAATCCGCACAAGCCGGTGCTGCCCGGCAACGATCCTCGCGACCTGTCGCCGCGCCGTTCGTTCGCGGTCTGGACGGAAATGGTGAGCGGAACTTCGCGGCGCTGGTCTCCGGCCGAACTGCACACGGCGCGCGCGGTCGGCGCGTCCCTGCGCGACGTCTCGCTGCAGGTGCGCTCGATGAGCTACCTGATCACCGAGGACCGCATGGCGCGGCTGCGCCGCGCGCTGCAGGGATCGTCGGACGGCGTCCTGATCGCCGACGGCGCGGGCCGCATCCGCTTCGTCAGCGAGGCGTTCTCGCGCTTCTTCCGCCGGCCGCACGTGCATCTCGCCGACATGGAGGACCTGCCCCGGTTCTTCCACGACCAGGTGGCGGCGCGCGGCATGGTGCGCGCCGTGATGGACGAGGAGCGCAGCTGGCGCGGCGAGCTGGCGCTCGACGCCGGCGGCGGTGCCGTGGTGCCGCTCGCCATCCGTGCCGACGTCATCCCGCGACTGGATGGCCTGGGCACGCTCGGCCGCATCGTGCTCGTCACCAACATGACCGGCGGCCGCGAGGCCGATGCCGCGCGCGACCGCGTGCAGCGCGCGATCCGCGAAGCGCAGCGTCCGCTGCAGCAGCCGGAGATCCCGTTCGCCGAGCGCGCCGAGTTCCGCGAACTGCTCGAGGCGGTCCTGGCGCACGCGAGCCTCGCCGTGATGGAAGTCGCCGACGACCCCGACAGCGCGTCGGTGGTGCCCACGCTCGACGACCTCGAAGCGTCGATGAAGCGGCTCTCCGAGCTGACGCGCCAGATGAGCGCCTACGCGATCGGCGGCGAAGTCGACCCCTAGGGCCGCGCGAGCTCCTCGAACACGCGGATGTGGCGCTCGAACGCGCCTTTGGCCTCGGCGACGAATGCGTCCGCCTGCACCGCGGAAAGCGGAAGCGCGTCGAGCGCGCGGCGGAAGCGATGCGCGAGGTCGTCGACCGCCTGCGGCGGGCCGAAATCGTAGAACGCGAGCCCGCGCCCGCCCTCGATGGGCAGCGCCCGCTGCACGACTTCGCGCAGCGCCTGGCCTCCGTTCAGGTCACCCAGGTACCGGACGTAAGCGTGCGCGCCGAGCCGCGCCGGTTCGCGGCGCGCGAGCGCGTCGACGTGCGCGACGTACTCGCACATCGCCGGCACGATCGGCATCTCGCTCCAGCCGGCGCCCCCCACCGCATCCAGGTCGGTGCGCAGCGCGTCGGTTCGCGACAGCGCAGGCATTGCAAGCGGCCCCACCAGCGGCGACCGGTCATGCGCGCGCAACGCGCGCTCGAGCGCTGCGTAGAGCGCGTGCAGATTGCGCAGCAGCGAAGCATAACCGGCGCGATCGGCGCGCCCGGCGAGCAGCGCGCCCATGAGGCCGGCACGCTCGGCCGCCGCGTGCAGCGGCCGCGTCGCCGAGCGCAACCTCGCCGTCAGCGCCTCCGCCGTCATCGCCGCGGCGCGGGCTTCGCCTGCACGGCCGCCGCGATCTGCGCGGCGCCGGCATGCGGCAGCGCGACGTAGCGCGCGCCCATCGCGTCGGCGACTTCGCGCGCCTCCTTCGCCGGATGCGGCGACGTGTCGACCAGCACGGACGCGATCGCGTCCGCCGCGGCGGCGCGCGCCGCGTGCAGCGCTTCGGCGAACGCCTGCGCCCGCCCGCCGTTGCCGTCGCGCGCAACGTTGGCCCGGCCGTCGGTCAGCACGACGACGATGGCCGTCTCGCCGCGACGCGACGCCGCGCGCGCCAGATCGCACGCTGCGACGATGCCGGCCGCGAGCGGCGTGCCGCCCCCGCCCGGCAATGCGGCCAGGCTCCTCTTGGCGCGCACCAGCGAGCGCGTCGGCGGCAGCAGCAACTCGGCGCCGCGGCCGCGGAACGCGACCAGCGCGACCTGGTCGCGCCGCACGTAGCACTCGGCGAGCAGCAGCTCGACCGCCCCCTTCGTCTCGGCAAGCCTGTGCAGCGCGGCCGAGCCCGACGCGTCGACGGCGAAGATCGTCGTCGTCCGCGTTCGCTGCCGATAGCGGACGACGCGAAAATCCTCGGCGAGCACCAGCACCCGTTGCGCGGCGCCGCCGTCGGCTTGCGCATGCTCGCGGCGGCGCAGCGGCTGCCACGGCGCCGCGGTCCGCAGCGTGGCGAGGACGTCCAGACGCGCGCCGCCGCGGGGCCTGCCCGGCCGCGCGCCGGTGGGCCGTCCGCGCGTCGCGTTGTCCTGCGCCTGGCCGGCGCGCCCGGCGACCTTCGCGCGGCCGCGCGTGCGCTCGCGGTCGTGCAGCAGCGCGAGCACGTCCGGCGGGATCGCCGCCTGCGCGGCATCGAGCACGCGATCTTCCAGCGGCCGGTCGAGCGCTTCGCTCCTGCGGACCTCATCGTCGTCCGCGCGCTCGTCGGGCGTCGGCGGTTCCGGCTCGCTGGGCGCAGGCGCCGGCACGCGCAAAGCGCGCGGCGCGAGTACCAGCCGCGCCGCCGACGCGAGATCGTCGTCGGAGATCTCGTCGCGTCCGGCCAGCGCGGCCAGCGCGCGCGCAGCGCGCAGTGCGAACAGTGGCGCGCGCAGCGTGTCCACACCAAGCCGCTGCGCGACGTCGCAGAGCGCGGCGATCGCATCGGCGGGCGCGGAAACCCGGGGCAAGCGCTGCCGCGCGCGCTCGATCGCGGGCGGCACGGCGGCAACGTCGTCGATTTCGCGCAAGGCGACCGCCGTCAGGTCGACCGCGAACGCAAGCCGCTCGCGCAGCGCCGGCGGAGCCCGCTGCTCGTCGTCGAGCCCTTCGTCGAGCGCGACGGCCGCGAAGCGTGCCGGCGCCTGCAGCACCAGGCCGGTGTCGAGCGCCGCCGTCACGCGCGCAGCGTCCGCCGCGCTCACCCGCTCGGCCATCGCCAGCACGACGACGCCGCCGTCCGCCTCGGCCAGCAGCCCGCGCTGCGCCACCGGCCGGCGTTGCGCGAGCGTCGCGGCGAGGTCGAGCCCGCCCAGCAGCCGGTCGTCCGCCACGTGCAGCGGCACGCGGCGCATCGGCGCATCCGCGGGCAACCGCTCGCGCAGCAGCGCAAGCCAGCGGTCGCGCACCGGACCGGGTGCGGCGCGCAGGACGACGCCGCCGAGCCCCGCCGGATCGACGCACAGCGCGCAGAGCGCGGCGATCGCGTCAGTCCACGCCGACGCGCGATCGCTCATGAACCGAACAGCGTGGCGACCGCGCGCTCGACCCGGGTTGTCGAACCGGCGTCGTCCAGCGGATTGCGGCGCAGGCGGTGGCGCAGCGCCGACGGCGCGACCCGGCGCAGGTGCGAATCGCCGACGGCACGGTCTCCTTCGAGGCTCGCCAGCGCGCGCGCCGCCCGCACCAGCGTCAGCTCGCCGCGCAGTCCGTCGGTGCCGAGGCTCATGCAAAGCTGCGCCGCGCGCTCGAGGGCCGCGTCGGGGACCGCGATGTCGGCGAAGCGGCGGCGCGCGGCGTCGATGCGCTTGCGCAGCTTCGTCTCGTCGCGCTGCCAGCGCAGTGCAAACGCCCGCGGGTCGCGCTCGTAGGCGTCGCGGCGGCGGACGACCTCGATGCGCTGCGGCAGGTCGGTCGGCGTGCGCACTTCCACCGAAAGCCCGAAGCGGTCGAGCAGCTGCGGCCGCAGCTCGCCTTCCTCCGGATTGCCGCTGCCGACGAGCACGAACCGCGCCGGGTGCCGGATGCTCAACCCTTCGCGCTCGACGACGTTCTCGCCGGACGCGGCGACGTCGAGCAGAACGTCGACCAAGTGATCTTCCAGCAGGTTGACCTCGTCGATGTACAGGAAGCCGCGATTCGCGCGCGCGAGCAGCCCCGGCTCGAACGTGCGCACGCCGTCGGCCAGCGCGCGTTCGAGGTCGAGCGTGCCGACCACGCGGTCCTCGGTGGCGCCGAGCGGCAGGTCGACCACCGGTACCGGCGCGACGCGGCTTTTCAGCGGGCCCCGGGCGAGCCGCGCGCGGCAGTCGTCGCACAGCGCGTCGCCGGGGTCCGGCGCACAGCCGTATCGACAGCCGATCACGCTGCGCATCGGCGGCAGCAGCGCCGCGAGCGCGCGCACGGCAGTCGACTTGCCGGTACCGCGGTCGCCGAACACGAGCACGCCGCCCACCGCGGGATCGATCGCGGCGATCAGCAGCGCCTGCTTCATCTCGTCCTGTCCGACGATCGCGGAAAACGGAAACGGCATCGTGGCTGTCCGGGCTGGGGACGCGCGGCGTCCGGTCGCGCATGATAGCCGAAGGACGCCGGCCGGCGAGCGGCGCAAATCGCTGTCCAATCCGCCGCGCGCAGGCCCGCTGCGGCTATCATGTTCCACACGACCGGACCCAGGAGGATCGCCATGCCCCGCTACGACTCCCCGTACGATCCCGCCAGCGCGCCGCGCAACCTCGAGCACGTCGTCTACGAGAAGAAAGGACACGTCGCGTACGTCACGCTCAACCGGCCCGCCGTGCGCAACGCGCTGCACTCGTATGCGTACGCCGAGATGCGCGCGTGCTGGCGCGACATCGGCCTCGATCCGAACGTCTACGTCGGCATCGTGACCGGCGCCGGCGATGCGTTCTGCGCCGGGCGCGACGTCAAGTTCCTGGCCGAGTACCAGGCGAAGGGCCTGCGCACGCCGCACGAGGATCCGAACAGCCCGATGTTCCACTGGGGCGGCGGCGGCCAGCCGCAGGACGTGAACCTCGAGAAGCCGCTGATCGCGGCGATCAACGGCTTCGCCGTCGGCGTCGGCCTCAACATCATCCTGCAGTGCCAGCTGCGCGTGATGGCGGAGACCGCGTGGATCGGCGACCAGCACACGAACGTGGGCCGCGTGGGCGCGCCGCACGAGATGTACACGGCGCTGCCGCGCACGACCGCCGCCTACCTGACGCTGTGCAACGGCCGGCTGACCGCGCAGGAGTGCCTGCAGCAGGCGATCGTCAACAAGGTCGTGCCGCGCGATCAGCTGATGGCCGCGGCCGAGCAGATGGCCGACATGGTCTGCCAGAGCTCGCCGCTCGCCGTGCAGGCGGTGATCCGGCTCTACCGGCTGACCGCGTCGTTCCCGCCGTCGCTGATGGCCTACGCGCGCCACCTCGACCAGGAGATCGCCGAGACCGAGGACGGCGCCGAAGGCGGCCGCGCGTTCAAGGAGAAGCGCCGGCCGGTCTGGAAGCTGCGCTAGTCCGCGCCCCGTTCGCGATCGTCAGCTCACGATCAACAAGCCGTCCAGCGCGACCGCGTCGTCGCGCCGCCACGCCACCGGATTCACTTCGAAGACGAAGCGGCGCCACGGCGCGGTGAGCGCCAGATCGGCGAAGCGGGCGATGAAGCGCGCGGCAGGTGCGGTCGGCAGCAACCCGTCCCCGTCGGCCGCGATGCGCCGCGTGCGCAGCCGCTCCAGCATGTGCGCGGCGAGCTCCACGCCGACCGGCGCACGCTCGGTCACCACGTCGTCGACCAGCTCGGTGAGCCCGCCGCCACTGCCGCAGCTCACCATCACGCCGAACATCGGGTCGCGGAACGCGGTGACGAGGAGCTCGGTGCCGCGTGCGCGCATCCGCTGCACGAGCACGCCGTCGAGCGTCACGTCGAGGTCGGCCGCGCTCGCCGCGAAGCGGCGCCACGCGGCCCGCACGTCGGCCTCGGAGCGCAAGTCGACGGCGACCAGCCCCGCCTTCGCGCGATGCGTGATCTTCGGCGTGATGCCTTTCAGCACGACGGGAAGGCCGATCGCTTCGGCGGCGCGAACCGCGCCCTCCTCGTCGCGGACGAATTCGCCGGCGGCAACCGCAAGACCGGCGGCCGCGAGGATTTCGTGGCACGTGTTCTCGCAGATCACCGTGCCGGCATCGTCGACCGGAACGAACGCGCGCCAGTCGAACGCGGCGATCTCCGGCGCCGCGGCGCGCGGCGGCCGGCGCGCGGCCGCGCCGTGCCCGACCCACCGGGCCAGCGCGCGGATGCCGCGTTCGGCGTCGACGAACGCGTAGATGCCGTGTTCGGCCAGGCGGCCGGGCACCGCACGCGGCGGCGACGGCCAGCTGATGCACACCGGTTTCGCCGACCGCCCGGCCAGGCCGCGCATCACGTCGCAGATCTCGTTCGCCCTGGCGGCCATCGAGCCGGCGATGAACATCAGCGAATCGATGCCGGGCTCCGCCGCGATGACGTCGAGCGCCTGCGGCAGCTGCGCCATCGCCTCGGCGCGAAACGCCGTGGTCGGCGTCAGGTCGAGCGGATTGGCCGCGGTGGCCACGGAAATGACCAGGGGCCGCAGGCGCCCGGTGCCGTCGGGCCCCAGGGCCGGCGTGGTCAGCCCGTGCTGCGCGCACTGGTCGGCGCCGAGCACGCCGTTGCCGCCGCCGAACGTGATCAGGCCCACGCCCGGACCCGCCGCCGGCTTGTCCTGGTTGCCGACGAGGAAGAGCACGACGTCGACCAGCTCCTCGACCGAGCGGACGCGCATCACGCCCATCTCCGCGAGCACGGCGTCGACGACGCGGTCTTCACCGACCAGCGCGCCGGTGTGCGCCTGCGCGGCGCGCGCCGTGGCGCCCGTCGTGCCGGCCTTGATCAGGACGACCGGCTTGCCGTGCGTGCGCGCTTCCTCGAGCGCCCGCACGAACTTCGGGCCGTCGCCAATGCCTTCGAGATAGCCGCCGATGATGCGCGTACCCGGATCCCGCGCGAACGCGTGCAGCCAGTCGGCGAAATCGACGACCGCCTCGTTGCCGCTGCTGACCAGATAGCGGAAACCGAAGCCGGCCTCCAGCACCATCGAGAACGCGGTCGTCGCGATGCCGCCGCTCTGCGCCACCATCGAGATGCCGCCGGCGCGCAGCGCGTCCATTTCCTGCAGCGCCGTGGAAAACGTGGCCGGCGCCGGCATCGTCGCATTGATCGTGCCCACGCAGTTGGGGCCGCACAGCACGAAGCCGCGCTGCCGGCACAGGTCGGCCAGCGCGCGCTGCAGCACGGCGCCCTCGCCTCCGGCCTCGCCCAGTCCGCCGGCGTACGCGATGCCGGCCCGGACGCCGAAGTCCGCGCACTCGCGCAAGGCGTCGATCAGCGCGTTCGCGGGAATCGCGAAGATCGCGAGGTCCGGGACCTCGGGCAGTTCCGCGACACTGGCGTAGCCGCGCAATCCCGCGACCGGCGCCGCCGCGCGGTTGACCGGGAATACGTTGCCCGGAAACCTGAACCTGACGAGTCGGCGCACCGTCTCGCCGCCGAAGCTGCCCGGCGGGTCGGACGCGCCGATCACCGCGATCGACCGCGGCTCCAGGATGGACCGGACGTCCGCGAACACCAAGTGGCTACGCGGGCGCGACGTCGACTTTCGCGTCGCCGTCCACCAGCTTCGTCCCGTGCTCGTCCTCGCACCACACGTCGATCGTGTACAGCGTGCCGCCGTTGCCCTGCTTCGCCACGTCCTTGATCCGGCCGCGCACGTGCAGCTCGACGCCGAGCTCGACCGGCTTGATGTACTTGGTGCGCAGCTCGCCGCGCGCGAGGTAGTCGAAGCCGAACGCGCGAAGCAGCATCTCCGAACACCAGTTGGTCATGATCATGCCGTCGGCGTTGGCGGTCTTGAAGCCTTCGCTTTTCGCGAACTCGACGTCGGTGTGGATGTTGGACCCCACCTGGCGCAGTTCGTCGGTGGCCGCCGACAGCATCGCGCTGTCGTACCACTCGATGCGCGTCGGCGTGATCGCGCGCACCGGGCCAACGAGCTCGTCGCCGACCCTGAACCCCGGCTTGCCGCTCATGACTTCGCTCCCTCGACCTTGTAGCGCAGCACGGTGAGGTCGTTGTACGTGGTCACGAGGCGCCCGTCCGCCGTGCGCACCTCGAGGTAGTACCACAGGTACGGTCGGCCGCGCTTGACGTACTTGTCGACGATGTGGCCGGACACGATCACCTTCTCGCCGACGTACGCCGGGCTGTGGTGCTTCGCGTGGTACTCGTAGTGGACGCGCGCGTCCGGGCCCTTCATGCCCGCGATGCGGCGCTCGAGGTCGCAGTTGGCCTCGAGGATGCGCATCTTGTCGACGTGGATCATCGTCGGCGGCCGGACCTGCCGTCCGGCCGGATTGCGCGCCGACTGGTAATACTCGCTGGTCTCCTCCGTTCCGTGCGCGTACTCGCTGCACATGAACGGCGTGATCACGTACTCGACCGGCTTGAAGACGTCGCCCTTTTCCAGATCGCTGATGTAGCCGCCCAGCATTTCGCCTCCGTCAGTTGACCTTGATGCCCGCCGACTCGATCGTCTTCTTCCACATGTCGGTCTCGTCGCGCAACCGCTTTGCCGTCTCCTGCGGTCCGTCGGCGACGGTCTCGAAGCCGAGCTTGCGGTACGCCTCCTTCACCTTCGGATCGGCGGCCGCCTCCTTGAGCGCCCTGGCAAGCTTGTCGACGATCGCCGGCGGCGTGTCGGCGCGAACGTACGCGCCGATCCACTGGCTCACCAGGGACCCGTAGCCGGTCTCCTTCATCGTCGGCGTGTCGGGCACGAGGAACCAGCGTTCGGGACTGCCGACGGCCAGCAGCTTGATCTTGTCGCCCTGGATCATGCCGATGGAGCCCGGCAGCGTGTCGAACGCGATCTGGATCTCGTTCGTCACGAGGCCCCGCAGCGTCGCGCCGCCGTCGACGTAGGGGACGAACACGATGTCGGTCCCGGTTTCCAGCTTGAACTGCTCGCCGCGCAGGTGCCCCGACGAGGCGACGCCGGACGCGCCGTAGTTGAGCTTCCCGGGACGCGCCTTCACGTATTCGACGAGTTCCTTCATCGACTTGACCGGCAGCGACGGATGCACGAGCACGACGAACGGCGTCTCGTCGATCGTCATCAGCGGCGTCATGTCCTTCAGGAAGTTGTACGTGAGGTTGGGTTTCAGCGGCGGCTCGCTGGCGACGACGTTCGTGTGGATCAGCACCGTGTAGCCGTCCGCCGGCGCGCGCACGACGAAGTCGGTGCCGATTGAGCCCGCGGCGCCCGGCTTGTTCTCGACGACGACCGGCTGCCCCAGGATTTCGGAGGCGCGCTGGGCCAGCGTCCGCGCCGTCGGATCGACGGTCCCGCCCGGTCCGTACGGGACGACGAACCTGATCGGGCGATCCGGGAACGTGCCGGTCTGCGCCAGCCCGGTCCCGCACAACAGCATCGCCGCGAACGATGCAACGGCGACCCGACAGAGTGCCTCGATCCTCCTCATAGCGCCTCCTCGTTGGCTTCTTGTCGTGTGCAACGGCCCAGCGGGCGATTCTTACACCCGCGGCGCCTCGCGGACAAGCGCGGCGCCGGCAAAGCGGCCATGCACAAAATGCAAAGCTGCTTGTTGCCGCCCGGAATATGCTACGCGTCCTGACGGCTGATGCGACGAGGGGGGCGGCATGGGCGAAATCGAGGTCCTCGAGGACGACAGGGGCGTAGCCACCGTCTGGCTCGCCAACGCGCGGCACCGCAATGCGTTGAGCGACGCGATGATCGTCGGCCTCACCGACGCGATGGCGCGCCTGGCCGGCGACGACGCGTGCCGGGCGATCGTGCTGCGCGGCCGCGGCGGCGTCTATTGCGCCGGCCGCGAGCTCGCCGACGTCAGGGCGCTGCAGGCCGGCCCCGCGGAGGCCGTCGAGCGGATGTACCGGTACATGCAGGCGATGAACGAGGCGATCTACTTCTCGCCGCACCCGGTGATCAGCGTCGTCGAGAAATACGCGCTGGGCATCGCGACGATGCTCGTCAGTTGGAGCGACATCGCGCTCGCCGACGACGGCGCGCAGTTCGGCTATCCGGAAGTCCATCACGGGATCACCCCCTATGGCGCCGTGCCGACGATGCTGAACGCGATGCACCAGAAGGCGGTGCTCGACCTCCTCTTGACCGGCCGCAGGATCGGCGCCGACGAAGCGGTGCGGCTCGGCATCCTCACGCGCGCCGTTCCCGCCGACCGGCTCGACGGCGAGCTCGACAACGTGTTGCTGGACCTGTTCCGCGGCAGCGCGGCGGCGATCCGGCGCTCCAAGCAGTTCGTGCGCGAGTGCGAAACGCTGACCTACCGGCAGGGGATGGCCGCCGCCACCGACAAGGCGATCCTCGGCGTCGGCATGCCCGAAATGCGGCAGGGCATCGCCGCGTTCCTCGACAAGAAGCCCGCGAAGTGGTCGTGACGGGCGTCGATGGCGCAACTGTGGTATAGTTCGATCTGCGGCCCTTGTTCCAGTCCCCTTGCCGCAGTCGATTCCGACCTTCGCAGTTCCTCCGTTTGGCTGTGACTGGCCGCCCTCAATGAGGGCGTATGGCCGAGCACCCATTCGAAAGCAGGTTATGTCCTTTTCCACACTCGGGCTCTCCGAGGGTCTGTTGCGCGCGGTTGCCGATCAGGGTTACACGGTTCCCACCCCTATCCAGCGGCACGCCATTCCGGCCGTGCTCGCGGGCGGCGATCTGTTGGCCGGCGCGCAGACCGGCACCGGCAAGACCGCCGGTTTCGTGCTGCCGATGCTGCAGCGACTTTCCACCAATGCGTCGCCGCACGCCGGCGGTTCGCGCCGGACGCCGCGCGCGCTGATCCTCACGCCGACGCGCGAACTGTGCGCACAGGTCGAAGCGTCGATCAAGACGTACGGCAAGCACCTGAAGATCACGTCGATGGCCATCTACGGCGGCGTCGGCTTCGGCCCGCAGGCGTCGCATCTGCGGCGCGGCGTCGACATCGTCGTCGCCACGCCGGGCCGGCTGCTCGACCACTACGGCCAGGGCAACCTCAATCTGTCGCGCATCGAGATCTTCGTGCTCGACGAAGCGGACCGCATGCTCGACATGGGCTTCATCCCCGACGTCAAGCGCGTGCTCGCCGTGCTGCCGAAGCAGCGGCAGAACCTGCTGTTCTCGGCGACGTTCTCGACCGAGATCAAGGCGTTCGCCGAGAAGCTGCTCGACCGCCCGCAGACGATCGAGGTCACGCCGCCCAACTCCACGGTCGACATGATCGCGCAGCGCGTGCATCCGGTGAACCGCGACGCGAAGGCCAAGCTGCTCGCCTTCCTCGTCGGCCACAACCAGTGGAAGCAGGTGCTGGTGTTCACCCGCACCAAGCACGGCGCCGACAAGCTCGTGCGGTCGCTCGAGAGCGACGGCATCGGCGCCGTCGCGCTGCACGGCAACAAGAGCCAGAACGCGCGCATGAAGGCGCTGGCGGACTTCAAGGCCGGCAAGGTCGAAGTGCTGGTCGCCACCGACATCGCGGCGCGCGGCATCGACATCGACCAGCTGCCGCACGTCGTCAACTACGATCTTCCGAACGTTCCCGAGGATTACATCCACCGGATCGGGCGCACCGGACGCGCCGGCTCGTCCGGCGAGGCGATTTCTCTCGTTTGCATCGACGAGCGCTCGTTCCTGCGCGACATCGAGCGGCTGATCAAGCGCCAGATTCCGCAGGAAGTGATCTCGGGCTTCGAGCCCGACCCCAACGCGGTCGCGCAGCCGGTGTTCGCGCAGCGCGGTCGCAGGTCCGCGCCGAGCGGCAGGCCGGGCGCGGCGCCGGGACGTTCGCCGTTGCCTTCGCGCGACCGGCGGGCTTCGCCGGGCAACGGACCGGCGCCGGCGGGACGCGCCGCGCCGCGCGGCGACAATCCGTGGCAGGTCCGCGCGCGGCCCAAGACCAAGCACTGACGCCCTTCGGCATGCGCACGCCGAAACGGCTCGAGGCCCTCGTTCGCGAGGGCCTCGTCGATGAAGTCGTCAGCCAGCTGATGAGCGGCAAGGAGGCCACCGTCTACGTGGTCCGTTGCGGCCCGTCATTGCGCTGCGCCAAGGTCTACAAGGACGCGAACAAGCGCAATTTCCGGCAGGCGTCGCTCTACCAGGAAGGCCGCAAGACCAAGAACAGCCGCCAGGCGCGCGCGATGGAAAAAGGCACGCGCTACGGCCGCCGCGCGCAGGAAGAGGCGTGGCAGAACGTCGAGGTCGACACGCTGTACCGGCTCGCCGCGGCCGGCGTGCGCGTTCCCCGGCCCCACGGCTACTTCCAGGGCGTCGTGCTCATGGAGCTCGTCGCCGACGCGGACGGCCATCCGGCGCCGCGGCTCAACGACGTCGCGCTCGCCGAGGACGTCGCGCTCGCGTATCACGCGTCGCTGATCGGCGAGATCGTTCGCATGCTGTGCGCGGGCGTCATCCACGGCGACCTGTCCGAATACAACGTGCTGGTCGACGCCGAGGGTCCCGTGATCATCGACCTGCCGCAGGCCGTCGACGCCGCGGGCAACAACAACGCGTCGAGCATGCTGCAGCGCGACGTCGACAACATGAGGAATTACTTCAGCCGGTTTGCCCCGGCGCTCGCGGCCACGCAGTTCGGCCGCGAGATCTGGTCGCTCTACGAGCGCGGTGCGCTCGCGGTCGACGCCGTCCTCACCGGACGCGTGGAGGCCGACGCAAGGCCGGTGGACTTGGCCGGGGTGATGCGCGAGATCAGCGACGTGCGCGAAGAGCACGAAGCCCGCCTGCGCCACATCGCGGAACTGCAGGGCAGCTGACGTCCGCCGATCATCCGGTCGCGACGTTCGAATTCATCGGCGCGCCCGGAACCAGCAGGTCCAGCCGCCGGAGCGCGTCGAGGTCGCGCGCGCCGAGAAGGCCCATGACGCGGTCGATTTCGGAACGATAGATCGCCAGCACGCGCGCGACGCCCGCCTCGCCGGCGACCGCGAGTCCCCACAGTTGCGGGCGCGCGACCAGCACGGCCCGCGCACCCAGCGCGATGGCCTTGGCCACGTCGGAGCCGCGGCGGATGCCGCCGTCGATCAGGACCGGAATCCGGTCCTCGACGGCGGCGACGATCGCGGGCAGCGCCTCGACCGCGCTCGCCGCACCGTCGAGCTGCCGCCCGCCGTGGTTGGAGACGATCACGCCGTCGACGCCCATCGCGATCGCCCGCCGCGCATCGTCCGGATGCAGGACGCCCTTCAGCAGCAGCGGACCCCGCCACCGTGCGCGCAGCTCCGCCACGTCGTCCCAGTTCATCGCCGGATCGAGCAGCGACCCCATGCGGCCCGCAAGTGTGGCCAGCGATTCGGGCGAACCGGGACGAACGTAGTTGCCGAACGTCAGCGTGCGCAGTTCGCGACGCATCGACCACGCCCACCGCCATTTCGCCGCCATCGCGAGCGACTGCCGCGCCGAGAATCGCGGCGGTA
The DNA here is from genome assembly GCA_046347755.1 of Burkholderiales bacterium. Classification (GTDB taxonomy): domain Bacteria; phylum Pseudomonadota; class Gammaproteobacteria; order Burkholderiales; family Casimicrobiaceae; genus VBCG01. Next base: position 1,364,855 of record JAXMFM010000003.1, on the reverse strand, counting down.
TCGTGAAGCCGTTGGCGAGATCCCGTTCGCGCTGGCCGAGCAGCTGGTTGTCGACCGTCAGCACCAGCGCGTGATACCCGGCGTCCTGCGCGCGCTGCGTCAGCTCGCGCGTGAACGCGCGGTCGCGATAGATGAAGACCTGCATCCAGCGCAATCCGTCGTGATGCGCGGCAAGCTCCTCGATCGAGCACACGGAGCCGTGGCTCTGGCAATACACGGTGGACGCCGCGGCGGCCGCGCGCGCCGAGTGGATCTCGCCGCGCGGCCAGAACAGCCCGGCAAGCCCGGTCGGCCCGATGAGCACCGGCGACGCAAGCCTGTGGCCGAACAGCTCGACCGACTGATCGCGGGTCGTCGCGCCCGTGAGCGGACGCGGCAGGAAGCTCCAGCGCCGGAAATCGCTCTCGTTGCGGCGCAGCGTGACCTCGTCCTCGGCGCCGCCGTCGGCGAAGTCGAAGATCGCCTTCGGCAGGCGCAGGCGCGCCGCCTCGCGCATCAGGCGGACGTTCGGACAGCGCATGGCGAGCAGGTCGGCGTCCATCGTTCGTCGCGGCGTCGGTTACCATTCGGTTCCGTCTCCGGAGGATAGGGCAATGATCGACGAAGCACCAAGCATTCAGCGCCGGGACGTGGTTCGGCCGGCGAAGGAAAAGGTCGACGCGCTGCGCGGCACGCCCACGGGCTTCCTCGTCGACGCCATGGGCGGCGGCGGCGCGCTCGACTACCGGATCAAGCCGGCGATCGCCGAGCAGGCCGCGTTCTGCGGCGTCGCGCTGACGTGCGACGCAGGACCGGCGGACAACCTCGCGCTGCTGGCCGCGCTGGCCGACGTGCAGCCGGGCGACGTCATCGTCTGCACCACCGGCAGCTACACCGGTTGCGCCGTCACGGGAGACCTGCTGCTCGGCATGGCGCGCAATTGCGGCGCGGTCGGCCTGGTCACCGACGGCTGCGCGCGCGACCTGCCCGGCATCCGCATGGTCGGACTGCCGTGCTATTGCGTCGGCGTCACGCCCAACTCGCCGGCGCGCAGCGGTCCGGGCACCGTCGGATTCGCGATCACGTTAGGCGGCCATCCGGTGGCCAGCGGCGACGTCGTCGTCGCCGACCAGGACGGCGTCGTGGTCGTGCCGCAATCGCGGCTCGACGAGGTCATCGCGCGCCTGCCGGCGATCCGCAAGTCCGAAGCCGAGATGGACCAGGCCGTGCGCGACGGGCTGCGGCTGCCGGTGTTCCCCCAGAAGGACTGACGCGACGGCGGTCGAGGACCCGATGGCAGCCAGCGCCGACCAAGGGTTCTACGCGTCCCTGCCGGTCTTCGCCGGATTTCCGCAGGTCATGGATCCGGCGCGCTACGCGCCGTTGCCCGACGACTGGCGGGTCGGCCTCACCGACGTCGCGAACTCGACGAAGGCAATCGAGGCCGGCGGCTACAAGTCCGTCAACACGGCCGGCGCAGCGATCATCGCCGCGCTGACCAATGCGCTCAATGGTCGGCCCTTCCCGTTCGTCTTCGGCGGCGACGGCGCGAGCTTCGCCGTGTGGTCGCGCGACGAGGAGGCCACCCGCGCTGCGCTCGCCGCGACCGCGGCCTGGTCGCGAGACGAGCTCGGCCTGTCGCTGCGCACGGCGCTGGTTCCCGTCTCCGCCGTGCGCGCGCAGGGACTCGACGTCAGGGTCGCCCGGTTCGCGCCGTCGGCCAACGTCTCGTACGCGATGTTCACGGGCGGCGGATTGGCGTGGGCCGACCGGATGCTGAAGTCGGGACAATTCGCCGTCGCGGCCGCGGCGCACGGCGTTCGCCCGGACCTGTCCGGACTGTCGTGCCGCTGGAACGACATCCCGGCCACGCGCGGCGTCATCCTCTCGCTGGTGGTGGCGCCGGTGCGACACGACGACGCGGCATTCCGCGGACTGGTCGAGGGCCTGCTGCACGAACTCGAGAACAGCGACGAAGTCGCCCGTCCGGTGCCGGACGGCGCCCCCGGCGTCGGCTGGCCGCCTCCCGGACTGGATCTCGAGGCGCGCGCCTCGCGCAAGGGCGGCGAAGCGCTTTCGCTCGCGCGGCTGCGCGTGGCGATGGAAACGCTGCTCGCCTACGTCGTCATGCGGCTCGGCCTTCGTGTCGGCGGCTTCGACCCCGCCGTCTATCGGCGCACGGTCGTCGAAAACTCGGACTTCCGGAAATACGACGACAGCCTGCGGATGACGCTCGACTGCACGCCCGGACTCGCCGACCGCATCGAGACGCGCCTCGCCGCGGCGGCCGCCGAGAACATCGCGAGGTTCGGCGTGCACAGGCAGTCGGCGGCGCTCATGACGTGCATCGTGCCGTCGATCGCCGAGAACAATCACATCCACTTCGTCGACGGCGCGGCCGGCGGTTACACGATGGCGGCGAGGCAACTCAAGCAGAGCGTTGCGCCCGCGGGGCGTTGACGCGACGCTAGCGCTTGTCCCGGTCCTTCAGCAGCGCTTTCAGGTTCGCGAACGGCGAATGCGTGGCGGCGCGGCTACCTTTGCGAACGTCCGGCCCGGCGCCGTTCGCCTCGAGCTGCCGCTGATGCTCGTTGTCGTGGCAGTAGAGGCACAAAAGCTCCCAGTTGCTGCCGTCCGGCGGATTGTTGTCGTGATCGTGATCGCGGTGATGCACGGTCAGCTCGCGCAGGTTGGCGCGCGTGAACTCGCGCGCGCAGCGCCCGCAGACCCACGGATAGAGCTTCAGCGCCTGCTCGCGGTAGCTTCGCTGGCGCTCCTCGGCCGCGCGGCGGGCATCGGCCACGATCCGGTCGAGCTTGCCGGAGTCGCCGCTGGTCATCGTCTCAGTGGCTCAGGATCTTGGACAGGAAATCGCGCGTGCGCTCGCTCTTCGGGTTGGCGAAGAACTCCGCCGGCGAGTTCTGCTCGACGATCTGGCCCTGGTCCATGAAGATCACGCGGTCGGCGACCGACCGCGCAAAGCCCATCTCGTGCGTGACGCACAGCATCGTGATGCCGGCCCCGGCGAGCTCGATCATCACGTCGAGCACTTCCTTGATCATCTCCGGATCGAGCGCCGACGTCGGCTCGTCGAACAGCATGATCTTCGGCGTCATGCACAGCGCGCGCGCGATCGCCACGCGCTGCTGCTGGCCGCCCGAGAGCTGCAACGGATATTTTCCGGCCTGTTCGGCAATGCGCACGCGCGCGAGCTGCGCCATCGCCCGCTCGTCGGCTTCCTTCTTCGGGACCCGGCCGACCCACATCGGGGCGAGCGTGAGGTTTTCGAGAACGGTCAGGTGCGGGAAGAGGTTGAACTGCTGGAACACCATGCCGACGTTCTTGCGCACGGTCTCGATGGCCTTGACGTCGTCGGTGATCTCGACGCCGTCGACGGTGAGCCGGCCTTCCTGATGCTCCTCCAGCGCATTGATGCACCGGATCAGCGTCGACTTGCCCGAGCCGGACGGGCCGCAGATGACGATGCGCTCGCCCCGGGCGACGGCCAGGTCGATGTCGCGCAGCACGTGGAATTCACCGTACCACTTGCTGACCTTCTCGAACGCGATGATGGGTTCGCTCATGGCCAGCCGGGGGCCGCCCCGACCGACGGGCGCGCCCGCAGAGGGGGCAGCGAGCGTGCGGGTCGTTTCATGTCCGTCACAGGCGCGGGTTGCCCACGTTGAGGTGCCGCTCGACCCACTGGCTGTAGCGCGACATGGCGAAGCAGAACATCCAGTAGATGGCGGCGATGAACAGGTAGCCTTCCACGTAGAACTGCCGCCAGTTGGCGTCGCCTCCCAGCGCCAGCGCCAGCGAGCCCGTGAGCTCGTAGAGGCTGACGATGGTGACGAGCGACGTGTCCTTGAACGTGCTGATGAAGCTGTTCATGATCGAAGGGACCACCATGCGCAGCGCCTGCGGCAGCACGATCTTGCGTTGCGTCTGCCAGTACGAGAGGCCCATCGCCGCCGCGGCTTCGTATTGCCCCTTGGGAATCGCCTGCAGTCCGCCGCGCACGACTTCGGCCAGGTAGGCCGCCGCGAACAGCGTGATGCCGACCAGCACGCGCAGCAGGACGTCGACGCTGACGCCCGGCGGCATGAACAGCGGGAACATGAACGACGCCATGAACAGCACGGAGATGAGCGGCACGCCGCGAATCAGCTCGACGTAGACGGTGCACAGCGCGCGGATCGCGGGCAGGTGCGAGCGGCGCCCCAATGCGACGAACACCGCGATCGGGAACGCCGCCGCGATGCCGAGCGTGGACAGGAGCATCGTGAGCGGCACGCCGCCCCAGCGCGCGGTCTCGACCGGCGTCAGTCCGGCGACGCCGCCGCGCATCAGCACGAAGAACACCGCCAGCACGGCGAGCCACGCCACGACCAGCCATCGGCTCCAGAGGACGCGCGTGCAGCTCGCGACCAGCATGGCGACCATGAGCACCGTGGCGATCAGCGGACGCCACTGTTCGTCGAACGGGTAGCGCCCGAACAGGATTATTCGGTACTTCTCGGCGATCACGCCCCAGCAGGCGCCCGAATGCTCGAGCGCGCGGCACGCCGCGTTGTCCGGCCGCACCACCGCGCGGACGACGGCCCAGTCGATGAACTCCGGCAGCCAGCGCGCGATGAGCAATGCGACGACGACGGTGGCCGTCGCGTTCTTCCAGTCGGCGAAGAGGTTCTTGCGCAGCCACGCCAGCGGGCCGACGATGCGCCGGGGAGGCGGCCGTGCGATGACGGGGGCGCGAAGCGCGGTGTCCACGGTCAGCGCTCGCGGATCGCGGACTTCGCGTTGTACCAGGCCATGATGGCCGCCGTGAGCAGCGACAGCGTCAGGTAGACGGCCATGATGATCGAGATGCACTCCACGGCGCGGCCGGTCTGGTTGAGCGTCGTGTTGGAGATCGACACCAGGTCAGGGTAGCCCACCGCCACCGCGAGCGACGAGTTCTTGGTGAGGTTCAGGTATTGATTGGTCAGCGGCGGAATGATCACGCGCAGCGCCTGCGGCAGCAGCACGAGCTTCAGCGATTGCCGGCGCGACAGGCCGAGCGCGCCCGCGGCTTCGGTCTGGCCCCAGGCGACGGACTGGATGCCGGAGCGCACGATCTCGGCGACGAACGACGCCGTGTAGATCGTGAGGCCCAGCGTCACCGCCAGGAACTCGGGCGTCACCGCGCCGCCGCCGGAGATGTTGAGATCGCTGCGCTCCGGCATTTCCAGCGCCGTCGGCATGCCGCCGGCGACCCATCCCAGCAGCCCGCCGGCGACGACGATGGCGATCGCGGGCCAGGCCATCGGTCGCGCGATGCCGGTGCGCTCGAATGCGCTGCGCGCCCATCGCCGGTAGATCCAGGCGCCCGCGATCCCCACCGCGATGCCGGCGACGGTCACCAGGTGCCCGCCTTCCCATTCGGGAATCGGGAACGACATCCCGCTCTTGCTCAAGTAGACGCCCGGGAACGGATGCAGCGCCTCGGAGGACGGGGGCAGCCACTCGTTCAGCACGAAATACCACATCAAGAGCTGGATCAGCACGGGGACGTTGCGGAACAGCTCGACGTATCCGGTGCACAGGCTGCGCACCAGGTAGTTGCGCGACAGCCGGCCGATGCCGATCAGCGTGCCGAGGATCGTCGTGAGCACGATGCCGACGAGCGCCGCTCGCAGCGTATTCGCGAGCCCGACGAGGAACGCCTTCCAGTAGGGATTGGCCGAGTCGAAGGCGAAGACGCTCTCGCCGATGTCGAAGCCGGCCGGCTGCGTGAGAAAGCCGAAACCGCTCTGGATGCCGCGCACACGCATGTTCTCCAGCGTGTTGTGCGCGAGGAACCAGACGGCGGCGGCGATCAGCGCCACCGCCACGGCCTGGTAGATCAGCCCGCGAGTCGCCCGGCTGCGCCAGGACCAATCGCGTTTCTTGGCACGCACTCCCTTGCGATGCCTTCGCGTTCAGCGAATCGGCGGCGCGTACATGAGCCCGCCCTTGTTCCACTGGTTGTTGGCGCCGCGCGGCAGCTTCAGCGCCGAATTCGGCCCGACGTTGCGCTCGAAGATCTCGCCGTAGTTGCCGACGGCCTTGATCGCCCGGTACGCCCATTCCTTGTCCAGGCCGAGGAGCTTGCCGGTGTCCTCGGACGTGCCGAGGATGCGCTGCACCGGCGGATTCGTGCTCGACTTCATCTGGTCGACGTTCACCTGCGTGATGCCGTACTCCTCGGCTTCGAGCAGCGCGTAGATCGTCCACTTGACCATCGCGAACCACTCGTCGTCGCCGCGGCGGACCATCGGCCCCAGCGGTTCCTTGGAGATGAGCTCCGGCAGGATCACGTAGTCGTCCGGGTTGGTGGCTTCCTTGTTGCGGATCGACGCCAAGCCGGACGCGTCGGTCGTGTACGCCTGGCAGCGGCCGGAGAAGAACGCCTTCACGCTCGCCTCGAAGCCCTCGAACACCACCGGCTTGATCTTGACGTCGATCGACTTGAAATAGTCGGTCAGGTTCTTCTCCGTCGTGGTGCCGGATTGCACGCAGATCTCGGCATTCTTCAGCTGCTTGGCGCTGGTGATCTTGCTCTTCTTCGGCACGATGAAGCCCTGGCCGTCGTAGTAGGTGACCGCCGTCATGTTGAGGCCGAGCGACGCGTCGCGCGTCAGCGTGAACGTCGTGTTGCGCGACAGCACGTCCACCTCGCCGGACTGCAGCGCGGTGAAGCGCTGCTGCGCATTGAGCGGAACCCACTTGACCTTCTTCGCATCGCCCAGCACCGCCGCGGCGATGGCCTTGCAGATGTCCACGTCCAGGCCGGTCCAGAAGCCCTGGCTGTCGGCGGCCGAGAAACCCGCGAGGCCGGTATTGACGCCGCACACGACCTGGTCGCGCTGCTTGATCGCGTCGAGCGTCTTGCCGGCGTACGCGCTCGTCGCGAGCACGGCCGCGCCGGCCGCGAGCAGCGACGACGAGATGATCCGGAGGGCGGGTTTGCGCATGGCGATCTCCTTGAGGCGAAGCGTAGGGGGAACCGGGCCGGGTCAGGGGGCGGGCTGGGCCCGGGAATCCTGTCGGGTCGGATAATGACAAACCTTGCGCGACAGCACAAATCCCGCCGTTTCGCGTCAGCAGGCGGTGATCGGCGGCGCGGTGAAGCTCGGCAGGACGACCGGGTCGCGGCGCGCCTTGAAGTCCAGCGCATCGGCCAGGTTCTTCGCCGTGCGATCGCGCAGACGCATCGGCTCGAGCCCCCAGCGCCATTCGATCATCCGGAGGATCGAGCAGTGCTCGTAGGGTCCCGCCGTCTCGACCCTGCGCGGGGCGAACGGCCCCATCGCGATGGCGGGTACGCGAAAGCCCAGTCGCTGGAGGTCGGGGAACGGCCCGCTGCCGGTCTGCACGGTGTCGTCCTGGCAGCGCGGCGGCGGCACATGGTCGAAGAATCCGCCGTGCTCGTCGAAGTTGAGCACGAAGACCATGCGGCCCCACTGCGGGCTGTCCTTCAGCGCGTTGTAGACCTGCGCGACGAACCCCTCGGCCACGCGCACGTTGCCGCGATGGTGATAGTCGTTCGACGTTCCGGCGTCCTCGGCGGCGTCGGTGTAGTCGGGATCGACGAAGACCACGTTCGCGAGCCTGCCCTGCCGCGCGTCGTCCCAGAACCGATCGATCGGGAGCGCAATGTCGTCGTAGCGCTTGCTCTGGAAGAGGCCCGTCATCGGCTCGCCGTGATAGTAGTAGGCGGTGCGCAGTCCGGCCGCGCGCACGCGATCGAAGATCGCCAGCGGAATCGTGCACGGCCGCTCGGCGTCGTTGCGCGGAAAGTGATCCAGCGCCTTGTCCATGCCGACCTGCGTGGTGCCGGTCAACTGGTACAGCCGATTCTCCCACGTCGGCCCCTGCATCGAGCAGAAATAGTTGTCGAACGTCGTGTAGCCCTCGGCGAGGGCGGCGAGGATCGGCAGGTCGTCCCTGACGTAATAGCCGATCGGAAACAGGTCCTGTGGACGACTGCGGTCCTCCCGGGTCTTGAGAAAGCCGTCGCAACGGCCGTCGGCATACTGGATCGCGATGCCCTCCCACGTGTGGTCGGGGTCCTGGTACTGACAGCCCTGGAAGTCGGGCGCCAGTGGCCACGTGCCGTGCGGCACGCCGTCCTCGCCGGCATACGTCAGGCCCTGCTGCCGGCCGTTGGCGCCGGGCAGCCACCCGAGCATGTGGTCGAACGAGCGGTTCTCCATCATCAGCACGACCACCGTGTCGAACGGCGTTTCGGACGGTTGCGGCAACGCGCAGGCCAGCTTGCCGTCCGGGCCCGTCGCACACGTATCGGTAGAGCCGAGGCAACCGCCCAGGCCGAGCGTCGACGCACCGGCGGCCGCCGCGAGGAATTCCCGGCGCGTGAACTTCGATGGCATGGATACAATCCCGCAATCCGTTGCTCGAGGCCTCGATTGTAGTCGTGCGGATCGAATGCCCCGCGCGAGAATCCGCGCCGGTGCGCCCCCGCATCCAAGCTGGCATCGGGTTCGGATTCGAGGACAGCATGCGGATTGCCCTGCCGGTCATGGTCGCACTGTGCCTTGCCGCATGCCAGACGCCGCCGGCCGCGCCGCCCCCGGCCGCACCGTTCAGGCTCGTCGATCTCACCGGCCAGTACGTGGCGTTCTACGACCGCACCCAAGGCATGGCGCCTCCTGCCAGGGTCGAGGCGCTGAAGGCCGAGTTCGCGCCGCTGTTTCCGGGCTTCTACGATCCGGAGCGGGTCAAGGCGTTTGCCACACGCGAGCGCTACGATGCAATGATCGCCCGCTCGTTCGAGACCTTTGTCGAGCTGCGCCCGCGTTACGAACGCACGTCGGCGTCGTTCGCCGCGATGCTCGCGCCCGCGCGGGACGATTTCGCGCGCCGCTTCCCGGACATCGCCCCGCTCGGCGATGTCTACCTGGTCCACAGCATGGGCGAAATGGACGGCGGCATCCGCACGATCGACGGGCGGCGCTACCTGGTGTTCGGCGCCGACGTGATGGCGCGGCTCTATGCGCCGGGCGACGAGCGGCCGTTCTTCCAGCATGAGCTTTTCCACGTCTATCACGGCCAGTTCTTCGCGGAATGCGAAGAGGTGTGGTGCGCGCTGTGGCAGGAGGGCCTGGCCGTCTACGTCAGCGAGCAGCTCAATCCGGGCGCCACCGACATGCAACTGCTGCTCACGATGCCGCGCCCGATCAGGCCGGAAGTCGACGCCAACCTGTCGGCCGCCGTGTGCGCGGTGCACGCGCGGCTTCGCTCGGACAAGCCCGACGACTACGCGCCGCTCTTCCTCGGCCGCGCGCAGCTCGACGGGCTGCCGCCACGCTTCGGCTATTACGTCGGCTACCTCGTCGCGCGCGAGGCCGCGCGCACCCACTCGATGCGGGAACTGGCGCGCATGAGCGCCGACGAAGCACGCCCCGTCGTCGAGTCGTCGTTGGCCGCGCTCGCGAAATGCCCGGCCGCATGACGCCGCAACCGGGGGCGGCGTTCACCCGAGCAGGATTCCGCGCACCGCTGCGCCGGTCTTGCCGACCAGCCGGCGCTTGTCCGCCGCCCGGAGCTTCTTGATCGCGGACTCCAGCCGGCCCGCTTCCGACTGGCTTGCACAGCGGAACTTCGCCAGCAGTTGCGTTGGCGGATTCGCGCGGGTGTAGCGCGCGCCGGCGCCCGCGGCGTGCTGCGCGAAGCGCGCGGCGACGTCCCGCGCGATGCCCGTGTAGATCGCCCCGTTGCGGCACGCGACCAGATACACGTACCAGGGCTTCGCCGCGCGCGCCCGGGCCGCGAGGGCTCGGGACGACGGATTCGCCACCGGCGAATCTCCGCGCGAGTCGCGCGCTACGTCGCGGCTTTGGCCTTCCGGCCGGGCGCCAGCGGCGGAACGTAACCGGACACGCGGCACTGCCACGCGTCGATCCGCTTGCCGTTTTCGAAGCGGGTCAGGCTGCAGGTGATCACGGCGCCCGTCGCCGCGAGGCCGGTCAGTTGCGCACGGACCTGTGAAAGGGGCAGGCCCATCTCCTTGGCAATTTCCAGATCGAGCCGTTGACCGTACTTCTTAAGGCATTGCAGGATTTCGACCACGGGACATGTCCTCGGTTGCGGCAAGAAAGTAACGCGTCGATCTATCGGTCGACTCAAAGTCGAGGCGCTCGCCAAAGCAGCGATCACAAGAGCATTCGGCCTCGTTCCGCGATGGCCCGGAAACGCCGCCCATCGCCCCACGCAGCGGGGCATCGCCCGCTGCTAAGTCCTTGAAGGAATTGGCTCCCCCGACACGGGCGCGAACAATGGGCCCGCCGATCGGGGCCCGCAGCGCCAATCAATACATTTGCGAATATTATCATAGATTTAGCATTTTCACCTGCGGAGTGTTCGAGGCCCGGTCCCGAGGCGCCCGTACGCGGCCGGAACGGGACGTCGAAGCGGTCGGCATCGAGCGGCCCGTGGGCGAAATTGCGAACGCGGTCGACGACCGCACACGGGTTCGGTGGATTCCGACTCTGCGCGGGCGGACGCGCGAGACGTCCGCTCGATGTCGGTGCGGCGCAGCCGACCTCAAGCTTCGTCACGAACTATTTCCAAGCGCAGACACATGCAGGCGCAGATAGCCGAAGCGCCGTCTCTACCCGGCCAGCTCGCGCGGACGCGAGCGCCTCCTTCAGCGTCTGGACATCGACAGCCTGGTCGGCCACCCAACGCTTGAGCCGCCGGCTCTCTTCTTCTGCTTCGCGCAGCCGGCATGCCCCAGAGACCGCCATCCCGCCGAACTTCGACCGCCAAGGCGACTTGTGCGCCTTCCCGTGGACTGGAAGCCAGGTCGCAGGTCGGCGACGCTCGCGGATCGGCAAGGAGCGGCCGGCCGTTGTCTCCTGTCAGTTCGCCGGGGATCAGATCCCGGGCATGCCGACAAAGCCCGGCAGGGCCTTGATGCGCTCGATCCAGCTGCGCACGCTGACGTAGGGATCGAGCGGTATCTCGCCCTCGGATGCGAGCGCGACATACGGATAGCAGCCGACGTCCGCGATCGTCACATGGTCGAGCGCCAGCCAATGATGTGCGGCCAGCCGCTGCTCCAGCACGTCCAGCCCCTTGCGCCCCAGCAGCTGGGCCTCTTCGAGATTGCCGGGTCGCTTGAACTTGCAGATGATCCGCGCCTTGCCGAGTCCATAAAGGGTCTCGTTCTCCATGAGGGCCAGCCACTGCATCACCTCGGCCATTCCCTGCGCATCCGTGGGAAGCCACTTCTCTCCGCCGTACTTTCGGGCGAGATACACGAGGATGGCCATGGAATCCCACACGACCGCGCCACCGTCATCGAGCGTCGGGACCTGGCCGCGCGGGTTGAGCTTGAGAAACCACGGCTCCCGGTTCTCGCCGTTCATCAGGTTGACCGGCACCTTCTCATGCTCTAGGCCGAGAAGGGACAGAAACAAGCGGATGCGGTAGCAATTGCCGGACAATTCGAAATCGTAGAGTTTCATCGTGGTCCTCCGTCGACGTATCAGAAAAATCCAACGCTACGAGGCGCGGCGGAGCAGCGTATCACCTGCCAGCCCGGCCGGGCCAGCGGGTCGTTCCCGCCCTGCTGACTGTTGCGGGCGGTCCGCGGCGGCGACACGCCATGTCCGCATGCGGCGGGGCAAATCGCGCCAGGTGAACGCCGACTGCTGCTACGTCACCGCGCGGTCGTACGCTTCCTGCAGCAGACCGTGCCGAAGTGGCGCGGGGGCGAAGAGGATCTGGAAGCACGTCGGCTGCACGGCCCACAGCGTGCCATCGTTGTCGCAGACCGCGATGCACTCCTGGCGGGCGCGTCGTTCCACGATGGCGCCGGCTCGGCGGCGCGCGACCGTCGCGATGAATGCCGGAACGCCCGCTGCGGAGACAGCGAGCGAATGCCCGTCCAGGGAACTCATGTACGCGTTGCAAGCGCAAAGGAGAATGCGGTCCGCTCCGCAGGAAGCGGACCGCGCATCCGTGACCGCGATGCTCCTTGATCGCGGGTGCCTGGAGAACTACGTGTTCAATTTCCGGTCGGCAGCGGGATGTTGATGCCGTCCTTCTCGAGCTGTTCCCGCACCCACTGGAATTGCTGGTACTTGGAGATCTCGATCGGGCCGGTGTACGTCATGCTCTGCAGCTTGCGCGGCGGGTATTGCACGTACGTCTTCATCAGATTCTTGATCGCCTCGCTGATGGTGACCAGCGTCCACGTGCGCTCGGTGTAGTTGTTCATGAAGATGTCGTAGCGCTCCTGCGGGTCCTGCCAGAGGTCGAAGACCTGGGGTGCGGTCGCAACGTACTTCTCCGGGCCCTTCCAGCCGAGGTTGCTGTCGACCGCGAGGCCGCCGGTCGCCTGGCCGTTGTCGCCGCGCAGGTTGAACACCGCCTTGTAGTTGCCGACGCGCGCGGCGCCGGGCGACAGCTCGTTCTCGGTGAAGTAGAACCATTCCTTGCGGGCCGACTTGCCGGTCCCGAAGAGCACCGGCGACATGTCGTAGCTGTCGAAGATGATCGGCTTGCCTTCGCGGTCGTTCTTCGGCAGCGCGACGCCGGCCAGGTTCGCGAAGGTCGCCATCAGGTCCAGGCCGCCGACGATGTCGTGATTGCGGGTGCCCGGCTTGACCTTGCCCGGCATGACCGCGATCGCGGGCACGCGGTTGCCGCCTTCACGCACCGTGCCCTTGGTGCCGCGGAACGGCGTGTAGCCGGCATCGGGATACACGTCCTGCCAGGCGCCGTTGTCGGTCGTGTAGAACACCAGCGTGTTCTTGTCGAGGCCGAGGGCGCGCAGCTTGTCCATGATGCGGCCAATGCGCGTGTCGAGCTCCACCACCGAGTCGGCGTACTTGCTCTTCGACAGCGACTTCAGCTGGAACTCCGGCGCCGGCATGTTCGGCTGGTGCACCTTCATGAAGTTGACGTTGATGAAGAAAGGCTTGCCCGGATTCTTCGCCGCCGTGTCGAGGAACTCGAGCGCCGCCTTCTCGACGTAGCCGTCGAAGAACGGGATGCCGACCACTCCGTTGGGGTAATTGACCCCGTTGAGCGTGACGTTCTTCCCCGGTTCGTCGACGTATTGCCCGTTGATCTTGAAGTCTTCCTTTGGCTTCTCTCCCGCCTTGCCCGACAGCGAGCCGATCGTCACCTTCTGGAACATCGCCCGCAGCTCGGGATCCATGTCCGGGAACCAGGTCGGATCGCCATACGTGTAGGCGTTGAGGTGGTAGAGCCCGACGTACTTCATTTCGTCGTAGCCCTGCGCGTTGGGGAGCGCGTAGTCGGCCTCGCCGAGGTGCCACTTGCCAGTGAAGTAGGTCTGGTAGCCCCCCTGCTTCAGGACCGAGGCGAGCGTCCATTCGGCCGCGGGCAGGCCGCCGCCTTGGCCCTGGAAGGCCACGGTCGTCATGCCGCTGCGGTTCGGAATGCGGCCCGTCTGCATCGCAGCACGTCCAGGCGTGCAGCTCGGTTGGGCGTAGAAGGAGAAGAACGTCATGCCGTCGGCGGACATGCGGTCGATGTTGGGCGTCGGCATCCCGCGTCCCTCGCCGCCACCATAGGGACCGAGATCGCCGTAGCCGGTATCGTCGGAGACAATGAAAAGGATGTTGGGCTTGCCCGACTGCCCAATGGCCGAAGACGCTGCCAGGCAGGTCAGAACCACGGTCAAGACGCGAAGTAGCTGCTGCATTTCCTTTCACCTTTCGGTTGGATCAGATGCACTCAAATTCGGCACGACACCGTCTACGGTCGGCCGGCCGGCGCGAATTATATCGGGCAGCGGATACCCCAACGATGGAAGGAGAAACGATGTTGCGAAGCGCATCGCGATCAGGCAACGCCTGCTTCGAGCAGTCCTGGCCGGCGCGCCGGCAACGGGCTGCGCGATGCTCAAGCCACGAAAGGATTGGGCGGACGAAGCGCCTGCAGGTCTGGCGACGCCGAGCCGCTCGGATATGTTGCGCATTGCCCGCGGTCCTTGCCTCCCAAGCGCAATGGGACACGTCATTGCGCCGAGTTCGTCGTGCTGGTTGCCGCCGCGCTGGCACCGCTGATCGGCATCGCAACGCGCCGCATCGGGTTGTCGATCGTGGTCATCGAACTACTGCTCGGCATCGTGATAGGTCCGCAGGGACTCGGGTTGGTCGCGCCGACGGCGCGGATGCTGGCGCCGCTCTCGACACTGGGCATGGCGGTCCTGTTCTTCGTCGCCGGCCTCGAGATCGACCTCGAGGCGATCCGGGGCCGGCCGCTCGCGGCCAGCATCGCGGGGTGGGTGCTCGCGCTCGGCGTGCTGGTCCCGATCCTTCGCGACGCGGGCGCCGCCGAGTCGCCGTTCGGCCGCTACGTGCCGGCACGCGGCACCGTGGGCGAGCTTGCGCCGATCATCGTCATGTCATTGGTGCTGTCGACGCGCCACGACGCCGGGACGCAGGCTGGCCTGACGCTCGTGTTCATCGTGCTCGCACTCGCGCTCGCGTGGCTGCTCACCCGCGGCGCGCAGATACCGGCCCTGCTGCCGCCGTTGCGCCGCGGCCTCGACCAGTCGGGTCAGCTTCCGGTGCGCCTTGTGTTCGTTCTGGTCGGAGGGCTCGCCTTGCTTGCCGAGAACTTCGGGCTTGATCTCGCGCTCGGCGCGCTGGCCGCTGGCATGATGACGGGCTCTAACGGGGCCCCGTCGGAACGCACCGGCGTCGCGGTGGCCAGCGGTGCGCAAACGGACGGCACGAATCTTTCACGTCCAGCGTAGGCGCAAGCGCGCTGACTGACGATCGTCGGCCGGTTGACAGCGCGGGGCTGCTTCCGTGTCTTCGAGCCCGCTTCGGACGAACTGCGACCGTCAACGATCAGACCGCTCGCGTTCAGATTTGAAGGTCGCTGACCGGACTCCGCCTGACATGCGGCACCGCCGCCGTGCCAGTTCGAGTCGAGGAAAGCGGTCATCGACGTGCTCGCCAGCCGTTCCGGTCGTTGGCCATACCCCGAACCCGAACGTCGCGGGTATGAAAGCGACGTTGAGTCCGCATCAGCAGCTCGCCCCGAAGTCCGTAACTCGGCAACGCGTTCGAGCCCGGGAACCGCGTCGCCAAACCCGACGCAACCCTGTGCGGCCATCCGCGAATGCGTGGGTCCACGCGACTACTTGCTGCGGCCGCGCGGCGCCCAGACCGCGCGATTCGCGAGCACGTGAACGCCGTACGCTGGCCTCATACCATCGATGCCGCGGACTTCTTGCCGGCCCGTACACGCCAAGACCGCTGCGTTGGTGACCACAGCAACTTCGATCAGGACCGAGTCGAACACACCGTCGAGGTGAACGTGTGTTCGGTTGCGGTCCGCCTCGCCACCGCACGCATCTCCGACACCCGGGCCGCGCAATCCTCGCCAACCCGCCCCCACCCAGACCCTAAGCAGGGTCTCGAATGCCGGGCCCCATGTCGCTTTGGCAGTGACGTTGCGGGGCCGTCCTGCAATCTCGCGCCGTTGACACTGTTCCTCCCAACGGAATGGTCTCTTGGCTCCTGGGGTAATTCCCAGGGCAGATCAATGAGACGAGAGTCCGAATGTGCAATGCAGCCGCGGCAACGTGAGCCGGACTCGGCCTGCAACCAAGGAGCAGTCTCATGTCCCGATCCACCTTTCCCACCCGCGACTTGACTGCCGAAGGGGTTCGCGCCGGACCTGCGTTGGACACCCCTACCTTTCCGATGCAGGCGGCGTTTGGCGCCACGATCCATCCCGCTTGGATGCGCGCGTCGCACTGGCTCAACGTCCTGGCGGTGTCTGTCATGGTCACTAGCGGCTGGCGGATCTATAACGCCGCGCCCTTCTTCGAATTTCGGTTTCCCGGTGAGATCACGCTGGGCGGATGGCTTGGCGGCGCGCTCCAATGGCATTTCACGGGTATGTGGCTGCTGGCACTAAACGGTCTCCTGTACCTGTCTCTGAATGTTTCCAGTGGCCGATTCGCGCGAAAGTTCTTCCCGCTCACCGTTGCTGGCGTTTGGCAAGACCTACGCGATGCGCTGCACGGACGACTCTCGCATGCGGACCCGTGGCGCTACAACGGCCTGCAACGTCTGGCCTACCTATTCGCGATAGCCGACCTGGCGCTCCTGGTGCTATCGGGGCTGGCGCTTTGGAAGTCAGTGCAAATCCCCTTCCTTCGAGAGGCACTTGGTGGCTACGAGGGCGCGCGTCGCGTGCATTTCCTTGCGATGGCCGCACTCATGGCGTTCGTCGCCGGACACCTGGTGATGGTTGCGCTCGTGCCCAGAACCCTGCTCGTGATGATCCGCGGCCGCTAAAGGGACCCATGATGAAGATTACGAAGCACTCTCCCGTTGGGCACGTCGATGGCGACACCGCCGTCAAGGAAGCGTTGAAACTGCTGTCGCGCCGCGTCGAGCAGCCCTCGCGCCGCGCATTCCTGGAGCGTTCATTGACCCTCGGCGGGCTGGCCATGCTCGGCGGCTGCAGCATAACGGACGATGCCGGCGTCGAAGCCGCACTGATGAAGGTCTCGCGGTTCAATGACCGCGTACAGGGTTGGCTGTTCGATTCGACCCGCTTGGCCGTGACCTACCCGGAGTCGATGATCACCCGCCCCTTTCCGTTCAATGCTTACTACGGCGAGAGCGAGGTCCGCGAGGTCGACGGCGACGCGTGGCGACTCGAAGTCACAGGGCTCGTGGCAGACAAACGAAGCTGGACGCTGGCCGACCTGCGCGCAATGCCGCAGCAGGATCAGGTAACGCGACACATCTGCGTCGAGGGTTGGAGTGCCATTGGCAAATGGGGCGGTGTTCCCTTCTCACACTTTCTCGAACGCGTCGGCGCAGACCTGGGCGCGAAGTACGTTGGCTTCAAATGCGCAGACGACTACTACACCAGCATCGACATGGCGACCGCGCTGCATCCGCAGACGGTGTTGGCGTTGACCTATGACGGGCAAGTGCTACCGCCAAAGTACGGCTATCCCGTGAAATTGCGCATGCCTACCAAGCTGGGCTACAAGAACCCGAAACACATTCGCGCGATCTTCGTCACCAATACCTACCCCGGAGGCTACTGGGAAGACCAGGGGTACAACTGGTTCGGTGGCAGCTGAGTTCACTCGGTGCCCTGAAACTTCGGCAACTCTGCCACTTACTCAACGCTTTCAACCAAGGAAGACACCATGAACAAGCTCATCGCAGTCCTGCTTTCCAGCTGTATGTTGCTCGCTGCCGGAAGCGCCTTTGCGCAAGACGCAATGACCAAAGACGCGATGTCGAAGGACGCGATGTCGAAAGACGCCATGGCGAAGGACGCCATGTCGAAAGACGCCATGGCGAAGGACGCCATGAAGAAGGATGTGACGAAGAAGGATGTGACGAAGAAGGACGCCTTGGCGAAGGATGCGATGACCAAGGACACGATGGCGAAGGATGCCATGGCCAAGGGCGCCGTGACGAAGGACACGATGCACAAGGACGCGATGGCGAAGGATGCGGTGAAGCCGGACGCGATGACGAAAGACGCCATCAGGCACGACGCGATGGCCAAGGACGCCATGAAGCCCGATGCAATGGCGAAGGACGCCATGGCGAAGGACGCGATGAAGAAGTAAGTTGGCCGCCGCCAAGATGTCGGGCGCGCCTCCGATGGGGGGGCGCGCCTGCGGCCGGTGACCCGACCGCCGGTCTGGAGCCTAGGTCCGGCGCAGCCGCAATCCACGTTGAATCGAGGTGTGTTGTGACGCTCTTTGTCCTGTCCTACCTTGCCGGTGCGCTAACTATCCTCGCGCCCTGCATCCTGCCCGTTGTACCTTTCGTCTTCGCGCGGGTGGATCAGCCCTTCGTTCGCAGCGGCTTGCCGCTGCTGGTCGGTATGGTACTCAGCTTCGCCGGCGTCGCCACCCTCGCGACGCTCGGCGGCGCCTGGGTCGCCGACGCCAATGAAGTGGGTCGTGGCCTAGCGCTCGTCGTGCTTGCGGCGATGGGGTTGGCTCTTCTGCTTCCGACGGTGGCCGAGCGTTTGACGAGACCGTTGGTGGCGCTGGGTTCTCGGCTCACCGATGCGGCACAGGACAATGCGCGGGCCACGGGGCATTCGGTGCTTCCGTCATTCGTACTTGGCGTCGCGACCGGTCTCCTGTGGGCGCCCTGCGCTGGGCCGGTGCTTGGGCTCGTCCTGACGACGGCAGCCCTGCAAGGAGCAAGCGCGCGGACCTCCCTGCTGCTATTGGCCTATGCTGCTGGTGCCGCTACCTCGCTTGCACTCGCCTTGTGGGCAGGCGGTCGCGTCTTTGCAGCAATGAAGCGCAGTCTCCGGATCGGGGAATGGCTGCGTCGCGGTCTGGGCGTCGCGGTGCTCGCCGGCGTCACGACGGTTGCATTGGGCCTGGACACCGGGCTCCTGGCGCAATTGACGCTGGGCGGTGGCAATTTCATCGAAGAGCAATTGTTGGAGCGTTGGCACTCGCGGCCTTCGTCTCCTGCGGACCAACCGAACGGGTTGAAGGAGGTCTCCTACGAACCCGCGATCTTGGCTGCCGCCGTGGGCAGTCCGGCGCCGCCTACCGCACCACCAGTTGCGCTCCCCGTGGAAGGACGACTACCGGAACTCTCGGGCGCCACCATCTGGCTCAATTCGCCGCCATTGTCGTCAGAGGCCCTTCGCGGCAAGGTCGTTCTCATCGACTTCTGGACATTCGCGTGCATCAACTGCCAGCGCGCCCTGCCCTACGTGCGAGCGTGGGCCGAGAAGTACAAAGACCAAGGGCTGGTCGTCATCGGCGTTCATGCGCCCGAGTTCGCATTCGAGCGCAAGGTCGACAATGTGAAGCGCGCGGCGGGGGACCTCGGCCTGCATTTTCCGATCGCGATCGACAACGACTTCGCCATTTGGCGTTCTTTCAAGAACCAGTATTGGCCGGCTAACTACTTCATCGATGCACAGGGACGCATCCGCTTTCACCATTTTGGCGAGGGCGAGTACGAACGCTCCGAGCAGGTAATACGGCAGTTACTCGACGAAGCGCGAAACTCAGCGGGAGGAAAAATCGACGGCGAAGTGCCGAAAACTGCGGAAGCCCCTGTGGGTCGGCCCAAGACAGACAGGCGAGGAACCACTTGAATACCACGGCCGCGACCAGCGACGGTGCGTTGCAGCGGGACCAGAGTTTCGCCAAGAGCCTCTTCTTCGGAGAAATCCTCGAAGAGAACCTTTTTCCCTATCCGGCGATGCGCGAGCGCGACCGTGAGCTGCTCGGATCGATGGTTGACGCCATCGACGACTTCCTCGCCGACAAGCACGCTGACTTCAAGCAGTGGGACGGTGAAGCCCACCAGCCCGAGGAGTTTATCCAGGGCCTTCGCGACATGGGGCTATTCGGCCTGATCATTCCCGAGCAGTACGGGGGCCTTGAACTTTCCAATGCCGCCTACGCGCGCGTGCTGTGCCAGACCAGCGGCCATGACAGCTCGACTTCGCTGACCATTGGCGCACACAGTTCGATCGGCATGAAGGGCCTGTTGCTGTTTGGCAACGACGCCCAGAGGACGCGTTATCTGCCCAGCCTCGCCAGCGGGGCGATGATCGCGGCCTTCTGCCTCACCGAATCGGGTGCCGGTTCCGATGCTGCCTCGGTACGCACCAAAGCGGTAAAGAATGACGACGGCAGCTGGACCCTGAGCGGTGAGAAGATCTGGATCACCAACGGCGGCATCGCGCAGCTCTACACCGTGTTCGCCCGCACCGACACGCCCGAGGGGAAGATGACCGCGTTCGTCGTCGAAGCGGCCTGGCCCGGTGTCAGCCACGGCCCGCACGAAGACAAGATGGGTATCCGCGCATCGTCAACCACTACCGTGGCCTTCGCGGATGTGCGCGTGCCGGCCGAAAACGTGCTGGGCGAGGTCGGCAAGGGCTTCAAGGTTGCCATGGCGATCCTCAACAACGGCCGCACCGGTCTCGGCGGCGGCGCAGTCGGCGGAATGAAGGCGCTGATCAAGTTGTCCACCCGTCAAGCCAAGGAGCGCAGGCAATTCGGCCGCCCGATCGCCGAATTCGGACTGGTACGCGAGAAGATCGCGCAAATGACCGTGGACTGCTTCGCCGCCGAAAGTACCGTGTGGATGGTGGCGCACTACATCGACTCTGGGTGCGTCGATGCCTCCGTCGAGGCGGCAATCAGCAAAGTCTTCGCCAGCGACGCCATACAACGCGCCGCCCACGAAGCCACTCAAATTGCGGCTGGCAACGGCTTCATGCGCGAGTTCCCTTACGAACAAATCACCCGGGACGCACGCATTCTCTCCATATTCGAAGGCACCAACGAAATCCTGCGTCTGTATATCGCGCTTTCCGGTTTGAAGGACGTTGGCGCCAACCTAAAGGAGATCAGCTCGTCCATCGATGACATTTTCAACAACCCGATCAAGGGATTTGGCATATTGAGTGAATATGCCCGCCGCCGTGCCGCTGAGGCTACCGGGTTCGGGACGGCCAAGATCCTGCGCGAGTTGCATCCGGACCTGCGCGTCGCCGCGGCGACCTATGAACAGTTCGTGGTCGAATTGTCAAAGTCCTCCGATGCGCTATTGCGCGAGCACGGCAAGAGGATCGCCGACTTCCAGTACCAGCAGAAACGTATTGCAGACCTCGCCATCGACATGTTTGTCGGCTTATGCACCCTATCCCGCGCGGACAGCCTGGTCCGCGCAAACCATGCCGCCGCCGAATCTGCCGTCGCCATCTGCGAAATCTTCACCCGTCAAGCGCACCGCCGCATGTCCCGCAACGTCCGTGCGTTGACGCACAACGAAGACGAGCAAGTCGAAAAGCTCGCCGGGAAGGTCGTGGAGGTTGAGACATATCCGTTTGATGTCATTTAGGATATTCGGCGTGTCTTCTTCCGGGTGCAGGCCGGCCACCCGGCGATGCGCGGGCCTTCAGGTTCTCCTGCCTGGCTCTCGCATCCACTTCCGGTACCCGCGATGATTGAAATCAAGGCAATCGTCTTCGACCTCTACGGCACCTTCTACGATGTGCACTCGGTGGCGGCGAGCTGCGAGGCGCACTTCCCGCAGCATGGCCGCGAGATCAGCGTGCTGTGGCGGCAAAAACAGCTCGAATACGCTTGGCTCCGAAGCTTGATGGCGAAGTACGGGAATCTTGAGAAGGCCACCGTGGACGGGCTGATCTATGCCTGCAACCACCTGCATCTGGACCTCGACGCATCGACGAGGGACTCGCCGTGCAACGAATACCTGCGCGTTCAGCCGTTTCCCGAGGTGCCTGCCGCGCTGCGACGGCTCAACGCGTTCGGGCTGCCTTTGGCCATTCTGTCCAACGGTTCCGTCCATTCGATCAAGACGGTCGTGCAGAACTCCGGACTTGACCGTGAATTTGCTCACCTGATCAGCGGCGACGAGGTGCAGATCTTCAAACCCCATCCGCGGGTATACGATCTGGCGGAGCGCAGCCCGAGGCTACAGCGGACGGAGATCCTGTTCGTCTCGTCCAATCCGGGGGACGCGACCGGTGCCTGCCACTTCGGTTACCCAGTGTGCTGGGTCAACCGTTCTGACCGATGTTTCGACGAGTTGGGCCAACGCCCCGACCACGTCGTCACCGGCCTCGATGCCCAGGAGGAGTGGGTGGAAGAAATGCGCACTGCGTAGGTCCGGTTGCCGCGCGCGGTAGGGCAGCGGAACTCGTCGACAGGTCCGCGACGGCAGCGCTCAAGCCGCCTCTGGCACGCTGAACCCGTAGCCGGTCAGCCCCGCAAAGCGGAACGACCGCCCCCGGCCCGCACTGTTCCGGTGCGCGAAACGGTGAATTTGGCCAGGCGCCGATTCCCGTCATACGCCGGGTCAACGACACTCTGGTTGCTCGCTTCGACGCATGGTCAACCTGAAGCGGCACCAATCCAAAGCCACCAATGAGCCGCGCCTACTACGATATTGCATTCACGCCCGCCGTGCGTGCCATGCAGTCCCGCATGGGGAGCCGATCGACCTATGCGCCGCTGGACCACACCGACGAGCGCCGCGATGCGCTGACTGGGGACGAAGCCGAATTCATCCACGAACGCGACGGCTTCTACCAGGCCAGTGTGAGCGAGTCGGGATGGCCCTATGTGCAGTTTCGTGGCGGGCCCGCAGGCTTCCTCAAGGTTCTGGACGGCAAGACGATCGGTTACGCGGATTTTCGCGGCAACGTGCAGTACATCAGTGTCGGGAATCTGCAAGGCAATGATCGCGTCGCCCTCATGCTGATGGACTACGCGAATCAGCGACGCCTGAAGATCCTGGGACGCGCGCGCCTGGTCGATCGCAGCGAAGACCCTGCACTGATCGCGCGCCTGGAAATGCCGCACTATCGCGCCAACATAGAGCGTGCAGTCGTCATCACCGTCGAAGGATATGACTGGAACTGCCCGCAGCACATCACGCCGCGGTTCACGGAGGCCGAGATCAACGAGGGCGTCGCGCCGCTGCACGAAGAAATTGCGCGACTGCGGGAGGCACTCGGTTCGGTCAAGGCAGCCGAAAGGCCCCTCGAACTGGGTAACGGCCCGCTGGCACTGCGCATCAGTGGCATACGCCAGCTCACTCCCCGCGTGCGCGCGTTCGAGCTGCGCACCATCGATGGCACCGACCTGCCCCCGGTTGCGGCCGGCTCGCACATCGACGTGCCGGTCCGGACGAAGAGCGGTGTGACAAGCACGCGCCGTTACTCGATCAGCTCCAGCCCGCTGCGCTGCGACGCCTATGAAATTGCCGTGCTGCGGGATGATGCAGGCCACGGGGGCTCGACAGCCGCTCACGCCGACTACAGACTGGGCATGACCTTGCATTGCGGATTGCCGGGCAATGACTTTCCTGTGCACGACGATGAGCGTCCCGCCGTGCTCATTGCTGGTGGCATCGGCATCACGCCGATCAAGGCCATGGCCCATAAGCTATGCGCCGATGGCCGACACTTCGAATTGCACTACGCAGTGCGATCTCGCGCGGAGGCCGCATACGTGGACGACCTCGAATGCAAGCTGGGCGCCGCATTGCATGTCTATGCCGCGGACCGACGCCACCGGCTCGACCTGGCGCATCTGATGAAGCAAGTCGCGGCTGACACGGTGTTCTACGTCTGCGGCCCCGAGCGGCTGATCGATGCTGCGCGGAACTCGGCAAGGTCGGCGGGGATTGCCGACGACCGGATACGCTTCGAGCGCTTTGCGCCCGCCCCGATTGCGGCCTCAAATCGGGCAGTGACCGTCACCCTAAGTCGCAGCGGGAAGCGCATGGTGGTGGCCGCAGGGCAAAGTATTCTCGATGCGGCCCTGGATGCGGGCGCCACGGCACTCTCCGGCTGCCGCAGCGGCACCTGCGGAACCTGTCGCGTCAGGGTGCTGGAAGGCGAGCCCGAGCACCGGGACGCAGCACTCAGCGATGCCGACCGGAGGCCCGGCAACTGGATGTGCATTTGCGTTTCCCGAGCGATTGGCGCGGAGCTGACTCTGGACCTATGAACAGCGCTGCTCTCGTGCACGTCCACGTCAACCAACGCCTGCCAACCATTTCAGCCAACCGGAGATTGCCGTGCCCTACCTCAACCTCAAGCTGTGCGGAGAGCCATCGCAGGAAACGGCAACCCTCGCGGCGAAGTGCCTCACCGCCCTTACTGCCGAGATACTCAAGAAGAAGCGCGAGCTTACGGCGATCGCCGTTGAATTCGTCGCGCCATTGCGTTGGTACACAGGCGGTACTTCTCTCGCGGATCAATCGCTGCGCAGCTTCTATCTCGACATCAAGGTCACGGAAGGCACCAACACCAAGGACGAAAAGGCACTGTATGCGTCGCGTGTATTCGCTGGTATCGAGGCGATTGTTGGCACCCTTGCACCTGCCAGCTACATCGTCATTCATGAAGTTCGCGCCGACGCGTGGGGCTATCAGGGGCAAACGCAGGAGTTCCGGTATGTCCGAGGCAAGGCACTGTAGGCGATGAACCCGCGACAGCGACGCGGTGATTGGCTACGCCGAAGACCGAGACTTACGAGCTAATTGATCCCGCCTGGAAGAGTGCTGCGAACGAATCAGTTCAGTGCCGGATCGGCACGCAGCCGTTCGATTGCCAAGTCGAGAAACGCACGCGCCTTGGGCGATGCATGCCGGCCCTCTCGATGCAGCAGGTGCACTGGCAATGCCACGGGTTCGAATTCGGTAAGGACCGTCTTGAGCTTCCCCGCGCGCAATTGATCCGCCACCTGATACGACAATAGTCTGGTGAGGCCGAAGCCGCTCATCGCGGCTGCCACTGCCGAGTCATTCGTCGTCGTGATCATCCGGGCCTGCACCTTCACGACACGCGGCTCACCGTTTTCCACCATCCTCCATTCGGGCGTGGGAGTCACTGCGGCCGCGGAGACAACGGTGTGCGTTGCCAGGTCACCGGGACTCTGGGGAATCCCATGCTTCTTCAGGTAACCGGGAGCCGCACAGATGACACGGCGCACGGTTCCCACACGGATGGCCTGCATTGACGAGTCCGGCAGGTCGCCAATCCGCACGGCCACGTCGACGCCTTCGTCCATCATGTTGACCACGCGATCCAGGAACCAGCAGGCGGCAGTCACTTCTGGGTACCGCTGCAAATACTCGGTGACGATTGGCGTGATGAACCTGCAGCCGAACAGCACCGGTGCAGTGAGCGTGAGTCGCCCGTGAGGCGAGCCGTGCGCACCGCTTGCCGATTGGTCGGCCTCTGCCAACTCGGCGAGGATGCGGCGGCAATCCTCCCCATAGCGAGCACCGGCCTCGGTAACGCGAACAACACGCGTCGTTCGCGTCAGCAGACGCACGCCAAGGTGGCTTTCCAGCTCGTTGATGGCGCGCGTGACGGCTGGCGGCGAGATGTTGAGCTTGCGCGCGGCCCCCGCAAAGCCATTGGTGTCCACCACCGCGACGAAGACGTTTATCAGGTGAAGCTTGTCCAAATTATTCCTCTACGCGTAACGGTCTCTTGGATCTTACGCTGATTCCCATTGTTGGCCGGTTCAAGGAAAGTGCAGCCATTCGCCACGAACGCGGCGAATACCCCGAACCGATCCGCCAAAACCGAGGAAAACCGCCATGTCCCGTCTCAGCATCCCCACCGTCGACAACGCTCCTGAAGCCTCCAAGCCGCTTTTCGCGGCCGTCAACAAACAGCTGGGCGTTGTGCCCAACCTGATGAAGCTCGTGGGTCACAGCCCCGCCGCGCTGGAGGGCTACCTGTCGCTCAATGGCGCGCTCGCCAAGGGCAAGCTCAACGTCAAGCTGCGCGAGAGCATCGCGCTGGCCGTCGCCGAGTACAACGGCTGCGACTACTGCCTTTCCGCCCACGACTACCTGGGACGCAACGTTGCCCGGCTGAACGACGGCGACATCGATGCGGCCCGTGACGGACACGCCACCGACGCACGGACGGACGCCGCGCTGCGTTTTGCCCGCCGAGTAGCCGAGTCCCGCGGCCGTGTCTCCGACACGGAGGTCGCTTCGCTGCGCAATGCCGGCTTCGACGAAGCCAGCGTGATCGAAATCGTCGTGAACGTCGCGCTCAACATCCTGACCAACTACGTCAACAATGTCGCCCAGACGGACATCGACTTTCCCAAGGTGAGCGCCAGACTCGCCGCCTGACCTGCGTCCCTGCCCCCGACCCGCCCCGCCACGAGTCAGTGGCGCTGCGGGTTCGGGTCCGCCACCCTGGTCGACCCTCACGAAAGTGCGCCCGTGAACCCCACAATCGAAGCCCCTCGCCCGCCGCTGCCCCCGTTCACGCGCGAGACGGCGATCCAGAAGGTTCGTCTGGCCGAAGACGCCTGGAACAGCCGCGATCCGAAGCGCGTTGCACTCGCGTACACGCCCGACAGCCGGTGGCGCAATCGCAGCGAGTTCCCGCGAGGCCGAGAGCAGATCGTCGCGCTTCTCGAGCGCAAGTGGGTGCGCGAACTCGACTACCGGCTCATCAAGGAGCTGTGGGCGTACGACGGCAACCGCATCGCCGTTCGATTCGCTTATGAATGGCGCGACGACGCCGGCAACTGGTACCGCTCCTACGGAAACGAAAACTGGGAATTCGACGAACACGGACTCATGGCCGTGCGCTACGCCAGCATCAACGACCGTCCTATTGTCGAAGCCGACCGTAGATTTCGCTGGCCTCTAGGACGCAGACCCGATGACCACGCGGGGCTGACCGATTTGGGTCTGTGAGACGGCATCAACATTCACGACCTGATCGCCCATGAGCGTCGCAATGGGTGGCGTTCTCGCCAACGATCGGTTCTTCCATGACCACCGCTGACATCGCCGCGACAATTCAGGGCAACGCCGTCTGGGTTGTATTTGCGAATGTGCTGTTGCAGCAGCTGGGGCTCCCGGTTCCGGCCGTGCCGACGCTTCTTGCCGCAGGCAGCCTGGCCATTTCCTTCGGTCAGGCCGGACAATTGCTCGCGGCCGCCGTGCTCGCGTCGGTTCTCGCGGACGTTCTCTGGTACTTTGCGGGACGCGCCTTTGGCTATCGCGTCCTCTCGGGACTCTGCAGGCTTTCCCTGAACCCCGGTTCGTGTGTCTCGAGCGCTGAAGCACTGTTCATGCGTTGGGGCGCGCGATCCCTGGTTGTCGCCAAATTCATACCTGGATTCTCCACCGTCGGACCGCCGATCGCCGGCGCACTCAAGTTGCCACTGCCGAGCTTCCTTGCGGCGGCCGGCGCTGGCGCGGGGTTGTGGGCAGGCTCCGCTATCCTCACGGGGTGGATCTTGCGGGCCCAGGTGCACGCGGCTATGGCAGTTCTCACAGGCCATGAAGCGTTGGCCATCGGCGTCGCCGCGCTCGCGGTCGGCCTGTGGCTCGGTTGGGCGATCTGGAAGAAGCGCCGCTTCGAGCGGTCGGCAGCCATTCCACACATCACACCTGCAGGCCTGGCGGCGGCGATGAAGTCGGATGCGCCGCCGTTGCTGCTGGACCTTCGCGGACCCGCCTTGATTGCCACTTCCGGAGCCATCGCCGGTGCAACACCGGTTCAGCTGCACGACCTGGCGCGAACGGTGAGCCTATGGCCTCGCCGCCGGCCAATCGTCACCATATGTTCATGCCCGAACGACGCCACGGCGGTTCGCGCGGCGCAGAGCCTAATGAAGTTGGGTTACGCATCTGCAAAGCCACTCAGAGGCGGAT
Source organism: Burkholderiales bacterium (assembly GCA_046347755.1). Classification (GTDB taxonomy): domain Bacteria; phylum Pseudomonadota; class Gammaproteobacteria; order Burkholderiales; family Casimicrobiaceae; genus VBCG01. The sequence continues at coordinate 1,337,631 of JAXMFM010000003.1, read as the reverse complement.
ACGATTCATGGATGCGGCATTTGGAAGAGATCGCCCCGTGATATCGCGCGATACGGACGGAGTCAGGAAAGGAGCATCCATGCACAAGCCAAACAATCTCGACATATGGCTCGCTGCCGGTGTCCGAACGCCGTTTGCGAAAGTCGATGGTCCGCTGCGCAACTTCGAGCCGATCAGCCTCTCCGTCCCCGTGGTGCGGCACATGATCGGCCAATTGAAAGGCAATACGCCGGATTTCGCGATCTGGGGCACGGTAGTGCCGAACCTGACGTGGAGCAACATCGGACGTGAAGTGTTGATGGACGCGGGCGTCGCGCCAACCATCCCTGCGTTCTCGACGGTCATGGCTTGCTCAACCAGCATGGTCGGGGCGATCGAGGCCGCCGGAATGATCGATGGCGTCAGCCGCAACCTCGCGCTGGTGGGTGGGGTCGAAAGCATGAGCAAGATCCAGCTCGGGCTCGGCCAATCCCTGTCCGACTGGATACGCAAGTTCCAGCAGGCGCGGTCCTTAGGGCAGAAAGTCGCGCACGTCTCCGATCTGAAGGCAGGCGACCTCAGGCTCTACATTCCGGCGGTGAGCAATCGCACTACCGGCATGAGCATGGGCGAGCACACCGAAATTACGGCAAAGGAATGGGACATCGGGCGCGAAGAGCAGGACCAAATTGCCTTCGAAAGCCACAAGCGCGCCGTCGCCGCCTGGAATGCGGGTTTCTTCGACGACCTGGTCATCCCGGTGGGCGATCTGACCCGCGACACTGTTCCGCGCACCGACACGTCGCTCGAGAAGTTGGCGAAGCTGCCACCGAGTTTCGATCGAACCAGTGGTCGGGGCACCTTGACGGCCGGCAATTCGTCGCCGTTGACCGACGGCGCGGCCAGCCTTTGGGTGGCATCGGAAGCGGGCCTCGCCAAGTTACCGGCCAACATTGCCAAGGCAAGGCTGGTCGACTGGGAAATCGCCTCCATCGACCTGCGAACCGAGGGACTGCTGATGGCCCCGGCCTTTGCGATCCCGCGCCTCCTCGCACGCAACGGCTTGACGTACGCCGACATCGGTCTCTGGGAAATCCACGAAGCCTTTGCAGCCCAGGTCCTGGCTCACATCAAGGCTCTCGAAAGCAGCGACTTTCTGGCTCGGAAGGCCGGCGTCAATATGGCCCCCAACGCGTTCCCGCGCGAGCGAATGAATCCGAACGGCGGCAGCATCGCTCTGGGCCATCCTTTCGGCGCGACGGGCGCGCGCATCTTGAGCCAGACCGTCAAGGAACTCTCCACACGGACGCCGGGACAACGTGCCATTGTCAGCATCTGCGCCGACGGCGGCCAAGGCAGCATTGTTCTCCTGGAAGCGGCCTGAGTCCCGGTCGCCTGGACGGAGCCCCTTCCGTCGCCATTGCTCGTCCACAGTTACCGCGACAGTAACCGCGGTGGTCCGGACTTGGTCTGCGCCGATCTGGTTGCCTGCTTCGTCCGGCGATTGTTCCAATGTGCGAAATGGCCCATTGAGTTCCGAGGTGATTCTCCCCCGCGATTGGCGCGGTAACACTGTGGTTGTTCACTGAGCCATCCTCGGCGCGGCGGACAACAGGCCACGATCCCCAAACCGCGGAGAACTCAAATGTTCAACCATCACCTGCTTCGCCACGCCACCGGCGTGGCCGTACCCGTCCAGATCGAGCGTAGGTTTCGCATGCACAATTTCGGATTCGGCCTGGCCCTGCGCGCGCGGATCGTCTCCGCAGCGTTGGCGTGCGGGGTCGTGCTACTGCTCGCAGCTGCCGCGCCAGCGACGGCAGCCGCTCCTCCCGCACCAACGTCGGCACCGGTGCAGGTGATCTATGGGACAGTCAAGGTCAACGGCCTCAACATCGCCTTTCGCGAGGCCGGCGATCCCGCAAGTCCGAAACTGGTTCTGCTGCACGGATTCCCGGCGTCGTCGCATCAATACCGCGACCTGATCCGAGTCCTGGGCGACCGTTTCCACGTCATCGCCCCGGATTATCCCGGCTTTGGTGAAAGCGACACTCCTGACCCGGCGACCTACGGATACACGTTTGACAAGATTTCCGATGTGGTCGAGAGTTTCCTCGCCATCAGGGGCTTCGACCACTACGGGCTCTTCGTGCAGGACTACGGCGGTCCCGTCGGATTCAGGATTCTGGCGCGCCATCCCGAAGCACTGGATTGGCTCATCATCCAGAACACCAACGCCTACGAAGTCGGGTTCACCGCGGCGTGGGACGGATTCCGTGGTGCACTTTGGAAGAACCGGTCGCCCGAGACGGAAAAGCCGCTGGCAGGCTTCCTGACGCATGACGCCATCAAGGGAATCTACCTGCACGGCGCCAGGAGTCCGGAGCTGATGAGCCCCGACAACTGGGAATCGGACTATGGTTTCATGCAGCGGCCGCATGCCGTACGGATGAACCTGGATCTCTTCTACGACTATCGGACCAACGTGCCGTTGTATCCGAAGTGGCAAGCGTTCCTGCGTGATCGGCAGCCGAAGACCATCATCTTCTGGGGCCAGGACGACGTGTTCTTCACGAAGGAAGGCGGTGAAGCCTACCTGAAGGACCTGCCGAACGCCGAGATGCACCGCCTGGTGGGCGGACACTTCGCGGTCGAGGACAACCTGGACTACATCTCCACCAACATGCATCGCTTCTATGACACCAAGGTAGCCGTCGGCAAGGTCGCGTCAGCCGGCAAGCAATAGCGCAAGTAACCGGGATGGCGACATTCCGGTGAAGGGTCTTACGGGGTCACTGCGCTGCCACGTCCCTTGGCAACGAACAGTGGCCCCGCCCTACTTTGGCGGCAGTCGCAAACGCAGCGACAGATTGCTGTATAAGGTCGAGGTTCGCCCGTCGGGGGGCGGGGAGAACTTCGCCGTGATCACCTTGTGCGGATTTGGCGTCAGCGGCTACTACAACAAACTGAAGTTGTTCCTCCTTGAGAAGGAGATCCCGTTTCGCGAGAAGCTGGTCTATCCGTGGGAGCGTGATACGTTCCAGCGATCCTCCCCGATTGGCAAGATTCCATTTGTGGAAACCGACCATGGCGCCTTGTCCGAATCTCAGGTGATTCTGGATTATCTTGAGGAGCGGTATCCGGAGAAGCCGATGTACCCGTCGGATCCGTTTGCGCGAGCAAAGTGCCGGGAGCTGATTCAACACCTCGAACTCAACGCGGAGTGGGTCGCACGCCGGCTGTACAAGGAGTCGTTCTTCGGCGGCAGCGTTTCGGAGGAAGCGAAACGGGAAGCGCGAGCAAGGCTGCCCATGGGCTTGGAAGCGGTGGCGCAGCTCTCCCACTTTTCCCCCTACATTTTCGGACCCGCTTTTTCGGCAGCGGATTGTTCTGCCTATATGCATTTTCTCAGCATCAAGATCACGACGTTGAAGATCGATGGGGAAGACATGCTCGACCGATTCTTCCCGGATTTGCACGAATATCTTCAGCTGATGGATTCCCGCCCGCACGTAATGAGAGTGATGGTTGAGCGGGAAGCCGCCTTGGCGGCATTCCTCAAACTCGATGTAAATTACGAAGGGTAGGTGTAGCGGACGATCTTGGTGGTCGATCCCCATTGCGGCGTAACGACGTCCGCTCCCCGGCAGGCCTCGGAATCCTTCCTAGGGTCTCCTCGTGGCCGAATCAAGACGGTGAGGTCGCTGCCTTCGAGGGCAAGGTCGACCGCGGGTCGCGGTCACACGCGAGCGCCGTTGCGGCAACCGCCAGAACTGTGCAGTTCTCGCCCGGCGTTGACAACCGCGGAGTTGCGCGTCTTCAGGACACCTGGGTCAAATTCCGTTCCGCGAGTTACGCCGCTTTCACCCCCGGGTCGCGCAGATGGTTGCACTTGTTGCGGAACGGAAATTGCGCGCCCGGGAGCAGCTCGCAGATAGCCGCCCCGCGACCCTTCACCCGGTTGACAAGGACTGCTTCCGACCCGTTGCCTACGTTGCCGGCAAGTGGAAGCGGCCCCTCACGGATGCGCACACAGGAATCATGGTTCGCCCGGAATGAAAAAGCGGGCGCCGAGGCGCCCGTCGAAGGAGTCCCGGAACTGCGATCAGGGCTGCAGCTCGATTTCGCCCGGCCGCCACGTCTTGTTGAACCAGGGCTCCAGCGGACCGTACAGGCGAAGGATCATGAACCAGCCTTTGCCTGGAATCGTCTGCACCCAGTTGTTCTCCATTCCCGCGGGTGCCTTCGGTCCGAACCAGACGTCCACCGAGCCGTCCGCGTTGGGCTTCACGCCCTTGTCCTGGCTGCTGACGCTCGGCGCCTTCTGGTCGGTCTGCACCATCGAGCGGGTCTGGTTGTCGTAGACGATGACCGACCAGAAATCCTTGACCGGGACGTTCGGCGGCAGGCGCAGCTTGTAGGTCTTGCCACCGTCGAAGGGATTGCCCTTGGCATCCTGTACCGACCAGGGGTATTGCGATCCCCGGCCCACCATCTTCTCCTCCATCGCAGGCGTGACGCCGGTGGCAAAGTAGTAGTAGAACGCGGCGCCATCCAGGTTGCTGACGCCGGGTGCAACCTCGAACTTGTAGCCGCCGAAGAACGGCAGGCGCCATGCGCTGTCCGGATAGAAATACGCCTCCTTCGAACGGATCTTGAAGGCGATGGCCCGCGCAGTCACGGCGCCGATGTTCGCGGCGTCGGTCAGGATCTTCTTCATCCGCTCGTCGGGGTTGAAGGGCTGGCCCTTGACGATGCCGATCGAGGCGAACAGGCCTAGGGTGGTCGGATCGGAACCCTCCGCCGGCTCCTCCTGGATCACTTGGTTCAGGAGGCCCCAGAACGAATAGTCGCCCGGCGCAACGAAGTTCGCCGGAATCCCCGAGCCATTGACGAACTTCATGGGGGGCGGGTTCGCGGCGTCGGCCAGGCGATAGATCCGCAGGTTCTTCTTGACCGACTCCACGCCGGGCCGGGTCGAACCGTCCACGACGAAGGCGCGAAATACGAGCCAGCTCCCGAAGGTGCTCGGCCGCACGACGCTATACCCCGGCGGGATGTCGCCGTTGTATCCAGGTGGCAAGAGAAGGTACCTGCCGCCCTCGCCCCTGTCTGCCCCGGTGATGCCAACGTCCGCCACCCACTTGTACCAGAAGTCGTTGACCAGCCCCAACACCTTGGGCGGAATCTCCGCCACCAGCGGACCTTTGCTGGTGTCGATCCAGATGAAGTTGTAGATCGTGTTGTCGTTCGCGGTCAGCTCCACCGTCCGCGGATCGACCAGGTCTTCCCAGATCACGTCGGTCTGGTTGTCGGGCCCGAACTTGCGAATCGAATCGCGCATGCCGGCCTGGTTGACGATGGGAAGCGCCAGCAGATACGCCTGCAGCGCCCGCGAACGGTCGAGGTTTTCATAGATCTTGTCGACGGTATCGGCCGACGGGTAGCCATAATTCAGGTTCAACGTCCCGATCGAGGACTCGATCTTGTCCGGCACGGCGACACCCGGCGCGAAAGGCGTCGTCATCTTGAAAGTCTGTGCGGAAGCCGCCGCGGCGAACGCGACGGCGAGAATCGCGCCTGGCAGTGCGTGTCTCGTCATGTTCATGTCTCCTTGGGCGCAGTGGATCCGCGTGGTATCGGCAAAAAATGGGCAACCAGATTAACAAACGTTTCAGGATCGTTCTTTGCAAATCCGGCCCTGTCATTGACTTGTCCAGGGGCGCCCGCCTAGGATCATCAGACCCGCTCCGGCCCTGCACGTCTTGATCCGTTCGGGAGCCTGGAGGTTGTCGGATGGCGAGATCAGCAAAGCCCGTCACCAGCAGTTCCTTTGCCGGGAGGCCCCGCCACGCGCGCGACCCGGCGCGAGAAGACGCTGGCCCGAAGACCGCCTCCCGCAGCGACTTACCCGCCGCGGCCGCCGGCGAAGTCAGGATCGGTCCTGTCGCCGCGATTCCGGACGTTCTGAGAAAGCTGGGGGTCACACCCAGTCTCCCGTTTGTACGGTCCGGCGTTCCTCTTGCCGCGTTCAGGAATCCCGAGAACCGGATCGCCTTCGAGGCTCTTGGACGCCTGTTTTCCGAATGCTCAACGCTAACCGGCTGTGGCCATTTCGGCCTGCTCGTCGGAGAGCGCTTCGAGTTGAACGGGCTCGGCGCCATCGGATACCTGATGCGCAACTCGCCTACCGTTGGCGAGGCGCTGCGGGCACTTCTTTTGCATCTTTACCTGCATGATCGTGGGGCGGTCCCGATCTTGATCCATCTGGAGCCTTCCCATGTGCTGCTCGGCTATTCCATCTACCGGCACGGGACACCCGGCGCCGCGCACCTCTACGACGTGGCCATTGCAATCGGGTATCGCGCGCTGAAGGAAATTTGCGGAGCCACCTGGAAGCCGCTGCGCGTCCAGTTTTCGCATGTTCGACCGAAGGATGCGCGGCCTTACCGGCGCCTGTTTGGTCCGCATGTTCAATTCGATGCCGAAGTGTCCGGCATCGTGTTCGCGGCGTCGTGGCTTGACCGCGCCATCGCCGGCGCGGACCCCAACCTGCGTGAGCTGGTCATGCAAGCCATCCAGCAGACGCAGGCCAAGAGCACGATGAGCTTCGCCGACGTAGTACGGGGCGCGCTTCACCAGATGGTGCTGAGCGGCACGTCGTCCGCCGGGAACGTGGCGCTCCTGTTCGGCATGCACGAGCGGACACTGCGCAAACGGCTGACCGCCGAGAGGACCAGCCTGCACCAGCTCGTCAGTCAAACACGGTTCGAGCTTGCGAAACAGCTTCTGGAAAATACGGAACTTCCATTGTCGGAAATCGCTTCGGCGCTGCGCTATGCGGACGCGGCGGTATTCTCCCGGGCGTTCCGCAGCTGGTCAAAGACGAGCCCCAGGAAATGGCGCGCCCGATGCAACCGCAAGGTTGTTGATCCCGCCGATGAACCTGGAAAAGGGGGGGTAGCAACAACCGGTTTGGAGCGAGTGCGTTGACGGCCGCTCCCGGCCGGAAGTGGACAGCGGCGTCATTGCGATCAGCAATCATCGCGTCCCACGGCAGCACGGGGACAATGGCCGTCCAGCTGGAGGTGATGCGAGCGACGCCACGACATGCGGAGGATCTGATTGCCGGGCCGCGCGTTGCGCAATCGGGTACCACAGCGCTGCTGATCACCCGGCAGGAACAGTCAACACAGGGGACACCTGCCCGCCGCCGCTTTCGGTGAGCGTGAATAGAAACATCAGAAACGAAAACATCCCTTTCGATGGGAGGTCGCGGTCATCGATCCAGAACCACTGATCGCGGTAGCGGATGGTGACAAATGCGTCGTTCGGTCTTTCCACGCCACTGTAGACGCGGATGAGTGGCTTGAGTCCGCTCGCGGGTCCGCCGACATCGGCAAATCCCGGTGCTGCACGATGCTCCGTGACATGGGCAGGCGGCACATCGATGTAGGAAGCCATGTCGAGCAGGATTTCGAGCATCGAGCGCGTCAGAAACGCGATCTCCTGACCGTCCCGCGGAGCCGCGCCGTAGGTCACCCGAAATTCCGCTGCCTTGACATTGATGCCAAGCAGTTGCTCGACCGCGGCAACGTCCGCCGCGCGCGGCCCGGCGACTTTGGGCGGGAAGAACAGCACTGTGCCGCTTCCCTCCTTATCCCGCACCACACGCACGCCCAGTCCGCCCGCCTGCTGGATTCGGCCGAGCACCTCGAGCAAACGGACAAACTCCGGATCCGGCGGATGGCCGACCACGCCGCGCTGACTATAGTTCTGGAGGCCGTTGATCGAGTGCACGCAGCAGCGGAGCAGCATCTCGGAACTCCATCCCGCTTGCATCAAAGCAAGCAGCGCCCCTGGCGGTATCGGCGTCATCAGGCTCTTGCTGAACTTTTCACCAATGAGAGGACTGTAGGTGATCGTGGGCCGGTCGGTGAACTTGCTCCCGGCTCCAAGGCCGAGGCTGTTGGCATTGCTCGCAAGCGGCGTCTGGAATCCGGCTGCGACGCTTACGTCGGTCTCGAGCGAGTAGGAGTTGATCGCGGATGCGATGTCGAGGAACACTGGGGCTTCCGCGTACCGAGCCTTGACCAGATTGAGCAGCATCTGGTTCTTCCACGAGTCGGAGATCGCGGCCGCGTAATCGAATCGGTCGCGCGGTATGGTGGTCGGGCCGACGGTAGCGCAGCCCGCCACCCATAGCCCGATGGACGCCACCCACAAGCGATAGGGCATCGCCATTCGAACATGTTGACCGCAAATGCGCGGTCGTTATCTGCGCCCGATCAACAATTGTGCGGCATCACGCCGCGCAGGGTCCGAACCAAGGTAACCGACCCCACTCACTGAAATTGGCTCCCCGACCCGGGTTCGAACGTCCTCGACGGCTACAACCGGGAGCGTCGCCCCGGGCGCTCGACATGAATTATCCGGCCGGGCTGTACAGATCCTCGTCGCGGCCGTGCCGGGGTTCAAGCGAGCCACCTATCCGTTACACAACTGCACCATCACCGTTACTCGGTGCGGACGCGTCTGCGTGGCCCCGCACTAGATCACGCTCGCGACCGTGTTCCCCGGTGAGAAGGTGGGCGTCAACCTCGAATCGACGTCGTCGCGGTTTGCCGTGGCAGACATTTGCCTCCGCGCCAGCGCCCAAGACCTGCGCGACGCCGGCGCCTTCGACGCATTCAGCCGCCCGTCACCTCGCGCTCGTTCCGCTTCGCGCCGAACGGGTAGGCGCCACCGGCCGGAACGCGCTGCGGCACGCGCAGCGACAGCGCCATGCTGGCAGCGAGGACGACGACGGTGAAGCCCAGCGACCAGCCGACCGGAATCTTGTAGAGGTCCACCAGCAGCATCTTGATGCCGATGGACACGAGCACGATCGCAAGACCGTAGGTGAGCAGGTGGAACTTCGAGTGCATGCCGGCGAGCAGGAAGTACATGGCGCGGAGTCCCAGAATCGCAAAGACGTTGGACGTAAGCACGATGAACGGGTCCCGCGTGATGGCGAATATCGCGGGGATCGAGTCGACGGCAAACACGACGTCGACCACGCCGATCAGCACGATCACCACCAGCAGCGGCGTCGCCATGCGCACGCCGTCGACAGTGGTGAGGAAGCGTTCGCCGTCGTAGGCGGCCGCGATGCGAAAGCGCCGGTTGATCCAGCGCAGCACGGGGTTCCCCTCGAGATCCGGCTCCTTGCCGGCCGCCCACCACATCTTGACGCCCGTGAACACCAGGAACGCCCCGAACAGGTACAGGATCCAGTGGAAGCGCGCGATCAGCCACGCCCCCGCGAGGATCATGACGGCGCGCAGCACGAGCGCACCGACGATGCCGATCATCAGCACGCGCTTCTGGAACTCGGAGGGCACCGCGAAGTAGGTGAACAGCATCAGGAAGACGAAGATGTTGTCGACCGCGAGCGCTTTCTCGATAAGGTAGCCCGTCACGAACTCGAGCGCCTTCTGGTCGGCGACCTCGCGGGCAGCAGCGTCCGCGCCCGTCCCGCCGAGATGCCACCACAGCCAGCCTGCGAACCCGAACGAGACGGCGACCCAGATAAGCGACCAGATGCCTGCCTCGCGCATCGAAACCGCGTGCGCGCCCTGGCGCGCCAGCGCGAAGAAGTCCACGAACAGGGCGGCGAGGACGAAGACGAGGAACAGCGTCCAGATCAGCGGCGTGCCGACCGTCAGCATGGCGGGACCTTCGGAGACCGGCGTGGCAGGCCGTCGGATCGTTCCCGTGGATCTCCGGTCTCGCCCACCGCCGCCGATCTAAGCGACGATCGCGGCACCGGGATGCGCGACGGTTGTCCCTTCGTCCCGCGTCCGTACTGGTGGCGGCACCGACGGCGGCGGAACGGGTCATGCAACCGTCCCCGCCCCCCGCCAAGCGCCTTCACAGTTTCCCGTAGGAACAGCGAGCCGGGCGTGTCGGTGAGCCTATTGCGCTGCGCGTCGTCATCCGGGATCACCGCCTGAGCCCGTCCACGCATCGTCGTCGGGTGATCGACTCCTCGGACGACGCGAAGGGCCCGTCGCTTGCCCCGCCGCGGCGGACCGCCCGCCTCGAGCAGCTCTTTGCAGATGGGCTTCGAGTCCTGATCGATTATGCCTCGACGTCGACGCGCGTGATACCCCATCGTGCGGCAGCCGCCTGCAGGACGATCGACTCGCCTTCCGCACGATGCGCGTCGGCGTTGACAATCGCATCGCACATGCGGACGACGGTGCGACGCAGGCCCGGGTCCTGGACCTCGTCCAGCAGCGCACCGATCATCGGCGCTTCTTGGGTCAGCGAAGTCCATCCTGACGGGGCATTGACGAGCAGATCTTCGCAATAGTTGCGCAACACGGACTGCCATTCGCCGGGTTGGAGGCCCAGCGCAGAGGTGATGTCGAGATCGTCGAGGCGCTGGACTTCACTGTTGCACAGGTGACCGTCAGCCAGGGCGGCCATGGCAACGATCCGAGCCGCGGCTCGGGGACTGTCTTGCGGATAGGTACGCATGGACGCTCCGATTCTAGGATTGCCTTCGTGCTTGGCGGCGCCGAGCCGACCATTCGACCGTGATTGCCGCCCGAACATCAGCAACGACGAGGTAAGAGGATAGCGAAACTGATGCTCCTTAAAAACAAGACAACTGCTGAGTATGACTTCGTAAAAACCTGAGTGATGCGCCCGGCGTCCACGGCGCCTGCGCGCCGTCGCCGGGCAAAGGGCGGGTGGGCCTTTGGCCTCCAATGGCAACGAGGGAAGGGCGAAGCCGGGTACGCTGCCGCTGTGTGCGCACTGTCGCGCGTCGGCGGCGCATGAGCCTCGCGTAGCCTGCGACACGCCACGCCGCTCGAACGAGGGCAAACCCGGCCGCAGACGCTGCGGTTGCGAGGATCGTCAGTCCCGCAGTGAGCGGCGCGCCAAGCGATTGCAGGCGCTCGAGCAGTGTAAGCCCCGCTTCCGCAGGCGCGCGCGGCGCAAGGCCAAGCACTGCCGCCCCGAGATCGTAGGCGCCGGCGGGCGCGGTTCCGGCCCTCGGCTCGCGGCGCTGCGCTCGATGAGCTTGTCCTGCTCTGCCCGGTCCAGCCATGCACGTCGACATTCCGGCCAGGAGTCCACCTCGATCCTCTGGCGGTCGGCCATCGCCGGCCGAACGCCTTTGCATCGTGGACATTGCATCTCGCTCCCCTTCCAGGCGGTCACGCCCTTCGTGTGCAGGCACGCCAGGCGAGCTGAAGCACGCGGCTGTCAGGCGGCGCGCGCCTTTCCCACGCTGTCTGCGCGCCTCCGCGAGGATCGCCACCCACTATCGCGGTTGACGCGCATCCGTCGAAGCGCCGCGCTGCGACCGATGAAATCCATCTCCCGCCAAACCACCCGCCCGTCGCGCGCGAGCAGCGTCGCGACGATCCGCGCCACAGCGACGGGGCCGGCCGGCGCAACTGCGTCGGTCCTTCGTTCCATGAGCATCTCCGCACGGCTGGTTGTGTCTGCGGCACCTACTCGCCATCGCCCTGCGTGAGTCCCAGCAGCTGAAGCAACGCGGCGAAGACGTTGAACAGGCTGAGGTACACACCCGTGGTCGCCATGACGTAATTCGTTTCGCCGCCGCGAAGGATGCGCTGCAGGTCGTACAGCAGAAAGAGCGAGAACACCACGATCACCAGCGTCGATATCGTCACCGCGAGCGCCGCCATTTGCAGGAACAGGTTGGCGACCATCGCGACGAGGAGCGCAATCATGCCCACGAACAGGAACTTGCCCATGAACGACAGATCGCGCCTGATCGTCTGCGCGAGCACGCTCATCGCCAGGAACACCGCGCCCGTTGCGGCGGCTGCGTACCCGACGAGCGTGATGCCCTGCTGGGTCGAAAGCAGGACGTTGAGGATCGGACCGAGCCACCAGCCGAGCAGGCCGGTCATCAGAAGAAGCAGTCCGACGCCGACCGCGCTGTTGCGGTTTGCCGCGATCGCGAATTGCAAGCCGGTTACCGCCGCAAGCATCACGAGTGAGGTCGCAATCGGCGCTGCGATGACGATGCCGGCGGTCTGTACACCGATGAGTGCGCCGACCACGGTCGGCACCATCGTGAGCGCCAGCAGCAGATAGGTGTTACGCAGCAGCTTCGCAGCGTGAACGTCGGCAATGGCCGGTTCGCCGGCGCGATCAGCCCATGGACCGCGGGGCTCGGTGGCGCGCCCGGAAAGCGGGATAGGTTTCAGTTCGGGTTGCATGCGTCGTCTCCTTCCAATGGCCTGCAAGACTGGGTGGGGCGTGCCGAGGCGTCGGTTCGGCGGCCGAACGGCAGTTGATCCGCTTCCATCGCTACTCGACCGCCAGGACAAACGCCAGAATGACCGCTCCGACGCCGGCCGGAACCCCGTAGCGTTCGAGTGCTGAGACCTTCCCGCCCGCGATCACCTCGACGGGGACGCTGGTGCGATCGAGCACCGCGCTCGTCACGGAGGCGTCCAGCATGCGGGCGAGAGAGCCGCGTCGCGCAGCGGCCATGACGACACGGGTGAAGCGATGGCGCGTTGCCACTTCGGCGATCGTCGGCGCCTTGTGGCCGACCCGCACGTGCTCGGTGAACGCAATGCCGTGCTTCCGGAGCACGTCGCGCGCCCGCGCAAACGCCTTGTCGGCTTGTTCACGGTGGTAATCCTGACGGGAGCGGCGCGGCACGAACTTCGCGATGTGGCGCGAGAACGGAGGCTGTACATTGAGCAGATGCACGTCCAGCGGCTCGCCAAGCGCGCGTTGCGCCACGTGGCGCAGGGCCACCTCCGTGTTTTTCGATGCGTCGACGGGTACGAGTATCCTCTGCATGGTGGCGCCTCCTTGCGATGGGGAACGTGCGGACCCGTGCGCACGACCGCGCTCCGCGATACGGCGGATGATCCCGCGCTCGAGGCGCCGGCGATGCTCGGCAAAGCCCGCCCACAGCACGCCCGCGACTGCGACCGTGTATAGCAGTGGAATGGCGAACTCATGCGCGGACAGCGGATCGCTGAGCAATGGCTCGCTCGCGATCATCTTCGCCGCAGTCCAGGCCAGCACTGCGGCACCGACATAAACGACGCCTGGGAAGCGCTCGACCCACTTGAGCACCAGCGTCGATCCCCAGATCACGATCGGCACGCTGATCAGCAATCCGAGCACCACGAGCGCATAGCTGCCATGCGCAGCGCCGGCGACGGCCAGAACGTTGTCGAGGCCCATGATCGCGTCGGCGATGACGATCGTCTTCATCGCACCCCAGAACGTGACGGCCGCCACGCCCCCATGGCCATCGTCGGCCTTCTCCTCGGGGCTGAGCAGCCGATAGGCGATCCACAGCATCAGCACGCCGCCGGCCAGCACGAGATCGATCAGGATGATCGCCCCGAGCGCCGCGAAGAATTCCGCTGAAGAGAGCTCCCACTTTCCGGCCTATGACATCCGGCGGCTCAATGGCCGTGCAGCGCCCGCAAGACGGGTCGATCCCGCTGTTGCATGCGTCGCCACGATCGCAGCAGCGTGCGCGACACCCGCTTCAACGCCAGGTCGACCGCGGCGTGCCAGTTGGTCGCCATGGCAACGACGACGACTGTGTTCCCGGTTACGGCTTGCGTCTCGACTTGGCAGCGCTTGTCGATGCCGCCGCGCGCGCCGTTCACGTCGGAGAGCACGATGCGCACGCGCGGCACGAGCCAGCTCAGGCGTCGCATGACGAAGCGGGCGCGGCGTGTCGCCGAATGCTGGACGAGCGCGCCGTCGGGTGTACGGGATTCGAAGTGGACCTGCATGACGCCTCCAGAGGTGCGTGCGACGAAGCTCGAGACTAGTCGCCGCCGGCCTGTCAAAAAAGCAGATGACGACTTAGCTCAGGTTCGGAAAAACGAGAGCTTTGCCTTGGGCTTGCGAGGCCGCCCCGATCCCCGGTCGTCATCGGCAGCGGTCCGCGGCGTCGACCCGCACGCCGGCGCCCGCCGGGTGGCGCCTACGCGAGCCTTGGGTGCGTCGCACGATGCGTTCCGGCTTCCCGACGATTGAAGCGCAACGCCGTCGAACCGCCATTGCCGTTCGACCCGCTGCAGCAGCTCCCGGTCAAGGCAAACCTGCGGGCGACCGGAAAAAAGAAGAAAATGCAGCGCGTGTACTTCCGAGAAGACAGACTATGTCGTTGCCTTTCAGCTACCGCCACCTCTATTACTTTTGGGTCGTCTCGAAGGAGGGCGGCATCGCACGCGGCGCCGAGCGCCTCGGCATGGCCGTGCAGACGGTGAGCAGCCAGGTACGCGAGCTCGAGCGGACGCTCGGACACGCCCTCCTCCAGCCATCGGGTCGCCGTCTCGTTCTCACCGAAGCAGGCAGGGCCGCCATGCAGCAGGCCGAGCAGATCTTTCAGCTCGGCGAACAGTTGCCCGATCTTGTCCGCAATGCCGCCACGGCGCCCGCGATGCGGCTCGTCGTCGGTGTTTCCCAGGGCCTGCCCAAACTGGTGGTACGCAGCCTCATGGAGCCCGTCATGGCGGAGCCGACGCTGCGGCTGCTATGCCAGGAAGGCGCCTTCGAGGACCTCCTTGCGGAACTCGCGCTGCATCGACTCGACGTGTTGCTGAGCGACCGTCCGCCGCCGGCGAACGAGAACATCAAGGTCTACAGCCACCCGCTCGGCACTTCGCGACTCGCGTGGTACGCGCCTCGCGATTGGCAAACTTCCGCTCGCAAGGGGTTTCCGGGATCGCTCGAAAAGGTCCCAGTGCTGATGCCGTCGCGCCATGGCGCAGTGCGTGCGCTGCTCGACCGCTGGTTCGAGCGCCACGCAGTACGCCCGCGCGTTGTCGGCGAGTTCGACGACAGCGCGTTGCTCAAGACATTCGGTTCCAGCGGCATGGGTGTGTTCCCCGCCGCCGAGCGCGTCGAAGACGAGCTCGTTGCGCGTTACGACGTGAAGCCCGTCGGACGCTGCGATGACGTCGAAGAGCACTTCTTCGCGATCGGCACCGAGCGCAAGGTGACGCATCCGCTCGTCAGGCTCTTGATTCCCGGCAGATCGTAGTCGCCGAAGCCAATTGCGCGATTGGCGCCATGATGCGCCCTCGACCGGGCAGCGCTGATGGGGAATGCGCATGTCACGCATCCTGGTGCCGCCCGGCGTAGCCGGCGCGAACGACCGATTGGCAATCCACGCGTCCGCGCTCCTTGTCGCTGCGCGGCGCGGCCACGCCCGCGTCGAACGCGGTCACCGGCCTGATGTCGGGAATGTTCCGCGTGCCCTTCTCCGGCCCTTCGAGGTGGCATCATGGAGCAACTTGCCGACGGCGAGGGCCGAAGCCGAGTTACCGTGTTGCCGGAGTGTCTCGACGACTACGTGGCGCAGGATGGTCCGGTACGCGTGGCTGAAGCCCTTGCCGACCGACTCGATCTGTGCCAGACGGGGTTCGATGGCGTTGCGCAGGGGCGCCCGAGCGCCCTGCCGACCACGCGGCGGTCGCAGTTCGACCTGTTTCCGACGTTTGAGAGGGTGAAGCGTGGACGCACAATCACGGATCGACGAGCAGGCGACTTGCCGCCTGCAGAGCGCTCAGGGTGCCTGATGACCGACAGGGTGAAGGTGGACGTGCGCCGCAGCGGCCGCCGATTCGAGGCCGAAGCGGAACTCGAACTTGCCGCGGATGCGCAGACTGTGTGGGATACGATCACAGACTACGGCGCGCTGCCGCGTTTCATGCCCGGCATCCATGCCTGCCGCGTGATCGAGCGGAAGGCGCTCGCCAACGACGCTGAGCATCTGGTCGTGGAACAGCAGGGCGAATTCCGTTTCCTGCTGTTCGCGCAGCCGATGACCGTGCTGCTGAACATCGAGCACCAGAGGCTGCGCGTCGCCGAGGCGAAGGCCGTACGCTTCGACCTCGGGCTATTCAAGGGCCGCGCGATCAATGTGTTCGAGGGTCGCTACGAGCTCAGCGCGGCCACCGGGCGCCGCAGCGCCGCGCGGGTGCAACTGCGCTACACCGCGCTGATCGGGCTGCGCCTGCCTCCACCTCCCTCGATCGGCAGCGTGGCAGTCCGGCAGAACCTTGCTGCGCAGCTCGAAGCGGTAGCGGAGGAGATCGCCCGGCGCAGCGGCCGACCGCGGCCGACATCCTCCGGCCGATAACGCGGACAATGCATCCTCGCGCGCGCCCGGAATCAGGCCGCGCTCTGCAGGATCTGTGATTCCGGCCGGCAGCCGTCCCGAGCCTGCGTTGACCAACCCGATGTTTGACCACCAATGAACGTCGCCCCACCTCTCACGCAACATCGTTTCCTCGTGTTCGGTGCGAGCGGGTATATCGGCACCAACCTTGTCCCCGCTTTGCTTGCCGCCGGCACCGGCCGCGTGCGTGCCGCCGCCCGCAATCGCAAGGTGCTGGAGGCGCAGCAATGGGAAGGTGTCGAGCTGGTCGAAGCCGACGCGCTGCAGCCCGACACGCTCGCCACCGCGTTCGCTGATGTCGACATCGCCTATTACCTCGTTCACTCGATGGCGGCGGGCAAGGATTTCGGCCGCCTCGATCTCGAGGCCGCTGACAACTTCGCCCGCGCGGCTGCGACGGCCGGCGTCAAGCGCATCGTGTATCTGGGCGGCCTCGTGCCGCGCGACGCCGATTCCGAACATCTGGCGTCGCGCAAGCAGACCGGCGACCGACTGCGCGCAGGCACCGTTCGGGTCACCGAGGTTCGCGCTGGCATCATCGTTGGGCCCGGCTCGGCGGCCTACGAAGTCATGCGCGACCTCGTCTATCACCTGCCTATCATGGTGACGCCAAAGTGGGTGCAGTCAATGTCGTCGCCGATCGCGCTCTCGAATCTGCTGGTCTATCTGCAGCGCGTGGCGACGATGCCGGAGGCGGCTGGACAGATCTACGATGCGGGCGGTCCCGATTACATGTCCTACGAGAACATGATGCGGCAGTTCGGCGAGGTGGTCGGCCGGCACCCGCGCATCCTGCGCGTGCCGGTGCTTTCGCCGCGGCTGTCGTCGTATTGGCTGGGTCTCGTCACGGCCGTTCCGGCGAACATCGCACGCGCGCTGATCGGCGGCCTGAAACACGACCTCCCCGCCGACGACGCCGAACTTAGGCGGCTTGTTCCACAATCGTTGCTTTCCTTCCGGCAGTCGGTCGAAGCCGCGCTCGACGCCGAGCGGCGCAATGCGGTGGCAGCGCGCTGGACCGAGGGCGCGCTGATGTATCGCGCGTACCGTCCCGACTACGCGTACTACGCCAAGCGCGCCGCCGGCAGCGCAGAAACCGGCGCATCGGCAAACGCCGTCTGGCGCGTCGTGACGAGCTTGGGCGGCGCCAATCGCTACTTCTACCTCAACTGGATATGGACGCTGCGCGAGGCGCTCGACTGGCTCGTGGCCGGCCCCGGTTTCACGCGCGGCCGCCGCGACCCGGTGAACGTACGGCTGGGCGACAACATCGACTACTGGACCGTGATCGGCGTCGAGCCCGAGCGCCGGCTGACCTTGCATTTCGGATTGCGGGCGCCGGGCTCGGGCATTCTCGAATTCGAACTCGAACCGCTGCCCCACGGCGGCACGCGACTGACCGAGACTGCGTACTGGCATCCCCAGGGCGTGTTGGGGCTGCTCTACTGGGCTGTGCTGGTGCCCTTCCACCTGTTCATCTTCAAGGGAATGACGCGGGCAATGGTGCGCAGGGCCGAAGCCACGAAACAGGGGCCCAACTAGCGTCTGCCGGACCCTGCCATTTTCCAACCGGTCAGTCCTGCCAGCGCGTCCCACAATTGCTGCCGCCCCTGCGGCGAAGGATCGGTGCCGGGAAAGACGTGGGTGGTGTGTGGCGCGCGGTCCAGCCAGAAGACCCCGCTTACCTTGGCCGCTTCCGGCGCAGCCGCAAGCCAGGTGACGGTGTCCGCACCCTGTTCGGCGGTCCGCAGGAGGCGACGTGTTACTGGAGATCGTCCAGTGCGAGGCCCGTCGCATACATGCCGCCGGAGGAGACGTTGATGATCCTGGACGGCGCCGACTGGCGCAGGCGCGGCAGCAGCATCTGGGTCAGCAGGTAGGGTGCGAGCAGGTTGGTCGCCAGCGTGGTCTCGTTGCCGTCGGCGGTCGTCCTTCGCTGGTTGAGGAGAACGCCAGCATTATTCACGAGGACATGGATGCAGGGCACCTTGAGCAACCGTTTCGCGAGTTTCCTGACATCGGCCAGGAGGCTGAGATCGGCCAGCGCGACTGCAACGTTGTCGTTGCCGGTCGTGGCGACGATCTCCCGTCGGGTGGCCTCGGCCTTGTCCGGATCGCGACCCACCAGAATCACGCGTGCGCCGAGATCAGCCAGCTGCGAAGCGGCAGCTCGTCCGAGGCCCGACGTGGCGCCCGTGACCACCACCGTGCGCCCGCGGAGCGAAACGGCCAGCGGCTTCCAGCTCCGCTTGTGCCAGTGGTAGCCCACGTTCGTGAAGCCGACCAGTCCGGGCACGATCAGGCGGTCCTGACGATCGGTCAGCCGGCTGCGTCCAGGTGGCGGTGGCTCTTCGCCGAGGGCCGCCTGAAGCCCCCGCACGGCATTCTTGCCGACGCGTTCGAGCGGCCCCTTCAGCCATCGCTCGGTGCAGCTGAACACCCCCGGCATCGAGATGTCCGCCGTGTAGAGGATACGGGTGCCCCCCGCTGTTGACGCGAACCGGATGTCGTCCAGCGCATGGATGGAATCGCCCTTCCCCTCCAGCACCACGCGTTCCGGCGGCCCGTACTCGCGGACGACGTACGTCATGGGAATCGAGCGCGGCCCGAATCTGACCCGCAGCGCGAACTCCGTGCCGACCCCGACCGGGCCCGGACTGATCTTGCGGGAAGCGACGACGCCCGGGTCCCATTGCGCGGCATTGCTGAAATTGCTGGCGTAGGCGAAGACTTCGTCGATCGGTCGCGGGACCTCGATGGTTTCCTGGAGGCGAATCATGGCCGGATTGCGACCGGCTAGCGTGCGGCAGGCGGCGAAAGGTGGGTTTGGCCCATGATCGACGCCCGCGCCATCAATTCGTGGAGCAACGCCATCGACGCCGTCCCGGAAACGCCGTAAGGATCGAGGGAGGCGCTCTCCGAATACTTGAGCAGCAGTGATGGGTTCACCTGCTCCAGGTTCACCAAACCCATCGACCAATTGGCAAATTTTCTTTCGCTGATTTCCTCGTAGGAGAGAATGACGACGTCGCTGTGGCGGGGATCCGCGGCGATCTGGTTGTACAGCGCATTGACTTGCATGCGTCCGCCCTCGAGGCACTGAATAAAGATGGGTCCGCTCGAGCACAGGACGCCGGTGATACCGCTCTCGGGGTTATTGGCCTTGGACTGCGACAGGATCTTCAGAAGTTCCTCCTGCGAAACCTGGTCGACCGCCCTGCTTGCATACAATAGACGTACCAACATGTCATTCTCCACTATCAAGACGAGGTTCAATTGTTCTTCTTGCTCAACAGCGAGAGAAACTCGCGGCGCAGGTCGGGATCCTTGAGGAACGAGCCCCGCATCACGCTGTTGGTCATGCGGGAATCCGCATCTTTCACGCCCCGCCAGTGCATGCAGAAGTGGTCGGCCTCGATCACGATTGCCAGACCATCCGGCTTGACCTTGTCCTGGAGGATGTTGGCCAGTTGCATCACCGCCTCTTCCTGGATCTGCGGCCGGCTCATCACCCAGTCGCAGATGCGCGCGTACTTGGACAGGCCGATCAGATTCGAGTGCTCGTTGGGCATGATGCCGATCCAGACCTTGCCCAGTATCGGGCAGAGATGGTGCGAACAGGCACTGCGCGCGGTGATCGGCCCGACGATCAGCAGTTCATTCAGTTGCTCGATATTCGGAAACTCGGTGACCGATGGCATCGCGTGATAACGGCCCTTGAACACCTCGGTCAGGAACATCTTGGCCACGCGGCGGGCGGTCCCCTGCGTGTTGTGATCGCTTTCCGTGTCGATGACCAGGCTTTTCAGCACTTCGGCCATCTTCGCTTCGACCTCGGTCCGAAGTGCCTCCACTTCGCCATCCATCACGTAGGCGGCAATGTTGTCGTTGGCGTGATAGCGCTGGTTGGCGCGTACCAGGCGGGAACGAATGCGCTCCGACACAGGCAGGTCACTGTCTTCTTCGTTGCTGCGTAACAACAGGGAGGTACTCGCGCTCATACGATTCCTTGGTCATTCACACGCATTGAGGGATTGCGGGCGCGGTCGCTGGACCGCCTATTGCCGGCCGCTGCCCGAAACGCTCGGCGATTCTCGCCGCACGGTAAGTGAAGATCTGGTCCACCTGCGACTCGACTTTCCAGCCAGCCACCGCGGACCCCAGCCATCCGAAGGGCAGCCGGTAACGCACGACATCGCGCATCAGCGTTCCGTTCGCCAACGGAATGAATTCGTGCTCGTGCCGCCAGTGCGAGTACGGGCCCTTCACCTGCGTGTCGACAAAACGGCGGGCAGGCTCCCAGTCCTCGATCCGGCTTTGCCAACCCATGGGAATCCCGTTCAGCTTCAGCCGATAGTCGATCAACGTGCCGTCACCGATCTCGTGCGTCGATTTCCGCAGGACCTTGAAATTCAGGAACGGCGGTGTGAGATCCTCCAGATTTCGTTCGTCGCAAAAATAGGGCCAGATATCTTCCGGCGCATGCGGTACCCACTGCTCCGACACCTTCTCGCGGGTCGACCCCTGGAGGAGCGTCAGGAGATCGGCGAAGGTCGCGTCGATGGACTCGAACCGGTAGCGGAAGCCCGAGGCGAGCGTCCGACGCGGCTCGATCTTCGCGCTTTCCAATACGATTCCGCCCATTTCTCCGTACAGCAACTTGATCGCCAGCGGCGGAGCCGGGACGTTCTCGAGCACCCGCAGAGACCGACAGAGCGATTTCGTGAACGTGCGATTGGTCACGGCTTGCGGCGCGACCCCTTCCAGGATGCCTTTCGCCTGCGAATCAAGGGCGTGAACAAACAATCGAACGATGTCATCGATGTGGATCCAGCTCATCCACTGCTTGCCGCTCCCGAGCCTGCCCGCGGCGGACGCCCGGAACAGTGGCAGCATTTTCGCCAGCGCGCCCCCCTGCCGCGCGAGGACGATCCCGGTCCTCACGATCGCTATGCGCACATCCGGTCGCCCATCCCTGAGAGGACCCAGTTCTGCTTCCCATGCATCGACCACGTCGGCGAGAAAGCCAGCCCCCTTCGCGCTGTTTGCGTGCAGCGTTGCATCGCCGCGGTCGCCGTAGAACCCGATGGCCGATCCGTGCGCGAAAGCCATGACTTGCGAACCGTGATTCAACACTGCCCGCACGAGCTGCCGCGTTCCCAGCACCCGCGTATCGCGGACCAGCGCCTTTTGCTCGTTCGACCAACGCTTCTCGGCGACGGGCTCACCGGCCAGGTGGACGATCGCATCGACTCCGCGCATTGCCTCCGCCGGAACCGTGCGCCGGTGGTCCCATTCGAAACAGGTCGCTGGAAAGGGCAAACGACGGTCGGCGCTCTGCGCGTCGCGCACCAGACAAACCAGGGTATCGCCGCGAGCCGACAATGACTTTCCCAGCTCCCTGCCGATCAGGCCGGTCGCTCCCGTCATCAAGACGCGCATGTCGTCCTCTGCCCGGCGGTTCGAGTGGTCATGGGTTCAGCATTGCTTCGGTTTGTCGAATTCAGACGGTCCATGGGTCTTGCGTGCGTGTTGCACCGTGAAAGGCGCGAAGCCCCGGTCGCCCGGGGCATCGCGCCAGCACTGGTTTGGTTCTTAGTTAGGCACGACCACCGTGTCGATGACGTGGATCACGCCATTCGACGCCATGACATCCGTCTTGATCACGTTGGCGCCGTTCACCTTCACGCCCGTGGACGAGGTGGTGACGTTCAGCGACTCGCCCTCCACCGTCTTCAACGGGCCGGCCTTCACGTCCGCGGCAACGATCTCGCCGGACACGACGTGGTACGTCAGCACCTTGATCAGCGCCGCCTTGTCCGCCAGCAGCGCGTTCAGCTGCGCAGGCGGGATCTTGGCAAACGCCGCGTCGGTCGGCGCAAAGACGGTGAAAGGTCCCTTGCCCTTGAGCGTATCGACGAGTCCGGCTGCGGTCAGCGCCTTCGCGAGGGTATTGAACTGGCCCGCGCCGACGGCCGTGTCGACAATGTCGGCTTTCGCCATCGGGGTGGTGCTCACCTTCGTGCCGTAGGACATGCTGTCCGCGCCCGCGGTGGACATGCCCGTGGCGAGGACGGCTGCGGTGGCGGCTGAGGCGAGAACGGTCTTGAACTTAATCATGCTGGAACTCCTGGTTGAGAGACGACTGCTACGAATGTGCCCGGCGAACCGGACGGGGGTATGACGAGAAACCTTGCGGCGCCATGCGGATCACGCCTTCTTGACCCATGCGACGCACCAGCCCTTCGCGTTGACGAGCTTGCCGCCCACGGCACCGCACGCGCCCAACGCCTCCCCCGGCTTGCCCTGAAAGAGTTGGCAATTGGCGCAGTTGTGCCCGGCCGCATAGGCCGGAAATTTCTTCGCATCGACCTTGGTGGCATCGTGTCGATAGCCAAGCGCGACGGCCTGCGGGTCCGTTTCCTCCAGCTTGGCGGCTTGAGCAGACGCGGTAGGCGACGCGGCCAGCGCGAGTGCGGCGGCCGGAACGACTAGGATGAAGCGACGGCGGGTAGACATGCAGGTCCTTTGGTCAGTGTCTAGGGGCGAGTGAATCGGGGCGGCGTAACGTCGGCGCGCGCGAACGCGGCGACGTAATTCACGGACGTGTCGGGTACCCATGAAGCGCGGTGCATCACAGGGAGGTAGCGCATCCCCCGAAGATCGATGCGCGCGAGCCCCGCTCGGCCCGCCGCCGACTCCAGTTCGGAAGGGCGCACGAAGCGGCGCCAGTCGTGAGTCCCTCTTGGCAGGACGCGAAACACGTACTCGGCGCCGACAATCGCAACCGCGAAGCTCTTCCAGGTGCGATCGATGGTTGACGCGACCAGCAGACCGCCGGGGGCGACGTGCCGCGCCGCGGCCATCAGGAACGCTTCGACATCGGCAACGTGCTCGACGACTTCGAGGAGCAGCACCACGTCGAAACGCTCGTCGGGCCGCAAAGCCCCTGCGGGATCGCCAACCCGGTAGTCGATCGTCATGCCCCGGCTCGTGGCATGGCTGCGTGCCGCGCCAACGTTCTTCGCAGCGGCATCGATGCCCGTGACCTGCGCACCGCTCCGCGCGAGCGGCTCGCATAGCAGGCCGGCGCCGCAGCCAACGTCCAGGATGCGCAGCCCTTCGAGTTTCGAGGGCCCGGCGCAGTCGAACCGTTCAGAGATCAGCTGGCGGAGATAGCCAAGCCGCAATTCATTGATGACGTGCAGCGGGCGCATCGGCCCGGCGCTGTTCCACCATGTCGCGCTGAGCCGGTTGAACCGATCGATCTCCGAGGCGATGATCGTCATCGCGATTCCTCTGGTGCCGAAGCAACACGAACGACGCTCCGGGCCGGCGGCTCCGCTTGACCAGCAGTGCGATCCGCGCCTCCAACCGAAAGATTCTTAGGCGCGGCATTGATCGGTACTTCGATCGGACGCCACCAGGGCCGAACACGCAGGAAGATCGAATAGCCTGCCTCGAGCAGCGCAAGCACCGGTCGAGACGACGCGAGCGCCGCGAGCCAGGCGAACGCCGGAAGGCGACGCCAGATGGCAACGAATGCCGCGGCACCCGAGGCAAGCGTGCCGTCGGCATTGCGCACGTGGAACCGGCTGAGCACCACGGATCGATCCAGCCCCGGCCCAAGCTCCGCCTCGTCGCAGCTCGAGGCGTCGATCCAGGCCATCGATTCCGAACCGCGTTGCCGACGATAGTGCGCGATCTCCCTGCGGCACACCGGGCACGCGCCGTCGAAGTAGACCGTGCAGGACTCGGATCGGGTCGTCGACTCACCGCGCAAGGTGGGCCTCACCGGTCGATTCCACCGTGCGCTTCGTGACCTTCGCAGTGCGGTCGGAATGCGGGACGACCCGGACATCGCGCTCGGTGCCGCCCGACAATCCGCCGATGCACTCACCATCGGCCCTACGTTCGATTGACTTCATGTAGTGCAGCCCTTGATCACGTCTGAGATACGGCAGGCAACCTTCGATCTGCCTGCGGCGCCCTGTCGGTACACCGCATTTGTCCTAGACAATATTCTACTTGAACATCAAATGTCAAGTCTCTTTCTCGGAAAGTACCAATCGTGAACTGTTATTGACTTGTCTTTTACGGTTCATTATGACAGACTATGGCCACACCGCTTCCAGCGACGATCCAACCGAGGGGGACCCGTGACGACCGATGAAAAGGCCCGTGACCACGTCGAACCGGCCTATCGCAGCGGCATCGCCGCTCGTCTTGCGGGAATTCCGGTCGAGACGCTGCGCGTGTGGGAGCGCCGGTATCAGGTAGTGGGACCCCGTCTCAGTCCGCGCGGCCATCGCCTCTATTCCGCCGAAGACGTGAGCCGCCTGACCTTGATCAGACAGTTGGTCGATCTGGGGAGCCCCATCGGCTCGGTGGCGGGCCTGCCGCTCGCCGCGCTGCGCGAGATGAGGTCTGCGGCGACCGCAGCATCGCAAGGCTTGTCAGTCGGACCGGCAGCGTCGCGAACACCCATTCGTGTCGCGCTGGTGGGCGAAGTACTGGCCGAGCAGGTCGCCCGCGATGGCGCCCTGCACTCGGCCTTGGAAATCGTCGCGACCTGCGCCGGGCAGGCTGGCGCGGCGGAGGCGCTGCGCGGGGTCTCGGCCGACGTGCTGGCGATCGAGTTGCCGACGCTTCAACCCGGAGCCGTGGACACCGTGGACGCATTGGTCCAGGTGGTCGGTGCTCGGCACGCGATCGTCGAGTACCGCTTCGCCCCCACGGCGGTGGTAGGTGCGCTGCGCGACCGGAGTTACACGGTGGTACGGGCGCCGCTGGATGCGGACGACCTCGAACGGCTCTGCCGCGACGCAATTGCGCCCGATGCCATCCCTGCGTCGCTCGGCTCATCGCCGCTACCGCTCGATGGGGTCCCGGGCCCTCGCTTTGACGACCCGTCGTTGACCCGGCTCGCCCGGTCCTTGACCACGCTGTACTGCGAATGTCCCCGCCATCTCGTCGATCTTCTGCTGAGCCTCGGTACGTTCGAGCGCTACAGCGCTGAATGCGCGAACCGCAGCCCGTCTGACGCAGTTCTGCATCGCTATCTGCAGCGTGTCGCCGGTTCCGCCCGCGTGCTGTTCGAAGACGCGCTCGTACGCGTCGCCCGAGCCGAGGGGCTCGCGCTGCCCGCCGACCCCGGCAAGACGAACTCCGAGGCTTGAATGCTCGAACGGGGATCGGCCCTGGCGTTCGCGATGATGCTCATGCTGGCGGGGCCCCAACCTGCCGCCGCCGCAAACGTCACGATCAATGCCAGATTGCAGGGCGATGCCATCGACATCAATGCCAGCGCAATGCTGAAATCCGATGCCGCGACCGCGTGGCGCGTGCTGACCGATTATGACCGCTACGCCGAATTCATCCCGGATCTCGACTCGAGCCGTGTCGTTGCCCGCAACGGCGCAACCATCACCGTCGAGCAGTCCGGGAACGCCGCGTTCTGGCTGTTCAAATTGCCCGTGCACGTCACTTTCGAAGTCAACGAGCGTCCGCCAGACAGTCTCCAATCGCGCACGGTGGCGGGACGCGTGCGCGTGCTCGCGAGCAGGTACGCACTGACACCGGTCGCTTCGGGAGTACGCCTCGACTACGCCGGACAGATCGTGCCGGGGTTCGAGCTCGTCGGCCGCGTCGAACAGATGGTGGTCGAGCGGAACGCGGCGCGCCAGTTCCAGGCGCTCGTCGACGAAATCGAGCGAAGGAGCGCCGCACTCCGTGGGCATGTCGTTGCCGAAGGGCAGTGAATCAAGTCAGGTGCTGGTTCACGCGGTTGGCACAGCGTGGTCAAGCGCCGACTTAGAGCGTCCCCGCCGCCTGTGGTCGCGGAATTGGCACAACGTCAATTGCTGTTCTGAAAAATGTCGCCGTGCCCGCGGCAACGGCGGTGACCGAAACCTCCCATGAAACACTGCCGCCACCTCGTCTTCATTCTGGGAGACCAGCTCGACGAAAATTCACCCGCGTTGGCAGATTTCGACACCGCGACGGACATCGTACTGATGGCGGAAGTCCGGGAAGAATCGACGCAGGTATGGTCCTCGAAGCCGCGTACCGCATTCTTCTTCGCGGCCATGCGTCACTTCGCCGCCGCACTCGAACATCGCGGCATCGACGTCGACTACCGCCGCATCGGCACCCATGCCTTCGATTCGCTGGTGGCGGCGCTGGCAGCCGCCGACCGAAACTACCGCCCGGAAAGGATTGTGCTCACCGCGCCGGGGGACTGGCGTGTCGAGCAGGCGCTGCTTGCCTATGGGACGACCACCACCACCGGGCTGGTGCTGCGCGACGACACGCACTTCCTGTGTTCGCGCCAGGAGTTTGCCGATTGGGCGAAGGGCTACAAGCGGCTGCGCCTCGAATATTTCTACCGCGTGATGCGCAAGCGACACGCCGTCATGATGGACGGAAGCGATCCTGTGCAGGGACGCTGGAATTTCGATGCCGAAAATCGCGAAGCCTTCGCGAAGGCCGGGCCGAAGGACGTGCCGGCTGCGCCGTGGGTACCGCCGGACGCCATCACCACGGAAGCCATCGCCGACGTGGAAGCCCACTTTGCCGGGCATCCCGGCACGCTGGATGCCTTCGGGTGGCCGGTCACGCGGAAGGATTCGTTGCGCGCATTGAAGACGTTTGTCGACGAGCGTCTACCGGCGTTCGGCCGGTACCAGGATGCGATGTGGACCGACGAACCGTTTCTGTATCACTCCTGTCTTTCCGCGGCGATGAATGTGAAGCTCCTCAACCCGCGCGAAGTGATCGCTGCCGCCGTCGAAGCGTTCGAACAGGGCCGCGCGCCGATCGAAGCCGTGGAGGGCTTCGTGCGCCAGGTGCTGGGCTGGCGCGAATTCGTCCGCGGCGTCTACTGGCTGGACATGCCCGGGATGCGCGAAGCGAACCACTTCGGGCATGCCCGCAAGCTGCCCGCGTGGTACTGGACGGGAAAGACGCAGATGAACTGCATGCAACACGCGGTCGGCCAGACCATGAAATACGGCTACGCCCACCACATTCAGCGTCTGATGGTGACCGGCATCTTCGGCCTGCTCGCCGAGATCGCCCCCAAGGAGATCGAGGATTGGTACCTGGCGGCCTACGTCGACGCGGTGGAGTGGGTCGAGTTGCCGAACGTGGCGGGCATGGCGCTGTACGCCAATGCCGGCCGCATCACGTCAAAGCCCTATGTCGCGAGCGGTCAATACATCAAGCGCATGTCGAACTACTGCGCGGGTTGCTGCTACCGGCCCGAGGTGAAGACCGGCGCCCGCGCCTGTCCCATCACCACACTTTATTGGCACTTCCTCGACAAGCACGAACCCCTGCTCTCAGGCAATCCGCGCACGTCCTTGATGGCGAAAGGCATAGCTCGTATGCCGGCAGCCGATCGCGCCGCGATTCGCACGCAGGCGGCCGTGACATTGCGCAACCTGGACATGCTTTGATCTGGATAGGCGTGAACCATCCTGCGCGCGGAGACGCGTTCGCGAATTCACATCGGCAGTTGAAACGGGAGATGGAGCTTCGTTCATGAATATCGTCATTACCGGCGCGACAGGCGCCATTGGCGCCGCCGTTGCGACCCAATTGAATGCTCGTGGCGAGAAGCTCCTGCTGTGCGGCCGCAGCGAGGAAAAGCTGGAAGCACTCAATCGCGTACTCGGCGGGACGCATCTGACGGCAGCGGCCGATCTGACCGATGCCGCGGGCTGCGCGGTGTTGCAGGCGAAAGCAGCGCAACTTGGGGTCATCGATGGCCTCGCCCACTGCGTCGGATCGACGGTCGTGCGGCCGCTGCACCTCACTTCCGAAAGGGATTGGCAGGAGCAGTTTGCCGTCAACGCCACGTCGGCATTTCACGTGTTGAAGTGGTTTGTGCTGCAGGCGACCAAAGCCCAGACGCCCGCCATTGCAGTTCTGACAAGCTCGGTGGTCGCTGAGGCGGGCTTCGCCAACCATGAGGCAATTGCCGCTGCGAAATGTGCGGTCACCGGCCTCGCGCTGAGTGCGGCTGCAACCTACGCCGACAAGGGGGTGCGTGTGAACGTGGTGGCCCCCGGCCTCACTCGATCCGCGCTCACCCGGCGTTTCATCGCCACGCCGGAGGCGGAAGCGCGCTCGGCGGCGATGATTCCCACCAACCGCATTGCCGAGCCCGACGACATAGCCTACGCGTTTTCGTACCTGCTTTCGCCGCACGCCGCACACGTTACCGGGCAGGTCATTCGTGTGGACGGTGGGCAGGGAGTATTGCGACCGTTGCCGAGAGCGATCAGGGCTTGATTGACGCCAGCCACGCGAACCGGGCGCACCGTGTCGGCCCGCTTTGCCACGCGTTACCAGCCCTCGCTGCCCGGCTCGCCCTTGAACGGCCCCACCAATTCCGGTGTGATCCAGCCACCGTAGAAACCGCCGGGTTGCGGCCGGACCGCCGCACCCCCAACGCGACAGTCGAGCGTACCAACATAGAACGCCACACAGTCCGCGAGGGCCTCCGCGCCACTGAGTGGCTGCGGGTAGCTCCAGGCGGCGCCGGCCATGCGACGATCGCCATCGATGAGCGTCCAGTAGCGCGCCGGGCCCTTCCACTCACAGAACGAGGTTCCCGGTGCCGGCTGCAGCAGGGACGTTGCCACGTCATTCCATGGCAGGTAGAAACTCGGCGGGTGCGATGTTTCCAGCACGCGCAGAGCGCGGCAGGTGCGCGCCACCTCGACATCACCCCAGCGAACCACGACTTCGCGCGGATCGGGTACTACGGCCGGAGGGCGCGGATAGTCCCACACGGATTCCTGATCCGCCCCAGGCATCACGGCAAAGGGGGGGCGCGCCTGACCGCGCCAGGTCCATTGCTCACGGACCGCATCGATCCATGTGGGAAGTGAAGACATGGTCCGCCAGGATACCGCGCCCTCGTCGTTGCTGCACAGGAAATGGACCTTTGTATCGCATGGCGGTGATCAAGGAATGGGGGGATCAACGATCAGATCGAGGGCGCCGCGGACAAACCGGCGACCGCCGGCTAACGGGCGCTGGTGCCCGATCTCTACCTTGGCAAGGTCGCCCTTTAAGGCCAACGAAGCCGAGCATCTGTTGAACCGCCTCGGCTTCGCCGCTCGCCCTGATCGGCGCGGTCACCGGTCGGCCCATGCGACAGTGCTCTGCGCTCAATCAAGCTCGAGCAGGATCTCGTTACGTCGCCAGAACCACGGCTTCCAAGGAGGGTCGTACCGCGCCCAGACCGCCGCGCCGCGCCACTTGACGCCAGCTCTTGCCAGGGCATCCTGCAACTTCTTCAGGTTCTCCTCGTAATTGGCCCGCGACCAGGTCCCAGAGTAGCCGATCACGGCGAGGGTCCTGGCGGGAATCGCGCGCAACTTCACTCGAGGATCGGTCGGCTCCGGAAGGGTTTCCAAGGTCCATTCCCTGGGCATTGCGAACTGAACTTCATACCCGTCGGCGGTCGCGCTTTGCGCCACGGGCGCTGTCGTCGCAATCTTCGTCGGCGTCTGCGCCACGGGTGCGGTCATCTCGATTTTGCGCGCCCCTTTGTTCTGTCCGAAGATGTAACCGGCCAGAATGCGAAAACCCTGGTTTCCGGCCTCCTCAGACGCTGCGTTGACCACTGTTTCCGCCACGACATAGGGCTCGTAGCGGCGCACCTCGAACGCGTCGTCGGTGCGGATGACCGTGTATCCGGGCTCTTCTATGGCCATTGCGGGACTCCAATTCACAAACAAGAGGCAGGCAGCCAGATACTGCAACCGCGTCATCGTGGTGCCTGGCACAACAAGGCGCGCGAGCCCAATCATTTCGGCAATACTCCGAAGCCCTTTCGCACGACAGCCGAGGCAAGGTCGGCCGACTAAAGACCGGTACGTTCTCAGTATATGGATCCGGCCGACAACTCTCCGTGCGGCACCGCATGCAGCGACGGAGTTCCTCACCGATTGTGACCCTGGCGAGAGACTTCGAGCACGACGGCAAATGCACAGGCGTACTCGCCGGCGGCGAGAACGCCCCGGTCGAGAACGTCAGCATCGTTATCCTGCCGAAGCCTCCCGCGACCGGTTGATTTCATCGAGGAATCGCGTCGCGATGGGCGACAGACTCTTGCCGCGCGGGTACAGAATCCACCAGTTCGAGTGCAGCGGAAAGCCGGCGACGCCGAGAATGGCGAGGCCCGGGCCGGCTGACTTGCCGCCCAACGCATGACGCGACACGACCGCTATGCCCATGCCCGAAGCGACAGCCTCCTTGATTGCCTCGTTGCTGCCGATCTCAAGACGTACGTCGGGCACGAAGCCCGCGCGCGCGAAGTGCGCGTCGCAGGCGAGGCGGGTGCCCGAGCCCGGCTCGCGCAGGATGAACCGCTCCCGGGCGAGCCGCGCGAGCGGCAGGCGCTTCCTGCCCGCGAGCGGGTGTGACTTGGCAGCGATGACCACCAGCGGATTCGGCAGGAACGGGTGGCGCTCCAGCGCGATGTCGGCGGGCGGAATCGACATGATGTAGAGATCGTCGCGGTTTTCGCGCATGCGGGCGATGACGCCGTCGCGGTTGAGGACCTCGAGCGCAATGTCGATGTCGGGGTGCCGTGCGCAGAAGCGTCCCAGGATGCGCGGCACGAAGTACTTGGCCGTGCTGACGAGCGCGACGCGAAGCCGGCCGCGCGTGAGCCCCTTCATCGCGTCGACGCGCTGGACGAACGCCGCCCACTCGTCGCTCATCGCCCGGGCCGTCCGCAGGAGGTCCGCCCCCGCCTGCGTGAGGTGGATGCGATTGTCGACCCGCTCGTAGAGCGCAAGTCCCACCGCCTCGGTCAGGTCCTTCAACTGCATCGACACCGTCGGCTGGGTCACATGGCATGCCTTCGCCGCCGCCGTGACGCTGCCGTGTTCCGCGAGGGCAGCGAAGAGGCGCAGTTGGCGCAGCGTGGTGTGCATAGACAAAACTCGATGTTTACTAAAGGAAATATTGATTTTACTCTATACACCGCACCCGATAGCATTCCCCGAACCAATACGGGAGCATCCGATGCAAAGCCTTCTCGATCCGGCCATTCTCTTCTTCGTGTTCGGCGCCGCGGCGGGGCTCGCACGTTCCAACCTCGAGATTCCACCGCAGGTCTCTCGCTTCCTCTCGCTCTACCTGCTGATGGCGCTCGGGCTGAAGGGCGGCTTCGCGCTCGCCAAGTCCGGGCTGACCTTCGATGTTGCGTCAAGCTTGGGCTGCGCGCTCGCGCTCGCCGTCATCGTCCCCGCAATCGGCTATCAGGTGCTGCGCCGGCTGGTGTCCGGCTTCGACGCGGCGGCCATCGCCGCGACCTACGGCTCGGTCAGCGCCGTCACGTTCATCACGGCCGCGCAGTATCTCGACGGCCGCGGCGTGGCCTACGGCGGGCACATGGCCGCGGCACTTGCACTCATGGAGTCGCCCGCGATCATCATGGCGGTGATCCTGGCCAACGCGATGCGCCGGCCGAAGCCCGTGCCCGTAGCGGCGAGCTTCGGCGGCGCCGCTGCCGTCGCGGTGCCGGGCCCGCCGCCGGGCGAGGGCATGTCGCTCCGCAAGATCCTGCACGAGTCCTTCACCGACGGCGCGCAGCTCCTGCTGCTCGGCTCGATGGCGATCGGCCTGACGACGGGCGAGATGGGCAAGACGGTGATGCAGCCCTTCACCGGCGATCTCTTCAAGGGCATGCTCGCCTTCTTCCTGCTCGACATGGGCCTCACCGTGGCACGCAACTTCGGAGAACTGCGCGACAAGCCGCCGGCGCTCCTCGCCTACGCGGCACTCGGGCCGCTTGTTCACGCGTCGCTCGCGCTCGCGTTGGCGGCGCTGGCCGGCCTGTCACCCGGCAACGGCGCGCTCCTGATGGTGCTGGCGGCGAGCGCCTCGTACATCGCGGTGCCGGCGGTCCTGCGCTACGCGATTCCCGAGGCGAGTCCGTCGCTCTACTTCGGCATGTCGCTCGGCGTCACGTTCCCGCTCAACATCCTGCTCGGCATCCCGCTGTATACGAGCCTCGCCGCTGCGGTGCTGGGATAGGCGGCCATTTTTCTGCGTGACCCCTCACGACCCTATGGGGAAGTCTCGTCGCAGCTGGGCTCGAACCAGGGACCTGCGGATTGAAAGGTCACCGCGGAACTGCGCGCATTCAGACACTCACATCAATTTCCGTTCCGCAATTTCCGCCCGTTACGTCGCTTTGGAACCCCGAAGGCACCGATAGTCTCACTTATTGCGGAACGGCCATGTGCCGTCCGGAGCCTTCTGGAAATAGCCATCGGAGCCTAACGTCGTCATGCGATTCGAAAAGACCGCTCCCGACCCCACAGCGAAAATTCGGTATGCCCGAAAGCGGCCGTGCGTTGGCGAGAAAGCGGAGCTGAAATTCGCAGTTCGCGGAGATGGCCGCCACCGACGCGTGCGATTCGTCAACTCGGCTTTGGTCTGCGCCGTACGGTTTCATTGGCGCTGCCTCGGGACTTGGCGATTGGGGTCGCCAGCTTCGTTGCCGAGGCGATCACCCGGTCCCATGGCGCCACTGCTCCTCTCATGCGATCCGCCAGAAAGTCGACCATCATTCTCAGCAGTTGCGGCTGATGATGGCGAGACAAATACACCGCGTGAACCCCAAGAGGCTCGGGCTCGCAGTCCGTTAGTAGAGGAATGAGTTCACCTGAGGCAAGATCCGCACTGACAAAGTAGGTCGGCAACATCGCAATCCCGGCGCCGGCAAGGGCTGCTCGGCGCGTGACGGCTGCCTCGTTGCTCTGCAGTTGTCCTCTCACGGGAATCCGGAGCGCCTGGCCATTTCGTTGAAGGCGGAACTCCGTGCGGCCAACGTAGGCGTGGGTGATGCAACGGTGGCGTCGAAGGTCGTCCGGAACGCTGGGGGTACCGCTGGCCTTGATGTACGCGGGCGACGCACAGACAACGGACCGGCACACTCCCAGCTTCCGCGCGACCAGCGAATCGTCGAGCACGTTGCCAATCCGCACTGCCAGGTCGATGCGTTCCTCCACCAGGTTGACGGTTCGCTCCGTTGCGATCAGTTCGACCTGTGTTTGCGGATACTGGGTGAGGAAGTCCGTCACCACGTCGGCCAGATAGGCCGCAGCAAAGGAAGTGCTGGTCGTGATACGCAGCTTGCCCGCGGGTGCCGCGCGCCTTGCACCTGCCACGCTTTGCACGTCCCGCGAAAGTTCGAGCATCTGGCGGCAGCGCTGCAGCGCTTCCTCGCCGGCATCCGTGAGGCTCACTCGCCTTGTCGTTCGATGCAGCAGTCGCACTCCTAGCCAACGCTCGATGCTTTCGAGATAGCGCGAGACCATGGCCCGCGACATGTCCAGTGCTTGGGCCGCCTCGGTCAGGCTGGCGCGGTCAGCCACTTCGGCGAAGACCTGCATGGCGGTGATTCGGTCCATCGATTAGATCGATCCAGTAGACAATGTTTCTGTGATTCTACTGTTTATCGACAATTTAGTAGCAACTAAAGTGGCGCCACCACCCAACCATTGCGAGCGATTCCATGATCAAACCTCTCCTTCCGCTGTTTGCCAGTCTGACCCTCGGCGTCGTCGCCAACGATGCCGCCGCCCAGGCGAGTCCTGCGGCGCTCTCCCTTCAGGTCTACAACGCCGACGCCGGCAGCTTCCACGTCAACGCCGTCCTGGTATCCGGCAAGACGGACGCCGTGCTCATCGATACCGGGTTCACTCAGGCAGATGCGCACCGGATCGCCGCGATGGTTCTCGACAGCCGCAAGACGCTGAGGACCATCTACGTCAGCCAAGCCGACCCGGACTTCTACTTCGGCGCGGGCGTACTGAAGAAGTTGTTTCCCGAAGCGGCGCTGATCGCGAGTGCGCCCACTGTGAAGAAGATCGAGGCGACGCTACCCACCAAGCTGCAGGTGTGGGGTCCGCGACTGGGCGCCAATGCGCCGACGGACGTTCCGGTGCCCGAAGTCATGACCGGGAACACGATCATGCTGGAAGGCCAGACGCTCGAAATCAGGGGGCTGGATGATTCCCTCCCACACCGCAGCTACGTATGGATTCCTTCGTTG
This sequence comes from Burkholderiales bacterium, assembly GCA_046347755.1. Taxonomy (GTDB): domain Bacteria; phylum Pseudomonadota; class Gammaproteobacteria; order Burkholderiales; family Casimicrobiaceae; genus VBCG01. Next base: position 1,303,366 of record JAXMFM010000003.1, on the reverse strand, counting down.
AAGGCCATTGTGGGCGGAGTCAATGTCTTCGCCGGTCTGCATGCCTGGACGGCAGACACGCAGACCGCGCAGGAGCGGGCCGACTGGAACAGGAAGCTGGGCACGATGGCTACGCTTCAGCCGACCACTGTCGTGCCAGGCCACATGCTTCCAGGCCAGAAGCAGGATGCTTCGCAGCTTGCCTACACGCAAACCTATCTGACCCGCTTTGAATCGGAACTGCCGAAGGCGCCGAACTCCTCCGCGCTGATCGAGGCGATGAAGTCGGCCTATCCCACCGCGGGCCTGTTGGTGGCACTCGAGATCGGCGCCAAGGTCACCAAGGGGGAAATGAAGTGGTGACGCAAACCCACTGAGCGAGCACTTGCCGGCATCATGGATGCCGGCGACGCCGCTTGCGTGTTGTGTCGGCTATAGGCCATTCCAGAATCTCCGAACCCAGCGTCCGCGCAAAGCGAATCGCATAATTGGTAACGGGTTGCCTGGAACTCAAGCAAAAAGCCCAGGCGACCACTTGTCGTCTGGGCTCACTTGGGTACGTCCTTGGCGGCGGCAGACGAAGATCGATCGTTGTGATCTCTGTCATCTGCGAGCCATGCACTTGCGGGAATCCCCCGCTAGTGCCCCATAGGCTGAGGTATGGAGTTACGATGCCTCGTAACTCGTTGAACTCTTGGCTCCCCGACCTGGGCTCGAACCAGGGACCTGCGGATTAACAGTCCGTCGCTCTACCAACTGAGCTATCGGGGAATTGAGGACGTGCAGCCAAGCCTATTATTATAGCGTTTTGGCCGCATCCGGGTCAAACCCGGCCCGCCGGCACCTTTGGAGGAGTCGCCCCCCATGAGCGCGCCCGCCGGACGTACCGTTGCCGAACTGGTCGTCGACTTCCTGATCGCGCGCGGCGTGGACCGCGTGTTCGGCCTGCAGGGTGGCCACATCCAGCCGATCTGGGACCAGCTGGGCCAGCGCGGCGTGCGGATCGTCGACGTCCGCGACGAAGGCGCGGCCGTGCACATGGCGCACGCGCACGCGGTGCTGACCGGCGGTGTCGGCATCGCGATGGTCACCGCCGGCCCCGGCGTGACCAACTGCGTGACGGCGATCGCCAATGCGCAGCTCGAGCGGGTGCCGGTGCTGCTGATCGGCGGCTGCGCGCCGCGGCCTCAGGACGACTTAGGCCCGCTGCAGGGCATCGCGCACGTCGACATCATGCGGCCCGTCACGCGCGACGCGCGCACGCTGCGCGTGGCCGACAACGCGCTGCGCGACCTGGACAAGGCGTACGCGGCCGCCGCCGGCGACGGCGGCCCGCCGGGCCCCGCGTACGTCGAGATTCCCACCGACGTGCTGCGCGAGACGGTGGCGCCGAGAATCGTGCTGCAGGAGTACATGACGGCGAAGCCGCGCCGGCGCATTCCGCCCGACGCGTCGGAGGTCGAGCGCGCGGCGCGGATCGTCAGCCACGCGAAGCGTCCGCTGGTGCTCACCGGCCGCGGCGCGCTGACCGCGTCCGACGCGCTGGTGAGCTTCCTCGACCGCACCGGCGCGCTGTACCTCGACACGCAGGAAAGCCGCGACCTCGTGCCCGCCGACCATCCATCGGTCGTCGGCGCCATGCGCGCCCGCGCGATGCAGGAAGCGGACCTGCTGATCGTCGTCGGCCGCAAGCTCGATTACCAGACGGGCTACGGCTCGCCGGCCGTGCTGCCGCACGCGCGCATCGTGCGCATCGGCGACAACTGGGAGGAGCTGCGCGAGAACCGCCGCGGCGAGGTCGAGCTCTTCGCCGATCCCGCGCTGGCGCTCGACGCGATCGCGCATGCGGTGCCCGGGCGGTCGTCGCAGCTCGACGCGGCGTGGACGAAGTCCCTGCGCGACGAGCACGTGCGCCGTGCCGCCAAATATGCGGCGTCGCTGCCGGACGCGCCGGCCGGCAAGGACGGCCACATGCATCCGAACCGGATCTTCGCGGCGCTCCACAAGCTGTTGCGGCCGGACGCGATCACGATCGCCGACGGCGGCGACATCTTGAGCTTCGCGCGCATGGGACTGCCGCCGCGCACGTATCTCGATGCCGGGACGTTCGGCTGCCTCGGCGTCGGCGTCCCGTACGGCATCGCCGCCGCGCTGCTGCACCCCGACCGGCAGGTGGTGGTCGTCACCGGCGACGGTGCGTTCGGCATCAACGCAATGGAGATCGACTCGGCCAAGCGCCATGGCGCGAAGGTCGTGTTCATCGTGTCGAACAACGCCGCGTGGAACATCGAGCGCCTGGACCAGGAGATGAACTACGGCGGCCGCGTCATCGGCACGACGCTGCAATGGGCCGACTACGCGGCGATGGCGCGCGCGTTCGGGCTGCACGCCGAGCGCGTGACCGATCCGGCGAAGCTCGACGCCGCGTTGAAGAAGGCGTTCGACAACGCGCCGGCGCTGCTCGACGTCGTGGTGACGCAGCATGCGCTGTCGTCGGATGCCGGCAAGGGGCTGGGCTGGGTCCCGGACTACCAGGCGCTGACCGCGTGGGACGATGCGGAGCGCGCGCGCAGGGCGTCATGAACCCGCTGCTGACGCTGGCCGAAGTCGTCGCCGCGCAGGCACGGCTGCAGCCGACGAAGATCGGCGCGCGCGATTCGCGCCGGTCGCTTTCGTTCGCGCAGTGGAGCGAGCGGGCCACCCGGCTCGCCAACGCGTTGCTGTCGATGGGGCTCGCCAAGGGCGACCGCGTCGCGCTGCTCGCTTACAACTGTGTCGAGTGGATGGAGCTCTACGTCGGCCTGGCGCGCGCCGGCCTGGTCGCCGTGCCGATCAACTTCCGCCTGGTCGCCGCCGAAATCGAGTACATCGCCAACGACTGCGGCGCGCGCGCGTTCGTCGTGCAGGACGCGCTCGTCGATCGCGTCGAGCCGATCCGCGGGCGGCTGCCCGTCGTGGCGGGCGGGTTCATCCACTTCGGCGGCGCGGGCACGCCCGCCGGATGGCAGGCGTACGAGGCGCTGGTCGAGCGCGCGTCGACGGTCGCGCCCGCCATCGCCGTTGCGCCGGAAGACATGTGGGCGCTGATGTACACGTCGGGCACGACCGGCAAGCCGAAGGGCGCGATCCGCAACCACGCAGGCAGCGCGCTCATCTCGCTGGTCACCGCGCTCGACATGGGACTCACGCGCGACGACACCGCGCTGCTCGTCATGCCGATGTGCCACGCGAACTCGCTGTACTTCTCGTTCACGTTCACGTACCTGGGCGCGACCTGCGTGGTCGACGACCGGCCGCACTTCGATCCCGAGCACCTGCTCAGGACCCTTGCGGAACAGAAGATCACCTTCACGTCGCTGGTGCCGACGCACTACATCATGATGCTGGCGCTGCCCGACGACGTGAAAGGCCGGTACGACGTCGATCGCGTCAAGAAGCTGATGATCTCCTCCGCGCCCGCGCGGCGCGAAACCAAGCTCGCGATCATGGCGCACTTCCGCAACTCGCAGCTGTTCGAGCTGTACGGCTCGACGGAAGCGGGCTGGGTGACGATCCTGCGCCCCGACGAGCAGATCACGAAGCTCGGCTCCGTCGGCCGCGAGTGGACGGGCTCGGGCGCCATCAAGCTGCTCGACCACGACCGCAACGAGGTCCCCGACGGCGCGGTCGGCGAGCTGTTTTCGCGCACGCCGTACGTGTTCGACGGCTACTGGAACAACCCGGCCAAGACGGCCGAGGCGTTCGCCGACGCGTGGTGCTCGGTCGGCGACATGGCCGTTCGCGACGAGGATGGCTACTACCACCTGGTGGATCGCAAGGGCAACATGATCATAAGCGGCGGCGAGAACATCTACCCGTCCGAGGTCGAGAGCCTGCTGGCCGGGCATCCGGCGGTGCAGGACGTCGCCGTGATCGGCGTTCCGGACGAAAAGTGGGGCGAGGCCGTGCACGCGGTGGTCGTCGCGCACGCCGGCGCGACCGTCACCGAAGCCGAGCTGCTCGACTGGTGCCGCGACCGGATCGCCGGCTACAAGCGGCCGCGCGCGATCCGGTTCATCGAAGAGTCGCAGATGCCGCGCACGGCCACCGGCAAGATCCAGCACCGGATCCTGCGCGCACGGTTCGCCGAAGGGACTTGACGGGGCACGGTTCGTCTGTCGTACTCGCGTTCATGTCCGCACTCGCCGACGTCACCCTCGACCACAAGTACACGCAGCGTTCCGGCCGCGCCTACATGAGCGGCGTGCAGGCGCTGGTGCGCCTGCCGCTGATGCAGCGCGAGCGCGACGCCGCCGCGGGCCTGAACACCGCGGGCTTCGTCACCGGCTATCGAGGCTCGCCGCTCGGCACCTACGATTTCGCGCTCACGTCGGCGCGTGTGCACCTGGCCGCACACGACGTGATCTTCCAGCCGGGCGTCAACGAGGACCTCGCCGCCACGGCGCTGTGGGGAACGCAGCAGCTCGGCCTGTACGACGACGCGACGCGCGACGGCGTGTTCGGCGTCTGGTACGGCAAGGGGCCGGGGGTCGACCGCTCGATCGACGTGCTGAAGCACGCGAACCTGGCTGGGACCGCGCAGCACGGCGGCGTGCTGCTGCTGGCCGGCGACGACCACGGCTGCCAGTCGTCGACCACCGCGCACCAGAGCGAGCACGACCTCATCGCCGCGATGATCCCGGTGCTCAATCCGGCGTCGGTGCAGGACTACCTCGACTTCGGCCTCACCGGCTTCGCGATGTCGCGCTACACCGGCTGCTGGATCGCGCTCAAGGCGATCGCGGAAACGGTCGAGAGTTCGGCGTCGGTCGACGTCGATCCGGAGCGCGTGCGGATCGTCGCGCCCGACGACTTCGTGCCGCCGCCCGACGGCCTCGGCCTGCGCTGGCCCGATTCGCCGCTCGACCAGGAGCGGCGGCTGCACGGACCGAAGATGGACGCGGTGCGCGCGTTCGCGCGCGCCAATCGCATCGACCGCAAGATCATCGATTCCCCCGGTGCGCGTTTCGGCATCGCGGCGACCGGCAAGGGCTACCTCGACGTGCGGCAGGCGCTGGAGGAACTGGGGTTGGACGACGCGCGCGCCCGCGACCTGGGCCTGCGCGTCTACAAGATCGGCATGAGCTGGCCGCTGGAGCCTGCAGGCGCGCGCGCGTTCGCGGACGGCCTGGAGGAGATCCTGGTCGTCGAGGAGAAGCGGCCGGTGGTCGAGGACCAGTTCACCAGGCTGCTGTACGCGTTGCCGTCGCGGCCGCGGATCACCGGCAAGCGCGACGAGCAGGATCGCACGCTGCTGCCGTCGGAAGGCGAACTGTCGCCGGCCATCGTCGCGAAGGCCATCGCCGCGCGCCTCACGCTCCTGCACGGCGAGCTGCCCGAGCTGCGCGAGCCGCTCGCGCGGCTGGAACGGCTGCAGGAGGTCGCGCGCGCCGGCGTCGCGTATCCGCTTCGCGCGCCCTACTTCTGCTCCGGCTGCCCGCACAATACGTCCACGCGCGTGCCCGAAGGCAGCCGCGCGCTCGCGGGGATCGGCTGCCACTGGCTGGCGCTGCACATGCCGCGGCAGACGCGGACGTTCTCGCACATGGGCGGCGAAGGCGCCGCATGGATGGGCGTGGCGCCGTTCGTGAAGAACAAGCACGTGTTCCAGAACCTGGGCGACGGCACCTACTTCCACAGCGGGCTGCTGGCGATTCGCGCGGCCGCGACGTCGGGCGTGGACATCACGTACAAGATCCTGTTCAACGACGCGGTGGCGATGACCGGCGGCCAGCCGGTCGACGGCAACCTGACGGTGCCGCAGATCACGCGGCAGGTCGCCGCGGAGGGCGCGAAGCGCATCGTCGTCGTGACCGACGATCCGGACAAGTATCCGCGCGACGTCGACTTCGCGCCGGGCGTCACCGTGCGCCACCGCGACGAGCTCGACACGGTCCAGCGCGAGCTGCGCGAGATTCCCGGCCTGACGGTGCTCGTGTACGACCAGACGTGCGCGGCGGAGAAGCGGCGGCGCCGCAAGCGCGGACGCATGCCCGATCCGCCCGAGCGCGTGTTCATCAACGACGCCGTGTGCGAAGGTTGCGGCGATTGCTCCGACCAGTCGAACTGCGTGTCAGTCAAGCCGCTCGAAACCGAGCTTGGCCGCAAGCGGACGATCGACCAGTCGGCGTGCAACAAGGACTATTCGTGCGTGAAGGGCTTCTGCCCGAGCTTCGTCACCGTGCGAGGCGCGCGCCCGCGACGGTCCGCCGCGCAGATGCCGCCGGGCGACTTGCCGATGCCGGCGGTGCCGGCGGTCGACGCACCGTTCGCGATCCTCGTCACCGGCATCGGCGGCACCGGCGTCATCACCGTCGGCGAGATGCTGGGCATGGCGGCGCACGTCGAGGGTCGCGCGTGCAGCGTGCTCGACAACACCGGCATGGCGCAGAAGAACGGCGCGGTGACCAGCCACGTGCGCATCGCGCGGCATCACGACGACCTGCACGCGGTGCGCGTCGGCGCCGGCGCGGCCAACCTGGTGCTCGGCTGCGACATGGTGGTCGCGGCGAGCCCGTCGTCGCTCGCCAGCATGGAGCCCGGCGTGACTCGCGTGGTCGTCAACGCAACGCTGACGCCGACCGCGCGCTTCGTCGTCGACCGCGACATGGACCTGCAGCAGGGGCCGATGCAGCGCGCGCTGCGCACGGCGGCGGGCGCCGACGGCGTCGAATCCGTCGCCGCCTCGCAGGTCGCGACGGCGCTGATGGGCGACACCATCGCGACCAACCTGTTCCTGCTGGGCTACGCGTTCCAGCGCGGGTTCGTGCCGCTCGCGCTGGCGTCGATCGACCGCGCCATCGAATTGAACGGCACGGCGGTGGACAGCAGCAAGGCGGCCTTCACGTGGGGCCGGTGGGCCGCGCACGAACCGGCCGTCGTCGAGCGTGCGGCGGGCGCCGCGCTGCAGCCGGAGGAGACCGCGCCGTGGTCGGGTCCGGCGTTGCTCGCACGCCACGCCGAATTGCTCACCGCGTACCAGGACGCCGCGTACGCCGAGCGTTATCGCCGCACGATCGAGCGCGTGGCGGCGGCCGACGAACTCGTCGCCGGCCAGTCCGGGCTGACGGACGCCGCCGCACGGTCGCTGTTCAAGCTGATGGCGTACAAGGACGAGTACGAGGTCGCACGATTGCACGCGGATCCCGCGTTCATGGCGAAGCTTGCGCGAGAGTTCGACGGCGACCTGCAGCTGCAATTCCACCTGGCGCCGCCGCTGTTCGCACCTCGCGATCCCGCGACGGGCCTGCCGCGCAAGCGCGCGTACGGCGCGTGGATGATGCCGGTGTTCCGCACGCTCGCGAAGTTCAAGTCGCTGCGCGGGACGCCGCTCGATCCGTTCGGCCGCACCCGCGAGCGCCAGGCCGAGCGCCAGGCGATCGTCGACTTCGAGCGGACGCTGGAACGCATGGCCGCCGAACTCGTTGCGACCAACTACGCGCTTGCCGTCGAGATCGCCGCGCTGCCGCTGACGGTCCGCGGCTTCGGGCACGTCAAGGATCGCAATCGCGCGGAGTTCGAGAAGAAGCAGGCGACGTTGCTGGCGAGGTTTGCGCGTGAAGTGCCGATGGCGCAAGCCGCCGACTGAAACGTGCGAGGCGCCACGTTGGTGCGCTCATGACCGTCGCGCAACTGAAAGCCTTCTGTCGCAGGTTTCCCGGGGCCACCGAAACGCTTTATGGGGCGCCGTACAATTTCCTCGTCTACGCCGTGGGCGGCAGGAAATTCGCCTACTTCAAGACCAGCCAGCCGGAACGGTGGCGTTTCAGCACGAAGGTCTCACCCGATCGCTTCGTCGAGCTGACCGACATGCCCGGCGTGAAGCCCGCCCGCTACCGGGGGCGCCATGGCTGGATCACGATCGTCAACGTGTCGAGCTTTCCCGCCGATTACCTGGCGGAACTCGTCGGCGGGTCGTACCAGCGGGCGTTGCGCCCGTCGGGCAGATCGAGAAAGGCCGCGATCCGCCCTCCTCTATCGGAGCATCCATGACCACGCAGGGTTTCGTCGTTTCCCACGCCAGGGACGCCGCTTTCGAGCGCGGGCTCCGGTCGTTCTTCGAGTACCGCGATCTGGGGATCAAGGGCGCGACGGGCGGAAAGGTGGTCGCCCACGTGATCCGGGCCGCAGCGGGCTCCGAGTTCTCGGGCCAGCCGCACCTGCACAGGACCACGTTTCAAATGGTCTACGTGCTCAGGGGCTGGATCGAGTTCGAGTACGAAGGCCAGGGCCGCGTCCGGCTCGAAGCGGGTTCCTGCGTTCATCAACCGCCGGAAATCCGGCACCGCGAAGTCGGGCACAGCGAGGACATCGAAATGCTGGAGATTGTGCTGCCGGGGAACTTCGAGACGGAAGTCGTCGACTCGGTCGCAGGCTAGCGCATGCGCCGCTACTTTCGATCCCGCTGGGTCCAGGTCGGATTGGCGCTGCTCGTCGTCGGATCGGGGCCGCTGCTGTTCATCGTCGTGGCCGCGGCCGTCGGGCTCTGGCCCGATCCGAATCCCAATCCGATCGGCCCGGGCCTGCTGTTCTTCTTCACGTTCTGGCCGGCCGTGCTCTGCATCGTGGTCGGCGTGGCGCGCGTTCGCTTCTTCAGCGCCCCACTCCCGCCAGCACGTCGGCCTTGAGGAACCGCTCGACGACGAGCATGAACGCGATCGACGGGACGAGCAGCAGCAGCGCGGTGATCGACGCGATCTGGTAGTTGCCGCCCATGCTGGCGTTGAACATCAAGAGCGGCAGCGTGGTGACGTCCGGCACGCCGACGAAATAGGTGCCGGTGAACTCGTCGAGCGACTCCAGGAACACGAAGATCGCGCTGGCGATGAGGCCCGGCGCGGCGAGCGGCAGCGTCACCGTCCGGAAGCACGTCCACGGAGCGGCGCCCATGTTCCGCGCGGCCTCCTCCAGCGACGGGTCGACCGACGCGAACGCCGCCGACGCGATCCATACGGCGAGCACGAGGCCGTGCGACGCGTGGACGAGCACGACGCCCAGGACGGTGCCGTTGAGACCGATCTCGTAGAACACGCGCGCGATGTTCACGTACACGGGCAGGTTGGGCACCGCCTGCGGCAGCAGGAACGCGAGCAGGATCAGGCCGCGCCAGCGCAGCTTCAGGCGCGCGAGCGCGTAGCCGGCGGGAATGGCGACCAGCAGGCTCAGGACGACGGTCAGCAGCGCGATCCAGATGCTGGTGCCGAGCGACGCCAGCGCGCCGCCGCGCGGGCTGAACACGCGCGCCCAGAACGACAGGCCGAACTCCTGCGGGATCTTGTGCGGGAAGTACCACTTCTCGGCGAACGCCCACAGGAACAGGTTGGCGAGCGGCCCGAAGATCGCGAACGCGACCAGCCCGAGCACGATCGCCATGCCGATCATATTGGCCCCCCCGAAGCGGCGCTTAGCGCCGCCTCCCCCCAGGGGGCGAGCGCCTCGGGGCGGCCCTTCGGCGCTCGTGCGCGGCCACTTGGCGGGGCGCACGTTTGTCATGTGCGGGCCGCCGCCGCGTGCCGCAGGTAGAACCACGCGCCGGCCCCCGCGACGACCAGCGACATCAGGCACAGCGCGTTGGCGACCGCGTAGTCGGACAGTGTGCTGATCCGGTACGCGACGTCGACGGTGATCATCGTCGGCGAGTTCGGGTTGATCATCATCGGCACCGACAGCACCGACAGCATCGTGACGAACGACAGCACCAGCCCGACCAGCAGCGTGCCGCGCACCTGCGGCAGCACGATGTCGACCAGCACGCGCAGCCGCCGCGCGCCCAGGTTGCGCGCCGCCTCGATGTGCTGCGTCTCCAGCGACGCCATCGCGCCGGCCAGGAGCAGCGTCACGAACGGCGCCTGCTTCCAGACGAACGCGATGACGATGCCGCGCCAGTCGAGCAGGCTCTGCGCGGCGAGCGGCTCGATGAAGCCCCCGCCGATCAGCACGTGGTTCAGCATGCCGTTCTTGGCGAGGAACGTCCGCATGATCTGGCCGGTGACGATGAACGGTATGAACAGCGGCCACCGATACAGCCAGCGCAGGATCGCCACGGCGCGCGGATTTTCGCCGAGCGTCAGGTAGCCGGCGATCGCGATCGCGAACAGGCCGATCAGCACCGTCGACAGCAGCACGATGCCGACCGTGAACATGAGGTCGGTCCGGTAGAGGTCCCAGGCCTTCTCGAAGTGCTCGAACGTGAAGCCGCCGCCCTTCGCGCGGAACGCGAGGACGGCGGACAGCAGCAGCGGAAAGACGAAGAACGCCGCGATGACGGCGAGCGCGGGCGCGACGAGCGCGTACGCCCGCCAGCGCCCGCCCTGGACGTCCGTCACTACTTCAGCACCACCCGCTCGTACCCTTCGACGATGTCGGTGAAGTAATCCGACAGCGGGAACGGCCGGCCGTACTTCGCGAGTTCCGCCGGCGTGACGTCGGAGAACAGCTTGTTCCATTCCGCCGGCGACAGCTTCGCCTGCACGTACTGCGGGTCGATGCCCGGGTACCAGTTGAACTGCTTGACGATGCCCTGCGCCTGGATCTCGGGGCTCTCGGCGAAGTCGATGAACTTCTTCGCCAGCGCGGCGTTGGCGGCCTTGGCCGGGATCACGTAGTACATCGGCTGGCCCGGCAGGCCCGGCGACGGCAGCGACAGCTTGATCTTCGGATTCATCTTGCCGTCGGCGGCCCACGTGTAGAACATGTCGACCCACACCGGGCCCATCGCGATCTCGCCCCGGTTCAGCTGGTCGAGCGTGCCGGCGTTGCCCGGCGTCATCACGACGTACTGGTTGAAGTCCTTGAGGCCGGCGAGCGACTTGTCGATCGTCGCCTTGTCGGCGGCCGAGTACGGCCCCTTCTCGAGCTTGTCGCCCAGCCCGCTGTTGGCGCCGACCCAGCCCATCACGAAGCCCACGCCGGACATGCCGCCCTTGACGCCGTTGTAGCCGAACTGCTTCGGATTCTTCTTGACCCACTCGGCGAGCTCGGCATACGACTTCGGCGGCGCCTTGACGACGTCCGGGTTGTACGCGAACGCGATCTGGCTGTGGAACATCGGCAGCACGTAGCCGTCGACGTTGGCGCCCAAGGCATTCTTCGCGGTGTCGCGCGACACGAGCTTGCCGGCGGCGATGTCGTTGCGGTACGGCATCAGCAGCTTCTCGTTGACCATCGTCGCGGCGCCGCGCTGGTGGACGACGGCGACGTCGGTGTCCCACGCCGCCGAGTTGGCCTTCTGCTGCGCCGAGAGCTTCTCGTAGATCTTCTGCGAGCCGGCGTCGCCGGGGCCGGTGCCGACCGCGCGCACCTTGACGCCCGGGTTCATCGCCTCGAACTTCGGCCCGAGGTAGTTGTTGACGTAGTCGACCATGTTCTGGTCGCCGGCGGTGACGACGTTCAGCGTCTGCGCGCCGACGAAGGCCGGGGCGGCCAGCGCCGCCGCCAGCGTACCCACTGCGAACCATGTGCGGAATTGCATCGTGACCTCCTAGGGACTGCCGCTTGGAAACAACAGGAGCGCCTCGCGCGGGACGACGACGGTGGCCGCCGTTCCCTCCGCGACGCGTTCCGGTGCCTGGACCCACACTTCGGCGCCGTCGGTGCGCACGCGGTAACGATACCCGTGCCCGACGTACACCGACTGCGCGACGACGCCCGCGAGCACCAGCGCGTCGGCCGCGTGGCCGGCGCCGTGCACGGCGAGCTTCGCCGCGTCGCTGCGGAAGTGCGCGCGCAGCCGCGCGGCGGCCGGCGTGCCTGCGACGGCCGCCGTCAGCGCGCCGCCTTCGGCGCGCGTCAGGTCGAGCGCGTTGTCGGCGCCCATGAAGCCGGCGACGAACGCACTCTCCGGCCGGTGGAAGATCTCCTCCGGCGAACCGATCTGCACGATGCGGCCGGCGTCGATGACCGCGATGCGGTCGGCGAGCGTCAGCGCCTCCTCGCGGTCGTGCGTGACGTACACGGCGGTGATCCCGATGCGCCGCTGCAGCGCGCGCAGCTCGTGCCGCAGCTCGAGCCGCACCTTGTAATCGAGGTTCGACATCGGCTCGTCGAGCAGCAGCAGGTGCGGATCGACGGCCAGCGCGCGGCCCAGCGCCACCCGCTGCCGCTGGCCGCCCGAGAGCTGCGTGACCGGCCGCTGCGTGAAGCCGGCAAGCTGCAGCAGCTTCAGCATCTCGCCGACGCGCTTCTCGATCGCGTCGCTCTTCCAGCCGCGCATCCGCAATCCGTAGCCGATGTTGCCGGCGACCGTCATGTGCGGCCACAGCGCGTACGACTGGAACATCATCGCAGTCTCGCGCTTCTCCGGCGGCAGCCGCGTGATGTCCTCGCCGGCGACCCGGATCGTGCCCTCGTCCGGGATCACGAAGCCGGCGATCGCGCGCAACAGCGTCGTCTTGCCGCACCCGGAACTGCCGAGCAGCGCGATCATCTCGCCGCGCTCGACGGACAGGCTCACGCGGTCGAGCACGCGCGTGCCGTCGTACGACACGGACAGGTCTTCGATCGTCAGATAGGGCATCGCGGGGCTCGCCGAGGCGTCGCTCGCACTCTCGCCGGTGCGATGCGACGCGAGAGTGTGAACCGAAATTGTGACCGTCGCATGTTGCGCCGCGTCAAGTCTGCCCGGCGTTGACGATACCTCGGTCGGGAGGGACACTCGCGGCAAGCGCGGAAGGACGCATTCCGCGATGCCCACCGCCGAGGGAGATCCCCATGCACCGCCTTGCCCGCCTGCTACTTCTCGGCGTCGCCGCACTTGGCGTCGGCCTTGCGTCCGCGCAGGACTTCCCGACGCGCCCGGTGACGATGATCGTGCCGTGGCCCGCCGGCGGCTCGACCGACATCGTCATGCGCGCGCTGGCGACCGCGACCGAGAAGTACCTCGGGCAGCCGATCGTCGTGGAGAACCGTCCCGGTGCCGCGGGCACGCTGGGCGCGGTCGCGATGGTGAACGCGAAGCCCGACGGCTACACGATCACGCAGATCCCGATCACCGTGTTCCGCAATCCGCACCTGGGCAACGTCGGCTACGACCCGCTGACCGATCTCACCTACGTCATCGGCATCTCCGGCTACACGTTCGGCGTGGTGGTCCGCGCCGACTCGCCGTGGAAGACCTGGGGCGACCTGGTCGCGTACGCCAAGGCCAACCCCGGGAAGGTTTCCTACGGCACGCCCGGCGCCAACACGTCGCTGCACGTGACGATGGAGGACATCGCCTACCGCTACGACATCAAGTGGACGCACGTGCCGTTCCGCGGCAACGCCGACAACATGACGGCGCTGCTCGGCGGCCACATCGACGCGTCGGCCGACGCCACCGGGTGGGGACCGCACGTGGACGCCGGCAAGATGCGGCTGCTCGCGACGTGGGGGCCCCAGCGCACCAAGCGCTGGCCCAACGCGCCGACGCTGAAGGAACTGGGGTTCGACGTCGTGTCCACGTCGCCGTACGGCATCGCCGGGCCGAAAGGCATGGATCCGAAGGTGCTGGCGACGCTGCACGACGCGTTCCGCAAGGGCATGCAGGACCCCGTTCACATGCAGGCGATGGAAAAGTACGACCAGGACCTGCTGTACCTGTCGGCCGAGGACTACGCGAAATTCGCGCGCGAGACGTTCGCGGCCGAGCGCGCGACGATGGCCCGGCTGCAGGCTACGCAGAAGTGAGATCCGCAGGGCCGCCCCAAGGATCTGCCCCCTCGGGGGGAGCGGCGCGCAGCGCCGTTCGGGGGGATCACACCTGTTCTTGCGCGGCGGCCTTGAGCCGGCCGCGCAGTACTTTCCCGGTCGCCGCCGCCGGCAGCGCGTCGAGGATGCGCAGATCGGTCGGCCGCTTGTAGGGTGCCAGCGCGGCCGCCGCATGCGCGGCGAGTTCCTCGCGCGTCGCCCGGAACCCGGACTTCAGTTCAACGAACGCCACCACGTCCTCGTTGCCGTCGGCGAGCATGCGCCCGACGACCACCGACTGGCTCACCGCCGGATGGGCGTTGAGCACGGCTTCGACCTCGCCGGGGTAGACGTTGAGCCCCGACCGGATGATGAGCTCCTTTGAGCGGCCGACGATGAAGAGCGCACCGTCGGCGTCGCGGCGCGCGAGATCGCCGGTCTTCAGCCACCCGTCGGCGGTGACGGCTTCGGCCGTGGCGGCCTCGTCCCGATAGTAGCCGCGCATGACGTTGGGGCCGCGCACCCACAGCTCGCCCACGCCGCCCTCGGGCGCGTCGGCGCCGTCGGTCGCGTCGATGCGCAACTCGATGCCGTCGATCGGCGGCCCCACCGACGTGTCGTCGCGCGGCGCGGCGAGGCGCGTCTGCGACACGGTCGGCGAGCACTCGGTCAGCCCGTAGCCGTTGTGCAGCGGCATCCCGAAGCGGCGCTCGACGTCGCGCTTCAGCGTGAGATCCAGCGGCGAACCGCCCACGTAGAGGTAGCGCAGGCGCGGCGCCGCGACCCGCGCGCCCTCCGGCAGTCGTTCCAGCAGGCGCGCGTACATCGCGGGCACCCCCTGGAAGACGGTGAGCCCGCCTGCCAGCGCGGCCAGCGCGCGCGCGGCGTCGAAGCGCGCCTCGACCAACAGGCAGGCGCCGGCGCAGACGGTCCCGAGCAGCATCGAGGCAAGCCCGTAGACGTGGTAGATCGGCAGCGCGCCGTAGACGCGATCGCCGGGACGGAGCTCGCGTAGGCGCGCGGACGTCTGTGCGATGAAGCGCAGGTTGGCGTGCGTCAGCATCACGCCTTTCGGTCGTCCGGACGTTCCCGACGTGTAGACGATGGCGGCCACGCCTTCGGTTGCCGGCGCTCCCTCGACGATCGCGCCGGCGACGGCCAGCGCGCCGAGGCCAGCAACCTCGACCCGCTGCGCGCCGATGCGCATCGCGTGCGCATCGACCTCGGGCGCGACACCCGTGCATAAAACCGTACAGCGCGGCGCCGCGTGCGCGCGGATGCCGTCGAGCTCGCGGGCGGTCAGCCGGGGATTGACGACGACGGCCGTGGCGTCGCTCGCGCTGGTCGCGAACAGGCACGCGACGAGCGCCACCGAGTTCTCGCCGACGATCGCCACCCGGTCGCCCGCGCGCACGCCGGAGCGCGCGAGGAGCGCCGCCAGCGACTCCACGCTGGCGCCGAGCGCGCCCCACGCCACCGCGCGCCCGCCCTCTTCGATCGCGTCGCCGCCGGGCTGTTCGCGCACCCAGCGCGCGAGCAGCGCATCGATGCGGTCGCCCGGGGCCATCTAGCCTGCGCCGCGAATCATCGCGCGCGCGATCACCAGCTGCTGGATCTGCGACGTGCCTTCGAAGATGCGGAACAGGCGGACGTCGCGGTAGAAGCGCTCGATCGCGTAGTCGGCGACGTAGCCGGCGCCGCCGTGGATCTGCACGGCGCGGTCCGCGACGCGGCCGCACATCTCCGACGCAAAGAGCTTGCAGCACGCCGCTTCGAGCGCGACGTCCTCGCCGGCGTCGCGGCGACGCGCCGCGTCCACCACCATCGTGCGCGCCGCGTACGTCTCGGTGCGGCTGTCGGCCAGCATCGCCTGCACGAGCTGGAATTCGGCGATCGGGCGCCCGAACTGCCGGCGCTCGAGCGCATAGCGCAGCGCGTCGTCGAGCATGCGCTCGGCTGCGCCCACGCACACGGCCGCGATGTGCAGCCGCCCCTTGTCGAGCACCTTCATCGCGGTCTTGAAGCCGACGCCCTCGCGGCCGCCGATCAGGTTGTCCGCCGGCACGCGGCAGCCGTCGAAGATCACGTCGCACGTGTGCGCGCCGCGCTGGCCCATCTTGCGGTCCGGCACGCCGAACGACAGGCCGGGCGTGCCGCGCTCGACGACGAACGCCGAGATGCCGGAGGCGTCGCGCTTGCCCGGGTCCGTGCGCGCCATCACCGTGAAGATGCCGGCCTCGGGCGCGTTGGTGATGTAGCGCTTGGTGCCGTCGAGCACGTACGCGTCGCCGTCGCGGCGCGCAGTGGTGGCGAGCGACGCGGCGTCCGACCCCGACCCGGGCTCGGTCAGCGCGAACGAGCCGATCAGTTCGCCGCGCGCGAGCGCGGGCAGCCAGCGCGCCTTCTGCGCGTCGGTCCCGTCGATGACGATGCCCTGCGAGCCGATGCCGTTGTTGGTGCCGATCAGCGACCGGAACGCCGGCGACGCGCGGGAAAGCTCGAAGGCGACCGCGACCTCTTCCTCCATCGTCAGCCCCAGGCCGCCGTAAGCCTCGGGCAGCGACAGGCCGAAGAGGCCGAGCGTGCGCATCTCGGACAGAATTTCGGGCGGGATCGCGTCGTCGTCGGCGACCCGCTGCTCGTTGGGGATCAGGCGCTCGCGCACGAAGCGGCGCACCGTCGCGAGCAGCAGCTCGAGCGTTTCCGGGTCGCGGATCATGGGGGAAGTCTAGCGCCCGTCAACGATTTCGCGCCGGATCGTCGCGGACTTTCATTCCTTGGTGACCTTGGCGCCGATCGTCGTGCGGGCGGCGGTGCCCGGCTCCTGCCCGAAGTGCGGGGCAGCCAGGCGCAGGTAATGGAACATCGACCACAGCGTCAGGATCGCCGCGACCCACAGCGCGATGGAGCCGAGCAGCGGCGTGGACACGCCGGGGATCACCGGCTCCCACAACAGCAGCGCGATGATCGCCGTCATCTGCGACGCGGTCTTGACCTTGCCGACGAACGCGACGGCGACGTTCTTCGTCCGGCCGATCTGCGCCATCCACTCGCGCAGCGCCGAGATCGCGATCTCGCGGCCGATGATGATGATCGCCAGGTACGCCTCGGCGCGGCCGAGCTGAACGAGCAGGATCAGCGCGGCCGCCACCATCAGCTTGTCGGCGACCGGATCCAGGAATGCGCCGAACGCGCTCGTCTCGCCCCACCGGCGCGCCAGATAGCCGTCCAGCCAATCGGTGATCGCGGCGACCGCGAAGATCGTCATCGCCGTCCAGTTCTTGGCGACCGGCATCAGCCACGTATCGGGCAGGTAATAGACGGCCACGAACAGCGGGATCATCACGATCCGCAGCCAGGTCAGCGCGATGGGGATGTTGAAGGGCATCGGAAACGGCGCCTGCCGCACGCCATGCTGCGAATTCTACCCGTCAGTCAAGCCGGGCCGCTCCGGGGGACTGACACGCCCCCTCCGGGGGCAGCGAGCGAAGCGGGCCTGGGGGTCGTTCATCTCAATGGAGCTCGGCGAAGATCCGCTCGGCCAGCGTTCGCGAGATGCCGGGCACGCGCGCGATGTCTTCCACGCTCGCTGCGGCCACGCCCTTGACGCCGCCGAAGTGCTGCAGCAGCGCCCGGCGCTTGGCGGCGCCGATGCCGGAGATCTCCTGCAGCGCCGACGTCGTCCGCGCCTTCGCGCGGCGCGCGCGGTGGCCCTGTATCGCGAAGCGGTGCGCCTCGTCGCGGATCTGCTGCAGCAGGTGCAGCCCCGGATGGTCGGACGGCAGGTTCAGCACGGCGTCGCGATCCGGGAACACGATGTCTTCCTCGCCCGGCTTGCGCTCGGGCCCTTTCGCGATGCCGATCAGCGGCACGCCGTGCATCCCCTGCTCCTCCAGCACGTTGGCCGCGACGGCGACCTGCCCCTTGCCGCCGTCGATCACCAGCAGGTCGGGCGCCGGGTACTCGCCGGCGACGATTCGCGCGCAGCGGCGCGTCAGCGCCTCGCGCAGCGCCGCGTAGTCGTCGCCGCCCTGCTCGGGCGCCACGTTGAACCGGCGGTACTCGCCCGACTGCATCGCGAGACGGTCGAAGATCACGCACGACGCGACCGCCCGCTCGCCCATCGTGTGCGACACGTCGAAGCACTCGATTCGCTGCGCGGACGGCGGCAGGCCCAGCGCCTCCTGCAGCGCGGCCAGCCGGTCCTCCTGCGTGGCCTTCTGCGCCAGCTTCTGGCGGATCGCGAGCGTCGCGTTCTGCAGCGCCATCGCCAGCCATGCACGGCGCTCGCCGCCCGGATTGCCGACGATCTCGACCTTGTGTTCCGCTTGCGCCGACAGCACTTCCGCGAGCGCTGCGTGATCGTCGGCGTCCGGCACGACGATCGTCGGCGGCACCGGCCGCTCGACGTAGTGCTGCTCGAGGAACACGGCGACGATCTCGCCGATCGCCGAGGGATCGGCGCCGTCGGCGTGGCGCGGAAAGAACGTGCGGTCGCCGACGTGGCGGCCGCCGCGGATCATCACGACGTTGACCGCGTTGAGGCCGCGCTCGGAGGACGCGGCGACGACGTCGATGTCGCCGGCCGTCGCGCTCTCGACGAACTGGCGCGACTGCAGTTGCTGCAGCCGCGCGATCTTGTCGCGCAGGCGCGCCGCGCGCTCGAATTCGAGCTTCGCCGCCGCGTCTTCCATCTGCGCAGAGAGCCGCGTCAGCACCTCGCCCGCCTTGCCGCGCAGGAACAGCGCGGCGCCGTCGACGTCCTCGCGGTATTCCGCCTCGCCGATCAGGCCGACGCACGGCGCCGTGCAGCGGCCGATCTGGTGCAGCATGCACGGCCGCGACCGGTTGGCGAACACCGTGTTCTCGCACGTTCGCAGCAGGAACACCTTCTGCAGCGTCGCGATGCCGTCGCGCACGGCGGCCGCGCTGGCGAACGGGCCGAAATAGCGATGCCGGCGATCGAGCGCGCCGCGATGGAAGCGCAGCTGCGGGAACGGGTCGCCCGAGATGCACACGTACGGGTAGCTCTTGTCGTCGCGGAACAGGATGTTGTAGCGCGGCTCGTGCGCCTTGATCAGGTTGTTCTCGAGCAGTAGCGCCTCGCCTTCCGAGCGCGTGACCGTCGTCTCCACGCGCGCGACCTGCGCGACCATCGTCGCGATCCGCGGCTCGTGGCCGGTCTTCTGGAAATAGTTGGACACGCGCTTCTTCAAGTCGCGCGCCTTGCCGACGTAGAGGACCTCGCCGGCCGCGTTGAACATCCGGTACACGCCCGGATGATGCGGCAGCGACGCCAGCAGCTCGGTCGCGTCGAACGTCGGCGGCGGTGCCTGCCCGGCCGGCCCGGCGCTCGTGACTTTCGACAGCCGCGGTACTTTGGTCATCGTAAACCTGCACGCTTCGCGCTCCGGTGTTCGCCCCTGGGGCGGCCCGGCGGGCGGATAGGATTACCTGCGCGCTTCGCGCTCCGGTGTTCGCCCTTGGGGCGGCCCGGCGGGCGGATAGGATTACCTGCGCGCTTCGCGCTCCGGTATTCGCCCTTGGGGCGGCCCGGCGGGCGGATAGGATTACCTGCGCGCTTCGCGCTCCGGTGTTCGCCCTTGGGGCGGCCCGGCGGGCTCACGCCGCAGCCCGCGACGGCGACGCCAGGTGCCGCGCGATGCCGTCGAAGACGTCGCGGAACATCTGCGGCGTCAGACGTCGCGTATTCGTGTTGTAGCGGCTGCAGTGATAGCTGTCGACCAGCGCGCGCCCGCCCGCCAGCCGGGTCGTGGCGCCGTGCGCGAACCTGTACCCGGCCGGTCGCAGCCCGAGCGCGCGCAACGCCGCGTCGTGCGCGATGCGGCCGAGCGCCAGCACGACGCCGCCTTCGGGCACCGTGCGCAGGTCCGCCGCCAGGTAGCCGTTGCATTCCTTCACTTCCGCCGGCGTGGGCTTGTTCTGCGGCGGCAGGCATTTCACCGCGTTGGTGATCCGGCACCCGGTCAGGCGCAGGCCGTCGCCGCGCGCGTGCGCGTCGGGCCGGTTCGCGAAGCCGAATGCATGCAGCGTTTCGTACAGCAGGATGCCCGCGTAGTCGCCGGTGAACGGCCGGCCGCTTGCGTTGGCGCCGTGCATGCCCGGCGCGAGCCCGACGATCACCAGCCGCGCGGCCGTCGCACCGAACGGCGGCACCGGCCGGCACCAGTACGCCGGGTGCGTGGCACGAACTTCGCTCAGGAAAGCGGCAAGCCGCGGACAGCGGCGGCACGCCTCGTCGTAGGTCGCGGTGGAGGTCGGTTGGATCGGTTCTGGCACAATCGGATATTTGCGGTCGGCGGCGCGAGAATGCTAGCAGGATTTGCCGCGCCGCCCCTCCGCCCACTCCCCGAATGCTCGCCCCGTCATTGAAGCTCGAAGTGCGCTCGAAGACGCCTGCGCGCGCCTCGCGCAAGCCGCCGCTGCTGTTCATTCACGGCGGCTATGGCGACGCGTGGTGCTGGGAGCCGTACTTCCTGCCGTGGTTCGCCTCCCGCGGCTGGCCCGCGCACGCGTTGAGCCTGCGCGGCCACGGCTCGAGCGATGGCGCCGAGGCGCTGTTCATCACCGGCCTCGACGACTACGTCGCCGACGTCGAGCACGTCGCCGGCCAGCTGTCGGCGCCGCCGATCCTGATCGGGCATTCGATGGGCGCGGCGATCTGCGAGCGGATGATGGCGACGCGGCCGGTCCGCGGCGCCGCGCTGCTGGCGCCAGTGCCGCCGTCGGGATTGCTGCCGGTCGCGGCCAGGCTCGCCGCCATGCATCCCGACTACGTGCCGCAGCTGGTGGCGCTCGATCCGACGCGGCTGTCCGACGACCTGCTGCGCGCGCTGCGGCCGTTCTATTTCAGCGACCGCGTCGAGCCGACGATCCTCCGGGAAGCGCTGGCGCACATGAGCGGCGAATCGCCGCGCGTGCTGTTCGACCTCGCGCTGCGGCTGCATGGCGGTTTGCCGAAGCGCGGCGGCTCGTCGCTCCTCGTGCTGGGCGCCGACAACGACAGGATCGCGATTCCCGACGACGTGCGCGCAACGGCCGCGCATCACCACGTGACGGCGACGATCCTGCCGGGAATGGGGCACATGCTGATGCTCGAGCCGGACTGGCGCTCGGCGGCCGACGCGCTGGCGCAGTGGCTGTCCGAACTGCGCTGAACGCCGGCGTTGCGAACCGGCGGCGGTCGCGTGACGGCTAGCGCAAGGCCGGAATGACGCCGGCAAAGGCGCTGATGACGAGCGCGTTGGCGATGTCGATCAGGAAGGCGCCGACCACGGGCACGATGATGAAGGCCTGCGGCGCGTAGCCGTAGCGGTCGCACACCGCCTGCATGTTGGCGATGGCGGTCGGTGTCGCGCCGAGGCCGAACCCGCATTGCCCGGCCACCAGCGCCGCGGCCTCGTAGTTCGCGCCCATGACCCGGAACGTGATGAAGGTCGTGAACAGCGCGACCCCGGTCGCCTGCAGCGCAAGGATCACGACCATCGGCACCGCCAGCGCGGCGAGTTCCCAGAGCTTGAGCGTCATCAACGCCATGGCGAGGAACAGCGACAGCGAGAGGGTGCCCGCGAACGACAGCGCCTCGCCGTCGATCTCGTGCAGCTTCGCCAGCGAGAGTCCGTTGCGGATGACCGCCCCGACGAACAGCGTCCAGACGAACGGCGGCAGCGTGAACGTCGGATTCTCGGTGAGTCGCGCGAGCATCGAGCCGATCGCGACGCTGGCGGCGATCAGCAGCACGGTCACGGTCAGGCGCTGCGGCGTGAACGGGCTCGCCGATTCGGCCGCGTCGTGCGCCAGCGCCTCGTTTTCGGCGGTTCCCAGCGGAGCTCCGCGTGCGTTGAGCTTCCCGATCAGCCGGTGCGCAACGGGCCCGCCGATCAAGCCGCCCATGACCAGGCCGAAGGTGGCCGCGGCGAGCGCGACGGCCGGCGCCGACTCGAGGCCGAAGCGTTCCGCGAACCGCTGGCCCCATGCGGCGCCGGTGCCGTGCCCACCGGACATCGTCACGGAGCCGGCGATCAGGCCGATCAGCGGATCGATGCCCATGGCCAGGGCCGCGCCGACGCCGATGACGTTCTGCATCGCCAGCATGCCGACGACGCAAGCGGTGAACAGAACGAGGGCGAGCCCTCCGCGCATCAGCATGCGCGCATCGGCCCCCAGGCCGATCGTGGCGAAGAACGCGAGCATCAGCCCGGGCTGCAGCGAAGTGTCGAAGCGCAGGTGAACGCCTCCGGCGTGCAGCGCGGTCGCCATCAGCGCGGCCAGCAACCCGCCGACGACCGGCTCGGGTATCGAGTATTCGCGCAGGAACGCGATGCGCTCGGTCAATCGCCGGCCAAGGACCAGCACGAGCGCGGCGATCGCAATCGTGGCCGGATTTGCGAATTGCCATTCCACGATTCAATGTTCCCACAATCCGGCACAATGTGGCGAAGCCGTCGGTGGCCGCTCGTCGAGGCCGGCTGTCCCGCCCGCGGATGAATGCGAGTTTCGGTTGGCCTTGCCCGTTCCCCCTACGCCCACCGCATTGGCCCGCGCGCGACGGGCGACCCAGTTCCAGTTCATGGCGCTCGGGGTCCTGGTCGGCACCTGGGGCGCGCACATTCCGTCGGTGAAGGCCCGCTACGCCCTCAGCGAGGCGATGCTTTCGCTGGTGTTGCTGGCCATCGCGATCGGCACGGTGTCGTCCCTCTTCGTCGCCGGGCGCATCGTCGGACGACTGGGCGCGCGAAAGACCACGCTCGTCGCCGCGTCGACGATGAGCCTGTTGCTCGGCGTCGCGCTGGAGTACCCGGGCGTGGCCTTGCTCGTGCCGGCGATGCTGGTCTTCGGCGCCTCGGCGAGCCTGTTCGACGTGTCGATCAATACCGAGGGCTCGGAACTCGAAAGTCTCGCCGGGCGCGCGATCATGAGCAACCTGCACGGGATGTTCAGCGTCGGCGGCATGGCCGGCGCGGCACTTGCCTCGGCTCTGCTCGAGATCGGCGTGGCGCCGCAGCTGCAGCTTTTCGGCGTCGGCGGCAGCATCGCGATCGCGTCGTTCATCGCATCGCACCGCTTGCTGGACACCCACGAAAGCAGCGGCGAGGCCGACGGAATGGCGCACTTCGCATGGCCCAAAGGGCTGCTGCTGGTCATCGGGATGCTGGTCTTTGCCGGCATGACGGCCGAAGGCGTGATGTACGACTGGAGCGTGCTCTACCTGCAGCAGGACGTCGGCATGCCGCAGGCGCGGGCCGCGCTCGGTTATGCCGTGTTCTCCGCGGCGATGGCGTTGTCGCGCTTCGCCGGCGACCCCCTTCGCTCGCGATACTCGGAGCAGGCGCTGCTGCGCTTCGGCGCGACCGTTGCCGCGGTCGCGATGGCCGTCGTGCTGGTGTCGGCGAACGCCTGGGTCGCGTTCGTCGGCTTCGCCTTGGCCGGCGCCGGATTGGCGCCGGTCGCGCCGATCCTGTTCAATGCGGCGACCCGCGTGCCGGGCGTGACCCGCGCGGCGGCCATCGCGTCCGTCACGTCGATCGGCTACAGCGGATTCATGATCGGGCCGCCGCTGATCGGCGGCATCGCCACGGCCACCTCGCTGACGATGGCGCTCGGCGTCGTCGTGCTCGCCGCCGGACTTCTGGCGTACGGCGCGCGCTACGTGCCGAAGCGGGCGCCCTAGGCGCCTTCATCTCGCTGCAGTTTCCGCCGGCCGGCAATGGCGACGGCGGCGATGGATGCCGCCGCGACTTGCGACGCCCGCCTTCGTCATGGACTGCACTCGACCCGTTGCGGCCGATCGAGCGCAACCTAAGCAGACGTTCCGGATCTCGCTGAACGGCCCATGCCGGGCTTTCGCCGGAGCAGGCCGCGTCTCACCCGCATGCGGCGCTCAGGGATCCTTCTTGAGCACGATCTCGAGCGAGGCGAACCAAGCGGCGAGGTCGGCGATGTCGGCATCGGTGAGGGGCTTCGCGACCACGCCCATCACCTCGTGCGCGCGCTTGCCGTTTCGATAGGCCTTGAGTTGTTCGACGAGATAAGCCTCCGGCTGTCCTGCGAGGTGCGGCGTGTTCGGCGCCACGGCCAGGCCGTTGGCGCCGTGGCACGTCATGCACATCTGCGCCTTGGCTCGACCCGCCGCGGCATCGGCCGAAGCAGGCGAGGGGGCAGCCGCGAGCGCGAACGCCGCGACGAGCACGAGAGCCACCCCCTCTCCTGACACGGCTGAACCTTATTACTGCGAGTAGGTGATGCGGTAGATCGCGCCGGCGAAGTCGTCGCTGACGAGCAGCGAGCCGTCCTTCATCACCGCCACGTCGACTGGTCGGCCCCGGTAGAGGCCGTTTTCGTCGAGCCAGCCCTCGGCAAAGACGCTGCTCTTGTCGGCCGTGCCATCGGCCTTGAGCGAAACGAAGTTGATCAGTGCACCGGAGGGCTTGGTGCGGTTCCAGGACCCGTGAGCGGCGACGAAGATCCCGCCCTGGTACTGGGCGGGGAACATCTTGCCGTTGTAGAAGGTCATGCCCAGTTGTGCCTGGTGCGCGGGGAACTCGATCTGCGGTTTCGTCCAGTTCGCCGGCGGCTGCATGTCCTTGAGGTCCGGCGCAGCCGATGTACCTGCGATCTGCACGTTGTTGCCGTGAATGAACGGGTAGCCGAAGTGCTCACCCCCCGCCTTGGTGATGCGGTTGAGTTCGCCGGGCGGTGTGTCGTCACCCATGCCGTCGGTCTGGTTGTCGGTGAACCAAACGGTCTTGTCCTTGGGGTTGATGTCCATACCGACCGAATTGCGCACACCCCGGGCGACTACTTCGCGACCCGAACCGTCGAACGGGTTCAGCCTGATCATTCCGCCAATGCCCAGCCTCTCGTACATCGCCACCTTGTCGCGCGGCTGCACGATGTACGGCTGGCCGAGCGTGATGTAGAGCTTGCCGTCGTCGCTGACGCGGCAGGAGCGCGCGCCGTGGTTGTAGCTCTCCTCCTCGGGCGGGACCAACTGGCCCTGCGGCACGACTTCGATCACCGCGACGTCCGGGCCCTCGTAGAAGAACTCGGCGGCCGGGAAGTTGAGCACGCGGTTGTGCTCGACGACGATCAGGAACCCGTCCCTGGTCCAGCACACACCGTTCGGGTTCGTGAACTTCAGGCTCGGCGCGAAGCTCTTCACCTCGTCGGCGACGCCGTCGCTGTTGCGGTCGGTCACCGCCCAGACCGTGGTCTTGCGCGTGCCGACGAAGATCATGTTGGTGCTCGGCGCGACCGCCATATGGCGTGCGTCGGGGACGATCGCGAAAAGCTCGATCTTGAACCCGGGCGGCAGCTTGATGCGCTTGAGATTCTCGCGGATGGCATCCGCGTTCTTGCCGGTCTGCGGTACCACCGGGATGTTCAGGTCGGTGGTCGCGACCTTCATCTGCTTGAGCTTCTCGAGGTTCTGGCCCTGGGCCTGCACCGGGCCACCGAAGGCGACGAGCAGAGCGCCGGTCAGTGCGGGGGGGCGGTGACGGTCTGGCGGACTTGCATGATCTCCTCCTGAGTTCTCGTGATGACCTGCTGCCGACGGGATGGGCAGGGCGTGTAGGCTACACTACGGCCAGTCGGACTTGAAGGGAAAAGCGCGCCATTTGCTTGGCCGATCCGCCCTGCCCACTTCAGGGATCGGAGCCGCGCGGCGCCGGCACGGCTGCAGGCCTGCAACCAATGCTTTGTCCAGCTGCCGGCGGGTGCAGAACGATCCGTTCCCGACGTTCGGATCAGCCGGAAGCAGAAAGCGATGGCGTTGGAGCGTCGAGCGTTGATCTGCAGCCCGACGACTTGCCGTAGGCATTACCGCCGCCCGTTCGTGCTTCGAGCGTGGGCCGTTGCGGACGCCTGCCAGGACACGATGCGATATGCTTGACCGTTCACGGTGAAGCCAATGAAGGCTCGCGCCGTAACCGGAGATTGAGCATGACGAATCCAAGCGATTCGCCGACCAGTTTCGGGCGCAGAAACGTCCTGAAGGCGGTTGGGGCAGGCGCACTGGCCTCCTCTACCGGCGCGAACCTGTTTGCTGAACATACGGCATCGGCGGCCAAGCTGTCATCGGGTCGCGTGCCAAGCAGGCCAGGAAGTAGCGCGTACAACATCCTGTTCATCCTGACCGATCAGGAGCGCTTCTTCCGTTCCGCCGAGCTGCCGGAGGGCTTCCGGTTGCCGGCGCACGAACGCCTTGCGAAGAAGGGCGTCGTTTTCGAGAACCACCAGATCAATTCCTGTGTATGCACGCCGTCGCGCTCGGTGCTGTATACCGGCCGCCACATCCAGCACACCAGGATGTTCGACAACACCAACTTCCCCTGGATCAGCAGCATGGCCACCGACATCCCGACGCTCGGGCACATGCTGCGCGAAGCCGGGTACTACACGGCCTACAAGGGCAAGTGGCACCTCACCAAGGAGTTCGAGACCGTCAACTCGCTGGGCACGCCGGAAAAGATCTTCACCAAGGAGATGGACGCCTACGGCTTCAGCGACTATTTCGGTGTGGGCGACATCATCGCCCACACCCGCGGCGGGTACCTGCACGACGGCATCATCTCGGCCATGGCCGTGAGCTGGCTTCGGGGCCATGGCAAGGAGCTGGCCGCGCAGGGCAAGCCTTGGTTCCTCGCGGTGAATCTGGTGAACCCGCACGACATCATGTTCGTCAACACCGACCGCCCCGGCGAGAAAGTGCAGGCGCGCAATATCCTCGGCCACATCGAGCCGGTCCCCGACGACCCGCTGTATTCGAAGCAGTGGCCGTTCGCGCTTCCGCGCAGCTACGGCCAGCGGCTCGACGCGCCTGGGCGCCCGCCCGCCCACCGCGAGTACCTCAGGTCCCACGATGCTCTCGTCGGCCACATCGCCAACGACGACTGGCGCTGGCGCTACCGCCACAATTACTACCTCAACTGCCTGCGCGACGTGGACCGCAGCATCGTGCCGCTGCTGGACGAGCTCGAGGCGCTGGGCCTCGCCTCCAACACAATCGTTGTCTTCACGGCGGACCACGGCGATCTCGACGGCGCGCACCGGATGCACTCCAAGGGGGCGACGGCCTATCGCGAGCAGAACAACGTGCCGCTGATCGTCGCGCACCCCGCGCATCCCGGCGGCAAGCGCTGCAAGGCGGTGACCACGCACCTCGACATCGCGCCGACCCTCGTCGGCCTCACCGGCGCCAGTCCGGAGAAGAAGGCCGCGATCGCGAAGGGCTTGCCGGGCGTGGATCTCGGTCCGCTGCTGTCGGCGCCGGAGAAGGCGGCCCACGGCGAGGTCCGCGACGGCGCACTCTATTGCTACAACATGTTCGCCTACATCGATGGCGAATTCATGGAGAAGGCCGTCGCCATGCTGGCGCAACCCGACGGCAAGGCCAGGCTCAAGGAGGCCGCACAGGCGGGCGCGATGCGGCCGGATCTCGCCAAGCGCGGCGCCATCCGCGGCGTGTTCGACGGGCGCTACCGCTTCGCCCGCTACTTCTCGCCCAAGCAGCACAACCGTCCCATCTCGGTCGAGGCCCTGTTCAGGATGAACGACGTGGAGCTATACGACGTGGCGCGCGATCCGCTGGAGCAGAACAACCTTGCATTGGATCCCGCGAAGTACGGCGCGATCCTCGACGCGATGAATGCGAAATGCAATGCCTTGATCGACCGCGAAGTGGGCGAGGATGCCGGCCAAATGCTGCCGGGCGGCGTGGATGGCGGCTGGGTCGTGACGGATGCGGTGTATGACGTGTAGAAATTGCCGGGATCGAGCGTCAGCTATCGAAAGCATTCGCTGAACGGCTGCTCCCGGCCGCGAGTCGTCGTTTGGAATCGTCAGCAATTTGGCCGAACGCGAGTGGAACGGCCGCAACTGACTGGATCAGCGTGAACGCGGTGCCCCAGGCATCCCGGCGACTCAACTCCTGCTCGGCGTCGCGCAGCAGGTCGTCGAGGGGGCCTGCGCCAGCTATCACCTCCGCAGATCGCGCCGTCCCGCCGGGCAGCGTTTTCAACGGGGCCCGACCCGCTGGCTCCCATACCCGAGACTGCACTTGCAGCCGAGCAAGCTCGGCGGGCTGTCCTGCGAGCAGGTAGGACCCGTCATCTGAAATCATGCTGATCGATGGCCGGGAATTCGGGAGCACGATCACAAGACCTCGCCCAAGGGCGGCTACGGCCGGTTGTGGGCCGGTCAGCGTCCCACGACCGAGATCAACGTGAGGCCTCTATCCGGATACGGCAAAGAAGGCTGCAAGGCGCGCGTTACGGTGGAACAAGGGCAAGCTGCTTGGCCAAGAGTCCCTGCTGAACCGCGATCAGGGCGTGACGCATGAAGTCGGGTGCGGAGTTGCGGACGGATCGTTCCGGGCATGGGCCGGGGGCCTTGCCGATCAGTCATTCGTCGCGTGCAAGAGCGCGATCATCCAGTCAAGGTCGATCGAACCGTCCGGCCTTGCCCGTTCCTCGCTCACCTCGCGGAGCATCGTCGCCCAATCATCCTGTCGATCCTCGGGCACGAACACGAGACGGCCGAACGAAGCCCGGTAGTCGAGGTAGGCATCGACGCTCGCATGATGAACCGGGAGTCGCACAACATCGATCGTGGGAGCCGGGAATCCGGCCGATGTGGCGCGCACCAGCGCGGATCGCTCGCGGTCGCGCGCGTATGCCCCCAAGTCGAGGCGGCGTCGCACCTCGTCCAGAAGTTCGAGTTCCGCATAGACGTCTCCCCAGAAGCCGACGATCAGTTCCCCCCCTCGCCGGAGGATGCGCCGGGCTTCCGTGAAGCCCGCCTCGAAGTCCTGCAGCGGCGTGAGCGAGCCGATAACGAGATCGAAGCTGGAGTCCTCGACAGGAAGATCGCGGACGTCGGCTTCGATGAAATCGACGTCTGCATTCACCAGGCTCCTCGCCGTCGCGAGCATGGGAGCCGAGACGTCGGAGGCAACGTAGGAGCGGTAGCCACCCCGCGGCGCGAGTAACCGCGTCAGCAGCCCGGTGCCGGCGCCCACCTCGAACACGTCCCGGCCCGTAATATCGGGGGCGCGATCCGCCACGATCCGGGCGATCGACAGATACTTCGGCGCCACAAGCCTCTCGTACCGTTCGGCCACATCGTCGTACTGCGGCATCCCACCCCCCTGATCCATCGCGGCGGGAGGATACAACAGCTCGAACTGGTCGGTGCAACCGCGTCGGCCGACGACAATCCAATGTTGGAGCGTCCCTGACCTGCCCCCGTTGGCGCTACCGGCAGCAAGCTTGCAAAGTCCGGGTTGCAAGCTCAAACGATCCTCAGTTCTGGCCCTTTGGTGCCGGAGCGATGCCTGGACGCGAGTTCGGCTGGCGGGATCCGCCCGATCCCGCGGTGCGGCTGCGCCACGTCATGATCGCGACGCCACGCGGCGATCACTGCTTGCGCATGCTCGAGGTCGTTGAGGTAGTGATGGTTGAGGCATTCATCCCGAAACTTGCCGTTGAAGCTCTGGATGCAGGCGTTCTGCGTCGGTTTGCCGGCGGCAGTCGGCCTCCAAGTGAGTCGCTCTTGCATGGAGGTACCCCAGGTCGGCATCGTATGCAGCACCGGCTCGCACGCTCGCGATGCCGTCGAGCGCACGTCAAGACGGCAGGGAACCGAGCGCCTTCAGTGCAGCTTCTTGCGCACGAACTCGTAGAACGAGTCCGCCGGCAGCGGCTTGCTGACCCAGAAGCCCTGGAAGCAGTCGCAGCCGCGCACGTCGAGGAACTCGAGCTGCTCGCGCGTGCCCACGCCTTCGGCGACGACCTTCAAGCCCAGGCCGCGCGCGAGGCCGATGATCGCCTCGGTGATCGCCGCGTCCTGCGGGTCGGACTCGAGGTCGGCGATGAACGAGATGTCGATCTTCAGCGTGTCGATCGGGAAGTGCTTCAGGTGCGTCAGTGACGAATAGCCGGTGCCGAAGTCGTCGATCGCGACGGTGAATCCTTCGTCGCGCAGCTGGTGCAGCACCTTGCGGATCGCGTCGAGGTCGTGCAGCAGGCTGGTCTCGGTGACTTCGAGCTCGATCCACGACGGGTCGCACTCCTCGGACTTCACGATCTCGGAGATCCGCTGCGCCAGGTCCTCGCGGTAGAACTGGCGCGCCGACAGGTTGACCGACACGGTGAGCGACAGGCCCTGCTTGCGCCACGCGACGCACTGCTTCGCGGCCGAGCGCAGCACCCATTCTCCGAGCGCGTGGATGAGCCCCGACTCCTCGGCGAGTGGAATGAACACCTGCGGCGGCACGTTGCCGTGCTCGGGATCGCTCCACCGCAGAAGTGCCTCGGCGCCGATGATCGAGCGGTCGTTGATCTTCACCACCGGCTGGTAGTGCAGCCGCAGCGCGCCGTCGGCCAGCGCCGTGCGCAGCGCCGTCTCCAGCGTGTGCTGGCGCAGCCGGTGCTCGGCCAGGTTGGCGTCGAGGAACTGGTACGTGTTGCGGCCCAGCTCCTTCGACCGGTACATCGCGACGTCGGCGTGCTTCAGCAGCTCCTCCGGATCGTCGGAATCGTCCGGGTAAACGGCGATGCCGATCGACGACGTCACGAAAATGTCGTGCTCCTCGATCTCGAACGGCTGCGCGATCGCGTCGAGCAGCTTCTGGGCGATGCGTCCAAGCACGGAAGGGTCGTCGAAGTCCTCGACGATCACCATGAACTCGTCGCCGCCCAGCCGCGCGAGCAGGTCCGTCTCGCGCAGCGCGCTGGACAGCGCGGCCGTCACGCGCTTCAGGAGCTCGTCGCCGATCCGGTGGCCGAGCGTGTCGTTGACGTTCTTGAAGCGGTCGAGGTCGATGAACAGCACGCCGACGCGGTGGCCGCTGCGCTTGGCCTGCGCGATCGCCTGCGTCAGCCGCTCGTGCAGCAGCAGCCGGTTCGGCAGCCCGGTCAGCGCGTCGCGCGTGGCCAGGTACTGCAGCCGCTCCTCGGCCTGGATCCGCGACGACACGTCCTGCACGAACGACAGGATCGACACGATCTTCCCGTCTTCGTCGAGCAGCGCCGAGTGGTACCACTCGCACCAGATCGTGTTGCCGTCGCGCGTGTGGTTGCGCGTGAGGCCCGTCGCGCGCGGCTCCTCGCCGCCCATCAGCCGCGCGACGAGGCCCGCGAAGCTCTCGCGGTCGTCCTCGTGCACCAGCGGGCTGTCGGCGAGCGGGATGCCGAGGATTTCCTCCGACGGCCAGCCGAAGATGTTCTCGGCCTGCGGCGACCAGCGGACCAGCCGGAAGTCGCGGTCCCATTCGAGCACCGCGAGCGGCGTGTTGCTGATGTGCGACGACAGCATCCAGTTGACTCGCTTCAGCTCGTCCTCGTTGCGCTTCTGGTCGTGGATGTCCGCGTGCACGGCGTAGATGCCGACCACGTTGCCTTCGGCGTCGCGGTGCGGCGCGTAGTGGACCGATTCCCAGCGCTCCTGGCCGTCCGGCTGCACCAGCTGCTTCTCGGTCGACACGGTCTCGCCGGTCAGCACGCGGTCGAGCAGCGGCCCCAGCTGGTTCGCGCGCTCGTTGCCGACGACCTCGGCGAACGGGCGGCCGGTCAGCTCCTTGCGGCTCTCGCCCAGCCATTCCTCGTTGTGGCGGTTGAGGAAGCGATACCGGTAGTCGCGGTCGATGTACGACACGCGCGCCGGCACGTTGTCCATGATGAGCCGCAGCTCGGCCTCGGACGCGCGCAACGCTTCCTGCGCCTGTTTCAGGCCGTGGATGTCGTTCATCAGCACGAACGCGCCGTGCACTTCGCCGGACGGCGCCGCGTCCGGTACCACGCGGATCGTCATCCAGCGGCGCACGCCGTTCGCGCCCGGCACCAGCCGGTCGAACGCCGTCGACTCGCCTTCCATCGCGCGCGTCAGCATCGCCTGCGCGCTCTGGTAGATGCCGTGGCCGACGACGTCGCGCAGCCGCATCACGCTGACCTGCTCGGGCGTGAGCCCGAAGAACTGCAGGAACGTCCGGTTGACGTAGTGGCAGTGCTCGTCGCGGTCGATGTACGCGACCGGCGCCGGCACGCCGTCCATGATCGCGCGCAGCTGGCCCTCGCGCGCGGCCAGCGCGTCCTGCGCCTGCTTGAGATCGGTGATGTCGTGGCCGACGACGTACTCGCCCTTCACCGTCCCGTCGAAGTTGAGATCCGGCACGCAGCGCGCGCGGATCCACCGCTCGCGGCCCATCGCGTCGACGATCGAGCGCTCGTAGGTGATCGCTTCGCCGGCGAACACGCGGTCGCGCCCGGGCTCCATCATGCCGGCGATGTCCGGGCCCAGCACGTCGGCGGTCGTCTTGCCGACCACCTGCTCGCGGTCGAGGCCGACCAGCCGCAGGAACGCCTCGTTCACGAACTCGTAGCGCCGGTCCGCCGACAGGTAGACGATCGGCTCGGGGATGTTGTCGTTGAACAGCCGCAGCTGCTCCTCGCGGGCGGCCAGCGCCTGCTCGGTCAGCTTCAGATCGTGGATGTCGTATTCGGTGCAGTAGAGTCCGCGCACCGAGCCCGAAACGTCGAGGTCCGGCGCGATGCGGCCGTGCAGCCAGCGCCGGCCGTTCGGCGTGGCGCCGATGCGCTCGTACTCGACGTGCTCGCCCGCCTGCGCGCGCTTGAGGATCGGCCGCAGGAACGTCGCGACGTCCGACACCATGACCTCGAACGGCGTCTTGCCGTAGATCTCGTCCTGCGGCCGGCACACCGAGTTCGCGAACGCCTGGTTGACGAACGTGTACTTGAGGTTGCGGTCGAGGTACGCGATCGGTCCCGGGATGTTGTCGGCGAAGAGGCGCATCTGCGCCTCCTGCGACTTCAGCGCGTCGCGGACGCGGATGTCGTCCTCGATGTCGGTCATCACGGCGAACGCGCCGCCGACGCGCCCGCCCAGCTCGCGGTCGGGGAACAGCGTGATGCGGGTCCACCGCGCCTCGCCTTCGAGCTGCCGCTCGCGCCGTTCGTACGTGACGGTCGCGCCGGCGAACGCGCGCTCGATGTAGCCCTGCATTTCCGCGAACGCGTCCGGCGGGAGCACGTCCTTCAGCGCGTGGCCCAGCACGTCGTCGGCGGGCACGCCGATCCAGTTGCCGAAAGGCTTGTTCGCGAAGCGCATCTTCAGCTGCCGGTCGAAATACAGGATCGGCAGGCCGACGCTGTCGGTGACCAGGCGCAGCCGGTGCTCGCGCTGGCCGGCCTCGAGCTCGAGCTTCTTCAGGTGGTCGACGTCGCTGTACGTGACCAGGAAGCCGCGCACGTGGCCTTGCGAGCTGCGATCCGGGTAGTAGTCGACGCGGATCCACAGCGCCGGTCGGCCCGCGGTGACCAGCTGCCGCTCGTAGGTCGTGCGTTCGCCGGACAGCGCCGCGTCGATGTATGCGCGATAGAGCTGGTAGACGTCGCGACCGAGCACCTCGATCACCTCGCGGCCGAGGATCTCGTTCTCGCGCTTGCCCAGCCAGTCCATGAACGCCTTGTTCACGAACCGGTACCGCTGGTTGCGATCGATGTAGGCGACCGGCACCCCGAGCGCGTTCAGCTTGCGCTGCGACAGCGCCAGCAGCGAGTCGCGCTCGACCGGGTCGCCGACGGTGTGGACCGGCAGGTCGAGGCGGTTCAGCGAGCGCGGAAGGGCCATGGGGCGTCGTCTTGGGTTGGCGCAGGTTCCGGCCGGAGCCGCCGCCGGAACCGAAGCTTGCAAGCTTCGCTGCCATAGGCGATCAAGGCCGTGACACCGCCAAGTCGTCCAGTACAAGCAAGGATCGGGCCCAGCCCGATCGCGCCGGCAACCCCCGAACGTTCGTGCGGCCCGGTTACAATCCGCGTCACCAAGCAACGCCGGGCGGCACCGCCTGCCCGGCGCGGCGTTCCGGGCGTCGCCAGCGCCCGAATCCTACGAGAATCGAGTCGCCCGATGCCCGCAGAACTTCCGTCGATTGGTCCGGTTCCCGTCGATTTCATCCTGTTCGGGCTGACGCTGTTGGGCGTCGCGCTGTTCCATCACCATACGCTGAAAGTCGCGCTGGCCGGCCTTGCGACCATCACCGTGTACAAGCTGCTGTTTACCGGCTTCAAGGAGGGTCCGGGCCTGGCCGGCCTCGCCGTCCACCTGAAGCACGAATGGGTGATCCTGACCAACCTGTTCCTGCTGCTGATGGGCTTCGCGCTGCTGTCGCGCCACTTCGAGAAAAGCCGCGTGCCGCTGGTGCTGCCGCGCCTGCTGCCGGCGGACTGGAAGGGCGCGTTCGTGCTGCTGGCAATGGTGTTCGTGATCTCGTCGTTCCTCGACAACATCGCGGCGGCGCTGATCGGCGGCGCGATGGCGCACCAGCTGTTCCGCGCCAAGGTGCACATCGGCTACCTGGCGGCGATCGTCGCGGCGTCCAACGCCGGCGGCGCGGGCAGCGTGATCGGCGACACGACCACCACGATGATGTGGCTGGCCGGCGTCCCGCCGGCGGACGTGCTCCACGCGTACGTCGCGGCGCTGGTCGCACTCGTCTTCTGCGGCATTCCCGCGGCCAAGCAGCAGCATGCGTACTCGCCGATGATCAAGCACGTCCACGAGCACACGCCGGTCGACTGGACGCGCGTGGGCATCGTCCTGCTGATCCTGACCTGCGCGATCGTCGCGAACGTCACGGTCAACGTGATGTTCAACGAGTACAACGACGCGTTCCCGTACATCGGCTTCGGCGTCTGGGTCGCGATCTTCATCTCGCTGCCCGCGCGGCGCCCCGACTGGGAAGTGATGCCGGAGACATTCAAGGGCACGATCTTCCTGCTGTCGCTGGTCACCTGCGCGTCGATGATGCCGGTCGAGCGGCTGCCCGGGGCGTCGTGGCAGACGGCGCTGGGACTGGGCTTCGTGTCCGCCGTGTTCGACAACATCCCGCTGACGGCGCTGGCGCTGAAACAGGGCGGCTACGACTGGGGCTTCCTCGCGTACGCCGTGGGCTTCGGCGGCTCGATGATCTGGTTCGGCTCGTCCGCCGGCGTCGCGCTGTCCAACCAGTTCCCGGAAGCGCGCTCGGCGGTCGCGTGGCTGCGCGGCGGCTGGCACGTCGCGGTCGCCTACGTCGTCGGCTTCTGCGTGCTGCTGGCCGTGCTCGGCTGGCAGCCGAACGCGCCGAAACGCGCAGAGGCGGCGCAGGTGTACGGCAGCGTGCGAACCACTACCATCGCAACAGGCGCGGGCGCGTTCGGCTAGACGCCGGCGCGTCCCGCACGCAGCACCGCGCAACGGAGGGCAACATGACGTTCGGACGAAGCCTCATCGTCATCGCCGCGATCGGCGGCGCCTCGGCCGCGTTCGCGCAGGAAATCATCCTATACCAGGACGACAACTTCAGCGGGCCGCGCTACACGGCGAACAGCTCGGTCGCCGATCTCGGCGGCGTCGGGTTCAACGACCGCGCGTCGTCGGTGACGGTGCGCGGCGGCTCGTGGCAGCTGTGCGCCGATGCGTACTTCCGCGGCTCGTGCATCACGCTGGGTCCCGGCAACTATCCGTCGCTCGCCGCGATGGGCCTGAACGACCGCGTGTCGTCGCTGCGCGAAATCGGCTGGGACGGTTCGGGCGGCGTCAGCGGCGGCATCGGCGGAGGGGCCGGCGGCGGTGGCGGCGGCGGCATCGGCGGCGGATCGATCGTGCTGTTCGAATCGCCGGGCCAGACCGGACGTTCGTACACGGTGAACGGCCCGATGCCGAACCTCGCCGGAACCGGCTTCAACGATCGCGCGATGTCGGCGATCGTCAACTCCGGGACGTGGCAGCTGTGCTCGGACGCCGACTACATGAGCACGTGCGAAGTGTTCGGGCCCGGGCGGCACGACAACCTGGGCGGCGTCGGCGGGCGCGTCAGCTCGGCGCGGCCGATCGCCGGGAGTGGCGGCGGTGGCGGCGGCCGGGGTGGTGGCGGCGGCGGATGGGGCGGCAACACGCGCGTCGTGCTGTACGAGGGCAGCAATTTCCAGGGCCGTTCGTACACGGTGAATTCCGACGTGCTGAGCAACCTCGGCAACACCGGGTTCAACGATCGCGCGTCGTCGATGCGCATCGAGCGCGGCTACTGGATGTTCTGCACGGACGCGAACTTCATGGGCGATTGCCGGACGTTCGGCCCCGGCGACTACCCGACGCTGTCGTGGCTGTCGCACCGCATCTCGTCCGGGCGCAGGATCTCGAACGACTATCCGTACAACGCGCCGCCGGTCTGGCGCAACTGACGGGCGGCTGCGCACGGTGGCGTACGTCGACGACATCGCGGGGCTGCGGCGGATCCTGGCGCAGGCGCGGACGATCGCCGTCGTCGGCCTGTCCGCGCACTGGTACCGGCCCAGCCATTTCGCGGCCAAGTACATGCAGGATCACGGGTATCGCGTCGTTCCGGTGAACCCCGGCTGCGCGGAACTGCTCGGCCAGCGCTGCTACCCCGACGTCGCGGCGATCCCGGAGCCGGTCGACATCGTCGACTGCTTTCGCCGGTCCACCGAGATCGTGCCGATCGCGCGCGCGGCCGTCGCGAAGGGCGCCAGGGTGCTGTGGATGCAGCTCGGCATCCGCAACGACGAGGCGGCGCAGATCGCGCTCGCCGCCGGGCTCGACGTCGTGATGGACCGCTGCGTGAAGATCGAGCACGCGCGCATCCTGGGCGGCCTCAACTGGGCGGGCGTCAACACCGGCGTCATTTCGTCGCGGCGCGCGGCGGGCAACGGCTGATCCACGATGCCCGACCACACGTACGGCTTCGACACGCTGTGCCTGCACGCCGGCCAGATCCCGGACGCGGCGACGGGCGCGCGCGCGCTGCCGATCTACCAGACGACCTCGTTCGTCTTCGACAGCGCCGACCACGCGGCGAGCCTGTTCAACCTGCAGACGTTCGGCAACGTCTATTCGCGGATATCCAACCCGACGGTCGCCGCGCTCGAGGAGCGCGTGGCGGCGCTCGAGGGCGGCCGCGCCGCGCTCGCGACTGCGACCGGCATGTCGGCGCAGGCGGTCGCGCTGCTGACGCTGTGCCGCGCCGGCGACCACATCGTCGCGTCGCGGACGCTGTACGGCGGCACGTACTCGCAGCTCGCGGTGACGTTCGCGCAGTTCGGAATCGAGGCGACGTTCGTCGACAGCGACGAGCCGGCGAACTTCCGGCCGGCGGTCAAGCCGAACACCAAGGCCATCTATGTCGAGACGATCGGCAATCCGCAGCTCAACGTTGCCGACCTGTCCGCCATCGGCGCGATCGCGCGCGCGGCAGGCGTGCCGCTGGTCGTCGACAACACGCTCGCGTCGCCGTACCTGTGCCGGCCGTTCGAGCACGGCGCCGACATCGTGATCCATTCGGTCACCAAGTACCTGGGCGGGCACGGGACTACGATGGGCGGCATCGTCGTCGAGTCCGGCAAGTTCCCGTGGGACAACGGCCGCTTCCCGCAGATGACCGAGCCTTCGCGCGGCTATCACGGCGTGATCTTCTTCGAGACGTTCGGCGACTTCGGCTTCACGATGAAGGCGCGGATGGAGACGATGCGCACGCTCGGCCCCACGCTGTCGCCGCACTCGGCGTTCCTGCTGCTGCAGGGCGTGGAGACGCTGCACCTGCGGATGCCTCGGCACAGCGAATCGGCGCTGGCCGTCGCGCAGCATCTCGCCGCGCATCCGGCCGTCGCGTGGGTCAACTATCCGGCGCTCGCCGGCAACCGCTACGCGCCGCTCGCGCATCGTTACCTGCCGCGCGGCGCAGGCGGCATCCTGACGTTCGGCGTCAAGGGCGGCGCCGCGGCCGGCGTGAAGTTCATCGAATCCGTGCAGTTCCTGTCGCACCTCGCCAACGTCGGCGACGCGAAGACGCTCGTCATCCATCCCGCTTCGACGACGCACCGGCAGCTGTCGGAGGACGAGCAGCGCGCGGCCGGCGTGTCGCCGGAGATGATCCGCCTGTCGATCGGCCTCGAAACGCTCGACGACATCCTGTGGGACGTCGATCAGGCGCTCGCCCGCGCACAAACCTAGCCACCTTTCCCGCTCCCATGATCCTGATGCGCTACGCCACCATCCCCTGGCCGCTCGCCGGCATCTTCGTCGCGATCGTGCTGGTCGCCTTCGACCTGATGCTGGCGGCGCTCGGCGCCAACTCGGCGCTCGCGCAGTCCGCCTACCGGATGCTCGTGTGGACGATCGGCCTGACGTCGCTCGCGCTGCTGCTGCTTCCCCCTCGGCGCCTGGCGTACCTGCTCGGCTTCCTCGTCTGCGCCGGGCTGATGGGCTGGGCGCTGTGGCTGCAGTACGGCCTCGACCTCGAGCCGTGCCCGCTGTGCGTGTTCCAGCGCGTCGCGGTCATCACGACGGGCTTCGTCTTCCTGATCGCGGCGATCCACAATCCCGGGCGCGGCGGCGCCGCGTTCTACGCGGTGCTGACGGTGATCGCTTCGGGCATCGGCGCCGGGCTCGCCGCGTGGCACGTCTGGATCCAGGCGCAGCCGAAAGGCTCGGTCGCCGCGTGCGGCATGGGCCTCAACTACATGCTGGAGACGCTGCCGCTCACCGACGTCATCGGCCGCGTGCTGAAGGGCAGCGGCGAATG
This sequence comes from Burkholderiales bacterium, assembly GCA_046347755.1. Taxonomy (GTDB): domain Bacteria; phylum Pseudomonadota; class Gammaproteobacteria; order Burkholderiales; family Casimicrobiaceae; genus VBCG01. The sequence goes on along the minus strand of JAXMFM010000003.1, from coordinate 1,265,067 downwards.
CGCCGAGCAGGGCTGGCTGTTCCTCGGTCTCGCGATCCCCGCGTGGACGTTCGTGTTCTTCATCGGACTGATCGCGGTGGCGATCGCGCTGATCCGCCGCGACTGAATCGAAGATGCCGGATCCCCGCGTTCGCGGGGATCACCTGACCGCGCTGCGCGCGATCAGGTCATTTCGGCGCCATGCGGATCGCGCCGTCGAGCCGGATCACCTCGCCGTTCAGCATCGGGTTGCGGACGATCTCCGCGACCAGCGACGCGAACTCGGACGGGCGGCCGAGCCGCGACGGAAACGGCACCATCCTGCCGAGCGCGTCCTGCACGTCCTGCGGCAGGCCCGCCATCATCGGCGTCTGAAAGATGCCCGGCGCGATCGTCATCACGCGGATGCCGGAGCGCGCGAGCTCGCGCGCGATCGGCAGCGTCATCCCGACGACCCCGCCCTTCGACGCCGCATAGGCGGCCTGCCCGATCTGCCCGTCGAACGCCGCGACCGACGCGGTGTTCACGATGACGCCGCGCTCGCCCTCGGCGTTCGGCGCGTTGCGGCTCATCGCGTCGGCGGCGAGCCGGATCATGTTGAACATGCCGACGAGGTTGATCGAGATCGTGCGCGCGAATGCGGCGAGCGAATGCGGGCCTTCCTTCCCGACCACCTTCTCGCCGTGCACGATGCCGGCACAGCCGACGAGCGCGTGCACGGCGCCGAACGCCGACAGCGCGGCGGCGACGGCGGCCGCAGCGCTCGCCTCGTCGGCGACGTCGGTCCGCACGAACCGCGCGCGCGCGCCAAGTTCGGCGGCGAGCGCCGCGCCTTCGGCGTCCTTCAGGTCGGAGATCACGGCATTGCCGCCGCCGGCCACCACCATGCGGACCGTGCCGGCGCCCAACCCCGAGGCGCCGCCGGTGACGATGAACGTGCTGCCTTTGAGGTCCATTCGTGTGTTCCTAGTGAGCCACTGGATCCCCGCTTTCGCGGGGAGGACGCACCGCAGGGTGATGCGTCACTTGTTCGCCTTGACGACCGCCATCGCGGTCGCGATGAGCCCGGCCATGTCCGACACGTTCGCCGGGACGATCAGCGTGTTGTTCGTGCGTGCGAGGAGGCCGAACGCGTTGATGTAGTGGTCGGCCACGCGCAGGTTTACCGCCTGCATGCCGCCGGGCGACTCGATCGCCTCGGCGATCATCCGGATCGCCTTGGCGTTCGCCTCGGCGTTGACCAGCGTCGCCTGCGCCTCGCCCTGCGCGACGTTGATCTCGGCCTGCTTCTCGCCCTCGGACTTCGCGATCGCCGCCTCGCGCGCGCCGATCGCCACGTTGATCGCCTGCTGCCGCGCGCCTTCGGACGTCGCGATCACCGCGCGCTTCTCGCGCTCGGCGGTGATCTGCGCCTGCATCGACCGCAGGATCTCCGCCGGCGGCGTCAGGTCCTTGATCTCGTAGCGCAGCACCTTCACGCCCCAGCTCGCCGCCGCGTCGTCGAGCGCCGAGACGACCAGCGCGTTGATCTGGTCGCGCTCCTCGAACGTGCGGTCGAGCTCCATCCGCCCGATGACGCTGCGCAGCGTCGTCTGCGCGAGCTGCGTGATCGCCAGCACGTAGTTCGACGACCCGTACGACGCGAGCTTCGGGTCGGTCACCTGGAAGTACAGGATGCCGTCGACCTGCAGCTGCGTGTTGTCGCGCGTGATGCAGATCTGGCTCGGCACGTCGAGCGGGATCTCGCGCAGGTCGTGCCGGAAGGCGACGCGGTCGACGAACGGGATCACGAAGTTGAGGCCGGGCTCGAGCACCGCGTAGAACCGCCCGAGGCGTTCGACGACCCACGCGTGCTGCTGCGGCACCACGCGGATCGTCTTGATGACGACGATGATCGCGACGATGAAGAGCACGATCGTGACAATGGCCGAGCCGTTCCACATGGGCAGTTCTCCGTCGAAGAGTCAGGCTGAAGCCGCGCCGCGGACGTCCTTCACGCGCGGCGGTCGGCGATCACCAGCGTCGAGCCGCGGGTGGCGACGATGTACATGGTCTCGGCGCGCGCGGCGTCCGGCGCCGCGAGCTCCGCGTCCCACTGCGTGCCGCGGTAGGCGACGCGCGCGCGGCCGTCGTCCTTCCATCCCAGCACCTTGACGGGCTGGCCGACGTCCAGCCCCGGCTGCTGCGGCAGCGCGCGGCGCTCGCGCCAGCGGTGCGCGCCCATCGTCCCCGCCACGCTGAGCACGCCGGCGACGACGAGCTGGATCGGCAGGTCGGCGCCGACCAGCGCCGCGATGCCGCCGACCGCGAACGCCACGCCGACCGCCAGCAGGTAGAACGTGCCGGTCATCAGCTCGGCGCCGACCAGCACCGCGGCCAGCGCCCACCAGATCCAGTACGCGGACATCGCCTTTCCTCCGGCACGCGACGCGACCGGCGTCGCTTCGACTCAAGTGAAAGCATACGGCACTTTGCTTTTGAGCGGCGCGGCACCCATCTATGCCGACGGCCATTCCGTCGCGCCTTGAGCGACGCTCGTTGGAACGGCCGGAAAACGGTATAATGGAAAGTTAATTATTCTTTTCGAATCAAACGCTTTTGCGCTGCCCGCTCGCGGCGCCCACGGCCGGACCGCACGCCATGCCGATCTACGAATACCGCTGCACCGCATGCCAGCACAAACTCGAGGCGCTGCAGAAGTTCAGCGACCCGCCTCTCGTCACGTGCCCGCACTGCGCGAAGGACGCGCTGACCAAGCTCGTGTCCGCCGCCGGCTTCCAGTTGAAGGGGAGCGGCTGGTACCAGACCGACTTCCGCGGCGGCAGCAAGCCGGCCGAGAAGTCCGACGCGCCGGCCGCCGACGCCAAGTCCGCCGAACCGGCCAAGTCCGACAAAGCGGAGCCCGCGGCCGCGAAGTCCGAGTCGCCGACCCCCGCGGCGGGCCCGGCGGCCACGGCCTGACGCACGCGACGCCGTTCCGATGAAACGCTACCTGGTCCTCGGCCTGCTCGTCTGGGTGCCGCTCGGCATCACGATCTGGGTGCTGCACGCCCTGGTGACCACGCTCGACCAGACGCTGCTGCTGTTCCCGGAAGGTGCGCAGCCCGACCGCATCCTCGGCTTCCACATGCCGGGCTTCGGCGTGCTGCTGAGCTTCGCGATCCTGCTCGTGACCGGCGTGGTCGCCGCCAATTTCTTCGGCGCGCGGCTGATCCTGTTCTGGGAAGGCATCCTCGGCCGCATCCCGGTGGTGAAGTCGATCTACTCGTCGGTCAAGCAGGTCAGCGACACGCTGCTGTCCGACTCGGGCAACGCGTTCCGCAAGGCGCTGCTGGTCGAGTTCCCGCACGAGAACGCGTGGTCGATCGCGTTCCTCACCGGCACGCCCGCGCCCGCCGTCGCCGCGCACCTGGCCGAGGAACACGTGAGCGTCTACGTGCCGACGACGCCGAACCCGACGTCCGGGTACTTCATCATCGTGCCGAAGTCTCGCGTGCGCGACCTCGACATGACGGTCGACGAGGCGCTGAAGTACGTGATCTCGATGGGCGTCGTTTCCCCGGGTGCGGGGAAGAATTCTCGTGGACCCGGGGTAGCCGCGTATGCGGCTCCCCCGGCTTTGGAATCCGTTGAAAGACAAAGTGAAACGCACTGACTACTGCGGTAGCATCGACCGCCGCCACCTCGGCCAGACCGTCACGCTGAACGGCTGGGTCCATCGCCGCCGCGACCACGGCGGCGTGATCTTCGTCGACCTGCGCGACCGCGAAGGGCTGGTCCAGGTCGTCTGCGATCCCGACCGGGAAGCGATGTTCGCGATCGCCGAGACGCTGCGCAACGAGTTCTGCATCGAGGTGACCGGCCGCGTGCGGCCGCGCCCGGACGGCACGGTCAACCCGAACCTCGTGTCCGGCGAGATCGAGGTGCTGGCGACCGACATCGTCGTGCTGAACGCGTCGCTGACGCCGCCATTCCAGCTCGACGACGAGAACCTGTCGGAGACCGTCCGCCTGACCCACCGGGTGCTCGACCTGCGCCGGCCGCAGATGCAGAAGAACCTGATGCTCCGCTACCGGACCGCGATGGCGGCCCGCCGGTACCTGGACGCGCACGGCTTCATCGACATCGAGACGCCGATCCTCTACAAGTCCACGCCCGAGGGCGCGCGCGAGTTCCTCGTGCCTTCGCGCATCCACCACGGCCAGTTCTACGCGCTGCCGCAATCGCCGCAGCTGTTCAAGCAGATGCTGATGATGGCGGGCTTCGACCGCTACTACCAGATCGTCAAGTGCTTCCGCGACGAGGACCTGCGCGCCGACCGCCAGCCCGAGTTCACGCAGATCGACATCGAGACGTCCTTCCTCACCGAGCTCGACATCCGCGAGCTGATGGAGGGCCTGGTCCTTGCGATGTTCAAGGACGCGCTGGGCGAGGAACTGCCGCACCCGTTCCCGGTGATGACGTACGCCGAAGCGATGGACAAGTACGGCTCCGACAAGCCGGACCTGCGCGTGCCGCTCGTGCTGACCGAGCTCACCGACCTCATGAAGACTGTCGACTTCAAGGTGTTCCGCGCCGCGGCCGACCTGCCGAACGGCCGCGTGGCCGCGCTGCGCGTTCCCGGCGGCGGCACGCTGACGCGCAAGGAGATCGACGACTACGCGACGTTTGTGAAGATCTACGGCGCCGGCGGCCTCGCCTACATCAAGGTCAACGACGCGTCGAAGGCGAACGAGGAAGGCCTGCAGTCGCCGGTCGTCAAGTTCCTTTCCGAAGCCGTGCTGCGCGAGATCCTCGTGCGCACCGGCGCGGCGAGCGGCGACCTCGTCTTCTTCGGCGCCGACCGCGAGAAGGTCGTGAACGACGCGCTCGGCGCGCTGCGCGCGAAGGTGGGCCACGATCGCGGCCTCGCCGAGCCGGGCTGGAAGCCGCTGTGGGTCGTCGACTTCCCGATGTTCGAGTTCGACGAGGACAGGAAGACCTGGGCGGCGCGCCATCACCCGTTCACGGCGCCGAAGGACGGCCACGAGGAGCTGTTCTCGTCGGATCCCGCGCACGCGATCGCAAAGGCCTACGACGTGGTGCTGAACGGCTGGGAGATGGGCGGCGGCTCGGTGCGGATCCATCGCCCCGACGTCCAGCAGAAGGTTTTCGCCGCGCTCGGCATTTCGCCCGAGGAGCAGCAGCGGAAGTTCGGCTTCCTGCTCGACGCGCTGCGCTATGGCGCGCCGCCGCACGGCGGCATCGCGTTCGGGCTCGACCGCATCGTCACGATGATGTGCGGCGCCGAGTCGATCCGCGACGTCATCGCGTTCCCGAAGACGCAGCGCGGCCAGGACCTGCTGATCGACGCGCCCACGCCGGTCACCGAGCAGCAGCTGCGCGACCTGCACATCAAGGTGCGGCCGTCGGATGCGATGAAGGTGGCGTGACGTAGCGGCGGGCGTCCGTTGCAGTAAACTGGCGCGCATGCGCATCGCACGCCGCATGCTCCGGGCCGCCGCCGCCGCCGCGCTGGCGACGGCGTTCCTCGTTCCCGTCGCCGGCCTCGCGCGCACGACGCCGGATGCGCTTCCGGAGATCGCGGCGGGCGCGCTGCCCAAGGAGGCGCGCGAAGTCCTGGTCGCGATCCGCGCCGGCGGTCCGTTCCGGTACGAGCGCGACGGCGTCACGTTCGGCAACCGCGAGCAGCTCTTGCCCGGCAAGCCGCGCGGCTACTATCACGAATACACGGTGCACACGCCCGGTGCTTCCGGCCGCGGCGCGCGGCGCATCGTCTGCGGCGGACCCAAGCTGTCGCCGGCGGACTGTTACTACACGGCCGACCACTATCGGTCCTTTGCGAGGATCCGCGAATGAAGGCGCCCGACCTGACGAGCCTCGACGACGCCGGCGTCCATCCGTGGAGCGGCCCGGTCGAACCCCTGAAGGCCGCGGCGTCGCACGCGCACCTCAAGTTCGCGGCCGTCGACTTGACGCACGCGAAGGACCGCACGGCGCTCTTCGCCGAACTCGATCGCGCGCTGAAGCTCCCCGAGCACTTCGGCCACAACTGGGACGCGCTGGCCGACGTGCTGGAGGATCGCGACTGGCTCGGCAAGGCCGGCCGCGTCATCGCGTTTGCCGGCAGCGACGCCTACCGGCGCACGCACCCGACCGACTGGGCGACGCTGGAGGACATCCTCGCCGAGGCCGCGGAATTCTGGAAGGAACGGCACGTCGGGTTCTGGACGTTCACCGCGTAACCCCTTCCGCGCCGGCGATGCGTTACAAGATTCCGGTGTCGACGCTCGTCGTCGTCTATACGCCCGACCTGGACGTGCTGCTGATCGAGCGCGCCGACTATCCGGAGCACTGGCAGTCGGTGACCGGCAGCCAGGAGCCGGGCGAGACGCTGGCGGCGACGGCCACGCGCGAGCTCGCCGAGGAAACCGGCATCGACGCCGGCGCCTACGGAGGCGTCGTCGACTGGCAGCTGCAGAACGACTTCGAGATCTTCCGGAAATGGGCGCATCGCTATCCGCCGGGCACGACGCACAACACCGAGCACGTGTTCGGCCTGCCGGTGCCGGCGCGCGTTCCGGTGCGGCTCGCGCCGCGCGAGCACCTGCGGCACCTGTGGCTGCCGTGGCGCGAAGCGGCGGCGAAATGCTTCTCATGGACCAATCGCGCGGCGATCGAGGCCCTGCCCGGGCGCGCGCAAGCCAACGCAAGGAAATCCGCATGAACCGCATGTTCGTACCCACCATTGCCGCGGCGGTCCTCGCCGCGTGGACCCTCGCGGCCGCGGCCGCGGACCCGCCGGCGCCGCCGCCGCCCGTTACGCCCGTGATCACGCTGACCGCCGCCGCGACCGCCAGCGTGCCCAACGACCGCATGTACGCGTGGCTGCGCGCCGAAGCGGAGAACGCCGATCCCGCGCGCGCCGCGGCGGAAGTCAACGCGAAGATGGCGAAGGCGCTTTCGCGCGCGAAGACGTTCGCGGACGTGGAGGTGACGACGTCCGGCTATTCGTCGTTCCAGGTCTACGACAAGAACCAGCCGAAGAGCTGGCGCGTCGCGCAGACCGTGAACCTTGAAGGCGTCGACTTCGCGCTGATGGCGGCACTGGTGTCGAAGCTTCAATCCGAGGACCTGCTGTTGCTGTCGGGCATGAACTTCGCCGTGAGCCCCGACGCCCGCCGCAAGGCCGAGGACGCGCTGACGCAGCAGGCGATCAAGGCGTGGCAGTCGCGCGCGCAGAACGCCGCGCGCGGCTTCGGCTACGAGAACTTCCGCACCGGCAAGGTGACGATCCAGACCGGCGACTACGCGCGGCCGCAGCCGTTGATGCGGATGGCGGCGGCCCCGATGGCCGCCGGCGCGCCGCCGGTCAACGTCGAGGGCGGCAACAGCGACATCACGGTGAGCGTCGTCGGCGACGCGGTGCTCGAACGGCGCTAGGGTGAAATGGGGTCAGACCCCATTACAAGGTCTGTCCCCTTTTTTGCAGCGACGAACCCGTCCTTGTAATGGGGTCTGACCCCATTTCGCGTCGTCGGCGACGCGGTGCTCGACACGGCGCGACCGCGCTAGCGGATCGCGATGACGGGCGCCTTCGACCGCGGCGCGATACGCGCGCGGTCGGGGCCGCGCCCCCACGTGCGCAACAGCAGCGCGAACTCCGCCGCCGGCAGCGGGCGGCTCAGGTAGTACCCCTGGCATTCGTCACAGTCGTGCTCGCGCAGGAAGTCGAGCTGCTCGCGCGTCTCCACACCTTCGGCGATCACTCGGATGCGCAGGCTCTGCGCCATCGCGATCACCGCGCGCGTGATCGCGGCGTCGTCGGTGTCGTGCGGCAGGTCCTTGATGAACGACCGGTCGACCTTCACGTTGTCGATCGGAAAGCGCTTCAGGTATCCAAGCGACGAATACCCGGTGCCGAAGTCGTCGATCGACACCGAGATGCCGAGGTCGCGCAGGCGCTTCATCGTCGTGACCGCGCGCTCCGGGTTGTGCATGACCATGCTCTCGGTGATCTCGAGCTCGAGGCCGTCGGGCGGCAACGACGCGGCGGCAATCGCGTCGCTGATGTCGTCGAGCAGCCCGTCGTCCGTGAACTGGCGCGCGGACAGGTTCACCGCGATCCGCAGCCGCGGCAATCCGTCGCGCTGCCACGCGGCCGACTGCGCGCACGCGGTGCGCAGCACCCAGCGGCCGATCGGCACGATGAGGCCGGTCTCCTCGGCGAGCGGGATGAACTGGCTCGGCGCCACCACGGCGAGATCCGGGTGATTCCAGCGCAGCAGCGCCTCCACGCCGACGATCTGCCCGGAGCCGATTGCGATCTTCGGCTGGTAGTGCAGCACGAACTCCTCGCGCTCCAGCGCGTGCCGCAGCGCCGACTCCATCGCCGGCCGCTCGAACGAGTGCGCATTCTGCTGCGCCGAGTAGAACTGGAAGTTGTTCTTGCCGTGGTCCTTGGCCAGGTACATCGCGATGTCGGCGTTCTTGAGCAGCGCCGCCGGGTCCAGGCCGTCGGCCGGATACGTCGCGATGCCGATGCTGCCGGTCACGTGGTACTCGCTGCCCGACAGCAGGTACGGCCGCGCGACCGCGTTTAAAATGTTCTGCGCGATGGCGTTCAGCTCGCGCGGCGTGATGCTGTCCTCGACCAGCACCACGAACTCGTCGCCGCCCAGCCGCGCGACCGTGTCGCTTTCGCGCAGGTGGCTGCGCAGCCGGTGCGCGACGTCCTGCAGCAGCCGGTCGCCCGCCTCGTGGCCCAGGCTGTCGTTGATGTTCTTGAAGCGGTCGAGGTCGATGAAGAACAGTGCGAACTGCTTGCCGCGCCGCTGCGCCAGGCTGAACGCGCGCTGCAGCGTGTGCATGAACATCGTGCGGTTCGGCAGGCCCGTCAGCTCGTCGAAGTGCGCGAGCCTGCGGATCCGCTCCTCGGCCCGCCGCGACTGCGTGACGTCGCGGGCGATCCCGCGGTAGCCGGCGAAGTTGCCGTCGCGGTCGAACACCGGCTCGCCGGAGAAGCTCAGGAACCGCAGTTCGCCGTCGACGTCGCGGATCGTGTGCGTCACGTCGCGGAACGGCTGGCGCGCCTCCGTCTGCGCGCGATAGCGCGCGAGCTCGGCGTCGCCCGGGTCGAACGTCTCGTGGCCCAGGCCGCTGCGGCCCAGGAACTGCGCGACGCCGACGCGGTCGCGCTCCGGATCCATGCCGGAAACCTCGGTGAACCGGAGATCGGCGTCCTGCTCCCAGTACCAGTCGGACGACAGCGCGAGCAGGCTGCGGAAGCGCGACTCGCTGCGGCCCAACTGCTCCTCGGCGAGCTTGCGCGCCGTGATGTCCTCGTTGATGCCGGCGATCCGCAGCGCCCGGCCGTGCGCGTCGCGCTCGACGACGCGGCCGCGGCTGCGGATCCACTTCCAGGTGCCGTCGTAGGCGCGCACGCGGTGCTCGACCTGGTATTCGGACTTGCGCCCGGTCAGCGCGTCGACGTACTCGCGCAGGATGCCTTCGCGCTCGTCCTCGTGCGTGATCGCCATCAGCGCCTCGAACGTCGTGTAGGTCTCCTGCGGCGGGCCGCCCAGCAGCTCGTTCCAGCGTTCGGATAGGAACACGACGCCGGTCGGGTCGACGTCGACCAGGATGAGGTTCGATCCGTGCAGTGCGGTGTTGAGCCGCTGCGTCGCGCGGTCGCGCTCGGCCTCGGTCTGCTTCTGCCGCGTGATGTCGCGCAGCGTGCCGCGCAGCAGGATCACTTCGCCCGACGCGCCGGTGAACGTCTCCTCGATCGCGTGCAGCCACAGCGTCTGGCCGTCCTCGTGCACGATGCGGAATTCGGTGTCGAAATTGGCGCCGGTGCGGTACACGTTGCGCAGCCCGTCGCGCACGCGCTCGCGGTCGTCCGAATGGATGGCCGCCAGCACGCGCTCGAACGCGGGCGCGCCCTGTTCCGCGTCGAAGCCGAACAGCCGGAAGCACTCGTCCGACCATTCCAGTTCGCCGGTGGCCGGCACGTAGCGCCAGCTGCCGAGCGTGGCGATCCGCTGCGCCTCGGCGAGGTGTTCGGCGCTGTCGCGCAGCCGCCGCGTGCGCTCGTTCGCGACCCGCTCGACGTCCGAGAGCCGGTACGCGTTGCTGACGAAGCCGAGCAGCGCCGACCACTGCTCGGGCGTTGGCGTTGCGGACGCGTCGACGCCGATGGCGTCGAGCTGGCGCGCGAGAAGCGGATGAAGCGCGTCCGTCCGGTTCACGGCCGGCGCTCCGTCACGGTAGCGAGGACTCTCTGCAACATGTTGAAATAGCTTGGTATTTATCCGCGGTCGCCCCACGCGGGGCGAACGTTGCCGGTGTACGCGAACCAGGAAAGCAATATCCGGGCCGTAGGCCACATCGTGTGGGTCGGCGCTGCGCGGACAACAAGAATGGGCGCCGCTCAAGGCGCCCGTCGCGCCTGCGTGTTACCCGCTACGTCTGCCGGAACAGATGGGCATGCGCGTCGCTTACCGCGAGCTTCTGCGGGACGCTAGAAGGCCGGCCGCGGAGCTTCGGCCCAGCGTGCGGGGATGTACTTGCCCTGATGAAAGTCGACGCCCTCGGCGCAGACTTCGAACGCGGCCTCGACGAATCGGTTGACTACGTCGGGTTTGTGGGTCGCGAGGTCGAACCAGACGAAACCGCGAGACTCGGCGCCAGTCCTCTTGTAGGCAAATCGGATGCCGAGGTACCCCAGCCGGCCGAAAACCCCGTTGCCCTCGCGCTGGAGGCGCCGCAAATGTTCGATGAGTAGCACGCCGTCCCGGATCGTGGTCAGGAACTCTGTGTCGTAGTACCTCGGCTCCTTGGCGGGAAGTCTTCGAAACCACAGATTCTGCAGTGGCAGCTTCTTCCACGGCGAGAGGACATCCGCGTAGCGGCCGTACTGCGTGTCCGTTTTTCTCATTCGAAAGAAGCTGATGAACCTCTGGAACGCGTAGGGACTGTGCCTGTAGGTCGTGAACACCCGGGTTGCTCTCGGCGGCGGTGAGTCAGCCCGGTTGATGTTGTAGACCATGAATTTCTGCTGGGCGGGGTACCACTCCAGAACGGTCGACAGGTTCTTCCGATGTTCATGGTCGACATAGTCGACGAGGAGATCGTCGCTCTTGAACTCGACACGGTTGGTCATGTAACCCGCCGTCACGCACTTGAAGGTGACTTCCGTCAGGAAGACGCCGCTCTCTGTCCGCCGGAGTTCCTCCCACGCGGCGTCGTTTCGCTTCGCTACTGCCAGGCGGCCATCCCGGTCCAGGTACTTGACCTCGGTGATCAGGTCGAAGAGAGAGAAGTATTCGGAGCTGCTTCCGTGCACGTCGACGAAGAAGCAGGCGCCGGCGGTGTTGCCGACGAACTCCGGCAGGGTTGCCAAGGTCAGGTCAACCTGATCAAGGAAGGCGGAAATCTCCGCAAGGGGCGTGCCTGCCTTCACCGTAACCAGGTCGCCGTGGCGCGAAACGATGCCTCGGTAGGTGTCCAGGCGAATGCGTTTCTCTCTCCCCCGGTGCCGCAGGGGATCGATCAGGACGCTGTAGGCGGCTCCATAAGCCTTGAAAGGCAGACCGGAACGCTGAATCTCCTGCATCTTCTCAATCAGCGCCGCCCTTTCGCCGTCCACAGGGCCGGGCGAGAGCAGTTCAGGCAGGGAGCGATCGGGCCGGATACCCGTGACCCTTTGGACCTTGGAGCTGTCCAGCCTCGCGGTGGTCCGGACGAACCAGATCGTGGAGGGGACCCGCTTCAGCAAGCGATCGAGAGGCGGGTAGCGCATCCTGCGGCCGGCGACCCGCCCAAGCTGATCGAAGTAGTCTTCGCTCGGGTAGTCATCTCCACCCAGGTTGAAGACTTCGTTCGCGACGCCGAGCGTGACGAGGCTTTCGAGCATCGAGGCCAGGTCAAGGACGTGGATCAGGTTGATGCTGCGCCCCTTGATTCCGATGGGGGCCAGCCTGGCCATGCGGATGCCGGCGGCGGGGTTGGCCAGCCCCGAGCCGACGACGATCGAAGGCCTGACGATGAGGAATCCGATGCCGCTCTGCCTGCAGGCTTCCGCAACCAACCGCTCGTCGAGAATCTTGAGCCGCGTGTAGTAGTCGAGCTTTCCAGACTCCGGAATGTCCTGGGCCTCGCCATACCCCGCGGGTGTCGCCGCCTCGGTGCCGGAATACACCACCCACGAGCTGAAATAGACGAAGAGCCTGCACGACCCGCCTGCACAGCGGTCGAGCAGAGTCCTGGTGAGGCGCGTATTGGCCGTCACCAGCTTCTCGCTCCAGGCGACCTTGTTCAGCGCCGCGTGAACGACGACATCGGACTCCTGAAGACAACGCCCGAGCAAGTCGCCGTTATCGTAGGCAATGTACTTCGCGTTGCCGCTGTCCGGCCTCGGAGGTCGCGAGCGGACCACACCGGTGACTTCATGGTTCTTTTCGAAGCGCTCGACAAGGTGCCGTCCGATGCCGCCCGCCGCGCCCACAATGGCCATCCGCATGTCGTGAGAGCCCTCCCGAGGCCGAAGTGTACGACGGTGCCGGTGCGCTTCACGTGCCGGGCAATTCCAGCGTCGAACGGGCAAACAAAAAGGGCGCCCCGCGAGGCGCCCTTCCCGTACGAACGAAGTCCCGGACGTTACTCGGCGATGCCGATCGGCGGCGCTTCGGCAATCTTTTCCGCCGGAGCCGGCGCCGGCTTGCCGGCCGAGTCCTCTTCCGCCGCCGCCTTCATCGACAGGCGCACGCGGCCCTTCTCGTCGGCCTCGATCACCTTCACGCGGACGATCTGGCCTTCCTTGACGTAGTCGGACACCTGGTTGACGCGCTCCTTCGCGATCTGCGAGATGTGCAGCAGGCCGTCCTTGCCCGGCAGCAGCTGGACGATCGCGCCGAAGTCCAGCAGGCGCAGCACCGGGCCTTCGTAGATGCGGCCGACCTCGACTTCCGCCGTGATGTCCTCGATGCGCTTGCGCGCGGCGTCGCACGCGTCGGCGTTGACCGACGCGATGGTGACGGTGCCGTCGTCCTTGATGTCGATCGTGCAGCCGGTCTCTTCGGTGAGCGCGCGGATCACCGCGCCGCCCTTGCCGATCACGTCGCGGATCTTCTCGGGGTTGATCTTGAACGTGAACATGCGCGGCGCGTGCGCCGAGATCTCGGTGCGCGCGTGCGGCAGCGCCTGCTGCATCAGGCCGAGGATGTGCATGCGGCCCTCGCGCGCCTGCGACAGCGCGACCGCCATGATCTCCTTGGTGATGCCCTGGATCTTGATGTCCATCTGCAGCGCGGTGATGCCGCGGTCGGTGCCGGCCACCTTGAAGTCCATGTCGCCCAGGTGGTCCTCGTCGCCCAGGATGTCGGTCAGCACGGCGAAGCGGTTGCCTTCCTTGATGAGGCCCATCGCGATGCCGGCGACGTGCGCCTTGGTCGGCACGCCGGCGTCCATCAGCGCGAGGCTCGCGCCGCAGACCGAGGCCATCGACGACGATCCGTTCGACTCGGTGATTTCCGAGACGACGCGCATCGAGTAGGCGAATTCCTCGCCGGTCGGCAGCACGGCGATCAGCGCGCGCTTGGCGAGCCGGCCGTGGCCGATCTCGCGGCGCTTCGGCGCGTTCATGCGGCCCGTCTCGCCGGTCGCGTACGGCGGCATGTTGTAGTGGAACATGAAGCGGTCGCGGTACTCGCCCATCAGCGCGTCGATGATCTGCTCGTCGCGCGCGGTGCCGAGCGTGCCGACGACCAGCGCCTGCGTCTCGCCGCGCGTGAACAGCGCCGAGCCGTGCGTGCGCGGCAGCACGCTGGTGCGGATGGTGATGGGACGCACCGTGCGCGTGTCGCGGCCGTCGATGCGCGGCTCGCCGCCCAGGATCTGCTGGCGGACGATCCTCGCCTCGAGGTCGAACAGCATGTTGCCGACCGTGCGCGCGAGGTCGGGCGACGCGTCGGCGGGCACGCACTCGGCGGTGGCGTTCTTGTAGATTTCCTTCAGCCGCTGCTGGCGCGCCTGCTTCTGGCGCATCTGGTAGGCGGCGCGCAGGTCCGCTTCGGCGGCGGCCGAGACCTTGGCGAGCAGCGCCTCGTCCTTCGCCGGCGGCTGCCAGTCCCACAACGGCTTGCCGCCCTCCTCGACCAGCGCGTGGATCAGCTCGATCGCGGCTTGCTGCTGCTGGTGGCCGAAGACGACCGCGCCGAGCATCACTTCCTCCGGCAGCTCGTTCGCCTCCGATTCGACCATCAGGACCGCGGCTTCCGTCCCGGCGACGACGAGGTTGAGCTTGGACGTGGCGAGCTCGGTCGCGGTCGGATTGAGCACGTACTGGCCGTCGACGTAACCGACGCGGGCCGCGCCGATGGGCCCGGCAAACGGAATCCCGGAAAGGGCGACCGCCGCGGAGGCGCCGATCATCGCCGGAATGTCCGGGTCGATCTCGGGGTCGACCGACATCACGGTGGCGACGATCTGCACCTCGTTGTAAAAGCCGTCCGGAAACAGCGGGCGCAACGGGCGGTCGATCAGGCGGCAGGTCAGGATTTCCTTTTCCGACGGACGGCCTTCGCGCTTGAAGAAGCCGCCGGGGATCTTGCCCGCGGCGTACGTCTTCTCCTGGTAGTCGACGGTCAGCGGGAAGAAGTCCTGTCCCGGCTTGGCCGACTTGGCGGCGACGCAGGTCACCAGGACCACGGAATCGCCGAGGCTTGCCATGACGGCGCCGCCGGCCTGGCGGGCGATCTCGCCGGTTTCCAGCGTCAGCGTGTGCCGGCCGAATTGCATCGATTTCTTGACGTGATTGAACATTTTTCGGGTTCCGTTAACGACGATGGCCGCGCTCATCGAGCGCGGCCATCGCGTGAGTTAAGTGGGGACGGCAGCCTGCGGCGCCATCGTGACCAGGCGGGAGATGCTCACGCGGTCCTACTTGCGCAGGCCCAGCTTGTCGATCAGCGTGCGGTAGCTGTCGGTATTGCGCGACTTCAGGTAGTCGAGCAGCTTGCGGCGGCGCGAAACCATCCGCAGCAGCCCGCGCCGCGAGTGATGATCCTTGACGTTGGTCTTGAAGTGGTCGGTGAGGCCGTTGATGCGGGCGGTGAGCAGCGCGATCTGGACTTCCGGCGAGCCGGTGTCGCCCTTTCCGCGCTGGTTTTCGGCGATCACCCTCGCCTTGTCGTGTACGGTGACGGACATCGTTGTTCCTCGTGCTCTCTTTAAGTGGTGTGCTTTTGCAAAGTCTTAAATTATAAGCCGAAAACGGCGTTTCGATCAAGCCGGCCCGTGCTCAGGCGGCCACGACCCGCACGGGCCGGGCGACGCCGTCGCCGACGCGGGCCAGGCCGAGCAGCCGGTCCGCTTCGAACACCGCGCACGGGCCGTCGGCGCGACCCGCGGCGGGCACCGGCTGCCCCTGCCGGAACCGGAGCGCGTCGGCGGCATTGAGGGCCAGCGCCGCCAGGCCGCGGACCAGCGCGGCCGGCGGCAGGAGCGCGCGCAGGCGCTCGTCGTCGGCCATCGCCTCGAGGCGGTCCAGCGCGATCGCGTCGGCCAGGCCGAAGCCGCCGGTCGCCGTCCGGCGCAGCGCGGCCAGGTGCGCGCCGCAGCCGAGCGCCTTGCCGATGTCCTCGGCGAGCACGCGGATGTAGGTTCCCTTGCTGCATTCGACGTCGAGCGTCGCGTCGGGGCTCGCCCAGCCGAGCAGCCGCAGCGCGTGGATGTCGACGTCGCGCGCCGCGCGCGGGATGTCGATGCCGGCGCGCGCGTAGTCGTAATAGGCGCGCCCCTCGTGCTTGAGCGCCGAGTACGCGGGCGGCACCTGGGAAATGCGTCCGACGAACCGCGCGAGCGCGGCTTCGAGCTCCGGCCGCGTCGCGTCCACCGGATGCGTTTCCAGCACCGCCCCTTCGGCGTCGCCGGTGGTCGTCGTCGCGCCGAATCGGACGGTCGCCGTGTAGCGCTTCGGCGCGTCGAGCAGCTGCTGCGCGAACTTGGTCGCCTCGCCGAAGCACAGCGGCAGCAGTCCCGACGCCAGGGGGTCGAGCGTACCGGTGTGGCCGGCCTTCTCCGCGCGGTACAGCCGCTTCGCGCGCTGCAGCGCGGCGTTGGACGACAGCCCGAGCGGCTTGTCGAGCAGCAGCACGCCGTCGACGGGGCGGCGCTCCACTCGCAATTGGGCCACCTATTTTTCGAGCTTCTTGTCCGCCGCGACCGCTTCGTCGATCAGCTGCGACAGCCGCATGCCGGACTCGATCGAATCGTCGTAGGCGAAATGCAGCTGCGGCACCGAGTACAGGTCCAGCCGGTGCGACAGCGCGGTGCGCAGGAACCCGGCCGTGCGGCCGAGCGCCTTCAACGTCTCGTCCGCGTGCTCGCGGCCGGCGAGGTGCGTGAAGTGAACGGTCGCGTGCGACAGGTCCGGCGACGCCTCGACGTGCGTGATCGTCACCGCGCCGACGCGCGGGTCCTTGACTTCGTTGCGCAGAAGGTCGGACAGCTCCTTCTGGATCTGGTCGCCGACCCGGATCGCGCGCTGCGAAGGCTTCTTCACAGCGTGCGCGAGACCTCGACGATCTCGTAGACCTCGAGCAGGTCGCCCTTCTGCACGTCGTTGTAGTTCTTGAGCGACAGCCCGCACTCGAAGCCGGCCTTCACCTCGCGCACGTCGTCCTTGAAGCGCTTCAGCGAATCGAGCTCGCCGTCGTGCACGACGACGCTGTCGCGCAGCAGCCGCACCTTGGAACCGCGGCGGACCAGCCCTTCCTGCACGTAGCAGCCGGCGACGGTGCCCACCTTCGAGATCCGGTAGACCTCGCGCACCTCGACCACGCCGAGCGTGCTCTCCTTCTGCTCGGGCGTGAGCATGCCCGACAGCGCGGCCTTCACCTCGTCGACCGCGTCGTAGATGATGTTGTAGTAGCGGATCTGGATCCCGCTCGACTCGGCGAGCTTGCGCGCCTGCACGTCGGCGCGCACGTTGAAGCCGATGACGACGGCCTTCGACGCCAGCGCGAGGTTGATGTCGGATTCGGTGATCCCGCCGACGGCCGCATGCACGATGTTGACCTTGACCTCGTCGGTCGACAGCTTGGTCAGCGCCTGCGTCAGGCCTTCGTAGCTGCCCTGCACGTCGGCCTTGAGGATCAGCGTGAGCGTCTTCACCTCGTTCTCGCCGACCTCGCCGAACATGTTCTCGAGCTTGGTCGCGTGCTGCTTGGCGAGCTTCACGTCGCGGAACTTGCCCTGGCGGAACAGCGCGATCTCGCGGGCCTTGCGCTCGTCGCCCAGCACCATCACGTCTTCGCCGGCCAGCGGCACGTCGGACAGGCCCTGGATCTCCACCGGGATGGCCGGGCCGGCCTCGGTGATGACCTTGCCGTTCTCGTCGGCCATCGCGCGCACGCGGCCGAACACGGCGCCGGCGAGCACGATGTCGCCGCGCTTCAGCGTGCCCGACTGCACGAGCACCGTCGCCACCGGGCCGCGGCCCTTGTCGAGGCGCGCCTCGATGACGATGCCCCGCGCCGGCGCATCCTTCGCCGCCTTGAGCTCGAGCACTTCGGCCTGCAGCAGCAGGCCGTCGAGCAGCCGGTCGATGCCTTCGCCGGTGCGCGCCGACACCTGGATGAACTGCACGTCGCCGCCGTACTCCTCGGGCAGCACGCTCTCGGCCACGAGTTCCTGCTTGACCCGGTCGGGGTTGGCCTCGGGCTTGTCGATCTTGTTGATCGCGACGACCAGAGGCACGCCGGCGGCCGTCGCGTGCGCGATCGCCTCCTTCGGCTGCGGCATCACGCCGTCGTCGGCCGCGACCACCAGCACGACCATGTCGGTGACCTTCGCGCCGCGCGCGCGCATCGCCGTGAACGCTTCATGGCCCGGCGTGTCGAGGAACGTGATCACGCCAGCGCCGTCTCGACGTGATACGCGCCGATGTGCTGCGTGATGCCGCCCGCCTCGCCGCTCGCCACGCGCGTGCGGCGGATCGTGTCGAGCAGCGACGTCTTGCCGTGGTCGACGTGGCCCATGACGGTGACGACCGGCGGTCGCGGCAGAAGCTCGGCCGCGGATTCGCCGTGCGACTCGGCCAGCAGCGCGTCGGGGTCGTCGAGCTTCGCGGCCTGCGCCTTGTGGCCCATCTCCTCGACGACGATCATCGCCGTTTCCTGGTCGAGCATCTGGTTGATCGTCACCATCTGGCCGAGCTTCATCAGCGCCTTGATGACCTCGGTCGCCTTGACCGACATCTTGTGCGCGAGCTCGGCGACGGTGATCGTCTCCGGGATCGACACTTCGCGGACGACCGGCCCGGTGACGCCCGACGCGTCGGCGCCGTCCTCGTCGTGGTGGCGGCCGCCGACCTTCGGCCCGCGCCAGCCCGGCGCGGCCGTGCCCGTGTCGCCGCGCAGCTTGAGCGCGCGGCGGCGCGCGGCCTCCTCCTGGAACACCTGGCCCGGCGCCTTCTTGGTCGCGCGCTCGCGCTTCTCGCCGGCCTTCGCGGCCGGGCGGTGCAGCGTGCCTTCGGTCTTCTTCGCGTCGGCGCCCTTCGCCTCGACCGGCTTCGGCTCGGCAGCCTTCGCCGCGGCGGCGGCCTCGGCGGCGGCCTTGGCGGCGGCTTCCTCGGCCTCGCGTTCCTTCTTGGTCTTGCGCGCGGACTCGCGCGCGTGCTTTTCCTTCAGTTCCTCGGTCTGCCGCTTGGCGAGCGCCTGCGCCTTGCGCGACTCCTCCTCGCGCGCCGCGATCTCCGCAGGCGACAGCACCGAACCCGGAACCGCCGGGGCCACCGGCGCCTCGGCGACCGGCACGACGACGGGCTCGGGCACGACCTCGGGTGCGACGACTTCCTCGACCGGCGGCGCCGCCGGCGCGGCGGCCTCTTCCTCGCGGCGGACGAGCACGCGCTTCTTGCGGACCTCGACCTGGATCGTCCGCGCCTTGCCGGACGAATCGGCCGCCTTGATCTCGCTCGTCTGCTTGCGCGTCAGCGTGATGCGCTTCTTCGGCTCGGCGGCGGCGCCATGCTGCTTGCGCAGGTAGTCGAGCAGGCGCGTCTTGTCCTGCTCGGTCAGCTTGTCGCCTTCCTTCTTGCCGTCGACACCGGCGGCGGTGAGCTGCTCCAGCAGCGCACCGGCCGGCATTTTCAGCTCGGAGGCGAATTGTTCGATGGTGGTCTGGGCCATGCGTTTCTCCCGCGAATCGCTCGCGACCTTCCTACTTGGCGGCGGCGCCAACTGCGCCGGCTTCCGCTTCCTGCTCGAACCAGTGCGCGCGCGCCTTCATGATGAGTT
This sequence comes from Burkholderiales bacterium, assembly GCA_046347755.1. Classification (GTDB taxonomy): domain Bacteria; phylum Pseudomonadota; class Gammaproteobacteria; order Burkholderiales; family Casimicrobiaceae; genus VBCG01. Next base: position 1,245,787 of record JAXMFM010000003.1, on the reverse strand, counting down.
CGACGGCGCGGTCGGACGCGATGCCGGTGATCTCGGTGAGCTCGTCGGTGGCCAGGTCGGCCAGCGCGTCGCGCGTGGTGACGCCGTTGGCCGCGAGCTTGCTCGCGACCTCCGTGTCCATGCCTTCCAGCGACAGCAGCGCCTCCTCGACGTTCTCGACCGATTCCTCGCGGACGATCGCCTCGGTCAGCAGCGCATTGCGCGCGCGGCTGCGCAGCTCGTTCACCGTGTCCTCGTCGAACGACTCGATCTCCATCATCTCGGTGATCGGCACGTACGCGACTTCCTCCAGCGACGTGAAGCCCTCGGCGATCAGGATGTCGGCGACCTCCTCGTCGACGTCGAGCTTGTCCATGAACAGCTGGCGCAGGCGGCCGGTCTCGCTTTCCTGCTTCTGCTGCGATTCCTCCACGCTCATCCAGTTCAGCTGCCGGTGAGCTCGGAGGCGAGCCGCACGTTCTGCCCGCTGCGGCCGATGGCGATCGCCAGGTTCTCCTCGTCGACGACGACGTCCATCGCGTGCTTCTCCTCGTCGACCAGGATGCTCTGCACCTCGGCCGGCGCCAGCGCGTTGATGACGAACTTCGCCGGGTCTTCCAGTACAGGATGATGTCGACGCGCTCGCCGGCGAGCTCGTTGGTGACCGCGGTGACGCGCCATGGCCGCGCATGCCGATGCACGTGCCCTGCGGGTCGAGCCGCGGGTCGTTGGACTTGACGGCGATCTTCGCGCGGATGCCGGGGTCGCGCGCCACGGCCTTGATCTCGATCGGCCCCTCCTCGATCTCGGCACCTCGAGCTCGAACAGCCACGAGGAACTCCGGCGAGATCCGCGACAGGATCAGCTGCGGGCCCTTGGCCGTGCGGTCGATCTTCATCACGTACGCGCGGATGCGGTCGCCGACGCGCAGCATCTCCTTCTGGATCAGCTGGTCGCGCGGGATTACGCCCTCGATGCGTCCCGACTCCACGATGATGTTGCCGCGCTCGATCCGCTTGACCGTGCCGGTCAGCAGGTTGTCCTCGCGCTCGAGGAAGTCGTTCAGGATCTGCTCGCGCTCGGCGTCGCGGATCTTCTGCAGGATCACCTGCTTCGCGGCCTGCGCGCCGATGCGGCCGAACTCGATCGGCTCCAGCGGCTCCTCGACCACGTCGCCCAGCTTGAGCTCCGGGTCGCGCTCCGCCGCGTCGGTGATGGCGATCTGGTGCGCCGGCTCCTCGTGCTCCTCGTCGGGCACGACGGTCCACCGCCGGAACGAATCGTAGTCGCCGGTCTCGCGGTCGATCGACACGCGCGCGTCGATCTCCTGGTTGGGAAAGCGCTTCTTGGTCGCCGACGCCAGCGCCGATTCGAGCGCCACGAAGACGATCTCCTTCGGCACGTTCTTCTCGCGTGCGAGGGCGTCCACCAATAGCAGCAGTTCGCGGTTCATTTCTCTTTTCTCCACTCGATCTTCGGTACCAGTCGACAGCGATCGATCGCCGCGAACGGGATCGACCGCACGCCGGTCGCGGCTTCGAGGAGGACGTTGTCGCCGTCCACGCCGCGCAGGATTCCCTTCCACTTGCGCGCGCCGTCGGACAGCTCGCGCAGGCTGATCTGGACTTCCTCGCCGGCGAACCTCGCGTAGTCCGCCGGCTTGGTCAGCGGCCGGTCGAGCCCCGGGGAGCTCACCTCGAGCCGGTCGTAGTCGATGTTCTCGACGGCGAACAGGCGCGTTAAGTGGTTGCTGACCTTCGCGCAGTCGTCCACGTTCAGCGGGGTCGATGCCCCGGCCGGCCGGTCGATGAACACGCGCACGAGCCGGCCCTTGGGCGACATCTCCCAGTCGACCACCTCGTACCCCATCGGGGGCAGCGTCGTTTCCAGCAATTCGCCCAGCGTCGTCACTCGTCGGTTCGGTTCGGATGCGGAAAAAAAAATGGGCTGTGCCCAGCCCATTTCTTCTGCAAAACCAATGTTCTTCAGCCCTAAATGATAGCAGATAACGGCCTTTGCCGGAAGGGCGGCGCTCCGGGCGGGACTGAGGCGGCCGCCCCGTGCCCCGACGGCCCCGGGGCCAATCGCCCGCCGCCGCGCCGGCACGCTACACTTTGGGGCTCCCCATCCCGCCTTGCGCTTCAAGGAATCCGCCATGCCCGACCCCATGCTGATCGCCCGCCACGGCGACATCGAGTGCCTGCTGCTGCCGGCGCTCGCCAACCGCCACGGCCTCATCACCGGCGCCACCGGCACCGGCAAGACGGTCACGCTGCAGGTCATCGCCGAGCGGATGTCCGCGCTGGGCGTCCCGGTCTTCATGGCCGACGTCAAGGGCGACCTGTCGGGGTTGAGCCAGCCCGGCGCCTCGTCGCCGAAGTTCGCGGAACGCATGAAGCTGATCGGGGCCGATGCGCCAACGTTCACCGGCTTCCCCACCGTCTTCTGGGACATGTACGGCGAGCAGGGCCATCCGGTCCGCGCGACGGTCTCCGACATGGGGCCGCTGCTGCTGGCGCGGATCCTCAACCTCAACGAGACGCAGGAAGGCGTGCTGACGCTGGCGTTCAAGATCGCCGACGACAACGGCCTGCTCCTGCTCGACCTGAAGGACCTGCGCGCGCTGCTCCAGTACGTTGGGGACAATGCCCCCCAATTCCAGACCAACTACGGCAACGTTTCGGCGGCGTCCATCGGCGCGATCCAGCGCGGCCTGCTCTCGCTCGAGCAGCAGGGCGCCGACCGGTTCCTGGGCGAACCGATGCTCAACGTCGACGACCTGCTGCAGACCGTCGACGGCAGGGGCGTGATCAACATCCTCGCCGCCGACCGGCTGATGCAGGCGCCGAAAGTCTATTCGACGCTCCTGCTGTGGCTGCTGTCCGAGCTGTACGAGCGGCTGCCCGAGGTCGGCGACCGCGACAAGCCGAAGCTCGTCTTCTTCTTCGACGAGGCGCACCTGCTGTTCACCGACGCGCCGAAGTCGCTGCTCGAGAAGATCGAGCAGGTCGTCCGCCTCATCCGGTCGAAGGGGGTGGGCGTGTTCTTCGTCACGCAGAATCCGCTCGACGTGCCGGAGACCGTGCTGGGCCAGCTCGGCAACCGCGTGCAGCACGCGCTGCGCGCGTTCACGCCGCGCGACCAGAAGGCGGTCAAGTCCGCCGCGGAGACGATGCGCGCGAATCCGAAGTTCAGGACGGAGGACGCGATCACCGAGCTGGGCGTCGGCGAAGCGCTGGTGTCGTTCCTCGACGAGAAGGGACGGCCGGCCGTCGTCGAGCGCGTCTACATCCTGCCGCCGGCCAGCCGCATCGGACCGGCGACCCCCGACGAGCGCAAGGCGGTGATCGCGGCCTCGCCGGTCGCGGGCACGTACGAGAAGACGGTCGACCGCGAATCCGCGTACGAGAAGCTGCAGGCGCGCGCCGCGACCACCGCCGCCAGTGCGCCGGCCCCGGCGGACGCCGGGGGCGCCGGCGGCGGCGTGATGGGCGGGCTGAAGGACATCCTGTTCGGGTCGACGGGCCCGCGCGGCGGGCGGCGCGAAGGCATGATCGACGCGATGGCCAAGACGGCCGGCCGCACCGCCAGTTCGGCGATCACGCGCGAGATCGTCCGCGGCGTGCTGGGCTCGCTGCTCGGCGGCAAGAAGCGCTAGCCGCGATGCGACCGGCCCGTCTCGTTCCGTCGGTGGCCCTGCCCGGCCGGCGCCGGCTGTTGCGCGCGGCGGTGGCGGCAGGCACGGCCTCGCTCGTCGGCGCCGCGGCGGCGGCAAACCTGGCGGCGACGCCGGCGAACGCCGAGGGCCCGTTCTACCCGAGGGCCAAGCCGGCCGACACCGACGCCGACCTGACGCAGGTCGCGGGCCACACGCGGCGCGCGTCCGGAACCCTGCTGTACGTCACCGGCCGCATCGTGGACGTGAGCGGACGACCGCTCTCCGGCGCCGAACTCGAGCTGTGGCAGGCGAACGCGTTCGGCCGCTATCTGCATCCGGCCGACACCGATGCGTCCGGGCCGCTCGACCCGGATTTCCAGGGATACGGCCGGCTCGTCGCCGACGCCGACGGGCGCTACCGCATCAAGACGATCAAGCCGCCGCCCTACTCGGGCCGCACGCCGCACATCCACTTCAACGTCGCGGCCGGGCGGACGCGGCTCACCACGCAGATGTTCTTCGACGGCGAACCGATGAACGAGCGCGACGGCCTGTACCGCTACCTCAGTCGCGACGACCGGAGCGCGTCGACCGGCCGCTACGTCGACCGCGGCGCGCAGATGGAAGCGGACGCGGTCGCCGTGGCGTGGGACATCGTGCTGCGGACGTGAACGCGCGTCACGGCAGCTTCGCGCGGACCACGAGTCCCGGGTAGGTCAGTCCCCAGTTCGCCCTGGGCTTGATGTCGGCGTTGGACACGTGCTGCACGTACAGCCCGACCTCGTAGTCGTCGTGCGGCCCGAACGACGCGCCGATTCCCAGCTGCTCGCCGAACTGGAACGCGATCCCGAATTGGCGGTCGTTGTTGATCCGCGTCGCGGTCAGCGCGCGGATGCCGATGCCGCCTTCGATGTACAGCGCGCGCGCTTCCGGCGACGCGGGCCGCCAGCGGACCATCGGCGTCACGCTGAAATCCCACACGTGGCCGTAGGGCGTGGGCGTGCCGCGGCCCAGCCAGTAGGCGGCCTGCGCGTCGACCAGCAGCTGGAGCCGGCGGCTGTCGAGGAAGTCGATCTGCGTTTTCGGCGCCCAGCGCGCGCCGATCCCGTAGACGACCACGTCCTCGCTGTAGCCGACCGTGGCGGTCAGGGATTCGGGGAGGTACGAGGACGCGCCGTACGCGGACGCCGCTGCGAGGACCGCGACCGCGGCAACGGAGGGAAGAAGGCTTCGGGCGGCAATGCCTGAGAAGCGCGTCGGCATGCGCAATAGTCTACATGCTGCGCGATCCGGACTATCATCGGCGGAAACGGTTCCGCATCGATCCGACGCATGCACGCCCCTTCCGCATTGCAACGCGAGCCGCCGCTCGCCTCGGCCGCACTCGACGTCACGTTCGAGACCGACGCGCTCACCACGCTGGTGCAGGAATTCGACCGCCACGGCGACGCCTTTCGCGCGCGCTCGCCGGCGATCGACCGCGACCTGTGGGTGCTGTCGCGCCCGGACGACGTCCGGCACGTGCTGGTCGATCACCACGCGAACTTCACCAAGGGCATCGGCATCGAACGGGTCGCCATCCTGCTCGGCAACGGGCTGATGACCAGCGAGGGCGAGCCGTGGCGCATCCAGCGCAAGATGATCCAGCCGGTCTTCCACCGCAGGGTCATCGCGACGTGGATGCCGCACATCCGCGCGGCGACGGAGCGGCTGGCGGCGCGCTGGGGCGAGGCCGCCGACGCCGGCGTGCCGGTCAACGTCACGCAGGACATGAGCGAGGCCACGCTGGACGTCGTGCTGCGCGCGCTGTTCGGCGACGGCCTGGCAACGCTCGCGCCGGCCGACGCGCATCCGTTCGCGCTGCTGACCGACCACACGGCGCGCAACCTCGCGTTCGCGTACAAGTTCCGGCAGCTGGGCAAGCTCATCGTGCAGGACGTCGAGCGCCGCAGGCGCGACGGCGTCCGCGGCGACGACATCGTTTCGCACCTGATCGATGCGCGCGACCGGCAATCGGGCGAGCCGATGTCCGACCGGCAGCTGGTCGACGAGATCATGACGCTGATCATCGCCGGCCACGAGACGACCGCGAGCTCGCTCAACTGGTTCTGGTACCTGCTGACGCAGGCGCCGGACGTCGCAGCGAGCGTCCACGCCGAAGTCGACGCCGGCGACGCGGCGCCGCCCGCCTACGATGCGCTCGACGGCTACCCGTACGTCCGTCGCGCGCTCGACGAGACGCTGCGGCTGTATCCGCCGGGCTGGCTGCTCACGCGGCGTTCGATACGCGCGGCGACGATCGGCGGATACGCGCTGCCCGCGCGCACCGACGTCCTGATCTCGCCGTACCTGATCCACCGCCATCCGGCGTACTGGCCCGACCCCGACGCGTTCGATCCCGACCGCTTCCTGCCGGAACGCAGCGCGGACCGCAACCGGTTCGTGTATCTTCCCTTCGGCCTGGGCCCGCGCGCCTGCATCGGCGAGCACCTGGCGCTGATCGAGATGCACGCGCACGTGATCATGCTCGCGCGGCGCTTCGACCTGGCGCTGGTCGCCGGGCAGACGGTCGAGGTCGAGCCCCAGGTCAACCTGCGAACCCGGCAGCCGCTGCACATGAACGTCCGTCGCCGCCCCTGATGAACGCGCTCTCCACCTACACGACGCTGGCCGACGCGCTCGACGCGCTGGCCGCGAGCACGCATGGCGTCCACTACGTTGCCGGCGAGAGCAGCGAAACGCGCGTCGGCTACGCGCAGCTGCGCGGCCGCGCGGTCGGCATGCTGCACCACCTGCAGTCGGCCGGCGCGCGCGCCGGCACGCACGCGATCATCCTGGTCGACGGGCTCGCGCCGTTCGTCGACACGTTCTGGGCCTGCGTGCTCGGCCGCATCGCGGCGGTGCCGCTGGCGCCGGGCAACGCCGACGAGCACAAGGCGAAGTTCTTCCGCGTGCTGGCGCGGCTGGCGCAGCCCACGCTCGCCACCGAACGCAAGGTGTTCGACCGGCTGCGCGCGTACGCCGACGACAACGGGCTCGCCGAGCGCGTCGCGCAGCTCGAGCGGCATACGGTGTTCTTGGACGAGATCTCCGACGTGTCGGTGCCCGGCATCGAGCATCGCGCGGCGCCGGACGACGTCGCGTTCATCCAGTTCTCGTCGGGGTCGACCAGCGAGCCGAAGGGCGTGGTCCTGACGCACCGGAACCTGACGACGAACATCGCCGCGATCGCCGCCGGCGTGCGGGCCCGCGGCGACGACGCGAGCCTGTCGTGGATGCCGCTGACGCACGACATGGGACTGATCGGCTTCCACTTGACGCCGCTGTTCGAGGACTGCGACCACTGGCTGATGCCGACGGCGCTGTTCGTGCGCCGGCCGGGACTGTGGATCGCCAAGGTCGCCGAGCACGGCGTCAGCGTCACCTGCTCGCCGAATTTCGGCTACATGCATTACCTGAAGTCGCACGACCCGGCGAAGGTCGCCGGGCTCGACCTGTCGCGCGTGCGGATCATCTTCAACGGCGCCGAGCCGATCGCGGCGGACCTCTGCCGCGACTTCCTCGCGGCGCTCGCGCCTGCACGGCTCGCGGCGAACGTGATGTTTCCCGTCTACGGGCTGGCCGAGGCGAGCCTCGCGGTCACCTTTCCCGACGTCGGCGCGCCGCTCGCCGTCGAGACGCTCTCGCGCGGCGCGCTCGGGCCCGGCGACGTCGTGCGGCCGGTCGACGCCGCGGCCGAGGACGCCGTCGAACTGGTGCGCGTCGGCAAGCCGGTCAAGGGCTGCGAAGTGCGCATCGCCGACGAGAACGGCGGCGAGGTGTCGCCGGGAACGGTCGGCCGCATCCTGATCCGCGGCGACAACGTGAGCCCGGGCTATTACGACGACCCGACGCTGACGAAGGCCTCCCGCACCGACGACGGTTTCCTCGACACCGGCGACCTGGGCACGCTGTGCGACGGCGAGCTCGTCGTCACCGGCCGCATCAAGGAGATCCTGTTCATCGCCGGGCAGAATCACTATCCGCAGGACATCGAGCTGGTGCTGGCGCAGCACGCCGGCATCGAGCTGGGCCGCGCCGCGGCGACCGGCGTGCGCCGCCCGCACGCGACGACCGACGACGTGCTGGTGTTCCTGCTGTCGAAGAGCGACGACCTCGCCGCCTTCGCGCAGACCGCGCGCAATGCGCGGCGCGTCGTCAACGAGCGGATGGGGCTGCCGGTCGCCGCCGTGCTGCCGGTCCGCCAGTTTCCGAAGACGACCAGCGGCAAGATTCAGCGCTTCGCGCTCGCCCGCGACTACGACGACGGCAAGTTCGCCGGCGTGATCGCGGAGCTCGCGCGGCACGACGCCACCGTCGCCTCGCCGATGGCGGCCGCGACCAGCGACCTGGAGCAGACGCTTCTCGGCATCTGTCAGGCCGCGCTGCCGAACCACACGCTGACGCCGGACGACAACCTGTTCGAGCTGGGCACCGGGTCGCTGACGCTCGCGCAGATCTACGAAAAAGTCGAGGCGACCTACCCCGGCTATCTCGAGGTCACCGACTTCTTCGAGTACCCGACGGTGCGCGCGATGGCGGCGTTCCTCGCGCAGCGGCAGGCGGAAGTCCGCGCGTAAGCAAATTGCGTCACCGGCAGCCGCTAACGCGGCCCGCCGCGCAATTTGCTTCCGGGTCAGTCAGCACGAAAGGCTTCGGGCGGCCGGGCGCCTTTCGTGCAGAAAAATCAACGAAGCGCGCCCCTCGTAGCCGCTGCGCGGCCGATCGGTAGCGCGCGTATGCGCGCTGAATGCCCCGCCGGTCGATTGCGTGGATCGAAGGCTGTCAATTCGCATACGCGCGCTACCGAGCGGGCCGCGAAGCGGCGTTCGATCGGCGCGCTTCGTAGAATTTGCTACGCGGAAAGCGCCCGGCCGCCCGAAGCTTTCCGCGCTGACTTCACCGGAAGCAAATTGCGCCGCGGGGCGCGCAGCGCCTGCGGGTGACGCAATTTGCTTACGTCAGGCATAAAGCGGCTTGCGATACTTCCACTTCCGGTGCAGCCAGAGCCAGTCCGCGGGGCTGCGGCGGATCTCGTCCTCCAGCATCCGCGCGTAGCGCTCGACGATCTCGGGGCCCGATTCGCGGTCGTACGGCGGCTCGGCCAGCAGCTTCAGCTCGACGCTGTAGTGGTCGGGCGCGTCGCGGCGCATCGCGACGAAGATGACGGGCGCCTTCAGGATCCGGGCGATCTTGTCGGCGCCCACGAAGAACGCCGTGTCCTGGTTGAGGAAGCGGGTCCAGTGCTTTTCCTCGTCGTGCTTGGGCGTGTGGTCGGCCACCAGCGCGTACGCGCGGACGTCCTTGCGGCGCTTCATCACCTCGAACATGAAGCTCTGGTGCGGAATCGGGTTGCCGCCGAAGCGCGAGCGCCGCGCGCGCAGGAATTCGTCGATGCCGGCGACCCGCTGCGGCTTGTAGACGGCGTCGATCGGCACCTTCAGCACGATGCCCGCCGTCAGCAGCAGCCACTCCCAGTTGCAGAAGTGCGCGGCGAGCAGCACGACCGACTGGCCGTTCGCGGTGAAGCGGGTGATGAGCTCGGGGTTGACGATGCGCACGCGCGCGGCGAGCGCGTCGGCGCTCGCGCTGAATCCCCACAGCGTCTCGGCCAGGAACCGGCCGAGATTGCGGTACGATTGCTGCAGGATCGCGTCGCGCTCCGCGGCGGACTTCTCGGGGAACGCGTTGGCGATGTTGGCGGCGGCGAGGCGGCGCCGCCAGCGCAGCACCCGGAACACGACGAAATAGGCGAAGAATCCGAACCCGTCGAGCACGCGACGCGGCCAGCGCGACATGCGACCGAGGACGAAGCCCAGGATGTCGGGAAAGCGACTGCGCTCGCCGGCGATGATGCGCGTCATGACCGGTCAGCCGCGATGAATCCGCAGGGTCCGGACGACGTCGCGGCCGCCGGCGCGCCGGCGGCGCTGCCTTCGCCGGCCGCCGGCGTCGACGTCTGGCTGTGCGGGCTCGCGCGCGGCGACGGGGAGATCCGCGAACTCGCGGCGCTGCTGTCGCCGGCGGAACACGCGCGCGCCGCGCGCTTCGGCCGAACCGAACTGCGCGACCGCTACGTCGCCGGCCGCGCGTCGCTGCGCATCGTGCTCGGGGCGAAGCTCGGCATGGCGCCGGCCGCCGTGGCGATCGAGCGCGGCGTCCGCGGGCGGCCCTACACGCCCGATGCCGCAGGACTCGACTTCAACGTCTCGCACACGCTCGGCGTCGCGCTGGTCGGCGTCGCGCACGGGCAGCGGATCGGCGTGGACATCGAGCACGGCGGCCGCGCGCTCAACGTCGACGGCGTCGCGCGCAAGTTCATGTCGCCGCGCGAGCAGGACGAACTGCGCGCGCTCGGCGACGACGCGCGCCGGCGCGCGCTGCTGCGGCTGTGGACGTGCAAGGAGGCGATGAGCAAGGCGACCGGCGACGCGCTGTCCGCGCCGTTTCGGCGCATGGACGTCGACGCCGGGCCGCTGCGGCTCGTCGGCGGGCCGCCGCCGTACGAACCGGCGCGGTGGCGCCTCCACGCGGTCGACGTCCCGGGAGGATTTCTCGCCACCGTTGCGCTGTGGCATGGGCAGTGACCGCTAGGTCCGGACGCGGGCCGGGACGGCTTCGGAATACGTGTCTTCGCCGGGCGCGGGCTTCGCGTACTTCCACTTCTTCTGCAGCCAAAGCCAGTCGGCCGGATTGTCGATGATCGCCTGCTCGAGGCAGCGCGCGTAGCGCTCGACGATGATCGCGTCGTCCATGTTTTCGTACGGCGGCTCGGCGAGCACGTCGAGCCGCACCACGTAGTGGCCGCGGCGCACGCGGCGCATCGACACGAAATAGACCGGCGACTCCAGGAACTTCGCGATCTTGTCGGCGCCCAGGAAGAACGCCGTGTCCTGGCGCAGGAAGCGCGTCCAGTACTTCGGGTCCTTCTTGCGCGGCGTCTGATCGGCGATCAGTGCGTACGCGCGGGGCTCGCCGGCGTGGCTTAGAAGCTCGTAGACGAACTCGCTGCGCGGGATCAGCTTGCCGCCGAACCGGCAGCGCGCGTCACGCAGGAATTCGTCGAGCCCGGGCAACCGCTGCGGCTGGTAGACGACGTCGATCGGGATCGCGAAGCTCGCGCCGGCCGCCAGCAGCAGCCACTCCCAGTTGCCGTGGTGCGCGGCGAGCAACAGGATGGTCTGCCGGCGCGCGATCGCGCGGTCGATCAGCTCGCGGTCCTCGAACGTCACGCGCGCCTTGATGGCCTCGGTGCTCGCGCCGAAGCCCCAGAACGCCTCGACGATCGTGTCCGCGAGGTTGCGGTAGCAGCGGCGCACGATTTCCGAACGCTCGTGCGCGCTCTTCTCGGGGAATGCGTTCGCTACGTCGCGCTCGGCGCGGTCGCGCCGCCAGCGCATGACGTGGTACAGGATGAAATAGGCGCAATAGCCGATGCCGTACAGGATCGGCAGCGGGATGTAGGTGAGGGCTTTGAAGAAAAACCGCATCGATGCCACAGGAAGTGCGAAGGGCCGGCGCCGCGTGGGGCGCGGGACCGGAGGGCAGCGATTATCCCATACCGCGGCGCCGCCGCGTCGATCGCCGGCTTCGTCAAACCGAACCGGCGACGACGTCGGGCGGCGCCTGCACCAATTCGATCAGGACCCCCTCGCCCCCGATCGGGGACGCTTCGTTGCCCTTCGGGTGGATGAACGTGATGTCGTGGCCGGCGGCGCCCTTGCGGATTCCGCCCGGCGCGAATCGCACGCCCTGCGCGGTCAGCCACGCGACCGCAGCCGGCAGGTCGTCGACCCACAGGCCGATGTGATTGAGCGGCGGATCGTGCACGGCGGGCTTCGCGGCCGCGTCGATCGGCTCCATCAGGTCGACCTCGCAGCGCGCGAGGCCCCGGCCCGCCACCGCGATGTCCTCGTCGACGTTCTCCCGCTCGCTGCGGAAATGCCCTTCGACGGAGAGCCCGAGGCAGTCGACCCACAGCCGGCGCAGCCGCACCTTGCTGGTGCTGCCGACGGCGATTTGCTGGACGCCCAGGATGCGGAACGGCCGCGTCATTTTCGGAACCGCAGCACCGGCTGGTCGACGGCAAGGCTCTCGCCCTCGCGCGCGAGCAGCTCTTCGACAACGGCGTCGCGCTCGGCCAGGATGACGTTCTGCATCTTCATCGCCTCGATGACCACCAGCCGCTCGCCGGCCTTGATCTCCTGGCCGGCCTTCACGGCGACCTCGGCGAGCAGCCCGGGCATCGGCGACAGCAGGAACCGCGACGTGTCGGGCGGCGCCTTGTGCGGCATCAGCTTCAGCAGTTCGGCGGCGCGCCGCGGCAGCACGGTGACGTCGAGCTGCGTGCCGAGGTGCGTCAGCCGGTACTTGAGGCCCGGCCGCTCGACCTGCACGGCGAACGGCGTGCCGTTGCAGGTGCCGCGCATCAGGATCTCGCCGAACCGCCACGCGTGGCGGATCGCGAAGTCGTCGTCGCCGATGCGCACGTCGCAGCCGCCGTCGACGGAATGCGCGTGGACGGCGAACTCGTCGCCGCCGGCGAGCACGACGAATTCCTCGCCGATGTGGATCCCGTGGCCGGGCACCTGGCCGACGATGCCGGCGGCGCGGGCGCGGTATGCGCGGTGCACGGACGCCGCCACGGCCGCGAGGAACGCCGGGTTCTCCGGCGGCACGTCGTCGCTGTGGAAGCCCTGCGGATATTCCTCGGCGATGAACGCCGTCGTCAGCGCGCCCTTCGCGAACCGCGGATGGCGCAACAGCGCCGACTGGAACACGATGTTCGACGCGATGCCGCGGATGACGAACGCGTTGAGCGCCTCGGTCATCTTCGCGATCGCCTCGGCGCGCCCCGGGGCGTGCACGACCAGCTTGGCGATCATCGAGTCGTAGTACATCGGGATCTCGCCGCCTTCGTACACGCCGGTGTCCACGCGGACGCTTCCGGGCACCTCGTCGGGCGGACGATAGCGGACGAGGCGCCCCACCGACGGCAGGAAGCCGCGCAGCGGATCCTCGGCGTTGATCCGGCACTCGATCGCCCAGCCGTCGCGCTTCACGTCGGCCTGCCCGAATCCCAGCTTCTCGCCGGCCGCCACGCGGATCATCCACTCGACGACGTCGAGCCCGGTGATCATCTCCGTCACCGGGTGCTCGACCTGCAGCCGCGTGTTCATCTCGAGGAAGTAGAAGCCGCGGTCGCGCCCGACGACGAACTCGACGGTGCCGGCCGACTGGTAGTTCACCGCGCGCGCCAGCGCGACCGCCTGCTCGCCCATCGCGCGCCGCGTCGCTTCGTCGAGGAACGGGCTCGGCGCCTCCTCGATCACCTTCTGGTGGCGGCGCTGGATCGAGCACTCGCGCTCCCACAGGTAGACCAGATTGCCGTGCGCGTCGCCCAGCACCTGGATCTCGATGTGCCGCGGCTCCTCGATGTATTTCTCGATGAAGATCCGGTCGTCGCCGAAGCTCGTCTTCGCTTCCGACTGGCAGGCGGAGAAGCCCTCGCGCGCCTCGCGGTCGTTGTGCGCGACGCGCAGGCCCTTGCCGCCGCCGCCGGCGGACGCCTTGATCATCACCGGATAGCCGACGTCCTTCGCGATCTTCACCGCCTGGTCCGCGTCGGCGATCACGTCGGTGTAGCCGGGGATCGTCGAGACCTTGGCGCCTATGGCGAGCTTCTTCGACGCGATCTTGTCGCCCATCGCGGCGATCGACGCGTGCTTCGGCCCGATGAAGACGATGCCCGCCTCCTCCAGTTCGCGGGCGAACGACTCGTTCTCCGACAGGAAGCCGTAGCCGGGGTGGACGGCCTGCGCGCCGGTCTCCTTGCACGCGGCGATGATGCGGTCGCCGCGCAGGTACGAGTCGCGCGACGGCGGCGCGCCGATGCACACGGCTTCGTCGGCGAGCTCGACGTGGCGCGCGTCGCGGTCCGCTTCCGAGTAGACGGCGACCGTCGCGATCCCCATCTTCCGCGCGGTCTTGATGACGCGGCAGGCGATCTCGCCGCGGTTGGCGATCAGGATCTTCTTGAACATGGGCTCGTCCCGGCGCCTAGAGGGGAATGTTGCCGTGCTTGCGCCACGGGTTGTCGAGTTTCTTGTCGCGCAGCATCGCCAGGCTGCGGCAGATGCGCTTGCGCGTCTCGTGCGGCATGATCACGTCGTCGATGTAGCCGCGTCGGCCGGCGATGAACGGGTTGGCGAACTTCTCGCGGTATTCCTGCTCGCGCGCGCTGATCTTTTGCGGATCGTTCTTCTCGTCGCGGAAGATGATCTCGACCGCGCCCTTCGGCCCCATCACGGCGATTTCCGCCGACGGCCACGCGAAGTTGACGTCGCCGCGCAGGTGCTTGCTGCTCATGACGTCGTACGCGCCGCCATACGCCTTGCGCGTGATCACCGTCACCTTCGGCACCGTGCACTCGGCATATGCGTAAAGCAGCTTCGCGCCGTGCTTGATGATGCCGCCGTATTCCTGCGCCGTGCCGGGCATGAAGCCGGGCACGTCGACGAACGTGACGATCGGGATGCCGAACGCGTCGCAGAAGCGGACGAAGCGCGCGGCCTTGATCGCGCTCCTGATGTCGAGGCACCCGGCGAGCACCAGCGGCTGGTTGGCGACGATGCCGACCGGCGCGCCCTCCATGCGGCCGAACCCGATCACGATGTTGCGCGCGCCGTCCGGCTGCAGCTCGAAGAACTCGCCGTCGTCGACGGTCTTGTAGATCAGCTCCTTCATGTCGTACGGCTTGTTCGGGTTGTCCGGCACCAGCGTGTCGAGCGACATCTCGAGCCGGTCGGTGGGGTCCTGGTTCGGCCGCATCGGCGGCCGGTCGCGGTTGTTGAGCGGCAGGTAGTTGAAGAACCGGCGCAGCATCAGCAGCGCGTCGACGTCGGTGTCGAACGCCAGGTCGGCCACACCCGAGCGCGTCGTGTGCGTGACGGCACCGCCCAGCTCCTCGGCGGTCACCTCCTCGTGCGTCACCGTCTTCACCACCTCGGGCCCGGTCACGAACATGTACGACGAATCCTTGACCATGAAGATGAAGTCGGTCATCGCCGGCGAGTACACGGCGCCGCCCGCGCACGGCCCCATGATCAGCGAGATCTGCGGGATCACGCCGGACGCCAGCACGTTGCGCTGGAACACCTCGGCGTAGCCGCCGAGCGACGCCACGCCTTCCTGGATGCGCGCGCCGCCGGAGTCGTTGAGGCCGATCACCGGCGCGCCGGCCTTCATCGCGTGGTCCATCACCTTGCAGATCTTCTCGGCGTGCGCCTCCGACAGCGACCCGCCGAACACGGTGAAGTCCTGCGAGAACACGAACACCAGCCGGCCGTTGATCATGCCGTAGCCGGTCACCACGCCGTCGCCGGGCACCGTTTCGCGGTCCATGCCGAAGTCGTGGCAGCGGTGCTCGACGAACATGTCCCATTCCTCGAACGAGCCCTCGTCGAGCAGGAGCTCGAGGCGCTCGCGCGCGGTGAGCTTGCCCTTCGCGTGCTGCGACGCGATGCGCTTCTCGCCGCCGCCCAGTCGCGCGAGCGCGCGCTTGGCGTCGAGCTGCCGGATGATGTCTTGCACGGTCGTTACCTCCCTTGCGATTCCGAGATCAGTTGCGCGGCCGCCGCCGTCGGCGTCAGCGTGCCGGCCGCGACCGCCGCGAGCACGCCGTCCAGATGCGCGCGCACCGCGCGGTTGCGGCGGAACCGGTCGCGCAGCGACGCGTCGATCAGGTGCCACATCCACGCGAGCGCCTGCCGCCTGCGCTTTGCGGCGAGCTCGCCGGCCGCGGCCAGCGTGTCCCGGCAGCGGACGATCTCGTTCCAGAACGCGGCGATGCCGTCCCGCTTCAGCGCGCTCACGCCGAGCACCGGCGGCTTCCAGTGGATCGACGCCGGCCGCAGCAGCGTCAGCGCGCCCGACATCTGCGCCATCGCGCGGTCGGCGGCCGCGCGGTCGAGGTCGAGCTTGTTGTAGACGATCACGTCGGCCATCTCCACGATGCCGCGCTTCATCGCCTGCAGGTCGTCGCCCGCATTCGGCTGCTGGATCAGCACGAACACGTCGGTCAGGTTCGCGACGTCGGTCTCGCTCTGGCCCACGCCGACGGTCTCGACGATCACGATGTCGTATCCGGCCGCTTCGACGAACAGGATCGCCTCGCGCGTGTGCGCGGCCACGCCGCCCAGCGCGCCGCTCGCCGGCGACGGGCGGATGAACGCCTGCCCGTGCCGCGCCAGCTCCTCCATCCGCGTCTTGTCGCCCAGCACGGAGCCGCCGCTGACCGAGCTCGACGGGTCGACGGCGAGCACGGCGACGCGATGTCCCTCCGCGACCAGGTGCAGGCCGAGCGCCTCGATCAGCGTCGACTTGCCCACGCCGGGCGCTCCGGTGATCCCCATCCGCAGCGCGCGTCCGGTCTCGGGCAGCACCTCCGCCATCACAGCGCGCGCGAGCGCCTGGTGGTCGTCGCGCGTGGATTCGGCGAGCGTGATCGCCTTGGCGAGCGTCCGGCGGTCGCCGGCGCGCACACCCTGCGCAATCCGCGCGCATTCCTGCGGGTCCGGCGCCGGCTCGCGCGCCGCGGGCTCTGCGCGCGCGGGTACCGGACTACCTTCGTGCTGCGCACTCCGGTATTCGCCCCTGGGGCGACCCGGCGGGCTCATGTCTTGACGGCGGTCTTGACGGCTTGCACGCGCGCGGCGCGGATCTTGGCGAGCACGTCGGCCGCGCAGACCAGGATGGCCGTGCCCGGGCCGTAGATGCCGGCCACGCCCGCGGCGTGCAGCATCGGATAGTCCTGCGGCGGCACCACGCCGCCGACGAACACGACGACGTCGTGCGCGCCCTCGCGCCGCAACGCGTCGATCAGCGCCGGCACCAGCGTCTTGTGGCCGGCGGCGAGCGTGGAGACGCCGATCGCGTGCACGTCGTTCTCGACCGCCTGCCGCGCCGCTTCCTCCGGCGTCTGGAACAGCGGGCCGATGTCGACGTCGAAGCCCAGGTCGGCGAACGCGGTGGCGACCACCTTGGCGCCGCGATCGTGGCCGTCCTGCCCCAGCTTCGCCACCATGATCCGCGGCCGGCGTCCTTCCTCGGCGGCGAACGCGTCGATGTCGGATTTCAACGTCTCCCACATGCCGTCCTCCGCGAACTGCGCGCCGTAAACGCCCGACACGCGCTGCGTCGTCGCGCGATGCCGGCCCCACACGTCCTCGAGCGCGCTGGAGATCTCGCCGACCGTGCTGCGCGCGCGCACGGCGACGATCGCCAGCTCGAGCAGGTTGCCCTGCCCCGAGCGCGCGGCCTGCGTCATCGCGGCGAGCGCGCGCTCGACCGCCGCCGGGTCGCGCTTCGCCTTCGTCTCGGTCAGCCGCCGGATCTGCGAATCGCGCACCGCCGTGTTGTCGATGTCGCGCACGGGGATGGGCTCCTCGTGCTCGAGCTTGAACTTGTTCACGCCCACGATCGTGTCGTGGCCGCTGTCGATGCGCGCCTGCTTCTCCGCGGCGGCCGCCTCGATCTTGAGCTTCGCCCAGCCGGATTCCACCGCGCGGGTCATGCCGCCCATCGCCTCGACCTCCTCGAGGATCGCCCACGCGCGGTCGGCCATGTCCTGCGTCAGCTTCTCCATCAGGTACGACCCGGCCCACGGGTCGATCACGCTGCAGATGTGCGTTTCCTCCTGCAGCAGCACCTGCGTGTTGCGCGCGATGCGCGCCGAGAAGTCGGTCGGCAGCGCCACCGCCTCGTCGAACGAGTTCGTGTGCAGCGACTGCGTGCCGCCGAAGACGGCGGCCATCGCTTCGATCGTCGTGCGCACGACGTTGTTGTACGGGTCCTGCTCGGTCAGCGACCAGCCGGACGTCTGGCAATGCGTGCGCAGCATCAGCGACTTCGGGCTCTTGGGGCCGAACGACTTCATGATCTTCCACCACAGCAGGCGTGCCGCGCGCAGCTTGGCGATCTCCAGGTAGAAGTTCATGCCGATGCCGAAGAAGAACGACAGCCGTCCCGCGAACCCGTCGACGTCCATGCCGCGCGCCAGCGCCACGCGCACGTACTCGCGGCCGTCGGCCAGCGTGAACGCGAGTTCCAGCGCCTGGTGCGCGCCCGCTTCCTGGATGTGGTAGCCGGAGATCGAGATCGAGTTGAACTTCGGCATGTGCGTCGCCGTGTACTCGATGATGTCGGCGACGATCCGCATCGACGGGTCCGGCGGATAGATGTACGTGTTGCGGACCATGAACTCCTTCAGGATGTCGTTCTGGATCGTTCCCGAAAGCCGGTCCTGGCCCACCCCCTGTTCCTCGGCGGCGACGACGTAGCCGGCGAGCACCGGCAGCACGGCGCCGTTCATCGTCATCGACACCGACACGCGGTCGAGCGGGATGCCGTCGAACAGGATCTTCATGTCCTCGACCGAGTCGATCGCGACACCGGCCTTGCCGACGTCGCCGACGACCCGCGGATGGTCGGAGTCGTAGCCGCGATGCGTAGCGAGGTCGAACGCGACCGACACGCCCTGCCCGCCGCCCGCCAGGTTGCGCCGGTAGAACGCGTTGGATTCCTCGGCCGTCGAGAAGCCCGCGTACTGGCGGATCGTCCACGGGCGCACCGCGTACATCGTCGGCTGCGGGCCGCGCACGAACGGCGCGAAGCCGGGCAGCGTGTCGGCGTAGGCAAGTCCCGCAAGATCCGCCGCCGTGTACAGCGGCTTGACGTCGATGCCGTCGGGTGTGTGCCATACGAGCGCGTCGAGGCTGCCGCCGGGCGCGCTTTTCGCAGCCGCGCGCTGCCAGTCGGCGAGCGTCACGCGCGGAAAGCCTTCCGGGTCGGAATCGGCCAAGGTCCACCTCGTCGCGGATCCCGATCGGGACCCTCAAGCCGGCTATTCTAGCTTTTGCCGCGCCGCAGCAGGTTTGGCCTCGATCAACAGGGCAAGCCTGCGATTGACCCGGACGGACCGGGTGCCAATACTGCGGCTGTCCTTCCCGACCAGGCAGCCCCGCATGTCCAGGTCCACGCGTCGCGATTTCCTTGTTCGCACCGGCCGCGCCGGACTGGCCGTCGGCGTCGGCGGCCCGCTGGTGGCCGGGTGCTGGGGCGAGGACGCCTACGACCCGACCGGCGTCTACGACGCGATCATCGTCGGCGGCGGCACCGCAGGCGCCATCGTCGCGACCAAGCTGCAGCAGGCGAGCGGCGGGAAGAAGCGCATCCTGATCGTCGAGGCCGGCGGCCCGACGCTGGCCGCGACCGGCGGCACGGCGTTTCCGCCGTGGATGCCTGCGGCGCGGCGCGACCTGACGATGTTCGACGTCCCCGGCGAGTACTCGCAGATGGCGTTCACGCCGTTCGGCAACGCGTATCAGCTGACGGAAACCGCCTTCGCATACCAGGGCATCGGGTTGGGCGGCAACAGCGTGTTCAACGGCATGCTGTTCCAGACCAATCCGCCGGCCGTGTTCGACCGCCGCTGGCCCGTCGGCTGGCACTGGTCGGACATGGCGCCGCATTTCGAGCGCGTGCGCCAGCGGATGCCCGTCACCCGCACGCCGTCGACCGACGGCGTCGCGCAGAACGCGGGGCCGGCGAACATCGTCCACCCGCTCTACGCGCAGGCGGGATGGACGCAGACGGACACCAGCCGCCCGTTCGCCGAGACCGGCGCCTACAGCCGCCCGTATGTGGCGGCCAGCGGCGGCAGGCGTGCCGGCCCGCTCACCGGCTACTTCGCCGAAGTGAACCCGGGCGGCGTGCCGCTGCCCGGACTCGAGATCCTGTCGTATGCGAAGGCGAACCTGATCGAATTCGACGCGTCCGGCAGCGCCACGGCCGTGCGCTACGCGAAGCGCGACGGCGTCGACCAGTCGCAGCCCGGCGTGCCCGGCGTCGCGCGATTGCGCAGCGGAGGAATGCTCGTGATGGCCGCCGGCGCGCTCGCGACGCCGCGGCTGTTGCTATTGAGCGGCGTCGGCCCGCGCGGCCGCGAGGCCGAGATCTTTCCCGGGCAGTCGCGCCCGCCGTTCGCGATCGACAACCCGCGCGTGGGCGTCGGCGTGTTCGACCACGTGATCTCGATGGTCGCGTACGAGTACAGCGGCCCGGTGCCGTACGCGTCGTACGACTACGGCGACTACGCGGGCAACGCGACCGACCTCGCGCACTATCTCGCCAACGGCGGCGGACCGTACGCGCAGTACCAGCCGGTGTCGATCCTCAACGTGCGCGACGGCGCCGACATCCCGAACGTCGAGGTCTTCGTCAACCCGAACGGCGCGGGTGCGCCCGGCGGTCCGTACTGGGGCCCGCGCACGCTGTCCGCCTTCGTCATGCTGCTCGACCCCGTCGCGCGCGGCGTGCTGTCGCTCGACGCGACGGGCAACGTCGTCTATCCGTCGATCTACATGCCAGAGTCCGCAAACGGCGCCGCCGACATCGCGCTGATGGCGAAGGGCGTGTTCGACATGATCCAGCTGTTCGCGCAGAACCCGGCGCTGAAGATCGTGTTCGGACCGGGCAGCGCCAGCCATCCCCACCTGAAGCCGAACGTGCTCGCCGACGTGCGCACGTACGTGACGTCGCCGTCGCCGGTCGACGGCATCTACTACAGCCGGCTCACCGCCAACCACTTCGGCGGCACGGTCCGCCTCGCCGGCGACGCCGGCGGCGTCGATCCCGCGACGCTGATCCTGCGCGGCACGCGCAACGTCGCGGTCGTCGACGCGTCGCTGCTGCCCACGCAGGTCGCCGCGCATCCGGTCGGCACGATCATGGCGGTCGCGGACCGCGCCGGCGACCTGCTGGCGGCGCGCTGGAGCTGACGAGCGTCAGGTCGCGTCGGCGGCGGCGATCACGCGCCCCGTGCCGACGACCGAGCGGCTGACCTTCGGCGATCCGTAGTAGCGGACGGTGGCCGAGCCGACGACCGACGCGCTCAGCGTGTCGCTCGCCCGCACGGCGGCCGTGCTCGACCCGGTCACCGAGACGTGGGCATCGCGCGTCGCGAGCCGGCCGGCGACGAGTTCGCCGGAGCCGGCCACGCTGACGTTGAACGTCTCGGCGCGGCCCGCGAGTTTCGCCGTGCCGCTGCCGCCGATCGACACGCCCACGGTCGCGGCGTCGAGGGCGTCGATCGCGACCTGGCCGGCGCCGCCGATGTCGGCGCGCAGATTCCGGGTCGCCAGTCGTTCGGCGTGAATGCGGCCGGTGCCGCCCACGCTCAGGTTCCCGATGCCGCGCGCGTCGACGACGATCGCGATCGTGCCCGTGCGCGGCGCGTCGGCCCACCCTTTCGCCCAGCGGATTCGCAGCGTGCCGCCTTCGACGACGGTTTCGATGCGGGCGAGCACGTCCGCGTCCGCGGTGATCGACACGCCTTCGGTCGTCCCCTGCCGCAGTTCGACGTCGGCCGGGACGCCCAGCGCGATGCCGTTGAAGCCGGTGGCGGCACGCGTTTCGGTCCGGGCATTGCCGGCCGCCTGCGCGCCGGCGGAAAGGATCGCGCACATCGCCGCGATGACGAGCGCGGTGCGGGACTGCAGTCGTGACGTGATGGCCATGGTCGCCTCCGGCGTTGGGGATCGCCGGTTGGATGCGGCCAGGCGCCCGCCCGGATTCAGCGGGCCGCTATTTGCAGACGACGCCGGTGATCGCGCCCGACGGCGTGCTCGTCGCACAGGACGTCACCTCGGCGGGCGCCTTGCGCGCGAGCTTGATCCGCGTGTCGGCGTAGTTGCAGACGATGTAGACGTCGCGCGTGCGCTTCCTGCCGAACGTCCAGCGCTGCACTTTCGCGTTCGGGTTGTCGGGCACGAGGTCGGCCATCTCCGACGGCGGGCCGTCGAAGACGCTGATCGAGACCGGCGGCGACGTTGCGATCACCGGCGCGCCCGGCGCGGCGTCGCGGATCGCGCTGGTCGTGCGCGCGACGGCGGACCAGCCGTCGGGAACCTCGCCGGAGACGACCTGCGCGGTCGGGAGCTCGCGCGGGCAGTCGAGCTTCCAGTCGGCGGCGGCAGCCGGCGTCAAGGTGCCCAGAAAGGCAATGCACGGCGACAGCAATCGTGGCCAGCGGCGGATCGAGTTCATGGCGGCGATTATTGCATCGGGGTTTGCTCGACCGCGAGCTCGTCGCTTCACGCGGTCACGGGAATCGCGGTCGAATACTTGATCTGCTCCATGGCAAAACTCGAACTCACGTCCACCAGTTCCACCGCCTTGATGAGCCGCTTGTAGACGCCGTCGTACCCGTGTATATCCGGAACGACGATGCGCAGCAGGTAGTCGACGTCGCCGCTCATCCGATAGGCCTCGACGATTTCCGGAATATCGGCGACCGCTTGGGCGAACTGCCGCAGCCATCTTTCGTTGTGCTGATTGGTGCGGACGCCCACGAACACCGTGGTGCCGAATCCCAGCTTCTGCGGATCGCAGAGGACAACCTGCTGCCGGATGATCCCCTCGTCCTTCAGCTTCTGGATTCGCTTCCAGCAGGGCGTCTGCGAAAGATGGACGCGCTCGGCGATTTCGGCGATCGGGACGGTGGCGTCCTGCTGGAGTATCGTCAGGATCTCGCGGTTGACTTTGTCCATATTGAATTCCGTAGATCAATATTCTTCATTTCAGAAGATTGGAAGAAGAATATGCGATCAAATTCTCACCGACAGAGTCTAGCATCCATTTGCCGAAACTGCGTGGGGCATTGATCGTGACCGGGTACACCGCGGCTCACTGGGGGGTCTACGAGGTCGACCGCTCGGGCGACAAGGTCGCGCTGCGTCCGCTTCCCGAGGATCCGGACCCATCGCCGATCGGCTTGCACATGCTGGACGCGGCATGCAGCCCGTTACGCATTGCCCGCCCGGCCGTACGGCGCGGCTGGCTCGAAAACGGTCCGGGCGCTGCGGCGGGGCGACGCGGACGCGACGAATTCGTCGAGCTCACGTGGGACGAAGCCGTTGACCTCGCCGCGGCGGAATTGCGACGCGTCATCGATCGTCATGGCAACCGCGCGCTATTCGGAGGATCTTACGGCTGGGCGAGCTCCGGTCGCTTCCACCATGCGCTGAGCCAGATCCATCGTTTCCTCAACACGCTCGGCGGCTATACGCGCAGCGTCGACACCTACAGCCTCGGCGCGGCGCGCGTCCTGATGCGCCACATCGTGGCGCCGATGGAAGAACTGATGGCGACGCATACGTCGTGGTCGGTGCTCGTCGACCACACGCAGCTGTTCGTCGCGCTCGGCGGCGTGCCGCTCAAGAACGCGCAGATCACCGCGGGCGGCCCTGGGCGGCACACGGTCCGGCCGATGCTGGAAGCCATGGCGAGGCGTGGCGTCCGCTTCATCAACGTCAGTCCGTACCGATCCGACCTCGAGGTGCCCGGATGCGAATGGATTCCCATTCGCCCCAACACCGACGCCGCTTTGCTGCTCGCCCTGGCCCACACGCTGCTGACCGAGAATCGGCATGACACCGGATTCCTTGATCGCTATTGCGTCGGCTTCGCGACGTTCGCGCGCTACCTGACGGGCGCGGACGACCGCTTGCCGAAGGACGCGGCGTGGGCAGCCTCAATCACCGGAGTTCCCGCCGAGCGGATCGCACGCCTCGCGCGGGAGATGGCATCGGCGCGCACGATGCTCAACGCCGCATGGTCGCTCCAGCGCGCGCATCACGGCGAACAGCCCTTCTGGACGGTATTGACGGTGGCTGCGATGCTCGGCCAGATCGGCCTGCCCGGAGGCGGGTTCGGACTCGGTTACGGCGCCGTCAATTCCATCGGCAGTGCGCACATCCGTTTTGCCGGACCAACGCTACCGCAAGGCCGCAATGCGGTCGCCGAGTTCATACCGGTCGCGCGCATCGCCGACATGCTGCTGCATCCCGGCGAACCCTTCGCCTATGACGGCCAGACGCTGCGCTATCCGGAGGTGAAGCTGATCTACTGGGCGGGCGGCAATCCCTTCCACCACCACCAGGATCTTCATCGGCTGACCGAAGCATGGCAACGCCCCGACACGGTGATCGTCCACGAGCAATTCTGGAACGCCCACGCGAAGATGGCCGATATCGTGCTTCCCGCGACGACCACGCTCGAGCGCGACGACGTCGGATATGCCGGGCGCGAGCGCTACATGGTGGCGATGAAGCAGGTCATCGCGCCCCGGGGAGAAGCACGCGACGACTACACGATATTCGCGGCGATCGCGGAGCGGCTCGGTGCGGGGACCGCGTTCACCGAGAACCGGAGCGCAATCGAATGGATTCGCCACCTGTACGATCAATGTGTGCCGAGCGCCGCGCGGGTCGGCATTCGGCTGCCTGGGTTCGACCAGTTCTGGGAGCGCGGGCTGGTCGATCTCGACGATGACGCACAACCGGTTGTGATGCTGGAGAGATTCCGCCAGGATCCGGCGGCAGTGCCACTCGGAACCGATTCGGGCAAGATCGAGATCGTCTCGCCGCGTATCGCCGGGTTCGGCTATGCCGACTGCCCCGGCCATCCGGTATGGCTGGAGCCTGCCGAATGGCTCGGAAGTCCGCGCGCGCAACGCTTTCCGCTGCACCTGCTGTCCGATCAACCGCGCGCGAAGTTGCACAGCCAGCTCGACCATTCCGAACACAGCCGCAACGCCAAGCTCGACGGACGCGAGCCGCTGCGCCTGAGCCCGGTCGATGCGCTTGCGCGCAGGCTGCTCGCCGGCGACACCGTGCGTGTGTTCAACGACCGCGGCGCCTGCCTCGCCACGGTCGTCATCGACGACGGCGTGATGCCAGGGGTTGCGCGCATGTCGACCGGTGCATGGCTCGACATCGCCGCGGACGGCGCGGACCGCGGGCTGGAGCGTCACGGCAATCCCAACGTGCTGACGGCCGATCGCGCCTCGTCGTCGCTGTCGCAGGCGACGGCGGCCCAGACCTGCCTGGTCGAAGTTGCGCGCTTCGACCGGACCACGGCCGCGGGGTCCGCATTCACCGCTCCAGCGCTCGTCGGCCGGCACTCCCGAACGGATACGGGCGGGACGATGACAAGTTCAAAGAACTCCCAGGACGACAAAACGTAGAATTCTTTTCTATTATTTGCGCGTTGCACGGTTATGACTTGCGTGCATTTTTCGTAACGATGATCGTAGACTCTGTCCGGTTTCGACAATGAGGGAGTCGGAGAAGACGCGATGCGCCAGTGGACCAACACCGCGATCAAGATCATCGAGGCCGATTTCCATCGGACCGCGGACACTCATCTGATTCGCCTGGATCTGCCCTGCCTCGAATGCGTGCAGTTCTACCTGAAGGACGAGTCGACGCATCCGACGGGCAGCCTGAAGCACAGGCTGGCGAGATCGCTGTTCCTGTTCGGCTTGTGCAATGGGCTCATTCACGAAGACACCCCGATCATCGAAGCGTCGTCGGGCAGCACGGCCGTCTCGGAAGCCTACTTCGCGCGATTGCTGGGACTGCCCTTCATTGCCGTGATGCCGAAGGGCACATCGCAGGAAAAGATCGACCAGGTCACGTTCTACGGCGGCACCTGCCATTTCGTCGATTCGCAGGATATCTACGCTGAAGCCCACCGGCTCGCCCGCGAGCGCCGCGGCCATTACATGGACCAGTTCACCAACGCGGAGCGCGTGACCGACTGGCGCGGGAACAACAACATCGCCGACTCTATCTTCACGCAGATGCAGCGCGAGGAGTACCCGGTTCCCGCCTGGGTCGTCATGAGCGCGGGAACCGGCGGCACGTCGGCCACGATCGGGCGCTACATCCGGTACCGGTGTCATGCGACGAAGCTCTGCGTCGCGGATCCCGAACATTCGGTGTTCCGCGAGTACTACGAATTTGGAGACCCCGGCATCACGCTCGCACGCAGTTCGAACGTCGAAGGGATCGGTCGGCCGCGTGTGGAGCCGTCGTTTGTTCCGGGGGTGATCGACCGGATGATGACGGTTCCCGATGCAGCGTCGTTCGCCACGATGCGCGTGCTGGAGGGCATCCTGAACCGCAAGTGCGGTGGCTCGACCGGAACGAATATGTACGCCGCGTTCCAGATCGCGGCGGAACTCAATGCGCAGGGGCACCGCTGCAGCATGGTTTCCATGATCTGCGATTCCGGCGAGCGCTACCTGGACACCTACTACAACGACCGCTGGCTCAAGGAAAGGGGCTTCGTTCTCGAACCCTACCAGCGGCAGCTGGCCGCGTTCCTCGACACCGGTCGCTGGCATCCGACGGCTGACCGGGCCAGCAAGCAGAATGTGCCGGCGCACGCGCCGAGCGGCTAGAAAGCGCACGCGGCGGCATTCCATTGAAGTCAGTAGGAGACCGAACATGATCAAACATTGCGTACGAACGATAGGCCGGATGTCTGCCGTGATTTCGATGATGCTGGCGGTCGGCGCAGCACCCTGGGCCGCCGGACAGGCGCTGGCACAGGCGAATCCGAAGGAGCTGGTGATCGCGATGCCCGCGAACATCAACACGCTCGATCCGCACCAGACCGCCACCGTGGAGACCGACCTCAGCGTGATCAGCCACCTGTATCAACCGCTGGTGATCCGCGGCTCGGACATGAAGATCAAGCCGGTGGTCGCGAAGTCGTGGAAGCCCGTCAACGACACGACATGGGAATTCGATCTGGTGCCGGGCATCACGTTCCCCAACGGCGAGAAGCTCGACGCCGCCGCGGTCAAGTGGAACATCGAGCGCGTGCTCGACCCCAAAACTGCCGCGCGCATCAAGGCGTGGTTCGACCCCATCAAGGAGGTCAGGGTCGTATCGCCGACGAAGCTCCAGATCGTCACCAAGGAGCCCTATCCGGCGCTGATCGACCAGATGTCGATGTTCTTCCTGCTGCCGCCGAAATGGGCGAGCGAGAACAATCCGTCTCGCGCTGCGCTGGGCAGCGGGCCGTACGACCTGAAGCAGTTCGTCAGCGGCGACCGGATCGTCCTCGAGGCGAAGAAGAGCTACCAGGGCGCCGACAAGCCGACGTTCGAGCGCGTGGTCATCCGCCCGATTCCCGAGGAGGCCTCGCGCGTGGCGGCCGTCATGGCCGGCGAGGTCGACATGGCGTCCGGCATCCTGCCGACGGAAATCGCGCGCATCAACGCGAGCGGCAAGGCGCGCGCCGCATGGCTGCCGGGCACCAGGATGATGTTCGTGAAGTTCAACACGATGAAGCCTCCGCTGAAGGACAACGTCAAGCTTCGCCAGGCGATCAACTACGCGATCGACAAGCAGGCGATCATCAAGAGCGTGCTGGCGGACACCGCGAAGCCGAGCCAGTGCCAGGTGCTGACACCCGACTACTTTGGCTACAACGCCGACCTCAAGGCCTATCCGTACGATCCCGCCAAGGCGCGCGGCCTGGTCGCGCAGTCGGGCTACAACCCGAGCCAGGTGCTGGAGTTCGAGGTGCCGCTCGGCCGCTATCAGCAATCGCAGGAGATCGGGCAGGCGATCGCCGCGCAACTGGAGGACATCGGTATCAAGACCAAGCTCGTCGAGATGGAATTCGGCAGCTGGCTCAACAAATACCGGAAGCTTGGCAACCTCGGGACGCTTGCCTACATGGGCCAGGGTTGGCCGACGCTCGACGCCGACGGTTTCCTGACGTTGTTCGAACCCGGCAACGAGTACGCGTACTGGGCGGACCCGCAGTTCGGCGCGCTGATCAAGGAAGCGCGCGCCACCGTCGATCCGGCCAAGCGGCAGGCGCTGTACAAGCAGGCGACCGACACGATGTGCCGTGAGGCGCCCGTCGCGTTCCTGTGGGCGCAACCGTTCACCTACGTGCTTTCGAATCGGATCGACTGGAAGCCGCGTGGCGACGAGTGGATTCGCGCCACCGACATGCGGCTGCGCTGACCCGATACCTGCGGCGACTCGCGTGAAGCGCTATCTTCTGTCGCGGCTGGTCGAGGCGCTGATCGCCGTGTGGGGGATCGTCACCATCGTGTTCTTCGTTACGCGGCTTGGCGGCGACCCGGCGCTGCTGCTGTTGCCGACCGGCGCCAGCGAAGCGCAGCTGGTCGAGCTGCGCACCGCCCTGGGTCTCGACAAGCCGCTGTTCACGCAATACGTGAGCTTCCTGAGTGCGGCCGTTCGCGGCGACTTCGGCCAGTCGTTCCAGCAGGTTCGCCCCGCGATAAACGTCGTGCTGGAGCGGCTGCCGGCGACGGCGCAGCTGGCAAGCGCGGCGCTGGTGGCGGGCGTGCTGCTGGGCGGGCTCACCGGCTTTCTCGCCGCCAAGTATCGCGGGACGATGATCGAGTTCGTCGCGATGGTGCTGGCGCTCCTCGGCCAGGCCACGCCCGTGTTCTGGCTCGGGCTGATGCTGATCATGTTGTTCGCCGTCGACCTCGGGTGGTTTCCCACCGGCGGCTACGGCAGTTGGTCGCATCTGGTGCTGCCGACGCTGACGCTCGCGACGTTCACTGCGGCGAGCATCACTCGGCTCCTTCGGTCCCGCATGGTCGAGATTCTGCAGGAGGACTACGTGCGCACCGCATGGGCCAAGGGCCTGCAGCCGCGCATCGTTTACCTGCGCCACGTGATGCGCAATGCACTGATCCCCGTCGTGACGATGATCGGCATCCTGGCGGGAGAGCTTCTCGGCGGATCGGTCATCACCGAGACCATCTTCGCGTGGCCGGGCGTCGGCCGCGCCATCATCCAGGCGGTGCAGTCCAACGACTTTCCGGTGGTGCAGGCGGGCGTCACGCTGGTGGCATGCATCTACGTCGTCATCAACCTCGTGGTCGACCTGACATACGGGATGCTCGATCCGCGCATCCGCATCGTGCGCTGAACGGGAAGATCGCCGGTGAAGAACTTCCTGATCGCAATCACCCGCAGCAAGTCGGCGATGTTCGGCTGGGTGTTCCTGCTGCTGTTCGTCCTGATGGCGCTGCTGGGACCCTGGATCGCGCCCTATGACCCGGTTAGGATGGATCTTGCCCACCGAATGACGGCGCCCGAGTTGTCGCTCGGGGCGCCGGGATCGCACGTGTTCGGCACGGATCAACTCGGCCGCGACATCTTGAGCCGCCTCATCGCCGGCAGCCGGGTCACGCTGGCGGTGGCAGCGCTGGCGGTGATCGTCGGAGGCGTCGTGGGAGTGCTGGTCGGCCTGTGCGCCGGCTATTACGGCAAGTGGGTGGACCGGGTGCTGATGCGGCTTGCCGACGTGCAACTGTCGTTCCCGCTGATGCTGCTCGCGATTCTTATCGTCGCGGCACTCGGCCCCAGCCTCCCTAACCTGATCATGGTTCTGGCGCTGACGACGTGGGTGCGCTACGCGCGAATCGTGCGCGGCGAAGTGTTGTCGCTGCGCGAACGCGAGTTCGTGCTCGCCGCACGTGCGGCCGGCGCGTCGTCGGCGCGCATCGTGCTGCGACACCTGCTGCCCAACGTGATGACAGCCGTGCTGGTCGTGGGGACGCTGGAGCTGGCGCGCGTCATCATCCTCGAGTCCGCGCTGAGCTTCCTCGGTCTCGGCGTGCAGCCGCCCAGCCCGAGCTGGGGCCGGATGCTGGCGGACGGCCGCTCCTACCTCGAGTCGGCGTGGTGGCTCGCAACGATTCCCGGCCTCGCCATCCTGCTGACGGTCCTGAGCGTCAACCTGGTCGGCGACTGGCTGCGCGATCACTTCGACCCTCGCCTCGTGAACAGGTGATGTCCATGTCGGTGCCCGTCCTGCTCGACGTCGACAACCTCACGGTCCGCCTGACCGGCGCCCGCGGCACCGTCCATGCGGTCAACGGCATCTCGTACCAGTTGCGCGAAGGCGAAACGCTTGCGGTCGTCGGCGAGTCGGGCAGTGGCAAAAGCGTGCACTACCTGTCGATGGTAAAGCTCATTCCGACGCCGCCGTGCCGCATCACCGCAGGGTCGGCGCGCTTCGCCGGGCAGGACCTCGTCGCACTCGACAGCGTCGCGCTTCGGCCGCTGCTGGGCAAGCGCATCGGCATCGTGTTCCAGGACCCGATGACGTCGCTCAATCCGGTATTGCCGATCGGCATCCAGCTGACCGAACGACTGACCGGACACCTCGGCCTTTCGCCTAGGCAGGCCCGCGTTCGAGCCGCCGAACTGCTCGACCTCGTCCGCATCCCCGACCCGGCAAGCCGGCTCGATCAATACCCGCACCAGTTCTCGGGCGGGATGCGCCAGCGCGTGATGATCGCCATCGCGTTGTCCTGTGAACCGCAGCTCCTGATCGCCGACGAGCCGACGACGGCGCTCGACGTCACCGTGCAGGCGCAGATTCTCGACCTCGTACAGGAACTCAAGCAGAAGCTGCGCATGTCGATCATCTGGATTTCGCACGATCTGGGGGTCGTCGCCGGGATCGCCGATACCGTGCAGGTGATGTACGCGGGAATGATCGTCGAGCGCGGACCAGTGCGCGAGGTCTTCAACGACCCGCGTAACGCCTATACGCTCGGACTGCTGCAATCGATTCCGGATGTCGCGCAGGGTCCCGCACGCCGGCTGCGGCAGATTCCCGGATCGCCGCCGAACATGGTGGCACCGCCCAAGGGCGACCCGTTCGCTCCGCGCAATCCATTCGCGACACCGCGCTGCTTCGAGGAGGTCCCAGCGCTGCGACCGGTTCCCGACGGTTCGGCGGATCACGTCGTGGCCGCGTGGTACGACTTGCGCCTGCACCGTGAAGCGGCATCGGAGCCCGCGCGATGAATCCGGCGATCGAGAAGGCGCCGCTGGTCGAAGTCGACAACGTCGTCAAGACATTTCATGTCGGCGGCGGCTTGTTGCGGCAAGGCGTCGCCGTTCCCGCAGTGCGCGGGGTGTCCTTCACGATTCGCGAAGGCGAGACGCTCGGCCTCGTCGGCGAGTCGGGTAGTGGCAAGTCCACCGTGGGGCGCCTGCTGCTCCGGCTCGACGACCCGACCGGCGGGACGATGCGCTTTGCGGGCCACGATCTCATCAGGATCAAGCCGCGTGCCATGCGCGACCTCCGGCGGCAGATGCAGGTAATCTTCCAGGATCCCTATGCGTCGCTGAACCCTCGGATGCGCGTCGGCGACTACGTCGAGGAGCCGCTGCTCATTCACGGCACCCATCCCGATGCGGACAAGCGCCGCGACTACGTAGCGGAGCTATTCCGGATGGTCGGTCTCGATCCGGCGTTCGGGCGGCGCTATCCGCACGAATTCTCCGGCGGCCAGCGCCAGCGCGTCGTGATCGCACGCGCGATCGCGCTCAAGCCGAAATTCGTCGTTGCAGATGAGCCGATCACCGCGCTCGACGTCTCGATCCAGGCGCAGATCGTCAACCTGCTGCAGGACTTGCAGCAGGAACTGAAGCTTACGTACCTGTTCATCGCGCACGACCTGAGCATGGTTCGCTACCTGTGCCACCGCGTAGCGGTCATGTGCCGCGGCAGGATCGTTGAAATGGGCGACTGCGCGGCGGTCTTCGATCATCCGCTGCATCCGTACACGCAATCGCTGCTCTCCGCCGTGCCCATTCCGGATCCGGACCGCGAGAGGCGGCGCAAGCGCATCACCACCGACCCTGCCGACCTGGACCGCGCGCTGGAAGGCCGGCTTGTCGAAATCGAGCCGGGACGCTTCGTGCTCCAGCGTGGGGCCTGACCGCAGTCCGCACGCCATCACCCGAGGAAACCCCCATGCCATCCAATGTCGGACAAACCCGTACCGCCGGCCTGCAGGAGGCGTTGCGCAGCCGCGGCATCGACGTGCTGATTTCTTTCAAGCCGGAGAACAGCTTCTACCTTTCGGGCTTCAATCCGATCATCTACAGCCACCCGGTCGTCGCGCTGCTGCCGGCGAAAGGCGAGCCCGCCGTGCTCGTTCACGCGTTGCGCGACGACCACGCGCGAGCGTCGGCCTGGGTCAGCGACATCCGCCTGTACGGCGCGTGGTCGACCAAGAAGACGATGGGCCCCAACTGGCTCGACGCACTGCGCGAGATCCTGGTCGAGCGGGGAGTCGCGGACGGGGTCATCGGGTTCGAAGGCGACTATGTGTCGGTGCAGCGGCTCGCTCAGCTTGAGAAGCAGCTTCCCGGCGCCCGCTTCGAGGACACGTCGGACGTGCTCGAGCATGCGCGCTACGTCAAGGACGCGGACGAAATCCGCTGCGCCCGGATAGCGGCGCGCCTGACCGACGTCGGCATGGATGCGGCGCTTGCCGCGATTTCCGGCGGGGCCAGCGAACGGGAGGTGTCGATCCGGGCACAGGCCGCGATGAACGAGGTGTGGTTGAGCGACTACCCGGACATCGAGGTGTGCGATTTCGGCAGCCTGGAGGGCGGCGTGCACAATGGACTGTGGTGCTGGTGCCTGACCGGCGAGCGGGTGCTGATCAACACCGACAATCCCTCCGTGCGCAAGCCCAAGGCCGGCGAGATCGCCGTGATCTTCATTTGGGCCAATTGCAACGGCGTGCACGCGGAGAACGAGCGAGCGGTGGCCATCGGCAAGCTGCCCGCGGAGCGCAAGGCCGCGTACGACGCGGTGCTCGAGATCCGCGCACGGGTCGCGCCGTGGATGCGCCCCGGAGTACGGTGCGCCGAGCTCTACGAGAAGGCGAAAGCGGAGTACATCGGATTGGGCTACGAACGCTACCTTCCCGGCCGCATCGGACATGGACTTGGCCTGGGCGCTCACGAACATCCGTCGCTGGACTCGCGTTCTGCGATCACGCTCGAGCCGGGCATGCTGATCACGTTCGAGCCCAACCTGCGCATCCCCGAGTGGGGCGGACTGCAGCACTCGGACAGCGTCCTTATCACGGCGGACGGAAACGAATTCCTGACGACGACCCGGCGCGGCTACATCGAGATCTGACGGGAGCAGTCCGTGGCGGCGAGCATGACCAAGAGCGAACGTGTGCGAAGTGCGCTGCGGGGAGAGGCGCCTGACCGTCCGCCGTACGGATTCTGGACGCACCTGCCCGGCATCGATCTCGATCCGGAACGGTTGGCGCAGGCCACGGCCGCGTTCTGCGCCCGCTACGACCTCGACTTCGTCAAGTCGATGCCGAATGGACTCTACTGCGTCGAGGACTGGGGCGCGGTGTGCGATTACAGCGAGATCGAGCGCGGTGGCGTGGCGAAGGTGGTCGTGCCGGCAGTCAAGACGGCAGGCGACTGGACGAGGCTGCGCCGTGCCGACGTCTTCTCCGGATCATTCGGGCGGGAACTCGCTCATCTGCGCCGACTGAAGGAACGGGTGGGACCGGACGTGCCTGTGCTGGCCACCGTGTTCTCGCCGTTGACCATCGCGGCCAAGCTCGGAAACGGGATCCACCGCGACCATTTGGCGCACGAGCCGGAGGCCTTGCGCCGGGGTCTGGAAACGATCACCGACGTCACCTGCGCCTTCGCGCGCGCGGCGATCGAATCCGGCTGCGCAGGCGTGTTCTTCGCCGTGCAGGAGGCTCAACGCGAAACGCTGGACGAATCGGCCTACCGCACTTTCGGCGAGCCATACGACCGCCGGGTGCTGGCCGCGGCCAAGGCGGCGGGCGGCTGGTTCAACGTGCTGCACATGCACGGCGATGGCGTGATGTTCGAGTTGCTGCGGACCTACGACGTGGCCGCGCTCAACTGGCACATCGGCGAGACGCCGCCTTCGATCGCCGAATACCGCGACTCGGGCGGCCGATCGCCGATCCTAGGCGGACTGCAGCGCGGCCACATCACGCGGCGCGACGCCGATTCGGTCCGCCGCGACATCGAGCGCACGATGACCGAGACCGCCGGACGCGGCATCCTGATCGCACCCGCCTGCGTGATCCGACATCCGGTCGACGAGAAGACGCTGCTCGGCGCGGCGGCGGCGATCAAAGGCTACGCAACCCCTCGGCGCTAGGCACGCTGCGGAACCGCCTTCGCAACGCGGGCCCGAGCGCCGGAAGTCCTGCCGGCGTTTCGCGCTCGAACTCGGGAGCGCCGTACGCGCGTCAGTTGCCGGGGCCGACCACCGACAGCGACGACAGGAAATCGGCCAGGGTCGTCGCAAACGTCGCGTCGGTCTCCGGCAGCGCGTAGATCGTGCGCAGCTGGTCGAGCTGCGCCGCCGACAATGGCCCCTTGCCGTCGGTGACTTCCCAGATCGCGAACTGCGTGGCGGTCGCGGTGAGCGAGCCGTTGGCGACCGGGCGCGGGCGCGGCAGCTTGAGGATGGCCTGCAGTCCCGGATTCGTGACCTGGCCCGCAATCTGGTACGTCGCGTTGGTGTCTGCCGGCTTGCGCGACTGCTGCATGCAGTACAGGCTCAGCATCACCTTCATCGTGCCCGGTGCCTGCGCCCAGATCGGCATCTGCCATTTCGCGTCGTCCAGCAGCACGCCGTCCTGGTAGCTGCCGCCGGCGGCGGGGCCGCCCGATCCCCAGTTGATGTTCAGGATCTGCGTTCCGGCCGGCAGCTCGATCGTGTACGACTCCCACCCCTTCGCGATCGGGCTCGACGTGGCGGACGTCGGCAGCGCCGTCACGCTGATTTCCATGACGACGTCGACGAGGCCGAGCCCGGAACCGGCCCGGTCGGGCACGCGGCATTCCGGCCGGTCGCAGCCTCGGATCTCGCCGATCACCGTGAACGGCAGCGTCGTCTTCGCGATGGGCCGGCACATCACGAGCCCTTCGAACGTCCACCCGGGCATGCCCTGCAGCAGCCGCGGATCCGCAACGTAGCGGTGGTTCGGGTCGCCGCCCGCGCCGTCGTTGTAGGCGCGATACAGCGCTTCGGTTCCCGCCGGGCACGCGCCGGCGACGGGCAGCTTCAGCGCGAACGGGTCGGACTCGTGCGTCCACGCCGGATAGCTCTTGCCGTCGGCCGCGACCGACTGCCACGCGGTCTTGACGAACGCGCATTCGGCGGGATCCGCCGTGTAGAAGTGGCTGTTGGGACCGATGCGCGTGCCGTTCGCACGATACTGGTCGGTGCCGAAGAAGCGGCACACGGGCACGCTGTCGGCCGGCCGGCTGGAAGTCGCCCATGCGCCGAACGACTGGCCGGTGCGCTTCCACGCGCCGCCGAGCGCGCCGCCGTCGAGGACCGCGATCTCCGCGGGATCGGCGGTGATGAAGAAGTGCTTGAGCCCGGCGTTGTAGTACTCGACCACGGTGACGGGCGTCTCGGTCGCGAGCGGCGCGACCGCGTAGGCACGGGATGCGACGTACGCCGCAGGATCCTGGCGCAGCGCGTCCTTCGTCGTCGCGGCGGTACCGATCGTTTCACCGGACGCGGTCGCCGATGCGGCGACCAGCGCGGCCGTTGCAACGATGCGCGATGCGAGCGCGCGCAGTCGGGCGAACGATGAGCAGGCGCGTGGCGCGATGGAGTACGTGTGCCGCATGCGATAAATCCCTTCCGCTTCGGCCGACGGGCCGTCGTCACGATTCTGCCATGGCTGCGACGGGCGCCGTCAACATGACACGCACTGCATGTCGTCGGCCGAATGCGGCGCGCGCGCAAACCGGAGGGAAACCGGCACTTCATTTCAACCTCCGCCGACGGATTGGCATTACGATAGTGCGATAGCGTGAAACAGTCGCTGGTCGCCACGGCATCCGGCGCGGGCAATGCCGCAGCGGCACACAATGACCTCCTCCGACACCATCCGGCAGATCCTCGAGGCCGCCGCCTTCGCGGCCGACCGCCACCGCAGCCAGCGCCGGAAGGACGTGCACGCCACGCCGTACATCAACCATCCGCTCGCGCTCGCCCGCGTGCTCGCGACCGAAGGCGGAATCACGGACATGTCGACGATCATCGCCGCGTTGCTGCACGACACGATCGAGGACACGATGACCACGCGCGACGAGCTCGCGCACCACTTCGGCCCGGAAGTGGCGGCGATCGTGGTCGAGGTCACCGACGACAAGGACCTGTCGAAGCAGCAGCGCAAGGACCAGCAGGTCGCGCACGCGCCCCACCTGTCGACGAAGGCGCGCGCCGTGAAGCTCGCGGACAAGATCTGCAACCTGCGCGACGTCGCCGACTCGCCCCCGGTCGGCTGGCCGCTCGCGCGGCGCCAGGAATACTTCGATTGGGCCAGGGCGGTCGTCGACGGACTGCGCGGCGACCATCCGGCGCTCGAGAGAAAGTTCGACGAGGCCTACGCCCGCCGGCCCGTCGAGTGATCGCGCCGGTCAGTGGCACGCGCCCGTGCCGGCATCGAGCGCCGCGCCGCCGCCCACGGGCACGAACTGCCAGCCGTAATTGCCCTGGCCGAGCGTCAGCCGCAGGACGCCCCACGTCGTGTTCTGGCGGAATTCGCTGTTGGGGAGCACGGTCCCCATGGGATTCAGGTCGTGGCCGCCGGTGCCGACGACGAACTGGCGGACGCCGCGCGCGGGATCGGCGGTCCCGTCCGCCTTCTGCGGCGCGAACCGCTCGTAGATGTGTTCGTGCCCCGACAGCACGATCTCCACGCCGGCGGCGTGCAGCGCGTCGAAGAACGGCCGCATCGCCATCACGCTGCCGTAGACGCCGCCCGAGTTGAATGCCGGGTAGTGCCAGTAGGCGATCGTGCACGTGCTGGTGGAATTCGCGAGGTCCGACTTCAGCCATTGATACTGGTCGGACTGTGCGGACACGTCCGCGAGGCTGTTGAGCGAAATGAAGTGCCAGCCGCCGACGTCGAAGCTGTAGTAGCCGCGACGATTGGGCCCCGCCTGCGCGCCGAAGTAGCCGAAATAGCCCTCCGCGCCGGCCGTGTAGTAGTCGTGATTGCCGGGGGTCGGATGGATGCGGTCCTTGAACGCGCCCCAGGTGGGATGGAAGCAGCTCGCGAATTCGGAGGGCGTGCCGTTCTCGTACGCGTGGTCGCCCAGCGTGAGCACGAGCGCGTCCTGCGCGCCGACCAGCGCAGCCGTCTTCTTCGCCCCGCTCGCCGTCGCGGGCGCGTTGAAGCATTGGCCGATGTCCCCTGCCGCGACGATCGTGACCGGCGCCGGCGGCTGCGCCGGAACACAGCCGATCACGCCGATGCCGGCGCCTTCCGCAACCCACCCCTGCGCCAGCATCTGCGACCGGATCGCGACGCGCGTCGTGTACCGGTGATTCGGCGCGTTGCCCTGGCCGTCGTTGTACAGGCGATAGAGCGGCACCGTCGCGCCCGTGCAGCCGCCGCCGGCATCCGACGGCACCATCGCGAACACTTCGCCCTCATACCCCCAGTCGCGATTGCCCTTGACGATCGCGCATTCGCCAGCGAGCGGCGTGTAGAAGTGCGAACTCTTCGGCGCGAACGTCTGCCCGCTCCAGAAACGGCAGACGTTGGCCGCGCCCGAAGCGCCGAGGTCGAGCACGCCGAACGACTCGCCGGTGCGGTTCCAGCCGGCGGGCTTCCCGGAATCGAGCGCGGCGATCTCCGGCGGCGACGCGGTCACGAAGTAGTGGCCGTAGCCGCCGTGGTAGTACTCGATCGCCGTCGTCGATGCGGCGACGTCGACGCCCGTCGCCAGCCCGCACGATGCGACGATCAGGAGGCGGAACGGCATGCGCATCGCGGAAAAGCCTACTTGCAGAACGACGTGAAGGCTTCGGGACTCGCGTAGACCAGGTCGAGCCACGCCATCCGCTCGTTCAGGAACTTCCGGACGAAGGCCACCTCCTCCGCATGGCTGCCGAACACGTAGTAGTTGGTGAGCGGCACGTCGAAGATCGGCCACCGCTGGAAGTTGCGCTGCGCCGCGGCCGCCAGGCGGCGCGAATAGGTGTCGATGCTCACGTTCACGAACGCCTGCAGCGCCGGGCGCTTCTGCTTCCAGCGCGCGAGCGTCAGCGCCAGGAAGTCCTTGTTGTCGAACATCCTGGCGATCCAGTTGGGCAGGTAGGGCTTGGCGACCCAGCAGCCCTCGGTCTTCCAGTTGTCGAAGTAGTTGACGTTGCCCGCGCTGCGGTCGAAGTCCCAGAGCGGGCCCATGTTCAGCAGGCGATCCTTCGCGTCGGCCGCGGCGTCGGTGTCCTTCCACATGTAATCGCTGGAAATGAACAGCGCATCGTTGTTGCGGAAGAATTCCTGCAACAGGTACCAGTCGGCATAGCTCACCGGATTGACGCGGTCCAGCCGGTTGAATCCATACAGGTCGGACTCGACCTGGGCGAGCAGGTTCTTCACGTACGCGAGCTGGCCGGTCGTGATCGCCGTCTCGTCGGGCGTGTCGATGCAGAACGGCACCAGGTTGTCGGTGACGAACTGCAGCGTGAGATCGCCCTCGTTGTAGCAGTCGAGCCGGGAGTCGACCTCGACGATGTAGCCGCCGCTGACGTCGTTGACGCCCGGGTCGGTGCTCATCTTCTTCAGGTTGAGCCTCGCCGAATCGATGCGGATGTCCTCCGTCAACAGGTAGACGCCGACGTAGTCGTCGTTGAGCCAGACCTCGAGGTGCTGGCCCGACGGCGTCCACTTGAGGCCGTCGGCGAACACGCTGCTGCTGCCGAGCGTCAGCGCGAGCTTGTTGCGGATCAGCGAACGGTCGAAGTAATCGGCAAGCAGCGCCCAGTTGCGCTGCTTCTTCATCCCGAGCACGTCGGCGATCGCCGCATAGTTCGCGTCGTTGGTAAACTGCACCTTGTACGTATTCTTGGGCTGCCCCCACGTCGAGTGGCCGCGGCCGCGGATCCTGCCGTTCAGCGCCACGTCGGGCACCGCGGCGGCGGGATTGGTCAGCACGTAGGTCGCGTCGACGTAGTCTTCCCTGGAAACGATCGGCGCCCCGTCCTTGGTGACGATGCGCAATCGCGGCAGGTCGGTCAGCGCGGCCGGAAATGCGGCGACCACCTTGGCCAGCGCGTCCGGCGCCGACAGGTCGAGCGCCAACCCGTTCACTTTCAGCGCCGCCACGACCGCCTTCGCGACCGCCTGGGTCAGCGAGCCCGGCTTTGGCGCGGCGCTCAGCTTGATCTCGTATTTGGGCGGGAGTCCGACGATGTCGCGAACGAGGCCTTCCGCGAGCGGAAAGTCGCTTTGGGCGACGAGCTGCACCAGCGTCGAGAACGGCGTGATGTCGGTGCTGTAGGCGCGCGAAGGCGACGTCATGCGAAACGACGCGTCGACCGTCGCCTGCGGCTGATCGCCGTCGCGGGAGAACCCCGCGACGATCTCGGCCACGAGGGGCGCCAGCGAATCCTTGGGGATCGTGAGCTGATAGGCGCCGGCCGCGTCCGTGTAGGCCTGCGCTTCGTTGCCGTCGCAGCGGCCGTTGTGGTTGAGGTCGACACAGACCAGCGCCCGTTCGACGTACCCGTCGATCACGTGCCCCTTGACGACGACCTGCTCGGCCGCAATGGGCACGCAGCCGATCACGCCGACGCCGGAACCCTCGGCGACCCACCCTTGCGCGAGCATCTGCGACCGGATCGTCGCGTGGATCGTGTAGCGATGGTTCGGGGCGCCGTTCTGGCCCTTGTTGTACATGCGGTAGAGCGGCACGGTGTCCACCGCGCAGGCGCCGTCGGAATCGGCGAGCATCACTGCGAACGCGTCGCCCTCGAACCGCCAATGGGGATCGCCCTTGACGATCGCGCATTCCCACGCGAAAGGCGTGTAGAAGTGCGAACTCTTCGGAGCGAACGCCTGATCGCTCCAGAAGCGGCAGACACTGGCGGACCCCGCGGTACCGATATCGAGCACGTCGAACGACTCGCCGGTCCGGGTCCAGCCGGCGGACATGCCGGCATCGAGCGCGGCGATTTCGTGCGGCGACGCGGTGACGAAATAGTGGCCGTAGCCCGACTGGAAGTATTCGACCGCCGTCGGCGATGCGCCGACGGCAAAGCTCGCTGCGAGCGCGAGCAGAGCGACGAAGGGAGATGGGATCGGGGGGCGCATCGCCGTTCCTTCAATTTGGGCCGATGCGTCGCCGGGCGACGGAGGGCCCGAACATGAAGATTGCGTGACCCATTACGCGCGCCGCGGCGCATAACGGCGTTGACGAAAGTCAACGAGGCGACCGGTCGTGATTTCCGCATGCAAAACGAGGGCCCGCATTGCTGCGGGCCCTGCAATGGGTTGCCGGGACCGATCCGAATCGGTGCATCCGGTTCGAACCCCTTTTCAGCGTGTCAGGCTCTCGGCGGAATGTTCACGTTCTGATGAAAGACGTTCTCCGGATCGTATTTCGCCTTGATCGACTGCAGGCGCCCGACGTTCGGCCCGTAGGCGGCCGCCAGCACGCGATCACCGACGTCGTCCTGGTCGAGATAATTGAGATAGCGGCTCGGCCCGACGAAGCGCTTGAGGGCCGCATACGAATCGCGCGCCCATGCGGAGCCGGCGGCGTCGTCGGCCGCGTCCTTCCATTGCGAGAGAAGCAGCACGTTGAAGCCGCTCGACCGCAGCGCGTAGGCGGCGTCCGTCGGCAGCACGCGCGTGGCAGCGCCGTGGAAGTGCTCGATGACGATCTGGCCCATCGGGGACGGGCACCGCATGAACGCGTCGACGATCGTGTCGATCGCCCGATCCTCCAGGCGCTCGCAGAAATGCGACTTCCAGTAGTTGCGGGCACCCCGCGGGTACGAGGCGTCGAGCATCGCGTTGATCTGCGTGTACGCCATGGGTCCCATCGCGTCCATCGCCGGCTGGCCGAACGACTTGATCGGCGCGAGCGCCTTCGCGGCTGCTGCGGCTTCGCCGAAGTGCCCGGCGGCGATCGCCACCAGCTTCGTCGCCGCATCGGGTCCGGTGATGAGCGCGGCGACGAGCATCAGGTCGTCGCCGGCCTCGGCCGCCAGGTCGCGATAGAGCCGCAACACGTCGCGGGCGCGATCGACGGGCCAGGCCACGAGGCCTCCGGTCACGACGGGCCCCACCGGGTGCAACCGGAACTCGAACGACGACGCGACGCCGAAATTGCCGCCGCCGCCGCGCACCGCCCAGAACAGGTCGGGGTTCTCGTCCGCCGCGGCGCGTACCACGCGGCCGTCGGCCAGCACCATTTCGACGCCGAGCAGGTTGTCCAGCGACATTCCATGCTTCGGCATGAGCCAGCCGAGCCCGCCGCCGAGCGTGAGTCCGGCCACGCCGGTGGACGACACGACGCCGCCCGTCGTGGCGAGGCCGTGGACCTGCGTTTCCCGATTGAACTGGGCCCAGAGCGTGCCGCCTGCGGCGCGCGCCGTCCGCGCCGCCGCATCGACGTGCACGTACTTCATGAGCGACAGGTCGATCACGAGGCCGCCGTCGATGGTCGACCGACCGCCGACGTTGTGACCGCCGCCGCGGACCGCGATTTCGAGGCCGCGGTCGCGGGCGAAATGCACGGCGAGCGCGATGTCGGCGCTGCCGCGACACTGGGCGACCAGCGCCGGCCGCTTGTTCACCAGGCCGTTGTGCACGCGCCGTGCGTCGTCCCATTCGGGATCGGCGGGCAACAGCAGGCGCCCGCTGAAGCTGCTCGACAGTTCACTGACGCCGGACGAGAGATCGGACATGGACGAGACTCCTTACGTTGCGTTGCGGGGGCCGGCGAGCTATGCGCCCGCCTGGCCGTACGGCAGGGGCCGCGCGGCGACCGAGTGGGTCCCGTCGATGCCCTGCAGCGCCTGCAGGTACGCGCTCGTCGGCACGGGGCACGACCGGAACCGCATCGCGGTCGAATCGCCGAACCGCGCACTCGCCGCCGCGTCGTCGACAGCGAACTTCGCCGGCAGCGCCACCAGCAGACCGAGCGTCGTGGCGGTCAACGCGGCAGCGACCAGTCGCAGTACCGTG
Organism: Burkholderiales bacterium; assembly: GCA_046347755.1. GTDB lineage: Bacteria > Pseudomonadota > Gammaproteobacteria > Burkholderiales > Casimicrobiaceae > VBCG01. Next base: position 1,204,370 of record JAXMFM010000003.1, on the reverse strand, counting down.
CGCGGCGCACGGGGGTTGTATCGATTCCTCATCTCCAGATTCCTCCGTTGGGTGACAAGAGAGGAATCTAGAGATCGCGCGTCGCAAGCGCATTTCATCGGGCGGCACGACGTGTTTCATTTGTTCGGCGGCGGGACGGGAGGACGGCGGTTCCCGATCAATCGGGCGACGCGATCTCGTCGTCGACGAGGAGTTCCGCGACCACGCGCCTGACCTCGCTCGGCAGGAACGGCTTCTCGATCACCGGGCGGCCGCTGGACGCGACGAACTCGGCCAGCGCCGCGGTCAGCGTATCGCCGGTGACGAAGACGACGTGCCGCGTGCGTCCGGGCCAGCGGCGCTCGATCTCGGCGTACAGCGCGCGCCCGTCCAGATCCGGCATCCGGAGGTCGGACAGGATCACGTCGTGGTGCTCGGCCGACATGCGCGCCAGCGCCTCGCGCCCGGAATCGGCGGTGTGCACGCGGTGGCCGGCGGCGCTGAGGATCTCCGCCAGCATGTCGCGGATATCGGCCTCGTCGTCGACCACCAGGATCGTCCGTGGGCGCGTATTCGCGTGCGGCGCGGCGCGCGGCTCGGCAGGCGCGGCCTGCGCGTCCTCCACCGGCAGTGTGATCGTGAACTCCGCACCGCCGTCCGGCGGACAGTGCACGGTGAGCGTCCCGCCGTGTGCCTCGACGATGCCCAGGCTCACCGCGAGCCCCACGCCGGTGCCGACGCCGATCGGCTTGGTCGTGAAGTACGGTTCGAACACGCGGGCGCGCAGGTGCGGCGGAATGCCGGGACCGTTGTCGGCGACGACGATGCGCACGCTGCCCGCGCCGGCGTCGAAGCGGCTCGTCACGCGCAGGCGGCGCGGCCCGGGCTGCTCCTGCAGCGACTGCTGTGCGTTGATGACCAGGTTGAGCAGCACCTGGTGCATCTGATCGGGGTCGGCGAGCACGAGCGGAAGGCCGTCGGCGAGATCGAGCGCGACGTCCACGCCGCCGGTGCGCAGGCCGTAGGCGGCGATGTCGAGCGCGGCGGTCACGACTTCGTTGATCGCCACGGGGCCGCGTTCGGGCGGCTGCTGACGCGCCATCGCGAGGAACGTGCGCACGATGCGCGCGCAGCGTTCGGCGGCGGTACGGATCTTCATCGCCGCGACCTGGGTCGCGCCGTCGCCGCGCTCCTCCAGCAGCACCGCGCGCGCCACCACGACGGACAGTGGATTGTTGAGCTCGTGCGAGACGCCGGCCAGCAGCGAGCCGAGCGCCGCCAGCTTCTCGCGCTGATAGGACGACTCGCGCTGGCGCGCGAGCTCGGCGGCCGCGCGCTTGTTCTCGGTGATGTCGCGCGTGATCGTCAGCACGTGCGGCTCGCCCTGGTACTGCATCGGCACGCCGTGCACCTCGAGTTCGAGGGCCGAGCCGTCCTTGCGCGCTTCCGTGACCTCCAGGCGCACCGGCTGTCCCGACGCCACGACGCGCAGGAAGTCCGGATACCGCGACAGGCCCGCCCAGCGGTCGGTCGGCAGCGCCGTGAACTCGGCATCGTCGTAGCCGTACATGCGCCGCAGCGCGGGGTTGGTGTCGACGACGACGCCGGCGCCGGTCCACAGCGCCAGGCCGTCGATGGACGCGTTGAACATCGCGCGATACTGTTCCTCGCTCGCCAGCAGCGCCTCCTCGGCGCTCTTGCGGTCGGTGATGTCGCGCGCCAGCGCCAGGATGCGATCCTGGCCGCCGATGGTCACGCGCTTGCCGAAGATCTCGAGCCAGCGCAGCGTCCCGTCGTTGCGCCGGCCGTGCCACTCGATGCGCATCTCCTCGCCCGCCACCGCGCGCGCGAACAGCGCCATGGCGTCGTCCTGCGTATACGGGTGCGCGCCGGACCCCAGCACGCCGATCTCGACGTCGCGGAGCTCGCCGAGCGTGTAGCCGAAAAGGGAGCAGGCGCGGGGATTGGCGTCGACGATCGCGCCGGTCTCGATGTCGTGCACGAAGATCGCGTCCTCGGCGGCATCGAAGATCGCCCGGTAACTGGCCTCCGAGATGCGCAGCGCTTCGTCGGCGCGCTTGCGCTCGGTGATGTCCGTGGAAACCGTGCAGACGCCATAGGCGGCGCCGGTCGCGTCGTGCAGCGGGAACTTGTTCGAGATGTATGTGTGGACGCTGCCGTCGAGGCGCGCCGTCTCTTCGAACTCCATCGGCGCATCGCGCGCGAGCACCAGCATGTCGTTGGCGCGGAACGTTCGCGCGATGTCCTCGGGCAGGCATTCGAGCTCGGTGCGTCCGACGACGTCGCGCTGCTCGAAGTGGTACAGGCGCTCCCACTGCCGGTTGACGAACAGGAAACGGCCCTCGATGTCCTTGACGCAGACCACGGCCGCGGCGTTGTTGAGGATCTGCTGCAGCCGCGTCTCGCTTTCCTCCAGCTTGCGCTGCACGCGCGCGCGCTCGTCGATGTCCTGGCGCAGGCGCGTCTGCGTCTCGGCCACCTCCATCGCCATCGCGTCGAACGACCGGCTCAGCCGGGCCAGCTCGTCCGTGCCCTTGAGGCCGCTGCGCGCCGCGAGATTGCCCGCGGCGATCTGCTCGGCGGCGTCCACCAGGCGCGCCGTGCGCCGCGTGATGACGAAGTGGAAGACGAGCCACATCGCCAGCGCCAGCGCCGTGACCCAGCCGGCCCAGTAGATGGATTGCTGCACGACCTGCCGGCGCGCCTCGGCCTTGTAGCGCGCGAGGTCGTAGGCCAGGAACAGGCTGCCGGTGCGCGACGGCCGCAACTCGTCGCTGCCGCCCCCCATCAGGATGCCCGCGTAGCCGAGCAGCTCGTTGCCGTCGTCGCTCACCGTCAAGCCGGCGCGCCGCTGGCGAATGGCCTCGGCCGCGCGGTCGAGGTCGAACTTCGGCAGCACGTCGGCGATCTTGCGTCCCAGCCACGCGCGCCGCGTCGCGGCGATGACGGTCTGCTGGTCGTCGGTCATCGCCGCGAGGACGACGTCGTGGTTGTGCGCGAGCACCGAGATCTCGCGCTGCGCGACGGACTCGTCGCCCTTGAGCAGCAGGTACTCGAGCGTGCTCTGCAGGCGGGACACTTCCTGGGCCAGGCGCTTGCGGCTGTCCTCCTCTTCGGCACGCTCGGCGTGGGGGACGTGATAAAGCAGATTCACCGTGCTCAGGGTCGCCGCGAATCCCAGCAGGATCAGCGGGACCGTGACCTTCAGCGACGTGGGAATGCGCCAGGTCATGGCGGCATGCCGGCCAGCGGCCCCGGGGCGAGCAGCTCCTCGATCCTGACGTCGGCATTGAGCAATTTCGATTCGAGCATCAGCGCCTTGAGCCGGCGACCGGTGACGGCGAGCTCCGGCGCGTCGCCGCCCAGCATCCGGAGGTTCTCCTCGCGCGACGGAATGCGCAGGCCCTGTTGCGCCTGCAGGAACTGCTCGCCGCTGGTCTGCTGCCGGATGCCCATGCGCCGCGCCGCGTCCTTCGGGTCGCTGCGCACGTAGTCGATCGCACGGAACCACCCGCTCAGCAGCGCCTGGATCGCCTTGGGCTTCTGGTCGAACACGCTCGCCCGCACCGCGACGAGGTCGACGATCTCGCCGGGGATCTGCGTGCTGTCGAACAGCGTGCTCGCGCCGGCGCGCAGGAACTGCGCGCGATACGGATCGAACGTGACGGCGCCGTCCACCTGCCCCGTCTCGAACGCGGTCGGCTGCTCGTTCGATTCGAGGTGCACGACGTTGACGTCGCCCGCCTGCATGCCGTTCGTCGCCAGCGCGCGGCTCAGCACGAACGCGCCGAGCGCCCCGCTCTCCACGGCCACCGCCTTGCCCTTGAGATCGTGCATCGAACGCATGCCCTTCCGGCCCACCACGACGTCGGCGCCGTGCGAGACGTCGACGACAAGGACGATCCGCGGCTGCAGGCCGTCGGCGGCGAGGCCGAAGAGCTCGTCCAGGCTGATCACCATGCCGTCGATGGCCTGGTTGCGGTAGGCGCGCAGGACCTCGCTGGCGGACGGATATTCGACGAGCTGGACGACCTTCGGATCGAGGTGTCCGAGCTCGCGCGCCAGGTACAGCGGCTCGCTGCCGATCCACACGTTGGTGCCGATGCGCAGCGCCGGCTCGGGATCGCGCGCGCAGCCGCCGAGCAGGAGGGCGAGCGACAGCAGCAGCGCTGCGCACGCGCTGCCGGGCGGGCGGCCGGCGGCTTCAGGACGCATGATCGATCGACTGGCCGCCGTCCGGGACGAAGACATACCCTTCGTTGCGCACGGTCCTGATGAATCGCGGATGGTCCGGATCGGGCTCGACCTTGCGCCGCAGCCGCATGATGCGCAGGTCGACGCTGCGGTCGAACGGATCCCAGTCGCGCTGCTTCAGGTTGAGGATCTTCTCCCGCGACAGCGGGCGGTTCGGGTGCTCGGCCAGCGCTTTCAACAGGTCGAATTCGAGCGACGACATCGCCACCTCCGCCCCGTTTTCGTCGGTCAGGCGATGCGCGGCGATGTCGAGCACGCAGCGTCCGATGCGTACCCGCTCGGCGCCGATCTCGCCCCGCAATGCGGCCGACGTGCGGCGGAGCACGCTCTTGACCCGCGCCTCCAGCTCGCGCGGATCGAACGGCTTGGGGACGTAGTCGTCGGCGCCCATCTCCAGGCCCACGATGCGATCGACGACCGTGGACGCCGACGTGAGCATCACGATGGCGATGGACCCGTGCCGCTCGCGCAGGTGCCGCGCGAGGCTCAAGCCGTCCTCGCCGGGCATGTGGATGTCGACGAGCGCCAGGTCGATCGGATGGCGCGTCACCAGCGCCCTCGCCGCCTCGGCGCTGTCGGCCGTGAGGACCTGGTAGCCGTGCGCCACGAAGTACTCGTCGAGCACTTCGCGCACGTCGGGCTCGTCGTCGACGACCAGCAGCGTCGCCTTCGGAATCGCCGCTCCGACCACGGATTTCGCCTTGCCCGTCATAGCGGTTCGATACATGGAGAGGGCCTCGAATCGTACAGCGTCGCGCACCGTCGCGCACGTGCCGATGGCGAAGGATAGCCGCGCCGGCCGGGTCCGGGTGACGTCGCGGCCCGGTTTGAAACAAACGAAACAAATCCGCTGCCGGAGCGAAATTCGCCTTCTGCCTCCGCCGCCTAAAGTGAGCGCTCCAATTCAACAAGTGCAGGAGCGGTCATGGAACGGGATGGCGAAGCATCGGCGAACGCCGCAGGCCAGCGCACGAGCGCCGCCTACCTGATCGGCGTTGCGGTCGTGGTGGCGTTCGTCCTGGGCTGGACGAGAGGGTTCGTGAGCCCCGGCGACGACGGCAGCGCGGCGCTGGCGAGACCGGCGCTGCCGGCGAGCCCGAGGCCGTTCGACGCGTCGCGCTTCGTCCTGAACGGGTTGCTGGTGCCGGCGATCGACAGCGACGCCGTGCCGCTGCGCTGGGTCGACCCGCGCGCGGCCCTCCACTGCGGTCCCGGCGCCAGCGTGCGCGTGAACGGCACCCGCGTGGCACCGGGCACGCCCGTTCCCGACACGCCCTTCGATCTCGATTGGCATGCCGTCGCGTGCCGTCCGTTCGGAAGCGCCGGCCCGCGTTTCGACGGCAACGTGCGGCTCACCGTGTATCGCGAGGACTGGGGATTCAGCGCGGCGGTCGCGCCCGCGAGCCTCCGGATCACGGCGAACGGGCACGAGCCGGTCGTCGTTGCGCGAGGCGCCGCGACGACACCGCAATCGGCGGCGTCGGAGGACGCGGCCGCGAACCAGGCGGACTACTCGGAACCGGCAAGACACGCGGCCGCGAAGGCCATCGATCAACGTTGCACAACCCTGGACTGACGACCATGCCTCACATGTTCGAAACCCACTGGACGCGCATCTTCGACTTCGACCGCTTCACCCGCGACCACGCGGAGCGGTCGCAGCCGCCGGAGCACGCAACCCCGCACGGCCAGGCTTCGCGCGCCGGAAACGCGCCGTGCGCCTGCGATACCGACGACACCGACTCGAACCCGACCCACGGAGGCCCGCCATGCTCCCATTGACCCCGTCGCACCCGCAACCGTTCCAGCCTACCGCAGCGCTTTCCGTCCACGGCGTCTCATGGCTGGCTGCGCTCGCCCGGGCCATCGAGGCCTTCGCGCGGCACGCACTCGCCCGCTACCGGCAGCAGCGGACGGCGAGGTCGGTGCGCGACGCGCTCCAGGGCCTCGACGACCGCATGTTGCGCGACCTCGGGTTCCACCGCGACGAGATCGACTCGGTGGCCGCGGAATTCTCGGGTAAGGCCGACCCGTCGCGCATCCGGACCCTGCTGTAGTCGAGCCGGGCCCGGCAAACGCAATTCGATCGACGATACGACATGGCTGCGCTGCACGACTCTGCCGGATTGACGACGTCTTGCGACGACCCGGTTTCGCTCGAAGGCTTCGAGCGTGCGCTCGCGTGCCTGCTGCGTTCGGACGGCAACGCATTGCCGGAGATCGAGCGCACGCTCGCGCGCGATCCGCATTTCGCCGCCGGGCATTGCCTGCGCGCCGGCGCGCTGGTTCTGGCGGGTGCCGATGCGAGCGCCGCATTGTCGGCGTCCATTGCGGCCATCGAACATGGCGACGCCGCGAACGAGCGCGAGCGTCGGCACGCGGCCGCGGCCCGCCGCTGGCGCGCCGGCGACGTCGCGGGCGCGGCGCGGCTGTATGGCGAACTGCTGCGCGACCACCCCCGCGACCGGCTCGCGCTGCTGGTGGCGCTCGGACTCGACTTCCGCCTGGGCCAGCGCGAGATGCTGCGCGACCGCGTTGCCGCGGTCCTGCCCGACTGGAGAGCGCGGGACCCCGAATACGGGTACCTGCTCGGGATGCACGCGTTCGGCCTGGAGGAAACCGGCGACTACGACGGCGCGCTTGCCGCGGCGCACAGGTCGCTCGCGCTCGTTCCCGACAACGCGGCCGCGATCCACGTCGTCGCGCACGTCCTCGAAATGAAGGGGCCGTCCGACGAGGGCATCGCGTGGCTGCGCGGGACGCAGCCGATCTGGGCCGCCAACGCCGGCTATCGCATCCACCTCGCGTGGCACCTCGCGCTCTGCCAGCTCGATGCCGACCGGGTCGGCGACGCGCTGGCGACCTACGACGACCTGATCGCGCCGCGCCTGGGCGATGGTAACGGCCTGGTCGATGCCTCGGCGCTGCTGTGGCGCCTGCACCTTCGCGGATCGGGGTCGCAATGGCGGTGGCGCGAGGTCGCGGGCCTGTGGATGCGCCGGCAGGCTCTCGTCCACCGCGCATTCGATCTCGTGCACGCGGTCATGGCGTTCGCCGCGTCCCGCCAGCACGGGCTCGCACGCCGGCTGGCGAAGCGCCTGGCCCGCGACAGGATGCTGCGCGCGCGCAGCGGCACCGAGGAGCTGGCGCTGGCGGAGCCGCTGGTCGCCGCGATCATGGCGTTCGGCCGCGGCGACTACGACCGCGCCGTCGAGTCGATCGCGCGCATCCGGGCCGCGGCCGACCGCTGCGGCGGCAGCGTCGCGCAATGCGACCTCATCCACCTGACGATGCTCGAGGCGGCGCTGCGCGGGCACCGGCAGCGGCTCGCGCAAGCGCTGGCCGCCGAGCGCATCGTCCGCAAGCCCGCGAGTCCGCTGAATCGCTGGCTGAAAGCGCGCGCGTGGACGCTGGTGAACCCGGGGATGGCCTAGGCTCGTCGTCACCGACGCCGGGCCGGCGCGAAGCGTCGCATCGGCACGCGCAACGTTTGAGTATACTGACCCGGGCTCGCTTCGAGCCGACCGGAATCGGCGGCGACGTCGACAACCATGCACATCGTGTTCCACGGCGAGAACGCCGCATCGTTCAGCCATGATTTCCAGCGACTCGTCGGCCAGGAGGCGCAGATCTCGGTGTTGCCCGACGCGCTGACCGATGCAGAACATGCGCGGACGTACGTCTCCGCCGACGTCATCGTGGGCGCCCGGTTCTCGGGCGCCCTGCCGAAGCCGCAGAAGCTGCAACTTTTTCACGTGCCGGGCGCGGGCTACGACGCCGTGGACCTCGACGCGATTCCGGACTCGGCCGTCGTATGCAACTGCTTTGGCCATGAACAGGCCATCGCCGAATACGTGATGGCGGCGCTGCTGGAACGGCACGTGCCCCTCGCGGACGCCGACCGGCATCTGCGGCTGGGGGAATGGACCTATACGGCAGGCTCGCCCGACCGCCTGCATGGCGAGCTCGCCGAAAAGACGATCGGACTGCTCGGCTTCGGGCACATCGGGAAGGCCATCGCCGTCCGGGCGAAAGCTTTCGAGATGAAGGTCCACGTGGCCAATCGCAGCGCGGTGCCCGCGTCGTCGCTCGTGGATCGCTCGTTCGATTTGAACCACCTGCACGAGTTCTGGGGCTCGGCGGATTTCTTCGTGGTCTCGGTGCCGTCGAGCTCCGAGACGGCCGGAATCGTGAACGCCGGGTCCTTCGCGGCGATGCGCCCGTCGGCGGTCGTGATGAACGTCGGACGGGGCCCGACCATCGACGAGCGATCGCTGTACGAAGCGCTGGAGAGCCGCCGCATCGCCGGCGCCGTGATCGATACGTGGTACCGCTACCCGTCCCCCAATCAGCCCACCCCCCCGCCCTCGAAGTTCCCGTTCCACGAGTTGCGCAACGTCGTGATGACGCCGCACATGTCGGGCTGGACCCACGGAACCATCGCTCGGCGCCGGCAGACCATCGCCGAGAACATCGGGCATCGGGCCGCGGGCAGGCCCTGCATCAACGTGGTGAGGCCGGCGCGCATCTGAGCGCCGTCGCCGCACTGCACAAACGCTGCGGCCTTGATCTGGCGCGGCTATAGCGCAAGAATGCCCGACCGGCGAGGACTCGGCGTGCTCCTTGCCATCGCGAACGTGGTGGTGCTCGTGGAGGCGGACAACGGGATCGGGCCGGAAGGGCGACGCCCCGGCTGCCGAGACGAAACAATCGAAAGGGGGATCAAATGAAGTCGATGCATCCGGTACTCGTGCTGGCAGGTCTTGGACTCGTCGGCACGCTTGCCTTGGGATCGCAGACCGCGATCGCGCAGCCGGCCGCACCGGCCAAGATCGGGTCGTCGTTGATCGGGAAGCTCGAAGGACCGGAGATCATTCTCGACGCCAAGGCCTTTCCGAAGACCTTCAAGGAAGCCCCGACTCTTGCCGAGCAGGTGAAGGCGGGAAAGCTGCCCGCCCTCGACAAGCGCCTGCCCGAGCCGTCGCAGCTCTTCGTCGTGAAGCCGCTGCGCGAAATCGGCAAGTACGGCGGCAACTGGCGCAGGGCCTTCACCGGGCCGGCCGACCACGAGAACGGCAACCGGATCAATTCGCTCGACAAGATCCTGACGTTCGACTATACGGGCACCAAGATCGTCCCGAGCCTCGCTCGCGACTGGAAGGTGAGCCCCGACGGCAAGACGACGACGATCTACCTGCGCAAGGGCAGCAAGTGGTCCGACGGCAAGCCGTTCACCGCCGACGACTTCATGTTCTGGTACAACGACATCTACCTCAACAAGAACATCAACCCGGCGCCGTTCTTCGAGTTCCAGATCAACGGCAAGGACGGGGTGATGAAGAAGATCGACGACTACACGGTCGCGTTCGAGTTCCCCGAGCCCTATCCGTTCTTCGTTTCCCAGCTCGCGGGCAGCACGGCCATCGGCGGCGGGTTCGCGACGCGCGGCGGCTTCCAGAACTTCGGCGGCGCCTATGCGCCGGCGCATTACCTGAAGCAGTTCCTGCCCAAGTATTCGTCGGAAGAGGCCGTGACCAAGCGGGCCAAGGACATGGGCTTCGACAGCTGGGTCTCGCTGCTCAAGAACCGGTACAGCTGGGCGCTCAACAACGAGCTGCCGGTGATGACGCCGTGGAAGACCGTGTCGCCGATCAACACGCCGACGTGGTCGATGGAGCGCAACCCGTATTTCTGGGCGGTCGACACCGCGGGCAACCAGCTTCCGTACATCGACCGGATCACGATGACGCTGGCCGAGAACATCGAGGTCGCCAACCTGCGCGCCATCGCCGGCGAGTACGACGTCCAGGAGCGGCACATGGGCCTGGCCAAGCTGCCGGTCTTCCTCGAAAACGCCAAGAAGGGGAACTACACGGTTCACCTCGACCCGGCGCTCAACGGTTCCGATGCGACGCTGCACATCGGCAACTCGTACGTGGGCGATCCGGAGATCATGGCACTGTTGCGGAACAGGGACTTCCGCCGCGCGCTTTCGCTCGGCATCGACCGCGACCAGTTGAACGAAGCGTTCTGGCTCGGCGTCGGAACGCCGGGGTCGGTGGCGCCGGCGCCGGATACCATCTACAGCCCGGGACCGGAGTGGAACAAGAAGTGGGCGGTCCTCGACCTGAAACAGGCCAACGAGCTGCTCGACAAGGTGGGCCTGACCAAGAAGGACGCCGAAGGCTATCGGCTGCGCCAGGACGGCAAAGGGCGCCTGCGCCTGGAACTGGTCACCATCGGCGGCCAGTTCGTTCCGTTCACGCCGGTCGGTGAAATGATCAAGCAGCAGTGGAAGAAGATCGGCATCGACCTCGACGTCAAGGAGCTGGAACGCAACCTGGCCTTCACGCGCGACGCCGGCAACGAGAATCAGATCATCACCTGGGCCAACGACGGGTCGGAGCAGCTCTACCTGTTCCCCCGCCACGCGCTGCCGGTGGACGGCGCCGAGGCCCACATGGGGATGGCGTACGCCAAGTGGTACGCGTCGCGGGGCGCCGCGGGCACGAAGCCGGACGATCCGGAGATGCTGCGGGCCATGGACCTGTTCCGCGAAGCCTTCGGCGCGCCGGAGGAAAAGCGGATCGCCAACGCGAAGGAGATCTGGCGGATCGCGGTCGACCAGGTGTGGAGCATCGGCACGGTCGGGCAGTCGCCGGCCGTCATGGGCGTGCGCATCGTGAAGAACAACATGGGCAACGTTCCCGACCGGACGGTGAACGCACAGCATGCCCGGACGCCGCATTCGTCGATGCCGATCACCTACTACTTCAAGTAACGACGAAGGCCGCCGCTCCCGCGCACCGCGCGCGGGCGGCTTGCGGTCCGACCCGGGCGCCGGCGTGCGCCTCGGGCGGCCGCGTTCACGGGGATTGCCATGGTGGCTTACATCGTTCGTCGGTTGATGCTGGCGGTGCTGACGGTCTGGGCCATTTCCGTCCTGTCCTTCATGATCATCCACCTGCCTCCCGGCGATTACGTGACGTCGTACATCGCGTCGATGTCGGCGTCGGGCAGTGCCGTTTCCGAGGGCGAAGCGGCGGCGCTGCGCGAGCAGCTCGGCCTCGACAAGCCCATCACCATCCAGTACGCGAAGTGGATGGGCCTCATCCTGCAGGGCAACTTCGGCATGGCGATGGAATGGGGGCGCCCGGTGTCCGACGTCATCGGCGACCGCCTGCTGCTGACGATGGTCATCTCGGTGGCGGCCATCATCTTCACGTGGGGCATCGCGCTGCCCATCGGCATCTACTCCGCCGTCTATCCGTATTCGTTCCTCGACTATGCGTTCACGCTGATCGGCTTCATCGGGCTCGCCATTCCGGGGTTCCTGCTGGCGCTGGTCGTCATGTACGTCGGCTTCGCCTATTTCGGCGCCAACGTCGGCGGCCTCTTCTCGCCCGACTTCGCCGAAGCGCCCTGGAGCCTCGACAAGGCGTGGGACCTCGTCAAGCACCTGCCGATCCCGGCCATCGTGCTGGGCGTGGCCGGGACCGCGCAACTGATCCGCATCATGCGTTCCAACCTGCTCGACGAACTGCGCAAGCCGTACGTGATGACCGCCCGCGCCCGCGGGCTTTCGGAATACCGGGTCGTCATGCGCTATCCGGTGCGGGTGGCGCTGAATCCGTTCGTGAGCACGATCGGCTACCTGCTTCCCTACGTGGTGTCGGGCAGCATCATCGTGTCGCTGGTGCTGAGCCTGCCGACGGTCGGCCCGCTGCTGCTGAAGGCGCTGATCGCCCAGGACATGTTCCTGGCCGGGACCATCATCCTGCTGCTCGGCGTCATGACCGTCATCGGCACGCTCATCTCGGACCTGCTGCTGATGTGGGTCGACCCCCGGATCCGGTTCGGGAGGGAGTGATGGCGGAGCTCGCCGCCGTACAGACCGCGGGCGTCGTCGCCGAAGACCGGATCGCCGTCGCCACGCAGTGGCAGCTCATCTGGTGGCGCTTCCGCAAGCACCGGCTCGCCGTGGGCGGGACCCTCGTCCTGGTCCTGTTCTACGTCGTCGCGCTATTCGCCGATTTCTTCGCCTACGTGGATCCGACGGATTCGGAAGCGCAGCGATCGCTGATCGCGCCGCAAGGGATCCACTGGTTCGACGACGGCCGCTTCAGTCCCTTCGTGTACGGATTGAAAGGAGCGCGCGATCCGCTCACGTTCAAGCGGGTCTACGTGCCCGATACGAGCAAGCGGATACCGGTCACGTTCTTCGGCCGCGGCGAGCCCTGGCTGCTGCTCGGCTTCATCCCGACCGATCGCCACCTGATTGCGGTGGAAGGCGCCAAGGCGAGCGAGTCGCTGTTCCTGCTGGGGACCGACACGCACGGACGCGACCTGTGGTCGCGGCTCATGTTCGCGACGCGGACGTCGATGACCATCGGCCTGGTCAGCGTGGCGCTGAGCCTGGTGCTGGGCGTCGTCCTCGGCGGCATATCGGGCTACTTCGGCGGCGCGATCGACTCGGTCATCCAGCGCATCATCGAGATCCTGCGTTCGATTCCGACGATTCCGCTGTGGATGGGGCTGGCCGCCGCGCTTCCCGCCGACTGGAGCGTCGTGCAGGTGTACTTCGCGATCACGATCATCATTTCGCTCATTGGCTGGACCGAGCTCGCCCGCGTCGTCCGCGGGCGCTTCATCTCGCTCAAGCAGGAAGACTTCGTGATGGCCGCCGAGCTTCTCGGCTGCAGCAAGTCGCGCATCATCTTCCGCCACATGGTGCCGTCGTTCATCAGCCACATCATCGCGGCGACGACGCTCGCGATCCCGGCGATCATCATCAGCGAGACCTCGTTGAGCTTCCTCGGGCTGGGCCTGCGGCCGCCGGCGATCAGCTGGGGCGTCCTGCTGCAGGATGCGCAGAACATCCAGGCGCTGGTCATCTCGCCGTGGCTGCTGTGGCCGGCCTTTTCCGTCATCGTCGCCGTCCTCGCCTTCAATTTCATGGGCGACGGGATACGGGACGCGGCGGATCCGTATCTGTAGCCGATGAGCATGCAATCCGACACCCGGCCGCTGCTCTCGGTCAGGAATCTCCAGACCCGCTTCTTCCAGGAAGAGGGAACGACCAAGGCCGTCGACGGCGCGTCGTTCGACGTCTCTGCGGGCAAGACGCTGGGCATCGTCGGCGAGAGCGGATGCGGCAAGAGCGTCACCGCGCAGTCGATCCTGCGCATCGTCGATCGTCCCGGCCGCATCGTCGACGGCGAGATCGTCCTGACCCGCGCCGACGGATCGCAGGTCGACCTGGTCAAGCTCGACGCGAACGGCCGGGAGATGCGCGCGATCCGGGGGGGCGACATCGGCCTCGTCTTCCAGGAGCCGATGACGTCGTTCAGTCCCGTGCACACGATCGGCGCGCAGCTCGTCGAGGCGGTCCTCCTGCACAACGACGTCAGCAAGAAGGAAGCGCGCAACCGGGGCATCGAGGCGCTGCGCAGCGTCGGCATCCCGAAGCCGGAGCGTCGCATCGACGAGTATTCGTTCGAGCTGAGCGGCGGGCTGCGCCAGCGCGCGATGATCGCCGTCGCGCTCTCCTGCGATCCGCGGCTGCTCATCGCCGACGAGCCGACGACGGCGCTGGACGTCACCACGCAGGCGCAGATCCTCGACCTGCTGCGCAAGCTGCAGCAGGAACGGGGCATGGCCATCATGCTCATCACGCACAACCTCGGCGTGGTGGCGGAAATGGCCGACGACGTCGTGGTCATGTACCTGGGCCGGGTCGTCGAGCAAGGCAACGTCGACGACATCTTCCACGACCCGAAGCATCCGTATACGAAGGCGTTGCTGCAGTCCATTCCCAGCATCGACTCTGTGCCGCGGCAGAGGCTCGCGACCATCAGCGGCTCGATCCCGCATCCGTTCAACCGGCCGACGGGATGCCCGTTCCATCCGCGATGCGTTTCGGCCATCGCCGGCCGCTGCGACACCGAGGTGCCGCAGCTGCAGTCGGTCGGCGACGGACGACGCGTCAGCTGTTTCCTCTACCAGCCATGACAGGCGGACGAGCGTGACCCCCGGCGGCGCCGCTTCGGACAAGTCCGTGCTCCTGGAGGTCAAGGGCCTCAAGAAGTACTTCCCCATCCGGCGGGGCCTGCTGCAGAAGGTCGTCGGCCAGGTGAAGGCCGTCGACGACGTGAGCTTCGTCGTGAATCGCGGCGAGACCCTGTCGCTGGTCGGCGAAAGCGGCTGCGGAAAGACGACGACGGCCCGCTGCATCCTGCGTGCCGTCAAGCCCACGGCCGGCCAGGTCCTCCTTGCCGACGACGGCGAAGTCCTGGACGTGGCGACCGCCTCGAAGAACCGGCTGCAGGCGCTGCGCTCGCAGATGCAGATGATCTTCCAGGACCCGTTCTCGTCGCTGAACCCGCGCATGACGCTGCTGGACATCGTGGGCGAACCGCTGCTCGTCCATGGCGTAGGCAACGCGCAGGAGCGTACCGACCGGGTCGTCGAGATGCTCCGCCTCGTGGGACTGCGCCCGGAGTACATGCGGCGGTACCCGCACGCGTTCTCGGGCGGCCAGCGCCAGCGCATCGGCATCGCGCGCGCCCTTGCGCTGAATCCCCGCCTGGTCGTCGCGGACGAACCCGTCTCGGCGCTCGACGTATCGGTCCAGGCGCAGATCCTGAACCTGCTGCTCGAGCTGCAGGAACGGCTCGGGCTCACCTATCTGTTCGTCGCGCACGACCTGAGTGTCGTCAAGCACATCAGCGAGCGCGTGGCAGTGATGTACGTCGGCAGGATCGTGGAGACGGCGCCCACCGAGGCACTGTTCGCCACGCCGAAGCACCCGTATACCGAGGCGCTGTTGTCGGCCGTCCCCAAGCCGGATCCGCGCCTTCGCTCCGAACGGATCGTGCTCCAGGGCGAAGTGGCCGACCCGGCCAATACGCCGTCGGGTTGTCACTTCCATCCGCGCTGCCGCTACGCGCAGGGCATCTGCCGGGAGAAGGCGCCGGTGCTGGAAGAGATCGCCCCCAACCACTTCGCCAGCTGTCATCGGGCCCGGGAGCTTTCGCTCAGCGGCGTCGCGCGTTCATCGTCATAGCCGCAACCACAAGCGCGCGGTTCACCCGCGCGCCGTTCGCCAATGCGCCGGCCATGCACAGTACGGGGACTCGTTGCTGCGACCCTGCTGGCGGATGCGGGTCAACATCGTCTGCACCGGCACCACGAGATTGCCGCCGTAGCTGTCGACCGCGCTCAGCGCCGCCTTGCAGCTGCGGTCGAGGTCGCGCGTCAGCGCAAGCACGACGTAGAACGCATTGATGGCGTCGGCCTCGCGGCCGGTGAGCGCGCTCGCGACGGCAAGCGTGTTCCAGTCGTCGACGCGCGTGGCGCGGTGGCAAGGCGACCCGCGCGCCGGCGCGTGCAGCACGAGCTGCCGCGAGAGCTCCGGTTGCGCCGGGCTCGCCCTGAGGTACAGGAACGCAAGGTTGCCCGCGACTTCGGGATCGCGCGGATTGGCGCCGAACGCGCGCAGCTGCAGGTCGAAGGCACGTCGCACGTTGCGCTCGTTGACGTAGGCCTGCCGCGCCTCGTCCGCGAGTCGCCTTGCGACGTCGGGGGCGATGACCGCGGCCGTCGGCGCCGCCTGCGGGTAGGGCCACGCGCGCTGGACCGCCTCGGCGATGTGGCGCTCCTGCATCGGCGCGCTGGCATTGGCCGCCACCCAGAGTACGCGGGCGATGCCGCTGCCGCGACATGCGTGGAACTCTTTGCCGGTGGCGGCGCTGGGGCCGGCGGGGGCGTGCGAGCGAGTACCTTGGGCTGCGGAGGAGCGCTGGCGGGCTCTTTCGCGCGTGCAGAGCGCGCGGGCGCGCCGTATGTCGAGGGAGCCGCAGGCGCCGGACGCACGGCGACCGCTGCATTCGCGGCGGGGGAAGGACTGTCCGCATGTGCGTCGGCGTCGCGGGCAGAATTCGAGTGCGCGCGTCAGAGCGTCCCATTTGAACGGCCGTTCAATTTCGACGCCATTGCGGGGCCGGCGAGGTTTCACCGATGCGGCGCGAATTCGAGGTACGCTTCCAGGCCGGGAAGCGTTTCCCGGTGTACCGACCTACCGACTGCCCGTGGGGCTCGCATGCAGGTATCGAAGCGACAAGCCGTTCATTGGCTGTTCGACGTCGCGGTGGCGGTCAAGGCGTTCGACGGGATGCTCGAAGTCGCCGCCGGGACGTTCCTCGCAGTGAAGCCGGGTTGGATCGGCCCGGCCGCGGAAGCCCTTGCCACGAACGTGCTTTCTCGCCATCCGGCGAACTGGATCGCGGAAGCCGTGGCGCGCTGGGGCGACGGACTGACGATGGCCACCGAGCATTTCGCCAGCGTCTACCTGATCGCCCACGGCCTTGCGAAACTGTTCATCTCGTGGGGCCTGATTCGCGAGAAGCTGTGGGCCTTCCCGACGGCGCTGGTTGTATTCGGATTGCTCATCCTCTACCAGATCCATCGCGTCATCGGCACGCATTCGCTGACGCTTGCCGTACTCATCGCGCTGGACATCGCGGTCTGCTATCTCATCTGGCGCGAGTATGGATTCAGGCGGGCCGCTGGCGACGCGGCGGCTCGCGGGTGACCTTCGTCCTGCCCGACATCGCCGCCGTTCGCGTTGCGGGCGTCGGGCGGCCGGGAGCACGACATCCCGCCGCTCGAACAATGTCAATTCGTGCGCGCGGTGAGTTCGACGCCTGCGCCGACGAGCTCGAGCCGGCGCTTCTCGCCGGGGGGCAGTACGACGCGTAACCTGGCATAAGGCAGCGCGTAGCGCCCGTGCTTGCGCACCGTCACACGGATCGCGCGTGATGTCCATGCCAGCGCGCAATGCACGTCGGCGCAGTCGCCTTCGCGGTAACGCAACGTCGCGCCGTCGTCCTCGTAGAGCGTGAACTCGCTGTTGCCTCGACCGCGACCGGCGAATACGCGCAGCGCGCGCGACGGCTCGTCGTGCTTGAGTCGCATGTCGCGTGTATCCGTCGTGGGCAGCACCGCTCCGGCGGGCGCGAACAATGGAATGCGCTCAAGAGGCGCGTCGACCCGCACGGTTGCTCCGCCCGCATGATGCTCGCCCGACCAGAAGTCGATCCAACCGCCGGGGCCCCTGGGCAGGTAGACCTCGCGCTGCCGCACGCCCGGCTCGACGACGGGGGCCACCAGAAGATTGGGCCCGACCAGGAAATCTTCGGTGTCGTCGAACGCGCGCGGATCGTCCGGGAATTCGTAGAATCGCGGCCGCAGCACCGGTTCGTGGAAGCGTGCGGCTCGCGCATACAGCGAGTAAAGGTACGGCAGCATCCGGTATCGCAACCGCAGCCAGTCGCGCACGATCGGCAGCACGTCCGCGTGCATCCACGGCGTGTTGACCTCGCCGCCCGCCTTCCACGAGTTCATGATGAATCGAGGGTTGAAGGTCGCGCTCTGCACCCAGCGGACCAGGAGCTCCGGATCCGGCACAGGCCCGAAGAAACCACCGACGTCGTGCCCGGTATTGAACATTCCCGACAGGCTCATGGTCAGCCCCATGCGGATGTTCCAGCGCAGGGTGTGCCATGACGTGGTGTTGTCGCCCGACCAGGTCTGGGCGTAGCGCTGAATGCCGGGCGGGCCGGCTCGGGTTACGGTGAAGGTGCGGCGTTCGCCCTCGTGTGCCGCCTGCGCCTCGTGCGTCGCGCGCGTCATCAGCAGCGGGTGCAGCGGCCGCGAGCGTCCAATCGGGATGGGCGTTCCGAATCCGGCCGACTGGCCGTCCTCGTCCCAGATTTCGTATTCGTTGTTGTCGTTCCAGCCGAGGAAGCCGTAGTCCAGGAGTTCCCTCCGCAGCGACTCCTGCCACCAGCGCACGCCGTCGGGATTGGTGAAGTCGACATGCGCGCCCTCGCCGTCCCAGAACTGGCCGACGCACGGTGCGCCGGAACCCGCGTGATTGACGAACGCGCGATTGCCCGCGACTCGCGGGTAGTCCGGGTGGTCGTCGAGCAGGCATGGCTTGATGTTGGCGACGAGCTTGACGCCCGACTGCTCGAATTGCGCGACGAGCGAGCGCGGATCGGGAAACTTCTCTCGGTTCCACGTGAACACGTAGCGCCGCCCCCCGCGGCTGCTGTAACCGGAACCGAAGTGGAACGCGCTGATCGGCACGTCGTGGCGCGCCACGTCATCGATGAATTGCGACAACCGCGACTGCGCATCGGGCGCGTCGGTCAGGCTCATCGCGGTGTTCGCGTAGCCCAGGCTCCACCGCGGGCCGAACGCCATCGGCCCGGTGAGCTCCGCGAACTTGCGGACGACATCGCGGATCGTCGGCCCGACGAACAGGTAGTAGTCGAGGTCGCCGTCCTCGATCTCGCAGTAGCGATAGAAGCCGTGGTAGTTGTCGTGCTCGCACCCGAGGTCGAACGTGGAAGGCGCGAGCGTGTCGTAGTAGATCCCGTAAGCGACGCCGCCCGGATCGCGCACGATCAGGTAAGGCCAGTGCTTGTAGAGCGGGTCGCTCGTCTTCGCGTCGTACCCGAGCGCATCGACGGCGAGCGTGCGCAGGCGGCGGCCGTGCAGGTCGAGCGGCCCCGTCTTGTCCCCGAGCCCGAAATAGCGATCGCCTTCGCGATTGCGCGTCATGTAGTGGCGCAGCGTGCTCGTGGCGCTTCGCCCCTGGTAGGCATTCGTGACACGGTCGCTTGCGAACGGTGTCCCGTCGGCCAGCGACCATGCGATGCCGAACGGTGCGAGCCGCGCTTTGACGACGACGGTCCCCGTGGCCATGGTCACGCCCGTGTCGGTCGACGAAAGCGAGAACTTGGGGCACGGAAAGCCGCCGACATCGAGGCGGTCGCGTCCGGTCCACGGCACGTCCGCACCCGGCGTCACGATCGACCAGGTGCGCGGTTCACGCAACCCGCCTGGCGGCGTGAACAGCACACGCACCAGGTCGTCGCGCAGCACGTACAGACTGCACTGCCATTCGCCTTCGAGCACGAACCGCGCGCCGCTCTCCGTCCGGCCGATGAACGACGCTTTCTGCAGTCTTTGCATATGGGTCCGCCCGAGAGGGCGACACGAACGGCCCGTCGTTCGATCAACGGCAGACGTGCGCCCTTGCCCCAGAGACCCGGTCAGTTTCGCACATACGCGCAAGCACAAACAAAAAGGGCTCGCGCATTCGCAAGCCCTTGATTGTTTGGTTGCGGGGGCAAGATTTGAACTTGCGACCTTCGGGTTATGAGCCCGACGAGCTGCCAGACTGCTCCACCCCGCGGGTCGAATTATAGCTCAGCGGGGCCGCCAAGGTCAATTTCACCATGCGGCGCGGGCGTGCGGAATACGCGTGTGGACCGTGACCGGGGAAGCGACCATAATCGCGCCTCCCCACCGAGGAGAACGACCATGACGCTGATGCGCGCCGTCCCGTCCGCAATCGAACGCAGCCGAGTCGCAGTCCTCGGTGCCGCCGCCCGCGTGTTCCGCATCGTCGCGGCGGGGCTCGTCTGCGCCGCACTCTCTGCGGGCGCCCATGCCACAGTCACATTGACGAAGGTAACGAGCAATGCGACGCCCACCGCCGGCGGCGCCGCGTTCTCATACACGATCACCGTCACCAACGACGCCGGCGCCGTGCCCGACGTCGTCGTGACCGACCCGTTGCCTCCCGGCGTGATCTTCCAGAACGCCGCGGTGGTCGGCGCCGGGATGACCTGCGTCGGCCCGCCGGTCGGCACCAATGGCGCGGTCACGTGCGCGAGCTCGCTGCTCCCGGCGGTGTCGTCGTACACGATCACCATCGTCGCGCAGATCGTGCCCAACGTCGCGGGCGGCGTACGCACGAACACCGCGTACCTGCGCTATCCGGGCGCCTCGTTGTCCGCGTCCGTCCAGCAGGTCATCCAGGTCGACGCCCCGCTTTCGATCGCAAAGAGCGCGCCGGCGAACGGGGTTGCCGGCGATACGATCGTCTACAACCTGCTGGTCTTGAACGGCGGCAGCAGTTCGGCGCTCAACGTGACGGTGACGGACGTGCTGCCGCCCAAGATGTCGTTCCAATCCGTGTTCGCGACGAGGGGGTTCCGCGATGGCTGCCACTTCGACCCCGTGCTCAACGCGTTGCTGTGCAGCGCGAGCGTTCTCGACACCGGCTCGCACGACATCACGCTGGTGCTGAAGGCGTCGCCGTCCTTGACCGGCGTGGTGACGAACACGGCGACCCTGGCCACCGGGACGGGAACCATCGCCGTCGGCAGCTCGTCGTCCAATACGAACTTCCCGGTCGTACCTGTGCGTTAGCGCCTTGCGCGGCGCGGCTACGCGACGTTCGAGGCGGCCGGAAACGCGACCACGTGATCGATGGCGAGCCGGATGCCGATCCGCTCGCCGAGCGCGTGGTTGTGATGCGACGGCACCAGCGACAGCACGCGCGTGCCCGAGCCGAGCTTCAGCGTGTACAGGAACTCCGCGCCGCGAAAGGCCTTGGCGCACACCTCGGCCTGCCACGGGCTCGCGTCGTCGTGGACGATGTCGTCGGGGCGCAGCAGCAGGTCGACGGCGCCGCCCGCCGGCGTGGGGACGGGCAGGTCGCCCTCCAGGATGCCCATCTCCGTCAGCAGCCGGCCGTCGGCCTCCGCGACGCCGCGCAGGAATACGCCCTGCCCGACGAAGTCGGCGACGAAGCGCGTGCGCGGCCGGTGGTACAGGTTGTACGCGCTGTCCCACTGCTCGATCGCGCCGTCGTTCATGATGCCGATCTCGTCGGCGAGCGCGAACGCCTCGTGCTGGTCGTGCGTGACGAGGATCGCCGTGATCCCGGCGGACTTCAGGATCTCGCGCACCTCGACCGAAATGCGCTCGCGCAGCTCGACGTCGAGGTTGGAAAACGGCTCGTCGAGCAGCAGCAGGTCCGGCGCGGGCGCCAGCGCGCGCGCCAGCGCGACCCGCTGCTGCTGGCCGCCGGAAAGCTCGTGCGGATAGACGTTGGCGGCATCGGAGAGCCCGACCAGTTCGAGCATCGCGCCCGTCCGCAGCGCGGCGTCGGACTCCGGCGACCGCGACAGTCCGAACGCGACGTTCTTCGCCACCGTCAGGTGCGGGAACAGCGCGTAATCCTGGAACACCATGCCGATGCCGCGACGTTCAGGCGGCACCTGCAGCCCCGGCCTGGACACGACGCGATCGGACAGCAGGATCTCGCCGCCCTGCACGGGCTCGAACCCGGCGAGGCAGCGCAGCACCGTCGTCTTGCCGCAGCCGGAGGGTCCGAGCAGGCAGCCGATGCTGCCGGGCTCGAGCGCGAAGTCCATGCCGCGCACGACGCGGTGGACGCCGTAGGCATGCTGCAGCGCGCGGACGCGGACGGAAGCGGCGGCCATGAGCCGAAGTCTATACGGTCAACCCCGCGGCGGCGTGCGCCCGTGCTGCACGGTCGCGTTGCCGGCGCCGCGCTTGCGCAATGCCTTGATCTTTTCCGCCATCGCCGGCCCCATCGACCATTGCGGATCGGACGCCGGCGAATAGCCCGCCTCCTTCTCGCGGTCGGCGACGCGCGCCTTCGCGGTCGCGAACGCGGCGTCGAACGTCGCGCTCTTCGCGAGCCCCTGCTGGAAGAACGCGTCGCCGAAGAACGTTGGCGGCGTACGGTCGCCGCAGCCGAACGTCGCGCGGTCGGCCGCAGCGTCGGTGACGACCAGCGTGTAGTCGTCGGCCAGCGCGTCGACGAAGCCGCCCGAATAGCATGCGGAGACGACGACGATCCGCCACTTGATGCCGGCGTCGTCGAACAGCTGCTTCAGTCCCGCCGGCGCCAGGTCCACCAGCGTGAGCGGCGGCTGCTCGGCCGCGAGCTGGTGGCCGGGGCTGCCTCGGCTGGCGAGGTAGAGCATCACGACGTCGTCGTCCTGGTCGATGATCGAGCCCAGCTCGTTCAGCGTCTCGCGCAGGTTGCTGACGGTCGCGAACGGCGTGGTCAGGAGCGTCTGCGGATTGTTGACCAGCACCAGCGACCGGCCGTCGGTGGCCCAGCGCGTGTCCATCACGTGCTGCGCCGCTTCGGCGTCCGCGCGATAGTCATCCTGCCGGCCGTACGGCGCGAACGCGACGAAGTACAGGTCGGCCTGGCCGGGGCGCTCGTCCTGCAGGTTGTCCAGCACGTGGTTGAGCAGGAACGACTGCGCGGCGAGCACGGCTTCCGATCCCGCGTTGAGGTCGGTCGCCGCGGCGCCGCCTTCGGATGGCGCCCGCCACCACGGCTCGGTCGCGACCAGCTCGCCGCCCACCCAGATCGGCGCGGCCAGCAGCATTCCGCCGCCGATCGCGCGCAGCCACGCGAACGGCGGCAGCGGCGAGAATGCCACTGCGACCGCGCGCACCAGCGCCAGCACGATCCACACGACGATGCCGTACTCGAATCCCCGCACGAATTCGGTCGCCGGCGAGCCCGGGTCGAACAGTGCAGGCACGTAATGGACGACCTGCACGATCGGCAGCGACGCGAACGCGATGACCGGCAGCGCGAGCGCGACGTGGCGCTGCCGGTTCAGCACGGCGATCAGGGCCGCCGTGAGCAGCAGCAGGCCCGCCGAATACAGCTCCGGCCCCGCGCCCAGCCACGAGAATTCGCGCGGTGGCGGCGTGCGGAACCAGTCGCCGCCGATGTCGATCGCGGTCGACAGCGCGAACAGCAGCAACAGCTGCGCGAGGTCGATGCGGAACGCGAGCCGGTCCACGCGCACGAAGCACGCGAGCCGCAGGCCGGCCCCCAGGTTGCGCAACAGGTTGGCGAGCGCGTAGGCCATGGACGGTGGCAGCGTCAGGCGACGGCCGCGTGCGCCTCGATGAACGCCTTCACGCGTGCCGCGTCGGCGGGCAGCACCGTGAAGCGCTGCGGACGCGCCTCGAGCCCGTCGTACGCGGCCGGGCGCTCGGGATCGCGGCCGAGGGCTTCGCGAATCGTCGCGGCGAACTTCGCCGGCAGTGCCGTCTCGACGCACACGAGCGGCACTGCGGGATCGCGCAGCTCCATGCCGACCTTGAGCCCGTCGGCCGTGTGCGGATCGACGACCACCCCGTAGCGCGCGTCGACGTCGCGGATCGTCGCGACCCGGTCGGCGTGCGTGCTGCGCCCGGACACGAAGCCCGCGGCGCGCACCCGCAGCCAGTGCGGCGTAACGGAAAGGTCGAAGCCCCCGTCGGCCGCGAGCTGGCGCCACAGCGCGCGCAGCGCCGCCGGGTCCCGGCCGACGACGTCGAACACGAATCGCTCGAAATTCGATGCCTTCGAGATGTCCATCGAAGGCGAGGACGTCGCGTGCGTCTCCGCCGACGTGCGCGGGCGGTAGCGGCCCGTGCGGAAGAACTCGTCGAGCACGTCGTTCTCGTTGGTCGCCAGGATCAGCCGGCGGATCGGTAGGCCCATCTCGCGCGCGACGTGCGCGGCCAAAATGTTGCCGAAGTTGCCCGACGGCACCGCGAAGTCGGCCTCGTCCGAGTCGCGCTTCGTCACGCCGAAATAGCCGGCGAAATAGTAGACGACCTGCGCGGCCACGCGGCCCCAGTTGATCGAATTGACGGCGCCGACCGCGTATCGGGCCTTGAACCGGGCGTCGGCGTTGATCGCCTTCACGAGGTCCTGGCAGTCGTCGAACGTCCCGTCGATCGCGAGGTTGTGGATGTTGGCGTCGGCCAGCGCGAACATCTGCGCGGTCTGGAACGGGCTCATCCGGCCGTGCGGCGACAGCATGAACACCGTCACGCCGCGCTTGCCGCGCAGCGCGTACTCGGCCGAGCTGCCGGTGTCGCCCGACGTCGCGCCGACGATCGTGACGCGGCGGCCGGTCCGCGCGAGCACGTACTCGAACAGGTTGCCGAGCAGCTGCAGCGCGATGTCCTTGAACGCGAGCGTGGGCCCGTTCGACACGTGCAGCAGGTGCAGGCGCGGCTCGAGCGTGGTCAGCGGCACGACGGCGTCGCTGCCGAAGATCTCGCGCGTGTACGTGGCGTCGACGATGCGTTTCAGGTCGGACGCCGGGATGTCGTCGACGAACCGCGACAGGATCGCGAACGCCAGATCGCGGTAGCCCAGCGGCCGCAGTGCCGCCAGGTCGGCCGGCGACAGGCGCGGATACGCCTGCGGCACCGCGAGGCCGCCGTCGGGCGCCAGGCCTTCCAGCAGGATCGCCGAGAACGGCAGCGGGTCGTCGGCCCACGCGCCGCGCGTGCTGACGTAGCGCATCAGTTCAGCGCTTCCATCCGGATGCGCACGATCCTGCCGCGCACGGTCGGCAGCGACTCGACCTTCGCGATCGCGTCGTCGACGTTGCGCTCGACCGTCTTGTGCGTGAGCAGGATGATGTCGGTCCGGTCCTCGCCCTCCGAGGGCTCCTTCTGGATCATCGCGTCGATCGAGATGTCGCGATCGGCGAGGATGCGCGTGATGTCGGCGAGCACGCCTGGCCGGTCGTCGACGCGCATCCGCAGGTAATAGCTGGTCACGACGTCGCCCATCGGCAGGAACGGCACGTCGGTCAACTGGTCGGGCTGGAACGCGAGATGCGGGACGCGGTGCTCGGGGTCGGCCGTGTGCATGCGCGTGACGTCGACGAGATCGGCGATGACGGCGCTCGCCGTCGGTTCCGCCCCGGCGCCGGCGCCGTAGTACAGCGTCGGACCGACGGCGTCGCCTTTCACCAGCACGGCGTTCATCACGCCTTCGACGTTGGCGATCAGCCGCCGCGTCGGAATCAGCGTCGGGTGCACGCGCAGCTCGATCCCGGCGGCGGCCCGCCGCGTGATGCCGAGCAGCTTGATCCGGTAGCCCAGTTCCTCGGCGTAGCGGATGTCCTCCTGCGTCAGCTTCGAGATGCCCTCCGTGTAGACCTTGTCGAACTGCATCGGCACGCCGAACGCGATCGCCGACATGATCGTGAGCTTGTGCGCGGCGTCGATCCCCTCGATGTCGTAGGTCGGGTCGGCCTCGGCATAGCCGTGCGCCTGTGCCTCGGCGAGCACCGTCGCGAACGACGCGCCGCGTGCGCGCATCTCCGACAGGATGAAGTTCGACGTGCCGTTGATGATGCCGGCGATCCACTCGATCCGGTTGGCGGTGAGGCCCTCGCGCAGCGCCTTGATGATCGGGATGCCGCCGGCGACCGCCGCCTCGAACGCGACCATCACGCCCTTCGCGTGGGCGGCGGCGAAGATCTCGTTGCCGTGGCGCGCGAGCAGCGCCTTGTTCGCCGTGACGACGTGCTTGCCGTGGGCGATCGCCTCGAGGATGAACGTGCGCGCCGGCTCGATCCCGCCGATCAGCTCGACGACGATGTCGATGTCCGGGTGCGCCAGCACGACCTTGGCGTCGTTGGTGAGGTTGACGTCGGCGGCGCCGCGCGTCCTCTCCCGCGCCACGTCGAGCGCGCGCTCGGCGATCCACGTGATGCGGATCGGCCGCCCCGCGCGCCGCGCGATCTCCTCCGCGTTCCGGCGCAGCACGGTCCACGTGCCGGCGCCGACCGTGCCGATGCCGAGCAGGCCTACTTGCAGCGGTTTCATCGTGTTGATCGCCCTCAGAGGAGACCGTCGTCGCGGAACATCTGCTTGATGCCGCGGATCGCCTGCCGCGTCCGCGACTCGTTCTCGATCATCGCGAAACGGACGTGCTGGTCGCCGTATTCGCCGAAGCCGATGCCCGGCGACGCCGACACCTTGGCCTTCGCCAGCAGCTGCTTCGAGAACTCGAGCGACCCCAGCTTGCGGTACGCCTCGGGGATCTTCGCCCACACGTACATCGACGCCTTGGGAATGTCGACCATCCAGCCGGCCTCGTGCAGGCCGCGGACCAGCACGTCGCGGCGCGCCTGGTACTTGGCGGCGATGGCCGCGACGCAGTCCTGCGGTCCCTCGAGCGCCGCGATCGCCGCCACCTGGATCGGCGTAAACGTACCGTAGTCGTGGTAGCCCTTGATGCGCCCGAGCGCTGTCACGAGGTCGCGGTTGCCGACCATGAAGCCGATGCGCCAGCCGGCCATGTTGTAGCTCTTCGACATCGTGAAGAACTCGACGGCCACCTCGCGCGCGCCGGGCACCTGCATGATCGACGGCGCCTTCCAGCCGTCGAAGCAGATGTCGGCATACGCCAGGTCGTGCACGACGTAGATGCCGTATTCGTGCGCGAGCGCGACGATCTTTTCGAAGAACGGCAGCTCGACGCACTGCGCAGTCGGGTTGGACGGGAAGTTGACGATGAGCATCTTCGGCTTCGGGAAGCTCATCCGGATCGTGTGCTCGAGCTCGGCGAAGAAGTCGACGTCGGGCGTCATCTGCACCTGGCGGATGTCGGCCCCCGCGATCACCGGTCCGTAGATGTGGATCGGGTAGCTCGGGTTGGGCACGAGCACGGTGTCGCCGCGGCCGAGCGTGGCCAGCGCCAGGTGCGCGATCCCCTCCTTCGAGCCGATCGTGACGATCGCCTCCGAGTCCGGGTCGAAGTCCACGTCCCAGCGCCGCTTGTACCAGTGGCAGATCGCGCGGCGCAGCCGCGGGATGCCCTTCGACACCGAGTAGCCGTGCGTGTCCGGCCGCTGGACCGTCTCGACCAGCTTGTCGACGATGTGCGGCGGCGTCGGGCCGTCGGGGTTGCCCATGCCGAAGTCGATGATGTCCTCGCCGCGGCGGCGGGCGGCCATCTTCCACTCGGAGGTGATCGAAAAGACGTACGGGGGCAGGCGCTCGATGCGCGCGAAATGCGTTTCCAGAGGGGGGTACATGCGGACAGTCCTTGCGTAAGCGCCCGGAACCGTCCGAGCGACGTAGGCAGTCGCGGCGCGTCGGATTGACGCAGGTCGCAACCTGGCGGCAATTCTAGCATTATCATGCGGCTGCGCTTCCGGGAGCGGGCGCATGCCCGCGCCCGCCCGGTGCGCTGACGCCATGAAATTCCACCTGCAGACGCCGACGTCGAACCTCGTCACGGGCTCCGGTCCGGGCTGGGTGCGGATCGGCCAGGACGAATACCGCGAAAACCTGCTGCTGCTGCCCGATGCCGTCGTCGCCGGCTGGGCGCCCGGCGGTTTCGACGCGCTCGCGGAAAGCGACTTTGCGGCGCTGCTTGCGCACCGGCCGGAAATCGTGCTGCTCGGCACCGGCGAGCGCCAGCGCTTCGTGCACCCGCGCCTGCTTGCGCCGCTCGCCGCCGCGCGGATCGGCGTGGACGCGATGGACACGCGCGCCGCGTGCCGGACGTTCAACATCCTGGTCGCCGAGGACCGCCGCGTCGCCGCGGCGCTGATCGTCGCATGAAGACGAAGCTCGCAGTGCTTTTGGTCGCGCTGGCGGCCGTGGCGCTCCCGTTGCCCGCGCGCGCGGCCGACGATGCGGCCGCCGCCGTCGACGCCGCCGCAGCGCCCGCCGAGATTCACGTCGCGGCAAGCGGCGACACGGCGACTCTGAAGGTGTTCAACCGCCCGATCCTCGTCATGCGCCACACGCTGCTCGGCATGTCGCCCCGCGAGCGCGCGAGCGTCGCGCACGACCGCGTCAACCGGATCCTGGACCGTGGAGGCCCTGGCGTGGTCGCCGTCAAGGCGCTCGAGCAGGGCCGGGCGATCACGATCGACGGCGAGTTCGCGTTCGCCGTTCTGCGCGGCGACGTCGCCGCCTCCGCCGGCGATTCCCTCGACGCGGTCACGCTGGCCGCGACGCTGGCGCTGGAACGCGCAATCGCGGAGACCCGCGAACTTCGCGACGGCCGCCTCATGGTCCGCGCGCTGGCTTACGCGCTGGTCGCGACCGTCGTCTACGTGCTGCTGATCTGGGCGCTGCTGCGGCTCGGGCGCCTCGTCGTGCGCAAGACCCTGCGCCTGACGATGGCGACGCGAAAGCGACTGCGGGTCGGCGGCGGCATGGTGGTCCGACGGCACCAGGCGTTGCGCATAGTCGGCTTCGCGATGCGCGCGGCCGGCTGGGCGCTGTTCATCCTCGTCACTTACGAGTGGCTGGGCTTCGTGCTCGGCCTGTTTCCGTACACGCGTCCGTGGTCCGAGCAGTTGCACGGGTTCCTGTTCGACACGACCGGCGACATGCTGGTCGCCATCGCCCAGGCGATGCCGGGCGTCCTGATTGCGGCCGTCGTGTTCGCGATCGCGCGCGCGATCGACAGCTGGCAGCGGGGCTTCATGTCCGGTGTCGAGGCGGGCCGCCTGCGCGTGAACTGGGTGGACAAGGACACGGCGCCGCCGACGCGACGGCTGCTTTCGCTGGCGATCTGGGTGTTCGCCGTGGTCATGGCGTATCCGTACATACCGGGCTCGTCGTCCGACGCGTTCAAGGGGCTGTCGGTGCTGATCGGCATCATGGTTTCGGTCGGCGCCTCCGGCATCGTCGGGCAGGCGGTCAGCGGGCTCATCCTGATGTACACGCGAACGTTCCGGACCGGCGAGTTCGTGCGCATCGGCGACGCCGAAGGCACGGTCACCCGGATGGGGATGTTCACGACCCGTGTGCGCAACGGCATGGGCGAGGAGCTGCTGCTGCCGAACTCGACGGTGCTGGGATCGGTGACCCGCAACCTGTCGCGGCCGGCGCTGGGCTCGGGCTTCATGGTCACGTCCACGGTGACGATCGGCTACGACGTGCCGTGGCGCCAGGTGGAGGCGATGCTGGTCTCGGCGGCGCGCGCCACCCAGGGCGTATTCGAATATCCGCCGCCGAAGGTCTACGTGTCGGCGCTGTCCGATTTCTACGTCGAGTACCGGCTGGTGTGCCAGGTCATCGGTGTGGACCCGCAGCAGCGCGCGGCGACGCTGTCGTCGCTGCACACGGCGATCCTCGACGCGTTCAACGAGCACGGCGTGCAGATCATGTCGCCGCACTACCTGGGCGACCCGAAGGACGCGAAGGTCGTGCCGCGCGCCGACTGGTTCAAGGCGCCGGCGCAGCCGCCCAAGCCGGAATAGCGCTCATTCGCGGCCTCCTTGCGCCGCCGGCACGAACCGCTGCGTCGGCGAATCGGCCGCCGTCAATCGCGCGGCGACGCGCGCTGCGCGCCTCCCTTCGGCCGCCGCGCTCATTCGCGGCCTCCTTGCGCCGCCGGCACGAACCGCTGCGTCGGCGAATCGGCCGCTGTCAATCGCGCGGCGACGCGCGCTGCGCGCCTCCCTTCGGCCGCCGCGCTCATTCGCGGCCTCCTTGCGCCGCCGGCGCGAGCCGCTGCGGCGGCGGTTCGGCCGCCGTCAATCGCGCGGCGACGCGCGCTGCGCGCCTCCCTTCGGCCGCCGCGCTCATTCCCCCATCTGCAGCAGCAGGTTGCGCTCGCGCGCATAGGCGATCGCCGAGCGGAACAGCATGACGCCGATCGCGAAGTAGACGACGTCGAGCGCCGCAGCCCACGCGAAGTGGTCCCAGCGGAACGCGTGCTCGAGCAGCAGCGCCCGCATGCCCTCGAACACGTGCGCCGACGGCAGCGCGCTGGCGACCGGCTGCAGCCACGCCGGCAGCACGGCGATCGGGTAGTAGACGCCCGACACCGGTGCCACCAGGAAGATCGCCGCCCACGCGAGCTCCTCCGCGCCCAGGCCCGCGCGCATGATCATCGCGGAGACGGCGAGGCCGATGCCCCAGCCGAACGCGATCAGCAGCACGAAGAACGCGATCAGCGGCAGCCCGAGCGAGAAGATCGAGTAGTGGAACAGCAGGAACGCGAACGCGCACGCGCCGCCGACGCCGATCAGCGCGCGCATGACGCTCATCGCGAGCTGGCCGGCGACGAGCTCGGAAAACCGCAGCGGGCTGACGAACAGGTTGCCGAGGTTGCGCGCGTACATCTCCTCGGTGAACGTCAGCGACACGCCGAGCTGGCCGCGGAACAGCACGTCCCAAAGCAGGACGGCGCCGATGAAGAAGCCCGGGGCGTCCTTGAGGAAATTCGCCGTCGGCGCGAGGTAGATCGTGAGGAACGCCCACAGCACCATCGTCACCGTCGGGTAGTACATCATCGACACCACGCGCACCCACGACTTGGCGAGCAGGTACCAATGCCTGCGCACGAGCGCGCGGATGCGCCGCGCCGACGCGGCCGGGCCGGACTGCGGATGCTGTGCGACGCTCGCGCGGGCGGACACGTCCATCGCGCGCCTAGATCGGAATCTGTTCGGCGCCGGCGCCCGCTTCCGGCGCCTCGCCGGTGCCGCGCGCAATGTCGAGGAAGACCTGCGTGAGGTCGGCGCGGCCGTAGCGCGCGACCAGCTCGCCCGGCGATCCCTGGTCCACGACGAGTCCCGCGCGCAGCATGATCACGTCGTCGCACATGCGCTCGACCTCGCCCATGTTGTGCGACGCCAGCAGCATCGTGCAGCGGCTCGCCCGCTGATACTCCTCGAGGTACGTGCGCATCCGGTCGCCGATGTCCGGGTCGAGCGAAGCGGTCGGCTCGTCGAGCAGCAGCACGTCGGGGGCGTTCAGCAGCGCCTTGGCGAGCGACACGCGCGTGCGCTGCCCCGCCGACAACTTGCCGTACGGCCGCTCCAGCAGCGCGGACAGGTCGAGCTCGGCCGCCAGCTCGCCGATGCGCGCCTCCGGCTCGCGCAATCCGTACAGGTCGGCGAACACGCGCAGGTTCTCGGCGACGGTCAGCCGCTTCGGGAGGTCGACGTACGGCGACGTGAAGTTCATCCGCGGCAGAACGCCGTACGGATCGCGCAGCATGTCGCAACCCAGGACCGTGATCGCGCCGGCGTTCGGCGTCAGCACGCCCAGCAGCATCGACAGCGTGGTCGTCTTGCCGGCGCCGTTGCCGCCCAGCAGCGCGGTCGTCGTGCCGCGGCGGACGGCGAACGAGATGCCCCTGACCGCTTCCACCTTCCCGTAGCTCTTGCGCAGGCCCGAGACGACGATCGCCGATTCGGTCCCGCCGCCGCTCAGCACTGGATCGTCGTCCGGCAATAGTTGGCGAGCTCGCGCACGATGCTGGTGCCCGCCACCGCGCTTCGCGCGCGCGCGTCGCCGTATTCGAGCGCCAGGCGCGTCCTGTACTTGTCGAAGAACGCGTCGAACTGCTCGGCGCCGACGGTGGCGCGCGCGTACAGCGCGTCGTCGCCCGGGTCGTGCTCGAGCACGATCGCCGCCAGCGGCTGCGGCGCGGGACCGGACACGACGCGCGCGCCCTCGGCGGGGTCGTAGACGCTGTGGTCGGCGCAGCAGTGGATGACGCGCGCGCCCGACGTCGGCGAGCTCTCGCGCTGGTAGCGGATGAACGACACCTCGCGCGTCGGATAGGCGAGCTTGTGCGCGCAGATGGCCGAGAACGCGACGATGTTGCGGTCGCGTCCCACGCCGCCGGTCCACGCGTACGGCGTGCCGTCCTGCTGCTTCAGCGCCGCCGGCACGGCCACCGGCCGTGCGAGCTTCAGCAAAAGGCACGGCGTGGCCGCGAACGGGTACTGGAACACGTAGTTCGTTTCCGGGATCAGCGACGACGCGGCGAGCGGCCGGCCGTGCACGTCGACGAGCCGCGTGCGCGCGTAGGGGCGCGGCGACTGCTGCGCCCACGCCGGCGCGAGCTCCGCGAGCGACGCGACGGCCGCGGCGCCGCCCGCCATCGCGCAACCTTCGATGAACCGCCGCCGCTTCATGGCAGCCGCGGCCCCGTCACGTCTCCACGAGCACGCGCACGTGCTCGGCGGCGCTGCGGCCGAGCGCCGACAGCGCGTAGCCGCCTTCGAGCGACGACACGATTCGCCGCTTCGCGTGCCGCGCCGCGACGTCGGCCAGCTGCCTGGTCACCCACGCGTAGTCGGCTTCGATGAACTTGAGGCCGGCGAGCGGATCCTCGCGATGCGCGTCGAAGCCCGCCGAGATCAGGATCATCTGCGGGCGATGCTCCTCGAGCGCCGGCAGCCAGCGGCCGAGCACGGCGTCCCGGAACTCCTCGCCGCCGGCGCCGGCCGACAGCGGCACGTTGACCATGTTCGCGGCCGGATTGTCGACGCCGCAGTACGGATACAGCGGGTGCTGGAACGTCGACACCATCAGCACGCGCGGATCCGCCTGGAAGATGTCCTCGGTGCCGTTGCCGTGGTGGACGTCGAAGTCGACGACCGCGACCCGCTCGAGACCGTGCGCGTCGAGCGCGTGCGCGGCCCCCACCGCGATGCTGTTGAAGATGCAGAACCCCATCGCGCGCTGGCGCTCCGCGTGGTGCCCGGGCGGGCGCACCGCGCAGAAGGCCGTCGCGCATTCGCCGCGCATCACGAGGTCGACGCCGAGCACGACGGCGCCGGCCGCGTGCCGCGCCGCGGTCAGCGTGTGCGGGTTGAGCGCCGTGTCCGGGTCGATGTAGTGCAGGCCGTCGACCGGGCTGGCCGCGACGATCTCCTCGATATAGGCCTCGCCGTGCACCCGCGCGATCTGCTCGCGGGTCGCCGCCGGCGCCGTGTAGTGCCGCAGATAGGGGTCGACGCCGGACGCGATCATCCGGTCGCTGATCGACATCAGCCGCTCCGGGCACTCGGGGTGGTACGGCCCCATCTCGTGCAGCAGGAACGACGGATGGGTTATGAACGCAGTGGGCATTTGGAAAGCGACGGCGGGGCGGGTTGAACCTCCGGCACGGTTGCCGGTCCATCGGAACCGGCGGCCGCAGGGCCGGCCGCGGTGTATTTCCGCTGAGCGGAGTGTACATTGCGCCGGCCGGTCGTGACGATACGCGCGCCGGGACGCTACAGTGTCCGATTGCCCCCCAATTTCGCCTGCGCCCGCCCACCCGGACCCCCCATGA
The DNA here is from genome assembly GCA_046347755.1 of Burkholderiales bacterium. Classification (GTDB taxonomy): domain Bacteria; phylum Pseudomonadota; class Gammaproteobacteria; order Burkholderiales; family Casimicrobiaceae; genus VBCG01. Next base: position 1,171,357 of record JAXMFM010000003.1, on the reverse strand, counting down.
CCCTGCGCTCCGCATCGCAAGCCGGCACGCCCACCGCCTCCCGGCTCAACCTCATCCTGGCGCAGCTCGCGCGCATCGTCGTCGGCAAGGACGAGCCGCTGCGGCTGGCCCTGACGTGCCTCGTCGCGCGCGGCCACCTGCTGATCGAGGACATCCCGGGCGTCGGCAAGTCGACGCTCGCGCAGGCGCTGGCGGCGACGCTCGGGCTCAACTACTCGCGCGTCCAGTTCACGAGCGACCTGCTGCCGGCCGACGTCCTCGGCGTGTCGATCTTCGACGAGCGCGCGCAGGCGTTCCGGTTCCACCCGGGGCCGATCTTCAGCTCGGTCGTGCTGGCCGACGAGATCAACCGCGCGCCGCCGAAGACGCAGAGCGCGCTGCTCGAGGCGATGGAGGAGCGGCAGGTGTCGCAGGACGGCCAGACGCGCAAGCTGCCCGAGCCGTTCTTCGTGATTGCCACGCAGAATCCGATCGAGCAGATCGGCGCCTATCCGCTGCCCGAGTCGCAGCTCGACCGCTTCCTGATGGCGATCGAGTTGGGCTACCCCGACGCCGCGGCCGAGCGCGACCTTCTGTCCGGCGGCGACCGTCGTCGCCGCATCGGCGAAACCGCCCCGCTCGCCGATCCCGCCACGCTCGCCGACTGGCAGCGCGAATGCGCGGACATCCACGTCGCTCCCGCGCTGCTCGACTACGTGCAGGCGCTGCTGGCCGCATCGCGTGGCCACGGGGCCAACGGCGGCAACGGCGACGCCGGCTCGCGTCGCGGCTTGAGCCCGCGCGCCGGCCTGATGCTGCTCGCCGCTTCCCGCGCGTACGCGATGATCGCCGGCCGTCCGATGGTGCTGCCGGAAGACGTGCAGGCGGTGTTCCCGTCGGTGGCGGGCCACCGGCTCGCCGGCGGCACGCGCGCGGGCGCCGTGCAGTCGGCGACGCTGCTGCGCGCGGTGCCGCTGCCGTAGACGCTCGCTCGCGGCAATGAACGCGCTCGCGTCCGGTGTGCGCTCGTCGGCGTGGTTTGCGCGGATGCGCCAGCGCGCGTTCCGCCACGCGCCGACCGACACGACGCCGGTGGTGCTGCGCCATTCGCGGATCTACCTGCTGCCCACGCGCCGCGGCTGGGCGCTGATCGGCACGCTGGTGATCATGCTGCTGGCGTCACTCAACTACGCGCTGGCGCTCGGCGTCGGCGTGACGTTCCTGCTGGCCGGGCTGATGGCCGCCGCGCAGCTGCACACGTTCCGCAACCTGGCCGGCATCGAGATCACGCCGCTGGCCGCGGGCGAGACGTTCGCCGGCGGCCAGCTCGCGTTCACGCTGGCGCTGCACGCGGGCTCGGCCGCGCGGCGCGACATCCGGCTCGACGCCGGCGGCGCGCACGCGGGCGGCGACATCGTCGCCGGCCAGGCCCTCACCGTCACGCTCGACGTCGCGGCGCCGGCCCGGGGCCGCGTCGCGCTCGGCCGCGTGACGCTGTCGTCGCGCTATCCGTTCGGCCTGTGGCGCGGCTGGGCGTACGTGCATTTCCCGCTCGCGGGCATCGTGTTCCCCGCCGCGGAAATCGCCGCGCCGCCGCTGCCGCGCGGCACCGGCGGCACCGATCCGCTGGTGCAGGGCGCGAGCGACGACGCGGATCTCGCTGGCCTGCGCGAGTTCCAGCGCGGCGACCCGCCGCAGCGGATCGCCTGGAAGGCGGTCGCGCGCGGTGCGGGCTGGTACAGCAAGGAATTCGACGGCGCCGGCGGCGGCGGACCCGTGACGCTCGCGTGGGCGCTGCTGCCTGCGCTGCCCGTCGAGGCGCGACTGTCGCGCCTCACCGCGTGGGTGCTCGCCGCCGAGCGCGCCGCGTGCCCGTTCGCGCTGGCGATTCCCGGCGTCGAGCTGCCGGCGCGGCAGGGGCGCGATCATCGGCGCGATGCGCTGACCGCGCTGGCGCTGTTCCCTGCCGGGCCGCGCGCGTGAGCCTCGCCACGCTGCCACGCTGGCGCTGGCCGCGGCAGCCGCGGGCCACGCGCGACCAGCTGACGCCGTCGCAGATCCGCTGGCTGGGCGCGCTGCTGCTGGCCGCGCAGTTGCCGCAGGCGCCCCACGTGCCGATCTGGGTCGCCGCGGCCGGGGTCCTGCTGGTCGGCGTGCGCTTCCTGCTGTTGCGCCGCGACCGCCTGCGGCCGCAGGCGCCGCCGGCGCGCATTCCGTCGTGGGCGCTCGTGCTGTTCGCCGTCGCCACCGCGTTCACCGTGCGCGCGTCGTTCGGCTATTTCTTCAGCCGCGATCCGTCGGTCGCGTTCCTGTACATCCTGGTGGCGATCAAGTACCTCGAGACGCGCTCGCCGCGCGACGCGACGCTGCTTGTCTGCCTCGCGTGCTTCCTGCTCGTCACGCCGTTCTTCTACAGCCAGTCGCTGCTGGCGGCGATCGCCGCGTTGCCCGCGGTGGTGCTGGTCGGCGTCGCGCTCGATTCGCTCACGCCGGGCGCGGCGCCCGACGCGCGCCCATTCGCCGCGCGCGACGCGCTGCGCCGCAGCGCGGTGATGATCCTGCAGGGACTGCCGGTCGCCGCGCTGCTGTTCGTCCTGTTTCCGCGGCTCGCGTCGCCGCTGTGGGGAATCCAGACCGACTTCGGCGCGCAGTCGGGGCTTTCCGACTCGATGTCGCCCGGGCAGATCAGCGAACTCTCGCTGTCGGATGCCGTCGCGTTCCGCGTCGACTTCGACGGACCGGTCCCGAGCCCGCGCGACCGCTATTGGCGCGGCCCGGTGTTCTCGCACTTCGACGGCCGCACCTGGTCCCCCGGGCTCACGGGCCTGCGCGGCGAGCTCGTCGCGCCCGGCGACGCCGGCATCGGCTACACGGTGACGATCGAGCCCAACAACCGGCGTTCGCTGTTCGCGCTCGACCTGCCGTCGGCGATGCCGGTGCTGGCCTCCGGTGCGTTGCCCGTCGCCGCGGCGACGCCGATCCTGACCTACGACCAGCAATTGCTGCTGCGCGCGCCCGTCCAGCAATCGCTGCGCTACACGCAGCGCTCGACGCTGCGCAGCGACTACCCGTCGGCCACGCGCCTCGAGATCCGGACCAACCTGGGCCTGGGCGAAGGCAACCCGCGCACGGTTGCGCTCGCGCGCGAGCTCCGCGCGCAACACCCTGCCGACGCCGACTACATCCGCGCGGTGCTCGCCAAGTTCAACCAGGAGGAGTTCGTCTACACGCTGGCGCCGCCGTTCATGGCCGGCAACGCGGTCGACCAGTTCCTGTTCGACGAGCGGCGCGGGTTCTGCGAGCACTACGCAAGCGCGTTCGCGCTGCTGCTGCGCGCGGCCGGCATCCCGGCGCGCGTGGTCACCGGCTACCAGGGCGGCACGGTGAACCCGCGCGGCGGCTACCTGATCGTCCGCCAGTCCGATGCGCACGCGTGGGCCGAGGCGCTCATCGACGGCCGCTGGCGGCGCTTCGACCCGACGGCGGCCGTGGCGCCGTCGCGCATCGAGATCGGATTGGGCGGCGCGGTGCCCGCCGGCGAGCCGGTGCCGCTGCTCGCGCGACTGGACGTGAACTGGCTCGCCAACGTGCAGCTCGCGTGGGACGCGTTCAACCACGAATGGCGGCGAAACGTCATCGGCTTCAACCGCGACCGCCAGCAGGCGCTGTGGCGCGACTGGCGGCTCGACCAGTTCGCGCCGTGGCAGGTCGTCGCGCTGATCGGCCTGTTCGTCTCCGCGTGGGCCGGACTGATCGTCGGCTGGCTGATGTGGAAGCGCCGGCACCAGGAGCGCGCGCTCGTGCTGTGGAACGACTTGAACCGCCGGCTCGCGCGCGCGGGGCTGCCGCGCCAGCCGCACGAGGGCCCGCTCGCGTACGCGACGCGCGCCGCGCAGCGCTGGCCCCGTTTCGCGATCGCGTTCGCGGCGATCGGCGAATCGTTCGCGGAGCTGCGCTACGGCGTCGTGCCGGTGCCGCGCGAGCGCGACGCGCTGGTCGCCACGCTCGAACGCGCGATCGAAGTGCTGCCGGCGCCCGCCGCGTTGCGCGCGACCGCGTGACGCGTCAGAACAGCGCGTCGCGCGTGTAGCCGCGGCGCTCGAGCTTGGCCCGCAGCTTGTCGAGCGCCTCGCTCTGGATCTGCCGGACGCGCTCGCGCGTGACGCCGATCTCGGCGGCGAGATCCTCGAGCGTGGTGACCTCGCAGCCGTTCAGGCCGTAGCGGCGCTCGATCACCAGCCGCTGGCGGGCATTGAGTTCGGCGAGCCAGCCGGCGACCGAGGCCTCGATCGCGCTGTCGTGCAGCAGCAGCTCGGGCGCGCGCGCGTCCTCGTCGGCGATGCCGTCGGCCACCGTGAGCCCGGAGTCGCGGTCGATCGGCGCGTCGAGCGACAGCATGTGCTCCTGGTGGCGCAGCAGCCGCTCGACGTCGGTGACCCGCTTGCCGAGCAGGTGCGCGACGTCCTCGAGCGTGGGATCGTGGCCGCCGGACGGCGCGTGCGTTTCCAGGTGGCGCAGCGCGCGCAGCACGACGTTCAGCTCCTTGACCACGTGCGCGGGCAGCCGGATCGTCCGCGACTGGTTCATGATCGCGCGCTCGATCGACTGCCGGATCCACCACGTCGCGTACGTCGTGAACCGGAAGCCGCGCTCCGGATCGAATTTCTCCAGCGCGTGGATGAGGCCGAGGTTGCCTTCCTCGATCAGGTCGGGCAGCGCGACGCCGCGGTACGTGTAGTGGCGCGCGATGCTGACGACCAGCCGCAGGTTGCGCTCGATCATCGTCTGCCGCGCGGCGAAGTCGCCTTCGCGCACGGCGCGGGCGAGCCGCAGTTCCTCCGCCGGCGTCAGCAGCGCGTGCTGGCCGACGTCGTTCAGGTACAGCTGCGTGACGTCGGTGACGAGGTCGCCGGAAAGGCCCGCGGCGGGCTCCTCCAGCGGCAGGTCGCCCGAGTATCGGTCCGGTTCCTGCTCCGCGGCCTCGGGCGGCGTTTCGGCCGGGAACGACGCGCGCGGATCGTGGGCCATGCGGCAAACGCGCGCTACGCGGGCGGCAGGTATCGTGCCGGATCCATCGGCTTGCCCAGCCTGCGGATCTCGAAGTGCAGCTTGACCTCGGTGGCGTCGGTGTTGCCCATCTCGGCGATCTTCTGCCCCTTGGTCACCGCCTGCCCCTCCTTCACCAGGATCTCGCGGTTGTGCGCGTACGCCGACAGGTAGGTCTTGTTGTGCTTGACGATGATGAGCTTGCCGTAGCCGCGCAGCCCGGTTCCCGCGTAGACGACGGTGCCCGCCGCGCTCGCGAGCACCGGCTGCCCGGCGGTGCCGGCGATGTCGATGCCTTTCAGGTTCGCGGTCTCCGAGAAGCTGCCGACGACCTTGCCCTTCGTCGGCCACACCCAGTCGAGCTTGTCGTCGTCGCCGTCGTCGATGCCGGGCACGTGCGGCGGCTCCGCCCGGGGTTCGGGCCTGGGCGCCGCGACCGGCGGCGGCGCGGACGGCTCCGGCGGCGCGGCGGCCAGCCGCGTCACGTCGCGCACGGCCTGCTCGGAGTACGGCTCCTTCAATGCCTTCGGCGATGACTTGTAGTTGTCGGTGTTGCGCGCGACCGCGGGCGCCGCGGCGGCGGGCGCGCCGGGCTTGGCCTCGACGACCTGCGGCACCGTGCGCAGCGGTGCGGTGGTGACGCCGGTCGCCGACGGCGCCGGCTCGCCGGGCGCGGTCAGCCGCAGCACCTGGCCAACCCGGATCAGGTTGACGTTCTCGATGTTGTTCCACGCGGCCAGCTCGCGATAGTCGAGGCCGCTGTCGAGCGCGATCTGGAACAGCGTGTCGCCGCGCTTGACGACGTACGTCGGCCCGGTGGGCGCCGTCTCCGCCGCGGGCGGCTGCGCGGGAACGGGCGCCGTCGCCGCCGGCGGCGCGGGGCGCGGCGGCGTGGCCGAGCGATCCTCGACCGGCGCACGCGTGCGCGACGCGCAGCCGGCGATCGTCACGGCGACGATCGCGAGCGCGGCCAGGCGCAGGACGGAGGCGCGACGCGGATTAGGAGGCGGACTTTGTGAAGGCATCGACGAATCGACAGCGGACGGCCGGCGTTCGTTCACGCGAGGCCCGAAAGCAGCGGCACGAATCTTACCGCATCGAGCGTCTGCTCCTTGATTCCGACCGGCGACAGGTCGAGCACCGTGAGCCGCTGGACACCCCGCTCTTCGCCCGCCTGCGCGAGCGGCAGCACCATGCGCCCGCCCGGCTTCAGATAGCGCAGCAGCGCCGTCGGCACGTGCGTGGCGCCGGCGGTGACGACGATCGCGTCGACGGCCAGGTCCTCCTTGAGATCGTGGCTGCCGTCGCCGTGCTTGAGCGCGATGTTCGAAAGCTTGAGCGAGCGCAGGTTCCGGCGCGCGAGCGCGACCAATGCGCCGATGCGCTCGACCGTGTAGACCTGGCGGGCGACGTGCGCCAGCACGGCCGTCTGGTAGCCGCAGCCGGTCCCGATCTCGAGCACGCTGTCCAATTCGCGTCCGTTGCGCGCAAGCTCGGTCATCCGCGCGACCACCCACGGCTGCGAGATCGTCTGGCCGTGGCCGATCGGCAGCGGCGCGTCGTCGTACGCGCGAATGGCCAGCGCCTCGTCGACGAAGATGTGCCGCGGAACCGTGTTCATCGCGGCGAGCACGACCTCGTCCTCGATGCCTTCGGCGCGAAGCCGCTCGACCATCCGCGCGCGCGTGCGCGCCGACGTCATGCCGATGCCGTCGCGTTGCCGGTCGTTGCCGCCGAGCGTCCCCATCGCCCGTGCCTCCGTCAGTGCGCGTTCAGCGCGATAGCCATTCGTGCACGCCCGGCATAAGGTCGCGGTGAGTGAGGTCGATCTGCAGCGGCGTCACCGACACGCGGTCGGTGGCCACCGCGTGGAAATCCGTGCCCTCGCCGGCGTCGGCGGCGGCGCCGGCCGCGCCCACCCAGTACACGGTCTCGCCGCGCGGATTCTGGGTGCGGATCACGTCCTCGGCCTTGTGCCGGCGGCCGAGCCGCGTCACCAGCACGCCCTTGAGCGAGGCCGGCGGGATGTCGGGCACGTTGACGTTGAGCAGCCACGCGCCGGCCGGCGCGCGCGTGTGCCGGTCGACCAGGTCCACCGCGACCTGCGCGGCGGTCTCGAAGTGCGCGGCGGTCTTGGACGCGAGCGAGATCGCCACCGACGGAATGCCGAGCAGGTAGCCTTCGGTGGCGGCCGCGACGGTGCCCGAGTAGATCGTGTCGTCGCCCATGTTCGCGCCGAGGTTGATGCCGGACACCACCATGTCGGGCCGGTGATCGAGCAGTCCGGTCACCGCCAGGTGCACGCAGTCGGTCGGCGTGCCGTTGACGAACAGGAATCCGTTGGGCGCACGGCGGACGAACAGCGGCCGGTCGAGCGTCAGCGAGTTCGACGCGCCGCTGCGGTCGCGCTCGGGGGCGACGACGGTGATCTGCGCGCGCCCGGCCAGAGCGGCGGCGAGACGTTCGATGCCGGGCGCGAAATAGCCATCGTCGTTGGAGATCAGGATGCGCATCGGCTTCGGTTCGACGGTCGCGCGCGGGGCAGCGCGCGCAATCGCGGTCTCTGACGATTATACCTACCTATAATGGCCGCATGAGGGCGCATGCACGGTAACCGACGCTGGTTCGTCGCGCTGACGCTGGCGCTGGCGCTGATGGCGGCGCTGCCGGTCGCGGCGATCGTCGGACGCGGGCTCGCGTTCGGCGCCGGGCAGACATGGTCGCACCTGGCGTCGACCGTGCTGCCGCGCTACGTCGCGAACACGCTGGCGCTGGTCGTCATGGTCGGCGCCGGCGTGGCCGTCGGCGGCACCGCGGCCGGCTGGCTGGTCGCGCGCCGGCGCTTCCCCGGCAGCCGCTTCTTCGCATGGTCGCTGCTGCTGCCGCTCGCGATGCCGTCCTACGTGATGGCGTATGCGTACACCGACTTCCTGCAGTACGCGGGACCCGTGCAGTCGGCGCTGCGCGAAGCGTTCGGGTGGACGCGCAACGACTACTGGTTTCCCGACGTGCGCTCGCTGCCGGGCGCCGCCGTCATGTTCATATTCACGCTCTACCCGTACGTGTTCCTGCTCGCGCGGACGGCGTTCGTCGAGCGGCCGCCGGCGCTGATCGAGGCCGCGCGCACGCTGGGCCTCGACCGCCGCCGCACGTTCTGGCGCGTCGAGCTGCCGCTCGCGCGTCCGGCGATCGCCGGCGGCATCGCGCTGGCGCTGATGGAGACGCTCGCCGACTACGGCACCGTCGCCTACTTCGCCGTCGACACGTTCACCACCGGCGTCTACCGCGCGTGGTTCTCGCTGGGCGACCGCACGGCGGCGGCGCAGCTCGCCACCGCGCTGCTGGTGTTCGTCGTCGGCGCGGTCGCGCTCGAGCGCGCGTCGCGCGGCGCCGCGCGTACGCATGGCGGCGCCCGCGGCAAGTCCTCGTCGCGCCAGGATCCGCCGCGGCTGACCGGCATGCGCGCCGCCGTGGCGACGACGCTGTGCGCGATTCCGCTCGCCGTCGGATTCGTCGTGCCGGTGCTGCTGCTGTTGCGGCTGCTGCAGGCGGAGGCCGAGGTCGCGCTCACCGCGCGCTTCTTCGGCTGGGCCTGGAACAGCTTCCGAGTCGCCGCGCTGGCCGCGGCGCTCGCGCTCGTCCTCGCCACGATCGTCGCGTACGCGGTGCGGATCGCGCCGGGGGCCGTGACGCGCGCCGGCAGCCGGCTCCTCAACCTCGGCTACGCGATCCCGGGAACCGTGCTCGCCGTGGGCGTTCTGCTGCCGCTCGGCGCCGTCGACAACGCGCTGGTCGCGTGGCTGCGCGAAACGACCGGCGGCCATCCGCAGCTGCTGCTGACCGGCACGCTGTTCGCGCTGATCTACGCGTACCTCGTCCGCTATTTCGCCGTCGCGTGGAACGGCATCGAGCCCGGCTTCGCGCGCATCACGCCGGCGATGGACGCCGCCGCGCGCAGCCTGGGCGCCGGCGCATGGGGCACGCTGTGGCGCGTGCACGTGCCGCTGCTGGCGCGCAGCGGCGCGGCTGCGCTGCTGCTGGTATTCGTCGACGTGATGAAGGAGCTGCCGGCGACGCTGGTGCTGCGGCCGTTCAACTTCGACACGCTCGCGACACAGACCTACCTGTTCGCGAAGGACGAGCGGCTCGCCGAGGCCGCGCTGCCGTCGCTCGCGATCGTCGCCGTGGGCCTGGTGCCGATGATCCTGCTGGCGCGGATGTCGCGGCTGCCCGCAGCGGCGAATGGACGCCCGGGCCTGCCGGCAAGCGTGCGCGCAAACGCATAGCGGATCGCCGCGCTGGCGATTTTTCCGGTTGACCCGCAGGTCGGTCACGCCAATACTGGGTTGCGCGTGCTTCACAGCCACGCGCGCTCCTCCCCTCTCACGCCAAGGAAACTCCATGTCGAGCGGTCGTTACGCGACACGAAAGATGCCGGTCAACGCACTTCCGAAGAAGCACCAATCGATGGGCGACAAGGCGATCGAAGGCGTCGACGCGCGCGAGCGCCGCACGGCGGACGCACGCGGCAAGCAGGCGGAGGCCGTGCTGGAAGCCGGCCGCCGGCAGCTGAGCGAACGCCTGGGAGCGAAGCCGTGGGCCGCGCTGCGCAAGGCGATGTCCGACGAGCGCGAAGCGTTGCGCGCGCGGCGCGAGCCGCCCGCCGGGCTCGGGCTCGATCTCGCCGCCGCGAACCGCGCGCGCAGGAGGAAGCTCGACGCCGCGGCGAAGAAGCTCGGCATCGACGCGAGCGTGATCCGGACGATCGGCGCAGCCACGAGTGACAAGCTCGCGAAGGCGCTCGGCGAGCCGGGCGGACACGTGACGCCCGGATTCAACCTGGCCGCCAACCTCGGCAAGTGGCAGAAGATGTCGTCGCTGCACGCGTTTCCGCTGGACTGGGGGGTGAAGCCGCCCTACGACCCGAACGACCCGGCGCAGTTCCAGTTGTTCACGCCGCCGTTCCCGTTCTGGAACCTCGCGTACGACGAGGTCGAAAGCGACAACTTCAGCGTGCGCCGCGACTACACGCTGAACGAGCAGCAGGGCCTGGTGGCCAACATCGCGGAGATGGACTGCAACGATGCCGGCAGCTTCGACCTGGCGCAGGCGATCGTCGACACCGAGTGCGTGTTCATCTACGAGGCGCCGCGCGCCGGGCGGCTGGAAGTGATCGTCGACGCAATGAACCTGTTCGGCCACCACGACCTGACGATCGCCGACGAATGGGGCTGGTCGGACCACTGGACGAGCCAGCACAACTACCTCAGCCTCAACGTGTTCCATCCGAACGTCACCGAGCGCTCGCTGGCGCTGATGTCGGACTTCTACCGGGAAGGCAACGAGGACGCGACGTGGAAGGTCCGCGCACTGACGCCGGGCAACCACTACTACGGCCACATGGTCAGCAACGGCGCCGTGCAGGCGGGCGACACGTTCTTCGTCGGCGTCGGCACCCGCACGTTCGACATCACGCGCGCCAACGACGTCGAGGTGCACAGCCGCTCGAACTTCCAGTGGCTGATCCGGACGGTCGAGGTGCGGATCGTGCCCTGACGGCCAGGCGCGGTCAGCGCCAGCCGACGCGGTCGGCGATCTTCTGCGCTTCGGCGGTGTTGACGCCGAAGCTCGCGATCGGCAGCGGATCGATCCTGAACGTGCCGAGCGATTCGAGCGCCGGGTTGGCGACCTTGACGGCGGCGACCACCGGCCACTCGTTGTTGCCGTCGGCGAAATAGCGCTGCGCGTCGTTGCTCGCCAGGTACTCGAGGAACATCCGCGCGTTCTCCTTGTGCGGCGCGTTCTTCATGACGCCGGCGCCGGAGATGTTGACGTGCGTGCCGACGCCCGCCTGGTCGGGGAACACGACCGCGGTCTTGGCCACGACCTCGCGGTCGGCCGGCGCCGTCGAGCGCATCAGCCGCACGTAGTAGTACGTGTTCGTCAGCGCGACCGAGCACTCGCCGGCGGCCACCGCCTTGATCTGGTCGGAGTCGCCGCCCTTCGGCAGGCGCGCCATGTTGGCGACCACGCCCTTCGCCCACGTTTCGGCCTTGGCGTCGCCCAGGTGCGCGACCTGCGACGCGATCAGCGACAGGTTGTACGGGTGGCTGCCCGAGCGCGTGCAGATCCGGCCCTTGTTCTTCGGGTCGGCGAGCGCGTCGTAGGACAGGACGTCGTTGCGGTCGACCATCGCCTTGTTGTAGACGATGACGCGCGCGCGGTAGGAAAAGCCGAACCAGTTGCCGGCCGGGTCGCGGTACTTCGCCGGGATGCGCTCGTCGAGCACGGCCGACTTGATCGACGTGAACAATCCCATCTGCTGCGCCTGCCACAGCCGCGCGGCGTCGACGATCAGCAGCACGTCGGCGGGACTCGCCGCGCCTTCGTTCTTCAGGCGCTCGACCAGCTGCTCGTCGCCGGCCTCGATCCGGTTGATCTTGATGCCGGTGGCCCTGGTGAAGTTGTCGTACAGCGCCTCGTCCGTCTGGTAGTGGCGCGCCGAGTACAGGTTGAGCACCGGCTCGTCGGCGGCGAGCGCGGGCGCCGCGAGCGTGGCGGCCAGGGCGAGCGCGGCAAGCGCGCGGGGAATGCAGTTGCGCATGGCAAGGGCCTTCGCGATGGGGTGGCGCGAGCATAGCCCGAACCCCGCCGCACGTCAATACGAATGCGAACAATTCGCATTTGTTTGATCTGTCGCAACGTTGCCCCTCTGCGCCGCAGGGGAATCAGCCGCTGTTGCGCAGCCCCGCCGCGAGCCCGTTGATCGTCAGGTGGATCGCGCGCCGCGTGCGCTCGTCGGTCTGCCCGCTGCGATAACGGCGCAGCAGCTCGACCTGCAGGTGGTTCAGCGGGTCGAGGTACGGAAAGCGGTTGCGGATGCTGCGCGCGAGCGTGGGATTGTCGTCGAGCAGGTGCGTGCGCCCGGTGATCGCGAAGTACGCGCGGACCGTTCGCCCGTGTTCGGACGCGATGCGCGCGAAGATCGGCTCGCGAACGCCCTCGTCGGTCACCATTTCCGCGTAGCGCGACGCGATGGCGAGGTCGGTCTTCGCGAGCACCATCGCCATGTTCGACAGCACGCTGCGGAAGAACGGCCACGACGCGTGCATCTCCTGCAGCAGCGTGACGCCGTTCGCGCGCCCGGCAAGCCACGCGTCGACCGCCGTGCCGAAGCCGTACCAGCCCGGCAGCATCAGCCGGCACTGCCCCCAGCTGAACACCCACGGTATCGCGCGCAGGTCCTCGATCTTCGTGGACGCCGTGCGCGACGCCGGGCGGCTGCCGATGTTGAGCTCGGCGATCTCGGCGATCGGCGTCGCGCCGCGGAAGTATTCGACGAACCCGGGCGTCTCGTAGACGAGCGCACGATACGCGGCGAGCGCGAACGCCGACAGCTCGTCGAGCGCGCGGTGGAAATCGGCGGCGCGCGCGCCGATCTGCTCGGCGTCGGCCAGGCTCGCCTCCATCGTCGCGGCGACCAGCGCCTCGAGATTGCGGCGGCCGAGCTCCGGGTCCGAGTACTTGCTCGCGATGATCTCGCCCTGCTCGGTCACGCGCAGCCCGCCGGTCACGCTGCCTGCCGGCTGCGCGAGGATCGCCTCGTACGACGGGCCGCCGCCGCGGCCGACGGTCCCGCCGCGGCCGTGGAACAGCCGCAGGCGCACGCCGTGCGCGGCGAACGCGTCGACCAGCCGGATCTCGGCGCGGTACAGCGCCCAGTTCGCCGTCAGGTAGCCGCCGTCCTTGTTGCTGTCCGAGTAGCCGAGCATCACCTCCTGCCAGTCGCCGCGCCCGGCGAGCAGCCGCCGATAGAGGGGCAGCGCGAACGCGTCGCGCATGATCGCGCCGCAGTTCGTGAGGTCGGCGATCGTCTCGAACAGCGGCACGACGTTCATCGCCAGCGACTCGCCGCGCAGCAGCCCCACCTCCTTCAGCAGCACGCCGACCTCGAGCAGGTCGGAGACCGACTGGCACTTCGAGATCACGTAGTTGGGCAGCGCCGCGGCACCGAAGTCGCGGTGGATGCCCGCGGCGACGGCGAGGATCGCGAGCTCGGATCGCGTGCGCTCGCCGTAGGCGAGGTGCGGCGAATGCAGCGGCCGCGGCGACGCCAGTTCGCGCGCAAGCAGCGCGACCCGGTCGTCCTCGGGCAGTGCCGCGTAGCCGGACGCGACGCCGGCGAGCGCGAGGAGTTCGGCGACGACCGCCTCGTGCACGTCCGCGTTCTGCCGCAGGTCGAGCGAGGCCAGGTGGAAGCCGAATGCCTCGACCGCGCGCATCAGCGGCCGCAGCCGGCGCGTGGCGAGGATCGCCGCGCCGTGCGCGGCCAGCGACGCGTCGATCGTCTGCAGGTCGGCCAGCAGCGCCTGCGGCGACGGATACGCGGGCAGCGCCTCGTGCGGCGCGCGCGCCGGCGCACGGCCGGTCAGCGCAACCGACGTCGCGGCGAGCCGCGCGTAAACGCCGGTCAACGCCTGCCGGTAGGGCTCGTCGCTGCGATGCGGATTGGTGTCGTGTGCCGCTTGCGCGAGCGACAGCAGGGCCGGCGTGAACTGGACGAGCCTCGCCGACAGCGACAGCTCGGCGCCCAGCCGGTGCACGGCGTCCAGATAATGGTCGAACGCCACGCTCGACTGCGCGCGCATCGCGTAGTCGAGCGTCTCGGCGACGACGAACGGATTGCCGTCGCGGTCGCCGCCGATCCACGATCCCATCCGCAGGAACGGCGGCACCGCGATGTCCGCGCCGAAGCGCCGTTCGAGTTCCGCGGCCAGCGCTTCGTGGATGCGCGGCACCTCGGACAGGAACGTGTAGCGGTAGTACGCGAGGCCGTTGTCGACCTCGTCGCGCACGGTGAGCTTCGACAGCCGCAGCATCGCCGTCTGCCACAGCGTCAGCACCTGCCGGTACAGGCTCGCCTCGCACTCGGCCGTCTCGTCCGGCGTCAGCCGCGTGCGGTCGCGCCACATCAGCAGCCGCGCGATCTCGCGCTCGCAGTCGAGGATGCTCTTGCGCTGGACTTCGGTCGGGTGGGCGGTCAGCACCGGCGACACCAGCGCGTGCGCGAGCCAGTCGACGATCGCGGCGCGGTCGACGCCGGACTGCGCAAGGTGCGCGAGCGCCGCGTGGAGGCTGCCCGGCTGCGGCTTTGATCCGGCCAGCGCGTGCGCGCGGCGACGGCGGTTCTGGTGCACGTCCTCGGCGAGGTTTGCAAGATGCGAGAAATACGAGAACGCGCGGACGACGTCGAGCGTGTCGGCGATCGGGAGGTCGTTCAGCAGCGCCGACAGTTCGTCGCGCGCCGCGCGCGCATCGGCGGCCTCGGCGCGCCGGAAGCGGATCGCGGTCTGCCGGATCGCCTCGACGCGCGCATACGCGGCATCGCCGGTGTGGACGCGCAGCACGTCGCCGAGCAGCCTGCCGAGCAGCCGGGTGTCTTCCTTGAGCGGGAGGTCGCGGTCGGCCGTGTCGTCGGGCATTTCGGCCGAGTATAGACAGGTTGCTGCGCCGCAGCAACGGCGGGGAGGCCCGGTGGAAATCGGGCGGGGAAGCCTAGCGCGCCGCGCGAATCCGCTCGGCCAGCGCCCAGACGGCGGCCGCATAGAGGCGGCTCTTGTTGTACCGGGTGATCACGTAGAAATTCGGGCACGCGATCCACAGGCTCACGCTGTTCTCGCCGCCGCCGTCGCCCTCCTCCAGCAGCAGCAGCCCGACCGGCTCCGCCGCGAGGTCCGGCGGCGCGTTGCCCGGCGCGACGCCGTCGGCAGCCCACGCGGCGAGCGGCCGGCGCTCGCTCATGCCGCCGTCCAGCCGCCGCAGCGCGGAGTCGCGCGATTCCGCCGCGACGTCGGCCGGCAGCAGCACCGGCTGGCCGCGCTGCCAGTCGTGGCGCGCCAGGTAGTTCGCGATGCTGCCGACGACGTCGGCGTTGCTTCGCCACAGGTCGGCGTGACCGTCGCCGTCGTAGTCGACGGCGAACCGCCGGTAGCTGCCCGGCATGAACTGCGGGACGCCCATCGCGCCGGCGAACGAGCCCTTCGGCACCAGCGGAGAAAAGCCCTGGTCGCGCGCAAGGGCCACGTATTCCTTGAGCTCGCCGCGGAAGAACGGCGCGCGGCGCGGGTAGTCGAACGCGAGCGTGGCGAGCGCGTCGATCACGCGGTAGTTGCCGATGAAGCGGCCGTAGAACGTCTCGACGCCGACGATGGCGACGACGATCTCGGCCGGGACGCCGTACTGCGCCTGCGCGCGCTCGAGCGCCGCCGCGTTGTCGCGCCAGAACGCGACGCCGCCGGCGACGCGCTCGGGCGAGAGGAACGACGGCGCGTACTGGAACCATTTCGGCGGCTCGAGCAGCGGCCGGTCCATCGCCGCAACGATCTTCGGCTGGAACTTCGCGGCGGCGAACCAACGCTCGACGTCGCGGCGCGGCAGTCCGGTCTCGTCGGCGACTTCGGCGGCGAACGCGCGCACGTCGTCGCGCTGCGCGTAGCCGGGCGTCGCCGGCGCCTTCGTCGCGTGCTTCTTCGCGGCGTCGGCCGCGTGCGCGGTCGACGCGAGCACGCAGCACAACGCGAGGAAGCGGATGAACAAGGCGAGCGCACCGGCCAAGAGGTGCGCGAATGTTATCATCGGCGCCGCCTCGTCGGCCCCGCGATGTACACGTTCTATCCGCTCGTCCGCCCGTTCCTGTTCGCGCTCGATCCGGAGACCGCGCACGAGCTTTCCTTCGCCGCCCTCGACCGCTCGGCGAAGTTCGGCATCGCGCAGGCGATGGCGCCGCGCGTGCGGCCGTCGCCGGTCGAAGTGATGGGCATCGCGTTCCCCAACCGCGTGGGCCTGGCCGCCGGGCTCGACAAGAACGCCGCGCACCTGGCCGGACTCGCGACGCTCGGCTTCGGCTTCCTCGAGGTCGGCACGGTGACGCCGCGCGCGCAGCCCGGCAATCCGAAGCCGCGGATGTTCCGGCTGCCGCGCGCGCAGGCGCTGATCAACCGGCTGGGCTTCAACAACGGCGGCGTGGCCGCGCTGGTCGCCAACGTCGAGCGCTCGTCGTATCGCGGCGTGCTCGGCATCAACATCGGCAGGAACTTCGACACGCCGAACGAACGCGCCGCCGACGACTACGTGACTTGCCTGCGCGCCGTATACGCGAAGGCGCACTACGTCACGGTCAACGTCAGCTCGCCCAACACGAAGGGCCTGCGCGACCTGCAGGCGGAGGACGCGCTGGCCGCGCTGCTCGCCACGCTGAAGCGCGAGCAGCGCTCGCTCGCGCAGGCGCACGGCCGCTACGTCCCGCTGGCGGTGAAGATCGCGCCGGACCTGACCGACGACGCGCTGCGCGGCATCGCGCGGCTGTTCGTCGCGCACGGCGTGGACGGCGTCATCGCGACCAACACGACGATCGCGCGCGACCGCGTGGCCGGAGAAGCGCACGCCAGCGAAGCGGGCGGGCTGTCGGGCGCGCCGCTGCGCGAGCGCGCGACCGCCGTCGTGCGCACGCTCGCCGCCGAGCTCGACGGCGCGCTGCCGATCATCGGCGTCGGCGGCGTCGGCAGCGGCGCGCACGCGCGCGAGAAGATCGCCGCGGGCGCGTCGCTCGTGCAGATCTACACGGGATTGATCTACCGCGGGCCGGCGCTGGTCGCCGAATGCGCGTCGGCGCTGGCCTGAGTCCACGGCTCCCAGCGGAACCCCGCGGCTTCCACGCCGGCGCGCAGGTGCGCGAGTCCGGCGTCCACGTGCGCGGGGTCGCCCTTGACGCCCAGCTCGATGCGGCGGCCGCCGTCCGGCAGGAACGACGGCAGGCTGAACAGCTTGAGCATCGGGAAGCGCGCGACGTTCTCGTCCATCAGCGGCAGCAGCTGGCTCTCGCCGGCGCCGTAGACGACGATCGCGCGCTCCTGCGGCGGCACGCGCGCCAGGTCCGGGTACCACGTGGCGAGCACCCAGTCCATCATCGGCCACGCCATCTGCGGAAAGCCGGGAAAGAACTGGTGGTCGCGGATCGCGAACGCCGCCACGCGGTTGAACGGATTCGGGATGATCCGGCTGCCTTCGGGAAACTCGGCCATCAGCACGCGGTTCGGGTACGCATCGGCGCCGAAGCGCGCTTCGAGCTCCGCCACCGCCTGGGGATGGCGCACCAGCGGCACGCCCAGCGCGGCGGCGGCCGCCTGCCGCGTGTGGTCGTCGGGCGTCGCGCCGATGCCGCCGAACGAGAACACGACGTCGCCGCGCGCGAACGAATCGCGCAGGAGCGCCGTCAGCCTGCCGCGATCGTCGCCGACGTAGTGCGCGTAGTCGAGCGCGAGTCCGCGCGCGGCGAGCGTCTCGATCGCGTGCGGCAGGTGTCGGTCCTGCCGCTTTCCCGACAGGATTTCGTCGCCGATGACATACGCGCCGATCGCCATTTCGACTCCGCAAGGTAGTGCCCGCCGACGGGCCGCCCCTAGGCGGGCGCCCCCACGGGGGGAGGGCGCCGCAGGCGCCTTCGGGGGGATCTAATTATCCGCCGACGGGCCGCCCCTAGGCGGGCGCCCCCACGGGGGGCGGGCGCCGCAGGCGCCTTCGGGGGGATCTAATTATCCGCCGACGGGCCGCTCCTAGGCGGGCGCCCCCACGGGGGGAAGGCGCCGCCGGCGCCTTCGGGGGGATCAATGAACAGTGGCGGCTTCGGGGAACTTCTGCTCGATCTGCGTGATCATGCTGGTGAACGCGCGGTCGATCAGCGGCTCGGCCTCGACCAGCCGCGCGCGGTCGGCGCGGAAGCGGTCGGCGAGATCCTCGGCGGTCATCGACAGCGCCTTCTGGCCCTGCCGGTTCGTGAACAGGTACGTTCCGCGCAACGGGCTCACCCACGCGAGCTTGGCGAACGCGAGCTGGCCGTCCTCGGACTCGAACTCGATCCACATGCCGCGCTCCAGGCTACGCGCGATTTCCGTGTAGTCGTCGTCGACGACTTCGCGCTCCGGCTCGACCGGCTCCGGCTCGGCCGGCGTCATCGCGACCGCAAGCGCCTCGGCCTTCGCCGCGAGCATCGAGTCGCCCGCCGCCTTCGCCATCTCCGCCTGCACTTTGGCGGCCTCGGCCACGGCGGACGTCGGCGAACCGACGTGCGCGAGCGACGGCTTCACGGCGGCCGCGTGCGCCTCGACCAGGTTCGACATGAACGACTCTCGGTCGTCGTTCGGCCAGCCGCGATTCTGCATGCCGGCCGACAGCCGCTTCAGCAGCGACGGCAGCAGCGCGACCAGGTGGCGGCGGTCTTCGGGCGAGCGCTTCGGCTGCACGCTCCACACGAGGTCCTCGAGCGTGGTGACGCCGGAACTCCACGACTCGCTCTCCTCGCCGTGGTCGAGGTACACGCGCTCGAGCGTGCCCTGCCACTTCTGTCGCAGGAACGCCGCGAGGAAATTCGGCACCGGCGCGCCTTCGATGCGCCGCTCGATCTCCGCCTTCGCGACCACCGACGCGATCTGCAGACGGTCCTTCTGGTTGATCTCCTCGGCGCTCGACTGGATGTTCTCCTCGGCGGCCTTCTCCTCCGCGGCGAGGAACGCCTCGAGCGATTCGCGCTGCACGTCGAAGATCGCGAGGTCGTCGGAGAAATTGTCGAGGATCTGGTGGACGATCTCGTCGATCTTCTTGTACAGCGGGTCCTCGGACCCCATGACGGGCGACCAGCCGAGGCCCGCGTGCGCGAGCTCGTTGACCAGCAGGCGCGACGGATGCTGCTTCTTCGCGAAGAACGCGCCGTCGAGCATCGCGGCCTTGAGGACCGGGATCTGCAGGCGCGCGAGCAGCGCCTTGATGCCGTCGGGCAGGTCCTTGGTCTCGAAGATGAAGTCGAACAGCATCGCGACCATCTCGATGGTCATCGACTCGATCTGGTTCGCCTTCGCCCCGAGCGGGGATTCCTGCAGGTCGCGCAGGACGTTGTGCAGCCCCTGCGGAATGCCGGAGAACGCGACGGACGCGCCGCCGACGTCGAAATCGGTCTGCCCGGCCTGCAGGCGCGTCAGGCCCTCGTGCAGGTCCGGCGTGGAGATGATCGGCGCGCCCGGCACGTAGCCCGAGGGCGTCGGCCGCAGCGGAGCGAACGTCTGCGCGGGGCCGGACGGCATGCTGATCGAAGGAAAATCGCCGTCGGCCGCGGGCATCATGCCGGACGGCGTCATCGGCCCGGGCATCGGCATCCCGGACGGCATCCCGGACGGCATGCCCGGCGGCATGTGCGGCATGCCGGGCGGCGCGGGGGACTGCGCGGCGGACTGCGCGCCGCCGCCGTACATCCGCTTGAACATCGCCATCACGTCGACCTCGGAGGCTCCCGGCGGCGGCGGCGGAAGCTTGCCCGCAGCCGCGGCCTTGGCCGCCGCGCGATCGGCCGCGCGATCGGCGGCGCTGCCGCGATTGACGATCGTGCGGCCCCCGGTCGGCATCGCGTGCAGCCGCGTCAGGTGCTTGTTGAGGTCGGCGTAGATCGTCGCGATGTCGCCCAGCTGCGTCTGGTTCAGGTCCTTAAGGATCTGGAACCGGATCTTGCGGTCGGCCTTCAGCGTCCCGACCGCCTTCGAGAACGCGCCGACGATCGTCGCGGGGCCGAGCGGATTGTTCTCGGTCGGCAGGTCGGGCTCGCCCAGCAGGTAGCCGACGCCCCGGTTCAGCGTGGCAAGTTCGTCGTGGCAGAGGTTCTCGACGACGCGCGTGATGTTGCCCTGCAGGACCTGCTCGTCCATCGACACGGTTTCCACCAGCGTGAGCTTGGTCGCGTCGACCTTCGAATAGTCGGCTTTCGGCTCGGTCTTTCCGGCGATGCGCTCGTCGATGAGCCGCCGCAGCTGCTTCTCGAATTCCGCCATCAGCGCTGGTCGCTCGCTTTTCAGCGATCCCCGCGCGTCGAGGAACAGCTGCTGCTCCTCGCGCACGTCCGTCTTTCCCGCGCGGTCCATCAGCAGATCGCCGACGCGGTCGAGGATCTGCGCGAACGACACCGTCAGGCGCTGCACGGCGAGATCGCGGCATTCGTTCAGAATGCGCGTGAGTTCGCGCGCCGGCTGCCTGCGGGTGGCCGTCTCGGTGGTGGGGGCGCTCACTGGGGTCGTCCCGTCGCTCGTACCTTGCTGGACCTGGCTCTCGTGGAAGGTCAAAGTCTTAGGCAACAATACCGCGAACTTACTGTAGCACGGCGCCCCCGAGGTGCCAAAGGCCCGGGCGCCTCCGGGCGACGGTCCGACGGGCGGTCAGCGGGCCAGGTCGGCCCATGCCCGTTCGACCCGCTTGAACGACACCGGGAACGGCGTCTTCAACTCCTGGGCGAACAGCGAAACCCGCAGTTCCTCGAGCAGCCAGCGAAACGCCTCGAGCCCGGGGTCGTGCCGGCCGGCCTTCCGGTCGAGGTCGCGCCGCTCGGCATAGCGACGCCACCAGTCGGCGACCTGGTCGGCGTGCCGCGCGTCGCGGTCGCGCCGCTCGGCGTACTTGGCCACCCGCCGGTCCAGCGCGCGCAGGTACCGCGGCAGATGCTGCAGCGCGTCCCACGGCGTCTCGCAGAAGAATCCCGGATGGACGAGCGCGTCGCGCTGCGCGCGCACGTCGGCCGCCAGCCGCGACCACGCGGACGGCACGCCGGCCAGTCGCGCCGCAACGGCCTGGTGCTCGGCGGCGATCGTCGCGAGCAGCCGGAACGACCCGTCCATGACCGCGGGCAGCCGCGTGCGTGCCCGCTTGACCTGCTCGTCGAACGCGTGCTTCGTGCGCGGCAGCGGGTCGTCGGCCAGGCACGCGCGAGCGATCGCGGCGTCGAGCACGTCGGCCAGCAGCCGGTCGGTGGCGATCGTCGACTTGAGCTGCAGTGCGGACTGCGCGAAGCCGGCGCCGCCTTTCGCGTAGCGGACGAGAACGTCGCGCAGCGCGATCCGCATGAGCCGCAGCACGCCGGCGCGCGTCGCGTCGGCGGCCGCCGGCTGCGTGTCGAGCAGCGCGAGCGACACCGAATCGGCGTCGTCGACCAGCGCCGGATAGCCGGTCAGCCGATGCCCGTCGCGCGTGAACGTCAGCGTTTCCGGCAGGTCGCCGAAATCCCATTGGCGCAAGCCCCTGCGCTCGAACGCGGGGTCGACGGCGGCGAACGAAAGCTGCGCGGCGTCGCCCAGCTGGGCGCGCAGCGCGCCCAGGTCGCGCCCCGACGCCAGTTCGGCGCCCGCCTCGTCGACGACCTTCACGTTGACCGCGAGATGCGCCGGCAGGTCGACGGTGGCGAACACGTCCGCCGGCGGCGCGTCGGAGAGCTTCTGCGCCAGGAACGCGCGCAGCGCGTCGGTCATCGGCTCGTCGTGCGCAGGCTGCGCGGCCAGGAAGGTCGTGACGAACTCGGGCAGCGGTATCACGCGGTTGCGCCATCCCTTCGGCAGCGCCTTCAGCAGGTGCGTGACTTTCTCGCGCACCATGCCGGGTACCAGCCACGTGAGCCGCGCGTCGGGCACCTGGTTGAGCAGCCGCAGCGGCACCGTCAGCGTCAGCCCGTCGAGCGGGTGCCCGGGTGTGAACCGGTACTCGAGCGGCAGCGCGATGCCCGCCAGCGCGAGCGTCTTCGGAAACAGCTCCTCGGTCACGGCGTGCGCCGCATGCCGCATGACGTAGTCGCGGGTCAGGAACAGCCGCCGGGGGTCGGCGCGCTCGGCGTCCGTGCGCCAGCGCTCGAACGCGGCCGTCGAATGCACGGTGTCGGGAATGCGTTCCGCGTAGAACGCGGCGATCGTCTCGTCGTCCACCAGCACGTCCTGCCGCCGCGCCTTGTGCTCCAGTTCCGCGACGCCGGCGACCAGCGCGAGGTTGTGCGCGAGGAACGCGCCGCGCGTGCGCAGCGCGCCGGGCACCAGCGCCTCGCGCACGAACACCTCGTGCGCGGCCTTCGGGTCGATCGCGCCGAACGACACCGGGCGCCGCGCGACCAGCGTCAGCCCGTACAGCTGCACGCGCTCGCTGGCGACGACCTCGCCGCGCTTCTCCTCCCAGTGCGGCTCGAAATAGTCGCGCGTCACGCGGTCGCCGGCGACCTGCTCGATCCACTCCGGGTCGAGCTTCGCCGCGCAGCGCGCGTACAGCCGCGACGTTTCCACGAGTTCGGCGGCGAGGATCCACTTCGCGCCCTTGCGCGCGAGACCCGAGCCCGGATGGACGTGGAACTTGATGCCGCGCGCGCCCTGGTAGTGCTCGTCGTTGTCGGCCTTGACGCCGACGTTGCCGAGCAGCCCGGCCAGCACCGCCTTGTGCAGCAGCGAATAGCGGGCGGCGTCGAACGCCTTCGGCAGCGCAGCGTCCCACTTCCAGCCGGCCTCCTCGAGCGAGGCGACGAGCTGGCGGTGGACGTCGCGCCATTCGATCAGGCGCAGGTACGACACGAACTGCGCGCGGCACGCGTCGACGCGCCGCCGGTGCGGCACGCGCTGCGCGGAGAGGTCGTCGAAGAATTCCCACAGCGCGACCAGCGACAGGAAGTCGGAGCGGTCGTCGCGGAATTTCAGGTGCGCCTGGTCGGCCGCCTGCGCGCGCTCGAGCGGACGCTCCCGCGGATCGGGCACCGCCAGCGCGCTCGCGATGACCAGCGCTTCGGGCAGACAGCCGCCGTCGCGCGCGGCGAGCACGATGCGGCCGATCCGGGGATCGAGCGGCAGCCGCGCGAGCTCGCGGCCGAGCGGCGTCAGCGCGCGCGCGCCGTCGACGGCGCCCAGCTCCTGCAGCAGCTGGTAGCCGTCGGCAATCGCGCGCGGACCCGGCGGCTCGACGAACGGAAACGCGGCGACGTCGGGCAGGCCGAGCGCGGCCATCCGCAGGATCACCGACGCGAGCGACGAGCGCAGGATCTCCGGATCGGTGTAGCGCGGCCGCGCCGCGAAGTCCTCTTCCGAGTACAGCCGCACGCACACGCCGTCCTGCGTGCGGCCGCAGCGTCCGGCGCGCTGCTGCGCCGCCGCCTGCGACACCTTTTCGATCGCGAGCAGCGTCGTCTTGTTGCGCATGCTGTAGCGCTTGACGCGCGCGAGCCCGGCGTCGATGACGTAGCGGATGCCCGGCACCGTCAGCGACGTCTCGGCGACGTTGGTCGCGAGCACGATCCGGCGGCCGTGGGTCGGCGCGAACACGCGCTGCTGGTCGGCGACCGACAGGCGCGCGAACAGCGGCAGGATCTCGACGTCGCGCGCGTAGGGCCGGCGCGCGAGCGCGGGCCGCAGCAGGTCGCCGGTCTCGCGGATCTCGCGCTCGCCGGGCAGGAACACGAGGATGTCGCCGGGCCCGCCCCGCCACAGGTCCTGCGCGGCGTCGACGATCGCCTCTTCCAGCGCCTCCTCGTCGTCGGCCTCGCGCTCCGAGCCGGTCGCGCCGACGTCGTCGCCGCCGGCGAGCGGCCGGTAGCGGACGTCGACCGGATACGTGCGACCCGAAACCTCGATCACCGGCGCCGGCCTGCCGTCGGTGCCGAAGTGCTGCGCGAAGCGCTCGGCGTCGAGCGTGGCCGACGTGACGATCACCTTGAGGTCGGGGCGCCGCGGCCGCAGCGACTTGAGGTAACCGAGCAGGAAGTCGATGTTGAGGCTGCGCTCGTGCGCCTCGTCGACGATGATCGTGTCGTACGCGGACAGCTCGCGGTCGCCCTGCGTTTCGGCCAGCAGGATGCCGTCGGTCATCAGCTTGACGTACGCGTCCGGACGCGTCTGGTCGGTGAAGCGGACCTTGTAGCCGACGGCGCCGCCGACCTCGCCGCCCAGCTCGTGCGCGATGCGCGTCGCGACCGCGCGCGCCGCGATGCGGCGCGGTTGCGTGTGGCCGATCATCCCGCGTTCGCCGCGGCCGGCGGCGAGGCAGATCTTCGGCAATTGCGTCGTCTTGCCGGAGCCCGTCTCGCCGCAGACGATGACGACCGGGTGCGCGCGGATCGCCTGCTCGATCTCGGCGGCGCGCTGCGCGACCGGCAGGTCCGGCGGATACGTGAAGCGCGGCTTCCCCGAAACGCGCGCGGCGCGGCGGGCGATCGAGCGGTCGAGGTCGGCGGCGAGCCGCGCCCATTCCGCCGCCGGCGACCGCATCGAGCGCGCGCGCTCGATGCGCCGGGCGAGGCGCGACGCATCGGCGGCCATGGCCAACGGAAGGCGCGTAACCAGGTCGGCGGGAGCGGCCATCGGGGACGGAGTCGACGCCCGCGCAGGGACGGCGGGCGCCCGGGCGGCGGGACTCAGGCCGCGGGCGGCGCGAATTCTACCGCGCCCGGCCACCCGTTTGCGTATCATCTGCGCCATGCGGCCCTCCGGTCCGGGGGGCCGCCATCGAACTTGGGAGACCATTCCATGCGTTACCTCGATCTTGCCGCGTCCCGCCGAACGCTCGTCGCGGCCGCGCTCGCGGTGGCCGCGAGCCTGTCGTCGTTCGCCGCCGATGCCGTCACGCTGCGCTGGGCCGGCCGCGGCGACATGCAGACCACCGACCCCCATCCGCAGAACGAGGGGCTCACCAACAACATCAACAGCCTGATCTACGAATTCCTGGTCCAGCGCGACAAACAGCTCGCCCTCGTCCCGTCGCTGGCCGAATCGTGGACGCAGGTCAATCCGACGACGTGGCGCTTCAAGCTGCGCCCGGGCGTGAAATTCCACGATGGCACGCCGTTCACCGCCGACGACGTCCTGTTCAGCTACGAGCGCGCCAAGATGGAAACGTCGCAGCTTCGCGCGTACGCCAACGCCGCGGGCGTGCCGAAGAAGATCGACGACCTGACCGTCGAGTTCACGACCGACGGCCCCAACCCGATCATGCTGGAGCACGTCGCGACCATCAACATCATGTCGAAGGCCTGGTGCGAGAAGAACAAGTGCCAGAAGCCGCAGGATTTCAAGAACAAGGAAGACATGATCACCGCGCGGGAAGCCAACGGGACCGGCCCGTACATCCTGGTCTCGCGGCAGCCGGACGTGAAGACCGTGCTCAAGAAGAACCCGAACTGGTGGGGCATCAAGGCCGGCCTGTTCGACGGCAACGTCGACGACGTCGTCTACACGCCGATCGTGTCGGACGCCACGCGCGTGGCCGCGCTGATCTCCGGCGAGGTCGACCTCATCAACGACCCGCCGCCGCAGGACGTGCCGCGGCTGTCGCAGACGCCGAACATCAAGGTGATCGAAGGGGTCGAGAACCGGATCGTGTTCATCGGGATGGACCAGGCGCGCGACGAGCTCCTGTACTCGAACGTCAAGGGCAAGAACCCGTTCAAGGACGTGCGCGTGCGGCAGGCGCTGTACCATGCCATCGACATCGACGCGATCCAGAAGAACACGATGCGCGGCCTGTCGAAGCCGACCGGCGCCATCCTGCCGTCGCCGGTGACGTCCACGCCCGAGATCGAGAAGCGGTTGCCGTACGACCGCGAGAAGGCGAAGAAGCTGCTGGCCGACGCCGGCTACCCGAACGGCTTCGAGGTGACGCTCGACTGCCCGAACAACCGCTACGTCAACGACGAGCGGATCTGCCTGGCGCTGGCCGCGATGTGGTCGCAGATCGGCGTCAACACGAAGGTGAACGCGATGCCGCGCGCGCTCTACTTCCCGAAGCTCGAGAAGACCGACACCAGCCTGTACATGCTGGGGTGGGGCGGCGCGTCGACCGACGCCATCTTCACGCTGCAGCCGGTGCTGTCGACGTGGAACGGCAAGGGCGACGGGGACTTCAACTACGGCCGCTACACGAACCCGAAGGTCAACGAGCTGACGGCGAAGGTCAAGGTCAACATGAACGAGAAGGAGCGGTTGGCGCAGATCCGCGAGGCGCTGCTCGCGCAGAACGCCGAGGTGAACCTGATCCCGTTGCACCGGCAGGTCATTCCGTGGGCGTCGCGCAGCAACGTCAGCGTTCCGCACCTCGCCAACAACAACGTGATGCCGTTCTGGGCGACCGTCAAGTAGCGATGCGATGACGGCGCGCGCGGCCGGGACCTTCGAGGTCACGCTGACGCCGCAGCCGGCGCACGACGGCACGTCGCTGCGCCGGCTGGCCATCGCCAAGCGGTTCCGCGGCGACCTCGACGCCGCGAGCGGCGGCGAGATGCTGTCGGCGACCACCGACGTCAAGGGCTCGGCCGGCTACGTCGCGCTCGAGCGCGTCGAGGGTTCGCTGCACGGCGCGCGCGGCAGCTTCGTGCTGCAGCACAGCGGCACGATGGACCGCGGCACGCCGTCGCTCGCGATTTGCGTCGTGCCCGACTCGGGCACCGGCGAACTCGCCGGGCTTGCCGGCACGATGACGATCGACGTCGTCGACGGCCGGCACAGCTACGTGTTCACGTACACGCTGCCCGGGCGCTCCATGTAGCGCGTGACCGCCCACGCCGATGCGCAGGCGATCAGCGCCGTCAGCGCGAACGACGCCCACGCGCCGTCGGTGCCGGCAAGCGACGCGGACCTGCCGGCTTCGAGGATCACGCCGGTGGCCGCGAACGCGGGCACCGTGCGCAGGTCGAACCGCAGCACCAGCCACGCGAACGCGAGCGTGGTGACGCCTTCGATCGTTCCCTGCAGCAGCGCGAGTCCGGTGGGCGCGCCGGCCATCGCCGCGACGGCGACGCCGAGCAGCGCGAGCGCCAGCGCCACGACCGGCAGACGCCGCGTCCAGCCATCGGTGACGAAGTCGACGGCCGACAGCAGGAAGAGCATGAGCGCGGCCGCCGGCACGACGGCGAGTCCCGCGGTCGCGGCGCCGGCCCACGGCCACGCAGCCGCGGGCACCTTCAAGTCGGGCCACGTCGGCATCAACTGTGGCACCAGGGATCCCAGCGCCGCGGCGATGCCCGCCGTTGCGAGCGCAGCGGCGACGCCGTAAGTCCACGCCGGCAGCCGCCACGCGGCGCGCGCCGCCCTGTGCGCCTGCGCATAGTGCGCGCCGACGCCGGCAAGCAAGCCCATGAGCAGGCCGAGCAGCAGGCTGCCCGCGAGCCTGGACAGGATGGTCGTCGCCCATTGGTTGGCGATCGGCTCGGCCGTGCGCAGGTGGAACGCCAGGTTGGGGGCGTTGTTGAGACTGCCGGCGATCACCATCGCCAGCGCAAGTCCGCCGACCCACAGGAACGCGCGGCGGTCGTTGCGGCCGTGCTTCCACGCGATGACCGCGTACACGAGCGCGGCGATGCCCGCCAGCGCGATGATCCCGGCGCCCGCGTAACGGGCGAACTGCTGCTCGCCCTCGCGCTCCTCCTCGGCGCGCCGCCACGTCTGCGGAACGAACACGGAGCGGCCCGCGACCGCGACCTCGTCGCCGGCGATCGCGACCTGCACGCGCGCCTCGCCGCCCAGGCCGAGCGCGACGCGCGGGTCGGCGTACGTGAACGTCCAGTCGCGGCGTGCGGGCCGCTGCGTTTCGTCGGCGGAACGCAGCACCAGCGTCGCGGGATCGAGCGCCAGGCGCTGGCGCAGCGCATCCTCGGCGAGCGCCTGCGCCGGCTCGCGCGCGAGGCGCGCACCGGCGCGTTCCTCGGGCAGCACGTGCACGACCTGACGCACGCGCCCGTCGCCGGCGACCGTGACGCGCCATTCCTCCGCGCGCTCGGCGACGTCGCCGTCGAACCGCGCGAAGCGCACGTCCCACAGCGGCGGCGCCAGCGCGCCGCCGACCAGCGCCCGGTAGGCGTCCCGGCCGGCCTCCCGCCACGCGAATGCATGCCATTGCCGCTGCGTGCCGTCTTCGACGGCCGAGCGCGTCGTCGACAGTCGCCGCCACTCGGCGCCCGGCACGACGCCGCGCTGCGCGAGCGCGGCCGCCGCCTGGCTTTCCGCTTCGGCGCGGCCGATCGCGAGCGGCGGCACGTCGGCGCGCAGTACGCTGAGCGTCGCCCACGCGATCAATCCGACGCCGCCGAGCGCCGGCATCCAGCGCTGCACCGCGAAGGCGAGCGCGCCCGCCTGCACGGCACGCGGCGCGGCGGCGGGCGCCGGCGCGCCGGCCGCCGGCACCTGTGGCTGCCACGCACGGTTCCGCAACGCGTCGGGAAACCGGCCCCACGCGCCGGTCTGCACGCGCCGCGCGAGCACGACCAGCGCAGGGACGAGCGCGGCGGCGATCACCAGCGCACGCTGCGTCGCCGCACCGGGTGCGTCGACCAGGAACAGCGGAATCGAGAACAGCACGAGGTCGAACAGCGTGTGCAGCAGGATCGTCGGCAGCAGGCCGTAGCGCAGGAAGATCAGCGCCCACATCATCGCGGGCACGACGAGTTCGACCAGCCGCGAATAGGCGGGGAATCCGGGGTAGTTCGCGTGCGCGGCGCCGAAGATCACCGCCTGCAGCACGAACGCGATCGCGATGCCGGCCCGGCGATGGCCGAAGCGCGCGCCGATCAGCGCGCCCAGCGCGAGCGGCACCGCGCGGAACACGCATTCCTCCATGAATCCGGCCTGCAGCGACATCGCGATCGGCGCCAGCGCGGGCACGGCCGACGCGAGGATGTTGGGATCGGTCAGCGTCTCGGATGGCTGCCACCAGCCCAGCCACCGGTTGGTCACGAAATAGAACGCGGCGATCAGCGCGAGCTCGACCGGCACGAACAGGTAGCCGCCGGCCGTGCGGCCGGCAACCGCGCCGGTGGCCGCGGCGTCGCGCGACCACAGCCGCCACAGCTGCGGATGATCGGGGAACGCGCGGCGCGCGAGGCCTTCGCTCGCCATGAAGACTTCGCCGAGCGCCAGTCCGCCGCCGATGAATACGAGCAGCGCGAGGCCGATCTGCCGCCACCAGAACGACGCCTCGGTCTGCGCGGTGGAAAACGTGAACCACGCGGACGGCGAGCCCGCGAGCAGCGCGCCCGCGAGCAGCGCGCCGATGGCGAGGCCGGCCGCGAGCGCCGGCTGCCAGATCAGCGAATGCTTGCGCAGCAGCCACAGCGCGCCGAGGATGCAGCCGACGAGCCCGTACAGGACGCCGGCGGCCACGCTCGCCACCGACGCGATCGTGTTGTTCGCGCTGCGCATCTGCGCGAAGCGCCGCCCGAAGCTCTCGGGCACGTGGACGAATGGATGCACCTGGATCAATTCGTCGCCCGCCACGGTGACCGCGAGGCGGATGCGCGCGTCGCCGATCGCCTCGCCGCGCTCGAACACGAACTGGTGGTCGACGCGGCCGCTCGGCCTCGTCAGCTGCGCCTGGTCGAGCAGCCGGTACGGCGCGAAGTCGACGTTCCACTCGTCGGTCGCCTGCTTGCGGGCCAGCGCGAGCGCGGCTTCCGCCGTCAGCGCCTGCGTCGCCGGGTCGCGCACGTAGGTTTCCGGCACGTTGCGGATGAAGCCATCGAGCACGCCGTCCGGCCGGAAGCGGATCAGCACTTCCTCGATCTCGCCGACCTTGAACAGCCGGACGTCCCACCAGAACGGCGCGTACGCGCGCCCTTCGACCAGCCTGGCGAACGCCGGCTTGCCGCCGCCTTCGAGCTCGACGTAGTTCTGCGCGACGGCGTCCTGGTTGAACACGATCGCGCTGCGCGCGCCGGGAGGCGCCAGCTTGCGCGCGCCGGCGAGCGCTTCCGCCTGCGCGAGCGCCTGGTCGCGCGTCATCGTGATCTCGAGACTGACGAGCGGCAGCGCGAGCGGGAAGAGCCGCCACGCGAGCGCGAGCGCGGCCGCCGCGACCAGCGCGTACGCGATCCAGAACGCCGGCTTGCGGTCCCAATCTCGCGAGTGGCCCCCCCCGATGGGCGCTGCGCGCCCCTCCCCCCCAGGGGGGCGAGCGCCTTGGGGCGGCCCGGCGGCGCTCATGCCGCGCGACACTCGATCACGCCGTCGGCCGCGAGTTCGGCGATCCTCGCGTCGGACAGGCGCAGCCTCTCGCGCAGCACGGCGGCCGTGTGCTCGCCCAGCAGCGGCGGCGGCTGCGCCGGCGAAAGCGGCGTGCCGGAGAGTTTCATCGGCGGGCCGACCTGCGGCACGCGGCCGGCCTGCGGATGCGGCAGGTCGAAGCGCAGGCCGCGCGCCACGACCTGCGGATCGGCGAACACCGCGTCGAGCTTGTTGATGGGGCCGCACGGAACCTGCGCCGCCTCGAGCGCGTCCAGCCAGTCGCGCTGCGTGCGCGTGCGCACGACGTCGGCGATCATCGGCACCAGCACGTCGCGATTGCGGACGCGGTCGGCGTTGCGCGCGAAGCGCGGGTCGGCCGCCCACGCCGGGACGCCAGCGACCGCGCAGAACTTCGCGAACTGGCTGTCGTTGCCGACGGCGACGATCAGATGGCCGTCCGCGCACGCGAACACCTGGTACGGCACGATGTTCTGGTGCGCATTGCCGAGACGGCCCGGCGGCTGCCCGGTCGTCAGGTAGTTCATGTTCATCGCCGACATCATCGCGACCGCCGAGTCGAGCAGCGCGCAGTCGACGTGCTGCCCCTGACCGCTGCGGTCGCGCGAGGCCAGCGCCGCGAGGATCGCCACCGACGCGTACATGCCGGTCATGAGGTCGGTGATCGCCACGCCCGCCTTCTGCGGCCCCCCGCCGGGCAGGTCGTCGCGCTCGCCGGTCACGCTCATGAATCCGCTCATGCCCTGGATGATGAAGTCGTAGCCGGCGCGCTCCGCGTACGGCCCCTGCTGGCCGAAGCCGGTGATCGACGCGTAGACGAGGCGCGGGGTGCGCGCCGCCAGCGACGGATAGTCGAGGCCGTACTTGGCGAGGCCGCCGACCTTGAAATTCTCGATCAGCACGTCGGACTGGCGCGCGAGTTCGAGCACGAGGTCGCGGCCTTCGGGACGCGTGAAGTCGATCGCCACGGAAAGCTTGCCGCGGTTGCACGACAGGTAGTACGCGGACTCGGTCGTGTCGCGGCCGTCGCCGTCCTTGAGGTACGGCGGCGCCCACGCGCGCGTGTCGTCGCCGCCGCCGGGCTTCTCGACCTTGATCACGGTCGCGCCGAGGTCGGCGAAGAGCTGCGTGCACCACGGCCCGGCGAGCACGCGGGAGAGGTCGACGACGGTCAGGTGCCGAAGCGGGCCCGTCGATCGGGCAGCGCTCGGCGCGAGTGGCGCGTCGGCCATGCCGTCCGGTTCCGGTTCCGTCACCGCGCCCCGTCGCGATCGCCGGCGGGTCAGGACTTCAGCGCCGCGAGGACCTCGTCGAGCATCTTCTTCGCGTCGCCGAAGAGCATCCGGTTGTTGTCCTTGTAGAAAAGCGGGTTGTCGACGCCGGCGTATCCGGAGGCCATGCTGCGCTTCATGACGATCGAGTGCCTGGCCTTCCACACCTCGAGCACCGGCATGCCGGCGATCGGGCTCGTCGGATCGTCCTGCGCCGCCGGATTCACGATGTCGTTGGCGCCGATGACGATCGCGACGTCGGTGTCCGGGAAGTCCTCGTTCAGCTCGTCCATCTCGAACACGATGTCGTACGGCACCTTCGCCTCGGCCAGCAGCACGTTCATGTGGCCCGGCATGCGGCCGGCCACCGGGTGGATGCCGAAACGCACGTTGATGCCTTTTGCGCGCAACGCCTGCGTGATCTCGTTGACCGTGTGCTGGGCCTGGGCGACGGCCATGCCGTAGCCGGGAACGATGATGACGTTCTTCGCGTCGCGCAGGAGCTCCGCCGTTTCCCCGGCCAGGATCGGGTTCACTTCGCCCGCAGGCTGGACGGCGCCGGCCGCGGCCGGCGAGCTGCTGTCGGTGCCGAAGCCGCCGGCGATCACGGAAAGGAAGTGGCGGTTCATCGCCGCGCACATGATGTACGACAGGATCGCGCCGCTGCTGCCCACCAGCGCACCGGTCACGATCAGCAGGTCGTTGTTGAGCATGAAGCCGGTGGCCGCGGCCGCCCAGCCGGAATAGCTGTTGAGCATCGACACCACGACCGGCATGTCGGCGCCGCCGATGGCCATCACCATGTGTACGCCGAAGAGCAGCGCGATCACGGTCATGACGATCATCGGCGTCATCGCATCGGCCACGCCGTGCGCATTGACGAACGCGTAGCCGAAGTAGACGACCGCCAGCAGGCCCGCGAGGTTGAGCAGGTGCCGGCCCGGCAGCAGCACCGGCTTGCCGGTGATCTTGCCGGACAGCTTGCCGAAGGCGATCACCGACCCCGAGAACGTCACCGCGCCGATCAGCACGCCCAGGTACATCTCGATCTCGTGGATCGCGGCCTCGGCGGGCGTGAGGCTCGCCGCCACGACCGGGTCGATGAAATTGGCGTAGCCCACCAGCATCGCCGCGAGGCCGACCATGCTGTGCATGAACGCGACCAGCTCGGGCATCTGCGTCATCTGGACCATGCGCGCAAGGTAGAGCCCGATGGCCGCGCCGACGACCATGGCGCCGATGATGTACGGCAGGCCTTGCGCCGTCACCTGCGTGCCGAAGATCGTGGCGACCACGGCGATCGCCATGCCGATCATTCCGTACAGGTTGCCGCGACGCGAGGTTTCCTGGTTCGACAGCCCGCCAAGGCACAGGATGAAGAGGATGGTCGCGCCGATGTAGGAGACGGTCGAGAGGCTGGAGGTCATGATCGTCGTCCTTACTTGCGGAACATCTGCAGCATGCGCTGGGTCACGGCGAAGCCGCCGAACATGTTGATCGTCGCGAGCACGATGGCGCCCACCGCCAGCCAGCGTATCCACTCTTCCGGACGCGAGAGATCGGTGGAGACTTTCGACAGGTCCGGCGCGATCTGCACCAGCGCGCCGATGGCGATGATGCTGGACACCGCGTTGGTCACGCTCATCAGCGGCGTGTGCAGCGCGGGCTTCACGTTCCACACGACCATGTAGCCGACGAAGCAGGCCAGGATGAACACGGTGAAGTGGCCGAGGAACGAAGGCGGCGCGAAGCGTCCGACCAGCAGGAACAGGAGGGCGCCGCCGCCGAAGAGGATGGCCGTCTTGGTGCCCGACATGGGGCCGCTCGCCTCGCCGTGGCCCTTGGCCTTGGGCACGACCGCGGCCGGCTTGGGCATAGCCGGCGGCGCAGCCGGCAGCTTGGGCGGCGGCGGCGGCCACGTGATCGCGCCGTCCTTGATGACGGTGAGTCCGCGGATCGCGTCGTCCTCCATGTTGACGTCGACCAGGCCGTCCTTGGTCTTGCACAACTCCTCGGTGAGCCGCAACAGGTTGTTCGAGTACAGCGTCGACGACTGCCTGGCGAGGCGGCTCGCGAGGTCGGTGTAGCCGATGATCGTGACGCCGTGCCTTACCACCGCCGTGCCGGGCTCGGTAAGCTCGCAATTGCCGCCCTGCTCCGCCGCCATGTCGACGATGACGCTGCCGGGCTTCATGCTCTTCACCATGTCGGCCGTGATGAGCCTGGGCGCCGGCTTGCCCGGGATCAGTGCGGTGGTGATGATGATGTCCACTTCGCGCGCCTGCTTGGCGTACATCTCGCGCTGGGCCGTCTGGAATCCTTCGCTCATCACTTTGGCGTAGCCGCCGCCGCCGGAGCCCTCTTCCTCGTAGTCGACCTTGACGAACTCGCCGCCAAGCGAAGTCACCTGGTCGGCCACCTCGGCTCGGGTGTCGTTGGCACGCACGATCGCGCCCAGGTTCGCGGCGGTGCCGATCGCGGCAAGGCCCGCCACGCCCGCGCCCGCGATGAACACCTTCGCCGGCGGGATCTTGCCGGCTGCGGTGATCTGGCCGTTGAAGAAGCGGCCGAACGCATTGGCGGCCTCGATGACGGCGCGGTAGCCGCTGACGCCCGCCATCGACGTGAGCGCATCCATCTTCTGCGCGCGCGAGAGCTGCCGCGGCAGGCTGTCGATCGCCAGCACGGTGGCCTTCTTCGCCGCCAGCTGCTGCATCAGCTCGGGGTTCTGGGCCGGCCAGATGAAGTCGACCAGCATGCCGCCCTCGCGCATCAACCCCACTTCCTCCGGGCTCGGCGGGCGCACCTTGAACACGATGTCCGACTTCGCCCAGAGCTCGGCCGCCGTGGGCACGACTTCGGCGCCCGCGCCGCGGTAGGCGTCGTCGGTGAAGTTGGCCGCCTCTCCTGCGCCCGCTTCGACGGCCACGCGGAAGCCCAGCTTGATCAGCTTCTCGACGACCTCCGGCACGGTGGCAACCCGCTTCTCGCCCGGGAAGACTTCCCTGGGCACCCCGATCAGCAATGACATGCAGTTCTCCCTGGTGCGACCGCAGGCGATGCCTGCCCGAGCGGCGTTCGCCCGGATTCTCTAGCAATCAACCCCATACATCAAATGTGCGCGGCGATCGCGCGGCCGAGATCGGCGGTGGTCGCACGCCCCCCGAGATCGGGCGTCCTCGGCGCATCCTTGTCCGCGAGCGTGCGCTCGATCGCGGCAACGATCGCGTCCGCGGCGGGCTTGTGCCCCAGGAAATCGAGCATCAGCGCGCCGGACCAGATCTGGCCGATCGGGTTGGCGACGCCGCGGCCCGCGATGTCCGGCGCCGAGCCGTGCACGGGCTCGAACAGCGACGGGTGCGTGCGCTCGGGATTCATGTTGGCCGACGGCGCGATGCCGATCGTGCCGCATACGGCGGGGCCGAGATCGGACAGGATGTCGCCGAACAGGTTCGAGCCGACGACGACGTCGAAACGCTCGGGCCGCTGCACGAAGTGCGCGGACAGGATGTCGATGTGGAACTGGTCGGTGCGGACGTCCGGGTAGTCGGCGGCGATCGCGCGGAATCGCTCGTCCCAGTAAGGCATCGTGATCGAGATGCCGTTCGATTTCGTCGCCGACGTCAGGTGCTTCGCGGCCCGGGTCCGCGCGTACTCGAATGCGAAGCGCATGATCCGGTCCACGCCCTTGCGCGAGAACACCGACTCCTGGAACACGATCTCGCGGTCCGTGCCCTCGAACATCCGCCCGCCGACCGACGAGTATTCGCCCTCGGTGTTCTCGCGGACGACGACGAAGTCGATGTCGCCGGGTTTGCGGTTGGCCAGAGGCGACGGGATGCCCGGCATCAGCTTGCAAGGCCGCAGGTTCACGTACTGGTCGAACCGGCGCCGGAACTGGATCAGCGAGCCCCACAGCGACACGTGGTCGGGAACGGTCGCCGGCCAGCCGACCGCGCCGTAGTAGATCGCCGCGAACGGGGACAGCCGCTCGAACCAGTCGTCCGGCATCATCTTGCCGTGCTTGGCGAAATAGTCGCAGCTCCAGTCGAACGTCGTGAACTCGAGCGCGACGCCGAACCTGCGCGCCGCGGCCTCGACGACGCGCAGGCCCTCCGGCATGACCTCCTTGCCGATCCCGTCGCCGGCGATGACCGCGATCCTGTGCGTTGCCATGCGCTGCCCCCTGCCGAAACCGCCAAGTGTACGGAACCTCGACCGAAAGGCCTATCGACGGCGACAATTCGCCCCGTCGATCATGGTGCCGCCCCTTGCAGGCGAGGACTCCGCAATGACTCCGCGAAACTACTGGATCGGCGTCGTCTCCCGCGACCATGTCCTGATGGGCGTGGCCGGCGGCTTCACGCAATTGAGCCACGGCAAGGCCGGCCCGCTCGAGCGGATGCGCGCAGGCGACGGCTTCGCGTTCTATTCGCCGCGCACCGCGCATCCGGACGGCCCGCCGCTGCAGGCGTTCACGGCCATCGGCCGCGTGCGCGACGCGCCGATCTTCCAGGCAGCGCTCGACGGCGATTTCCGCCCGTTCCGCCGGTCCGTCGACTATTTGCCGGCGCGCGAGGCGCCGATCCGCCCGCTGCTGTCCGACCTGTCGTTCATCCGCAGCAAGCAGCATTGGGGCGCCGCGTTCCGCTTCGGATTCGTCCGCGCGCCCGAGGCCGACTTCGCGCGCATCTGCGAGGCGATGGGCCGCGACTTCGCCGCCGATTTCGCGCCGGATCCTGCCCGCTGCACGGCGGACTCGACGTAGCGCGGCGCGAGCGCTATCGTTTCCGCGTCGCGGGGACGACGCGGGAGCGCACGATGGGCGTGATGGTGCTGGCGCTGTTCCGACCCAAGCCGGGCAAGGCGGACGACCTGATGGCGTGCATGCGGGATCACCTGCCGGTACTGCGAGGACAGGGGCTCGCCACCGACCGCCCGACGACGATCCTGCGCGCGCGGGACGGCACGCTGATCGAGATCTTCGAATGGGTGTCGCAGGCCGCGATCGACGCCGCGCATGCCAACCCGGAAGTCGGCAGGCTGTGGGAGCGTTACGCCGCGTGCTGCGACTACGTTACGCTCGCCGACCTGCCGGAGGCGCGCGCGATGTTCCCGGATTTCGAGCTGGTTGCGCCCTGATGCGCGAGCGATCGGCGCTGGACAGCAACGTGCGGCTGCATTAACCTTCCGGTCGACAGAATTGCCGCAGGCGCCGGTTGCTCGCGACGAAGCGAAACCGGCGTTTTTTCTTGCGCGCCCGCCGTCGTCCCGATGACCTCCGCATCGTCTTCCGTCGACCCCGCGCGCCACCGCCGCGCCGTGCTGTTCATGATCGTCGCGGCGATCTGCTGGTCGACGGGCGGCCTGCTCGTCCGCCAGCTGTCGATCGCCAACGCGTGGGAGATCGTGTTCTGGCGGTCGCTGTTCATGGCGCTGTTCGTCGCCGGCGTGCTGCTGGTCATGCACGGCCGCGCGATGCCGCGGGCGGTGCGCGCCGCCGGCATGCCGGGCGTGGTCGCCGGCGCGTTTCTCGCCGGAACGTTCTTCTTTTTCATCGGCTCGCTGACGCGCACGACCGTCGCCAACACGTTCGTGCTGATGAGCGTGTCGCCGTTCCTCGCCGCGCTGGCCGGCTGGTTCGTGCTGCGCGAGCGCGTGCCCGTGCAGACGTGGGTCGCGATGGCCGTCGCGTTCGCCGGCATCCTCGTGATGTTCGGCGGCGGCATGGACGCCGGCCAGCTCGTCGGCAACCTGCTCGCGCTGGGCGTCTCCGTGTGCTTCGCCGCGCAGCTCACCGTGCTGCGCAAGTTCCACGCGACCGTGGACATGCTGCCGATGGTGATGATCGCCGGGTTGTGGTCGCTGGTCCCGGCGTTTGCGCTGGCCGGCCCGTTCGCGGCCACCGCGCGGGACCTGGCGATCCTCGCGTTCATGGGCTGCGTGCAGCTGGGCATCGGCTGCCTCCTCGCCACCGCGGCGTCGCGGTCGCTGTCGGCGACCGAGCTGGGGCTCCTCGCGCTGCTGGAGCCGATCCTGGGGCCGCTGTGGGTCTGGGTGCTGATGGGCGAGCGGCCCGGCCCGGGCGCGCTCGCCGGCGGCGCCATCGTCCTGTGCGCGGTGATCGCCAACCAGGCGTTCGCCGCGTGGCGCGGGCGCGGCGGCGAGATCCGCTCGCCGCTGCCCGGTCCCTGACGGCGCCGCCGCGCGTCGCCGGCGATGGCGTTGCCCGACTTCCCGCTCGCGTTCTACCCGGTCGCCGTCGTCGCGATCCTGATCACCGGCATCAGCAAGGGCGGCTTCGGCCAGGGCGCCGGCGGGCTCGCGGTGCCGCTGATGGCGATGTTCATCGTGCCGCAGGAGGCGGCCGGCATCATGCTGCCGATCCTGTGCGCGATGGACATCTTCAGCGTCCACGCGTATCGCCGCACCTGGTCGCGCCAGCACGTGAAGGCGATGCTGCCCGGCGCGGTCGTCGGCATCGCCGTCGGCGGTCTAGCGTTCGGCATGCTGCCGGTCAACGTGATCCGGCTGCTGCTCGGCGTCATCGCGGTCACGTTCGCGCTCAACCAGTGGTTCAAGCTGTCCGAGCGCGTCGCGCGGCGGCTCGCCGCGTCGCGCGGGCCGCCGGGGCGGCTGGCCGGCGCGTTCTGGGGCGGCGTTTCGGGCTTCACGAGCACGCTCGCGCACGCCGGCGGCCCGCCGTTCGCCATCTATATGCTGGCGCAGAAAGTCGACAAGTCCGTGTTCGTCGGCACGTCGGCCGTGTTCTTCATCGTGGTCAACTACGTGAAGCTCGTCCCGTACTACCTGGTCGGCCAGCTCTCCGTCGGCAACCTGACCGCCGCGCTCCTGTTCTCGCCGCTCGCGCCGCTCGGCGTGTGGCTCGGCGTCTGGATCCACCGGCGGATTTCGCAGTCGGTCTTCCTCAATGCGAGCTACACGCTGCTGCTCGCGACCGGCGTGAAGCTCATCTACGACGCGCTGACGAGGTAACGCCTGCGCGACCGTTGCGCTATGATGCGCGCCAGTCCCCTTGATGCCCCGCGGCCCTTGACGCGATGAAGCAGACGTTTCTCGACTTCGAGCAACCGATCGCCGAGCTGCAGCAGAAGATCGACGAGCTGCGGTTCGTGCACGAGGACTCGGCCGTCGACATCTCCGACGAGATCACGCGGCTCACGAAGAAGAGCCAGCAGCTGACCAAGGAGATCTACGGCAAGCTGTCGGCGTGGCAGATCGCGCAGGTCGCGCGCCATCCGCAGCGGCCCTATACGCTCGACTACGTCGCAGGCATGTTCAGCGACTTCTCCGAGCTGCACGGCGACCGCTCCTACTCGGACGACCCGGCGATCGTCGGCGGGCTCGCGCGCTTCAACGGCACGCCGTGCATGGTGATCGGCCACCAGAAAGGCCGCGACACCAAGGAGAAGATCCACCGCAACTTCGGGATGCCGCGACCCGAGGGCTACCGCAAGGCGCTGCGGCTGATGAAGCTGGCCGAGAAGTTCGGTCTGCCGCTGTTCACGTTCGTCGACACGCCGGGCGCGTACCCGGGCATCGGCGCCGAGGAGCGCGGCCAGTCCGAGGCGATCGGCCGCAACCTGTACGAAATGGCGGGGCTGCGCATCCCGGTCATCGCCACGGTGATCGGCGAAGGCGGCTCCGGCGGCGCTCTGGGCATCGCGATCGGCGACGTCACGTTCATGCTGCAGTACGCGACGTATTCGGTGATCTCGCCGGAGGGCTGTGCGTCGATCCTGTGGAAGTCGGCCGACCACGCGGCCGAGGCTGCCGAGATCCTGGGCATCACCGCGCCGCGGCTGAAGCAGCTGGGCCTCATCGACAAGGTGATCAGCGAGCCGACCGGCGGCGCGCACCGCGACCATGCGGCGATGATGGTGACGCTCAAGAAGGCGCTGACCGAAGCGCTGCGCCAGCTGTCGGAGCTCCCGCTCGACACGCTGCTCGAGCAGCGCGAGGACCGCATCCTGGGCTACGGGAAGTTCAAGGAAATCACCGCCGGCTGAACTTCGGCCGGCGCCGCCGCGGTCCCATGGCTGCGCAACGAACAGGCGAGTCTCGCGAACCGCTGCGCGCGGTCACGGCGGCGGTCGCGGCTTCGCTCGCGCACCACGTGCCGGACGGCGAGCCGGTCGCCGTCGCGCTGTCCGGCGGACGCGATTCGATCGTGCTGCTCGACGCGCTGCTGCGCGTGACCCGCGACGCCGGCCGGCCGGTGTCGGCGATCCACGTCCATCACGGGCTGTCGCCGAACGCCGATGCGTGGCAGCGGTTCTGCGAGCGCGTCTGCGCCGAGCGCGGCGTGTCGCTGGCCGTGCGGGAGGTCGCCGTGCCGCGCACGCCGCAGTCGAGCCTGGAAGGCGAGGCGCGGCGCGTGCGATACGCGGCGCTGGTCGATGCCTCGGCGGCGGCCGGCACGCGCTACGTCGCCGTCGCGCATCATCGCGACGACCAGGCCGAGACGGTGCTGATGCAGCTCCTGCGCGGCGCCGGCCCGCACGGCCTGTCGGGCATGGCCGCCGCGCGTGCCGACCCGCGGGGCGTGTGCTGGCTGCGGCCGCTGCTCGGCGTGCCGCGCGCGGCGATCGACGCCTACGCGAGCGAAGCGAACCTCGCGTGGATCGACGACGAGAGCAAC
The DNA here is from genome assembly GCA_046347755.1 of Burkholderiales bacterium. Classification (GTDB taxonomy): domain Bacteria; phylum Pseudomonadota; class Gammaproteobacteria; order Burkholderiales; family Casimicrobiaceae; genus VBCG01. The sequence goes on along the minus strand of JAXMFM010000003.1, from coordinate 1,131,566 downwards.
GCGCGCCACGCCCATCTGCGCAATGCGGTCCGGAGCGTCGTCATGCCGGCGCTTTCCGGCGTGTTCGCCAATCCGGCCGCGACGCTCGCCCGCGCGGCCGCCCACCAGGCCGACGCGGCCCGGCTCGCCGACGACTTGGCCGAGCTCGACGCGAGCACGATCGCCGACGACGCTTCGCTCGACCGCGCCGCGCTGGCCGCGCTGCCCGCCCATCGCGCGCGCAACCTGCTGCGCTGGTTCCTGCGCCGGCACGGCCTCGCGGCGCCGTCGGCGGCGAGGCTGGCCGCCATGGTCGCGCAGCTCGCGAACGCGCGCGCCGATGCCGGCGTCCGGCTCCCGCATGAAGGCGTCGAGCTCGGCGTCCATCGCGGCCGTGTGCGCCTCCACGCCGGCGCGCCGCCGCCGTTTGACGTGCAATGGCACGGCGAGCCGTCGCTATCGCTCCCGCACGGCACGCTGGCGTTCGCGCACGCCGAGGGCGCCGGCATCGACGAGGCCCGGCTCGCCTCCGCTCCGGTGCACGTGCGGCTGCGCTCCGGCGGCGAGCGCCTGCAGCTTGCCGCCAACCGGCCCCGCCGTGCTCTCAAGTCCATCCTGCACGACGCCGGGATTCCCGCCTGGGAGCGGGCTGCGCTCCCCCTCGTGTTCTGCGGCGACGCGCTGGCCGCCGTGGCGGGTGTCGGCGTCGACGCGGCGTTCGCGGCGACCGCGGGAAGTCCCGGCGTCAGGCTCGACTGGCATCCGAGCGCGCTTTGATCCGGCGCAAACTTGGCGCTGGGCTGGCACTGGACAATGGCCGCCAGTGAGGAGGCGTCGTCCCGGACGGGGCGGCCGCCGGCGCCGCCGCAATGCGGCGTCGGTTCATACCTCTCCGACCAAGGAGGCCGCATGAAGTCCATCCGACTCGCTCGCGCGCTCGTTTCGGGCTGCGCGTTGCTGTTGATCGCCGCGGGCACGGCGCTCGCGCAGCAGCCGATCGTCATCAAGTTCAGCCACGTCGTCGCGCTCGACACGCCGAAGGGCAAGGCTGCCGAATATTTCAAGAAACTCGCCGAGGAGCGCACGAAGGGCCGCGTCAAGGTCGAGGTCTATCCGAACAGCTCGCTGTTCAAGGACGGCGAGGAGATGGAGGCGCTGCAGCTCGGATCGGTGCAGATGCTGGCGCCGTCGCTCGCCAAGTTCGGACCGCTCGGCGTACGCGAGTTCGAGGTGTTCGACCTCCCCTACATCTTCGACAACTACGCCGAGCTGCACAAGGTCACCGAGGGCCCGGTCGGCGCCGGGCTGATGAAGAAGCTCGAACCGAAGGGCATCGTCGGCCTCGCGTACTGGGACAACGGCTTCAAGGTGATGAGCGCGAACAAGCCGATCCGCGGCCCGGGCGACTACAAGGGCCTCAAGATGCGCATCCAGTCGTCGAAGGTGCTGGGCGACGAGATGAAGGCGCTCGGCGCGATCCCGCAGGTGATGGCGTTCTCCGAGGTGTACCAGGCGCTGCAGACCGGCGTGGTCGACGGCACCGAGAACCCGCCGTCGAACTTCTACACGCAGAAGATGCAGGAAGTGCAGAAGTACCTTGCGGTGACCGACCACGGGTACCTGGGCTACGCGGTGATCGCCAACAAGAAGTTCTGGGACGGGCTGCCGGCCGACATCCGCGCGACGCTCGAAGGCGCGATGAAGGAAGCGACGAAGTACGCGAACGACATCGCGAAGAAGGAGAACGACGACGCGCTCGAGGCCGTGCGCAAGAGCGGCAAGACCGAGATCCTCACGCTGACGCCCGACCAGAAGGCGGCGCTGAAGAAGGCGCTGGTCGTCGTGCACAAGGACAACGAGTCGCGCGTCGGCAAGGACACGATCGCCGAGGTCTACAAGGCGACCGGCTTCACGCCATAGCACGGTCACGCGGCGGCGCAGCGAAATGAACCGGCGTGCTGCGCCCGCCGGTTATTTCGCGATGCATCCGGCGGCTTTCGCCGCCGGAACGGAAGTGCAACGTCTTGGGCAGGGGGCCGCTTGAAGTTTCTCGATCACCTCGAGGAGTGGCTGATCGCGTTCCTGATGGGCGCGGCCACGCTGCTGATCTTCGTCGCCGTCGTGCATCGCTACGCGGCCGGCCTGCCGATCCCGGTCGTGCAGGACGCGCTGCTGAAGATCGACCTGTCGTGGGCGCAGGAGCTCTGCATCTACATGTTCGTGTGGATGGCGAAGTTCGGCGCCGCGTACGGCGTGCGCACCGGCATCCACGTCGGCGTCGACGTGATGATCAACCGGCTGCCGCCGCCGACGCGCAAGCTGTACGTGCTGTTCGGGCTGCTGGCCGGCGCGCTGTTCACCGGCATCGTCGGCACGCTCGGCGCGACGTTCGTGTGGGACATCGGGCACACGGATTCGGTGTCGCCCGACCTCGAACTGCCGAAATGGCTCGTCTACCTGTGCATCCCGCTCGGCAGCTACCTGATGTGCTTCCGCTTCCTGCAGGTCGCATGGATCTTCCAGCACACCGGTAACCTGCCGAAGCACGACGTCGCGCACGTCGAAGGCATCGAGGAACCGATCAATCCTTACGCGATGGACGACAACCTCCATCCGGCGGACCTGCACGCGAAGGAGCGGCCGTGACCGCGGGCGGCATCACCGACCGGATGGACGCGCCGCGCTGGCCGGCGCTGATCCCGCCCGTCCTGATCGCGATCCCGGTCGTCCTGAAGTTGGCCGGCATCGGGATCAACAACGCGTGGATCATCTTCGCGCTGCTGTTCGGCCTGATGCTGACCGGGATGCCGATCTCGATCTCGCTCGGCCTGACCGTGCTCACCTACCTGTTCACGATGACCACGGTGCCGATCGAGTCGGTGGCGCTGAAGCTGTTCACCGGCATCGAGAAGTTCGAGATCATGGCGATCCCGTTCTTCATCCTCGCCGGCAATTTCCTTACGCACGGCGGCGTCGCGCGCAGGATGATCAACTTCGCGTCGTCGATGGTCGGGCACTGGGCGGGAGGACTGGGACTGGCCGGCGTCATGGCCTGCGCGCTGTTCGCCGCCGTTTCCGGCAGCTCGCCTGCCACCGTGGTGGCGATCGGATCGATCCTGCTGCCGGCGATGCTGAAGCAGGGCTTCCCGGCGCGGTTCGGCGCCGGCGTGATCACGACGTCCGGCGCGCTCGGCATCCTGATCCCGCCGTCGATCGTGATGGTGATGTACGCGGTCGCGACCAACACGTCGGTCGGCGCGCTGTTCATCGCCGGGATCGTGCCCGGGGTGGTGCTGGCCACGATGCTGGGCGTGACGACGTGGTGGCGCGCGCGCAAGTACAACTATCCGCGCCAGCCGAAGGCGACCTGGGGCGAGCGCGGGCGCACGTTCCGCGAGAGCATCTGGGGACTGCTGCTGATCATCGTCGTGATCGGCGGCATCTACACGGGCATCTTCACGCCGACCGAGGCGGCCGCGATGAGCGCCGTCTACGCGTTCTTCGTCGCCGTGTTCGTCTACAAGGACATGTCGCTCGCCAAGGTGCCGAAGGTGCTGCTCGACTCGGCGAACATGAGCGCGATGCTGCTGTACATCATCACCAACGCCGTGATGTTCAGCTACCTGATGACGTCCGAGCAGATCCCGCAGGAGCTCGCGGCCTGGATGCTGGACAAGGGCCTGGGCGTGATCGCGTTCCTGCTGTTCGTGAACATCGTGCTGCTGCTGGCCGGCAACGTGATGGAGCCGTCGTCGATCGTGCTGATCATGGCGCCGATCCTGTTCCCGGTGGCGATGAAGCTCGGCGTCGACCCCGTGCACTTCGGCATCATGATGACCGTGAACATGGAGGTCGGCATGTGCCACCCGCCGGTGGGGTTGAACCTCTACGTCGCGTCGGGCATCACGAAGATGGGCATCACCGAGCTGACGGTGGCCGTCTGGCCGTGGCTCTTGACGATGCTCACGTTCCTGATCGTCGTCACCTACTGGCCGAGCCTGTCGATCTGGCTGCCGAAGACGCTGGGCATGATGTAGCCGCAACGCGCGCAACACGAAACGGGCCGCTTGCGCGGCCCGTTGCATTTGATCCCCCCGAACGGCGCTGCGCGCCGCTCCCCCCGAGGGGGCGAGCGCCTTGGGGCGGCCCGGCGGCGCTCCGTGGGGGCGATCAGTCGGCGTACACGCCGGCCTTCTTGATGATCGGGCTCCACAGCTCGATCTGCGACTTCAGCTGCTTGCCGAGCGCCTCGGGCGTGGCCTTGTCCGCCGAAACCGGCTCAGTGCCGAGCTCGGCGAAGCGCGCCTTGATGTTCGGATCCTTGAGCGCGACCTGCAGCGCAGCCGCGAGCTTGTCGACGGCCGCCTTCGGCGTCCCCTTCGGCGCGTACAGGCCGTGCCACACGGCGAGGTCGAAATTGGCGAGCCCGGACTCCTGCAGCGTCGGCACGTCGGGAAGCGACGGCACGCGCTTCGGCGTCGTCACCCCGTAGACCTTCACCTTGCCGGCCTTGATCTGGCCCGTGGTGTTGGTCGTCTGGTCGCACATGAAGTCGACCTGCCCGCCCAGCAGGTCGTTCATCGCCGGACCCGTGCCCTTGTACGGAACGGTCGTCAGGTCGGTCTGGATCGCCGTCATCAGCAGCATGCCGCACAGGTGCGACGCCGAGCCCACGCCCGCGTTCGCGTACGTCACCTTGTCCTTGTTCGTCTTGAGGTAGACGATCAGCTCCTTCATGTCTTTGGGCGCGAAGTCCTTCTTCGAGATGATCGTCATCGGCACGTCGGTGATGAGGCCGATCGGCTCGAAGTCCGTCTGCGCGTTGTACGGAAGGGTGCGGTACAGCGACGGCGCGGTCGAATGGCCGATGTGGTGGAGCAGCAGCGTGTAGCCGTCGGGCTTCGACTTGGCCACCTTGTTGGCGCCGATGGTGCCGCCGGCGCCGCCGTTGTTTTCGACGATCACCTGCTGCTTCAGCGTGCCGGTCATCGACTGCGCGACCAGCCTGGCGACCGTGTCGGTCGGCCCGCCGGCCGCGAAGGGGACGATGATCGTGATCGGCTTGGTCGGGTAGTCCTGCGCGGCGGCCAGCGCGGCCGCGGCGGCGAGCGCCACTCCTGCGGCCAACTTCGGTGCGATGCGAACCATGGAAAGGCTCCTCCGGAAGAGTCGAACGGGTCGGATGCGGCGTCCGTGCCGGCGAAACCGCGAAAGGCACGGGGGCGTCCGGTGGTCCCGGCGCTCCGGATTTGTCATCGCCACGGGTGGGCGGGCTGCCGAATCGTGCGCCATGGTAGCCCAGACGCCGACTCCCCGTCACTTGCCGGCCAACGGCGCGCAAGCCTGTCTGCCGGCGTCGCCGCCGCGGGTGCGGCCGCCGGGCGGTTCGTGTTATAATTTTGAATTTATTCAGTTTTATCGCGGTTTCCCCGCGAATCATCTTTCTCCAATCAATTCCGCCGGAGACCAAGCAATGGCTGTAGAACGCACGCTTTCCATCATCAAGCCGGACGCTGTCGCCAGCAACGTCATCGGCCAGATCTACTCGCGCTTCGAGAAGGCGGGCCTCAAGATCGTGGCCGCCCGGATGGCCTGGCTGTCGCGGACCGAGGCGGAGGGTTTCTACGCCGTTCACCGCGAACGGCCGTTTTTCAAGGATCTGGTCGATTTCATGACGTCGGGCCCGGTGATGATCCAGGTGCTGGAAGGCGAGAGCGCGATCGCCCGCAACCGCGAGCTGATGGGCGCCACCGACCCGAAGAAGGCGGCGCCCGGCACGATTCGCGCCGATTTCGCCAAGTCGATCGACGCCAACGCCGTGCACGGCTCGGACGCGCCGGAAACGGCGAAGGTCGAGGTCGCGTACTTCTTCCCGGCGCTGGCGGTGTACAGCCGGTAGCGCGAGAATCCGTCCACACGCGATGACCAACCTGCTCGACCTGTCGCCCGCCGCGCTCGCGGCGTTCTTCGCCGAACGCGGCGAGAAGCCGTTTCGCGCGCGGCAGGTCTCGCGGTGGGTCCACCAGCGCTTCGCGACCGACGTCGCGGCGATGACCGACATCGGCAAGCCGCTGCGCGAGCGTCTTGCCGCCGAATGCGAAATTCGCGGCCCCGCCGTCATTCGCGACACGACCGCCGCCGACGGCACGCGCAAGTGGCTGCTCGACGCCGGCAACGGCAACGCGGTGGAGTCCGTCTACATTCCCGAGGACGACCGCGGCACGCTGTGCGTCAGCTCGCAGGCGGGCTGCGCGCTCGACTGCGCGTTCTGCTCGACCGGCAAGCAGGGGTTCAACCGCAACCTGACCACGGCCGAGATCGTCGGCCAGCTCTGGCACGCCAACCGGACGCTGCTCGCCGGCGGGGTCACGGCTCAGTGGACCGAGCACGGCCGTCCGCCGATCACCAACGTGGTGATGATGGGCATGGGCGAGCCGCTCGCCAACTTCGACAACGTGGTGCCGGCGCTCGAGCTGATGCTCGACGACAACGCGTACGGCCTGTCGCGGCGCCGCGTCACGCTGTCGACGTCCGGACTGGTGCCGCTGATCGACCGGCTGCGCGACGCGTGCCCGGTCGCGCTCGCCGTCTCGCTGCACGCGCCCGACGACGCGCTGCGCGACCGGCTGGTGCCGATCAACCGCAAGCACCCGTTGGCCGAGCTGCTCGCCGCGTGCGTCCGCTACCTCAAAGCCGCGCCGCGCGACTTCGTGACGTTCGAATACGTGATGCTCGACGGCGTCAACGACGGCCGCGAGCACGCGAAAGCGCTGGTCGCGCTCGTGCGCGACGTGCCGTGCAAGTTCAACCTCATCCCGTTCAACCCGTTTCCAGGCAGCGAATTCGCGACCAGTCCGCGCGCGCGGATCGTCGCGTTCCAGCAGGTGCTGCAGGACGCGGGCCTCGTCGCCACGATCAGGAAGACCCGCGGCGACGACATCGACGCCGCCTGCGGGCAGCTCGCCGGACGGGTCCAGGATCGCACGAAGCGGCGGCTCGCCACCCGCATCGTGCCCGCCCCCACGCACTGACCGGTTCCTCCCATGCCGTTCCCCCGCCTGACTCGTGTCACCCTGGTCGCGACGCCTCTCGTCGCGGCGGTCCTGCTGCTCGCCGGCTGCGAGTCGACGCCGAAGCAGCCGCCGGCGCCGCCGGTGCCCCAGTTGCTGCCGCCGCCGCCGTTGCAGGAAGCGCCGGCGCCGTACCGCGCGCAGTTGCACACGGACATCGCCGCCGGGTTCTACGAGCGCGGGCAGTTCGACGTCGCGCTGCAGGAACTGGCCGACGCGGTGAAGCTCGACCCGAAGAACGCGAGGATCTACAACATCTACGGCCTGGTCTACGCGATGCTCGGGCAGGATTCCGACGCGCAGCGCAATTTCCAGCAGGCGCTGGAGCTCGGGCCCAACGACTCGGAGATCCGCCAGAACTGGGGCTGGTACCTGTGCACGCACGGCCGCGCGAAAGAGTCGCTGGTCGAGTTCGACACCGCGCTGCGCAATCCGCTGTACCGCACGCCCGACATCGCGGCGGTCAACGCCGGTCGCTGCGCCGAGGAGGTCGGCGAGCGGCGTCGCGCCGAGGACTACTTCAAGCGCGCGCTGCAGGCGAACCCCGCCAACCTGACGGCCGCGTACAGCCTGTCGCTGCTCGCGTACCGCGAGGCGCGGCTCGACGAGGCGCGACTGCTGATGAAGCGCGTGATGCAGCAGACGGCGCCGCCGCCGGAGGCGCTCTACCTCGGCATGTGCATCGAGCGCAAGCTGGGCGACCGCGCGTCGGAGACGTCGTACGCGTCGCAGCTGCGCAATCGTTTTCCCGATTCGGCGGAAGCGAAAGCCATTCCGCCGGGGACGTGCGAATGAGCGCGGCGGCCGGCTCGCGTTCGCCGCGCACGTCGCCTCCGGTGCAACGAGGCCGCGAGTGAACTCGGACCCCGCGCTGCCGGTCGGTGCCGACGCGCCGGCGCCGCCGCTGTCCGCAGGCGGCCGACTGCGCGAAGCGCGCACGCAGGCGGGCCTGACCATCGATGCGGTCGCGCAGCAGCTGAAGCTCGCGCCGCGCCAGGTGCGCGCGCTCGAGGACGACGATTTCGCGCAACTGCCCGGCCGCACGTTCATCCGCGGCTTCCTGCGCAATTACGCGCGGCTGGTCCGCCTCGATCCCGACGAAGTGTTGGCCACGCTGCCGGACGCCGTCGCCGCACCGTCGCTCGACCACCCGTCGCTGACGTCGACGACGCGCGTGATGGGCGAGTTGCCGGCCGACATGCCCGGCAAGCCGAGCACCGCGCGCTGGGCGATTCCGCTGGCGCTGGCCACGATCGTCGCGATCGGCGTGCTGTACGAATTCGCGCGACCGCTGGCCGACCAGGTCCGGTCGGTCACCACGGGCAAGCCGTCGGCCGCGCCCGCGGCGACCGCGCCGGCATCGCCGGCCGCACCCGCTGCGCCAGGCGCGGCGGACGCCACCCCCACCGCGCCGGCCGCCGACGGCACGGCGCCCGTGGCCGCGCCCGCGGCCGCGGCGCCCGTCGACACCGCCGCGCCGGCGGCGCCCGCCGGCGACGCACCGCTGGTGCTGGTGTTCCGCGGCACGTCGTGGGTCGAAGTGAAGGACGCGAAAGGCGCGATCGTGCTGTCGACGATCGGCTACCCGGGCGCCACGCACGCGGTCGGCGGCGCGCAGCCGCTCGAGGTGGTGCTGGGCAATGCCGAGGCCGTCACCGTCACGTGGCGCGGCGCGCCGTTCGACGTCGCGCCGTACATCAAGCAGAACGTCGCGAAGTTCTCGGTCCGGTGACGACTATGGACGCAGGCACCCCCATTCGCCGTTCGACCCGCCGCTGCGAGATCGGCGGCGTCGCCGTCGGCGGCGGCGCGCCGATCGTCGTGCAGTCGATGACCAACACCGACACCGCCGACGTCGCGGCCACGGTCGCCCAGGTCCGCGCGCTGGCCGCGGCCGGTTCGGAACTCGTGCGCGTGACCGTGAACACGGCCGAGGCCGCGGCGGCGGTGCCGGCGATCCGCGAGAAGCTCGACGCGTCCGGCTGCGCGGTGCCGCTGATCGGCGACTTCCATTTCAACGGACACAAGCTGCTGAGCGAATATCCGGAATGCGCGCAGGCGCTGGCCAAGTACCGGATCAACCCGGGCAACGTCGGCAAGGGCAGCAAGCGCGATCCGCAGTTCGTCGTGATGATCGAGCAGGCGATCAGGTACGGGAAGCCCGTACGCATCGGCGTCAACTGGGGCAGCCTGGACGCCGACCTCCTCGCGTCGATGATGGACGAAAACGGCCGGCGCGCGGCGCCGCTGCCGGCGGACGCCGTCATGCGCGACGCGCTGATCGTCTCCGCGGTCGGGAGCGCGACGCGCGCCGAGGAGCTCGGCCTGCCCGGCGACCGCATCGTGCTGTCGTGCAAGGTGTCGGCCGTGCAGGACCTGATCGCCGTGTACGGCGAGCTCGCGCGCCGCTGCGACTACCCGCTGCACCTGGGGCTCACCGAAGCCGGGATGGGCAGCAAGGGCATCGTCGCTTCGACGGCGGCGATGGCGGTGCTGCTGCAGCAGGGCATCGGCGACACGATCCGCGTGTCGCTGACGCCGGAGCCCAACGGCGACCGGACGCGCGAGGTGATCGTCGCGCAGGAGATCCTGCAGTCGATGGGCCTTCGTTCGTTCACGCCGCAGGTGACCGCGTGCCCCGGGTGCGGTCGCACGACCAGCACGTACTTCCAGGAGCTGGCCGAGCGCATCCAGTCGTACCTGCGCGCGTCGATGCCGGCGTGGCGCGAACGCTATCCGGGCGTTGCCGACATGCACGTCGCCGTCATGGGCTGCGTGGTCAACGGTCCCGGCGAATCCAAGCTCGCCAACCTCGGCATCTCGCTGCCGGGCACCGGCGAATCGCCAGTGGCGCCCGTCTACGTCGACGGCCAGAAGACGGTGACGCTGAAGGGCGACCGGATCGCCGAGGAATTCCAGGCGATCGTCGACGACTACGTGCGGGCCACCTACGGCGGCGAGCCGCGGGGCCCGCACCTCACTCCCGGAAAGAAGACGATCGCCGTCAAGGCCGTCGCGTAACGCATCCCATGACTTCCGCATTGCAGGCCGTCCGCGGCATGAACGACGTGTTGCCGGTCGACACGCCCCTCTGGGAGCGGTTCGAGGACACGGCGCGCGCGGTCTTCAGGCAATACGGCTACCGGAACATCCGCGTGCCGATCGTCGAGTCGACCGCCCTCTTCGTCCGCGGCATCGGCGAGTTCACCGACGTCGTCGAGACGGAGATGTACACGTTCGAGGACAAGCTGAACGGCGAATCGCTGACGCTGCGCCCGGAAGCGACCGCCGGCATCGTCCGCGCGACGATCCAGCACAACCTGACGTACGACCGGCCGCAGCGGGTCTGGACGACCGGCCCGATGTTCCGCCACGAGCGGCCGCAGAAGGGTCGCTACCGGCAGTTCCACCAGCTGGATGCGGAAGCGCTGGGATTCGAAGGCCCCGACGTCGACGCCGAGCAGATCGTGATGCTCGCGCGGCTGTGGAAGACCCTCGGCCTCGCCGGCATCGAGCTGCAGATCAATTCGATCGGCAACGCGCACGAGCGGCTCGCCCACCGCAACGAGCTGATCGCGCACTTCGAGCGCCACGCCGAGTTGCTCGACGACAACGCGAAGCGACGTCTGCACACGAATCCGCTGCGCATCCTCGACAGCAAGAATCCGGCGATGCAGGCGATGATCGAGCAGGCGCCGAAGCTCGTCGACTTCATCGAGGACGCATCGCTCGCGCATTTCGAGAACCTGCAGAAGCTGCTGGGGGATGCCGGCCTCGCCTACGAGGTCAACCCGCGGCTCGTGCGCGGGCTCGACTACTACAATCGCACGGTGTTCGAGTGGGTGGCGACCGGCGCGGAGCTGGGCGCTCAGGGCACGGTCGCCGGCGGCGGCCGGTACGACAGCCTGTTCGAGATCCTGGGCGGCAAGCCGAACTTCGCCTGCGGCTTCGCAATCGGCGTCGAGCGCATGATCCTGCTGCTGGCGGGTGCCGGCGCCGCCGCCGTCGCCGGGGCGGCGCCGCTCGCCTACGTCGTGCACGACGGCGACGCGGCCGCGCTGCTCGCGCGGCGCACGGCCGAGCGGCTGCGCGACGCCGGCTACGCGATCGTCGTCAACGCCGGCGGCGGCAGCATGAAGTCGCAGATGAAGCGCGCCGACGCGAGCGGCGCGCGCTACGCGCTCATCGTCGGCGACGAGGAAGCGCGCACCGACACGATCGCCGTCAAGCCGCTGCGCGGGGGCGGCGAGCAGCAGCCGCTGCCGGCCGCCGACATCGTCGCGCGGCTCGCCGCGCTCGCGAACTGACGGCGCATTCAACGAACACGCAACGAAGGAACGGACATGGCGGTATACGATCTCGAAGAGCAGGACAAACTCGACGACCTGAAGGCCTGGTGGACGCGGTGGGGCACGCTGGTCACCGCGCTCGCGATGACGATCGCCATCGGCCTGGCCGGCGTCCAGGGCTGGCGGTGGTGGACGGCGAAGCAGGCGGAAGAGGCGTCCGCGCTGTACGCGGGCCTGACGCAGGCGTCGCGCACGAACGACCTGCCCAAGGCGAAGGACGCGGTCGCGCAGCTGCGCGACCGTTTCGCGCGCACCGGCTATGCGCCGCGAGGCGCGCTGGTGATGGCGCGCGTGCTGTACGACAGCGGCGACGCCAAGGGCGCGCGCGAACAGCTCGCGTGGGTCGTCGACAATGCGGACGAGCCCGAGCTCAAGGAAATCGCGCGCTACCGGCTGGCCGAGCTGCTGCTCGACGACAAGCAGCACGACGACGCGCTCAAGATGCTGGACGCCAAGCACGGCGACTCGTTCGCGGGCCTGTACGCCGACCTGCGCGGCGACGCGCTGGTCGCGGCCGGCCGCATCGACGACGCGAAGCAGGCGTACCAGACGGCGCTCGCGAAGTTCGATGCCAAGTCGTCGTACAGGAACTACGTCCAGGTGAAGCTCGACGCGCTCGGCGGTCCGCCTCCGGTGCCCGCCGGCGGCGGCAGCGCCGCGGCGACGACGCCCGCGCCCGCCGCGGCTCCGGCGGCAGCGCCTGCGGCCCCGGCGGCGCCGGCATCGACCCCGGCCGCACCCAAGCCATGACGCCGCGCCGCACGCCGCTCGCGCGGACTCGCGGCGCCGCCGTCGCGGTCGTCGCCGTCGGCCTGATCGCAGGCTGCCAGACGATCTACGAATACCTGCCGCTGCCATCGGACGGCATTTCGCTGCGTTGGCTCTGGGGCGGCAAGAAGCCCGGGCCGATGCCCGATCTGAAGCCGTCGTCGACGGGCGTCGTCAACTGGCAGGTCGGCGTCGGCAAGGGCGTGCCCGGCTTCGCGCCGGCCGTGACCGCCGACGGCGTGTACGCGGCATCGAGCGACGGCTCGGTCTCGCGCATCGATCCGGTCACCGGGCGATCGGTCTGGCGCATCACGGCGGCGAAGACGCTGTCCGGCGGCGTCGGCGCCGACGGCAGTCTGGTCGTCGTCGGCACCGACAAGGCCGAAGTGCTGGCGTTCGACACCAGCGGCGCCGCGAAGTGGACGGCCCGCGTCTCGACCGAGGTGATCGCGCCGCCGCGCGTGGCCGACGGCATGGTCATGGTGTTCGCCGGCGACGGGAGCGTGCACGCGCTGGCAGCCGCGGACGGCACGAAGAAGTGGGTGAACACGCGGATTGCGCCGTCGCTGACCGTGCGCAACTTTGCCGGCGGCATCACGACGCGTGGCGGACTGTTCGTCGGCACGTCCGGCGGAAGGCTGCTCGCGCTGGACATCGCCTCCGGCATCGTGGGCTGGGACGCGACGGTCGCGAACCCGAAGGGGGCGACCGAGCTCGAACGGATCGCCGACGTGACGTCGCTGCCGCTGATCGACCAGCAGCAGGTATGCGCGGTCGCGTACCAGGGACGGCTCGCGTGCTTCGACATCACGCGCGGAACGCTCAACTGGTCCCGCGAAGTCTCGAGCCTGTACGGCCTCGCCGGCGACGGCAAGAATGTCTACGCGACCGACGACAAGGGTGCCGTGCACGCGCTCGACCGCGCGACCGGCGCGTCGGTATGGAAGCAGGACCTGTTGGCGGGGCGCCGGATCGGCGGACCGCAGATCGTCGGCGAACTGGTCGGCGTCGTCGACATCGAAGGCTATCTGCACCTGCTGTCGGCGGCCAACGGCGCCTACGTCGGCCGCATGGCGACCGACGGCACCGCGGCGACGTCGCAGCCGGTGCCGTTCGGCGGCAGCGTACTGTGGCAGTCGGCCGGAGGCACGCTCTACTCGGTCACCGCGAAGTGACGGACCGCGCGTGCTCCCCACGGTAGCGCTCGTCGGGCGGCCCAACGTCGGCAAGTCGACGCTGTTCAACCGGCTCACCAAGTCGCGCGACGCGCTGGTCGCCGACCTTCCCGGCCTGACGCGGGACCGGCACTACGGCCGCGCACGGATCTCGGACCGCTCGTACTTCGTCGTCGACACCGGCGGCTTCGAGCCCAAGGCCACCGAGGGCATCCTGCACCAGATGGCGCGGCAGACGAGGCAGGCGATCGCCGAATGCGACGTCGTCGTGTTCATCGTCGACGGCCGCGCCGGACTGGTTTCGCAGGACGCGACGATCGCCGACCTGCTGCGCAGGTCCGGCCGGCCGGTCGTGCTGGCGGTCAACAAGGCGGAAGGCCTGCCGCCCGACCGCACGGTGGCCGAATTCCACGAGCTGGGGCTGGGCGATCCGGTGGCGATTTCCGCCGCGCACGGCGAGAACGTCCGCCCGCTGATCGAGCACGCGCTGGACGTCGCGGGCTTCGGTGAGACCGTCGACGAAGAAGCGGCGCCGCCGCCGGTCGACCGCGAACGCCCGGACACCATCAAGGTCGCGATCGTCGGGCGCCCCAACGTCGGCAAGTCGACGCTGGTGAACACGATCCTGGGGGAGGAGCGCGTAATCGCGTTCGACGAGCCGGGAACGACGCGCGACGCGATCGAGATCGAGTTCGAGCGCGGCGGGCAGAAGTACACGCTGATCGACACCGCCGGCATCCGCCGCCAGGGCAAGCGATTCGAAGCGATCGAGAAGTTCTCGGTGATCAAGACGCTGCAGGCGATCGAGGACGCCAACGTCGTCGTGCTGATGCTCGACGCCGTGCACGCGATCACCGAGCAGGATGCGCACCTGGCCGGGCATATCCTCGAGTCCGGGCGCGCGCTGGTCGTCGCCGTCAACAAGTGGGACGCCGCCGACGCCGAAACCCGCGCCGAAGCCAAGCGAGACCTCGAGCGCAAGATGGGCTTTCTCGCGTTCGCCGAGCACCACTACATCTCGGCGCGAGACGGCAAGGGCATCGCCGCCGTCCTGAAGTCGGTGCGCGAGGCGTTCGCGGCGGCCATGGTCAAGCTGCCGACGCCGAGGCTGACCCGCACGCTGCAGCTGGCCGTCGAGCGCCAGCAGCCGCCGCGCTCCGGATTGGTGCGCCCGAAGCTGCGGTACGCTCACCAGGGCGGCGTCAACCCGCCGCTGATCATCATCCACGGCACCGCGCTGCACCACCTCCCGGTCGCGTACCGGCGCTACCTGGAACATTTCTTCAGCGACGCGTTCAAACTGCGCGGGACGCCCCTTAGGATACAATTCAAGGTCGGCCCCAACCCGTATGCGGATTCCCCCGCACGACGACGCTAGGCCCCCCTGGGCGCCGCAACCCGCGCGGCGCGGCACTTTCCGGGGCCTCGACCGTTCGGGTGCGGACAACAACAATGGCGGAGCTCGACCATGAGCAACAAAGGGCAAATGCTACAAGACCCGTTCCTGAACACGCTGCGCAAGGAACACGTTCAGGTTTCGATCTATCTGGTGAACGGCATCAAGCTGCAGGGCCAGATCGAGTCCTTCGACCAATACGTCGTCCTGCTCAAGAACACCGTCACGCAGATGGTGTACAAGCACGCGATCTCGACGGTCGTTCCCGCGCGGCCGGTCGCGATGCCGCACCACGCTCCCAATCACGAAGCCGAGCCCTGACGTCCGCCGTCCGCGGCGGAGTGTTCCCGGCGTGCACGGCGGCGCCGGCGTGACCGCGCGCGTCCGTCCATGAAGATCTTCGAGCGGCCCGGTCGCGGCGACCGCGCGTTGCTGGTCGCGCTCGACATCGGCAGCCGCCCGAGCGACCACGCCTACCGGTTGGCCGAGCTCGCGGCGCTGGCCGAGTCCGCGGGCGCGCAGGTCGTCGGCCGCATCGGCGGGCGGCGCGCGCGTCCCGATCCGGCGCTGTTCGCCGGCAGCGGCAAGGTCGACGAGATCGCCGCGCAGAAGCGGGAGACCGGCGCCGACCTCGTGATCTTCGACCACCCGCTGTCGGGCATCCAGCAGCGCAATCTCGAGCAGAAGCTCGAATGCCGCGTCGTCGACCGCGCGAGCCTGATCCTCGACATCTTCGCGCTGCGCGCGCGCAGCGCCGAAGGCAAGCTGCAGGTGGAACTGGCCCAGCTCGCGCACATGGCCACGCGGCTGGCCGGCGGCTGGACCCACCTCGAGCGCCAGAAGGGCGGCATCGGCCTGCGCGGCCCGGGCGAGACGCAGCTCGAGACCGACCGACGGCTGATCGGCGCCCGCGTCAAGCTGCTGCGGTCGCGGATTGCGCGCGTCGCGGTAAGCCGCGGCGTGCAAAGCCGCACGCGGCGCCGGGCGGACGTGCGCACGGTCGCGCTGGTCGGCTACACCAACGCCGGCAAGTCGACGCTGTTCAACCGGCTGACCGGCGCCAAGGCGTACGCGGCCGACCAGCTGTTCGCCACGCTCGACACGACGCTGCGCAAGGTCCACGTACCGGGCGGGGCGCCGATCGTGCTCTCCGACACCGTCGGGTTCATCCGCGACCTTCCGCACGACCTGATCGCCGCGTTCCGGTCCACGCTGAAGGAGGCGGCCGACGCCGACCTGATCCTGCATGTGATCGACGCGTCGTCGCCTGAGCGCGACGAGCAGGTGGACGCGGTGCTCGCCGTGCTCGCCGAGATCGGCGCCGCCGACACGCCGCAGATTCGCGTACTGAACAAGATCGATCTCGCAGGGCTCGAACCGGGCGTCGAACGCGACGCCTGTGGTAAAATTTCGTCGGTCCGGGTAAGCGCGTTCACAGGCGCCGGAAGCGTCGATTTGCGCGATGCGTTGGCCGAGCGGTTTCCAGCCGCGGCCCACGCCGGTCGAGCGGCGGAGGCACCCGCCGCGGACCCCCGCGGCGAGGGGACGCCGCGTTCCGCTTGAGCCGCGACCGGCCGCCCCCATCTCCTTCTAGTCACTCATTCGACCTGGTTCATCGATGTCGCTCAACGATCCCCAATGGGGCAAGCGCGGGAACAGCGGCGGCCCGCCCGATCTCGACGAGATTTGGCGCAACGTCAACCGGCGGATGAACGACCTGTTCAGTCGCCGCGGCGCCGGCGACAGCGGCGGCGACGGCGGCGGCCCGCCGCGCAGGGGATTGGCGCTGGGCGGCGTCGGCCTGCTGATCGCGCTGGTGCTGCTGGTCTGGCTGGCGTCCGGGTTCTACATCGTCGACGAGGGCCGCCGCGGCGTGGTCACGCGCTTCGGCAAGTACACGGAAACCACGCTGCCCGGCCCGCGCTGGCACCTGCCGTTCCCGGTCGAGGCGGTCGAGCTCGTCGACTTCTCTCAGGTGCGCACGATCGAAATCGGCTATCGCGGCTCCACGGCAAGCAAGAACGCCAAGGAAGCGACGATGCTGACCGAGGACGAAAACATCATCGACATCCAGTTCGCCGTCCAATACAACTTGGACCAGGGCAACCCGAACAGCGCCGAGTGGTGGGTGTTCAACAACCGCCGACCGGACGAGATGGTGCGCTTCGTCGCCGAGTCGTCGATGCGCGAGGTCGTCGGCCGCGCGAAGATGGACTTCGCGCTGTACGAGGGACGCGAGCAGATCGCCGCGCAGACCCGCGAACTCATGCAGAAGGCGATGGACCGCTACCGGACCGGCGTGTACATCCAGAAGGTGACGCTGCAGAGCGTGCAGCCGCCGGACAAGGTGCAGGCGGCGTTCGACGACGCCGTCAAGGCGGCGCAGGACCGCGTGCGCCTCGTCAACGAAGGCCAGGCCTACGCGAACGACGTGATCCCGCGTGCCCGCGGCATGGCGTCGCGGCTGATGGAGGAGGCCAACGGCTACAACATCGAGGTCACGCAGCGAGCGGAAGGCGACGCGTCGCGGTTCAAGTCGATCCTCACCGAATACATGCGCGCGCCGGGCGTGACGCGCGACCGCCTCTACATCGACATGATGCAGTCGGTGCTCGGAAATTCGAGCAAGGTGCTGATCGACCAGAAGACCGGCGGCAACCTGCTCAGCCTGCCGCTCGAGAAGCTGATGCAGCAAGGCGCCGCGGCGGCGGTCGCGGTGCCGGAGACAGTGGCGCCGCCACGCACCACGGCAACGCCGCCGGAACCCACGCCCGCCATTGTCGATCCCGCTCGGTCGCGCGAAGGCCTGCGCAGCCGCGAACGATGAAGGACCGCGACGCATGAAACTCACGATGCCCGTCCTCGCATTGATCGTCGCGCTGCTGCTCGTCGCGTCGCAGTCGATCTACACGGTCGACCAGACCAAGTATGCGATCAAGTTCCAGCTGGGCGAGATCGTCGACACCAACACCACGGCAGGCCTGTATTTCAAGATCCCGCTGATGCAGAACGTCCGGTTCTTCGACCGGCGCAACCTCACGCTCGAGAATACCGACGTCGACCGCGTCGTCACGTCCGAGAAGACGCCGCTCGAGGTCGACTTCGTCGTGTTGTGGCGGATCACCGACGTCAAGCAGTACTACGTCGCCGTCCAGGGCAACGAGGACGCCGCCAAGGGCCGGCTCGCGCAGACCGTGCGCAGCAACCTCGCCGAGGAATTCAACAAATCGACGATGCACGAGGCGATCTCCACCGGGCGCGACCGGATCATGACGGAGACGCGACTGAAGGCCGACCAGGACGCGCGCAACATCGGCGTAGAGGTCGTCGACGTCCGGCTGCGCCGGCTCGCGCTGCCGCCCGACGTCACCGGCCCCGTCTACGCGCGGATGGAATCGGAACGCCGGCGCGTGGCCAACGAGTTGCGCTCGCTCGGCGGCGCGGAGTCGGAAAAGATCCGCGCCGACGCCGATCGCCAGCGCCAGGTCATCCTGGCCGACGCGTACCGGCAGGCGCAGAAGATCAAGGGCGAAGGCGACGGCAAGGCGTCGGCGATCTACGCAGCGGCGTTCGGGCAGAATCCGGAGTTCTTCGCGTTCTACCGCAGCCTCGAGGCGTACAAGGCGACATTCCGCGGACGCAACGACCTGCTGGTGCTCGACCCGACAGGCGAGTTCTTCAAGTACTTCAAGCAATCGGGCTCGGGCCGCGGCGAGCGCCCGCCTGCGAAGTAGACGGCCGCGATCCGGCCGTGCGACGGGGACAGTTTGGATTCTCTGTGGACCGCCTTCGCCTTGCTGCTGGTCATCGAGGGTATCCTGCCGTTCCTCGCGCCGGGAATCTGGCGTGACACGTTCCGCAAGGCGATCGAGCTCTCCGACGGCCAGCTGCGCTTCATCGGCCTGATGTCGATCGCGGCGGGTCTCGTCTGCCTTCTGGTGATTGCCTGACATGCGCAAGTGGCTGCTGCCCGAAGCGATCGAGGACGTGCTGCCCGCCGAGGCCGCGCGGGTCGAAGCGCTGCGCCGCACGTTGCTCGACCACTTCCGGGCGCGCGGCTACCGGCTCGTGCAGCCGCCGCTGATCGAGTTCCTCGAGTCGCTGCTGACGGGCACCGGCCGCGATCTCGATCTCCTGACGTTCAAGGTCGTGGATCCGATGTCCGGTCGCCTGCTGGGCCTGCGTGCCGACACCACGCCGCAGGTCGCGCGCATCGACGCGCACCTGCTCAATGAAACGGGTGTCACGCGGCTCTGCTACGCGGGCAGCGTGCTGCGCACGGCGACTGCGGGTCCCGGCGACACGCGGCAGGTCGTGCAGGTGGGCGCCGAGCTTTACGGCCACGCCGGGATCGCCGCCGACCGCGAGATCATCGACCTGCACCTGTCGGCGCTGGCCGCCGCGAACGTCGGCGCGCTGCACCTTGACCTCGGTCACGTCGGCCTCTATCGCGCGCTGGCGCGTGCCGCCGGTCTCGACGGCAGCGGCGAAGGCAACGACGCGGAATTGTTCGCCGCTCTGCGGGACAAGGACGCGCCGTCCGTGCACGAGCTGACCGCGAACCTGCCGGAGCCGGCGCGCGGCGCGCTGCGCGCGCTGCCGGGGTTCTACGGCCCGGCGGACGCCACGCTCGCGGCCGCGCGCGAACTCCTGCCGGCGCTGCCCGACGTCGCCACCGCGCTGGACGCGCTGGCGGTGCTCGCGGGCGGGGCGACCGGCGTGGCGGCGATCCACGTCGATCTCGCCGACCTGCGCGGGTATCACTACTACACGGGCGCGACGTTCTCGGTGTTCGCCGAGGGCGAGCGTGGCGAGATCATCGATTGCGGCCGCGGCGGCCGCTACGACGGCGTCGGGCGCGCGTTCGGTCGCGCCCGGCCGGCGACCGGCTTTTCGCTCGACCTGCGGCGGCTGGCCGCGGTCGCGGGCAGCGGCGCGGATGCGCGGACGATCGTCGCGCCCGGCGACGCCGATCCGGAACTCGCGCGGATGATCTGCGAACTGCGCGCGCGCGGAGAAGCGGTGGTGGTCGCGCTGCCCGGCGAGGCGGCGAACGGCGGACGCAGCATCGTGCGCGTCGGCGGACAATGGCGGGTCGAGGAGTCGTGATGGGCAAGAACGTCGTCGTCATCGGCACGCAGTGGGGCGATGAAGGCAAGGGCAAGATCGTCGACTGGCTGACCGAGAGCGCGTCCGGCGTCGTCCGCTTCCAGGGCGGCCACAACGCCGGCCACACGCTGGTCATCGGCGGCCGCAAGACGGTGTTGCGGCTGATCCCGTCGGGCGTGCTGCGTCCCGGCGTGGCCATCTTCGTCGGCAACGGCGTCGTGCTTTCGCCTTCTGCACTGCTGCAGGAGATCGGCGAGCTCGAATCCGCGGGCGTTGAGGTACGCTCGCGGCTTTCGATCTCGCCCGCGTGTCCGCTCGTGCTGCCGATCCACGTCGCACTCGACCAGGCGCGCGAAGCGTCGATGGGCGAGACGAAGATCGGCACCACCGGCCGCGGCATCGGCCCCGCGTACGAGGACAAGATCGCGCGCCGCGCGCTTCGCGTGCAGGACCTGCTGGACCCTGCGCGGTTCGCCGCCAAGCTCGAGGCGCTGCTCGAGCTGCACAACTTCATGCTGGTCAATTACTACAAGTGCGCGCCGGTGCCGTTCGCGAAGACGCGTGACGATACGCTCGCGCTCGCCGCGCAGCTCGCGCCGATGGTCGCCGACGTCGCCGGGCTGCTGCACGAGGCGCGCGTGCGCGGCGAGTCGCTGCTGTTCGAGGGCGCGCAGGGCGCGCTGCTCGACATCGACCACGGCACGTATCCGTACGTGACGAGCTCGAACTGCCTGGCCGGCGCGGCCGCGTCCGGCAGCGGGATCGGCCCGCAGATGCTCGACTACGTGCTCGGCATCGTGAAGGCGTACGCGACGCGCGTCGGCACCGGCCCCTTCCCCACCGAGCTGACCGACGACGTCGGCGCGGGCCTCGCCAAGCGCGGCAACGAATTCGGCTCGGTGACCGGCCGGCCGCGGCGCTGCGGGTGGCTCGACCTGGCGGCGCTGACCCGCTCGCTGCAGCTGAACGGCGTGGACGGCCTGTGCATCACCAAGCTCGACGTGCTCGACGGTATGTCCGAGATCAGGCTTTGCACGTCGTACGTGATGGACGGCCGCCCGCTCGCGCTGATACCGACCGGGGCCGAGGCCGTCGCGCGGTGCCGGCCGGTGTACGAGACGCTGCCCGGATGGAGCGAGTCGACGGTGGGCGCGAAGTCGTTCGCCGCGCTGCCCGCCAACGCGCGCGCTTACCTGTCGCGCATCGAGGCGCTGACCGGCGTGCCGATCGCCATGGTGTCGACCGGGCCGGACCGCGACGAGACGATCCTCGTTCACCACCCGTTCCACTGATCCCACGCCGGAGGCGCGCAGCGATGACCCTGAAGGTGAGCTGGGACGAATACAACGCGCTGGTCGAACGGCTGGCGCTGTCCGTCCACGAGTCCGGTTTCAAGTTCAACCAGATCATCTGCATCGCCCGCGGCGGCCTGCGCGTCGGCGACGTGCTGTCGCGCATTTTCGAGCATCCGCTCGCGATCCTGTCGACGCACTCGTACACGGCCGAAGGCGGCACGATCCGCGGCGAGCTCGTGATCGCCGAGCACATGACGATGACCAAGCCGCGCCTGGGCGACCGCGTGCTGCTGGTCGACGACATGGTCGACTCGGGGCACACGCTTGAGGCCGTCTACAGGGAACTGCCGAAGCGCTTCCCCCACATCACGGCGCTGAAGACCGCCGTGCTGTGGTGGAAGGCCTGCTCGGTGTTTAAGCCCGACTACTACGTCGAGTACCTGCCCGACAATCCGTGGATCCACCAGCCGTTCGAGGTCTACGACGACCTGTCGCCGGACGGGCTGAAGGCGCGGTTGGCGAAATAGGCGGAAGACCGCGACCTCCGCGCACCGGCACGACGCCGGTCCGCGGGGCGCGCGGCCCGGATCCCGCTAGCCGAGCTTCTTCGCGGCTTTCTTCGCAGCCGGCTTCTTCTTCGCGGCGGTCTTTCTCGCGGTCGGCTTCTTCGCAGCCTTCTTCGCCGCGGGTTTCCTGGCGGCCGGCTTCTTCGCCGCGGGTTTCTTCGCGGCCGGCTTCTTCGCCGTGCGCTTCTTCGGCGTCACCGCCCGCTTGACCTTGCCGGCGGCCTTCTCGGCGCCCGCCTTCGCGGCCTTGGCCTTTTTCACGACCGCGCGCTTCGCCTTGCCGTAGGCCTTCTTGGCGTCGGCCCCGGCGACCTTGGCCTTGCGCTCGACCGAGACCTTCGCGGCGCGCGCCTTCTTCTCGACCGCGACCTTGGCCTTGCCCATTTCGCGCTTCGCGTCGGTCGCGGCGACCTCGGCTTTCCTGGCGATGGTCGCGCCCACCTCCTGCGCCTTCTCCTTTGCGGCTTCCATTGCGTCGCCGATCTTGGTCAGCAGCGTCTTCTCTTCGCTCATCGTCGAACTCCTGTTGGTTCGGGAAAATGCGAGGATACCAAGGAATGTTGGCACGATTAAAGCTTCCGTTGCGCAGTCGCGTGCGCTAACGTGGACAGACGCCCCACCGGGGTACGAGGGAAGCGATGAACCGACGATTGCTGACATTGCTGAGCCTGCTCGTCATCGACGCGGCGACCGCCCAGACCGGCTATTTCCAGGGGGTGACGCCGAGGCCGCCGGACGTCTATCCGCTGCCGGCCAGCCTGACGGTGACGCGGCTGGCGCCGGAGGGCGGCGTCCCCAACGTGATGCCGGCGCTGTACACGCACGTGACGACTCAGCCGACGTCGAAGACCTACGAATGGGCGAACCTCACGGTCCTCAACAATCCGTCCAACTTCGGCGCGAACGTCGCGTCGTACAGCCAGGCGCTGAAGACCGGGCGCGGCCAGACGTGGGGTGCCGTGGCGGAATTGCAGGACGCGACCGGGCGCGGCGGCTTCCACGCGATGGAGATCGACGCGTTCACGACCGGCCCGAGCGAGTCGCCCGGCAGCAGGGACGGCGATCGCATCGGCCTCGGGATCATCGTCGGACGCGCGTTCAACACCGGGCCCAAGGCGACGGTCGACTACGGCATCTTCGTGGCGCCGGCCGGCTTGAAGGACGAGGAGGCCGACGTCAACTTCGGCATGATGGTGTGGTCGCAGTGCAGGTTCGCCTGCTACGCGATGCGCGCCGGCAACAGGATCGCGTACGAGGAGTCGGGATCGATCGCGAGCAAGTTCGACCCGGCCACCGGACGCTGGGGCCTGTACAACGGCGAGCAGCCGTTGTTCGAAGTGGACGTCGCCACCGGCGAGCTGCGCGTCAACGGCCGGCCGGTCGACGTCAAGTACAAGGACTGACCCGCGCACGGCGACCGCCCGAAATGAAAACGCCCGCTTGCGCGGGCGTCGTCGATGCGGCGAAGTGCAATGTTAAAGTGGTGCCCAGGAAGGGACTCGAACCCCCACAGTGTTGCCACCGCTAGGACCTGAACCTAGTGCGTCTACCAATTCCGCCACCTGGGCAACCGCAACCCATAATTTTACTTTTTCCGGCATTTCTTGTCAAAAAGGTCTCCCCCATCGTCCCCGGGCGCGCGCCGCAGCGCCCGCCGCCCGCAGCCGGGCGACATCGACCCTGAATCGCTGCCGTCGCGCGAAGCGATCCTGGCGTCGCTGAAGGACGCGGGCGTGCCGTTGCCGCCCGCGGACCTCGTGCGCGCGCTCAAGGTGCCGCCGGTAGCCCGCGAAGCGTTCGCGGGGCGCTTGGCCGCGATGGAGCGTGACGGCCAGCTCCTGACCAACCGCAAGGGCGAGCTGTGCGTCGTCGCGAAGCTCGACCTCGTCGTGGGCATCGTGCAGGGGCATCCGGACGGCTTCGGATTCCTGGTGCCGGAAAGCGGCGGCGACGACTGCTTCCTGTCGGCGCGCGAAATGCACAAGGTGCTGCACGGCGATCGCGCCGTCGTCCGCATGCGCGGCGTCGACCGGCGCGGGCGCCCCGAAGGCGAGATCGTCGAGGTGCTCGCGCGCGCGAACCGCGAAGTGGTCGGCCGGCTGCACGAGGAGCGCGGCATCCATTTCATCGTCGCCGAGAACCGGCGGATCAACCAGGATTTCCTCGTGCCGCCAGGCCACACCGGCGGCGCCGCACTCGGCCAGGTCGTCGTCGCCGAGATCGTCGAGCAGCCGTCGGTCGACCGCGAGGCCGTCGCGCACGTGACCGAGGTGCTGGGCAGCGCGACCGATCCGGGCATCGAGATCGAGATCGCGCTGCGCAAGCACGCGCTGCCGTTCGAGTTCTCCAAGGAGGCGGAGCGGCAGGCGAAGCGGCTGCCCGGCGAAGTCCGGCCCGCCGACCGCAAGGGTCGCGTCGACCTGACCGCGCTGCCGCTGGTCACGATCGACGGCGAGACCGCGAAGGACTTCGACGACGCCGTCTACTGCGACCGCAAGGGCCGCGACTTCCGGCTGATCGTGGCCATCGCCGACGTCTCGCACTACGTCCGCGACGGCGACGCCATCGACCACGATGCGCGCGAGCGCGGCACGTCCGTGTACTTTCCGCGCCGCGTGATCCCGATGCTGCCCGAGCAGCTGTCCAACGAACTCTGTTCGCTCAAGGGCGAAGTCGACCGCCTGTGCATGGCGTGCGAAATGGAGATCACGCCGCAGGGCGCGATCAAGGGCTACCGGTTCTATCCGGCGGTCATGTTCTCCCGCGCGCGGTTGACCTACACGCAGGTGTGGTCGTGGCTGTCCGAGCCCAGGACGGCGAAGGGCCCGGTCGCGAAGTCGCTGCTGCCCCACCTCGAGACCCTGTACGACCTGTACAAGGTGCTCGCCGGCGCACGCGAGCGGCGCGGTGCGATCGACTTCGAGACGCCGGAGCTCGCGATCGAATTCGACGACCACGGCAAGATCACGGCGATCGTCCCGTCGCCGCGCAACGACGCGCACAAGCTGATCGAGGAGTGCATGCTGGCGGCCAACGTCTGCGCGGCGAACTTCCTGGTCGAGCAGCGGCACCCCGCGCTGTATCGCGTCCACGACAAGCCGCCGCCCGACAAGCTCGCGGCGTTGCGCGACTTCCTGGGAACGTCCGCATTGCAGCTGTCCGGCGGCGACAATCCCGCGCCGGCCGACTACGCGAAGCTGATCGAGCGCATCCGCGGCCGGATCGACTTCGACCTGCTGCAGACGGTGCTGCTGCGCTCGCTGTCGCAGGCGCAGTACCGGCCCGACAACGAAGGGCACTTCGGCCTCGCGTACGACGCGTACACGCACTTCACGTCGCCGATCCGCCGCTACCCGGACCTCCTCGTCCATCGCGCGATCAAGGCGGCGCTCGCCGGCACGCAGTACAAGCCGTCAGGCGCGACGTGGCCGCAGCTCGGCGTGCACACGTCGATGACCGAGCGGCGCGCCGACGACGCGTCGCGCGACGTGACCAACTGGCTCAAGTGCTACTACATGCAAGACCGCGTCGGCGACGAGTTCGACGGCACGATCAGCGGCGTCACCACGTTCGGCCTGTTCGTGACGCTCGACGGCCTGGCGATCGACGGGCTCGTGCACATCACCGAGCTCGGTCGCGACTATTTCCACTTCGACGCCGGCCGGCACGCGCTGATCGGCGAGCGCAGCGGCGTCGTGTTCCAGCTGACCGGCCGCGTGCGCGTCAAGGTCGCGCGCGTCGACCTCGAGACGTCGAAGATCGACTTCACGTTGGTCGAGACCGTCGCGCCGGCGCCCGGGACGCACCCGGAGTTCGCCGAGCCGCTGTCGCGCGACAGCCCGCCGCGGAAGGCGAAGGGCCGCCGCTAGCTTGTAGGTTCCCCCCGAACGGCGCTGCGCGCCGCTCCTCCCGAGGGGCGATCGCCTTGGGGCGGCCCGGCGGCTCTCAGATCCCCTTCGCCTTGCGCCAGACGGCGAACGCCGCCTTGGTTTCGTCGTTCGGCGGATAGGTGCCGGCGAGCTTGGCGCCGCCCTGCACGCGCTCGAGGATGAACGCCTCCATCTTCTCCTGCTCGACCGCCTGCTCGGCGACCTCGTCGGCCAGGTGCTGCGGAATCACGACGACGCCTTCGTCGTCCCCGACGATCACGTCACCCGGATAGACGGGCACGCCACCGCAGCCGATCGGCACGTTCATGTCCTGCGCGTGGTGATACAGCAGGTTGAGCGGCGCGCTGCCGCCGGCGCAGTAGATCGGGAAGTCAAGCTGCCGCAGCGAGCCGCTGTCGCGCACCGGACCGTCGGACACCAGTCCCGCAGCGCCGCGAACCTTGAGCCGCGTGGTCAGGATCTCGCCGCCGGACGCGACGCGCTTCTCCTGCCGGCAGTCGAGCACCAGCACGTGGCCGGGAGGCACGCTCTCGATCGCCTTGCGCTGCGGGTGGTTCGGGTCGTCGAAAGCGCTGATCTGGTCCAGGTCCTCGCGCGACGGAATGCTGCGCATCGTGAACGCGGGCCCGACGAGGTTGCCGCCGGACGGCGTGGTCAGCCGCGAGATGCCCTGGATGTAGACGTTGCGGAAGCCGCGCTTGTAGAGCTGCGTGCACAGCGTGGCCGTGCTCACGTGGCGCAGCCGTTCACGGGTGATGTCGGAAAGTTCCACGATGTCCTCCTGCAATCAGTTTGGCTGCGCGCCCGACTTCTTGACCAGCGCGCCCCACCGCGGAATCTCGGACTGCATCAGCTTTGTCAGCTCCTCGGGCGTGCTGGCGACGACTTCGATGCCCATCGCCGCCTGCATCTTGTCGCGCGTCTCGGGCGACTTCAGGACCTTGACGATCTCGGTGTTGAGCCTGTCGACGATCGGTTTCGGCGTGCCCTTCGGCGCGTAGACGGCCTGCCACGAAACCATCTCGAAGTTCCTGATGCCCGCTTCCGCCATCGTCGGCGTGTCCGGAGCCAGCGACGTCCTCTTCGCCGACGTGACGGCGAGCAGGCGCAGCTTGCCGGCCTTCACGAGCGGCAGGCCCGCGGTCAGCTGGTCGAACATGAACGTGACCTGGCCGCCGGCGACGTCCTGCATCGCCTGCGGCGTGCCCTTGTACGGGATGTGGTCGAGCTTGACGTCGATGAGGTCGGCGAACAGCTCGCCCGCGAGGTGGGTGGACGTGCCCGACCCGGACGACGCGAACGTGCGCTTGCCCGGGTTGTTCTTGAGAAACGTGACGAGCTCCTGCACGTTCTTGATGGGAAGGTTCGCGTCGACGTACAGCGCGTTCGGAATGAAGCCCACCAGCGTGACCGGCTCGAAATCCCTGATCGGATCGTACGGCAGGTCCTTGTACAGGCTCGCGTTGATCGCGTGCGTGCTGATCGTGCCGCCCAGCAGCGTGTAGCCGTCGGGCTTGGCCTTCGCGACCGCCGTTGCGCCGACGGCGCCGGCCGCGCCGGGCTTGTTGTCGACGACGACCGGCTGGCCCAGCGACGTCGACAGGCCCTGCGCGATCGTGCGGCCGATGACGTCGGTGGTGCCGCCGGGCGTGAACGGCACGATGTAGGTGATCGGCTTGGACGGATACGGCTGCGACCTCGCCGTCAGCGGCGCGACCGCGCAGGCTGCGGCTGCGAGCAGCGCGAGCGGAATGCGGATGTTCATGGCATGACTCCTGGATTGGCGGAAACGGGGTTCAGTGGATTTCGGGATCGCCGACGCCTTCGCCTTCTTCCTCGAGGAAGTCGAAGTCGCAGCCTTCGTTGGCCTGCGTCACGTGCTTCAGGTACAGCGTGCCGAAACCTCGCGTGTAGTGCGGCTTCGGCGCCTTCCATTCGACGCGGCGGCGCGCGAGTTCGGCGTCGTCGACCATGAGCGTCAGCGTGCGGCCGGGAACGTCGAGCGCGATCAGGTCGCCGTCGCGCACCAGCGCGAGCGGGCCGCCGACGTGCGACTCGGGCGCGACGTGAAGCACGCACGCTCCGTAGCTGGTGCCGCTCATCCGCGCGTCGGAGATCCGGAGCATGTCGCGTACGCCCTGCTGCAGCAGCTTCTTCGGGATCGGCAGCTGGCCCCATTCGGGCAAACCCGGCGCGCCCTGCGGTCCGGCACTCTGCAGGACCAGCACGCTGTCACGGTCGACGACGAGCGCCGGGTCGTCGATGCGCGCCGCCATGTCGTTGTAGTCGCGGAACACGACGGCAGGACCGACGTGCTTCGCCAGGTGCGGCTCCATCGCCGCCGGCTTGATCACCGCGCCATCGGGCGCGAGGTTGCCGCGCAGCACGGCGAGGCCGTCGCGCTCGACCAGCGGCCTGTCGCGCGGCCGGATCACGTCGTCGTTGTAGATGGCGGCGCCCGCGAGGTTCTCGCCGAGCGTGCGGCCGTTGATCGTCAGCGCGCTCGCGTCGAGCAGATCGGGCAGCCGCGACAGCAGGCCCCGCAGCCCGCCGGCATAGTAGAAGTCTTCCATCAGGTACTTGCCCGACGGCCGCACGTTGGCCAGCACCGGCGTGCGCCGCGCCAGCGCGTCGAAGCGATCGAGGTCGAGCGCGACGCCGGCGCGCCGGGCGACGGCGATCAGGTGGACGACCGCGTTGGTCGAGCCGCCGAGCGCCAGCACCGTGGTCACGGCGTTGTCGATCGCGCGCGCGTCGACGACGTCGCGAATCTTGAGGTCCTCCCACACCATTTCGACGATGCGCTTGCCCGAGAGCGTCGCCATCTGCGCATGCCGCGAATCCGGCGCGGGGATCGACGACGCGCCCGGCAGCGTCAGGCCCATCGCCTCGGTGGCGCTGCACATCGTCGAGGCGGTGCCCATCGTCATGCAGTGGCCGGGCGAGCGCGCGATCCCGTCTTCGACGCCCTTCCAGTCCTCCTCCGTGATGTTCCCGGCGCGCAGTTCGGCCCAGTACTTCCACGTGTCGCTGCCGCTGCCCAGGAACTGGCCGCGGAAATCGCCGCGCAGCATCGGGCCGGCGGGGACGAAGATCGTCGGCAGGTTCATCGACAGCGCGCCCATCACCAGCGCCGGCGTGGTCTTGTCGCAGCCGCCCATCAGCACGGCGCCGTCGGCCGGGTAGCTGCGCAGCAGCTCCTCCGTCTCCATCGCGAGCAGGTTGCGGTAGAGCATCGTCGTCGGCTTCTGGAACGGCTCGGCCAGCGAGATCGCCGGCATCTCGATCGGGAAGCCGCCGGCCTGCCAGATGCCGCGCTTGACCTCTTCCGCGCGCTGGCGGAAGTGGCTGTGGCACGAGTTGATCTCGCTCCACGTGTTGATGATCGCGATCACCGGCTTGCCCATGTAGTCGGAGCGGTCGTAGCCCATCTGCGCGGTGCGCGACCGGTGCCCGAACGAGCGCAGGTCGTTGACGCCGTACCAGCGGTAGCTGCGCAGTTCCATGGGCTTCTTGCGGAGTTTGGTCGTCATGATCAGGCCTGCACGTAAGCCGTCTTGACGACCGTGTAGAACTCCTTGGCGTAGGCGCCCTGCTCGCGCGGGCCGTAGCTCGAACCCTTGCGGCCGCCGAACGGCACGTGATAGTCGACACCTGCGGTCGGCAGGTTCACCATCACCATGCCGACCGCCGCATTGCGCTTGAAGTGCGCGGCGTGCTTGAGCGAGCGCGTCGCGATGCCGGCGGTCAGCCCGAACGGCGTGTCGTTGGCAACGGCGAGCGCCTCGTCGTAATCCTTGACGCGGATGACGCTCGCCACCGGCCCGAACACCTCCTCGCGGTTGATGCGCATCTGCGCCGTCGTGCCGGTGATCAGCGCCGGCGCGAGATAGAAGCCGTCGTGGTCGCGCTTCAACCGCTCGCCGCCGGCCACCAGCCGCCCGCCTTCGTCCTTTGCGATCTTGATGTAGTTCAGGTCCTGGTCGAGCTGGCTCTGGTCGACCACGGGACCGATGTCGGTACCCGCCTTGAGCGCATCGTCCACCTTGAGCGAACCCATCCGCTTGACCATCGCCTCGATGAAGCGGTCGTGGATGCCGTCGGTGACGATCAGCCGGGACGCCGCCGTGCAGCGCTGCCCGGTCGAGAAGTACGCACTCTGCAGCGCGACGTTGACCGCGACGTCGAGGTCGGCGTCGTCGAGGATCACCTGCGGATTCTTGCCGCCCATCTCGAGCTGAAGCTTCTTCATCTGCTCGATCGCCGTGCGCGCAATGTTCTTGCCGGTCGGTACCGACCCGGTGAAGCTGATCGCATCGATGTCCGGCGACCGCACGATCGCATCGCCGACCACCGAGCCGCGGCCCATCACCAGGTTGAACACGCCGGCCGGCAGCGCGGTGCGCGAAATGATCTCGGCCAGCGCCCATGCGCTGCCGGGCACCAGGTCGGCCGGCTTGAACACGACGCAGTTGCCGAACGCCAGCGCCGGCGCGATCTTCCACGCCGGGATCGCGAGCGGGAAATTCCACGGCGTGATCATGCCGACCACGCCGAGCGGTTCGCGCGTGATCTCGACGTCGATTCCCGGGCGCACCGACGGCACGAGCTCGCCGTGCGCGCGGATCGCCTCGCCGGCGAAGAACTTGAAGATGTAGCCGGCCCGCGCGGCCTCGCCGATGCCCTCCGGCCGGGTCTTGCCCTCTTCGCGCGACAGCAAGGTGCCCAGCTCCTCGCGGCGCGCGAGGATCTCGCTGCCGATCTGGTCGAGGATGTCGGCGCGCATCTGCACGCCCGCCGAGGCCCACTTCGGGAACGCGCGGCGCGCGCTCGCAATGGCGGCTTCCGCCTGCGCACGGTCGGCCTGCGTGTACTCGCCGACGACGTCGGCGGTGTTGGAGGGATTGACGTCCGCCGTCGCGGTGCCGCCGGCGACCCACTGTCCATCGATCAGATTTTGCTTGTGCATCGTGCTTCCTCCTGGCGGGTCAGATCGCGTTCGAACGGCCGACTCTGCTCGGGTCATTCCGGCTGGATGTTCGCATCCTTCGCCACCTTCGCCCACTTCTTCATCTCGGACTGGATGAAGTCGGCGAACTGCTGCGGCGTTCCGCCCGCCGGCTCGATGCCCGCGTCCTGCAGCTTCTTCTTCACGTCGGGCAGCGCGAGGTCCTTGTTGAACTCGGCATTGAGCTTCGCCACGACGTCCTTCGGCGTGCCGGCCGGCGCGAGAACGCCGCCCCACGTGCTCGTCTCGTACCCGGGAAGCCCTGCCTCGGCGATCGTCGGCAGGTCCACGCCGGGCACACGCTTGGCCGTGGTCACCGCGAGCGGACGCACCGCGCCCGACTTCATGTGCGGCTGCACGGCGGCGAGCGTGTCGAACATCACCGTCACCTGGCCGCTCATGAGGTCGGGGTGCGCGGCGGTGCTGCCCTTGTACGGAACGTGCGTCATCTCGATTCCGGACATGCTCTTGAAGAGCTCGCCCGACATGTGCGGCGCGCCGCCGTTGCCGCTCGACGCGAACGAGAGCTTGCCGGGATTGGCTTTGCCGTAGGCGATCAGCTCCTTCACGCTCTTCACCGGCAGCGCGGGATTGACCACCAGCACCAGCGGCACGACGTGCGTGAGGACGATCGGCTCGAAGCTCTTCACCGTGTCGAACGGCAGCTTCTTCATCATGCTCGGATTGATCGCGTGGCTGCTCGCGACGAGCGCCAGCATGTGCCCGTCGGGCGGCGCCGTGGCGACCGCTTGCGTGCCGATTATGCCGGTCGCGCCGGCCTTGTTGTCGATCACGACTGGCTTGCCCCAGTCCTCGGTCACCTTCTGGCCGGTCAGGCGCGCGACGAGGTCGATCGCCCCGCCCGGCGACGCCGGAACGATTATCGTGATCGATTTGGCCGGAAACGACTGCGCGGCGCCCTGCGCCTGAGCGGTCACCGCGGGGGCCGTCGCGAGAGCCGCGACGCAAGCAAGTTGGACGATGCGATGGAACATGGTCGTTTCCTTCTGGGGCCGGGTGGGTTCGGATCGCCGCCGCTGGCCTTGCGTCATCGCGCGACCGGAGTCGATGATCGGATGGTAGCGCTACCATTTCCTGCGTGTCAAGGAGTTCGGCGAACTATTTTCGGGCGCCTCTAGGTGGTGCCGCGGTCGACGATCTCGAAGCCGACGTCGACGACGCGGGACGCGGGCTCCCGGCCTTCGATGCGGTCGAGGATCAGCTCGGCGGCCCGGCGGCCTATCGACGCTCGGTCGACGCGGACCGTGGACAGCGGCGGGAACGTGTGCTGTGCGAATTCGAGGTCGCCGAAGCCGATCAGCGACACGTCGCGCGGCACGGCCAGCCCGCGCGACCGGGCTTCCTCCAGCGCGCCGTGCGCGAGCAGGTCGGAGCTGCAGAACACGGCCGTCGGATGCGGACCGCGGTCGAGCAGTTGCGCCATGCCCTGCCGCCCCAGCGACAGCGTCGACGGCGCCGGAACGGTGACCGCGTCGACGTCGTTGCAGCCGCGCGCCGCCAGTTCGGCGAGAAACCCGCGCCGCCGCGCCAGCGCGCGCGTGTCGTCGGCCCAGACCATGCCGAATCGCCGATGCCCGTTCGCGAGCAGGTGGCGGGCGACGGCCTCGCCGATCTTCTCGTGGGAAAAGCCCACGAGCATGTCGATCGGCGTCGGCGTCATGTCCCACGTCTCGACGACCGGGATCTTGGCGTTGATCAGCCGCTGCCGGACCTCCGGCGAATGGTTGATGCCGGTCAGGTAGATCGCGTCGGGACGCCGGCTCAGCACCGCCGCGAGCAGCGCGTCCTCGCGCGTCGCCGGATAACCGGACAGGCCGAGCAGCACCTGGTAGCCGGCCTCCCACAGGCGGTCGGTCAGCGCCTGGATCGCCTCGACGAAGATGGCGTTGGTGATCGACGGCACCAGCGCGGCGACGAGCCGCGTGCGTTTCGACGCCAGCCCGCCGGCCAGCAGGTTCGGCACGTAGCCGGTGCGCTCGATCACCTGCCGGACGTGTGCGAGCGTCTCGGCGGTGACCAGTTCCGGGTGGTTGACGACGCGCGACACGGTGATCGGCGAGACGCCGGCCACCTTCGCGACGTCGGCGAGCGTCACGCTGCCGGTGGCGCGGGTCGATGCGTTGGCGCGCTGTGCGCGCAAACGGGTCCGGGCGGCCATGCCACCGATGATAGCGGTAGCATCCGCCCGGATCAAGTGGACCGCAGGCCCACCTGGAAACCCGTCAGTCGGCCTTCGCCTTCTCCTGCATCGCCGCCTCGAGCTTCCGGATGTCCGCCGGCGACAATTGCGGGCGGTCCAGCTTGACGGTCAGCTTGTTGAGCTTCGCGGTCAGCGGGAACGGCGGCTTGTAGTCGGCGTCGTTGACGCCGGTCAGCGTGTCGGAGCCGATGTCGAAGCTCTCGTCCCACTGGAGGATCATCGGCAGCGTCCGCTCCATCTTCTTCGTGGCGACTTCCTTGCCGTCGACCTTCAGCGTCCCCACGCCGGGCCGCCCGACGCCGCTGAAGTTGTTGAAGGCGAGCGTGCCCGCGCCCATCCCGTCGTACTTGAAGTCGAACTCGACCGTGTGCCGGCCCGGCGCCAGCGCGTCGGGGCCTTCCCACTTCAGGCGCTCGAGGTCGACCATGTTCCACAGCCACACCGGCTTGCCCTTCAGCAGGTAGAAGCCGTAGCCGCCGAAGCGCCCGCCCGACGTCAGGATCATGCCCTCGGCGCCGCCTTGCGGGATGTCGATGTCGGCAGTCACCGTGTAGGAGGTGTTGAGCAGCAGCGGCGAGTCGCCCTGCGGCAGCCCGGTCATCGGGCGCGTATAGACGAACTCGTTGCGCCCGGCCGTGATGTTCGGCCGCGGCGCGACGATGCGGGCCGCGACGGACGCGTCCATCGGGAACACCTGGTGCTTCCTCGCCTCGGCGATGAACATCTGCTTCAGTTCCTTGACCTTCTGCGGGTTCTTCGCAGCGACGTCCGTGGTCTGGTTGAAGTCGGTGTTCAGGTCGAAGAGCTCGAGCACCTGTTTGTTCAGCGGGTCCGGGTTGGCCGGACCGAAGGCGTCCCACGGCGCGCGATTCACCTTGGTGCTCAAGAACCAGCCGTCGTGGTACAGCGCCCACTGCCCCATCATCTCGAAGTACTGCGTCCTGTGGCGCGACGGCGCCTTCGCGTTGGCTGCGTCGAACGTGTAGGCGAAACTGGTGCCCTCGATCGGCGCCTGCCGGATGCCGTCCACCGTCTGCGGCGCCTTGATGCCCGCCGCCTCGAGGATCGTCGGCACGACGTCGATGACGTGCACGAACTGCTCGCGCAGCGCGCCCTTGTCCTTGATGCGTGCCGGCCACGACACCACCATGTTCTGGTTGGTGCCGCCCAGCTGCGAGGCGTTCTGCTTGAACCACGAGAACGGCGTGTCGAACGCCCACGACCAGCCGGCCGACATGTGGTTGTACGTGAGGTCGGTGCCCCAGACGTCGTAGAACTTCATCTGCACGTCGATCGGCAGCTGGTTGAGTCCGTTGAAGAACGCGACCTCGTTGGGCGTGCCCTGCGGGCCGCCCTCGGCGCTGGTGCCGTTGTCGCCGTTGATGTAGATGATCAGCGTGTTGTCCAGCCGGCCCAGGTCCTGGAACGACTGGATCACGCGGCCGATCTCGTGGTCGCTGTAGGCGACGTAGGCGGCGAAGACCTCGACCTGCCGGATGAACAGCTTCTTCTCCTCGGCGGAGAGCGCGTCCCACTCCTTCAGCACGTCCTTCGGCCACGGCGGCAGCTTGGCGTCCTTCGGGATCACGCCGAGCCGCTTCTGGTTCTCGAAGATGCGCTCGCGGACCTTGTTCCAGCCTTCGTCGAAGAGCTTCATCTGGCTGATCCGGTCCACCCATTCCTTGGTCGGGTGGTGCGGCGCGTGCGTGGCGCCGGGCGCGTACTTGATGAAGATCGGCTTGCTCGGGTCGATCTGGTGCATCCGCGTCATGTAGTCGATCGCGTCGTCCGCCATGCCGGTGACGAGGTTCCAGCCCGGCTTCCCCTCGAACGGGTAGATCTGCGTCGTGTTGCGGAACAGGTTCGGCTGCCACTGGTTGGCGTCGCCGCCGACGAAGCCGTAGAAGTACTCGAACCCCATGCCGGTCGGCCACTGGTCGAACGGCCCGGCCTGGCTTGCGGCGAACGCCGGCACGTTGTGGTCCTTGCCGAACCACGACGTCGCGTAGCCGTTGTCGAGCAGGATGCGGCCGATGGTGGCCTTGTCCTTGGCGATGATGCTGTTGTAGCCGGGAAAGCCGGTCGACTGCTCGGAGCTCACGCCGAAGCCGGCCGAGTGGTGATTGCGGCCGGTGATCAGCGCGGCGCGCGTCGGCGAGCACAGCGCCGTGGAGAACATGCGGTTGTAGCGCAGGCCTTCCTTGGCGATGCGGTCCATCGCCGGCGTCGGAATGATGCCGCCGAACGTGCTCGGCACGCCGAAGCCGGCGTCGTCGGTGATGATCAGCAGCACGTTCGGCGCGCCCTTCGGCGGCACGATGCGCGGCGCCCACCAGGGCTTCGACTGCAGCGCGCCGTCCTTGATCACGCCGCCGAACTTCGGATCGGGCGGCGGAAGCTGCGTGCCGGGGATGGTCGTCGTGGCGCCGGGCGAGCCCAGCGTGCCGCTGACTTGCTGGCCCTGTGCCGTCGTCGCGGCCAGCGCCGCCGCGACGACCGTCAAGCCGAAGGCGCGACCGAATCCGGTCGCCCACGTCAATCCACGTGCATCACCCATCGTGCGATCTCCCGTTGCGCGCGCGT
This sequence comes from Burkholderiales bacterium, assembly GCA_046347755.1. Taxonomy (GTDB): domain Bacteria; phylum Pseudomonadota; class Gammaproteobacteria; order Burkholderiales; family Casimicrobiaceae; genus VBCG01. The sequence continues at coordinate 1,096,157 of JAXMFM010000003.1, read as the reverse complement.
CCGCGAACGGGAACGCCGCAAGAAAATAGGCCAATCTAGGCAAGTCCAGCGAGGGCGTCTACCCCTCCGGCGTTGGACATTGCGCAAGGTCAAGCCGCGCGCTACTTGGGCTGCGGAATTATCCGCAGGTACGGCTTGGGCGCCTTCCAGCCGCCCGGGTACTTCTGCTTCGCCTCGTCGTTGGACACCGACCCCGCGATGATCACGTCCTCGCCCGCCTTCCATTGCGCCGGCGTCGCGACCTTGTGCTTCGCGGTCAGCTGCAGCGAATCGAGCACGCGCACGACTTCGTCGAAGTTGCGGCCGGTGGTCATCGGGTAGGTGAGGATCAGCTTGATCTTCTTGTCGGGCCCGACGACGAACACCGAACGGATCGTCGCGTTGTCGGCGGCCGTGCGCGGCTGCGCGCCGCTTGCGTTGGGATGGATCATGTCGTAGAGCTTCGCGACGGTGAGGTCGGCGTCGCCGATGATCGGATAGTTGGGCGCCGTGCCCTGCGTCTCCTCGATGTCCTTGGCCCAGCGCTTGTGGTCTTCGACGGGATCGATCGACAGCCCCAGGATCTTGGCGTGCCGCTTGTCGAACTCGGGCTTGATCTTCGCGAGATAACCCAGCTCGGTCGTGCACACGGGCGTGAAGTCCTTCGGGTGCGAGAACAGGATCGCCCAGTGGTCGCCGATCCAGTCGTGGAAATTGATCGTGCCTTCCGTCGTCTGCGCCGTGAAGTTGGGCGCTTCGTCGCCGATTCGCAGTTGCATGGTGTCCTCTCCTGATGACGTTGCCAGACGGCGGCAGATGGCCAACCGCTGCCCGGACCGAGATTGTCGCGCAATTCGTCGCGCCGCGTGCGAGCGCACCTATAATATCGCTCCGCAACGAGCCGACTTAGAACGCCGTCGACTATTCATATGCGAGACGCGGCGACTTCCGATCTCGTGCTGCAGGCACCGGCGATCCGGCCGGCCGCGCTGACCGCGCTCGCACGCCGCGCGGGCGCGCAAGCCGTCGTTCCGTTCGGGACCGGCGCGCCCGTCGCCTATCGGCTGCCGGGCGTGGCCGACGACCCGGCGCTGATCGACGCGGCGCGTGCAGCCGGCTGCGACGCCGCCTTCGTCCGCCATTCGCAGACGCTGCAGCGCGTGCGTGTCGTCGCGATGGACATGGATTCGACGCTGATCACGATCGAGTGCATCGACGAGATCGCCGACATGAAAGGGATCAAACCCGAGATCGCGGCGATCACCGCGAGCGCGATGCGCGGCGAGATCGACTTCGCGGAGAGCCTGACGCGCCGCGTCGCGCTCTTGTCCGGCCTGCCGGTCGCGACGCTCGACCGCGTCTACGACGAACGGCTGCGGATATCGCCCGGTGCCGAACGGATGCTCTCGGGGTTCAAGGCGGCGGGCGCCATCACGGCGCTGGTGTCCGGGGGATTCACGTTCTTCACCGAACGCCTGAAGGCGCGGCTCGGGCTCGACGTCGCGGTGGCCAATACGCTCGGCATCGCCGACGGGAGGCTGACCGGGCGCATCGACGGCGCGATCGTCGACGCGCGGGTCAAGGCGCAGACGGTGCACGCGCTCAAGCGCAAGCACGCGGGCGGGAACGGCCTGACGGTGACGATCGGCGACGGCGCGAACGACCTGCCGATGTTCGCCGAAGCCGACGTCGCGATCGCCTACCGGGCCAAGCCGGTCGTGCGCGCCAAGGCCGCCCACGCACTCGACGTGTGCGGGCTGGACGGCGCGCTCAACCTGTTTCGCTAGCCGAGGAACGCGGCGATGTCGACGATCGCCAGCACGGCGATCACGCCCACCGTGCCGATCGTGCCCGCCGAGCGCTGCCACGACACGCCGAACGACCGCGTGAGCCCGCGCGCATGCAGCACGCGCGCGACGACGAATATGGCGCCGCACGCGTGGAGCAGCATCGGCGACGCGTGATTGAGCTCGGCGACCAGCAGCAGCAGCAGCGCGACCGGCACGTACTCGGCGGCGTTGCCGTGGACGCGCATCGCCTTGGCGAGGTGGCGGTCGCCGCCGTCGCCGGTGCCCGCGCGCGTCTTCCAGCGCAGCCGGATGACCCGGACCGCGAGGACGATCATCAGCACGGCAAGCAGGCCGGCGTACAGCGCGGTGATCGGCACCGGCATCGCCTACGCCTCGTCGATCCACGCCATCTGGATCGCCTCGAGGATCTTCTCGCCGCTGTGCTTGGGGTCGTCGTCGAAGTCCGGCAGCGCCATCACCCAGCGGTGCAGGTCGGTGAAGCGAACGGTGCGCGGATCGACGTCCGGATGTTCGTCGGCCAGCGCCATTGCGATCTCGCGCGAATCGGTCCACTTGAGCATCGTCACCGGCCCTCACTCACCTGGTTGATCGTGTACTTCGGGATCTCGACGACGAGCTTCCGGTCCTCGACGATCGCCTGGCACGACAGCCGCGACAGCGGCGTCAGTCCCCACGCGCGGTCGAGCAGGTCGTCCTCGTCCTCCGACGACGGCGGCAGCGAATCGAAGCCTTCGCGGACGATCACGTGGCACGTCGTGCACGCGCACGACTTCTCGCACGCGTGCTCGATGTCGATCCCCTGGTCGAGCAGGTTGTCGAGGAGCGAACGGCCGGGCGTTCCCTCGAAGGTCCTGCCTTCGGGGCAGATCTCGGCGTGCGGCAGGACGACGATCTCGGGCATGGCGGGAATGTACGCTAATCCGACAGCGCGTCGACGCGCCTGCCGGTGAGCGCGCGGGCCACGCTCCGGTTCATCCGCCGCCCGGCGAACTCCTCGGTGGCGCGGTTCAGCGCATCCACCGCCGCGCGCAGCGCGACGTGATCCTGGCCGGCACGCGCGCCGGCGAGCCGCGCCAGCGCCGCGTCGACCGCGGCGCGCTCCGCCGGGTCGAGCAGCTCGCCGTCGGAAGCAAGCGCGGTGTGCGTTGCGTCGGCGATCCGGTCGGCCTCGACCTGCGCTTCGGCGAGCGCGCGCGCCTGCATGTCGTCGGCCGCGTGCGCGAACGAGTCCTTGAGCATCTGCGCGATCTCGCGGTCGGTCAGTCCGTACGAGGGCTTGACGGTGATCGCCGCGGCCACGCCGGTGGTCTCCTCGCGCGCGCCGACCTCGAGCAGCCCGTCGGCGTCGACTTCGAACGTGACGCGGATCCGCGCGGCGCCCGCCACCATCGGCGGGATGCCGCGCAGCTCGAAGCGGCCCAGCGACCGGCAATCGGCGACGCGTTCGCGCTCGCCCTGCACGACGTGGATCGCCATCGCCGTCTGGCCGTCCTTGTACGTGGTGAACTCCTGCGCACGCGCCACGGGAATCGTCGAATTGCGCGGAACGATCTTCTCGGTGAGCCCGCCCATCGTCTCCAGACCGAGCGACAGCGGGATCACGTCGAGCAGCAGCCAGTCGTCGTTGCGCTCGCGGTTGCCGACGAGCTTGTTCGCCTGCACCGCTGCGCCGAGCGCCACCACTTCGTCCGGATTGAGGTTGGTCAGCGGCGGCTGCCCGAAGAAGCCCGCCACCGCGCGGCGGATCTGCGGCATCCGCGTCGCGCCGCCGACCAGCACGACGCCCTTGACGTCGGACGGCGCGAGCTGGGCGTCGCGCAGCGCGCGCTTGACCGGCTGCATCGTCTTCGCGACCAGGTTCGCCGTGATCTCGGTGAACGTGGCCTTGGTCAGCGACAGGTTGATGGCCGTGCCGCCGGCGAGCGTGGCCACGATCGACGCCGACTCGTGCTCGGACAGGTTTTCCTTGGCCTCGCGCGCCTTGACGAGCAGCAGCCGCGCGTCGGACGGCGACAGCGGCGGCAGCTTGGCCGCCTCGATGACCCAGCAGAACACGCGGTGGTCGAAGTCGTCGCCGCCGAGCGCCGAGTCGCCATTGGTGGCGAGCACCTCGAAAACGCCCTTGGACAGCCGCAGGATCGAGATGTCGAACGTGCCGCCGCCCAGGTCGTAGACGGCGTAGACGCCTTCGGCCGCGTTGTCGAGGCCGTACGCGATCGCCGCGGCCGTCGGTTCGTTGAGCAGGCGCAGCACCGGCAATCCCGCGAGCCGCGCCGCGTCCTTGGTCGCCGCCCGCTGCCCGTCGTCGAAATACGCGGGAACGGTCACGACGGCGCCATCGACCGGCCCGCCGAGCGACGCTTCGGCGCGCTCGCGCAGCGCGCGCAGCAGGTCGGCGGAGATCTCGACCGGCGACCTGACGCCGGCGCGCGTCGTGATCCGCAGCATGCCCGGTGCGTCGACGAACCGGTAAGGAAAGCGCCGGTCGTCGAGATCGGTCAGGCCCCGGCCCATGAACCGCTTGACCGACACGATCGTGTTCTGCGGATCGGTCGCCTGGTGCTCCATCGCCGCGTAACCGGTCTCCACCGCGTCCGGCGCGTAGCGGACGATCGACGGCACCAGCGGACGTCCCTCGTCGTCGGGCAGCACGACGGCGAGTCCGTGCCGCACGGTGGCCACCAGCGAATTGGTCGTGCCGAGGTCGATGCCGACCGCGCGCTTCCACGCGTGCGGCGCCGGCGTTTCGCCGGGTTCGGAGATCTGGAACAGCGCCATCGGGTGCGGGTCCTAGTCTTCCACCGCGGCGAGCATCTCGCGAAGGTCTTCTGCGAGCTTGTGCAGGAACGTCAGCTCGCGCACGTTCGCGCGCGCCGCCTTGTAAGCGTGCTCGCCGTCGAGCTGCGCGCCAAGGTGCGCCTCGAGTTCGGCGGCCTCGTCGCGCGCCGCCTGGTGCAGCGCGGAGAGCGTCCGCGCGTCGCCCGCGTCCATCGCTTCCGCCGCGGCTTCGCGCCGCTCGAGCTGCCGTTCCAGGAACGAGACCGGCAGCGAGGTGTCGGTTTCGCCGACGGCGTCGACGCCGTGCATCGACAGCAGGTACTGCGCGCGCTGCACCGGGTCCTTGAGCGCGCGGTACGCCTCGTTGACGCGCGCCGACGACTGCAGCGCCGCGCGGCGGTCGGCGTCGCTGCCGCTCGCATGGCGATCCGGATGCACGTCCGACTGCAGCCTGCGATAGGCGGCGTCGAGCACCGCCGGATCGACGCGGTAGCGCGGCGGCAGCCCGAACAGCTCGAAGTAGTTGCGCGAGAAGTCGATCACGGCGTGAAAAGGGGCGACTGCAAAAGCCGCCCCCGGGCGATCCTGGCGTTGCCTCGGTGTCACACGTTGAAAGACTCGCCGCAGCCGCACTCGTCCTTGACGTTCGGATTCTTGAACTTGAAGCCCTCGTTCAATCCTTCGCGCGTGAAGTCGAGCTCGGTTCCGTCGAGATACGGCAGGCTCTTCGGGTCGACGACGACCGTGACGCCGTGGCTTTGGAACGTGACGTCCTCGGGCAGCGCGTCGTCGGCGTACTCGAGCTTGTAGGCGAGGCCCGAGCAGCCGGTCGTGCGCACGCCGAGGCGCAGGCCCATGCCACGGCCGCGCTTGGCGAGGTTGGCGGCGACGTGCTGCGCCGCCGACGGAGTGAGTGTTACCGCCATCGATCGTCTCCTGCGTGTTCAGTCCGCCGCCAGCTTGGCGTCGGCGCCGTGCTTCTTCCGGTAGTCGGCGACCGCGGCCTTGATCGCGTCCTCGGCGAGGATCGAGCAGTGGATCTTGACCGGCGGCAGCGCGAGCTCCTCGGCGATCTGCGTGTTGCGGATCGTCATCGCCTCGTCGAGCGTCTTGCCCTTCACCCATTCGGTGACCAGCGACGACGACGCGATCGCCGAGCCGCAGCCGTAGGTCTTGAACTTGGCGTCCTCGATCACGCCGTCGGGACCCACCTTGATCTGCAGCTTCATCACGTCGCCGCACGCCGGCGCGCCGACCATGCCGGTGCCGACGTCGTCCGACTCCTTCGGCAGCGAGCCGACGTTGCGCGGATTTTCGTAGTGGTCCAGTACCTTGTCGCTATATGCCATGTCTGCTGCTCCTCAATGCGCGGCCCATTCGATTTTCGAGAGGTCGACGCCTTCCTTGTGCATTTCCCAAAGCGGCGAGAGTTCGCGCAGCTTGCCGACCTTGCGCTTCAATAGCTCGATCGTGTAGTCGACGTCCGCTTCCGTGGTGAAGCGCCCGATCGTGAAGCGGATCGAGCTGTGGGCGAGCTCGTCGCTGCGGCCCAGCGCCCGCAGCACGTACGACGGCTCCAGCGACGCCGACGTGCACGCCGAGCCCGACGACACCGCGATGTCCTTGATCGCCATGATCAGCGACTCGCCCTCGACGAAGTTGAAGCTCGCGTTCAGGTTGTGCGGCACGCGGTGCTCCATGTCGCCGTTGACGTAGACCTCCTCGATCTGCGACAGGCCGCGCCACAGCTTGTCGCGCAGCATGCGGATGCGCTCGCCCTCGGTGGCCATCTCCGCCTTCGCGATGCGGAACGCCTCGCCCATGCCGACGATCTGGTGCGTGGCCAGCGTGCCCGAGCGCATGCCGCGCTCGTGACCGCCGCCGTGCATCTGCGCCTCGATGCGCACGCGCGGCTTGCGGCGGACGAACAGCGCGCCCACGCCCTTCGGGCCGTACGTCTTGTGCGCGGAGAACGACATCAGGTCGACCTTGAGCGCGGCGAGGTCGATCGGCACCTTGCCGGTCGCCTGCGCTGCGTCGACGTGGAAGACGATGCCGCGCTTGCGGCATGCCTCGCCCATCGCCGGGATGTCCTGGATCACGCCGATCTCGTTGTTGACCAGCATCACCGACGCGACAATCGTGTCGGGCCGCAGTGCCGCCGCGAACTTCTCGATCGGCACCATCCCGTGCTCGTCGACGTCCAGGTACGTGACCTCGAAGCCCTCGCGCTCGAGCTCGCGCATCGTGTCGAGCGTGGCCTTGTGCTCGGTCTTCACGGTGACGAGGTGCCTGCCCTTGTCCTTGTAGAAATGCGCGGCACCCTTGAGCGCGAGGTTGATCGACTCGGTCGCGCCCGACGTCCACACCAGTTCCTTCGGATCGCAATTGACGAGCGCCGCCACGTTGGCGCGCGCCTCCTCGACCGCGGCCTCGGCCGTCCAGCCGAACGAATGCGACCGCGACGCCGGGTTGCCGAACTCGTCGGTCAGGTACGTGATCATCTTCTGCGCGACCCGCGGGTCGACCGGCGTGGTCGCCGAGTAATCGAGGTAGATCGGAAGCTTCATGGAGTTTCGCTTTGCGTGGCGTGGGGCTAGACGGGCTCGGACACCGGGACCTTGGGCGCCGCCGGTCCGGCCGCCGGCTGCCGATGGTCCTGCAGCACGGCGACGTCCTGCGGCTGCTGCGCGCGCACGAGCTGCGCGAGCGTCACGGCCGAAAGGAACGCGAAGATGTGCTCGTTCAGGCCCGCCCACAGGTCGTGCGTCATGCAGCGGCGGTCGTCGTGGCAGTTCTCGCGGCCTTCGCACTGCGTGGCATCGATCGGCTCGTCGACCGCCGTGATGATGTCCGCCACCGACACCTCGTCCTGCGGCTTGGCGAGGTTGTATCCGCCGCCCGGGCCGCGGACGCTTTCGACCAGGCCCGACCGGCGCAGCTTGCCGAACAGCTGCTCGAGGTAGGAGAGCGAAATTCGCTGGCGAGCCGACACCGCGGCGAGCGTCACCGGCCCGCTGCCGCCGTGCATCGCTACGTCCATCATCGCCGTCACGGCGAACCGTCCCTTGGTGGTCAAGCGCATGTTCCGATCCTTTCGCAGGACACCCGGATCAACGGGCGGCGACCCCGCGTCGTCGCGGAGCCTTCCGCGGCCAGCCGCCGCGCGACCCGCCTGGTTGTCCAGGACAAAAGATTATCCTATACCCGAACGATTTAGTCAACTAAATCCCCGGCAAGTTCATTCGAGCATCTTGTTGATCTGCTGCGGATCGAAGCGCTCGGCGGTCGCCTTGGCGTCGCCGCAATCGAGCCCGTCGCGCTGCAGCTGCGCAACCAGCCGGTCGAACCGCTCTTCGGTCTGCGCCGCGTGGTCGAGCAACTGGTGGATCGCCTGCACCATCGGGTCGTTCATGTCGGCGGCGATCGCGTACGCGGAGAAGCCGAGCTTGCTCGCCTGCGTCTCGCGCCGCTCGCGGTCGTCCGCCGTCACGATCCGCGCCGGAATGCCCACGGCGGTTGCTCCCGGCGGCACGTCGCGGACAACGACGGCGTTGGAGCCGATCTTGGCGCCGTCGCCCATCAGGATCGGGCCCAGGATCTTGGCGCCGGCGCCGACCACCACGTTCCGGGCCAGCGTCGGATGCCGCTTGCCCTTGTTCCACGACGTGCCGCCCAGCGTGACGCCGTGGTAGAGCGTGCAGTCGTCGCCGATCTCGGCGGTCTCGCCGATCACGACCCCCATCCCGTGGTCGATGAACACGCGGCGCCCGATCGTCGCGCCCGGGTGGATCTCGATGCCGGTCAGCCACCGCGACAGGTGCGCGAGCCAGCGGGCGAGCCAGCGAAAGCCGTGGCGCCACAACGGGTTGGTGACGAGCCGGTGGCAGACGAGGGCGTGCAGCCCCGGGTAGCAAGTGAGCACTTCGAAACGGCTCTTCGCCGCGGGGTCGCGCTCGAAAACGACGGCGATGTCTTCGCGCAGGCGGTCGAACATGGCTGAATTATTTCATATCCGACGAATTCACTCAGCTATTGGCGGACGGAGCCGACAGGCGCGGTTTGCTAAACTGTTCGAGATTGCCACAACACCAAGCCGGCGCGCCAAGACGCCGATCAACGTTCCCGGAGGAACCCCATGCGTCCACCGCTCCAAGTTGCCGCGCTTGCGTTCGCCGCGGCGTTCGCCCTGCCCGCCTTCGCCCAGGACATCGTGCTCAAGGTCCACCACTTCTGGCCGCCCGGCGCGATGCCGCCGTCGACGATCCTCGTCCCGTGGTGCGACAAGATCGCCAGGGACTCGGGCAACAAGATGAAGTGCCAGATCTACCCGGCGATGCAGCTCGGCGGCACGCCGCAGAACTTGATCGACCAGGCGAAGGATGGCGTGGTCGACATCGTCTGGACGCTGCCCGGCTACACGGCCGGACGCTATCCGATCATGGAAGTCTTCGAGCTGCCCTTCATGTCGAGCAGCGCCGAGGCGACGAGCCAGGCCGCGTGGGACTACTACACGCAGTTCGGCTACAAGGAATTCCCGGGCATCAAGGCGCTCGCCGTCAACGTGCACGACAACGGCTACATCCACACCAACCCGCGGCAGGTGAAGGTGATGGCCGACTTCAAGGGCCTGAAGATGCGTGCGCCGACGCGGCAGACGAACAAGCTGCTCGCCGCGCTCGGCGCGGCGCCGGTCGCGATGCCGCTGCCCGCGCTCGCCGAAGCGATCTCCAAGGGCGTGGTCGACGGCTACCTGCTGCCGTGGGAGGTCATCCCGTCGATCAAGGCGCACGAGCTCACCAAGTACGAAAGCGAAACCGACCCGAAGTCGCGCGCGCTGTACACGGCCGTGTTCATCCTCGCGATGAACCAGGCGAAGTACGACAGCCTGCCGCCCGACCTGAAGAAGGTGCTCGACGCGAACTCCGGCGCCAGCCTGTCGAAGGCGATGGGCGCGCAGTGGGACGCGTCGGCGCCGCCGGCGCGCAAGCTCGCCGTCGACCGCGGCAACACGTTCTACGTGATTCCGGCCGCCGAGCTCGAGACCTGGCAGAAGGCGACGTCGAACCTGGCCGACGAATGGGTGAAGGACGTTTCGGCCAAGGGCAACGACGGTGCGATGCTGCTCAAGTCCGCCCGCGACCTGATCGCCAAGTACGAGAAGAAGTGACCGATGACGTCTAGATCGCTCGCTGCGGCGTTGTTCGCCGCCGCGCTGGCGATGCCGGGGTGCGTGCAGGCGGCGGAAACGAGCAAGGCGTGCGAGACGGCGCGCAGGAAGGTCGAGCGCGAGCAGCGCTCGATCAACGCCGCCGCCGACAGCATCGCGCGCGATCGGACGGCGCGCGAGTCGTGCACGACACGCAGCCAGTGCGCGCGCTACGACGCTTCGATCGCGGATGCAGAGCGCTCGAAATCGCGGCACGAGACCCGGCTCGCGCGGTTCAAGGTCGAGGTCGGGCAGACGTGCGCGGCGCCCTGATCAGCGGAGCATGACCGCGGCAGCGACCAGTCCCAGGATCGCGAACGCGACCAGCACGCAATAGCAGGTCGCGACGATCGCCGCGCGCAGGAGTCCCGCCCACCACCGTCCGCCGTACACGGCCTGCCGCGCGCGCAGCACGTAATAGCCGACCCAGACCAGCAGCGCGAACCGGAGCGGTCCGAACGGCAACAGCAGCAGCGCGATGATCACCAGCGCGGCGAACGCGTGCAGGTGCGCACTGTAGACCAGGTGCTCGGCGTAGCGGCGCGGCCGCCGCGGATACCTGCTGCCGCGGCCCGCGTAGGCGAGCATCTGCAGGAACGCGAATGCCGGCAGCAGCGCGACCATCGCGTACGTGCCGTAGCGCAGGATTCCCGCGTAGAGCTGCTCGGCCTTCGCCTCCTTCGGCAGCTTCCGGAAGTGCTCGTAGCGCCGGCCGAGTTCGCCCGGCAGTTCGATGTTCGTGCCGGCCCAGCGCATGACGAGGTCGAGGTCTTCGTCGAGCATCAGCGACGTGTCGGCGCCGCCTTCCGGTCCGGCCACGGGCTGCGTGGGCTTGCGCCCGGCCGTGCCGGGTTCACGCTGCATCGCCGGCGCATTCGCGGCGGCGGGCGGGTTCGGCTCGGCGTCGGTATCGACGAACACCACCTTCTCGCCGATGTTCATCGGCGACTGCACGAGGCCGATCAGCGCGAACAGCACGAGGTAGAGCACGAGGAACAGGCGCGCCGGCCGGATGTACCTGCGGCGCCGGCCCTGCAGGTACTCGAGCGTCAGGAAGCCCGGACGCGCGACCAGTCCCCACAGCGTGCGCCACGTCCGGCCGTCGAGCGCGACGTACCTTCCCGCCGCCTCGCGCATGAACGCCGGGAACGTCGGCAGCGCGACGCGCGTCTCCTGGCCGCAGTTGGGACAGTAGTGGCCCGGCGCGTTCGCGCCGCAGTTGCGGCAGGCGTCAGCGGCGACGCTCACGTCGGCGGTAAACTAGACGAGGGGAGGCCTGCATTTGATTAGGATAACCGCGATCGCACGGCTGGGCATCGCCGCAATCGCCGGGCTCGCGTGCGCAATGCCTGCGGCCGCCGACGGGCAGCCGCCGGACGGCATGGTCGCGCCGTTCGTGTCGACGCCGACGCAGGTCGTCGACGCGATGCTCGAGCTCGCGCGCGTCGGCCCGAACGACGTCGTCGTCGACCTCGGGTCCGGCGACGGCCGCCTCGTCATCGCCGCGGTCGCGAAGTTCGGCGCACGCGGGGGCTTCGGCGTCGACATCGACGCGACGCTCGTCGACTACGCGACGCGCAAGGCGCAGGAAGCCGGCGTCGCCGACCGCGTGAAGTTCTATGTGCGCGACCTGTTCGACACCGACATCCGCGGCGCGACCGTCGTCACCGTCTACCTGCTGCCGATCGCGATGAACCGGCTGCAGGACAAGCTGCTGGGCGAACTCCCGCCGGGAACTCGCGTGGTCTCGCACGACTATCCGTTCCGCGGCTGGCCGTCCGACCGCGTCGTGTCGCTGGACGTGCCGGAGAAGAGCGACTACACGGGCCGCCGCAGCACGTCGCTCTACCTGTACACGGTCCCCGCGCGCGCGGTCCGCTGAGCTTGACGGAATCGGCAACGCCGCCGCCGGGCCCGCGCGTTTCACTGCGCCGGCGCGACGCCGTTGCCATCATCGTCGGCATCGTCGTCGGCGCGGGCATCTTCCGCGCACCGTCGCTCGTCGCCGACATCGCACGCGACCCCGGATGGGCGCTCGCGCTGTGGATCGCCGGCGGCGCAATCTCGCTGGTCGGCGCGCTCTGCTACGCGGAGCTCGCGTCCGCGCATCCGCACGCCGGCGGCGACTACCACTTCCTGACGCGCGCGTTCGGCCGCGACGTGAGCTTCCTCTACGGCTGGGCGCGCGCGACCGTCATCAACACCGGCTCGATCGCGCTGCTCGCCTTCGTGTTCGGCGACTACGCGTCGCGCATCGTCGACGCGGGGCCGCATTCGTCGGCGATCTGGGCGGCCGCGCTCGTCGTCGCGCTGACGGTTGTCAACGTCGCGAGCCTCGCCGCGTCCGCGCGCACGCAGAACTGGCTGACCGTGGTCGAGGTCGCCGGACTGCTGTTCGTCATCGCGGCGGGCGTGGCGGCGACGCCGGAAGCGGCAAGCGGCGCGGCGTGGTTCGCGACCTCACCGCCGGCGGGCGCGATCGGGCTGGCGCTCGTGTTCGTGCTGCTGACCTACGGCGGATGGAACGAGGCCGCGTACCTGTCGGCCGAGCTTCCCGGCGGCGCGCGCACGATCCTGTGGACGCTCGTGGCCAGCGTGCTGATCATCATGGCGCTGTACGTGGCGACCAACGCGGCGCTGCTGGGCGCGCTGGGGGTCGCGGGCCTCTCCGCCAGCAAGGCGGCCGCGGCCGACGTCGTCACGCGCGCGTTCGGCCGCGCGGCCGGCGACCTGCTGTCGGCATTCGTCGCCGTGGCCACGCTGACGTCGATCAACGCGACGATGCTGACGGGCGCCCGCACCAACTACGCACTGGCGAACGACTGGGCGCCGCTGCGCCACTTCGCGGGCTGGAACGTTCGCCGCGGCGTGCCGACGCGAGGCTTCCTGCTGCAAAGCTCGATCGCGCTGGCGCTGATCGCGTTCGGCGCCACGCAGAAGGACGGCTTCGAGGCGATGGTCGAGTTCACCGCCCCCGTCTTCTGGGGCTTCCTTGCGCTCGTCGGCGTCGCGCTGGTCCTGCTGCGGCAGCGCTTCCCCGAGGCGCCGCGGCCGTTCCGCGTGCCGCTGTATCCGCTCACGCCGCTGGCGTTCATCGCGACGTGCGCGTTCCTGTTCCATTCGAGCATCACGTACGCGGCGAGCCGTGGCGCGATCCACGTGTCGCTGTACGTGATGGCGGTGGGCGCCGCCGCGTGGGCGCTGACGCGGCTGCGCAGCGCGACTACTTCCTCGGCACGCGGCCGGTGAACTGGTCGATCCGCGCCAGTATTCCGCGCAGGATGTTCACCTCCTCGCGCTCGAGGCCGGCGCGCCCGAACAGCCGGCGCAGCCGCGGCAGCAGCCGCTTCGGCCGCGCGGGGTCGAGGAAGCGCATCGCGGCCAGCGTCGCCGTCGCGTGGGCGTACAACGCCTCGATCTCGTCGTTCGACGCGCCGGCGAACCGCGGAGCCGTCCACACGCGGTCGAGCCCGGCGGCCACGCGCAGCTCGTACGTCGCCACCTGCACGGCCGCCGCGAGGTTGAGCGACGGATAGGCGGGGTTCGCCGGAATCGTCGCCGCGACGGTGCAGCGGGCGAGCTCGGCGTTCGACAGGCCCGACATCTCGGTTCCGAACACGAGTGCGACGTCGCCGGCCTTCGCGTTGGCGACAGCCTCGCACGCGGCATCGCGGACCGGCAGCGCCCGTCCGGCGAATGCGCGCGGCCGGGCGGAAAGCCCCGCCGCCCACGCGCAACCGGCGAGCGCGTCGTCGAGCGTCGGCACGACGCGCGCGTTGGCGAGCAGCGCGGTCGCGCCGGTGGCGCGCGCGTCCGCTTCCGCGTCGGGAAAGCGCTCGGGCGCTACGAGCACCAGCCGGTCGATGCCCATCGTGTGCAGCGCGCGCGCGGCGGCGCCGATGTTCCCCGGGTGCGTCGTGCGTACCAGCACGATGCGGACGCGGGAGAGCGCTTCGGGGAATCGCGATTCGGAATCCAAGGTAAAGGCCGGGGTCGGAGGCGGCGGGCGCGGGTATCCGGGTAAAATAGCTCGAATCCGCAACCTAGGCACGCGGCAAACCCCCATGCATCCGATGCTCACGACGGCCGTGAAGGCCGCGCGCCGCGCCGGCAACATCATCAATCGCGGCGCGCGCGACCTTGACCTCCTCACGGTGACGGCGAAGGGGCCGAAGGACTTCGTGAGCGAGATCGACCACGGCGCCGAGGCCGCGATCGTCGAGACGCTGAAAAGCGCGTATCCGGACCACGCGATCCTCGCCGAGGAGGGTACGCACAAGGGCCAGAATCCGGACGCCGAGTACGTGTGGATCATCGATCCGCTCGACGGCACGACCAATTTCCTGCACGGCTTCCCGCAGTACTGCGTGTCGATCGCGCTCGCGCACAGGAACGTCGTCCAGCAGGGCGTCATCTACGACCCGGTGCGCAACGACCTGTTCACGGCCACCCGCGGCCGCGGCGCGTTCCTCAACGACCGCAGGATGCGCGTGTCGCGCCGCACGCAGATGAAGGATTGCCTGATCGGCACCGGCTTCCCGTTCCGCGACGGCAGCTACCTCGACACGTACCTGCAGATGATGAAGACGATGATCACGCACACGGCGGGCCTGCGCCGACCCGGCGCCGCCGCGCTCGATCTCGCCTACGTCGCCGCGGGCTTCTACGACGGGTTCTGGGAGGTCGGGCTCAACCCGTGGGACGTCGCGGCCGGCAGCCTGCTCGTGCTCGAGGCCGGCGGCCTGATCGGCGACCTGGCCGGCGACGGCGACTACCTGTTCGGCGGGCAGGTGATCGCCGCCAACCCGAAGATCTTCGCGCAGATGGTCGCGGCGCTCGCCCCCTACCGCTCGGACATGCAGCGCGACCGCGCGGCGGCCACGGCGGCGAAACCCTAGCCAAATCCACCAGTTGGACTAGCGTTCTCACGTTCCGCCGGCGTATGCTGCGCGCATAGGCGGGCCGGTCGTTGGCATTGTATTTGCTCATTACAACGACGAGCCATACGATCGAGACCGCCCTTCCGGGAGCTTCGCTGATGTCGCCGCTGATCAAACGCTGTGCGCTGCTCGTCGTGGCGTCGTTCACAGCCTGGTGCGCCGTCCCCGCGTGCGCCGCGACCGTGGACGCGCTGCGCGTGATGCTGCATCCCTACACGGCCGCGCCGGGGGCCTATCCGACCGACGCGCAGATGCAATTGCAGTCGCTCGCCGGCACCGCGCTGACGCTGACCGGAACGACGCGCACCGGCGCGCTGGAGCTCGCGCTGCCGGCGCCGGTCGACGAAGCCGACGCGCTGGCGATGGTCAAGCGCCTGCGCGTGGACCGCAGCGTGCTGTGGGCCGAGGTCGTGCTGCCGGCGGCGATCGCGCGCAAATCCGCGTCCGCCACCCCGGGCGACGACGGCTCCGGGCGCCGGCTGCTGGTGCGGATCAAGGACGGCATCGAGCCCAACTGGCCGGAGATCGTCGCGCGGCTGTCGCGCAAGATCGGCATCGACGTGAAGTTCGACCGGCAGATCGGCCCCGTGTCCGTGCTGGCGCTCAAGGTCGACCAGTCGGCGGAGCAGCTCGCGGACATCGCGAAGGCCGTCCAGGAGGACGGCGACGTCCAGTACGCGGACCCGGTCCGTCGCGTTTACCCGAAGGCCGCGCCGAACGACCCGCTGTATCCGCGCCAGTGGTACCTCAACGGCGCCGTGGCCGGCGTCAACGCCGAGACCGCGTGGACGCTGCAGCCGAGCGCGGCGGGCGTCACCGTTGCGGTGATCGACACCGGCATCCTGCCGCACCCGGACCTGGTCGGCCGCGTATTGCCCGGCTACGACTTCATTTCCGATCCTGCCAGCGCGCGCGACGGCAACGCCCGCGATCCCGATCCGCGCGACGAGGGCGACTGGAGCGACGGCGAGTGCGGCACGCACGACAGCTTCTTCCACGGCCTGTTCGTCGCCGGACTGATCGGCGCCAACAGCAACAACGGCATCGGCATCGCCGGGCTTGCCGCCAACGTCGCGATCCTGCCGGTGCGTACGCTGGGCCGGTGCGGCGGCACGTTCGAGGACGTGCTCGAAGGCATGCTGTGGGCGTCGGGCGTCGCGATCGCCGGCGTACCGAAGAACACCACGCCCGCCAAGGTTATCAACATGAGCCTCGGCGGCTTCGGCGCATGCGACCAGTCGATCCAGGAAGCCGTCGACGACGCGCTCGCGCACGGCGCGGTGGTCGTCGTGTCCGCCGGCAACGAATCGGTCGACGCCTCGGATGTCTCGCCGGCCAACTGCGGCGGCGTCATCACGGTCGGCGCGCACAACGCGCAGGGCACGCTGACCAGCTATTCGAACTTCGGCCGGCGCATCGACCTCACGGCGCCCGGCGGCGACCTGCCGGTGACCGACCTCATCGTGTCGCTGTCCAACGATGGCAAGAAGGAGCCGAAGGAGCCGTCGTACACGTCCGCGCGAGGCACCAGTTTCTCGGCCCCGCTGGTGTCGGGCACGGCCGCTGCGTTGCTCGCGCGAGATCCGATGCTCACCGGCGGGCGCATCCTCGACATATTGACGGGCTCGGCGCGCAACTTCCCGGCCGGGTCGCAATGCACGGTGGCCAGCCTGTGCGGCAGCGGAATGCTGGACGCCGGCGCCGCCGTCGGCAGCACGATCCCGGGCGGCGTGCCCCCGCTCAACACGTTCCGCGTTGTCGAGTTCTACCGCGCCGACCTCGATCACTATTTCATCTCGGCGGACCCGGCGGAGATCCACTACATCGACACGTTCCTCGGCGGCACCTTCCAGCGCACGGGGCTGTACTTCTACGCATACCTCAATCCCGACTTCGCGCCGACCGGGTCGAAGTCCGTGTGCCGCTTCTACGCGAGCGCCGCCGTGCAGATCAACTCGCACTGGTATTCGGCCGACCTCGACGAATGCCTGTTCGTGCTGTTCAACTGGCCGGGCATCTGGAGCCTCGAAACGGCGACGGCGTTCTACATCCAGGTGCCGGACGCCAAGGGCAACTGCCCTGCGAAGACGCTGCCGGTGTACCGGTTCTTCAACAACCGGCGCGACGCCAACCACCGCTACACGGTCGACCTCTCGGTGCGGCGCGCGATGGCGAACCGCGCGTGGTCGCCGGAAGGCGCCGGGCCGAACAACGTCGTGTTCTGTTCGGCGATCTGAAAAAAGGGCCGGACCCCGTTGCGAGGTCCGGCCCTTTCGTCCTCGACGCCCGCGCGAGCGCAGCCTGACGTTCAGGGCGGCGCGTCGTCGGCGTGCGCGACGGCGGGCATTGCCCATTCCTTGACCAGCGCGAACCCGAGCGCGAGCAGCACCGGCCCCAGGAACACGCCGATGAAGCCGAACGCGATCACGCCGCCGAACACGCCCAGCATCACCAGGACGAACGGCAGGCTGCTGCCGCGGCTGATGATCATCGGCTTCAGCACGTTGTCCACCGACGAGACGACGAGCGCGCCCCACGCGAGCAGGAAGATGCCCCACGCGGTCTCGCCCTGGGAGAAGATGAGCCAGAGGCCGGTCGGGATCCACACCAGCGGCGGGCCGACGGGGACCGGCGACAGGAAGAACGTCACGAGGCCGAGCAGCGGCGCCGCCTTGATGCCGACGATGTACAGCCCGACCGCCATCAGCACGCCCTGCGCGAGCGCAGTGCCGAGGATGCCGTAGACGACGGCGCGCGTCGTGCCGCCGGCGACCTCGAGCATGTGCAGGCCGCGCGTCGGCGAGATCCGCTCCACCGCGCCGCGCACGCGCGCCATGATCGCCGCGCCGTCGCGGTAGAAGAAGAACGCGATCAGCACCGACAGGACGAGCTGCAGCAGCCCGTCGCCGACGACGGCGCCGGCCTTGTACGCGAAGTCGCGCAGCGGGTCGACGAAGCGCAGGAGCTCGGCCAGCAGGCCTTCTCCGTCGTGCGCGAACGACGCCCAGTACGCGGCGACCCGGTCACCCACCAGCGGCAATCCCGACACCCAGGGCGGCGGATCGGGCAAGCCGCGCGACATCAGTCCGCGCACGAACTCGGTCATGGACTTGGCGTTTTCCGCGAGCTTCGCACCGGCGATGACAAACGGCGCGACGACTACGGCGAGGATCAGCAGCGTCATGATCGTGGCCGCGACCCCCGGGCGGCGGGTCTTGCGCGCGAACCATTCGAACAGCGGCCACGTCGTGGCGGCCAGGATGGCCGCCCAGACGATCGCCGACAGGAACGGCTGCAGGACCAGGTAGACGCCGGCGACGAGCACCGCCAGCACGACGAGCGTGATCGTGCGGTCGATGCGCGAGGGGGCGTTGATTTTCACGTTCGGCGGGCCCGGGGCACTCTAGCACGCGGGCCGCCGCCGGGTCTTACCCGGATCAGCCCCTTCCGTAATTTGTAATTATGCATTATGATCCGCGTCCAATGCCCGGCCGGTCCCCCCGAGCCCGTCGCCCGCGCCGCCATGAACCCGAACGTCGCCCCCGCCGTCACACCCGCCGTCGAACCGATCGCGCGCGGCTCGCTGCACGACGAGGTGACCGCGCGCGTGCGCGACATGATCGTCGACGGCCGACTCGAGCCGGGTGCCCCGATTGCCGAGCTCGAGCTCGCGCGCCAGCTGGGCGTCTCGCGCACGCCGCTGCGCGAAGCGCTGAAGGTGCTGGCGTCCGAGGGCCTGGTCGAGCTGCTGCCGCGGCGCGGCGCCGCGGTGAAGGTGTTCACGCCGAAGGACGCGCAGGACATGCTTTCGCTGATCGCGCTGCTCGAGGAGCACGCCGGACGGCTGGCGTGCAATGCCGGCGGCGCCGAGATCGACGCGATCGTCGACCTGCACGAGCGGATGCGCATCCACTACGAGCGCCGCGAGCGTCCCGAGTACTTTCGCCTGAACCAGGAGATCCACAACGCCATCGTGCGCGCCGCCGGCAATCCGACGCTGGCGATGCTGCACGGCATCCTGCGCACGCGGCTGAGGCGCATTCGCTACATCGGCAACCAGGCCCCGGAGAACTGGTCGGCGGCGATGGCCGAGCACGAAGGCATCTGCGAGGCGCTGCGCGCCCGCGACGGCCCGCGGCTCGGCCGTTTGCTGCGCGAGCATCTCGACAACACGTGGCCGCGCGTATCGGCGGTCGTTTCATCGCCGGACCACGGCGTCTAGCCCATCCATTCGCACAAGCCCGGAGGAAGCACCATGTTGCAACCCGTCACTCGCATCGCGCTGGCCTGCGCCGTCGCGGCCGTCGCCGCCATGGCGTCCGCGCAGACGTACCCGGTGAAGCCGGTCAAGATCATGGTCGGCGCCAACGCCGGCGGCGGCACCGACATCATCGCGCGGATGCTCGCCGACAAGTACCAGGGCGCGTTCGGCCAGCCGTTCGTCGTCGAGAACAAGCCCGGTGCGTCGAACACGATCGCCGCGGACCTGACGGCGAAGGCCGCGCCCGACGGGCACACGCTGCTGGTCGCCACCAACACCGGCCAGGCGATCGCGCCGCACCTCATCAAGCTTTCGTTCGACACCAACAAGGACCTGGTCCCGGTTGCGCTGATCGTCGTCGTGCCCAATGTGCTCGTGGTCGCGCCCAACGTGCCGGCGACCAACGTCCGCGACCTGATCGCGCTGATCAAGGCGAAGCCCGACGGCTTTTCCTACGGCTCGTCGGGCGTGGGCAGCACGCAGCACCTGGCCGGCGAGGCGTTCAACCTCGCGGCGGGGACCAAGGCCGTGCACGTGCCGTACAAGGGATCGGCGCAGGCGCTGGCCGACCTGGTCGGCGGCCAGATCCAGCTCGACTTCGACACGACGTCGTCGGCGATGGCGTTCATCAAGAGCGGCAAGGTGAAGGCGCTGGCCGTGATGAGCCCGAAGCGCACGCCGGAATTGCCCGACGTGCCCACGCTGGCCGAGGCCGGGCTGCCCGGCGTGGAAATGACGACGTGGTACGGGCTGTTCGTCACGGCGGGAACGCCCAAGGCCGTCGTCGACCGCCTGTACGCGGAGACGATGAAGGCGATCAAGGATCCGGACGTCCAGAAGAAGCTGGTCGGCCTGGGCGGCGAGCCGGGCAACGCGACGCAGGCGGAGTTCGCGGCGCTG
This sequence comes from Burkholderiales bacterium, assembly GCA_046347755.1. Lineage (GTDB taxonomy): Bacteria > Pseudomonadota > Gammaproteobacteria > Burkholderiales > Casimicrobiaceae > VBCG01. Next base: position 1,076,279 of record JAXMFM010000003.1, on the reverse strand, counting down.
GTGAAGTCCGACTACGACCGCTTCGGGCGCCTGATCAAGGACGCCAACGTGAAGCTCGATTGATGGACAACGCGAGACCCACGATCGCGCTGTTCACCGGCGATCCCGCGGGCATCGGCCCGGAGCTCGTCGCGAAGCTGCTGGCCGACGGTTCGGCACAGCGCGACGCCGACCTGCTTCTGATCGGCGCGCGCGCGGTCGTCGACGACGGCATGCGCGCGGCGGGTGCCACGTTCGCTTGCGAGCGCGGACCCGCGGCGCGGGCCCCCGCCACGACGCGACTGGTCGACTGGGACCGCGCCGACGAGACCGGATTCGCGCGCGGCGAAGTCTCGGCGAAGAACGGCGCCTACATGCTCGCCGGACTCGCGCTCGGCCTCGACCTCGTGAACCGCGGCGTCGCCGACGCGATCTGCTTCGCGCCGCTCAACAAGGCCGCGCTGCGCGCCGGCGGCATGCGGCACGCCGACGAGCTGCACTACTTCTGCGAAGTGCTGGGGTTCGACGGCCCGTGCGTCGAGTTCAACGTGCTGGAGTCGCTGTGGACGTCGCGCGTGACCTCGCACGTGCCGCTGAAGGACGTGAGCGGCCTGCTGACGCGCGAAGGCATCGCCGACGGCGTCGCGCTGCTGACGCGCGGTCTCAAGGCCGCCGGCAACGCGTCGCCGCGCATCGCCGTGTGCGGGCTCAATCCGCACAACGGGGACGGCGGCGCCTTCGGCCGCGAGGAGATCGACGTCATCGAGCCCGGCGTCGCGCTCGCGCGCGAGCGCGGCTTTCCGGCCGACGGCCCGTTTCCCGCCGACACGGCGTTCGTCCGCGCGATACGCAAGGACGGCCACGGCTACGACGGCGTGCTGACGATGTACCACGACCAGGGCCAGATCGCGATGAAGCTGATGGGCTTCGACCGCGGCGTCACCGTGCCCGGCGGACTGCCGGTGCCGATCGCCACGCCGGCACACGGCACCGCGTACGACATCGCCGGCCGCGGCGTGGCCAGCGCGGGCGCGATGCGCAACGCGTTCGCGCTCGCGTGCAAGATGGGGGCGACCCGCCGCGCGCAGCTCGGCTAGTAAGCGACGCTCGGAAGGAAACTCGGCGCCCTTCGCGCCTTCGTCGCCTGCTCGAACGCGTACGCGAGCCGGAACAGCGAGGGTTCGCTGTACGCGCCGGCGAAGAACGACACGCCGACCGGCAGCCCCCACACGAAGCCCGCGGGCACCGTGATGTGCGGATAACCGGCCACGGCGGGCAACTGCGACGCGCTGCCTCCCGAGTGGTCGCCATTGACGTAGTCGGTCGGCCACGCCGGCGATCCGGTCGGCGCGACGATCGCGTCGAGCCGGTGCTTCGCCAGCGTGGCGTCGATGCCGTCGGTGCGCGCGAGCCTGCGGTTGCGCGCCAGCGCCTTCACGTACGCGGCATCGGTCAACGGCCCTTTCTTCTGCGCGTCGACGAGCCGCTCCTGCGCGAAGTAAGGCATCTCCCGCCCGGCGTTGCGCTCGTTGTACGCGATCACGTCGGCCAGCGAGTGCACGGCCGCGCCCGGGCCGAGCGCGCGCAGGTACGCGTCGAGACCGGCCTTGAACTCGTACAGCAGCACTTCCATCTCCGACGCGTCGAGCTTGTCGTGGTTCGCGATGCGCACCGGATCGACGACGATCGCGCCGGCGCTCTTCATCGCGGCGATCGCGTCCTCGATCACGCGGTCGAGGCGGTCGTTGTAGCCGAACAGGTCGCGCGCGACGCCGATGCGCGCGCCCGCAAGGCCGGCGGCGGCGAGCGAGCGCGTGTAGTCGCGCGCATGGCCGCGGCCGGCGGCCGTGGCCGCGTCGCGCGGGTCCGCGCCGGCCATCGCCGTCAGCAGCACGGCGGCGTCGGCCACCGTGCGCGTCATCGGACCCGCGGTGTCCTGGCTGTGCGCGATCGGGACGATGCCCGAACGGCTGACGAGCCCCACCGTCGGCTTGACGCCGACCAGGCCGCAGCACGACGACGGGCTGACGATCGAGCCGTCGGTCTCGGTGCCGACGGCGATCGCGCACAGGTCGGCGGCGACCGCGGCCGCCGAGCCCGAGCTCGAGCCGCTGGTGTTGCGATCGAGCGCGTAGGGATTGCGCGTCTGGCCGCCGCGTCCGCTCCACCCGGACGTCGAGCGCGAGCTGCGGAAGTTCGCCCACTCGGACAGATTGGCCTTGCCCAGCACGACGCAGCCGGCCGCGCGCAGGCGCCCGGCGACGAACGCGTCGCGCGCGGCGATCGACTCGGCCAGCGAAAGCGATCCGGCGCTCGTCCGCATCCGGTCCGCCGTGTCGATGTTGTCCTTCAGCACGACCGGGATGCCGTGCAGCGGTCCGCGCCCGCCCCTGTCGCGCCGCTCGCGGTCCAGGCCTTCCGCGATGGCGAGCGCGTCGGGATTGCGCTCGATGATCGCGTTGATCGCGGGGCCGGCCCGATCCACCGCGTCGATGCGCGCGAAGTACAGCTGCACGAGGTGGGCCGACGTGCGCGCGCCCGATTGCATCGCCGCCTGCAGGTCGGCGACACTCGCGCCGGCGAGCTCGAATTCGGCCGGCGCCGTTTGCGGCAACGCCTGCGCGCCCGACTCTCCCGCGGCCGCGGCCAGCGCGGCGCCGGCGGCGGACAGCTTGAGCAGCGTGCGACGCTCCATGGCACGCGAATTCTGCCACGGACCGCGTCGCGTTGGCGGTGCGCCGCCAGTTGCGGTAGATTGACCGGCACAAGCGGTACGCCCCTCCGGAGGAGAGTTCCATGTCGAAATTCACAGCGTCGCTGCTCGTGGCGCTCGTCGCCGCGTTCGCGAGCTTCGCAGGCCACGCGCAGGACTATCCGTCGCGTCCGATCCGGATCGTCGTGCCGTTCGCCGTCGGCGGCCCCGCCGACGTCTACGCGCGCTTCCTGGGTGCGCGCCTCTCGGAGTCGATGGGCCAGCCGTTCGTCATCGAGAACCGGCCGGGGGCCGGCGCGGTCACCGGGACCGACGCGGTCGCGAAGGCGACGCCGGACGGCTACACGCTGCTGCTGATGTCCAACGCGCACACGGTGAACGAGACGCTGATCACGAACAAGCCGTACGCGCTGCAGCGCGACTTCGTTGCGGTGGCGCCGATCAACTACTCGGACCTGGTGCTGGTCGTCAATCCGTCGGTCGCGGCCAACACGCTGCCGGAGTTCATCGCGCTGGCGAAGGCGCAACCCGGCAAGCTCAATTACGCGTCGTCGGGGCCCGGCACGCCGTACCACATGGCCGGCGAACTGTTCAAGTCGATGGCGGGTGTCGACATCGTGCACGTTCCGTACAAGGAGAGCTCGGGCGCGCGCACCGGCGTGCTCGGCGGCCAGGTCGAGATGATGTTCGACGCGGTGACGACGATGAACGAGCAGGCAAAGGCCGGCAAGGTGAAGGCGCTCGCGACCAGCGGCAGGACGCGCTCGTCGGTGATGCCCAGCGTGCCGACCGTCGCGGAGGCCGGCGTGCCCGGCTACGAAGCGGTCATCTGGCTCGGCGTCATGGTGCCCAAGGGCACGCCGCTGGCGATCGTCAACCGGCTGAACGCCGAGATCACGAAGGTCGTCAATCGTCCCGACGTGCGCGCCGAGTGGGCGAAGCAAGGCGCCGTCGGCATGACGATGCCGCCCGACGAGTTCGCGCGCTACGTCGGCGACGACATCGTCAAGTGGGAGAAGGTGATCAAGGTCTCCGGCGCCAAGCCCGACCGGTGAGCGTCGCGGCGGTGGATCCCGCCGCGCTTGCGGTCCTGAGCGCGGGCGCGGCGAAGGGGCTGGTCGAGGCGCTGCAGGCGTCGTTCCGCGACGAGACCGGTGCCGGAATCGTCGGCACGTTCGGCGCCGTCGGCGCGATCCGCGAGCAGTTCGCAGGCGGCGCCGCGTGCGACGTGCTGATCCTGACCGCCGCGCAGCTGGCCGAGCTCGAGCGCGTCGCAAGCGTCGTCGCCGACACGATCGCGCCGCTCGGCCGTGTCGCCACCGGCGTGGCGGTGCGCAGCGGCGATCCGCATCCCGGGATTGCCGATCGACGCGATCTCGCGGATACGTTCGGCGCGGGGAAGGCGTTGTACTGCCCCGATCCCGAGCGCGCGACCGCCGGCATCCACTTCGTGAACGTGCTGCGCGCGCTCGGCCTGTGGCCCGGCGCCGCGGAACGCCTGCGCGCGTACCCGTCCGGCGCGATCGCCATGCGCGAGCTCGCACAGGCGTGCGGCGACGGGCTCGTCGGCTGCACGCAGGTCACCGAGATCCTGTACACGCCCGGCGTCGAGCTGGTCGGGCCGCTGCCGGCGCCTTTCGCGCTGGAGACCGTCTACTCGGTCGCCGTGGCCGCGCGGTCGCGCCATCCGGACCTCGCGCGACGCTTCGCCGCGCATCTGGCCGGCCCGGATTCGCGCGAGCTGCGCGAGCGCGGCGGGCTGATGCCGGCCTAGGCCTTCGCGGCCGCCGCCCGGCGATCGGCCTCCGCTTTCGCGCGCTCCGCCCACTCGCGCGGCGCGCCGGGAATCCGCTGCTTCGCGACGTTCCACGACATCGTGATCCGCGGACGCGCGCCGTGGTATGGATTGACGCTGTGCAGGTATGCGCTCGAGAACAGCAGCATCGTGCCCGCCAGCATCTGCGGCATCACCGGGCGCGTCGCGCGGCCCGGCTCCATCGGGCAGCACCAGTCGATCCGCGGATCCATGAAGCAGAGCTGGCCGGCGAAGGGGTCGCGCGGATCGGGATCGCCGGGATCCAGCACGTACACGATCGAATAGTCGCAGCGCGTGTGGCTGTGCGCGAGGCAGTAGTCGCCGTCGCGATAGACGCTTGCCCACGTGTCGTCGGCGAACACCGCGCCGCGCGACGAGTGGAACGCGAACATCATCGCGCGCCCGTGGATCAGCTGCGCCGCCGGCGTGTTCCAGCCGGGGATGTCGTAGACCTTGTTGCCGCAGCCGCCGCGGATGCCCGCGTGCGCGTCGCTGCGGAAGCGCATGTCGCGCTCGGAGGCGAGAACCGAGTCGATCAGCGCCGGATGGTAGGTCTCGTGATCGGGGAACCGCGTGGCCACGATCTGCGCGCCGCAGACCATCGACGTGCCGTGGTCCTTCGGCCAACTCGGCAGGTCGTGGCCGCCCACACGGACGGTCGCCGGCACGCGCGCTTCGTCGCCGGCAAAGGGCGCGGCAGTTTCGTTCACTCGCTCCATGTCCTTCGGACGGTCGCAAAATTTCATTTGATCCGAGATCGCCGGCGCGGTAAATTACCGTATGTTTGTACGGTATTCCTGACGACTGCGCGATGCGGTTCAGCGTGCTTCGCCTGCGTCACCGCGGCCGCCCCCTTCCCCGCCGCGAGTGGCAGGGCCGCGCGCCGGTCGTCGGCGACCTGCGCGTCGAGCACCTGTACGACGAGGACCTGCTGCGGCACCTGCGGCTCGCGCGTCTCGTCGACCCGGTGCGTTCTTCCGGACCCGACGCGCTGCCCGTGCTGTACGAACCGGTGCTGATCGCGATGAGCCCGCAGGCGTTCACGCTGTCCGGATACGAGCGCATCGAAGGCGCCGATTATGCGCAGTCGTGGCTGGTGGCGCCGGCGTGAGCGCAGAATTGCGGCTGGCCACGCCCGACGCGCAACGACACGGAGACGAACCCTGGACCCATCCACCCGACGCCGCGGATCGTGGCGCGCCATCTGTCGCACGTCGCTCGTCGTTGCGGGAAGCGTAGTCGCCGTCTGCGCCGCGGCCGTCGACCTGCCGCAGCATCGAAGCGTTCCCGGCGGCGTGGCGGTCATCGACCTCGGCGCGTCGAACGAGCCGCCCCGAGTGAGCCTGGGCGCGATTCCCGTGCTGGTCGTCGGCGACGCGGCACGGTGGACCGCCGTTGTGGGCATCGCGCTTGGGGCCAAGCCCGGCACGAGCCACATCGTGGTGAAACGCACCGGCGCGGCCGACGTGCGCCAATCGTTCGTGATCGACCCCTTTCCCTATCCCGAGCAACGGCTCACCGTGGCGCCGGGCAAGGTCGACCTCTCCCGGCAGGATCTCGAACGCTACGAGCGCGAGCGGGCGCATCTTGCCGATGTGGCGGCCACGCTGAGCGACACCGTCCCCGCGTCGTTGCAGCTGCGCCAGCCGACTGCCGGGCCGCGCTCCAACTCGTTCGGGTCGAGGCGCGTCTTCAACGGCCAGTCGCGCAGCCCGCACAGCGGGATGGACATCGCCGCGCCGGCGGGCTCACCGGTCATCGCCGCGGCGGCCGGTCGCGTGATCGACACCGGCGACTACTTCTTCAACGGCAAGACGGTCTGGCTCGACCACGGCCGCGGCATGCTGACGATGTATTGCCACCTGAGTGAAATCAGCGTCAAGCCGGGCGACAGCCTCGCCGCCGGTGACGTGCTGGGCGCCGTCGGCGCCACGGGGCGCGTGACCGGCGCGCACCTGCACTGGTCGGTCAGCCTGAATCGGGCGATGGTCGACCCGGCGCTGTTCCTTGGGACGGCGAACTGAGTCCGTCCTCGCCAACCCGCATCGCGGGTTCGCGCGTTGGACATCACCAGAAACGCAAAGCCCCACGTTGATCGCGGGGCCTCGCAGGATCGCCACGTTGCCATGGCTTCATTTCGTTGCGTCACCGCAACGCAAGCCGGGGATCGATCACCGGCGTCGGGGTCGCACTGTAGTGAATGTCATCGATAGAGCACCTCCGCGTCGTCGTTGCCTGCGACATCGGCGCTGCCTCGCGGGCTCACGAACCGGGGGAGCGTCCGGCTGCGGGCACCGTCCCCGCGAACACCGACTCTCACGACTGCTGCCCTGCCCGCCAGCACCAATTCACCATCTACATCGACTACCGTTTCAGGCTACGCCCACTCCGCAACGGATTCAAGCGCTATGTGCGGTTGTTGATCGAGCGTTGCAAACACGCGACATGTGCGCTGGCACGTCATATGAACAGCAGCGATCGATGCGACTTGCCGCAGCGCGGGCAGAGAAACGCGAGGATCGGAATGTCCTGCGCCAGCGTGCCGACGCCGAGAACCTCAACCGCACGGAAATCGTAAGGCTCGCCGTTGCATTCGAGCCACACCTTCCGGCGTCGGTCGACATAAACGTGTTCGGATTCTTCGACGAAACGGATTTCCATATCCACTGTCGCCTCCAGACGGCACACCGACCAAGTTGTAGCCTATAGGGAGGGTGGGCGCCGGCATTTGACCAACGACAAGGTCACGCGCAGTTGCCGCCCCGTTGTCGTGCGTACGGGACGCCGCGCGACTTGCCTAAAGTCAATGAGTTACGCCATGCGGACGGGAATACTCGTTAGCATATGCCGCGACGTCTGCGGCTACCGTCGCGCGAAGCCTTCGGCCATGCAACCTGCGCCCCCCGCGGCACGGCCCCGACCAAGCCTCATCCAAGGCACGGCCGCGCGGTTTAACGACAGCTGGCGCCGCGCGGCGGCAAGCGAAAGGCTGCGCGATTACGCCGCCATCGTCCTCATCGCCGTCGCGGCACGCGCGAGCTGCGTTGCGGTGGGCTACCTCGCGATGGCAAGCGCTCCGATCGGCACGGCGCCGACGGTGCGCAACCTGCTTACGCTCATGGAGGGATGGGACGCGGGGTTCTACTGGTCGATCGCGCTCGGCGGATACGATGCGCCGCTTCCCCCGGGCAACACGCCAGGCTTGCTCCACGCCTTCTTCCCCGTCTATCCGCTGCTGATCCGGTTGACCATGGCCGTCGCACGGGTTGACCACATTGCGGCCGGCGTTGCGGTGTCCTCGGTCCTGTCCACCGGCGCGCTTTTCCTCGTGCGCGAATATGTGCGCGAATTGCGCATGCCGCGCGAAGTGGGAATCGCCGCGGCGCTGCTCATCGCCTTCGCGCCGCACAGTTTCGTGTTCTCGGCGATCTATTCCGAGAGCACTTTCCTGTTCCTGCTCGCGGCTGCGATGCTGGCGCTGCGCAAGCGAAGATACCTGCTGGCCGGGCTCCTGGCCGCCGTGCTTTCCGCTGCACGACCGAACGGCGTCGTCTTCATCGTCTTCGCGCTGGCGTGGACGCTGCAGACCATGGGCTGGCGCGCATTCGCCGTTCCGTGGACCGATCCTCGGCCATTCCTCACGGTCGCGCTGGCACCGTTGGGTCTCGTCGCGTATTGGTGGTTCTGCTATGCGACCACCGGCGACGCGTTCGCGCAGGCGACGGCGTATGCACATGTCTGGGGTTGGTCCCCGGATTGGCCGTGGGTGAATCTGCGCAATCACCTTGGCGGCACCGTCGTCGAGCGCTTCTGGGTCGTGGGAAGCCTCGCCTACTTCGCGGCCTCGCTCCTGCTGCTTCGCTACCGCCTCTTCGCGGAGTTCGCGTTCTGCTTCGCGTGCTTCGTCCTGTACTGGACCAACGTCCTGCCGGCGTCGCTCGTCCGCTATTCGCTGGTGCTGTTTCCGATATTCATCGCGCTCGCTCGCGCGACCGTCTACCGGCCCGCCGCCGTGGCCGCGCTCGTGGGCGTTTTCGCGACGCTGAACGGGTTCCTCATGGTGGCCTTCGTCATGACCTGGGTGATCGCGATCTGAATGTTCGCCGCCGATGAACTTCCGGACGCCGCACCCTCGACCGCTGCGAAGGCGTGGATGCTCGTCGTCGTGGCTGCGCTCGTGGCGTTCGAGGCCGGATCGCTGCTGTATCTCAAGTACGCGAGTGTGGACTTCGTCGTGGCGCGACGGGAGGCGAGCGCGCCGCTCTATCAGGTGGGCAGCGTCGTCTCCTGGACCCAGAGCACGTTCGGCGCACTGTCGGGCTGGTCGCCTCCGGAGTCGATCGGCACGTGGAGCGTGCGTTCGGTCGCGATGCTGGGCGTGACGCTGCCACAACCGCCCGCCGAGGACCTGGTGTTCACCGCACATGCGATGGCGCTGGTCGATTCCAGGGCGTTACCGGTGCGCAGCGTCGACGTGCTCGCCAACGGCACGCCGGTCGCGCATTGGGTGTTTACCGACGATCGCCTGACGGAGCGCAGTGCCCGGATCCCTCACGGGCTCGTCGCCGGCGACGGCAGATTGCGTGTGGAATTCCGCTTCGACGGCGCCCGGTCCCCGTTCGAGCTCGGGATCGGGCAGGATCGGCGGAGGATCTCCATGCTCATTGCCCGATGGAAGATCGAGCCGGCGTGATCCCGCCCGCGCCGTCCCGGTCACCTGCGTCTCAAGGTCGGACATTGAAGATGTGGCGGAGAGCGAGGGATTCGAACCCCCGTCCGGGTTACCCCGAAACCTGATTTCGAGTCAGGCGCCTTCGACCACTCGGCCAGCTCTCCGGTAAGCCGATCATTATATCGCGAGCCGCAAGCCCGGGCAAAAACCGGGGATTGGCGCGCGGCGTCGACGCGGACGACGGACGAAAAAAACGGGGACCGATCCGGCCCCCGTCCAACTCCTTGAACTGCGATGGACGCTATTTCTTCGCGGGTGCGGCTGCCGCGGCCTTGGCCGCCGGCGCCGCAGGTGCAGGCGTCGCGGGCGGCATCTGCGCTGCCGGCACCGCCTTGCCCTTGGCTTTCATGTCCGCAAAGTATTTTGCCGCTACGCGATCCTCGGCCTGCACCTGCTGCTGTTTCGCAACTTCGGCGGCGGCGGCGGCCTTTGCCTTCGCTTCTTCCGCGGCGGCCTTCTGCGCATCGGTCATCGGCGGCGGCGGCGGCAGCTTCGCCATCGCCCAGCCGAACGACGCCACCACGAGGGCGGCGCCCAACAGCGCACGGATCGTCTTCATCGCTTCCTTCTCCTCCTGATTGCCCTTGATGCCGCGTGTTGCATGCCGCCGCTACGCGGTGCGTTCCCGCACCGGCAGCGACGACGCCCCCTCGCCTGCGGCCTTCCCCGACTTCACTTCGTTGTACCAGTACTCGTGGTGCTCCCGTGCCCAGGTCTCGTCGACGTAGCCGGTGCGCATCGCGTCCAGCGCGCCGCGCATGCCGATCGTGCCGAGATAGATGTGTCCTGTCACCAGGATGATGCCGATCAGGCCGACGACCGTGTGCACGATGTTCGCGACCTGCATCGTGGCCCGCGTCTGGTTGAAGTTCGGGAAGTCGAGGATCAACCCGGTGACGGCGAGCGTGATGCCGCAGCCGACGACCATCAGCCAGAACAGCACCTTCTGGCCGGCGTTGGCCTTGCCGGCCGGCACCGCCTTGCCGGAGAACATGCCGCCCGCCTTCTTCAGCCACTCCCAGTCGTACGAGCGGAACAGGTTCTCGCGCAGGAACAGCACGATCATGATCGGCAGCACGATCACGAGGACGGGCCCGACGAAGTTGTGCAGACCTTTTGCCAGCGTCGCGAGCCACGAGAACAGCCACGAGCCGATCAGAGGCAACAGCACGGTCTTGCCGAACGTCAGCACGAGGCCGGTGACAGCGAGAACGGTGAACGTGATCGCGACCGACCAGTGCACGGCGCGCTCGACGAGCGTGAACCGCTCGATCATGCGACCGGTCGGCGGCGAATGCAGCGAGATGGGGCCGCGAAGGAGGTAGAACACGGCGATTGCGACCAGCGTCAGCGCGAACAGGAAGCCGCCGGCGGTGGCGAGCGGCACGCGCGCGGCGCGCCACGTCTGCCCTTGCGGCTGGATCAGGATGCTGGTTTCGCGCCCCTGCACGCTCGTGTACTGCTTCTCGCCCGAGCGGATCTCGTTCCACACCGGCTGGTTGTTGAGCGGCTGCGCGATCTGCTGCGCGGCCTGCTTCTTCGCCTGGTCGGCCTCCGCCGGCGACACCGCCGGCGACTGCGCGGCGGCGGCCAGCGCGAACGACACCCCTGCGACGACGGCCAGCGACCGCGCCACGGCCACGATGGAATTGCGCATGCGCCGAACTCCTCTAGGACCCGATCCGCTTGTACTCGTTCTGGTTCTGCGTGCGGTTGCGGATGTCGCGTTCCCACATTTCCTTGTTGCCGTTGAACGGCGCGGCAGCATACGGGGGCTCGTCGGGCTTGCCCTGGTACTTGCCCTGCTTGTACTCGATCACCTGCGGCCGTTCGCCGCAGCCGGCGATCATCAATGCCGCCATCGCGCCCGCCGCGATGGTGGCCCAGTGAGAGATACGGCGCATCATGACTTGGCTCCCGGCGCCGCGGGTGCGGGCGCTCCAGGCGCTTTCGGCGCCTCGGGCCGGCCGTAAGCGGTGCCCCAGCCCCACACGTCGCTGCCCTTGCCGCGCACGGTGACGCGCTGCCGGTAGATCTCGGCGATCACGTCGCCGTCGCCGGCGAGCAGCGCCTTCGTCGAGCACATCTCGGCGCACGCCGGCAGCTTGCCTTCGGCCAGCCGGTTCCGTCCGTACTTCTTGAACTCGGCCTCGGAGTTGTCCTTCTCGGGACCGCCGGCGCAGAACGTGCACTTGTCCATCTTGCCGCGCATACCGAAGGCGCCCTGCTGCGGAAACTGCGGCGCGCCGAACGGGCACGCGTAGAAGCAGTAGCCGCAGCCGATGCACAGGTCCTTGTCGTGCAGGACGACGCCTTCCTCGCTGCGGTAGAAGCAGTCGACCGGGCAGACTGCCATGCACGGCGCGTCCGAGCAGTGCATGCACGCGACCGAGATCGAGCGCTCGCCGGGAACGCCGTCGTTGATCGTCACCACGCGCCGACGATTCCCGCCCCGCAGGACGTCGTTTTCCTGCTTGCACGCGGTGACGCAGCCGTTGCACTCGATGCAGCGTTCGGCATCGCAGAGGAACTTCATTCGGGCCATGGCGTCTTCCTCCCTATGCCTTCTTGGCAGCCTGGCAAGCGTCGTCTTGGATTCCTGCATCATCGTCACCGAGTCGTAGCCGTAGGTCGTCGCGGTGTTGACGGCCTCGCCGCGCGTGATCGGCGCCGCGCCCTCCGGATAGAACTCGAGCATGTCGCGTCCCTCCCACCAGCCGGCGAAGTGGAACGGGATGAACGTCGTGCCGGCGCCGACGCAGTCGGTGACCATCGCCTTGACCGAGATCTTCGCACCGGTCGGCGAGGCCACCCACGTATTCGCCGTCGACGACGCCGCGGTCGTTCGCGTCCTTCGAGGTTGATCTCGATGAAGTTCTCCTGCTGCAGCTCGGCGAGCCACGGATTGGACCGCGTCTCGTCGCCGCCGCCGCGAACTCGACCAGGCGGAGGTCGGTACCAGCAGGAACCGTCCGCGACCTTGTCGGCGACGTTCTTGTCCTGGATGCTCTTGTACTGCGTCGGCAGCCGCCAGAACGCCTTCTTGTCGTCGTGCGTCGGGTACTTGGCGACCATGTCCGGCCGCGGCGAGTACAGCGGCTCGCGGTGCTGCGGGATGCCGTCGGGAAGTTCAGACGATCGCGCGCGCCTTGGCGTTGCCGAACGGATGGCAACCATGATTCTTCATCGCGACCCCGGATGATCCCGCCGGAGAGGTCCGTCTTCCAGTTCTTGCCTTCGGCCGCCTTCCTCGTGTCCGGTCAGCTCGTCCCACCAGCCGAGCTTCTTCAGCAGCACGTGGTCGAACTCCGGGTAGCCGAAAGTGAGATCGCCGCCGCTGGACCACCGACGTCGCCGGCGAGCAGCGCGACACACCGTCGCGCTCGACGCAGCAAAATTCGCGCGGAAGCAACCGCCGCCCTCCATTACGGGCTTCGACGGATCGTAGAGGTTCGGCGAGCCCGGGCCATCGATTCCGGCGTGCCGTAGCACGGCCACGGCGAACCGAAGTAGTCGCCGTCGCACGGGCCGCCGCGCGCGCGCAGCGACTTCACGTCGAACGTCGACATGTGCTTCCATGTGCAGCTTCAGCCGCTCCGGCGACTGGCCGGTGTAGCCGATCGTGAACGTGCCCTTGTTGATCTCCTTGAGGATCGACTCGGGCGTGGGCTCGTCCCAGCCGTCCTTGTCCTTGACCATCGATACCAGTTCTTGGTCAGCTCACGGTCGAAGCCGAATTTCTTCGCGAACGCGACCATCAACGTGTGGTCGGGCTTCGACTCCAGCGGCTCGATCACCTTTTCGCGCCACTGGGCAACTGACGGTTCGCGACGCCGTGCACGAGCCGGACGTCTCGAACTGCGTGGCCGCCGGCAGCAGGTAAACGCCGTCCTTGCGCACCATCGCGCACATCGCGGCGGTGGCCGACGGGTACGGGTCGATGACGACCATCAGGTCGAGCTTCTTCATCGCCTCGACCATGTCCTTGCCGCGCGTCTGGCTGTTCGGCGCGTGGCCCCAGTGCACCATCGCTCGCAGGTTGGGCCTGGTCGATGACGTCGTTCGGGTACATGACGCCGTCGATCCACCGCGACACCGTGGTGCCCGGCTTCTCCATCATCCCTTCGGCATACTGCTTCTTGATCCACTCGTAGTCGACGCCCCACACGCCGGCCCAGTACCGCCACGAGCCCGTGGCAAGGCCGTAGTAGCCGGGCAGCGAATCCGGGTTCGGGCCGACGTCGGTGCCCTGCACGTTAATCGTGGCCGCGGAAAGATGTTCGCGCCGCCGCCGGACTTGCCGATGTTGCCGAGCGACAGCTGCAGGATGCACGACGCGCGGACCATCGCGTTGCCGATCGTGTGCTGCGTCTGGCCCATGCACCACACGATCGTCGACGGCCGGTTCTTGGCCATCATCTCGGCGACCTTGAACACCTGCGCTTCCGGAACGCCACAGACTTCCTCGACCTTGTCGGGCGTCCACTTGGCCATCACGTCGTCGCGGACCTTCTCCATCCCGTAGACGCGGTCGTTGATGTACTGCTTGTCTTCCCACCCGTTCTTGAAGATGTGGTACGACCACGCCGAACAGGAACAGGATGTCGGTGCCGGAGCGGATGCGCACGTATTCGTCGGCCTTGGCCGCCGTGCGCGTCGACGCGGGTCGACGACGATCATCGCGCGCCAGTTTCCTTCGCGCGTGCAGCATATTGCAGCATCGACACCGGGTGCGCCTCGACTTGCGTTGCTGCCGATGTACAACGCGCACTTCGTGTTCTGCATGTCGTTGTACGAGTTGGTCATCGCGCCGTAGCCCCACGTGTTGGCTACGCCGGCGACCGTCGTCGAATGGCAGATCCATAGCCTGGTGGTCGTTGTTCGTGCCCCAGAAGGACACGAACTTGCGCATCAGGTACGCCTGCTCGTTGTTGTGCTTGGAGCTGCCGACCCAGTACACGGCGTCGGGGCCCGAATCCTTGCGGATCGCGAGCAGCTTCTCCGCGACCTCGTTCATCGCCACGTCCCACGAGATGCGCTGCCACTTGCCGTTGACGAGCTTCATCGGCGTCTTCAGCCGGTGCGAATGCTCGATGACGCCGTGCTCGCGCACCGACGCGCCCTTCGCGCAGTGCGCGCCCAGGTTGATCGGCGACTCGAACACCGGCTCCTGCCGCGTCCACACGCCGTTCTCGACCGTCGCGTCGACCGCGCATCCTACCGAGCAGTGCGTGCAGACGGTGCGCTTCTTCTCGACGGTCACCGCGCCGTCCTTGGCCTCGGCGGGCCCGATCGTGCCGTACGGCAATTGGCTGGCGAACGCGCCGGCGCCCGCGGCGACGCCGGAGCGCTTGAGGAACGTCCGGCGGTCCATCGTCGAAGGATTGCTCGCGCCGCGCCGCGCGAGGCGCGGGCCGGAGGTGGGAGCGCTGTCGGACTTGCGGGTCAGCAGCATGGCGTCCTCCTAGATCCGGGTGGTCGCGTAGTAATCGCGAACGTGCTCGGTTTCGCGATAGCCGGTCGTTTCGTCCGCGGCGGCAGCGGCATCGGCCACGCCGGCCGCGAGCGGCTGCGCCACCGCGGCGGCGGCACCTGCCGTGCCCGCGCCGAACGCGAGCAGGAATCTGCGGCGCTTCTGGTCGGTCGGGGAAGGGGCGGAACCGGCGGCGTGCGCCGGGGCCGACGCGTGCGCAATGCGCTGCGACGAAGAGCTCATGCGGACCTCCAAGAACGAAGCACCGTGACGTTATGGGCGGTCGTTTCCGCCTTCGCGGACGCGCCGCTTATTCGATGGCGAGCGAGTCACGTTCGACCGCCATGAACAACCGCGTGAATTGTCCTACGTGCATGTAGTAATTTGCAACTGGACTATCGCGTATTGCATCGCAGCAATCGGCGACCCAAGGCCCGATGTGCCGCTCGAAGAATTCGCGCTGCGTTGCGACAGACGCCGGCGGCCGTCCGTCGGCCCCGGTGATGAGAATGCGCATCGTTTCGCACAGGGCGGCCAGGTGGTCCTCGTACAGCGCCGACCCGGGCTGGCGGCCAAGCCCCAAGGCGGCCAGGTCCGCGCGAACGGCCACCAGCGGACGCGTCGCGCCACCCGAGCGATCCCAGTAGGAAGCGTGCAGGTTGCACTCGGCCTTGCCCACGCCGATGAACAATTCCGTGTGTTCCTGTTCGGCGGCATCGGCGTCCATCGCGCGGCTCGCGAGCACCAGCCCGTTCCACGCGCCGGCCAGCGGATTCGTGCCGTCGTCGGTCCACGTTTCGGACGCGCCGATCGCCGCCAGCAGCGGCGCGTCGGGCGGCGCTGCGAACA
Organism: Burkholderiales bacterium; assembly: GCA_046347755.1. Classification (GTDB taxonomy): domain Bacteria; phylum Pseudomonadota; class Gammaproteobacteria; order Burkholderiales; family Casimicrobiaceae; genus VBCG01. The sequence goes on along the minus strand of JAXMFM010000003.1, from coordinate 1,060,717 downwards.
GTCGCGAAAGCAGCGCGTAGAACTCGGCGCGCGCGCGGTCCTCGTCGGCGATCGGGTGCGAGAACGCGAGCGGAGACGCGACCATCGCAGCCGTCACAGCTTCCGGATGTCGACGCTGCGCTCGTTGCGCATCAGGTCGACGACGCGGCAGTCGGCGCACATCCTCAGGCGATCGAGCGCGCCGTCGCCGGACCACATCGAATGCGACGCGAGCTTCGCGATCATCGACTCGACCATCTTGCGCGGCCCCAGCGGCTTGCCGCAGCGGATGCACGCGACGACCTCGGCCTCGTTCAGCACGCGCGGCGCCTTCGCGTCGGCCGCGAGCGAAAGCCGCGGCTCGAGGCGGATCGCGTGCTCCGGGCACGTCGCCGCGCAGATTCCGCACTGCACGCACTTGGTTTCGATGAACCGCACCTGCGGCGCCTCGAGGCTGTCCAGGATGGCCGCTTCCGGGCACGAGCCCACGCACGCCATGCACATCGTGCATGCGTCCTTGTCGATCGCGATCGTACCGTACGGCGCGCCGGCCGGCAGCGGAATCGACGACCGGGGTGTCGGCGCGTGTGCGGCCAGGTGCTCGAGCGCCAGCGCGGCGGTCGTGCGCTTTTCCGGCGTCGCGGCGAACGTCGCGGCCACGCGCACGCCGAGCGCCGGCTTCCATGTCCACAGGTCGTCGAGCGCCGCGGCGTCGACGATGCGCAGGTGCTCGCCCTGGTAGCCGAGCGCGTCTGCGATCGCCTGCGCAACGCGCATCTGGAACGCGAGCGCCTCGCGGTACTGCGGCGCCTCGTCGCCGGTCGCCAGCACCGCGACCTGCGACGCGCCCCACGCCAGCGCCGCCAGCCAGACGTCCAGGCCCACCGACGCGACGTGATGGACTTCGAACGGGATCACGCGCGCCGGGAGGCCGCGCCCGCGGCGCGCCGAGCGGGCGATCGCGTCGCGCCCGGATTCCGCGTGCAGCAGCAGGCAGGCGTCGCGGCCGCCGGCTTTCCCGTACGTGGACAGCAGTTCGCGGAGGCGCACGGCAAGGTCGGGCACCGACGGGTACGCGTAGGAGAGCGCGCCGGACGGGCACACGGTCGCGCACGCGCCGCAGCCGACGCACAGGTGCGGCTCGACGGCGATGTGGTCGCCGTCGGCGCGGATCGCCTGCGCCGAGCACACGTCGACGCATTGCGTGCAGCCGACCTTCTTCGACCGGCTGTGCGCGCAGATCGACGCCTTGTAGTTGAAGAACCTGGGCTTCTCGAACTCGCCGGTGAGGGTTGCGAGCTCCGCAACGGCCTTCGCCTGCGCGACCGGGTCCGCGCCCGGGCCGAAATAACCCTGCGGCGGCTGGTGCATGCGGAACCACGCGGTCTTGTGCAGGTCGAGCACGAGGTCGAAGCGCTCGCCGCGTGCGTTGTCGCGGCGCTCGAAATCGATCGCCCGGACGTCGCCGCACGCGGCGACGCACGAACGGTGGTCGCGACAGCGGTCCAGATCGATCTGGTAGCTGTCGTCGATCGCGTGCTCGGGGCACGCGCGCAGGCACGCGTTGCAGCGCGTGCACAGGTCGAGGTCGATCGGGTTTTCCTGCGTCCACTGCGCGTCGAAGTTGCCGAGCCACCCGGTCAGCGCCGTCAGCCGTCCGGAGAACACCGGATACGCGCGCTCGGCCGGCAACGGCGTGCCCTGCGTGCGGCCGGTGGCGAGCACGGTCACGGCGAGCCGCTCGTGCAGCGCGTCGGCCCACGCGAGCGCCGCGTCGAGCGGGCCCGCGATCAGCAGCTGCCCTTCGGAGCGATAGCCCACGCTCGGCACCGGATCGGGTTCGGGCAGCGCGGCCATCGCGAGCAGCGCGGCGATCTTGGGCGTGGCCGCCGCACCTTCGGCCGACCATCCGCCGGTCTCGCGGATGTTGACGAAGCGGATCTCGCGCACGCGACCGCCCTCCTCGGCCACGTCGCCCAGCAACCGCTGCTCCTGCGTGCACGCGACAACGAGATCGCCTTGCGCGCCGGCTGCGAACGACGCGAGTTCGCGCTGGCACAGCATCGCGTGCACGTGCGGCGCCACCGGCAGGTCGAGCGCGCGAGCGAGCGCGGTGCCGTCGAGCGACATCGTGCGATTGCAGTTGCAGACGAACAGCGACTTGCCGGCGATCGACACGGGTTACGCCTGCGGGTCGGCCGGCGGATCCGGCGGCGGCGCTGCGGGCACAGGCGCCTCAGGCACAGGCGCCTCGGGCGAGGCCGCCTCGGGCGTGGCGGCGTTCGAGTCGGCGGCGGGAGGCTCGGCCGTCTCCTGCGTCAGCGTCCGATAGACGTCCTTCAGCTTGTCGAGCATGCCTTCGGGCATCGGATCCGGCTTCGTGTAGTCGTCGATGTAGACGTCGAGTCCGTCCATCACGTTGAACCGCGGATCGGCGAACAGCTTCGAAAGCGCCGCGCGCCTGACGTCGGCGGCGACCGACGGCTGCAGGAACGCGCTGAAGTCCGAGTCGATCGTCAGCGACTCGACGGGCGGCAACGGCTCCGGCGCAGCGACCGGCCCGGGAAGCGGCGCAGCGACTGCAGGCGCATCCGTCGCGACGACCGGGGCCGTCGTCGCCGAGCGCGCGGCCTCGTGCTTGCGCTTCGACCAGCGCGACAGGAACCGCTCGGGTTGCTCGGGCTCGTCGGCCATCGTGGCGTTCACCGGCCGCGCTTTTCGCGCAGGGGATCGTCGGCGAACGGGTCGTTGCGCCGGACCTTTCGCTTGGGCTCCGGCTTGTAATGCTCGGCCACGAACGCCGCGAGCCACGTGCGGATCGGCTCCGGCATCGCAACCGTGTCGACGCGCTCTCCGCCGTCCATCAAGCGGCCGGCCTGGTTGTAGCTCAGCGTGACGATCTGCGGGCACGCCGCGCACGCGCCGCCTCCGTCGTCATGCCGCCACATCACGAACACTACCGGCGTGTCCGACGTCAGGTTGAGGTAATAGCCTTCGGCCTCCGATGGATGCAATTCGATCGGCATCCGCGGGAAGCGCCACACGGCGCCGTCGGCCGCGCACACGGGGTCGCCTGGCGCCAGCGCGCCTTCGCCGAGCGGCACGACCGCCGACGGCTGCCAACTCCAGTCGGCCCAGCGGCTGGCGAGCGGAATCCGCTCCATCACCACATCGACTGAAAAGATCAACGGCTTCATGGGTATTCGCGCTCGAAAGCCGGACGTGCGTCGTCGGGCGCGCCGATCATACACCTGCGACCCGTCGCCGACGGCGGGGGCGACGCCGCCGTCTGCTACCATTTCCGCTCGACGAGCGCATCTGCAAATGGCCACGATCATTCCCGTCACCGATCTTCGCGCCTCCGCGAGCGACGACGCGCGCGTGGCGTTCGTGCGCGCGGCGGTGCAGGGACCCGAGCCGCAGGGGCCGCTCGCGGACGTGCGCGGACGCCCGATGAGCGACCTGCGCATCTCGGTGACCGACCGCTGCAACTTCCGCTGCGTCTATTGCATGCCGAAGGATGTGTTCGACGCCGACTACCCGTTCCTGCCGCACCGCGAGCTGCTGACGTTCGAGGAAATCGCGCACGTGGCCCGCGCGTTCGTCAGCCTCGGCGTGCGCAAGATCCGCCTGACCGGCGGCGAGCCGCTGATGCGCAAGAACGTCGAGCGCCTGGTCGCACAGCTGCGCGCGATCGACGGCGTGGACCTCACGCTGACCACCAACGGCGCGCTGCTCGCGCGCAAGGCCCAGACGCTGCGCGCGGCGGGGCTGTCGCGGGTGACCGTGAGCCTCGACTCGCTGGACGACGCGACGTTCCGCGCGATGAACGACGTCGACTTTCCGGTCGCGAAGGTGCTGGCCGGCATCGATGCGGCGGCGGCGGCCGGCCTCACGCCCATCAAGGTCAACATGGTGGTCAAGCGCGGCGTCAACGACGATTCGATCGTTCCGATGGCGCGCCATTTCAAGGGCAGCGGCCACATCGTCCGCTTCATCGAGTACATGGACGTCGGCGCGACGAATGGCTGGCGGATGGACGACGTCGTGCCGGCGAAGGAAATCGTCGCGACGATCGGCGCGAAGATGCCGCTGGTGCCGGCGAGTCCGCACTACCGCGGCGAGGTCGCCGAGCGCTGGATGTACGCGGACGGCAGCGGCGAGATCGGTGTCATCGCGTCGGTGACGCAGGCGTTCTGCCGCGACTGCACGCGCGCGCGGCTGTCCACCGAGGGCAAGCTCTTCACGTGCCTGTTCGCCGATGCCGGTTACGACCTGCGCGACCTCGTGCGCGGCGGCGCCGACCCCGCGGCGCTGCGCCGTGCGATCGCCGCCATCTGGCGCCAGCGCGCCGACCGCTATTCGGAGATTCGCACGGCGGCGACCGCGCGGGCGCCGAAGGTGGAGATGAGTTACATAGGGGGTTAGCGTGAACGCTCCCAACACGCCCTACAGGCCGTTGCTCACCGACGCCGCGCGGCCGGCCACGTTCAGCGTCGCGTCGGTCGACGAGACCGGCGCCGTCCGCGACGTACCGGTCGCCGGCGAGCATCCGCTCACGATCTACGTCGACAAGCAGGAACTGCTGACGCTGATGACGCTGGGCGGCGCGCCGGAGGCGCTCGCGATCGGCTACCTGCGCAACCAGCGGCTGGTCAAGTCGATCGACGAGATCGTGTCCGTGCAGGTCGACTGGGAATGCAACGCCTGCGCGGTGAACACCCGGCACGGGCTTGCCGACCTCGAAGCGAAGACCGCCAAGCGCACGAAGACCACCGGTTGCGGACAGGGCACGGTCTTCGGCGACCTGATGGACGAGATCGACAGCGTGCGGCTTCCCGACGGCGCGACGCTCGCGCAGTCGACGCTGTACGACCTGCTCGACCGCGTGCGGCTGCACGAGACGATCTACAAGCAGGCGGGCGCCGTGCACGGCTGCGCGCTCGCCGTCAACGATCCCGAAGGCGCGCGCATCCTGATGTTCGTCGAGGACGTCGGCCGGCACAATGCCGTCGACGCGATCGCCGGCCGCATGTGGCTCGATCGGCTGGACGGCGGCGACAAGATCTTCTACACGACGGGGCGCCTGACCTCCGAGATGGTGATCAAGGCCGCGCAGATGGAGATCCCGTTCCTGGTGTCGCGGTCGGGCTTGACGCAGATGGGATTCGAGATCGCGCAGAAGGTCGGCCTGACGATGATCGGCCGCGCGGTGAACAAGCACTACCTGCTGTTCACCGGCGGGCACAGGTTCCTGCGGTCATGACCGGCGCTGCATCCGCCCGGGGAGGCTGCCACTGCGGCCGCGTGCGGTTCGTCGCCGAATTTCCGTCGCGCTTCGTCGCGCATTGCCACTGCGAGAGCTGCCGGCGCGCGCACGGCGCGGCGTTCGTCACGTGGGCCGGCTTTCCGTCCGCGCAGGTGCGGGTGACCGGCGGCGCCGACGATCTCGCGACGCACGAATCGTCGCCGCAGACTTTTCGCCGGTTCTGCCGCCGCTGCGGCACCAAGTTGTTCTTCGAGTCGGCGAAGTGGCCGGGCGAGACGCACGTCGTGCTCGCGGCGTTCGACGAGCCGGTGGACCGCGCGCCGATGGGGCACGCGTTCTACGCCGAGCACGTCGCATGGCTGCCCGCGCTGCAGGACCCGCCCAAGTGATCGCGCCGGACGCGATCACCGGCATCGTGCTCGCCGGCGGCATGGGCCGCCGGATGGGCGGCGTCGACAAGGGGCTGGCGGCGCTTGACGGCCGGCCGATGGTCGCGCACGTGCTGGCGCGGCTCGCGCCGCAGGTCGGCGCGCTCGTCATCAACGCGAACCAGAACCTCGACCGCTACGCGGCGCTCGGCTACCCGGTCGTTCCCGACGACGTCGGCGGCTTCGCGGGTCCGCTCGCCGGGCTGCACGCGGGCATGACGCGTGCGGACACGCGCTACGTTGTCACCGCGCCGTGCGACTCGCCGTTCCTGCCGGACGACCTGGTTGCGCGTCTCGCCGCCGCGATGGACCGCCAGCGCGCGCAGCTCGCCGTCGCGCAGACGTTCGACCAGCCGCATCCGGTGTTCGCGCTGGTCGACCGCGCGGTGCTGCCGCACCTCGCCGCGTTCCTCGAAGGCGGCGGCCGCAAGATCGACGCGTGGTACGGCACGCTGGCCGTCGTCGCCGTGCCGTTCGACGACGAGGCGGACGCGTTCCGCAACATCAACACCGCCGACGAACTCACCGCGGCCGCCGGCAGCCGCGGATGATTCGGCGATGAGCGCCGCCGGGCCGCCCCAAGGCGCTCGCCCCCTTGGGGGGGAAGGGCGCGAAGCGCACTTCGGGGGGGATCACACTTCCGCCGGGCCGCCCTCAGTTGGCACACCTGGCGCCCGCCCCCTTGAGGGGGAAGGGCGCGAAGCGCCCTCGGGGGGGATCGCACTAGGGGACCTCGCGCACGGCCGCGACAACAATTTCCAGCTTCTGCGGTTGTTCGCCGCGGCGTTCGTCGTGCTTTTCCACAGCTATGCGCTGACCGGCCGCTGGACGCACGAGCCGCTGTGGAAGCTCGCGCCCGAGCTCAACTTCGGCGCGCTTGGCGTCAAGATCTTCTTCGTGATCTCCGGCTTCCTCGTCACGCAGAGCTGGCTCGCGCGGCACGCGGTGCGGCCGTTCGTGGCGGCGCGCGTGCTGCGCATCTACCCGGCGCTGGTCGCGGCCACGCTGTTCACGGTCGTGCTGGCCGGCGTGTCCAGCACGCTGCCGGCCGGCGCGTTCGTCGCCGATCCGCAGACGATCGACTACGCGTGGCGCGTCGCGCTCGGCTTCGACATGGTGTACCGGCTGCCGGGCGCGTTTCCGGCGAACCCGTTCCCGCACGACGTCAACGGCTCGCTGTGGACGCTGCCGATCGAGCTGCGCCTGTACGTCGCGCTGCTGGCCGCCGGCGTGCTGGGCCTGCTCGCGCGACGGGCGGCGTGGCTCGCCGTCGTGGCCGTGCTCGTCGCCGCGTTCGCCGTGCGGCCCGAGTGGTTTCCGTTGGCGCCGAACGACCGCGTCGTGCGCGAGCTCGCGCTGCTGTTCGGGCTGGGTTCGCTCGCGTGGGTGTGGCGCGACGCGGTGCCGGTCTCGCTCGGCGGGGCGCTGGCGGCGGTGCTGCTGATCGCGTGGAATCCTGGCGGGCTCACGCGCGAGACGCTGTTCGCGCCGCTGCTCGCGTACGTGGTGCTGGTGCTCGCCTACCATCCGCGGCTGCAGGTAAGCGCGTACCGGCACGCCGGCGACTATTCGTACGGGCTGTACGTCTACTCGTTCCCGCTGCAGCAGACGCTGATGCAGCGGCTGCCGGGTCTCGAGCCGACGGGATTGCTCGCGCTGTCGCTGCCGCTTTCGCTTGCCGTCGCCGCGTTGTCCTGGCACCTGCTCGAAGCGCCTGCGCTCGCTCTAAAATCACGGTTCGCCGAAACCCGGGATCCGCCATGAACGCCCCGAAAACGCTGCGCGAAGCCTCGTGCGCCGACGACTACGATCCCAACTCAATGGCGGTCGACCAGGCGCGCGCGCTGATCCGCGAGTTCCTGACGCCGGTGACGACGAAGGAGCGCGTGCACGTGCGGCTCGCGCTCGACCGGATCCTCGCGGAGGACGTGGTTTCGCCGATCGCGGTTCCGGGCCACGACAACTCGGCGATGGACGGCTGGGCCGTGCGTTTCGCGGACCTCGCTGCCGACCGGGAGACCGAATTGAAGCGCGTCGGCGAGTCGTTCGCCGGCAAGCCGCATGGCGGCAGCATCGGTCCCGGCGAGGCCGTGCGCATCTTCACCGGCGGCGTGATGCCCGGCGGCGCCGACACGGTGGTCATGCAGGAGCGCGCGACCGAGATCCCCGGCGGCGTGCGCGTCGCGGCCGGCGCCGTGGGCAAGGCCGGCCAGAATCGCCGGTTCGCCGGCGAGGACCTCAAGGCGGGCGAAGTCGTGTTCGCGACCGGCCAGCCGATCCGGCCGGCCGAGCTCGGCATGATCGCGTCGCTCGGCATCAACGAGGTGAGCGTGTTCCGGCGATTGCGCGTCGCGTTCTTCTCGACCGGCGACGAACTGCGGTCGATCGGCGCGCCGCTGCGCGAGGGCGAGATCTACGACAGCAACCGCTACACGCTGTACGGAATGCTGTCGCGCCTGGGCTGCGAGATCATCGACATGGGCGTCGTGCCCGACGTGCCCGACGAGCTCGAGCGCGCGTTCGCGACGGCGGCGGCGAGCGCGGACGTCGTCATCACGTCGGGCGGCGTGTCGGTCGGCGAGGCGGACTTCGTCAAGCAGCTGCTCGACAAGCTGGGCGAGGTCGTGTTCTGGAAGATCGCGATGAAGCCGGGCCGCCCGCTTGCGTACGGCAAGATCGGCGGCGCGCACTTCTTCGGACTGCCGGGCAATCCGGTGTCCGTGATGGTGACGTTCTACCAGTTCGTCCGCGACGCGCTGCTCGTGCTGCAGGGAAGGCGCGACGTCGCGCCGGTGCCGCTGTTCAAGGCCACGCTGTCGGCGCCGATCAGGAAAGCCCCGGGCCGGACCGAGTTCCAGCGCGGCATCCTGACGCCGTCGGCCGGCGGCTACACGGTGCGCACGACGGGCGACCAGGGATCCGGCATCCTGTCGTCGATGTCGCGCGCGAACTGCTTCATCGTGCTCGGCACCGACGTGGGCAACGTCGCGGCTGGCGAGCCGGTGGACGTGCAGTTGCTCGAAGGACTCGTCTAGCGCGCCGGCTGCTTCGCCGGCGGGTCCAGCCTTTGCGCGCCGACGAGCAGCAGCACGGCGGTGATCGCCGTGACCACCGTTGCCAGGAGCGCCCAGCCCTGCGGCACGACCGACTGCCCGTTCAGCGCCAGACGCAGCGCGACGACCATCACGGCAAACAGCGCGAGCCCGAACAGCAGGCAGGCATCGCGAGCGATACGGCGCCACGACAGGCGCGACGCCAGCATCGACATCGCGCGGGAGTCCATCCACGGCGACGGTCGCACCAGCGCGAGGTCGAGTTGACGGTTGGCGATCTGCATCGCGTTTTCTCCGAAGATCATGGCGTTTCCTCTAGGACTCGCCGAACCCGCGGTAGCGGCCGCTTCCGAGCAGCTTCTGCTCGAGAGCGCGCGCTTCGCGTGCCACGTCGACTACGGCGGCGCCGACTTTGCGGATGCGGGTCCACAGCGAACGCGCATACGGTTGCGCCAGGTCTCCGGGGCCGATCGTCCTGATCGGTTTGCCGCGAAGTCCAATCTGGTACAGGTTTACAACGTCACCGGCTTGCATGGGGTCTCCTTGCCTGGGTGATTGAGCATTGGCGTTCTGCGCCACGGACGCGAATTGTTGCGTCGCACAACGACAAGATAGGGAGACCGGAACCGCAATGCCAATTGTTAATTCGAATCAAGCCCATAGGTCCGGTCGATGCGACCGTAACCTATTGTTGTAGCGCAATATTCTTGCGGGATGAAGCCGGTTTCGGCCGCGTCAGTCGATGCGCCAGCCGTGGCTGCAAACGCGGCAATGGACGTGCAGCGTGCAGCCGGTGACGGAATCGGGTACGTCGTCCACGCGGTCGATCGAGAACTTCGCGTAGGCGCGGCAGCCCGGGCAGGTCGCGCGTTCGGCGACGTACTCGGCGCGGGCCAGCAGGAACGTGAACTGCCGCCACGCGAACACGCAGACGACGCCGCCGGCGGCGCCGATCGCGAGCAGCGCGACCAGGCCGCCGAACGACTGGCGGAACGCGATCACCTCGATCGCGAGCGCCATCATGATGAGCGCCAGCAGCCCGGTGACCAGATAGGCGTGCCCCTCGTAGAGCTGCCGCTCGTACCAGCGCCGGAAACCGCGGCGGCGGATCGCATCGTCGAGGCGCATCGCAAGCTCCGTTGAACGCGTCGTCGAGTCTACCGGGGCGCGCGCGCCGCAACAATGCGCGCGCCTTGCCGGTATCATCGGCAGTCCGACGGTCGCGCACACGGATGAACGATGTCTTCGCTGCAGCACCTGATCGACAACAACCACCGCTGGGCCGACGGCGTGCGCGCCGGGTCGCCCGATTTCTTCCGGCGCTTAGCCGCGCAGCAGAACCCGCGCTACCTGTGGATCGGATGCTCGGACAGCCGCGTCCCCGCCAACGAGATCGTCGACCTGCTGCCGGGCGAACTGTTCGTCCACCGCAACGTCGCCAACGTCGTCGTGCACACCGACTTGAACTGCCTGTCGGTGCTGCAATACGCGGTCGACGTACTGCACGTCGAGCACGTGATCGTCGTCGGCCACTACGGCTGTGGCGGCGTGCGCGCCGCGTGGCAGGGCAAGCCGCTCGGCCTGATCGACAACTGGCTGCGGCACGTGCAGGACGTCGCCGAGCGGCACGCCGCGTTCATGCGGACGCTCTCCGACGAGGCGACCATCGTCGATCGCCTGTGCGAGCTCAACGTGATCGAGCAGGTCCATCACGTCGCGCGGACGACGATCGTGCAGGACGCGTGGGCGCGCGGACAGTCGCTAACGCTGCACGGCTGGATCTACGGACTGTCCGATGGCCGGGTCAAGGACCTGGGCGTCGATGCAGACTCCCCGGAGAAGCTCGACGCCGGATACGCGGCGGCGGTCGCCGGCATCGCCCGCGCGCGGCCTTAGCGTCGCGCCGGCGCCTCTTCGGCGTGATCCGCCTCGAACACGTCACCAAGGCGTTCCCCGGGCCGCGGCCGCGCGTCGTGCTCCGCGACGTCTCGCTCGCGATCGCGCCGCGCCAATTGGTCGCGCTCGTCGGCGAATCCGGCGTCGGCAAGTCCACCGTGCTCAACATCATCGCGGGGCTGGAGCGCGCCGATGCGGGGTCGGTGATGGTCGCCGGCGTCGCGCTCGACGCGCTCGACGACGACGCGCTGACGGTGTTCCGCCGGGAGCGCATCGGTTTCGTGTTCCAGGCGTTCCACGTGCTGCCGTACCTGACCGTCGCGCAGAACGTCGCGCTGCCGCTGTCGCTGCAGGGCCGCGCCGGCGACGCCGCGCACGACCGCGTGCAGGCGATGCTGGCGTCCGTCGGGCTGGCCGACCGCGCGGCGAGCATGCCGCGCGAATTGTCGGGCGGGGAATTGCAGCGGACGGCGATCGCGCGCGCGCTCGTGCACCGCCCCGCCGTCGTGCTCGCCGACGAGCCCACCGGCAACCTCGATCCGGAAAGCGCGGCCGGCGTGATCGCGCTGCTGCGCGACTGCGTGCACGCCGAGGGCGCGACCGCCGTGCTGGTCACGCATTCGCACGCGGCGGCGGCGCACGCCGATCGCATCGTCGCGCTGACCGCAGGCGGCGTCGCCGACGTCGAGGACTGATGGTTGCGATGCTGGCGACGGTTCACGCGGTGCTCGGCGACGCGCTGGGCCGCAACCGCGGGCGCCTCGCGCTTTCGGTACTCGCGATCGCGCTCGGCGTGGCGCTGGGCTTTGCCGTCGCGCTGATCAACGACGCCGCGATCGGCGAGTTCACCGGCGGCCTGAAGGCGATGTCCGGGACCGCGGACCTCGAAGTGCGCGGACCGCGGGGGGGCTTCGCCGAAGACGTCTACCCGGCGCTCGCCCGCGACCCCGACGTCGCCGTCGCGAGCCCGGTGGTCGAAGTCGACGCACGGATCGTCGGCCGCGACGACGCGCTGCGCGTCTACGGCGTCGATGCATTCCGCGCGGCGGCGGTGACGCCGGCGCTGGTCGGCGCGGCCGACGATCCGCTGGCCGTGCTGCGTCCGGCGACGCTGTTCGTCAGCCCGGCGGCCGCCGCGTGGCTCGGCGTGCGCGCCGGTGACACGCTTGCGGTCCAGTCCGGCGTGACGGCGATACCGCTGGCCGTGGCCGGCCTGGCGCAGGCGCCCGCGGGCGAGCGCTACGCCGTGATGGACATCGCGGCGGCGCAGGACGCGTTCGCGCGCGACGGACGCGTGTCGCGCGTCGACCTGCGCGTGCGCCCTGGCGTGTCCGTCGCGACGCTGCGCGCGCGGCTTGCGTCGTCGCTGCCGGCCGGCGTGACGATCGCGTCGCCCGACGACAATGCCGCGCTCACCGCGCGCCTGTCTCGCTCGTACCGCGTGAATCTCAACGTGCTCGCGCTGGTCGCCCTGTTCACCGGCGGCCTGCTCGTCTTTTCCACGCAGGCGCTGTCGATCGTCCGCCGGCGCACGCAGTTCGCGCTGCTGCGCGCGCTCGGGATGACCCGCGGCACGCTCGCCGCGCTGCTGGTCGGCGAAGGCGCGCTCGTCGGGCTGCTCGGCTCCCTCGTGGGACTCGGCGCCGGCTACGCGCTGGCCGACCTCGTGCTGCGCGTCTTCGGCGCCGATCTCGGCGCCGGATTCTTTCGCGGCGTCGCCCCCGGCGTCGCTTTCGAGCCGCAGGCGGCCGCGACCTTCGGTGCGCTGGGCATCGCGGTGGCCGTCGCCGGCAGCTACCTGCCTGCGCGCGAGGCGGCGAACGCGATGCCCGCGCGGGCACTGAAGGCTGGCGACATCGAGCAGGCTTTCGCGCGCCTGCGCTCGGCGACGCCGGGGCTGGCGCTGCTGGCACTCGGCGCGGCGATGGCATTCCTGCCGCCTGTCTTCGGGCTGCCGCTGGCCGGCTACGCGGCGATCGCGCTGTTGCTGTTCGGCACGCTGCTGTTGCTGCCGCGAATGGCCGCCGCGCTCACCGCACGCGTGCCGCGACCGCCGTCGCTGCCGGCCGCGCTGGCGCTCGACCAGCTGCGCGGCGCGCCGGGACAGGCGAGCGTAAGTCTCGCGACGATCGTCGCCAGCGTGTCGCTGATGGCATCGATGGCGATCATGATCGCGTCGTTCCGGCAATCGCTCGACGACTGGCTCGTACGCATCCTGCCCGCCGACGTATACGTGCGGGCCGCGGCGGCCGGCGACAGCGCGTATTTTTCCGAGCGCGAGCAGCGGGCGCTGGCCGCCGTCGACGGCGTGGCGCACAGCGCGTTCCTGCGCGTGCAATCGGTGCTGCTGGCCGAGGGAGCGCCGCGGGTCGCGCTGCTGGCGCGCGATCTTCCCCGCGACGATCCGGCGTCGGTGCTGCCGCTGGTCGGCGGCGCGGTCAGCGCGGCTGCCGGCGGCAATCCGTCGGTATGGGTCAGCGAAGCGGTCGTCGACCTGTTCGGCACGCAACCCGGCGCTAAATTGGCCATCCCGATTGCCGGCCGGATGCGGACGTTCGTCGTCGCCGGCGTGTGGCGCGACTACGCGCGCCAGCAGGGCGCGCTGGTCGTCGACCGCGACGTCTACGCGAAGATGTCCGGGGACACAGGCGCCACCGACGCCGCGCTGTGGCTCGCGCCCGGCGTCTCGGCCGTGCAGTTCCGCGAACGGCTCGAGGCGACGATGCCCGAGGCGGCGCAGTTCACGGTGACCACGTCCGGCGAGATCCGCACGCTGTCGCTGCGCGTGTTCGACCGCACGTTCGCCGTCACGTATGCGTTGCTCGCAGCGGCGGTCGTCATCGGCCTGGTCGGCCTGTCGTCGTCGATCGGTGCGCTGGTGCTCGCGCGCCGCCGCGAGTTCGGCATGCTGCGCCACCTCGGCATGACGCGGCGACAGGTCGGCGCGATGCTCGCGACCGAGGGCTTCGTAGTCAGCGCCATCGGCGTGGCCGTCGGCATCGCGCTCGGCTTCCTGATGAGCCTGATCCTCGTCCACGTCGTCAACCGCCAGTCGTTTCACTGGGGGATGAGCGTCCACCTGCCGTGGCTGTCGCTCGCGGCGCTGGTGCTGGTGCTGCTGGCGCTCGCCGTCGCCACGACGATCGCGAGCGCACGCGCCGCGATGGGACGCGACGTGATCCGCGCGGTGAAGGACGACTGGTGAACAAGGCGACCGCGCCGTGAAGCGCCGGGAATTCCTGCTCGCATCGCTGCTGGCCGCGGCGCCGGCCGCGCGCGCCGACGTCGCGTATCCGCCGGTCGTCGCCGGGACGACGCTGTCGTTTCCGCGCGATCACGGCAGCCATCCGCAGTTCCGCACCGAATGGTGGTACGTCACCGGCTGGGTGCGCGACGGCGGCGGTCGCGATCTGGGCATCCAGGTCACGTTCTTCCGCTCGCGGCCGGGCGTGGCCGAGCAGAGTCGCAGCCGCTTCGCGCCCACGCAGCTGCTGTTCGCGCACGCCGCGGTAACCGATCCCGCCGCGGGCCGGCTGCGCCACGACCAGCGCGCGGCGCGCGCGGGATTCGACCTCGCGTCGGCGTCCGAGGCAACGACCGACGTGCGCATCGGCGACTGGTCGCTGCGGCTCCAAGGCGACACGTACACGGCGGACGTCGTCGCGCGCGACTTCGCGTTCGCGTTGACGTTCGCCGCGAACGGCCCGGTGCTGCTGCAAGGCGATCGGGGCGTGAGCCGCAAGGGTCCGCGCCCGGCGCAGGCGAGCTACTACTACAGCCGGCCGCAGCTCGCGGTCGCCGGGTCGCTGCAGATCGACCAGCGCGCGCACCGGGTGACCGGCACCGCGTGGCTCGACCACGAGTGGTCCAGCGAATACCTAGGACCCGACGCGCAGGGCTGGGACTGGATCGGCGTCAACCTCGACGACGGCGGCGCGCTGATGGCGTTTCGCATCCGCGCGAAGGACGGCAGCGCCCAGTGGGCCGGGGGCACGTGGCGCGATGCGACGGGCAGCGTTCGCACGTTCGGCCCCGACGAAGTCCGGTTCGACGAATTGCGGAACTGGCGATCGCCGCGCACCGGCATTCGATACCCGGTTGCGTTCCGCGTAACGGCGGGCCCGCTTGCGCTGGACCTGGAGCCGCTGCAGGACGATGCGGAGCTCGACTCGCGCGCGAGTGTCGGCACCGTGTACTGGGAAGGCGCGGTGCGCGCGCTCGCCGGCGGCCGCGCCGTCGGGCGCGGCTACCTGGAACTCACCGGCTACGGCGTCGCGCTGAAGATCTAGCTCAGTAGTACGGACGGCCGTCCATGTGGCGCAGCCGTGCCTCGAGTTCGAAGATGTCCTGCGACTGCGCCAGGTACGCTTCGCGTTCCTTCATCGTCTGCTTGTACGACCAACGATCGAACGCCTCGGCCCAGCGTTGCAGCACGCCGAGCGGCGGCGTCCGCTTGGTGCCCGGGATCGTGACGGGGGCCGCCGGCGCAAGATGGGCCGCGTTCGACGGCAGCGCATCGTAGAACGTTGCATGCGCGAGCTTGATACACGTCCCGATAACGCTATGCTCGGGGAAGGCATGGTTGACGTTGTTCATTGCCGAATCTCCATATTTGCCTTGTGGGCATTCCCTGCAGCGTGCAATCTTGGTGCATCGCACAATGACAGGATAGGTACGCGGAGGCTTGGCCGCAAATCGTTCCTTTGGATCAACGTCATTCGCTACAATTATGGCGACGGAACTATTTGATGCAACGCAACATTTCGCGTAAAATGAGTCTTTGGGCGAGATCCTTCGGAGTCCAATGGAGCTCTACCAGCTACGCAGTTTCGCGGCCGTCGCCGAAGTGGGTCACCTGACCCGCGCGGCGGAAAAGCTGCACATCAGCCAGCCGGCGGTCAGCGCGCAGATCAAGGCGCTGGAGGACGAGCTGGGTGTGGCGCTGTTCGAACGCGTGTCGAGCGGCATGCAGCTGACGACGGCGGGCCGGAAGCTGCTGCCTGCCGCGGAGAAGGTCATCGCCGCCGCGCAGGCGCTGCGCAGCCGCGCCCGCGCCATCCAGGGCGAGGTGGCCGGCCGTGCCCGCGTCGGCACGGTTTCCGATCCCGACTTCACGCGCGTCGGCGACTTCCTCGCGCAGGCGATCGAGCAGCACCCGCTGCTCGAGATCGAGATCCATCACGAGGTCTCGGGCGCCGCGTTCGAGAAGGTGCGCGACGGCACGCTCGACGCTAGCTTCTACTATGGCAGCCTCACGCACCCGGACGTGACCGCGGTGCCGCTGCTCGACTACGCGTACCGCGTCGTCGCGCCCGCGACCTGGGGCGACCGCGTGCGCCACGCGTCGTGGGACGAGATCGTCGCGATGCCGTGGATCCTGTCGCCGACGATCAGCACGCTTCATACGCTCGCCGACCAGCTGTTCGCGGAGCGCGGCAGTTCGCCCGTCACGAGCGTCGAGGCCGACAACGAGGCGGTGATCCGTTCGCTCGTCGTGGCCGGCGGCGGCGTGTCGCTGATGCGCGAAGACTTAGCGCTCGAAGCCGCGGCGGCAGGCGAGGTGGTGCTGTGGAACCGCGTGCGGCTGGAAACTTCGCTCCAGTTCCTGCACCTGAAGCAGCGCGAGAACGACCCGGAAATCCGGGCGCTGCTCGACGTCCTGCATCACGTGTGGGCTTCGGCGCCGGCGACGCAGACGGTCGCCGCCTGACCGGCGCGGGGAGCGGCATCCGCGCCGCGGCCGCAGTAACATGCGGGCCGTCGCCGCCCGCAGCGCGGCCACCCGCCGGAGTCCCGCCATGAAGCCGCTCGCCGCCCTCGGGCAGATCGCGTTGCCGATCGCCGACGCCGACCGCGCGAACGCGTTCTACGCCGACGCGCTCGGGTTGCCGTTGCTGTTCCGCTTCGGCGACCTCGTGTTCTTCGATCTCGCCGGCGTGCGTCTCATGCTGGGCGCCGGCGAGGGCGAGCGCAACGGAGCCGGCGGCAGCTGCCTCTACTTCCGCACCGACGACATCGACGACGCGCACGCGACGCTCGAGCGACGCGGCGTGCGCTTCGACGAAGCGCCGCACCTCATCGCGAAGATGCCCGACCACGAGCTGTGGATGTGCTTCTTCAAGGATCCGGACGGCAACCAGCTCGCGCTGATGGAGGAGCGCCGGTAGCCGGCCATGGGCACGTTCGCCTTCGTCGTCGCGGTCCTGCTGGCCATCGGCTTCGCGTGGATGCGCAGCCGCAGGAGCCCGCTGGCGCGCGCGATCGGCGCGCGCCCGATCCTCGACGCCGACGCGATCCGCGCCGAGCGCGCCGACCGCTACACGCTCGATCCGCGCACGACGCGCGACGTGCTGCGCGCGCTGGGCGCCGCGCTCGAAGTCGACGCGGGCCGGCTGCGTCTCGACGATCCGCTGGACCTGCTGTGGGACATGAGCCCGCACGCGGGCTTCCACCAGCGCGCGACGTTCGAGACCTGGCTCGTCGCGCATTACCCGAAGCTGCCGGACGGCTTTGCGCCGGCGACGGTCGGCGAGCTCGTCGCCGGGCTGCAGAAAATCCCGCTGCGAAGCTAGCGTCGACCGGCGCTGAGCACGCCCTTCACGTCGCGCACGAGCTCCAGCGCGCGCTTCAGTGCATCGAGGCTGCGCACCTCGAGCGTGAACGCCATTCGCGAATGCATGTTCTTCGTCAGCGTGTTGGCGGCCGTGACGTTGATCTTCTCGCGCGACAGCACTTCCGAGATGTCGCGCAGCAGGCCCTGCCGGTCCATCGCCTCGACGACGATGTCGACCGGGAACACCTCGTCGCGCGGCGTACCCCAATCGGCGTCGATCAGCCGCTCCGGCTGTTGCGCGCGCATCCGCGCGACGTTGCTGCACGCGGCGCGGTGGATCGTCACGCCCTTGCCGCGCGTGACGAAGCCGACGATCGGATCGGGCGGCGCCGGCTTGCAGCAGCGCGCGAGGCCGGTCAGCAGGCGGTCGACGCCGACGACCAGGATGCCGCTGCCCGAGCCGGCGGCCTGGCTGCGGCGCATCGCCACTTCCGGCTCGGCGGAAGCCGCCACGACGCCCGGCTGCGCGACCGCCTGGATCGCCGTCTGCACCTGGCGCGAGTTGATGTCGTCGCGCGCGAATGCGGCGAAGAATTCCTCGGTCTTGTCGAAGCCGGCCTTTGCCGCGACGGCGTCGAGCTTGAGCGCCGTCTGCCCGAGCCTCGCGAGTTCGCGCTCGACCAGTGCGCGGCCTTGCGCGACCGTCTCGTCGTGCTGCTGCGCCTTGAACCACTGGCGCACCTTCGCGCGCGCGCGATTGCCGTGCACGTAGCCCAGCTCGGCGTTCAGCCAGTCGCGCGACGGACCGCCCTGCTTCGCGGCAACGATCTCGACCTGCTGGCCGTTGTTCAGCCGATAGTTGAGCGGCACCATCTGGCCGTCGACCTTCGCGCCGCGGCAGCGGTGGCCGAGACCCGTGTGCACCGAGTACGCGAAGTCGACCGGCGTCGCGCCGCGCGGCAGGTCGATCACCTTGCCCTGCGGCGTCAGCACGTAGATCGAGTCGGTGAACAGGCTCTCCTTGAACGCCGACAGCCATTCGCCGGAGTCGGTGACCGCGTCCTTCCAGTCGAGCACCTGCCGCAGCCACGCGATTTTCTCGTCGAAGCCGGGGTCGTGGCGCGTGCCCTTGGCGCCGGACTCCTTGTACCGCCAGTGCGCGGCGACCCCGTACTCGGAATGCTGGTGCATCTCGCGCGTGCGGATCTGCACCTCGAGCGGCTTGCCCTCGGGGCCGATCACCGCCGTGTGCAGCGACCGGTAGTTGTTCGCCTTCGGCTTGGCGATGTAGTCGTCGAACTCGCGCGCGAGCGGCGTCCACCGGTGATGGACGAGGCCGAGCGCCGTGTAGCAGTCCTTGACCGAGTCGACCAGGATGCGCACCGCGCGGATGTCGTACAGCGACTCGATGCCCGACTGCTTGCGCTGCATCTTGCTGTAGATGCTGTAGATGTGCTTCGGGCGGCCGCTGATGTCGGCGGCGATTCCCGCCTCCGCAAGCTCGCGCCTCAGCGTGTCGACCACGTCGGCGATGTAGCGCTCGCGATCCAGGCGCCGCTCGTCGAGCATCTGTGCGATCGCCTTGTACGTCGCCGGTTCCAGCGCTCGCAGGCTCAGGTCCTCGAGCTCCCATTTCAGCTGCCAGACGCCGAGGCGGTTGGCGAGCGGCGCGAACAGGTCGAGCACCTCGCGCGCCACCTGCCTTCGCATCGGCGTGTCCTGCACGACCAGCGTGCGCAGCGCGTGCGTGCGCTCGGCGAGCTTGATCAGCACGACGCGGATGTCCTCGACCATCGCGAGCAGCATCTTGCGCAGGTTCTCGGCCTGCGCCGCGCGTTCCTCCTTGCTGCCGGAGTCCGGAACCGCGCGGATGCCGCCCATCCGCGCCACGCCGGCAACGAGCGTGGCGACGTCGGCGCCGAAGCGCTTCTCGACCTCTTCGGCGTCGAACGCGCCGGCCACCGGCAGGCCGAGCAGCAGCGCGGCGCGCAGCGAATCGGCGTCGAGCTTCAATCCGCCCAGGATCGTCGCGGTGCCGAGCGCGCGATCCAGCGCCGGCTCGCCGTCGGCCATCGCGGCGTCGCCGGTGCGCGTCCGCGCGTACTCGAACGCGGCGGCGAGCGACGCGCGCTCGTCGGCCGAGTAGACGGGAACGAGGGTTTCCAGCCACGCGGCAACCGCCTGCGGCGCGGCGGCTTGCGGCGCGGCGTGCAGCACCGCAACCATCCGGGAATTATACGCGGCGCGCTTCAGCCGCCGAGGTCGGTGCGGATCTGCAAGCCGGCGCGCAGCGCGAACGCGGCGATCGTCAGCGTCGGCGGCGACGCGGTGATCGTCGGGAACGTCGACGACCCGATCAGGTACAGGTTCGGATGGTCGTGCGTGCGCAGGTTGCGGTCGACGACCGAGGTCTTCGGGTCGTCGCCCATCCGGCACGTGCCGCCCATCACGGCGCCGTCGGTCACCGGCCCGACCGATTGCACGTCGGTGGCGCCGAGCGCGTTCATGATACCGAGCACGTAGTCCATCGCGACCTTCATTCCGGCCAGCTCGTACTCGCCGAACTTGAATGCGATGCGCGGGCGCGGCGCGCCGAGCGGATCCGGATAGCCGTGCGCGAGCGTCACGCGGTTGTTCGGGTCCGGAAGGCACTCGACCGAGGGCCCCATCGCGATTTCGCGCGACATGTGGTCGCTTATCGCGCGGCCGAGCGCCGCGCCGCGCATGCCCTGCGTCGCGAACTTCTCCGCGAGCTTCATCGGGCCGACCGCGCGCCACCAGCCTTCGTTCGACGGCGACGTGCCCGACGCGCCGTACAGGTTGCGGAAGTCGCCGTCGCGCAGTTCGCGGATGCCCGACGTCTCGACCGGACCGCGATAAGGATAGATCGGCTGCTGTGTCAGCCCCATCATGCCGGCGTCGAGCTGCGTCAGCAGGTTGCGGCCGACCTGGTCGCTGCTGTTGGCGACCGTGTACGCGGCGCCCGGCGCGCGCGACATCAGCAGCAGCTTCGGCGTTTCGATCGCATGCGCGGCGATCACGAAGATCTTGCCGCGCGCCTCGTGCACGCTGCCGTCGGGCTTCTTGAACCGGATCGCCGTCACGCGGCGATCGGCGCCGACGACGATCTCGTGCGCGATCGACAGCGGCTCGACGCGCGCGCCCTGGCTTTCAGCCTTCGCGACGTGCACCGACGCGTCGTACTTGGCGCCGATCGGGCAGATCGGCACGCACGACGCGTTGCCGCAACATGGCGGGCGGTCGTCGCGGCCGACCGAGTTGCGGCCGTGCGGAAACGGCGCGAGCGTCAATCCCACCTTCGAGCACGCCGCGCCGAAGACCGTGTCGAGATACGTGGGCGCGATCGGCGGCATCGGGTACGGCGTCGATCGCGGCGATCCCCAGTCGTAGTCGGTCGGACCGGCCACGCCGATCTGGTTTTCGGCTTCCGCGTACCACGGTTCGAGATCGGCGTACGCGAGCGGCCAGTCCACGCCCACGCCGAATTTCGACTTCAGCACGAAATCGTTCGGCCGGTAGCGCAGCGTCAGGCCGCCCCAGTGCCACGTCGTGCCGCCGACGACCTTCGCCTGCAGGCCGCGGAAGATCGTCGGCCCCGCCTGCACGTAATAGGCGCCGATGTCGTCGGAATCCGGCTGCGGCACCTTCGGATTCGACGGATACGGCGAATTCGGGCCCTTGGTCGGCGAGTTGCGGAACTGCACGACCGCCTTCGCGCGGTCCACGCGCGGACCGGCTTCGAGGATCAGGACCTTGGCGCCGCTCCGCGCGAGCGACCACCCGGTGATCGCGCCGGCCACGCCCGATCCGACGATGACGACGTCCGCGGTGAGGACGTGGCTCATGATTGCTTCGGCGCCTGCGCCCAGTAGTTGGTGAGGCCGCCGCACTCGGCGTTCGGCTTGGTCCACGGCACCGCCTGCCACGCGAGCGCACTGTCGTACGTGATGACGACCGGCCCTTTCGGCGTCTCGACGACGCCCGCGAACAGCGCGGTCACCACGGTGGCCGCCGCCTTGTCGAGGCCGGCGACCTTGAGCTCGGCCGACAGCTGGTCGGGCGCGATCGCCGACGCGAGATCGGCGATCTTCGAAAGGCTCGCCGCACCGATCGCCGAGGCAAGCGCCCGCAGCATCGCGGTGGCGACGGCCTGGTCGCCGAACGCGTAGCCGGCGAGCGTCTTCGCCATCGCCGAGAAGCCGGCGGCGGACAGGGCCGGCGCGCCTTGCGCGAAGGCGGCCGGCACCGCGCCCGATGCGACCAAGGCTGCCAGCCCCTGCAACAGGCGGCGGCGGTCGGCGGAGGCTGCGGTTTGCGTGTCGATCATCGGCGGCTCCTGAACCGGGGCGTTGTGCGGCTACCGCGCACGATAATCAATTGCGCGGTGCGATTCCACCGTTTCTGCGCATTCGCCGTGAACTCGGACCCGGTCGTCGCGTCCAACGCACATCGCGACGACGACCCGTTCACACGTTCCGCTCCACCGCGGCAGCGCCCGTGGCCACCCGCTCCCCCCGTACTTCCCGCAACCGATTCCCTCCCCCACAAGATCGGCTGCGACAAGCACACCGGGTGCGTCACGGGCGCTGTCCGCGACCCCTTGTTTTCCCGGGAAGGGTGCCCGCTGCCGCGCGAACGGCTAGCGGAGCCGCCGCGACCGCCGAGGGCTAAAGCGGCGCGCCGGCGGACCTGGCGATCGTTTCCGCCAGCGATTGCGCGTGCGAGTCCGCGAGCGCCGCGTCGCGCGCTTCCACCATCACGCGCAGGACGGGCTCCGTCCCCGACGGGCGCAGCAGAACGCGGCCGGCATCGCCGAGCGACGCGACGGCGTCGCGTTCCGCGCGCGCGACGGCCGGGTCGTCCTGCCACGCGAAGCCGCGGCGGACCGGCACGTTGATCAGCCGCTGCGGAAACATCGTGACGGCCGCCGTCGCCTGCGCGAGCGTATGGCGCCGCTCGATGAGCGCGCGCAGCACCGCCAGCGCCGCGACGATCGCGTCGCCGGTCGTGTGCTTGTCCAGGCAGATGATGTGTCCGGAGTTCTCGCCGCCGAGCAGCCAGCCCTGCGCGCGCAGCTTCTCGAGCACGTAACGGTCGCCGACGTTGGCGCGCGCCAGCGGAATGCCCTCGCGCGACAACGCCTGCTCGAAGCCCAGGTTGCTCATCAGCGTGCCGACCACGCCGCCGTTGACGACGTGCCGGCGCCGGTAGTCGGTCGCGATCACGTACAGCAGCTGGTCGCCGTCGTACAGCCGGCCGTCGCTGTCCGCCATCACCAGCCGGTCGCCGTCGCCGTCGAGCGCCAGCCCCAGGTCCGCCTTGTGCATGCGCACGGCATCGGCGAGGAATTGCGGATTCGTGGCGCCCGCGCCGGCATTGATGTTGAAGCCGTCGGGCTCGTCGCCGATGGCGATCACGTCCGCGCCGAGCTCGTGGAACACCGGCGGCGCCACGTGGTAGCCGGCGCCGTTCGCGCAGTCGACGACGATTCGCCAGCCGTGCAGGTCGAGCTCGGTCGGGAACGTGCTCTTGCAGAACTCGACGTAGCGGCCGGCTGCGTCGTCGACGCGACGCGCGCGGCCGAGCGCCGACGACGACACGCACGCCAGCGGCTCGTCCATCTGCCGTTCGATCGCCGCCTCGACTTCGTCGGGCAGCTTGGTGCCGCCGGCCGAGAAGAACTTGATGCCGTTGTCGTCGAACGGATTGTGCGACGCGCTGATCACGATGCCCGCCGAAAGCCGCAGCGCGCGCGTCAGGTACGCGATGCCTGGCGTCGGCAGCGGACCGCACAGGTAGACGTCCACGCCCGCCGCGGACAGCCCGGCCTCCAGCGCCGCTTCGAGCAGGTAGCCGGAAATGCGCGTGTCCTTGCCGATGAGGACGCCCGGGCGGTCGCCGCGCCTCGCCGACTCCTGCGACGCGAGCGTGCGGCCGGCCGCGAAGCCCAGCTTCAGCACGAGGTCGGGCGTGATCGGCGGCTCGCCGACGCGGCCGCGTATGCCATCCGTGCCGAAGTATCTGCGCTGCATGCTATCGATTCGCCTCGTCGCCTTCCACCGCCAGCCAGACCTTCAGTGCGTCGACGGTTTCGCCGACGTCGTGGACGCGCAGGATCCGCGCGCCGCGCGCCACTGCCGCGAGCGCGGCGGCGAGGCTGCCCGCGAGCCGCCCGGCCGCGTCGCGGCCGGTGAGCGCGCCGATCGTCGCCTTGCGCGAGAGCCCCGCGAGCACCGGATAGCCGGTGGCCACCAGCACGGGGATGCCGCGCGCCAGCGCCAGATTATGCGCCACCGTCTTGCCGAAGCCGAATCCGGGATCGATGACGATGCGGTCGCGCGCGATCCCCGCGGCCTCGCAGGTCAGCGCACGCTGCACCAGATAATCGCGGACCTCGCGCACGACGTCGTCGTAGCGTGGGTCGGCCTGCATCGTCCGCGGCTCGCCCTGCATGTGCATCAGGCACACGCCGACGCCGGCCTCGAGCGCAGCTTCCAGCGCGCCGCGCGCGGTCAACGCGCGCACGTCGTTGATCATCGCCGCGCCGGAGGCAGTGGCCGCGCGCATCACCGCGGGCTTCATCGTGTCCACGCTGACGAGCGCGCCCTCGGACGCGAGCCGTTCGATCACCGGCACGACCCGCTCGAGTTCGTCGCGCTCGGACACCGGTGGCGCGCCCGGGCGCGTCGATTCGCCGCCGACGTCGATGATGTCGGCGCCCTCTTCGCGCATCCGCCGTGCGTGGTCGAGCGCGCGCTCGCGGTCGAAGTGCGCGCCGACGTCGGCGAACGAGTCGGGGGTTACGTTGAGGATGCCCATCACCCTGGGCCGTTCAAGGCCCAGCGTATGAGGTCCGCAATGCAGGATCACACTTGAAAGACGGGCCGGCTGCGCCGGCCCGGGCCCACTAGAAGTTTTCTACGCGGGATTCGCGGACGGAGCCGGGTCCGGGCTCGGCGTGCTGCCGCCCGACGTCGGACCCGACGACGGCTGCGTGGGCCGCGGCGGACGGATCGGCCGGCCCGCCATGATGTCGTCGATCTGATCGGCGTCGATCGTTTCCATCTCGAGCAGTGCCTTCGCCATCACCTCGACCTTGTCGCGATTGTCCTCGAGGAGCTTGCGCGCGACCGCGTACTGCGAGTCGATGATTTTGCGGATCTCCTCGTCGACCTTCTGCATCGTCGACTCCGACACGTTCTTCTGCGTGGTCACCGAGCGGCCGAGGAAGATCTCGCCCTCGTTCTCGCCGTAGACCATCGGGCCCATCTCGTCGGACATGCCGTAGCGCGTGACCATGCTGCGCGCGATCTCCGTCGCACGCTCGAAGTAGTTCGACGCGCCGGTCGTCGTCTGGTTCATGAACAGCTCTTCGGCGATGCGCCCGCCGAACAGCACGGCGATCATGTTCAGCATGTGATTGCGGTCCATGCTGTAGCGATCCTGCGTCGGCAGCTGCATCGTCACGCCGAGCGCGCGTCCGCGCGGGATGATCGTGACCTTGTGCACCGGATCCGTCTTGGGCAGCAGCTTGGCGACGATCGCGTGGCCCGACTCGTGGTAGGCGGTGTTGCGACGCTCCTCCTCCGGCATCACGATCGAGCGCCGCTCGGCGCCCATGATGATCTTGTCCTTCGCGCGCTCGAAGTCGTACATGTCGACGAGCCGCTTGTTCGACCGCGCGGCGAACAGCGCCGCCTCGTTGACGAGGTTGGCCAGGTCCGCGCCCGACATGCCCGGCGTACCGCGCGCGATGATGTCCGCCTTGACGTCCGGCGACATCGGCACCTTGCGCATGTGGACCAGCAGGATCTGCTCGCGTCCCCGGATGTCCGGCAACGGCACCACGACCTGGCGGTCGAAGCGGCCCGGGCGCATCAGCGCCGGGTCCAGCACGTCGGGCCGGTTGGTCGCTGCGATGACGATCACGCCCGCGTTGCCTTCGAAGCCGTCCATCTCGACCAGCAGCTGGTTCAGCGTCTGCTCGCGCTCGTCGTTGCCGCCGCCCAGGCCCGCGCCGCGCTGGCGGCCGACCGCGTCGATCTCGTCGATGAACACGATGCACGGCGCGTTCTTCTTCGCCTGCTCGAACATGTCGCGCACGCGCGCGGCGCCCACGCCGACGAACATCTCGACGAAGTCGGAGCCCGAGATCGAGAAGAACGGCACCTTCGCCTCGCCGGCGATCGCCTTGGCGAGCAGCGTCTTGCCGGTGCCCGGGCTGCCGACCATCAGCACGCCGCGCGGGATCCGCCCACCCAGCTTCTGGAATTTCGACGGGTCGCGCAGGAACTCGACCAGTTCCGCGACCTCCTCCTTCGCCTCGTCGCAGCCGGCGACGTCGGCGAACGTGATCGAGTTGTTCGCCTCGTCGAGCATGCGCGCCTTGCTCTTGCCGAAACTGAACGCGCCGCCGCGACCGCCTCCCTGCATCTGGCGCATGAAGAAGATCCACACGCCGATCAGCAGCAGCATCGGGAACCACGAGATGAAGATCTGCGCGAGGAACGACTGCTCCTCCTCGGGCTTGGCCTCGACCTTGACGCCGTACTTGACCAGGTCGCCGACCATCCATATGTCGCCGGGGCTGTAGGTCGTGAACCGCTTGTTGTCGGTGTTGACCCACTTGATGGTCCGGCCCTCGACGGTGGCCGACGTGACCTTGCCGCCCTTGGCCGCGTCCATGAATTCGGAATAGGGGACCGAATCGCGGCTGGTCTGCCGGGAATCGAACTGCTTGACGACGGTGAGCACCACCAGCCCGATGACGAGCCAGATGCCGATGTTCTTGAGCAAATTGTTCAAACAAGGCTCCTTGCGGGCCGTTCCAAACCGGCGGTCCGCGAACCGGAAACCGATGCGACGCTACGCGCGACCGGCCGAAAGTGAGATTTTACCCCTTGCCGCGCCCCGAACCAGCTTCGACAGCGGATTCGAAGCAGGATTCAAGCCAAATCGACGACCGGCCGTCCCCGGCCCGCCGGACCGCCGGGACGTCAGCCGGCGAAGCCCTTGCCGACGACGAAAGTCTCCCGGCTGCGGTCGCGTGAGGATTTCGGCTTGCGGACATGGGTCTTGGCGAACCGGGCGCCGATCGCCCGCGTCAATTCCGGCAACCCCGCGCCCTGGAAGACCTTGACCACCAGGTCGCCGCCCTGCCGCAGATGTCCGGCGGCGAACTCCAGTGCCAGTTCGGCCAGGTGCACGCTGCGCGCCTGGTCGACGGGATCGATACCCGAGAGATTGGGGGCCATGTCCGAGACTACAAGGTCGACCGGCGCGCCGGCCAGCGCCTGCAGGACGGCCGCGAGCCCCTCGTCCTCCCGGAAATCGGCCTGTACGAACGTGACGCCGGCCACCGGGTCCATGGGCAGCACGTCGACGGCGACGATCCGCCCTCCCTTTCCCAGCCGCTCGCGCAGAACCTGCGTCCAGCTGCCGGGCGCGGCGCCCAGGTCCACGACCGTCATGCCCGGCCGCAGCAGGCGGTCCCGCTCGTCGAGCTCGATCAGTTTGAACGCGGCGCGCGACCGGTAGCCGCGCCGCTGCGCCTCCTGCACGTACGGGTCGTTGACGTGCTCCTGCATCCAGGCCTTGCCGAACCGGTGCTTCTTCTTCGACGGATTGAGCGGGCTTGCCATGGGGACCGGGTTGGCGACGACGCGGCCATACTAATCGAAAGCCACGTAAACTCCCGCCGATGAAACCGTTGACGCCCACCGAACGCCGCGCGCTGCGCGCGAAGGCCCATCATCTCGACCCGGTCGTGATCGTCGGCCAGCACGGCCTCACCGCGCCGGTGCTGCACGAAATCGACGTCGCGCTGGCCAAGCACGAACTGCTCAAGGTGCGCGCGGCAAGCGAAGCGCGCGACGACCGCGACGCGATGCTCGCACGCATCTGCGCCGAGCTCGATTGCGCGCCCGTCCAGCATCTGGGGCGCGTACTGATCGTCTGGCGGCCGAATCCGGAGAAGAAAAAGAAGGAGGCGGCCAAGGCGGCACTCGCGGCCGCGCCCGCGAGGAAGAAGAAGTCCGGTCCGCGGGCGCCGGTCGACCCGGTCCGCGAGCGCCGGCGCAGCACGCGCGGCGCGGCCCGCCACCTTCCGCAGGACGCCGCTCCGGCGCCCGCGGCGGCGCCGGAGACGCGTGCGCGCCGCCGGCGCGCCTGACGTTTACGCGGTCAGGGCACGAACACGGTGGCCGTCGTCACCCACGCCGAACAGCCGGTCGTGTTGCACGCCTGCACGCGATACATGTAGCTTGCCGGCGGGTTCGCCGGCGCGATCGCGTCGTCGAACGACGTCGTGTTCGCCGGCAGGTTCGTCGCCACGTTCGCAAACGTGCAGCCGCGGCTCGAGTACGTGCAGCGCTGCAGGTTGTACAGCGTTTCGGTGCCGACGTCGGTCCACGTCACGCGCACCACCCGCGGCGCGTTCAGCGCGGCCGCCGCCGGTGACGGCGCCGCCGGCGGCGCCGTCACCGTGAAGCTCGCCGTCGCTTCCGCCCCGACGTTGCCGCCGCCGTCCTTCGCCTTCACGTGGAACGTGTACGGTCCGTCGACCAGATTGCCGTAGCTGCGACTGGTGCCCGCCGCGAACGTGCCCGGATCCGCCTCCAGCGGCGTCAGCCAGCTGTCGTAGACCAGGCTCGCCGCCGGCGTCAGGTCGTCGCTGCCGGTCCACGCGAAATTCACGTTCGCCGCCGACGGACTGCCCGGCGCCAGCGTGATCGTCACCGTCGGCGGCAGATCGGGCGCCGACACCGTGAACGTGCGCCGGTTGCCCGCCCCCGGCGCCGCACCCGCCGCTTCCACGTTGCCGTTGTTGTCCTTCGCGATCACGAAAAACGTGTACGTGCCGTCCGGCAGCGCGCTGTACGTCTTCGTCTTCGCGCTGCCGAACGACGAAAACGCGCCTTCCAGCGGCGCCAGCCGCGTCGCGTACGTCAGCGGCAGGCTCCCCGGGTCCGGCAGGTCGGCGCCGTTCCACGAGAACGTCGTCGTGCGCACGTTGATCGTCGCGCCTTCGTCGAGGCTCGGCGGCGACGCGATCGTCGTCACCGGCGCAACCGTGTCCGGTTGCGGAATGCCGACGTAGACGTTGGCGCCGCGAATCTCGGTGCCGCTGCCGTTGTTGCCGGGGAAGTGCGTGCCGCCGACGAACAGGCCGTACGGCGTAGCGGCGATCGAGCGCATTCCCTGCTGCTGCGGAAAGCCGATGCCGTCGTTCGTGACGTACGCCCAGTCGACGCCGTTCGCCGTCGCCAGCATGTCGAAGCCGGCCGGCGACGTGTTGCCGCGGCCGGAGCCCTGCAACGTTCCCATGAACAATCGGTTCTCGCCCAGCGGCGTGTTGATCGCGTCGTACGCGTAGTTGTACAGCCGCCAGAAATAGAACTGCCCGCCCTGCGGATAGCCGCCGGCCGCATCGCTGGGTGCGCCCAGCCCGGCGCCCCGCCGCGTCGTCGGCGGACAGTCGTTGGCACCGCCGCTGCCGTCGATGTCCTCCAGCGGGACGCCGCATCGGAGATTGACCGGAAACGACGGATTGGTCGGCGGCAGGTTCCCGTTGGTTCCGAAGTCCATCCGCGGCTGGCCGACCAGCACTTCGAAGGTGTCGTCGGGACGCAACCGCCACAACTCGGCGCGGATCCGGTCGCCGTCAAGCGCAGGCGAGCTGACGGCCAGGTACAGCGAGCCGTTGAACGCCATCATGTCGGAGAAGCCCTTGTTGCCGACGACGCCGTTGCCGTTCGGAGGTCGCCCGCCGCCGCGGTCGATGATCTTGAACCAGGCCGGCAGGCAGTTCGACCGCTGGCTGGAGCACCCGCGCGTGCGCCACAGCTGGCCCCCCGTCACCTCGTTGCCGACGCCGGCGTACAGCCAGCCGTTGTGCGCGTACATCGTGAAGAAGGCATTGTTGTCGGGATCGTTCATCCGCAGCGGGCTGTAGTTGCGCCACGTGCCGATGCCGGTGGGATCGTCGTTGGCCAGTGCGATCGGATTGTCGGAACGGTCCGAATCGAACGTCGTGGCGTCGCCCGCCTGGCCGACTGGCGACGTGATCAGCATCTGCTTGCCGCTCGCCTCGGTCCAGCACACCATCGTGCGAAAGCCGACGCTCTGGAACGGAATGCCGATTTGCGTGACCGGCGTGAACGTGACGCCGTCGGCCGTGTACAGGATGTTGCCCTGCACGGTGCCGAGCGTGGAAATGAACAGGTACTCGGTGCCGCGGAACGTGCACTTCGTCATCCAGCGATAGCCGAATTCGCGCGGTCCGCCTCCCACGATGAACGCAGGGGACTCGAAGGCGAGCGACCACGTTCCGTTCGTGCCGTCGACGCCGCCCGGCGTGTAGGCCCAGATCTGCCCGGCCGTCGGCTGGCCGGTCACCGGGTCCGTTTCGAAGCGGCCGGTGCCGACGTAGAGCTTGCCCTTGAACCACATCATCGACCACGCGTAGTCGTTCTTGTAGCTGCCCTGCGCGTGCGGACCGTCGACGGCCTGCTCGAAGCCCTGGCTGGCCATCAACTTGAAGTCCTCGTTGCCGTTCAGCACGTCGGCCGCGGGCGCCGGCGCGACGAACATCTGGGCGACAAAGGCGGCAATCGCGCCGAACAGGCGCAGCCTGTGGCCGACAAACGTGAATGCAAAACGAGACGATGACATTGGCATGGAACGCTTCCTCGACGTGACCGCCGTCTGTTCGGGCGGCTCGAACGCAATGGATCAGCGTCGCATTTCACGCACGGTGCGTCAAGCCGCGGATCCTTCCGCGGCGGTGGCGTCTGGGAGCGCTGTGGCGGCACGCTCGCACGTGCCGGTCGAACGCCGGCGCGCCTGACGTTTACGCGGTCAGGGCACGAACACGGTGGCCGTCGTCACCCACGCCGAACAGCCGGTCGTGTTGCACGCCTGCACGCGATACATGTAGCTTGCCGGCGGGTTCGCCGGCGCGATCGCGTCGTCGAACGACGTCGTGTTCGCCGGCAGGTTCGTCGCCACGTTCGCAAACGTGCAGCCGCGGCTCGAGTACGTGCAGCGCTGCAGGTTGTACAGCGTTTCGGTGCCGACGTCGGTCCACGTCACGCGCACCACCCGCGGCGCGTTCAGCGCGGCCGCCGCCGGTGACGGCGCCGCCGGCGGCGCCGTCACCGTGAAGCTCGCCGTCGCTTCCGCCCCGACGTTGCCGCCGCCGTCCTTCGCCTTCACGTGGAACGTGTACGGTCCGTCGACCAGATTGCCGTAGCTGCGACTGGTGCCCGCCGCGAACGTGCCCGGATCCGCCTCCAGCGGCGTCAGCCAGCTGTCGTAGACCAGGCTCGCCGCCGGCGTCAGGTCGTCGCTGCCGGTCCACGCGAAATTCACGTTCGCCGCCGACGGACTGCCCGGCGCCAGCGTGATCGTCACCGTCGGCGGCAGATCGGGCGCCGACACCGTGAACGTGCGCCGGTTGCCCGCCCCCGGCGCCGCACCCGCCGCTTCCACGTTGCCGTTGTTGTCCTTCGCGATCACGAAAAACGTGTACGTGCCGTCCGGCAGCGCGCTGTACGTCTTCGTCTTCGCGCTGCCGAACGACGAAAACGCGCCTTCCAGCGGCGCCAGCCGCGTCGCGTACGTCAGCGGCAGGCTCCCCGGGTCCGGCAGGTCGGCGCCGTTCCACGAGAACGTCGTCGTGCGCACGTTGATCGTCGCGCCTTCGTCGAGGCTCGGCGGCGACGCGATCGTCGTCACCGGCGCAACCGTGTCCGGTTGCGGAATGCCGAGCCAGACGTTGCACCCGTAGACCTCGCCGGCGTAACCCACCTCGAAATGCGTTCCGCCCACCCCGAGTCCGTACGGCGTCGCGGCGATGCTGCGCATCCCTTGCTGGTGCGGATTGCCCAGCCCGCCGTCCGAGATCGTCGCGTAATCGATGCCGTCGGTGGTAGCGAGGATGTCGAATCCGGGCGCGTTCGGGGGGTCGCCCAGGCCTTGCAGCGTGCCGACGTAGAGTCGGTTGTCGCCCAACGGCGCGTTCGTGGCGTGGTACGCGTAATTGAAGAGACGCCAGACGTAGAACTGGCTGCCCAGCGGGTACTTTCCTGCAGCGTTGCTGACGATGCCGAAGCCGGCGCCGCGACGCGAGGTCGGCGGGCAGTCGTTGGCGCCGCCGACGCCGTCGATGTCCTCCAGCGGGAGTCCGCAGCGCAGCGTCGAAGGGAACGCGGGGTTCGTCGGCGGCGCATTGGGGTTGCTCCCGAAGTTCAGCCGCGGCTCGCCCATCAGGATTTCGAACGTGTCGTCCGCGCGCTTGCGCCACAGTTCGGCCCGCGTGTAGTCGAGGTGGATCGCGGGCGCGCTGAGGCCCATGTACAGCGCGCCGCCGTAGGCGACGATGTCGGAGAATCCCTGGTTGCCGACGACGCCGGCGCCGTTGAGGGGCCGCCCGCCTCCGCGGTCGATGAGCTTGATCCAGTCCGGAACGCAGTTCGACCGCTGGCTGGAGCAGCCGCGCGTTCGCCACAACTGGGCGCCGGTAACAAGATTCGAAACGCCGGCGTACAGCCAGCCGTCCGCGGCGGCCATCGAAAAGTACGAGTTGTTGTCGGGGTCGCCCATGCGCATCGGGCTGTAGTTGCGCCACCCGCCGCCGCCGGCCGGGTTGTCGTTCGCCAGCGCGACGGGATTGTCCGACAGGTCGGAGTCGAACGTCGTGGCGTCGCCCGCCTTTCCGACCGGCGACGTGATCAGCATCCGCTTGCCGCTCGCCTCGGTCCAGCACACCGTCGTGCGAAAGCCGACGCTCTGGAACGGGATCCCGTTACGCGAGACCGGAGAGAAATTCGTGCCGTCCGACGTGTAGAGGATATTGCCCTGCAGCGTGCCGATCGTCGAGATGAACAGGTACTCGGTGCCGTTGAACGTGCACGACGTCATCCAGCGATAGCCGAACTCGCGAGGTCCGCCTCCGATGACGAAATTCGGGGACTGAAAGGCGAGCGCCCAGGTGCCGGAGGCGCCGTCGGCGCCGCCCGGCGTATAGGCCCAGATCTGCGCGGCACCGGGCTGGCCGGTGGCGGGGTCCACCGCCAGGCGGCCCGTGCCGACGTAGAGCTTCCCCTTGAACCACGCCATCGACCACGCATAGTCGTTCTTGTAGCTGCCCTGCGCGTGCGCACCGTCGACCGCCTGCTCGAATCCCAGCGTCGCGAGAACCTTGAAGTCCTCGTCGCCGTTGAGCAGGTCGACCGCATGGGCCGGACCCGCGACGACCTGCGCGGCCGCGCCGAGGATCGCGCACAGCAGGCCCAATCGGTCGGCCATGACCGAGAAGACCGTACGGAGTTTCGACGTCAGCATGACGGAGGTTCTCCCCGGGCGCCGCTGCTCGGACAGCGGCTCGAATTCGATCGCGCAGACTGTCATTTCATCCCCGGCGCGTCAAGCGGAGGATTCCCCTGCGACGGGGGCGCTCGCACGCGCACCTTCGAGCCACGCGCACTCGCGGTCGAGCGACGCACGGATCGTTCCGGCGTCGAGCGCGAATTCCGGAAGGCTGTAGCGATGCGGACGGCGCGGCCGCTGCTGCGCGCTCGCGCGCAGGTGCTCGTCGAGCGCCGCCGCGACGCCGGGCCCGTCGGGAAGGTCGAAATGGCGAAGCACGCCGCGGACGGTCGCGGCCGGATCGCGCACGAGGTCGTCGTAGCGCAGGTCGAGGTAACGCGGCGCCGTCGCCGGCCAGCGCTCACGCACGGTCGCCGCCGCCTCCTGCATGCGGCGCAGCGTCGGCAGCAGCACGCGGCCGATCTCCGCCCGGTCGATCGTCGGCGACACGAGCATGCGCAGGCACGCGGACAGCCCGCCCATGGACGGCACCGATTCGACCGGATCGCGGTGCATGAAGACGATCCGCGCGTCCGGATAAGTGGCGAGCAGCGAGTCGAGCGACGCCAGGTGCGCAGGCGCCTTCAGCGACCACGTCGACGCCGGTTGCCCGTAGCTCAGCCACTGCAAGTGCAGCTTGTGCCAGTCGTACGCGTGGCGAAAGCCGCTCGCGTACAGCTGGTCCTCGTAATCGGGGCAGTCGAACAGCAGGCAGAAGAACAGCGCGCGCAGCGACGTCATCAGCAGCGGGTTGCACTCCTCCGGCAAGCGGGCGCCGATCTCGTGCGCGCTGGCGAGGTTCGGGGACAGCGCATTGACGACGTTCGACTCGTCGCGCGCGTGACGGATCTGCGCGTTGATCTGCCGCTTGGTCGCCACCGCCGGCGGCGCGGCGCCGACGCTGGTCTCCCAGCGCAGCGGCGTGCGCAGGCCGGGCAAGCCGGCCAACAGCTTCTGCAGCAGCGTCGTGCCGGTGCGCGGCAGGCCGACGATGAACAGCGGCGCGACGATCGGAACCTGCGCGAGCTGCGGGTGCGCGCGAACCGCGGCGCGAATCCGCAGCCGGTTCACGAGGCACCCGAGCAGGACCTGCACGAACGCCTGCCGGCCGATGACGTCCGCACGCGCGCGCTCGCCGAACTCGCGGACCAGCACGCGCATCGGCTCCAGGAATTCGAGGTCGCCGAAGTCGTCGGCGTCCGCCTCGCGCCGCGCGCGCTCGAGCAGCAGGTCGACGTCGACGACGGCGCCGCGCCACCCCAGCCGCGACGCGCCGGCGAGCACGCCGTTCCACGTGCTGCGCCACCAGACCGCCTCGCGCGTCAGGGCCAATGCGCCGTCACCCGAGCCGCTCGATCGCCGTCGCAGCCGCCGCTGCGCCGCCCGCTTCGCGAAACGATTGCTGGAGCGATTGCGCCGCCAGCCGGTACGACGGCTGGTCGAGCACCGCGTACACGGCTTCCCGCAGCTGCTGCGGCGTCGAGCGCGTGAACGAGACGCGCCGCGCAGCGCCCGATGCGGCCGCGAACCGCGCGTAGATGAACTGGTCGTGCGAGATCGGCGTGGCCACGGCGGGGACGCCGTGCGCGAACGTCTCGAGGATCGTGGTCCCCGCGTGCGTGACGACGGCGTCGATCCGCGGATACAGCTGCACCAGCGGAAACCACGGACGGACGATGAAGTTGCGCGGCGCCGCGAAACTGAATTCGGCCGGCACGTGCAACAGCACCTGCTCGGGCGCGTCGGCCAGCGCTTCGATGATCCGGCGGAAGAACTTCTCGCCGCGGAACGCATACAGCGTGCCCAGGCTCACGAACACGCGGCGGCCGGGGGCCAGGTCGTGCCACGGAAAGTCCTGCGCCTCGGGCCGGCCTTCGAGCGCGGGACCCACCATCAGGTGATGCGGCGGGAGCACCGGACCCGGCCCGAGGAATGCGCGCGACGCGTACAGGATGACCAGCGACGGCGACGTGTCGGGCCAGGGAACCGGTTCGAGCCCGGCGCCGCGCTGCAGCGCATCGAACTGCGCGAGCAGCCACGCCTTGACCTTCGGATAGCTGCGCAGCGAATCGTCGTACGGCGCCGCGGTGGTCGCCGACGTCGCCCACGGCAGTCCGTGCCGGCGCGCGGCCAGCGCACCGGCCCACGTCTGCTGGTCGACGATCAGCGCGTCCGGCGAAAAGCGCGCGATCGCGTCGTCGACGGCCGGAAGCATGTCGACGGCCATCGGCGCCAGGATGTTCTCGAACAGCGCCTTCATGCCGGCCAGCCACGGTGCGCCCGTCGCGTTTCGCAACTGCCGCACGACGTCGTCGGTGTGCTTCGTCGCGATCGGATAGAACGCGGCGCCCTCCGCCAGCACGCGCCGCAGCGGCGCGTAGCCGACCCACGCGACCGCGTGGCCCCGTGACGCCAGTTCGCGCCCGATCGCGATCGTCGGCTGCACGTGCGAGAAGAACGGCGGCACGACAAACAGGTACCGGCTCACCTGGACACCTCGGCGAGCCATTCGACCAGCGCCGCGCGTACGAACGCGGTGGCGTGGAACAGGATCCCGTGCGCGCAGCCGGGAACGATCGTGAGCTTGCAGCGCGGCATCAGCCGCAAGAGCCGTTCGCCGTCCGCACGCAGCTCCGACGCTTCGCCGTAGAGCGCGAGAACCGGGCAGCCGATTCCGGCCAGCACCGCGTCGGCGATCGGCGTCGTCGCTGCGAGGTCGCTGACGAATGTGGTCTCGTCGCGCAGGCGCAGCGCGGACTGCACGGTCGGACTGCGCTTGCGGCGTGCCAGCCGGCCGGCGAACTGCGCGGTCGAGCGGCCGTCGGCGTCGAGCGCGTCGAGGTCGAGATCGTCCAGGTCGACGTGGCCGCGCGCCGCGTGCTTGGCGAGCCAGTTGCCGAACACTTCCTTGAACTTCGCCACGCGCTCCTCGCCCTGGAGCGCCATGCTCGCGCCGATCCGCTCGCCGATCTCCGCCACCCCCGACTGCGCGTCGAGCAGCGCGAGTCCGCGCACGCGGTCGGCGTTGCGCTCGGCGAAGCGCAGCGCGACGTAGCCGCCGAAGCTGTGCCCGACGACGATCACGCGCCGGTCCGTCATGCCGAGCGCGTCGACGATGCCTTCGAGGTCGGCGGCCATGTCGTCGCCGGTGTAGCCGTCGCGCGGCTGCTCGGAGCGACCGTGGCCGCGCAGGTCGTAGAGGATCGCGCGGTTGGCCTTGGACACGGCCGGCGCCAGCGTCATGTAATAGCTCGACAGGTTGTCGAGCGGCAGACCGTGCACGAACACGACCGGCGGCTCGCCGTGGCCCATCGTCGTGACGTTGAAGCGCACGCCGCGCGCGACGACGTCAGCCATCGACGAACTCGCGGATCGCCTGCGCCAGCTCGGCTGGCTTCTCGCGTGGCAGGAAGTGGCCGGCGTCGAACGTGCGCACGCGGACGTCGGGCAGCACGGACGCCAATCGTTCGCAGGTTGCCGTCATGACCGGCAGCGTGTGCGCGCCGTAGCACAGCAGCACCGGGCGGCGACACGCGCGGAGCTCGTCGTCGGCGATGTCCGGCGCCTGCATGAGGTCGGTCATGATCGACGTCCCGAGCACCAGCGCCGACGCGCGCGACACCAGCCGGCGGCCTCGCCTGCCCCTGGCGCGAAACGCCGCCTGCAGTTCCTCGGGCAGCGTGGACAGCGCAGAGTCGACCGACTCGTTGACCAGCCGCTCGATGAACTCGGGCGTCAGCGCGATGTCGGCCGCGACGTCGCCGCCACCACCGCCGCCGCGCACGTCGGCGAGCATCACCTCGGCGGTCGTCGACGCCGTGATCGGCAGCGGCGCCTCGACGACGACGAGCCGGTGCACACGCTGCGGATGGTCGAGCGCGAAACGAAGCGCCGCGATGGCGCCGAAGCTGTGGCCGACGACCGTGACCGGCTCGTCGCCGGCGAAGCGGTCGACGATCGCCGTCAGGTCCGCGGCCATCGAGCCGACGCCGTAGCCGTCCGGCGGGCGCTCCGACAGTCCGTGGCCGCGCAGGTCGTACATCAGCAGCCGGTGGTCGCGCGACAGGAACGGCGAGATCGAGAAGTACCAGTTGGCGAGCGACCCGACGATCATTCCGTGCAGCAGCACGATCCTCGGTCCGTGGTCACCCGCCGCCTGCGTGTGGACGCGCAGCCCCGCTATGCTTTCGATTGGCATTCGGCGATGTAATCGACGAGCTGACCGACCGACAGCGCGATGATCTGGTCGAGCTCCATCCCGGAGAGCCAGCTGGGAAAGTCGACGGTGTCGCCGTAGCGCGCCTGCACCTTCTCCGACAGGGCGACGAGCTCGATGCTCTCGACCTCGAGGTCCTGCACGAACGTCGTCTCCATCCCGATCGGCGTCTCGGCGACCCAGTCTTCCCCGATCACTTCCTTGATCATCTGCGTGATCGTCGAAAGGATCTCCGCTTTGCGTTCGTCCATCGTGCTCATTGTACCGTCCATGCGATGACGTAGTCCCCGTGCCTGCGCGTCGCGACCCGGCGACCGTCCACTTCGACGCGCTCGCCTGCGACGGCGGTGATGACGAGTCCCTTCGGATTGCCGGTGAGGCCGGAGCCCTTCGCCTTGCCCGCCGCCTCCTTCGCCGCCCAGAACCGCGCCAGCCATTCTTCGCGGTCGCCCGCGGGCAGCAGTGCGAGCTCCGAAGGCGAGAACGCCAGCGCCGCGAAATCGGCGCTGCGCGGCGCGATCTTCTCGATGTCGATGCCCGGGTCGACGCCGAGCGCGGCAAGCGCGCAGCCGATGCCGTCCTTGTGCGCTATCGACACGCGGACGTCGTCGTGCGACGGCACGCTCGCGTGCGGCCGCCCGGCCGCATCGGCGTCGATCGCGACCTCGATCGGAAACAGTTCGGGCCCGCCGCGCCGGCGCACGAGCTGCCGCACGGCGTCCTTGGCCGCGATGCGGCCGCACAGCCAGTCGCGCTGGCGCTGCACGCGGCGCATGCCGCCGAAGGCCGCGAGCTCGGCGGACGACAGGAAGCGGCGCGCGAGGAAGTCGATCGTCACGCTGCGCCAGCCGGGATCGGCGATGATCGCGCAGCCTGCGTCGTCGATCGTCGCGAGCAGGTACTTCGCCGGCTGGCGGATCAGCTCGTAGATGCCGCCGCCGGTCTCGAATCGCCAGTCCTCCCAGCCGGTGATGCGGCAGAAGACGCGATCGCCGTCGACGAGCTCCAGGTCCGCGCGCACTTCGCGCCGGCCGAGGTGCCGCGCCCACACCGTGCATTCGATCGTCGTCCCCGGCGCCGGATGCGGGCCGAAGAATTCCGCGCGGCGGATGCGCACCGGCATTGCGAGACGGTCGGTGTCGACGGCCGCCACGACCCACAGTCCGTAGACCTGGCCCGCGGCGTCGAGCAGCGCCCCCTTGGCCTGCAGCGACGTCAGCGTTCCGCGCATGCCGTTGCTCGCATAGTCGCGCAGCGACACCACGCCCTGGTAGCGCGGGCCGTGGAACAGCCAGCCTTCGGGATAGATGCGCGGCATCGGCACCGGGTATTCGCGTCCGTCGGCGAGCGACTCCGGCGACGGCGGCGGCGGCTCCGGATACCGGTCGGCCATCGTCACGATCCCCTCGACGTAGTTCTCGACCTTCACGCGGATCCGGTCGGCGTCGACGCGCTCGCTGACGACGGTCACGAAGAGCGCGGGCTCCACGTACAGCCACGCGCTCGCCAGCACGTCCTCGACCGCGATCGGGACGCGCCGGGGATCGAGCCGCCGCGCCGCGTCCATCAGCAGCTCGATCGACATCGTCATCGGCACCGTCGGCGCGCAGTCGGCCGGCGTCGGCCAGCCTGCGGGCTGCGGCAGCAGCGCGTGGTCGATGAGTTCGGGATACGTGGCGAGCGACAGCTCGACGTGGTCGATCCGCGACGTCGTCGGCGCGGGCACGGATGCGGGCACGGGCGGGCGCGCCGCGGGCGCGGGCGGGCGCGCTGCGAACGCGCGCATCACCGCGTCCTGCGCCGACGCGAGCTCGCGCATGCTTGCGTCGAACGCCGCGGCGATCGGACTGCCGTCGGCGTGCGGCCGCGGCGCGGCGCGCGCGGCGACGGCGAGCGGTGCCCGGTCGAGCCGGATCAGCGGCGCGCCGAGCGCGAGCGGCAGCGTGCGGCGCGAAACCGGGCGCATCGCCGGCGCGGCGACGCCCAGCCGCGCGAGGTCCACGGGCGCGCCTTCGACGAACAGCGCCGCGCATGCGCGCCGCAGCTGCGCCATGCCCGGATGGTTGGTCGCGACCAGCGAGATCGCGTGATGCGGCTTGCCGGCGAGCACGTCGTCGACGAACGCGGCCAGGCTGCCGGTGCCCACCTGCACGAATACGCGCGCGCCGTCGTCGTACAACGCATGCACGAGCTCGCGGAAGCGCACCGGGTGCGTCAGGTGGTCGAGGAACAGCGCGGCGATCGCCTTGGGATCGTCCGGATACGGCGCGCAGGTCGTCGCCGACCACAGCGGCAGCGCCGGCCGCCGCAGCTTCAGGCGCGCCAAATTTTCCGCATAGTGCGCAAGATGCGAGGCGAGCGCCGGCGAATGGAACCCCGAGCGGAACGGCAGCGTCTCGTGCAGCACGCGCGTCTCGCGCAGCCGCGGCAGCAGCCGCTCGATCTCGTCCTGTGGCCCGCACACGATCGACTGGTGCACGCAGTTGTCGTGCGAGACGACCACGCCGCGCAGGTCGCCGATCAGCTCCGCGATCCGCTCGGCGCCGGCGCCGGCCGCCACGTACGCGACGTCGGCGACCCGCAGCGTGCCGGGCGTGAGCGCCGACAGGAACTGGTCGAGCGATGCGTCCTCGAACATGCCGGCCGCCATCATCCCCGACCATTCCCCGATGCTGTGGCCGGCCAGCATGTCCGGGCGCAGGCCCAGCTCGGCCGTCACGCGTTCGAGGAACGCGTTCAGCATGAACACGTGCACGCCCTGGTGCTCGAGGTCGGGCGCATTGAGGTCGGGCGCGGGGATGCCGAAGTGCCGCGCGATGTCGTCGACCTGCGGCGCGAACGCGGCCTCGACGCCGGGGAACAGGAACGCGAGCTTGCCGCCATCGGCGAGCAGGCCGTTCGGGGAGAAGTAGAGGCCGTCGCGGCCGTGCCGCGGCCTGCCCGCGTCGATCGCCGCCGCGGCGGTCGCGATGCGCTTGTCGGTCGGGTCGAACAGCGCGAGCCGCCATGACCCTTCGCCGCCGTTGCGGCCCGCGGCGAGGGCCGACTTGAGCGCGGCCTGCGACCGCGCGGCGATCACCAGTGCCGTCGCGTCGCCGGCGCCGGCCCGCGCATGGCGTCGCGCGCGGATGCGCGCCTCCGGCGCGTCGACGATCACGTGCACGTTGATGCCGCCGAACCCGAACGCGTTGACCGCCGCGCGCCGCTCGCCTTCGTCCCAGGGCTCGGCCGTCGACAGCGTGCGAAAGCGCGTCGCCGCCAGCAGCGGATTCGGGTCGTCGCAGTGGAGCGTCGGCGGCCGCACGCCGTCGTACACGGCCAGCGCCGCCTTGATGAGGCCCGCTGCGCCGGCGGCCGGCATCGCGTGGCCGATCATCGACTTCACCGACCCGAGCGGCACGCGAGCAGCCCCGGGCGCCGCCTTGCCGAACACGCGCGCGAGCGTGGTCAGCTCGGCCGCGTCGCCCATCGTCGTCGCGGTGCCGTGCGCCTCGACGAGCCCCACGGTATCCGGCGACAGGCCGGCGTCGGTCCATGCGCGCGTCACGGCCATCACCTGGCCGTCGACGCCCGGCGCCATCAATCCGGTGTCGCGCCCGTCGCTCGACATCCCGGTGCCGCGGATGATCGCGTAGATGCGGTCGTCGTCGCGCCGCGCGTCGGCGAGCCGCTTCAGCACGAACATGCCGATGCCCTCGCCGATCAGGAGGCCGTCGGCGTTGCGGTCGAACGGCCGGATCTGCTGCTTGCGCGACAGCGCGCCCAGCTGCGAGAAGACGCTCCAGAACGCGACGTCGTGGCACAGGTGCACGCCGCCGGCGAGCGAGAGGTCGGCGCGGCCTTCGCGCAATTCGCGGCACGCCGAATCGACGGCGACCAGCGTGCTCGCGCACGCGGCGTCGAGCGTGTACGCGGGCCCGTGCAGGTCGAGGCGGTTCGCGACCCGCGACGCGAGCAGGTTCGGCACGAGGCCGATCGCCGTGTCGGCGCCGTAGACGCCGCATCGCGCCTGGTAGTCCTTCTTCACTGCCGCGAGCTCCGATTCGGGCAGGTCCGGCAGCAGCCGGCGCAGCACGTCGACGAGTTGCTGCGTGCCGCGCGTCATCTCGATCATCCGGACCATGCGCGGCCCGAAATAGTGGCCGCGGCCCACGACGACCGACGCGCGGTCGCGCGCGAAGTCGCGGTCCGCGTAGCCGGCGTCGGCCAGCGCGTCGGCGGCGACCTGCAGCGTCAGCAGCTGCTCGGGCTCGGTCTCCTTCGCGGCCGCCGGCATGATGCCGAACTTCGCCGGATCGAACTGCGCGTACTCGTCGATGAAGCCGCCGCGCCGCGCGTACACGCGGTCGGGCGCCGTCGACGACGGGTCGTAGTACAGCGGGTCCCAGCGATCCGGCGGGACGTCGGTGATCGCGTCCACGCCGTCGCGGATGTTGCGCCAGAACGTCGCGAGATCCGGCGCCTTCGGGAACACGCATGCCATCCCGACAATGGCAACGTCGCGTTCCATCATGGATCCACGTTCACGTGCACCGACCGCCTGACGCTACGCCATCGCCGTCGGATCGCCCCGCATCAGGATGACCTGCGCGTCCTCCGGCGAGCCGTGCAGAAGCTCGTCGAGAAAGCTCTCAACGCCGGCCTCGGGCTGGATGAGGCCGATCCCGCGTTTCGCGTATTCGCGCGTCAGCTGCGGCGACACCATGCCGGTGACGCCCCACGGGCCCCAGTTGATCGAGAACACGCGGCCTTCGAGCGTCGCGTTCAGCTTGACC
The DNA here is from genome assembly GCA_046347755.1 of Burkholderiales bacterium. Classification (GTDB taxonomy): domain Bacteria; phylum Pseudomonadota; class Gammaproteobacteria; order Burkholderiales; family Casimicrobiaceae; genus VBCG01. Next base: position 1,019,158 of record JAXMFM010000003.1, on the reverse strand, counting down.
GCAAGCCGGTCGAGGAAGTCGTTGGCGGCCGCGTAATCGGCCTGCCCGCGGCTGCCGTACGTCGCGGCGATGCTCGAGAAGAACACGATGAACCCGATGTCGTGCCGCACCTTCTCGGCGATCACCAGTGCGCCGTTGACCTTGGTCTCGAACACGCGCGCGAACGAGTCCGGCGTCTTGTCGCGCGCGAGCTTGTCCTCGATCACGCCGGCGCCGTGGATGACGCCGTCGAGCCGTCCGTGCCGCGCGTAGATGTCGTCGATGAGCCGGCCGAACGCCTTCGTGTCGCGGACGTCGAGCGGGTGGTACGTGCAGCGCGCGCCGGTGCGGCCGATCGCGGCGAGCGTCGCGCGGATCTCGCGCTCGGCCATGAATCGCGCGCAGGCGGCCTCGATCTCGGCCGGTCCCTTGTACGTGCGCCGCGCGATCAGCGCCTGCCGCAACGCGCGCTCGTCGGCGGCCTGGGCCAGGTCCGCATCTTCCGGCGCCGCCGGCGCCGGCGTGCGGCCGACCAGTTCCAGCGTGCATCCGAAGCGGCTGGCAAGCGCCGTCGCGACCGCGGCGGTGATGCCACGCGCGCCACCGGTCACCAGGACGACCGATTCGGGCCCCAGGTCCACCGGCGATTTGTTGCCGGCGGCGCTGCCGGTGTCCGCGCGCTCCGCGCGCACGACGCGCGGCGTGTGCCGGACGCCGTCGTGCGAAAAGCCGACCTCGCCGGCTTCGTCGCCGGCGTTGAGCTCGCCGATCAGCCGCGCCGCGAGCTCCTCGCCCGACAGCGGCGACTCGAAGTTGGCGACGCGAATGCTGCGGTCCGGCCACTCCTTGCGGAGGCTCTTGATCATCCCCGACACGCCGCCGCTCGCCGGAACCAGCGCGCCGTTCACGCGCTCGCCGGTGATGCCGACCTGCCGATAGCCGTTGGCGGTGCCGGCGACCAGCACGTGGCTCGCGCCGCGCAGCAGCGCGTCGCGCACGCGGCCGAACAGCGCCGGGACGTCGGCCACTTCCCAGTCCTCGCGCAGCGGCGTGAGATCCACCAGCACGTCGGCCCTGGTCGACTCGGCATCGCCGGGCGCAACCACCTTGCCCCTGCTGCCGGCGGCGGCGAGGCCGCGCACGAGGATGTCGTCGACGTCCTGCGCGGCGCCGACGATCGAGATCTCGCGATCGGCGAGCGCCCACGGAACCTCGGCGCGCGACGACGGCGCCAGTTCGACGACGAAGCGATCGACGGCCTCGGGATCCGGTGCGGCCGGCAGGGCGGCCGGCGGTTCGTCGACGGCGACGGGCGCCGGCGCAGCCACCGCGCCGACCAGCGACGACAGCGCGTCGATCATGCCGCGCAACGTCTTCACGGCGACGAGATCGTCGGGCAGCTCGGTCATCGTCGTGCCGACACCCGCGCGCAACTGCTCGGCCACCGCGCCCAGGATCTCGACGCGCTTGATCGAGTCGATGCTCAGGTCGGCTTCGAGGTCGAGGTCGAGGTCGAGCATCTCCAGCGGATAGCCGGTGCGCTGCGCGACGATGTCGAGCAGCGCGGTCTTCACGTCGAAAGGCTTGTCCGCGGCAACTTCGGTCGCCGCGGCAACGGGCGCCGGCGCCGCGTCAGGCTCGGGCAGCGCGGCCGGCGCGATCTTCTGCGCCACGCCTTCGATCGCCGGCGCCGCGGCCGGCTCGGATTGGCCGAGGTAGCTCATCACGGCGCGCCGCTGCGCCTCGGCCATCTCGCGCATGCCGCGCAGGTATTCGAGCATGACCGCTTCGCGCTCGCCGCCGCCGGAGGCCGCGGCCGGCGCGCCGGCCGTGACGACCGGCGCGGTGACCGGCCGCAACGCGTTGGCGGGCGGCTCGCCGTGCATCGGCCACGCGCGCTGGCCGTCGACCCACCACGTGCTGGCCGTGCGCGCCGCGCGCGGCGGCGCGTCGAGCGGGAAGCGTTGCGCATCGCGACCGGCGAACAGCGCGTCGACGTCGACCGGAACGCCGTTGACGGCGAGCTGGCCCAGCGCCAGCAGAAGTTGCACGACGCCGGGATCGCCCGGACGGTCGCACGCGATCGCGACGTGCGGGCGTCCGCGCAGGATCCGCGAAACGAGGCCGGTCAGCACGCGGCCCGGGCCCGCCTCGACGAACACGCGCGCGCCGGCGTCGTACATCGCCTCGACCTCGGCGGCGAAGCGCACCGGCATGCCGATGTGCTCGGCGAGCCGCGCGCGGATCGCGTCCGGGTCGTCCGGATACACGCCGGCCGTCGTGTTCGAATACACGGGCAGCGCCGGCGTCGCGACGCCGGCCGCGGCCAGGTCTTCCGCGAACGTGCGGCAGGCGTCGCGCACCAGCGGGCTGTGGAACGCGCACGCGACGGGGATCGTCTTCGCGGCCACCGACGCGTCGAGCAGTCGCGCGACCGCGCGCTCGACGGCGTCCTTCGGCCCGGAGATCACCGCCTGCTCCGGGGAATTCTCGTTGGCGATCACCACGCCGTCGATGCCGGCCAGATGCTGCGCGACGCTCGCCGGATCCGCGGCGACCGCCGCCATCGTTCCCGGATCCGCCGCACCGGCGCAGGACTCGAGGATGCGCCGGCCGCGCAGTTCGGAGAGCTCCGGCAGCGCGGACTCCGGCAACGCGCCGGCGACGCACAGCGCGACGAGCTCGCCGTAGCTGTGGCCGGCGACCATGTCCGGGCGCACGCCCAGCCGCTGCAGCAGGCTCGAGACCGCGAGCCCGGCGATTCCCAGCGCGGGCTGCGCGACGCGCGTGTCGGTGATCGCCGCGCGCTGCGCGTCGGCCTCCTCCTGCGTCCACGCGGTCGGCGGGAACATCGTGTCGCGCCAGCGCGCCCCGAGTTCCAGGTATCGCGCGAGCGACGGGAACGCGATGAACAGGTCGGCCAGCATGCCGACGCGCTGCGAGCCCTGGCCGGGGAACAGGAACGCGAGCTTGCCGGACGTCGCCGCGCCGTCGTCGGCCGCGACGAACACGCCCGACGCGTGCGACTTGCCTTCGCGGGCGAGCGGAATCTTCTTCGCGAGGTCGGCGGCGTCGCGCGCGACGATCGCGATGTGCACGGCGCCTTCGCCGCCGGTTGCCGAGCGCGCGAGGTCCTTGAACGGCTGTTCGCCGGTCGCCGCGAGCCGCTCGACCTTGGCGAGCCGCGCGAGCGCGTCGGCGCGGCTCCCGCCGCGAATGACGAACAGCTCGGCCGGCCAGTTGGCAAGGCCGCTTTCGGGCGTGGCCGCCTCGTGCTCGGCCAGCACCGCGTGGAAGTTCGTGCCGCCGAAGCCGAACGCGCTGACGCCGGCGCGCCGCCCGCGACCGGCCCACGGCCGCGCGGTGTCCGACAGCGTGAACGGGCACGCCGGCGACCAGCCCGGATTGGGCGCCTTGATGTTGAGCGTCGGCGGCAACACGCGATGGTGCAGGCTGAGCGCGCTCTTCATCAGGCCGGCCAGGCCCGCTGCGCACTTGGTGTGGCCGATCTGCGACTTGATCGATCCGAGCGCGATCGAGCCCGGCGCCGCGCCGGCGCCGCCGAAGAACCGGTTCAGCGTCTCGAGCTCGGTGCGGTCGCCGACGACGGTGCCGGTGCCGTGCGCCTCGACCATACCGACCTCGCGCGCGTCCACGCCGGCGCGTTCGTATGCGCGCTCCAGCGTGCGGGCCTGGCCCTGAGCGCGGGGCGCCGTCAGGCCGAGGCTCTTGCCGTCGCTGCCGCTGCCGACCGCCTTGATCACCGCGTAGATGCGGTCGCCGTCGCGCTCGGCATCGGCCAGGCGCTTCAGCACGACCGCGCAGACGCCTTCGCCGAGCGCGATGCCGTCGGCGCCCGCGTCGAACGTCCGGCACTGCCCGCTCGGCGACAGCGCGTGCACGCTCGAGAACGCCAGGAAGTCGACGATGCTGTTGTGCAGGTCGGCGCCGCCGCAGATCACCATGTTGCTGGTGCCCGCGACCAGTTCCTTGCACGCCAGGTCCACGGCGGCGAGCGACGACGCGCACGCGGCGTCGACGGTGAAGTTGGCGCCGCCCAGGTCGAGCCGGTTGGCGATGCGGCCGGCGATCACGTTGCCGAGGATCCCCGGGAACGAATCCTCGGTCATCGTCGGCAGCGCGGCGGCCAGCGCCTTCGGCATCTCGCCCGCGTACTGGCGCCACAGCGCGCGGAAGCCGTACGCGCTCGCGAGGTCGGTGCCGGCCTCCGCGCCGAAGATCACCGACGTGTTGTCGCGGTCGAACTCGCGCTCGGCGTAGCCGGCGTCGGCCAGCGCGCGCCGGCTGGCTTCGAGCGACAGGAGCTGCACGGGCTCGATCGCCGCCAGCGACAGCGGCGGAATGCCGTACGTCAGCGGATCGAACGGATACGGGTCGAGGAAGCCGCCCCACTTCGACGGCGTCATCTCGCCGTTCAGCGACTTCGGATCGTAGAACGTGCCGGCGTTCCAGCGCTGCGGCGGCACTTCGCGGATGCTGTTCACGCCGTTGACGATGTTGGCCCAGAACGTCGCCAGGTCGTGCGCGCCCGGCATGATCGCGGCCATGCCGACGATCGCGACGTCCGCGTCGCGCCGCGCCGCGCCGTGCGCGCGGACGTCGGGCAGCGTGGCCAGGTACGTCGCCGAGCCGGTCGCGACGTCGCGGTGCAGGTCGGCGAGTGCGATGGTCTTTTCGCGCAGCGCGGCCACCTGCCCGAGCATAACCATGCCTTCGCGCTTCTGCGCGTCGGCGTCGACTTCGACGATGCGGTCGCCGTCGCGCTTCAATCCCTTGGCCGCGATGCGCAGCCGGCCGAGGTTCAGCTCCTCGAGCTTCAGCCACATGTCCTGCGGGGCGAGTCCCTCGCGCTGCATGCGCTCGCGCTCTTCGCGGAACATCCGCACGTACTCGGTATCGGCGCAGCGCGTCGAATGGCCCGGCGCCGTTTCGAGCAGCACCGTCGCGTCGCAGGCGATCGCCGCCTGCTGGAAGCCCGGCTGGATCGCGCCGCACGCGACCGCCTCGGGCGTGAACAGATACGCGGTGCCCATCAGCACGCCGATCGACGCGCCGCGCTCGACGAGCGGCGCGGCCATCGCCGCGACCATCGCCGCCGAACGCGCGTCGTGGATGCCGCCGGCGAACACGACCTCGAGCTCCTGCGGCGCCGGATGCGCGAGCAGCCGCGCAATCTGCGCGTCCCACAGCGCGAAGCTCGTCCGCGGGCCGACGTGGCCGCCGCATTCGGAGCCTTCGAACACGAAGCGCCGCGCGCCCTGCTTCAGGAACAGGTCGAGCAATCCCGGCGACGGCGTGTGCAGGAACGTCGCGATGCCGAGTTCCTCGAGCGGCTTCGCCTGCGCCGGACGACCGCCGGCGATCAGCGCGACGGGCGGCTTCAGGCGCTTGACGACTTCGATCTGCTCGTCGCGCAGTTCGGCGGGGACGAAGCCCAGGATGCCGACGCCGAACGTCCGGCCCGCGAGGCGCTGGCTCGTTTCGGCGAGCAGCGACTCGACCTCCGGCCCGCGCATCAGCGCAAGCGCCAGGAACGGCAGCCCGCCGGCGGCGGCCACGCGCTCCGCGAACTGCGCGCGGTCGGACACGCGCGTCATCGGGCCCTGGAAGATCGGATAGCGGATGCCAAGGTCGGCCGCGAGCGGCGCGTCCTCGGCGAGCGCGTGCTGGCGCCGCGCGGCGGACACGTCGTGCTCGATCGCCGCGTCGATGCCGCGCACGAGGCCGCCGATCGTGCGGAAGCGGTCGGCGAGCGGCTTCGCGAACGCCGCGTCCTGGCCGGCCGGCAACAGCTGGCGCTTCAGGTCGCGCCCACCCAGCTTCCGCGCGACGCCGCCGGACGCCGCGAGCTCGCGGATCGGCAGGTCGGGACGCACGAACACGCGATGGCCGTCGATGATCGTCGTCTCGCTGCCGTCCATCGCCGCGATCGCGGCGCGCACATCCGGCGGCAGCGTCGCTTCGCGCACCAGCGAAACCTGCGCGTCGAGGACGACGCCCGCGGCGCCGCCGGCCACGCAGGCGGCCGCCGTATGCAGTCCGACGCCGCCCTGCACCCAGATCGGCAGACGGATCGCGTCGGCAAGCCGCTGCAGCAGCACGAACGACGTCTCGTCGCCCACGCGCCCGCCGCTTTCGTTGCCTTTCGCGATGAGTCCGTACGCGCCGGCCGCATGCGCGGCCCGCGCCTCGCGCACGTCGGTCACCTGCACCAGCACGCGCAGGTCCTTGCGTGCCACGTGCACGTCGCCGGCGTCGACGATCAGCGTGCCTACGCTGGGCGGCAGGTCGAATGCGTCCAATGCGACGCCGGGCGGCAGCCGGACGCCGAGCGTTCCGTCGGCCTCGCCGGCGAGCCGCGCGAGCGCGCGCTTCGCCGCGGCCTCGTCGCGGCCGAGGTCGAGCACGCCGAGCGCCCCTGCGCGCCCCGCCGAAACGATCAATTCGGGGTCGGGCTGCTCGAACGGGCTGACGACAACGATCCGGCGCAACGACGGCAACATGCGACTCCTTGCAGCGATCAAGAAGATAACGGCAACGGCGCAAGCATCATTCGTTCCCGGGACAAGGCGCCGCTTCCGCAGATGTCGATACTGTACCGAAACTAGCAGCGACGGTGCACGGCCGCAAGTGAATTTCCACTTGCACAACAATGCGATTGTCGTTTACAGATCATGTTCGACGCGAGGAATGCCCGAACTTCATGACAATGTCATGAGTTGGCGTCGTTTCGCGCGCGCGCTGCACATCGGCAGCGCGTCGCCGCATCGAAATCGCGCAGGAAAGCGCGCCCCGGCGGCGCGCGGCATCGGTCAGCCGTAGCGAACGGCGAGGATCTCGTAGTGGCGAACGCCACCCGGCGCCTGCACGTCGGCGGTGTCGCCTTCGCCCTTGCCGATCAGCGCGCGCGCGATCGGCGAGTTGACCGAGATCTTGCCGTGCTTGATGTCGGCCTCGTCGTCGCCGACGATCTGGTAGGTGACGAGCTCGCCGCTGGCGCCGTCCTCGAGCTCGACGGTCGCGCCGAACACGACGTGCGGGACGTCGAGCGCCGAAGGATCGATCACGTGGGCGTTGGCGAGCTTCGACTCGACTTCGGCGATCCGCCCTTCGATGAAGCTCTGCCGCTCCTTCGCGGCGTCGTAGTCGGCGTTCTCCGAAAGGTCGCCGTGCGAGCGCGCCTCGGCGATCGCCTGGATCACCTTCGGCCGCTCGACCGTCTTCAACCGGTGCAGCTCGACCTTCAGGCGCTGCGCGCCTTCGACGGTCATCGGGACTTTGCTCATCGTCTATACCAACCGCTTGTGCAGGGTCTGGATGGCGTACGGCGCGAGCCCGCGCATCACGCGCATGCCGATCGCCGCGGCGCGCGCGCCGTCCAGCGTCGTGTACGTCGGCACCTGGTCGACCAGCGCGGCGCGGCGGATCTGGTAGCTGTCCTGGATCGCCGCGCGCTTCTCCTCGACCGTGTTGACGACCAGCGCGATCTCGTCGTTCTTCAGCATGTCGACGATGTGCGGCCGGCCTTCGGCCACCTTGTTCACCGTCGCGACCTTGACGCCGGCCGCCGTCAGCGCCGCCGCGGTGCCGCGCGTGGCGACCAGCTCGAAGCCCAGCTCGGCCAGCATCCTCGCCGTTTCCACCGCACGCGGCTTGTCGCTGTTCTTGACGCTGATGAACGCGCGGCCCGACGTCGGCAGCTTCACGCCCGCGGCGAGCTGGCTCTTCACGAAGGCCTCGCCGAACGACTCGCCGACGCCCATCACTTCGCCGGTCGACTTCATTTCCGGCCCGAGGATCGTGTCCACGCCCGGGAACTTGATGAACGGGAACACCGCTTCCTTGACCGAGTAGTACGGCGGCACGATCTCGCCCGCGACGCCCTGCGCCGACAGCGTCCGCCCGACCATGCAGCGCGCGGCGATCTTGGCCAGCGGCCGGCCGGTCGCCTTCGACACGTACGGCACCGTGCGCGACGCGCGCGGATTCACCTCGAGCACGTAGACGGTGCCGGTCCCGGCCTCGTCGAACTGGATCGCGAACTGCACGTTCATCAGGCCGACGACGGAAAGCGCCTTCGCCATCGCGATCGTCTGCGTGCGCAGCTGCTGCTGCAGCTCGTGCGACAGCGAATGCGGCGGCAGCGAGCACGCCGAGTCGCCCGAATGGACGCCCGCCTGCTCGATGTGCTCCATGATGCCGCCGATCACCACCTCGACGCCGTCGCAGATCGCGTCGACGTCGACCTCGATCGCGTCGTTCAGGAAGCGGTCGAGCAGCACCGGCGAATCGTTGCTGACCTTGACCGCCTCGCGCATGTAGCGCTCCAGCTCTCGCTGCTCGTGGACGATCTCCATCGCGCGGCCGCCGAGCACGTACGACGGGCGCACGACCAGCGGGTAGCCGATCTCGGCGGCCGCGGCGATCGCGGCCTCCTGGGTGCGCGCCGTGCGGTTCGGCGGCTGCCGGAGCCCGAGCCTGTGCAGCATCTGCTGGAAGCGCTCGCGGTCCTCGGCCATGTCGATCATGTCCGGCGACGTGCCGATGATCGGCACGCCGTTGGCCTCGAGGTCGCGCGCGAGCTTCAGCGGCGTCTGGCCGCCGTACTGGACGATCACGCCCCACGGCTTCTCCACGTGCACGATCTCGAGCACGTCCTCGAGCGTCAGCGGCTCGAAGTACAGCCGGTCCGACGTGTCGTAGTCGGTCGACACGGTCTCCGGGTTGCAGTTGACCATGATGGTCTCGTACCCGTCCTCGCGCAACGCCATCGCCGCGTGCACGCAGCAATAGTCGAACTCGATGCCTTGCCCGATGCGGTTCGGGCCGCCGCCCAGCACCATCACCTTCCTGCGGTCGGTCGGCTCGGCTTCGCACTCCTCCTCGTACGTCGAGTACATGTACGCGGTGCGCGTGGCGAACTCGGCGGCGCAGGTGTCGACGCGCTTGAACACCGGGCGCACGCCGAGCGCGTGCCGGCGCTCGCGCAGCTGCGCCTCAGTCACCTTGAGCAGGTACGCGAGCCGGCGGTCGGAGAATCCCGTCCGCTTCAGCTGCCGCATCTCGTCCCGGGTCAGCGACGGGAGGTCGCGGTGGTCGAGCGCCAGCTCCAGGTCGACGATCTCCTTGATCTGCGACAGGAACCACGGGTCGATCTTCGTGTGCGAATGGATCTCGTCCTGCGTCATCCCGATGCCGAACGCGTCGGCGACGTACCAGAGCCGCTCGGCGCGCGGGTACGCGAGCTCGTCGTCGATCGTCTCGGAGTCGACGGTCTTCAGGTTGAAGCCGTCCACGCCCGTCTCGAGGCCGCGCAGCGCCTTCTGCAGCGATTCCTGGAACGTGCGGCCGATCGCCATCACCTCGCCGACCGACTTCATCTGCGTGGTCAGCCGGTCGTCGGCCTGCTTGAACTTCTCGAACGCGAAGCGCGGGACCTTGGTCACCACGTAGTCGATCGTCGGCTCGAACGACGCCGGCGTCTGTCCGCCCGTGATGTCGTTGCGCAGCTCGTCGAGCGTGTAGCCGACGGCGAGCTTGGCCGCCACCTTGGCGATCGGGAAGCCCGTCGCCTTCGACGCCAGCGCCGAGCTGCGCGACACGCGCGGGTTCATCTCGATGACGACCATGCGGCCGTCGGCCGGGTTGATCGCGAACTGCACGTTCGACCCGCCGGTGTCCACGCCGATCTCGCGCAGCACGGCGATCGACGCGTCGCGCATGATCTGGTATTCCTTGTCCGTCAGCGTCTGCGCCGGCGCGACCGTGATCGAGTCGCCGGTGTGCACGCCCATCGGATCGAGGTTCTCGATCGAGCAGACGATGATGCAGTTGTCCTTCTTGTCGCGGACGACCTCCATCTCGAACTCTTTCCAGCCGAGCAGCGACTCCTCGATCAGGATCTCGCGCGTCGGCGACATGTCGAGCCCGCGCTTGACCATCTCGACGAACTCGTCCTTGTTGTATGCGATGCCCCCGCCGGTGCCGCCCAGCGTGAACGACGGCCGCAGCACGGCCGGGAAGCCGATGTCCGCCTGCACGTCGAGCGCCTGCTCGAGGTTGTGCGCGATGCCCGAGCGCGCCGAGGAGAGGCCGATGCGCGTCATCGCCGCCTTGAACTTCTCGCGGTCCTCGGCCTTGTCGATCGCCTTCTTCGACGCGCCGATCAGCTCGACGTCGAACTTGTTGAGCACGCCCTCGCGCGCCAGGTCGAGCGCGCAGTTCAGCGCCGTCTGCCCGCCCATCGTCGGCAGCAGCGCGTCCGGGCGCTCGCGCTCGATGATCGTCGCGACCATCTGCCAGGTGATCGGCTCGACGTACGTGACGTCGGCCATCTCCGGGTCCGTCATGATCGTCGCCGGGTTGCTGTTGACGAGGATGACCTTGTAGCCCTCCTCGCGCAGCGCCTTGCACGCCTGCGCGCCCGAGTAGTCGAACTCGCACGCCTGGCCGATGATGATCGGGCCGGCGCCGATGATCAGGATGCTTTCGATGTCGGTGCGCCGGGGCATGGCTACTTCTTCTCCATCGACTTCACGAACCGGTCGAACAGGTAGCCGACGTCGCGCGGCCCGGGGCTCGCCTCCGGATGGCCCTGGAAGCAGAACACCGGCCGGTCGGTCCACGCGAAGCCCTGCAGCGTGCCGTCGAACAGCGACACGTGCGTGACGCGCACGTTGGACGGCAGCGACGCGGGATCGACGGCGAAGCCGTGGTTCTGGCTCGTGATCAGCACCTGGCCGGTGTCGCGGTCGAGCACCGGGTGGTTGGCGCCGTGATGCCCGAACTTCATCTTGAGCGTGCCGCCTCCGGCCGCGAGGCCCAGCAGCTGGTGGCCCAGGCAGATGCCGAACACCGGCATGCCGGCCGCGACGATCTCGCGGATCGCCGCGATCGCGTAGTCGCACGGTTGCGGATCGCCGGGGCCGTTGCTCAGGAAAACGCCGTCGGGCTTCCGCGCGAGCACGTCGGACGCCTTCGTCTGCGCCGGCACGACGGTCAGCCGGCAGCCGCGCTCGGCCAGCATCCGCAGGATGTTGTGCTTGACGCCGTAGTCGTACGCGACGACGTGGAAGCGCGCCGCGCCCATCGGTCGATAGCCGGCGCCCAGCGCCCACGTGCTCGCCGTCCACTCGTACGGCTGCGTGCACGACACGACCTTCGCGAGGTCGAGCCCGGCCATCGACGGCGCGGCGCGCGCCGCGGCGACCGCGCGCGTCACCGCGGCGTCGTCCACGTCGGCGCCGGCGACGATGCAGCCGTTCTGCGCGCCCTTCTCGCGCAGCAGGCGCGTCAGCCGCCGCGTGTCGAGATCGGCGATGCCGACGACGTTGGCCGCGTGCAGGTACGCGGACAGATCGCCCTGCTTGCGCCAGTTCGACGCCAGCCGCGGCAGGTCGCGGATGACCAGGCCGGCGGCGAAGATCCGCCGCGACTCCACGTCTTCCTCGTTGACGCCCGTGTTGCCGATGTGCGGATACGTGAGCGTGACGACCTGCCCCGCGTACGACGGGTCGGTCAGGATTTCCTGGTAGCCGGTCATCGCCGTGTTGAACACGACTTCGCCGACCGCAATGCCGGGGGCGCCGATCGCGCGGCCACGGAACACGGTGCCGTCGGCCAGCGCAAGCGCGGCCGGCACGATGGGCGCGAACAGCGGGGTCGAAGCGGCGACGGGGTCGGGGGCGTTCATGGCGGCTCGTGTCGTCTGATCGCGCGCATCCGGCCTTGGCCGGATCGCGCACCGGGTGCCCCACACGCGGTGGACGTACGTCGGACGTACAAACGGGGAAGGCAATACGCCTTCCCCGTTTGCACCGATGAAATTGTACCGCGGATCGCCCGGATCGCCTAGTACGACGCGCTGAACCCGCCGTCGACGTACAGGATGTGGCCGGTGACGTAATCGGCCGCCGGCGACGCGAGGAACACCGCGGCGCCGGCGATCTCTGGCGGTTGGCCCCAGCGCCCCGCCGGCGTGCGCCGCTCGACCCACGCCGAGAATTCGGCGTTGGCGATCAGCGGCGCGTTCATCTCGGTCTTGAAGAAACCGGGCGCGATGCCGTTGACCTGCACGTTGTGCGGCGCGGTCTCGACGGCCAGTGCACGGGTCAGCATCTTGAGCGCGCCCTTGCTGGCCGCGTACGCGACGATGTTCGGCCGGCCCAGGTCCGAGGCGATCGAGCAGATGTTGACGATCTTGCCGCGCCTGCGCGCCTGCATGCCCGGCAGCACCGCGCGAGTGACGAGGAACGGCCCGTCGGCGTTCGCCGCCTGCACGCCGCGCCATTCGTCGAGCGAATACTCGGTCAGCAGCTTGCGCACGTTGACCGCCGCGTTGTTCACCAGGATGTCGATCGCCCCGATCGAGTTCTCGACGTCGGCGATGCCGGCCGCGACGGCCGCCGCGTCGGTGACGTCGAACGCGGCCACGCTCGCCGCGTGGCCGGCTTCGGCCAGACGCTCGAGCGCGGCGTCGAGCTTGCCGCGGTTGCGGCCGTTGATCACGACGCGCGCGCCAGCGGCCGACAGGCCCTCGGCAATCGCGAGCCCCAGCCCCGAGCCGCCGCCGGTGACCAGCGCCAGCCGGCCGGAGAGGTCGAACGGACCGCGCGAATGTTCCCCCCCGAACGGCGCTGCGCGCCGCTCCCCCCCAGGGGGGCGAGCGCCTTGGGGCGGCCCGGCGGCGCTCATGGAGTCTCCCCCCCGAACGGCGCTGCGCGCCGCTCCCCGGGGGCGAGCGCCTTGGGGCGGCCCGGCGGCGCTCATGGAGTCTCCCCCCGAACGGCGCTGCGCGCCGCTCCCCAGGGGGGCGAGCGCCTTGGGGCGGCCCGGCGGCGCTCATGGAGTCTCCCCCCGAACGGCGCTGCGCGCCGCTCCCCCAGGGGGGCGAGCGCCTTGGGGCGGCCCGGCGGCGCTCATGGAGTCTCCCCCCCGAACGGCGCTGCGCGCCGCTCCCCCCCAGGGGGGGCGAGCGCCTTGGGGCGGCCCGGCGGCGCTCATCTATCTCAGGCCCAGCACGTCGGGCATGTCGAACAACCCGGCCTCGCCGCGCGTGCGCCTGGCCGCGACGAACGCAACCGCGCGCAGCGCGCCGCCCGCGAACAGTTGCCGCGACGTCGCGCGGTGCGCGATCTCGATGCGCTCGCCTTCGCCGGCGAACACCACCGTGTGCTCGCCGACGACGTCGCCGCCGCGCATCGTCGCGAAGCCGATCGCCCCGGCCGGCCTTTCGCCGGTCACGCCCTGGCGCGCGTACACGGCGCAATCGGCGAGCGCGCGTCCGGCGCCCGCGGCCGCCGCTTCGCCCAGCCGCAGCGCCGTCCCCGACGGCGCGTCGACCTTGTGCCGGTGATGCATCTCGACGATCTCGATGTCGAAGCCGGGACCGAGCGCGCGCGCGGCGCTCTCGACCAGCGACAGCAGCACGTTGACGCCGACGCTCATGTTCGCGGCGAACACGATCGGGACCTGCCGCGCGGCATCGGCCAGCGCGGACTTCTGTGGGTCGGACAGTCCGGTCGTCCCGACCACGGCGGCGACGCGGTGCTTCGCGCACGCGGCGACGTGCACGAGCGTGCCGGCCGGGCGCGTGAAGTCGATCAGCACGTCGGCGCGCGCGATGGCTGCGTCGATGTCGGTCCCGACGGCCACGCCGGTCGCGCGTCCGCACGCTTCGCCGGCGTCGCGGCCGATCGCGGGGCTGCCCGGCACGTCCAGCGCAGCGGCAAGCGCGAGTTCCGGCGAGGCGAGCACCGCCTCGATCAGCGCCCGGCCCATCCTGCCGCCGGCGCCGGCGACTGCCACCCGAACGGGGTTCATCGTCAGGGCGCGGGCGAGGCGCCCGGATCGCCGATCCGCCTGAAGAAGTCGATGATCTTGCCGACAATGCCGGCGTCCTGACCGTACGGGTCCTCGGGAAGCGAGCGCGTGCCGGCCGTGCGGTTGAGTTCCTGCACCGACATCGGCATCTCGTCGCCTTCCCAGCGCGCGAGCGCGTCGTCCTTGAAGTACACGGTGAACTGCCGGTGCTCGCGGACGCGGCCGTTGCGCTGGAACTCGTACACGTAGTCCCAGCGGTTGTCGCGGAACGCGCTGACGATCAGCGGCGTGCCAAGCACGACGCGCACCTGCTGCTTGGTCTGGCCGACCTTGAGCTTGTCGACCATGTCCTGCGATATGTAGTTGCCCTGGTTGATGTCGAGCTTGTACACGCCGAACTGCGTGATCAGCGGCATGAAGTTTTCGAAGGGTTGCGTCGTCTGCGCGCAGCCGGCCAGCGCGGCCGCCAGAACGGCCGCCGCAAGCAGGCGGAACCTCTGGGTTGCACGGCGGCGACGTCGGATCACTCGACTTGTCCTCAAGCTGCGGATGCGCGGGCGCGCCGCCGGTAAGACGACACTGCCACAGGGTCTTTCCCACCGTCGGACCACCGGCGGAGTTCCGCGCTATTATAGCTTTCGCCCCGCTCCCGGAAACGACGATGAGTTCGCCCCAGGATCTGAAAAGCGCCGGCCTCAAGGCAACGCTGCCGCGCCTGAAGATCATCAACCTCTTCGAGGCGTCGAAGGTCCGGCACCTCACCGCCGAGGACGTCTACAGGATGCTTCTCGGCGAGGGGCTCGACATCGGGCTCGCCACCGTCTATCGCGTGCTCACGCAATTCGAGCAGGCCGGCCTGCTGGTCCGCCATCATTTCGAATCCGGCAAGGCGGTCTTCGAACTCAATCAGGGCACGCATCACGATCACCTCGTCTGTCTGCAGTGCGGCCGCGTCGAGGAGTTCTACGACGCCGACATCGAGAAGCGGCAGGTCAGGATCGCGCGCGAGCGCGGCTTCGAGATCAGCGAGCACGCGCTGTACCTGTACGCCGACTGCACGAAGCCGCGCTGCCCGCATCGCAAGGCCGGGGACGGCCACAACAGCTAGGCACTAGCTCGTCTCGCGCCGGTTGAAGTCGGAGATCCGGAATCCCAGCAGGAACAGCGCGCCGAAGTAGACGACGGCGCCCGCGGCGATCACGCCCGACAGCCGGCCTACCCGTGCCCACAGGCCCGCCGACAGCCAGAAGTCGGCGGGGCCGGCGAGCGCGTACAGGACGGCGGCGAGCACGCCCAACGCGACGAGCAGCCGGCACAGGAAGGCGAACCAGCCGGGCACCGGCACGAAATAGCCGCGGCGGCGCAGGAACGCGTAGAGCAGCGCGGCGTTGACGCACGCGCCCAGGCTCGTCGCCAGCGTCAGCCCCGCGTGGCCGAGCGGCCACATCAGGATCACCGCGAGCGTCTGCGTGACGAAGACCGTGACGAACGCGATCTTCACCGGCGTGCGGATCTGCTGGCGCGCGTAGAAGCCAGGGGCGAGGATCTTCACGAGGATCAGCGCGAGCAGCCCGACGCTGTAGCCCAGAAGCGCCGCGCGCGTCTGCACGACGTCGTTCACGCCGAACTTGCCGTACTGGTACAGCGTGGTGATCAGCGGCAGCGCGAGCAGCCACAGCGCGAGCGCCGCGGGCAGCGCCAGCAGAAACGCGAGCCGCAGCCCCCAGTCCATCAACGACGAGTACTCGGCCTGGTTGTTGTCGCTGTGGTGCTTGGCGAGCGACGGCAGCAGCACGGTGCCGAGCGCGACGCCGAGCAGCGCGCTGGGGAATTCCATCAGCCGGTCCGCGTACGTGATCCACGAGATGCGACCGTCGCCCAGCAACGCGGCGAGCTGCGTGTTGATCAGCGCGGAGATCTGCGCGGCCGATACGCCGACCAGCGCCGGGCCCATCAGCAGCAGCACGCGACGCACGCCTTCGTCGCGCCAGTCGAGCGTGAACTTCGGCAGCATCCCGAGGCGCGCGAGCGGCGCGATCTGGAACGCGAGCTGCGCCACGCCGCCGATCAGCACGCCCCACGCCAGCGCCAGGATCGGCGGGTCGAAGTAGCGGGCGAGGAAGACCGCCGCGCCGACGATCGACAGGTTGAGCAGCACCGGCGTGAACGCGGGAATCGCGAACCGCCGGTAGACGTTGAGCACGCCGCCGGCCAGCGACACCAGCGACACGAACAGGATGTACGGGAACACGATGCGGATCATCTCCGCGGTGAGCTCGACCTTGCCGGGCGTCTTGGCGAACCCGCCGGCGAGCAGGTACACGAGCCACGGCGCCGCCAGAACGCCCAGCACCGACACCCCGAGCAGGACGACCGCGAGCAGGCTGCCGACGCGGCCGACCAGCTCGCGCGTGGCGTCGGCCCCGCGCTGCTTGTGGTACTCGGAGAGCACCGGCACGAACGCCTGCGAGAACGCGCCCTCGGCGAACATGCGCCGCAGGATGTTCGGGAGCCGGAACGCCGCCTCGAACGCGTCCATCTGCAGGCCGGCGCCGAAGATCGCCGCCTTCAGGCTCTCGCGGACGAGCCCGGTGATCCGCGACAGCAGCGTCATGCCGCTGACGGTGGAAAGGGCGCGCAGGAGGTTCACGGGAGGTTGGACAAGGCGGACGGCGGGCCGTGCCCGGGGCGGGACTCGAGTCCTTGCCGCGGATTTGCCAGACCGGCCGAAACGGGTTATTATTGTGGGCTAACCCCAAATTATCCACGAATTTAGGAAACTCCATGGCCAATTCGGCCCAGGCAAAGAAGCGCGCGCGGCAGGCGGAAGTCACGCGCATGCACAACGCGAGCTTGAAGTCCGAGCTGCGCACGGCGGTCAAGAAGGTGCGCAAGGCGATCGCGACCGGCGACAAGACGGCCGCCGCCAAGACGATGCAGGAATCGCAGGCGGTGATGGACCGCATCGCCGACAAGAAGATCGTGCACAAGAACATGGTGTCGCGGACCAAGTCGCGCCTGGCCTCCGCCATCAAGGCTTTGGCGTAGGCCGACCGGTCGCGGCGGAAACATCCTCAAGGAGACGGCGCCCGCGGGGCGCCGTCTTTGCTTTTTGGGGTCCCAGGTTGGCGCGGCAGCGCCGCTTTCGCGGAGCGCCCGCGTGCTAGGATTTCCTCATGCCCGCCCCGCCGCCGTCGCACTTTTTGCAGTTCAACGACTTCTCGTCCGACGAGATCGCGCATCTGTTCGAGCGCACGCGCTGGATCAAGGACCGTTTCAAGCGCTACGAGATCTACCAGCCGCTGCGCGACCGCACGCTGGCGATGGTGTTCGAGAAGGCGTCCACGCGCACGCGCGTGTCGTTCGAGGCCGGGATGAACCAGCTGGGCGGCATCGCGATCAACCTGAATCGCGGCGACACGCAGCTCTCGCGCGGCGAGCCGATCGAGGACGTCGCGCGCGTGATCTCGCGGATGGTCGACGTCGTGATGATCCGCACGTTCGAGCAGTCGATCATCGAGCGGTTCGCCGCGCATTCGCGCGTGCCGGTGATCAACGGGCTCACCAACGAGTGGCACCCGTGCCAGCTTTTGGCCGACATCTACACGTACGTCGAGCACCGCGGCACGATCAAGGGCAGGACGGTCGCGTGGATCGGCGACGGCAACAACGTCTGCAACACGTGGCTGCAGGCGGCCACGCTGCTCGACTTCAACGTGCACGTCGCCACGCCGGCCGGGTATGGCGTGAACGAGGCGATCGCGGCGCCCAACCGTGCCCATTTCCGCGTGTTCGCCGATCCGCGGGACGCGTGCCGCGGCGCCGACCTCGTCACCACCGACGTGTGGACCAGCATGGGCTTCGAGGCGGAGAACGACGCGCGCAAGCGGGCGTTCGCCGACTGGATGGTCGACGCCGACATGATGCGGCAGGCGAAGCCCGACGCGCTGTTCATGCACTGCCTGCCGGCGCACCGGGGCGAGGAAGTCGCCGCCGACGTCATCGACGGGCCGCAGAGCGTGGTGTGGGACGAGGCGGAAAACCGCCTGCACGCGCAGAAGGCCCTGCTCGAATACTTGGTCTGCGGGCGCGTCGAAGCCTGACCTGTGTCGCCGGAGTCGCCACGATGAATCGCCGCCTTCTGCTGGCCGCGCTCGCCGCCGCCGTCCTCGCGCCGTCCGCCGTCGCGCAATCGTGGCCGGACAAGCCGATCCGCTTCGTGATGTCGGCGCCGGCAGGCAGCTCGATCGATGTTCTCGGCCGCGCGATTGCCGACAAGCTGCGCGACCGGCTCGGGCAGCCGGTCGTCGTCGAGAACAAGCCGGCGGCCGGCGGCACCGTCGCCGTCGCCGACACTGCGCGCGCCGCGCCCGACGGGTACACGATGGTGCTCGCGTTCAACGGCCCGCTGTCGATCGCGCCGCTTCTGACCAAGGTGCCGTACGACGTGCAGAGGGACCTGGCGCCGGTGATCACGACGACGAGCCAGCCGAACGTGCTCGCCGTCAACGACAAGGTGCCGGCGAAGGACGTCAAGGAGCTGGTCGCGTACGCGAAGGCCAACCCGGGCAAGCTCAACTACGCGTCCGTCGGCCCGGGCAGCTCGTCGCACCTGAACGCCGAGCTGCTGAAGGCGCTGGCCGGCGTGGAAATCGTGCACATTCCGTTCAACGGTTCGCCGCCGGCGGTGACGTCGACGGTGCAGGGCGAGACGCAGATGATCTTCGCCGTGATGCAGCCGCTGCAGCCGCAGATCCAGGCGGGACGCCTGCGCGCGCTCGCGGTGACGTCGGCGAAGCGCTTCCCGCTGCTGCCCGACCTGCCGACGATCGCCGAGAGCGGCTACCCGGGCTTCGTCGCGCTCGCGTGGAACGGCGTGCTGGTGCCGGCCGGAACGCCGGCGCCGATCGTCGCGCGCCTGAACAGCGAGATCGACGCGATCCTGAAGCAGCCCGACGTCGTGCAGAGGCTGAACGCGCTGGGCTTCGACCTCGTCGGCGGCACGCCGGCCGAGTTCGGCGCGCTGATCAGGGCCGAGGCCGACAAGTGGTCGCCGGTGATCAAGGCCGCCAACATCAAGCTCGACTAGCGCGACTTGTCGTTGCCGTCGGAAAGCCGCGGCAACGGCGAGCTCCCCGTCGGCTGCAGCAGGCCCGTCTGCGTGTACGTGATGAGCTTCTCGCGCGTGTCGGCGATGTCGAGCTCGCGCATCGTCAGCTGGCCGATGCGGTCCTGCGGCGTGAACGACGCCGCGCCCTTTTCCATCGTCAGCCGCTCCGGCTTGTAGGTGAGGTTCGGGCTCGTCGTGTCGAGGATCGAGTAGTCGTTGCCGCGGCGCAGCTCCAGCGTGACTTCACCCGTCACCACCCGCGCTACCCAGCGCTGCGCGGAGTCGCGCAGGCTCATCGCCTGCGGGTCGAACCAGCGGCCCTGATACAGGAGCCGGCCCAGCCGGCGGCCGTTGTCGCGGTACTGCTCGATCGTGTCCTCGTTGTGGATGCCGGTGACGAGGCGCTCGTACGCGGCGAACAGCAGCGCCATGCCGGGCGCCTCGTAGATGCCGCGGCTCTTCGCCTCGATGATCCGGTTCTCGATCTGGTCACTCATGCCCAGGCCGTGGCGGCCGCCGATCGCGTTGGCCTCCAGCATCAGCGAGACCTCGTCGGCGAACTCGCGGCCGTTCAGCGCGACCGGGCGCCCTTCGGCGAAGCGGACCGACACCGTCTCTGCGCGGACGGCGACGTCGTCGCGCCAGAACGGCACGCCCATGATCGGCTGGACGATGCGGATGCCGCTGTTCAGGTACTCGAGATCCTTCGCCTCGTGCGTCGCGCCCAGCAGGTTGGAGTCGGTCGAGTACGCCTTCTCCGTGCTCATCTTGTAGTCGAAGCCGGCCTTCGCCAGGTACTCCGACATCTCCTTGCGGCCGCCGAGCTCGTCGATGAACGCGGCGTCCAGCCACGGCTTGTAGATGCGCAGCGCCGGATTGGCGAGCAGGCCGTAGCGGTAGAAGCGCTCGATGTCGTTGCCCTTGTACGTGCTGCCGTCGCCCCAGACGTGCACGTCGTCGTCGCGCATCGCGATGACGAGCATCGTGCCGGTGACCGCGCGGCCGATCGGCGTCGTGTTGAAGTACGTCAGGCCGCCGGTGGAAATGTGGAACGCGCCTGACTGGAGCGCGGCGATGCCTTCGGCCACCAGCGCGGCGCGGCAGTCGACCAGTCGCGCGGCCTGCGCGCCGTACTCCAGCGCCTTGCGTGGGATCGCGTCGTAGTCGGTCTCGTCGGGCTGGCCCAGGTTCGCCGTGTACGCGTAGGGAATGGCGCCTTTCGCGCGCATCCAGTGCAGCGCGGCGCTGGTGTCGAGGCCGCCGGAAAAGGCCAGGCCCACCTTCTGGCCGACCGGGACCGATTGCAGGATGTGCGACATGGCGTTCGTTCGTTGTTGCGCGGAATCCGTTATTCTAGTGGATTGAAGCGTCGCCCCGTCCCCCGCCATGAGCGATCCCGCGAAAATCCACCGCTACACCGGCGCCGC
This sequence comes from Burkholderiales bacterium, assembly GCA_046347755.1. Lineage (GTDB taxonomy): Bacteria > Pseudomonadota > Gammaproteobacteria > Burkholderiales > Casimicrobiaceae > VBCG01. Next base: position 998,800 of record JAXMFM010000003.1, on the reverse strand, counting down.
CGCGACGATCGGCTGGGACGCCGGCCGCTGCATCCACGCGGCCGAGTGCGTGCGCCGGGTGCCGGCGTCGTTCGACCCGAAGGCGAAGCCGTGGATCCTGCCGGACGCGGCCGAAGCGCAGGCGCTCGCCGACGCCGTGAACCAATGCCCGTCCGGCGCGCTGTCGATGACGTACGCCGACGGCACGTCGGCGATGGCGACCCCGCAGGACGACACCGCCCACGTCACCGCAGGCGGCCCCTACCACTTCCGCGGCAAGCTCACGCTGCGCGTCGGCGAGTCGGAGCTTCGCGACACGCGCGTCGCGCTGTGCCGCTGCGGCGCGTCCGCGAACAAGCCGTTCTGCGACAACAGCCACCGCAAGATCGGCTTCGCCGACCCGGGCGCGCTGCCGGTGGACGTCGCCGCGCCGCCGGAGGTCGACCCATCGGCGCCGCTGACGATCACCGCGAAGCCCGACGGACCGCTGCAGTGCGCGGGGCCGCTGACGCTCGTCGGCGCCAACGGGCGCCGCAGGTTCGCCGAGACGACGTTCCTGTGCCGCTGCGGCGGATCGGCGAACAAGCCGTACTGCGACGGCACGCACAAGCGAAACGGCTTCACCAGCTGACACGGAACCGCCATGCCCTCATTCGACATCGTCTCCGACGTCAACCAGGTCGAGGTGCACAACGCCCTCGACCAGACCAACAAGGAAGTGTCGACGCGCTTCGACTTCAAGGGCTCGGGCGCGCGCGTCGAGCTGAAGGAGAAGGTGCTGACGCTCCACGCCGACAACGAATTCCAGCTGAAGCAGGTCACCGACATCCTCACCGGCAAGCTGACCAAGCGCGGCGTGGACATCCGCTCGCTCAAGTACGGCGACGTCGAGAAGGTGTCCGGCGACAAGGTCAAGCAGGCGATCACCGTGCGCACGGGCGTCGAGCAGGAGCTCGCGAAGAAGATCGTACGCGTGCTGAAGGACAGCAAGCTCAAGGTGCAGGGCTCGATCCAGGGCGACGCGGTCCGCGTGTCCGGCGCCAAGCGCGACGAGCTTCAGAACGCGATCGCCCTCGTCAAGAAGTCGATCACAGACTTCCCGCTGCAGTACGAGAACTTCCGGGACTGACCCGGCGCAGTCGCTACGCCAAATCGGCCAGCAGCGCCGTGCGCGTCGCCGCGCCGACCGCCGGAATCTCCGCGCGGTAGTGCGGGTGGTCGACGCCCAGCCCGAGCGCGACGCCGTACTTGAGCGCTGCGACCATCTCCTTCGTGAGCTCGAAGCGCAGGAAGTGGACGGCCGAGGTCTTCTGCTCGTTCTCGCGCGGCAGGTCCTCGTCGGCGATCGCCCACACCTTCGGGCAGCCCTCGACCTGCACGTACACGCGGTCCTCGATGCCCTTGAGCTTCGCGAGCGCCGCGCGGCGCGCGTCGACGTCCTCGTATTCGATCAGCATCGTCGCCTTGAAGTTGCTGCCGTCGGGCACCAGCGGATTGTAGGCGTCGAGCTCGTCCTGGATGCCGGCTTCCTCGAAGGTCTTCTCGATCCGCAGCATCTCCTGGATCTGGTAGCGCAGCGTCAGCTCGTCCTCGAAGATCAGCGTCAGGTGCTCGCCCAGGTGGACGGTCCGCGCGCGCTTGTGCTGCAGCACCTTCGTGCGGAAGTCGTGACGCGCCTTCGCGTAGGCTTCGAGGGTCATCAGGCTGTCGCGGGTGATTTTCGGCATGGTCGTCGTCATCATTCGATACCGTAGGCGATGCGCAAGAGCGTGAGCGGATGCGCCTTGCGCGCGCGCGTCGCGCCGTCGCCGCCTTCGATCCCCTGCATGATCCGGCGGCCGGCGATCGGGCAGTCCGAGCTCACGTAGTCGGGATCGCCGTCGGCCATCCGCGCGAACACCGGCTTGCCGATGCGCATCGACTCGGCGAAGAACTCGGCCTTCACGCCGTACGTGCCGTCGTGTCCGGCGCAGCGCTCGACCGTGTTGACCTCGGTGCCGGGCACCCACTGCAGTGCCTCGCGCGTCTTCTGCCCGACGTTCTGCACGCGCGCATGGCACGGGATGTGGTAGCTGACGCGGCCGAGCGACTGCGGGAACTCGCGCTTCAGCAGGCCGTCCTTGTCGCGCAGCACGAAGTACTCGAACGGATCGAATATCGCGTCGGCGACGAGCTTCAGATCGGCGTCGTCGGGAAACAGCAGCGGCAGCTCCTGCTTGAACATCAGCGTGCAGGAGGGCACCGGCGTCAAGATCGCATAGCCTTCGCGCGCCAGCGCGGCAAGCTGCGGCAGGTTGATGCGCAGGAGCTTCTCGACCGACGCGAAGTCCCCCAGCTCGAGCTTGGGCATGCCGCAGCACGCCTCGCGCTCGGCGAACTTGTACGGGATCTCGTTGTGCGCGAGCAGCTTGATGAGGTCGTGGCCGATCGACGGCTCGTTGTAGTTGACGTAGCAGGTCGCGAACACCGCGACCTTGCCGGGCGTCCGCGGGCCGTCGCGCACCGGCCACGCGATGCTCGGCTCGGCGTGGTCGCGCAGCGGCTTGGCCGAGTAGGGCGGCAGCGCCGCCTCCGCCGCAATGCCCAGCGTCGCCTGCATCGCCTTGCGCGCCGACGGCATCGTGTTGACCTTGTTGACCATCTGCACGACCACCGGGAGGGTCGCGAGCCTGCCCAAGCGGTCGGTGCCGGTCAGCAGCCTGTCGCGCAAGCTCGCGCCGCCATCGCGGAATTTGACGGCCTTCGCGCGCAGCATCAGGTGCGGGAAGTCGACGTTCCACGGATGCGGCGGGACGTACGGACACTTCGTCATGTAGCAGAGGTCGCACAGGTAGCACTGGTCGACGACCTTGCCGTAGTCGGCCTTCGCCACCCCGTCGACTTCGCCCGTCTTGCCTTCGTCGATCAGGTCGAACAGCGTCGGGAACGACCCGCACAGGCTCACGCAGCGGCGGCAGCCATGGCAGATTTCGTAAACGCGCTCCAGTTCCTTGTCGAGCGCGTCGTGGTCGAAGAATGCCGGATCCCGCCAGTCGAGCGCGTGGCGGGTGGGCGCTTCGAGGCTACCTTCTCGCGTGGTCATGGCGGATGGGCTGGATGCGTCGGGAACGGCAGTTCGTGCGCGGGGTCACGCGACGCACGAACCGCCAGGATGAGCGTCGCGCAGTCCGGCGACGCTCCATCCCGGCGTCGTGACTCAATCGGCCAATGCGTCGAGGGCCTTCTGGAAGCGGTTCGCGTGCGACCGCTCCGCCTTGGCCAGCGTCTCGAACCAGTCGGCGATCTCGTCGAAGCCTTCGCCGCGCGCCGACTTCGCCATGCCCGGATACATGTCCGTGTATTCGTGCGTCTCGCCGGCGACGGCGGACTTGAGATTTTCGCGGCTGCTGCCGATCGGCAGGTCCGTCGCCGGGTCGCCGACCTGCGCCAGGTAATCCAGGTGGCCATGCGCGTGGCCGGTTTCGCCTTCGGCCGTCGACCGGAACAGCGCGGCGACGTCGTTCTGCCCTTCGACGTCCGCCTTGCTTGCGAAGTAGAGGTAACGGCGGTTCGCCTGCGATTCGCCGGCGAACGCGGCCTTCAGATTGTCGTGCGTCTTCGTGCCTTTCAGGTTTTTCATCGTGCTCTCCTCTCGAGTCGGACTGGACTGCCAATCGCAATCGCCGGCTTCGAAACCGGCAACGGGCCGAGTCTGCGGCCTCCGCGGGCCGGCGTCCAATTGATTGTGCCAATCCCGACGATAGTCCCAGTCAATGAACCGGCGCTGCACCTGGCGAGGCGCGCTGCGCGGACCAGCCTACCACCGGCGCCGGGGGCGAAGCTTGCCCAAAGGCAAAGGCGCGGCGACGGGCCGCGGCTTTCAGCGTCGCTTCCGTGCAGCGGTCCGCGGCAGCACCTGCCGCAGGATCGCCTCGCACTGCGCCTGCGACATGTACCGCGGGACCGGGTAGTTGGCGTCGGCCTCGCGACACGCGGCCTTCGCGAGCGCCGGGATGTCCGCTTCGCGCAATGCGTCGACCTGGCCCGGGATCCCCAGATCGCGGTTGAGCGCTTCGACGGACTCGATGAACTTCTTCGCCAGCGCCGACGGCCGCTCGCGCGGCTTGCCGACGCCGGCGCGCACCGCGAGCGCCGCGAGCCGCCGGGTGATCGACGGGCTCTCGAAGCGCAGCACGTGCGGCAGCATGATCGCGTTGGCGAGGCCGTGCGGCGTGTGGTAGCGGCCACCCAGCTGGTGGGCGATCGCGTGCACGTAGCCGACGTTGGCCCGCGTGAAGGCGAGTCCCGCGAACGTCGCCGCCAGCGACATCCGCTCGCGCGCCGCGAGGTCGCGGCCATCGCGGTACACGGTGCGCAGGTTCGCGTAGATCATGCCGACGGCCGCCAGCGCCATCCGGTCCGTGTGCGGGTTCGCCCATTGCCCGACGAACGCCTCGACGGCGTGCGTCAGCGCGTCCATCCCGGTCGACGCCGTGATGTCGCGCGGCAATCCGGTCATCAGCGCCGGGTCGAGCGCCGCCATCAACGGGACCAGGCGGGTATCCGCGATGACGAGCTTGCGGTTGGTGCCAGGCTCCGAGACCACCGCGGCGACCGTCACCTCGGACCCCGTGCCAGCCGTGGTCGGCACCGCATACAGCGGCAACGGGCCGCGCAGGCCCCTGAAATACCCGACCAGCTTGCGCGGGTGCTTCCGGTTGGCGACCGCGTACGCGATCGTCTTCGCCGCGTCCATCGGCGACCCGCCGCCGAACGCGACGACGGCGTCGCACCCGTGCTTCGCGCAGAATGCGATGCCTTTTTCGATCAGCGGGATCGGCGCGTCCGGCGTGATCGCGTCGAACACCACGTGCGCGGCCCCGCCCGCATCCAGCGCCTCGACGAGCCCGCGCAGCAGGCCCTTCTGCGCGACCACGCGGTCGGTCACGATCAGCACGTTCCGGTGCCCGAACCCGGCGATCGCCTCGCCCAGCCGCCGGCTCGAGCCCGGCCCCACCAGCAGCGTCGGCTGCGGAATCGGCAACAGCCCGGTCACCACGCCCGCCGCGCGCTTGGCGGTCGACAGACCGACCGACCACATCATGTCGGCCACGCCTCCCGGCACCTCGGTCATCGCATTCGTCTTCACGTCGCCTCCCGAAGTAATGAGCGCTGCCGGGACGCCCCAAGGCGCTCGCCCCCTGGGGGGAGCGGCGCGCAGCGCCGTTCGGTGGACATGCAAGCTTGCACCAAAGCGCCGGGCGCGGCCACGCCGGCGAGCGCATTTGTCGATCCAGCGCAAAGTGCCGGCGCGATCGACGGGTTCCGCGGGCCGTACAATTTGCCTCTACGGGGGATGCGATGAAGAGAGTCGTCGGGATCAGCCTGGGCGCGGGCGACCAGGACTTCGAGTTCGCCGCACGGTTCATGGGCCGGCCGATGCGGGTCGCGCGCATCGGCACCAACGGCAGCACCGCGAAGGCCGTGAAGCTGCTGAGGCACTGGGAGCGCCACGCCGACGCCATCGGCGTCGGCGTGGTCAAGGACAGCTACACGGTCGGCGACCGGAGCTTCGTCGACAAGGACAGCCAGCGGCTCACCGGCGCCGTCACCCGCGTGCCGGTGACGACGGGCGGGCGCCTGTCCGACATCCTGCAGGAGTGGGCGCTGCGCCACGTCCAGAACAAGCTCGGCAACTACTTCAACAACGCGATCGTGCTGTTCTTCTCCGGCCGCACCAACTACAAGCTGGCGCAGACGATGGCGGAGTACACGCCCAACCTCCTGTTCGCCGATCCGCTGCTGCAGCTCGGCGTCCCCAAGCTCTTGACGTCGCGCGACACGTTGTCGCTCTACGCGAGCGGCGCGCAATACGTTCTCGAGTGGACGCCGGAGCGCCTGATGGCGTCGGCGCCGGTCAAGGAGTGGACGCACTTCGTCCTGCGCCGCGCGATGCGCGACGCGACCGTCGTCGTCGCGCCGGTGCACGAGCTCGACGGCTTCGGCGCCGAGGAGCTCTCCGGCAAGACGATCGTCACGTCCACGGTCAACGACCGGCGGATCGCCGCGTTCAAGGCCAAGGGCGTGCACATGGTCATCGACGGGTCGCCGGCGCTGTTCGGCCACGTGCTGGGGCCCTCGCTGCTCGACGCGATGATCATCGCGGCCACCGGCAGGGCGGGCGACGACATCCTCGAGGACGACTATCTGGAGATCATCGAGAGCCTGGCGCTCGAGCCGCGCATCGTCTACCCGAACGGGTTCCGCCGCGTCAACCGGTTCGCGTTCGTCATCCACCCGCTGTCGCAGGAGTACTTCAAGAACATCAAGCCGATCGACATGCTGTCGCACGTGTCTCCGCCCGTGTTCATGAACACGCTGGAGAAGGCGATGGCGTACGCGCCGCCGTTCGTGTATTCGAAGGTGACGGGCATCAAGTCGCCGACCGGCGTGGAGGCCGAAGGCTGGCTCATCTCGGTCGGCGGCACGCCGAAGGAGATCATGAGCCGCAGCCCCGAGTTCACGTACCGCCGCCTGCTCGAGGCGGCGCGGATTGCCCGGGGGCTCGGCGCGCAGATCATGGGGCTCGGCGCGTTCACGAAGGTGGTCGGCGACGCCGGGCTCACCGTCGCGCGGCGGGCGCCGCTGCCGATCACGACCGGCAACAGCTACAGCGCGTCCGGCGCGCTGTGGGCGGCGCACGACGCCATGCTGCGCCTGGGGCTCGTGCCCGCGCCCCCGCGCGGACAGAAAGTGAAGTTCAAGGCGATGGTCGTCGGCGCCACGGGCGCCATCGGCTCGGTGTGCGCGCGCCTGCTCGCGATGGTCGCCGAAGAGGTCTACATGGTCTCGCCGGAAACCGCGAAGCTGCTGTCGCTCAAGGGCTCGATCCGGAAGGAAACGCCCGACGCGAAGCTCTTCCTGTCCTCGCGCGCCGACAAGGACATAGCCGGCATGGACATGATCGTGACCGCCACGTCCGGCGCGGGCAAGAAGATCCTCGACATCACGAAGGTGAAGCCCGGCTGCGTGATCACCGACGTCGCGCGGCCGCTCGACCTGCCGCCCGAGGAGGTCGCGAAGCGCCCCGACGTGCTGGTGATCGAGTCCGGCGAGATCCTGCTGCCCGGCAAGGTGGCGATGAAGAACATCGGGCTGCCGAAGAACGTCGCCTACGCGTGCCTCGCGGAGACCATCGTCCTCGCGCTCGACGGACGGTTCGAGAACTTCACCGTCGGCCGCAACATCGAGTGGGAGAAGGTGCGCGAGATCTACAAGATGGGGCTGAAGCACGGCATGAAGCTCGCGGCGATCTCGGGTGTCAACGGCCCGTTCTCCGACGCGGACATCCGCCGCGTGCGCAGGCTCGCGCTCGCCGCGCGCGCAAAGGCCGAGGCCGCGGCCGCCGCGAAGAAGGCAAAGCGGGCGACGAGGAAAAAACCGGCGGCGCGGAAGCCGCCGGCGACGCGTCGCGCCCGCGCCTAGGTCGGGGCGTCCGCCGCCGGCGTCTCCGCCGGCGCATGCTCGACCGCAACCCGCCGGATCGCCAGCACGGCGTCCGCCGGCAGCAGCCGCTCGACGCTGCGCTTCCACGCCTGCGCTCTTTCGTCCAGGTACAGGTGGCCGTCGGGGTCCTCGTCGACGATGCCGTTCTCGATCAGGCTGTCGACGTACGACGCGAACGTCGCCCGCTCGTAGAAGTCGGGCGGCGCGAACTCGAACAGCAGCGACAGCCGTTGCGTGAGCATCCGCATCAGCTCGTCCAGCCGCTGCCGGGTCATCTGCCCGGAGCCGACCTGCGTCAGCAGCGCGATGGTCAGGTAGTTGCGGCGCAGGAGGTGCCGGATCGAACGTGCAAGCAGGTCGAGTCCCGCATGCTCGGGGCTGTAGCGGTCGGCGGCACGCACGGCGCCGTCCGGCAGTTGCCGCGCGAGTCCCAGTTCGACGAACAGATCGAGGATGCGCCGCGCCAGCTCGGCCGCCTCCTCCGGCGTCCGCTGCAGCATGAGCTCGGCGCGCGCGAAAGGCTGCGCGGCGGCAGCGAACTCGGCCACGCCCTCCGGCGTCGCCTCGCGCGCGCCGACGAGCAGGCTCGCGACCAGCGCAGGCAGCGCATACGCGTGCAGCACGCCGTTCCGCAGGTAGTTGAGCGCGGACACCTCCGCATCCGGCACCTTGATCACGTCGCCCAGCGGATGCGCGACGCGCACGCCGAAGCCGAGCTTGAGCGCCTCGGCGATCACGGCCGCCGGCTCGCCGGCCACCAGCACCGCGCGGTCGGAGTACGGCAGCCGCTGCGCCAGCGCGCGCAGCCACTCGAGCTGCTGGGCGAGTGCGCGCTCGTCGAGCGCGTAGCGGGGGCTGCCGGCGATGGCCATCGCGTAGAGGTTGATCGCGTTGATGACCACGGCCGCGTTGATGCGCTCGGCCATCGCACGCGACAGCGGCAGCGTCAGCCGTCGGGCCGTATCGCGGCGGGCGTCGCCTTCGAGCGCGTGCCACGCGGGGGCCGCCGAGTCGAGGAAGTGGTCGAGCGACAGCGGTTCGCCGAAGTTCACGTCGACGCGCCCGTACACGCGCTTCAGCCGCCTCGTCACGCGCACGAGGTCGCCGAGCGACTCGCCGCGCTTCGGCTTCCCTTCGAGCTCGGCCAGCAGCGCGCGGCCTTCCAGCAGCTTTTCGTAGCCGAACCACACCGGCACCAGCAGCAGCGGCCGCGGGTGCTCGCGCATGAAGCTCTCGAGCGTCATGCCGAGCAGGCCGCCCTTCGGCGACAGCGTGCGCCCGCTGCGGCTGCGCCCGCCCTCGATGAAATACGCGATCGCGAAGCCGCGCGCAAGCATCGTGTGCAGGTACTCGCGGAACACCGCCGCGTACAGCGGCTCGCCCTTGAAGCTGCGGCGCAGGAAGAACGCGCCGCCGCGGCGCAGCAGCGGCCCGACGACGGGGAGGTTGAGGTTGGCGCCCGCCGCGATGTGCGGCGGCGCGAGCCCTGCCGCATTGATGAAGTAGGAGAGCAGCAGGTAGTCGACGTGGCTGCGGTGATTGGGCAGGTAGACCAGGCCCTTCCCCGGCGCGACCTTCGCGATCTCCTTGGCGTGGTGGATGGCGACCTCGTCGTAGAGCCGCTCCCACAGCCGTGCCAGGACCAGTTCCAGCGAGCGCACGACCGGATAGCTGAAATCGGACGCGATCTCCCAGGCAAAGCGGCGCGCTCGGCGCTCGGCGGCCGCGGCGTCGATCGACAGCCGCCGCCCCTCGTCGGCGATCGCCTGCTGCAACTCGGCGGACCGGATCATCGCGTCGATCAGGTTGCGCCGGTGCGACAGGTCCGGCCCGACCGCCGACTCGCGCTGGCGGCGGAAGTGGAAGCGCAGGAAGCGGTTGGCCTTGCGCACCGCGGTCGCGGCGTCGGTCTCCTCGTCGATCAGCCGCCGGAGCGGGATCGGCTCGGCGAACGTGACGCGCGTCTGCCGGCCGTGGAGAAGGATGATGACGAGCTGCCGCAACGGCCCCACGCTTGCCCACGCGTCGGCGAACAGCGCGCGCAGCAGCGACTCCTGCGCCTTGGGCGCCCGGCCCCAGAGCACGGCCACCGGCACCAGCTGCACGTCCAGCGCCGGGTCGGCGAGGACCGCCTGCACGAGGTGCGCGAGTGTGGCCGACGGCTCGGCAGTCCGCGCGGACAGCGGATTGCGGTTCAGGATGACCGAGAAGACGGCGCGGTCGACGCGCGCGAACTGCGGACCGAGCGGATCGAGCGCCGAAGGCAGGCCGTGCCGCTTCGCCTCCTCCTCCAGCACGAGCAGGCTCGACAGGTGGCGGTCCTCGAGCACGTACGCCAGCGGCACGCCCGGAACGACGCCGAGCGCGTCCAGGTCTTCCGGCACGACGTGCGTGCGGACGAACAGGTACAGGATCCGCCGCAGCGCCGCGAGGACGACGTGGCTCGGGCGCAGCCGGCGGTGCATGCGCGCGGCCCCTCCTCCGCTCAGTCGATCCGCTCGTACGCCGGCAGCGTCAGGAATTCGACGAACGTGTCGTTGTCGACCAGGTCGGCGAAGATCTTCGCCGCGTCGTCGTACTTGCCTTCCGGATAGGCCGGTCCGAGCAGGTCGCGGATCTTCGTAAGCTCCTCGGGAATCATCGCGGCGACCATGGGCCTGGTGATCTTGCGGCCGTCGTCGAGCCTGCCCTTCGGCGAGCGCATCCACTGCCAGACCTGCGAGCGCGAGATCTCGGCGGTGGCCGCGTCTTCCATCAGGTTGAAGATCGGCACGGCGCCCTGGCCCGCGAGCCACGCGCCGATGTACTGGATCGCGACGTTGATGTTGAGGCGCAGGCCCTTTTCGGTGATCGGCTGCTCGGGCTCGAACTTCACGAGGTCGGCCGCGCCGACCTTCACGTCGTCGCGCTTCTTCGTCGCGATCTGGTTCGGGCCGGGCATCAGGCGGTTGAACGCTTCGAGCGCGACCGGGACGAGCCCGGGGTGCGCGACCCACGTGCCGTCGTGCCCGTACGTCGCCTCGCGCTCCTTGTCGGCCTTGACCTTCGCGAACGCTTCGGCATTCGCCTTCTCGTCGTTCTTGATCGGGATCTGCGCGGCCATGCCGCCCATCGCGTGGATGTTGCGGCGGTGGCAGGTCTTGATCAGCAGCTCGGCGTAGCTCTTCATGAAGTGCGTGGTCATCGTGACCAGCGCGCGATCGGCCAGGCAGAAGTCGTGGTTGCTGCGGAACTTCTTGATGCAGCTGAAGATGTAGTCCCAGCGGCCGGCGTTGAGGCCCGCCGAATGCTCGCGCAGCTCGTAGAGGATCTCGTCCATCTCGTACGCGGCGACGATCGTCTCGATCAGCACCGTGGCCTTGATCGTCCCGCGCGGGATCGCAAGGTCGTCCTGCGCCATCACGAAGACGTCGTTCCAAAGCCGCGCCTCGAGGTGGCTCTCGAGCTTCGGCAGGTAGAAGTACGGGCCGCTGCCGCGCGCGACCAGCTCCTTCGCGTTGTGGAAGAAGTACAGCGCGAAGTCGAAGATGCCGCCGCCGATCGGCGCGCCGTCGACCAGCACGTGCTTCTCCGGCAGGTGCCAGCCGCGCGGGCGCACGAACAGCGTGGCCGTCTTCTCCTTCAGGCTGTACTGCTTGCCTTCCGGCGAAACGAAGTCGATCCGGCGGCGGATCGCGTCGCGCAGGTTGATGTGGCCCTGGATGTTGTTGTCCCAGCGCGGCGTGTTCGCGTCCTCGAAGTCGGCCATGAACACGCTGGCGCCCGAGTTCAGCGCGTTGACGATCATCTTGCGGTCGACCGGCCCGGTGATCTCGACGCGCCGGTCCTGGATGTCGGCGCCGACCGGCGCGCACGTCCAGCTGCCTTCGCGGACCGCGCGCGTGTCGGGCAGGAAGTCGGGCAGCTTGCCGGCGTCGAACTCCGCCTGCCGCACGGCGCGCTTCGCGAGGAGCTCGGCGCGCCGGCCGCCGAACGCGCGCTGCAGCTTGACCGCGAACGCGACCGCCTCGGGGGTCAGGATCTGCGAATACTCGGGCGTGATGCGGCCGGTGATCTGCACACCGGGACCGAAGCTGGACGCGCTCATCGGGATGGCCTCGCGGAACGGGAAGGAACTTCGCCGGACCGGCGGCCGACGAATGTGAAAGCGACTTTCACAAACGTTGATTGTACCGCCATTTGCAGTGCAGCAAAAGCGGGCGCCGCCGCCCCTGACAACGCGGGGCGGCGGCCCTGGCGAGGTCCGTCAGGCGACGGCGGGTTGCGGCGCCGGCAGCTTGAGCGTTCCGTCGCGGACGGCGCGGTTGATGGCGCTGACCAGCGCTCGCAGCGTGGCCGTGACGATGTTCGCGTCGCGGCCCACGCCGTAGACGGTGCGGTCGGTGCCGATCCGCAGCTGCACGTACGACACGGCCATCGCGTCCTCGCCGGCGCCGATCGCGTGCTCGTGGTAGTTGATCACGTGGATCGGCATCGCAAGCCCGTTGCGGACCGCGGTGACGAACGCGTCGACCGGCCCGTTGCCGGCGCCGTGCAGCACGACTTCCGCATCGTCGATGCGCAGGTGCGCGGCCAGTTGCTCGACCGAGCCGTCGGCAACGTTGTGCTGCGCGCGGTGGCCGGCGTACGCGATCGGCATCGTCGCCGCCAGGTACTCGCGGTCGAACGCCGCGTAGATCTCGGCCGACGACAGTTCCTTGCCGGTGGCGTCCGTGATCGCCTGGATCACCTGCGAGAACTCGATCTGCAGAAGGCGCGGCAGCGCGAGCCCGTAGTCGCGCTCGAGCAGGTAGGCGATGCCGCCCTTGCCCGACTGGCTGTTCACGCGGATCACCGCCTCGTACGTGCGGCCGAGATCCGCAGGATCGATCGGCAGGTACGGCACGTCCCAGATCTCGTTGCCGCGCGCCAGGTCGGCCGCGCGCGCCGCCAGTCCCTTCTTGATCGCGTCCTGGTGCGACCCGGAGAACGCCGTGAACACGAGCTCGCCGCCGTACGGATGGCGCGGATGCACGGGAAGCTGGTTGCAGTACTCGACCGTGCGGATCACCTCGCCGATGTCGGAGAAGTCGATGCCCGGATCGATGCCCTGCGTGTGCAGGTTGAGGCCGAGCGTGACGAGGCACACGTTGCCGGTGCGCTCGCCGTTGCCGAACAGGCAGCCTTCGATCCGGTCGGCGCCCGCCATCACGCCGAGCTCGGCGGCCGCGACGCCGCAGCCGCGATCGTTGTGCGGATGCAGCGACAGCACGATGCTGTCGCGGCGCTCGAGGTTCCGGTGCATCCACTCGATCTGGTCGGCGTAGACGTTGGGCGTGGCCATCTCGACGGTCGCCGGCAGGTTGATGATCGCCTTGCGCTGCGGTGTGGGCTGCCACACGTCGAGCACGGCGTCGCAGACTTCCTTCGCGTAGTCGAGCTCGGTGCCGGTGAAGCTCTCCGGCGAATACTGGAACGTCCATTCGGTGTCAGGCTGCCGCGCCGCGCAGTCGCGGACGACCTTCGCCGCGTCGACGGCGATCTGCTTGATGCCTTCGCGGTCGAGCCCGAACACGACGCGCCGCTGCGTGGTCGACGTCGAGTTGTACAGGTGCATGATCGCGCGCTTCGCACCGCGCAGCGACTCGTACGTGCGCTCGATCAGCGGTGCCCGCGCCTGTGTGAGCACCTGCACGTTGACGTCGTCGGGAATGAGGTCGTCGTCGATCAGCTTGCGGACGAAGTCGAAGTCGGTCTGCGACGCCGCCGGGAAGCCGATCTCGATTTCCTTGTAGCCCATCCTCACCAGCAGCCGGAACATGCGGAGCTTGCGCTCGGCGTCCATCGGCTCGATCAGCGCCTGGTTGCCGTCGCGCAGGTCGACGCTGCACCACACGGGCGGGCGGCTGATGACGCGCGACGGCCACGTGCGGTCGGCCAACGCGATCGGGGCAAACGGGCGGTACTTCGCTGACGGTTCGATCTTCATCGCTTCGTTCCTCGTGCGGACCCACGATGGCCCGCGACTTCATTGGACTTCGCCCTCCGCTTGCTGCCGGAGGACATGCGCGTCTTGCTCGAATTGGGGGGTGGGTTTATGTGCGCGCGGGGCGCAGCAGCAGCAGGCCGCCCGGGATCAGCGCGAGCGCGGACAGCGTCCGGGCGCCGGGGGCGGCTGGCAGAGCAAGGAGGAGAGCTTGGCTCATCGGATCAAAATACCCGAATTGCCGCGCCGCCGCAAGAGGCTCGGGGCCCGGCGGCCCGGAACCCGCCATCCCCTGTAGTAAACTCGCCCGCGGCAGCGCGTCGCACGCGACGAGGCGCCACTTCAACGTACGCCGCCATGCCCTCCGAGCTCGCTTCGCAAGCGGCCGTCCCGGTCCAGGACGGCGCCGCGGCCCCACCGGCCGCGGTCGCGGCCGCCGACGCGCTGGTCCGCGTCGTCGAGGTCGACGACGCCGAGTTCTACGTGGGCGACCTGTTCCGCCGGCAGTTCGGCGGCGACCCGCCCGACTATCCGCGGCACTTCGTGGCGCTGTACAGGGCGTCGCGCAGCGCGTTCGTCGCGCTGGGCTACCTGCACTGCACGACGTTCGACGACGTCGCACTCGCCGGCGGCCTGCTCGTCGACGAGCGCGCTCGCGTGCGGATGCCGGCCGCGCACCAGGCCGTGGTCCGCGAGGCCGGGGGCCTCGCGGCGATGCTGTTCCGGCAGACCTTCGCGCGCTTCGCGGCGCTGCCCGCGCTGTGGGCCTACGTCGGCGACCGCGAGGTCCGCAGGATCTTCGCGCGCGCCGGCTTCGCGGCGGTCGCCGATTCGCACATCATGGTCCGCTGGAACCGCGACGTCGGCGACGACGAGCGCGCGGCGCGCATCGCGCGCATCCGCTCGCTCGGCGCGTTCTGAACGAGATGAAGACGGTCACGCTCGACGCGCCGCAGCTCGGCGAAGATGCCTGGCACTCGCTGACGGCGGACGAGACCATCGCCTCCGAAAGCCGCGCGCACCGCGACCAGATCGAGGCGGCGGTCGCCGCACACGCGCCCGACTTCGACTGGTCGCGCGCCCGCGTGCTCGAGCTGGGCGCTTACCGTCACTTCACCGGCCACCTGCTCGCGGCCGAGCGCGGGGCGACGTGCTACGTCACCGACATTGCCGCCGCCGCGCTGCGCAACGGCCGCGAGCAGGCGCGCGCCAGCGGCACGGCGGCCAACGCGACGCCCGTCGTCGCCGATTTCCACGACCTGCCGTTCGCGTCGGACTGGTTCGACGTCGTGTTCGTCGCCGCGTCGGTCCATCACACGCGCCGTCCCGAGGCCGTGCTGCGCGAAATGCTGCGCGTGCTGCGGCCGAGCGGCCTGCTGGTGATCGCCAAGGAGCCGTGCGCGCGCGTGTGCTGCTTCCACGCGTTCCACAGCAACCGGCTGGAAAGCATGACGCCGTTCGAGAGCGCGCTCAACGACGCGGGCCTGCTGGCCACGCTGTCGTCGCCGTTCTGGGGCGCGCGGCCCGAGAACCTGTTCGGCATGGTCGAAAACGACCGCATTCCGCTGTCGCTGTACATGGAGACGTTCGCGGAAAGCGGAACGGTCGTCGAGCGCACGCTCGCCGAGCACTCGCTGGTCGGGCCGTTCGAGCAGAAGCTGACCGCGATCGTCGCCCGGGGTGCGGCGCTCAAGGCCGAGGTCCGGTCGCTGCTGCGGTCCGCGGTCGGCACCGCCGCCGCGCACTTTGGCGAAACCGAGCGTATGCTGGGCTACCGGCTGCCGACCGAATGCGAGATCCACGAGCTCGCGCAGAACGTCGCGGCGCTGCTCGAGCTACGCAGGACGTACGCCGACGACGCCGAATGGAGCGCGCAGATGTTCGGCGCCGCGCTGACCGCCGTCGTTCGCAAGCGCCCGGGGGCCGCGCAGCCTTCGGCCGGCGCGTTCCGCCGCGAGATGGCCGTCGAGTCCGACGGCCTCGTCCGCGAGCGGCCGGATTCGGGCGCGCTGGCGGCGGGGCTGTCCGCGCCGCTGCTGCCCGACATCCAGACGTCGGAGGATGGCACGGAGCTCGAGCCGTGGTTTCCGCGCGAGCACTGGCAATTCGTGCGCGAGGACAGCGGCCTGCGCAACGTGGCGAACCTCGTTTCACACGCGCGGATCGAGATCTCGCCGTGCGCGGCGCGCACGCTGCTCGTGCTCCGCTACTTCGCCATCGTCGGCGACGGCCGGCCGTACCACGTGCGCATCTGGGGCGGCGGCCGCCTGCTCGACGAGCAGCTGATCGTGCTGCAGGAGTCGCGCCTCGTCCGCGCGTGGGTCCCGGAAGGCTGCGGCGAGCTGATCGTCGACGTCGCGTCCGACGAGGACAATCAGCTCGTGGACGCGCCGTGGCGCGTGCGCATCAACGTGTGCCAGTTGTTCGCGGCCGGGTCCTGGGTGTCAGACACCTGATTGCCTAATTGCAGCCGGCGGCAGTGCCGCCGCTCGCTACGAACACGTTGCCGCCGGCATTTCCGGCCAGCGTCACGCCGGCGCAAGTCACCGAAGCCCCCTGCTGCGCATTCACGCCGTAGCCGGCCAGGTTGCCCGGGTCGCGGCGCGTGTTGGTGATGCTGCCGCCGTTGACCGTCACCCGCGTGCTCGCGCCGAGCGCGAAGATGCCCTGCGCCACGTTGCCGTCGATGCTCGTGCCGGCGATCGCGATCGTGCTGTCGCTGACGAAGAAGCCGCCCTGCCCCTGGTTGTTCAGGACGCGGCTGCCCTGCATCGAGCCGACGCGCGAGCCGTCGCGCACCTGCACGCCGGAGCCGCCGGTGGGCGCGCCGGCCGCGTTGTTGCTGGCGCTGACGTTGTTGATCGTCGTGATCTCCGACCCGCCTCCGACGTCGATGCCGACGGTCGCGTTGTCGTCGAACGTGTTGTTGTCGACCAGCGTCACCGTCGAGCTGGTCAGCACGGACAGGCCGCGGTCGTGGCCCTTGACCACGTTGTTGCGGATCGTCTTCACGGTCGAATGATCGTCGACGAAGATGCCGCCGACGCCGCTGCCGGTCAGCGTGTTGTCGGCGATCTCGTCGACGCTGGACGACGGCCGGACGATCAGCGCGGTCGTCTGCGAGTCGACGACGGTGTTGGCGACGATGCGGCCGGCGAAGGCGTTGAGGAACACGCCGATGCCGTACGGCCGGTTCTTGGCGAGCTTGTTGCCCTGGATCAGGTCGATCGTCCCGTTGTTTTCCGCGGCCAGGATGCCGGTGCCGGCGAACGCGAACTGCTGGCCGCCGTTGCCGGTGACCGTGTTGTTGACGACGGCGCCGCGCAGCGGCGGCACGGGCCCGGTCTCGCTGCGGTTGTTGTATTCGATGCCGGACGAACCGTTGTTGGCGACGATGTTGTCGGCGACGCAATAGTTGCCGCCGCCGCCGGTCAGGATGCCGTCGGCGCGGTTGTTGCTGGACGTGTTGTTGACGATCCACGCGCCGTAGGCGCCGTATGCGATCGGCGGGCAGTTGCCGGGCGCGCCCGGCGGCGCCGCCGCGGGCACGGCGCCGACGAACGCGATGCCGGTCTCGACGTTGGAGGCGGCGACGTTGTTGCGGACGACGAGCCCGCTCGAGCCTTCGCCGCCCAGGCCGAAGCGCGCGTTGCCGGTCGCGAACACGTTCTCGATGACGACGTTGGCGGAGCGGTAGACGTACGTGCCCACCGAGCCCGAGCGCTTGACGGTGAAGCCGGCGAAGCGCACGCCGGGCGCCGCGATCACGACGAGGTTGGGCGGCGCGTTCTCGCCGTCGATGATCGTGTCCTGCGCGCCTTCGCCGACCAGCTGCACGTTGGCGCGCAACGGCGTAAGGCCGGGCCCGCCGGTGCCGATCGGCAGCACCTCGCCGGTCGTCGACGGCGAGTACGTGCCCTTGCGCACGAAGATGACGTCGCCCGCCTGCGCGGCGCTGACGGCGCTGGTGATGCTGCGGAACGGCGACGCGCTGCTGCCGTTGCCGCCGGCCGACTTCGCGTCGACGTACCAGCGGATGTTGCCGGGCACCGGCGGCGCCGGCGGCGGCTCGACGAGCCCGCCGCCGCTGCCGCTGGTGTCGAACACGCGGATCACGTTGCGCTTGTAGTCGCGCAGCGTCAGGATCAGGTCGCCGCTGGCCGGGCCGTCGTACTCGGTCGGGCCGAACAGCTTGACCGTCACCGGCTGCGTGGCGGGCACGCAGAACGCGCCGAAGCCCGACAGGCTGTTGCCGCCGCCGTCGCGCGTGATGAAGCCGCCGACGACCACGCCGCCGGCGAACGAGCCGGTCGTGCCGAGCGCCAGCTGGAACGTGCCGCGGCCCGACGTCGCCGTGGAGTTGATGACGACGACGTGGAAACCGGGGGTGAGGTTCGCCGAGAACGCGAGCGGCGTCGTCGCGCCGGGCGTGCCTTCCACGCCGGTGATCCGCTGCCCGTCCTTCATGAGGTCGACCTTCAGCGCGATCGGCCCGGCGAGCGGCTGCGCGTAGATCGTGAAGTTCACCTGCTGCGGCGACGACAGCGAGAACGCGCCGAAGCCGGGATTGCGCGCGCCGCCGTCGAACCCGCCGCCCAGGTTGAAGCCGCCCTTCAGTTCGCGCGGCTCCTTGCTCAGCGCCACTTCCATGCCCCAGTAGCCTTCGCGCGCGTTCGGCGCCAGCGTGGCTTCGGCGATGTAGAAGTCCGTCGCGCAGTCGCCGGTCGCGGCCAGCGTGGTCACGCCGACGGGCTCGCCGGGAATCTCGAACACGGGCTTCGGCGCAAGCGCGCCCAGGTTGGCGAGGTCGAAGATGCGCAGGTTCGCGTCGTTCTTGAATTCGAGCACGTACAGCCGCGTGCCGTTGTTGCCGACGACGAGCTGCGACGACGGCGTGTTGAGGTCGATGACGCCCTGGACCATGTCGGCCTTCGGCTTTCCGATGTCGACAACGGTCACATAGTTGGCGCCCTGGTTGCTGACGTAGACGGCGTTCGGCTCGAGCACGCCGAACGCGGCGAACGACGGCTGCGCGCCGACGGCGACGTTGGTCAGCCATTTCGGCGCCGCAGGATTGGTGGTGTCGAAGATCGACAGCGTATTGCTCGAAAGGTTGGCGACGACGGCGCGCGAGCCGTCGGTCGAGAACGCCACCGACACCGGGTTCTTGCCGACGCTCGCGCCGCCGACGACGTGCGGCGCGCCGGCCAGCGATACGACGACGATCGAGTTGTCGCCGCCGAGCGCCACGTACACGAAGCCGCCGGACGGGTGCAGCGCGACCGCTCGCGGGTCCTTGCCGACCGGCAGCGTTGCCGTCACCTTGCGGCCCGGGATGTCGAGAAACATGATGTCGCCGCTGGTGCCGTTGGTCACCACGCCGGCGGTGGCGCTGGTCGCGATCACCGACGACGGCCGGCTGCCGACGTTGATCTGCCCGACCTGCGTCCCCGAGTTGATGTCGAGGATGCGCACGGCATCCTGGTCCTCGTTGACGACCAGCGCGTTCGACCCGGCCACGGCCACCGAAACCAGCCGCGTGCCGGCGCGGAACGCGCGCAGCTGCTTCTGCCCGGGCAGGTCGAGCACGCGCACGTTGGGTCCGTCGGTCCCGTCGGGGTTCTTGACCGGGAACAGGTTGGCGACGACCGCCTGCGCGCTGTTGGCGGTGAGCGCGACCGCGAACGGACTGTTGCCGACCGGGATCGCGCCCACCTGGTTGGCCGCGCCCGCGACCATCGGAAAGGCGAACGCCAGCAGCGAGAGGACGGCGCGCAGGCTCATCGAAGGCTCCCCGTATTCTTCTTCGTTGGCGGATGGTGAACGAGTGGCCGGCCGTTGACAACTGCCGCCGCGGGTGAGGATTCGCGATGCCGGCAGGTGCCGGCGATGGCATAATCGCGCGCTCGGGCGCCCGTTCCCCGCCCTGCCGCCGCCCGCGTTGACTTCCCACACCGTTTCGAGCCCCGCCGCCGCGAACACCGTTGGCGCCCGCTTTGCCGACGCCCTGCTGCTCGTCGCGTGCATCGGCGTCGCCGGCGGGCTGTCGATCCTGATGGGGCAGGACAGCAACTGGGACCTGCAGAACTACCACTTCTACATCGGCTGGGCGTGGTGGCACGACCACCGCGCGTACACGACCGACATCGCGGCCGCGCAGCTGCAGACGTACCACAACCCGCTGCTCGACCTGCCGTTCTTCCTGATGGTCGACGCCGGCTGGGATCCGCGGGCGATCGCGTTCGCGCTGGCCGTGCCCGCGGGGATTGCCGGCTACTTCGCGATCAAGCTGGCGCCGCTGCTGTACGTCGACCTGCCGCGCGCCGAACGCTGGCTCGCCGTCGCATGCGCGGTCGCGATCGGGTTGACGGCGGCGATGGGCCGCGGCGCGCTCGGCACGACGATGAACGAATGGCCGGGCGCCGCGCTGACGATGGCCGCGCTGTACGTCGTCGTGCGCGCGCTGGTGCGCGCTCCCGGCGCGGCGATCCCGACCGCGACGCTGGTCGGCGCGGGACTGCTGGTCGGCCTCGCCAACGGCTTCAAGTTCACGTACGGCGTCTACGCGGTCGGGCTCGCCGCGGCGATCCTCTGGCGCGGTCCCATCGTGCGCGGCTACATCCTTCGCGCGTGGCGCGAGGCGTTCGTGTTCGGCATTGCGGTGCTCGTCGGCACCGCCGCCGCCGCGGGGCCGTGGATGTACGCGCTGTGGTCGCAGTTCCGCAACCCGATCTTTCCGTACGGCAACATCTGGATCAAGTCGCCGTGGTGGGGCCAATACGAGGCGATGGGCCGAGCGTTCGGGCCGCACACGTTCGTCGACTGGCTCACGTTTCCGTTCACGCTGACCGCGCCGAAGGCGTTCTACGTCACCGAGGTCGACTACATCGATGCGCGGCTGACGCTGCTGTACGGCCTCGTGCTGCTCGCCGGCGCGGCGGCGATCGTCCAGCGCATCTCCGGCCGCCGCGACGAGCCGTCGCCAACCGGCAATGCCGAAGTGTGGCGCGTCATCGGGCTGTTCTTCGTCGTGGCGTTCCTGATCTGGACGGCGCAGCACTCGATCCTGCGCTACCTGATCCCGCTGTTCATCCTGTCGGGCGCGCTGATTGTCGTGCTGCTCCGCCACGTGCTGCGGCCGGGCTTCGCGCCGACGGCGATCGTGATCGTGACGATCGCGCTTGTCGCCTCGACCAAGATCAACGACTGGGGCCGCATCGAGTTCGGCTCCAAGTGGTTCGACGTCGACATGACGCAGCCCGACCCGAACGCGCTCGTGCTGCTGACGAGCCAGGAGCCGATGTCGTACGTGGCGCCGTTCTTCCCGCCGGACGCGAAGTTCCTGGGCATCAACAACTCGATCAGCGACGCGAAGCGCAAGACGCTGATGGAGGACGAGATCCGCCGGCTGATCCGCGAGCACCGGGGACCGATCTACTCGCTCGCCTATCCGAAAGGCGCCGGAATCGACGCGCTGCTCGAGCGCGGCCTCCTTCAGATCACCGAGACGTGCGTGCCGATCACGACCAACCAGCGGACGAGCCCGATCGAGATGTGCCGCGTGGTCCGCGCGTCCGATTCCCGGCCGCCGGGATGAGTGGATTCGCCAATAGGTGGTGGCCGTTCGCGGCGGTCGCGCTCGCGTATGCGATCGCCGCCGCCTGGCAGATCACGCTGCCCGGCATCTACATGGACGCCGTCAATCCGGACTACATGGTCGTCCGGATGCTGAACCCGAAGGGCGAGGCGCTGACGCCGTGGCTCCTCCCCGGCAACTACCTGTCCAACCGCGTGCCGCTGCTGATCTCGTTCTACCACGGCTCGCAGCAGGTCTGGCTCGGCGCGCCGTTCTTCTGGCTGTTCGGGACGTCGGTCGCGGGTATTCGCGCGACGCACGCGATGTTCGCGCTGTTCGTGCTCGTCGCGCTGTACGCGCTGCTGATCCGCTGCCGCGTCAAGCCGTGGCAGGCGGCGCTCGCGTGCGCGGTCCTGGCGCTCGACCCCGGGTTCTCGTACGCGTTCCGCACGCAGAGCTACATCACGCTCGCGCCGGCGGCGTGGCTGTTCCTGTCGCTGTATTCGCTGCGCCGCGCGGCGCTGCCGGACGCGCGCGTCCGCGCGTGGCTGCTCGCCGGCGGCCTGTTCTACGGGCTCGCCGTCGTCGGCTATTTCATCTACGCGTTCATGCTGCCGGCGCTGCTGTTCGCGTTCGCGGCGTGGCGGCGCGAGGCGAACGCACCGCGAAGCGCGTGGCTGTACGCGGGCGCGGGGCTCGCGGCCGGCGGCATGTTCTACGTCGTCGGCTACGCGCTGTTGATCCGCTTCCTCGGCGGCATCGGCAACGCGTGGGCGTATTTCCAGCAGACGCAGAAGGCGCTGAACGCGTTCAGCGAGCAGCCGGACCTCGCCGCGCGCATCGCGCACGTCGTCGCATCGATCGAGTCGGTGTTCGGCAATTCCTACCATCACACACTGATCTTCGGGGAGTACGGAGTCAGCCCCGGCACGGGTTTCCGCGTCGCACTGCTGCTCGGCGCGCCGTTCCTGCTGTGGGCTCGGGCGGAATGGCGACGCGACGCGCCGTGGCTGCTGCGGACGCTGATCGCGATGATCGTGTCGTTCGTGCTCGTCGCCGCGCTGTTCGGGACGCGGCTGTCCGGCCACCACTACATGGTGCTGCTGCCGCTCGCGTACGCGGCGCTGGCCGTCGGGCTCATCGCGCAGTTCGGCGCGTTGCCGGCGTGGCGCAGCGCGACCGCGACGCTCGTTCTGCCTTTCGCCGTGCTCGCGGCGCTCAACGCCGGCGGCCAGGTCAAGGAAGCGCGCAAGCTCGCCGAGACGCGCGGCGTCGGGCTTTATTCCGACGCGATCAACCGGCTCGCCGCCGACGTCGACGCCGCGCCGAAGCGTCCGTTCGTGTATTTCCCGGACTGGGGCCTGCTGATGCCGGTCGCGATCCTGACCGGCGGCCGCGTGGGCGTGGACTCGCTCGAGAACTACGCGGCGGCGCGCGCGCGCCTGTGCAGCGGCGGCGACGTCGCGGTCGCGCTGATCACGGGCAACCGCGACGAACGCTTCGCCGCGTGGCAACGTTCGCTCGCGTGGGATGCGCCGGAGCGCAAACCCTACGCGCAGGCGGACGGCACCGTCGTGTTCGAGCTCGGAACGTTCCGCGGGCGGCGCGACGGGCCGGGTTGCTAGGCGCGCCAGCCGCACCTTCCGTGCCAGCGACAAGATGAACTGGGTCGAAATCGCCTGGACCATGATGATCGCGGCGAGCCTGATGCTCGGCGTCGCCGGACCACTGCGTGGGTCGCCGGAATGCTCGCCGCTGGCGGCGTAGTGGCGCAATCGACCCCGGCTGCGGCCGGCGCGGCCTACAATACCCGCTTCAATGCGTCGTTCGGGGCGGACGGCGTCTATTTTCGGTTCGTGCCGGCGCCTTGACCGGCTGAGTACCGTCCAACCGCGCCCGAGCGCGATTGCGCCAAGAGGAGACGTACATGTCGAAAGAGAGGCCGACGACCGGCACCGACGGCAATCCGCTGCCGACGCTGCCGCCCGAACGCGATGCGCGCGTGTGGGCCCGACTGGTTCGCGTGATGTTCTACACGCCGGGTTTCCTGGCGCTCTTGCTGCTCAAGGCCGGCGAGCCGACGAGCTTCGGGATCACGGTGGAACTGCTGATGCTGTCCAGCGCGGCGGCCATCGTCGGCGGCCTCTTCATCGCCACGGAGTCCACGGGCCAGGGCGCCGATCATTCCTCCAGAATCGGCGTGTGGAGCGGCGCGCTGGTGCTCGAGCTGTTGGCGGTGGTGCCGTTCCTCTGCGCGATTCCTGCGTTGTTCCATGAACTCGCGACGAGCACGCTGCTGCACGGGAGGGCGCCTGGCGCCGTAAGCGTCTCGCTCGGCGCGTCCGAGCTGCTGCCGATGGTGGCCATCCTGCCGTTCATGCTCTATCAACTGGCGGGGTTCGGCACGCTGCACTTCGTGGTTTCCAGACCGTTGAACTGGGCGATCAACGTCGCGATACTCGGCCTGATCGTCGCCGGCTACGTCGCCAACCGCGAGGGCGATTACGTCACGGAAAGGGTCCTGACCGGGCTGCTGGTGCTGGGCATGGGCGTCACGGTGCTCTTCGGCATCCTCAAGCTCAAGCGGATGCAGCAGGACTACACGCTGCGCTGCCCGCACAAGGACGACAAGTAAGGCGACCGGGCCGAAGGGGCGAAATCGTGTGGTGGATCAGCTACCGAGGTGAAGGGAGGGCGGGCGTCGAGAACATCGGCGTCTTCGAGGATGACGGCACTCCCCGCAAGGAGCATCCGTTGCTGCTCGATCCATCGCCGGACGCGCACCCGCTGCACATCGCCCGCGGCTTCGCGCTGGTCGGCGACGATCTCTACATCGCCAACGCCTGGCGCAAGGACAGCCACATCGCGCGGTACCGCCGCCACGGCGACACCTTTCGCTTCGCCGAGGTGATGGTGACCACCAAGCAGGTCTCCGCGATGGTCCACCCGTTCGACGTGGAGTTCGGCGACGACGGCCGCCTGTACGTCTCGTGCCAGGACACCAACACCGTCCTCGCCATCCTGCCCGATTCTCGCAAGCCGGCGCCGGTGGCCCCGCATCTGCGCAAGAGCTTCCCCAACGGAAACTTCCTCCCCGGCACGCTCGTCGCCTCCAGCCTGGGCCGGCTCCCCGAAGCCGGCGAACATCCGCCGCTGGACGTCCCTCCGCCGCAGGGCCTAAGGGTCGTGCTCGACGTACATGGCAAGCCACGGCACTCGGTGCGCGGTATCGTCGTGCACCGCAAGCACCTCTACGTGGCGGGCGAAGCGGGCAACGTCGTCAAGGTCTACGAGTTGAAGACAGGGCGCCTCGTGGCGCGCATCAAGGGGAAGAAGCTCTCGAAGCCCGTGCATCTCGTCCTGCACGGCGACACGCTCTACATCGGCGCCGCCGGCACCGGCAGCATTCTCGCCTGCGACGTCCCGAAGGAGGCTCCGCGCGGCAAGCTCAAGCCGCGAGTGGTGATCGACGGCAAGCTCAAGGCGCCGTCGGGCTTCGCCATCGGGCCCGATGGCGATATCTACGTCGCCGAACGCTTCGATCAGCGGGTCCGGCGCTTCTCCGCCGAGGGGAAGAAGAAGGGGACGTTCATCGACGGGCTCCCGGACATGCCGGAGTTCCTGGTGCATGTACCGGACCGCGCGTAGGAACCGTCGTGGACGCGCTGGCGACGTATGTGATCTCGTTCGACGAGGCGATGTGGGGCGCCATCCTGGTGGCGATCACGATGGCAATCCACGGCACCGGCATGTTCCTGATCCTGCAATTCACCGATTCGATCAAGGATCGCTATTCCCCGCTGGAGTCTTTCGCGGGAGGGCTCGGCC
This sequence comes from Burkholderiales bacterium, assembly GCA_046347755.1. GTDB lineage: Bacteria > Pseudomonadota > Gammaproteobacteria > Burkholderiales > Casimicrobiaceae > VBCG01. The sequence goes on along the minus strand of JAXMFM010000003.1, from coordinate 973,967 downwards.
TCGTCATCCTGTCGAGCCTGCTGATCGTCGTCACCAACATCGTCGAGGTGGTCGTGTGGGCGGGATTCTTCCTCGCGCAAGGCGCGCAGCCCAATCACAGCGTCGCCATGTACAACGCCTTGCTGAATTACACGACGCTGCAGGCAGGCTACCTGCCGCAGCGCTGGCACCTGCTCGAGGCCTTGTTGGGCATGGCGGGACTTCTGACCGTCGCCTGGTCCACCGGCATCCTGTACATGCTCGCGCAGGATTTCCAGGACACGCAGCTCCGCAAGCGCAGGCGCAATCGTGAAGGGCAAGGCGGGACCTCCCGCAATTCGGAGCGCGACGCATCGGCTGAGGCGGACGGCCGATAGCCGCGGCGCCGACGGTGCGCAGATCCGCGGCCCAGGTATCCGACGAACGTCGGTGGCAGAAGCCGGATCACCCCGGCCCGCGACTCGCGCCGGCCGCCAGGTACGCGAGCCGCTTCGCCTCGCGCCGCCCGCGCGCGACGCTGTCCAGGATCATCCCGCAGACGATCGACAGCGACGCGAGCAGCATGAGGCCGGTCGCGAGAACGGCGGTCGGCAGCCGCGGCACCAGGCCGGTCTCGAAGTACTCGACGACCACGCCGGCGCCGAACAGCAGGCCGGCGACGAAGAACGCCAGCGCGCACCACGAGAAGAACGGCAGCGGCCGCACGTCGCGGAACAGCCGACCCATCGTGTAGAGGATGCGCAGCCCGTCGCGGTACGTGGAGAGCTTCGACGTCGAGCCTTCCGGCCGCTCGAAATAGGGCGTCACGACCTCGGCGGCCGGCACGCGCAGCTCCAGCGCGTGCACGGTGAGCTCGGTCTCGATCTCGAAGCCGCGCGCCTCCGCCGGGAACGACTTCACGAACCGCCGCGACATCGCGCGGTAGCCGGAGAACATGTCGGTCGGCCGCTCGCCGAACAGCAGTCCCAGCAGGAAATTGAACATGCGGTTGCCGAACTGGTGGCCGCGCCGGTAGGCGGCATCGCGGTCGCCGTGATCGCGGATGCCGGTGACGACGTCGAGGTCGTCGCGCGTCAGCCGCTCGATCATCATCGGTGCCTTGGTCGCGTCGTACGTCGCGTCGCCGTCGGTCACCACGTAGATGTCCGCGTCGATCTCCGCGAACATCCGGCGCATGACGCCGCCCTTGCCCGGATGCTCCTCGCGGCGCACCACGGCGCCGGCGGCGCGCGCGATGTCGCCGGTGCCGTCGGTCGAGCGATTGTCGTAGACGTAGACCGTGCAGCCGGGCAGCGCCGCGCCGAAGTCGGCGATGACCTTCGCCACGGTCAGCGCTTCGTTGTAACAGGGAACGAGCACCGCGATCCGCGGCGCCGGCATTTCAGGACTCAATGCGTGCCTCCGGCGCGCGGCTTGCGCCAGCGCATCCAGGCCGACACGACGTAGCCGGACACCGCATACGCAACGAAGCCGGCGAACAGCACGAGCGCCGGCTGCAGCGCGAGAAGCGCGATGACGACGACCGCCAGCAGCACGGCCATGAACGGCACGCTCTTGCGCAGGTTGATGGCCTTGAAGCTGTAGTACTTGAGGTTGCTGACCATCGTCAGCCCCGCGAACACCGTGACCGCGAGCGCCCACCAGCGCAGCGACGCCGGGTCGATGTCGTAGTCGTCGGCGATCCACACGAAGCCGGCAACCAGCGCCGCGGCGGCCGGGCTGGGGATGCCGGTGAACCAGCGCTTGTCGGCGACGTCGAGCATTGTGTTGAAGCGCGCGAGCCTAAGCGCCGCGCCGGCGCAGTAGAGGAACGCGCCGACCCAGCCCCAGCGTCCCAGGTCGCGCAGCACCCACTCGTACATGACGAGCGCCGGCGCCGCGCCGAACGACACCATGTCGGCCAGGCTGTCGAATTCGGCGCCGAACGCGCTCTGCGTCTTGGTCAGCCGCGCGACGCGGCCGTCGAGGCTGTCGAGCACCGCGGCGACGAAGATGGCGATCGCCGCCTGGTCGAAATTGAGGTTCATCGCCTGCACGATCGCGTAGAAGCCGGCGAACAGCGCGGCCAGCGTGAACAGGTTCGGCAGGATGTAGATGCCGCGGCGCCGGATGCGGTTCTTGAGGACCGCGCGCTCCTGGTCGTAGTCGAGCATGGCGGCGCCCTTACGGAAGCTCGGCGAGGATCGTCGACGTCGCCGCAACGACGTCGCCGATCGCGACCTTCGGCGTCGCGGCCGGATCGAGGTACACGTCCACGCGCGAGCCGAAGCGGATGAAGCCGTAGCGCTGGCCGCGCTTGAGCGTTGCGCCCGGCTCGACGTAGCACAGGATCCGCCGGGCGATGAGGCCGGCGATCTGCACGCAGGTCACGTCCTGGCCGCCGGCCGTGCGCAGGTGCAGCGCGTTGCGCTCGTTCTCGAGCGACGCCTTGTCGAGCGCGGCATTGAGGAAGCTGCCGGCGTGGTACCAGCGGTTCGCCACGGTGCCGTCGACCGGGCTGCGGTTGCTGTGGACGTTGAACACGTTCATGAACACGCTGATCTTCAACGCATCGCGGTCGAGGTACGGGTCGCGCGTGCGCTCGACCTTGACGATGCGTCCGTCGGCCGGCGACAGCACGGCGTTGGCCTGCTGCGGGATCGTCCGCGCGGGATCGCGGAAGAACTGGACGACGAACACGACGGCGAGCCAGCCGACGACCGCGAAGGCGGGATGGGTCCACGCCGTCAGCAGGATGGCGACGCCCGTCGCGATCGCCACGAACGGCCAGCCCTCGCGGGCGATGATCGGATGCGGATAGTCGTTCGGCATGCGGCGGCGCGTTCGGCGCGGTACAACGGCGAATTATGCCCTACTGGCTTGCGCGTCAATCGCCGCCGCGCTTGCCTTCCTGCTGCTTGACGAAGCCCTCGACGCCGCGCGCGCGGTCGATCGCCGTCGCCGGCGCCGGCTGCGCGGCGGTGGGGTCGGCGCGCTCGACGTCGCCGGCCGCGCCCGATCGCGCGCGCTCGCCCGGCGTCGCCGCCCCTTTCACCGTCGTCTGCCCCGGCGACAGCAATCCGTACTTCATCAGCGCGTCCTTCGCGAGGAACGCCACGATGGCGACCGCGAGCAGCAGCACGATCATGCCGACCCAGCCGCCCTGCCTGCCGATCGGTCCGTGCATCGTGGCCGCGCCCGCGTTCAGTTCCGCGCCTGGTCGACGAGCTTGTTCTTCCTGATCCACGGCATCATCGAGCGCAGCTTCTCGCCGACGACCTCGATCGAATGCTCGCCCATCAGCCGGCGACGCGACAACAGCGTGGGCGCGCCCGCGCGGTTCTCGAGGATGAAGTCCTTCGCGTATTCGCCGGTCTGGATGCGCGCCAGCATCTCCTTCATCGCCTTCTTGGTGTCGGCGGTGACGATCTTCGGGCCGCTGACGTACTCGCCGTACTCGGCGTTGTTGGAGATCGAGTAGTTCATGTTGGCGATGCCGCCCTCGTAGATCAGGTCGACGATCAGCTTCAGCTCGTGCAGGCACTCGAAATACGCCATCTCCGGCGCGTAGCCGGCCTCGACCAGCGTCTCGTAGCCGGCCTTGATCAGCTCGACGGTGCCGCCGCACAGCACGGCCTGCTCGCCGAACAGGTCGGTCTCGGTCTCCTCGCGGAAGTTCGTCTCGATGACGCCGGCGCGCGTGCCGCCGATCGCCGCCGCGTACGACAGCGCGACGTCGCGCGCCTTCTTCGACGCGTCCTGGTGGACGGCGATCAGCATCGGCACGCCGCCGCCGGCCGCGTACGTCGAGCGCACCGTGTGGCCGGGCGCCTTGGGCGCGATCATCACGACGTCGAGGTCGGCGCGCGGCTGCACCTGGCCGTAGTGGATGTTGAAGCCGTGCGCGAACGCGAGCGTCGCGCCCTTCCTGATGTTCGGCTCGACCTCGGACTTGTAGGTGGCGGCGATGCTCTCGTCGGGCATCAGCATCATGACGACGTCGGCGCTCGCGACGGCGTCGCCGACCTCGGCGACCTTGAGGCCCGCCTTCTTCGCCTTGTCCCACGACGCGCCGCCCTTGCGCAGGCCGACGGTGACCTTGACGCCGGAGTCGTTGAGGTTCTGCGCGTGCGCGTGGCCCTGCGAGCCGTAGCCGACGATCGTCACCTTCCTGCCCTTGATCAGCGACAGGTCGGCGTCTTTCTCGTAGTACACCTTCATCATGACTCGTTTCCCTCTTGGCTGTTGATTCGTTATACGCGCAGGACGCGCTCGCCGCGCCCGATCCCCGACGCGCCGGTGCGCACGGTCTCGAGGATCACGCCCGGCTCGATCGACTGCAGGAACGCGTCGAGCTTCTCGCCGGTTCCCGTGAGCTCGATCGTGTAGCTCTTGTCGGTGACGTCGAGCACGCGCCCGCGGAAGATGTCGGCGAGCCGCTTCATCTCCTCGCGATCCTTGCCCGACGCGCGCACCTTGACCAGCATCAGCTCGCGCTCGATGTGGTTGCCGTCGGTCAGGTCGACGACCTTCACGACCTCGACCAGCTTGTTGAGCTGCTTGGTGACCTGCTCGACGACGTCGTCGGAGCCGGTGGTGACGATCGTCATCCGCGACATCGTCGGATCCTCGGTCGGCGCCACCGTCAGCGACTCGATGTTGTAACCGCGGGCGGAAAACAATCCCGAAATCCGCGACAAAGCGCCCGCTTCGTTTTCGACGAGGATGGACAGGATATGGCGCATCACAGCTCCTCGGCGAGAATCATCTCGGTCAGCCCCTTGCCGCCAGGCACCATCGGGAACACGTTCTCCTTCTGGTCGGTGATGAAGTCGAGGAACACGAGCCGCTCCTTCTGCTTGAACGCCTCGCGCAGCGCGCCTTCGACGTCGGCCGGCTTCTCGATCTTCAATCCCACGTGCCCGTACGCCTCGGCGAGCTTCACGAAGTCGGGCAGCGCATCCATGTACGACTCGGCGTAGCGGTTGCCGTAGAAGAACTCCTGCCACTGCCGCACCATGCCCATGTAGCGGTTGTTCAGGTTCACGACCTTGATCGGCAGGTGGTACTGCTTGCAGGTGGACAGCTCCTGGATGCACATCTGGATCGACGCCTCGCCGGTCACGCACGCGACCGTCGCGCCGGGATTGACGAGCTGCACGCCCATCGCGGCAGGAAGGCCGAAGCCCATCGTGCCGAGGCCTCCGGAGTTGATCCAGCGGCGCGGCTTGTCGAACTTGTAGTACTGCGCCGCCCACATCTGGTGCTGGCCGACGTCGGACGTGATGAACGCGTCGCCCTTGGTGAGCTCGTAGAGCTTCTGGATCACGTATTGCGGCTTGATGAGCTCCGACTTGGTGTCGTAGCGCAGGCAATCCTTGCGCTGCCACTCCTTGATGTCGGCCCACCAGGCTTTCAGCGCGACCGGGTCGGGCCGCTGCGGCGACGACTCGATGATCTTCACCATCTCGTCGAGCACGTCGGCCACGTAGCCGACGATCGGCACGTCGACCTTCACGCGCTTGGAAATCGACGACGGGTCGATGTCGATGTGGATGATCTTGCGGTCGCTGCGGAAGAAGTGCGCCGGATTGCCGATCACGCGGTCGTCGAACCGCGCGCCGATGGCGATCAGCACGTCGCAGTGCTGCATCGCCATGTTCGACTCGTACGTGCCGTGCATGCCGAGCATGCCGGTGAACTGCGGGTCGGTGCCCGGGAACGATCCCAGCCCCATCAGCGTGTTCGTGCACGGGAAGCCCAGCAGCCGCACGAGCCGCGTCAGCTGCGGCGCGGCGTTGTTGAGGACCACGCCGCCGCCGGCGTAGACCATCGGCCGCTTCGCCTCCAGCAGCAGGTTGACCGCCTTCTTGATCTGGCCCGCATGTCCCTTGGTCACCGGGTTGTACGAGCGCAGCGACACCGTCTTCGGGTACGAGTACTCGGTCGTCGCCTGCGTGACGTCCTTCGGGATGTCGACCAGCACCGGGCCGGGCCGGCCGGTGTTGGCGAGGTAGAACGCCTTCTTGATCGTGTGCGCGAGCTCGGCCACGTCCTTCACGAGGAAGTTGTGCTTGACGCAGGGCCGCGTGATGCCGACGGCGTCGCATTCCTGGAACGCATCCTGGCCGATCGCGTGCGTCGGCACCTGGCCGGTGATCACGACCATCGGGATCGAGTCCATGTACGCGGTCGCGATGCCGGTCACCGCGTTGGTGACGCCCGGGCCGGACGTCACCAGCGCGACGCCGACCTTGGTCGACGACCGCGAGTAGCCGTCGGCCGCGTGGACGGCGCCCTGCTCGTGCCGGACCAGCACGTGCTTGACCTTTTCCTGCTTGAACAGCTCGTCGTAGATGTTGAGGACCGCGCCGCCCGGATACCCGAACACGTACTCGACGCCTTCTTCCTGCAGACAGCGGATGACGATTTCCGCACCGGTGAGTTGCATGATTCACGCCCCTGGTTGAAGAGTCACCCCGGCCGTTGCGCACGCGTGCGCCGTCCGGGTCGTTGCGCAAAGCTTCCAAGGCGCGCCGTTTCGGTGGTGGCGCACGACCAGCTGAAGGCTCGTTCGGGCAGACAGCCGCTTCGTGGAAAACTCCGCCCGCGCTCCAAGGGAATCTCCGCGACGCTTGTGGCATCGCTGGAGGGTGCGCGACCGGCCGTTTTTGCAGTACAGCATCGCGGCCCTGGCAAGGCCGCAACGCATTAGATTAGCGGCTTGCCCCCATGCCGGTCAAGGGCTTGGCCGCGGCGGCGACCCGCGCCGGCCACCGCGCGCGGCGCGCCGGTTGCTGTCCCGCAACAAACGCCGGCCTCCGATGCAAACCGGGGCCGGCGCCGAATCGCACCTATAATCATTCGATTTTCGCGCCGGACGCAAAAAAACTGGCCTCGCCACAGGAAATTTCGGGATTCCTCGCCGACGTCGAAAGACGGGCGTTCAAGCAGGCGATGTTCGCCACCCGCGACGAGGACGCCGCCCTCGACATCGTGCAGGACGCGATGCTGAAACTTGCGGAAAAGTACGCCGACAAACCGGCCGCCGAACTGCCGATGCTGTTTTCCCGCATCCTGCAGAACACCATCCACGACCATTTCCGGCGGCAAAAGGTCAGAAACACGTGGACGACGCTGCTGTCGGCGTTCGGCAAAGGCGATGAAAAAGACGACGATTACGACCCGCTGGAAACTCTGCAGGCAAAATCCGACTCGAACGCCGCGGAAGATCCCGCGCGCCAGTTCGAACAAGCGCAAATTGTGGGAATGATTGAACAGGCCTTGGGCCGCCTCCCGGCGCGTCAACGCGAAGCGTTCCTGCTGCGTTACTGGGAGGAACTGGACGTGGCGGAAGCCGCTGCCGCGATGGGGTGTTCCGAAGGCAGCGTCAAGACCCACTGCTCCCGTGCCGTCCATGCCCTGGCCGTCATGCTCGAAGCCAAGGGGCTGAAGCTATGATCCGCAACGACGACGAATTCGCCAAGAAATTAACGGGTTACCTGGACGCCGGCACCGACCAGCTCCGGGCCGGCACGCTTTACCGGCTCCAGCAGGCCCGGGCACAGGCGCTGGCGCGGGTGGCCGATCCGGCTCGGGTTGGCGCTCCGGCGGCCCATCGCGGGCTCGCGCACGCGCTGGCCGGCGGCGGCTCGGGGACGGGCGGCGGCCGCGGGATCGGAAAATTCGCCTGGCTGTCGCTGGCGGTCCTGCTGCTCGCCGGGTCCTATTTCGGCTACCGGCAATGGCAGCTCTACCAGGAGACGCGCGAGATCGAGGAGCTCGACGCCCAGATCCTGTCGTCCGACCTCCCGATCGACGCCTACCTCGACCGGGGGTTCCAGACTTGGCTGACGCGTTACCAGCCGTGATCCGGGCGGCCCTCCTCACCCTCGCCCTGGCACTTGTCCCTGCCTTCAGTCCGCCCGTCGCGCACGCCCAGATTCCGCTCGGCTCGCCGTCGTGGTCGCAGCTGAGCCCGCAGGAACGGCAGGTGCTGGCGCCGCTCGCCAACGACTGGAACAACCTCGACGCGCAGCGCAAGCAGAAATGGCGCGGCATCGCGCAGCGCTATCCCAGCATGGGGCGCGAGGAGCAGCAGCGGATCCAGCAGCAGATGAAGCCGTGGGCCGAGCTGACGCCGCAGCAGCGGCAGGCGGCGCGCGAGCAGTACAAGTCGATCCAGCAGACGCAGCCGGCGAAGACCGGCGAAGTCAAGCAGCGCTGGCAGGAATACCAGAGCCTGCCGCCGGACCAGCGGCGCGAACTCGCGGCCACACCTCCGCCCGGCCGCACGCCCGCGCCGCCGATGACGCCGCCGCCGTCGTCGGGTTCGCCGGCCAACGCTGCGCCGTCGGATTTGAACAAGCGCACGCGGTAGCGCCCCAGCGCTTTTGAGTGCTGCCGCGACGTCTGCCACGGCACCCCTGCCGCTGGCAGGGCTCGCACGGCGCTTCGCGTCGCTGGTCTACGAGCTGCTGCTGCTGACCGCCGTCGTGTTCGTCGCGGGCTTCCTGCTGCTGCCGCTGATCTCGCCGGGTTCGGCGGCGGATGCGAAGGAGCTGACGATCCCCGCGCTCCCGCAGCGCGTGGCGCTGTTCTGCCTGCTGTTCGCGATCCTCGCCGCCTTCTACGTGGGGTACTGGTCGAACGGTCGCCGCACGCTGCCGATGAAGACGTGGCGGCTGTCGCTGGTGCTGGCGGGCGGCGCACCGGTTCCGCCGAAAGTCGCGCTGCTGCGGTACCTGGCCGCATGGATCGGTCCGCTGCTGGCGCTCGCCGCGTACGCGCTGCTGGTGCGCTACGGATTGGGCGCGCACGCGACGTGGCTCGTCGCCTTCGGCTTCCTGTGGGCGTTCGTCGACCGCGACCGGCAGTTCCTGCACGACCGCATCGCAGGCACGCGGGTCGTACACTAGCGCGCTTCCAACTTCGCCATCGACATCATGCTCAGGATCTGCGTGCTTGCATTGCTGCTGGTCGCCACCGCCGCAACCGCGCAGGCGCCGGGCGACGCGCAGCTCGACGCCGTCGTCGGCAACCTGATGCGGGCGCGCAGGATCGTCGGCGCGGCGGTCGCCGTCGTCCGCGACGGCCGGGTGATCGCCGCGCGCGCGTACGGCGATGCCAAGCAGGGTCGCGAGCCGGCGCGGCCCGACACGGTCTTCTACATGGACTCGACGACCAAGCAGTTCACGGCCGCCGGCATCATGCTGCTCGTCCAGCAGGGGCGCATCGGCCTCGACGACCCGGTGCGCAAGTACCTGCCGGACGCGCCGGCGAGCTGGAATCCGATCCGCATCCGCCACCTGCTGACGCACACGGCCGGCTTCGCGCACGATCCGCCGTCGTACCCGACGATCCCCGTGCAGAACTGCCAGCCGGGCGCGATGCTCGAGCAGCTGTTCCGGATGGCGCCGCGCACGCCGCCCGGAACGGCATGGGCGTACTCGAACGCCGGCTACGCGACGCTCGCGTCGATCCTGGAGAAGGTCACCGGCGGCTGCTATTTCGAGTTCATGCGCACGCACGTGTTCGGGCCGCTGGCGATGGAGCGCACGCAGCTCGCGCTGTACGCGAACTGGCGGGAGCCCGGCCACGCGGCCGGCTACAACGTGACGCCGCAGGGCGTGCGCGAGCAGGATCCGGTCGCGCACGCGCTCGGCGGCGGCGGCATCGCGAGCACCGTCCTCGACCTCGCGAAGTGGGACGCGGCGCTGTACGGCACGTCCATCCTGACCGACGCGAGCAAGACGGCGATGTGGACGCCGTTCACGCTCCCGGACGGCAAGTCGACCAATTACGGCTTCGGCTGGGAGATCGCGCGGACGCCGATCGGCACGCTCGTCCACCACAACGGCGGCGGCTTCGGGTTCTCGACGGCGATCTACCGGTACGTCGACGCGAAGCTCACCGTGATCGTGCTGACCAACACGATCTGGCGCGACGGCCCGAAGCCCGCGAACAACGGCGACGCGATCGCGCACGCGGTCGCGCCGCTGTACGCGCCGAAGCTGCCGCGGCCGGCGGCCAATTAGGTTTTTCTGCGCGCCAGCATCACGCCGACGCAGATCAGCACCATGCCGATCAGCGCCCACGCGTCGAGCGTCTCGCCGAACAGCAGCCACGCCTCCAGCGCGGTGACCGGCGGCACCAGGTAGAACAGCCGTGCGACGTTGGCGGACGCGCCGTGGCGAAGCATCCAGTAAAGCAGGCTGATCGCGCCGACCGACAGCACGAGCACCGACCAGCCGAGCGCGAACAGGAACGACGGCACCCACTGCACGGGCCGCGCGTCGAACAGCAGCATCAGCGGCAGGTAGACGACCGCGCAGACGGTGAACTGCACGGCGGCGCCGCTGCGCAGGTCGACGTGCGCGCAATGGCGCTTCTGGTACAGCGTGCCGACGCTGATCGCGACCAGCGCGATCGCCGACGGCACCAGGCCCGCCAGGCTGCCGCCGAAGTCGATCTTGTGCCGGACGACGAACCAGACGCCGGCGATCCCGAGGGCCAGGCCCGACCATTGGCGCACGTCGACGCGCTCGCCCATCCACAGCCACGCGAGCACGACGGTCAGGATCGGCTGCAGGCCGACCAGCATCGCGCTGGTGCCGGCCGCCATGCCGCCGTCGAGCGACACGAACACGCCGCCTAAGTACATGCCGTGCACCATGATCGAGACGAGCGCCAGGTCGCGGTACTCGCGCAGCCTGCGCGGCCAGCGCGCGCGCGAGACCAGCACGACGACCGTCATCAGCGCGGCGACCAGCGCGAAGCGGAAGAACAGGAAACCGTAAGGCGGCGCGTACGGCAATCCGTACTTGGCCGCGATGAAGCCCGTGCTCCACAGCAGGACGAAGAGCGCCGGAAAGAACGCGGCGCCGCGCGCGGCGGGTTCAGCCACCGGCGCGCTGATAGAGGTTGAGCCGGTTGACCTCCATGAAGCGCTCCGGATGCGCGAGCGGCGCGAAGCCCAACCGGCCGTAGAGCGCCTGCTGGTCGCGCGTGACGAGCAGCAGGCGCCGCAGCCCGGTCAGCACCGGATGGGTCAGCGCCGTGCCGACCAGCCACGTCGCGAGGCCTTGCCGGCGATGCGGCTCCAGCACGAACACGTCGGCGAGCCACGCGAACGTCGCGTAGTCGGTGACGAAGCGCGCGAGGCCGATCTGCGCGCCCGCGCGATACAGGCCGAAGTTCAGCGAGTGGGCGAGCGCCCGCTCGACCAGCTCGCGCGGGATGCCGGTCGCCCAGTAGCTGGCGGTCAGGAAGCCGTGGACGACGCCGACGTCGATCCGGTCGGGCGCCGTGGTGACCTCGAGGTCGTCCCTGCGGACGGAGAACGCCGCCTCCGGCGCTCCCGGCGTCATTTCTTCTTGCCGCGCGGAGGCTTCAAGAATCGCTTGGCGCTTTCCATGATCTCGCGCCGCGCGTCCTCGGCTTCGACCCAGCTCGCCACGCGCACCCACTTGCCGGGCTCCAGGTCCTTGTAGTGCTCGAAGAAGTGCGCGATCTGCAGCGTGGTGATCGCCGGCAGGTCGCGCGGCGACTTGATGTCGCGGTACAGCGACGACAGCTTGTCGATCGGCACCGCGAGGATCTTGTGATCGCCGCCGGCCTCGTCGTCCATCTTCAGCATGCCGATCGGGCGGCAGCGCACGACCACGCCGGTGATCAGCGGCACCGGCGACAGCACGAGGACGTCGCACGGGTCGCCGTCGTCGGACAGCGTCTGCGGAATGTACCCGTAGTTGCACGGGTAGTGCATCGCCGTGGACATGAAGCGGTCGACGAACACCGCGCCCGTCTCCTTGTCGACCTCGAACTTGATCGGATCGGCGCGCATCGGAATCTCGATCACGACGTTGCAGTCATTGGGCAAGTCACGGCCGGCGGGTACGCGGTCTAGGCTCATCGATGGGGTCTTTCGGGACGGGAATCGCAACGGTACATTATCATAGGGGAAGCGCGCATCGCGCCGCCGCGGATGCGCCCGCGCGCGCCGTGCCCCTACGGCGAAGGTGACGATGAGCTTCGCGACCATGCTGTGGATCGTCCTCGCGGTCGTGGCGCCCGCCTGCGCCTCTGCGCAGCAGATGCAGGCGAGCCCGCTGGTCGCACCGTTCTCGTCGGCCAGGCCGGGCAAGGACCTGCCGCGCGGCTGGGAGCCCCTCACGTTCGGCTCGCTCAAGGCGCCCACCGAGTTCTCGTTCGTCGAAAGCGACGGCAAGGTCGTGCTGCGCGCGAAGGCGGACGCGGCCGCAAGCGGCCTCATTCACCCGGTCAACTTCGACATCAACAGCGCGCCGTACATCCAGTTCCGGTGGAAGATCAGCAACCTGATCGAAGGCGCCGACAACGCCGTCGCGTCGAAGGAGGACTCGCCGGTGCGCGTCACGCTCTCCTTCGACGGCGACAAGTCGAAGCTGACGCTGCGCGAGAAGACGGCGTCGCTGATCGCCAAGCGGGCGACCGGCCGCGAGCTGCCGTATGCGCAGCTGGTCTACGTGTGGGCGAACAAGGGGCCGGTCGGGACGATCGTCGAGAATCCGCACACGAGGCGCGTCGAGATGGTGGTCGCGGTGGCCGGCGGCGCCGAGGTCGGCAAGTGGGTGACCGTCACGCGCAACGTCGCCGAGGACTTTCGCAAGGCGTTCGGCGAGGAGCCCGGGCCGATGACGGCCGTGGGCCTCCTGACCGACACCGACAACACCGGCGCCTCCGTCGAGGCCTGGTACGGCGACATCCGGTTCTCGAGCGCCCCGTAGCCGGCCGGCGCGAATCCGCCGGGGCGACTCGCCGCATCTAATGCCCGGGGAATGGTCCCCGCACCCGCAGGTACGCCATGCGCCGTTTCACCCTTCCGATCGTGATCGTGGCGTCGATCCTCGTCGCCGCCCTCCTGACGTGGATCGCGCTGTCGTCGGCGAATTTCGGCAACCGCACGCCGCGCGCCGAGTCCCCGGGCGGCCGCGAGACGATGGTCGCGGATTCGCTGCCGTCGTTCCGGAGGATCGAGGTGTCCGGCAGCGCCGACGTGACGCTGGTCCAGGGGGAGACGGAGAGCGTGTCGTTCGGCGCGGCATCGCGCAAGCAGGGCGCGGTGCGCGCCGAGGTGCGCGGCGACACGCTGCACATCCGCGCCGGCGACCGCGCGCACTGGTGGACGATCGTGTTCGGCAACGAGAGTCACCCGTCGCAGGTGGTCGTGACGTTCAAGGAGATCGATTCGATCGAGGCCGCCGGCACCGTCAAGCTTTCGGCCGGCGCGCTCAAGGCCGGCGACCTGCGCATCTCGGGCGCCGGCGGAACGTCGGTGCGCATCGACGACCTCACCGCCCGCCAGCTCACGGTGAACGGCGCCGGGGCCCTCAAGGCGGAGCTGGCCGGCCGGGCGGACGACCAGGACGTCACGATTTCCGGCGCCGGCACCTACCGCGGCGCCCGGCTCGTCACGCAGAACGCCAAGGTCACCGTGTCCGGCGCCGGCAAGGTGGTCGTCAACGCGGAGAAGACGCTTAGAGCGACGATCTCCGGCGCCGGCAGCGTCGAGTACCTGGGCGATCCCGCGGTCACCGAGCGCGTCAGCGGCGCGGGCAGCGTGCGCCGGCGCAGTGCGACCGATCGCGCCACGCGCGTCGCCTTCGCTGACTAATGCAACGTGGCGAGCGGCACGCCCTCGCCCTTGAACAGCAGCGTGAGGCCGGTGGCCGGATCCCGGTCGCCGTGGATGCCGGGCTGCAGGCGGACGTCCGACACGCGGCAGGCGGCGAGCAGCGTGGTCAGCATCTGCACGAGGTCGTCGACTCGGTCGCCCGGATAGAGCGGGCAGCGGAAGCCTTCCGCCGCCTTCGGGTCGAACGGCGACGACAGCGACAGCCGCACTTCGCCGGCGCCTTCCGGCGCGTCGAGCCGATGCACGCTGATCATCGCCGTCGGCTCGCCGGTCGCCGAGCGCAGCTTGCGGATCGCGTTGCTCGCGAAGATCTGCGCGCTCACTTCCCGCTGCGCGAGGCGGCCCTGCACGAGCGCGGTCGAAAGCGGCTGCGGCGCGCGCGGCAGCGCGAGCACGGTGGCGCCGGGCGCCGCCAGCGATCGCGCGAGCCACTGCGCCAGCGGAATGCCCCAGCGGCCGACCGTCGCGTCGCGCAGCGGATCGGTTCCCGGCGCCGCGACCACGCTGCCGACCAGGAAGCGCAGGTGCACGGATTCCGCGCCGGCCGCCACGACGATCGGCGCGGGCGGCAGCGCGCGCGCCGTTTCGCCCGGCGTGCGCCACGCGAGCAGGTCCGGCAGCCGCGCGAGGTCGAGCGCGTCGGCGCCGGCCAGCGCATTGGACAGCGCGATCGACTGATGCCCGCCGAGCGCGCCGTGCTCGCGCAGCAGCGCCACCAGCGCGGAGGCGTCGGCGAGCGCTTCGGGGAGCGTCGCGCGCGCCACGTCGGAACCCTCGATGCCGGTCACGACGACCACGGGAATCGCGAACAGCCGCACGACGTTGTCCGGGTCCGGCGCGCCGGCGCGCTCGCGGACGGCCAGCAGTCGCCACAGGTGGCGGTAGACGGCCACCGACGGCGCGGTCGCGAACAGCGCGGCCAGCGCGTCGCCGCGTCCCGGCTGCAGCAGCGCGTCGAGCGCAGCGCCGAGTTCCGCGTCCCGCGCGTCGGCGTCGCGGCCGGTGGCGGCCGCCTGGCTCGCTTCGGCGAGCCGATGCAGCCGCGCGAGATCGTCGGGGGCGGCCGCGGCGTCAGGGAAGCGGCGGGGATCGTCCATCGGAACGCCGATTTTCGCACGCGCGGTCACGGCATCAGGCAGAACGGACCGGCGCCCAGCGACGACGGCACGAACCACGCGCGGTACAGGCCGGCCAGCGCGAACGCCGCGACGACGGCCGCCGCGAGCACGCGCACCGCGGGGCGCGCGAACAGCGTGCGCGAGCGCGCGAGCGCGAAGCTCGCCGCCACGAGGTTCGGCAGCGTGCCCAATCCGAACGCGAGCATGACGAGCGCGCCTTCGGCCGCGCCGCCGGCCAGCAGCGCCACCGGCAGCACCGAGTACACGAGCGCGCACGGCGTGAAGCCCCAGACCAGTCCCAGTGCGAAGCGACCCGCGAGCCCGCTTCCCGGCGCCAACTTCGTCACCGCCGGCGCGAGGCGCCGGAAGATCGCGAGTCCCGCGCGCTCGACGAACGCGAAGTCGAGCCCGCGCACGGCGATCGAAACGGCGAGCAGCAGCAGCAGCAGGTTGGCGGCGACGTACAGCCCGCGCTGGACCGGGCCGATCGCCGCCGCGAGCGCGGCGCCGCCCGCCGCGCCGAACAGCGCGCCCAGCACCACGTACGTGGTCAGGCGGCCGGCGTGGCTCGCCCACTGGCCCGCGTACAGCACGCGCGCCGGCCGCAGCGGCGCCGTGGCCGGCGGCGCGGTGACGGCCAGCCACGCGCCGCACATCGCGACGCAATGGACGCCGCCCAGCAGGCCCGCCAGCAGCGCGCCGATCAGCGCCGACTGCGGCATCGCCGTCCTGGTTGCACGCCGGCGTGCGCCGGGTCCGCAATAAGGCTAGACTCAGTGTGCCCGATTCGCATCGAATTCACCCCACGACCGCTCCATGTCGACCTTCGACCCGAATGCCGCTCCCGCGTCCACCGCGACCGTCGTCTCGCTCGGCGACCTGCGCACGCACTGCAAGACGTGCAGTATGCGCGAGCTGTGCCTGCCCTTCGGGCTCGCCGCCAACGAGGTCGACCAGCTGCAGTCGCTGATCGGCGGGCGCGTCAAGCTCAAGAAGGGCGAGGCGCTGTTCCGGCACGGCGCGCCGTTCTCGGCACTGTACGCGGTCCGCGTCGGCTCGATGAAGACGACGATGCTGGCCGACGACGGCCGCGAGCAGATCGCCGGCTACCACATGCCCGGCGACGTCGTGGGGCTGGACGGCCTGTGCGGCGGCCGCCACGAATGCGAGGCCATCGCGCTCGAGGACTCCGAGGCGTGCGTGATCCCGTTCGAGCGCCTGGAGGACGCCGCACGCGAGGTGCCCGCGCTGCAGCACAGCCTGCACCGCGTGGTCGGCCGCGAGATCGGCCACGATCACCGGCAACTGCTTATGTTGGGCAGCATGCGCGCGGACGAGCGCCTGGCCGCGTTCCTGCTCAACCTGTCCGAGCGCTACCGGCGCCGCGGCTACTCGGCCAGCGAATTCGTGCTGCGAATGACGCGCGAGGAGATCGGCAGCTTCCTGGGCCTCAAGCTCGAGACGGTCAGCCGGCTGTTCTCGCGCTTCCAGGAAGAGGGCCTCGTGCAGGTGCAGGGCCGCGCCGTGAAGATCGTCGACCTGCCGACGATCAAGAAACTGGCCGGCGCCCGCTAGACCGCGCGCAGCGCACGCTGCTGCTCGTGCATGAGCAGCAGCTTCCGGTACTGGCCGGCGAAATGGGCGCGGGTCGCCGTCGCGGGCTCGATGCGCCGCCCCGCTCGCTGGAATGCGCGCGCGGCCGCCGCACTATCGCGAGCAGCTGCTCGCAGCGGAAACTCCAATATAGAACTGACTACTTGACGGGGGAGCTTACGAGCCGCGTGAGGCGATCGGGCTGGTCGGCGTCGGTGACATAGACGCTGCCGCTCAACGTGAATGTGGAGATCGCGCCGTTCTCCCAGTACGCATACACCTTGCCGTCCACGCCGGGCGCGATGACGGACAGAGGCGGCCGTTGCCGCTGTACGCGGCGATCTGCGTGACGTGGAGGAGCGGGTTGGTGATTTTCCGCGGGCCTAGATAGGCGAGTCTGACCCTACATTTACCCTGGTTCCTCGAATTTCGTGTCTGAGCCCACGAGTTCACTTGCAACTACAATTCACACTATCGCTAGGCCCAATGTCGCCGAAGATGCGCCTCGCAGGCACTCTGTCGCCGTATATGAACCAGATTGATGCGTTACGTTCGCCCCGAACGATTACGCGACTGGCATCCACCTCGACCGTCACTATCGTAGGGTTCTCTTGAATCTCCATACGCATTTCGCCGTTTTGGTCGGATGATCCCCACTCGTCCTTTCGAGCTTCCAGGTATGCGATTGCGTTACATGAGTTCTCGCCGTAGGACCAGACGAGTTCAGAAATGTCCCGGTCTTCCCTAAAGCCAATGCCCCTTGAATCACGAACTCGGATTGTGATGCGCCCGGAGTCAATCGGAGCACATCGGTAGTTTGGCACGGCGACAATTAAGCGCGCACTGCCCTGAGGAAGCGGCATGGTTCGGGTGAGTTGATCTGCGCTACCCAAACGCAGTTGTCCAACAAGAGTTGCGTTGTCAAAATCCCGCGCCAATAAAGTAACGCAGCCGCCGCAAGCCACGGTAGCTAACACCAGGATTCCCAACACGATCCTCGTCATCTTGGCCCCGCGGGCGTATTGGACCAGCCTGGTGCGTACCATGGACCGACGGGACCCGATAAGTTGCAAGCCCTAGCGACAGTGCCCGCAAACGTGTTGCTATTTGGTCCTAGAGGCGCGTTGTAGTACGACGGATTCGCGTACTTGGCCCTTTCACGATCGATGCAGCCTCCGACTGAGCAATCACCATTCCAATCTCCACATGCTGATTCGTTCGGATTGTCAAAGGGATCATTTGTTTTGATCTCGCCCGCATCCTCGTACTGTGACGATCCCCAAGGCAAGGGCCCCTGCAGCCCGACGCGCCGGGTCTGTGAATGGCAGTTGGTGCAAGTGGAGGCGTTTGGAGAATCTGCAACTTCATTTACGAAGCAGTGGGCGTAAGGAAGGTAGGGTATTTTCTTGCAACAGATCTGCGCCTTGAGTCCGAAGGGGTCGAACAGACGCGTGGGCCGGCTCCTGACATAGCTATATGTATTGGCTCCCCCGCGCAGGCCAATCGGATCGCTCTGGCTGTATCTGCCGATGGCGGGGTCGTAGTCACGAAAGTAGTTGTAATGCGTCCCCAGCTCCGCGTCGAAGTATTGGCCGGGGAATCGCAAGCCATATTTGAAAACTCCGAGTGCGGCCGGATTCTCGTTCGGCACACTGTTCCCGAACGGATCGGTGTTGTCCCACCGCCACAGCAGCGCATCGTCGCTCGGCCGGGTGATTGCGCGCGGCGATCCCAGATGATCCGGATGCACGTAATGCAGCGCAATCGGCGTCGGCACACCCGTCCCGGTCGGCCGTAGCGTGGCGATCGGCAGGTCGTCCAGCCATACGGTCTCCTGAATCAGGGTTCCGGTACTGTCGTACTCTCCGACCAGCCGTCCCTGTTCGTCGTACACGAATAGCGTCGTTGTCGCGCCCACGACCTTGCGCACCCGCTGCCCCAGCCCGTTTACCGCATAGCTCGCCACCGTCGTCCCGCCTGAGTTGACCTGCACCATCCGGTTGGTGTTGTTGTACGTGTACGCCAATGACGTCGCGCCGTTCAGGTAACTCGGACTGACCGTGCCCACCATCGCCTGCAATTGATTGGTCGCGATCCCGTAGATTAGCGTGGCCGGCGCCCCGTCCACGTTGTTGGTCGTGCGGTTGCCCAGCGCGTCGTAGCTGAATTGCTGTGTATGGGTGATCGGGCTGCCTTGCTGCGCTACCGTCAGCCGGTCGAGCAGGTCGTACTGGTAGGCGCCGGCCACGGCCGGTGTCACCGGGTCGGCGATGCCGGTGATCCGGCTCGCCGCGTCGAAGGTCAGGTCGTTTCTCAACACCGTCGCGCCGTTGCGGTACGACCACGAGGCCATCCTTCCGTCCTGGTCGTAGTCGCGGAAGGTGAAGTGGCCGTTGCCCCACTGCCACGCCCCTACCGGCCCGAACGGTGTGGTTACGATCCCGCTCACCAGCGCCGCCCCGTTCACGGTGACGCTCACCACCCGGTTGTTGAGATACCCGTAGCCGATCTGCTGGCCGGACGGGGTGGCGATTGTCGATAGCTGTCCGGCCGCGTTGTAGCCGTAGCTGAGCGTTTGGGTCACGCCGGAGATCGTCTGTGTCTTGCTGGCCACTCGGCCCTGCGCCGTGTAGGTCCACGCCGTCGTGGCCGCCGGGTCGGTGAGCTGGGTGAGGCGGCCCTTGGCGTTGGCGCCACTGTCGTAGGCGTAGGTGTGCGTCTCGCGGGCGTGCCGCTCTTTGTGTATGAGATCGCCGTGGCCCGGTTCAGCGCGTCCAGTGTGTAGGTGGCGGTCGCGCCACGCGCGTCGGTGCGCGTCAACACATTGCCCGCCGCATCGAACGTGCTGGTGGTGGTGCCGGTGTCCGGGCTGACCTGCTTGGTGAGATTGCCGAGGCCATCGTAGGTGTAGGCAGTCGCCAGCCCGCGAGGGTCGGTGACCTGCGCGAGGTTGCCGCCCGCGTCGTAGGCGTATTGCGTGGTGCCGCCGGCCGGGTCGAGCACCTGCGTCAGGCGGTTGAGCGCGTCGTAGGTGTTCGTGGTGCTGTGGCTCAACGGATCGGTGGTGCCGGTGAGGTTGCCGTTGCCATCATAGCTGTAGGCGGTGGCCTGCGCCTGCGCGCCTAAGTCCTGCGCCAGTCGGTTCAAGGCATCGAATACGCGACTGCGCGTGCGCGCCAGCACGCCGCCCGGGTCGTACACGCGTTCCTGCGTGCGGTTGCCGGCGCCGTCCAGCGTGTACGCGATCCGGTTGCCGAGGCCGTCCTGGAGTTGGGTTAGTCGATGCGCGGCATCGTAGGTGTAGGTCAGCGTCGAGTTGTCGGGCAGGACCACGCCGGTCAACTGGCCGACGCCGTCGTAGACGTAGCTGGTCTGTTCGCTGCCGACGGTGCGGCTGATCAGGCGGCCGCGCAGGTCGTAGGTCATCGTGGTGGTCAGGGCGTTGGCATCGACGACGGTCAGCGGTCGGCCATCGGCGTCGTAGGCGGCGATCTGCGTGACGTGCCCGAGCGGGTTGGTGATGGTCTGTACGTTGCCGCGCTTGCCGAGATTGGCGTCGTTGTCGGCGTTGTAGGCGTAGGTCGTCACACGGCCGTTGGGGTCGGTCGCCGTCGCGACGCGGCCGAGCGTGCCGTAGGTCCAGCTTGAGGTCCGCGTAACCGTGCTGCCGGTGCCGTCGTTCTTCGGGGCAACGATGGACTTCTGTGCCAGGTTGCCTGACGTGTCGTAGGTGAACGTCGTGGTGCGCGAGCCGCCGGGCGCGGGCTCGACGGTGGTGGCCGGCAGGCGGAAGGTGGCGTGCCAGGTGGTCGTGACCTTGCGCACGTCGGGACGATTGGGCGGACTGGCGAGCGCGGTCGAGCACGTTTCGTTGGCGTACAGCCCCTCGACCCGCGCCGTCTCCAGGTTGCGCGCCAGGTCGTAGCTGTAGCAGACCTTCTTGTTGTTGAAATCAGTACGCGAGGCGACATTGCCGTTGGCGTCGTAGGTGGTGGCGCTCGCACTCTGGCCGCCGCAGGTCAGGCAGGGCTGCGACACGCTGCTGGGCTTAATGTTGCCCAGGACGGTGGTGAAGCCCAGCGTCCGGCTGGTGCCTAGCGGGTCGGTGATCGTGCTGGTGCCGTTGGCGTTGTAGACGTAGGTGTTCGTATCGGCCGCGCCGGCGTGCGTGGTGCTCGCGATGCGTCCGTGGACGTCGTAGCTGTAGGTGGCGAAGCGGCTGGCATTCTCGTCGACGATGCCGGTGAGCGCGCTGATGTAGGTCGCGTTCTCGTAGACGAATTGCCGGCTGCGCCCGTCCGGCCAGGTGATGCTGGCGAGGTTGTGCGCGGCGTCGTAGCCGAACTGGGTGGTGCGTCCCGCCGGGTCGGTCAAGGTCGCGATGCGGCCGTCGCTGGTGTAGGTGAAGCCCAACTGCCGGCCGAAGGCATCCGTCACCGCGGCGAGCAAGCCCGGGAACGGCGCGATGGCGGGCGGCGTGGTGGCGTCGCTGTAGGTGAGCGTGTAGGTCTTGCCGGACCGGGCAACGATCGAGATCAGCAGTCCGCTGGCGTTATAGGTCTCCAGCTCGTCGTTGGCCGCGTTGGCGAACGTCCATCCGGTGGTGGCGCCGCCGCCGTCGGTCAGCCGCGTCAGGCGATCGGGGAGGTCGGCGTCGGTGACGTAGATGCCGCCGCTCAAGTTGAACGTGGAGACTGAGCCGTTCTCCCGGTACGCATACACCTTGGTGTCCCCGCCGGGCGCGATGACGCGCGCGTAGGTATGGCCCCAGCCGGCCACCTTGGCCAGCGTGTCGTACATGTTGGTGCTGTAGTAGAGATCGAATCCCAGCGCAGGGTCGGCGCTGCTGCGATAAATCGACTCGCGATGGGTCTTGTTGCCCAGGGCGGGATGGGTCGGATTGCCCGCGTGGCAGGCGTTGTCCGCCTTCAGCGGATCGTGGTTGTTGGCGTAGACGTGGCCATAGGCGGAGCTCTGGCATCGTGCCGGCGGCGACTGCCGCCAATAGCTGACGTAAGCGGTACTGCCGCCGTGCGTCCACGAGAAACCGGGCTCCGCGCAATAGGCGTTCGCCGGCATCGGAAAATAATCGAACGGGTAGGTCGCTTGCTGGCACTGGCACGACCACCAGTCGACCAGCGTCCCCGGCGCCGTCGGGGTCGCCACGCCCGTGTAGTAGCACCCGGAGCAATTGGCCGCGCAGGACGGAATGCACACCTCGTCGACGGTGGCGGCGACCACCCCCTGGCCTGCGTACCCGGACTTCTGGAGGAACGGGTTGTAGTACAGATTCGGATCGGCCGCCCGATCGACGCGCGACCAGTAGTGATTGCCCTGATAGGCGAACGACCGCAAGTCGCCCGCGGCGCTTTCTGCGCTGAAGTATGGGGTACTGCCGCTGCTGCCGAGCGCCGAGTAGCCGACCGACGCATCCCAGCGAAACGTGAATTGCGCCGCCGCGGTGCCACAAGCCGCGCACAGCGCCGCGAGCGCGATACATTGCAGGCCGCGCCAAAGCGGCAGCGCGACGGCGCGCAGGCGGCTCGCGAGGTCGGCCATCGCCGTCCGGCGCGGAGGAAGTGGGGAATGCGATCTCATGGCTAGGGCAGCGTGATCGCGACCGAAACGCTGTTGTTCGTTTCGTCGCTCTCGGCCAGGAACCCGGTATCGGTATTGGTGCCGGAAATGATCGTGGCTCCGCGGCCGTCCACCTTGACGAACAGCGTGTAGGCGCCGGCCGCGACCGACGCCGCGACCGTGTAGGTCTGCGTCAGCGAGTAGCTCGCGCCCGGGCCGAGGGCGGTATTCCTCAGCGCATACCCGGCAAGGTTGGTGTCGGCATTGTCCAGAACCGCATTGGTCGACAGGTACGCCAGCACGTACCAGTTCGGCGGCGCCGCGATGCCGCCCACATTGGTCACGGTGAACGTCACCGGCACGTTGCGGGTGCCGTTGCCATTCACGGTGATGGTTCCCACGCTCACGCTGCCGAGGGTCAGGTCCGGTTTCGGCGGCAACGTCAGCGCCAGCGCCTGCGTGTTGTTGGCCTCGTTGCCTTCCGCGACGTTGCCGCCATCGGTATTGGTGCCGGTATTGACCGCCACGCCATGCCCGTCGATCTTCGCGAACAGCGTGTAGTTGCCCGGCGCCGTGCCGGCGGTACTCGTGAAGGTCTGCGTCGCGGTGTAGCTCGCGCCGGGACCGAGTGCCGTGTTGCGCAACGCGTAGCCCGACAGGTTCTGGTCGGCGTTGTCCAGCGTCGCGTCGGCCGACAGGTAGGCCAAGCCGAAGAAGTTGGGCAGGGCCGCCAACTCCCCGAAATTGGTCGCCGTGAAGGTCACCGGAATGCTGTACGCGCCGGCTTGGCTGATTGTGATCGTGCCGACGCTCACGTTGCCGATCACCAGGTCGGGCCGCGCCGGCAAGGTCAGCGCCAGCGCCTGGGTGTTATTGGCCTCGTTGGCCTCCGCCACGTTGCCACCATCGGTGTTGGTGCCGGTATTGACCGATGTTCCGTGGCCGTCGATCTTGACGAACAGCGTATACGGGCCTGGCGCCGTCGCGGCCGCCGTCGAGTAGGTTTGCGTCGCCGTATAGGACGCCGCGGCAGCCAAGGCCGTGTTGCGTAGCGCATAACCGCCCAGGTTCTGGTCCGCGTTGTCCAGCGTCCCATCGCCGGACAGGTAGGCCAGCCCGAAGAAACTGGGCTGCGCCGTCACCGCACCCAGGTTGGTCACGGTGAACGTGATCGGGAGGCTGTACACGCCGCCCTGGCTGACCGCGATCGTGCCCACGGAAACGTTGCTGATCGCCAGGTCCGGACTCTTGGCGGGAAGGACGATTGGGATCGCCTGCGTGTTGTTGCCCTCCGCCGACTCCGCAACGATGTTGGTGCCCGTCGGTGCGAACTGGCCGGTGCCGGCGCCGCCGTCGGCCTTGATGAACAGCGTGTAGCTGCCGGCCGTCGTCGTGGTGGCCGTGGTGAACGTCGTACTGACGCTGTAGCCGGTGCCCGGTGCCAGCGGCGTGCTGCGTGTGTTGAAGCCGCCGAGGATTTCGTCGGAGTCTTCGTGCGTGGAATTGGCGGACAGGTACCCGCGGTCCGTCCACGTTCCGGCAGCCTCGGCGTTGCCGATGTTGCTGACCTGGAACGTGACAGGAATCGAATACGCGCCACCCGCGACGGCCGAGATGGTGCCGACCGAATAGCTCGTGATCGTCAGGTCGGGCTTGGGGACGACCTGCGACCGCGTGACCTGGATGACGTTGCCGGCGGCGTCGTATGTGTATTGGATCTGGGTTTGCGTTTGCCCAACGCTGGACGAGGGCACCATTCCGCCGCAAACGACCAATAGAAAGGAAGCCAACAGATGTCGAAGACCTGCGTTACCAAACGCTCCGGTCCTCCGCGCTTCCCCCGCTGGCATCCGAACTCCCAATCCGACAACGCATTCTTGTTGCTCGGATTCTGCCTCGGACTACGTTCACGCCACAAGTGAAGCGGACTGCACGAAGCATTTGGTCCGCAGGACCGGAAAGTCGAGTCTGACCCTACTTCTCTCCGCCGTTGTCAATTCAGTCGTTACGCTCCGGCTCGGCCTCGGCATCCGCATCACCGTGCGGCGGGCTCTCGAGGAACAGCGACAGCGCCGACGACGCGATGCCCAGTCCCCAGAAGCCGAAGAAGCCCATCGCATAGATCGACTCGCGCGACATCTCGAGCGGCGCGCCGAACAGATGGAGGTCGAACGGGTCGAACAGCGAGAAGAACACGAGCTCGGCCACGCCGGCCATCAGGAATGCCGGCCACACGATCCACATGATCCGCTGCCCGGTGAGCCAGCGCGTCGTCATCGCGCCCCCGCGTCGATGCGCACGCCGCGCAGCGGACCGGCCACTTCGACGGTCGGCAAACGCCAGTGGTCGGTCTCGACGATGACGAGCGTGCGCGTCGCTTCGCCGGCCGGAACGCTGCCGACGTAGTCCCCGTCGGGTCCGCGCACGAGCTCACCCCGCCGGTCGTGCCCGGCGCGCGTCGGATGCACGAGCGACAGCCGGACGGTCACCGGTATCGCGACGTTGTCGCGCACGGCCGACGACAGCGCCACGCGCGCGCGGCCCGCGTCGTCGACGTCGACCACCGCCGACAGCCCGAGCGCGGCGGCGCGGTCGGAACGCTCGAGCGTGCGGTTGATCGCGAGCCCGCGCTTGTAGTAGTCGTCGGCGACGAGGCCATCGTCGCTGTCGATGGCGACCCACAGCGTCCAGAAGCCGGCGACGACCACGATCGCCGGGCCGGCCATCAACAGCCACGGCCAGCGCTGCCGGTACCACGGCGCGGGTCGGCGTTCGTCGGCGGTCATCGTCGCTCGCATGGCGTCAGGGCTTCGGCAGGATGAACGTCGTGACCTCGCGGCGCACGACCGCGGGATCGTCGACGGCGGAGAACGTCATCTCGATGCGGTGCGTGCCCGGCGGCGCCGCCTCGGCGCCGACGGCGAGCCGCAGCGGAATGAGCCGCGCCGACGCGGCGTCGACCTTGACCGGCTGCGTGAGGCCGGCGACGGCGATGCCCGGCAGCCCTTCGACGGCGATCGTGAACTCGCGCGGCATCTCGGCGGTGTTCATGATCTGCACGCGGTAGACGTTCTCGATCACGCCGGGGCTCGCCTCGCGCGCGAGCGCGCCGCGGTCGCGCGCGACGTCGACCTTCAGCGGATTCTTCAGCGCCAGCGACACGCCGGCGGTCACCGCGATGGCCAGCAGGATGGTCGTGTAGATCAACGTCCGCGGACGCAGCACGCGCTTCCACATCTGCTCGCGCGTGAGCCCCTGCGCCATCGAGTTCGCCGACGCGTAGCGGATCAGGCCGCGCGCATAGCCCATCTTGTCCATCACCTGGTCGCAGCCGTCCACGCAGGCCGCGCAGCCGATGCACTCGTACTGCAGCCCCTTCCGGATGTCGATGCCGGTCGGGCACACCTGCACGCAAATGCTGCAGTCGATGCAGTCGCCCAGGCCCGCGGCCTTCGGGTCGACCTTCTTCGACCGCGAGCCGCGCGGCTCGCCGCGCTTGGTGTCGTACGCGATGATCAGCGTGTCGTGGTCGAACATCACCGACTGGAACCGCGCGTACGGGCACATGTACTTGCACACCTGCTCGCGCATCCAGCCGGCGTTGCCGTACGTCGCGAACGCGTAGAAGAACATCCAGAACGTCTCCCACCCGCCCAGGCTGAAGCCCAGCGTGCGCGAACCCAGTTCGCGTATCGGCGTGAAGTAGCCGACGAACGTGAAGCCGGTCCACAGCGCCAGCGCGATCCACGCGCCGTGCTTGGCCGTCTTCTTGGCGGTCTTCCGCGCGGAGCGCGGCGCGGCGTCGAGCTTCATCCGCGCCATGCGGTCGCCTTCGATCTTGCGCTCGATCCACAGGAAGATCTCGGTGTAGACGGTCTGCGGACACGCGAAGCCGCACCACACGCGGCCGGCGATCGCCGTGAACAGGAACAGCGAGAATGCCGCGAGGATCAGGATGACCGTCAGGTAGATGACGTCCTGCGGCCAGAACACGATGCCGAAGATGTAGAACTTGCGCGCGGCCAACTCGAACAGCACCGCCTGCCGGCCGTTCCACGTCAGCCACGGCAGCCCGTAGAACACGAGCTGCGTGGCGACGATCATCGCGACACGCCAGTTGCGGAAGCGGCCGGTGACCGCGCGCGGGTAGATCTTGCGGCGGATCTCGTACAGGCCGACGTCGTCGCCGTCGTCGGCCGGCGCCGGCGCGATCGGGATCGTCCGCGTGTCCATCGTCATGCGGCGCACGCGCGGATGCGCCGCGCGTCGTTCACTTTGCTGCGGCCGGCGTGTTGGACAATCCCCATACGTAGGCGGCGATCACCCGGATCTGCTGGGCGGAGAGCGTGCCCTTGAATGACGGCATCGGCGTGGGACCGCCGGCGTAGTTCACGTTGTGTCCCTTTGTGATGCCTTCCGCGATCGTACTCTCGGAGCTGCCGAACAGCCACACGTTGTCGGTCAGGTTGGGCGCCCCCAGCGCCTGGTTGCCCTTCCCGTCGGCGCCGTGGCACGCCGCGCAGTTCGCCGCGAACAACGGCTTGCCGAGCTGCGCGCGCAGGCTGTCGTGCGGCAGTCCCGACAGCGAGCGCACGTACGCGGCGGCGTTGCGCACGCCGTCCTCGCCCAGCACCGGTCCGAACGCCGGCATCACGCCCATCCGCCCGCCGGTGATCGTCTCGACGATCGTTGCCGGCGCGCCGCCGTACAGCCAGTCCTTGTCGCGCAGGTTCGGGAAGCCGCGGCCGCCGCCGGCGTCCGAGCCGTGGCACGGCGAGCAGTACGACAGGAACATCCGCTCGCCGGTGACGCGCGCGGCGGGATCGGCGGCGATCTGCTCGATGTCCATCTTCGCGTACTTCTCGTACAGCGGCGCCACGCGGGCGTCGAACTCGGCGTGCTCCTTCGCGTATGCGCCGCTCGACGTCCAGCCGAGCACGCCCGGGATGTTGCCGAGCCCCGGGTACAGGACCAGGTAGACGACGCTGAACACCAGCGTGATCCAGAACAGGTTCGACCACCACTTGGGCAGCGGGTTGTTGTACTCCTGCAGGTCGCCGTCCCACACGTGGCCGGTGACGCCGACCACCGGCTTGCCGGTCGCGTCCTTGGCGCCTTCCTTCGACGCCACCTTGATGCGGCCCGTGGACAGCAGCAGCCACGCGCAGCCGGCCAGCGAGGCCACGACCAGCACGATGACGTAGAGGTTCCAGAAGCTCGAGGTGAAGTCGCTCATGACGGACGTCCTTCGCGCGCGTTGCGAGCAGGCACGGATTCGGCATCGTCGGGCAGCGCAAACGGCGCGTTGGCCGCCTCGTCGAACGCGCGCTTGCGCTTCCTGCTGTACGCCCAGACCACGATGCCTATGAACGTGACGAACGACACGACGGTCATCACGCTGGAGAGAATGGTCGATGTCGTCATGGCTACCTCGCCGCGCGCATGGTCAGGCCCAAGCCCTGCAGGTACGCGATCAGCGCGTCCTCCTCGGTCTTGTCCTTGAGCTCCGCCGGCGCCCTGGCGATCTCGTCGTCCGTGTACGGCAGGCCCAGCGTGCGCAGCGTGCGCATCTTCGCCGAGACGGTCTCCGCGTCCGCCGCCGTGCGCGCGAGCCACGGGTAGCCGGGCATGTTCGACTCCGGCACGACCTCGCGCGGATTCTTGAGGTGCGTGCGGTGCCAGTCGTCCGAGTAGCGGCCGCCGACGCGCGCGAGATCCGGCCCCGTGCGCTTGCTGCCCCACTGGAACGGATGGTCGTACACGAACTCGCCGGCGACCGAATACGGGCCGTAGCGCTCGGTCTCGGCGCGGAACGGCCGGATCATCTGCGAGTGGCAGTTGTAGCAGCCTTCGCGGACGTAGACGTCGCGGCCGGTCAGCGCGAGCGCCGAGTACGGCTTCAGACCCGCCACCGGCTGCGTGGTCGATTTCTGGAAGAACAGCGGCACGATCTCGACCAGTCCCCCGACGCTGACGACGAGGATGACGAGGACGATCAGCCACGGGAGGTTCGACTCGACGTGTTCCTGGCTCATTTTCATGTCGGCATCCCTCCGGTTACGCGTGCGCCGGCACGCCGGCCGGGATCGGCGCCTCGTACGGCGTGCTGCCGGCGATCGTGCGGATCGCGTTGTACGCCATCACCAGCATGCCGACGAAGAACAGCAGGCCGCCGACCAGCCGGATCGCGTAGAACGGATACGTGGCCTTGACGCTCTCGACGAATGCGTACGTCAGCGTGCCGTCGGCGTTGGTCGCGCGCCACATGAGCCCCTGCATCACGCCGGCAATCCACATCGCCGCGATGTACAGGACGACGCCGATCGTGGCAATCCAGAAGTGCGCGGTGATCAGCGGCACCGACCACATCTGCGACTTTCCGAACATGCGCGGCAAAAGGTAGTAGATGCTGCCGATCGAGATGAACGCCACCCAGCCCAGCGCGCCCGAGTGCACGTGGCCGATCGTCCAGTCCGTGTAGTGCGAAAGCGCGTTGACGGTCTTGATCGACATCATCGGACCCTCGAACGTGCTCATGCCGTAGAACGACAGCGACACGATCAGGAACTTCAAGATCGGGTCCTCGCGCAGCTTGTGCCACGCGCCCGAGAGCGTCATCACGCCGTTGATCATGCCGCCCCACGACGGCGCCAGCAGGATCAGCGAGAAGATCATGCCGAGCGACTGCGTCCAGTCGGGCAGCGCCGTGTAGTGCAGGTGGTGCGGGCCCGCCCACATGTACGTGAAGATCAATGCCCAGAAATGGACGACGGAGAGCCGGTACGAGTAGATCGGCCGGCCGGCCTGCTTGGGCACGAAGTAGTACATCATCCCGAGGAAGCCCGCGGTCAGGAAGAAGCCGACCGCGTTGTGGCCGTACCACCACTGGACCATCGCGTCCTGCACGCCCGCGTACGCCGAGTACGACTTCCAGCCCAGCAGCGAGACGGGCAGTTCGGCGCTGTTGACGACGTGCAGCAGCGCGACCGTCAGGATGAACGCGCCGAAGAACCAGTTGGCGACGTAGATGTGCGGCGTCGTCCGCTTCGCGATCGTGCCGAAGAACACGACCGCGTACGCGACCCACACGAGCGTGATCAGGATGTCGATCGGCCACTCGAGCTCCGCGTACTCCTTGCCCGACGTGATGCCGAGCGGCAGCGTGACCGCCGCCAGCACGATCACGGCGTTCCAGCCCCAGAAGGTGAACGCGGCGAGCGCGTCCCCGAACAGCCTTGCCTGGCACGTGCGCTGCACGCAGTAGTACGACGTCGCGAACAGCGCGCAGCCGCCGAACGCGAAGATGACGGCGTTCGTGTGCAGCGGCCGCAGCCGGCCGTACGTGAGCCACGGGATGTCGAAGTTGAGCGCCGGCCACAGCAGCTGCGCGGCGATGATCACGCCGACCAGCATGCCGACGATCCCCCACACGACCGTCATGATCGCGAACCAGCGCACGATCCTGTAGTTGAAGGTGGCGCCTGCGCCGCCCGTAGCCATCGGATTTGCCATCGTCGTCCGCTCCCGCTAAGTAAAACTGCCCCCGAGCAAGCTATGTTGCACCGCGGCAATGCTACAGGCCGCCGCCGTTTTTTGGGTTGATCGGCGTCAACGCCTCGCCGGCCGGATTGTGCAACGTGGCCGGCCGGTCGTCGTCGGCGAGGATCCTGTGCGCCGGCCCGTCCAGGTCGTCGAACTGCCCGCTGCGCACGCTCCACCAGAACAATGCACCAATGAGGAGCGCCAGCACGACCGACAGCGGAATGAGCAGCATCAGGATTTCCATGCCGACTCCAGCGCCTCGTCGCGCAGCACGTCGGCCGCCGTCGCCGCCTGCGGCGCGATGCGCGGCGCGCGCGTCAGCCGCAGCGCGTTGCCGACGACCAGCAGCGACGACGTCGACATGCCGATCGCCGCCACCAGCGGCGTGACGAAGCCGAACGCCGCCGCCGGCACCGCGACCACGTTGTACGCGAGCGCCCACGCCAGGTTCTCGCGGATGATCCGGAACGTGCGGCGGGCCTCGCCGACGATCTGCGCAATCCTTCCGACGTCGTCGGACACGATCACGACGTCGGCCGTCCATTGCGCGAGCGGCGTCGAGCTGCCCAGCGACAGCGAGACCTGCGCCTGCGCCAGCGCCGGCGCGTCGTTGATGCCGTCGCCGGTCATCGCGACCACCGCGCCGGCGCGCTGCATCGCGACGATCGCCGCGCGCTTGTCCTCCGGCCGCATCCGGCCGCGCGCGTCGCCGATGCCGACCATCGCCGCGACGGCGTCGACGCTGCGCTGCGCGTCGCCCGACAGCAGCACGGTGGCGATGCCTTTCGCGTGCAGGTCGGCGATCATCGACGCGGCGCCGGGCCGCAGCGCGTCGGCGAACGCGTACACGGCGTGCCAGCCGCGCGCGTCGCCCTGCCCGACCAGCGTCTGCGCACGGTCGCCGGCGAACGCGGCCAGCGAGGCCGGCATCGCGCCGGCAAGCGCCGCGACGAAGTCGAGCCTGCCGACGCGCACCTCCGCGCCGCTGATGCGCGCGGCGATTCCTTCGCCCGCGAGCTGCACCGGCGCGGCGTCGAAGGCGACCTCGCCTTGCGGCGCGGCCGCGGCCAGCGCGCGCGCGAGCGGATGCTCGGAGCGCGCCTCGATCGCCGCGGCGATCCGCAGCGCGTCGCCGCGCGAGTGGCCGTCGGCCGTCGCGCAGCCGACGAGCCGGACACGGCCTTCGGTCAGCGTGCCGGTCTTGTCGAACACGACGTGCGTCACTTTCGCGAGCGTCTCGAGCGCGTCGGCGCGCGCGAGCACGACGCCGCGCCGCGCCAGCGAGCCCGCGGCGGCGGCGAGCGCCGCCGGCGTGGCCAGCGCCAGCGCGCACGGGCACGACACGGCGAGCACGGCGAACGCGATCGCGAGCGCGCGCGCGGGCTCGTGCAGCGTCCAGTACGCGGCGGCGGCGGCGGCGACCACCAGCAGGCCCGCGACGAACCCTCCGGCGATCCGGTCGGCGACGCGCGCGACGCCCGGACGCGCGCCGGCCGCGCGCTCGGCCAGGCGCAGGATCGCAGCGAGACGCGTGTCGTCGCCGGCGGCGGTCACGCGCATCACCAGCGCGTTGTCGCGATTGATCGCGCCGGCCCACAGGCGCTGGCCAGGACCGCGCACCCGCGCGGCGCTCTCGCCGGTCAGCATCGCCTCCTCGACGTGCGACCGGCCTTCGACGATCTCGCCGTCGGCCGGCACGTTGGCGCCCGGCCGGATCAGCACGACGTCGCCGGCGGCGAGCGAAGCCGCCGCCACCGGTTCGGGCGCGGCCTCGGCCGGCCACGCGGGCAGCCGCTCGGCGGTGTCCGGCCGCTGGCGCGCGATCGTCTCGATCGCGGCGCCCGCGCGCTGCCGCGCGACCAGGTCGGCGAAGCGGGCGACCAGCAGCAGCGCGACGAACATCGTCACCGAGTCGAAATAGACGGGGCCGCCGCCGCGCAGCACCGACCACGCGCCGGCGGCGAACGCGGCGGCGATGCCGATGACGATCGGCACGTCCATGCCGAGCCGTCCGCGCGACAGATCGCGCCATGCGCCGGCGAAGAACGGTGTGGCCGAGTACAGCAGCACCGGCAGCGTCAGCACGAGGCTCGCCCAGTCGAGCAGCTGCCGCTGTTCCGGCGCGACGCCGTCGTCGGTCAGGTACAGCGGCAGCGCGAACATCATCACCTGCATCATCGCCAGCAGCGCGACCGCCATGCGCGACAGCAGTGCGCGCCGCTCGATCTTCGCGAGCGCCTCTCGGCGCGCCGGGTCGTACGGAAACGCGGCGTAGCCGGCCGCGGCCAGCGCGCGCAGCAGCGCCGAGAGCCGTGTCTCGCCCGGCCGCCAGGCGACCTGCGCGCGGCGATTGCCGTAGTTGACGTGCGCGGCCTTGACGCCCGGCTGGCGCGCGAGCCACGACTCGACCAGCGGCACGCAGGCGCCGCAGGTCATGCCGTCGATCAGCAGCGACGCTTCGCGGGTGCCGTCGGGCAGTGTTCGCACCAGTCCGCCCGATTCGGCGGCGTCGCCCCAGCGCACGCCGTCGTCGACGGTGTCGGAAACCGCATGCGGCGCCGCCTGCGCGCGCGCCGCGTACAGCGCGGCCAGGCCGGCGGCGTCCAGCGTCTGGGCGACGGCCAGGCAGCCGGCGCAGCAGAACTCGCGCGGCACGCCGGCGACGGTCGCCGTCCACCTCGCGGGCGTCGGACACGGCGTTGCGCAGTGATAACAGGACGCCCGGGACGCCGACATGGCATAAACTCTAAGTGTGCGCGGGCAAGGGGGTCAAGCGCACGCGGCCGCGCGGATTGTGCCTGTCCAGGCCGCGGGCTCCGTTGACATGCGTCAACGGGTCCCCGCGGCCCCTGCGTATGATCGAAACAAGCCCACCTGAACGGAGAAGAACATGTACTCGAACCTGCTGGTGCCAACCGATGGGTCGAAGCTGTCCGACAAGGCCGTTGCGCAGGCGCTGGAACTCGCGCATGCGCTGAAGGCGTCCGTGACGCTGTTCCACGCGTCGCCCGAGTACCCGATGCCCGTCTACGCCGAAGGCGTGTCCGTCGAGATGGTGTCGCGTCGCGAATACACGAAGCGCGCGAAGGAGGACGCCGCGAAGGTCCTCGAGAAGGCCTCGATGAAGGCGCGGTCGGCCGGCGTCCCCTGCACGACCGTGCACGCGATCGCCGCGGCGCCGTGGGAAGCGATCCTCGCGGCGGCCAAGAAGGGCAAGTGCGACGCGATCGTGATGGCTTCGCACGGCCGCAAGGGCATCGTCGGGCTGCTGCTCGGCAGCGAGACGACGAAGGTGCTGACGCACAGCAAGCTCCCGGTGCTCGTGGTCCGCTAGCGATTCATCGCTTCGGCCACCACAGGTAGCCGACCGGATCGTCGGGACAGGGCCCGAGTCCGCATTCCAGCAGGAAGGCCGCGGCGTTCGCCGCGGCCAGCACCACGAACAGCCAGCACGCGAACTTCGCCGCCGCACCCAGCGGCGGCGTGCGTTCGCGCGCGGGTGCCGCGGGCGCCAGCACCAGCATCGCGCCGACGTACGCGACCAGCGCGCCGTAGCCGACGAACGCCCACGTGTAGAAGTGCAGGCCGAACAGCGCCGAGCCGTACGCGCCGGTGCCGGGGACCACGTGCAGCGAGATCTGGCGCAGCGACGCGCTGCCGGCGGCGACGGCCGTCAGCAGCGCGAGCCCGTAATGCGCGGGCGCGGGCCCGGTGCGCAGGTTGAGGATCAGTGCGACGCCGGCGACGATGAAGCCCACGCGCTGCAGCGCGCACAGCGGGCACGGCAACTCGCCGCCGACGAACTGGTACCAGAACGCGACCAGCAGCACGCCGGACAACCCGAGCAGCGCCAGCGTGTCGAACGCGCGTTGCATCTAAAGCGCGATCGCGAGCTTGTCGGTCGCGTGGTAGACGAGCCACGCGACCTGCACGACGACGGTGACCACGCCGATCCCGAGCGCGGCCTTTCGCTGGCCGGCCATCGCCAAGAGCGCGGCAACGAGCGCCAGCACGAACGGGAGTACCATCACCATCGTTTGCGCTTCCCGAGGACGATTCCTTGCGCCCGATGATACGCCTACGTCCGTGGTTCACCGCCGCGTTATTGGCCATCGCGGTCGCCGCGCACGCGGCGGACCCGTCGAAGGTGCTGCGCATCGCGAGCAACGACATCGACACGCTTGACCCGCACCAGATGCAGGACAAGTTTTCGCGCGACGTCGTGTCGGTGATCTACGAAGGATTGTACGAGTGGGACTACCTCAACCGTCCGCCGTCGCCGGTGCCGCGCACGGCCGTCGCGCTGCCGACGATCTCGGCCGACGGCAGGACGTGGACGATCAAGGTCAGGCCGGGCATCCGGTTCACGCCCGACCCCGCGTTCCGCGGCAAGCCGCGCGAACTCACCGCCGAGGATTACGTCTACTCGATCAAGCGCAGCCTCGATCCGAACCTGCGCGGCGGCGGCGACCCGCTTTCCACCGACCTGATCGTCGGCATGCGCCCGCTCGTCGACGCCGCGGCCAAGCCCGGCGCGCGCTTCGACTACGACGCCCCCGTCGAGGGCCTGCGCGCGCTCGACCGCCACACGCTGCAGCTCAAGCTCCGCGAGGCCAACTACCCGCTCGCCATGACGCAGCTGTTCAACTACGGCGTCGCGCGCGAAGTCGTCGATGCGGCGAAAGGCGACATCCAGGCGCGCGCGATCGGCACGGGACCGTACATGCTGAAGGAATGGCAGCGCGGCACGAAAGTCGTGCTCGAAGCCAATCCTGATTACCGAACGCTGTCGTTTCCCGCCAGCAGCGATCCGGCGCTCGCGCCGATGGTCCGCAAGATGCAGGGCCGCAAATTGCCGGCGATCGGCCGCATCGAGATGTCGGTCATCGACGAGCAATCGGTGCGGCTGCTCGAGTTCGACCGCGGCAAGCTCGACTACATCGAGCAGCGCGGCGAGGCCGTCGGGCGGTTCCTCAAGAACGGCGAGCTCGATCCGGCGCTCGCCGCGCGCGGCATCCGGCGGATCCCGTACGCGATCAATTCCGTGCGCTCGCTCTACGTGAACATGGACGACCCGGTCATCGGCGGCATGGGCAACGACCGCGTGGCACTGCGGCGCGCGATCGCGCTCGGCATCGACGCCGACTCGCTGATCAAGGTCATCTACGACGGCCAGGGCCTGCCGTCGAACCTGATCGTCGCGCCGGGCATCGCCGGATTCGACGCGGCGCTGAACAAGCGCAAGTACGATCCGGCGGCGGCGGCGGCGCTGCTCGACCGCTTCGGCTACGGCAAGCGCGACGCGCAGGGCTTCCGGCTGGCGCCCGACGGCAAGCCGTTGACGGTGACGCTCACCATCTTCACCGGCAACGTGTGGCGCGAGATCCAGACGCTGCTGAAGAAGAACCTGGACGCGCTCGGCGTGCGGATGGAGTTCCGGTCGGTCCCGGTCCAGGATCTGTTCAAGGAAACGGCGCAGGGCAAGTTTGCGCTGGCCATCCACGGTCGCTCACTGTCGCCGGACGGCATCGGCTTCATGACGTTCTACGGACCCGCGCCGCCGGAAGCGAACGAATCGCGCTTCCGCCATGCGCCGTACGACCGCGCGTTCGAGGCGTTCCTGCGGGCGCCCAACGAGACCGAGCGCATGGTCGCGGCGCGCACGATGTCGGAGATCCTGCAGGCGTACGTGCCGGTGATGCCGCTATTGGTCGACATCCAGAACGCGTTCGTCCAGCCCTGGCTGGTCGGCTACTACCCGTCGCCGTTTTCCGCCTATTTCCAGTACATGGACATCGACGGCACCCCGAGTCGTTGATCCCCCCGAAGGGCGCTGCGCGCCCCTCCCCCCAGGGGGCACGCGCCTTGGGGCGGCCCGGCGGCGCTAGTGCGATCCCCCCGAAGGGCGCTGCGCGCCCCTCTCGGGTACAATGCTATTTTTTCCAACAAAAACAGCACCATGCGCGTTTCGCAGTTCTACGTTTCGACGCTGAAGGAAGCGCCGGCCGAAGCCGACATCACGAGCCAGCAGCTGATGCTGCGCGCGGGCCTCATCAAGAAGCTCGGCAGCGGGCTGTACACGTGGATGCCGCTCGGCCTCATCACGCTGCGCAAGGTCGAGGCGATCATCCGCGAGGAGATGAATCGCGCCGGCGCGCTCGAGCTCGTGATGCCGGTGATCCAGCCGGCCGAGCTGTGGCAGGAGACGGGCCGCTTCACGAAGATGGGCCCGAACATGCTGCGGCTGAAGGACCGCCACGAGCGCGACTTCGTCGTCGGTCCGACGCACGAGGAGGTGATCACCGACATCGTGCGGCGCGAGATCAGGAGCTACCGGCAGCTGCCGGTCAACTTCTACCAGATCCAGACGAAGTTCCGCGACGAGATCCGGCCGCGCTTCGGCGTGATGCGCGCGCGCGAGTTCATCATGAAGGACGCCTACTCGTTCGACGTCGACGAGGCCGGCATGCTGCGTTCGTACCAGGCGATGTACGACGCGTACTCGCGCATCTTCACGCGCATGGGCCTCACGTTCCGCGCGGTGGACGCGGACATGGGCGCGATCGGCGGCGTGTCGTCGCACGAGTTCCAGGTGCTGGCCGACGCCGGCGAGGATGCGATCGCCTACAGCAATGCGTCCGACTACGCGGCGAACGTCGAGAAGGCCGAGGCGCTCGCGCCGGCGCACCCGCGCCCCGCGCCGGCGGAAACGATGGCGAAGGTGCCCACGCCGGGACTGTCGACGTGCGAGCAGGTCGCGGCGCTCCTGCACCTGCCGCTCGCGCGCACGGTGAAGTGCCTGATGGTGTGGGCCGACGGCCGCGCGCAGATGCTGCTCGTGCGCGGCGACCACATGGGCAACGAGGTGAAGATCGGCAAGCTGCCGGGCATGGACGGCTGGCGCTGGGCGTCCGACGCCGAAATCGTCGCGGCGACCGGCTGCAAGCCCGGCTACCTGGGCCCGGTCGGCATCCCGCGCGAAATGCCGCTGATCGCCGACCGCGCCGTCGCGGCGATGGGCGACTTCGTTTGCGGCGCCAACGAGCCGGACTTCCACCTGCGCGGCGTGAACTTCGGCCGCGACTGTCGCGAGCCCGACGTCGTCGCCGACCTCCGCAACGTCGTCCAGGGCGACCCGTCGCCGGACGGCAAGGGCACGCTGGACATCGTCCGCGGCATCGAGGTCGGCCACGTGTTCGCGCTCGGCACGCTGTACTCGCAGGCGCTCGGCGCAACTTACCTGGCGGCCGACGGTCAATCGAACGTGCTGCAGATGGGCTGCTA
The DNA here is from genome assembly GCA_046347755.1 of Burkholderiales bacterium. Lineage (GTDB taxonomy): Bacteria > Pseudomonadota > Gammaproteobacteria > Burkholderiales > Casimicrobiaceae > VBCG01. The sequence goes on along the minus strand of JAXMFM010000003.1, from coordinate 937,220 downwards.
CGGGATCGGCGTCACGCGCGTCGTGGCGGCGGCCATCGAGCAGAACCACGACGAACGGGGGATCGTCTGGCCCGAGCCGCTGGCGCCGTTCGCCGTCGCGATCGCGCCGGTCGGCTACGACCGCAACCCGGCGGTGCGCGAAGCGGCCGACCGGCTGTACGCCGAGCTGGCGGGCGCGGGGGTCGAGGTGCTGCTGGACGACCGCGGCGAACGCCCTGGCGTGATGTTTGCTGACCTCGAGCTGATCGGGATCCCGCACCGGGTCACGGTCGGCGACCGGGGTCTCAAGGACGGCAACGTCGAATACCAGGGACGGCGCGAGACGAAGCCCACGCCGGTGCCGCTGGCCGACGTCGCCGCGTTCGTCCGCGGCAAGGTCGCCTCGGCAAAGTCCTGAACGAAACGATGAACCGACGCACGCTGCTTCGCCTGTCGCTCGTAACCGCCGCCTCGCTCGCCGCGGCGGCCGCGGGCCCGCTTGCGCACGCCGGTGCGCAGGCCGAGGAGCAGCTCGCGCCGTCGGTCGTCGCGGGGCTCGCGAAGGCGATCGCCGACGCGCCGGTGCCGGTCGACTACGCGAACCGCGCCGACATCAAGGCCTGGCTCGACGAAATGGGCCGCCGCATCGCGCACAAGGTGGCCGACGACCGCGAACGGCGCGAACTGCTCACGACCGTCCACTACGAGGCGACGCGCGCGGGCCTCGATCCGCAGCTCGTGCTGGCGGTCGCGTATCACGAGAGCGGCTTCAAGAAATACGCGATCTCGGTGGCCGGCGCGCGCGGCTACCTGCAGGTGATGCCGTTCTGGGTCCGCCTGATCGGCACCGACGATCACAACCTCTTCAACCTGCGCACGAACCTGCGGTACGGCACCGTGATCCTGCGCCACTACCTCAACGTCGAAAGCGGCGACTACTACCGCGCGCTCGGCCGCTACAACGGCAGCCTCGGGCGCGCCGAGTACCCGACGGCCGTGATGGCGGCGCTGCAGCGGCATTTCGCGTGGACGCCGGTCGGCGCCACGGCCGCGAACGCCGTGAGCGCGCAGGCGCCGCGCTGACCCGCGCCGCGCGGTGAGCGCCGCCGGGGGGATCAAATCAGCGCCGCCGGGCCGCCCCAAGGCGCTCGCCCCCACGAGGGGGAGCGGGGCGTAGCGCCGTTCGGGGGGCATCAAACCTACCGCGGCCGCTTCGCGCCGTCGCCGACGGGGCCCCTGCACTTCGGATCGCTGGTGGCCGCGCTCGCCAGCTACTGCGACGCGCGCGCCGCCGGCGGGCAATGGTTCGTGCGCATCGAGGACGTCGACGAGCCGCGCAGCCGCGTCGGCGCGGAAGGCGAGATCCTCGCGGCGCTCGACCGCTACGCGCTGATCGGCGACGAGCCGGTGGTCCGGCAATCGGAGCGCGGCGCGCTGTACGACGCGGCGCTCGCGAAGCTCGATCGACAGGGCGCGATCTATGCCTGCGCGTGCACGCGCCGCGAGCTCGAGACCGCGCCACTCGGGCCCGGCGGCGAGCGCGTGTACCCGGGCACGTGCCGCGATCGCGTGCAATCCGGCCGCGACAGTGCGCCGCCGGGCCGTCCCGAGGCGCGAGCCCCCCTGGGGGGGAGCGGCGCGCAGCGCCGTTCGTGGGGGATCACGCCCCAACTCGCGTTGCGCGTTCGCGTCGACGCGAACGTCGTCTCATTCGTCGACCTGCTGCAGGGCCCGCAGCGGCAGGACCTCGCGCGCGACGTCGGCGACTTCGTCGTCCGCCGCGCCGACGGGCTGATCGCGTACCAGCTGGCCGTCGTCGTCGACGACGCCGACCAGCGCGTCACCGCCGTCGTGCGCGGCGCGGACCTGCTGGCGTCGACGCCGCGGCAGATCCACCTGCAACGGCTGCTCGGCCTGCCGGCGCTCGACTACCTGCACGTGCCGGTCGCGATCAACGCGTCCGGCGAAAAGCTGTCGAAGCAGACGCATGCGTCCCCGCTGCCCGACGACCCGGTGCCTGCGCTGCTCGCCGCGTGGCGATTTCTCGACCAGCCGATGCCGGAAGCGCGGCCGGCATCCGCGGCCGAATTCGCGGCGTTCGCCGCCCGCGCGTGGTCGCGTGCACGCTTGCCCCCGGTGCCGATGCTGCCGGCGCCGCGCGGTGCCTGACGCGCGGGTATAATCGTGCCTTCGTCGGCGCCCTGCCTCGAGCGCGCGACGGGCAACCTTCCGCTTTCCGCTCCCGACGTTCCATGACCACACTCGTTGTCGTCCGCAAGGGCGACGAAATCGTCATCGCCGCCGATTCGCTGACCACGTTCGGCGACACCCGGCTGGCCGCCGTCCACGACCGCACGTACGACAAGATCATCCGTGTCCGCGACACGTACATCGGGTTGTGCGGCTCTGCGGCGCACCAGCTCGTGTTCGAGAGCCTGCTGCGCCGGCACGAGGACTTCGACTTCTCGGACAAGTTCGCGATCTTCGAGACGTTCCGCAAGCTGCATCCGATCCTCAAGGAGCAGCACTTCCTCAATCCGAAGGAGGAGGAGGACGATCCGTACGAGTCGACGCAGATCACGGCGCTCATCGCCAATCCGCAGGGCATCTTCGGCGTCTATTCGATGCGCGAGGTGTTCGAGTACACGCAGTTCTGGGCGGCCGGCACCGGCCGCGAGTTCGCGCTGGGCGCAATGAACGCGCTGTACCCGCGCCTGAAGACCGCGGAGGCCGTGGCCAAGGCGGGCGTCGAGGCCGGCACGCTGTTCGACAAGAACTCGGCGATGCCGCTTACCCTCTACACGGTGAAGCCCAAGACCGTCTGAGATGAGCGCCGCCGGGCCGCCCCAAGGCGCTCGCCCCCCTGGGGGGGAACGGCGCGACGCGCCGATCGGGGGGGATCGATGAGCGCCGCCGGGCCGCCCCAAGGCGCTCGCCCCCCTGGGGGGGAACGGCGCGACGCGCCGATCGGGGGGGATCATCCCGATTCCGGCGACGCGCTCACGCGGTTCGTATTCGAGCATGCGGCGGTGCGCGGCGCCGCGATCACGCTCGACGACACCGTTCGCGCCGTCCTGGCGTGCCATCCGTATCCGCCGGCGCTGCAGCGCGTGCTCGCGGAGCTGCTCGCGGCCAGCGCGCTGCTCGCGTCGACGCTCAAGTTCACCGGCAGCCTCATCGTCCAGCTTCAGGGCGACGGACCGGTGCGGCTGCTGGTCGTCGAATGCACGGACGCGCTCGAGATGCGCGCGACCGCGCAGTGGGACGCCGAACGCACGGAGGCGCTTGGTGCCCGGGCGTCGCTCGCCGACCTCGCCGGCGGCCCCGCGCACGGCCGGCTGGTGCTGACGCTCGACCCCAGGGGCGCGGGCACGATCTACCAGGGCATCGTCGCGCTCGAATCGGGCTCCGTCGCCGGCCTCATCGAGCACTACCTCGCGACGTCGGAGCAACTCGCGAGCCGGATGCTGCTTGCGACCGGCGGCGGCGCAGCGGCCGGGCTCATCGTGCAGCGGATGCCCGCGCCCGACGACGCCAACGAGTCGACGTGGGAGCGCGCGTGCGCGGCGCTCGCAACGATCGACCCGGCCGCGCTGCTCGTGCGCGAGCCGGCCACGACGATGCTGCCGCGCGTGTTCGCGCAGGACGACCTGCGCGTGTTCGCCGCGCGGGCGGCGAAATTCGCGTGCTCGTGCTCGCGCGCCCGCGTCGAGAACGCGCTGCGCATCGCAGGCGCCGCGGAAATCGAGTCGATCCTGGCCGAGCGCGGCGACGTCGAGGTGACGTGCGAGTTCTGCAACCGGCGCTACACGTTCGCGCCGGACGACGCGCGCGCGGTGTTCGCGCCGCGGCCGGCGTCGACGCGGCATTGACCCGACGAGGTTCGCGATGAGCGTCTACCTGCCCTCCCACTTCGCGGCGCCCGACGCAGACGCGATCGCGCGCGTCGTGCGCGAACATCCGTTCGCGACGCTGGTGACGCCGGCCGATCCGGAGCCGTTCGTGTCGCACCTGCCGCTGCTGCACGTGCCGGGGGTGGAGCCGCACGGGATGCTGATCGGCCATTTCGCGCGCGCCAACCCGCACTGGCGGCACGCGGCGGAGGCGCAGTCGCTGGCGATATTCCACGGGCCGCACGCGTACGTGTCGCCGTCGTGGTACCAGCATCCGGACCGCATGGTGCCGACGTGGAACTACGCGGTCGCCCACGTGCGCGGCACGCTGGAGATCGTCGCGGACGCCGGCGAGGCCCGTGCGGTGCTCGACGCGCTCGTCGAGCGCTTCGAAGGCGGCCGGCGCGAGCCGTGGACGATCCGGCTGCCGCAACCGCAGCACGACGCGATGATCGCCGCGATCGTCGCGTTCCGCATGCGCATCACGCGCATCGACGGCAAGTTCAAGCTGTCGCAGAATCGCGGAGCGCTCGACCGCGCGCGGGTCGCGGCCGCGCTCGCCATCGAAGGCCATGCCGAGGCGACGGCGACCGCCGAGTGGATGTCCCGCTATGCAGGCGCAGGCGACCCGCCCGATGAATCGCGCTGACGCGCCCGACGCGCGCGACGACCGCGTACGCTTCGACAAGTGGCTGTGGGCCGCGCGCTTCTACAAGACGCGCAGCCTCGCCGCACAGGCGATCGACGCCGGACAGGCGCGCGTGAACGGCGAGCGCGTGAAGAGCGCGCGTCCGATGCGCGTCGGCGAGACGGTTTCGGTCCGCAAATCCGGGCTCGTCTGCGAAGTGACGGTCGAAGCGCTGTCCGACCGGCGCGGCGGCGCGCCGGACGCCGCGAAGCTCTACCGCGAGACGGACGCGAGCCGCGCAGCGCGGGAAGCGTTCGTCTTGCAGCGGGCGGCGGCGCAGGCGGCCGCGCCGCAGTACCCCGGACGGCCGACCAAGCGGCAGCGCCGCAAGCTCGAGGACTTCCTGAACGAGCCCTAGGCGGGCCTTCAGCAGAGGCTCAGGTTCGTCAGGTCGATGACGAAGTCCGGACGCCGGTAGGCCATCAGGATCAACCAAGCGACGGCCAGCGCAAGCAGCAGGCCGATGCCGTGCATCAGCGTCCGGCGCGACCAGAAAGATGAGCGGCCGGGCCGCCCCAAGGCGATTGCCCCTTGGGGGGAGCGGCGCGCAGCGCCGTTCGCGGGGAGCTCACAACGAACGCCCGCGGGGTTGCCGCGGGCGCTGTCGTCGGGATGCTTGTCGAAGTCTTCGCCGGGCCCGTTCACCCGATCGATGCTACGCCCGCTGCGGCAAGTCCGGCAAGATGCCGACCAGCGACACCGGCGTGGCCGGCAGCACGCCGAGCGCGCGCATCTTCGCCATCACCGAGCTGAAGTCCGCTGCCGTGTGCGCGTCGGCGATCGGCTTCGCGAGCAGGTTCACCGCGCGGCCGCTGACGACCAGCGGCAGCTCCGGCGGAAGCGCGGCGCGCAGGCCGCGGATTTCCTGGCCGGCGATCTTGCCCGAGATGCCGCGGTCGAACAGCAGCACGACCAGCGCGGCCTTGTAGGCATCGGCGGCGCCCGCGATTTCCTGCGCCGGCACGCCGGCGCCGAGCGTCAGGCAATTGACGCCTTCGGTGAACAGCAGCAGCTCGAGGATCGCGAGGCCCAGCTGGTTCGGGTCGTTCGGCGGCGTCGCGAGCAGGATGTGCCGCGCGTCGCGCGTAGGACGGACGAGCCGCGTCACATCGCGCAGCAGGCGCTGCGCCAGGTCGGCGAAGCGCAGTTCCTGGAAGTTCTGCATGTCGCCGCGGACGACGCGCTCGTGCACGGCCTCGTTGAGCGGAATGAGCGTCTGCTCGAGGAATTTGCGCAGCCCCTGCCCGACCAGCAGCTTCGACAGGTGGTTCTGCATCTCGCCGATCCGGTGCTGCGACAGCAGGCGCACCGCGGTCTCGATCTCCGCCGGCAGCGGCGACGGCTCGTCGACGGCCAGCCCCAGCATGGACTGCAGCGCCGAATCCGCGAGCGGCGCGACGGCGCCGGCCCGCCAACCTTCGGACAGCAGTTGCTTGATGAGTTTCAGCCGGGCCACCTGGTCCGGCGGATAGACGCGGTCGCCGAACGCGTCGCGCAGCGGCGACGGAAATCCGTAGCGGCGCTGCCACATGTACAGCTGCTCGCGGCGCAGTCCGGTGATGCGCACGACTTCGCGGATGTGCAGCGCGCCCCGCGTGTCGGACGTCGTGCCCTGCGTATCGACCGGCGCAAGCGTCGATTCGCGGCGGCGGTTGGGTGCTTTGATGAGAATGCCCATCGTCGTGATTCCTCGTGCGGACCGGGTCGGTCCCTATGTTCAGGCTGTAACCCACAAGTATAGCGCCGGCCTTCCGCCGCCGCTGGGGACGCCGGTCGGGTGCGGCGCCCCTTCTGTGCTGCACGAACCGTATATGCACGATGTGTGCCAAAGGACGCGCCCGCCCTTGTCGGCCGACGGCGATTGCGGGATCATCCGCGGGTGCCGGGAAACAAGTGCGGCAGCCGTTGCACAGGGGGCTGCCGCTTTTGTTCTGCACGCCGGCGCGGCGACGCGCCCGCCGGGTGCGGTTCTTGCCTTGGGTCGTGGAATGGACACTGTCGAACACAACCGCTGATGTTCGGATTCGGCAAAACCCTGCGCGACCCGCTCGCCGACATCAAGTCGGCCGAACGGTGGCTCGCGTCGTTTCCGACCCACGACCCGCTGGCCATCCACGGCGAGGTACTGGCGGAACTCGGCCGGATCTCCGAACCGGAAGCCAAGCGTTCGCTGCAGCGGCTCGAGACGCTGTTCTTCCTCGACGCGCAATGCAGCGGCCTGCGCAAGAGCCTGACCGTCCAGTACATCGAGCACGCGACGCGCAGCTCGAAGATCGAGAACCAGCTCTGGTCGGCGCTGTTCGACCTGACGCAGGCGTTCCTCGTCGTCTATTACGCGTTCGGGCGCGAGGTGTCGCATCACGCGCAGAGCCCGAAGTGGCAGCAGATGCTGCCGGAGCTGCTGTGCCGGCAGATCATCCACATGGGGCTCGACGCCAAGATCCGCCTGTACCGGTACGAGCAATGGATTCCGGCGAAGTGGGCGGAGCTGCACGGCCTGTTCTCGCTCGCCTGCTCGCGGCAGTTCGAACGGCAGCCGCTGACGCTCGGCCCGGGCAGCCACACGACGACGATCGAGCACGAATACTTGGTCGCGCTGCTCTTGCAGCTGATGAACGCCGGCAACATGACGGCGCGCCATCTGGAATGGGTGGCCGGCGAGCTGGACGAGTGGTGCTCGCAGCTGCGGCTGTCGCTCGAGCCGTCGTCGGTCACGTCGTTCTACATCGACCTCGGCGCGCGCGACGGCCTGCGCCGTCGCACGCCTTCGCCGCTGGAAGGCCGCGTACTGTTCCTCGACACGCGGCCGCTGCATTCGGTGCTGATGCAGAACGTCGTGATGCTCGAGCAGAAGATCAAGAGCCAGCCGCTGTCCGATCGCACGCCCAAGCGCAGCGAGCAGCTGGGCCTGCTGAGCAAGCTCGCGTCGCAGGTCGATCCGGAGTTCAAGCCGTTTGCGCGGCGCGGCGAGCGGATGGCCGCCGCCGGCACCGTCGACGCGATCGTCGGCTTCGCCAAGATCTCCGGCTACCTGCGCGAGGAGGAGACGACGCCGATCCCGTACGCGGAGCACGGCAAGAGCTTCGGCGGCACGATGGAGCTCGCGGTGTTCGGCCGCATGCGCAACGAGCAGGATCGCCGCATCGAGCTCACCCGTCGCCGGTTCGCGCAGTTCGCGGCCCCCGGCGGTCCGTGGGAGGTGAAGGACGTCAGCCAGACCGGGTTCCGGCTCTTGGCGCCGATGAGCGTCGCGAACATGGTGACGCTCGGCACGCTGGCGGCGATCCGGCCGCAGGGCCAGTCGCTGTGGACGCTCGGCATCGTGCGCCGCATGAAGCGGATGACCGTCGACCGCGCCGAGATCGGCCTGCAGGTCATCGCCAACACGCTGGTCGGCGTCGACCTGATCGAGCAGCGCAAGCCGACCGACAACGACTACTCGGTCGACGGCGAGGCGACGACGATCAACGGCCGCAGCTTCGACGGACTGTTCCTTGCGCTGCGCAAGCGCGAAGGCGAGACCGCCGTGCAGTCGCTGATCGTGCCGGCCTCCGAGTACCAGCCGTCGAAGCGCCTGAAGCTGATGACGTCGAAGGCGATCAACCCGATCCGCTTCGGACGGCTGCTCGAGCAGCAGCCCGACTGGGTCTGGGCGACGATCGAGGCCGGCGACATGACCGGCCAGCTGCCGTCGGTCAACACGATCATGGGTGAGACGGTTCCCCCCGCCGCTGCGAACGAGTAGGCTGTTCGCAGTATGGGTGTCGATCGCTACGCCGAAATCCACGCCGGCTACCGGTGGGACGTTCCCGCCGAGTTCAACATCGCGCACGCGTGCTGCGGCCGCTGGGCCGGCGACCGCACGCGCTTCGCGCTGTACTGGGAGGACGAGTCCGGCGCGACGTCCGCGCACACGTTCTGGGACCTGCAGCGCGAGGCGAACCGGCTGTCGAACGTGCTGGCCGGCCTGGGCGTCGCGCGCGGCGACCGCGTCGCGCTGATCCTGCCGCAGCGGCGCGAGACGGCCGTCGCGCACATGGCCGTGTACCAGATGGGCGCCGTGACGGTGCCGCTGTCGTTCCTGTTCGGCCCCGACGCGCTCGAATACCGGATCGAGAATTCGGGTGCGAGGGTCGCGCTCGTCGATCCGCAGTCCGCGCCCAATCTGGCGCCGATCCGCGGCAAGCTGCGCGGACTCGCGCACGTGCTGGGCGCCGCGGGCGCGCGCGGCGATGACGTCATCGACTACGACGCCGCGGTCGCCGCCGCGTCGCCGCACTTCTGCGCGGTGACCACGCGCGCCGACGATCCCGCGGTCATCGTCTACACGAGCGGCACCACCGGCCCGCCGAAGGGCGCGCTGATCGCGCATCGCTGCCTGATCGGCAACCTGTCGGGCTTCGTCCATTCGCACGACGGCTATCCGCAGCCGGGCGACGTGTTCTGGTCGCCGGCCGACTGGGCGTGGACGGGCGGCCTGATGGACGCGCTGCTGCCGACGCTTTACTTCGGCCAGCCGATCGTCGGTTACCGCGGCCGCTTCGACCCCGAGCGCGCGTTCCGGCTGATCGAGAAATACCAGGTGCGCAACACGTTCCTGTTCCCGACGGCGCTGAAGCTGATGATGAAGGCGTATCCGCGTCCGCGCGAGCACTTCGACGTGAACCTGCGCAGCATCATGAGCGCCGGCGAAGCCGTCGGCACGACGGTGTTCGCGTGGACGCGCGAGGCACTCGGCGTGACCGTCAACGAGATGTTCGGGCAGACGGAGATGAACTACATCGTCGGCAACTGCAATTCGCAGTGGCCGGCGAAGCCCGGATCGATGGGGCGGCCGTATCCGGGCCATCGCGTCGCGGTGATCGACGACGACGGCCGCGAGGTGCCGCGCGGCGAGCCCGGCGACGTCGCCGTCAACCGCGTCGCGCCCGACGGCACGCCCGATCCGGTGTTCTTCCTCGGCTATCTGGGCAACGACGAAGGCACGCGGCGCAAATTCACCGGCGACTGGTGCCGCACCGGCGACGTCGCGACGATGGATGACGACGGCTACCTGTGGTACCAAGGCCGCGCCGACGACATGTTCAAGGTCGCCGGCTACCGCGTCGGCCCGTCGGAGATCGAGAACTGCATCGTCAGGCACCCGGCTGTCGTGAACGCGGCGGTGATCCCGGTGCCCGACGAGACGCGCGGCAACGTCGTCAAGGCGTTCGTCGTGCTCGCCGCCGGCCACGCGCCTTCCCCCGCGCTGGCCGACGACATCCAGCAGCACGTGCGCAAGTTCCTGGCACCCTACGAGTACCCGAAGGAGATCGAGTTCCTCGATGCGCTGCCGATGACGACCACCGGCAAGGTGCAGCGCAAGGTGCTGCGCGAGCGCGAGCGGGAGCGCAGGAAGGTCGGCTAGGCGCTCCCCTGCACGGTCACGCCCTGCATCATCCCCATGTCCTCGTGGACCAGCATGTGGCAGTGCATCACGTAGCGGCCCGTGTAGTGCAGGAAGCGCATGCGGAACGTGATCGACGTCGACGTCGGTGCCGGCGGACCGGGCGGCAGCTGCGGCAACGGCGGCGGCGGCGGACTGGTCGGCGCCTCCGGCGGCAGGTCGGTGTTGAACGGCAGCGGGATCGTGTCGGCCCAATAGGGCTCGGCGAGCCGCACGCCGTTCACCGCCACGATGTACATCGGGTTGACGTGGATGTGGAACGGATGGCGGATGTTGTTCACGTTGACGATCGTCCACTCTTCCACGCTGTTAAGCGCGACGAGCTGCGTCAGCGCCTTGGTCGACTGGAACGGGATGTACGTCGTCGGCAGGCCCGGGCCGGTCGACGACGTCGTGCCCGCCGATCCCAGCGCATAGACCTTGCCGGCGATCTGCGTGGCGTCGGTCTCGTAGATCCAGTCGGGCAATTCGCCGGGCGGCGGATCCACGAGCGGGGTCTTCGCCGACCCGGTGAACGGCAACCCCGGCGGCACCACCGGCTTCTGGCTCGCGATGACGCGCATGACGATCGTGCGCTTCAGGCCGCCGTGCGCGGCGAGCTCCTCGTCGGTGATCGGCGCTAAGAACGGCGTGACCGGCAGCGGTCCCGTCGGCAGGTTCATCGGCATCGGATCGGGGAGGACGACGACCTCCGCCAGCGGGAAGCCGTTCAGCAGGCTCGCGGGATTGCGCCCCATCTCGATCGGGAACGACTGCAGAAGGTAGGTGCCCGGCGCGCCCGCCTTCACCAGCACGTTCGTGCGATTGCCCACCGCCAGCACCACGCCTTCGGGGAACGTCTGCTTGGCCGGCGGTGGTGGCGGCGGCGGCGGCACCAGCGCGGATTCCGGCAGAGGCGGGACCTCCCGGATCGTGCGCCGCGGATTGCCGTCGTGGCTGTACTGGTAGAACGTGTGCTGGCGCAGGCTCAGGTTCAGCATGCGGAAGATGCCGGCGTTGACGAGCCGCCACTTCTGCACTTCGCCCGTCCTCATCACGATCCGCGGCAGGCTGATGCCGTTGACCACGAACGGCCCTTCGGCATTGGTGACGTTCCCGACCTGGCTGAAGCTCTCGAGCGTGCCTGTGACCGGATCGTAGATCGGCGCCTGGAACACGAAGATCTTCTCGGCCGCCGCGGCGATCTCGGGCACCTCGTCGATCGGGCCTTCGATGATCAGCGCGCCCGCCATGCCGCTGCCGACGTGCATTGCGCTCGACCCGTGCAGGTGCGGGTGGTACCAGTAGGTTCCCGCGGGATGGTCTTCGCGGATGAAGTACTCGTACTGCCGCTCCTGGCCCGGCTGGATGCCGTACTCGGGGTCGTCGACCACGAAGTCGCCGTAGAGCAGCGGCGGCGTCGCGGTGTTCGGGCTCTGGCCGGGCGGCGTGAACGGTTGCGGATAGATGTCCGGATAGACGTGCAGCCCGTGCGTGTGCAGGTTCGTGCTGTTCGGGTAGCTCAAGTGCTTCGTGGCTTCCGGAACCTTGGGGTTGGGCGGCAGCCTGTTGATGATCTTGATCCGCAGCTTGTCGCCGACGTGCACCCGCAGCGTCGGCGCCGGGATCGTGCCGAACATGTTCCGCAGCGTCACGATCGTGCCCTGGAACGGCATCGTCACGTACGACACGATGATCGTGACGTCGAGCACGCCGTTCACCGACTTGATGTCCAGCGGATTGACGAACGTTTCCTTCGGCCCCGTATAGGTGTCGCTGCCGTCGCCGCCCCCGCCGCATGCGGACAGCACCGGCGGAACGATGACGCCGGCGGCGATCGTGACGCCGAGCTGGAGGAAATCGCGGCGCGAGACTTCGTCGTTGCGGATTTCAGACATCGCGGTCTCCCGTCGGGACGATGGCGAGCAGTTGCGCCGGCTGGCGCTGTTCCTTCGCGGCGGCGCCCAGCTGGCCCTCCGCGTTGCTGCCCCATCCGACCAGCGATCCGGACGCCAGCGCCGCCGCATGCGCCTGTCCGGCGGCGATCGAGCGCACGCCCGACAATCCGGGTATTCGCGTCGGCCGCCGTCGATCGGCGTCGTCGGCGAGACCGAGCTGGCCCAAGTGGTTCCATCCCCACGCGTACACGTTGCCGCTGTTGCCGAGCGCCAGCGAGAAATACATGCCGGCCGCGACCGCCTGCGCGCGCTCGGGCAACGCCACCGGCAGCGGCACCGTCGAGTATGCGGGCTCACGCACGCCCAGCTGCCCGTGATTGTTGCTGCCCCACGCGACGACCTCGCCGGTCGTCGTCAGCGCGAGCGAGTGGCTGGCGCCGGCCGCGACCGCGACGACCTTGTGCGGCAACGTCACCTGCGACGGCGTCCCGACGGCATGCAGGTGGCCGAGCCCCAGCTGCCCGGCCGCGTTGCCGCCCCACGCGTAGACGCGCTGGTCCTGCGTAAGCGCCAGCATATAGCCCTTGCCGACCGCCAGCTTGCGCGTGGCCGGCAGTCCGGCCACCGGTGCCGGCGGCGCTTCGAACGGCGCGTCCGGGCGACCGAGCGCGCCGTCCAGGTTGAGTCCCCACGTGAACAATCGTCCCGCGTGATCGATCGCGGCGGACTGGAACTCGCCGGCCACGACATCGCGAACGCCGGCGACGTCGCCCAGCATCTGCGGCGTCGCGGGCGCCACGTCGCCGACGCGGCCGCCCAGGCCCGCGCCGTGCGCGCCCCAGATCGCGACCCGCCGTTGCCCGGTGATGCCGAGGCTCAAGCCGTGACCTGCCGCGACCGCCACGAACGGCTCGCTCATCAGCACTTCGACCGCCTTGGTCGGCGCCGGCGTCGTGCAGTATTCGGGCATTCCTGACGGAATTCGTCCGCTGCCGTCGCCGCCCCAGCCGATGACGCGGCCGGAGGCGAGCAACGCAAGCGTGTGGTCGCGGCCACAGCTCACGGCACGTACGTCGAAGCGATCGGCAGCATCTCTGGTCATTGTCTGAATCCCCTTGTGGTTGCCACGCGCAAAACGAACCGAAGTGAAGCAACAAACGTACCGCCGAATCCGACGCGCGCCTACGCCCCGTCGCCGCCCTTGAGCCGGGTCACCAGGTCGATGTAGGCCTTCATCGCGTCGTCGCGGACCATGCCCTTGCGGCCGGCCCATGCGTCGAACTTCGCGCGGTTGACCATGTCGAGCGCGCCCGGTCGCTCGCCGCTCGCGTCGCCGACGGTCGCCTGCTTGTACAGCGAGTACAGCGCGAGCAGCGTGTCGTTGTCGGGCGCCTTGGCCAGCGTCTTCGACGCGGCGGTCGCGGCGTCGAAGGCGGCGTCGAGCGATGCGGCGCCTGGCACCTCCGGCTCGGGCTCGCCGAAGAACGCGTCCTCGCGCTCGACGTCGTCGGCGAACCAGCGCGCCTCGAGCAGCTTTCCGCCGTGGAACGCCAGCAGCAGCGCGCCCTGCGATTCGAGCGATGGCCTGTCGCGTTGCGCGTCGAGAGCCGCCGGGCCGCCCCAAGGCTCTGCCCCCTCGGGGGGAGCGGCGCGCAGCGCCGTGCGGGGGGAACACACCAGGGTCGCTGGCACGAGCGCGATGCCGCGGTTGAACGCCGGCGTGCCGAACGCGGCGAAGCGCGGCGCGTGCCCCTGCGTGATCCTGCTCGCGAAAGCCGCGTACGTCTTGCCCGCATGCGCGCCCGACATCCGGTTGGTGCCGGGCTGCACCCACGCCAGGTCGGGGATCGCGAGCTCGCGCAGCCCGGAGAAGTCGCCGGCGGCCAGCTTCGCGCACGCGGCGTTCACTGCGGCGACCAGGTCCTCGCGCGACATCCTCGGCTCGTTGGCGAGCGCCGACGTCGCCCCGGGCAGCGCCGCGCCGAAGAACTCGAGCACGTTCTTCGCGACGATTTCGCGGTCGTTGTCGACGCACACCATGTGATAGCTGTCCTCGAGCACGACCATTCGCGCGCGGCCGCCGCCGATCTGCTCGACCAGGAAATTCGCGGACTTGAGGCTCGTCAGCTCGTCCTCGCGCGCGTGCACGACGAGCGTCGGGCAGCGGATCTGCTTCGCACCCTTCATCAGGATCGCGCGCAGCCGGTCGACCTGCCGGATGCATTCGAGCGGCACCCACCGGTAGTGGAAGTTCTCGCCGCGCTCGAACTTCGCCTTGACGATCGCGCGCAGCTGCTCGTTCTTGATGCCGAACGGGTCCTCTTCCTCGACCTTCATCGAGCGCGCGACGCCCGGGATCGCGTACAGCAGCGGGCGCAGGCCGCGATACCAGGGCGTGGCCCAGCCGTCGATGTACACGGGCGGCGCGAGGATCACGAGGTTGCCCTGCGCGTGGCGCTCGCGCTGCGCGATCACCGCGGCCAGCAGCGAGCCCATGCACATGCCCATCAGGTGCAGCCGCGGGTGCTGCTCGCGGACCTCCCGGTACTTCTGCGTGACGGCGTCGATCCAGTCCTCGGCCGTCACGCCGACCAGGTCCTCGGGTTTCGTGCCGTGGCCGGGCAGCGTCAGCGAATGCGTGACGAATCCCGCGTTCTTCAGCCGCTTGTGCATCGAGCCCAGGTCGTACTGCGTGCCGCCCAGCCCGTGCACGAGGAACACGCCGTCGGGGACGTTCGCCGGCGCCGGCGGCTGCGCGGGCGGCGTCACCGGCTCGGCGACGGCGACGGCCTCGGTCATGCGCCGGCACCCGCCGGCGTGGCGGCGGACACGCGCACGAGGCCCACGATCCGGTGCAGCTCGCCGTCGTGGTCGCGGATCGCGCGCGCCTCGTCCGTGGCGGCCAGCGGCGCGCCGCCGGGTCCGGTGACGAGGTACGTCGTCGTGTCCGGCGCCCCCTGGCCGCGCACGCGCTCGTCGAAGCGCGTCGCCACGCGTTCGCGGTCCGCGGCCGCGACCAGCGCCAGCCAGTCGGCGAGCGTGACGATCTTCGCGGACGGGACTCCGACGAGCTGCGCGGCATCGCCGGTGACGACGATGCGGCCCGACGCCGGGTCCCATTCGTACGCGAGCATGCCGTGCGCGCCTATCGCCGCCTCGAAGCGCGTGCGCCACTCGCGCGCCGCGCGCACGGCATTGCGTTGCGCGGCGCCGAGCACCGCGATCAGGAGGCCGGTCAGCGAGATCGCCAGCACGTAGGCCTGCACTTCGAGCTCCGGGTCCCCAAGCCATCCGGCGGAGCCGGCGAACGGTCCTTCCTTCTGCGCGGTGTTGACGATCGCGATCAGCGCACCCACGAACGCGGCGAGCGTCGAGCCGCGCGACCCCCACAGAAGCGCCACCAGCGCCATGAACAGGATCGGCAGGTAGGTCAGCGTCTCGCCGGCCGAGCCGCCGAAGCGCGTTCCCGGCCTGGCGTCGAACAGCAGCCACATCGTGCCCAGCAACAGCAGGCACGCGACGGCGCCGGCGGCGAACTGCGGCATCGTCATGCCGCCGGAGCGGCGCAGCCTGAATTGCGCCCACGCAACGATCAGCGGCGCCACCACCAGCATGCCCAGGAAGTTCGACAGCGCCCACAGGCGGAACGTCGCGCCGGGCACCGCGCCGCCGGACGCCACGTGCCACGCGGTGGCGAACGTCGCGCCGGTCAGCGCCGACACGAGCGCACCGCCGAGCGCGATCGCCGCCAGGTCGCGCGGGCGGTCCAGCATCAACGGCAGCGGCGAAAGCTTCGACACGACGAACGCCGCGGCGCCGGACGCGATCGCCTCGATCGCGCCGTAGCCCAGCGCGTCGAGCGGCGGGCTGCCCAGGTACACGGCGAAGGCCGCCGCGCCGACGAAGCCGCCGGCCAGCACGGCCGGCCAGGACGCGCGGCGCGCGACGAGCAGCGTACCGAACACGACGCCGCTCGCCAGCCAGACCGTCCACGCGTCCGCGGGCGAGTAGGCCACCACGTACGAGACGGCGGCCAGCGCGTTGTAGGCGACGACGACCAGGACGACGACGATCAGGTGCTGCACCAGGATTCCCCCGCGAAAAATGCTAGCAATTCGGCGCGCTCACGCCGCGTCGGCGCGGCGCCGCGCCGCGCGCATGCGTTCGAGAAATGCACGGTGCGTCAGCACCCACGCAACGGCAGGCACGACGGCCGGCAGGATCAGCGAACCGAACTGATACGCGAACGCGATGATATCGCGGCCGATCGGACCGAACCCGGTCTGCGACGCGACGAGCGTCGACGACGTGATGGCGACGTTCTTCAGGAAGTCGGCGAGCACGCCCCACGCGATGAACGGCAGCATCGCGACGTAGCCGATGGCCAGCGGGCGCCACCACGCGCGCTCGCGCGCCGCCAGCGTCAGCGCGACGAACAGCGGCAGCCCGAACGCGTAGAGCAGCATGTTGACGTCGACGGTGAGGATGCCGCCGGCCTCGGCGCTTCCCGGCTTCAGCGTGGTGACGAACGACAGCGTCGATCCGTGCGCTTCCACGGCGCGGACGAGATCGGGAAAGCCCAGGCGCGCGACGGCGGCGCAGACGAGCTGCACCGGCCACAGCAGCACCGGCGCCAGCACGTACCAGACGACGAACGTCACCGGCAGCCAGGCGAGCACCAGCAGGATGAAACGGGCCAGCGAGCTCTTCAAGGCGACGCACGCGGCGAGTTACCCGGCCGCCAGCGCGGGCGGCGCGGCCGGAGGCAACCGCGGATCGTCGTCGCGCGGGATGCGCCGCACCCAGATCAGCCACACGATCAGGACGTCCAGCATGATCAACGCCTGCCACACGTACTGGTGCGCCCACTCGAAGACGGCGAAGTTCCACTGGCCGATGTAGAACAGGCTGATCACGCGCACGATGTTGAGCAGCTGCACGGCGACCACGCCGACCGCGATGCCCAGCGCCTTGTGCCGCCACGGCGCCGGGAACGCGATGATCGCCGCGCACAGCACGAGCGTGGCCTCCACGCCGTTGCAGCCGGCCTCGATCGACACGGCGAAGCCGTTGCCGACGCTGCGGATGACCTTGCCGTACGCGACGACGTCGGGGTCGAACACGGTGACGATCGACGTGGCGATCACGGCGAGCGCGTGCGTCCACGGTTCGACCACGTACGCCTGCCCCCACGGGGTCAGCTCGAGCGCGAACAGCACGGCGAGCAGCGCGACGAACAGGACGAAGAAGCGGGCCATCGCGCGATTCTACGTCGTCGTTCCGTCAGCGCTGCCGGTTGCGCGCGCGCTCGGCCCGCTCGGCCTGCGTCAGGTAGCGGTCGTACATCGCCTCGATGCGCAGCGCGGCCGCGTTGCGCCGGTTGGGATCGGCGGACGCCAGGTCGCGCATCGCCGCATCGCGTTCGCGGCGCTCTTCGGGCGTCAGCCGCAGGAACTCGCAGCGCAGCAGCCGGAACCGCTCGTCGGCGAGAAAAGGCCGGATGTCGTCGGGCGTGGCGGCGTTGTCGAGGCGCGCGACGACGACGGCCAGCGCAGCGGCGTTGTCGCACTGCTTTGGCAGGTTGCCGCGCACGACCGGCGCCGTCTCGGCCGCAGGCGGGGCCCCGGGCGCGGCCGCCGGCGCCGGCGTCGTGGGGGCGGCGCCGCGCGATCCGGGCGCGCCCGACATCGGCGACCCTTCGCCCGGGCAGGCGACGCTCGAATAGGTGATGCGGCCGTCCGCGCCCTTGCACTTGTAGATCGTCTGCGCATGCGCCGCCGTGCCGATCACCACCGCGAGCGCGATGGCGCCGACACTCATGCTCGGGCGAGGCGCGGATTGGCGGCGAAGTAGCGCGCGACGCCTTCGTGGATCGAGTCGGCGAACTTCTTCTGGTGCCGTTCGCTGCGCAGCTTCAATTCCTCGTCGGGATTGCTGATGAACGCGGTCTCGACGAGGATCGACGGGATGTCCGGCGCCTTCAGCACGGCGAACCCCGCCTGCTCGACGTTCGCCTTGTGCAGCGCGTTGTGCGTGCCGATTCCGTCGAGCACGTGACGCCCGACCTTCAGGCTGTCGGTGATCTGCGCGGTCTGCGACAGGTCGAGCAGCGTGCGCGCGAGCACCGGATCGCGCCGGTCGAGGTCGACGCCGCCGATCAGGTCCGCCTGGTTCTCCTTCTGCGCGAGCCACTTCGCGGCGGCGCTGGTCGCGCCGCTTTCCGACAGCGCGAACACCGACGACCCGCGCGCCGTCGGCTCGCGGAACGCGTCGGCGTGGATCGAGATGAACAGGTCCGCCTGCACGCGGCGCGCCTTGTCCACGCGCTGGTGCAGCGGCACGAAGTAGTCGTCGTCGCGCGTGAGCATCGAGCGCATGTTCGGCTCGGCGTCGATGCGCGACTTGAGCTTCCTGGCGATCGCGAGCGCGACGTCCTTCTCGTAGGTCCCGCGGCGGCCGATCGCGCCGGGGTCCTCGCCGCCGTGGCCGGGGTCGATCGCGACGGTGATCCGCCGCGGTCCGCTCTTCGCCTCCGGCGGCTGCGCCGGTGCCGGCGGTTCGCGCGCCGCGCCGGACTGCGGCGGTGCGCCCTGTCCCTTGTCCTTGCGCTGCTCGCTTTCCAGCAGCGCCATCAGCGGATCGAGCGGCACGATCGGGTACAGGTCGACGACCAGCCGATGCCCGAACTCGGCGACCGGCTTCAGCGCGAAGACCTCGGACCGAGCTTCGGACTTCAAGTCGAACACGATGCGCGTCACGTTCGCGGACTTGCGGCCGATGCGGATGGCCGCGATGTGCGGATCGGCGGGAAGCACGCGCGCCGGCAGCTGCGCCAGTTCCGACGATGCTTCGACGCCTTCGATGTCGAGCGCCAGCCGGTCCGGATTGCGCAGCACGACGACCTGATGCACGAGCGGCGCGCTCGACTCGACGATGATCCGCGTGTACTCCTGAGCGGGCCAGATGCGCGCCGACGCCACGCCGGAGGGCTGCGCCCAGGCGGACGGCACCAGCAATTGCGTCGCCGGCACCGCCATCCACTGGCACAGCCGCCGCCGCTGCCAGCCGATCGCGGTCAGCGCGTTTTGAACGTAAGGTCGATTGCGTCGCGGCATCGTTCACCCGCCGGCGTCGAAGCGCGCAGCGTCAGGTCGCGCCCGCCGCATTCCGGCGCCGCATGCGCGAGCGTCACGTCGAGGTCGGGAACGGGCAGCAGGCCGGCCACCCGCTCCGGCCATTCGACCAGGCAGACCGTGTCGCTGCGGAAGCAATCGGCGAGACCCGCCGTTTCCCATTCGCTTGGATCGGCGAACCGATAAAAATCAAAGTGATAGAAGTATAAACTCGAAAATGGATAATATTCAACCAATGTGTACGTCGGGCTCTTGACCGGCCCCGTCCACCCCAGCGCGCGCAACACACCCCGCACCAGCGTCGTCTTGCCCGTCCCGAGGTCGCCGTGCAGCGCGACGACCATGCCGCCGGTCAGCGCCGGGGCCAGTGCGGCGCCCGCGCGGAGGGTGGCGGCGGCGTCGGGCAGGTGAAGGGTCGGATTCATCGAAGGCGGGGCGGAAGACGGGCCAAGCATAACCGCGCTAGGCTACCAACATGAGCGACGACGCCGGCAGCCCGCAACGCGATTGGGCGCGCCTGGCCGCCTACATCGGCGAATGGGGCCGCGCGCTCGGCTTCCAGGAAATCGGCATCGCCGACACCGAACTGTCCGAAGCCGAAGACCACCTGCAACGCTGGCTCGCCGCCGGCCGGCACGGCGAGATGGCGTACATGGCCCGCCACGGCACCGCGCGCGCGCGTCCCGCGCAACTGGTGCCCGGCACGGTGCGCGTGATCACGGCACGAATGAACTACTGGCCCGACCGGGCGGCGCCGCCGCACGCGATCCTGAGCGATCCGACCCGCGCGTACGTCGCGCGCTACGCGCTCGGCCGCGACTATCACAAGGTGCTGCGCGCGCGGCTCGCGCGGCTGGTCGACCGGATCGCGGCGGACGTCGGCGCATTCGGCTACCGCGTGTTCACCGACAGCGCGCCGGTGCTCGAAGTCGCGCTCGCCGCGAAATCGGGACTGGGCTGGCGCGGCAAGCACACGCTGCTGCTGACGCGGACGATGGGGTCGTATTTCTTCCTGGGCGAGATCTACACGGACCTGCCGCTCCCGGCCACGCCCGCGGCAAGCGAGCACTGCGGCACGTGCGACGCGTGCATCGGCGCCTGCCCGACCGGCGCGATCGTCGCGCCGTACGAGCTCGACGCGCGCCGCTGCATCTCGTACCTGACGATCGAGCTGGCCGGCGCCATTCCCGAACCGCTGCGGCCGCTGGTCGGCAACCGCGTGTACGGCTGCGACGACTGCCAGCTCGCCTGTCCGTGGAACCGTTTCGCGCAAGCGGCCACCGAGCACGACTTCAGCGCGGTCCGCCACGGCCTCGACGGCGCGACGCTGGTCGAGCTCTTCGCGTGGAGCGAAGGCGAATTCGCGCAGCGGATGGCGGGCAGCGCAATCCGCCGGATCGGCTACGCGCGATGGCTGCGCAACCTCGCCGTCGGGCTCGGCAACGCGCCGCGGACCGAGGCGGTCATCGCAGCGCTCGAGCGCCGGGCCGACGACCCGTCGCCGCTGGTGCGCGAGCACGTGGCGTGGGCGCTCGCGCGGCAGCGGTCGCGCGGCGCGTAGGCGGCGCGCGACCGTTCAGCGGATCAGCTGGTTCATCGACACGATCGGCAGCATGACCGCGAGCACCAGCACCAGCACGATCGCGCCCATCACGACGATCAGCGCCGGCTGCAGCAGCGCGGCGAGCCACGCCAACCGCCGCTCCGCGTCGCGCTCGAGCTCCTCGGCCGCGCGCTCGAGCATCGGCGCCAGGCGCCCGCTCTGCTCGCCGCTGCCGACCAGGTGGATCAAAACCGGCGGGAACATCTTCTGTTCGCGCAGCGCGCGCGACAGCGCGACGCCTTCGCGGACCAGCGCCGCGGCAGCCGTCGCCGCCGTGCGCAGCGGCAGCATCCGCACGACGTCGGACGCGGCGTCGAGCGAGCGCAACAGCGGTGCGCCGCTGCCGACGAGGATCGCGAGCGTCGACGCGAAGCGAGCCGTGTCCAGGCTGCGCATAAGGCGCCCGACGACAGGCAGCCGCAACAGGAACGCGTGCCAGCGCGCGCGGAACGCGGGCCGCTTCAGCGCGAGCCCGAACGCCGCGATTGCGACGGCGGACGCGCCCAGCCACAGCCAGCCGGTCGCGCGGAAGAAGCCGCTGCTCGCGATCAGCGCCCGCGTCAGCCACGGCAGCGTCTGCCGGCTCTGCTGGTAGACCGACACGACCTGCGGCACCACGTAGACGAGCAGCACGCCGATCACCGCGAGCGCGATCACCGTCACGATGGCCGGATAGATGAGCGCCAGCGTCACCTTCTGCCGCAGCGCCTCGCGCGCCTCGAGGTAGTCCGCGAGCCGCGCGAGCACGTCGGACAGGCGGCCCGCCTCCGCGCCGGCGGCGACCAGCCCGCGGTACAGCGGCGAGAACGCGCGCGGATAGCGGGCGAGCGCGGCCGCCAGCGATTCGCCGGCGGCGATCTGCGCGCGCAGCTCGGTGGCGACGCGCGTCACGCGCACGTCGTCGGCCTGCTCGGCCACCGCGGACAGCGCCTGGTCGAGCGGCAGGCCGGACAGCGTCAGCGTGGCCAGCTGGCGCGTCGTCAACGCGAGCAGCGGCGCCGGCAGCCGCACGCCGGCCAGCCGCTCGACGGTCGACGACGACGCGGCGGCGATCGCCGTCGGCGTCAGTCCCTTGGCGCGCAGCACGTCGCGCGCGGCGCGCGGCGTGGCCGCTTCGAGTACGCCCTGCTGCAGCCGGCCCTGGCCGTCGACGGCCTCGAAGCGGAACGCGGACGCGCTCATGCGTGTCGCGTCACGCGCACCAGTTCGGCCAGCGACGTCGTGCCGTCGGCGATGTAGCGCGCGCCGTCGTGGCGCAGGCTCGCCATGCCGGCGTGCGCCGCCGCGTCGCGCAGCTCGTGCTCGGCCGTGCCGTCGTGGATGTGGCGGCGGATCGCGTCGTCGATCACCAGCAGCTCGTAGACGCCGGTGCGCCCGCGGAAGCCCGACCCGCCGCACGCGTCGCATCCCGGCGCGCTCGATACCGGCGTTTCCTGCGACAGCCCGAGCTCGGAGAGCAGCGTGCGTTCGCCCGGCGTGGCGGGCGCCGCGACGCGGCAGTCGGGGCACAGCGTGCGCACCAGCCGCTGCGCGAGCACGCCCAGCAGGCTCGATGCCAGCAGGTAGGGCTCGACGCCCATGTCGGCGAGCCGCGTCACGGCGCTCGTCGCGTCGTTCGTGTGCAGCGTCGCGAGCACCAGGTGCCCGGTCAGCGACGCCTGCACGGCGATCTGCGCGGTTTCCAGGTCGCGGATCTCGCCGATCATCATGACGTCCGGATCCTGCCGCAGCATCGCGCGCAGCGTGCGCGCGAAGTCGAGCTCGATGCGCGGATTGACCTGCGTCTGCGCCACGCCGTCGAGCGCGTACTCGATCGGGTCCTCGACCGTCATCATGTTGACCGAGCCCCGCGGCAGCCGCGACAGCGCGGCGTACAGCGTCGTCGTCTTGCCCGACCCGGTGGGCCCGGTGACGAGCACGATGCCGTGCGGCTCGCGGATCAGCCGGTCGATCGTGTCGCGCGTGGGCTCGGCCATGCCGAGCGCCGCCAGGTCGAGCCGCGCGGACTCCTTGTCGAGCAGCCGCAGCACCACGCGTTCGCCCGGGCCGGTCGGCAGCGTCGACATCCGCACGTCGACGGCCTTGTCGCCCAGCTTGAGCGAGATGCGGCCGTCCTGCGGCAGCCGCTTCTCGGCGATGTCGAGGCTCGCCATGATCTTCAGCCGCGACACCAGCGCCGCGTGCAGCGCGCGCGGCGGCTCGATGACGTCGCGCAGCACGCCGTCGACGCGGAAGCGGACGACCGAGCGCGTCTCGTACGGCTCGAAGTGGAGGTCGGACGCGCGCTCGCGCAATGCCTGCAGCAGCAGCGCGTTGATCATCCGGATCACCGGCGCCTGCGTCGTGCTGTCGAGCAGGTCCTCGGTGGCGGGCAGGTCCTGCATCAGCCGCGACAGGTCGGTCTCGCGCGTCAGGTCGTCGACGAGCGTCGACGCGCCGCCGGACGGCTGGTTGTACGCGCGCGCCAGCTCGAGCGCGAATTCCTGCGCGCCGATCGCGCGGGTGACGAGCGGCCGCTGCAGCACGCGCTTGATCTCGATGACGCCGTCGGCGGTCGCGTCGGGCCGGGTCAGCACGACCACGGCGTCGCCTTCGACGCCGGCGGCGAGCACGCCGTGCGCCTTCGCGAACGCGTACGGGATCTGCGCCGCGAAGCTCGCGGCCGTTGCGGGCAGGCTCGGGCGGGCGGTCATCGCGGCGAGCTCAAGGCGGGACGATCCGGGCTACCTGGGCGCGCTCGGCAGCGGTGGCGGCGCCGGCGGCGGCGCCGGGAGCTTCAGCGCGTCGTCGAGCGGCGTGCGTTCCGGCGCGATCTCGCTCGGGATCGCGCCGGCCTTGGTACCGGGCATCACGCCTTCCGCCGGCAGCGTGGGCACGGTCTGGTCGAGCCAGAAATAGCGCGGCTCGGGGCGGCTGCGCTGCTGCTCGCCCATGATGTAGTCGTAGCGTTCCGACGTCAGCGCGCGTCCCTGCGAATCGTTGCGCACGACGGTGGGCTTCAGGAAGATCATCAGGTTCACCTTCTGCCGCTTGCGCGCGTCGTAGCGGAAGAACGCGCCGATGAGCGGCAGGTCGCCGACGACGGGCACGCGGTCCGAGCCGTCCGAGAAGCTGTCCTGGATGAGCCCGCCCAGCACGGCGACCTGCTGGTCGTCGACGATCACCGACGACTCCAGCGCGCGCTTCGACAGCACGAGGCCGGTCGTCGTCGAGAACGACTCGATCCGCGACACCTCCTGGTACAGCACCAGGCGTATGGTGCCGCCTTCGGTGATCTGCGGCTTCACGCGCAGCATCACACCGATGTCGCGTCGCTCGAACGTCTGGAACGGCTGCACGGTGGACGCCGAGCCGGACACCGAGTACTGCCCGGTGACGAACGGCACGTTCTGGCCGACGATGATGCGCGCCTCCTCGTTGTCGAGCGTCAGCAGCGTCGGCGTCGACAGGATGTTGGCGCCGGCGTCGGTCTCGAGCGCGCGGGCCAGGAACGCGAGGTTGGTGATGGTGCCGAGGCCCGGGATCGTGATGGTGCCGTTGAGGATGCCGGCGTTCAGGCCCTGCCCGAGCGCACCCAGGTTCAGCGACCCGGAGATGATGTTGTTGCCGGAATCGCGCGTGCCGAAGTTGGTGCCGCCGAAACCCTGCACGTTGGTCTTGTTGATCCCCTGCAGGATCTGCCACTGGATGCCGAACTCCGCGGCCTTGTCGGCGGCGACCTCGACGATCAGCGCCTCGATGAACACTTGCGCACGGCGCACGTCGAGCCGCTCGATGATCGCGCGCAGGTTGTTGTACAAAGGCTCCGGGCCCATGATGATCAGCGCGTTGTTCGCGGTATCCGCCTGGATCATCAGCCCGCCGGGCAGCGGGCCGCCGCTGCCGCCGCCGCTGCCGCCGGTGAACGGATTGAACGCCGAGGCCACCGACTGCGCGGGCGGCTGCGCGGATTGCGCCTGTGTCGCGGTCGCCGCCGGCATCGAGCTTCCCAGCGTGTTGCCGATCATCGACGGCTGCGGGGTCGGGGCGGCGCCGGTGTCGCTGCTGCCGGTCATCAGCGCGCGCAGCGTCTGCGCGACGCGCGTCGCGTCGGCATTCTTCAGGTACACGATGAACATGTTGCCGCCGGGGCGACCCGGCGTGTCGAGCTGCTCGATCATCGCCTTGACGCGCGTTGCCCGCGCCGGGTTGTCGGAGCGCAGCATCACGCTGTTCGACCGCGGGTCGGCGACGATCGTCACCCGCTGCTGGCCGTCGCCCGGCGAGCTGCCCGCGACCGCGCCCTCGGCGCCCAGCAACCGGTTGACCAGCGGCACGACGTCGAGCGCCGACGCGTGCTTCAGCGTGACGATCATCGGCTCGCCGGCGGGCGGCTGGTCGAGCGAGCCGATGATCTTCTCGATCCGGCGCAGGTTCTCCGCGTAATCGGTGATGATCAGCGCGTTGGTGCCGGGAAACGCGGCGATCGTGTTGTTCGGCGTGATCAGCGGCCGCAGCACGTTGACGAGCTGCGTGGCCGACTCGTAGCGCAGCGTGATGACCTGCGTGGTGAGCCGATCGCCGCCGCCCGGCGACCCCTCGGCCACCGCGGACCCGTGCATCTTCGCGTCGGTCTCGAGGACGAGCTTGGTGATGCCGTTGCCTTCGATCGCCACCACGCCCTGCAGCCGCAGCGCCGACAGCAGCGTCGGGTAGACGAGGCTCTTGGGCACCGGCCGCGCCGAGATGATGTTGACCGTGCCCTTGATCTTCGGGTCGACGACGAAGTTGCGGCCGGTGATCTCCGCCACGGCCTTGACGACCGCGTCGATGTCGGCATTGACGAAGTTGAGCGTCACCGTGTCGTCGGCGCCGAGGGCGGGCCACGCGAACAGTGCGGCGAACGCCAGCCCCGCGAACCAGCGGACGACCGCGGCGCGGCGGCGGCGCATTGCAGGGAGGTGCGGCGGTGTGCGGACCCGGAAGGCGGAGGGGACGGCCATCGGCAACGACGTTTCCGGTCGCGATGATTGGGGCGGCGCCGATGATAGCATGGGGTCGCGCGGCGAGCCGCCCGGGGGCCGCCCCTGCCAGGCCCCGGGGATGCGGCGCCCGCGAATCCGAAAGGCCGGCTCCCCGCATCCAACCCGCGACCATCGATCGTTCGGGAGCTTTCATGACGCGTCCTTTGCCGCCCCTCGTCCGCCGCCTCGTGCTCGGGGGTGCCTTGGCGGCCGCCACGCTGCTTTGCGTGCTTCCGGGTCCCACGGCCGTGCTGGCCCAGCCGGTCGCCCCCGCGCCGCTCGCCCAGCCGGACGCGAAGCAGTCCGCGAAGGACGCGGCGCGCGAGGCGGGCCAGGCCGCGAAGGAGGCCGCCCGCGAGGCCGCCGACCTGGCGCGGGACGCGACCCGCGAAGCGCGCCGCAAGGGCATCAAGATCGACATCGACGACTCCGACCGCGAATACGATTCCTTCGACGAGTTCCTGGACCGCGACCCGGCGCTCGCGAGCATGGTGCTCGGCATCGTGTTCATCGTGTTCCTCACGCCGATCCTCATCATCGCGCTGGTCATCTGGTACAAGATGCGCAAGAACCGCATGCAGAACGAGACGATGCTGAAGCTCGCGGAGAAGGGCATCGTGCCGCCCGGCGCGGCGATGCAGGCGATCGGCACCGGGCGCGCCGAGCCGGTGCTCGACGCGGCGGCGGCCCGCCTGCCGCTGACCGAGCAGGCGCGCCTGTTGCGCAAGGAGGCCGCGTGGTCGGACCTGCGCAAGGGCGTGCTGCTGGGCGCGGTCGGCCTGGCGATCACGTTCTGGTCGATGATCAATCATGGGGAGGCCAACTGGTTCGGCCTCGTGCTGCTGTTCGTGGGGATTGGCTACTGCATCCTCTGGTACTTCGAGGACCGGCAGGCGGCGGCTGCCGCCGCGGGCCCGATGCCCGCCCCGGGTCCCGGAGACGTGCGAAATTGACCGCCGGCCCCCTGGAGCCAGCGCCGTGCGCGTCCCCTGCTCCGCCGCGTTCCGGTCTCGCCGCGCGCAGGCCGCCGGCCTGACGGCTGCCGATGGCCGAGCCGCCGGTCTCGGATGCGCAGCTCATCGCGCGTGCGATGGTTGCCGACGACCGGCATGCGTTCGCCGAGCTCGTCCGCCGGCATCAATCGAGCGTGCGCGCGTGCCTGCGGCGGCTGACCGCCGGCAACCATGCGCTGGCCGACGACCTCGCGCAGGACACGTTCGTGCTCGCCTGGCGCAACCTGAAGTCGTTTCGCCAGGAAGCGCGCTTCTCGACGTGGCTGTACCGCATCGCCACCAACTGCTGGCTCGCCGACGCGCGCAAGCGCAAGGAAGAGCTGCTCGGCGACCGGGCGGACGACGTCGCTGACGACGAGACGACAATGCCGCACATCGACGTCCACTCCGCCGATCCGCATCCGGATGCCGCGCGCGCAACGGCGCTCAAGGTGGACATGGAGCGCGCGATGGCGGTCCTGTCCGACGGCGAGCGGGCGGCGATCGTCGCCTGCTACCATAACGACCTGACGCACGAGGAGGCCGCCTACGTGCTCGGCTGCCCGGTCGGCACGGTCAAGACTCACGTGCTGCGGGGCAAGCAGAAGCTCAAGGTCGCGCTGGCCGCGTACGGAACGCAGAATCCATGACGAGCGAACGACGCCACGACGAACCGCCCGCCGCCGCGGACCTCCGCGACGACTGGCTCGAGCGCCTGCTCGGCGACGACGCGGCCGCCCGTCGCGACGCGTACCTGGCCGACGACGGCTTCACCGCGCGCGTGATGGCGTCGCTGCCTCCACCGGCGTCGTCGACGATTCCGGCGTGGCGCAAGCCCGCGGTGGCCGTGCTGTGGGGGGTGGCCGCTGCCGGCCTCGCGGTCGCGATGCCGGGCGCCGTGCTCGACGTCGGGCGCGAAGCCTACCGGCTGCTCGCCACGCAGCCGGTTTCGCTGTCGGGCATCGCGGCGGCCGCCGCCGCAATGATCGGCCTGACCTGGGCCGGCGCCGCATACGCACTGCGCGCCGCCGACTGACGGCACCCCGGACGCGACCGGACCCGGCCGCGCCGGGCGGCGTCACTCGTCCTTGAGCGTGAAGTTGATCTCGACTTCGCCGACGTACTTCTCGCCTTCGGCCTTGAACTTCCATCCTTCCAGCGCGTTGCGGACGGCCTTTTCGAACACGCGCGGCGGGTCTTGCGAGACGATGATGACCTCGGTCACGTTGCCCTTCTCGTCGATCTGCAGCCGCGCGGTGACGCGGCCCTTCGCCACGCCGGCGCGGATCGCCTCCCGCGGATAGGTGGGGTCGTCGCCCGCGATGCGCGTGATGCCGCGGCGGATGGCCGGCTTCGGCGGCGCTGGCGGCGCGACGACCGGAGGCGGCGGCGCGATGACGTGCTGCTCCGTGGGCACCGTCGGCGTCACCGCGGTGATCGTCGGCGCCGACGACGTCACCGGCGGCGGGATGTCCGGCGGCGGCACGTAGGTTTCCTGCGGCGGCGGCGGCGTCTTCGGGGGCTCGATGATCTTCTTGGGCGGCGGCGGCGGCGGCGGCGGCGGCGGCAGCTTCACCTCCTCGATGATCGTCGCGTTGAGCGGCTTTTTCAGGATCTGGATGACGTTCTTGCCGAGGCCCGAGAAGAGCGCCCAGATCACCAGGACGTGGATCAGCACGACGAACGTGATGCCGATCGCGTGACGGGCCGGATCCCTTTGATGCCGTGCGTAATCCATTGGTGTCGACTCCGCGTGCGACAAGGGCGCTTGTGGCGCCCCGCGCAGGAAACTTCAGGTTACTCGGCGATGAACTGCTCGCTGCCGACGATGCCGATCTTGGTGAGCCCCAGCCGCTGCGCCGAGGCCATCACCATCGCGACGACCGCGTACTTGGCGCCCTTGTCGGGACGCAGGTGGACCTCGGGCTGCACTGCCTGCGCCGCGGCGGCGGTCACCCGCGCCTCGAGATCGGCGCGGTCCACGACCGCCTCGCCGTTCCAGTAGACGACGCTTCCCGCATCGATGTCGAGCTTCACCACCTCCGGCTTCACCAGCGGCGGCGGCGGCATGCCCGTCGGCATGTTGAGGTTCACCGAGTGCAGCTGGATCGGCAGCGTGATGATCAGCATCACGAGCAGCACCAGCATCACGTCGATCAGAGGCGTCGTGTTGATGTCGATCATCACGTCCGGTTCACCGGACTTGCCGCCCGAGCCTACGTTCATTCCCATGCTGTCTTCTCCTGGCGCAATGGGCGGTCAGCTGCCGCCGCGCGGCGGCGGCTCGGTGATGAAGCCGACCTTGGCGATGCCGGCGCGCTGCGCGGCATAGATGATCCTGCCGACCGAGTCGTAGTTCGCCGCGCCGTCGCCGCGAATGTGGATCTCCGGCTGCGGATCGAGCACGGCGATCTTCTTCAGCCGGTCGATCAGGTTGGCGGTCGACGGAATGCGCAGGTCGTTCCAGAAGATCCCGCCGCGCGCGTCGACCGACAGGACGATGTTCTCCGGCTTGGTCTCGCGGATCTCGTTGCGCTCCTTCGGCAGCTGCACCGGGATCGACGTGGTGACCACCGGAATCGTGATCAGGAAGATGATCAGCAGCACCAGCATCACGTCGACGAGCGGCGTGGTGTTGATCGTGGAGACGACTTCGTCCTCGTCGCCTGCGCCCGGACCGACGCTCATGCCCATGGCGTCACGCCCTGGCCGGGGATTTCGTCGTGGACAGCAGCACCGCGTGCAGATCGGCGCCGAATCCGCGGACGTTGTCCATCGCGGACTTGTTGCGCCGGATGAGCCAGTTGTAACCGAGCACCGCCGGCACCGCCACGGCGAGGCCGATCGCCGTCATGATCAGCGCCTCGCCGACCGGACCCGCGACCTTGTCGATCGACGCCTGCCCGGCGATGCCGATGGCCGTCAGCGCGTGGTAAATGCCCCACACCGTGCCGAACAGGCCGACGAACGGCGCCGTGGAGCCCACGGTGGCGAGGAACGCCAGTCCGTCCTGGGTGCGGCTCTGCACGTTCTCGATCGCGCGCTGGATCGACATCGTGATCCAGTCGTTGAGGTCGACGTTGCCGAGCATGCCGTCGTGCTTCTGCGTCGCCTCGATGCCCTCTTCCGCGATGAAGCGGAACGGGCTCGACTTCTTGAGCATCTCCGCGCCCTGCTTGACGTTGGCGGCCTTCCAGAATTTCTTCTGGGCGTCTTTCGCCGACACGTTCATCTTGTACTGCTCGTAGACCTTGGTGATGATGATGTACCAGCTGCCCATCGACATGATGACGAGGATCGCCAGCGTGGTCTTCGCGACCAGGTCGCCGCCCTTCCACAGCGCTTCGAGCCCGTACGGGTTCTCGATCACTTCCGGCGCCGCCTTCGCGGCGGGCGCCGCCGGTGCGGCGGCCGGTGCGGCCGGTGCGGCCGGTGCGGTGGCGGCGGCGGGCGCGGCCGGTTGCGTTTGCGCGTGCGCGGCGGGCGCCAGGACCGAGAACGCAACGGCCATCAGCATGACCGTGGCCACGGCGGCCGGTCGGATCTTGTTCAACATGTGGTCTCCAGACAGAGGGTAGTTCAGTCAGAAAGTTGGCGAACGGTCCTGGTTGTTCGGACGCAGCCAACGGCGCGCCGTTATTCCCACCCGCTAGCAGACGGGTAACTGGAAGCCTCGGTGGGAACCCGGTTGCGACAGTCCTCGAAACCAGGCTCGGATCCGCCCCGTTCGGGCTGGTCGGATCCGGCCGCAAGGAGTTGCCGCAAGGCCTCTTGCGCACATGCGCCAAAACACATTGGCCCCGCCAGGGGCAGGGCCAGGCTTTCTTTCGAAAGCCGCAGGATTCTACACAAAAACGCCGAAAAGTCCACCCGACGGTTAGGGCAAACCCTCTACTCCGGATTCCGGCGCCCCCGGGCCCGGCCGGAATTTTCCGCCGCCTGGTACCGCATTGGTCACTGCAGCGACGCCCCGCACCCGCCTAGAGTTCAAGGCACCGGCGAGGTTGCCGGGTCTGCGCGTAACGACCAGGGACAACGGAAGCAACGACAGGTGGGCAACGCGACGATGAAAGACCGGCGGCCGGAACGAAATCCCGATGGCGGGCCAGGCGACCGGATGCTTCGTCGCCTGCCGGGCGACCTCGTTCCGCAAATCGCCGGCTTCGTCGCTTGCCGCTTGAGCGGCCTGCCGCGCCTGCCTACGATCCGTTCCGTCTGGGAAGCAAACGCAATCTACCAAGGACGATGACTATGAGCACCTACAACCCCAAAACCCCGCGCGCGATGTTCGCGATGGCAGCCGGAGCGTTGACGGCGATCACTCTGGGCGTGTTCGTGGTGATGCCGGCGACGCTGGACTCCGGGTTCGATCCCGCGTACACGCTCGCCGCAGGGAAGCCGGCAGCAGTCGGCCCCGTCGAGGTCGCGATCATCCCGGCCAGCATCGAAGTGGTCGGCCGGCACGAACCGAACGTTGCGTGGGCGCTCGACGAACCCGGCAAGCCGAACTGCCGGCCGCAGGGATGACACGTAGCAATTGCGTGTCATCCCGAGGAGCGAAGCGACGAGGGATCTCGCGAACCCCAAAAGCGGGTCCCTCGCTCCGCTCGGGATGACACCCGCGGGGTAGCGGAAGCGGCGCCGGTTCCGGCTATTGTGCCAGCGGGAAGACCGCGGCGATCTCGTAGTTCTGCGCCGCGCGGAGCTTTGACTCGAGCTGCATGTACAGCGCCGCCTTCTTCGGCGGCAGCGCGCGCATCGCGGCGTTGGCCATCTTCCGGCGTGTCTTGGCCTCCTGCTCGTCGAGCGACGCGAGCTCGGTGACCAGGCTCTTCGCGTAGGCGTCGGTCATCGGCTTGTCGCGCATCGCGAGGCCTTCGAGCGCGCGGTTGCGCTGCCGCACGATCGGTTCGAGATCGCGCTGGAATTGGTCGTAGACCGGCCAGAACTTCTTCGCCTCGGCGTCGGTGAGCTTCAGCGTCGACGCCACCAGCGCGCGCTTGTCGGCCTTCGCGGCCTTCTGCAGCGCCTCCAGCGCGGCAACCTGCGTCGCGTCCTGTGCATACGCAAGCGGCGCTGCGGCGGCGGCGAGTGCCAGCAGCGTGCGTGCCAGAAATGTTCTCATGAGGGTTCTCGAAAGTGCTGCATGTGAAAAAAGCCCGGCGGCACCGCCGCCGGGCTTTGCGAAACGTCCGCCCGAGGTTTCCCGGGCGGAGTGGATCACATCTTCATCAGGTTCATTGCGTCGAAGTTCCATTGCAGGCCCAGCGACCAGGTGGGTCCGATCACGCCCGGCATGTGGAACGACGGATTGTAGGCCGCCCCGACGGGGTTGTTCAGGTTCGCACCGGCACCGCCGTACGTCGCCACGTCCACGGGCGGCTTCTGGTTGAAGATGTTGGTGCCCGAAAACTGGACCATCAGCTCCTTGTTGACCTGGTATTGCAGATTCAGGTTGACGTACCAGAAGGAGTCGATCGTGCAGAACTGCGTCGGCGGCACATCCAGGAACCTCGGGTTGCCAGGATAGCCATTGCTGATGCCTTCCTCGCACGTGTTGAGGCCGGCCGAGGGATCGGTCACGTCGTACTTGCCCACGTAGTTGCCGGTGAGAGTCGCCGTAAACGGACCCTTGGCCCATTGCAGCGTCGCCTGGAAGCGGTCCTTGGGCGTCCCCGTGTTGCCGGTGAGGATGGTTGGTCCGTGCGTGCCCGCCAGCTTGTACGTAACGCCGTTGGTCTCGAGATCCCACGTGAAGAGGTGGCTCCACTGGATGCCGGCCATCAGCTTGCTGGTGTCGGGAAGCGTCCACGTGTAGCTGCTCGCCAGGTCGAGACCCGTGGTGCTCGTCTTGCCCGCGTTGATCAGCGGCACGTTGGAGTAGGCGATCGGACCCACGGTAGAGGGCCCGAGTCTCCCGTCGCCGTACGTCACCTCCTGGATCGGTCCGCGGACCGCGTTGGCGATCGGGTCGTAGGTCGGCGTCTGGGCGGCCGGGATGATCTGGTCCTTGAGCACGATCGAGTAGTAGTCGAACGTGGTCAGCCACTTCGGAACCGGCTCCAGGATCACGCCGATCGTCCAGTTGGTCGACTTCTCGGCCTTGACGTCCGGGTTGCTGACCTGCAGGTACGTCGGTCCGAAGCTGCAGAACGCGGGAACGTTCTGCGGCGACGTCAGGTTGGGCGAGCCGTTGGCGTTGCTGACCGGACACAGCAGCGGATCCCGGATGTTGTTGAAGCCGTACGCCGTGCCGGACTTCCCGGATTCGGCGGGCCCCGGCGCCCGGAAGCCCTGGCCCCACGTGCCGCGGAAGCCGACTTCCTTGATCGGCACCCACTTGAAGCCGACCTTCGGCGTCCAGTCGCCGCCGTACGTGTTGTAGTAGTCGTAACGGACGGCGGCGTCGAGTTCCAGCGTCTTCAGGACCGGCGCCACGAACTCGACGTAGAAGTTGGTGTTCGTCTGGCTGCCGGACGTGTACGCGGGAAAGAGCCCCGTGACGGTGCCGTTCTGGAACTGGGTCGGCGTGTCCGCATACTGGTGCAGGTACACGGCGCCGGCACCCACGGCCATCGCGAGCGGCCCGCCGTCCAGCTTCATGAGGTCGCGGGTGGCGACGAACTGGAGGAAGTCGAGCTCCGCGTCCGCGCCGGTCTTCACGGTGGGAGCGACGATACCCATCACCTGCTGGCTGTTGCCGCCAGTCAGCTTGAACGGATTGACCGGATCGTTGAGAGCGGCATACAGCGCGTACGGATTCACGTAGCCGTTCTGCGTGTAGGTCTGGTTCACCGCCGTGTAGCCGGCCGACACGTTCCAGTCGAATCCGAGCGCCGAACCGGTCAGCTCGGCGACCAGCCGCGTCGTGTCCGCCTGGCTGTTGTTGGTTCGGGCGGAAGTATCCGGCAGGATCGCCCGCGCGACCGCCGGCACGCCGAACGTGTTGCCCGGGTATGTTGCGGGCACCGTATAGGGTGTGATGGCCGGCGAGATGAACGGCGCGACGTTGATGCCGAATGCGGTGTTGCCGCCAAAGGCGCCGGGAACGCCGGTCTGCCGACGGACGGTTTCGACCTCCGCCCGGAACCACGATCCGGTCAGCACCAGGTCCCAATTCTGGCCGATCTTGATGTTGGCCCGGCCGATCACGTTGATGTTTTCCGTCTCGGGCGCAATCGTCGACCACGTGTCCTCGAACGTGCACTGGTTCGCGTTGCGCGCGGCCAGGTTGCAGCCGTTGGTCAGAAAGATGTTGTTTTCCGGGAGATTCGAATTGGCGCCCGGCTTCTGCAGGTACGGCGTCAGCAGTAGCGGGTTGTTGACGACGCCGGGGCTCCGGGCGCCCGGCGTGTAGTTGACGCCGCCTGCTTCGGTGTAGTTCGACCAGTCCTGCGTCAGCCACTGGCCGGACCGCTGGTTGTACGTGATCCTGTCCTGGTGCCGATACTCGAAGTTGAGGTAGCCGTTGACGGTGTCGGTCGGCTTGCCGAATCCCTGCATGATCGACGCGTGCCACGTGGTGCCGCCGCCCTTCGTCGTCGAGCCGCCGTCGAGGACGAGGCTCGAGCCCGTGAAGTTCTTCTTCAGGATGACGTTGAGCACGCCGCCGATCGCGTCCGAACCGTAGATGGCGGACGCGCCGTCCAGCAGCACCTCGATCCGTTCGACCGCGGTGAAGGGGATGGCGGAAATGTCGACGAAGTTGTGCTGGTTGTCGTCCGGCCGCGGGAACGGCGACATGCGCAGGCCGTCGATGAGCACCAGCGATGCGCCCACGCCCAGGCCGCGCAGCGCGACGCCCTGGCCCCCTTGGGCAAAGGCGCCCGGGAACCCGTTGCTCAGCAGGCCCTGGTTGTTGGCCGTGATGTCGCGGATGACTTCCTGGATGCTGGTGTAACCCTGCCTGACCATCTCCTCCTGCGTGATCACCTGCACCGGGCTGGTCGTTTCGGAATCGACGCGGCGGATGTTGGTGCCGGTCACCTCGACCCTGATCGGCTGTCCGCTCGGCGTAGTCGTCGGAGTCTGCGCGACGGCGGGTGCCGATACGAAGGCGGACAGTGCTCCGCCAGCGAGCATCGCGACCGCAACCGCGACTTTCTTCCGCTGAAATTTCATGAGAAAACCCCCAGAAATGAATGGATGCCCCCCGAACGGACAGTGTCCGCCCTCCGGCACACGCTGCAACTCTACGTCAGCGCGCTTTTTCGGGGCAACGAAAAGGTGGTGGTTGCTACAATGGCCGCAACCGGTTTGTTGCAATTCCGCCAACGGTGCCGATACGTCACGCTCAGCTGCCCGATCTGCCCGCGATCGTCGAGATTTACAACGCCTCGATTCCGGGCCGAATGGCGACCGCGGACACGGCGCCGGTCACCGTCGCGCAGCGCGAAGCGTGGTTCGGCGAGTTCGGTCCGACCCTGCGGCCGCTGTGGGTTTATTGCGATGCGGAATACGCGCCGGTTTCCGGCTGGCTGTCGCTGCGATCGTTCTACGGGCGGCCCGCCTACAGGGCCACCGTCGAGATCGGCGTCTACGTCGCACCGGCCGCGCAGCGGCGCGGCATCGCGCGCAAGCTGGTCGATCATGCGCTGCAGCAGGCGCCGGCGCTGGGAATCCGTACGGTGCTCGCCTTCGTGTTTGCGCACAACGCGCCTTCGATCGCGCTGTTCGAGCGGTTCGGCTTCGCATCGTGGGGACGATTGCCGCAGGTCGCCGAGCTGGACGGCGTCGAGCGCGACCTCGCGATCCTTGGACGGCGCGTTGCATGAGCGGCGCCGGCGAATGGTCGATCCGGTTCGCGACGACGGACGACGTTCCGGCGCTGATGCGGCTCATCCGCGCGCTCGCCGACTACGAGAAGCTGTCGCACCTGGTGGTCGCCGACGAGCGGCGCCTGGCCGACGCGCTGTTCGGGCAGCGGCCGGCGGCCGAGGCGCTCGTCGCGCACGAAGTCGGGGAAAACGGCGATCCGGCGGGATTCGCGCTGTTTTTTCACACTTTCTCAACGTTTCTGGGCCAGCGCGGGCTGTGGCTGGAAGACCTGTTCGTCGTGCCCGAACACCGGGGCCGCGGCCTGGGCCGCCGCCTTCTGACCGAATTGGCCGCGGTCGCCCGGGAACGGCGGTGCGGCCGGTTCGAGTGGGCGGTGCTCGACTGGAACGCGCCCGCCATCGGCTTCTACGAGCGCATGGGGGCCACGCTGCTGCCGGAATGGCGCATCGCCCGCGTGACCGGCGACGCGCTGGCACGGTTCGGCGACACGTCGGCGGACTGATTCTGTGCGGAAGCCCGCGACCCTACACCGCTTGGCCGATGGACAACCCCATCACCTCGGCGCAGAATAGTTGTTTAACCGGGGTTAAACAACATGGAGGCCGCCACCATGCTTGGAATACGCCTGGAGCCGGAACTGGCGCGCCGCCTAGATGGTCTCGCGCGCGCCACCGGCCGTGCGAAGAGTGATCTGGCCCGCGAAGCCATTCGCCGGTTTCTCGACGACAACGTGGAAGAGGCTCGCCGCCAGTCGATCCTGGCGAGCGGAAGTCCGACCACGGAAATCGAATCGGACGACAGCGGATGGACGCCACAGGGCTGAGCATTCAAAGGGGCGACATTGTGCTGGTCGTTGCGTCTGGCGACTTCGGAAAGCCGCGCCCAGCCGTCATCGTCCAGTCCGACCTCTTCAACGAAACGCATGCGAGCGTAACCGTCTGTCCGGTGACGTCGTTGCTCGTGAACGCGCCGTTGTTCAGGATTCCGCTTAGGCCGTCGCGCGCGAACGGACTCGCCCGTGCATCGCAGGTCATGGTCGACAAGGTCCAGACGCTACGCCGGGACCGAGTCCGGCAACGCATTGGCACGGCGGGGTCGGCGGCCATGGCGGGCGTAGAGACGGCGCTCCGACTTTGGCTGCGACTGTAACGCGACCTCGATTCGCGCGATAATTCGGCTCTGCCGCGATGCGGCGCCAACAGGGCCGGTGATGCCGGCCCTTTTCCATCCCATATCGGCGACAGCCATGCCTTTCGACGGCCCCCTTCCCGCGTTCGACGTCCGCGCCGACTTCTGGTCGCTGCGGTTCGTCGACGAGCGCTCCGAGAGCTTCGCCGTCCGCAAGAACGTCGCGATGCCGTACCTCGCCGCCACGGACCGCGGGGCGATGGCCACGGTCTATGCCGACGGCGGCTACGGGTACGCGGCCACCGGCGACCTGTCAGCCGCAGGGCTCGCGGCGGCGCTCGAGCGCGCGGCCCGCTGGGCCCGCGCGACCGCCCGCGCGGCGCTCCTCGACACCAAGGCGCTGCCCGTGCCGTCCCCCCGCGGCGACTACGCGTCGCCGGCATTGTGGGAACGCTCGCTGTCGCGCCGCGAGTGGTACGACCTGCTCCACGTCGAGTCGGCGTCCGCCGGGTTCGACCCGCGGATCGTCGACTGGGAAGTCGGCGTCGAGGTCCGCACGGCCACGCACCGGCTGGTCACCAGCGCTGGCGGCGACGTCACCCAGCGCTACCGGTTCCTGATGCCGGGGCTGTCGGTGACCGCCCACGCCGACGGCGTCACGCAGACCCGGTCGCTCAACGGTTATCGCGGCATCTGCCAGCAGGGCGGCGTCGAGATCCTCGAGCGGTTCGGCTTCGCGGCCGCCGGCCGGCGGGTCGCGGAAGAGGCGCTCGAATTGCTCGCCGCGCCCAACTGCCCGAGCGGAACGATGGACGTCCTGCTGATGCCCGACCAGATGATCCTGCAGATCCACGAGTCGATCGGCCATCCGCTGGAACTCGACCGCATCCTCGGCGACGAACGCAACTTCGCCGGCACGAGCTTCGTGACGCCCGACATGTTCGGCAGCTACCGGTACGGGTCCGACCTGCTCAACGTCACGTTCGACCCGACGCGGCCGGAGGAACTGGCGAGCTACGCGTTCGACGACGACGGCACGCGCGCAGAAAAGGTGTACCTGATCCGCAACGGCATCCTCGAACGCGCGTTGGGCGGCGCGGTGTCGCAAGCGCGCGCCGGGTTGCCGGGCGTGGCCAACGCGCGCGCCGACAACTGGAACCGGCCGCCGATCGACCGGATGGCCAACCTGAACCTCGAGCCGGGCGACGCGTCGCTCGCCGACATGGTCGCCGGCATCGACCGCGGCGTGCTGATGGAGACCAACTGCTCGTGGTCGATCGACGACTCGCGCAACAAGTTCCAGTTCGGCTGCGAGCGCGCGCGCGTCATCGAGAACGGGCGGCTGAAGCACGTCGTGAAGAATCCGAACTATCGCGGCATCTCGGCGAGCTTCTGGCGCAGCCTGGCGCGCGTCGGCAGCGCCGACACGCTGCAGGTGCTGGGCACGCCGTATTGCGGCAAGGGCGAGCCGTCGCAGGTGATCCGCGTCGGGCACGCTTCACCGGCGTGCGTGTTCACCGGCGTCGACGTCTTCGGCGGGGAAAGCTAGTGGAAACGTATTTCGATTCGCTGGCCGATGTCGTTGCGAAAAGCCTGCGCGGCGGCGAGCGGTTCACCGCCACGTTCGACGCCGAAGAGACGGACTTCGTCCGGATGAACCGCGGCAAGGTGAGGCAGCCCGGGACCGTCGCGCAGCGCTACTTCTCCGTGCGGCTGATCGCGGGCGCGCGCCACGCCGAGCACGCGCTGTCGCTGTCGGGCGATCCCGCGGCGGACGGCGCGGCGATCCGCGGCGCCGTCGAAGGATTGCGCGCCGTGCTGCCGGACCTCGCGGACGACCCGCTGCTGCTGCTGCCGTCCGGCGTGCACGACACGCACTCGGTGCGCGATTCGTCGCTGCCGCCGTCGGAGGCGGTGATCGACGAGATCCTGACGGCGGCCGCCGGGCTCGACCTCGTCGGCATCTACGCTGCCGGGCCGGTCTGGCGCGGCTTCGCGAACTCGGAAGGCCAGCGCAACTGGCATTCGACGACCGCGTTCAACCTGCAGTGGAGCCTGTATCACCGTGCCGACAAGGCCGTGAAGTCCGGCTACGCCGGCTTCGCGTGGGACGACGCCGCGTTCGCGCACAGGATGGCGGACGCGCGCGAGCGGCTCGCGCTGATCAGCCGGCCGGCGCGCGCGCTCGAACCCGGCAAGTACCGCGCGTACCTGTCGCCGTCGGCGATGGAGGAGATCGCCGCGCTGCTGTGCTGGGGCGGATTCTCGGGGCGCGCGCTGGCGACCCGGCAGAGCGCGCTTGCGCGGATGCAGGAAGGCGAAGCGCTCGACCCGCGCGTGACGATGACCGAGGACACCGAAGGCGGCGTGGCGCCGGCGTTCCAGTCGGAAGGCTTCGCGCGGCCTGCGCGCGTCCCGCTGATCGAAGGCGGCCGCATGGTGGGTTCGCTGGTCAGCCCGCGCACCGCGCGGGAATTCGGCATGGCCGAGAACGGCGCGAACGGCGCGGAAATGCCGGAGTCGCTGGCGATGGCCGGCGGCGCGCTGGCGGCCGCCGACGCGCTCGCGGCGCTCGGCACCGGCATCGCCGTCGGCAACCTGCACTACCTCAACTACTCGGACCGGCCGGCCGGGCGCATCACCGGCATGACGCGCTTCGCGACGTTCTGGGTGGAGAACGGCAAGGTGGTCGCGCCGATCGACGTGCTGCGCTTCGACGACACCGTCTACCGGTTGCTCGGCGAGAACCTGGAGGCGCTGACCGCCGAGACCGAGTTCATCCTCGACGCCGGCACCTACCAGTCGCGCCAGCTCGCCAGTGTGCGCCTGCCGGGCGCGCTGGTGTCGGAGATGGCGTTCACGCTCTGAAAATGGGGTCAGACCCCATTACAAGGCCTGACCCCATTTTCAGTCCGCCTCCGAACAAAAGGTGCCAGGCCTTGTAATGGGGTCTGACCCTATTTTCACGGCGATTCGCGCCGGCGCGGGACCGCCGACGTTCTTCAGTCCGCCGCGGGCGCGCGGCTGCCCTGCCACCCCTTGGGAATCGACGCCAGCAGCCGCTTCGTGTACGGCTCTCTCGGATGGCGGTAGATGTCGTCCGAATTCGCGATCTCGACGATCTCGCCCTGGTTCATCACCATCACCTGGTCGGAGATGTACTTGACCACGGCCAGGTCGTGCGAGATGAAGATGTAGGACAGCCCGAACTCCGCCTGCAGGTCCTGCAGCAGGTTCAGCACCTGCGCCTGCACGGAGACGTCCAGTGCGGACACCGACTCGTCGCAGATCAGGATGTCCGGCTTCAGCGTCAGGCAGCGAGCGATCGCGATCCGCTGGCGTTGGCCGCCCGAGAATTCGTGCGGATACTTGTAGAACGAGACCTCGGGCAGGCCGACCTTGTGCAACAGCTCGAACGCGAGGTCGGTGCGCTGCTGCGCCGACGCGCCGATGCCGTGGATCTCCATCGGCTCGGTGAGGATCTGGCCGACGATGAAGCGCGGGTTGAGCGACGCGTACGGGTTCTGGAAGATGATCTGGATCCGCCGCTTGTACTGCATGAACTCCTTCGGCGTCATGCCGAGGATGTCGCGGCCCTCGAACAGCGCTTCGCCGGCGGTCGCCTCGTGCAGCCGCATCAGCGTCAGGCCGACCGTCGTCTTGCCGGAGCCCGACTCGCCGACCAGCCCGAGCGTCTTGCCTTTCGGCAGGTCGAACGACACGTTCTGCACCGCCTTGAACTCGCGGCGGCCGAACAGGCCTTCGCGCGAGTAGAAGCTCTTGCCGAGGTTGCGCACCGACAGCACGATCGGGTCGTCGGCCGCGACGCCGCGCGTGCGCTCGGGCGGCAGCGCCGTCACGCCGCCGTCCGCCGGCGCGCCCATGAAGTCGTCGATGACCGGCAGCCGCGCCGGCCGCCGGTCGAGGTTGGGCCGGCACTGCAGCAGCGCCTTCGTGTAGCTG
The DNA here is from genome assembly GCA_046347755.1 of Burkholderiales bacterium. Taxonomy (GTDB): domain Bacteria; phylum Pseudomonadota; class Gammaproteobacteria; order Burkholderiales; family Casimicrobiaceae; genus VBCG01. The sequence goes on along the minus strand of JAXMFM010000003.1, from coordinate 896,737 downwards.
TCGCGCGGCTGCTCGAACACTTGCTTCGCCGGGCCCTGCTCGCGGATCTCGCCGTTGCGCATCACGATCACGTGGTCGGCGATCTCGCCGACGACGGCCAGGTCGTGCGTGATGAACAGCACCGACATCTGGTGCTTCCGCTGCAGCTGCGCGATGAGCTCGAGGATCTGCTTCTGGATCGTCACGTCGAGCGCGGTGGTCGGCTCGTCGGCGATCAGCAGCTTCGGCTCGCACGCGATCGCCATCGCGATCATCACGCGCTGCTGCTGGCCGCCGGACATCTGCGACGGAAACATGGCGATCCGGCGCTCGGGCTCGGGGATGCCGACCTCGGCGAGCACCTCGATCGCGCGCTTGTGCGCGGCGGCGCCGGTCATGCCCATGTGCAGCCGCAGGACCTCCTCGATCTGGAAGCCGACGGTGAACACCGGGTTGAGCGAGGTCATCGGCTCCTGGAAGATCATCGAGATCTCGGCGCCGCGCATGCTCTGCAGCTCGCGCATCGGCAGGCTCGCCAGGTTGCGGCCGCCGTACATGATCTGGCTCTTCGCATCGACGATCGTGTTCTCGGGCGGCAAGAGGCCCAGGATCGCCAGCGACGTCACCGACTTGCCCGATCCGGATTCGCCGACCAGCGCGACCGTCGTGTTCCTCGGGATGTCGAACGAGATGCCCTTCACCGCGTCGAACGTCGTCTTCCTGTCGAGCCGGAACGAGATCGTCAGGTCGCGGACCCTCACCAGGGGGTCCCCCGCGAAGGGCGCTTCGCGCCCCTCCCCCCCAGCGGGGCGCGCGCCTTGGTGCGCCCCGGCGGCGCGCATGGCATCCGTCATGGGTTTCTCCCCTTGAGCTTCGGATCCAGCGCGTCACGCAGCGCGTCGGTGAGCAGCGAGAACGCCGTCACCAGCACGGCCATCGTGCCGCCGGCGGCGACGAGCTGCCACCACTTGCCGAGCAGCAGCTCGTTCTGCGCCTCGTTCAGCATCGAGCCCCACGACACCACGTCGACCGGGACGCCGAAGCCCAGGAACGACAGGATCACCTCGGCCTTGATGAACCCGACGACGAGGATCGACATCTGCACGAGCACCACGTGCGACACGTTCGGGAAGATGTGGCGGAACATCCGGCGCGCGTTCGACGCGCCGATCGCGTCGGCCGCCTGCACGTACTCGCGCCCCTTGTGCTTCAGGTACTCGCCGCGGATCAGCCGGAACACGCCGGTCCAGCCGGTGAGGCCCAGGATGAGCACGATCGTCATCGTCCCCTTGTGCTGCAGCACCGCCGCCACCGCGAGGATCAGCAGCAGGTACGGAATCGAGCTGAAGATGCTGTAGAACCAGTTGAGCGCGTCGTCGACCCAGCGGCCGTAGTAGCCGGCGACCGCGCCCAGCACGGTGCCGATGAACGTCGCGACGAGCGCGGCGGCGATGCCGACGAAGATCGACGTCTCGGACCCCTTGATCGTCTTGGCGATGATGTCGCGCCCCCACTTGTCCGCGCCGAACGGCAGCGTCGCGCGCTTCTCTTCCGTCTTCGCGGCCGCGCCCTTGCCCGCCTGGATGTCCTTCATCACGTCGGCGAGCGGATCGACCGATTTCGTGTCGGCCGCGGGCGGCGCCTTCTGCGCGTCGATCTCCTTCATCACGTCGGCCAGCGGGTCGACGAAGCCGCCGGCGGCGGCAGGCGCGGCGGGCGCTCCCTTGGCGTCGCCCTTCTTCAACTCGGCGATCTCGGCGCCGATCGGATCGACGACCGACGAGCTGAACGCGCCGCCCGGCGTGCCGCCGGTCGCGGGCGCGGCGTCCTTCGCGGCGGGCGGCGCCGCGGCTTCGGGCTCGGCGCCGACGAACGTCGGCGGCGCGTAGTTGACGCCGATCTCCCGCGCCCAGTCCTTCGCGATCAGTCCGAGTCCGGACAGCACCATCATCAGCACGAACACGGCGACGACGGCAAGCGACACCATCGCGACGCGGTCGGTGACGAGGCGCCGCCAGGCGAGCACCCACAGCCCGGGCGAGACGGTGTGCGACGTTTCGCGCGGCGCGGCGACCGGGGGCTTCAGCGTGAGGTCGTTCATGGCCGCCTCATTTCAACTGGACGCGCGGGTCGGCCGCCTTGTACATCAGGTCGGCCAGCAGGTTGGCGATCATCGTCGCGGCCGCGACGTAGACGGTCAGCGCCTTGATGACGGGAAAGTCCGACCGCTCGACCGCGAGGATCACCTCGCGGCCGATGCCGGGGATCGAGAAGAAGCGCTCGATCAGGAACGCGCCGATCAGCAGGCCGGGCAGCGCGGCCATCACGTGCGTGATGATCGGGATCGACGCGTTGCGCAGTACGTGGACCCACATGATCCGGTTCTCGCCCAGGCCCTTGGCGCGCGCGGTGCGAACGTAGTCCTGGTTGATCTCGTCCAGGATGAACGTCCGGAACAGGCGCAGGTTGGGCGCGATGCTGACGACGAGCAGGATCAGGATCGGCAGCGTCGAGTACCGGAACAGGTTCTCGGTGAAGTCGTTGCCCCAGCCCTGCACGGGGAACCAGCCCAGCTTGTACGCGAACACGTACTGGAAGACGATGATGTAGACGAGGATCGAGATCGACAGCCCGACCGTGCAGACGATCATCACCATGCGGTCGGTCAGCGAGCCGCGCACGTACGCGACGGCCAGCGCGAGCGCGATCGCGATCAGCGTGTCCAGGATCAGGAACGGCACGAGCACGGTCAGCGACGGCGGCAGCCGGGTCGCCAGGATGTGCGACACCTGCTCGTTGGTGCTCCACGACGCGCCGAAGTCGGCGGTCACCACCTGCTTGATGAAGATGCCGAGCTGGACGTAATACGGCTGGTCGACGCCCAGCTGCCGGCGGATGTTGTCGATCTGCTCCGGATTGGAGATCTTGCCCGCGAGCACGTACGCGGGGTCGCCGCCGAACAGATTGAACAGGATGAAGACGAGCAGCACGACCCCGAGCATCGTCGGGAGCATCTGCCACAGCCTTCGTACGACGTAGGCCCACATGGATCCGTTCTCCTTCTCAAGCCCGGCCGCGCGGATCGCGCGCTGCCATCGCCCGTTGCGGTTCGCGCTCCCTGCGCGCCGGTGCCGCCGAACGCGCGCTGCCGCGACCGGCCCCGAGTGGCGGCCGGCCGCGGCGCGACGCTTTCTCCTGCTCTCCGGACGTCGGTCGCCGGGATCGCCGGACGCCGTCGTCTCTCCTCCTGATGCGAATGTCAGTTCTTGCTGTCCGCGACGTCCACGTACTGCCACTGCGACGTCAGGATCGGGTGCTTGCGATAGCCTTCGACGCGCGGCCCGATCAGCTGGTTGCGGTAGCGGCTGACGGTCAGCCGGTGCGGCGCGTAGGCCTCGAGGATCCGCGTCATCTGCTGGTACAGCTTGTCGCGCTCCGGCCCCGGCGGCAGCGTGGTCGACTTCTTGTACAGCGCGTCGTATTCGGGAATCGTCGAGCACGCGTTGTTGCTCTGGTACGAATTCGGCCCGTAGAACAGCTGCATGAAGTTGTCGCCGTCCGGGTAGTCGGCGATCCACGCCGCCTCGCGGCTGGCGAGCTTGCACTGCTTCTCGAGCTTCAGCAATTCCGGGAACTTGTCCTTCTGCCCTTCCATGCGCACGCCGATCGCGTCGTACGACTTCTTGACGAGCTCCTCGAGCTGCCGGTTCTGCGTGTCCGGGCGCGACGCGTACTTGACCACCATCGGCTTGCCGTCGGGAAACGTGCGCCAGCCGTCGGCGCCGCGCTTGTAGCCGAACTTGTCGAGCAACGCGTTGGCGCCGGCCGGGTCGTACCGGATCGTGCTCTTCCAGCCGGGCACGTGGCCGACCACGCCCGGCGGGATCGGGTATTCGGCCTCGACGGCCTGCCCGTTCAGCACGACGCGGACCTCCTCGGAGGCGTCGTAGGACATCGCGAGCGCGCGGCGCAGCGCGACCTGCTCCTTGCCGAGGCCGCCGATGCGCGGGTCGAGCATGTTCCAGTAGATGTAGCGCATCTCCGGCTCGACGTACCGGTCGAGGCGTATGCCCTTGGCGGCGAGCTCCGGCTTGATGCGGCCGTCGGGCTGGACCGCGTTGGGCGCCAGCGGGCCTTCCATGTTCATCGTGTCGAGCTCGCCGCCCTGGAACGCGAGCCAGCGCGCCTGGTCCTCCTCCATGATGCTGATCTCGACGCGGCCGATCTGCGGCATCTTCTTGCCCTTCATCCGCGCGACGAGCGCGGCGTCGCCGTCCTGCTGGGGGGCAAAGTCCCAGACAAAGCCGCGGTATTCGGGATTGGCTTCGAGCACGATCTTGGAGCTGCGCACCCACTGGCCCAGCTTGTACGGCCCGGTTCCCACCGGATTGCTCATCACGCGGCCGTCCGACTCGCCGTACTTCGCGACGACTTCGCGCGCGACGATCGCCGCCGCGTCGTGCGACAGCACGTTCGGCAGGTTGTAGTCGGTGTCGGTCAACCGGAAGCGCACCGTGTAGCGGTCGACCGCTTCCAGCCCGGGAATCTTCTTGTCGTAGTCGAACTTGCCGGACTTCTTGGCCGCCTCGGTCAGCTCGTCGAGGCCGACGAACTTGCCTTCGATCAGGAACGAATACGGCGAGCGCAACTTTGGATCGGCGAGCCGCTTGAACGAGTAGACGACGTCGTCGGCGGTCAGCTCGCGCTTCTTGCCGCCGAACGCGGGATCGGCGGAGAAGTTGACGCCGCGGCGCAGCTTGACCGTGTACGTCTTTCCGTTGTCGGCGACCTGCGGCATGCCGTCGGCCAGCTGCGGCACGATCTTCGCCGGCCGCGCCAGGTAGTCGTACGTGTACAGCGTCTCGAAGATCGCCCGGACGACGCCGGCCGAGTACAGGTCGTGGACCGCCGCCGGATCGAAGCCGGTCTCGGCGACGGGGAACACGTCGCGGAACACCTTGCGCGGATCGGCGGCCTCGGCGGAGAACGAGCCAGCGAGCGAGAACGCAAGCGCAACGACGATGGCGGCAGGTTTCATGGGACCTCGCTTCAAGACCATTCGACTCAAGACCTTCTGTCCGGTTTGTCCGGGTCGACGTCGATATACTGCCACTCCGCCTGCAGGATGGGGTGGCGCTTGAAGCCGGCGACCCACGGCCGGATCAGCCATCGGCGCTCCCGCGACAGGTTGAGGCTCCAGGCGCCGTCGACCTCCATCTGCCGCGACATCTCGAGGAACAGCCGATTGCGCTCCGGCGAATCGGGCAGCTCGCGCGCCTTCTCGTAGAACGCGTCGAACGCCGGCGACTGGTAGCAGCCGTTGTTGCTCTGGCCGGCGTTGGGGCCGTACAGCAGCTGCATGAAGTTGTCGCCGTCCGGATAGTCGGCGGCCCACGACGACTCCCACATCATGAGCTTGCAGGCCTTGGCCGCCTTGAAGTTGTCGGGGAACGGCGCGACGTCGAAGACGATCCGGATGCCGATGGCGTCCATCGACTTCCTCCACAGCTCGTTGTGCTCGCGGTCGACGGCCGTGCCCTGCGAGGCCATACGGACGACCAGCGGCTTGCCGTCGGGCGTCTGCCGATAGCCGTCCGGACCCTTCCTGTAGCCGAACCGGTCGAGCAGCCGGTTGGCCAGTTCCGGGTCGCGCTGGTTGAGCGACCGGTACGAAGGATCGTGGCCGACGACGCCGACCGGCACCGGCATCTGGGCCTCCACCGCCATCCGCCGGCGGATCACGTTAATGTCCTCGTCGACGCGGTAGCCGAGGATCATCGCGCGGCGCAGCGCGACCTTCTCCTTCGCGAAGCCGCCGACCACAGGATCCCGGAAGTTGAAGAACGCGTAGATCACTTCGGGCGCGACGTACGAGTAGACGGATACGCGGTCGGCGGCGAGCTCCGGCTTCAAGCGGTCGTCCGGCTCGAACGCGTCGGTGCGAAACGCCGACGGCAGGTTGAGCACGTCCGCCTGCTTCTGCCGGAACGCGAGCCACTGCGTCTGGAATTCCTCGATGATCGAGATCTCGACGCGCCCGACCGCCGGCATCGCCTTGCCTTTCATCGCGGCGACCAGCGATTCGTCGCGGGCATCGCCGGGCGTGGGCGTGAAATCCCACGTGAAGCCGCGGTAGTCGGGATTGGCCTTGAGCACGATCCGCGACGCGCGCTTCCACTCGGCGAGCTGGTAGGCGCCCGTGCCGACCGGATGCGCGTCGGTGTCGCCCGGGTACGCGTCGATCACTTCGCGCGCGACGGCGCCGAACGACGTGTGCGCGACGACCCGCGGAAAGTTGTAGTCGGCGCGGGCGAGCCGGATGCGCAGCGTGTAGCGGTCGACGGCCGTGAGGTCCGGCAGCTTCGCGTCGTAGTCGAACCGGCCGGACTTGCGCGCGGCCGCGGCAAGCGCGTCCAGGCCCTCGATCTTGCCTTCGAGCATGAACGCGTACGGCGCGCGGTTCGCCGGATCGAGGAACCGCATGAACGTGTACACGTAGTCCTGCGCCGTCAGCTCGCGCGGCCGGCCGCGGAACGCCGGGTCGGGCGTGAAGAAGATGCCTCGGCGCAGCCTGAACGTGTACGTGCGGCCGTCGTCGGCGACCTCCGGCATCGCTTCCGCCGTCATCGGCACGAGCTTCGCGGGCCGCGCCAGGTAGTCGTACGTCAGCAGCCGCTCGAAGATCGCTTCGTTGACGGTGGCCGAGTAGTTGTCGGACACGCGGACCGGGTCGAATCCGGTCTCGGCGACCTCGAAGACGATGCGCAGGACCTTGCCCGGGTCCGCGGCGGCGAGCGCCGCGCCGGCCGGGACGGCGAGCGCGACGCACGCGGCGAGCAGGCCGCGCGCTGCGGCGATGCGGATGGCGTCGTTCGTGCTCAAAAGCACGCGATTCATCCCCGTTTTCCGCTCGTTGCGCACAATCAGGAGAGCCCGATCGACAAAGCCTGCTAATGTACCATTTTCGACCATCCCCATGCTACGCCGCCTAATCGCCCGGTTCACGGGCCGCCTGCAGCCGGCGATCGACAAGGTCACGCAGAATCCGACGGTCCAGCGCTACTTCCCCGCGCTGGCCGACCCCGATCTGTGGCACGTCAATCGTCGCTCGGCCGCCCGCGCGGTCGCGGTCGGCCTGTTCTGCGGCCTGATCCCCGGTCCGCTGCAGGTGCTGGGCGCCATCGCGTGCTGCCTCGTCGTCCGCGCGAACTTCCCGATCTCGATCGTCACGACGTTCTACACGAATCCGTTCACGATCGTCCCGCTGTACGTCGTCGCCTACGAGTACGGTCGCGTCGTGTTTCCCGACGCGCCGCCGACCATCGCGTGGACGCTGCCGCATTCGGCCGGCGTCGTCGAATGGATGCCGGCGCTCTTCCACTGGATGGCGCAGCTGGGCAAGCCGCTGGCCGTCGGGCTCGTGCTGCTCGCGGTGACGCTGGCGGCCGTCGGGTGGGCGGTGGTGCGGCTCGCCTGGCGATGCCACGCCGTGTGGGCCTGGCGGCGGCGATCCCGGCTGCGCGCGGGCGGCGCGCGCCCGTGAAGCCGTCGTACTGGGACGCGGCGACAGCCGAGCTCGCCGCGCGCGACTCCGTCATCGCCGGCCTGATCGCCGCGCATCCGGGCATCCACTTGGCGCGCCGCGGCGACCCGTTCACCACGCTGGCCCGCGCGATCGTCGGCCAGCAGATCTCCGTCAAGGCCGCGCAGTCGATCTGGGACCGCTTCGTCGCCGCGACCGGCGGACGCGGTGATCCCGTGATGCTCGACGCCGCGCGCGTCTCGCGCACGCGGATGCCCACGCTGCGGCGCGTCGGCCTGTCCGGAAGCAAGGCCCTGTACCTGCGCGACCTCGCCCGGCACTTCGTGTCGGGCGCGCTCGATCCGGACGAATGGCCGGCGCTCGCCGACGAGCCGCTGATCGAGCGGCTGACCGACGTCAAGGGCATCGGCCGCTGGACCGCCGAGATGTTCCTGATGTTCCACGAGCTGCGGCCCGACGTCTTCCCGGTCGACGACATCGGCCTGCAGAAGGCGGTCGCGCTCCACTACCACGACGGCGCGCGCTCGAAACCGGCCGAGCTGCGCGCGTTCGGCGCGCGCTACTGCCCGTACCGCAGCGTGGCGACCTGGTATTTGTGGCGGTCGCTCGATCCGATTCCTGTAGAGTACTGAACGCTCATCGAAAGCTTCGCCGCGACGTTCCCATGACCCACGACACCGCCCCCCGCTACGACGGCCCGCGCGCGCTGGCCGAGTCGCTGACGGCGTTCGCGCGTGCGAGCGCCGCCGAGGCGCAATGGAACCGCGAAGGCCTGCGCGAGGATTCCGAGTACCGCGACCTGGGGCTCGCGGCGGCCACCGGCGGCCGCCTTGGCGTCAAGCACATCCGCGCGCTGAAGCCGATGGCGGCGCCGACCGGCTGGCACTGGCACGACATGACCGCGCACTACGTGCTGGTGCTGCGCGGGTGGCTGACGTTCCGCTTCGCCGGCGTGGAAGGCGACGTGACGCTGCGCGCCGGCGACGGCCTGTCGCAGCCGGCCGGCGTGCCGCACAACGTGATCGCGCGCTCCGACGACCTGGAAGTGGTCGAGATCAACGAGCCCGCCGAGTACGGCACGTGGAACCTGCCCGAGCCGCCGCCGCCCTGGCGCTGACCGCATGGACCAGACTGCGTTCTCCGACGACTACGCGACGTACATCGCGTCGCTGAAGGCGCGGCTGCCGCTCGACGACGCGATGCGCGCGGCCGTGGGCACCGACTTCGACGCGAACGGGATCGTCGAGCGCGAACTGCTTCGCCACTACGGCCTCGCCTCCGATCACTACCTGGTCGACGTCGGCTGCGGCTCGGGCCGGCTCGCCGTCAAGCTGCGCGACTGGCTGCGCGGACCGTACCTGGGCGTGGACATCAACGCCGACCTGCTCGCCTATGCGCGCGCGGGCGCCGGCCGCGGCGACTGGCGCTTCGAGCTGGGCTCGGGATTCGCGATCCCCGAGGCCGACGCGTGCGCGGACTTCGTCTCGTTCTTCTCCGTGTTCACGCACCTGCTGCACGAGCAGTCGTACGTGTACCTGCAGGAGGCGCGGCGCGTGCTGAAGCCGGGCGGCCGCGTCGTGTTCAGCTTCATCGAATTCGCGTCGGCGCACCAGTGGAAGATCTTCGAGGAGAACGTCCGCGACCTCGGCCGCCCGGTGCCGCTCAACATGTTCGTCGGCCGCGACGCGATCGGCGCGTGGGCGGCGCACCTGCCGATGCGCATCGTCGACCTGCGAGGCAGCACGACGCCGCACATCCCGCTGTCGGAGCCGGTCCGCTACGACAACGGCACGGTCGTCGACGGCTACGGCTGGCTCGGCCAGTCGATCTGCGTGCTGGAGAAGTGACCGCCGCCGTCCGGGACCGCGGCGCTACGCGGGCAACCGCGTGTCGCTGACGACGCGCCCCTGCGACAGCTCGATGCGCCGGTTGCAGAAGCGCGCGGCCAGCGCGTCCGAATGCGTGGCGAGCACGAGGATCGACGTGCGCTCGACGAACGCGCGCAGGCGGTCCGCCGCGCGCGCGGCGAAGTCGGCGTCGCCGACCGAAAGCCATTCGTCCATCAGCACGATGTCGCGCGGCATCGACGTGGCGACGGCGAACGCGAGCCGCAGCAGCATCCCGCTCGAATACGAGCGCAGCGGCAGCTCCAGGTATTCGCCGAGCCCGGAGAACGCCTGGATGTCGTCCATCCGCGCCTCGATGTCGGCGCGCGTCATGCCCATGATGAATCCGCGCAGGTAGACGTTCTCGCGGCCGGTCGCGTCGGGGTCGAAGCCGATCGAGATGTCGATGAACGACGAGATCGTCCCGGTGACGGAGAGCTCGCCCGACGTCGGCTCGTACACGCCGGCGATCGCCCGCAGCAGCGTCGTCTTGCCGGAGCCGTTGTGGCCGACCAGCGCGACGCGCTCGCCGGCGGCGAGCGCGAACGACACGCCGTCGAGCGCGGTGACGACGACGTGGTTGCGCGCGTCGCGGGCGATGCGGCCGCCGGTGGCCGCGCTGACGACCCGGCGCTTCAGCGACCGGTCGGTCGTCTGCAGGATCGGATACTCAATCCGCAGGTCGCGGGCGACGATCGCCGTCATCAAGGTTCCCCCCCGAACGGCGCTGCGCGCCGCTCCCCCCCAGGGGGGCGAGTGCCTTGGGGCGGCGCTGCAGCACTCACAGCCAATAGGCGACGCGGCGTGCGTAGCGGCCGAGCAGGTAGGCGGCCGATGCGAACGCGCAACACAGCAGCGCGACCGACCACGCCCACGACGCGGCGTCCGGCGCGGCGCCGAGCAGAGGCTGGCGCACGATGTCGAGCAGGTGCGCGAACGGGTTCCACTCGACGACCCAGCGGAAGTTGTCCATCGCCTCGGGCCGCCACATGATCGGCGTGGCGAAGAACGCGACCTGCAGCGCGTTGGCGACGATCTGCGGAAAGTCGCGGAACCGCGTGCAGAAGATCGCGATCGGGATCAGCGCCAGCGTGACGGTCGCGCCGAACACCAGCAGGCCGGGAATCGCGAGCAGCAGCGCGGGCGACTCCTTCGGCTGCGCCCAGACGATCAGCAGCGCGACGACGATGGCGTTGTGCGCGAGCGCGACGAAGTGCCGGACGGCGATGCGGAACAGGAACGCCGACAGCGGCACGCGCCTCTGCTTGATGATGCCCTCGAATTGCGTGAAGCCCGTGCACGCCTCGTTTGCGGCGCCGGCCAGGAACGTCCACAGCACGTAGCCGATCGCGAAGAACGGAACGAACGCGCGCACGTCGACGCGGAAGATCTCCGACCACAGGAAGCCGAGCAGCAGGACCAGGAGTCCCGTGCTGATCGCAAGCCACCACGGCCCCAGCACCGTGCGCCGATAGCGCTGCCGGATGTCCTGCCAGCCCATGAACGCCCACAGCGCGTGCGCGCGCAGGCCGTCGGCGAGATCGCGCGCGCCGCGGGCGAGCGAGCCGGAAAGCGTGGGCCGGACGGCGGAAGCGGACGACACGCGGATCTTCTCGGAGAGGCGCTCGTGCCGGAGGGCCAAGCGGGGGCGGCGAGTATAACGCGCGCGGGTTGACCCGCGCCGGCATCGCCGCTAACGTGCATCCGATCCGCGGGCAGCGCGCGCCCGACGCACGATTCCGAGCGACGAAACCCTTGGCCGATCCCACCGAACGACCGCCGACCGCTGCGCGCGAACCCGCCGACGCCGCCGACGACGCGACCGACACGCTGGCCTCGCTGCGCGAGGCGCGCGACGCGCTCGCGGCGGAGATCGTCGCGCTGACCGCGCAGCGCGCGCGAGGGTCGGGTCCCGGCACGGCCGCGGCGCCGCCGGATCGTCGCCACGACGAACTCGCCACCGCCTATCGCGCGCTGCTGCGCTACCACGTCGCGCGCGCCCACGCGTTGCCGCCGCCGGCGCCGTCCGCGGCCGGCCATTGCGCGTCGCCCACGCTGCGCTTCAACCTCGAATCGCCGCTCGAAACCACCGCCGCGTCGGGCGACGTGTCGATCAAGGGCTGGTGCTTCGACCTGGCGGCCGACGTGTCGGGCGTCGACGTGTGGATCGACGACGAGCGCTGCGACTGCGTGTGGGGCCTCGTTCGCGACGACGTCGCCGCGTCGTACCCGGAGGTGTCGCGCGCGCAGGCCAGCGGATTTGCCGCGCGCGTCGAGCTGTCGCCGGGGCCGCACTTCCTGTCGGTGCGCGTCGCGATCTGTGGCATGCCCGAGGCCGTCGTCCACGAGCGCGTTTTCAGCGTCGCCGACGGCCAGATGCTCGGCGTGCTCGAAGCTCCGGCGATGAGCCGCCTGCACGCGGGCAGCGCGCGCTTCTCCGGCTGGTGCTGGCATCGCGACGCCGGGATCGCATCGCTGACGCTGCACGTCGGCGGCCGCTCCGCCGTCTGCCGCTACGGGCTGATCCGCGACGACGTCGCGCATTCGTTCCCCGACGTTGCCACCGCGCGCAGGAGCGGCTTCGCGTGCGAGTTCGACCTGGCGGTCGGACGCGGCGAAGTCGTGCTCGAAGCGCAGCTCGACGACGGCCGCCACGCGCAGCTGGTGCTGGGCGCCGACGTCCGCGTGCGGCGCAGCCTCGTCGCGGTGCCGGTGCTGGCGCCGGTCGGCGCGCGCGTCGAACGCGTCCGCCAGGTCGTCGATCTCGCGACGGGCTGGGTGCGCACGCGCGGCCGCCTGCCGCGCTGGCGCGAGCTGCCGGCGCTCGCGCGCAAGGCGCACGCGGTGCTGCGCCCGCACGCGCGCGCGGCGTCGCCGTCGTTCCCGGCCGGATGGCGGCCGCCGGCCGTGCTCGACCGCTACGAAGCGTGGCTCGCGCTCAACCGGTTCACGCCGGAGCGGGAGCGCGAGCTGCGCGAGCGGCTCGCCGCCTGCGCGCAACCGCTGCCGTCGATCTCGGTCGTGATGCCCGTGTACGAGCCGGACCTCGCACTGCTCGACCGCGCGATCGCGTCGGTCGAGGCGCAGGTGGCCGGCGAATGGGAGCTGTGCATCGCCGACGACGCGAGCCGCGACCCGGCGGTGCGCCAGCGCCTCGCGGCCGCCGCGCGCCGCAACGCGCGAATCCGCTTCGTCGGCCGGCCGGTCAACGGCAACATCAGCGCGGCGACCAATTCGGCGGCGGCGCTCGCCACCGGCGATTACCTGCTGTTCCTCGACCAGGACGACGAGCTCGCGCCCGACGCGCTCGGCGAGATCGCGCTCGCGCTGTCCGGCCTTCCGGACGCCGACCTCCTGTACACGGACGACGACAAGATCGACGCCGGCGGGCGCCGCTACGCACCGCAGTTCAAGCCGGACTGGTCGCCCGAGCTGCTGCTGTCGTACATGTACGTGAGCCATGCGCTGGTCGTGCGCCGCGAGCTGTTCCTGCGGCTCGGCGGATTGCGCGTCGGCTTCGAAGGCTCGCAGGACCACGACTTCGCGCTGCGCGCCGGCGAGCACGCGCGCCGCGTCGTGCACGTGCCGCGCGTGCTCTACCACTGGCGGGCCGCCGCGGGCTCGACGGCCGTCGACGCCAACGCCAAGCCGCATGGCTTCGCGGCCGGCGAGCGCGCGGTGCGCGACGCGCTTGCGCGCCGCGGCAGCGACGGCACCGCCGCGCGGCCGGAGTGGGCGGTGCGCGTCGGCGTCGGCATCTACGCGCACGAATTTCCCGACGACGGGCCACGGGTGACGATCATCGTGCCGACGCGCAACCAGCTCGCCATCCTGCGCCGCTGCATCGAATCGCTGGCCGCGACGACTTACCGCAATCGCGAGCTGATCGTCGTCGACAACGACAGCGACGACCCGGCGACGCTCGCGTATCTCAGGTCGCTGCCGCATCGCGTGCTGCGGATCGCGAACCCGGACGGATCGTTCAACTTCGCGCACCTTAACAACCGCGCCGCCGACGCCGCGACCGGCGAATACGTGCTTTTCCTCAACAACGACACCGAGGTGCTGGATCCGCGCTGGCTGTCGCGGATGGTCGGCTATGCGCGGCTGCCGGGCGTGGGCGCCGTCGGTGCGCGGCTCCTCTATCCGGACCGGCGCGTCCAGCACGCGGGCGTGGTCCACGGCTACTACGACGGCCTCGTCGGTCCCGCTTTCAAGCTGGCCGCGGCCGACGACCACGGCTACCTGTCGTACGCGAAGGTCGCGCGCAACTATTCGGCGGTCACCGCCGCGTGCATGCTGACGAAGCGCTCGCTGTTTCAGTCGCTGCGGGGCTTCGACGAGGCGTCTTTCGCCGTCGCGTACAACGACGTCGACTACTGCTACCGGCTGGTCGACGCCGGCCACCGATGCGTGTACGCGCCCGGCGCGGAGCTGCTGCATCACGAAGGGTACTCGCGCGGCTTCGACGACCGGCCGCAGGAGGTGGCGGCGTTCCGGCGCAGGCACGGCCGCCGTGTCGACCCGTACTACAGCCCGCACCTGTCGCTCGACGACGAGCGCTTCGCGATCGCGGCGCGCCGCTATCCGCCGCGCCGGCGCTCGCGGCCGATCCGCGCGCTGATGTGCGGCTTCACGCTGAACTGGGAAGGCGCTCCCTACCAGCAGCTCGAGCTGACGCTCGCGCTCAAGCGCGCGGGCGTCGTCGATCCCGTGGTGTTCGCCACGCGCGACGGCCCGCTGCGCGACGAGTACGAGCGCAACGGCATCGCCGTGCACGTGCTCGCGCATCCGCTGCGCGACGCCGGCACGCCGGCCGACTACGACCGCGCGATCGACGGCTTCGCGGCGTGGATCCGCGCGCAGGACGCCGAACTCGTCTACGCGAACACGATGGAGTCGTTCTTCGTCGTCGCCGCCGCCGAGCGCGCGGCGCTGCCGTCGGTGTGGAACATCCACGAGAGCGAGAACTGGCAGACGTATTTCGCGCACCTGCACCCGACCCTCGCCGGCCGCGCGCTCGACTGCTTCGCGCACCCGTACCGCGTCGTGTTCGTCGCGCACGCGACGCGCGAGCGCTACCGCCCGCTCGAATCGCGGCACCACTTCGCGACGATCCACAACGGGCTCGACCCGGCGCGCATTTCCGGGACCGCGCGGCCGCGCGACGCCTGTCGCGAGCAGCTGGCGATCGCGCCGAACGACGTCGTGCTGCTGGTGCTGGGCACCGTCTGCGCGCGCAAGGGGCAGCACGACCTCGTGCAGGCGGTGGCCGGGCTCGACGAGAACCTGCGCGGCCGGCTGCGCTGCCTCATCGTCGGCGACCGCCCGAGCGACTACAGCCGCGACCTCCACCAGCGCGTGGCGATGCTGCCGCCGTCGCTGCGCGAGCGCGTAAGCGTCGTCCCCGAGACCGGCGACACGGCGCTCTACTACGGGGCCGCGGACGTCTTCGTCTGCACGTCGCGCGTCGAAAGCTATCCGCGCGTGATCCTCGAGGCGATGGCGCACGGCCTGCCGATCGTCACCACGCCGGTGTTCGGCATCCGCGAGCAGGTGAAGAACGGCGTCAACGGCGTGTTCTACGAGCCCGGCGACATCGCGGCGCTGCGCATCGCGATCGCGCGCCTGGTGCAGGACGACGCGCTGCGCGCGCGCCTCGCGCAAAGCGCGCGGCCGGTGCTGGAGGGGCTCACGTCGTTCGACGACATGGTCGAACGCTACGCGCAGGTCTTCCGCGAAGCCTGCGTCAGCTGAGCCTGCCGTCGACCAGGTGCAGCGTGCGGTCGGCGCGCGCGGCGAGCTCCGAATCGTGCGTGACGATCACGAGCGCCGTGCCGGCGTCGGCGTTGAGCGCGAGCATCAGGTCGAACACCTGCTCGGCCGTCTTGCGGTCGAGATTGCCGGTCGGCTCGTCGGCGAGCACGCAGCGCGGTCGCGTCACCAGCGCGCGCGCGAGCGCCACGCGCTGGCGCTCGCCGCCGGACAGTTCGCCGGGCCGGTGCGCGAGCCGGGACCCGAGGCCCACGCGCTCGAGGATCGCCGCCGCCTCGGCACGCGCGGCCGCCGGCGCCATCCTCCGGATGTACAGCGGCATCGCGGCGTTCTCGACCGCGGAAAACTCGGGCAGCAGGTGGTGGAACTGGTAGATGAAGCCCAGCGCACGGTTGCGCACCTGGCCGCGCGCCGCCTCCGACAGCGACGCGAAGTCGACGCCGTCGACGCGGATCAGGCCTCCGGTCGGCACGTCGAGGCCGCCCAGCAGGTGCAGCAGCGTGCTCTTGCCCGAGCCCGACGCGCCGACGATCGCGACGCGTTCGCCGGCGCGCACCGCGAGGTCGACGCCGGTCAGCACCTGCACCGGCGCCGGACCGCTCGTGTAGGTCTTGGCGAGGCCGCTGCACGCGACGACCGGCGGCCGAAGTCCCGCCTCCGCGGCGGCGCCTGCGATTTCACTCATAGCGCAAAGCCTCGGCCGGGTTGACGCGGGCGGCCTTCCACGCCGGGTAGATCGTCGCGACGAGCGCCAGCCCGAGCGCGATCGCGGCGATCGTCACGACGTCGCCGCGCTGCAGGTCGGACGGCAGGTCGCTGATGTAGTAGACGGACTTGTCGAGGAACTGCACGTTCAGCGTCCGCTCGATGAACGGCACGACGACGTCGATGTTGAGCGCGAGCAGCACGCCGCCGGCGATGCCGATCGCCGTGCCGATGACGCCGATCAGCGCGCCCTGCACGATGAAGATCGCCATGATCGACGACGGCGCCGCGCCGAGCGTGCGCAGGATCGCGATGTCGGCCTGCTTGTCGGTCACGACCATCACCTGCGCCGACACGATGTTGAACGCCGCCACCGCGACGATCAGCGTCAGGATGATGAACATCACCCGCTTCTCGATCGCGACGGCGCGGAAGAAGTTCGCGTGATTGAGCGTCCAGTCGCGCACTTCGGCCTGCACCGTGATCTTCTGCCACAGGTCGCGCGCCACGCGCGGCGCGGCGAACAGGTCGTCGACCTTCAGGCGCACGCCGGTCACGCCGTCCAGCCGGTAGAGCCGCTGCGCATCCTCGATGTTGATGAGCGCCAGGCCGCTGTCGAACTCGAACATGCCGACCTCGAAGACGCCGACGACCTTGAAGCTCTTCAGGCGCGGCAGCGTCCCCGCCGGCGTGATCGTGCCCTGCGGCGTGATCACGACGACCGAATCGCCGGGCGCCACCCCCAGGCCGCGCGCGAGCTCGCCGCCCAGAACGATGCCGAACTCGCCCGGCTTGAGGTCCGACAGCGACCCGCGCCGCATGTGCCGGCCGATGTCGGCCACCGAGTCCTCCCGCGCCGGGTCGATGCCGCGCACGATCGCGCCGCGGTTCGCGTTGCCGGCGGTGAGCATCGCCTGCCCGAGCACGTACGGGGCGGCCGCCTTGACGCGCGGGTCGGTCATCGCGACCGCGGCAACCTGCGGCCAGTCGGCGAGCTGCGGGAAGCCGCGGATCTCGATGTGCGACGCGACCGACAGGATGCGGTTGCGCAGCTCTTCCTGGAAGCCGTTCATCACCGAGAGCACGACGATCAGCGCCGCGACGCCGAGCGCGATCCCCGCCATCGAGATCAGCGAGATGAACGAGATGAAGGTGTTGCGGCCGGAGCCTTTGCGCGCGCGCGTGTAGCGCAGGCCGACCGCCAGTTCGTACGGCGACAAGGGGGTGCCCCTACGATTTCCTAAACGACGATGGACTGCGTCATGGCCAGATTTCGGCGCGCGGGCGGCGATTATCGCATGCTACCCTCCACCGTTCGCCGCCCGATCGACCATGCGCGTCACGCTCGCCGTTCCGAACCTGCTCGCCGTCGACCGCGCCGCGCTGTCCGCCGTGCCGGCGCTGGCACGGCTGGCCGCGTATGCAGCCGCGCCCGAGACCGAGCCCGCGGGACTCGCGACGGCGGTCATCGTCGCCGCCGGCGGCGCGCGGGCAGCCGCGGTCGCCCCGCTGGCCGCGCAGGGTGCCGGCCTGTCGTCGGCCGACCCGTGGGTCGCGCATGCCGATCCGGTGGCGCTGGTCGCGGGCCGCGACGACGTGCTGCTCGAGGGCCGCATCGACGACCTGGCGCGCGCGGACGCGGACGCGATGATCGGCACGCTCAACGCGCACTTCGCCGCCGACGGCGTCGCGTTCCACGCGCCGCGGCCCGACGCGTGGTTCGTCACGGGGACCGCGTTCGCGCCGCCCGCCGCGACGCCGCTGCCGCTCGTGCACGGCGCGATCGCCGCGCATCTTCCGCACGGCGAACACGCCGGCCTGTGGCTGCGCTGGCTGTCCGAAATGCAGATGCTGCTGCACGAGCATCCGGTCAACGCCGAACGCGAGCGCGCCGGACGTCGGCCGGTCAGCGGCCTCTGGGTCTGGGGCGGCGGCGAAACGCAGCCGACGCCGACAACGATCAACGCGGCGATCCACGCGCCGCCGGGTCGCGCCGGCGACGTCGCGCGCGGCCTCGCGCTGCGCTCGGGCAATGCATTCGCCGGGACGCCCGCGCGCCTGGTCACGCTGTCCGCCGAAGTCGATTCGCTGGTCGTGCTGCCGCCGGTCACCGGCGCGGAGGACCTGGCGGCGCTCGACGCCGCGTGGCTGACGCCCGCCGTGAAGGCGCTCGAAGACCGCGTGGTGGCGCAGTTCGTGCTGATCGCCGACGGGCGCGGTCCCGCCTTCGCGTGGACCGCGCGGGCGCCGACGTGGCGGCAACGGCTGCGCGCGAGGTTCGCGCCGCGCGCGTTCGCGCCGCCTGCCGGCGACGGCAAGGAATGACGATTCCGATCGTCCGGCGCCCGCTCGCCGGAGCGGCCACCGATCTGGCAGGCGCCGGCCTGTCGCCGGTGCTCGCCCGCGTCTACGCGGCGCGCGGGATCCGGTCGGCCGCGGAGCTCGACCACACGCTGGCGTCGCTGCCGTCGTTCGCGTCGCTCTCCGGCATCGCCGACGCGGCGACGCGGCTCGTGCGCGCGATCGACGCGCGCGAGCGCGTGCTGATCGTCGCCGACTACGACGCCGACGGCGCGACCGCCTGCGCGGTCGGCGTCCGCGGTTTGCGCGCGCTCGGTGCCGACGTGGACTTCGTCGTGCCCAACCGCTTCGAATACGGCTACGGATTGACGCCGGAAATCGTCGCGCTGGCCGCGCAGCGCGATCCGCATCTGCTGGTGACCGTCGACAACGGCATCGCCAGCGTCGACGGCGTGGCCGCCGCGGCCGCGCGCGGCATCGACGTGCTCGTCACCGATCACCACCTGCCCGGGTCCGTGCTGCCTTCGCCGGCGATCATCGTCGACCCGAACCAGCCGGGCTGCGCGTTCCCGAGCAAGCACATCGCAGGCGTGGGCGTGATGTTCTACGTGCTCGCGGCCACCCGCGCGCTGCTGCGCGAGCGCGGCGCGTTCGCCGCGCGCGCGGAGCCCAACTTTTCCAGCTTGCTCGACCTGGTCGCGCTCGGCACCGTCGCCGACGTCGTGCGGCTCGACCAGACCAACCGCGCGTTCGTCGAGCAGGGATTGGCGCGCCTGCGCGCCGGCCGCGCGCACCCCGGCGTGGCCGCGCTGTTCGACGTCGCGGGGCGCGACGCGCGGCGGGCGACTGCGTTCGACTTGGGCTTCGTCGCCGGCCCGCGGCTCAACGCGGCCGGCCGCCTGGCCGACATGTCGATCGGCATCCGCTGCCTGCTCGCCGACTCGGACGCCGAGGCGCAGCCGCTCGCGCGCGAGCTCGACCGCCTGAACCGCGAGCGGCGCGACGTCGAATCGACGATGCAGGAGGAAGCGCTATCGGACCTGGCCGACGTCGCCGCGGACGCGACGGACGACCGCTACTCGCTGTGCGTGTTCCGGCCCGACTGGCACCATGGCGTCGTCGGCATCGTCGCCGCCCGGATCAAGGACCGGTTCCATCGGCCGACGATCGTGTTCGCGCGCGCCGGTGCCGGCGAACTGCGCGGGTCCGGCCGGTCCATCGCCGGCTTCCACCTGCGCGACGCGCTGGACTTGGTCGCCAAGCGCGCGCCCGGCATGCTGGCGAAATTCGGCGGCCATGCGTACGCGGCCGGCCTGTCGCTGGCCGAGTCCGCGCTGCCGGCGTTCCGCGACGCGTTCGAGGCGATCGCCCGCGACCAGCTTACCCCCGCGCAGCTCGCGAGGACCTGCGAGACCGACGGCGAGCTCGCCGCCGACGAGCTGACGCTCGACCTCGCCCAGTCGCTGCGCGACCGGGTCTGGGGCCAGGGCTTCCCGGCGCCGACGTTCGACGACACGTTCGACGTCCGCGGCGCCCGGATCGTCGGCGGCAAGCACACAAAGCTGGCGCTGGAGCGCGGCGGCCGGCGCTATTCGGCGATCCTGTTCGGGGAGTCCGGCCCGCTGCCGCCGCGGATCCGCATCGCGTTCCGGCCCGACGTCAACGAGTGGCAGGGCGAGCGTTCGCTCGAGCTGACCGTCGTCCACTGGCTGCCCGCCGGTTGAGCGGGCGTTCGCCCGCAATGCACCATGACCGCGCAGCATCGACGGCCGCCCGGCGGCCGCAATACGGCCGGCACGCCGCCAATCGACGCGCACTGTCAAGCGTTCAACCTGTTGTTTTTATGCAAATAAATGAGAAAGTGAACACTAACCGCAAAATTGCAAACTAATCGTGAATTGACCTTGTGCGACGCATCAAAGGCGGCTATATTTGGACAGTTTAGCGACCGTTCGGGGCCCCCGGACGGGGCACAGCAAGACTACGTGCACCAACAAAGGGACACCATGCGACTGACGGGCAAGGTCTCGATCATCACCGGCGCCGGCCAGGGTATCGGCGAAGCAACGGCGCTCAAGTTCGCCAAGGAAGGCGCCAAGGTCGCGGTCTGCGACATCAACCTGGACACGGTCAGGGAGACCGTCGCCAAGGTCGAGGCGGCCGGCGGCGAGGCGGCCGGCTTCCGCGTCGATGTCACGGACAAGGAAAGCATCGCGGCCATGGTCGAAGGCGTCATGGCCAAGTGGGGACGCATCGACACGCTGGTCAACAATGCCGGCATCGTCCAGGACGCGCAGTTCAAGAAGATGAGCGAAGACCAGTTCGACCGGGTTATCGACGTCAACCTGAAGGGCGTCTACAACTGCACGAAGGCCGTCGTCGACATCATGCTGGCGCAGAACTCCGGCTGCATCCTCAACGCGTCGTCGATCGTCGGCATCTACGGCAATTTCGGCCAGACCAACTACGCGGCGACCAAGTTCGGCGTGATCGGCATGGTCAAGACGTGGGCGCGCGAGCTGGGCCGAAAGGGCATCCGCGCCAACGCGATCTGCCCGGGTTTCGTCGAGACGCCGATCCTGGCCACGATGCCCGAGAAGGTCGTGCGGATGATGGAAGACCGCGTGCCGATGGGCCGCCTCGCGAGGCCCGAGGAAATCGCCAACACCTACGCGTGGCTGGCGTCCGACGAGGCGTCGTACATCAACGGCGCGGTGATCGAGGTCTCCGGCGGCGTGACCATCTGACCGCAGCACCGCTCCGAACCGACCGCCGGCCGCAGCATGCATTGCGCTGCCGGCGGTTTTCTTTTGCGGCGTCTACGACGTTCGGCGGACTTCCCCCGGGTGCGGCCCGCAGGGTAGCATCGCGGTTCGCTCGTCACGATCCACGAGGTTCCGCCATGTTCGCGCGCATCGCCTTCGCCCTTTCGGTGGCCGTCGTGCTGCCGTTCGCCGCGCCCGCGGCCGCCCAGAAGTTCGACCCCGGCAGCAACTACGTGTGCCCGAACAACTCGGACACCGGGCTCGACTGCTACCTGGACGCGGTCGTCCACCTGTACACGATGTGCCGGCACGTGAAGAGCATCGAGATCATCGAGTTCGGGTTGCCCAAGGCGCAGGAAGGCGTCAACGGCGCGAAGAGCGAGTACTGCGTCGACAAGCAGAAGATCAACATCACGCGGCCGTACCAGGCGGCGCTGCGCGAATCCACCGGCTGGAAGGAAGCGATCGACGACCTGCGTGCGCTGCAGCAGTTCTGGCTCGACGCGATGGCCAGCCTGCGCTGGAACAACGAGCCCACCGACGCCTACGAGGATCGGATCCTCAAGGTGTACGACGAACTGGGCTACAAGATCGAGGCGGTGCGCGTGTCGTTCAGCACGCCGCCGGACGGCGGCGCGGCGAGCGCCGTCGCCTCGAGCCCCAAGCCCAAGGCGAAGGCCCCGTCCAAGGCGACGACGACCGCCAAGGCGAACTGACCGCTGTTGGAACTCGCCCAGGATCTGCGGAGCGACGCCGAGCCGCCGTCCGATCCCGCGCTGGACGCGGTCTTCCGCGAAGGCGGCACGCTCTCCCGCGCGCTGCCAGGCTTCCGTTTCCGCCCGCAGCAGCTCGCGATGGCGCAGGCGATCGCGCAGGCGATCGCGGCGCGCGGGCAGCTGGTCGCCGAGGCCGGCACCGGCACCGGAAAGACGTTCGCGTACCTGGTGCCGGCGCTGCTGTACGGCGGCAAGGTGATCGTCTCCACCGGCACCAAGACGCTGCAGGACCAGCTGTTCGAGCGCGACCTGCCGCTGGTCCGCGACGCGCTCGCGGTCCCGGCGACGGTCGCGCTGCTCAAGGGCCGCGCCAACTACGTCTGCCACTACCACCTGGAGCGCGCGGCGCGCGACGACCGGCTGCCGTCGCGCGACGACGTCCGGCACTTGCCGAAGATCATCGCGTTCGCGCGTGCGTCCGAGCGCGGCGATCGTGCGGAGCTGGCCGACGTTCCCGAGAACGCGACGATCTGGCCGCTGGTCACGTCCACGCGCGACAACTGCCTCGGCCAGAACTGCCCGCATCACGCCGCGTGCTTCGTGCTGAAGGCGCGCAAGGACGCGCTCGACGCGGACGTCGTCGTCGTCAACCATCACCTGTTCTTCGCCGACGTGATGCTGCGCGACGAGGGCGTGTCGGAGCTGCTCCCCAATTGCAACACGGTGATCCTGGACGAAGCGCACCAGCTGCCGGACACGGCGACGCTGTTCTTCGGCCAGCAGGCGACGGCCGGCCAGCTGGCCGAGCTCGCGCGCGACGCCGAGATCGTCGCGCGCACGGCGGCGCGCGACGTGCCCGATCTGCCGGACGCCGCGATCGAGCTGGCGCCCGCGATCCGCAAGCTGCGGCTCGCCGCCGGCGAGCTGCCGGCCAAGGTCACGCGCGACGTCGCGCTCGCGAATCCGGAATTCGCGGCCGCGCTCGACGCGCTCGCCGCGACGCTCGACCGGCTGGCGACCGAGCTCGGGCACTTCGCCGAGCGCGGCGCGGAGATCGCGCAGGTCGCAAGCCGCGCCGACGAGGCGGCCCGGCGGGTCGCCCGCTGGCGCGACGGGTCCGACGCGGTTCCCGATTCGCCGGACGACGCGCAGGAGTGGATCCGCTGGATCGACGTCACGCCGCACGGCTTCTCGCTGCAGGCGTCGCCGCTGTCGGTGGCGCCGCTGATGCGGCGGCAGGTCGAGGGCAGCGCGCGCGCGTGGATCTTCACGTCGGCCACGCTCGCCGTCGGCCGCGACTTCTCCCACTACACGGCGCAGCTCGGGCTCGACCACGCGGCCACCGGCGCGTGGGACAGCCCGTTCGACTATCCGACGCAGGGACTCATGTACGTGCCGCGCGGGCTGCCGGCGCCGAACTCCGGCGAACACACGGACGCCGTCGTCGACGCGGCGCTGCCGCTGATCAAGGCCAGCGGCGGCCGCGCGTTCCTGCTGTTCACGACGCTGCGCGCGCTGTCGCAGGCGCGCGAGCGGCTGGCCGCGGCCATCGAAGCCGGGCAACTTGGGTACCCGCTGCTCGTGCAGGGCGAAGGATCGCGCTCGGAGCTGCTCGTGCGGTTCCGCGAGCTCGGCAATGCCGTGCTGCTCGGCAGCGCGAGCTTCTGGGAAGGTGTGGACGTGCCGGGCGACGCGCTGTCGCTGGTCGTGATCGACAAGCTGCCGTTCGCGCCGCCGGACGACCCCTTGCTCGCCGCGCGCCTTGAACGCCTGCGCGCCGGAGGCGGCAACCCGTTCATGGCATGGCAGCTGCCGCAGGCGGCGATCAGCCTGAAGCAGGGCGCGGGACGGCTGATCCGGACCGAGACCGACCGCGGCGTACTGGCGATCTGCGATCCGCGGCTGACCGACAAGCCGTACGGGCGGCGCATCTGGCAGAGCCTGCCGCCGATGCGGCGCACGCGCGAAGAAGCCGACGCTGTGGAGTTTCTCGCGGGGTTGCGGCCGGCGAACAGCTAACTGCGGATCCCTCGCTTCGCTCGGGATGACCCGGAAAAGCTACGGGTCAGTCCCAGAACTGCCACCAGGGCTTCTGCGCGAGCTGGCCGGTCGGCTGCACGGCGTACGCGCTCGACTCGTTCGACCAGAATCTCCACCACGGCTTGTCCGGCACGCCCGCGAGGTACCGGCTCTCCGGAAACGTCTTGGCGAGGATCTGCTGCGAGTCTTCGGACAGCTGCGGCATGCCGAGCTTCGCGTAGCTGTTGCGCATGACGTCGAGCGCCTTCTCGTTGGCGGGCGTCTGCGGGAACGCGAGCAGCGACGCCTGCGCGCGATTGCTGGCGGCGATGTACGCGCCGCGACGGTAGTAGTACATCGCGACGTTGACCTCGTACGTCGCCATCGCGTTGGTCAGGTAGCGCATGCGGGCAATCGAGTCCTGGTAGTACTGGCTGTCCGGGAAGCGCGCCGTCAGCTCCTTGAACGCCGCGAACGAATTGCGCATTTCCTTCGGGTCGCGCTCGGCCAGGTCGAGCTCGTACACGTAGCCCAGGATTCCCTGGTCCTCGCGGAAGTGCACGAGGCCCTTCAGGTAGTACGCGTAGTCGACGTTCGGGTGATTCGGATACGTGCGGATGAACCGGTCTGCGGCGGCGATCGCCGCGGCGGTCTCGTTGCCGCGCCAGTTCGCGTACGCGGACTCGAGGATCGCCTGCTGCGCGTAGCGTCCGTACGGGAAGCGCGCCTCGAGCTGGTCGAACAGCTTGGTCGCCCGTATATAATTCCCCTGCACCATCGCTTCGTGCGCGGTCTGGTACAGGCGATCCGCCGACCACGCCGCGGTCTCGTCCTTCACTTCCGGAAACAGGCCGCAGCCCGTGAGCGCGAGCGCGAACGCCGCGGCGGCCAGCAGCGCGCGCACGGACGAACGGGGAGCGGAATTCGCAGGCATCGGAGACCCAAGACTTCGTACGCGACATTTCGTCGATGCCGAATTATAACGCCGCCCCCACGCCGCCGGCGCAACCGCGCGGCGCGGACCCCGTGCACCGGCTCACCGCGCCCGCCGACGCGGCCGGGCAGCGGCTCGACCAAACGCTCGCGCGGCTGCTCCCGCAGCATTCGCGCAACCGCCTGAAGGGCTGGATCGAGGCCGGCCGGGTCAGCGTCGGCCCGCGCGTGGTCGAGTCGCCCCGGCACAAGCTGGCCGGAGGCGAGGCGCTGGTCGTCGCCGAACTCGCCGGGCCCGCGTCCGCCGAAGCCGCCGCACAGCCGATTCCGCTGGCCGTCGTCTTCGAGGACGCGGCGCTCGTCGTCGTCGACAAGCCGGCGGGACTCGTCGTGCATCCGGGCAGCGGCAACCGCGACGGCACGCTGATGAACGCGCTTTTGCACCATGCGCCGGCCAACGCCGCGCTGCCGCGCGCCGGAATCGTCCACCGGCTCGACAAGGACACGAGCGGCCTCATGATGGTCGCGAAGACGCCGACCGCGCAGACCGATCTCGTCCGCCAGCTGGCCGCGCGCACCGTGCGCCGCGAATACCTGGCGCTCGTGCACGGCGACCTGGCGCGAGCGACGACGATCGACGCGCCGATCGGCCGCCACCCGACGCAGCGCACGTCGATGGCCGTCGTCGCCACCGGCAAGCCGGCGCGCACGCACGTGGACGTCGTCGAGCGCTTCGGCGCCGTCACGCTCGTCCGCTGCCGGCTGGAGACCGGCCGCACGCACCAGATCCGCGTCCACCTGACCGCGCTCGGGCATCCGCTGGTCGGCGATCCGACTTATCGTGGACGGCGCGCCGCGGGCGCGGCGATGCCGGAATCGCTGCGTGCCTTCGCGCGCCAGGCGCTGCACGCGCAGCGGCTGTCGATCGTGCACCCGGTCACGCGCGCGCCGATGGCGTGGGAGTCGCCGCTGCCCGCGGACTTCGCGGCGCTGATGGCGGACCTGCGCGCGGCCGCCGGCGCGCCAGCCGGGCAAAGATGAGCGCCGACGGGCCGCCCCAAGGCGCGGCCCCCCCCCCCGGGGGGGAGCGGCGCGGAGCGCCGTTCGGGGGGGGTCACATGAACCTCGCGCAATCGCTGGCCGACGCCGGGCTCGACTGGATCGTTCCGCAATGGAACGGGCCGGCGAACGTGCGTGCGTTCTTCACGACGCGCAACGACGCGGGCGACGTGCGTGCGTTCGTGCCGTCCGGTCCGGTCAGGCTCGTGCAGGTGCACGGGTGCGACGTCGCGCGCGTCGATCCGCGCGATGCGGCAGCGCTGCGCGCGGCGCCGCCGCGCGCCGACGCCGCGGTCACGCAGGGGCAGGACGTCGTGCTGACGGTGCGCACCGCCGATTGCCTGCCGATGCTGTTCGCCGATCGCGGCGGCACCACCGTCGCCGTCGCGCACGCGGGCTGGCGCGGGCTCGCCGCCGGCGTGCTCGAAGCCACGATCGCCGCGATGCCGGTCCGCGCTCGCGACGTCGTCGGCTGGATCGGGCCGGCGATCGGTCCGCGCGCGTTCGAGGTCGGCCGCGACGTCTTCGACGCGTACTGCGTCGCCGATCCCGGCGCGTCGTCGCATTTCGCGCCGCTGCGCGAAGGCAAGTGGCTGGCCGACCTGCCGGCGCTCGCGCGTCGCCGGTTGGCGGCCGTCGGCGTCGTCGACGTCGACGGCGGACTCTGGTGCACGCACACGCAGGCCGATCGGTTCCACTCGTACCGGCGCGACAGGGCGGGCGGCCGCATGGCGCTCGTCGCGTGGCTGGCGTCGCGGCAGTAGGATGCGACTGTCGACCGGCGGGAGGCCACGATGAAGACGCTTCTCCTTGCGGCTGCACTGGTGGCCTGGGTCGGATCCGCGGCGGCTGCGGACACGGCCTCGGGGACGTTCACGAACAAGGACGTCGCACTGCCGATCAAGAGCGCGCTCGCCTTTCCCGGGAAGTCGCTGATCGACAGGAGCGACGTCATCGTCGTCGCCGTCACCAATGCCGACATGGACGCGGACCTGCTTGCCGCGTACCACGATCGCCGCCGGGCGGTCGACCAGCGCATCAAGGACAACGGCATCGGCGTGGTCTTCTTCGAGTTCCGCCCCGACGGCAACTACAAGGGCTACTCGTTCTACTTCGCCTCCGGCAACGGCTGCGGCTATTGCGGCGGCAACATGGGGATCACCACGACGGTCAGGCTCGCCAAAGGGCGCCTCGCGGGAACGCTCAAGGGCACCGATACGGGCCGTGCCTTCGACATCACGATGGACGTTGCGGTCCTGTCCGACGATCACGGCGCGCCGCTGCCGCCGGACGGCGGCGCGCCCGGCAAGGCCTACCTCGATTATCACAACGCGCTGGTGAAGCGCGACGCCGACGCGCTGAAAACCGCGCTGTCCGACGAGGGGCGAAAGATCCAGGCCGGCGCCATCAAGGAGGGCAAGGGCGCCGCCTACTTGAACTACCTGGCGAAGGAGCACCCCACGCAGTCGGTCAGGATCACCCGGGGCTGGAGCAACGGCCGCGCGGCGGTGATCCTGTTCGACGGCGAGGGGAGCGTGCTGAAGCTCACCGGCGAGGCCATCCTGGTGAACCAGGGCGGCACCTGGCGCGTCGACGACGAATTGACCGACGTCGTCATGAAGTAGCGGTGCCGGCGATGTCGTCTTTGCGCGATTGTCCGGACGTCGGGCGCGGGCGCGTTGCTATAATGCAACCGAGTTGCGCGACACCGCCGACGATCGCGTGGCGCATCCTCGCCATCCCGTGACGCCACTCGCCAGCATCGTCGTCGCCGCAGTCGCCGGCGGCATCCTCGCAACGCTTGCCGCCGCGGCCACGCTCGCACTGCCAGCCGGCTGGATCTCGCGCCTGGTTTCGTTCGCGGTCGGCGCGCTGCTGGGCGCCGTGTTCATCGAACTGCTGCCGAGCGCGCTCGAAGCCGGCGCGCCGGGGCCCGTGATGGCGACGGTGCTGGCCGGATTGCTCGTGTTCTTCCTGCTGGAGAAGATGGTCCTCTGGCGCCACGCGCACGGCCACGACGAGCACCGCGACGACGAGGACGAATCGGAACACGACCACGCGCTGCACGCGCACGGCGACGGCGGCCGCTCGGGGCTCATGATCCTGATCGGCAACGGCGTGCACAACTTCTGCGACGGCATCGTGATCGCGGCCGCGTTCCTGGCCGACCGACGCCTGGGCATCGCGACGACGGTCGCCATCGTCGCGCATGCGGTGCCGCAGCAAGTCGGCGACTTCGCCGTGCTGATCCATTCGGGCTTCTCGCGTGAACGCGCGTTCACGTACAACATGGCGGCCGGCGCGGCGACGCTGGCCGGTGCGCTCGCCGGGTACGTAGCACTTGCCGGCATGGAACGGATACTGCCGACGGTGCTCGCGATCGCCGCGGCGAGCCTGCTCTACGTCGCGGTGGCCGACCTCATCCCGAGCCTGCATCGGCGCGCCGAGCCCGCGGAAACGGCGCGCCAGATGGTCGCGATCGGACTTGGCGTCGCGGTCATCGTCGCCGTCCACGTGCTGCTCGAGCACTGAAATCGTGCGCCGCGCGCGTTGAGTACCACGCGCGCTCACGCTACCATCCGGGACGAACGAAGTCCCGCGCCGCCCCATGGCCCCTCTCGATCCCCGCGATCCGCACGTCTGGTCCGAGCTCGCCTCGCAGTGGCAGCTCGCGCAGCAGGCATGGACCGACTGGTGGCGCGGCACGCTCGAGACGTCGTCGCGGGCGGTCGACGCCGTCGCGTCGGAAGTCGCGTCCGTCACCGGCGACACGCCCGCCGCGGTGGCCGAGGTGAACGCCCAGTTCCAGAAGCGCGCGCAGGCGTTGTGGTCCGCCGCGCTCGAAGCGCCGGCGGCGGGCGGCAAGCTGCCCGAACTGGTCGCGCCCGCGCCGGGCGATCGGCGCTTCCATGCCGCCGCGTGGCGCGAGCAGCCGTATTTCTCGCTGCTCATGCAGTCGTACCTGCTCTACGCCGACTACCTGCGGCAGCTCGCGCGCCTCGCGCCGCTGCCCGCCGCGGATAAGAAGCGCCTGGAGTTCGCCACCCGCCAGTACGTCGACGCGATCGCGCCGACCAATTACGCGGCGACCAATCCGGACGTGCTCGCGCGCGCGCTCGCCACCGACGGCGCGAGCCTCGTGCAGGGATTGCGCAACCTCGCCGACGACGCGCAGAAGGGCCGGATCACGATGACCGACGAGCGCGCGTTCGCCGTCGGGCGCAACCTGGCGACGACGCCGGGCAGCGTCGTGTTCCGCAACGAGCTGATCGAGCTGATCCAGTACGACGCGACGACGCCGACCGTGCACCGGCGGCCGCTGGTCGTCGTGCCCCCGTGCATCAACAAGTACTACATCCTCGACCTCTCGCCCGCGAACTCGTTCGTCGCGCACGCGGTCGCGCAGGGGCACACGGTGTTCGTCGTCTCGTGGCGCAACATCCCGCCCGAGCTGGGACACCTGACGTGGGACGACTACATCGAGCGCGGCGCGCTGACGGCGATCCGCGTCGCGCAGGAGATCACCGACAGCCGGACCGTCAACACGCTCGGCTTCTGCGTCGGCGGGACCCTGCTCGCGTGCTCGCTGGCCGTGATGGCCGCACGCAAGGAGCACGCCGTCGCCAGCGCGACGCTGCTGACGACGATGCTCGACTTCACCGACCCCGGCGAGATCGGCGTCTACGTGTCGCGCGAGTTCCTGGCGGCGCGCGAGGCGCAGCTCATGGCCGGCCAGCGCGTGCACGGCAGCGAACTCGCTTCCGCGTTCGCGAGCCTGCGCGCGAACGAGCTCGTGTGGAACTACGTCGTCGGCAACTACCTGAAGGGCGAGACGCCGCCGGCGTTCGACCTCCTGTACTGGAACGGCGACTCGGCGAACCTGCCGGGTCCGATGTACGTGTTCTACCTGACCAACCTCTATCTCGACAACCGGCTGCGCGTGCCGTCGGCGCTGACGATGGCCGGCGTGCCGGTCGACCTGTCGAAGATCGCCGTGCCGACGTACGTGTACGCGTCGCGCGACGACCACATCGTGCCGTGGCGTTCCGCGTACAGCACCACGACGCTGGTCAGCGGCGACGCGACGTTCGTGCTCGGCGCGTCGGGCCACATCGCCGGCGTCATCAATCCCCCGCAGCCGCCGAAGCGCAACTACTGGACCAACGATTTGCTCACGGACGCGCCGGACGACTGGTTTGCGCGCGCCGAATCGGTGCCCGGCAGCTGGTGGCCGCACTGGTACGCGTGGATCGCCGGATACGGCGGGCCGCGGCGCCCGGCGCCGAAAGGCACCGGCAGCGATGCGCATCCGCCGCTGGAGCCGGCGCCGGGGACGTACGTGCGCGAAGCGGCGTGACGCGCGCTACCCGGTGGCGGGGATGGCGTCGATCGCGTCGGTGATGACGGTGTCCACGCCCCAGGCGCGCAACGTCGCGACGCGTCCCGGATCGTTGGGCGTGAAGCACAGGACGCGATAGCCGCGGCCGTGCGCGGTGGCGACGATCTCGCGCGTCAGCTTCTCGTGATCGAGGTCGAGCGCAACGCATGCGAGGCGCTCCAGCCGGGCGAGCCAGTCGGCGGGAAGGTCGTCGAGCAGCAGCGCCCGCGGCAGCGCGGGCGCGACGTCGCGCGCCGCCTCGAGCGAGGCCTCGTCGAACGACGACAGCAGCGGCGGAACCGCGGCATCGCGCCACAGCGACAGCGCGTCCAGCGCGACGGCGGCGCCCGTTTCCCGTTCGCGGCCCGGCGTCGCCTTGATCTCGACGTTGCACGCGACGCCGTGCGCGCGCGCCCAGCGGGCGATCGCCGCGAACGTCGGCAGCATCTCGCCCGCATACTTGGCGGAATGCCAGCCGCCGGCGTCCAGCCGCGACAGGTCGCGCCACATCAGCGCGTCGGCGCGGCCGCGGCCGCTGGTCGTGCGCTCGAGCGTCGCGTCGTGCAGCAGGAACGCCACGTTGTCGGCGGCGAGCTTCACGTCGAACTCGACCATCGCGTAGCCGTGCGCGTGGCCGACGCGCATCGCCGTCAGCGTGTTCTCCGGCGCGAGCTTGCCGGCGCCGCGGTGCGCGCACAGCGGCGGGTACGGCCAGGGGGGAAGTGCAACGTTCATCGCAGTCGGCCTCCGGTCGCGCTGTCGAACAGGAACACGTGGTCGGGCCTCGCCGCGACGTGCAGCGTGTCGCCGACCGCCGCGGCGTGGCCCTGCTCGACGCGCGCGATGATCGTCCCGGCGCCGTGCCCCAGGTGGACGAGCGAATCGGCGCCCAGCTGCTCGACCATTTCCACCGGCCCCGCGAACATCGCCGCGGCCGCGTCCACCGGCCGCAGGTGCTCCGGCCGGATGCCGACGGTGACCGCCGTGCCCGCGGCGGCGCCGGCCGCGGCCGTCACCGCGCCGCCGGCCAGCAGCGCGAACCGGTTGCCGCCGTCCGCCTTCGCGGGCAGGAAGTTCATCGCCGGCGAGCCGATGAAGCCGGCGACGAACAGCGACGCCGGGTCGCGGTAGACGTCCATCGGCGTGCCGATCTGCTCGGCGCGCCCGGCGTTCATCACGATCATCCGCTGCGCGAGCGTCATCGCCTCGACCTGGTCGTGCGTGACGTACAGGCTGGTCGTGCCGAGACGCCGGTGCAGCGTCTGGATCTCGAAGCGCATCTGCACGCGCAGCTTGGCGTCGAGGTTGCTCAGCGGCTCGTCGAACAGGAACACCGCCGGCTCGCGGACGATCGCGCGGCCCATCGCGACGCGCTGCCGCTGCCCCCCCGAAAGGTCGCGCGGCTTGCGCGCGAGCAGCGGGCCAAGCTCCAGGATCTCTGCCGCGCGGTCGACGCGCGCCTTGATGTCGTCCTTCGCGAAGCCGCGGATCTTGAGCCCGTACGCCATGTTGTCGAACACGCTCATGTGCGGGTACAGCGCGTAGTTCTGGAACACCATCGCGATGTCGCGGTCCTTCGGCTCCAGCGCGTTGACGACGCGCTCGCCGATGGCGATCTCCCCGGACGTGATCGCCTCGAGCCCGGCAACCATCCGCAGCAGCGTCGACTTGCCGCAGCCCGACGGTCCGACGATGACGATGAATTCGCCGTCGGCGACGTCGGTTGTGACGCCGTGGATCACCTCGAGCGCGCCATAGCTCTTGCGCACGTTGCGGAATTCGACGCGAGCCATGGTCACAGCACCCAGTAGATGATGTACGCGGCGGCGAGCAGCAGCGACGTCAGCGCGAACAGGAAGACGACGTCGACCACGCGCGAAAGCCGGTGGGCCTTCACCGGCGATCGCGTGCGCAGCGCCCAGAGGATCAGGTAGACGCAGCCGACGAACAGCAGCGCGTCGATCGCGATCAACTCGTCCGCGTACGAGTTCTCGAGCGCGGGACGATCGCTGGCCTCGAGGAAGCCGAGCGCCGCGATGCACAGCCCGGCGAGCGACGCCGTGACCGACAACAGCCGCAGCAGCACGTCGCGATCGCGCGCGACGCGGGCGGCCACCGGATCGACGTCGTCCGTGTTCACTTTTCGGCGTCCACCAGGCCCTTGACGAACCACTTCTGCATCAGCAGGACGACCAGCGCCGGCGGCAGCATCGCGAGGATCGCCGTCGCCATGACCAGGTGCCACTCGGTCGCGGCGTCGCCGCCGGCGATCATCCGCTTGATGCCGATCACCGTCGTGTACATCGATTCCTGCGTGGTCACCAGCAGCGGCCACAGGTACTGGTTCCAGCCCAGGATGAACAGGATCACGAACAGCGCCGCGATGATCGGCCGCGACAGCGGCAACACGACGTCCCAGAAGAACCGCAGCGGCCCGGCGCCGTCGATGCGCGCCGCCTCGGCCAGCTCGTCGGGGATCGTCAGGAAGTGCTGGCGGAACAGGAACGTCGCCGTCGCCGACGCGATCAGCGGGATCGTCAGTCCCGCATAGGTGTCGAGCATCCCGAGGTCGGACACGACCTTGAACGTCGGCAGGATCCGCACCTCGACCGGCAGCATCAGCGTGACGAAGATCATCCAGAAGAACAGCGTGCGGAACCGGAAGCGGAAGTAGACGATCGCGAACGCGGACAGCAGCGAGATGGCGATCTTGCCGATCGCGATCACCAGCGCGCTGACCAGGCTGTTGAACATCATGCGGCCGACCGGCGCCGCCGACAGCTTCTCCGAGCCGCCGACCAGCACCTGCGCGTAGTTGTCGAGCAACCGGTCGCCCGGGATCATCGTCATCGGCGCCTCCAGCACCTGCTCGGCCGTGAGCGTCGACGCGACGAACGTGACGTACAGCGGAAGCGCGACGACGGCCACGCCCAGCACCAGCACCAGGTGCGAGACGACGGTCAGCCAGCGGCGGTTCTCGATCATCAGTACTGGACCTTGCGCTCGACGAACCGGAACTGCGCGACGGTCAGCGCGACCAGGATGACGATGAGCACGACGGACTGCGCGGCGGAGCCTCCCAGGTCGAGGCCCTTGAAGCCGTCGTAGTAGACCTTGAACACGAGGGTCTCGGTCGCGCGCGCCGGGCCGCCGCCGGTCGCCGCGTCGACGATCGCGAACGTCTCGATGAACGCGTAGATGATGTTGATGACGAGCAGGAAGAACGTCGTCGGCGACAGCAGCGGGAAGACGATCGTGACGAACCGCCGCACCGGCCCCGCGCCGTCGATGGCTGCGGCCTCGATCAGCGACTTCGGGATCGACTGCAGGCCGGCGAGGAAGAACAGGAAGTTGTACGAGATCTGTTTCCAGACGGAGGCGACGATGATGAGGACCATCGCGTCGTTGCCGTTCAACAGCGGATTCCAGTCGATGCCCATCCGCGTCAGCCAATGCGCGACGAGGCCCAGCGTCGGGCTGAACAGGAACAGCCACAGCACGGCGGCGACCGCCGGCGCGACCGCGTACGGCAGGATCAGCAGCGTCTTGTACACGGCCGCCGCGCGGTAGACGCGGTCGGCGAATGCGGCCAGCACCAGCGAGATCGTCAGGCCGAGCACGGTGACGGCGACCGAGAACACGAGCGTGATCCGCGCCGAGTTGAGGTAGTCGCCGTTGCGGAAGAGGTCCTTGAAGTTGTCGAACCAGACGAACTCGGTGTTGGCGCCGAAAGCGTCCTGCAGCAGCAGCGACTGCCAGACCGCCTGGCCCGCCGGCCAGAAGAAGAAGACCAGCGTGATGGCGATCTGCGGCGCAACCAGCGCGTACGGCAGCCAGCGGGACTGGAAGCGGGCGCGCTTTTCCATCGTCGATCAGTCAGCGGGATGCCGCCGAAAAGCAGGTCCCTCGCTGCGCTCGGGATGACACCGCCGTCGAGGGCTCCAGGTGACGGGACACCGAATTCACCGCCACGGAGCCGGGGACCCACGGCAGGATGAGCGTCGCCCACGCGACGCTCGATCCTGCCGAGTTAGTGCGTCGTCCAAAGTACTTCCGGACGACGTACTAACCTTTGTTTGCTTTGTTGAAGCGCTCGATGATCTCGTTGCCGCGCTTCTGCGCCGTCTCCACCGCCTCCTTCGCGGTCTTCTTGCCGGCCAGCGCCGCCTCGAGCTCCTCCTGGATCGCGTCGCGGACCTGCACGAAGTTGCCGAGCCGAACGCCGCGCGAGTTCTTGGTCGTCTTCACGATCATCTGCTCGACCGACACGTTGGTGCCCGGGTTCTTCTCGTAGAACCCCGACTTCTTCGTGATGTCGTACGCGGCCATCGTGATCGGCAGGTAGCCGGTCTCCTGGTGCCACTGCGCCTGGATCTCCGGCCGCGACAGGAACGAGAAGAAATTCGCGATGCCCTTGTACTCGTCCGGCTTCTTGCCGTTCATCACCCACAGCGACGCGCCGCCGATGATCGTGTTCTGCGGCGCGCCCGGCGCGTCGGGGTAGTACGGCAGCGGCGCGATGCCGAACTGGAATTTCGCGTTGCGCTTGACGTTCGCGTACGCGGCGGAACTCGACGTCAGCATCGCGCATTCGCCGGAATAGAACTTCGACTCGGCCTCGTTGGTGCGGCCGCCGTACGTGAAATAGCCCTTCTTCGACCAGTCGACGAGGTTCTCGATGTGCTTGATCTGCAGCGGGTTGACGATCTCGAGGCGCGCGTCCGAGCCGGCAAACCCGTTCTGCTTCGACGCGAACGGCAGGTCGTGCCACGCGCTGAAGGTCTCGAACTGCACCCACGACGGCCAGCCGGTCGTGTACGCGCACTTCTCGCCGGCGACCTTGAGCTTCGCGGCGGCGGCCGCGACCGCCGGCCAGGTTTTCGGCGGGTTGTTGGGATCGAGCCCGGCCTTCTGGAACGCGTCCTTGTTGTAGTAGAACACGACCGTCGAGCTGTTGAACGGGAACGACAGCATCCGCCCGTCCGGCGTCGAGTAGTAGCCTGCGACCGCCGGAACATACGACTTCGAGTCGAACTTCTGGCCGCCCATCGCCATGACTTCGTAGACGGGCTTGATCGCCTTGCCCGACGCCATCATCGTCGCCGTGCCGACCTCGAAGATCTGCACGACGTGCGGCGGGTTACCGGCGCGCGTGGCCGCGACCAGCGCCGCCATCGACTCCGGATACGTGCCCTTGAACACCGGCACGACCTTGTACTGTTTCTGGCTGTCGTTGAAGCGCTTGGCGAGGTCGCCGACGCGGTCGCCCAGCGCGCCGGTCATCGAGTGCCAGAACTGGATCTCGGTCTGCGCGCTCGCGGACAGCGCGACGCCGAACAACGCGACGGCGAGCGCGCCGCGCGCGAAGCCGGAAACGGAATGCTTCATGAACCCTCCTCGTGACCCGTGTGATCGGGCAGTCTGCCTGTTCTTTTTTGCGATTCTAAGTCAAATGCGACAGCGGCGGCAGTCGTCCTGCCGCCGCCGTTTCCTGCAGGTATTCGCCGTCAGTCGGCGTGACCGGGCGCCGGCGCGTGGTGCCCTGCGGGCGCGGGCGGCGGCGCGTTCACGTCGATGCCGTGCGCCTCGACGTGCGCCCTGCGCGCCAGCAGCGTATAGGCGACCGGCACCACGAACAGCGTGAGCAGCGTCCCGAACGACATGCCGCCGACGATGACCCAGCCGATCTGCGTGCGCGACTCAGCGCCGGCGCCGGTGGCCAGCGCCAGCGGCACCGAGCCCAGCACCATCGCGCCCGTCGTCATCAGGATCGGGCGCAGCCGCAGCGTCGCGGAGTCGACGACGGCCGTCATCATGTCCTCTCCCTTGGCGCGCAGCTGGTTCGCGAACTCGACGATCAGGATGCCGTGCTTGGTGATGAGGCCCACCAGCGTGATGAGCCCGACCTGGCTGTAGATGTTGAGCGTGCCGCCGGTCAGCCACAGTGCGAACAGCGCGCCGGTCATCGAAAGCGGCACCGACAGCATGATGACGAACGGCGCGACGAAGCTCTCGAACTGCGCGGACAGCACCAGGTAGATGAACATCAGCGCGAGCACGAACACGAAGTAGATTTCGCTGCCGGAGGCCCGGAACTCGCGCGACTGGCCGTCGAGGCTCGTCTGCGCGGCGCCGCCCAGCGTCGTCTTCGCGACGTTGTCGAACGCCTTCAGCGCTTCGTCGATCGTGTAGCCGGGCAGCAGCGTGCCCGTCACCTTGACCGAGCGCAGCCGCTGGAAGTGGTTGAGCGATTGCGGCGCCACCCCTTCCCTCACGTCGACCAGATTGGCGAGCTGCACCATGCCGCCGTCGCGCGCCCGCACGTAGATCTCGCTGATGTCGGCCGGCGTCGTGCGGTCGAGCGGCGCCACCTGCACGATGACGTCGTACTGCTCGCCGTCGCGCTTGAAGCGCGTGACCTGGCGGCCGCCGAGCATCGTTTCCAGCGTGCGCCCCATCGTGTCGACGTTGACGCCGATGTCGCCCAGCTTGTCGCGATTGAGATTGACGCGGACTTCCGGCGTGTTGAGCCGCAGGTCCGTCTGCAGGTTCTGCACGCCCGGCACCTTGCGCGCCTCGTCCAGGAAGCGGTCGACCATGCGCTGCAGCTCGGCGTACGGCACCTGCGCCATGATCACGTATTCGATCGGCGTCGAACGGAAGCTCTGCCCGAGCGACGGCGGATTGATCGGGAACGCCAGCGCGCCCGGGATCGCGGCGAACTTCGGGCGCAGTTCGTCGGCGATCTGCTGCTGCTTCTTCTTCCGCTCTTCCCACGGCTTCAGCCGCAGCACCGCGTTGCCGTCCACCACCGTGGGGAATCCCGAGATCGTCGTGAACGCATACGCTTCCGGCACCTGGCTGTAGAACTCCTCGATGGGCTTCAGCTGGTCGGACGTGTACTGCGGCGTGGAACCCTGCGGCGCGGTCACCAGGCCGAAGACGACGCCGCGGTCCTCGATCGGCGAGAGCTCCGACTTGAGAACCATGAACAGCGTGGCGCCGGCGACGAGCGTGATGAGCCAGCCCAGCACGACCACCCAGCGTTCGCGCAGCGCGGCGGTGAGGAGCCAGCGGTAGCCGTCGGTGAACGCGTCGAAGCCCTGCTCGATCTTGTTGTAGATCCACGAATGCTTGGACTGGTGCTTGAGCAGCAGCGAGCACATCATCGGCGTCAGTGTCAGCGCCATGAAGCCGGACACCATCACCGCGCCGGCCAGCGTCAGCGCGAACTCGATGAACAGGCGGCCCGTGCGGCCGGTGGCGAAGGCGAGCGGCGCGAACACCGAGGCGAGCGTCAGCGTCATCGCGATCACGGCGAAGGCGATCTCCTTCGAGCCCTGCATCGCCGCCGCCTTCCGCGGCATGCCTTCCTCGATGTGCCGGAAGATGTTCTCGAGCACGACGATCGCATCGTCGACGACGAGGCCGATGGCCAGCACCATCGCGAGCAGC
The DNA here is from genome assembly GCA_046347755.1 of Burkholderiales bacterium. Taxonomy (GTDB): domain Bacteria; phylum Pseudomonadota; class Gammaproteobacteria; order Burkholderiales; family Casimicrobiaceae; genus VBCG01. The sequence continues at coordinate 859,223 of JAXMFM010000003.1, read as the reverse complement.
GTCAGCGTGTTGATCGTGAACCCGAACGCGTACATGAGCCCGAACGCGCCGATCAGCGAGACGGGGATCGTGACGATCGGGATGATCGTGGCGCGCAGGCTGCGCAGGAAGAAGAAGATGACGAGGACGACGAGGACGATCGCCTCGACGATCGTCTCGAACACCGACGAGATCGAGCGGTCGATGAACACGGACGTGTCGTACGCGACGACCAGCTTCATGCCCGACGGCAGGTTCTGATTGATCTTTTCGACTTCGGCACGCACGCCCTGCGACAGCTCGAGCGGATTGGCGACCGCCTGCTTGATCACGCCGATGTTGAGCGAAGGCTTGCCGTTGTAGCGGGAGATCGTGCGGTCGTCGAGCGCGCCGACGGCGGCGGTGCCGACGTCGCGGATGCGCACCGGGTAGCCGCCGACGTTGGCGATGATGATCTGGCCGAACTGCTCGGGCGTCTGCAGGTCCGTCTCGGCGACGACGGTGAATTCGCGCGACGTCGACTCGATGCGGCCCGCGGGGATCTCGGCGTTCTGGCGGCGGATCGCGTCCTCGACGTCCTGCACCGTCAGCTTGTAGCCGGCGAGGCGCGTGCGGTCGATGTTGATGCGCATCGACACCTGCCGCTCGCCGAAGATCCGCACGTCGGCGGCGCCGGGCAGCACCGACATCCGCGGCTTGATGTAGCGGGCGACGTAGTCGGAGGCCTCGAGCGGCGTCAGCGAGCCCGCCTCCACCGCGATGTAGATGATCGGCTGCGAGTCCGCCTCGACCTTGGCGATCACCGGCTCGTCGACGGCGTCGGGCAGCTTGGCGCGCACGCGAGAAACCTTGTCGCGGACGTCCGCCGCGGCGGAATCGGGACTGCGCGACAGCCGGAAGCGCACGTTGATCTGGCTGCGCTCCGAACGGCTCTGCGACGTCATGATCTCGACGCCCTCGATGCCGGAGAGCGAATCCTCGAGGATCTTCGTGACCTGCGACTCGACGACCTCCGCCGACGCGCCGCGGTACGTCGTGTTGACGCTGACGACGGGCTCGTCGATCCGCGGATACTCGCGCACCGACAGCCGCTGGTAGCTGATCAGCCCGATCAGCAGGATGATCAGCGACAGCACGGTCGCGAACACCGGCCGCTTGATGCATATCTCGGGCAGCGTCATCGTCTCGCTCGCAGGAGCACGGTGGGGCGGGTCAGCTCTTCGGCGGCCGCGCCGGCGGGGCGTCCGCCTTCACCGGGCCCGCGTTGGCGGGCGCGATCGGGCTCACGCCGGCGGTGTCGGCCGGGACGGAAGTGCCGGCCGGCGCCGGCGACTGCGCCTGCGCCGGTCCCTTGGCCTCGGCGCCGGCGATGCGGACCGGGGAGCCGTCGCGGATCTTGAGCTGGCCCGCGGTGACGACGGTGTCGCCGGCGTTGAGCCCGGCGACGACCTCGACCTTGCTGTCGCGCCGCTGGCCGGTCTCGACCTTCACGCGGATCACCTTGCCGTCGACGACCTTGAACACGTACTGCTCGTTGCCCTGCGGCATCAGCGCCTGCTCGGGCACGACCAGCGCGTCGGCCTGCTCCTTGGTGATGAGCCGCACGCGCGTGAACATGCCGGGGCGCAGCGACGTGTCCTGGTTGCGCACCTGCGCGCGGATGACGACCGAGCGCCCGGCGGCATCGACCAGCGGGTTCACGGCGACGACGCGGCCGTCGAACGTGCTGCCGGGCATCGCGTCGAGCGTGACCTGCAGCGTCTGGCCTACCTGCACCTGGCGCAGGTAGGTCTCGGGCACGCGGAAGTCGATCTTCAACGGATCGATCGACTCGAGGTTGACGAGGTCGGCGCCTTCCTTCACGTAGTCGCCGACCGATACGGACCGCAGACCGATGATCCCGGCGAAAGGCGCCCGGATGTCGGTCTTCGCGAGCTTCGCCTCGGCCAGCTGCAGCGCGGCCTGGGCGACCTTGTAGTTGTTCTCGGCCTCGTCCTTCGCCTGTCCGGAAATGTAGTTGCGGTTCGCGAGGTCCACCGCGCGGTCGAACTTGGCCTTGGCCAGCGTGAGGTTCGCGCGCGCCTGCTGCACTTCGGCCTCCGGTATCGCCGGGTCGAGCTTCACCAGCGGCACGCCCTTGGCGACGCGCTGGCCTTCCTGGAACGTGATCGCGTTGATGCGGCCGGCGGTCTCCGGACGCAGCGTGATCGACTCGTCGGAGCGCAGGCTGCCGACGGCGGTAATCGACTGCGGCATCGGCGCCTTTTCCACGCGCGTCACTTCGACGGTGGTCGCCTGCGGGCCGCCCGCCTGCGGACCGGCGCCGCCCTTGGCCTGGCCCGGCGCGGGCGCGCCGCCGCCGGCCTGCTGCGCGGGCTTGTACTGCGTGCCGAACCAGTAGCCGCCGCCGGCGGCGGCGGCGGCAAAGGCTACGGCGGTGACGACGGCAACGGCTTTCTTCATCGAATGGCGGACGGCTTCGGTTCGCGACCGGTCGAGTGCCGGCTGCGCGACCGGCCGCTCGGGTCAAAGGCAACAGGTGATTATGCGCGCACCCGCCGCAACCCGCCAAACGTGGCGCCTTCGACGGGACGGGCGCGGGCCGCGTCCTTGCTAAAATGATGCGAATGCTCCCCTTTCGCGGAGTTCCGGCGTGACCGTCCCGTTACATCGTGTTACCGAATTCTTGCGCCGCAGCGGCCGGGTCGCGCTGGCCGTCGGCGCCGGGATGGTTCTGGGCGCCGCTGCGGCGCCGGTCGCCGCCCAGTCCTATCCGGCCAGGCCGGTGAAGATGGTCGTGCCGTTTCCGCCGGGCGGCTCGCTCGACATCGCCGGCCGCCTGATCGCGCAAAAACTGTCCGAGATGTGGGGACAATCGGTCGTTGTGGACAACAAGCCGGGCGCCGGCGGCAACATCGGCGCGGACTTCGTCGCGAAATCGCCGGCGGACGGCTACACGATCCTGATGGGCGCGCTGTCCACGCACGCGGTCAATCCGAGCCTGTACCGGACGATGCCGTACGACGCGGCGAAGGACTTCGTCCCCATCACGCTGATCGCCGTCACACCGAACGTGCTCGTCGTCAACGCGTCGTCGCCGGTGGCCAACGTCAAGGAATTCATCGCCTACACCAAGGCCAATCCCGGCAAGCTGTCGTTCGGCTCGGGCAGCATCGGCAGCGGTGGACATCTGGCCGGCGAGCTGTACAAGGTCGAGACCGGCACCGACGCCGTGCACGTTCCGTTCAAGGGCGGCGCGCCGGCCACGCAGGCGCTGCTCGCCGGCGACACGCAGTTCATGTTCGACAACCTGGCCAACGCGATGGCGCAGGTGAAGGCCGGCAAGCTGAAGGCGCTCGCGGTGACCACGGCGCAACGATCGCCGCTGGTGCCGGACCTGCCGACGATGGCCGAGGCCGGCCTGCCGGGCTTCGACATTTCCACGTGGTACGGCTTCTTCGCGCCGGCCGGCACGCCGAAGGACATCGTCGCCAAGTGGAACGCCGACGTCACGAAGATCCTCAATTCGCCGGACGTGCGCGCGAAGATCGTCGCGGACGGCGCCGAGCCCTCGCCGAACACGCCCGAGCAGTTCGCGCAGTTCATCTCGGCCGAGCTCGCCAAGTACGCGCGGATCGTGAAGGCATCCGGCGCGAAAGTCGATTGACGCGGTTCGCGCGCACGGACAACCCGTTCGCCGGCCACCGGCGACGACCACGAGGAAACCGATGATCCGCACCGCACTCAAGGTGGCCGCGTACGCGGCGATGGCCGCGTTCGCGTCAGTCGCGGCGACGGCGAACGCGCAGGCGCCGTATCCGAACAAGCCGATCCGGATCGTCGTGCCGTTCCCGGCGGGCGGCACCACCGACATCCTGGCGCGCGCCGTGGCGCAGAAGCTCACGGAAACGACGGGCCAGCCGGTGGTCGTCGACAATCGTCCCGGAGCCGGCGGCAACATCGGCGCCGAGCTCGTCGCGAAGTCGCCGCCGGACGGCTACACGCTGCTGATGGGAACGGTCGGCACGCACGCGATCAACGCGAGCCTGTACAAGTCGATGCCGTTCGACCACGTGCGCGACTTCGCGCCGGTCATCCTCGTCGCCGGCGTGCCCAACGTGCTGGTGGTCAACCCGTCCCTGCCCGTCAACTCGGTGCAGGAGCTGATCGCCTACGGCAAGGCCAATCCGGGCAAGCTCAACTTCGCGTCGTCGGGAAATGGCACGTCGATCCACCTGGCCGGCGAGCTGTTCAAGACGACGACCGGCGTGCAAATGGCGCACATTCCGTACAAGGGCAGCGCGCCGGCACTGGTGGACCTGATGGGTGGACAGGTGCAGCTGATGTTCGACAACCTGCCGTCCGCGCTGCCGCAGATCAAGGCGGGCAAGCTGCGCGCGCTCGCGGTGACCAGCGCGCAGCGGTCGTCGGCGCTGCCCGACGTGCCGACCGTCGCGGAGTCCGGCCTTCCCGGCTTCGAGGCGTCGTCGTGGTTCGGGCTGCTGGCGCCGACCGGCACGCCGAAGGACATCGTCGCGAAGCTCAACGGCGAGGTCGCGAAGTGGCTGGCGACGCCGGAGGCGAAGGAGAAGCTGGCGTCGCAGGGCGCGATCGTCGCCGGCGGGCTCACGCCCGACGACTTCGCGCGACACATCGCGGCGGAGACCGCCAAATGGCAGAAGGTGGTCAAGGAATCCGGCGCGAAAGTGGACTGATCGGGCGCGCTCACGCCCTGATGACGCTCCACGCCAGCGCCGCCCACCCGGCCAGGAACGCCACGCCGCCGAAAGGCGTCACGGCGCCAAGGCCGCGGAGGCCGGTCAGCGCGAGCGCATAGAGGCTGCCCGAGAACAGCACGATCCCGGCGACGAACAGCCAGCCGGCGACGCCCGCCAGCGGGCGCCCGGGGCCGTGCAGCAGCAGCAGGCCCACGCCGAACAGGCCGAGCGCATGCCACGCGTGGTAGGCGACGGCCGTCTGCCAGACCGCCAGCAGGTCCGGCGTCAGCCGGCCTTTCAGCGCGTGCGCGCCGAACGCGCCCAGCGCCACGGCGACGAACATCGCAATCGCCGCTACCGCCAGTGCGAGTCGCGCGGTCATTTGCCCTTAGAATTGAAACCTGGATCGGTCACTGCTCAAGGATACCAACATGCCCATCGAACGCCGTCACGTCGGCAAGCGCCTGTCCGAGGCGGTGATCGTCACGCCGGCAGGCGAGCGCCTGGTCTTCCTGGCCGGCCAGGTGGCCGACGATCCGAAGGCGGACTTCGCCACGCAGGCGAAGCAGGTGCTGGCGTCGATCGACCGGCTCTTGGGCGAGGTCGGCAGCGACAAGACCCGCCTCGTGTCGGCGACGATCTTTCTGCCGGACATGGCCGACTTCCCCGCGCTCAACGCGGCGTGGGAGGCGTGGGTCGTGGCCGGGCAGACGCCGGCGCGCGCGACCGTCGAGGCCGCGCTCGCCCATCCCGATTACAAGGTCGAGATCCAGGTCGTCGCCACGGCGCCGGCCTGACCCCACTGCGAGCACCGCGATGAACACGCTCTCCAACCAGGCCATCGTCGCCGCCACCGCGCGGCGCGATGCGGTCAGCGCTCCGTCCACCGCGTCGATGCTGCCGGTGTCGCGCGCGATGTTCGACGAGCTGATGGTGCAGGTCTACGCGCCGGCGTCGTTCATCCCGGTGCGCGGCGAAGGCTCGCGCGTCTGGGACCAGGACGGGCGCATGTACATCGACTTCGCGAGCGGCGTCGCCGTGACGTCGCTCGGCCACTGCCACCCGGCGATGATCCGCGCACTGACCGAGCAGGCGTGCACGCTGTGGCACGTGTCGAACTGGTTCACCAATGAGCCGGCGATCCGGCTCGCGCGCCGGCTCGTCGACCACACGTTCGCCGACCGCGTGTTCTTCTGCAACTCGGGCGCCGAGGCCAACGAGGCGGCGCTGAAGCTCGCGCGCCGCTACGCGCGCGACCGGCACGGCGAGCAGAAATTCCGCGTGATCTCGACGCTGAACGCCTTCCACGGCCGCACGCTGTTCACGGTGACCGCCGGCGGGCAGGCCAAGTACGCGACGGGCTTCGGGCCGAACCCGGCGGGCTTCACGCACATCCCGTACAACGACGTCGCCGCGCTCGAGCGCGAGTTCGCGCAGGGCGGCGACGAGATCTGCGCGGTGATCCTGGAGCCGATGCAGGGCGAAGGCGGCATGACGCCCGGCACGCCGGAGTTCCTGCACGCGGCGCGGCGGCTGTGCACCGCGCACAACGCGCTGCTGATCCTGGACGAGATCCAGAGCGGCATGGGACGCACCGGCGCGCTGTTCTCGTACATGCAGAAGGGCATCGTCCCCGACCTCCTGACGAGCGCCAAGGGCCTGGGCGGCGGCTTTCCGGTCGGGGCGCTGTTGACGACGAACGACGTCGCGAGCGCGTTCACCGTCGGCGTCCACGGCACGACGTACGGCGGCAATCCGCTGGCGTGCGCGGTGGCCGGCGCCGTGTTCGACATCATCAACACGACCGAGGTGCTCGACGGCGTGAAGGCGCGCCACGCGCTGTTCATGGAAGGGCTGAAGGCGATCAACGCGCGCCGCAAGGTGTTCGCCGACCTGCGCGGCGAAGGTGTCTGGATCGGCTGCGAGCTCGACGCGCGCTGGAAGGGCAAGGCGATGGACGTCGTGCGCGCGTCGGCGGAGGCCGGGCTCATGGTGCTCGTCGCCGGTCCCGACGTCGTCCGCATCGCGCCGTCGCTCGTCATTTCGCTCGACGAGATCCTGGAAGGCCTGGCCCGGCTGGAGACGGCGGTCAATCGCAGTCTGACGTAGATGTTCTACGTCCGGCCGATCGCCCGCGCGGATCTGCCCGGCATCCTCGCGCTGTCCGAGCGCACCGGCACCGGCCTCACGTCGCTGCCCGCGAACCGGGAACGGCTGGCGTCGCGCATCGAGCGCTCGCTCGCGTCGTTCGCCGGGACCGCCGACCGCGCCGACGCGTGCTACATGTTCGTGCTCGTCGACGGCCCGGCCAACGGCGCGACGCCGGCGGGTCCCGAGCGCGTCGTCGGCATCAGCGCCATCGAGGCCGCGGTCGGGCTGAAGGAGCCCTGGTACAACTACCACGTCGGCACGCTGGTCCACGCGTCCCGCGCGCTGTCCGTATACACGGTGGCGCCCACGCTGTTCCTCGCCAACGACCACACCGGCCACACGGAGCTGTGCTCGCTGTTCCTCGACCAGGCGTACCGGACCGGCAAGAACGGCGCGCTGCTCGCCAAGTGCCGGCTGCTGTTCATCGCCGAGTTCGCGGATCGCTTTTCGCCGAAAGTGATCGCCGAGCTGCGCGGCCGGCTCGACGCCGACGGCCGCAGCCCGTTCTGGGAAGGCCTCGGCCGGCATTTCTTCGCGATGGAGTACTCGACCGCCGACTACCTGACCGGAATCGGGCAGAAGTCGTTCATCGCGGAGCTGATGCCCAAGCATCCGGTGTACGTGAACCTGCTGCCCGAGGCGGCGCGCGACGCGATCGGGGCCGTGCACGCCGACACCGAGCCGGCGCGCGCGATGCTCGAGCAGGAAGGCTTTCGCTACGAAGGCTACGTCGACATCTTCGACGCGGGTCCGACGCTCGAGTGCTTCCGCGACGACATCCGCGCCGTGCGCGGTTCGCAGCTGTTGCCGGTCACGCTGGGCGAGGAAGACCCGGTGCCGGACAGCCTGACCGACGACATCCGCTGGCTCGTGTGCAACCGCAGCTTCGCCGATTTCCGCGCGATCGTCGTAGCCGCGCCGGCGCGCGCCGACCGCTTTCCGCTGATGCCCTATGCTGCGACCGCGCTCGACGTATCCGAGGGCGATCTGGTGCGTGCGGTGCCGTTGTCGCCCTCTGACCGATGACTGAATTCAACTTCGACGGCATCCCGGGGCCGACGCACAACTATTCAGGACTCGCGCGCGGCAATCTCGCGTCCGAGCGCAACGCGAACCTGGTGGCGAATCCGCGCGCGGCGGCGCTCGAGGGCCTCGCGAAAATGCGCGCGCTGGCGCGCCGCGGCGTACCGCAGGCCGTGCTGCCTCCGCACGAGCGGCCCGCCGTTGGCGCGTTGCGCGCGATGGGCTTTTCCGGCAGCGATGCCGACGTCCTCGGACGCGCGGCGCGCGAGGCGCCCGTGCTGCTCGCCGCGTGCTCGTCGGCGGCCGCGATGTGGGTCGCCAACGCGGCCACCGTGAGCCCGTCCGCCGACACCGCCGATCATCGCGTGCACTTCACGCCGGCCAACCTGGCCGCGCACTTCCATCGCGCGCTCGAGGCGCCGACGACGACGGCGGTGCTGCGCGCGATCTTCGCCGACGAGCGCCGCTTCGTCGTCCACGATCCGCTGCCGTCGTCGCCGCAGACCGGCGACGAGGGTGCCGCCAACCACACGGGGTTGGCGGCGGCCCCGGACGCGCCCGGCGTCGAGTTCTTCGTCTACGGCCGGCGCGGCATCGGCGCGGGTCCGGTTCCGGCGAAATTTCCCGCGCGGCAGACGCGCGAGGCGTCCGCCGCGATCGCCCGCCGCCACGGCCTCGCGTCCGAGCGCACCGTGTACGCGCAGCAGCATCCGGCGACGATCGACGCCGGCGTGTTCCACAACGACGTCATCGCGGTCGGGCACGGTCCGGTCATGTTCTGCCACGAGCGCGCGTGGCTCGACGGCAACGCCGTGCTCGCCGAACTCGCGGGCGCCGTCGGTCCCGCGTTCACGCCGATCGTCGTGCGCGACGTCGACGTGCCGGTCGCCGATGCGGTGGCCACGTATCTTTTCAACAGCCAGCTGATCGACCGTCGCGAAGGCGGCCTCCTGCTGGTCGCGCCGGCCGAGTGCGCAGAGAACGCGCGCGCCGCGGCCTTCCTCGACCGCCTCGTCGCCGGCGGCGGACCGATCCGCGAAGTGGCGACGTTCGACCTGCGCCAGAGCATGCGCAACGGCGGCGGTCCGGCGTGCCTGCGGCTGCGCGTCGAGCTGACCGGCGACGAGCGCGCCGCCGTGCGCGCCAACGTGTTTCTCGACGACGCGCTCGCCGACGCGCTGGACGCGTGGATCCGCCGGCACTATCGCGACCGGCTCGCGCCGGAAGATTTGGCAGACCCCGCGCTGCTCGACGAATCGCGGCGGGCGCTCGACGAGCTGTCGCAGCAACTGCGCATCGGCAGCGTCTACGCGTTCCAGCGTTAGAAGGCGCTCAGCTGAACCGCACCGGGCCCGAGCCCGGCAGCGTTTCCACGAAGCGCCAGCCGCACAGCTGCGAAGGCGTGAAGTAGCCGCCTGCGCCCGGCGGCCGTTCGAGCACGACTCGCGTGATGGCGATCGCTGCGTCGACGGTCAGCGTGTACCCGTTGGCCGTGCGCACGCGCGCCGTGACCGTCCGGCCGGCCGCGTTGCTCGCTTCACCCCACACGGCGGTGGACAGGCGCGTGCGCTGGGAATCGTCGGGCCCCCGCGCGCCGCGCTCGACGCGCCGCTTCATGAAGCGCTGCAGCCAGCGCATGCGCAGCAGCGGCCGCACGTAGTTGAGGCGCCGCAGCGCCTTCACGCGGCGCGGCGGCACCGCCAGCCAGCACGCGATGTTGCCGATGCCCGTGCTGTAGTACGCGGTGGCGACGTCGCCCCACGGGATCGTGATCGCCGTCGTGACGCCGGAACCCATGTCGACGCGCCGCTCCCACGCGGCCAGCGGCACGCTCACGATCCGGCCGTCGCGACGCACCTTCCCACCGTCGGGCAGGCCCTCGATCATCGTCTTCGCCGTCCCCTGCGACAGCGGGCTGCGGCTGTCGAAGCCGAGCGCCAGCGACGTCGCGTCGGGCAGCGCTTCCTTCAGCGCCGCGGCGAGGCAATCCGTCGGCACGACGTCGAAGCCGACGCCGGGACACAGCACGACGCCGCGCGCACGCGCCGCCACGTCCTGCGCGTGCGCATGCTCGAACACCGGAATCTCGCCGGTGATGTCGAGGTAGTGCGCGCCCGCGTCGAGGCACGCGGCGATCATCGGCGCGGCGGTCGCGGAGAACGGGCCCGCGCAGTTCAGCACGAGCCCGACACCGGACAATCCCGCGCGAGTTGCGTCGGCGTCGCGCACGTCGAACACGCGCGCATCGAGCTTGAGTTCATCGGCCAGCGCGCGGACATTCGCGCCGCGGCCGGCCAGGATCGGTTCGAGGCCGAGGCGGACGGCCTCGCGGGCGATCAGGCCGCCGCTGTAGCCGGTGGCGCCATACAGCAGCCATTCGTGCGGCATGGTGCGCTCAGGCCGAATGCTTGCGCACTTCCGCGAGCAGCTTCTCGGCCAGTTCGATGTTGACGTTCAGGCCTTCCAGGTTCGGATTCGCGTCGAGTGCGCGCTTCCAGTACGCGATCGCCTTGTCGTACTGCTTCATCTGGAAGTAGATCTGGCCGTAGCCGGACAGCGCGCCGAAGTGCTGCGGCTTTCGTTTCATCACCTGGTCGCAGTCGGCCAGCGACCGCTTGAAATCGCCGGCGAGAAAGTACACGGTCGCGCGCTTGTTCCACCCTTCGGCGAACGCAGGCTTCCTGCGGATCACCTGCGTGTAGATCGCGATCGCCTCGTCGAACTGCCGCACGGCCATCGCCGCCGCGCCCTCCTCCATCAGCGCGTCGACGGCCTTGTCGCCGGAGCGGCTCCACAGCAGCCACATCCCCTGTTCGGCGAATTCGCGCACTTGCGGATGCTCGTCGCGCAGTCGTGGCTGCAGCAGCTTGTCGTCGGCGGCGGTGCCGTGCTCGGCGATCCAGATCACGCCTTCCGCGCGCCGTGCGGGCTCGGGGTCCGACAGCGCCTTGACCGCCTGCGCGCGCTCGGCGGCGAGGCTCGGCTGCGCGGCCGCAGCCGTACAGAAAACCAGGCCAAGTACCAGGACGGCAGTACGCATCATGTGAAGTGTCCCCCGATTTCCTGCCCGGACATCGAGCCGGCCTCAATTCTCGCGCACGCGGCGCGGGTTGTGCGGACCGTCCTGTCGAATTCTTCGCCCTCTATTGGCGGGCCAGATCGATCACCAGGATCGTGTTGTCCCAGCGTCCGCTGACGAGCAGGTACGGCGCGGCGGTCGCGATGCTCGCGCAGCCGGCGAGCAGCAGGCCGAGCGCGAATGCGCGGACGGGTCGATTCGCGGTCATGTTGCCTCCCCCTTCCCAACATCGGCGTCACGACGGCGGAAGGTTCAATATTGAACCTTCGGTCGCGCGAGTCAATCGGCCGCGACGACGGGGAGGCTCCGATGGCGCGGCACCGGCGACCACATCACCGCCGCCGCCGACAGCGCGAGCCCGAGCACGCCGACGGTCAGCAACGTTCCGCGCAACCCGATCCCGGTCGCCAGCACGCCGCCGACCAGCGAGCCCAGCGGCGCCATCGCGACGGTGAGGAAGCGCATCGTCGCCGTCATGCGGCCGAGCAGCCGGTCGGGCGTGATCGCCTGCCGCAGCGACAGGTAGTTGATGCCGTACAGCACGCCGCCGAAGTCGAACACCAGCATCGCGGCGCCGAGCAGCAGCGTGGCCGCCCAGACCGGGCCGCCGATCAGGCCGAACGCCTGCCACGCGAGCGAGGTCAGGATCAGGCCGTGCACGATGATCGGGCCGACGCCGAAGCGCGCCGACAGCCGCTCGGCGTTGGCCGCGCCGATCACGCAGCCCAAGCCGCCGAACATGTACGCGAGGCCGATTCCGCCCGCCGACATCCCGAGCTCGCGCGTGGCGAACAGGATCAGCACGGCGACCTGCATGTGGTGGAGGAACTGCCACAGCGCGGACAGCCACGCGAGCGCGAACAGCGTGCGGTTGCCCCACACGAGCTTCAGGCCCTCGGCGATCTCGGCGGTGACCGACGACTTCGGCCCGTCGTGCGGCACGTCGCTGCGCGCGCGCACGCGCCGCAGCATCAGCGCGGACGCGAAGAACGCGACCGCGTCGAGCAGGATCGCGAACGGCGCCGTCAGCGCCTGGATCAGGCCGCCGGCCACGCCGGGCCCGACCAGCGCGGCCGACGTCTCGCCGAGCGCGACCTTGGCGTTCGCCTCGACCAGCCGCTTGCGGCCGGCGAGCTGCGCGAGCAACACCTGGTACGCGGCGCCGCCGACGACGTTCTGCACGCCGCAGAAGAAGCCGACGGCGAACAGGATCTCGACCGACAGCGTGTCGGTGAACGCCGCGACCGGAATCGCGAGCAGCGCGACGCCGCGCGTGACGTCGGCGACGATCACCACGGGCAGCTTGCGCACGCGGTCGAGCAGCACGCCGGCGTGCAGCGACACCAATGCGAACGGCAGCGTCTCCAGCGCGACGAGCACGCCCATCTGCATCGGCGTGGCGTGCAGAAGCAACGCCGCCGTCAGCGGCAGCGCGAGATTGGTGACCTGGGCGCCGAACGACGTGACGGTCAGCGAGATCCAGAGCGTGCGGAAATCCGCGGAGCGCCAGAGGCCGCGAAACGTGCGCCGGAGCCAGCGTTGCAAGCGATTCATGACGACACCTGTTGGGCCCCGATGGCGGGACCACGACGACGACAGGCGGAAATCCGGATTCGCTACGGAGTACTGCTGATCCGGTTCCCGCCATTCCACCCGGCGGGAAACCCGGCGGGCGTCTAGATCGGAATGCCGATGCCGCGATGCGGCCGCGAGCGCCGGGCCGGACGCACGCGCGCCGGCGCGGCCGGCGTGGACGAAGGGCGGAGGGGCGACGTGGGCTTCATCGGTTGGACACTCATGGAACGAGCGCGGATTCTACGCGAACGCTCGCGGCCGCGCTACATGCCCGCCTTCATCCGCGCGAGATCGACGTCGAGATAGCGCCACGGCGGCGCACGGAAGCTGTCCTTCTTCCAGCCCTTGATCCACGGCTTGGCGATCGTGTTCTCGATCCGGTAGATGCCGCCGCCCATCGGCGCGTAGGCGGCGACGATTTCGGTCATCCGCGCGTACAGCTTGTCGCGCTCGGCGGCGGTGCGCGCGCGCCGGCTCTGGCGGAACAGGTCGTCGTACTCGGCATTCTTGAAGAACGAGAAGTTGGCCTGGCCGCCGCTCGGCCCGTAGGCCAGCTCCATGTACGAGTCGGCGGAATCGGCGGTCCAGCCGACCTGCCACATCGGCAGCTGCCCCACGCGCGCCATCTTGAGCAGGTCCGGCCACTTCTGGTGGACGAACTCGATGCGCACGCCGATGGCGCGCATGTTCTTCAGCCACAGCTCGTCGCGGATGCGGTTCTCGCCGGTGGGCGCCGAGCCCATCTGCAACGTCAGCGGCTTGCCATCGGGCAGTTCGCGGAAACCGTCGCCGTCGCGGTCCTTGTAGCCGAACTTGTCGAGCAGCGCGCGGGCGAGCGTAGGATCGTGCGGCGTACTGTTCTTGAATCCCGCGACGTGGCCCGGCAGCACGGGCGGAATCGGCTGGTTGGCGACCGTGCCCTGGCCCTGCAGGCCCACCTTGATCAGTTCGCCCGGATCGTAGCCCATCAGCAGCGCGCGGCGCAGCGCGATCTTCTCCGGCGTATAGCCGCCGAGCACCGCATCGTTCATGTTGAAGAACGCGAAAAACGCGAGCCCCGCTTCCTCCCCGCGCTGCAGCGTGACTCCCTGCTTCACGTACGACGGCACCAGCCGGTTCGACTCGTCGAGCACGCGCGACACCAGGTCGCGCGGCACGTCGAGCAGGTCGAGCTCGTTGCTGTTGAACGCGAGCAGCCGCGGATTCGACTCCTCGATCACCGCGACCTCGATGCGGCCGATCTGCGGCAATCGCTTGCCCTTCATCGCGGCGTACGCCGCCTTCGCTTCGGGGTCGGCGTTGGCCGGAAGCTCGGGAAAGCGCTCGTCGCGATAGTTGGGATTGACGTCGAGCACGATCCGCTGCCCGCGCCGCCAGTCCTTCAGCTTGTACGCGCCGGTGCCGACCGGGTTGGCCATCACCCAGCCGTTGGCATCGCCGTACGCCTCGACCACTTCGCGCGCGACGGCGGCGGTCTGCGTCGCGGCGAGCACCGGCAGGAACGTGAAATCGGGCTCGGCCAGCGTGATCTGCAGCGTGTAGCGGTCGAGCGCGCGCAGGCCTTCGATCTCGCGGTCGTAGTCGAGCTTGCCCGGGCCCTTGGCCTTCTCCATCGCGTCGTCGAGCCCGGCCAGCCGGCCGCGCAGCATGAAGACGTTCGGCGAGCGCATCTTCGGGTCGACCAGCCGCTTCATCGAAAACACGAAGTCGTGCGCGGTCAGCTCGCGCCTGGCGCCCTTGAACGCCGGGTCGTCGGCGAAGTAGATGCCTTTGCGAACCTTGATCTTCCACACGCGACCGTCCGCCGAAATTTCCGGCAGCGCCTCGGCCGCCCGCGGAACGATCCGCGGCGGCCGGGCGAGGTAGTCGTACTCGTACAGCGCGTCGAATATCACCGCGTTGATCGTGTTCGAGTACAGGTCCTGCGACGCCTGCGGGTCGAAGCCGGTTTCCGCGATGATGATCGCCGTCCGCAGCACCTTGTTGGGATCCGCCCACGTCGGCGCCTGGGCGCCCGCGATGATCGCGAAAGCCGTGCATGCGGCGGCGAGCAACCCGCGGATCATTCGCGGCCTCCTTGAACCATTCGCGACATTTGCAGCGACTGCGTGTCGGCCGCCGTCGATCGCGCGGCGACGCGCGCTGCGCGCCTCCCTCGGCTTCGCCTCGGCCGCCGCGCTCACTCCACGGCCTTTCGCGGAACCTTGAGGTCGATGTCGAGGTACTGCCACGGGTGCTGGTTGAACGGGTTGTACTTGAACCCGACGACCCAAGGGTACACGGTAACGTTCTCGATCCGGTAGGCGTTGAGCATCCACGGCGCGTACGCGGCTGCGATCCGCGACATCTCGGCGACGAGCTTCGCGCGCTGCGGGCCGTCTGGCAGCCGCTTCGACGCGTCGTACAGCCGGTCGAAGTCCGGATGCTTGAATCGCGCGAGGTTGGCGAGTCCCGCGTTGCGCCCATAGAGAAGTCCGAGGAAGCCGTAGCCGTCGGTGGACGTCGACGTGTTGGCGAGCTGCCATATCTGCAGCTGCCCGCCGCGCGCCATCTTGAGCAGGTCCGGCCACTTCTGCGTCACCATCTCCGTCTTCAGGCCGACCGCCGTCATGTTGCGCACCCACAGCTCGTCGTACTGCCGGTCGAGCGCCGACGGCGGCGAGCCGCGTTTCAGCACCAGCGGCTTGCCGTCCGGCAGGTCGCGCCAGCCGTCGCCGTCGCGGTCGACGTAGCCGAACTTGTCGAGCAATGCCTTCGCCGCCGCCGGGTCGTGCTTCGTGTACGCCATCAGCTTCGGATCGTAGCCGGACACGCCGGGCGGCAGGATCATCGTCGCGACCTGCGCCTGTCCCTGCCGGATGACGCGAATCTCCTCGTCGTTGCTGTACGCCATGCCGACCGCGCGACGCAGCGCGACCTTGTCCGGCGTGTAGCCACCGACGACCGGGTCCTCCATGTTGAAGAACGTGTAGACGATCGACGGCTGCACGCCGCGCTCGTTGCGCACGCCGGCCTTCAGGAACCGCGGCTTCAACCGGCCGTCGGGCCCCATCACGTTCGGCACGAGGTCGGTCGGAATGGCGACGTAGTCGAGGTCGCCCTTCTCGAACGCCAGCACGCGCGGCTGGCTCTCCTCGAGCACGTTGATCTCGACGCGGCCGATCAGCGGCAGCGTCAGCCCGCGCAATCGCGCGTTGACGTCGCGGTCGGCCGGGCCGCTGCTTTCGACGTACGGGATGCCGCGGAAGCCCGGGTTGGCTTCCAGGACGATCTTCTGCCCGCGCCGCCACTCCTTGAGCCGGTAAGGGCCGGTGCCGACCGGGTTCGCCATCACCCAGCCGCTGGCGTCGCCGTACGTTTCGACGACTTCGCGCGCGACCGCCGCGCCGGCGCCGCTGGTCAGGTCGGCCACGAGGTCCCACCACGGGTAGTTGAGCTTGAGCTTCAGCGTGTAGCGGTCGACGACCTGCAGCCCCTCGACCGGCGCGTCGTAGTCGAACTTGCCGGTCTCCTTCGCCTTGGCGACCAGCGCGTCCATGCCGACGATCTTGCCGTCGAAGAGCTCGAGCTGCGGCGAGCGCATCCTGGGGTCGACGATGCGCTTCCACGCGAACGCGTAGTCGGCCGCCGTCAGCTCGCGCCTGCCCCCCTTGAACGCCGGGTCGTCGTTGAAGAAGATGCCGGGCCTGATGCGGATGGTCCACTCGGTGCCGTCCTTGTTGCCCTCCGGCAGCGCCGCCGCGGTGTTGGGAACGACCTTGTGCGGACGCGCGAGGAAGTCGTAGCGGAACAGCGGATCGAATATCGCGCGGTTGACGTAGCCGGAATAGAGGTCGGAACTCGCCTGCGGATCGAAGCCGGTCTCGGCGATGGGGAACGCGACGCGCAGCACCTTGTTCGGGTCGGCCTGCGCGGCGGCGCCGGTCGCGACGAGCGCCGCCAGCAGGAATGCGAGGACGTTCGTCACTGGACGGCGCGGCGCGGCGTCTTCGGGTCGATGTCCAGGTATTGCCACGGGTGGATGTTGAACACGTTGAGCTTGTAGCCCTCCACCCACGGGTACGCGATGATGTTCTCGTAGCGGTACGCGTTGATCTTCCACGGCGCGTACGCGGCGACGATCTGCGACATCTCGCGCATCAGCTTCGCGCGCTCCGGGCTGTCGGGCAGGCGGCGCGACGCGTCGTACAGCCGGTCGAAGTCGGGCTGCTTGAAGCGGGCGAGGTTGGCGAGTCCCGCATTGGGGCCGTACAGCAGGCTCAGGAAGCCGTAGCCCTCGGTCGTCGTCGACCGGTTGCCGAGCTGCCACATCTGGAGCTGGCCGCCGCGCGCCATCTTGAGCAGGTCCGGCCATTTCTGCGTGACGAGCTCGAGCTTGATGCCGACCGCCGTCAGGTTGCGCTTCCACAGCTCGTCGTACTGGCGCTCGAGCGCCGACGGCACCGACCCCTTGCGCAGCACCAGCGGCTTGCCGTCCGGCATGTCGCGCCAGCCGTCCTTGTCGCGGTCGACGTAGCCGAACTTGTCGAGCAGCGCCTTCGCCGCCTCCGGGTCGTATTTCGTGTTGCCGGTGAACTTGGGGTCGTGGCCGGACACGCCCGGCGGGATCACCTGCGACGCCCATTCGGCCTGCCCCTGGCGGATGACGCGCGCCTCCTCGTCGACGTTGTACGCCATGCCGATCGCCCGGCGCAGCGCGATCTTCTCGTTCGTGTACCCGCCGACGATCGGGTCCTCCATGTTGAACCACGTATACGTGATGCCGGGCTGGATGCCGCGCTGCAGCGTGACGCCGGCCTTGACGAAGCGCGGCTTCAGCCGGTTGTCCTCCTCCATCACGTTCGCGACCAGGTCGACCGGCACCTCGATGTAGTCGAGGTCGCCGCGCTCGAACGCGAGCAGCCGCGGGTTCGCCTCCTCGATGATCGCGATCTCGATCTTGCCGATGAACGGGATCCGCTTGCCCTTGAAGCGCGCCATCAGCGCGGCGTCGGCGGGATCGTTCGACTCCGGATAGCGAACGTCGCGGAATCCCGGATTCGCTTCGAGCAGGATCCGCTGGCCGCGCCGCCACTCCTTCAGCCGATAGGGGCCGGTGCCGACCGGGTTGGCCATGACCCAGCCGCTGGCGTCGCCGTACGTTTCGATCACCTCGCGCGCGACGGCCGCCGACGGCGACGTCGTCAGGTCGGACAGCAGGTCGTAGTACGGATAGTTGAGCTTGATCCGCAGCGTGTACCTGTCGACGAGCGTCAGGCCTTCGACCGGCGCGTCGTAATCGAACTTGCCCGACGCCTTCGCCTTCGCGACCAGCGCGTCCATGCCCGCGAGCTTGCCGTCGAAGAGCTCGAGCTGCGGCGAGCGCATCTTCGGGTCGAGGATGCGCTTCCACGAGTAGGCGTAGTCGGCGGCGGTCAGCTCGCGCTTCTTCCCCTTGAATGCCGGATCGTCGTTGAAGTACGTGCCCGGCTTGACCCTGATCGTCCAGGTCAGGCCGTCCTTGCTGATCTCCGGCAGCGCCGCCGCGGTGTTCGGGACGATCCGGTACGGCCGCGACACGAAGTCGTAGCGGTACAGCGGGTCGAACATCGCGCGGTTCACGTAGTTCGAGTAGAGGTCCGACACCGCCTGCGGATCGAAGCCCGTCTCTGCGATCAGGAACGCGACGCGCAGCGTCTTGTTCGGATCGGCCTGCGCGGACGCCGGTCCCGCCGCGCATGCGCCGGCCGCGGCCAGCGCCGCGATGAAGGCGCGCGCACGCATCAAAGCGCCTTCGCGATGTCGCCGGCGATCGATTCCGGCGTGTCGTTCGGCGCGTAGCGCTTGACGACGTTGCCGTCGCGGTCGACCAGGAACTTCGTGAAGTTCCACTTGATCGCCTCGCTGCCGAGCAGGCCGGGCTTCTCGGCCTTCAGGTACTTGTAGACCGGCGCCGCGCGCTCGCCGTTGACGTCGACCTTCGCGAACATCGGAAACGTCACGCCGTAGTTGAGTTCGCAGAACTGCGCGATCTCCTTCTCATCGCCCGGCTCCTGGCCGCCGAACTGGTTGCACGGGAAGCCCAGGACCTCGAGGCCCTTGCCGTGGAATTTCTCGTACAGCGCCTCCAGTCCCTTGTACTGCGGCGTGAACCCGCACTGGCTGGCCGTGTTGACGACGAGCATGACCTTGCCGCGGTAGCGGTCGAGCCTGACCGGCTTGCCGCTGATGTCGTTGACGGTGAAATCGTAGATCGAGGCCATCGGCGGTCGCTCCCGCCGGGCGCCGCCCGGCCGAAAAGGGCGACATTATGCGACGGCCCGCGTCACCGTGCCACTCGTCACGCCGGTTCCGCCCCCCGGCCCGTTGGCCCGCCGGCCTCCCGCGACGGGGAGTCCCGCCGCTACCTGACGCAGTCGCGGCCGGCCCGCTTGGCGCGGTACATCGCGGCATCCGCGTCGCCGACCAGCGCGCCGCCGGTCCCGCTGCCGGCGTCCGCCGCGACGCCGGCCGAAATCGTCACCGCGAGCCCGGCCGCCAGCGTCGACCAGTCGTGCGCGGCGACCTCGGTCCGCACGCGTTCGGCGATGGCCAGCGCGCGATCGCGATCGGCGTCGCGCAACAGCAGCACGAACTCCTCGCCGCCGAGCCGCGCGGCGACGTCGGACGCGCGGCAGCACGCGCGCAGCAGGTCGGCGACCTCGCGCAGCACGAGGTCGCCGACCGCGTGCGTGAAGCGGTCGTTGACCAGCTTGAAGCGGTCGATGTCGAACAGCGCGACGGCGAGCGGGCGCCCCGCGGCGCGCGCCTCGGCGAGCCGCGCGTCCAGCGCGTCGTCGAACGCCCGCCGGTTGGCGAGCCCGGTCAGCGGATCCTCGCGCGCCTGCCGCTCGAGCATGCGGTTCTCGCGCGCCAGGTCGGAGCTTTCGCGCTGCAGCCGCGCGGCCTCCTGGCGCATCTCGTCGATCTGTCCGCGCAGCGCCTGCGCTTCGGCGCGTCGCCGCGCCTCCGCGGCGTGGCTCTCGCGCTCGAGCGCGTGATGCGCCTTGTAATGGACGAGCGCGCCGGCCAGATCGCCGGCGGCTTCGCACGCGAGCGACAGCTGCAGCCGCGCCTGCTGTTCGCGCACCTTCGACGCGATCGACTGCGCGACGGCGAGCGCCTCCTCGCACAGCGCCCGCGCGCGATCGTGCTGGCCTAAGCGCCGGCACGCCTCGCCGGCATTGGCGAGCAGCAGCGATTCGTTGTAGCGGTCGGACAGCGCCTTCGCCGCCGGCAGCAGCGCGGCGAACCGGTCGAGCGCCTCGACCAGCCGGCCCTGGCCCCCCAGCGCGCCGGCGACGTTGATGCCGGACAGCATCTCCAACCGCGCGTCGCCGACGCGCCGCGCAAGGTCGTGCGCCTCCGAAAAGTAGGCGTGCGCCCGCTCGAACTCGGCTTTCGCGTCGGCCTCGGCCGTGCCCTGCGCCTGCGCGATGCGCAGGTGAAGGACCCCCAGGCTGTTCAGCGTGGTCGCCACGGCGCCGTCGTCGCCCAGCCTTCGCCGCAGCCGCAGCGCGCGTTCGAACGACGGTTGCGCGAGACCGTAGTCGCCGAGCCGCGACAGCACCATGCCTTCGGCATGCGCGCACGCCGAATCGGCGACCGGGTCGTCGACGAGAAGCAGGTCGCGCCGCGCGTCGTCGAGATGCGCGAGCGCGCGGTCGAGATCGCCGAGCTCGAAATACACGAGCGCCGCCTGCACGCGCGCGCCGACGCGTCCCGCGGTGACTCCCGCCGCGTCGAGCAGCTCGATGGCGTCGTGCGCATCCTTCGCCGCCTGCGGGTATTCGGACAGCGCGCGATGCGCGCCCGCGGCGATCGTCAGCGCGTGGGCCGTGCGCGCAACGTCCCCGGCGCCGCGCGCCTGCGCAAGCGCGCGCTCGGCGAGCGTCAGCCCCGTGCGGGGGTCGGCACGATCGACGACCGCGTGCGCCTGCGCGAGCAGCGCGTCCACCGCGGCCCCTTCGGGTTGCTTCGTCCTGGCATCGACCATCTCGCCCGATACTGCAGCAAGGCCCGTACCACTCTGGGCGAGCGTCCGCGTGGTCTCGCGCGAAGCTGCATGCGTCCAGCGGTGGTGGTCAACTTGACCAGCACAGCGACGCCGGTCACCGCGCCGCGGTCGCCGGCGCGCCGAAGCCGCCGCCGCCAGGCGTCTCGATCACGAACACGTCCCCGGCGCGCATGTCCACCTTGCACGTGGCGCCGAAGTCCTCGCGCGTGCCGTCGGTGCGCTCGACCCAGTTGCGGCCGAGCGCGCCCGGCATCCCGCCGGCCACGCCGAACGGCGGCACGCGCCGGTGATTCGCGAGCACCACCGCCGTCATCGGCTCCAGGAACCGGACGCGGCGGCGCGTTCCGTCGCCGCCGCGGCGGAGCCCCTCGCCGCCGCTGCCGCGCCGGATGCCGAACGACTCGAGCCGCACCGGGAAGCGCCACTCGAGCACCTCGGGGTCGGTGAGCCGCGAATTGGTCATGTGCGTCTGCACGGCGGACGCGCCGTCGAAATCCGGGCCCGCGCCGGCGCCGCCGGCGATCGTCTCGTAGTACTGGTACGTGTCGTTGCCGAACGTGAAGTTGTTCATCGTGCCCTGCGACGCGGCGAGCACGCCGAGCGCGCCGTACAGCGTGTCGGTCACCGTCTGCGACGTCTCGACGTTGCCGGCGACGACGGCCGCCGGATAGCGCGGATTGAGCATCGAGCCTTCGGGAATCACGATCGACAGCGGCTTCAGGCATCCGGCGTTCATCGGGATCTCGTCGTCGACGAGCGTGCGGAACACGTAGAGCACCGC
Source organism: Burkholderiales bacterium (assembly GCA_046347755.1). Lineage (GTDB taxonomy): Bacteria > Pseudomonadota > Gammaproteobacteria > Burkholderiales > Casimicrobiaceae > VBCG01. The sequence continues at coordinate 837,882 of JAXMFM010000003.1, read as the reverse complement.
CGCCTTGCAGACGGCCGACGGCGCGTTGAAGTTCGTCGGCTGCTGCGCGCTGGTGCCGGAGAAGTCGATCGTCGCCTCGCGCTTACCCTTGTCGATCGCGATCGTGACGGCGATGCGCGCGCCGCTGTCCATCTCGTACTCGAAGTGGCCGTCGGTCAGCACGTCGAGCACGCGCCGCACCGCTTCCTCCGCGTTGTCCTGCACGTGCCGCATGTACGCGCGGACGACGGGCAGTCCGAAGTGCGCGACCATCTTGGCGAGCTCCTCCGCGCCCTTCGCGCAGGAAGCCACCTGCGCGCGCAGGTCGGCCAGGTTCTGGTCGACGTTGCGCGACGGATACCGTCCGCCGGCCAGGATCGCGCGCATCTCGGCCTCGAGGAAGCGCCCGGCGGCGACGAGCTGCACGTTGTCGAGCAGCACGCCCTCCTCGTCGACGTGGCGCGAGTCGGGCGGCATCGAGCCCGGCGTAGTGCCGCCGATGTCCGCGTGGTGGCCGCGCGACGCGACGAAGAATTCCGGAACGACGGCGTCCAGGAACACCGGCGCGATCACCGTGACGTCCGGCAGGTGCGTGCCGCCGTTGTACGGCGCGTTCAACACGAACACGTCGCCGCGCTGCATGGTGCCGGCGCGGCGGTCGATGATCGTGCGCACCGATTCGCCCATCGACCCCAAGTGCACCGGCATGTGCGGCGCGTTGGCGATCAGGTTGCCGGCGGCGTCGAACAGCGCGCAGGAGAAGTCGAGCCGCTCCTTGATGTTGACCGAGTACGCGGTGTTGGCGAGCGTCACGCCCATCTGCTCGGCGATCGCCATGAACAGGTTGTTGAACACTTCGAGCAACACCGGATCGGCGGTCGTGCCGATCGCGTGCGCGCGCTGCGCGGCCTCCGCGCGCTCCATCACCAGATGGTCGAGCGGCGTCAGCGTCGCGCGCCAGCCCGGCTCGATGACGGTCGTCGCGTTGCGCTCGCGGATCACCGCCGGACCCGCGATCGCGTCGCCGGGCCGCAGGTCGTCGCGTTCGTAGATGTCCGCGTCGCGGAATGCGCCCTCCGTGTAGATCCGGTGCGACTCGAACGGCCGCAGCGGTCCTTCGCGCGGCGCGAACGCCGGCCGCTTGTCCGCCGCCGACTCGTTGCGGCCGATGGCTTCGACGGCGATCGCCTCGACGACCAGCGCCTTGCCCGGCATCAGGAATCCGTATTGCTGCCGATAACGCCGCTCGAAGTCGGCGACGATCGGCGCGACGGCGGCCGCCAGCGGCAGCTCGAGCGTCGTGTCGGTGCCGTCGTACTTGACGTGCACGGTGCGCCGGCAGTCGATGCGTGAGGCCGGGATGCCCTGCCGCCCGACCTCGGCGCGCGCCGTGGCTTCCAGTCGGTCGAACTCGCCCGCCGCCGCGTCGAGCGTCGCCTGCGACAGCTCGGCCTCGACCGCCTGCTGGCGCAGCGCGCGCACATCGGCGAGCCCCATCCCGTACGCCGACAGCACGCCCGCCAGCGGGTGGATGAACACGCGCGTCATGCCGAGCGCGTCGGCCACCAGGCACGCGTGCTGGCCGCCGGCCCCGCCGAAGCAGCACAGCGTGTACTCGGTGACGTCGTAGCCGCGCTGCACCGAGATGTGCTTGATCGCGTTCGCCATGTTCTCGACGGCGATCTTGAGGAAGCCGTCGGCGACCTCGTGCGCGGTGCGGGCGATGCCGGTCTTGGCCGTCACGTCGGCGGCGAGTGCCGCGAACTTCGCGCGCACGACCTCCGCGTCGAGCGACTCGTCGCCGCCCTTGCCGAACACCGCGGGGAACAGCTCCGGCGCGAGCTTGCCCACCATCACGTTGGCGTCGGTCACCGTCAGCGGCCCGCCGCGCCGATACGCGGCCGGCCCCGGATTGGCGCCCGCCGACTCGGGGCCGACGCGAAAGCGCGAGCCGTCGAACGCCAGGATCGACCCGCCGCCCGCCGCCACCGTGTGGATGCTCATCATCGGCGCGCGCAGCCGCACGCCGGCGACCTCGGTGACGAACGCGCGCTCGTATTCGCCGGCCCAGTGCGTGACGTCGGTCGACGTCCCGCCCATGTCGAAGCCGATCACGCGGTCGAAGCCGGCGAGCCGCGACACCTCGACCGCGCCGACGATGCCGCCGGCGGGCCCCGACAGGATCGCGTCCTTGCCCTGGAACAGCCTGGCGTCGGTCAGGCCCCCGCTCGATTGCATGAACTGCAGCCGGATGCCGGTGTCGTCGCGACCGCCGGTCAGCTCGCGCTCGACCTGGTCGACGTAGCGTCGCAGGATCGGCGACAGGTACGCGTCGACGACGGTCGTGTCGCCGCGCGACACGAGCTTCATCAGCGGGCTCACCTCGTGCGACACCGACACCTGCGCGAAGCCGACGCGGCGCGCGAGGTCGGCCAGCGCGCGCTCGTGCTGCGGATAGCGATAGCCGTGCATCAGCACGATCGCCGCCGCCCGGATGCCGTCGGCGTGCGCGGCGCGCAGCTGGCGTTCGGCGCCCGCGACGTCCAGCGCCTGCACGAGATCGCCGTGCGCGCCGATCCGCTCGTCGACCTCGATCACGCGCTCGTACAGCAGGCTCGGCAGCTCGATGCGCCGCACGAACAGCTTCGGGCGATGCTGGTAGCCGATGCGCAGCGCGTCGGCGAAGCCGCGCGTGACGACCAGCACCGTGCGGTCGCCCTTGCGCTCGAGCAGCGCATTGGTCGCGACCGTCGTGCCCATCTTGACGGCGTCGATCGTGCGCGCCGGGATCGGCGCGCCCGGCGCGACGCCCAGCAGCTGCCGGATCCCCTCGACGGCGGCGTCCCGGTAGCGTTCGGGGTTGTCGGACAGCAGCTTGTGCGTGACCAGCGTGCCGTCGGGCCGCCGCGCGACGATGTCGGTGAACGTGCCGCCGCGGTCGATCCAGAATTGCCACATAGTCGAGTTGGGTAAACGGGGAATGGACGGCGCAACATCGGCCCGACAGGTTGCGCGGACTCAATATTACGTGGAGTCCGATCGCGCAACCGCCCCAATTTCCGTTACCGTTGCCGAATGCTCGGCATCCTGACGCTCGACACCGCGTTCCCGCGGATCCCCGGCGACGTCGGCGCGCCGCAGACGTTCGCGTTCCCGGTCCGGATCGCGACGGTCAAGGGCGCGAAGGTCGACGACGTCGTCCACCGCCGCAGCGACGCGCTGCTGCCGCAGTTCGTCGCCGCGGCCGCCGACCTGGTCGAGGACGGCTGCATCGGCATCACGACCACCTGCGGCTTCCTCGTGCGCTGGCAGCGCGAGCTCGCGGCCGAGCTGGACGTGCCGGTGCTGACGTCCGCGCTGCTGCAGGTGCCGCTGGTCCAGCGCTGCCTGCCGCGCCACCGGCGCGTGGGCATCGTCACGTACTCGGCCGCGGACCTGACGCCCGCCACGCTCGAAGCGGCCGGCGTCGACCCGTACGTGCCGGTGGAAGGGGTGGACCCGCGCGGATGCTTCCACCGCACGATCCGCCACGGCGCCGAGACGATCGACCGCGACCGGATGGCGGCCGACGTGGTCGCCGCCGCGCGGCGGCTGGCCGCCGCCCACCACGACCTGGGCGCCGTGGTCCTCGAATGCGCCAACATGCCGCCGTACCGCGACGCCGTCGAGGCGTCGATCGAGCTGCCGGTGTTCGACGCCGCGCAGCTCGTCGGCTGGTTCTACGCGGGCATCGCCGGCACGCGCGCGCGTTACTCGCGGCACAATTTGTGGTAAAAAACCAGCGCAAGGCGCGGCCCAGAGCCAAAGCCGCAGTTGCCCACCCATCCGCGCCGGACAGGAGACTTCCGATGAAACGACTTTTCGCGATCGCCGCCGCGATCGGCATCGCCGTCGCGCTGCCCGCGGTCGCGCAGACCAAGTGGGACCTGCCCACCGCGTACCCGGCCAACAACTTCCACACCGAGAACATCGCGCAGTTCGCGGCGGACGTCGACAAGGCCACCGGCGGCAAGCTCAAGATCCAGGTGCATCCGAACGCGTCGCTGTTCAAGGCGCCCGAGATCAAGCGCGCCGTGCAGGGTGGACAGGCGCAGGCCGGCGAGATCCTGCTCGTGAACTTCGAGAACGAGGACCCGCTGTACGGGCTCGACGGCATTCCGTTCCTCGCCACGTCGTACGGCGATTCGATGAAGCTATACAAGGCTTCGCGCAAGGCGCTCGACGACAAGCTCGGCAAGCAGGGGATGAAGCTGCTGTTCGCCGTGCCGTGGCCGCCGCAGGGCATCTACACGAAGCGCACGCTCGCCTCGGCCGACGACATGAAGGGCCTGAAATGGCGCGCGTACAGCCCGGCGACGTCGAAGATCGCCGAACTGGTCGGCGCGCAGCCGGTGACCGTGCAGGCGGCCGAGGTGTCGCAGGCGCTGGCGACCGGCGTCATCGATTCGTACATGTCGTCGGGCGCGACCGGCTACGACTCGAAGACCTACGAGCACATCAAGAACTGGTACGACACGCAGGCGTGGCTGCCGAAGAACGCGGTGATCGTGAACGCGAAGGCGTTCGACGCGCTGGACAAGCCGACGCAGGCGGCGCTGCTCAAGGCGGCGGCCGACGCGGAGACGCGCGGCTGGAAGCTCTCCGAGGAGAAGAACGGCTGGTACGTCGCGCAGCTGAAGGACAAGGGGATGAGCATCCTCAAGCCCTCCGACCAGCTGACGGCGGACCTGCGCAAGGTCGGCAACCACATGCTCGCCGAATGGCAGCGCAAGGCCGGCGACGACGGCAAGAAGGTGATCGAGGCCTATCGCGTGGCCCAGTAGCACGCCGCCGGCGTCGTGCGCACGTTCCTCACCCGTCTCTACAACGCCGCCGGAGTCCTGGCGGCGTTGTTCTTGGTGGGCACGCTCGCCATGGTGCTCGTGGGCATCGCCGGGCGCCTGCTGAACTTCCACGTGCCGGGCACCGATTCGTACGCCGGCTACTGCATGGCCGCCGCGGGCTTCCTGGCGCTGGCGCACACGTTGAAGCGCGGCGAGCACATCCGCGTGACGCTGCTGGTCGAGCACGTCGATCCGAAAGCCCGGCGCGCGCTCGAGCTGTGGGCACTGGCCGCCGCTTCGGTCCTGGCGGCCGCGCTCGCGTACTACAGCATCCGCCTCGCGTTCCAGTCCTGGCAGTTCAACGACATCTCGACCGGCAACGACGCCACGCCGCTGTGGATCCCGCAGCTGACGATGGCCGTGGGCACGCTCGTGCTGTTCGTCGCGTTCGTCGACGACCTGATCCTCGAATGGCGCGGCGCCCGCATTCCGAAAATGCCGGCGGAGGCGCTGCACAATGAGTGACTTCGCCACCACCACGCTGCTGGTCGTCGCGCTGTTCGCGCTGCTGGGCAGCGGCGTGTGGATCGGGCTCACGCTCGCCGGCGTGGCCTGGATCGGCATGATGCTGATCAGCGATCGCCCGGCCGGCGACGCGATGGCCGTGACGATCTGGGGATCGGCGTCGTCGTGGACGCTGACCGCGCTTCCGCTGTTCTGCTGGATGGGCGAGATCCTGTTCCGCACGCGGCTGTCCGAGGACATGTTCCGCGGCCTCGCGCCGTGGCTCGAACGCCTGCCGGGACGGCTGCTGCACACGAACATCATCGGCTGCACGATCTTCGCGGCGGTGTCCGGCTCGTCGGCCGCCACCTGCGCGACGATCGGCAAGATGACGCTGCCGGAGCTGAAAAGCCGCGGTTATCCGGAGGGCGTCACCGTCGGCACGCTGGCCGGCGCCGGCACGCTGGGACTGCTGATCCCGCCGTCGATCATCATGATCGTGTACGGCGTGACCGCCAACGTGTCGATCGCCCAGCTTTTCATCGGCGGCATCGTTCCGGGCATCCTGCTGGCCGCGCTGTTTTCCGGCTACATCGTCGTGTGGGCGCTGGCGAATCCCGGCCGGATTCCCGACATCACGGAGCGCACGACGTTCGCGCAGAAGCTCTACGCGTCGAGGCACCTGATACCGGTCGTCGCGCTGATCGCGCTGGTGCTGGGGTCGATCTATCTCGGGATCGCGACGGCGACCGAGGCCGCGGCGTTCGGCGTCGTCGGCTCGCTGGTCATCTCGGCCACGCAGGGCTCGCTCAACCGCACGACGTTCTCCGACAGCCTCATGGGCGCGACGCGCCTGTACTGCATGATCGCGCTGATCCTGTCGGGCGCGGCGTTCCTGACGCTCGCGATGGGCTACATCGGATTGCCGAGGCACCTCGCCGAGTGGATCGGCTCGCTGTCGCTGTCGCCGTTCGCGCTGGTCGTCGCGCTCACCGCGTTCTACATCGTGCTCGGCTGCTTCCTCGACGGCATCTCGATGGTCGTGCTGACGATGGGCGTGATCCTGCCCACGGTCGAGAAGGCCGGCATCGACCTGCTGTGGTTCGGCATCTTCATCGTGCTGGTCGTCGAGATGGCGCAGATCACGCCGCCGGTCGGCTTCAACCTGTTCGTGCTGCAGGGAATGACCGGCCGGCAGATCACGTGGATCGCCCGCAACACGATCCCGATGTTCCTGCTGATGGTCGTCGCCGTGCTGCTGATCTGGTTCGTGCCCGACCTCATCACGTACCTGCCGCGGCAGATGAAGATGGGCTGACGGCATGAACGTCGCCGCGCTTCCGTTCACGGCCAAGCTGCGCGCGCCGTTCGCGGTGCTGGGCCTCGTCACCGACGGTCGCGCCGTGACGCGCGTGACCTACCTGCCGCGCGACGAGCGCGCGAAGGCGCCGGCGGACGCCGTCGCCGAACGGGCGGCGCGCGAGATCGAGCGCTATCTTGCGGACCCCGAGTACCGGTTCACCGTCGCGCTCGCGCCCGGCGGCACGCCGTTCCAGCAGCGCGTGTGGCAGGCGCTGCACGGGATTGCGCCCGGCGAATCGCGCACGTACGGCGAAGTCGCGCGCATGGTGCGCAGCGCGCCGCGCGCGGTCGGCCAGGCCTGCGGCGCCAACCGCATCGCACTGATCATTCCGTGCCATCGCGTCGTCGGCGCGCTCGGCTCCCTTGGCGGGTTCATGGGCGCCGCCGGGCCGCCCCAAGGCGCCCGCCCCCCTGGGGGGGAACGGCGCGCAGCGCCGCTCGGGAGGGAACCTTTCGTCGCGGAAGAAGGCGATCCGATCGCGATCAAGCGATGGCTCCTTCAGCACGAGGGCTATCGCTTCGGAGCCTGATGTGCCTGCAAATAACGCCGAGCTGATCGACGCGTTCTGCGACCAGCTGTGGCTGCAGGACGGATTGGCGCCCGCATCGCTCGCCAGCTATCGCCGCGACCTCGTCGCGTGGTCGGCGTGGCTCGGCGCGCGCAGCCTGCTGGCCGCCGATCGTTCCGACGTCGAATCGTGGCTCGCCGACCAGTATCGGGCGAAGGCGAAGTCCGCGTCGGTCGCGCGCCGGCTTTCCACGCTGCGCCGCTTCTACCGGCTGCAGCTGGAGCGCGCGACGATCCGCAAGGACCCGACGCTGCGCGTGCAGCCGCCGAAGAAGCAGCGGCGGCTGCCGAAGCTCCTGTCGGAGGAAAAGGTCGACGCGCTGCTCGCCGCGCCCGACGTCGCCACGACGCTGGGCCAGCGCGACCGCGCGATGCTCGAGACGCTGTACGCGACGGGCCTGCGCGTGTCCGAGCTCGTCGGATTGAAGCTCGCGCAGGTGTCGCTCGACGTCGGCGTCGTGCGCGTGATGGGCAAGGGCAGCAAGGAGCGCCTGGTCCCGCTCGGCGAGGAAGCCGTCGCGTGGCTCGATCGTTACCTGAAGGATGCCCGCCCGGCGCTCGTCGGCAACGGCAAGAGCGACCACGTGTTCGTCACCGCGCGCAAGTCGGCGATGACGCGGCAGGCGTTCTGGGTGCTGATCAAGCGCTACGCGGTCCGCGCGGCGATCCCGGCCGCCTCGCTGTCGCCGCACGTGCTGCGCCACGCGTTCGCGACCCACCTGCTCAACCACGGCGCCGACCTGCGCGTCGTGCAGCTCTTGCTCGGCCACGCCGACATCACGACGACGACGATCTACACGCACGTCGCCCGCGAACGGCTGAAGCGGCTGCACGCGCAGCACCACCCGCGCGGGTAGCGGCCGTCGCTTGCAGTAGAATCGCAGCGCTTTCCATGCCCCGGCCGAACGCATGACAGGACCCCTCGCCACCGCCCGCCGCCTCGCGCAGCGCCAGGCCCACCGCTTCCGGTCGTGGCGACACCGCCGCGACGGCGGCGACCCCGCCGCCGTCGCGTCCGGCGCCAGCATCGCCTATCGCTGCAACCTGTGCGGCGCGCAGAACCACGGCACGCTGGCGGAGCTTTCGCGCGAGGCGCTGACCTGCAGCGGCTGCGTGTCCAACGTGCGCTTCCGCGCGATGGCGTACCTGGTCACGAAGGAAGTGCTCGGCCGGCCGTTGCCGCTGCCGGAGGTCCCCGTGCACAAGGAGATCGCCGGCATCGGCCTCTCCGACGCGGAATCGTACGCGCGCCCGCTCGCCGAGAAGTTCGACTACGAGAACACGTTCTATCACACCGAGCCGCGTCTCGACATCGCCGCGATCGACCCGCCGCGCGTCGGACGCTACGACTTCGTGATCGCCAGCGACGTGTTCGAGCACGTGGTGCCGCCGGTCGCGCTTGCGTTCGCCAACGCGCGGCGGCTGTTGAAGCCCGGCGGCAAGTTCATCTTCACGGTCCCGTTCACGCTCGACGCCGACACGCGCGAGCACTATCCGGACCTGCACGACTGGTCGATTGCCGAGCGCGACGGCACGTGGACGCTCACCAACCGCACGCGCGACGGCTGCGCGCAGACGTTCACCGACCTCGTGTTCCACGGCGGGCCGGGGTCCACGCTCGAGATGCGGCTGTTCTCGCGCGCCGCGCTCGAGCGCGAGTTCGCGCACGCCGGCTTCTCGCGGGTGCGCATCGCCGACGAGCCGTACCTGCCGTTCGGCATCCACTGGCCGGAGCCGTGGTCGGTGCCGATGGTGGCCTGCGCGTAGCGCGCAACCCGACGGTGGCCAAGGACAAGTTCCCCGTCACCAACGCCGTCCGCACGCTGCGCGAGCACGGCGTCGAATTCACGCACCATCCGTACGAGTACGAGGAACGCGGCGGCACCACGGTGTCCGCGCGCGAGCTCGGCGTCCCCGAGCACGCGGTGATCAAGACGCTGGTGATGGAGGACGACGCGAAGCGTCCGCTGGTCGTGCTGATGCACGGCGACCGCGAGGTGTCGACGAAGAACCTCGCCCGGCATCTCGGCGTCAAGACGATCTCGCCGTGCGATCCGGCCGTGGCCGACCGGCATTCCGGCTACCAGGTCGGCGGCACGAGCCCGTTCGGCACGCGGCGAACGATGCCCGTCTATCTGCAGCGGACGATCGCCGACCTGCCCTACCTGTACGTCAACGGCGGCCGGCGAGGCTACCTGGTCGGCATGACGCCGGCCGACCTGATCCGGGTGCTGAAGCCCACGCTCGTCGAGTTGGCGGCTTAGGCCCGCCGCTCGATCTCGACGCCGATTTCCTTGACGCCCGGCAGCGCGCCGAGCTTGGCCACGCGCACCTGCACCCACGTCGCGCCGAATTCGGCGAGCACGATCTGCGCGACCTTCTCGGCGAAGCGCTCGAGCAGCGGCGGCGGCGCGTCCTTCGCGAACGCGCGCAGCCGCGCGACGACCTTCGCGTAGTCGAGCGCGTCGGCGATCTTGCCGCTTTGGAACGGCTTGTCCGACGGCGCGCCGATCTCCAGGTCGAGCCGGATGGTCTGCGGCAGGTGCCGCTCCCAGTCGTAGACGCCGATGCGCGACTCGACGCGCAGGTCGTGGATGAAGATCTTGTTCATGTCGGCGCTGCGTTAGAATCCGCTGCGATTCTACCTTCCCGCCGCGCCCGCGCTTCCTGCCTTGCTAGCAGCCCTCCTCATCGTCGCCGGCGCCTACCTGATCGGCTCGGTCTCGTTCGCGGTCGTGGTCAGTCGCGCGTACGGCCTGCCCGACCCGCACGGCTACGGCTCCGGCAATCCGGGCGCCACGAACGTGCTGCGCACCGGCAACCGGCGGGCCGCCTTGCTGACGCTCGCCGGCGACGCTTTCAAGGGATGGCTCGGCGTGTTCCTCGCGCAGTGGGCGATGAGCCTGTCCGGCGCACCGGCGTGGACGGTCCCCGCCGCGGCGCTCGCCGTGTTCCTGGGCCACCTGTTCCCGGTGTTCCACGGGTTCAAGGGCGGCAAGGGTGTCGCCACCGCCGCCGGCATCGTGTTCGCGCTGCACTGGCCGCTCGGACTCGCGCTGCTCGTCGTGTGGGCGACGATGGCGATCGGATTCAAGATCTCGTCGCTCGCCGCGCTGACCGCCGCCGTGCTGCTTCCGCTCGGCGCGTTCTACGTGTTCGGCAACACGCTCACCGCGTGGATGACGGTGCCGATCTGCGCGCTGCTGTTCTGGCGGCACCGCGTGAACATCCGCCAGCTGCTCGCCGGCAGCGAGCGGACGATCGGCCGCTGACGGTCGCGCATGCCCTCGCTGCGCAACGGCGACGTCGATCTGTGGTACGACGTGCGCGGCACCGGCGCGCCGCTGCTGCTCGTCGCCGGGCTCGCGGCGGACAGCGCGTTCTGGCTGCCGGTGATGGACGCGCTCGCCGCGCAGCGCCGCGTGATCGTCGTCGACAACCGCGGATCCGGGCGGACCACGCCGCCGGACGCCGCGACCGGCATCGCCGCGATGGCCGACGACTGCGCGGCGCTGGTCCGCCACCTGCGGCTGCCCAAGGTCGACGTCGCCGGCCACTCGATGGGCGGCATGATCGCGCAGGACTTCGCGATCCGCCATCCGGAGCTCGCCGACCGCGTCGTGCTCGCGTCGACGGCGCCGTTCGTGTCGGCGCGCAACAACGACCTGTTCGCGAGCTGGGCGGCGTTCTTCGAGTCGCTCGACCGCGCGTCGTGGTTCCGCAACCTGTACTACTGGGTGCTGTCGTCGCGGTTCTTCGACAACCGGGTGTCGGTCGAGGCGCTGGTGAAGATGGCGGCCGTGTACCCGTATCAGCAGACGCCGCAGGCGCTGCGCAACCAGGTCGCCGCGATCGCGAAGTTCGACAGCCGCGGCGCGCTGTCGTCGCTGCGCGCACGCACGCTGGTGCTGGCCGGCACCGAGGACCTGCTGTTCACGACGGCCGAGTCCGCCGCGTTCGCCAAGTCGATCCCGCACGCGACGTTCGTCGCCGTCGAGGGCGCCGCGCATTCGTTCCCGGCCGAAGCGCCGCAGGACTTCACGCGGAACGTGCTCGGCTTCCTGGCGTCGCGGTGAGCGTCGCCAAGTCCCAGCGGGGCCGCACCTCGAACGCGTAGTCGCCGGCGGTCGCCGCGCCCAGCCGCAGCGCGCCGGCAAGCGCGATCATCGCGCCGTTGTCCGTGCAGAACTGGAGGTCCGGAAAGTAGACGTCGGCGCCGCGCGAAGCGACCAGCCGCGCGCGCAACTCGCGGTTGGCGCCCACGCCGCCCGCGACCACCAGCCGCCGGCGCCCAGCGGCTGCGAGCGCCGCCATCGATTTGGCGACCAGCACGTCGACGATCGCCTGCTGGAACTCGCGCGCGATGTCCGCCTTGCGCGCGTCGGGCAGCGTGTCGGGCGCCGCGCCGCCGGCCTCCTTGCGCGCCAGCGTGAGCACGGCGGTCTTCAATCCGGAGAAGCTGAAGTCGAGGTCGCCCGAAGCGAGCATCGGCCGCGGCAGCGACACGGCGCCCGCGGTGCCGCGCTCGGCGAGCCTCGCCAGCGCCGGGCCGCCCGGATACGGCAGTCCCAGCAGCTTCGACGTCTTGTCGAACGCCTCGCCGGCCGCATCGTCGAGCGTGTCGCCCAGCAGCCGGTATTCGCCGACGCCCGTGACGTCGAACAGCTGGCTGTGCCCGCCCGACACCAGCAGCGCGACGAACGGGAAGTCGGGCCTGGGCGTGGCCAGCAGCGGCGACAGCAGATGGCCTTCCAGGTGGTGGACGCCGACCGCCGGGATCGCCAGCGCGTAGGCGAGCGCGTTCGCCACGCTGGCGCCGACCAGCAGCGCGCCGGCCAGTCCCGGTCCCTGCGTGTAGGCGATGCCGTCGAGGTCGGCCAGCGCGAGCCCCGCCTCGCCCAGCGTCGCCTTCACCAGCGGGACCACGCGCCGGACGTGGTCGCGCGACGCCAGCTCCGGCACGACGCCGCCGTAGTCCTGGTGCATGGCGACCTGCGAGTGCAGCGCGTGCGCGAGCAGGCCCGCCGTCGTGTCGTAGACGGCGACGCCGGTCTCGTCACACGAGGTTTCGATGCCCAGGACGCGCATGAGAGGAAAGGGGCCAGGCCTTGTAATGGGGTCAGACCCTATTACAAGGCCTGGCCCCTTTTCCGGCCGATGGTACACGGACTTGCCGAACTTGCCTGGGCCGGATATACTTTCGGATTGCCTTATTGACTAGCCTAAGGATTTGCCCCGATGCCCAGCGTCCGTGTCCGCGAAAACGAGCCCTTCGAGGCCGCGCTTCGCCGCTTCAAGCGCACCATCGAAAAGACGGGCCTGCTGACCGAACTGCGCGCCCGCGAGTTCTACGAAAAGCCGACCGCCGAGCGCAAGCGCAAGAAGGCCGCGGCCGTGAAGCGTCATTACAAGCGGATCCGCAGCCAGCAGCTGCCGCCCAAGCTTTTCTGACCGGCGCGGCCGGCCAGGCCGTGCCCGCGGTACGCAAGAACGCGCAAACGAGGGGCGAAGCGATTCGCCCCTCTTGCATTTCCCTTTGGCAGTTCCGGTTCCCCTTCGCTTCGGCGCCCGCCGCCCCCATCCTGGTCCCACGATGACGCTCAAAGCCCGCATCACCGACGACATGAAGGACGCGATGCGCGCGAAGGACACCGCGCGGCTGTCGACGATCCGCCTGCTGCTGGCCGCGATCAAGCAGCGCGAGGTCGACGAGCGCCGCGAGCAGTCCGACGCCGACGTGCTGGCTGTCATCGACAGGATGGTCAAGCAGCGCCGCGACTCGATCGCGCAGTTCGAGGCCGGCAAGCGGATGGACCTGGTCGCGGTCGAGCAGGCGGAACTCGTCGTGCTGCAGGGCTACCAGCCGGCGCAACTGTCCGACGCCGAAATCGACGCGCTGATCGCCGCGGCCGTCGCCGCCACCGGCGCGGCCGGACCGTCCGGCATGGGCAAGGTCATGGCCGAGCTGAAGCCCAAGGTGGCGGGCCGGGCCGACATGACGGCCGTCTCCGCGAAGGTCAAGGCCAGGCTCGCGAGCTGACGCACGACCGTCCGCCGCGCGTCGGCGCGTCGCGCGCACTGGCGCGACATTTGCTGCCCTTTCGCCCGCGCGGGCGTTGCCTATAATCGGATGGACCCCTCGCGTTTTCCCGCGGCATGCGCCCGATAGCTGGCCGGATCGTCCGGACCGGCCCTGTATGCGCTACGCCGCACGCCGTCCACCGCCCACGATGATCCCGAACGATTTCATCCAAACGCTGCTGTCCCGGGTGGACATCGTCGACGTGATCGACCGCTACGTGCCGCTGAAGAAGGCGGGCGCCAACTACGTCGCGTGCTGCCCGTTCCACAGCGAGAAGACGCCGTCGTTCTCGGTCAGCCCGACCAAGCAGTTCTACCATTGCTTCGGCTGCGGCGCGCACGGCACGGCCATCGGCTTCCTGATGGAGCACGCCGGCAAGACGTTTCCCGACGCCGTCGAGGAGCTGGCGCGCGACGCCGGCCTCGCGGTGCCGCGCGTGGAGTCCGCCGGCGAGAAGGAGCGCCGCGAGGAAGCGCAGGACTTGAACGAGCTGCTGCTCACCGCCGCGCACCACTACCGCGCGCGGCTCAAGGCGGCGCCGCAGGCCATCGAGTACCTGAAGTCGCGCGGCCTGACCGGCGAGGTCGCCGCGCGCTTCGGCATCGGCTACGCGCCCGACGCGTGGCAGGACCTGGCGGCGGCGTTCCCCAACTACGACGAGCCCGCGCTCGACGCGGCGGGCCTGGTGGTCAGCGGCGAAGGCGGCAAGCGGTACGACCGTTTCCGCGACCGCGTGATGTTCCCGATCCACGACAGCCGCGGCCGCGTCATCGGCTTCGGCGGCCGCGTGCTGGGCGCCGGCGAGCCCAAGTACCTGAATTCGCCGGAAACCCCGGTGTTCTCCAAGGGCCGCGAGCTGTACGGGCTCTACCTCGCGCGCAACGCGATCCGCGACGCCGGCCGCGTGGTCGTCGTCGAAGGCTACATGGACGTCGTCGCGCTGGCGCAGCACGGCGTCGAGTACGCGGTGGCCACGCTGGGGACCGCCACCACGCCCGTGCACGCGCAGAAGCTCTTCCGGCTGACCGACCACGTCGTGTTCTGCTTCGACGGCGACGCCGCCGGCCGCAAGGCGGCGTGGCGCGCGCTGACCAACACGCTGCCGGAAATGGCCGACGGCAAGAACGCCGTGTTCCTGTTCCTGCCCGACGGCGAGGACCCCGACGACTTCGTGAGGAAGCGCGGCAAGGCCGCGTTCGAGCGGGCGCTGGAAGCGGCGGTGCCGCTGTCCGAGTTCCTGCTGGCCGAACTGTCCGCCCGGCACCCGCCGACGTCGTCGGAGGGTCGCGCCGCGCTGGTCGCCGCCGCGCGTCCGCTGCTCGCGCAGGTCGCGGCCCCCGTGCTGGCGGCGATCCTGCGCAAGCGGCTGGCCGAATTGTCCGGCCTGCCGGAGCCGGAACTGCGCGGCCTGCTGGCGATCGACGACGGCGACCGCCCGATGCCCGGCGCGCCGCCCGGGCGGCCGCCGACGTCCCGGCTGCAGGCGCGGCGCCCGCCGTCGCTGCTGCGGCCGCTGATCCGCGGCCTGCTGCTGCAGCCGGCGCTGGCCAAATCGCTGGAATTCCCGCGACCGGACGACCGCGGCCCCGAAGCGCTGGCGCTGTGCGCGCTGGTCGCCTACTGCGCGGAGACCGACGGCGACGTGACCACGGCGGGCGTGGTGCAGGCGTTCGCCGGCATGCCCGAAGGCGCGGTCATCGCGTCGGCGCTGGCGACCATCGAGGACCACCGGCTCGACGACGCCGCCAACGAGGCCGAGGTCCGCGCCGGACTGGCCCGCTGGTGGCAGCAGGCGCGGCGCAGCGGGATGCCGGCGCCGCCGGCGTCCGCCGAGGCCCCCGAGGAGGACCGGCGCAACGCCCAGCTCGAGTACGTGCGCCAGCAGGCGGCGCTGCGGGCGCGGCCGGGCCCCGCCGAAGGCGCCGATGGACGTTCCGGAGAGGGGCCAACCCGTGATATTATTTGAGGTTTTCCCGCGCCGGCCCCAAATCAAGGAAGTCGGGGCGCGGACACCGTTGCAACCCGCCCGCCGCCCCGAGCGCGTTTACAACCAAGGATGACCATGGCCAAGAAGCCCGCGAAACCCGCCCGCAAGACCCCGCCGAAGGCCAAGCCCAGGGCCAAGACGGCCGCGTCGGCGCGGAAAGCGGTCAAGGGAGCCCGGACGACCGGCAAGAAAGCGGCCGCCAAGCCGGCAAGCCGCAAGCCGTCGCGTCCGACCGCGAAGAAGCCGGTCGGCAAGAAGGCGGCCCCGAAGGCGGGCAAGAAGGCCGTTCCGAAGGGCAAGCTCGCCGCGAAGAAGCCGGCTCCGAAGGCCAAGCCCGCAGCGAAGCACGCCGCCAGGCCCGTCGCGAAGCACGCGCCGAAGGCCGCTCCGGCCAAGCCGGTCAACGGCAAGCAGGCGGTTGCGCTGAAGGCCGCCGCCAAGCCGCTGCCCGCCGCCAAGGGCGCGGCGCCGGCCAAGCCGGTCGCGCCGCCGGCGCCCGTCGCGCCCGCGCACAAGCCCACGGCGAGCGAGATCGCCGCCAAGCTGGCCGGCAAGCGCGCCGAGGACGCCGCCACCAAGAAGGGCAAGAACGGCAAGCACGCCGCGGAAGCGCCGCGCGAGCTGACGCCCGCCGACGTCGAGGCGCGCAAGCGCCGGCTGAAGACGCTGATCGTGCTCGGCAAGGAGCGCGGCTTCCTGACGTACGCCGAGATCAACGACCACCTGCCCGACGACATCCTCGACGCCGAGCAGATCGAGGGCGTGATCTCGATGATCGGCGACATGGGCATCCAGGTCTACGACGAGGCCCCCGACGCCGACACGCTGCTGATGGCGGAGACGCCGGCCACGGTGCCCGCCGAGGACGTGGAAGAGGAAGCCGAGGCCGCCGCGTCCACGCTCGACTCCGAGTTCGGCCGCACGACCGACCCGGTCCGCATGTACATGCGCGAGATGGGCTCGGTCGAGCTCCTGACCCGTGAAGGCGAGATCGAGATCGCCAAGCGGATCGAGGAGGGCCTGAAGCACATGATCATGGCGATCAGCGCGTGCCCGATGACGGTCGCACAGATCCTCGACCTCGCCGACCGCATCGAGAAGGACGAGCTCAAGATCGACGACCTGGTCGACGGCCTGATGGACTTCAACGAGGAGCTGACCGCGCTCGACGAAGGCGACGACGAGGAGTCAGAAGAGGACGAAGCCGACGCCGGCGCCATCGCCAGCGAGAACCTCGAGCGGCTGAAGGTCGCCGCGATGGAGAAGTTCACGGCGATCCGCAGGCACCACGCGCGCATGCTGGCCGTGCTCACGAAGGAAGGCCACAAGGCGCCGAAGTACCTCGACCTGCAGAAGAAGATTTCCGGCGAGCTGATGCAGATCCGCTTCGCGGCGCGGCAGGTCGAGCGGCTGTGCGACTCCGTGCGCACCGAGGTCGACAACATCCGCCAGATCGAGCGCAAGATCCAGGACCTCGTGGTGAACAAGGGCGGCATGCCGCGCCCGGACTTCATCAAGATGTTCCCGACCAACGAGACGTCGCTGCGCTGGATCGACCGCGAGGTCGGCGCGCACCACAACTACAGCGAGCAGCTCGCCAAGTACCGGCAGGCGATCGTCGAGCAGCAGCAAAAACTGCTCGACCTGCAGATCCGCGTGATGATCCCCCTGAAGGACCTGAAGGAGATCAACAAGCAGATGTCGACCGGCGAGGCGATGGCGCGCAAGGCGAAGCGCGAGATGACCGAGGCCAACCTGCGCCTCGTGATCTCGATCGCCAAGAAGTACACGAACCGCGGCCTGCAGTTCCTCGACCTGATCCAGGAAGGCAACATCGGCCTGATGAAGGCCGTCGACAAGTTCGAATACCGGCGCGGCTACAAGTTCTCGACCTACGCGACGTGGTGGATCCGCCAGGCGATCACGCGCTCGATCGCCGACCAGGCGCGCACGATCCGCATCCCGGTGCACATGATCGAGACGATCAACAAGATGAACCGCATCTCGCGGCAGATCCTGCAGGAGACGGGGCAGGAACCGGATCCGGCGACGCTGGCCGAGAAGATGGAGATGCCGGAGGAGAAGATCCGCAAGATCCTCAAGATCAGCAAGGAGCCGATCTCGATGGAAACGCCGATCGGCGACGACGACGACTCGCACCTCGGCGACTTCATCGAGGACCAGTCGACGGTCGCGCCGTCCGATGCGGCCGTCAACGCGTCGTTGCGCGACGTCTGCAAGGACATCCTCGACACGCTGACGCCCCGCGAAGCGAAGGTGCTGCGGATGCGCTTCGGCATCGAGATGAACACCGACCACACGCTGGAAGAGGTCGGCAAGCAGTTCGACGTCACGCGCGAGCGCATCCGCCAGATCGAGGCGAAGGCGCTGCGCAAGCTGCGCCATCCGTCGCGCAGCGAGAAGCTGCGGAGCTTCCTCGAAGGGGAGTGACACCGCGCAATTCCGTGTCATCCCGACCCCCCGCCAAAGCGGGGGGGAGGGATCTGCAGTTGACGCACGCATGACAAGACGCCCCGGGAACCCGGGGCGTTTTCTTTTGTGCGCAATCCGCTTGAGCATTGGCGCGAAGGCGGCTATCGTGGACGCGGAGCCGGCGCACGATCGGTCACGTCGGAGGACACGCTGCTGATGATTCGCATCCTCATCCTGTCGTTCGCGCTGTGGACGGCGGGCGCGCACGCGCAGGCGCCGGCACTCACGCCGCTGCGGGTCGTCGCGTTCGACGGCGGGTGGAACCTGCCGATCTGGGCGGCGCAGCGCCAAGGCTTCTTCGACGCCAACGGCATTTCGGTGCAGGTCGCGTTCACGCCGAACTCGGCGGCGCTCGTCACGGGACTCCACGAAGGACGCTACGACGTCGCGATCGCGACCATCGACAACTTCATCGCGTACCAGGAAGGCCAGGGCGAGGCGAAGCTCGCCGGCGAGCCCGACTTCGCCGTGGTGATGGGCGGCGACGGCGGCTTCCTCGCGGTCGTCGGCGGACCGGGGATCAGGTCGTTCGCGGAGCTCAAGGGCAAGACGCTGTCGGTCGATGCGATGACCACCGGGCTCGCGTTCGTGCTGCGCGAACTCGTCGCGCGGTCGGGGCTGGGCGACGCGGACGTCACCTACGTGCGGGCGGGCGGCACGCCGCTGCGCTATCGCGATCTCGTCGCCGGCAAGCACGACGCGACGCTGTTGCGCACGCCGTTCGAGTTGCTGGCGCAGGACCGCGGGCTCGCGATCCTGGGCACGGCCGAGTCGCTGGGCGCCTACCAGGGCTCGGTGGCGGCGGTGCGCCGCAGCTGGGCGAAGCAGAACGCGGCGGCGCTCGTCGGCTTCCTGCGCGCCTATCGGTCCGGCGTGGCGTGGGTCTACGATCCTGCCAATCGCGAGATCGCCGAGGCGCTGCTGGTCGCCAACAACCGCGACATGTCGCCGGCGCTTGCCAGGAAATCCTACGACCTGCTGATCGCGGCCAAGGGCGGCCTCGCGCGCGACGGCGCGCTCGACATGGAAGGCATCCGCACGGTGCTGGCGCTGCGCAGCAAGTACGGCGTACCGCAGAAGACGCTGACCGATCCCGCGAAATACATCGACGACTCGTACCTGCGCGCGGCGATCGCGCGCTGAACGCCAACGCCCGGGAGCATCATGGCCAAGAAGAAGGCGCCGGAACCGACGATCGTCCGGCCCGACGACATCGACCCGCATCACAGGTGGGACCGGCCGCTGCAGGCGCCCGGCCACACGCAGGTCGATTTCGAGGAGCGCGTGAACTTCCGGCGACTTCACGACTACCGCCTCGCCCGCACGCGCGCGGCGCTCGCCCACTCGGGCCTCGGCGCGCTCCTGTGCTTCGACCAGCACAACATCCGCTACATGACGAGCACGGTCATCGGCGAATGGGCGCGCGACAAGCTGACGCGCTATGCGCTGCTGACCGGCAACGGCGACCCCTACATCTGGGATTGGTTCGCGGTGAAGCACCACCGTGCGCGGCACGCGCCGTGGCCGCACCACGACCATTGCCGCGCCGGGCTCCTGGGCTTGCGCGGCGCGACCGGCGCCGACATCGAGCTGTTCCGGAGCGCCGCGCGCGAGATCAAGTCGATCCTCGATGCCGAAGGCGTGGGCGACCTGCCGGTCGGCCTCGACGTCGTCGAGCCGCCGTTCCTGTTCGAGCTGCAGAAGCTGGGGATCAAGTGCGCGACGGCAGCAGACGCTGCTCTCGGCGCGCGAAGTCAAGAACATCGACGAGCTCACGCTGCTCAACATGGCGGCGGCGATGGTCGACGGCGTTCACCAGGACATCGCCGAGGCGCTGAAGCCCGGCGTGAAGGAATCGCAGATCGGCCGCGCCTGCCACCAGCCGGCTCTACGAAATGGGCAGCGATTGCGTGGAGGCGATCAACTCGATCTCGGGCGAGCGCTGCAGCCTGCATCCGCACAATTTCACCGACCGCCTGATTCGTCCGGGCGACCAGGCGTTCTTCGACGTCATCCAGTCGTTCATGGGCTATCGCACCTGCTATTACCGGCAGTTCAACGGGACCTGCCACACCCGCGCAGCGCACGGCGTACAAGAAGGCGCGCGAGTGGATGGACGTCGCGATCGACCTGTTGAAGCCCGGCGTGTCCTCCGACCGCATCGCCGCGGCGCTGCCCACGGCGGAGGACATCGGCTTCGCGAGCGAGATGGACGCGTTCGGGCTGAATTTCTGCCACGGGCTCGGCCTGGGGCTGCACGAGCGGCCGCTGGTGTCGCGGCTCAACTCGTTCAAGGAGCCGATCGAGCTCAAGGCGGGCATGGTGTTCGCGGTGGAGACGTATTGCCCGGCGACCGACGGCATCTCCGCGGCGCGCATCGAGGAGGAAGTGATCCTGACGCCCACCGGGCCGAAGGTGATCTCGCTGTATCCGGCGCAGGAGCTGCCCATTGCAAACCCGTATTGACCGTGTGCAGGCAAGACAACAGCAGGTCCCTCCCTCCGGTCGGGATGACATGGTCGAACTTTGGTGGATGACATGAAGCTGGGTTGGATCGGCATCGGCCGCATGGGCTACGCGATGGCGGAACGCTTGGCCAGGGCAGGCGCGGACCTGACGGTGTGGAACCGCACGCGCGCGAAGGCGGAGCCGCTCGCGCGACACGGGGCCAAGGTCGCGGAGAAGCTTTCCGATCTCGCCGCCTGCGACATCGTGTTCGTGATGGTGTCCACGTACGACGACGTGAAGGAGGTCGTCGCGGGGCCGGGCGGGCTGCTGTCGGGCGCCGGCACGGCGCTCAAGCTGGTCGTCGAGTGCTCGTCGATCTCGCTCGAAGGCTCCGCCGAGCTGCGCGAGATCCTCGCGGCACGCGGCATCGAGCTGCTCGCGGCGCCGGTCTCGGGCAACGCGAAGGTGATCAAGGCGGGGCGCCTGTCGTTCGTCTGCTCGGGGCCGAAGGCGGCGTTCGACCGCGCGCTCCCGTATCTTATGATGATCGCGCCGGCCGCGAGCTACGTCGGCGAAGGCGAGCTCGCGCGCATCGTCAAGATCTGCCACAACGTGTTCCTCGGCGTCGTCACGCAGTCGCTCGCCGAGGTCACGCTGCTCGCGCAGAAGGCGGGCGTGCCGCGCCACGCGTTCCTCGACTTCATGAACCAGAGCGTGATGGGCTCGACGTTCACGCGCTACAAGACGCCCGCGTTCGTGAACCTCGACTTCAAGGTCACGTTCACGCCCCACCTGCTGCGCAAGGACCTCGACCTGGGCCTCGACGCCGGCCGCCGCTTCGAAGTGCCGATGCCGCTCGCCTCGACGACGCGCGATCTGGTGCAGACGCTGATCGGCCACGGCATGACCGAGGAGGACTTCGCGCAGCTCTTGCTGTTGCACGCGAAGGCATCGGGATTGACGCTAGAACCGGAGAACGTCCCGGTCGGCGACGGGCTGGGCTGATCGCCACGGGACAGGGGAGCACGCGATGAAGGTCATGCGGGCATGCGGAGCGGCGTTGCTGGCGTTCTGGTCGACGCTCGCCGCCGCGCAAGGCTATCCGACGAAGCCGGTCAAGATCGTCGTGCCGTTCACCGCGGGAAGCGCGACGGACATCCTCGCGCGCACGATCGGCCAGAAGCTGGGCGAGGCATGGGGACAGCCCGTGATCGTCGAGAACCGGCCGGGCGCGGGCGGCACCATCGGCGCCAACGTGGTCGCGCACTCGGCACCCGACGGATACACGCTGCTCGTGCACTCGGCGGCGCAGGCGGTGAATCCGGCGATCTACCCCAGCCTCGGCTACGACACCGTCAAGGACTTCACGGAGGTCGCCACGCTGGGCGGACAGCCGAACGTGCTCGTCGTCGCGCCGGCCGCCGGGTACAAGTCCGTCGCCGATCTCATCGCCGACGCGAAGAAGAGGCCGGGCGCGCTCAACTTCGGCTCCGCCGGCATCGGCAGCGGCACGCACATCAACGGCGAGAAGTTCAAGCTCGCCGCGGGCATCGACGTCGTGCACATCCCGTACAAGGGCACGCCCGAGGCGATCACCGACACGATGGCCGGCCGCGTCACGTACTTCTTCGCGCCGGTGTCTTCGGCGCTTCCGAACATCCGCGAGGGCAAGCTGGTGGCGCTCGGCGTCTCGACGGCGAAGCGCTCGAGCGCGCTGCCCGACGTGCCGACGATCGCGGAGAGCGGTCTGCCCGGGTTCGACTACAACCTGTGGATCGGGATGTACGCGCCCGCGGGAACGCCGCCGGACATCGTGGCGAAGATCAATGCCGACGTCGCGAGGATGCTCGCCACGCCCGACGTGAAGGAGCGCCTCGCGGCGCTGGGCGCGGAGCCCATGGTCATGACGCCCGCCGAGTTCCGCAAGTTCATGCGCGACGAGATCGACGACTCGGCCAAGGTCGTCAAGGCGGCCAACATCAAGATCCAATAGCGGCCTGGGATGGACTCCATGGCGCTCCCGAAAGTTGGCAGGAGCCGCCGCGGCGATCTGTGCGCCGCCGGATTGGCACTGGCATTCGGGTGGGCGGGCGCCCATGCGGCGCCAAGCGCCGCGCAGGCGAATACGCCGGGCTGCGAGACCGTCCCGCAAATGGGTGGCCTGCGCGTTTTTCTCAAGACAGCCGACGCGCCCTGGTCGGAGCTCGTGATGGACGCGAAGGGATTGCATGAACTGGCGCGCGTGCAGACGTCGCCGATCCCGAACGCAAACAATCGCGGCATGAACGTGGGACCCTCCTGGGAGAGCCAGTTCGCGGCGGTCGGCCAACGCTCGATTCCCGGAATGGCGCGCGGCTATCCGTCGGCCTACAGCCCGGACCGCCGATACTTCGCTTCGGCGGTGTTTCCGGGCGCGACACCCAGCGGTTCTCCGCATGCGTTCGCCGTCACCGAGCTCGCCACGAACGCGACGACGACGATCGCGACCTCTTTGGCGCTGGACACGCTGGCGTGGACACCAGACGGATCGACGCTCGCCGTCATCGAAGCCCGCGACGACGATTCGATCCGCAGTTTCGCCGGCGTGGTGGCGCGTGTGTTCGGCTGGCGACAGGTGTACCGCGAATTCTGGCTCGTCGCCTACAGCCTCGACGGCCGCACGTTGTGCCGCACGCTGGCCTCGCCGCTGGAAACGGACGTCTCGATCCGGATCGCATGGCCGCAGGCGAACGGATGAGTTCGCTCCGTCGACACGCCGCGTGCGCGATCGTCGCGAGCCTCGTCGCGCGCGAGCGGCTCCCGGCCGTCCGCTTGGCGATGACATTCGCATAGCCGCGACCATCGTTCGCGCAATGCAGCGCAATGCATTTGTCATTGCGACCGCGATCCACGTCGAATCCGGCGGCCGGGGGCATGTTTCGCCGAAGCAAATGACGTTAGTATGCGAACGCATGCGCCCAAAGGGAGATTGGGTGCAACGGCAGGCGGCGGATGCCGGCGCAGGTTCGAAGCTGGGCGGCGGAAGGGGAGGCTGCGCGGAACATGCGGGAGGTCGTGCCGGGCTTGCGCGCGTTCGCGATGGGGGTCGCGCTCGCGCTCTTCGCATTCGCGCTCGGTGCGCCGGCACCGGCCCACGCGCAGGATGCGGTCTGCGCGCAGGTCAAGATCGAGATCAAGCAGAAGCTGTCGCTCGAACGCCAGGCGTTCGACGCGGTGATGCGCATCAACAACGGGCTCGACACCGACGCGGTCCAGAACATCGGCATCAACCTCACGTTCGAGGACCAGAACGGCAACGCGGTCATCGCGACGTCCGATCCGTCCAACACGTCGGCATCGTTCTTCGTCCGCGTCGATTCGCTCGACGGCATCAACGCGATCGACGGCACGGGCAGCGTCGCGCCGAAGACCACCGGCGAAATACACTGGCTCATCATTCCGGCGGCGGGAACCGGCGGCGTGCAGCCGCAGGGCAGGATGTATTTCGTCGGCGCGAGCCTGACGTACACGCTGCTCGGCAACACGACGACGGTTGCCGTCACGCCTGACTTCATCACGGTCAAGCCGCAGCCGCTGCTGGCGCTCGACTACTTTCTCGCCGGCGACGTGTACGCCGACGACGCGTTCACGCCCGCCGTCGAGCCGCCGGTGCCTTTCACGCTGGGCGTGCGCATCAGGAACGTCGGCGGCGGCCCCGCGGCCAAGGTCTCGATCGAATCGGCACAGCCGAAGATCGTCGACAACGCGCAGGGATTGCTGATCGGCTTCCAGATCCTCGACAGCTACGTCAACGACCAGCCCGCGGCCAAGACGCTGATCATCGATTTCGGCGACATCGGGCCGGGCGCGAGCGCGGTCGGGCGCTGGAACATGGTGACCACGCTGTCGGGCAAGTTCATCGACCTCACGGCCGCCTACACGCACGCCGACAGCCTCGGCGGCGCGCTGACGTCGCTGATCCAGGGCGTGGCGACGCACCTGCTCGTGCACGACGTGAAGGTCGACCTGCCGGGGCGCGACAACGTGCGCGACTTCCTCGCGCTGGACGTCGACGTGCTGCGCGTCTACGAGTCCGAAGGCACGGACACCGTCGCGATCGACCAGTCCGCGGGCGCGACGTTCCGGGTGGCGACCGGCGGCACCTACGACCTCGCGTTCCCGCCGACGACCGGCTTCGCGTTCGTCAAGGTGCCCGATCCGTTCGCGGGCCAGGCGCAACCCGGCGCGGTCCTGCGCTCCGACGGCAAGAACCTGCCGCCGGAAAACGTCTGGCTGTCGAAGACGCGCAACGCCAACCTGACGTGGTCGTACTTCGTCAATTTCTTCGACGCGAACACGACGGGCCTCTACAACGTGCGGATGACCGGCAGCGGATTCGCTTCGCTGGCCGGCGTCGTCTACGCGGACCTCAACGACAACGGCATTCAGGACGCCGGCGAAACCGGCATCGGCGTGACGGCGGTCACGCTGACCGGCGTCGACGACCAGGGCGCAGGCGTCGACACCACCGCCTACGCGGCCGCCGACGGCACGTTCAGCTTCGTGCAGCTGCGGCCGGGGACGTACAGCCTCAAGGTCGCCGCGGTCTCCGGCTACGTCGACGGCAAACTCAAGGCCGGCACGGCCGGCGGCACCGGCAGCGGCAACACGATCGGCGGCATCGCGCTCGGCGCGGGCGTGCAGGCCACGGGCTACCTGTTCGCGAAGGTCGCGGGCCCGCCGCCGCCCACGCAGGCCGACGTGGCGCTGACCATGACTGCGAGCGCGACGACCGTGCCGCTGAACGGCAACGTCACGCTGACGCTCAAGGTCGCCAACGCCGGCCCGGCGCTCGCCGCCGGCACGCAGGTGACCGACGTGCTGCCGCCGGCGCTCTCGCTGGTCAGCGCCATCGCCACGACCGGTGCGTACAACGTCGCGACCGGCCTGTGGTCGATCGGCAATCTCGCCGCGGGCGCCAACGCGACGCTGACGATCATCGCGAAGGTGACGTCGGTCAGCGCGGCCGTCGTCAACACCGCGTCGGCCTCGTCGACGCTCGCCGATCCGGACCTGACCAACAACAACGCCAGCGTCACGCTCAATGCCGACGCCGGAACGCTCGACGTTGCGCAGGCGATGCCGCGCGAAGCCCGCATCCTGGCCTTCGTCGGCTGCGCGGCCGGATCGCCGCAGATCGGCAATCCCGCCGCCTGCACCAGCGCGCGCGCGAGCTTCCTGTCGGCGTACCTGGGCGGGCTCGGCTACGACGCCACGGTCGTCACCGCGCTCGACGCGTTCGTCAGCGCGTTCCGGTCCGGCCGCTACAACACGTACTGGGTGAGCGCCGACGATGCGTTGAGCGCGCTCGTGATGAGCGAGATCCGCGAAGCCGTGTTCCGCGGCGACACGCTGATCCTCGACCAGCCGCCCGGAGGCGCGACGGGGCCGCTCGACGACGCCACCGGCATCCAGTCCGTTCCCGCGGCCGTCGGAACCGACCTCACGATCACGCTCGTCGCCACGAGCCCGCTGGAGACGATCGCCGCGGGCACGTCGATCGTCACGCAGGCCGAGTTCCGGCGGATGCAGCTGCGCGGCGGCACGCTGCGCGCGCAATACACGCCGTCGCGGGGGTCGAGCGAGCCGGCGATCGCGACACAGGCGTTCGGCCAGGGCCATGGCCTGGTCGCCGCGTTCGATCTCGTCGGCACACTGCAGCTGCCGGCGTCCGCGCAGGCGCTGCATCCGCTGATCGTCGAGACGCTGAACACCAACGCGCCGCAGCTGCCGAGCGCGTTCGTCGGCGACGCGTACGTGCCGCTCACCACGGCGGTCAGGAACCTGGCGGCGGCCGCCGACGTCGAGGTGACGACCACGCTTCCGATCGGGTTTGCCGTTGCCGATGCCTCGCCAGCGCCGGCGTCCGTCACGGGCCCCGCCGTCACGTGGCGCTTCCCGCTGCCGGACCAGGCGACGCAGTACGTCGACCTCGGCATCCGCGCGCCGCTCGTCTCCGGCAGCTATCCGGTCTCGACCACCGTCAGCAAGATCCACGGCGGCGCCCCGACGCTGTTCGGCACCTACGCGATGCCGATCGTGGTCGGAGCCTCGGATCAGTTCGGCCCGAAGCTCATCGCCGACCTGCAGGCGCTCAATCTCGCCAACGGCAACGACCGCAAGGCGCGCGACACGGCCGTGACGGCGCTGCAGTCGGCGCAGGGCCTGATCGCGGCGAACCGCTTCGACGACGCGTTCGGCAAGTTCGTGGCCGCCGCGGACGCGCTCGCGGCGCTGCCGGGCACGGTGGCGGCCCCCTTCCGGATCGCCGTCGCCCGATGGCTGCAGGAAGCCGAGCAACGCTGGTACCTGGGGCTGCCGGTCTGCGGGTCCGCCGCGACCGCGCCGCAAGCGGCCTCGGGAATCACGTTCACGCCGTTCAGTGCGGACGAAGGGCTCGAGGTTCGCGGCGGCGCGGGCGGCCGCGGGAAACTGGATTGGGCGTGGAGCCTCGGCACCAATCGCACGCAAGCGTCGAATTCGGTCCAGCAGACGCTGGACTGGATCACCGGCAAGACGTACGGCTTCACGCTGACGTACGACGGCCAGGGCGGCGGCAGCTACACGGTGACGGATGCCGGATCGACGCTGTTCACGCGCGTCTATTCCAACGCGACAGGGAAGCTCCGCGCGGGCAACACCGTCGAAGTCAGCGTCAACGCGAAACCGGAAGCGGGCGCCGCTACGATCGAGGCCAGCGTGCTGTCGGTCAACGGCAAGCCGGTCGTCGGCAATCTGCTGGCGACCGGGACCGTGCAGCCGGGCAAATCGTCGCTGTATTTCTACTACCCGGCGATGACGGGCGGCTTCCAGCTCGCCGGTTCGGTGCGCCTGACGTTCCCGATATCCGACGCGCTGCTCGGCGACCGGCTCGACTTCACCGTAACGTCCGGCACGTTGTCGTGCCGCGCCGCGAATCCATGAGGCGCCGACCGATGCAGGCACACGGATGCGTTCGTATCGTCGTCGGCGCGTGGCTGATCGCGCTGCCGCTTGCATCGCCCGGCCAATCGGATCCCGCGCCGGGCGCCGTCGAATGCACGCAGCTGGCGCTGGCCGAGGCACCGGCCGTGCAACCGCGCGCCCCCGCGCGGCGCGGCGCGGACGACCCGGCGCCGCCGCGCGATCCGGCGTGCTGGATCGAGCTCGACGGCGCGGCCGCGTGGGCGAACGGCTCTCCCACGTGGGTCGACGTGCGTTCGCCGGCGCAGGTGCGGAGCGTGAAGCTCGCCGGCGTGCTCGAGATTCCGTTGGCCGACCTGCCGCGCAAGGCGTTCCTGCGCGACGTCCCGATCGTGCTGATCGGCACCGGCTACGACGACGTCGAGCTGGCGCGGGCCTGCGCCGAGCTCCATCGCGGCGGATTCTCGCAGCTGAAGCTGCTGCGCGGCGGCGTGCGCGCGTGGCAGTCGGCGGGACGCCCGCTGACGGCGGGCAGCGCGGAGATCGCGATGGATACGCTCTCGCCCGGCGAATTTCATCGCAGCGTCGCGGGCGCGCCCTGGCTGCTGCTCGGCTTCGGCATTCGCGCCGACGAAGCGCTCCCGGGCAAGTTCGATCGATTGCAGCGCATCGACACCGGCGGCGACGCGGCGCGCGCCGTCGCCGCGATCGCGCAGGCGCGCAACGACTTAGCGCGGGTTCCCGCGGCGACGCGCCCGACGCTGATCGTCGTCGTCGCGCCGGACGGCGCGAGCACGCGTCCGTTGCAGGAGGCCGCGCGGCGCGCGCGGCTTTCGGACGTGCTGTTCGTGGACGGCGGCCTTGCCGGTTACCGCAAGTTCATCGTCGAGCAGGAAAGCATGGCCGCGAACGCCGGCAAGCCGCTCGTGCGTCCGTGCGGATCGGGCTGACCTCGACCACGCCGCCGGCGCAACGACGACCCTCCGAAAAATGACGCGCGCGCATCCTGTCCTCCGGCGGTTCGGCGCGTTCGCGCTCGCCGCCGTCGCGCACGTCGCGGCGGCCGCCACCAACGTCGGCGGGCCGATCACGGTCGGCACGACGTGGACGCTGGCCAACGCCCCGTACACGGCAACCGCCGACGTCACCATCGACGCCGGTGCCGTGCTGACGATCGAGCCCGGCGTGACGGTGTTCATGAATCCGGGCACCAACCTGATCGTGAAGAATGGCGCGCTCGCCGCCCAGGGCAGCCAGGCGCTGCCGATCGTCGTCACGTCGTATCGCGACGTGCCCAATCCCAATCCACTGCCCGCGCCCGGCGATTGGGGCCAGCTGCAGTTCCAGGCCGGCACGATCGCCGCGAGCACCGCGCTCGACCATGTGCACGTGAAGTACGGCGCGGGAATCGCGATCACGGGCGCGTCGCCGACGCTCAATCGCGTCAGCAGCCTCAACCACCTGGGCGCGGCCATCGCGATCGACCTCGCGTCGTCGCCGGTCGGCCAGGGCCTCGTGGCCACCGGCAACACGATCAACGGCATCGCCGTGCCCGCCGGCGACATCACCGGCAGCGTGACGTGGGGACTGACGGGCATTCCCTACGTCGTCGCACAGGGCGTCGTCGGCGTCGGCGCGCCGCAGGTTCCGTTGTCGATCGCCGTTCCCGCCGACCTGCTGGTGACGCCCGGGCTGACCGTCAACCTGCCGATCACGCTTTCGGCGCCCGCGCCGGCGGGCGGCGTCTCGGTCGCGCTGCAAAGCGCCAACGCGGCCGTCGCCACGGTGCCCTCCCCCGCCGGCATCGCCGCCGGCGCTTCGACGGCCAACGCGACGGTGACGGGCGTCGCGCCCGGCAGCACCACGATCACGGCGTCGGCCGCCGGGTATGCGCCCGGCGTCGCGACGGTGACCGTCGCGGCGATCACGCTCGACATCCAGCCCAGCGGAACGATCAACGTGCCGCAGGGCGTCGCGCAATCGTACGCGGTGAAGCTGTCGCAGCCCGCGCCCACGGGCGGCGTCGTCGTGAGCGTCGCCAGCAACGATGCGGCGAAGGCGGCGGTCTCGCCGGCGAACGTCACGATCGCGCAGGGCCAGACCGTTTCCGCGTCGACGTTCGCCGTGCAGGGCGTCGCGACCGGCGTCACGACGCTGACGCTCACGTCGCCCGGGCTCGCCGCGAAGACGGTGAACGTGAACGTGCTGGGCCAGGGCAGCGTCGTCTTCAACTACGGTGCGGTCGTGCTCGGCAAGAGCCTCGAGATCGCGTCCGGCGTCTCGAACTACCAGGTGAAGCTGCAGGCCGGCGGCGTGCCGTTCGCCAGTCCGGTTCCGGTCACGGTGACGCTGGCGAGCGGCGATCCCGCCAAGGTCGCGGTTCCGGCGAACGTCGTCATTCCGGCGGGCAGCGGTGCGGCCAACCTGCAATTGCGCGGCGTGGACGTCACCGGCGCGCCCGTCGCGATCACCGCGACGGCGCCGGGCTACCAGGCACCGGCGCCGCTCGACGCGACGGTGGTCGCGCCTCCGCTCGCGTTCGCCAATCTCGACGGTGCGCGCGTCACCACCGGGCCGAGGGACGGCTTCACGCTGAACTGGCAGGTGCCGGACGCCCACAATCCGCTGCAGACGGCGCCGGCCGACACGACGATCGACCTCGCGATCACCAACGCGAGTCCGCCGGGCATCGTCGCCGGATTCTTCAACGCGTCCAGCGGCGGCAGCGCGATCGCGCAGCTCGTCATTCCCGCGAACCAGAACGCGAGCCCGGGTGCGTATGTCGAGACGCCCTCGGCGGCCGGCTCGTACACGGTCACGGCGAGCGTGCCGGGCCTGACGACGAGCACGTCGGCCGTGCAGACGGTCACCAGCCCGGCGCTGCAGCTGCCGCCGGCCATCACCATCGGCGCGGGACTGACGTCGTTCGGCAACGCCGTGCAGGTGACGCGCACCGGCGACCTCTCGTCGGCGCTGTCGGTCTCGCTGAGCTGCGCGCCGATCGCGATCTGCACGGTGCCGAGCTCGGTCACGATTGCTGCGACGGCGGCATCGGCATCCGTTCCGGTGACCGGCGTCGCCAATGGCGTCGCCACGCTCGTGGCGTCGAGCGCCGGGTACACGCCGGCGTCCGGCGCCGTCACGACGGAAACGCCGAGCTTCGCCTCCAGCGCCAGCGGGAATCCGACGACGATCGGCGGAACGATCAACGTCACGTTCAGGCACGGCGGGAACGGTCAGGTGCCGGCGTTCTCGCCGACCGACGTCGTGATAGCGCTCGCCAGCAGCGCGCCGGCCGTGGCATCGGTCCCCGCGAGCGTCACGATACCCGCCGGCGCGACGAGCGCCCCCGCCGTGCCGCTGGTCGGCCTTGCCCCGGGCACCGTCAGCGTCACCGCGACGAGTCCGGGCTACCAGGCGTCGGGCGCCGGAGTCTTCACGATCATCGACAACCGGCTGCAGCTCGCGCCGACGACGAGTCTGGTCGGCGTCGGACAGACGCTGGCGATGACGGTCAGCGTGGCCGATCCCGCGCCGGCGGGCGGCATACCCGTCACGCTGTCGAGCAGCAATGCCGGATTCGTCAGCGTGCCCGCGAGCGTGACCATTCCGGCGTTCGCGACGAGCGCAGGTTTCGTCGCGACCGGGGTTGCCACGGGCACCGCGACGATCACCGCGCACGCGGGCGGCTACATCGACGCCACGTCCAGCGTGACCGCGTCGTCGGGCGCGTTGTCGCTGCCGAACAATCCGTTCGTTTCGCGCTTCCAGGTGCTCTCGCTGCCGATCACGTTGACGACGCCGGCGCCGGCGGGCGGCGTGACCGTCAACGTCGGCATCGCCAATGCGGCCGTCGCCACGGCCCAGGCGTCGGTGAGCGTGCCTGCGGGCGCGTCGATCGCCCACGTCGACGTCACCGGGGTCGCGGTCGGCACGACGACGCTCACGGTGTCCGCGCCTGGATACTCCGGCGCGTCGACGACGATCTTCGTCGGCAGCATCGCGATCACGCTGTCGCCGGGCGGATCCATTGCCATTCCGCAAGGCGTGGCCCAGGACTACCGCGTGGTCCTTTCCAGCTACGCTTCGACCGGCAACGGCTTCACCGTCGACGTGAACAGCGCGGATCCGGGCATCGTGTCGGTTTCGCCGTCCAGCGTGACGCTGCCCTATACGGTGACGGTTTCGCCGCTGCCGGTGACGATCACCGGCGTCGCGAAGGGCGCGACGACGATCACGGCGAGCTCTCCGGGTCTCGCCGACGTCGTGTTGGACGTCGAGGTGCTCGACGCCGGCAACCTGCGATTCGCCGAAGCGACGACGGTGATCGGCAAGGGCATGGTCTCGCCGAGCGGCGGGCAGGTGCTGCTGTACGCCGGCGCGAATCCGTACACGAGCCCGGTGCCCGTCACCGTCACGCTCGCCGACAACGATCCGACGCGCGTCGGCGTTCCGGCCACGGCGCCGGTGCCGCCGTCCTACGCGTACGCGCTGTTCGACATCAGCGGCCTCGACTTCACCGGCACGCCGGCAAGCATCGTCGCGAGCGCGCCGGGTTACGGCACGTCGGCGACGCCGCTGCAGGTGTCCGTCGTGCCGCCGGACCTGCAGCTCGAGTTCCTCGACGGATCGCGCATCCTCGCCGGCGGGCGCGATCAATTCTCGGTCTGGATGGCGCCGCCCGCGACCGCGACCCTTGGCCAGGTGCTGATGGCGCCGGTGGTCGTCGATCTCTCGATCACCAACCAGAATCCGGCCGGGATCGTCGGCGCGATCTTCGACCAGGCCACCGGCGGCAGCGCGATCACGCAGGTGACGCTGCCGGCGGGCGGCCAGCAGGTGCAACGGTTCGTCGGGCAACCGGCCGCGGCGGGCACCTACACGATCACCGGCAACGCCGCGGGGCTCGTCACGCGCGTCTCGCCGGTGCAGACGGTGTTCGCGCAAGGCGAGCTCGTGTTCAGCCAGACGAGCGTCGCGGTCGGCAAGGGACTGACGCTTCCGGGCCTCGTCGTCATGCGGCAGCTGGGCGGCCAGCCGTTCGTCTCCGACGATCCGGTGACCGTGACGCTCGTCAATCCCGATCCCGCGTCGCTGTCGGTTCCGGCGACGGTCACCATTCCCAAGGGCCAGGCCGGCATGTCGTTCGCTATCTCGGGCCAGGCGCTGACGGCGCTTCCGGTGCAGATCGACGCAACCGCCGCCGGGTATGCGTCGCCGGTGGCCAAGCTCGGCGTGTCGGTGGTCGCGCCGCAGATCCAGGTGAACGAACTCGACACGGTGCGCACGCTCGGCAGCGCGCGCGACCTGTTCCAGGTGAACTGGTACGTGCAGGAGAATCCGTCCGGCCCGTACCAGATGTCGACGGTCGACACCGACATCGCGATCACGGTCACCGACCAGACGCCATCCGGCATCGTCGCCGGCATCTACGATCAATCCAGCGGCGGCACGCTCATCACGGCGTTGAAGATACCGGCCGGTTCGTCCCGGGCGAGCAAGGACGGCTACGTCGGCATTCCCACCGCCGCCGTGGGTTCGTACACGATCACGGCCGCGGCGGCCGGCATCGCGACGGCCGTATCGCCGCTGCAGACGGTGACCAATGCGACGCCGGCGCTCGTGTTCTCGACGCCCGACACCGTCACGCTCGGCCTGGGGATGGCGTCGATCGACGACTCGTCGCTGGCCTTCTACCGGACGATCCAGGGCTTTTCGTTCTACGGCGCCGATCCCGTCACGATCACGGTCGTGACCGACAATCCGGGCATTGCGAGCTTCCCCGACACGGTGACGATCGAAGCGGAGCTGCCGCTCGCGACGGTGTCGATGGCCGGCCTTGCGGTCGGCAGCATGAAGCTCACGGCAACTGCGCCCGGCTACGTGTCGCCGCCGCCGGTGAGCGTCTCGGTCGTCACGCCGCAACTCCAGTTCCAGTTCAACGAGGTGCCGCCGGCGCTCGCCGTCAACGGGCTGCTGGACTTCTACGTCAACGTGGTGGTGCCCAACGGCAACCCGCAGATCCAGTACGTCACCGGCGAGGCCGTCGCGCTCGCGCTGTCGACGACGGATCCGAACGTCGCCGCGCTGACGATCGGGTTCGCGTATGTGATGCCCGGCCAGAACCAGGCGTTCGTCCAGGCCATGGGCATCGCCCCGGGGACGTTCCGGATCCAGGCCGACGCGCAATCGGGCGGCGCGAACGGCGCCAGCGTCCTGAGCGATCCGATCACGGTGACGCCATGAGCGCCCGCCGACGCTTCGCTGCGCTCCTGTCGTCGATCGCGGCGCTCGCGATCGGCGTGGCCGCATCGGTGGCGTCGGCCGCGAGCCTCGACATCGCCGACGGCGTCGTCGTGAAGTTCGGCCAGGACGCCGGCATCACCGCGCGCGACTCGCTGCACACGGGCAGGAACGTCGTGTTCACGAGCGTCAGGGACGACACGATCGGCGGCCAGGCGCTGGCCACGCCGCAGACCGCGGCGCCCGGCGACTGGCGCGGACTGCGCATCGATCCGTTCGCGGCGCCGGCGAACATCGTCATCTCCGGACTTGCGCTGCGCTTCGCGGGCGGCGCGTCCGGCGCCGCGCTCGAACTGCAGGCCAACGCCTACGCGTTCGACAGGCTGTGGGTGACCGACAGCCTGGTCGGCGTGCGCGTCACCGACGGCGGAACGGCGAGCTTCACCGCGCTGCGACTCGCCAACAACCAGGTCGGCATGGAAGTCGACCGCGGCGCGACGCCGCACGTCGGCGGCTCGGACTTCCACGGCAACACGCTGTTTGCCGTGAACAACAGGACACCGGCGAGCGTGGTGGTCGCCACCGGGAACTGGTGGGGCGCGGCGACGGGGCCGACCGATCCCGTGGGCAATCCCGCGGGCACCGGCGACAAGGTCAGCACGGGCGTCGATTATGGACAGTTCCTGGCGGGACCGCCGCTCATCGACTGCTCGGCCGCGCCGGCGAACGGCAAGTTCACGACCAGCGTGCCCGACGTTTCGCTGGCGCTGTCGTGCGCCAACGCGACGCAGTACCGCGTGTCCGAGAATCCGGCGTTCACCGGCGCGACGTTCCAGCCGATGGCGTCCCCGGTGCCGTTCACGCTGTCGCCGTCGCCGGGCCTGCACGCCGTCTACGTGCAGTTCAAGGGCGCGGGCGGCGCGACGGTCGACGTCGGCCTCGCGCAGCCGATCGACTACTCGCCGGGCGCGCCGACGGTGACGCTCGACGCGCCGGCAGAAGGCGCGCTGATCACCGCCAGCACGACGCTCAGCGCGACCGCGTCCGACGCCGCGGGCATCGCCAAGGTCGAGTTCTTCGTCGACGGCGGCCTGCTTGCCACCAAGGCGGTGCCGCCGTACAGCACGCCGTGGGACATCTCCGCGGTGGCCAACGGCACGCATACGATCAAGGCGGTCGCGACCAACGTGCTGCTGCAGTCGGCGCAGGACGCGCACACCGTCACCGTGCAGAAGGCGGGCGACACCACCGGGCCGGCGATCACCAGCGTCAGGCTGGCGGGCGCGCCGTTGAATGCCGGCGACACGCTGACGGCGTCGGGCACGCTGACGTTCGACGTCGCCGATCCGAGCGGCGTGCAGTCCGCGCAGGCGAAGCTCGACGGCGGCACGCTGCCGGGCGGCAGCCTCGCCGCGGGCAAGTTCACCGTCCTGCTCAATCTCGCAGCCGTGGCCAACGGTCCGCACACGCTGTCGCTCATCGCCACCGACACGCTCGCGAACGTCACCACGCTCGCGCTCAACGTCATCGTCAACCTGCCGGCACCCGCGGCGCCCGTGCTGACGGCGCCTGCAAACGGGTCGACCGTCAAGCAGCCGGGCGTCGCCGTGTCGGGCACGGCGGTCGCATTGAGCCAGGTGCAGCTCTACGTCAACGGCACCGCGGCGGGCGGCCTGCTCGCGGTCAACGGCAGCGGCGGCTTCGCCGGCAACGTGACGCTGCCGGCCGAAGGCACGTTCACGATCCAGGCCGACGCGCGCAATGCGCAAGGCACGAGCCCGCTCAGTGCCGGCGTGCAGGTCACGTACGCGATCGCCGCGCCGACCGTCGTCTTCACCAGCCCGCCCGCCAACGCGACGTTGTCGGCGTCGACCGCCGTCACGGCGTCGGCCATCGACGCGCTCGGCATCGCGAAGGTCGACTTCCTTCTCGACGGTTCACCGCTCGCGACGACGACCACGGCGCCCTACACGTACCAGTGGGACGTGACGCAGGTCGCCGACGGCGCGCACACGCTGGTCGCGATGGCGACCAACACGGCGGGCAAGACCGGCCAGGCGACGCGCAACGTCACCGTGCAGAAGATCGTGCCGCCGCCGCCGCCGGTGCTGACGTCGTATACCGGCGCCGTGACCAGCATCACGCCCGCGACCTCGTACGGCGTGCAGCCGATCGCGATCGTCGGTCGCGCCGTCGATCGCGCGTCCGGCCAGCCGGTCGCCAACGTGACGTTGCGGCTGGTGTTCCGGGTCGGCGGCTTCCAGCGCAAGATCAACGTCGCCACCGACGGCACCGGCGCGTTCGTGTTCAACTTCGTGCCGCAGCCGAGCGACGCCGGCACCTACGTCGTCTCCGCGATCCATCCGGACGAAACGACGCTGACCAACCAGGGCCAGTTCACGATCAACCGCGTGAGCTTCGCGCCGACGCGCTACACGCTGAACGCCGCGCGCACCATTCCGTCGACGATCCCGATCAAGGTGACCGCCAGCGCGGGCACCGGCGTCACCGGATTCCGCTTCCAGGTCGACCCGGCCGCGCAACCGTCGGGAAGCCTGCCGCCGGGGATCACCATCGATCCGGGTGCGACGGTCGACATCGGCGCCGGCGGCAACGCGACGATCAACGTGACGTTCACCGGCACCGGCAACATCGGCGAAACCGGCACCGTGTTCCTGACCGGCTACGCGAGCGACTCGGGCACCGCGAGCCGCGGCACGTTCCGCATCGACTACACGCTGAGCACGCCGACCGCGGCGCTCTATCCCAGCCCGACGTTCATCGAGACCGGCGTCGCGCAAGGCGGGAGCGTCACCGAGACGCTGACGCTGGAGAACAAGGGCGTGATCGCGGCGACCAACCTGCAGGTGCAGTTGCAGAACAGCAACGGGACGACCAACGTGCCGAGCTGGATCTATCTCGGCAGCGCCAACCAGCTGGGCTCGCTCGCCGTCGGCGCCAAGCAGACGGTGCAGGTCACCGCCATGCCCGGTCCCGCCGTCGCCGACGGCATCTACAACTTCAAGCTGCACGTCACGTCCGACACCGCGAGCGGAGGCGACGTGCTGATCGCGGTCAGCGTCACGCAGGCGGGCTCCGGCAACGTGCAGTTCAACGTCGCGGACATCTACACGAACACGCTCGACGCGGGAGGCCAGCCGATCCCCGGCCTCGCCGGCGCGTCGATCAAGGTCCAGAACGAGAACGTGCTCACGGTGCTGCGATCGACGACGTCAGACGCGCAGGGCAAGGCGACGATCTCCGGATTGCCGACGGGCACGTACATCTTCCGCGCCAGCGCGCCCAACCACAGCGACGCGAGCGGCCGCCTGACGATCCGCCCGGGCGTGACGACGATCCAGAACGTCTTCCTCGACTACAACGTGATCACCGTCGAGTTCTCGGTGACCGAGACGACGATCCAGGATCACTACGACCTGACGCTGACCGCCACGTACTACACGCAGGTGCCGGCGCCGGTCGTGCTGATCGAGCCGATGTCGATCAACCTGCCCGACATGCAGGTCGGCGAGGAGCTCACCGGCGAGATCACGATCACCAACTACGGGCTCGTGCGCGCGGACAACGTCGTGTTCACGCCGCCGAAGTCCGATCAATACTACAAGTACGAGATCATGGGCACGGTGCCGCCGCAGCTCGACGCCAAGACCCGGATCTCGCTGCCCTACAAAGTCACGGCGCTGAGCATGCTGCCGGGATCGGCGAACTTCGCAGCAGCGAACAAGGGCCTCGGTCTTCTGCAGCAGAAAGTCGGCGCCTGTACCGCCTACAGCGCCGTGATGTCCGTGGCGGATGAATTCGTCTGCGCAAACGGGGACACGCGGTCGGGTGGCGCCAGCGCGGGCTTTTCGAGAATCTTCGGTGTTTCCTGTGGGTTGCCCGGTGGTGGCGGCGGTGGGGGCGGCGGCGGCGGCGGCGGCGGGCTTTGGGGTCCCGGCAAAGGAAGTCCGGAGCCAATCCCATTGACGCCGGCCTGCACACCGGATTGTCGCAGTTGCCCGTGCAGCTCCCCCGGCGCCGGGCCTGCGGGCGGGAATTGACGATGAACGCACTCGTTGCATTGATCCTGAGAATCGCGATTGCCTCGACGCCTGCGCGCACTCGCCGATGGTTCCGGGGCGCACCAGCGATCGCTTTCGCGATCGTTTCGCTCGCTTTCGCGCTGCTCGCAGTTCCGGCAATCGCGGAAGTTCGCCTGCCCAACGGCGAATACACGGAAACGACGGAGGACCTCAGGGTCAAGGTTCTGGGTGGCTATGTCTCGGTCGCGCGGACATGGACCAACAGCCGCTGGTACGTGAATCCGGCCTGGGCCGACCTGCAGTTCACGTACGACTCGCTCGACGGCAGCGTCAAGGCTATCGATCGCGCGGGTTCGATCTACGAGCGCTCGGGCAATTCGATCTACATCTTCGAGAAGCGCTTTTTCATCAAGAACACCGGCAACGGCTGGCGGTGGTATGACGCCCAGGGCAATTGGATTACCTACGATACGACCGGCCACCTGACCGCCTATGGCGACCGCAACAACGTGCAGGTGAGCTTCCAGCTCGATGCTAACGGGCAGCGTACGCAGGCGCTGGACCATTTCAACAATGCGGTCCTCACGTTTCAGTATTCAGGCACACAGCTCTCCGCCATCACGGATCGGGTTGGTCGTCGCGTTCAGTACCAATACACCGGCGGCCTGCTGACGCGGGTGATCGACGTCCTGGGAAATGCCTGGACCTACACCTATGACGGCAATGGCCAGGTGACGAGTCGAACCGACCCCGAGGGCCGGACCACGACCATTGTCTACGCGCAATCAGCACCGGCAGGGCCACCTGGCCCGCGGTTCGCCTTGCCCAAGACGACGGCTGCCGCGATCTTCGTGAGTTCCACAGGCCCGACGCCGCGCGACTTCAAGGTCGCACGCGTGTTCAAGGTCATCGACGCGGAAAACGGGGCGACGACGTACCAGTACGCGTACGACCGGGTGACCCGGCAATACACGGTCACCCAGAACTCACCGGCAGGACGCCAGGTCGTCGGAGTTTACGACAGCGAAGGGCGGTTGAAGCAGCAATTTGTCGCCGGACAGCTGATCAGCTCGCTGACGCGCGACGGCGATCGCATCGAAATCGTAGTCGACGAACGGGGACTCACGACCCGCACCGAATACGACGGCGCACGCAATCCGCTGAAGATCACGTATCCGGACGGCGCGACAGTTGTCGCGACGTACAACAGCGTGTTCAGCAACGTGCTGAGCCGGACCGATGAAGCGGGAGTGACGACCAACTATCAGTACGACGGCAAGGGCAACCTGCTGACGATGACCGAGGCGGTGGGATTGCCGGAGCAAAGGATCACCACCTACACCTACGACCAATACGGGCAGCCGATAACCGCGACGAGGAAGGGTGCGGCCGCCAATGCGGACGCCTCGTTCAGCTACGCCTACGACGCCTTGGGCAACGTGACGACCATCACCGACCCCGAAGGCGGCGTCACCCGTCTCGATGCATACGACGCAATCGGCAACGTGCTCGACGAGACCAACGCTCGGGGCATCCGGACCACGTACACATACAACGCGGCCGGATGGCTGTTGAATCAGACCGACGCGGCAGGACTTCCCGAGCAGATCCTGAGTGCGTTGGCGTATGACAAGGTCGGAAACATCACCGGGTACACGGATCCTCGGAACAACACGGAACGTTACGCCTACGACAAGCGCGATCTCCTGACCAGGATGATCGATCCGTATGGGAAACAGGCTACGGCGACCTACGACGCGGATCGCAAGACGAAACAGGCGGTCGACGAGGACGGCCACGTTCGCGACTATGCGTTCGATCAGCGTGGACGCCTCACCCAGCTCAAGGACGGCAACGGCAACGCGGTCAACCTGATCTACGCCGCGACGATCGACGAGTTTCCTTTCGGGGCCGGGCCCCTCAAGGTCTTGTACCCGACCTACAGCCGCGAGTTCAGATACGACACGCGAAATCGCGTCGTCTTCGCAACAGCGGTCCAGGGCCAGGAGGGGCTGGTCACGTCGTACAAGTACGATCCCCGCGGGCTCGTCGTCGAACAGACCGACCCCAACGGCCACACGATTTTCTATGAATACGACGCCCTGCGCCGCCTGGTCAGGGTCACCGATCGCATCAACGCGCAGGTCGCGTTCACCTATGACACGCGCGGCAATGTCACTTCGATCCGTGACGCTCGCGGCAACCTGACGACGATCGGCTACGACCGCCTGGACCGCATCACCGGGCAGACCAATCCCCTTGGACAAGCTAGAACCTACAAATACGACGGCGTCGGCAATGTCCTCGAAAAGCTTGACGCGCGCGGGCACAAGGTCGCATTCACTTACGACGGCCTCGATCGCAAGCGAACCGTCCAGAGCTTTCCGCCGGGCGCGGTGTCACCCAGCGAAACGTGGCAGTTCGGCTATGACGCGAAC
Source organism: Burkholderiales bacterium (assembly GCA_046347755.1). Lineage (GTDB taxonomy): Bacteria > Pseudomonadota > Gammaproteobacteria > Burkholderiales > Casimicrobiaceae > VBCG01. Next base: position 797,970 of record JAXMFM010000003.1, on the reverse strand, counting down.
GACAACCTCGTGTCGTGGACGAACGGCAACGAATCGGGCACGTTGGCTTACGACAACGACGACCGGAAGCAGGCCGAAAGCGTCAACTACGGGGCGTTCCAGCTCGGCTACGCGTATTCCTATACCCCCGGTGGCCAGACCGCCACGTACACCGGTCCCGACGGCGTCACGATCAGCTATTCCTACGATCAGCAGGAAGAGCTCACCCAGGTCGACATTCCGGGCGAAGGATCGATCAAGCTCGAGGATTGGGTATGGCGTAAGCCGCGCTTGGTGACGTTGCCCGGGGGCGTCACGCAGACGCTGTCGTTCGACGGGTTCCAGAAGCTCGCTTCCCTCTCGATCAAGAATCCCGCGCAGCAGATCATCGCGGACTTCAGGAACCATTACGGCACTCTGGAGGAAACGATTGCGCGGACGATCGACGGCAGTACCACGGGCCTTGCGTACGACCCTGAGCAGCGGCTGACTACCATAGGCGGTCCGACGGTCGAATCTTTCCAGCTCGACCCTGCCGGCAATCGGACGGTCCACAGTGCGGTAGCAGGAACGCTGACCTACAACGCAAACAATCAGTTGCAGCAGCGCGGCGCCGCGAACTATCAATACGACGAAGCCGGAAATCTTGTCCTCAAGGTCGAGTCGGGCATAACGACGCGCTATCGCTACGATAGTTTCAACCGATTGGTACAGATCGAGGACGGCGTCGGCACGATCCTCGTCCGATATGGCTACGATCCTTTCGACCGGAGACTCTGGAAAGACGTGGGAGGCCAACGCACGTATTTCCTGCACTCGGATGAAGGCCTTGCCGCGGAAGCCGCCGGCACCGGGCAGCTGCAGGCGATCTATGGCTGGGAACCCCAGACCGCAAGTAACACGGCGCCGCTGTTCATCAAGCGCGCGGGAACGTACGGATACATTCACTACGACGAGCAAGGTACTCCGCAGCGAGTGACGGACAAGAGCGGTGCGCTGATTTGGAGCGCTCGATACAACCCATTCGGTCGGGCCACCGTCGACGCGCAGTCGACCCTTGAACTGAACCTGCGCTTGCCGGGGCAGTATTTCGACGTCGAGACAGGGCTGCACTACAACGACCGCCGCTATTACGACCCGGATACCGGTCGCTATCTGAGCGAAGACCCGATCAGTTTCGACGGTGGCCTGAATCTTTACGCGTATGCGTCCGGCGACCCCGTCAATCGCATCGATCCGACCGGAGAATTCGCACCGCTGCTTCCGATGGCGGGCCAGTTCGCTCGCTGCTTCCTGATTTGCGCCGCGATAAATGCGGTTGTCGATCCCTGCGCGCCATTCTCCGATTGTGCATGGGACTGCATCCCCCTGCCCTTCCCGCGCACTCCCAAGTTCGGCCCGTGCAACAGCTTCAGCCCGGATACGCTGGTCCACACGGCAGAAGGCGTGAAACCGATCGACCAGGTGCGCCTTGGCGAATCCGTACTCAGCCTCGCCGAATGGAAGGGTGAAACGAGCTATCAGCCGGTCGCCGACATCGTCACCAGCAACCGCGAGCAATTGCTGGTCCGCCTGACGCTCGACGATGGAGAGACGATCACCGCGACGGGCGGGCATCCGCTGCATACACCGGACGGATGGCGTGCCGCGCAGCTGTTGCTTGCGGGCGGACAGCTCGATCTCAAGGGACGAGACGGCGAAACACGGCGCGCCACGATCGTCGCAGTCGAACATGAGCGCAAGACTGTTCGTGTCTTCAACCTCGAGGTCGCCAACACCCATACGTTTTTTGTCGGAGAAGAAGGCGTATTGGCGCACAACGGACGGGCGAATGGCGGCGCTCCGCCATCGAGTTTTCAGCCCTTTGGCAAAGGTGGTTCACCTGGAAGCGGCGGTGGTTCGCAGGGCGGTGGTGCCGGCCACGCCGTTGATCGACCCAGCCACAAGATACCTGGCGTCGATCCTGACGCGGGTCCGCCAGTCGATGGTGGCCAGAACGCAAGTCCGTTTGGCGCGAAAAATCCAAACGCTCCCGGAACTGCGGGACGGCGCGTAGACAACCGACCGATCAAACGCGACTGGGAGAACAAATATGGCAAGAAGTGGCCGATCGATCCCGACACTGGATGGAAGCAGGATGCGCATCACATCAATCCCCTTGGCTTGGGAGGTGCGCATCACGTAGACAATATCGAACCGCTGACGCGGAAGGACCACATCAATGTGCACAAGGCTCGCCGCAAATGCGGCCTGAAGATCTGATGTCGGACGCCCGATTTGGGCGCAGAGTGGCAAAGCGAGCGCTTCTATTCGCCGCACTTTATGCGCGCGCAATGTGCGAGAACGATCCCGGCTCGGAACCCCAACTGCGCAAGATGCGAGATTGGATAGGGCAAAATCATCTGCTCGAGGAAGCCGAAACTCCTGAAGCCGTGTGCCTGAAGTCTTCGATAGGTGGATTGACCGAGAAACAGATCAGGGATATGTCCTGGTTGCTTGAGTCGACGTCCATTCTGGGATGGAGCCTGCGAGCCGTCCCCCTGCAGGAGTATGACGACACAGCCTATGAGGACGAGGTGCTCGAAGGATTAGGGTACTTGCAGGACGACAACGTCTTCACACGACAAGGCAGCTTGCGCCCGCCGGATGAACTGGAGGATCTACGTGCCTCGTACGAATTTCTGCTCTGGCGGTTGCGAGATTACGATTCCAACAGGAAAAGGCGCGGGGACCTGATGCTAGATGCTAATCCATTGAAGATACAGTTTCGGGACGGTGACGTGCTGTTTAGAGAAGCTTTTCTGACTCAGCTCGACGAGCCGACAATTCGAGAGCTGTTTTCAATTGTCCAGGAGAGGTACCAGGCTATCACCTGGGTCGTGGACAAATATCCGCACTACTACGAGACGCCGCTCGACACCTAGTGCCGCCCCCTCTGCGTTCGATTACATGCGCAATCACTATCGGCGCAGCTGGACGTCTGTCCCTGCGTAACCGGTGTGCCACCCAGTTTCCGGTCCATCGCGATCTGCATTCCTGATCAGGATTGCTGGCGATCGGTACGACATCGCAGGACATCGGACTATCTGCGGCGTCGGCTTCATATCCTCCGAAACAGGTGCGCGAACGGCCGGCTGACCTCGAATGCTTCGCTGCGATCCTTCAGGTGCAGGCGCGGATGGCCGCAAGCGTCGCACGACATCTAGGCGATTGCGTAGGCGTTCTCGATCGCAGCGGCACTTCGAAGTCGGCGGGATTCCCGGCCCGCCGCTCGTGGACGCGCAGTTGTCGTGCGAGTGTGCGCACGAGGTGCGGACGGACAAGAGTGAAGAACGCCCAGTTCCACACGCCGCGGGCCGCGATGCGCGTAGCCCCCGCCTACACATAGTTCCGGAATTCAATGGAAGATGATCGCGTGTCGCGACTATCATCGCGCATGCGGTGCCGGTCCCCCAAGCCGGCGCCCCCAATCCCTCCCCGCTTTGTCCGCCCTCCTCCAACCGCCCGTCGAACCATGACCGCCCAACCCTCCTACGACCATCGCTGGTCGCGGTTGCGCGCGCTGATGCGCGAGCGCGACGTTGCCGCGCTGGTCATTTCCGAGAATTCGCGCACCCGATACCTGACCGGCTACCAGCGCTATTTCACGGCGACGCACGTGCCTCCGGTGCACGCGGTCGTGCTGACGCGATCGGGCGGACCCCACCTGCTCGTCCCGCGCCACATCGGGCTCGAGCCCGGCGAATATCGAGCGGAGCGACTGATCCCCCTGGATTTCGGCGAGGCGGCCAGGATCGAGGCGATCGGCCGGATCCTCCATGAAGACGGTGCGGCAAGCGGCAGGGTCGCGATCGAATCCAGCTTCCTGAGCCACGACGCAGTGGGGAAGCTCGAGGCCGCGCTTCCCGGCACCGGGTTCGTCGACGCCGACCCGATCATGCGCGTCGCCACCGCGATCAAGTTTCCGGACGAGATCGCCCTGCTCTGCGAGTCCGCGCGGATCGTCGACATCGGCGTGGCGGCGGCGGTCGCGGCGTGCAGGATCGGAGTGACAGAGCTGGAAGTCGCCGCCGAGTCCTCGGCTGCCATGCTGCGCAGCGGCGCCGAGTTCATCAATCACATGACCGTTCGCAGCGGCCCGCACGCCTACGGCAACTACCCGTTCCCGACCGCCCGGAGACTGCAGGACGGCGATTGCGTCCAGATCGACATCGGGTGCGTGTACGGCGGCTACGTATCCGACACCAACCGCACGAAGATCGTCGGCAAGGCGAGCGCCGAGCAATTGGAGCTGCTCGACGTCGGCCAGCGGATGCTCGAAGCGGGAATCGCGGTCGCGGCGCCGGGCGCGGCCGCATCGGCGCTCTGGCAGGCGGCAGTCGACGTCGCGGACCGCGCGGGAATGAGGGACCGCGTGATCCTTCCGTTCGTGGGCCACGGCATCGGGCTCACGCTGCACGAATCGCCGTTCATCAATGCCGCGGCGACGACGGTGCTGGAGGAAGGCATGGTCTTTGCGCTGGAGCCGGGCGTCTACGCGCAGGGCATCGGCTGCAGCCGGCCGGAGGACATGATCCTGGTGACCGCCTCCGGCGCGGAGTTGCTGACGCACTTTCCGCGCGATCGCGACCTCAATCGAGGGAACGCCTAGGCCGACGCGCGAGCGCATCCGCCAGATCGAGCCAATCCCCGCGCGCGGGCCGCGGATCGACCCGCCCGGGTGCAGCGCGGAGGCCGGCCGAGCACCGGGTGCGCCCGCTCAGGCGCGTATGCGCGGAAGCCTCGCCGTCAGCAAGGCTTCCGCCGCATTGGCCCGGCGTCGATCAGTAGTTGCCGTATACGGACGCGATCCCGATGTTGAATCCGGGAACGAATGCGTTCGTCGCGAACGCGCCGTTGAGCGCAGTCGCGGCCTCCTGGCTAAGCGTCACCTTGTTGCCCTCGATCAGCAGGACTTCCGGCCCGGCCGGCAGCATCAGCGGCAGCGCAAGTGCCGGCAACGCCAGGTTGAACAGCGTGATGCGGCCGACGATCGATCCGTTGGCGGTGACGACGCCGGTCAGCTTGGGCGCACCGGACGCGGTGTCGATGATGAAGTCGGACAGCACGACCTGCGTCGCGCCCTTGGTCAGCTTGAGGCCGCCCGAGTGCGGGATCTCGCCTTTGGCCGTGGCGGCGTCCAGCCTGCCGCCGACGATCGGGAAGTAGCCGATCCGCTGATACAGCGTCGCGGGAAGATTCTTGGACGGCGTAATTCCCAGCGTGGTCAGCGCATTGACGAAGTCGGGGAGGAACTCGACCAGCGTGTAGCCGCTGTTGATTTGCGCGGTCGGCGCGGCGGTCGCCGGCGCAACGGCGGCGCAAACGGCAATGCCCAGGACAGCGGCGGCAGTACGGATTCTCGATTTCATTGCAGCGTTCTCCTTGGAAGGGTTTGTCGAAACTGCGAACAGTCGGGGCGACTGGACGACGTGTGACAGACCCCCGCAACTCGCCAAAGTTTTCCGTTTATCCTGGACAAAGCATGGACAAAGCGGCTGACGGCTTCGCGGTCCGGCTACTGCCGGATCGTTTCCGGCCGTATCGTTGCCGGCTCCGTCCCCGGGCGCCCGCTGAACATGCCGGCGGGTCGGACCCTGCCGATCCCGTCGTCCTGCGAACATCACGGGTCGAGGCCGCGCGCGCTCAAGCACGAGCGCGACCTCCATCGCCGGGACGCCTAGGCCGGGGTTCGCGCCCGCCGGCGCCGGGCGGGATTCGCGCGCGGCACCGCGCGAAGCAGCGCCTGCGTGTACGGATGCTCGGGGCTCGCGAAAATGCGGTCGGCCGGACCGTGTTCGACGATCTTCCCCGCCTGCATGATCGCGACGTCGTCGGCGATGTGCCGCACCACACCCAGGTCGTGCGAGATGAACAGGAAGCTCAATCCGCGCTCCGCCTGGATGTCCGCGAGCAGGTTCAGGATCTGCGCTCGCACGGAGACGTCGAGCGATGAAACGGCCTCGTCGGCGACGATGAACTTCGGCGACAGCGCGAGCGCGCGCGCAATGGCGATGCGTTGCCGCTGGCCGCCGGAGAACTCGTGCGGATAGCGGTCGGCGTGGTCGGCGCGCAGGCCGACGCGATCGAGCAGGTGCAGCACGAGTTCGCGGATTTCGGCCCTGGGCATCTGGCCGTGGATGGCCGGGCCGTCGGCAATGGCGTCGCCGATCCTGCGGCGCGGGTTGAGCGAGGCGAACGGATCCTGGAAGATCGTCTGCACGTCGCGACGGAACTGCGCAAGTTCCGCGCCGTGCGCCGCGAACACGTCGCGGCCGGAGAAACGCACGCTCCCGCCCGTGGGCGCATCCAGCCGCAGGATGCATCGCCCGAGCGTCGACTTTCCCGAGCCCGACTCGCCGACCAGGGCGAACGTGGTGCCCGCCCGAACCGCAAGGCTCACGCCATCGACGGCGCGCACGACGTGAAGCGGTTGCCCCAGGATCGACCGGCGCAGCACGAAGTGCCGCGTCAGGTCGCGAACCTCGAGGATCGGATCAATCGGCATGAAGCCAGCACCGCACCCGGTGCCCCCGGCGCAGGTCGATCAACGGCGGCGCCCGGACGCAGCGGTCGTGCGCCTTGTCGCAGCGATTGCGAAACCGGCACCCCGCGTCGAGTTCCAGCGGATTCGGCACCGAACCCGGAATCGCGAACATCGGGACACCCGGCGTGCGCGGCTCCTCGACGTCGGGCACCGATGCAAGGAGGCCCATCGTGTACGGATGCGCAGGTCGGCCATAGAGGTCCCTGACCTCGGCCTCCTCGACGACCTGTCCGGCGTACAGGACCACGACCCGGTCGGCGATCTCCGCCACCACCCCCAGGTCGTGCGTGATGAACAGCAGCGCCGATCGCATCCGCGCCTGCATTTCCATCAGCAGGTCGAGCACCTGCGCCTGGACCGTGACGTCGAGGGCGGTCGTCGGTTCGTCCGCGATGATGAGTTTCGGACTGCAGATGCACGCGATGGCGATCGTCACCCGCTGGCGCTGTCCGCCGGACAGCTGGTGCGGATAGGACCGGGCGCGCGCCTTCGCATCCTCGATTCCGACGTTCCCAAGCCACTCGACCGCGCGGTCCATCGCCTCGGCGCGCGAGGCCAGCGCGTGGACGCGCAGCACTTCGGCGATCTGGTCGCCGACGCGCCGCGACGGGTTGAGTGCGGACAGCGGCTCCTGGAAGATCATCGCGATTTCCCGGCCCCGCAGGTTCTCCATCTGGGGCTCGGGCAGCGACTTGAGGTCGCGACCGGCGAAGCGCAGCGTCTCGCAGCTCACCCGGCCCGGCGGGTCGATCAGGCCCAGCAGCGAAAGCCCGAGCACCGACTTGCCCGAGCCCGACTCGCCGACCAGGCAGACCACCTCGCCCGGGCGAACGTCGAGGTCCACGCCGTCCACCGCGCGCACGCATCCGGCCGGCGTATCGAACGTGGTGACGAGGTTGCGCACCGACAGCAGGCGCTCGCCGTCGCCGGTCATCGCCGCAGTTCCGGGTTCAGGCTGTCCTGCAGCCAGTCGCCGAGGACGTTGACGGAAAGGATGGTCGCGAACAGCACGATGCTCGGCACCACGACCGGCCAGGCGTTGATGAAGATGTAGTTCTTCAGTCCGCCGATCATCTGGCCCCAGGACGGGGTCGGAGGGGGAACGCCGAGGCCGAGGAAGCTCAGTCCCGCCTCCATCAGCATGGCGAAGGACAGCGTGAACGACGCCTGCACGGCGATCACCGACACCATGTTCGGCAGGATCTCCTTGCGCACGATCCACGTCGCGCCGGCGCCGAGCGAGATCGCACTCAGCACGTGCTCGCGGGCGCGGATGCTGCGCGTCATGCCGTAGGCCACGCGCGCGAAGTGCGGGAAGAACAGCAATCCGATCGTGACGATGAGCGTGGCGAGCCCGCCGCCCGCAAAGGCGAGGATCACGATGGCGACGAAGATCTCCGGCAGCGAGACGAAGACGTCGACGATGCGCATCGAGAGCGCCTCGACGTGCCGGCCGCAGAACGCGATGCCGATGCCCAGCGGAATGCCGATGGCGCACGCGAGGACGACGGCGGATACCGCGACCTCCAGCGAAACGCGCCCGCCGTAGATGATGCGCGCGAGAAGGTCGCGGCCGAGTTCGTCGGTGCCGAGCAGGTCCTTGAAGCTGGGCGAAGCCAGGATGTTGTTGGGATTGATGGCCAGCGGATCGCGCGGGCTTACGATTCCGGCGAAGACGGCGGCGAACGCGACGATCGCCAGGCAGGCGACGGCCGCCTTCGGACCTGCGCCCATGCGCATCCTGCCGACCTGCGCCGGCACGGAGGCGGTCATGCCGCGGACTCCCGCGTCCGCGGGTCGACCAGGCCCTGGCAGACGTCGATCGCCAGGCCGATGAGCACGAACACGGCGAAGATCGCGACCAGCGATCCCTGGATCACCGGATAGTCGCGCGCGAAGACGGCGCTGACCAGCATCGAGCTCAAGCCGGGCCAGTCGAACAGCGCTTCGACGATCACCGTGCCCCCGAGCAGGCTTCCGGCCCGGATGCCGATGATCGTGATCACCGGGACCAGCGCATTGGGCAGCGCGTGGTGCAGGACGGCGGCGCGGCGCGACAGGCCCTTGGCCCGCGCCAGTCGCACGTACTCCTTCGTCATGGTGTCCGCCAGGCTCGCCCGCGTCATGCGCGCGACCACGCCCATGAAATTGATACCGATGGCGGTCGCGGGCAGCACGAGGCAGGCAAGATGCATGAGCGGATCGTCGGCGAACTCGACGAACCCGGAGGACGGCAGCAGGTCGAGCCAGAGGCTGAAGACGATCACCAGCAGGACGCCGGAAACGAACACCGGGGCCGAGAACCCGGCGATGGCGATCACCGATGCGGCGGTGCCGGAGAAGCGCCCGCGGGCCCTCGCCGCGATGATCCCCAGCGGAACGCCGAGCAGCACCGCGATCGTCAGGCCGCCGGCGATGAGCTCGAGGCTGCGGGGCAGGCGCACCATGACGTCGGCGAAGACCGGCTCTCCAGTCCGCAGCGACTTTCCCAGGTCGCCGGTCGCGATTCCGGCAAGCGAAGACGCGAACTGTTCGATCAGCGGCCGGTCCAGCCCGAGCTGCGCCCGCATCTTCTGCACGACTTCCGGATCCGCGCCGGCCTGCTCGCCCAGGAGCACGGTGACGGGGTCGCCGGGAAGCAGGTGGATGGCCGCGAAGACGACCGCGAATGCCAGCGTGAGCGTCAGGGCGGCGGCGGCGAAGCGGCGTCCGAGATAAGCGAGCAATGCCCTGGTCCCCGCGGCGGAGGCGGGACCGACGGACTCGCCGGCCCCTCCGTCTTCAGGCTACTGGATCCACATCACGGGCAACGAAATGCCGGCGCTGCTCTCGTTCAGCGCGCCGCCCAGATGGCTGTAGCCGTGCACCTTCTTGTTGTACGCCTGCGCCTGCTCGCGGAAATTGATGAACACCCACGGGCTGGTGTCCATCACGCGCTGCTCGACCTTCTTGTAGATGACCTTGCGGCTGTCGACATCGACCGTGGACCGCCCTGCGGTGAGCAGCTTTTCCAGCACCTCGTCGCGGTAGCCGATCGGCTTCGCCCAGTAGGTCGAATCGGCGCCCAGGTAGTACGCGTAGACGTCGGGGTCGGTCAGCTTCATCGACACGCCGTAGATCATCGCGTCGTAGTTCGCCTTGTTCTTGCGGTCCAGCAGGTCCGCGAACTCGACGAGCTGGATCTTGGCGTTGATGCCGACGTCCTTCAGGTTCGCCTGCACGATCTGCGCGGTCGACGTATAGATGCCGAGGCCCTGGAAGACCAGGAACTCGAAGTCGAAGCCGTTGGGATAGCCCGCCGCGGCGAGCAGCGCCTTGGCGCGCGCCGGGTCGTACTTGTACGTCTTGGCCAGATCCTTGTTGTAGTACGGCGAGTCGGGGGTGGTCGGCGGCCCTTCGATCGGGGTTCCGTGGCCGAAGAACGCGGCCTTGGCGATCGCGTCGCGGTCGATGGCGTACGCGAACGCCTGCCGGACGCGCACGTCGCTGAACGGCTTCTTGGTGGCGTTGAACCAGAGGTTCATGAAGGCGCCGCCGGAGGAGTCGACGACGATGTTCGGCGCCCGCTTCAACGTGTCGATGTCCTTCCACGGGACGAAGTCGATCATGTCGACCGCATTGGTGCGCAATGCGTTCACGCGGGCGTCGTCGCTCTTGATCATCCTGAATTCGACCGCGTTCAGATACGGCTGTCCCTTGATGAAGTAGCCGGGATTCTTCTCGAGCACGGCTCGCACCGACGGCTCGTAGGCCTTCAGGACGAACGGCCCGGTCCCGTTCGCCTGGACCTTCACGTTCGGGCCTGCGTCGATCCATTTCTTCGACACGATCGCCGCTTCGGGCAGCGCGAGGACGCTCAGCAGCGTGGCGTTGGGCTCCGCCGTCTCGACCTTGACCGTGTTGGGCCCGGTCACGGACACCGTGACGCCGGCGAGATTGGTGCGCAGCGTGGCGCCGTTCTTCGGGTCCAGGATGCGCTCGAGCGAGAACTTCACGTCCTCCGCCGTCAGCGGCGTCCCGTCGTGGAAGGTCACGCCACGGCGCAGGTGGAAGATCGTGGTCTTCGCATCCGGCGTCTCCCAGCGTTCGGCGATCCGCGGAACGATCCTGCCCTTGGTGTCGTAGCCGACCAGCGGGCTGTAGATCGCCTCGATCAGCACCTTCCAGGCGCTGCCGGAGTAGACGTGCGGATCCAGGCTGGCGACCTCGGTCACGGTGCCATAGCGCAGCGTGCCGCCCATCTTCGGCGACTGCTGGGCCGCGGCGGGGCTTGGCCACGGCGCGACGCACGACAGGACGATCGCCAGCGATGCCACGAACTGAACGAACCTGAACTTCATGATGGGCGCCTCCATTCTCGGTTTCACGGTGCGGACAAGGTGTCCAGGAAACGATCGATCTCCTGCACGTCGTTGTAGTAGGACGGCGATATGCGCAGGGCGCCGCCGCGAACGGCGACGTCCACGCCGCGCGCCCTCAACCGGTCTGCCATGCCTGCGGCCTCGATGTCGCGATGACGGAACGACAAGATACCCGAGCGCTCGCCGTCGCCAAAGGGGCTCACGATCTCGTAGCCGCGACTGAGCAGGCCTTCGGCGGCGCGACGGGTCAACGCGAGGACATGGCGCTCGATCGCCGCGGCGCCCAGCGCCAGTTGCATGCGGACGGCGGCGTCCAGGCCCCAGATGCCGGGGAAGTTGACCAGCGCCTCCTCGAACCGGCCCGCGTTGCCGCGATAGACGAGGTCGTAGTCCATGTGGTCTTCGTGCTTGTCGACGGTGTGATAGCCGACGGTCGGCGGCTCGATGCGGTCCATCGCCGACTCGCGGCAGTAGAAGAATCCGGTGCCGATCGGCGCCAGCAGCCACTTGTGCCCGCCGGCCGACAGGAAGTGGATTCCCAGCCGCTCGACGTCGATGGCCAGCGCGCCGACCCACTGGATGCCGTCGAGGTTGAGGAGCGCGCCGCGCTCGTTGCACAACGCGACCGTGCTCTCGAGGTCCTGTCGATAGCCGTTCGAGAACTGCACGGCGGAGAGCGAGACCACGCGCGTCCTGCCGTCCATCTGCGCGCGGATGTCGTCGACGCGGATGCGGCCCTGCGCATTCCTGACCCAGCGCACTTCCACGCCCAGTTTCGCCAGTCTGACCCAGCAATACACGTTCGACGGATACTCGATGTCCGCGATGACGACGTTGTCGCCATGCTTCCACGGGTATCCATTGGCGACGAAGCCCAGGCCCTCCGTCGTGTTCTTGATGAAGGCGATCTCCGACGCCTTCGCGCCGATCAATCGCGCGATGCGCTGCTTGATCGACGTGTCGGCGTATCTGCACCAGTTCGGATACTCGTTGCGGCCGTTGTCGCGCACGTCGTGCAGGAAGCGATCAACGGCAGCGATCACCGGCAGGCAGAGGGCGCCGATCGACGCGTTGTTCAGGTAGCAACGGCGCTGCTTGATCGGGAACTCGCGAGCGACCGTCGCGAGCGAGAGATTCCCGGCGCCGTCCGCGTCGCCGGGATAAAGCGCGGGCTCGGGTTGGTCGGTGGCGGCGATGGCCGTGGGTCCCCGGGTTGGCGTTCGTCGGAATGCAACCGGATTACAGAATGAGGACGGGCAGGCTCGCCGTCGCCAGCACCTTCTGCGTGACCGATCCCATCAGCAGCGTCGCGATCGCCGAATGGCCGTGGCGACCCATCGCGATGAGGTCGGCGTTCCATTCGCCGGCGAGCTTGACGATTTCGTGCGCGGCATCGCCGGTGCGCTGCGCGCGCTCGTACGGGACGCCCTGCGCATCGAGCAGCGCGCACGCCGGCGCGAGCGCCGCCGCGCACTCGTCATCGTAATACTTGTGCGCGGCCTCCTTGCCGGCCCACGCGACGGCGCGCGCGTACGGGATGTGCGGGTGCACGTTGAGGACCGCAAGCGCGGGCATTTCGGCGAACCACGCGAGCCGCGGCAACAGCCGCGAGATCGCGGCGACGGACGCTTCGGAACCGTCGGTGGGAACGAGGATTTTCATCGTGCGCAGCCCTCAGTTTGCAACAGTCTACCGGACGGACGCGCCGACGTCGTCGACGAAGGTCAGCCGAGCTCGAGCTCGGCGACGACCTGCTCGGGATCTTCCGGATCGTCGCGGATCTTGAAGCCGATACCCTGCGAAAACCTCTGCATGTTCGGATTGGCGCGCAGCACGGTGCCGATCAGCCGCTGCAGGCCCTTCTTGCGCGCGCACGCGATCAGCGACTTCATCAGCAGCGTGGCCACGCCGCGGCCGTGCCAGGCGTCGGCGACCACGACGGCGAATTCCGCGCTCTCGTGGTCGAGGTTGGCGATGTACCGCGCGATGCCGATGATCGCCGTGCCGCTGGGAGACTGCGCGTCGGGCACGAGCGCGAGCAGCGCGAGCTCGCGATCGTAGTCGACCTGCGTGAAACGCACGAGCATGGCCGGCGTCAGCTCGTGCAGCCGGTAGAAGAAGCGGAAGAAGCGCGTCTGCTCGGACAGCGAGTTGACGAAGCGCCGCTCGATCTCGGCATCCTCGGGCCGGATCGGACGCACGAACACGTCGGTGCCGTCGGCCAGCGTGCGGTGCGCCTCCAGTTCAGCCGGATACGGATGGATCGCCATGTGGCGGTAGCCGGGTGCCGGCTTCCGCTTGGGCTCGGCGACGACCTGCGCCGCCGCGATGTCGACGCGACCCCGCGCCACCGTCACCGGGTCGAGCGTAAGCGAGCGCACCCAGGGCAACGCGCACGCCAGCGCCGAGACGCGCAGCACGAGCTGCACCAGCGGCTCCACCGTCGCCGGCAGTCCGGCGGCCGTCAGCAGGTCGACGGCGAGCCGATGATTGAGCGGCGGCAGCATCACCGCGCGGTGCCGCGACGCGCCCAGGCCGTGCGTGCTCGGACCCACGTGGATGACGGGACCGAAGACCGGGTCGGTGACGATCGCCACCGCGCAGGCGCCCATGACGCCCGCCGGCGTCGCGCGCTGCATGGCAATCGGCACGGCGCCGGTCGCGCTGCCCGCGGTTGCCTGGAGTTCGCGCCAGGCGCGCGCCAGCGCGCGCGCATTGGTCACGCTGGCACGAACCGCCCGCGGGCCGGCGCCCTCGAGCGTCAGCGTCAGCGGATAGTGGAGCTCGCGGGCCGCCGCCTGCGCGGCAGCGAGCGAGACGACGATCGCCATCGGCGCGGTCTCGATGCCGAACGCGAGCAGCGTTGATTTGGTTTCCGCCGGCAGCAGCGTGCGCATGCCGGTCTCGAGCGCGAATTCGCGCACGCGCTCGGCCGCGGCGAGGTCGGGCGGCTCGGGGTCCGGATGCGGCGACGGCACCTCGAGCAGCCATTCCTGGTTGCGCCGGTACGCCGCCAGGAACGCGAACGCGTCGACGGCGTTCTCGGGCGTGTAGAAATTGGCGATGCCGCCGGCTTCGAGCGCGTGATGCACTTCGGGACGGTGGACCGCGCCCAGCCATGCGCCGAGCACCGGCTTTCGCGATTCGTGCGCGACGGCGGCGACGGCGTGCGCGGCGTCGACCGCGCTGATGATCGGACGCGGCACGTGCAGCGCCAGCACGGCGTCGGCGCCGGGATCCGCCAGCGCGGCCGCGACGGCCGCGGCGAAGCGGGCCGGCGGCGCGTCGCCGCGAACGTCGACCGGGTTCTCGCGCGCGATCTCGAGCGGCAGCAGCGCGTCGAGCGACTTCACGGTCTCGGGCGCGAACTGCGTGAGCGCCACGCCGGCGGCGACCGCGCTGTCGGCGGCGAGCAGCGCCGGCCCGCGGCCGTTGCCGACGATCGCCAGCCGGTCACCGCGCGGAATGCGGCCCAGCGCGAGGATGCGCGCGGCGGCGAACAGCTGCGTGTAGGTGCGCACGCGCAGCGTTCCGGCGCGCGTCAGCGCCGCGTCGAACACGACGTCGGGCGGGACGTACATCAAATCGGCGCCGTCGTTGCCCATCGGGCGCTCGTGCGAACGGCCCGCCTTCAGCACGACGACGGGCTTGGTCCGGGCGGCCTGGCGAAGCGCCGATACGAACGTACGGGCATCGCTTATGGATTCGACGTACAGCAGGATGCCGTCGGTCGCCGGATCGTCGACGAGCGCGTCGAGCAGCTCGCCGAAGTCGATGTCGATGCCGCCGCCCAGCGACGTCACCGTCGAGAAACCCATCTGCAGAGGCCCGGCGAAGTCGAGCATCGCCGTGCAGACGGCGCCCGATTGCGCGACCAGCGCCAGGCGCCCCGGGAGCGCGATCGGCGCGCAAAAGGTCGCGTTGAGGCCGATGTCGGTTCGCACGACGCCGAACGCGCCCGGGCCCAGCACGCGGATGCCGCGCTTCCTCGCGATCGCTCCGACCTCGCGCCGCCATGCGCGGCCGACGGCCGCGTCCCCTTCCGGAAACGACATCACCGCCGCGGTGCGCAGGCGCAGGCGACTGTCGGCGAGGATGGCCGGAACCGCGCCGGAGGGCGCGGCGATCACCGCAAGGTCGATCGGCTTGGCGATCGCGCCCAGCGTGGCGTACGAACGCCGCCCGAAGACCTTCTTGTGGTTCGGATTGACGGCGTAGACGGGGCCCACGAAGCTCCCGGCCAGCAGGTTCTCCATGACCGTGCGGCCGAGCGATCCGGCGCGCTCGGAAGCGCCGACCAGCGCGACCGATTGGGGTTTGAGCAGCGGGGCCAGGTAGTGCCGCAAGACGAATCCGGAGGGCTTTTTTTGACGGCGAATCGAGTCTACACCAGGCGATTGGCGCAGCCGTCCGGACCTGATGCCTTGGGCCGCTCCGCTATAATCGCCGCCGGCATTCGACGCGCGCGGGCCTGTAGCTCAGACGGTTAGAGCAGGGGACTCATAATCCCTTGGTCGCTGGTTCGAATCCAGCCGGGCCCACCCCTTCCCGTCCCGCCCCCGGACCGGCCCTTTGACATAGAGCAGACCGGAGGCCTTGTAGCCCCCGATACATCTTGTTACATTCGTCCGGCCGGCGTTGCCCGTTCGTTCCTACGCCCGTTCCCGGCGACGCCCACCAGCGCGCAGCCCTTTCAAGGGTGGCCAATTCGAGCCCGGGAGCGACGCACAAGACCGGCCCCGTCGGCGCGTTGCTATTTTTTGGGGGAATCGTGTTCGATCGACCATCCGCTTCGTTGCAGGAGCTTGACGTGCGCTCGCGCGCGCACGCCGGCTCAGCGCGCATTGCCCGCCAAACGCTGCTGGTGATCGCGGGCACGCGGCCCGAATGCATCAAGCTCGCCCCGGTCGTGCACGAGATCGCGCGACGGCGCGAGGTCGCGGGCCTGGTCGTCAACAGCGGACAGCACGTGGATGCGGTGCGGCGCACGTTCGGCGAGTTCGGCATCGTGCCGGACGTCGAGCTGCCGCCGCTGCCGCCCGCACCCAACCTGTCGACCGCCTGCGATCGGCTGACTGCCCGGCTGCGCGCGCTCGTCGTCGAGCGCGGCCCGTCGCTGGTGATCGTGCAGGGCGACACGCTGACCGCGTATGCCGGCGCACGCGCCGGCGCGCAGGCCGGCGTTCCGGTCGTGCACGTCGAGGCGGGACTTCGCGCGCCGTCGGCGTCCGATCCGTTTCCCGAAGAGTGGTTCCGGCGCCGCATCGCCGAACATGCGTACTGGCATTTCGCGCCGTGCCGGTCCGCGCGCCACAACCTTCTCTCCGAAGGCCTGCCGGCGGAGCGCGTGCACCTGGTCGGCAACACCGGCATCGACAGCCTGCGCACGCTGCTCGCGCGCGACGCTGCGCCTTCGGCGTCGGCGCCGCGGTCGCGCGTGCTGGTGACGCTGCATCGGCGCGAGAACTGGGACGGCAAGGCCGACGTGATCTGCGACGCGCTGGTCGAGCTCGCGCGGCGCCGGCCGGACCTCACGATGCTCGTCCCGGTCCATCCGAATCCCCGGATCGCGCCTCGCCTGCGCCATCGGCTGTCCGGACACGCGCGCATTTCGCTCGTTGCGCCGATGGCCTATCGCGAGTTCGTCGCGGCGGCCCGGGGCGCCGCGCTGATTGTCAGCGATTCCGGCGGCATCCAGGAGGAAGTGCCGCACCTGGGCGTTCCGCTGCTGGTGCCGCGTTCGTGCACCGAGCGACCCGAAGGCGTGGCCACCGGCTTCGTGCGGCTCGTCCGCGTCGATCGCGAAGCGATCGTCGCCGAAGCGCTCGCCCTGCTTGCCGCGCCACGCGGCGCGCCGCTGCCGTTCGACCGCGCGGCGCCGTTCGGAGACGGCACCGCCGCCGCGCGCATCATCGACGTGCTCGAAACCGCGCTGGCCGACGCGATCGCCGCATGAGTTCCGACGTCATGGCGGCGGCGCGGCCTGAATTTGCCCGGCGCAGCGCTGCAGCCGCATCGTTCGACGGAACGATCGCCGGCTGGCTGCTGCATGCGCCCGTGCAACTGGCTTCCGGCCCCCATGCCGGCGCGATCGCCGGCGCCCTGACCGAGGCGGGCGATGCGCCGTACGTGTATCCGGAAATCGCCGGCTACTACCTGCAGTGGCTCGCGTGGCGCGCGCAGTTCGCGGCCGACGCCGATGCGCTGGCGGTCCGCGCGACGGCCGTGCAGCGGTGGCTGGCCGTGTGGCTCGCCGCCGGCGACGCGCCGCCGACGCGCGTGCACTTCGACGGCGCCCACGACTGGCGCAACGATGCCGTGTTCTTCTTCGACATCGCGATGGTCCTGCGCGGCCTGGGCGCGGCCGCGCAGGCGCGCTTGCTGCTGCCCGACGCGGCGGTCGTCTCCGGCGTGGTGCGGCAGCTTTCGCGGCTGCTCGCGGCCGACGGCGAGTTCGACGCGTGCGCAGTGAAGCCCGGCGCCGCGCCGCCGGCCGCGCGGTGGTCGACGCGTCGCGGCCCGTTTCTCGCGAAGGCCGCCGCCGGCGTGCTGACGGCATCGCGCGCGCTGCCAGGCATTCCCGCACAACTGACGGTCGCGGCCGAGGCGACGTTCGCGTCCAGCCTGTCCCTGCTCGCGCAGGCGCCGCATCGCGAGGCGCATCCGCTGCTGTACGCGTTCGAAGGCGCGCTGGCGCTGCCGAGCCATGCGCGCGTCCGCGATGGGCTGCCGGTGATCGCCGAACAGTTCGACCGGCTGCTCGCGCGAGCGGGCACCGACGGTTTCCTGCCGGAGACGATCGGCGAGGCGGTCGGACCGAAGCGCATCGACGTCGTCGCGCAGGCGCTGCGCGTCGGCCACCTTCTCACCGCCCACCGGCCGCAGGATCCGCCGGATCGCGTCGCCCTGGCGCGACTGTCGCACACGCTGGCGCGGCAGGTGCGCGCGTCCGGCGCCGTTCCCTTCGCCCGCGACGGCGTGCCGCCGCGCCTGAACGTCTGGGCTGCGATGTTCGCCGACCAGGCGCTCGCGCTCGCGAAACCCGCTGCGCACGGCGACGCAGCGTGGCGCGACGCACCGCTCGTGGTGTGAGGCCGCGCGGCTGAAATGTGGGGCACGAGCAGGCGGCAGCGACTGCGCCTGTCACCGCTGTTCGCGGCGATGGTCGCCGCCGATCGCGTCGCCGCGCTGATGCCCGACCGTGCGGCGTCGTCGCAGCCGCACTGGCAGCCCGGCATCAGCGTGCTGGTTCCCGACCGCGACGCGCCGGCGATGCTGGCGCAGGCGCTGCAGGCGATCGACGCGGCGCTCGCGCACGTCCACGAGCCCCGGCAGGTGATCGTCGCCGCGAACGGCGCCCTGCGAACGGCGTACGACGACGTGCGCGCGCGCTTTCCGCACGTCGAATGGGTGCACGACGACAACGCGCTCGGGTTCGCCGGCGCCGTCGAGCGGGGACTCGCAGCCGTGCGGTACGACGGCACCTATCTCGTCAACAACGACATGACGCTCGAGCCCGCGGCGCTGACGAGCGTGCTCGCGCTGCGCGCGCCCGATGTGTTCGCGATCGGCTCGCAGATCCTGCAGCAGGACGCCACCGGACGCCGCGAGGAGACCGGCTTCACGGACTGGTACGTCGACAGCGGCGGCGTGCGGCTGTATCACGCGCCGGTGCCCTCGCCGTCGTCGGCGGCGCCGCACCTGTGCGCGAGCGGCGGCGCGGCGCTGTTCCGGACGTCGCTGCTGCGTCGCTACCTCCCCGCGAGCCGCGCGTACGACCCGTTCTACTGGGAAGACGTCGAGTGGAGCCTGCGCGCCTGGCGCGACGGCTACCGCGTGCTGTTCTGCCCGGAGTCAAGGGCGCGGCATCGGCACCGCGCGACCACCGCGCGCTTCTACGAACGCGGCGAACTCGAACGCATCGTCGAGCGCAACCGGCTGCTGTTCGACGCGCGTCATGGCGTCACCGACTTCGGCCCCGCGTGGCTGATGCAGCGGATCTGCGAGCAGCCGTACGCGACGCAGCGCGAACTGTCGAGCCTCGCCCATGCGCGCGGCGTGTTCGCGCAGCGGGTCGCGCGCCGCCGCGCGCCACAGCCCACGCTGCCGCCGCGGCTCGGCGGCGCACTGGCGTCGTCGTTCAGCTTCCGGCTGCGGCCGCCGGACGCGGCGAAGCGGCGCGTGCTGTTCGTCACGCCGTTCGCCGTGTTCCCGCCGCGGCACGGCGGCGCGCGCCGCGTCGGGGAGCTCGTTCGCGGTCTGCGCGTCGACTGCGACGTCGCGCTCGTCACCGACGAGGCGTCGCTGTACGACGCGCGCAGCTTCGCGGACTTCGACGGGCTGTGCGCCGTGCACGTCGTGCAGCGCGACGAGGGGCCCGCGCAGGTCGCGGAGGCCGCGGATCCCGGCGTCCGGATGCGCGAGCACTGCCATCGGCCGCTCGTCGATGCGCTCGCCGCCGCGGTGCGCGATTGGCGGCCCGACGTCGTCCAGGTCGAGCACGCCGAACTCGCGCCCCTGGTGCGGCAGCGCGCCGGCACCTCGCGCTGGGTGCTCGGACTGCACGACGCCTGGCGCGCCGCCGATTTCGCGCACGCCGAGGACGCCGCGCGCTTCGCCCTGGACCTGGCCGCCTTCGACGCGCTGACCGTGTGCTCGCCCGAGGACCTTGCGCTCGTCGCGCACCCGCACGCCGTCTGCATCGGCAACGGCGCGAACATCGCGCTCGCCGATTACCGGCCGTCGGAAGGAGCGGGAATCCTGTTCGTCGGTCCGTTCCGCTATCGCCCGAACCGCGACGGCATCGTGCGGTTCCTCCGCGAAGCATGGCCGGCGGTTCGCGCCGCGGCGCCGTCGGCGACGCTGACGATCCTGGGCGGCGACGAGCACGCGGCGCTTGCGGCGGGCGAAACCGCGTTCGCGCAGCCGGGCGTCGAGGTGCTGGGGCATCGCGACGACGTTCCGCGGCTGCTCGCGGCGTGCGCGTTGACGATCAATCCTCTGTCGGGCATCCGCGGATCGGCGGTCAAACTCGTCGAATCGCTGGTCGCGGGGCGCGTCTGCGTCAGCACGGCCGATGGCGCGCGCGGCTTCACCGCGTCGTCGCCGGCGCTCGTCGTCGTGCCCGACGCCGCCGCGATGGCAGCGCCGATCGTCGACCTGCTGGTCGACGCCGAGCGCCGCCGTCGCCTCGAAGCGCCCGACCGCGACGCGCTGGCGCCCTTCGGATGGCCGCGCGCCGTCGCGCAGCAGCGCGCGCTGTATGAAGAATTGCTGCGGAGTGGTGGATGAGCAAGCGCGCCGCCGGGCCGCCCCAAGGCGCGCGCCCCCCTGGGGGGGAGGGGCGCGCAGCGCCCATCGGGGGGGATAACACCTACGACCGCATCGCGCGCTTCTACGACGTCGACATGGCGCGCAACATGCCGTTCGACGACGTCGGCTTCTACGCGGGATTGTGCGCGCGGCACGGGGGCCCGGTGCTGGAGTTGGGCTGCGGCAACGGCCGCATCCTGCTCGAGCTCCTGCGCCGCCGCGTCGACGTCACCGGCGTCGATGCCTCGGAACGCATGCTTTCGGAATTGCGCCGCAAGGCCGTGGCGGAAGACTTGCCGGCACCGGTCGCGCGAATGGACGTGCGGCGCCTTGGGCTGGCGCCCGGCTTCGCCGTCATCCTGTGCCCGTACTCGCTGGTCACGTACATGGTCACCGACGACGACGTCGCGCGGCTCTTGGGCGAGGCGCGCAGGCTGCTGGCGCCCGGGGGCTTGCTCGTCGTCGACGCGTTCGTGCCGCGGCCGCTCGTCGCGCGCGACGACTTCACGCTCGACTACGAGCGGCCGTTCGCCGGCGGCACGCTGGTCCGCGAAAAGCGCATTCGCGCGATCGATGCGGCCACCAACCGGATCGAGCGCCGCTACCGGCACGTCGGCGCCGACGGCGTCGTGCTGCAGCAGATCGACGTCGCGGAGACGATCCGCCCGTTCGCGCCGGACGAGCTGCGCGGCGTGCTGACCCGGTCCGGCCTGGCGCCGGTGGCGGAGTGGTGGAACTACGGCGCGGCGCCCAATGCGGACGATGCGCAATTCTTCACGATCGCCGCCCGCGCGCATTGACGCGGCGGGAGTCCGGCCCGCATCATTTGCCGCGATGCGCGTTTCCACGTCCCTGCCGGCCGTCTCCGCATGATGACCCACAGCCCGCTGATATGGCTCGGCCTGGGCGGCGTCTCGGCCGACGACAACGAGGTCGCCCACCGCTGGCAGCAGCGGCTGCACTGGCTGATGGTGGCCATCGCGCTGATGTCGGTGCCCGCGTACCTGCTGGCCACCGCCGACATCGACCCGTTCTGGCACCGCGTCGCATCGTTTCTCGACTTCGTGATCCTGGGCGCGTTCGTCGCGGAACTCGTCTGGATGATGCGCGTGTCGAGCTTCCCGTTCCGCTACCTGTTCGAGAACTGGCTCAACGTCGTGATCATCCTGGGCGCGGGAGCGGCGGCGCTGGGCGCCGCGACCGAATGGATCGCCATCGTGCGCGCGATGCGGGCAGCCGTGGCGGTGCTGGTGATCGTACGCACGGCCGCCGAGTTCCGCGTGCTGTTCACGCGCAAGGGCGCGCCGATGCTGATGGGCATCGCCGTGCTTACGATGCTGGCGCTGGGCGCGCTTTTCTACTGGCTGGATCCCAATGTCCGCACCTTCGGCGACGGGCTCTGGCTCGCGTTCATCACCGGCGCGACCGTCGGCTACGGCGACGTCGTCCCGACGACCGGCGCGACGCGGCTGGTTGCGGTGCTGACCGTGCTGATCGGCGTCGCGCTGATGACGGTGTTCACCGCCCACGTCGTGACGTTCTTCATCGGCGGCGAGGAGACCCGCAATCGCGAGAGCCTGCAGCGTGACATCGTCGCGCTGCGCGGGCAGATCGAGGAGCTGCTCGACGCCGAGGAGCTGCGCATCACGCTGGAGCTGCACAAGGAGGTCCGCGCGCTGCGCGCGGAGCTGGCCGAGCTGCGCGCCGAAATGCGCGATCTCGACGCGCCGTCGGCCGGCGACGACGCGTAGCGGCTACGGCCGGTTGAGGTAGCGCTCGTCCTCGAACGTCGCGACCCATCGCGGGCGATAGACGACCAACAGCGTGATCAGCATGCCGGACAGCGTGCCTTCGGCGAACGCCAGGTAGACCAGGTACGGCGCGTAGTCGTCGAACACGCCGGCCGCGCCGGGGCCGCCGGCCATCGCGACGACCGCGGCGCCGGCGAGCCCGGCCGCCGCGAGTCCGAGCGCGGGACCGACGAAGCCGGCACCCCACACGTACACGAAGAAGTTCGCCGGCAGCCAGCGCTGCGTGCCGCGCAGCGTGGCCAGCGTGACCGCGACGGGAAGCGCGACGTTTTGCAGGTAGACGGCGCCGGCGTTGCCGGCGGGCGTCGCGTGCACCGCGGTGGTGAAGGCGACGACGAGCGCGCCGCCCAGCAGCGCCAGCGGACCGCCGGCCGCGAGCGCGAACGCGCCCACGCCCAGCAGGTGGATCACCACGCCGTCGGCGAGCGTGGCGCGGATGCTCCACAGCACGACCAGCGTGAAGATCGTGCCGTACCACACGTGCGAGGCTTCGTTCGACGCCAGGCGCCGCCACGGCGCCGCCCACCAGGCCCACGCGAGCACGCCGACCGCGCCGGCCCACGCCACGGCAGCGACGACTCCGGGCAATGGCGTGATCGTGACGTCCATCAAGGTTTCGGGGGGCGCGGGCGCTCGCGGCACGCGCCCGACCGCGCTACGATACCGCAACCGTCGAACCGCAACGGAGTTCCCATGCCCATCGACCTGCCGAACGGAAGCGCCGCACCCGGATTCGACGATCCAGTCGGCATGCTGCGCGCGTGCCATCGCCGGATCGAGCGCCAGCTCGCCACGCTCGGCAGGCTGCGACGGCACCTGCCCGAACACCATGCCGACGCGGATGCGCGCATCGCGGCGGCCGCGATCCTCCGCTACTTCGACACGGCGGCGATCAACCACCACGCCGACGAGGAGGACAGCGTGTTTCCGCGATTGCGCACGGCAGCGCCCGACGCGGCGCCGCTGCTGGCGGCGCTTGCGACGGACCACGTGGCACTGGCGGCGCGCTGGATGAAGCTGCGGCCGCTGCTGGCGGCGATCGTCGCGCACAGCGGCGCGTACCTGCCGGTCAAGGACGTCGAGGAATTCTGCGCGGCGTACGCCGCGCACATCGCGCGCGAGGAGTCGGAGTTCCTGCCGCGCGCCGCCACGCTGCCCGCCGCAGACCTGGCGGCGATCGGCGCCGAGATGGCCGCGCGGCGCGACCTGATTCCGGCCTAGCGCGCTAGACCGCCAGCAGCGCGCGCACGTTGTTGGCGTCCATGTCGGCGCCCCTGCCCTGCGCGACGACCTCGCCGCGCGACATCACGACGTAGTGGTCCGCCAGCGACTTCGCGAAGTCGTAGTACTGCTCGACCAGCAGGATCGCCATCTCGCCGCCGCTGGTGAGCTTGCGGATCGCCCGCTCGATGTCCTTGATGATCGACGGCTGGATGCCTTCGGTCGGCTCGTCGAGGATCAGAAGCTTGGGCCGCAGCGTCAGCGCGCGCCCGATCGCCAGCTGCTGCTGCTGGCCGCCCGAGAGGTCGCCGCCGCGGCGGCCGAGCATGTCCTTCAGCACCGGGAACATCTCGAAGATGAATTGCGGGATGCCGGCGTTGCGTTTCTGCGTGGCGAGGCCCATCAGCAGGTTCTCGTGCACGGTGAGACGCGGGAAGATGTCGCGCCCCTGCGGCACGTAGCCCAGCCCCAGGCTCGCGCGCGCGTACGGCGGCAACGACGCGATGTTCGATCCGGAGAAGCGGATTTCGCCGGACCGCGCGTTGATCAGCCCCATCAGGCAGCGCAGCAGCGTCGTCTTGCCCACGCCGTTGCGGCCGAGCAGCGTCGTGCACTTGCCGGCCGGCGCCTCGAACGAGACGTCGCGCAGGATGTGGCTGCCGCCATAGTACTGGTTCAGCTTGTCGACGTTCAGCATCATCAGTCCCGAAGGGCCGCCCCGAGGGACTGATTGCGCCCCCTCGGGGGGCAGCGAGCGTAGCGAGCGTGGGGGTCCATCATCGGCCCAGGAACACCTCGATGACCTGCTCGTTCTGCTGGACCTGGTTCATCGACCCCTCGGCGAGCACGTGGCCTTCGTGCAGCACGGTCACGCGGTCGGCGATCTTCGCGACGAAGTCCATGTCGTGCTCGACGACGACCAGCGTGTAGTCGCCGGCCAGCGACTGGAACAGTTCGGCGCTGCGCATCGTCTCGTCGTCGGTCATGCCGGCGACCGGCTCGTCGAGCAGCAGCAGCTGCGGCTCCTGCATCAGCAGCATGCCGATCTCGAGCCACTGCTTCTGGCCGTGCGACAGCAGGCCGGCCAGGCGCCCCGCCTCGGGCGCCAGGTGGATCGTCTCGAGGATCGTCAGGATCCGGTCGCGCGCCACCGAGTCGAGCTTCGCGGTCAGCGTGGGCCACACGTGCTTGTCGGCCTTGCGCGCAAGCTCGAGGTTCTCGAACACCGTGTGGTCGGTGAACACCGTGGGCTTCTGGAATTTGCGGCCGATGCCGATGTCGGCGATCTCCGGCTCCGACAGCCGCGTGAGGTCGATCGTCTGCCCGAAGAACGCGGTGCCGGAATCCGGCCGCGTCTTGCCGGTGATGACGTCCATCATCGTCGTCTTGCCGGCGCCGTTGGGCCCGATCACGCAACGCAGCTCTCCTGCGTCGACGACGAGCGTCAGGTCGTCGAGCGCCTTGAAGCCGTCGAAGCTCACCGACACCGAGTCGAGGTACAGGATGCCGCCGTGGCTGACGTCGACGCCGGGCGTCAGCACGCGGCCGTCGCTGATGCCGGTCGACTTGCTCGACGGCGGGCCTTCGCGCGCGCGCAGTTCGGCGTAGACGGCGAGGTTCATCATGACGGCTTCCTCGTCCAAAGGCCGGCGATGCCGCGCGGCAGGTAGAGCGTGACCAGGATGAACAGCAGGCCGAGCGCGAACAGCCAGTATTCCGGCAGCGCCTGCGTGAACCAGCTCTTGCCGAGGTTGACGACGGCGGCGCCGATCACCGGCCCGATCAGCGTGCCGCGGCCGCCGACCGCGGTCCAGATCGCGATCTCGATCGAGTTGGCCGGCGACATCTCGCTCGGGTTGATGATGCCGACCTGCGGCACGTACAGCGCGCCGGCGATCCCGCAGATCACGGCCGACAGCGTCCAGATGAACAGCTTGAAGTAGACGGGGTTGTAGCCGGAGAACATCACGCGCGTCTCGGCGTCTCGGATCGCCGTGAGCACGCGGCCCAGCTTCGACGTCACGATCGCGCGGCCAAGGCACAGGAAGCCGATCAGCGCGGCGCCGGTCAGCATGAACAGCGCCATCCGCGTTTCCGGCGCGGCGATCGGGAAGCCGAGGATCCGCTTGAAATCGGTGAAGCCGTTGTTGCCGGCGAACCCGGTGTCGTTGCGGAAGAACAGCAGCATGAACGCGTAGGTCAGCGCCTGCGTGATGATCGAGAAATAGACGCCCTTGATCCGCGACCGGAACGCGAAGAAGCCGAACACGAACGCGAGCAGTCCCGGGACCAGCACGACCAGCAGCGCGCAATACCAGAAGTGGTCGGTGAAGCTCCAGTACCACGGGTAGGCCTTCCAGTCGAGGAACACCATGAAGTCCGGCAGGTCGCTCTTGTAGACGCCGTCGCGGCCGATCGAGCGCATCAGGTACATGCCCATCGCGTAGCCGCCGAGCGCGAAGAACAGGCCGTGGCCGAGGGACAGGATGCCGGTGTAGCCCCAGATCAGGTCCATCGCCAGCGCGACGATCGCGTAGCACATGATCTTGCCGACCAGGCTCACCATGTAGTCGGACACGTGGAACACGCTGCCCGCCGGCACCACCAGGTTGCAGATCGGCACGACGACGAACAGCACCGATGCCGCCACGCCGAGATAGCCCCACGCGCGTCCCGACCACAGCCGCGGCAGCGAGCCGGCGCCGGCCGTGACGTCGCCGGGAACGAACGCATGCGACATGAATTTTCTCAAGCCTCGACCTGCCGGCCCTTCAGCGCGAACAGCCCCTGCGGGCGCTTCTGGATGAAGATGATGATGAAGACGAGCACGGCGATCTTCGCGAGCACCGCGCCCTGCCACGCTTCGAGGAACTTGTTGGCGATGCCCAGGCCCAGCGCCGCGTACACGGTGCCGGCGAGCTGGCCCACGCCGCCCAGCACGACGACCATGAAGGAATCGACGATGTAG
This sequence comes from Burkholderiales bacterium, assembly GCA_046347755.1. GTDB lineage: Bacteria > Pseudomonadota > Gammaproteobacteria > Burkholderiales > Casimicrobiaceae > VBCG01. The sequence goes on along the minus strand of JAXMFM010000003.1, from coordinate 771,732 downwards.
CTCTGGCCAAGGTCCGGGCCGACGTTGCCGATCTGCGACAGCGCACAGCCGGCGATCCCCGCGATCCCCGAGCCCAGTCCGAACGCCATCATGTCGACCTTCGGCGTGCGCACGCCGAGCGCGCTCGCCATCTGGCGATTCTGCGTGACCGCGCGCACGAACAGGCCGAGTCGCGTGCGCGTCAGCAGCACCCACACGAGCAGCAGCACGCCGCCGGCGAACGCGATGATGACGATGCGGCTGTACGGCAGCACGACGTTGGTCATGATCTCGATGCCGCCGGACATCCACGCCGGGTTCTCGACCTGCACGTTCTGCGCGCCGAAGATCGTGCGCACCGCCTGGATCAGGATGAGGCTCAAGCCCCAGGTCGCCAGCAGCGTTTCCAGCGGCCGGCCGTACAGGTGGCGGATCACCGTGCGCTCGAGCAGGACGCCGACGAGCCCGCTGACGAGGAAAGCGACCGGCACCGCGAACAGCAGGTACCCGTCGAACGCGCCCGGCGCGTATTGCCGGAACAGGTTCTGCACGACGTACGTGGCATAGGCGCCGACCATGATCAGCTCGCCGTGCGCCATGTTGATCACGCCCATCAGGCCATACGTGATCGCGAGGCCGAGCGCCGCCAGGAGCAGGATCGTGCCAAGCGAAATGCCGCTGAACACGCGCGCGGCGATGTCGCCCTTGGCCAGCCGGCCTTCGACGGCCGACAGCGAGCGCTGCGCCTCGGCGCGCACCTCGTCGTCCTGCTCGACGAACTTCCCGCCCTTCTTCTCGAGCACGCCGAGCAGCAGCGTCTTCGTCGCGCCGGCGTCGCTTTGCGCGAGCGCGCGGATCGCGGCGAGCCGCGTCGCGCGATCGGTGCTGGCGAGCTGGATCGACGCCTGCGTCAGCACCAGCAGGCCCCTGACCTCGGGGTCGGGTTCCTTCGCGGTCGCGGCGGCGATCGCCGGCAGCGCGTCCTCGTCCGCGCTGTTCTGCAGCTCCTTCGCGGCCGCCAGCCGCACGTCGCGGTCGGGCGAGACCAGCTTGAACGCCGCGATGCCGGTGGCGAGCGTGCGCCGCAGCCGGTTGTTGACGACGACGTCTTCGCGGTTCTCCGGCAGCGGCGCGACCGCCCGGCCCGTCGTGGCGTCGACCGCCTTGTCGCCGCTGACGATCAGCACCGTCTTGTCGCCGACCGTCTGCATCTCGCCGTCCATCATCGCCTGCAGCAGCGGCAGCGCCGCAGGGTCCCCGCCGGCGATCAGCGCGCCGACGGCCTTCGCCTTCTCGTCGCTCTCGCCGAACGCCAGGTCGTGCACGACGTTCGTCGGCAAGGCTGCCGCCGCGCCGGCGACCACCGCCAGGACCAGCGCCGCCAGCCAGTGCAGCCCCGACATCCGGTTTGCGCGCCAACGATTCACGAAGGGAACGACCTCGATGTGAAACGACACTCGAAAAAAACCGGCGCCTGGGGCACGGTCACGGTCGCCTCGCAACCGTCACCGCCGTCCCTGTTGCGCCGGCGGGCTGTCCACCTGTTTCCGTTATTTCTTCTCCGGCTCGTCCTTCTTCGTCTCGTTGCCGGCGATGTACTGGCTCCACGGCTGCGCGCGGACCGGACCCTTCGTCTTCCACACGACGTTGAACTGTCCATTGCTCTGGATCTCGCCGATCAGCACGGGCTTCCACAGATGGTGGTTCTTCTCGTCCATCTTGATCTCGAAGCCGTCGGGCGCGTTGAACTTCTGGCCGGCCATCGCGGCGACGACCTTGTCGGTGTCGGTGGACTTGGCCTTCTCGACCGCCTGCTTCCACATCCACATGCCGACGTACGTCGCTTCCATCGGGTCGTTGGTCAGCGGCTTGTCCGAGCCCGGCAGCTTCTTCTTCTTCGCGTAGTCGGCCCACTTCTTCTTGAAGGCCTCGTTGGCCGGGTTCTTCACCGACATGAAGTAGTTCCAGGCCGCGAGGTGGCCGACCAGCGGCTTGGTGTCGACGCCGCGCAGCTCCTCTTCGCCGACCGAGAACGCGACGACTGGAACGTCGGTCGCCTTCAGGCCCTGGTTGCCAAGCTCCTTGTAGAAAGGAACGTTCGAGTCCCCGTTGATCGTGGAGACCACGGCCGTCTTGCCGCCTGCCGCAAACTTCTTGATGTCGGCGACGATCGTCTGGTAATCCGAATGCCCGAACGGCGTGTACTTCTCGTCGATATCCTTTTCATCGACACCTTTCGACTTGAGGAATGCGCGGAGGATCTTGTTCGTCGTGCGCGGATAGACATAGTCGGTTCCCAGGAGGACCCAGCGCTTGGCGCCGCCGCCTTCCTTGCTCATCAGGTACTCGACGGCCGGGATCGCCTGCTGGTTGGGCGCGGCACCCGTGTAGAACACGTTCTTCGACAGCTCTTCGCCTTCGTACTGCACCGGGTAGAAGAGCAGACCGTTGGTCTCCTCGAACACCGGCAGCACCGACTTGCGCGACACCGATGTCCAGCAGCCGAACACCACGGCGACCTTGTCCTGCGAAATCAGCTGGCGCGCCTTCTCGGCGAACAGCGGCCAGTTCGACGCGGGATCGACCACCACCGCCTCGAGCTTCTTGCCCATCACGCCGCCCTTGGCGTTGATCTCGTCGATCGTCATCAGCGCGACGTCCTTGAGCGAGGTCTCGCTGATCGCCATCGTTCCGGAAAGCGAATGCAGGACCCCCACCTTGATCGTGTCGGCCGCGTGCGCCTGCATGCCCATCGTGATGCCGCCGGCCGCGAGCGCCGCTGCGAGCGTGCGCCGGATGAATGTTCTGCGTTGCATATGTGATCCCCGCTGGTGGATATTGGACAATGCGCTGTGAACGATCCGAAGGCGGTGCGGGCTCGCTTGCCGAACCGACACGACCGGTCTTCGCCGTGTTGCATTGCACGACGCATGCCAAGCGCGAACTGGATGTGCAACATCATGATTCAATGCGAAAATGTTCACTCGTCGGCGGCGACCCGCGCACCGATGCCTCAGCATCGTGCATGGCGTTCGCTCGATAATGGTGCGGCGCCGCGGCGGTCGCACCAACTTGGCCGCCGCCGTTAGCCGAGACTCACGATGACCTCGTTGGGCCTGCGCATCGCGAAGTCGTTCAAGGCGTCGTTCGGCGACATCGTGTTCGGCATGGAGGACGGGACCGTGTCGATCTTCGGACTCGTGTTCGGCGTCGCGGCGAGCACCAGCGACAGCCGCGTCGTGCTGGTCGCCGGAATGACCGGCGCCATCGCGGCCGCCGTGTCGATGATGGCCGGCGCGTACCTCGATGCGGAGACCGCGCTCGACCAGGCGCGGGCGGCGCGGGCGCGCGACGCCATCGACGACCCGACGCTGTTCGCGTCGGAGCCGATCCGCGAGCAGCTGATCGCCGACGGCGTGGCGCCGGCGGCCGTCGACGCGCTCGACGCGGTCGCGCGCGCGCATCCGGAGCTGCCGGGCGCGTTGCGCACGGCGCTCGAGTCGAAGGGGCGCGAGGAGGCGACGAGCCCGTTCGGCCACGCGCTGTGGATGTTCGTATCGGACCTGTTCGCGGCGCTCGTGCCGGTGCTGCCGTTCGCGGTTCTGCCGATCGCGACCGCGCGCTACGTGTCGATCGCGTGCACGGCCGCCGTGCTGATCGTGCTGGGCGTCGGTCGCGCAAAGATCGGCAAGCGCCGCGTGCTGCCGACCACACTTCAGACGCTTGCCATCGCCGCTGCCGCGGGCCTGGCCGGCGTGCTGGTCGGCAGCCTGTTCAGCTAGCGGCGCGCCCGCGCGCGCCAGACGCGCAATCCGACGGCAATCAGGATCGCCAGCACGATCGCGCCGCCGAACAGCTCGCGCTCGACGCGCGCGAGGTCGCCCAGCAGGTGCTCGGCCGTCCTGCCGAGCAGGTAGCCGGCGCCGGCCCAGCACCCGCTCCACAAAAGCGCGCCGACCGCGTTCAGCGCGGCGAACTTCGCGAACGCAATGCGCGTCGTGCCGATGACCGCGGGGCCCGGCGTGCGCAGCCCGTACATGAAGCGCACGGCAAGGATCGTCGAATTCGGATGGCGCTCGATCATGCCACGGACGCGGTCGGCGACCGGCGCGTACTTCGGAAATCGCGCGATGAGCCCGGTCCCGTAGTGTCGGCCGAGCAGGAAGAGGCCGATGTCGCCCAGCATGCCGCCGATTGCACCGACGACGACCACGACAGGGAACGACAGGTAGCCGCGATGCGCGGCGAGCCCGGACAGGATCAGCAGCGTCTCGCCCTCGACCACCGAGCCCACGAAAGTCGCGGCGTAGCCGTACTGCTGGATGAGCGGCGCGAACTCGAACGCCATCGGCCCTAATCGAGCGCGAATACGCGGCGCGCGTTGCCGGCGAGGATGCGCTCGCGGATGCCGGCATCCGCCGCGAACGTGTTCGCGACCAGTTCGCCGGGCGCTTGCTCGCCCAGCGGAAACGGCGCGTCGGTGCCGAGCAGCACGCGGTCCGGCCCCATCACGTCCACCAGCAGGCGCAGCGCGCCGGCGTCGAAGATCGCCGAGTCGACGAGGAAGCGGTCGCAGTACGACGACGGCGGCTGCGGGCAGTCGGCGCGGACGACGTCGCGGTTGCGCCACGCGTTGTCCACGCGACCGAGCAGCCATGCGAAGCTGCCGCCGCCGTGCGCGAAAACGAGCTCCAGGTCCCGCGGCAGCCGCTCGAAGGCGCCGGACAGGATCAGCGACAGGATGGACAGCTGCGTCTCCGCCGGCATCGCGACCAGCCACGGCAGCATCCACTTCGCCATCCGTTCGTCGCCCATCATGTCCCACGGGTGCACGAGCACCGGCAACCGCTCGGCGGCGCAGTGACGGAGGAAGTCGAGGATGCCCGGATCGTCGAGGCTCTTCGTCCCGACGTGGTTGCCGATCTGTATGCCGACGTGGCCGGCGGTGCGCGCGCGCGTCGCCTCGCGGCACGCGGCGTCGATGTCCTGCAACGGAACCTGCGCGAGCGGCTTCAGGCGCGCGGGATCCGCGGCGCAGAACTCGACGGCCAGGTCGTTCATCCGCGCCGCCCACGAGGCCGCGCGTACCGCGTCCCACGCATAGCCGAACATCACCGGCGTCGCGCAAACCAGTTGCACGTCGATGCCGGCCGCGTCCATCCACGCGAGCCGGACGCGCGGGTCCCACAGGCCCGCGTCCACGGGCCGGAACGGCTTGTCGCCGATCATGATCCGGCCGCGAGCGCCGTCCTGCACGGCGAGCCAGGGCGCGCGCGGGTCGGCCGCCGCTGCGTCCTCGCGCGCGATGCGCGGGAACAGGTGCGCGTGGATGTCGATCAAGCGCGCGGTCACGCAACGGACGGCGCCGCCGCCCTGCCCGGATGCACGACCCCGCACGCCGGACATTTGCGCAGCGCGGCGTCGTCGTAGAACTGCGCGAACAGCGGCGGCAGGTCGCGCACGATGCTCTTCAATTGGACTTCGACCCGGTGCACGCGCGCGTGGCACGCGAGGCAATACCATTCGAACGCGTCGCGCACGCCCTCCGGCCGCCGGTACTCGATGACGAGGCCCACGCTTCCCGGCTGCGGCCGCTGCGGCGAGTGCCGGACGTGCGCGGGCAGCAGGAAGATGTCGCCTTCGCGGATCGGCACGTCGCGCGGGCGCCCGTCCTCCATCACGCGCAGCACCATGTCGCCGCGCAGCTGGTAGAAGAACTCCTCGAGCGGATCGTCGTGGTAGTCGGTGCGCTGGTTGGGGCCGCCGACGACGGTGACGATGAAATCCGCGTCCTCGTAGATCTGCGCGTTGCCGACCGGCGGCCGCAACAGGTCGCGGTGCTCGTCGATCCAGCGGTCGAGGTTGAACGGCGCGCGCATCACGGCGCCGAGCGCGGCTTGTACGCGACGGCCTTGATCTCGATGCGCATGTGCGGGTGCGGCAGCTGGTGCACGCCGATCGTCGTGCGCGCAGGACCGTCGCGGTCGAAGTACTCGCCGTAGACCTCGTTGTAGCCGCCGAAGTCGTTCATGTCGACCAGGAACGCCATGACGTCGACGACGTCGGCGAGCGACGCGCCGGCCGCCTTGAGGATGTCGGCGACGTTCTCGATGACGGCGCGCGTCTGCACGCGGATGTCGAGCACCGTCGTGCCCATCGCGTCGACGGACGCGCCGGCCAGCGTGTTGTCGGCGCGCCGCGAGCTGATGCCGGAAACGTAGATGTAGTCGCCGGCGCGGCGGAAGTGCGGATACTTGCCGCGCGGCGTCGCCTTGTCGGGCAGGGTTGCGCTGTCTTGGGTCATGGTGAGCGAGAGTGGGGACGCGGCCGGCGCGAAGCTCGGCGCCGGCCGACAGCTTGCCGGGCCCGCGCGCCGGGCGCAAGTCGGGAAGCCGCTTACAATGACGGACGGAGCATTCGATGAGCGAGCCCCGCGGCCCCCAGCAATCCGTTGTCGTCGTCGGCGGCGGCATCGGCGGCCTCGCCGCGGCGCTCTCGCTCGCCCGCCTCGGACTGGCCGTCACGCTGCTCGAGCAGAGCAGCGAGCTCTCCGAGATCGGCGCCGGCATCCAGCTCGCGCCCAACGCGTTCGCCGCGCTCGACGCGCTCGGCGTCGGCGAGCGCGCGCGCAGGCACGCGGTGTTCATCGACCACCTGTACCTGATGGACGCGGTCGACGGCTCCGAGGTCGCGAACGTGCCGGTCGGCGACGCGTTCCGCGATCGCTTCGGCAACCCGTATGCGGTCATCCATCGGGCCGACATCCACACGGCGATCCTCGACGAAGTCCGCGCGACCGAGAGGATCGACGTGCGCACGTCCACGCGCGCGGTGGCGCTCGAGGAATCGGCGGACGGGCTCGCCGTGGTCGACCAGCACGGCCATCGCCACCGGGGCGACGCCGTCGTCGGCTGCGACGGCGTGAAATCCGTGATCCGCGAGCACCTGGTCGGCGACGCGCATCGCGTGTCCGGCCACGTCGTCTACCGCGGCGTCGTCCGTGCGGACGACATGCCCGGCGACCTGCGCTGGAACGCGCCGGTCGTCTGGTGCGGCCCCGACTGCCATCTCGTCCATTACCCGCTGCGCGGCGGCGCGCAGTACAACCTGGTCCTGACGTTCCACAGCCGCGAGCGCGAGGCGTGGGGCGTGCGCGAAGGCAGCCGCGACGAGGTGATGTCGTACTTCGACGGCATCGGGCCGCGGCCGCGGCAGTTGCTCGCGCTGCCGACGTCGTGGAAGCGCTGGAGCACCGCCGACCGCGACCCGGTCGCCGCGTGGGGGCGAGGCAGCGCCACGCTGCTCGGCGACGCCGCGCATCCGATGCTGCAATACCTGGCGCAGGGCGCGTGCATGGCGATGGAGGACGCGGTGACGCTCGGCCGCGCGCTGGCGCGCCACGCGCCCGATCTGTCCGCCGGCTTCCGTGAATACGAGCGCGCGCGCATCACGCGGACGGCGCGCGTCGTGCTGTGGGCGCGCGAGATGGGACGCATCTATCACGCGAAGGGCGTCGAGCGCCTGGTTCGCAACTCGCTGTGGCAGGGACGCCGGCCCGACCAGTACTACGAGGCGCTCGCGTGGCTGTTCGGATGGACCGCCGACGGCTGCCTGCCCGCGACCGCGCCCTGACCGGCGCGTTGGTCGGGGTTTCCCGTTTCCGCTAGAATTCCGTGATTGGACCCATCCCCGGAGGAACCATGAAACCCATTCGCATTCTGCTGGCTTCGGCCCTGCTCGGCGTGGCCAGCGGAGCGCTCGCGCAGGCGCCCGTCAAGATCGGCTTCATGGCGGAACTGTCCGGCCCGCAGGGCGCGCTCGGCCAGGACCAGTACGACGCGTTCATGCTGGTCGTCGAGGCCAACGGCGGCAAGCTGGGCGGCGTTCCGGTGCAGATCATCAAGGAAGACAGCCAGCTCAAACCCGAGGTCGCAACACAGCTCGTCGACAAGCTGATCGAGAAAGACAAGGTGCAGATCATCACCGGCATCACGTTCTCCAACGTGATGATGGCCGTGCACAAGAAGATCACCGAAAAGGAAGTGTTCCTGATCGGCTCCAACGCGGGACCTGCGCCGATCGCCGGCGCGCAGTGCTCGCCGTATTCGTTCATCACGTCCTGGCAGAACGACAACCAGGCGGAGGTCGTCGGCAAGTACGCGACCGACAAGGGCTACAAGCGCGTGATCGGCATGGCGCCCAATTACCAGGCGGGCAAGGACTTCATCGCGGGCTTCAGGCGTTTCTACAAGGGCGAACTGATCGACGAGATCTATACGCCGCTCAATCAGCCCGACTTCTCGGCCGAACTGGCGACGGTGGCGGCCAAGAATCCCGATGCCGTCTACGTGTTCTATCCGGGCGGCCTCGGCGTCAACTTCGTCCGCCAGTACAAGCAGGCCGGACTCACAGGCAAGATCCCGCTGCTGTCGACATCCACCGCCGACGGCTCGACGCTGCCGGCGCAGAAGGACGATGCGCTGGGCGTCATCTCGGGCACGTTCTGGGGACCCGACTTCAGCAATCCCGTCAGCATGAAGTTTGTCGAAGACTTCGAGAAGAAGTACAACCGCATCCCGTCGCAGTACGCGGCGCAGTCGTACGACGCCGCGCTGCTGCTCGACTCGGCGATCAAGAAAGTCAACGGCAACGTCGGCGACAAGCAGGCGTTCATGGCAGCGCTGAAGGCCGCCGACTTCAAGAGCGTGCGCGGCAACTTCAAGTTCAACAACAACGGCTTCCCGATCCAGGACCAGTACATCTTCGAGGTCGCCAAGGACGCGAAGGGTCGCGTGAGCCTGAAGACCATCGCGTCGCCGCTCAAGGACCACAAGGACGCGTACTACACGCAGTGCACGCTCAAGTAGGCGTGCGCCCCACCGCCTGAGGTTTGGACGGGAGCGCTTGCCGCTCCCGTTTTCACGATGACCGTCGGCCTCTTCCTCACGCAGGCGCTGAACGGCTTGCAGCTCGGCATCCTGCTGTTCCTGCTCGCCGCGGGCCTGACGCTCGTGTTCGGGATCATGAATTTCGTGAATCTCGCGCACGGGTCGCTGTACATGATGGGCGCGTATTTCGCCGCCGCCGTGTTCAACGCGACCGGCTCGTTCGTGCTGGCCGGACTGGCCGGCGTGCCGGCCACGATGCTGCTCGGCGTCGTCGTCGAGCGCGTCGCGCTCGCGCGGCTGTACCGTCGCGAGCACCTGGACCAGGTGCTCGCGACGTTCGGCTTGATCCTGTTCTTCAACGAGCTCGTGCGCATCCTCTGGGGCCCGGCGTCGGTCTACATGAACGCGCCGGCCGCGCTCACCGGCACCGTCGACCTGTTCGGCATCCGCTACCCGGCCTACCGCTTCGCGATCATCGGCGTCGGCCTCGCCGTCGGCTTCGGACTGCACGTGCTGATCCACAAGACGCGCGTCGGCATGCTGATTCGCGCCGGCGCGACGCATCCGGAGATCGTCGCGGCGCTGGGCGTCAACGTGAAGCGGCTGAACACGCTGGTGTTCGGGCTCGGCGCGGCGCTGGCCGGGCTCGCCGGCCTGATGGCGGGCCCGATCGTGTCGGTGCAGCCGGGCATGGGCGAGCCGATCCTGATCCTCACGCTGGTCGTCATCGTCACCGGCGGCATCGGCAGCATCCGCGGCGCGTTCTACGGCGCGCTGATCGTCGGCATCGTCGACACGATCGGCCGCGCGTTCCTGCCCACGCTGCTGCGCGAATTCCTCGAACGCTCGCTCGCGCAGGCGGCGGGCCCGGCGATCGCGTCGATGCTGATCTACGTGCTGATGGCCGTCGTGCTGGCGATCCGGCCGCAGGGCCTGTTCCCCGTCAGGCACGGATGAGGCCCTCGCTGCGCACGATCGTCGCGGCCGCGCTGCTGGGCGGGCTCGCGTTGGTCCCGGCCATCTCGTCGCTGATCGGCGAGCCCTACTACATCACGCTGTTCACGCGGATCGTGATCTTTGCACTGGCCGCGGTCGGATTGAACCTGATCCTGGGCTACGGCGCGCTGGTGAGCTTCGGACACGCGATGTACATCGGCATCGGCGCGTATGCGGTCGGGATCCTGTCGTTCTACGGCGTGGGCAACGGCTGGGTGCAGCTCGGCGCGGGGCTGGGGTTCGGCGCGCTGGTCGCCGTCGTCATCGGCGCCGTCTGCCTGCGCACCAGCGGCATGGCGTTCATCATGATCACGCTGGCCTTCGCGCAGATGTTCTACTTCCTCGCGATCAGCCTCAAGGCCTTCGGCGGCGACGACGGGCTGACGATCGCCGCGCGCAGCGACTTCGGCGTCGTCGCGCTGACCGGCAACGCCACGCTCTACTACGTGGCGTACGGCCTGCTGGTCGCCTGCCTCCTCGCCTTAGACCGCCTCGTCCATTCGCGCTTCGGCATGGTGTTGCGCGGCTGCCGCAGCAACGAGCGGCGGATGGCCGCGCTCGGCTTCCCGACGCTGCGCTACAAGCTGACCGCCTACGTGATCTCGGCGCTGGTCTGCGTGCTCGCCGGCATGCTGCTCGGCAACCTGACAAAGTTCGCCGCGCCGTCGTACATGGCGTGGCAGACATCCGGCGACCTGATCGTGATGATCGTGCTGGGCGGCATGGGCACGGTCGTCGGGCCGGTGGCGGGCGCCGCCGCGCTGCTGGTGTTCGAGGAGGTGCTGGCCGGCTGGACGACGCACTGGATGATCGTGCTCGGTCCGGCGATCGTCCTGATCGTGCTGACCGCGAAGAAAGGGATCTACGGCTACCTGGTCGAGCGCGACGCGCGGCGCGCCGAGGCGCGGGAGGGACCACCGTGACGCTGCTGGCGGTGAGCGGCCTCGTCAAGCGCTTCGGAGGCCTGACGGCTTCCGACGGCGTGGACCTGACCGTCGAGCCCGGCGAGGTGCACGCGGTGATCGGTCCCAACGGCGCCGGCAAGACGACGCTGATCAACCAGCTCTCCGGCGAGCTCGCGCCGGACGCCGGCAGCATCCGCTTCGCCGGCCGCGAAATTGCCGGGGAGCCCGTCTACCGGCGCGCACTTGCCGGGCTCGGGCGCAGCTACCAGATCACGTCGGTGTTTCCGGAGTTCTCGGTGCTGACCAACGTGCTGCTGGCCGTGCAGGCGCACGCCGGCCACAGCTTCTCGTTCTGGCGCCCGCTGGCGTCCGAGGTTGCGCTCGTCGAGCGCGCGCGCGACGCGCTGAACGAGGTCGGGCTCGCCGCGAAGACGAACGTTTCCGTCGCGACGCTCGCGCACGGCGAGCGCCGGCAACTCGAAGTCGCGATGACGCTCGCCTCCCGGCCGCAGCTCTTGCTGCTCGACGAGCCGATGGCCGGCATGAGCCTTGCCGAGTCCGAGCGGATGGTCGGGCTGCTGGCGTCGCTCAAGGGCCGCTACGCGATCCTGCTGGTCGAGCACGACATGGACGCGGTGTTCAAGCTCGCCGACCGCATCTCGGTCCTGGTGTACGGGCGCGTGATCGCATGCGGCGATCCCGACGCGATCCGCAACAATGCCGACGTTCGCGCCGCCTATCTGGGCGAGCAGGACCTTCCCGCCTAGATGAAACGACCCCCACGCTCGCTGCGCTCGCTGCCCCCAAAGGGGGCGTGTCAGTACCTTGGGACGGCCCGGCGGTACTGACCCATGGCCCTGCTCGACGTCGCCGACCTCACCGCCTTCTACGGCACCAGCCAGGCGCTGTTCGGCATGGCGTTCTCGGCCGGGGCCGGCGAATGCATCACGCTGCTCGGCCGCAACGGCATGGGCAAGACCACGACGGTGAAGAGCGTGATCGGCATCCTCCCCTCGCGCCGCGGCGACGTGCGGTTCGCCGGCCACGCCATCGGCGACTGGCCGTCGTACCGGATCGCACAGGCCGGCATCGGCATCGTGCCCGAGATGCGGCAGATCTTTCCCACGCTGACCGTGCGCGAGAACCTGCTCGCGACCGCGCGCGTGCCGAAGGCGCCGCCGACCGCGCCGTGGGTCGAGGAGCGCGTCTACGCGCTCTTTCCGCGCCTGCGCGAACGCGGCCGGCACCTGGGCAGCCAGCTGTCCGGCGGCGAGCAGCAGATGCTCGCGATCGGCCGCGCGCTGATGACCAATCCGCGCCTGCTGATCCTCGACGAGGCCACCGAAGGCTTGGCGCCGCTGGTCCGCGCGGAGATCTGGCAGTGCCTGGCCACGCTCAAGCGCGACGGCCTCACGCTCATCGTCATCGACAAGAACATCGGGCCGCTCGCACGGCTTGCCGACCGCCACTACATCGTCGAGAAGGGCCGCATCGCGTGGAGCGGCGACTCGGCGGCGCTGACCGCGGATCCGGCGATCCTGCACCAGTACGTCGGCGTCTGACCTCGAAATAGGGTCAGACCCCATTACAAGGCCTGGCCCCTTTCCCTGAAACAAACTTAATGGGGTCTGACCCCATTACGGGCTAGTTGCGAAACTCCGGAATGTCCGGCCGCGATCCCCACATGCAGAACGAACCTGGCTCGAACGGAAACTGTCGCGGCCGATAGTTGGCCTCGTCGTCGATCGTGCGCACGCCGGTCGAATACTCGTAGACCATGCCGTCCGGTCCCTCGAAGTAGAGGAAGATCGCCGACGACGTCGGGTGGCGGCCGGGGCCGAACACGATGCGCACGCCGCGTTCGCGCAGGAAGTAGTACGACCGCATGATGTCGTCGATGCCCGCGACCTGGTGGTTGACGTGCTGGACGCCCGCGTACGACGACGGGAACAGCGCGATCCGGTGATGCACGGCGTCGATGCGCAGCAGCGGCGCCGGCCCGATGCGGTCGGACACGCGCGCATTGCACACGCGCGTCCAGAACGCCTCGTCGCGCGCCGCGTCGGTCGTGCGCAGCCCGATGTGCGAGAAGCCGGTGATGCCGGCGTCGCGCGCCGGCGCGTACGCATCGCCGCTGTCGTGCGGCGCAACGACGAGCTCGATCCGGTTGCCGGACGGGTCGCGGAACCGGACGAAACGCGCGACGCGACGGGCGTCCGCCTCGTCGCGCGTACCCATCCGCACCGGCAGCGCGTGCGCCTCGATTTCCGCAGCGGCGGCGTCGAGCGCCGCGCCGTCGGCGACTTCGAACGCCGCGACGTGGTCGGCGGGATCGCCGTCGAAGTAGACGAGCGTGTGATCGCGCGCGTCGCTGCGGAAGTGGATCGCGCCGGCGACCCGCTCGGTCTGCTGCAGGCCGAGCACCGTCGTCACATAGCGGGCAGCGCCTTCCGGGTCGCGCGTGCCGAGCCGGACGTAGCGGATGTTGCGCAGGTTCACCATGCGCGCGCGCCCTCGATCGAGCGTGGGGTCGTCGTCGCGCGCACGTCCGCGACGAAGGCGACGACCGCGGCGGAAAGCGCTGCGGGCTGGTCGCGGTGCGGCGAGTGGCCGCAGTCGCGCAGCCTCACGACCTTCGCCTGCGCGACGTGGCGCGCGAGGTCGTCGACCTGCGCCATCGTGCCGTACTCGTCGTCGTATCCCTGGACCGCCAGCACCGGGCAGCGGATCGCCGTGAGCTCGCGCTCGATGTTGAACGCGCGGAATTGCGGATCGAGCCACGCGTCGTTCCAGCCGTAGAACGCCGAGTCCGGGTCGTCGTGGTAGCGGGCGAGCCGCGCACGCAGGTCGCCGGTGCGGTACGTCGCGCGGGCCGCCTCGATGCTGCGCACGCTGACGTCCTCGACGAAGATGTGCGGCGCGACGGCGACGACGCCGGCCGTACTCGCGGGAAAGGCGGCCGCATGCAGCAATGCGATGGAGGCCCCGTCGCTGTGGCCGAACAGCCAGGGCGCGTCCGTCACGCCGAGTTGCGCGAGCAGCCGTGGCAGTACGTCGTGCGCCTGCCGGTGCAGGAAATCCACCGGCCAGCGCTCGCCGGCCGCGCGCGGCGTCGACCAACCGTAGCCCGGGCGCGAATACACGAGCCCGCGCATGCGCAGCGCCGCGCACAGCGCCTGCGGATAGTCCTTCCACATCGAGGCCGAGCCCAGCCCCTCGTGCAGGAACACGACCAGCGGCGCGTGCGGATCGGCGGCCGCGATCCACGCGTACTCCACCGCAAGCGCGCGGCCGTCGACGTCGAGCGCGACCGTGCCGGCGTCCGTCATCGCGCCGCCGCCTCGCGCAGCTTGAATCTCTGGATCTTGCCGGTCGCGGTCTTCGGCAGCTCGCTCAAGAACCGGATCTCGCGCGGATACTTGTACGGCGCGAGCTGTCCCTTGACGAACGCCTGCAGCGCGCCGGCGAGTGCGTCGTCGCCGCTGCGGCCCGGCTTCAGCACGACGTACGCGAGCGTCTTCGTCAACCCCTGCTCCAGCTTGCCGACCACCGCCGCTTCGAGCACCGCCTCGTGCCGCATCAGCGCCGCCTCGACCTCGAACGGCGACACGTACAGGCCGCCGACCTTCAGCATGTCGTCGCTGCGCCCCGAGTACGTGAAGTAGCCGTCGGCCGACCGCACGTACTTGTCGCCGCTCTTCGTCCAGCCGCCCTCGAACGTCGAACGCGTCTTCTCGCGGTTGCCCCAGTACAGGAGCGCGGCGCTCGGGCCGCGGATGTACAGGTCGCCGATCTCGCCGTCGGCGACCGGGCGGCCGTCCTCGCCGCGCACTTCCAGGTCGTAGCCCGGCACCGGCACGCCGGTGGTGCCGTAACGGACCGCGCCCGGCCGGTTCGACAGGAAGATGTGCAGCATCTCGGTCGACCCGATGCCGTCCAGCAGGTCGCAGCCGAAGTGCGCGGAGAATTTCTCGCCGATCTCCTTCGGCAGCGCCTCGCCGGCCGACACGCACAGGCGCAGCGCAACGTCGGCACGCCGCGGCAGGTCCGGCGACGCGAGCATCGCCGCGTACAGCGTCGGTACGCCGAAGTACACGGTCGGCTTGCGCTCGACCCACCGCTTGAACACCGCCTGCGGCGTCGGCCGCTCGACCATCAGCACCGCCGTCGCGCCGACCGACAGCGGAAAGGTCAGCGCGTTGCCGAGCCCGTACGCGAAATAGAGCTTCGCCGCCGAGAACACGACGTCGCGCTCGCCGAGCGCGAGGATCGGGCGCGCGTACAGCTCATCGGTCCAGTGCAGGTTGCCGTGCGTATGCACGGTGCCTTTCGGCCGGCCGGTGGAGCCCGACGAATACAGCCAGAACGCGACGTCGTCGGCGCCCGTCGCCGCGGCGTGCTCGGCCGGCGGCGGCGCCTGCGCAAGCCACGTCGCGAAGTCGATGCGACCGCCGGTCGGTTCCGCCGCGGTCCGCGAAACGATCACGTGCCGGACCTCGTGCGCTGCGCGCGCGAGCGCCTGCTCCAGCGCGGGCAGCAGCGCGCCGGAGACGAACAGCGCCTGGGCGCGGCTGTGCTCCAGCATGTACGCGTAGTCGTCGACGGTGAGCATCGTGTTCACCGGCACCGGCACCACGCCCGCGTACAGGCACCCCAGGAACGTCACCGGAAAGTCAACGGTGTCCTGCAGGCACACCAGCACGCGCTCCTCGCGGCGGACACCCAGCGCGAGGAGTGCCGAGGCGAGTCGCCGCGAACGGGTCGCGAGCTCGCCGTAGGTCAGGCTCCCATGGTCGTCGACGTAGGCGGCCTTGCCGCCGCGCTCCGCGTTGCGCACGAAAATCTCCGCCGCGAAGTTGTACCTGGACGGCGGCGCCGAACCGGGCGTATCCATGGCTTCCCCCAACCTCTCGTTGATTACCATCAATGTGGCAGCAGTCGTGCGGGCGCTCAATTGAAATCAGGATTGTGGTTTGCTACCGTAGTGCAGTGGATTTCACGTTGTCAAGCAGCAAAGTGCATAAGATGAACGAACCAACTCCAATCATGAAACAGAGCGCCAGCCACACCCGTCCGGCGCGCGGCAAGGATCCCTTCCTGACGGTACTTGGCGAACGGGTTCGCATGCTTCGCGCACGCCGGGCGATGACGCGCAAGGTGCTGGCGCAGGCGGCCGGCGTTTCCGAGCGCCATCTCGCCAATCTCGAGACCGGGCAGGGCAATGCGTCGGTGATGCTGTTGCGCCAACTGGCGGAAGCGCTCCGCTGCACGATCGGCGAGCTGGTCGGCGAGGATACCGTCGCGTCGACGGAATGGGCGCAGATCCGCCAGATCATGCGCGGCCGCGACGAAGCGTCGCTGCAGCGCGCGCGGCGCGCGCTCACCGAGTTGTTCGGCTCCCAGGCCGCCGATCCGGCGCGCACCGGCCGCATCGCGCTGATCGGCCTGCGCGGCGCCGGCAAGTCGACGCTCGGCCGCATGCTCGCCGACGACCTCAAGGTGCCGTTCGTGGAACTGAATCGCGTGATCGAGCGCCTGGCCGGCTGCGAAGTGGGCGAGATCCACTCGCTGTACGGCGCATCCGCCTATCGGCGCTACGAATTGCGCGCGCTGGAGGAGACGATCGCCGAGCACAGCCAGGCGGTGATCTCGACCGGCGGCGGCATCGCGACCGAGCCGGTCACGTTCGACCTGCTGCTTTCGCGATGCTTCGTCGTGTGGCTGCGCGCCGCGCCCGAGGAGCACATGAAGCGCGTGATCGCGCAGGGCGACCTGCGGCCGATGGCGGGCAACGCCGAGGCGATGGCGGACCTGAAGCGAATCCTCGCGGGTCGCGAGGAAGCGTACGCGAAAGCCGACCTCACGTTCGACACCAGCGGCAAGTCGCTGGCCGAGTCGTACATCGCGTTGCGGGGTGCGCTGATGCCGCGCCTGGGCGCTGCCGCCTGAATTCCGTTCGGTTCCGGTAACTGCAATATAGTGCTTGACTTGCTCGGGCAAGTGCACTATTGTGCATCATACGCGCACGGCCACGCGGGATCGCGCGCGGGAGATCGCCTATGGCAACCGACCCCAAGGTCGACTATCGGACGGACCCGTCGCGGTACCGCCACTGGACGCTGACGTTCGACGGCCCGGTGGCGACGCTCGCGATGGACGTCGCCGAAGACGGCGGCGTGCGCGACGGCTACAAGCTCAAGCTCAATTCGTACGACCTCGGCGTGGACATCGAGCTGCACGACGCGGTCCAGCGGATCCGCTTCGAGCATCCGGAAGTGCGCACGGTCGTCGTCACCAGCGGCAAGGACCGCATCTTCTGCTCGGGCGCCAACATCTTCATGCTCGGCCTGTCCTCGCACGCGTGGAAGGTCAACTTCTGCAAGTTCACCAACGAGACGCGCAACGGCCTCGAGGACGCGAGCCGCCACTCGGGCCTCAAGTTCCTGGCCGCCGTCAACGGCGCGTGCGCCGGCGGCGGCTACGAGCTGGCGCTCGCCTGCGACGAGATCTACCTGATCGACGACCGCTCGTCGACGGTCTCGCTGCCCGAGGTGCCGCTGCTCGGCGTGCTGCCCGGCACCGGCGGCTTGACGCGCGTCACCGACAAGCGGCGCGTACGACACGACCGGGCCGACGTGTTCTGCACGGTGACCGAAGGCGTGCGCGGCCAGCGCGCGAAGGACTGGAAGCTCGTCGACGAGATCGTCAAGCCGGCGCAATTCGCGGCGGCGGTGCGCGCGCGCGCGCTGGCGCTCGCCGCGCGGAGCGACCGGCCGCACGACGGGACCGGCGTGACGCTGGCGCCGCTCGCACGCTCCGACGACGACGCCGGCTACCACTACCAGTACGTCGACGTGACGATCGACCGCGCGCGGCGCGCGGCGACGTTCACGCTGCGTGCGCCGGCCGCGCCGCAGCCCGCCGACATCGCGGGCATCGAGGCCGCGGGGGTCGCGTGGTGGCCGCTGCAGCTGGCCCGCGAGCTGGACGACGCGATCCTGTCGATGCGCACGAACGAGCTCGACGTTGGCACGTGGCTCATCAAGAGCGCCGGCGACCCGGCCGCGGTGCTCGCCGTCGACGCGTCGATGGCGCGCCACGCGAGGCATTGGCTGGTGCGCGAGACGATCGGCTTCCTGCGCCGCACGTTCGCGCGCCTCGACGTGTCGTCGCGGACGCTGTTCGCGCTCGTCGAGCGCGGTTCGTGCTTCGCCGGCACGCTGCTCGAGCCGGCGCTTGCCGCCGACCGCCTCTACATGCAGCGCCTGCCCGACGACGAGGCGTCCGAGCCCACGCTCGCCGTGTCGGCGCAGAACTTCGGCGCGTTGCCGATGGTCAGCGGCCAGACCCGGCTCGCGCGCCGTTTCTACGACGACGCCGACGCGCTCGCCGCGATCGAGCTTACACAGGGTTCGCCGCTTGCGACCGCCGCCGCCGACGCGCTCGGCCTCGTCACGTCCGCACCCGACGATCTCGACTGGGACGACGAGATCCGCCTGGCGCTCGAAGAGCGCGCGAGCATGTCGCCGGACGCGCTGACCGGCCTCGAAGCCAACCTCCGCTTCGGCGGCCGCGAGACGATGGAGACGCGCATCTTCGGCCGGCTGTCCGCGTGGCAGAACTGGATCTTCATCCGGCCCAACGCGGTCGGCGAGCACGGCGCGCTCAAGGTCTACGGCAAGGGCGGCAAGGCGCAGTTCGATTTCCAGAGAGTCTGAGGAGGGCGGCCGCGGTGGATGCGATCAACTACAGCGAGAAGATCCCGAACAACGTCAACCTGGCCGGCGACCGGACGCTGCAGCGCGCGCTCGAGCAGTGGCAGCCCAATTACCTGTCCTGGTGGTCGCAGATGGGGCCGGACGGCGCGCAGTCGTTCGACGTCTACCTGCGCACGGCGACCAGCGTCGATCCGTCCGGCTGGGCGCACTTCGACTACGTGAAGATGCCCGACTACCGATGGGGCATCTTCCTTGCGCCCGCCGCGGCCGGGCGCACGATACACTTCGGCGAGCACATCGGCGAGCCGGCGTGGCAGGACGTTCCCGGCGAGCATCGCGCGAACCTGCGGCGGATCATCGTCACGCAGGGCGACACCGAGCCCGCGTCGGTCGAGCAGCAACGGCACCTGGGACTGACCTGTCCGTCGCAGTACGACCTGCGCAACCTGTTCCAGGTCAACGTCGAGGAAGGCCGCCACCTGTGGGCGATGGTCTACCTGCTGCACCGCTACTTCGGCCGCGACGGGCGCGAGGAAGCCGAAGCGCTGCTCGAGCGACGCTCCGGCGACGCCGACCATCCGCGCATCCTCGGCGCGTTCAACGAGCGCACGCCCGACTGGCTCGCGTTCTTCATGTTCACGTACTTCACCGACCGCGACGGCAAGTTCCAGCTGTGCGCGCTCGCCGAGTCGTCGTTCGACCCGCTCGCGCGCACGACGCGCTTCATGCTGACCGAGGAGGCGCACCACATGTTCGTCGGCGAGTCGGGCGTCGCGCGGATCCTCCAGCGCACGTGCGACGCGATCAATTCGCTCGGGACCGACGACCCGGCCAGGCTGCGCGCCGCCGGCGTCATCGACCTGCCGACGATCCAGCGCTACCTCAACTTCCACTACTCGGTGACGATCGACCTGTTCGGCGCCGACCAGTCGTCGAACGCGGCGACGTTCTTCGGCGCCGGCCTGAAGGGCCGCTTCGAGGAAGGCAAGCGCGACGACGACCACCGGCTGCACGACGCGACGTACCGCGTGCTCGAGGTCGCCGACGGCGCGCTCGTCGAGCGCGACGTGCCGATGCGCAATGCGTTGAACGAGGTGCTGCGCGACGACTTCATCAAGGACTCGGTCGCCGGGATCGGCCGCTGGAACCGCGTGATGGAGAAGGCGCAGGTCCCGTTCCGGCTCGCCGCGCCGCACAAGGCGTTCAACCGCAAGATCGGCACGCTCGCCAGCACCCGCGTGTCCCCCGACGGCCGCGTCGTCGGGCAGGCGGAATGGGACGCGAGGGTGCGCGAGTGGCTGCCGACCGACGAGGACCGGGCGTTCGTGGCGTCGCTGATGGGCCGCGTCACCGCGCCGGGGCAGTTCGCGAACTGGATCGCGCCGCCGGCGATGGGCATCAACAAGCAGCCGGTCGACTTCGCGTACGTCCGTTTCGACTGACGCTGCTTCCGCGCTGCCACCCATGAACGTCGAGCCCGACCCCGCTTCCGACGTCCTGCGCCAGCACCTGATCGACCCGGAGATCTGCATCCGCTGCAACACGTGCGAAGAAACGTGCCCGATCGACGCGATCACGCACGACGCGCGCAATTACGTGGTCGACCCGGCGATCTGCAACGCGTGCAACGCGTGCATCTCGCCGTGCCCGACCGGCGCGATCGACAGCTGGCGGCAGGTCGCGCGCGCCGGCGCGTACTCGCTGGCCGAGCAGCTCGCGTGGGACACGCTGCCCGCACAGGGCCAGGTCGCGGTCTCCGCACCCGCCGCCATTCCGGCCGAAATCGCGCAGATCACCGCACTCGCCTCCGCCGGCCAGGGCGGCGCGGTGGCGCCGCCCTGGTCGGCCGCGCATCCGTACGTCAACCTGCACACGCTCGCCAGGCCCGCCGTGGGAACGGTGACCGGCAACTTCCGGTTGACCGGCGACGGCGCGTCCAGCGACATCCGCCACATCGTGATCGACTTCGGCGCGACCGCGTTCCCGGTGCTCGAAGGACAGACCGTCGGCATCGTGCCGCCCGGCGCCGACGAGCAAGGACGCCCGCACTACGTGCGCCTGTACTCGATCGCGAGCCCGCGCGAAGGCGAGCGGCCGCGCTACAACAACATCGCGCTGACGGTGAAGCGCGTGACCGAGGACCACGACGGCCGCCCGGTGCGCGGCGTGGCGTCGAACTTCCTGTGCGACCTCGACAAGGGCGCGACGATCGACGTCGTCGGACCGTTCGGCACGAGCTTCCTGATGCCCAACCATCCGGGGTCGAGCCTGCTGATGATCTGCACGGGCACCGGCTCGGCGCCGATGCGCGCGATGACCGAGCGCCGCCGGCGGCGGATCGCGCTCAACGAAGGCGGCGAGCTGATGCTGTTCTTCGGCGCGCGAGCACCGGAGGAGCTGCCGTACTTCGGGCCGCTGATGAAGCTGCCGCGCGAATTCATCGACATCAACCTCGCGTTCTCGCGCGTTGCCGGCCAGCCGAAGCGGTACGTGCAGGATCTGATCCGCGCGCGCGGCGACGACGTGTTCCGGCACCTGGCCAACGACCAGTGCTTCATCTACATCTGCGGCCTGAAGGACATGGAGGACGGCGTCACCGAGGCTTTCCGCGACGTCTGCCGCCGGCAGGGACGCGACTGGGACGCGCTGCTGCCGTCATTGCGCGCCGCCGGCCGCTACCACCTGGAAACGTACTAGGACCCGTCGACGCCATGCGCTTCGCAGACCTCGAGCCGGGCCGCACGATCGAGCTCGGTCCGGTATCGCTGACCGAGCGCGAGATCCTCGAGTTCGCGCGCGTCTACGACACGCAGTGGTTCCACGTCGATCCGGTCCGCGCGGCGGGCGCGCCCTGGCACGGCCTGATCGCGAGCGGGTGGCAGACCTGCGGGCTCGCGATGCGTCTCGTCTGCGACCATGTGCTCGAGGGTTCCGAGTCGTTCGGCTCGCCCGGCCTCGCGTACCTGAAGTGGGAGAACCCCGTCCGGCCGGGCGACGAACTGCGCGTCACCGTCGACGTCCTCGATCGCCGCGTGGCGTCGAGCAAGCCCACGCTCGGCATCCTTCGCTGGCGCTGGCGGGTTCGCAACCAACGCGGCGAACTCGTGCTCGACCTCGAAGCGACCAGCCTGTTCGACCTTCAGGACGCGTCGGGACGAAGCGCCAGCGCGCGCGCGTAGACGACGTCGCGCGCGACGCCGGTGACCGCAGCGACGACGCGCGCGGCCCGCGCCGGCGGCAATTCGGCGAGGAGCGCGACCAGCCAGCGTTCGCCGTCGGCGTCGAGCGCCGCGGCGCGCTCGGCCGGGGGCGCCGCGTCGACGATCAGCACGAACTCACCGCGCTCGCGGTTCGCGTCGGCTGCGAACCACGCCGGCGCGTCGGCCAGCGACACCTGCGCGATCGTCTCGAACGCCTTCGTCAATTCGCGCGCGACGATCAGCGTGCGGCCGCCGCCGAGCCGGCTCGCGAGGTCGGCGACCGTCGCGCGCACGCGGTGCGGCGCCTCGTAGAACACGAGCGCCGCCGGCAGCGCGGCGAGCGAACCCAGCAGCGCCCCGCGCGCCTTCGCCTGCTGCGGCAGGAAGCCGGCGAACACGAATGCGTCCGCGACGAGGCCCGCGGCCGAGACGGCCGTCGCGACCGCCGACGCTCCGGGAACCGGCACGATCGCAACGCCTGCGTCGCGCACCGCGCGCACCAGCCGGGCGCCCGGATCGCTGATCGCCGGCGTGCCGGCGTCGCTGACCAGCGCGACGCTCTTGCCCGCCGCCAGCAGGCCGGTCACCTCCCGCGCACGCTGCGTCTCGTTGTGAGCGTGCAGCGACCGCATCCGCGTCGCAATGCCGTAGTGGCGAAGCAGGTTCGCCGTCGTCCGCGTGTCCTCGGCGGCGACCACGTCGACGGTCGCGAGCACGTCGAGCGCGCGCAGCGTCACGTCGCGCAGGTTACCCAGCGGCGTGGCCACCACATATAATGTCCGCGGCGTCGCACGGAACCGGACGTCCGCCTGCCACGGCGCCGCAGGCGTCGCGGAATCTGTGTCCAACTCCGTCACGTTCTTCCCCAATTCATGTCGGCTCGAGCCTTGGCGCGCTTTGCAACCGGAATCCTCGCACGGCTCGCCATCGTCGCGATCGCCGGGGCGGCCGCATTCTCCGCCGCGCAATCGCCGCCGGCAAGCGAGCCCGCGGCGGAACAGCCCGCGCCAGCGGCCGCAGCGGCGCCGCCTCCGCCGCCCGTCGTCGACATCGCGCTGATCCTGCCGCTCGAGGTGCCCGCGTACGCGCGCGCCGCCGAGGCGGTGCGCGCGGGCTTCCTCGCGGCCGCGGAGACGGTCGGCATCGGCGCGAAGACGCGCGTGTTCGGACACGGAGAAGACGGCGTGCTGGCCGCGTTCGAGGCCGCGCAGATGGCCGGCGCGCGCGTCATCGTGGGCCCGCTGGTCCGCGACGACGTAAAGGTCGTCGCGACGATGGCGATCGACCTGCCCTGGACGATCGCGCTCAACCAGCTCGAGGAAGGCGGCGCGGCGCCCGCCAACCTGTACACGTTCGCGCTTTCGGTCGACAGCGACGCGCGGCTGATCGCGCAGCGCATCCGCGCCGACACCGCGCCGGGCACCGTGCCGAACGTCGTCGTCATCGGCGCCGAGACGCCGCTGATGAAGCGCTTCTCCGCCGCGTTCGCGGCCGAGTGGATGGCGGCCGGCGGCAGCGTGCCGGGCCTCTACGCGTTCGAAGGCACGCCCACGACGATGTCCGCGATGCGCCGCGACCTCGCGCGCAAGGCGCCCGATGCCGCGCTGCTGGCGCTCGACAGCGGCGGCGCCGCGCTCGCCAAGCCCTACCTCGGCACCGTCGCGACGTACGCGAGCGGCCTCGTGTTCGAGCGCGAGACAGCCGCGGTGGTCCGCGACCTCGACGGGCTCACGCTGACCGAGATTCCGTGGATCGTCACGCCCGGCGCGCCGCAGTTCGCACAGCTGCCGAAGCGCGAGTTCCCGAGCGCCGCGCTGACGCGCCTGTACGCGCTCGGCCTCGACGCGTTCCGCGTCGCGCAGGCGTTTCGCGACGGCGCACCCGAGCGTTTCACGCTCGACGGCGCAACCGGGCACGTCACGCTCGTCGAAGGCCGTCAGTTCGCGCGCGAAGGCCGCTTCGCCGTGTTCCGCGCCGGCCAGCTCACTCCCGTCGATGGCCCGCGCTGACGCCGGCACGCGCGCCGAGGCGCTCGCCGCCGACTACCTGACCGGGCAGGGCCTCACCGTCGTCGCCCGCAACTTCCGCACGCGGTTCGGCGAGATCGACCTGATCGCGCGCGACGGCGACACGCTGGTGTTCGTCGAGGTCCGGCTGCGCACGTCGCGATCGTTCGGCGGCGCCGCGGCCAGCATCACCGCGACGAAGCAGGCGCGGCTCGTCGCCGCCGCGCGGGGCTACCTGGCCGCGCTCGGCCGCGAGCCGCCTTGCCGGTTCGACGCCGTGCTGCTCGACGCCCTCGCGCCGGCGCAGGTCAGGTGGGAGCGCGACATCCTTTCGCAGTGACGGCCGCACCGGGCTGCTAGAATCGAAGGCCATGATCGACTACGTCAAGCGCATCCGGGAGCATTTCGAGGACAGCGCGCGGTTGAAGCAGGAAGCCGGCGAGCGGATGGCGCCTGACGTCGCGCGCGCCGGCGCCGTGATGACCGAGTGCCTGCTGGGCGACGGCAAGATCCTCTCGTGCGGCAACGGCGGCTCGGCGGCCGACGCCCAGCACTTCGCGGCCGAGCTGGTCGGCCGCTTCGAGCGCGAGCGTCCCGAGCTGCCGGCGATCGCGCTCACCACCGACACGTCGCTGATGACGGCGGTCGCCAACGACTATTCGTTCGAGCAGGTGTTCTCGAAGCAGGTGCGTGCGCTCGGCGCCAAGGGCGACGTGCTGCTGGCGATCTCGACGTCCGGCAATTCCGGCAACGTGATCGCCGCGATCGAGGCCGCGCACGCGCGCGAGATGCGCGTGGTCGCGCTGACCGGCAAGGGCGGCGGCCGGATCGGTGAACTTTTGCAGCCGGCGGACGTCCACCTATGCGTGCCGCACCCGCGGACGATGCGCATCCAGGAGGTCCACTTGCTGCTCATACATTGCCTGTGCGACGTGATCGACGCGACGCTGCTGGGAGACGAAGCGTGACGCGCGTCGCGTCGCTGGCCGCCGCGATGCTGGCCTGCATCCTCACGCTGTCCGGCTGCGTGCCGGCGGTGGTGGCCGTCGGCGCCGGCGGCGCCGCGATGGTCGCGACCGACCGCCGCACGGCGGGCGCGCAGGTCGACGACGAGAGCATCGAGCTCAAGGTGGTCAACCAGACGACCGCCCAGTTCGGCGACCGCATCCACCTCAACGTCACGAGCTTCAACGGCATCGTGCTGCTGACCGGCGAGGTTCCGGACCAGGGCGTGTGGGCGAGCGTGGGCAACGTCGCCAAGAACACGGAGAAGGTGCGCGCCGTCCACAACGAGACCGTGATCGCGCAGCCGTCGCCGATGGGCACGCGCACCAACGATTCGTACATCACGACCAAGGTCAAGGGGCGCATGGTCGAGGCGAACAAGTTCCCGCCCAATGCCGTCAAGGTGGTGACCGAGCGCAGCGTCGTGTACCTGATGGGCATCGTCAGCCAGGGCGAAGGCACCGCCGCCGGCGAGATCGCCGCGGGAACCGAAGGTGTAGCGCGCGTCGTCAAGGTCTTCGAATACAAGACGTAATGAGCGCCGCCGGGCCACCCCAAGGCGCCCGCCCCCCTGGGGGGGAGCGGCGCGCACCGCCGAGCGGGGGGGATCCTGCCATTCCCAGTCCGCCTGCTTCGTCGTCGAAAGTGGCCACGCGCGCGGACGCCCTTGCCCGCCTCGCCGCGCTGCCGCGGCCGCTGGTGATGACCAACGGCGTGTTCGACCTGCTGCATCGCGGGCACGTCGCGTACCTGGAAGCGGCGCGCGCGCTCGGCGCGAGCCTCGCCGTCGCCGTCAACTCCGATGCGTCCGTCAAGCGCCTGGGCAAGGGTGACGACCGCCCGCTGAACGCGCTCGACGATCGCATGGCGGTGCTTGCGGCGCTCGCGGCCGTCGACCTCGTCGTGCCGTTCGACGACGACACGCCGCGCGCGCTGATCGTCGCCGCGATGCCCGACGTGCTGGTCAAGGGCGGCGACTACGACGCGCAGACGACCGCGGGGGCGGCCGAGGTGCTCGCCCACGGCGGCCGCTTCGTCGCGATCCCGTTCGCGTTCGACCGCTCGACGTCGTCGCTCGTCTCGCGCATCCGCGGCGGCTGAGCCGGCGCCGGTTGCTATAATCCCGCGCCCGCATCCACGAGCGCTTCGCACCCATGCAGCAACACGACCGAGAAGTCGACGCGCGCGGACTCAACTGTCCGCTGCCCATCCTGCGCACGAAGAAGGCGCTGAACGACATGCAGTCGGGGCAGCTCGTCCACATCCTCGCGACCGACCCCGCGAGCGTCCGCGACTTCCAGGCGTTCGCGCGGCAGACCGGCAACGAGCTGGTCGAGCATGGCGAGCGCGACGGCGCGTTCTTCTTCGTGCTGAAGCGGCGCTAGGCCGCGCGACCCGAAGCGGGTCGCCGAACGAACTATCGCCTGTACCGATTCAGGAAATCGGCGACGATGCCCTTCTGCGACCGGTCGATCGACGCGTCGAGCGACGTGTCGGACGGATCGTACTGCTTGGCCTTGCGGAACGCGGCGATCGCGTCCTGGTGATAGCCCTGCGCCTGCAGCGCCGTGCCCAGGCACCGGTACGACTCGGCGTTGGCGAGCTCGAGCTCGGTCCACGCCTTGCACAGCTCGGCCGCGCGGCGCCAGTTGCCCGCGCGCAGCATCCGCGGACCTTCGGCGCTCACGATGGCGACCTTGGCCTTGCGCTCGGCGAACATGGTCGCAACGTCGTTGTCGATCGGCGCCGACGCGTCCGGCGCGCGCGCTGCGGCGGGCGCGGGCGTCGCGGCGGGAGGCAGCGTGGTGATCGGCGCCGACGCGCGATTGGCGGGCGGCGGCGGAGCGGGCGGTTGCGGCAGGCCTGATATGCGGCCGCCGCCGCCGGCGAAGCTGCCGGTCAGCGTGTTCGCCGACGGAATCGCATCGGCGATCGTCGTGCGGGCCCACGCGATCGACTCGGCCATCGGCTGGTGCCACGCGACGCCGTACAGCCACAGCATCGCCGCGAGCCCGCACACGCCGGTCACCGTGTTGAGCACGCCGGGCGGCCCGTGCGTGACGAGCACGTCCTGCGCGAAATCCCAGTCGGTTTCCTGGTTCTGCGCGAGCTTCTCGTACGCGACGGCGATCAGCACCGGCGCCAGCAGCGGAAAGCCGCAGCCCACGCCTTCCCACCAGACGCGGAACGACCGCCGCAGCGCACGGTCGAGCTGCGCGCGCGTGTCGCGCCGCGCGTACGCATCGGAAATCGAGAACTGCAGGAACACGCCGAACAGCCACTTGCCCGGCGTGGTGCCGATCGACGCGATCAGCAGCGCCTCGATCGGGACCCACGAGCCGGTGATCAGCACCGGCGCCAGCAGCGGGTGGCCGACCAGGAATGCGAAATCGGCAGGCACCACGCCCAGCCCGCGCAGCTCGGACAGCAGTAGCGCGAGCACGAGACCCCAGATCGCGTAGTCGAAGATGCGCGCGGCCAGCCGCTGCCACGGACGCGGCTCGCTGGTGCGGCCCGACTTCGCGCGCTCGAGCTCGGCCATCCGCAGCTGGAAGATCCAGCTCGCATCCTCGGCCGGCTGGTTGGTGCCGAGGAACACGCTCTTCTCGCGCCGCCAGTTGAGGATCGCCAGGTCGGTCTGCGGCACCAGCCCCGCCTGCGGCGAGCCGCGGCGGCGCTGGTAGTACGCGACGCCGTGCACGGCGGCATAGACCAGCGTGAGTGCGAGCAGCGTCACGGTCAGCCACACCAGCACCTGCTTGGCGACGAGAATCGTGTCGGCCGGCGTGACGAACACGATCGCAGCGGCGATGAACGCGCCGAAGAACGCGCACAGCCCCACCGTCACGATCGGCGAGCGGCCGAACGACGCGACGCGCTCGGTGAGGCCCGGATGATGCGGATTGCGCTCGGCGACCGGCTCGTCGGCGTCGAGCCCGGTCTCGAGCTCCTCGTCCATCGCCTCCTGCGACTTGCGGTGCACGGGCTCGGCGATCGCGCCGACGTCGGTCTGCTCGCCGGCCTCGGCGACGGCATTGCTCACGACGTGCTCGATCCGCTGCTCGGTGGTCCCGGTCGAGATCGCGAGCTCCTGGTCGTAGCGCTCGCGGCGCTCCGGGTCCGACAGGATCCGGCTCGCGTGGTTGATGAAGCGCAGCGCCTCTTCGACGTTGCCCTGGCCGTCGCGGGTCTTGGCGTAGTACTTGCGGATCAGCCGGCGAAGCGCCGCCCTCACGTCCTCGTCGGAGGAAGTGGGCAGGATTCCGAGCGCCTCGTAGAGCGTTGCCTTCATGCCGCCGGCTTCAAAGCCTTGCGATCGTCAATTATGCCGTTGGAATCCCGGGTGGAAAGCCCCCGCGGAATATAAGCACCTAAGCAAAAAGCGGGCCTTGGGCCGGGGAGCGCGGTCAAAACACGCCTTTCGACCCCCCGAAACGGCAAACGGCCCGATTTCGGGCCGTTTGCGTCGGGTGCCGCACAGCAGGAACGACGCGGCTCACTCGGCCTTGCCGCCGTCCTTGTGCTCCAGCTTTTCGCGAATCCGCGCCGATTTGCCGGAACGATCGCGCAGGTAGTACAGCTTGGCGCGCCGGACGTCGCCCTTGCGCTTCACCTCGATCGAGGCCAGCAGCGGCGAATACGTCTGGAACGTCCGCTCCACGCCTTCGCCGCTCGAAATCTTGCGCACGGTGAACGACGAGTTGAGGCCGCGGTTGCGCTTGCCGATCACGACGCCTTCGTACGCCTGCACGCGCTTGCGCTCGCCTTCGACGACGTTCACGTTGACGATGACGGTGTCGCCGGGCGCGAACTCCGGGATCGTCTTGCCCAGGCGGGTGATCTCTTCCTTTTCCAGCTGCTCGATGATGTTCATTTCGCTTTCCTTTTCTGTTGCGCACAGCGCAGGGATCGTCCCTGATGGGCGCGATTTCTGGTGTTACCGATCGTCGGCGGACCGCAGCAGCGCGGCCTCCTCGCTCGTCAATGCGCGCCCCGACAACAGGTCCGGGCGCCGCTGCCGCGTGCGCTGCAGCGACTGCTGCA
The DNA here is from genome assembly GCA_046347755.1 of Burkholderiales bacterium. GTDB lineage: Bacteria > Pseudomonadota > Gammaproteobacteria > Burkholderiales > Casimicrobiaceae > VBCG01. The sequence goes on along the minus strand of JAXMFM010000003.1, from coordinate 742,991 downwards.
GACGCCAGCGGCGGATTTGCGCATGATGCCCCGACAACAGCACGTCGGGAACCGCCATGCCTTCGTACACGTCCGGCCGCGTGTAGTGCGGGCAGTCGAGCAGCCCGTTCGCGAACGAATCCTCGCGCGCCGACTGCTCGTCGTTCAGCGCGCCGGGCAGCTGCCGGGCGATCGCGTCGATCACCATCAGCGCCGGCAGTTCGCCGCCCGAAACCACGAAATCCCCGACCGCAACTTCCTCGTCCACTTCGCGCGCCAGCAGCCGCTCGTCGATGCCTTCGTAGCGCCCGGCCAGCAGGACGTAGCCTGCGTGCGGCGCGCCCGCAAGTTCCATCACCCGCGCATGCGTCAGCGGCGTGCCCGCCGGCGACAGGTGGATCACCCGCGGCCGCGCCACGCCGTCGCCGTGCTGCGCCGCCTTCGCCGCCGCGATCGCCTTGGCGAGCGGCTCGGCCATCATCACCATGCCCGGCCCGCCGCCGTACGGACGGTCGTCGACGGTCTGGTGGTTGTCCGTCGTGAAATCGCGCGGATTCCACACGCCCAACCGCCACAGCCCGCGCTGCAGCGCGCGCCCCGTCACGCCCACGGCGGCCGCCTGCGCGACCATGTCCGGAAACAGCGTGACGACGTCGATTCTCACGTCGGCCTTCTTTTCGTCTGCGGCGACGTCAATAATCCGGCTGCCAGTCGACGTCGATGCGGCGTGCCTCGATGTCGACGCGATCCACGTACGCGGCGACGAACGGGATCAGCCGCTCCGTGCCTGCGCCCTCCGCCACCCGCAGCACCGGATGCGCACCGAAATCGGCGACTTCGCGCACTTCGCCCAGCGCCACGCCCTGCCGGTTCACCACCGCCAAGCCGACCAGGTCGGCCCAGTAGAACTCGTTCTCGCCCGCCTTCGGCAACGCGTCGCGCGGGATTCCCACTTCGGCGCCGGACATCCGCGCCGCCGCTTCGCGGTCGGACAGTCCTGCGATCTGCGCGAGCAGCGTCGCGCCGTGCCGCTTGCCCGTCTCGAGCGTGTGCAACTGCCAGGGTTCGTCGCCGCCGCGCTTCCTGATCCACCACTGCGCATGCGCGAGCAGCGTCTCCGGCTCGGACGTCAGCGGCGCCACCTTCACCCAACCCTTGATGCCGTACGGGGCGGCGATGCGCCCCATCACGACGATGTCGGTCGTGCCCAGGCGGGGCTCGACGGCGCCTTAGGCGGCCGCGGCCGGCGCCGCGGCGGGCGCAGGCGTAGTCACGGCGACGGCGACGGCCGAACGCTTGACGAGGCCCGCGACCGTGTCCGACAGCTTGGCGCCGCGATCCTGCCAGAACGAGATCCGGTCGAGCGAAAGGCGCAGGCCTTCCTCGTTCGCCGTCGCGATCGGGTTGTAGAAGCCGACGCGCTCGATGAAACGGCCGTCCCGGCGGTTTCTCGAGTCGGCGACGACCACGTTGTAGAAGGGGCGCTTCTTGGCGCCGCCGCGGGCAAGACGAATGACAACCATGGTTTTGTGTCCGGTGGAGCGAAAAAAGACATTGATTCTACGACGAAAATGCCGGTTTCGGCAAGGAGCCCGGCCTGCCGGCCGCTGCGGGCGGTGCCGGCCGCAAAGATACAAACCCGCGCAAAATCATCGATTTACGGCCGACCCCTGCGGCCGGCTACACTGAACGGCCCGACGCGACCCGAAGAAAACCTCCCGTGCTCGACCCGCTGCCGCTGCCCAAGGCGCGCCTGGAAGCGCTGACCGACGGCATCTTCGCCGTCACGATGACGCTGCTGGTGCTCGACCTGAAGCTGGCGGAGCGCATGCCGGCGCATTCGTCGCACGTGCTGGCCGACCTGTTCGAACTGGCGCAGCAGGTCGACGACTACGTGATCAGCTTCATCGTGCTGTGCCTGTACTGGCTCGCGCACCTGCGGGTCATCCGGCGCGTGCGCGACGTCGACGCGACGTTCACGTGGTTCAACCTCGCGTTCCTGCTGTTCACGACGTTCGTGCCGCCGCTGACGTCGTGGGTCGGCCACGCGCCCACGGAGCCGATCGCGGCGGTGGTCTACGGCGCGAACCTGCTGCTGATCCTGCTGTTCGAGACGCTGATGTGGCGACGCGCCGCGCGCCGCCTCTACAACGAATCGGTGACGGACCCGGCGGCGTTGTGGGTGCAAATTCGACGGCGCTCCGTCATCGCCGCCGCGATCATCCTCGCCGGGATCGGCGCCGCGCTGATCGAGATCGGGTCGGGCGCGGAAGTCGCCTACGCGTCGTACGTCTACCTGCTGATGATCGGCGTCGGCATCGTGCGGCCGCAGGTGCGCGGCAAGCATCTGCGCGCCCACCGCCTGGACTGACCGCCTACGCCATGAAGCCCATGTTCGTGTTCGCGAACGCGCCGATGTTGGGGAACACGTAGGGCAGGTCGGATTCCGGGATCCCGAACCAGCGGCACAGCGTCGCGCCGTATTGCTCGATCGACGTCGTGGGAATCCAGCGGCCATCCTTGCCGAAGTCGTCCGGGCCGTTCAGCGCCTGCGTGGGCAGCGTGCCGTAGAAGTCGCCGCCCTTCACGGCGCCGCCGAGCACGAACGCGTAGTTGCCCCAGCCGTGGTCGGTGCCATTGTTGGCCGCAGGCTTCAATGTCCGGCCGAAATCCGAGAGCGTAAACGCAGTGACGCTATCGGTCATTCCCAGCGCGCCCATCGCGTCCTGGAAAGCCTTCACCAATTGATTGAGTTCGCTCAACAGCGGCAGCTGAATCTCGTTCTGGCTCCCGTGCGTGTCGTATCCCCCCTGGCCGACATAGAAGACCTGTCGCCGGAGTCCGGTCTGCGCTCGCCCTTCGATCAGCATCGCCACGTTCCGCAACTGCTTCGAGAAGTAGGTCGAGAAGTTGGCGAAAAATGGAGCGACGATCGATACATTGTTCTGGAGTATCGGATTGACCACCGACGACGACGCGACACCTTCCTGCGAATAAAGCCGTGCCACCGTGTCATAGACGTTCGCGCGCCGCTGCCCCAGCATCTCCCTGATCGCCGCCTCTCGCAGGACATCGAACTGCGGTAGGTTGGTAACGCTGCCAGCGAGCGCGAACCCCGGATTTGCCGGTATGGTCAAGGGCACCGACGTCGCGCCGTTGATGAACGGTTGCAGCCCATCGCCGGAGGTCAACGCGGGAAACAGCGTGCCGGCATTGAGTCCGTCGAGCTTGTCGGCGATGCGTCCGCCCCATCCCAAGCGAGTCAATCCGGTGTAGTCCGCGCTTTGCTGGGCCAACTGCTGGTCGTTGTGCGAAAACAGATTCGCGGGTCGTGGGCCATTCTGGTTTTCAAGCTCGTTCTTCGTCGTTGGCCGGACGAGCGGCCCCACGTTCGCCACCACCGCGAGCTGTTGCTGATTGAAAAACTGCTGGAACGACGTGCACACCGGATGGAAGCCGAAGGGCGGCCCACCACGCGCCGGCTGGATGGGAAGCAACTGTGCCTGCGGAACATTGAGCCCCGACGCCTGCGTCCGGATCGCGGCATAGTTCTGATATCCGGAAGCGTCGTACCGGACGAGCGTGTTCTCGCCGTCGTTGCCGCCGGCGAGATAGATGCAGACCAGCGCCTTGTAATCGGACGCGGCATGCGCCAGTCCGGCGCGCCCTCCTGCCGCGGCAAGCAGTCCCGCCGACGAAAGCCACTGCAACAGCAGGCGGCGCTTCGCCGAGCAGCCAGGATGTGCACGGGACCCGTGCGTCATTTCTGCACCTGATAGTCGATCGAGACCAGCACGAGATTGATCGCCAGTCGTGCGCGGGCCAAGGTCTCCGCAGTCGGGATCTTGTTGACCGCGTTCACGATCGTGCTTCGCGCGTCGGCGGGCATGGTGCCGTGCAGGAAGAGCCGGTCGAGGCGCGCAACGAGCACCTCGGGATTCGCGGCATCCGCCAGGAATGCGGTCAACGCCGGACTTGGAGTTCCCGTCGCGTTCGCCACGAACGGTTGCGGCCCCCAAAACTGAAGAGCCTCAGGGAAATTCGAGTTGTATAGCAGTCCCGTGATCTGGTTCGCGCGGTTGATGAATTCCGAGGAACCGAAGATGCCGAATTCAGGCCCGGGTATGCTGCCCCCGGCGAGCGTGTAGTCTGCCGGGTAGTAGCTGAAGATCGTGAACGGTCCAAACAGGTTCTGGCCGCTCTCATTGGCAAGATTCTTGGGCTGGAGGCCGTCGGTCGTGACGTCGAGGGCTCGAATCATGCCCGTCCAGAACAGGACAGGCTCGCGCAGCCGTCCGTACTCGGGATCGATCTTGCGCGCGCCGCGCGCCTCGGGGTCGAGCAGGATCGCGCGCGTTATTGCAGCGAGGTCGCCGCGCACGCCTTTGCCGTTGTTCTTGAACACCGACACGATGCGGGACACGTAGCCTGGCGTCGGCGAGCTCGTGACCGTTTTCTGGATCATCTGCTTGGCGATGAAGGGCGGAGCGTTGGGGTGCTCGATCAGCGCATGGATCAATCCGCGCACTTCCGCCTGGGCTCCGCCACCCGCGGGCATCTGCAGGCGCCCTGCCAACGCCGTCTTGGGGCCCCGGTCGTGGAATTGATCCAGCCCGACCATATCGCCCAGGTAGTATTCGGGCTCGCCGCAAAATTGCCCGCGGGAATGGCCCGGCATCAGCGGCATCGAATACCCGGTCAGCACGCGTGCCAACGCCGAAATGTCGGATTGGCCGTAGGTCGCGATCGTCTGCTTGTCGCTTCCAAACCTGAGCGTTCCGTCCTCGTTGAGCTCGCTCACGCCAATCGTCATCAGCTGCATGACCTCGCGGGCGTAGTTCTCGTTCGGTCTGATGCCGTCGTGCTCGGGCAGGTTGCAGACCCAGTTCTGGTAGTGCCCGAGCTGCGGCGATATCGTGTAATTCAGCAGCAGTTCCTCGTACGTGCCGAATGCCCGGTCGCGTAGTCGCTGCTGGAACTCGGCTTGGCCGTAACGTGCCCCATCGTTGGCGATCAGGATCTCGTGCCACAAGTGCGCCATGCGCATGCGCAACTGATCGGGGGCGGTGCGCGATTGCCGGAAGAACTCCCACGCAATCGGGCGCTCGCTCTGATTCGTATTGCAGAATTTCTCCGGGGTTATCGGCGGCGTCTGGTCGTCGATGCACGTCAGGGGGTCCACTGGTCGCTCGAAATACGGATATTGCGTATACCGCGTGACGTTCATCGGGATCTGCTCGTCGATCCACGCCGCGATCCCCTTCGCCTTCACCTCCGCCACCAGTGCCTCGGTTGGCCCGAGCGTCGCCTGCTCCAGGAACCGCACGACGTCCGCCTCGCGCTCCTCTTCCGTCACCGGCGCGCACATCACGATGCCTTCGAGGGTGTCGCCGCGCCGCTGCGCCATCCGCACGTGCGCGGTCAGGTCCACGGTGAACCGGTGGTTCGCGTCGGAAATCTGGTCCGAGTAGTAGCTGCGGTACACCGGCCAGTTGCCGCCGCAGTTGCCGTCGCTGGTGGTCGGGATGTAGAACGCCACCTCTTCGAACGTCCACGCCGGCAGCGTCTTCACCTTCGCGCACTCGGCGGCGTCCGCCGTGTAGAAGTGCGAGTTCGGACCCACGCCCGGCGTGCCGAAGAACCGGCAGACGGCCGACAGGCCGGCGGCGGGATCGGTGAAGACGGTGAACTGCCCGCCGGTGCGCGTCCACCCCTTGACGTTGGTGCCGGCGTCGAGCGCGGCCGCCTCGGCCGGATTGGCCGTCAGGAAGTAGTGGTTGAGCTTGACGTTGTAGAACTCGACTGCCGTGCCGAGGCCGGCGCGGGCGACGGCCGGGGCGAGCGCCGCAGCGAAGAGCGCAAGCAGGGCCGCACGCCTGCCGACTGCGGCGACGATCGTGTCGAAGGGCCCGAGCTCGCGCATCGAACGCCTCTCCCCTGGTTCTTCTTGGTCGACGGCGGGCACACCCGATCCGCCGAAGGCGCTGATGATTCCACCATGCCCGCGCGGGCGCAAGGGGCGCCGGCGGGGCGTCGCAACGGCGTCAGCGCATGCCGGGCAGCATCCCCTTCATGCCGCGCATCATCTTCTGCATCCCGCCCTTCGCGACCATCTTCATCATCTTCTGCGTCTGCTCGAACTGGTTGAGCAGCTGGTTGACTTCCTGCACGGTCACGCCGGCGCCGGCGGCGATCCGCCGCTTGCGCGAAGCCTTGAGGATCTCCGGTTTCGCGCGCTCGGCGGGCGTCATCGAATTGATGATGCCTTCGATGCGCGCGATCCGGCGCTCGTCGACGGAGGCGCCCTGCGCGGCGCGCGCAAGCTCGGCCGGGAGCTTGTCCATGAGGCCCGCGATGCCGCCCATCTTGCGCATCTGGCCGATCTGCGCCTTGAAGTCGGTCAGGTCGAAGCCCTTGCCCGACTTCACCTTCTTCGCGAGCTTCTGCGCCTCCTCGACGTCGACGTGCTTCTGCGCGTCCTCGATCAGCGACAGCACGTCGCCCATGCCGAGGATGCGCGAGGCCATCCGCTCCGGATGGAACACCTCGAGCCCGTTGACCTTCTCGGACATGCCGGCGAACTTGATCGGCGCGCCGGTCACGTGCCGCACCGACAGCGCGGCGCCGCCGCGCGAGTCGCCGTCGAGCTTGGTCAGCACGACGCCGGTCAGCGGCAGCGCGTCGCGAAACGCCTTGGCCGTGTTCACCGCGTCCTGCCCCTGCATCGCGTCGACGACGAACAGCGTCTCGATCGGCGTCACCGCCGCGTGCATTTCGGCGATCTCGCGCATCATCGCTTCGTCGACGCCGAGCCGGCCCGCCGTGTCGACGATCAGCACGTCGTGGTAGTGACGGCGCGCCCAGTCGAGCGCGTTGCGGGCGATGTCCACCGGCGCCTGTCCGGCATCGGACGGGAAGAAGTCGACGCCGACCTGCCCGGCCAGCAGCCGCAACTGCTCGATGGCCGCCGGACGGTACACGTCGGCCGAGACCAGCAGCACCTTCTTCTTCTGCTCGGACGCGAGCAGGCGCGCGAGCTTGGCCGTGGTCGTCGTCTTGCCCGATCCCTGCAGGCCGGCCATCAGGATGACGGCGGGCGGCTGCGTGGCGAACGACAGGGGCACCGCCGTGCCGCCCATCAGCGCGGTCAGCTCGCGATGGACGACGCCGACGAGCGCCTGGCCGGGCGTCAGCGATCCGACGACCTCCTCGCCGACCGCGCGTTCCTTGACCCTGGCGATGAACTCGCGGACGACCGGCAGCGCGACGTCGGCCTCGAGCAGCGCCACGCGCACTTCGCGCAGCGCGTCGGCGATGTTGTCGTCGGTCAGCCGCGCCTGCCCGCGCAGCGTCTTGACGACGCGGTTCAATCGTTGAGTCAGGTTCTCGAGCATCGGAAGATCCGCATTGGGCGCCGCGCTGGCCGCGCCGGCGATCGGGTAAACTCATCGACGCCAAGCCTCCACGGGCACGACCCGGCGTCCAAGCCATACGAACCCGATGATTCTACTGTACGTCGCGATCGCGGCCTTCTACGGCGTTGCCGCCTGGCTGCGCAGCGCGCACTCGCACCTGCCGTCGCGCACGAAGGCTTCGGCGGTGCTGGTCGCGGTGGCGATCGTCCTGCACGCGATCACGATCGCGCGCGGCGTGTTCACGCCGGAAGGGCTCGACCTCTCGTTCGCGCACGCGCTGTCGCTGGTCGCCTGGCTCACCGTCGTCGTGGCCGGCCTGTCCGGCGTTCTTGCCAAGCTGCCGGCGGTCGGCAACGTGATCCTGCCGGTGGCCGCCGTCTGCGCGCTGGTGCCGCTCGCCGGCGGCGGCCCGCACCGCTTCACGTATGGCGCCGAGCCGTGGGCCGCGCTGCACATCGCGGTGGCGCTGATCGCCTACGCGCTGTTCGTCATCGCCGCGCTGCAGGCGCTGCTGCTGTTCGGGCTCGAGAAGCGGCTGCGCCGAGGACCGGCGCAGACCGACGACAGCGGTGCCGCGCCGCTGCTGACGCTCGAGCGCTACCTGTTCCGGCTGGTCACCGCCGGCTTCGTGCTGCTCACGCTGACGCTGGCGAGCGGCCTCGTGTTCTCCGAGCAGGTGTTCGGCCGTCCGGTCACGCTCACGCACAAGAACGTGCTGTCGGTCGCCGGCTGGCTCGCGTTTGCCGTGCTGCTGGTCGGCCGCTTTCGTTTCGGCTGGCGCGGCCGGCGCGCGCTGTACTGGATCATCGGCGGCACCGCGCTGCTGCTGCTCGGCTACCTCGGCAGCAAGTTCGTCACGCAGGTGCTGCTCGGCAGGTAGGCGCCGCGATTGACACGGACGCCATGGCCGTCGAATACTGGGCCGTCGCTTCCTAGCGCACCCCACCCTTGGATGAGTTCTCGCTAGGCACGCTGGCCATCGCGCTGGCCGTGCTGCTGGTCGTGTCCGGATTCTTCTCGATCGCCGAAACGGCGATGATGGCCGCCAACCGGTACCGGCTGAAGCACCGGGCGCAGCGCGGCAACAAGGGGGCGAAGCTCGCGATCGCGCTGCTCGCGCAGACCGACCGGCTGCTCGGCGTCATCCTGTTCGGCAACAACCTGATCAACGCCGGCGCGGCGACGCTGGCCGGCGTGATGACCGCACGGATGCTGGGCGTGGGCGAGCTCGCGCTGGCCGCGAGCACCGTCGTCGTCACGTTCCTGATCCTCGTGTTCTCCGAGATCACGCCGAAGGTGATCGGCGCCACGCACGCGGACCGCATCGCGCCGCTCGTCTCCTACGTGCTGACGCCGCTGCTGCGCGGGCTGACGCCGGTCGTCTGGTTCGTCAACCTGTTCGTCCAGACGCTGCTGCGCGCCCTGCGGATCAAGGAGGCGCCGGAGGGCGGCACGCAGCTCACGCAGGAGGAACTGCGCTCGCTGGTGCTGGAGGGCAGCCAGTACTTCCGCGGCAAGCACAAGACGATGCTCGCCAACCTGATGGACCTCGAGGCGATCACCGTCGACGACGTGATGACGCCGCGCAACCGCATCCACGCGCTCGATCTCGCCGAGAAGCCCGCGCTGCTGCGGCAGCAGCTCGCGACGTCGTACCACTCGCGCGTTCCCGTGTACGAGGATTCGCTCGACAACATCGCCGGCGTGCTGCCGCTGAAGGCCGTCGTCAACCTGCAGCTGTCGGCGGGCGAGCTGACGGCCGAGCGCCTGCGGCCGCTGCTGCGGGCGCCCTACTTCATCCCGGCGGGCACGCCGCTGCTCACGCAGCTGACGCAGTTCCAGAACGACCGGCAGCGGCTCGGCCTGGTCGTCGACGAGTACGGCGAGCTGCAGGGGCTGGTGACGATCGAGGACATCGTCGAGGAGATCATCGGCGACTTCACGACGCAGGCGCCGGGCGGCGCGGAAAGCTTCCGGCGGGAGCCGGACGGAAGCGTCATCGTTTCCGGCATGGCGATGCTGCGGACGCTCAACAGGCGCCTCGGCACCCAATTCCCGCTGGACGGCCCCAAGACGCTGAACGGGTTGATTCTCGAACATTTGGGCGAGATTCCCCAGGCCGGCGTCGCCTTCCGGCTCGAAGGCCAAATGCTGGAAATCCTGCAAACTCAGGACCGGGCGGTGAAAGTGGTCAAACTGGTGCCTCCGGTGGGGCGCGGCGCCCTGCCTTTACAAACCCCTGTCGAGCGGGCATCATCGACCGGCTAGCCGGTTATGCTGATGGAATAGCGGCGAAAATTCACTTTCGGGCACGGCACTTGCTTACTACAAAGCTCACTACCGTCCATCCTTCGAGCCCCCGCCTCTAGCGACCCGCCATGGCCACGCATGCCGCCACCCGCAACATAAGCGGACTCGCGCGCGCCCTCGCGCAGAACGGGCTGATGTCCGAGTACGAGGCGGAAGCGCTGCAGACGCAGGCGCAGGCCGCCGGCGTAACGTTCGTCGAGCAGGTGCTGGCCGGGAAGCGGATGACGTCGCAGCAACTCGCGGTGTTCGCGTCGCGCGCCTTCGGCACGCCGCTGCTGGACCTCAACGCGTTCGACACCGACCAGATCTCTAAGGACATCGTCGACCTGAAGATTGCCCAGGCGCGGCGGGTTCTGCCGCTGTACAAGCGCAGCAACAAGCTGTACGTGGCCATCTCCGACCCGGCCAACCTGCAGGCGCTGGAGGAAGTGCGCTTCAAGACCAACCTCGTGCCCGAGCCGATCGTCGTCGAGGACGACAAGCTCGGCCAGGCGATCCACCGGCTGGTCGAGGCCAGCGGCGCCACGCTGAAGGACATGGCGAAGCTCGAGGACATGGAGGTCGGCCTCGAGGACGGCACGCCGGTCGCGAACATCGAGGACGATTCGGACGTCGAGGACGCGCCGATCGTCAAGTACCTGCAGAAGCTGCTGACCGACGCGATCTCGTCGGGCGCGTCCGACATCCACTTCGAGCCCTACGAGCGGTATTACCGCGTCCGCTACCGGATCGACGGCATCCTGATGGAAGTCGCGCAGCCGCCGCTCGCGATCAAGGACAAGGTCGCGTCGCGGATCAAGGTGATCTCGAAGCTCGACATATCCGAGAAGCGCGTGCCGCAGGATGGGCGGATGAAGCTCATGCTGACGAAGAACAAGTCGATCGACTTCCGCGTGTCCACGCTGCCGACGCTCTACGGCGAGAAGATCGTGATGCGGATCCTCGACTCCGCCGGCGTCAAGCTCGGCATCGAGGCGCTGGGCTACGAGCCCGAGCAGCAGGAATCCCTGATCTTCGCGATAGGGCGCCCGTACGGGATGATCCTCGTCACGGGGCCGACCGGCAGCGGCAAGACCGTCTCGCTCTACACCTGCCTCAACATCCTGAACCAGCCGGGCGTCAACATCGCGACCGCGGAAGATCCCTGCGAAATCCAGCTCCCGGGCGTCAACCAGGTCAACATCAACGACAAGGCCGGCCTCACGTTCGCCGCGGCGCTGAAGGCGTTCCTGCGGCAGGACCCGGACATCATCATGGTCGGCGAGATCCGCGACCTCGAGACCGCCGAGATTGCGATCAAGGCGGCGCAGACCGGCCACCTCGTGCTGTCGACGCTGCACACGAACGACGCGCCGACGACGCTGACGCGCCTGCTCAACATGGGCGTCGCGCCGTTCAACGTCGCATCGTCCGTCATCCTGATCACCGCGCAGCGCCTGGGCCGCAAGCTGTGCACGCAGTGCAAGAAGCCGGAGGATATCCCGCCCGAGGCGCTGCTGCGCGCCGGCTTCACCGAGGAGGACCTGGACGGCTCGTGGCAGCCGTACGGTCCGGTCGGCTGCGACAACTGCAAGGGAACCGGCTACAAGGGCCGGATCGGCGTCTACCAGGTGATGCCGATCACCGACGAGATGCGGCAGGTGATCATGCGCAACGGCAACGCGCTCGACATCGCCGAGCAGGCGCGCAAGGAAGGCGTGCGCGACCTGCGGCAATCGGGCCTGCTGAAGGTCAAGTCCGGCATCACGTCGCTCGAGGAAGTCGAAGCGATCACCAACGAGTGACGGCGCCGTAGCGACCGTCGATCGAGGGACCCAAACAGACCATGGCCACCGCAACCGCAGCCGCCCGCCGAGACGTCAAGGAATACACGTACCTCTGGGAGGGCATCGACCGCAGCAACCGCCAGGTTCGCGGCGAGTCGAAGGCCGCCTCGGAGACGGTGGTCACGACCAACCTGCGCCGGCAGGGCATCCGCATCGTCAAGATCAAGCGGCAGACGTTCCGCGGCGGCCGCAAGGTCAACGAGAAGGACATCACGTTCTTCACGCGGCAGCTGGCGACGATGCTGAAGGCCGGCGTGCCGCTGCTGCAGGCGTTCGAGATCGTCGCGCGCGGCCACAGCAACGCGCGGTTCTCGCGGCTCATGATGGACATCAAGAACAAGATCGAGGCGGGCTCGTCGATGTCGCAGGCGTTCCGCGAGCACCCGGCCCAGTTCGACGCGCTGTACTGCAACCTCGTCGCGGCGGGCGAGGCGTCCGGCACGATCGACGCGGTGCTCGACCGGCTGGCGACGTACAAGGAGAAGATGCTCGCGATCAAGAGCAAGATCAAGTCCGCGCTCTTCTATCCGATCTCCGTGGTCGTCGTCGCGATCGTCGTGATCTGGATCATCATGATCTTCGTGATCCCGGCGTTCAAAAAGGTGTTCGCGAACTTCGGCGCCGACCTGCCCGCGCCGACGCTGATCGTGATCGCGATCTCCGAATGGGTGGTCGCCTGGTGGTGGCTCGTCTTCATGATCGCGTTCGGCACGATCGTCGGTTCGGGGATGATGTACCGACGATCGGCGACGTTCCGCTACAGTTTCGACCGGCTGATCCTGAAGGTCCCCGTCGTCGGCGGCATCCTCGAGAAGGCGACGATCGCCCGCTGGACGCGCACGCTGCAGACGATGTTCGCGGCCGGCGTGCCGCTGGTCGAGTCGCTCGACGCCGTCGGCGGCGCCGCGGGCAACGCCGTCTACGCGGCGGCGACGAAGCGGATCCAGACCGAGGTCAGCACCGGCACCAGCCTGACCAACTCGATGGGCAACACGAACCTGTTCCCGACGATGGTGCTGCAGATGGTGCAGATCGGCGAGGAATCCGGCTCGCTCGACAACATGCTGGGCAAGATCGCCGACTACTTCGAGCGCGAGGTCGACGATGCCGTCGCCGCGCTGTCGAGCCTGCTCGAGCCGATCATCATCGTGTTCCTGGGCGTCGTGATCGGCGGCCTCGTCATCGCGATGTACCTGCCGATCTTCAAGCTCGGCGCAGTGGTCTGACGGCGCTTTCCTTCCGCACGCGCCCAGGGGCCGATGCCGCAGCTGCTGTTCGACCCGGTGGTGGCCACGGTGCTGGCCGCCGCCGTCGGACTTTGCGTCGGCAGCTTCCTGAACGTCGTCATCCACCGGCTGCCGCGGATGATGGAGCGCGGCTGGCAGCAGCAGTGCGCCGAGCTGCGCGGCGAGGCGCCGGCCGAGGAGCCCCGCTACAACCTGGTGGTGCCGCGCTCGGCGTGCCCGGCGTGCGGCCACATGATCACCGCGACCGAGAACGTCCCCGTGCTGTCGTGGCTCGCGCTGCGCGGCCGGTGCTCGGCGTGCGGCGCCGCGATCTCGGCGCGGTACCCGCTGGTGGAGGTCCTGGGGGGCGCGCTCGCGGCCTGCGCCATCTGGAAATTCGGACCGACGTGGCAGGGCCTGGCCGCGTGCGCGTTCCTGTGGACGCTGGTCGCGCTGACGTTCATCGACTTCGACACGCAGCTCCTGCCCGACGACCTCACGCTGCCGCTGCTGTGGGGCGGGCTCGTCGCCAACCTGCACGGGCTGTTCGTGCCGCTGCCGGAGGCCGTGATCGGCGCGATCGCCGGCTACCTGACGCTGTGGTCGATCTACTGGCTGTTCAAGATCATCCGCGGCAAGGAGGGCATGGGCCATGGCGACTTCAAGCTGCTGGGCGCGCTCGGCGCGTGGCTCGGCTGGAAGGTGCTGCCGCTGATCGTCCTGGGCTCGTCCGTCGTCGGCGCGTTCATCGGCATCTCGCTCGTCGTGCTCAAGGGACGCGACCACAACGTGCCCCTCGCATTCGGCCCCTACCTCGCGATCGCCGGGATGTTCGCGATGTTCTTCGCTCCGTTGTTCGTCAAGATCTACTTCCCGTAATGCCCTACGTCGTCGGCCTGACGGGCGGCATCGGCAGCGGCAAGTCGGAGGTGACGCGCGCGTTCGCAGCGCTGGGCGTGCCGGTCGCCGACGCCGACGCCGCGGCGCACGCGGTGACCGCGCGGGGCGAAGCCGGCTACGACGCCGTGCTCGCGGCGTTCGGTCCCGCCGCGCGCGGCCCGGACGGCAACCTCGACCGCGGATGGCTGCGGCGCACGGTGTTTGCCGACGACGGCGCCCGGATTCGCCTCGAACGGCTGCTGCACCCGTTGATCCTCGCGCGGCTCACCGCCGAGGTCGACCGCTGGCCGAAGCCGTACGGGATCCTGAGCGTGCCGCTGCTCCTCGAACGCGGCAACCTGCTGCCGCACGTGGCGCGCGTGCTGGTCGTCGACTGCCCGGAGGACGTCCAGGTGCGCCGAGTGATGGCACGCAGCCAGCTGACCGAAGGCGAAGTGCGCGCGATCATGGCCACGCAGCTGCCGCGTGCCGACCGGCTCGCACGCGCCGACGACGTCGTGGACAACGCCGGTCCGCTCGCCGCGCTCGCGCCGCAGGTCGCGGCGCTCGATGCGAAGTATCGCGATCTCGCGGCGCACGCGCTTGAACCGGCCGGCGGTTCCCCGGACAATGGCGCGGTCCATCGCAGGCTCTAGGTGATCCGCTACGAACATCCGCTGAACGAACGGGTGCGCACGCTGATGCGCCTCGAGGACCTGTTCGCGCGTACCGGATACTTCGCGGCGCAGGACGCCGCGCAGGACCATCACGCGGCGCTGCTCGCGCTGTTCGAGATCACCGACGTCGCCGCGCGCGCCGACCTCAAGACCGACCTGCTGCAGGAGCTCGAGCGCCAGAAGCAGATGCTTTCGCCGCTGCGCCAGAATCCGCAGATCGAACAGAGCGCGCTCGAGGAGCTCTTGAGCGAGATCGACGTCGTGAGCGCGCAGCTGCTCGCGCAGGCCGGCAAGGTCGGCGCGCACCTGCGCGACAACGAATGGCTGATGGCGATCAAGCAGCGGACGGCGATCCCCGGCGGCGTGTGCGAGTTCGACCTGCCCGCGTACCACTGGTGGCTGCACCAGGACCCGGGCGCGCGCCGCAACGACCTGCGCGGATGGATCGAGCCTTTCGCGCCGATCCGCGCGGGCTCGGCGATCGTGCTCCGGCTGCTGCGCGACAACGGCCGCGCGAGCCGGCATGTCGCCTACCACGGCGTGTTCCAGCTGATGCTGACGACGACCAAGGTCGCGCAGCTCCTGCGCCTGACCGTCGCGAAGAACCTGTCGTGCGTGCCGGAGATCAGCGCCAACAAGTACGCGCTCAACATCCGCTTCCTGGGCGTCTCGGGCATGGACCGCGGCACGGTGTTCGACCGCGACGTCGAGTTCGAACTGATGTTCTGCAACCTCTGAGCGCGCGGCTCACGCCTCCACCGCCGCCCGGTGGGCGGCTTCGCGCCATCCGACGAACCGCTCGGGCGGAATCGCCCGGCGACCGGCGACACGCTCGAGGGCGAGGCGGACGTCCGCGGCGCTGCCGGCCTTCAGCGCGACGTCGACGAAGAACTGCTCGAGCACGTCCTGCTGGGCGTGGCTGCCGCCCATTCGGTACATGCCGCCGATGACCGGGCGCATCATGGCGACGGCCTCGGCGTGGCGTCCCGCGGCGTGGGCGAGCTGCGCCTCGGCGATCGGCAGCACGTAGTCGCGCACGATGGGAGGCACGGTGCCGCGGCCGCCGGCAAAGACGCGCATCGCGTCGACCATCCGCTGCGCAGCGGCCGTGCGGCCGGTGGCGAGCAGCGCCATCAGCCAGTGCGGCAGCGTGAAGGCGGATTGGCAGTCGCCGATCCGCGCCTCGGCCTTGTCGGCCAGCTCGTCCCAGCGGTTGCCGACGTCGACGCCGAGCCGCTGCAGGCGGAATAGCATGGACGCCGCGTTCTGCACATCGATGTAGACGTCCGGCGAAGCGACGGTGAGCGGCGCGGCGAGATTGCGGAAGCGGATGTCGTAGAGATCGAGCACGGCCGCAACGTCGCCCTGCTCGAGCTTGAACAGCGCGCAGTGCCACCACAGGTGGTGCTGGAGGTTGTGGCTTCCCTCCCAGTTGGGCGCGAGCGCGGTGAGCCACTGGATGCCTTCGCCGCGGCGGCCCTGCATCTCCAGTACGTGGGCGACGGCGTGCGCGGCCCACAGGTCGCCCGGGTCGATCTCGATCGCGCGGCGTCCCGACGGTTCGGCGGCAAGGTAGTTGCCGGCCTCCTCCTGCGCGAAGCAGCGGCAGGCCAGTATCGACGCATAGCCCGGGAGGTCGTCCGACCACGCCGGGATCACGCGCTCGACGGAGGCGACCATGTCCTGCGGGCGGCCGAGCCAGAAATTCACGAAGTGGGCGAGCCTGAAGGCGACCACGTCGTGCGGGTGGTCGCGCAGGATCGACTCCCACAGCGCGATGGCGCGATCGAGCTCGCCCCCGGACCACGCGGTCAGCGCGGCGACGTGGCTTTGCTCGCGCGGCGTGGCGCCGGCGGCAAGCGACTGCGCCGTGCGTGCCGCCTCGGCCGCGGCCGGAACGACCGTCTGCTTGAACGCGAGCATGGCGAAGTAGCCCTGCATGCAGTGGGCAAGCGCGAATTCCGGATCGGCTTCCAGCAGCGCGTTCAGGCGCGCCGGCGTGTCCGCTCGAAACGTCAGGTAGCCGGTGACGAGGTGGTCGTACGCGGCGACCGCCGTGGCGCTGGCGATCGTGATGGGGAGGCCGCGGGCATCGACGTGCATGGCATTGCTCATGGAAGCGGATACTCGCATGCGCGGCCCGTTCGCGCATCGCGGAGGACCACGGTTTGTCGGCCGCCGGCGCCGCTACGCATTCCCGGCGAACGGGTACGTGTCCTCGGCGCCGGTCAGGTGCGGGTCGGCGTAGACGAGCCCGCGCCCGTACCGGCAGATGCGCGGCCGCCGGCCCAACGCGCGGCGGTGCCACGGATAGGCGGTGGCCGTCGAGTAATGCGAGACCAGCGACTTGCGCGTCAGTGCCCGGTCGCGCACCTGGCCGCCGCGATGCGCGAGCGCCGCGTGCCAGAACAGCACGTCGCCCTTGCGCGGCGTGAACGAGACCGGTTGCAGGCCCCTCGCCTCGCATTCGCGTTCCAGGTAGTCGCGGAACTCGATCTCGGTGCGCGTCGACTCCGTCGTCGCGAACATGCCGTTGCCGAAGTCGAACATCGGCAGCCGCTGCGAGCCGGGGAAGTATTCGAGCGGGCCGGCGTCGGCGTCGACGTCCTCGAGCGCCACCCACGTCGCGCACATCTGGCTCGCGATGTTGGCGACGACGTACGCGAAGTCCTGGTGCGTGTGCTGCTCGCTGCTGCGCCAGTACGTCAGCGTCTGCATGGCGACCACGGTGTCGCGGAACAGGTGTTCGATGAACTCGACGATGCGCGGATGCAGGATGATCCTCTTCGCGGCCACCGACTGGTTGTGGAAGTCGATCACCCGGACGTGCGGGCCCTCGATCTCGTCCAGCGTGAACTCGCTGATCGGCCGGATGCCCATGCCCTCGGCCATCACGCGCGTGGGCATCCGCGCGCGCTCGGCGACCAGACGGTCCATGTCGGCGACGAACGCGTCGATCCACGACTCGGGAATCAGCTTGCGGAAGATCACGTAGCCGTGCTCGCGCCAGCAGGCGAGCTGCTCGCGCAGGTCGTAATCCGCCGGCGCCCGGTCACCCAGCGCCGCCACGTAGGCGGCCACGTCCGCGTCGGGACGGTCGATCCAGGGCAGCGTGCCGGGGTCGAAGCGCAACGCCTTCGGGTCCTGTCCCGCGGCCAGCGCGGCGCGCGCGCGGAGGAACGCGATCCGGTCCGCGACGCGACCGGCGACGTTCCGGAGCGAGAAACGGGAGTCCTCCATGGCATGGCACTCGGCGCATAGGCAAAGATGAATTATCCTACGGCCGAACCGATGGCCACCCTGCGCACCGTCAATTGCCCGCGCTGCGGCGTGTCCGTCGCGTGGACGCCCGCGTCGCGATGGCGACCGTTCTGCTCGGAGCGCTGCAAGCTGATCGACCTCGGCGCGTGGGCGGCCGAGAAGTACCGGGTCCCGGTGGTCGAGCCGCCGGACGACGACGAGGGCGCCGGCAGCGCGCCGGATCGCGGCTCGCCGCACGACGACTGACGCGTCACGCCGGCCACGCGGCGCGGCGCAGCGCGACGCCGTGAGCGCCGTGGTCGATCGCAACGTCGAGATCGGCGGCGATGAGGCCGCCCAACGCGTAGACCGGAAGGCGCGCGTGCTCGACGCGCGCGGCGAAGCCATCCCAGCCGATCGGCGCCGCATCCGGATGCGTCGGCGTCGATGCGACGGGCCCCAGCACCGCGAAGTCGAGCCCGAGCGCACCGGCGCGCGCGATCTCGTCGCGCGTGTGGCACGACGCGGCGACGACGAGCTCCTCCGGCCGCGCGGGCGCATCGCGCAGCGCAGCCGCCGTCCAGTGCACGCCGTCGCAGCCGGCTTCGCGAGCGTCGTGGGCATTCCCGTTCCACAGCACGCGCGCGCCGCGACGATGCGCGAGCGCAACGAGCTGCCGCGCCAGCGCGAGTCGCCGCCCGCGCGGCCATTCCCTGTCGCGCAGCTGCACGAGCCGCAGCCCGCCGTCGAGCGCGCGCTGCGCCGCCGCGAGGAACGCCGGTTCGCCCACCTCGGCCGCGTTGCTGATGCCGTAGACGGCAGGCAGCTCGAGCGCGGACAAGATGCGCGTGTTGGCGGGAAGCAGCGGCGACACCGTGTAGCGGCCGGGCACCTGCCACGCGAACGCCTGGCCGTCGTGGCCGTGCAACTCACCGCTCCAGTCGAACACGCGGAAGAAGTGCAGCTCGACATGCGCGTGCGGGTAGACGAACTCCTGCACGAGCCACGGCGACGCGCGGCGGACGACGATGCCGAGCTCCTCGCGCAATTCGCGCGCGAGCGCGGCGCGCGGCGTCTCGCCGGCTTCGAGCTTGCCGCCGGGGAATTCCCAATACCCTTCGTAGGCCTTGCCGGGAGGGCGCTGCGCAAGCAGCACCTGTCCGTCGTTGCGCAGCAGCACCGCGGCCGCGACGCGGACGATCCGTGCGTTTGCAGGATCCCCCCCGATCGGCGCTTCGCGCCGCTCCCCCCCAGGGGGGCGAGCGCCTTGGGACGGCCCGGCGGCGCTCACGACCGGCGCGACTTCAGCGCCTGCGCACCCGCGACGTTCTTCGCGAACTGCCACGCGATGCGGCCGCTGCGCGACCCGCGCTGCAGCGCCCACTGCAGCGCCTCGCGCGTCCGCGCCTCGGCCTCGCGCGCGTTCGCCGGCGGCTTGACGCCGAAATGCGCGAGCCAGCCGGCGACCGCCGCCAGGTAGTCGTCCTGCGCGAACGGGTAGAACGAGATCCACAGGCCGAATCGCTCCGACAGCGAGATCTTCTCCTCGACGGACTCGCCGGGATGCACTTCCTCGCCGACGTGCCGCGTCTCGAGGTTCTCGCTGAAGTACTCGGGCAGCAGGTGCCGGCGGTTCGACGTCGCGTAGATGACGACGTTGGTCGCGCCGCCGGCGATCGAGCCGTCGAGCATGACCTTCAGCGCCTTGTAGCCCGGCTCGCCGGCGTCGAACGTCAGGTCGTCGCAGAACACGACGAAGCGCTGCGGCCTGCCTTCGACGCGCTCGGCGATGTCGGGAAGGTCCACAAGATCGCCCTTGTCGACTTCGATCAGGCGCAGCCCGCGGCTCGCGTACTTCGCGAGCATCGCCTTCACCAGCGACGACTTGCCGGTGCCGCGCGAGCCGGTGAGCAGCACGTTGTTCGCCGGCAGCCCGGCGACGAACTGCCTCGTGTTCTGGTCGATCGCGTGCTTCTGCTCGTCGATGGCGACCAGGTCGGCGAGGCGGATCGCGTGCGGATGCGCGACCGCCTGCAGGTAGCCGCGGCCGCCGCGCTTGCGCCAGCGCGCCGCCGTCACCCTTGCCCAGTCCGGGTCCGGCACCGGGGGAGGCAACAGCGCCTCGACGCGTTCGAGCACGCCCTCGGCGCGGGCGATCAGCGCCAGGATGGGGTCAGCCTCGATTTTCGGCACGGTTCGTCTCGATCACGTGGCGCGGTACCGAAAATCGGGTCCGACCGCAATCACGACCGGTAGTCGGCGTTGATCGACACGTAGTCGTGCGAGAAGTCGCACGTCCACACGGTGGCGGCGGCCTTGCCGCGGCCCAGATCGACGCGGACGGTGATCTCGTCCTGCTTCATCACGCGCTGGCCGTCGTCCTCGCGATACGACGCGGCGCGCCCGCCGCGGTCGACGACGCGCACGTCGTCCAGCCAGAACGACACGCGCGACGGATCGGTGTCCGGCGCCGCGGCATTGCCGATCGCGCACACGATGCGCCCGAGGTTCGGGTCCGACGCGAAGAATGCCGTCTTCACCAGCGGCGAGTGCGCGATGCCGAACGCGACCGCGCGGCACTCGTCGACGGTGCGGCCGCCTTCGACGCGGATCGCGATGAACTTGGTCGCACCCTCGCCGTCGCGGACGATCGCCTGCGCCAGCGCGACCGCGCATTCCTCGATTGCGGCGCGGATCGGCGCGAGCCGCGGGTCGTCGGCGGCGACGATCGGTGCCAGCCCGGCCCTGCCCGTCGCGGCGAGGACGAAGCTGTCGTTGGTCGACGTGTCGCCGTCGACGGTCGCGCCGTTGAACGACACGTCGGCGACCTCGCGGACGATGCGCGCGAGCAGCGGCGCGGCGATCGGCGCGTCGGTCGCCATGAACGACAGCATCGTCGCCATGTCCGGATGGATCATGCCGGCGCCCTTCGCGATGCCGGTCACCGTCACCGGCGCGCCGCCGACGGCCACGCGGCGCGACGCGCCCTTCGGAACCGTGTCCGTGGTCATGATCGCGTGGGCCGCCGCGAACCAGCCGTCCGCCCGCGCGGCCGCCTTCGCCGCCGGCAGCGCGGCGACGATCCGGTCCACCGGCAGCGGCTCCATGATGACGCCGGTCGAATACGGCAGCACGTCCTCGGGCGCGCAATCGAGGAGCCGCGCGACCGCCACGCATTCCGCGTGCGCGTCGGCCAGCCCGGATTCGCCGGTGCCGGCGTTCGCATTGCCCGCGTTGACGACGAGCGCGCGCAGGCCGCCGCCGGTCGCATGCTGGCGCGCCAGGTGGTTGCGGCAGACGACGACCGGCGCCGCGCAGAAGCGGTTCTTCGTGAATACGCCGGCCGCGACCGTGCCGTGCTCGCACAGCACGAGCAGCACGTCGTCGCGGTTCCAGTTCTTGATCTTCGCCGCGGCGGCGCCCAGCGCGACGCCGGGCACCGGCAACAGCGACTGCGCCGTCGGCGGCGTATAGCGAACGGCCACTAGAACTTACCGTGGCAGTGCTTGTACTTCTTGCCGCTGCCGCACGGGCACGGGTCGTTGCGGCCGACCTTCTCGCCGGCGCGCGTGAACGGCGGCGGCGGCGCGACGGCCACGTCGCCGTCGTCGGGCGCGGCGGCCAGCGCTTCGTCGTAGCCGGCGTGCTGGTACTTGACGTTCGAGACGGTCTCGGGCTCCTCGACCGCAGCCACGTCCTGCTCGGAGCGCACCTGCACGGTCAGCACGACCTTCACGACGTCCTGCTTGATGCGGTCGAGCATGTCCGAGAAGAGCTCGAACGCCTCGCGCTTGTATTCCTGCTTCGGATTCTTCTGCGCATACCCGCGCAGGTGGATGCCCTGGCGCAGGTGGTCGAGCGACGCCAGGTGATCGCGCCAGTGGTGGTCGAGCATCTGCAGCATCAGGCTGCGCTCGTACTGGCGCAGCAGGTCGACGCCGACCATGGTCTCGCGCTCTTCCCACGCCTTGAACGCGAGTTCGACGACGCGCTCGCGAATCGTCTCGTCGGTCAGGTCGGCGTCGGCGTGCATCCACTCGGCGATCGGCGCGCGGATCTGGTAGTCGGCCGCCAGCGTGGCCTCGAGACCGGCCGCGTCCCACTGCTCCTCGACCGATTCCGCCGGCACGTAGATCTTGACGGTGTCCTCGACCTGTCCGCGGATCATGTTGCGGATCGTGTCGGCGACGTTCTCGCCTTCGAGCAGCTCGTTGCGCTGCTGGTAGATCACGCGCCGCTGGTCGTTGGCGACGTCGTCGTATTCGAGCAGCTGCTTGCGGATGTCGAAGTTGCGCGACTCGACCCGGTTCTGCGCCTTGGCGATCGAGCGGTTGACGATCGGGTGCTCGATCGGCTCGCCTTCGGGCATCTTGAGCTTCTGCATGATGACGCCGAGCCGCTCGCCGCCGAAGATGCGCAGCAGCGGATCCTCGAGCGACAGGTAGAACCGCGACGATCCCGGGTCGCCCTGGCGGCCCGCGCGGCCGCGCAGCTGGTTGTCGATGCGCCGCGACTCGTGCCGCTCGGTGCCGATGATGTGCAGCCCGCCGGCCTTGACGACGTCCTCGTGGCGGACCTGCCATTCGGCGCGCATCCGCGCGATCTCGCGCTCCTTCTCCTCCGGCAGCAGCGACTCGTTGTCGCGGATCTTGAGGATCAGCGGCTCGAGCATCCCGCCCAGCACGATGTCGGTGCCGCGGCCGGCCATGTTGGTGGCGATGGTGACCGCCTTCGACTTGCCCGCCATCGCGACGATCTCGGCTTCCCGCGCGTGCTGCTTGGCGTTCAGCACCTCGTGCGGCAGCTTCTCCTTGGTCAGGTACTGCGACAGCAGCTCGGAGTTCTCGATCGACGTGGTGCCGACCAGTACCGGCTGGCCGCGGGTGTGGCAGTCGCGGATGTCGGCGATGATCGCGTCGACCTTCTCCTGGAACGTGCGGAACACGAGGTCGTTCGCGTCCTTGCGCACCATCGGCATGTGCGTCGGGATCACGACGGTTTCCAGGTGGTAGATCTGCTGGAACTCGAACGCCTCGGTGTCGGCGGTGCCGGTCATGCCGGCCAGCTTGCCGTACATGCGGAAGTAGTTCTGGAACGTGATCGACGCGAGCGTCTGGTTCTCTCGCTGGATCTGCACGCCCTCCTTGGCCTCGACCGCCTGGTGCAGGCCCTCGGACCAGCGGCGGCCGGACATCAGGCGCCCGGTGAACTCGTCGACGATCACGACTTCGCCGTCCTGCACGACGTAGTGCTGGTCGCGGTGGTACAGCGAATGCGCGCGCAGCGCCGCGTACAGGTGGTGCATCAGCGAGATGTTCTGCGCGTCGTAGAGCCCCGACCCCGGCGGGATCAGCCCGGCCTGCGCGAGGATGCCCTCGGCGTGCTCGTGGCCCTCCTCCGACAGCAGCGCCTGGTGCGCCTTCTCGTCGACCCAGTAGTCGCCCGGGCCCTTCTCCTCCTGCCGGCGCTTCAGCTTCGGCGCGAGCTCGTTCAGCCGGTAGTACATGTCGACGTTGTCGTCGGCCTGGCCCGAGATGATCAGCGGCGTGCGCGCCTCGTCGATCAGGATCGAGTCCACTTCGTCGACGATCGCGTAGCTGAGCCCGCGCTGCACGCGCTCGGTCGTCGCGAACACCATGTTGTCGCGCAGGTAGTCGAAGCCGAACTCGTTGTTGGTGCCGTACGTGATGTCGGCCGCGTAGGCGACCTGCTTGTCGGCGTGGTTCATCTGCGACAGGTTCACGCCGACGGTCAGCCCCAGGAACCGGTAGATGCGCCCCATCCAGTCCGCGTCGCGCTGCGCGAGATAGTCGTTGACCGTCACGATGTGCACGCCCTTGCCGGCGAGCGCATTCAGGTACGCGGGCAGCGTCGCGACGAGCGTCTTGCCTTCGCCGGTGCGCATCTCGGCGATCTTGCCGTTGTGCAGCGCCATGCCGCCGATCAGCTGGACGTCGAAGTGACGCATCTGCAGCGCGCGCTTCCCGGCCTCGCGGACGACGGCGAACGCGTCGGGAAGCACGGCGTCGAGCGTCTCGCCGTTGGCCACTCGGGCCTTCAGCTCGACGGTCTTCTCGCGCAGCGCATCGTCGGACAGCGCGGCGATCGCCGGCTCCAGCGCGTTGATCTGGCGGACGGCCTGCGAGTACTGCTTGAGGAGCCGCTCGTTCCGGCTGCCGAAGATGCGGGTGAGGATATTGGAAATCATCGCGGAACGGGCTGGCCGGAGTACGTTTAGATTACGTTCGGGCGCCGGGGGAAAAAACAAGGGGTGAGGACCGCCTCACCCCGCGAATCGAAACGGGGTCGGCCCCCAGTTCGGACGTTCAATTCAGGTTGGACGCTTGCAGGAAGCGCGCCGGGTTCTGCGGCACGCCGTTCAGGCGGACTTCGAAGTGGAGATGCGGCCCGGTGGAGCGCCCGGTGGATCCGACCGACCCGACCCGCTGTCCGCGCACGACCAGGTCGCCTTCCTTCACGTTGAGCGACGACGTATGCGCATACCGCGACACGAGCCCGTTGCCGTGGTCGATCTCGATCATTTTACCATAGGCGGGATGCCAGTCCGCGAACACGACGGTGCCGCTCGCGGCGGCGACGATCGGCGTCCCCGACTCCGCCGGAAAATCGATGCCTTCGTGCATCGACTGCTGGCCGGTGAACGGATCGATGCGGTAGCCGAAGTTGGACGAATACCAGCCGTCGAGGATCGGATAGAGCGTCGGCAGGAACTTGCGGTTGGCCGAATCGTGCACGAGCAGCGCTTCGAGCACCGACAGCTGGTCCGAGCGCGTGTCCATCTGCCGCGCGAGCCGGTCGACCAGCTCGCCGAACTCGGCCACGGACAGGTTGCGCGACGGCATCGACGATTCCGCGCCGCCGCGCCCGGGGGCCGACCCAAATGCGGTCGACGGCAGCTCCTGCGGCTTCAGGCCGGCGGTCTTCGCGAGCCGGTCGCCGATGGTTTCCATCCGCAACATCTGCGCCTGCAGCTCGCCCAGGCGCATCGCCATCGCGTTCAGGTGCCCCTGCACGCGCTCCTGCACGCGCGCCGCCTCTTCGCGCTGGTCGGCCAGCACGATCGCCGCCAGCCACGGATGCTGGGTGGCCGCCGCCCAGCGCAGCGTGACGAAGTTGAACGCGAACGTGAACACCAGGAAGACCACGAGCAGCGCGGCGCCGCCGGCCGACCAGTGGCGCCAGTCGAGCGTGACGGTCCGGGCCCGCGCATCGGCGCCTGCGACGAGAATGATGTTCAATCGTGTACCCTCCACTCACGCGCGTCGCGCTACAACCGGAAAGGCGCGTGCTCGCATGGCGAAAAACCTTCCAACGAAGCCGCTGTCCGGAATCCTCGCCAACGATGCGCTCATCGCGCAGTGGCACGACCGGATGCGGCTGGAATCCCGATTGACTGCCGCCGTGCGTCGCGAGTTGCCTCGCGCGCTGGCCGATCGAGTGCGGGTTGCCGAGGCCGCGCCGCCGACGCTGACGCTGGCGGTCGCGGCCGGCGCGATTGCCGCGGTGGTCCGCCAGCGCTCGCCCGACCTCCTCGCCGGCCTTCGGCGGGAAGGTTGGAATTTTACTGAACTACGGGTACGCGTGCAAGTAAAGCCCGCAGGGTCCGACCCGGTGAAAAGCAAACCGATTCAACGTGTTAAGGTGGAATCGGCGCCGTTGCGCGCATTGGCGCGATCGTTGCCGCAGGGTCCATTGCGCGCCGCGGTCGAGCGTCTTGTGCGCCGTGGCGGCTGACGCGGGAACCCGGACCGGGCGCTACACCATCATCACCAGCCGCTCGAACAGGTAGAACAGCAGGACGCCGGCCAGCAGGTAGATCGTGAACTTGGCAACCTGGACGATGAACCGCAGGTAGCGGCGGTCGCGGGTGAACAGGAAGAAGAGGCCGGCGCCGACGATGGTGCCGATCGCCAGGAACAGCAGCAGCCGAACGATCAGCAAGTCCGGTCCTTCGTGCGCGGCGTCTTGCGCCGCGCCTGCGCGCTACGCGGTCCGCAGCGACGCGTCGTGGAACGCCGGCGGCACGGTCTTCTCGTCGGCGAACGTGACGACGTCGTAGGCGTCGGCACGCGCGAGCAGCGCACGGGCCAGCTTGTTGTTGAGCGCGTGCCCGGACTTGTACGCCGTGTACTGGCCGATCAGCGGATGGCCGAGCAGGTACAGGTCGCCGATCGCGTCGAGCACCTTGTGCCGCACGAATTCGTTGTCGTAGCGCAGCCCTTCGCTGTTCAGGACCTTGAACTCGTCGAGCACGACGGCGTTCTGAAGGCTGCCGCCCAGTCCCAGGCCGGCCGCGCGCATCGCCTCGACGTCCTGCATGAAGCCGAACGTCCGCGCGCGCGCCACGTCCTTCGCGTAGGAATCGAGCGCGAAGTCGACGACGACGTTGCGGTTCTCCGAGCCGAACACCGGATGCGGGAAGTCGATCGTGAAGTCGAGCCGGAAGCCGTCGAACGGCGTGAACCGCGCCCACTTGTCGCCGTCGCAGACTTCGACCGGCGACGCGACGCGCAGGTAGCGCTTCTTCGCGTCCTGCTCGACGATGCCGGCCGATTGCAGCAGGAACACGAACGGACCCGCGCTGCCGTCCATGATGGGCAGTTCCGGACCGGAGATGTCGACGTACAGGTTGTCGATGCCGAGGCCGGCGAGCGCCGACATCAGGTGCTCGACCGTCGACACGGTCGCGCCGCCGGCTTTCAGCGTCGACGACAGGCGCGTGTCGCCGACGTTGGCGGCGATGGCAGGGATGGTGACAGGAGCCGGAAGATCGGTGCGGTGGAACACGATGCCCGTGTTGGCGGGCGCCGGCCGCAGCGTCATTTCCACGCGCGCGCCGGTATGAAGTCCGACACCGGTAGTCTTGGTCGCCTTCTTCAGCGTGCGTTGTTGGAGCATGGTCCGCAAAGTCCCGTCGCGTCAACGGGTTAACGTGAAAGTGTACCAGAACAGGGCGCCGGTGTCGCGCCCCCCAAAGGCGCTCGCCCCTTGGGGGAGGCGCGCGCAGCGCGCTTCGGGGGGACCCTCAGAGCGCCGCCGGGCCGTCCCAAGGCGCTCGCCCCCCGGGGGGAGGCGCGCGCAGCGCGCTTCGGGGGGACCATCAATCCGCCTGCTTGCGCAGGAACGCCGGGATCTCGGACGCGTCGAACGCCGGCGCGGCCGACGACGCCGGCGCGGACCGGCCCTTGCGGATGACGGCCGGCTGGTCGAGCCGCTCGTAGTCGATGTGCTCGACCTGCACGCCTATCCCGTCGGTGCCGGTGCGCTCGACGACGGCGGTCTCGAAGACCTCGAGCTTTGGCGGACGCTTGGCGACGGCGACGCCGCCGCCCAGTCCGGTGGCGATCATCGTCACGCGCAGGTCGTCGCCCATCCCGTCGTCGATCACGGTGCCCACGATCACCATCGCGTCCTCCGCGGTGAATTCCTTGATCGTGTTCATGACCTCGTAGTATTCCTTCATCTTGAGGCCGGCCGACGCGGTCACGTTCACCAGCACGCCGCGCGCGCCGGCGAGGTTCACGTCCTCGAGCAGCGGGCTCTTCACCGCCTGCTCGGCGGCGACGCGGCCGCGCTCGATGCCGCCCGCGGTCGCCGAGCCCATCATCGCCATGCCCACCTCGCCCATCACCGTGCGCACGTCGGCGAAGTCGACGTTGACGAGGCCGGGTTTGTTGATGAACTCCTCGATGCCGGAGACCGCGCCGTGCAGCACGTCGTTCGCCGCGGCGTAGGCGGCGAGCAGCGGGATGTCGTCGCCGAGCACGTCGATCAGCTTGTCGTTCGGGATGATGATCAGCGAGTCGACCTTCTTCGCGAGCTCCTCGATGCCGCTCTGCGCGACCTTCTGCCGCTTGCCTTCGAACTTGAACGGGCGCGTGACGACGGCGACGGTCAGGATGCCCAGGCTCTTCGCGATGTCGGCGATGACCGGCGCGGCGCCGGTGCCGGTGCCGCCGCCCATGCCGGCGGTGATGAACAGCATGTCGGCGCCGGTGATCATCTCGGCGATGCGGTCGCGGTCCTCCATCGCGGCGTCGCGGCCGATCTCCGGCTTGGCGCCGGCGCCCAGGCCGCGGGTCAGCGTCGAGCCCAGCTGCAGCTGCGTGCGCGCCGTCGACCGTTTCAGCGCCTGCGCGTCGGTGTTGGCGCAGATGAACTCGACGCCGGCCAGCCCGCGATCGATCATGTGCTCGACGGCGTTGCCGCCGCACCCGCCGACGCCGATGACCTTGATGATCGCGCCTTCTTCCTGCGCCTGATCGATGATCTCAAACATGGTGTTCTCCTTCTCCTGTCGAAATGAAAACCCGATTCCCCGAACCGCGTTCTAGAAGTTTTCCTTGAACCACTGCTTCATCCGTTCGGCTGCACCGCCCAGCCCCGCGATCTGCGCGCGCGCCGCTTCGCCGCGCAGGAACTGCTCGCGCCCTTCGAGCAGCAGCCCGACGGCCGTCGCGTAGCGCGGGTTCCTGACGACGTCGGCGAGCCCGCCCGCGTAGACCGGCACGCCGACGCGCACCGGCGTGTGGAAGACCTCCTCGCCCAGCTCGGTGATGCCGGCGAGCTGCGCGGAGCCGCCGGTGACCACGACGCCGGACGAGATCATTTCCTCGAACCCGCTGCGCCGGACCTCCGACTGCACGAACTGGAACAGCTCCTCGATCCGCGGCTCGATCACTTCGGCCAGCATCGGCCGCGACAGCTTGCGCGGCGCGCGGTCGCCGACGCCGGGCACCTCGATGATGTCGTTGGGGTCGGCCAGCACGCGCAGCGCGTAGCCGAACCGGACCTTGAGCTCCTCGGCTTCCTTCGTCGGCGTGCGCAGCGTCATCGCGATGTCGTTGGTGATCTGGTCACCGGCGATCGGGATGACGGCCGTGTGGCGGATCGCGCCGCCGGCGAACACGGCGATGTCGGACGTGCCGCCGCCGATGTCGATCAGGCATACGCCGAGCTCCTTCTCGTCCTCGGACAGCACGGCGGTCGCCGAGGCGAGCGGCTGCAGGATCACGTCGCGCACCTCGAGCCCGCAGCGGCGGATGCACTTGGTCACGTTCTCGACGGCCGACACGGCGCCGGTCACGATGTGCACGTCGACCTCGAGCCGAACGCCGCTCATGCCGAGCGGATCGCGCACGTCGTCCTGGCCGTCGATCGTGAAGCTCTGCGGCACGATGCGCAGGATCTGCTGGTCGTTCGGGATCGGGATCGCCTTCGCCGTCTCGACGACGCGGTCGATGTCGGCCTGCGTGACCTCCTTCTCCTTGATCGCGACCATGCCGTGCGACGTGTAGCAGCGGATGTGGCTGCCCGCGATGCCCGTGTAGACCTCCTTGATCTGGCAGTCGGCCATCAGCTCGGCCTCCTCCAGCACGCGCTGGATCGACGCCATCGTCGCCTCGATGTTGACCACCACGCCCTTCTTCAGGCCGCGCGACGGCTGCGTGCCCATGCCGACGATGTTGATCTCGCCGTCGGGCCCCACCTCGGCGACGATCGCCACGATCTTCGACGTGCCGATGTCGAGGCCCACGATCAGGTTCTTGCTGTCCTTCACCATGCGTGCGTCCTTGGTTGCCCCATCCGCTTCATGCCGGCCGCCTGCCGCTCTTCTCGCGGAAGCCCGGGATGCGCGCCGCGAATCCGTTGCGGTAGCGCAGGTCCACCGTGTCCACCGCCACGCCTGCGCGAGCGAGCGCCGCCAGCGTGCGGCCGTGCACGGCGACGAACCGCGCGAGCCGCGCGTCCGGCTCGTCGCGCCCCAGTTCGAGCGTCAGCGGCCCCGTCGCGCCGCGTGCGTCCAGCCGCCAGCCGCCGCGCGGCGACAGCCGCACGCGCGTCAGCGTCAGCGCCAGCGGGCGCAGCGTCTGCGACCACGCCGCGTACCGCGCGGCCACGTCGGCCGCGCGCCCGGCCGGTCCGTCGAACTGCGGCAGCTCGTCGCGCGAGTCGGCGGCGAACACCTCGCCGCGCGTGTTGACGAGCTCGCCTTCGTTCCAGCGCGCGAGCGGTTCGTGCTCGGAAATCGCGACTTCCAGCCGATGCGGCCACTGCCGGCGCAGCGCGGCGCTGCGCACCCACGGCACCCCTTCGAGCGCCGCGCGGGCGCGCGCCAGGTCCATCGTGAAGATGGTGCCGGCCAGCTCCTCGCGGATCACCGCCTCCAGGTGCGCGCCATTGGCGCGCGTCAGCGGCGTCGTCACGACGACCTCGCGGAACGCGAACGCCGGCTGCCGGACCGCGTACGCCACGACGCCGAAGAGCAGCACGATCGTCGCGATCGACGCCAGCGTGATCGCGAGCGCGTTCATCTGCTTCGCGTCATCCCACATGGGCGCCTTTCAGGATCTCGACGCACAGCGCCGGGAACGCGATGCCGGCCTGCCGCGCCGCCATCGGCACGAGGCTGTGGCCGGTCATGCCCGGCGACGTGTTGACTTCCAGCAGCGAGAACGTGCCGTCGTCGCGCAGGATCAGGTCGATGCGGCCCCAGCCGCTGCAGCCGACGACGTCGAACGCGCGCACGCACGTCGCACGGATCTCCATCTCCTTCGCGTCGGGCAGACCGGCCGGGCAGAAGTACTTCGTCTCGTCGGAGAAGTACTTGCTGTGGTAGTCGTAGTTGCCGCCCGGCGCGACGATGCGGATCAGCGGCAGCGCGTTGCCGCCGACGATCGACGCCGTCAGTTCCTGGCCGGTCACGAATTCCTCGACGAGCACGAGCGGGTCGTGCTTCGCCGCACCGGCGTAGGCAAGCGACAGCTCGTCGTGGTCGACCTTCGCGACCTTTGTGATGCCGATCGTCGAGCCCTCGCGCGCCGGCTTGACGATCAGCGGCAGCCCGAGCTCGGCGACGACGCGCATCCAGTCGGTGCGCGCGTCGACCACGCGGTACCGCGGCGTCGGGATGTCGCTGGCGAGCCACACGAGTTTCGTCCGCCACTTGTCCATCGCGAGCGCGGAGGCCATCACGCCGCTGCCCGTGTACGGGATGCGCAGCGTCTCCAGCGCGCCCTGCACGGTGCCGTCCTCGCCGAAACGGCCGTGCAGCGCGATGAACACGCGCGCAAAGCCGTCGCGTTTCAATTCCCACAGGTCGCGCTCGGCCGGGTCGAACGGGTACGCGTCCACACCCTGCTCGCGCAGCGCCTTGAGTACCGCGTTGCCGGACATCAGCGACACCTCGCGCTCGGCCGAGGGCCCGCCCAGCAGCACGGCGACCTTGCCGAAATCCCGGGCATTGTTCATGCGCGCACTCCGACGATCCGCACTTCCGGCTCGAGCAGGATGCCCGTGCGTGCATGCACGGTCGCGCGCACGTGCTCGATCAGCGCCTCGATGTCGGCCGCGGCCGCCCGGCCGCCCGGGTTGACGATGAAGTTCGCGTGCATCTCCGAAACGCGCGCGCCGCCGATCGCGTGGCCCTTCAGCCCGCACGCTTCGATGAGCCGCGCCGCGTGGTCGCCGGGCGGATTGCGGAACACGCTGCCGGCGTTGGGCAGCGAAAGCGGCTGCGTCGCGATGCGCTTGCCCAGCAGTTCGCGGATCCGCGCGCGCGCCTTCGCGGCGTCGCCTTCCGGGAACCGGAACCATGCCGCCGTGAAGATGCCGTCGACCGGCGAGCCGTCCGCAGGATGGGTCTCCCCCCCGAAGAGCGCTGCGCGCTCCTCCCCCCCAGGGGGGCGCGCGCCTTGGGGCGGCCCGGCGGCGCGCAGGCGGACGCTGCGATAGCCGATCACGTAATCATCGGGCGTGCGCACCACGAACCGCCCGTCGCGCGTGGCGACCTCGACGCGCGCGACGTAGCGCCACGTCTCGCCGCCGTAGCAGCCGGCGTTCATCGCCAGCGCGCCGCCGACCGTGCCGGGCACGCCGGCCAGGAATTCCGCCTCGCCGCGATCGTGCAGCGCGGCGAAGCGCGCGAGCTTCGGGCACGCCACGCCGGCGTCCGCGTAGATCAGGCCGTCGGCGACCGCGAGCGCGGCCCCCGGGTTGTGCATGACCACGACGGTGCCGCGCACGCCGCCGTCGCGCACCAGCGTGTTGCTGCCGAGGCCCAGCACCGACAGCGGCTCGTCCGCCGGCAACTGGCGCAGGAACGCGGCCAGGTCGTCGCGGTCGGCCGGACGGTACAGCGCGTCGGCCGCGCCGCCGGCGCGCCAGCTCGTGTACTTCGCGAGCGGCGCGTGGCGCGTCAGCACGCCGCGCAGGCCGGAAAGGTGCAGGGGTTCGTTCATGTTCATTGCACCAGCCGCGCCGCGGTCGTTCCGATGGACCCGGCTCCCATCGTCAGCACCACGTCGCCGGCGCGCACCAGCGAGCGCAACGCATCGGGCAACTCGGCGACGTCCTCGACGAACACGGGCTCCACCTTTCCGGCCACGCGAACGGCGCGGGCGAGCGCGCGGCCGTCGGCGGCGACGATCGGCGCCTCGCCTGCCGGGTACACGTCGGCCAGCACCAGCGCGTCGACGGTCGACAGCACGCGGACGAAGTCCTCGAACAGGTCGCGCGTTCGCGTATAGCGGTGCGGCTGGAACGCGAGCACCAGCCGTCGCCCCGGAAAGCTCGAACGCGCGGCTTCGAGCGTCGCCTCCATCTCGGCCGGGTGATGGCCGTAGTCGTCGATCAGCGTGAACGCGCCGCCGCCGGCGAGCGCGACCTCGCCGTGCCGCTGGAAACGGCGCCCCACGCCGTGGAATTCGGCGAGCGCGCGGCCGATCGCGGCGTCGTCGACGCCGACCTCGCGGCCGACGGCGATCGCGGCGAGCGCATTGCGCACGTTGTGGATGCCGGCCAGCGCGAGCTCGACGGAAAGGTCGCGCGCGCCGCGCGCCTTGGCGACGAAACGCATGCGGCCGCCCATGTTGACCACGTCGACGGCGCGCAGGTCGGCGTCGTCGGCCAGCCCGTACGTGACGAGCTTCTTCGTGACCTCGGGCAGGATCGCCCGCACGTTCGCGTCGTCGACGCAGACGACGGCCACGCCGTAGAACGGCAGCCGCTGCAGGAAGTCGACGAACGCGCGCGTGAGCTTCGAGAAGTCGTGCTCGTACGTCTCCATGTGGTCGGCGTCGATGTTGGTGACCACGGCGAGCACCGGCGTCAGGTAGAGGAACGACGCATCGGACTCGTCGGCCTCGGCCACCAGGAACTCGCCCTTGCCGAGCCGCGCGTTCGCGTCGGCCGACAGGAGCCGTCCGCCGATGACGAACGTCGGGTCGAGGCCGCCTTCGGCGAGCACGGACGCGACCAGGCTCGTCGTCGTCGTCTTGCCGTGCGTGCCGGCCACCGCGATGCCCTGCTTCAGGCGCATCAGTTCCGCCAGCATCAGCGCGCGCGGCACGACGGGGATGCCGCGTTCGCGCGCCGCGACGACCTCGGGGTTGTCGGCGGCGACCGCCGTGGACACGACCACGGCGTCGGCGCCCGCGACGTTCGCCGCCGCGTGGCCGATCGCGATCGTCGCGCCGAGCCGCGCGAGCCGCGCCGTGGCCGCGCCGTCGGCCAGGTCGGAGCCTGACACCGCGTACCCTTGCGTGACGAGCACCTCGGCGATGCCGCTCATCCCCGCGCCGCCGATGCCGACGAAGTGCACGCGCTTGACCTTGTGCTTCATCGTTGCGACCCGAACTCGAGGCAGACGTCGGCCACGCGCGCGGCGGCGTCGCGCCGCCCCTTCGCATGCGCGGCAACGGCCATCGCGAGCGCCCGCGGCCTGTCGATCGCCCTCACGAGGCCGGCCAGGCGCGCCGCGGTGAGCTTCGGCTGCGGTTCCTTGAGCGCGGCGCCCGCGTCGACCAGGAACTGCGCGTTGGCGCTCTGCTCGTCGGCGATCGCGCCGGGCAGCGGCACGACGATCGCGCCCAAGCCGACCGCGGACAGCTCGGCGATCGTCGTCGCGCCGCCGCGGCAGATCGCGAAGTCGGCCCACGCGTAGCGCGCGGCCATGTCGTCGATGAACGCCACGCATTCGGCGGCCACGCCGTTGCGCGCGTACGCGTCGCGAAGCGCTTCGATGTGCCGCTCGCCGGACTGGTGGACGATCGTGGGCCGCGCAGCGGCGGGCAGCAGCGCGATCGCGGCGGGCACGATTTCGTTGAGCGCCGCGGCGCCTAAGCTTCCGCCGACGACGAGCAGCCGCAGCGGGCCCTCGCGGCCCGCGAACCGCGCCTGCGGCGGCGGCAGCGACGTGATCGCGTCGCGCAGCGGATTGCCGACCCACTCGACGATCTTCGCGTGCCGGCCGCCGAGCGCCTGCGGGAACCCCAGAAGGATCTTGTCGGCGCCGTATGCGAGCACGCGCGTGGCGAGGCCGGCGACCGCGTTGGAATCGTGCAGCACGAGCGGCTTGCGCGCCGCCGTCCCCATGAGTCCTCCCGGGAACGACGCGAAGCCGCCGAAGCCCAGCACGACGTCCGGCAGCCGCCGGCGGATGATCGCGCGCGCCGCCACGCACGCGGCGAGCAGCGCGAACGGTCCGAGCAGCAGCGTGCGCAGGCCCTTGCCGCGCACGCCGCGAAACGCCAGTCCCTCGAATTCCACGCCGTGCTGCGGCACCAGCGTGGCCTCGATGCCGTCGCGCGTGCCGAGCCAGAACACGCGGGCGCCGCGCGCGGCGAGCTTGGCGGCGACCGCGAGTCCCGGGAACACGTGTCCGCCGGTGCCGCCGGTGGTGATCATCACGGTGGTGTGGCTCCCCCCGAAGCGGCGCTGCGCGCCGCCTCCCCCCGGGGGGCGACCGCCTTGGGACGGCCCGGCGGCGGTCATCGCCATCATCAGACGGTGAACCCGCGCAGCAGGCGCCGATTCTCGTAGTCGACGCGCAGCACGATCGCGAGCGCGATGCAGTTGGCGACGATGCCGCTGCCGCCGAACGAAAGCAGCGGCAGCGTCAGGCCCTTGGTCGGCAGCACGCCCATGTTCACGCCGATGTTGATGAACGCCTGCACGCCGATCCACACGCCGACGCCCTGCGCCACCAGCGCCGCGAACGGACGCTCGAGCCGGGCCGCCTGCCGGCCGATCGCATAGGTCCGGAACAGCAGCCACATGAACAGCAGGATCACGACGAGCACGCCGGCGAAGCCCAGCTCCTCGGCGATGACCGCGAGCAGGAAGTCGGTGTGCGCCTCCGGCAGGAACAGCAGCTTCTCCACGCTCGCGCCCAGGCCGACGCCGAACCATTCGCCGCGCCCGAACGCGATCAGCGAGTGCGACAGCTGGTAGCCCTTGCCGAGCGGATCGGACCACGGGTCGAGGAACGCGGTCAGTCGCTGCAGCCGGTACGGGGCGGCGACGAGGATGCCGGCGAGCGCGACCGGCAGCAGCAGCGCGAGTCCCAGGAACAGCCGCCAGTCGAGCCCGCCTAAGAACAGGATGCCGAACGCGATCGCGACGATGACGACGAACGCGCCGAAGTCGGGTTCGAGGAGCAGCAGGCCCCCGGTGACGACCATGACCGCGAACACCGGCAGGAATCCGCGCATGATCGTCTGCCGCAGCGGCTGCTCGGCGGACAGGTGCGCGGCGCGGCGCACCGCGTAGCTCGCCGCGTACAGCACGGCGGCCAGCTTCATGAACTCGGACGGTTGCACGTTGAACACGGCGAGCGACAGCCAGCGGCGCGAGCCGTTGACCGACTTGCCGATGCCCGGAACGAGCACGAGGACCAGCAGCACGACGCCGGCGATGAACAGCCACGGCGCCAGCGCCCGCCACGCGCGCATCGGAACCTGGAACGCGACCGCCGCGGCGGCGAGTCCGATCGCGACGAACAGCGCGTGCCGCGCGAGGAAGTACCAGGCGCGGTGTCCGGTGAACGACGCCGTCTCCGCCGTCGCGATCGACGACGAGTACACCATGACGAGCCCGATCGCCAGCAGCAGCAGCACCGTCCACGCGAGCGACGCGTCGTAGGCGGCCATCGTGCGCGGGTCGCCGCGCGCGTCGGAGACGAAGCCGGCCCACAGCCGCGGCGAGGCCGATCCGCGCGGCGGCGCCGGGGACGTGAGGCTCCTACGCATGCGCTGCCGCCTCCTTCAGGCGCGCGTGCACGAGCGCCGCGAAGCGCTCGCCGCGCGCGATGTAGCTGTCGAACTGGTCGAGGCTCGCGCACGCCGGCGACAGCAGCACGGCGTCGCCCGGCTCCGCGAGCGCGACGGCGCGCGCGATCGCCGCGTCCAGCGTGCCGACGATCTCGACCTTCGCCGGCGTGCCTTCCAGCGCGCGCGCGATCAGCGGCGCGTCGCGACCGATCAGCAGGACCGCGCGGCAGTCGGCGTCGACCGACGACTTCAGCGGCGCGAAATCCTGGCCCTTGCCGTCGCCGCCGGCGATCAGCACGGCGGGCCGCTCGATGCCGTCCAGCGCCGCCTGCGTGGCGACGACGGTCGTCGCCTTCGAATCGTCGATGTAGGCGACGCGCCCCGCTTCGGCGATCCGCTGCATCCGGTGCGGCAGGCCCTGGAACGCCTTCAGCGCGTCGAGCACCGGGCGGGTGATCCGCGCGACCGTCGAGACCAGCGCGAGCGCCGCAAGCGCGTTGAGCGCGTTGTGCCGACCCACCAGCGACAGCGACGTCGTCGGCAGCAGCAGCCCGCCGCCGTGCGCGAGCCACGTCGTGCGGTCGAACTGCACGAGGCCCCACTCGCCTTCGCCGGTCGGCACTTCCGCGCCGATCGACTCGATCGTCCGGCCCGGGATGCGCATCGCGAACGACCGCGGGTCGTCGCGGTTGACGACCTGGATGCCGCCGCGCTCGAAGATGCGCGCCTTCGCGGCCGCGTACTCGTCGAGCGACGCGTAGCGATCCTGGTGATTGTCGGTGACGTTGAGCACCGCCGCCGCGACCGGCGCAAGCGACGACGTCGTCTCGAGCTGGAAGCTCGACAGCTCGAGGACGAACACGTCGGGCCACGGCCGGCCGACGCCGCTTTCGCAGTTCGCGAGCACGTCGAGCACGGCGTCGCCGATGTTGCCGGCGACGACCGTCGCGAGCCCGGCCGCCCGGCACAGCGCGCCGGTCAGCGCGGTCACCGTCGTCTTGCCGTTGGTGCCGGTGATCGCCAGCACCTTCTGCGCCGGCGGCAGCGCGCGCGCGAAGAGCTCGATGTCGCCGACCAGCTCGACGCCGCGCGCGACGGCCGCGGCGATCGCCGGATGCGCCTTGGACAGGCCGGGGCTGATCGCGATCATGTCCACGCCGTCGAACGTCGCCTCGTCGAACGGCCCGGCGGCGAGCCGCACGCCGGGCAGCTCCGCCGCCAAGTCGGCTGCGCGCGGCGGGTGCGCGCGGGTGTCGGCCACGCGCACGGCCGCGCCTTCGCGCGCCAGGTAGCGCGCGAGCGACAGCCCGGTCAGTCCCAGTCCCAGCACGACGGCGTTGCGGTTTTCGTAGCGCATCGTCAGCGCAGCTTCAGCGTGGAGAGGCCGAACAGCACGAGCAGCATCGTGATGATCCAGAAACGCACGACCACCTGGTTCTCCTTCCAGCCCTTGAGCTCGAAGTGGTGATGGATGGGCGCCATCCGGAACACGCGCT
The DNA here is from genome assembly GCA_046347755.1 of Burkholderiales bacterium. Lineage (GTDB taxonomy): Bacteria > Pseudomonadota > Gammaproteobacteria > Burkholderiales > Casimicrobiaceae > VBCG01. Next base: position 705,872 of record JAXMFM010000003.1, on the reverse strand, counting down.
TGCCGCGCGTCTTGAACGACGCGACCTGGATCATCACGGACAGCGTCTCGACGACGAACACGCCGCCCATGATGAACAGCACGATCTCCTGGCGGACGATGATGGCGATCGTCCCGAGCGCGGCGCCCAGCGCGAGCGCGCCGACGTCGCCCATGAACACGTCGGCCGGATACGCGTTGAACCACAGGAAGCCCAGGCCCGCCCCGGCGATCGCGCCGCAGATCACCGCGAGCTCGCCGGCGCCGGGGATGTATGGAAAGCCCAGGTAGCGGGCGAAGATCGCGTTGCCGATCACGTACGCGAAGATGCCGAGCGCGCCGCCGACCATCACGGTCGGCATGATCGCCAGTCCGTCCAGGCCGTCGGTCAGGTTGACCGCGTTGGACGCGCCGACGATCACGCAATACGTGAGCGCGATGAATCCCCAGACGCCGAGCGGATAGGACACGGACTTGAAGAACGGGACGATCAGGTCCGCGTTCGGCGACAACGTCGCCGAGAAGCCGCTGCCCACCCACTGCGTGAACAGGCGCACGAACTGCGTGTTGTCCGGCGCGGACACCGAGAACGCGAGATAGATCGCCGCGACGAGGCCGATCGCCGATTGCCACGCGAACTTCGCGCGCGCGGACAGCCCCTTCGGGTTCCGGTAGACGACCTTGCGCCAGTCGTCGACCCAGCCGACGGCGCCGAAGCCCAGCGTGACCAGCAGCACGACCCACACGAAGCGGTTGGTCAGGTTGCCCCAGAGGATCGTGGTGACGACGATCGACACCAGGATCAGCGCGCCGCCCATCGTCGGCGTGCCAGCCTTGGCGAGATGCGTCTGCGGCCCGTCGTCGCGCACCGACTGGCCGATCTTCATCCGCGCCAGCCATTCGATCATCCGCGGTCCGATCAGGAACGAGATGACCAGCGCGGTCATCGTCGCCAGCACCGAGCGCAGCGTGATGTAGCCGAAGACGTTGAACGCGCGCACGTACTGCTCCATCCATTCGGCCGCGAGCAGCAGCATCAGTGCGCCCCTCCGGCCGCGCCGCCGGTCAGCGCGGCGACCACGCGCTCCATCCGCATGAACCGCGATCCCTTGACCAGCACGACGACGCCTTCGCCCGCGTCGCGGGCGACCGCCGCCGCGAGCGCGTCGGCGCTGTCGAAATGCGCGGCGCCCGCGCCGAACGCCGCGACCGCGTCGCGCGCCGCGCCGCCGAGCGCGTACAGCCGGGCGACGCCGCGCTCCCGTGCGTACGCGCCGATCTCGCGGTGGAACTGCGGCCCGTCGGCGCCGACCTCGCCCATGTCGCCCATTGCGAGGAACCGCGTGCCGGGCGCGGCCGCGAGCACGTCGATGGCCGCGCGCATCGAGTCGGGATTGGCGTTGTACGTGTCGTCGAGCACCCGCGCGCCGTTCGCGGCGCGCAGCGCGACCAGCCGTCCGGGCACCGCGCGGAAACCGGCGAGACCGGCGGCCACCGCCGGCAGCGCCACCCCGGCCGCAATCGCGGCCGCGGTCGCCGCGGCGGCATTGCGCGCCATGTGCCGGCCGGGCACCGCCAGCGCGACGCGCACCGTGCCGAGCGGCGTGGCCAGCGCGAGATCGCTGCCGTCGTCGCGCGGCTGCGCCTCGGCGCGCACGTCGGCCGGCGCGTCGAGCCCGAACGTCGTCACGCGGGCGCCCGCACGCTCGGCCGTGCCGCGCCACACGCCCGCGTGCGCGTCGTCGGCGTTGACCACGGCCACGCCGTCGCGCGGCAGCGCCGCCACCGCGTCGGCGTGCTCGCTCGCGACCTCCGCCACGCTCGCCATGAATTCCTGATGCTCGCGCTGCGCATTGGTGACGACGACGATCGTCGGCTGCGCGACCGCCGCCAGCGTGCGCGTCTCGCCGCGGTGGTTCATCCCGAGCTCGACGGCCGCCGCGCGGTGCGCATCGGTCAGCCGCAGCAGCGTCAGCGGCAGGCCGATCGCGTTGTTGAGGTTGCCTTCGGTGGCGAGCACGGCGTCGGCGCCCAGTTGCGCGCGCAGGATCGCCGCGAGCATTTCCTTGACCGTGGTCTTGCCGTTGCTGCCGACGACCAGCGCCAGCGGCAGCGCGAACCGCGCGCGCCAGTTCGCGGCGAGCGCGCCGAGCGCCGCGAGCGGATCGGCGACCGCGACCAACGGTCCGGGCAGCGACGGCGCGCGCGCGTCGTCGACCAGTGCCGCCACGGCGCCGTGCGCGAGCGCCGCCGGCACGAAGTCGTGCCCGTCGAAGCGCTCGCCCTTCAGCGCGACGAACAGGTCGCCGTCGCGCAGCGCGCGGCTGTCGGTCGTCACACGCAGGAAGCGGACGTTGGCGCCCAGCTGGCGGCCGGCCACGACGCGGGCGGCGGTCGCGGTGTCCATCATCGGGCACTCCACGCCGCGAGCGCCGCGGTCGTCTCGGCGGCGTCGGAGAACGGCTGTCGCACGCCGTCGCGCTCCTGGTAGGTCTCGTGCCCCTTGCCGGCGACCAGCACGACGTCGCCGTCGCGCGCGCCGCCGATCGCGCCGCGGATCGCCGCGCGGCGGTCGTGCTCGATCGTCCACCGCCGATGGCCGGCGTCGCGCACGCCCTTGACCACGGCGTTGGCGATCGCCGACGGATCCTCGTTGCGCGGGTTGTCGTCGGTCACGACGATGCGGTCGGCCAGCCGCGCGGCGATCTCGCCCATTTGCGGCCGCTTGCCCGGGTCGCGATCGCCGCCGCAACCGAACACGCAGACGAGCTCGTGGCCGGCGGCGACGGCCGGCTTCAGCGCGAGCAGCACTTTCTCGAGCGCGTCCGGCGTGTGCGCATAGTCGACGACGACCAGCGGCTTGCCGTCGCCGCCGAATCGCTGCATGCGTCCGGCCGGCGCCTGCAGCTTCCCGAGCGCGGTGGCCGCGTCCGCGAGCGGAACGTCGCTCGCGAGCAGGACGCCCAGCACGCCCAGCAGGTTCTGCGCGTTGAACACGCCGACGACGGGCGACGCGAGCGTGGCGCGCCCCCACGGCGTCGCGACGTCGAGCACGATGCCGCGCCGGTCGAGCGAAACCGGCGTCGCGGCGAGGTCCGCCGCGCCAAAGCCGTACGTGAGCAGGCGCTGGCCGCGCCCGCGGGCCGCGTCGATCAGGCTCTGGCCGAACGGATCGTCGGCGTTGATCACCGCGGCGCGCAGACCCGGCCACGTGAACAGCTTCGCCTTCGCGGCGCCGTACGCGGCCATCGTCTTGTGATAGTCGAGGTGGTCGCGCGTCAGGTTGGTGAACAGGGCGACGTCGAACTTCGTGCCGTTGACGCGGCCCTGGTCGATGCCGTGCGACGAGACCTCCATCGCCACCGCGCGCGCGCCCGCCGCGTGGAACTGCGCGAGCAGCTCGTGCAGCACCGCCACGTCGGGCGTCGTGTGCGACGCGGGCCCGAGCGCGCCGACGAGCCCGTTGCCGAGCGTGCCCAGCACCGCCGCGCGCCGGCCGCACGCGTCGAATGCCTGCGCGATCCATTGCGCGCACGACGTCTTGCCGTTGGTGCCGGTGACGCCGGCCATCCACAGCCGCTGCGACGGGCTGCCGTAGATGAAGTCGGCCACCGCCCCCAGCCGCATCTGCAGTCCTTCGAGCCCGACGTTCGGCGTCGTCCACGCTTCGTTCCACTTGAACGCGCGCGCTTCCCACAGCACGGCGAGCGCGCCGCGCGCGATCGCGTCGGGCACGAACGTGCGGCCGTCCACCGAATGTCCCGGATACGCGGCGAAGGCCACGCCGGGCTCGACACGCCGGCTGTCGGCGGTGATCCGGCGCGGCATCACGCCGAGTCGCGCCAGCAGCGCGGGGACGTCGAAGGGAATCGGAGGTGCGGCGATCACGGCGATCAGGTTTCCTCGTGGATCTCGCCCAGGTCGGGCGGCAGGATCACGTTGTCGACCGGCGCGTCGGTCGGCACGCCGAGCGTGCGCAGCGCCGAGCCGATGACGTTCGAGAACACCGGCGCGGCGACCGCGCCGCCGTAGTACTGGCCGGCCGAAGGCTCGTCGATCATCACGGCGACGATGAGCCGCGGATGCGACGCCGGCGCGAAGCCGACGAACGACGACACGTACTTGTTCGAGTAGCCGCGGCCTTCGAGCTTGTGCGCGGTGCCGGTCTTGCCGGCGACGCGATACCCGACCGCCTGCGCGCGCGGCGCCGTGCCGCCCGGACGCGTCGCGAGCTCCAGCATGTGGCGGACCGCCAGCGCGGTTTCGGCTTTCAGCACCGGCCTGCCGGCGACGTGGCCGTCGGTCTTGAACAGCGTGACCGGCTTCACCTCGCCGTCGGTCGCGAACATCGTGTACGCGCGGGCCAGCTGCACGAGATTGACCGAGATCCCGTGGCCGTACGCCATCGTCGCCTGCTCGATCGGCTTCCACGATTTCGCCGGTCGCAGCCGGCCGCCGACCTCGCCCGGATAACCGGTCGAAGGCTTCGTGCCGAAGCCCGCTTCGGTGAACATCTCCCACATCACCGGCGCCGGCAGCGACAGCGCGATCTTCGCGGCGCCGACGTTCGACGACTTCTGGATCACCTGCTCGACGGTGAGCGCGCCTTCCGGATGCGCGTCGTGGATCGTGTTCGGGCCGATTGTCAGCGAGCCGCCCTGCGTCTGGATGATCGTGTCGGGGCGCACCTTGCCGGCGTCGAGCGCGGCAGCAATCGTGAACGGCTTCAGCGTCGAGCCCGGCTCGAACACGTCGGTCAGCGCCCGGTTGCGCATCGAATCGCGCGCCGCCTTGTCGCGGCGGTTCGGGTTGTACGTCGGCCAGTTGGCGAGCGCCAGGATCTCGCCGGTCGCCACGTCGATGATGACGAGCCCGCCGGCCTTCGCCTTGTTCAGCTCGACGGCCGCCTTCAGCTCGCGGAACGCGAGATACTGCAGCCGCGTGTCGATCGCCAGCGCCAGGTCGCGCCCGGCCTGCGGCGCGCGGATCGCGGCGACGTCCTCGACGACCTCGCTGCGGCGGTTGATGATGACGCGCCGGCTGCCCGGCACGCCTGCGAGCCACCCCTGCTGCGCGAGCTCGATGCCTTCCTGCCCGGCGTCGTGGTCGCCGGTGAAGCCCACGATGTGCGCGGTGACCTCGCCGCCCGGGTAGTAGCGGCGGTATTCGTTCTGGTCGTGCAGCCCGCGGATCGACAGCGCCATCGCGCGGTCGGCCGTCTCCGGCGCGATCTGCTTCGCGAGGAACGCGAAGTTCTCGCTGGCCGACAGCCGCGCCGACAGCTTCTGCGGCGTCGTGTCGAGGATCCGCGAGAGCTCGGCCATCTGCGCAGGCGTCGCCTCGAACTTGTCCGGGAATGCCCACAGCGACTTCACCGGCGTCGACACCGCGAGCGCGTCGCCGGAGCGGTCGACGATCCGCCCGCGATGCGCGGGAACCTCGAGCTCGCGCGAGTGCCGGGCACTGCCCTGCGTCTGCAGGAACTCGTTGTCGATCGACTGCAGGTACACGGAGCGCGCGGCGAGCGCGACGAACAGCAGCGCGAAGACGCCGAAGACGACCGGCGCGCGCAGCCGCGGCAGCCTGATCGCCGGCGCTTCGCCCGTGCTCCGCGCGTGCGCGCCCGCCCTCATTGGGCGCTCCCCCCGGGTGCGCGAGTGCCCTGCGGCGGTCCGGCGGCGCCGGGCGCTTCCGCGCGGCCGGGAATCGCGACGATCTCGGTGCGCGCCGGCGTCGGCAGCTGCATCTTCAGCTGCTCGCGGGCGACCTTCTCGACGCGCGCCGGCATGCCCCACGTCGACTGCTCCAGCTGCAGCTGGCCGTACTCGGTCTCGAACCCGCGCGCCTCCGCCTGCACGCGCTCGAGCTCGGCGGTCAGCCGCCGCGACTCGTACTGCGACGTGACCAGCGACAGCGCGCAGGCGACCAGCACGGCGAGCAGCAGGACGTTGACGCGCGTCATCGCTGGGTATCGATGCAGCCGCGCGGCCAGTCGGCGGGCAGCGGCGACTCGGTGCGCTGCGCGACGCGCAGCACGGCGCTGCGCGCGCGCGGATTGCGCGCGATCTCGGCGGCGCCCGGCTTGATCGCGCGGCCCACCAGTGCGAGCGGGACGCCCGGCAGCGAGGCGGTGGCGATCGACAGCCGCGCCGCGCGCGGGTCGCCGCCGAACGGCTGCGACGCCCGCGCGAGGAAACGCTTGACGATCCGGTCTTCGAGCGAATGGAAGCTGATCACGGCGAGCCGCCCGCCCGCGCGCAGCAGCGGCACGATGCGCGGCAGTGCGGTGCTCACTTCAGACAACTCGCGGTTCACGAAAATCCGAAGGGCCTGGAACGTCCGCGTGGCCGGATCCTGACCCCAATCACCCCGCGTGCGCGCGCCGATGGCTTGGCCCACGATCTGCCGCAGCTCCCCCGTGCGGACGACGGGCCGGACCGCGCGCGCCGCCGCAATTGCTCTTGCAATCGATTGAGCAAACCGTTCTTCACCATAGTCGCGGATGACCTCCGTCAATTGGCGCTCCGTGGCGCGGGCAACGAATTCGGCGGCGGATTCGCCGCGTGACGGGTCCATCCGCATGTCGAGCGGCCCGTCGTTGCGAAAAGAGAAGCCGCGCGCGGCGTCGTCGATCTGCGGCGAGGAGATTCCGAGATCGAGCAGCACGCCGTCGACACGGTCGACGGCGAGTGCGCCAAGGACGTCGGGCAGTTCCGAGAACCACGCGCGGCGGAAAGCGAAGCGGGCGTCGCTCGATCCAAGCGCGACGGCGGAGATTTCGGCGGCGGGGTCGCGGTCGATGCCGATGACGCGTCCCGCGGGCCCGAGAAGTCCGAGCATGGCGCGCGCGTGGCCGCCGCGGCCGTACGTGGCATCGACGTAGACGCCGTCCGGCCTGACCGCCAGCGCCGCCACGGCTTCTTCGAGCAGGACGGGGACATGGACATCGTCCGGCATCAGAGCGAGAAGCCGTCGAGCTCGGGCGGCAGCCCGTCGGCCGGGAACGCGATCGCCTGCGCCGTCTGCTCGGCCCACCGCGCTTCGTCCCACAGCTCGAACTTCCGGCCCTGGCCGACCAGCACCGCGTGCTTGTCGAGATTCGCGTAGCGGCGCAATGCGGGCGGCACGAGGATGCGACCAGCGGCGTCGATGTCGACGTCGTCGGCGTGCCCGACCAGCAGGCGTTGCAGCCCGCGGATCTTCTCGTTGAACGACGACAGCGCCATCAGCCGCGCCTGGATCGGCTCCCAGGCGGCGCGCGGATACACGAGCAGGCAGCGCGACGGGTCGGCGGTCAGCACGAGCCGGTTCTCGCCGGCGGGCGCGAGGGCGTCGCGGTGGCGGGCCGGAATCGCCATGCGGCCCTTGGCGTCGAGCACGAGCTGCGAGATGCCGCGGAACATCGGCAGAGCGGCATCGCTGCCGCCAGGCGTAGTCGCCTCGTCGCCCGCCTCTGGTGCCACTTGCGTCGTCTCCTCGTTGTCGGGCCAGGTGAGCGGGCATTCATGTCGCCGCGCTTGTGGGCTTCAACAAAACCCCACTTTGACCCACTTTTTACCACCCGGGGCCACTATACGCGCGGGTAATGCGCCGGGTCAACGGTTTTCCGGTTTCCGAACAATGACTTAGCGACGATTTCGCAACAAATGTCTTTCTCAATAAAAAATAGAGACTTAGAGAATATTCCGAATGTGATTTAAGAGGAGTTGAACGGTCGTTGCCCCACCATCGAACGATCGTTCGAATCGGTCGGCGGCGGGGGGCAAATCCGTACGGAAATGCGGCGTAGTTCGACGCGTGCCGGTTCCGCGCGCCGCCGCGCCACGTTGATGCCGTCGGCATTGCCGACTGGCGGTGTCGTATCGACAGGTTCCGCGCGTGCCGATTACCCTTCCCGTCAACGATGCCTGGGGTACCCCCGATGCGCTTGACTCTCGCGGTCGCGTTGGCGACAGCCTGCGGTTCGCTGCACCTGCATGCCCAAGGGATGCCCCCGGGAACGGTCGCGACCCGGTTCGTGGCAATCGGCCTCACCCAGTTCGACACCGACCTCGACAGCGGCGGCAGCTTCGACTGGGGCGGCGGCGCCGCGTCGGCGGCGGTGGTGCGCCAGTTCTCCCCGCAGTTCGCCGGAGGAGTCTCCGTCCGCTACGAGTACCAGCGATGGAACTTCAGCGAGCCCGCGAGATTCGGCGGCCGCGCGCCGTGGCGGGACGTCCGCAACCCCGAGGTCGGCCTGTCGTTCGTCTATGCGCCAAGTGACGAATGGCAGGTCCTCGTCGCGCCCTCGGTGAGCTGGGCGTACGCGAACGGCGCCTCCGCCGGCGACGCCGTGCAGTACGGTGCCGTGGCCATCGCATCGCGCGACTTTTCGCCAACGCTGACGCTGGGCGTCGGTGCGGCGGTGTTTCGCCAGATCGACGAAACGAAGGTGTTCCCGTTCGTCGCCGTCCGCTGGCAGATCGACGACCACTGGACGCTCGCCAACCCGTTCGAAGGCGGACCGACGGGCGGCGCCGGCCTCGAGCTCACGTACACGTTCGCGAACGGCTGGGAGGCGGGCTTCGGCGGCACGTACCGGTCGTACGCGTTCCGGCTGGGCCCGGATGGCCCGGCGCCGAATGGCATCGGCGAGAACGCGTTCATCCCCATCTTCTTTCGGCTTTCGCGCAACGTCGGCAAGGAAGCGCAGGTGGACCTCTATGCGGCCGCCCTTGCCAACGGCACCCTGAAAGTGAAGAATCAGGACGGGAACGAGGTTGCCCGCGACGATTACCGGACGGCGCCAGCCTTGGCGCTGACGTTCAGGTACAGTTTTTGATTGCGCCTGCAGTACGAGGAGGCACCATGGCCGCATCGATACGCATGCAGTTGATCCGTACCGCCACCGCCGCCGCGGTCGCGCTGATGCTCGCCGGCTGCGCGACACGCTATGACGCGCAGGGCAATCGCATCTTCGTCTGGCAGTTCAACCAGAACGTCGACCGCGCGGTCGACTATTCGAACCCGCGGCTGCCGAGGCTCCCGGCCTGGCGGCCGATGTACGAGCTGTGGCCGATCCCGAGCCCGTACGAACAGCGCGACCTGTCGCAGTACTCGTTCCTGGCGCCGCAATCCCCGCTGGACACGGCGATCATCGGCGTCGGCGATAATCCGTTCTGTGCTGCATCCTGCGACTCGAACGCGCGTCCGGCGCTGGTGGTGGTTGCTCGCGCTGACGCTCGCGACGGTCGCGCCGCACCCGGCGCCCGCTGACGCCCAGCCGGCGGACGCCGCCGGCACCCGCCTCTACCACGCCGACGACGCGGTCCGCTACCGCGTCGAGATCGTCGCGCCGGCGCCGATCGCGGCCACGCTGCGCGCGGCGGTCGACCTCGTCCGCTGGCAGGACTTCGAGGACATGACCGAGGACCTGTTCGACCGGCTCGCGCGCGACGCCGTGCCGCAGGCGCGCGAAGCGGCGGCGACGCACGGCTACTTCTCCGCCGGCGTCGACGTCACCGTCGACCGGTCGACCGAGCCGGTGACGGTCCGGCTGGCGGTGGAGCCCGGCGCGCCGACGACGATCGCCGCCGTGCGCATCGACGTCAGCGGTCCCGCGAACGATGCGCCGGAAGGCCGCGCCGCCATCGGCAAGCTGCGCGACGCGTGGCTGCTGCCCAAGGGCGCGCAGTTCCGGCAGGACACGTGGACGTCGGCGAAGCGGCTCGCGGTGGCGACGCTGGCCGCGAGCCCTTACGCCGCGGCGACGATGACGGCGAGCGAAGCGAAGGTCGATCCCGCCGCGCGCGCGGCCGACCTGTCCGTCGAGATCGCGAGCGGGCCGCCCTTTCGCATCGGCACGATCGACGTGCAGGGCCTGCGCCGTTACGAGCCGGGGCTGGTCGAGCGGTTCGCGAACGTGCATCCGGGCGACCTGTACAGCGAAGAGAGGCTCGACGACTACGTGCGCCGGCTGCTGGCGTCCGGCTACTTCGCGAGCGTGCAGGCGTCGATCGACCCCGACGTCGCGCAGGCCGAGCACGCGCGGGTGACGCTGGCGGTGATCGAGGCGCCGCGGCACCGGCTGGAGTTCGGCCTCGGCTATTCGACCGACACGCAATACCAGGCCAGCGCGCTGTACAACGACATCAACGTCGACGGCGCGGCGATGCAGATGCTGATCAACGCGCGCGTCGAGTCGAAGGTCCAGGAAGGCAGCATCCGTTTCGTGCGCCCGCCCGCCCCCGGCGGCTGGGTCGACACGTATTCGGCCCTCCTGCAGCGCACCGACATCGAGAACCTGATCACGAAGACGGCGGCGGCGACCGTGCGCCGCCGCTCGGTCGACGAGCGGCACACGCCGGCGTTCGGCCTGGGCTTCTTCGAGAACGACCAGACGCCGTCGGGCGCGCCGACCGAATCGTCGCACGCGCTGTACGTCGACGCCGAGTACACGTGGCGCGACGCCGACAGCCTGCTGCAGCCTACGCGCGGCTGGATGCTGAACGGTCAGGTCGGCTACGGCATCCCGGGCGCGTCGACCGAGCAGTTCGGCCGCGTGACCGGACGCGCGGTCGCGTGGTATCCGCTGACGGCCGCCAACGGCGTGACCGTGCGCGCGGACGCGGGCGCGGTGATCGCCGACTCGCGCGTCGGCATCCCGTCGACGTTCCTGTTCCGCACCGGCGGCGACACGACCGTTCGCGGCTACGCGTTCGAGAGCCTGGGCGTCGACCTGGGCGACGCCGTCGTCGGCGGCCGCTACTACGCCGTGGCCAGCGCGGAGGTCGACCACTGGTTCTCCGAGTCGTGGGGGATCGCGGCGTTCGTCGACGCCGGCAACGCGACCGACTCCTGGAAGCAGTTCCATCCGGCCGTCGGCTACGGCGTCGGCGCGCGCGTGCGCACGCCGATCGGTCCGTTCCGCCTCGACCTGGCCTATGGCGTGGACGTGCACAGCGTCCGGCTGCACTTCTCCGTGGGGCTCACGTTTTGACCGGCGAACCGCGCGACGAAGCCGCACCGATGCGGCGCCGGCGATGGCGCTGGGCGTGGATCGTGCCGTGGTTCGCGCTCGCGCTCGTCGCCGCGACCGGCGCGCTCTACGCCGCGCTCGGCAGCCAGTGGGCGCTCGACCTCTTCCTGCTCCGCATCGTCGCCGCGGCCCACGGCCGCCTGGCGATCGACGGCGCCGAAGGGTCGCTGCTGTCGACCGTGCGCGTCGCGCGGATCGCATGGACCGGCGACGACATGGACGTCGAGGCCACCGAGGCGTCGTTCGTGTGGTCGCCGCTCGACCTCGTGTCGCGCCGCTTCATCGTCCGCGGCTTGGGCGCCAAGCGGCTGGCGTTCGCGTTCAAGGGCTCGGCCGGCGGATCGGCGGGGTTGCCGTCGTCGCTCGCGCTGCCGCTCGAGGTCGACGTGCGCGAGATCGGCGTGCAGCGCCTCGAATGGCGAACGGCCTCCAACCAGGGCGCGGTGACCGGCGTCACGTTCGGCTACTCCGGCGGCGCGACCGCGCACGCGATCCGCGCGATGCGCTTCGTCACCGTCAACGGCACGCTGTCCGGCGACGCCGACGTCGCGGCCACCGCGCCGTTCGCGCTGTCGGGCAACCTGGCCTTCGCCGGCGACGGGACTTATGGCGGCGCGCAGACGACGCTCAAGGTCGGCGGGTCGCTTGCGCGCGCCACCGTCGACGCGCGAGGCACGTTTCGCAATGCGGGCGTGACGGTCAAGGCGACGCTCGCGCCGTTCTCGGCCGCGATGCTCGTCACGGCCGACGTCGACGCGCGCGACGTCGACGTGTCGCAGTTCGCGCCCGCGTTGCCGGCGACCGCACTGACGCTGACGCTGTCCGCGCGGCCTGCGGGCGCGGGTTTCGAAGGCGACCTGTCCGCGCGCAACGCGCAGGCCGGACCGCTCGACACCGCGCGCATCCCCGTTGCTTCGCTGAATTCGCGCTTCGCGTGGGACGGCGTCGCGCTGACGCTGTCGAACGTCGAAGCGGAATTCGCGGGCGGCGGCCGCGCGTCGGGAACCGTGACGGTGCCGGCGACCGGCACGCCGATCGGCTTTGCGCTGGCGCTGGCGAACATCGACCTTTCGCGCATCCAGACGTCGCTGATCGCAACAAGGCTGTCCGGAACGCTTTCCGCCGACGTCACGCGCGACCGGCAGGTCGTGCGCGGCGAGCTGCGGCAGGCCGACGTGGCGCTCGCGTTCGCCGCCACCGTGGAGAATCGGCGCGTCACCGTCGAGCGGCTGCGTGCGCAGGAGGGCGGCGGCACGCTCGAAGGCAGCGGCACGTTCGACCTGGCCGGCCCGCGCGCGTTTTCCGTGGCTGCGAAGGCGATCCGCTTCAATCCGGCGCGCTTCGTCGCGATGCCGGAGGCGCGGCTCGACGGCACGATCGACGCGAAGGGCACGCTGTCGCCGCAGTGGGACCTGGTTGCCGACGTCGCGCTCGCCAAGGGCAGCAAGCTCGCCGGCCTGGACGTCGCCGGCAAGGCGCACGCACACGCGTCGCCGAAGGCGGTGCGCGACGTCGCGGCCAGCGTCGCGCTCGGCGCGTCGACGGTCAAGCTCGACGGCGCGTTCGGCGGGCCCGCCGACACGATGGCGTTCGACATCGACGTGCCGCGCCTCGCGGAGCTGCGTCCGCTGCTGGTCCGCTATGCGCAGGTCGCCGTGCCCGACGCGTTCGGCGGTGCGCTGCGCACGAAGGGCAAGGTGAGCGGCGCACCGGGCGCACCGGGTGTGGCGATGGACGTCCACGGCGAGAAGCTGGTGTGGGGCAGCGCGCTGCGCGCGGCGACGCTCGACCTCGCGGCAAGCGTGGGCGCGGGCCAGGGGCCGGCGGGGCCGATCGCGCTGGACAGGCGCCCGCTGTCGATGAAGCTCTCCGCGTCCGGCGCGAACGCCGGCGGCAACGACCTTGCGAAGGCGTCGGCGGCGATCGCCGGCACGCTCGCGCAGCACACGTTCACCGTCGCGGCGAGCCGCGACGACTTCGACTTCAGCGCGGCGGGCAGCGGCAGCCTCGCGCCGGGCAAGCGCGCGGACGGCGCGTTCGACGCCACGTGGCAGGGCACGATCGACACGTTCGCCAACCGCGGCGTCTACGCGTTCAAGCTGGAGGCGCCGGCCACGCTCTCGGTGTCGCGCAGCCGGGTCCAGCTCGACGGCGCGCGGCTCACGGTGGCCGACGGCAGCGCGCAGATCGCGAAGCTCGACATCGACGAAGGCCGCGTCACCACGCAGGGGTCGTTCACCGGCATTCCGGCAGCCGCGCTGGCGCGACTCGCCGGCCGGCCGCTGCCTTTCCCGTCGACGCTGGAACTGGGCGGGGCGTGGTCGCTTGCGGCGACACCGCGACTCAACGGCACGGTCGAGATCAAGCGCGAGCGCGGCGACTGGTTCGCCACCGAGAGCGCCAACCTCGATCCGGCCGACCTGGCGCTCGGCATCTCGGTGCTGCAGCTGTCGGCGAAGTTCGTCGACGACGCGTTGACGGCGTCCGCGCAGTTCCGCTCCGCGCGCGCGGGCAGCGCCGACGCGACGGTGTCGTTGGCGGCCGGCAGCGTACCCGGTCGCGTGGCGACCGACACGCCGCTCGCGGGCACGCTGACCGGCGACCTGGCGTCGCTGCGTCCGCTGCAGCCGTGGATCGGCACGTTCGCGGTGATGGACGGCCGCGCGCACATGGCGCTGGCGGTGCGCGGCACGCTCGCGAAGCCCGACGCGACCGGCACGCTGACCGGCGACGGACTGCGCTTCGACCTGCCGCAATACGGCGTTCACCTGCGCGACGGCACGCTGCGCGCGCGGCTCGCCGATCGCGCGATCGTGCTCGACGAATTCTCGCTGGGCGGCGGCGCCGGCCGCTTCACGGCCCACGGAACGCTGGCGCAGGCCGCGGCCGCGCCGGGGTCGGCCGCGGGCGCCGCCGCGCGCGTCGAATGGCAGGCGACGGACTTCACCGTCGTCAACCGTCCCGACCTGCTGCTGGTCGCCGACGGCAAGGGCACGCTGGCGGTCGAAGGCCGCAAGCTCGCACTGGCCGGCAGCATCGGCATCGACAAGGGCCGCGTCACCTACGAGCCGACGAGCGTGGGCACGCTCTCCGACGACGTGGTCATCGTCGGGCAGCCGCGCGCGGTCGCCAACGACGGCACGCGCGACCTGCCGCTTGCGCTCGACCTCGAGGTCGCGCTGGGCCGCGACTTCCGCTTCTCCGGCGAAGGCCTCGAAACGCGGCTCGCCGGCAAGGTGCGCATCACGACGACGGCCGGCGGCACGCTGAACGCGAAGGGAACGATCAACGCGGTCGCCGGCACGTACTTCGTGTTCGGCCAGCGGCTCGACATCGACCGCGGCCGGCTGATCTTCGACGGACCCGTCAACAACCCGGCGCTCGACGTCGTCGCATTGCGCAAGAACCTCGCGGTCGAGGCGGGCGTGGAGGTGACCGGAACCGTCCGCGTGCCGCGCGTTCGGCTGGTGTCGAGTCCGCCGGTGTCCGACGGCGAGAAGCTGTCGTGGCTGCTCACCGGACAGGGCCTCGACCGGGCAAGCCGCGGCGATTTCGCGATGCTGGGGGCCGCGTCCGCGTCGCTGCTGGGCCAGGGCAAGCGGCCGATTACGACGCAGATCGCGAACAGCATCGGGCTCGACGACATTTCGGTGCGCGAGACCGGCTCGTCCGTGGTCGGCGGGACGACCGGCCAGGTCGTCTCGTTCGGCAAGCGGATCTCCGACCGCCTGTCGCTCGTCTACGAGCAGGGACTGACGGTGGCGACCAACGCGCTGCGCCTCGAGTACGCGCTGTCGCGCTCGCTGACGCTGCGCGCGGAGGCGGGGACCGTCAGCAGCTTCGGCATCTACTTCCGCCGCACGTACGATTGACACGAAGCATTTCCGTGTCATCCCGAGGAGCGAAGCGACGAGGGATCTCGCGCCGCTCAGTCGCGTGTCATCCCGAGGAGCGAAGCGACGAGGGATCCGCTGTTCGCCGTTACGACGCCAGCACCTCCCGCGCAACCGCGACGACGTGCGCGGGATCGAAGCCGAACTCCTGCTGCAGCGACTTCAGCGGCGCCGACGCGCCGAACGTGTGCATGCCGATCGCGCGGCCGCGCGCGCCGGTGTAGCGCTCCCAGCCGAACGTCGACGCCTGCTCGATCGCGACGCGCGCGGTGACCGCCGGCGGCAGCACGCTGTCGCGGTACGCCTGCGACTGCATCTCGAACACGTCCCACGACGCCATCGACACGACGCGCGAGCGGACGCCGGAGGCGACGAGCGCTTCGTGCGCCGCGACCGCAAGGCTCACCTCGCTGCCCGAGGCGATCAGCAGCAGCTCCGGCGCGCCGCCGGGCGTGTCGGCCAGCACGTACGCGCCCTTGGCCACGCCGGCGGCCGGCGCATACCTGCTGCGGTCGAGCGTGGGCAGCGGTTGCCGCGACAGCACCATGATCGTCGGCCGGTGCCGCTGCCGCAGCGCGTAGCGATACGCCTCGACGACCTCGTTTGCGTCGCCGGGACGGAACAGCGTCATGCCGGGCATCGCGCGCAGCGACGCCAGCTGCTCGATCGGCTGGTGCGTCGGGCCGTCCTCGCCGTCGCCCATCGCGTCGTGCGTGAACACCATCAACGTCGGCAGCTCCATCAGCGCCGACAGCCGGATGGCGCCCCGCGCGTAGTCGCTGAAGATGAAGAACGTCGCGCCGAACGGCCGCAGCTTGGTCAGCGCCATGCCGTTCACGGCCGCCGCCATCGCGTGCTCGCGGATGCCGAAGTGCAGGTTGCGGCCGCCGCAGGACGCGGGCTCGAAATCGCCGGCGCCGTCGAACTTGAGCGTGGTCTTGTTCGACGGCGCCAGGTCCGCCGACCCGCCGAGGAACCACGGGATGTTCTGCGCGAGCACGTTCAGCACGGCGCCCGACGCGTCGCGGCCCGCGACGCCCTTCGGATCGGCGGCGAACGCCGGCAGGTTGCGGTCCCAGCCGTCGGGCAGCGCGCGCACCTGCATCGCGTCGATCTCGGCGGCGAGCGCCGGAAACTGCGCGCGGTACCTCGCGAACAGCGCGTTCCAGTCGGCGCGCGCCGCCGCACCGCGCGCGCCGATGCCGGACGCGAAATGCTCGCGCACGCCGTCGGGCACCAGGAACTGCGCGTCCTCGGGCCAGCCGTAGTCGCGCTTGGTGAGCTTCACCTCTTCGACGCCGAGCGGCTCGCCGTGCGCGGCCGCCGTGTCCTGCTTGTGCGGCGAGCCGTAGCCGATGTGCGTGTCGAGGACGATCAGCGTCGGCCGGTTCTTCGTCTTCCGGAAGACGGTCAGCGCGTGCTCGATGCGCTCGAGGTCGTTGGCGTCGCCGACGCGCAGCACGTTCCACTGGTAGCCCAGGAAGCGCGCGGCGACGTCCTCGGTGAATGCGATCCGCGTGTTGCCCTCGATCGTGATGTGATTGTTGTCGTAGACCCAGCACAGGTTGTCGAGCTCGAGGTGGCCGGCGAGCGAAGCGGCTTCCGCGCCGACGCCCTCCATCAGGCAGCCGTCGCCGCACGTCGCGTAGACGTTGAAGTCGAAGATCGGGAACTCCGGCTTGTTGTAGCGCGCCGCGAGCCATTTCTGCGCGATCGCCATGCCCACGCTCGTCGCGATGCCCTGTCCGAGCGGGCCGGTCGTCGTCTCCACGCCCGACACCAGGTGGTACTCCGGGTGGCCGGGCGCGTGGCTGCCGGGCTGGCGAAAGCGCCTGATGTCGTCGAGCGTCACCGATTCGCGGCCCAGCACCTCGTAATCGGGGTTCACCGCCTTCACGCCCGTGAGGTGCAACAGCGCCCACAGCAGCATCGACGCGTGGCCGTTGGAGAGCACGAAGCGGTCGCGGTTCGGCCACACCGGATCGGCCGGGTCGAAGCGCAGCACGCGATTCCACAGCACGTAGCCCAGCGGCGCCAGCGCCATCGGCGCGCCGGGGTGGCCGGAGTCGGCCGCCTGCACCGCGTCGATCGCCAGCGTGCGGATCGTGTTGATGCACAAGGTCGCCAGGTCCTGGTTCTGCGGAAACGCCATCGAATTCTCCGTTCCTAACCCTACGCCGCAGCGGCAGCGTCGGCCATGATCAGCGCGCGCTCGCCGGTGATGCGGCCGGCGGGGATCGACGCGTCGCCGGCGCGCAGTTTTGCGAGGGCGCGAATCTTCTCGGCGCCGGTGACGACGAACAGCACGCAGCGCGACCGGTTGAGGATCGGGTAGGTGAGTGTCATCCGCCGGCGGCCCTGGTACGGCTGCGTCAGCGCGACGGCCAGGTGATCCTCGTCGAGCACCGGGTCGCCGGGCACCAGCGACGCCGTGTGGCCGTCGGGCCCGAGCCCGAGGTGCACGAGGTCGAGCACCGGCGGCGTGCCGGCGATCGTCGCCAGCGCGCGCGCGTACGACGCGGCGGCCGCGTCGAGGTCGGTGGCCTCCACGCGCATCGGATGCAGGTTCGCCGGCGGCAGCGGGACGTGCGCGACCAGGCTGTCCCTGATGTGCGTGAGGTTGCGGTCGGGATCGCCGTCGGGTGCGACGCGCTCGTCGACCTGGAACACGTGGACGTTGGTCCACGGGACGTCGCAGTCGGCGAGCGCGCGCAGCATCTGCCACGGCGTGCGGCCGCCGCTGACCGCGAACTTGAAGCGGCCGCGACGCTCGACGGCCGCGCGCGCCTCGCCGGCGATGAACTGCGCCGCGGCCTTCGCGACTTCGTCGGGCGTGGCGAAGATGTCGGTCTGCATGGACGGCCGGCCGGTCAGAACGTCGTCGGCTCGCTCACCGCGGGATCGTCCCAGCCGCCCGGCGGCGCGAGCGACTGCGCCTGCGGCGGTCCCCACTGGCCCGGATCGTACGCATGAAGCGGCGTGCCCGCAGCGAGAACCGGATCGACGATCCGCCACGCCTCCTCGATGTAGTCCTCGCGCGCGAACAGCGTCGCGTCCCCGGCCATCGCGTCGCCGAGCACGCGCTCGTACGCATCCTCTTCGACGGCGCTCGGCGTGTGGCTCGCCATCAGCTCGATCCCCTGCCCGATCATCTTCTCGTCCGCGTCCATCACGGTCGCGCCGAGCGCGATCTCGACCTCGGGGCTGATGCGGAACCGCAGGTGATTGGCGGGCGCCGCGCACGCGGGAAACATCGACGGCGGCCGGCGCAGCCGCGCCATCACCTCGGTGCACGTCACCGGCAGGTTCTTGCCGGCGCGGATGTAGAACGGCACGCCCTGCCAGCGCCACGAGTCGATCGTCAGCTTCACCGCCGCGAACGTCTCGATCCTCGACCCGGGCGCGACGCCCGGTTCGTCGAGGTACCCGCGGAACTGGCCGCGGACGATGTCGGCGGGCCCGATCGTCGACACCGCCTTCAGCACCTTGACCTTCTCGTCGCGCAGCGTCTCGCTGTCCGTGCGCACCGGCGGCTCCATCGCGAGGTTGCACAGCACCTGGAACAGGTGGTTCTGGATCACGTCGCGGACGGTGCCCGTCTCGTCGTAGAACTTGCCGCGCCCCTGCACGCCGAAATTCTCGGCCATCGTGATCTGCACGCTTTCGACGATGTTGCGGTTCCACAGCGGCTCGGGAAACGCGTTGGCGAAGCGGAAGAACAGCATGTTGTGCACCGGCCGCTTGCCCAGGTAATGGTCGATGCGGAAGATGTGCGACTCGTCGAACGCCGACAGCAGGATCGCGTTGAGCCTGCGCGCCGAAGCCAGGTCGCGGCCGAACGGCTTCTCCACGATCACGCGCGCGCCCGTCGTGCACCGGGCCTTCTCCAGCTGCTCGACGACCGGGCCGAACAACACCGGCGGAATGGCGAGGTAGTGCGCAGGATGCTGCGCATCGCCGAGCTGGGCGCGCAGGTTCGTGAAGGTCGTCAGATCCGCGTAGTCGCCGTCGACGTAGCGCAGCAGCGTCGCGAGCTTGGCGAACGCCGCCTCGTCGACGCCGCCGTGCTTGTCGAGGCTGTCGCGGGCGCGGGCGCGGAACTGCTCGAGGCTCCAGCCCTGCTTGGCTACGCCGATCACCGGCACGTTCAGGTGCCCGCGCCTGATCATCGCCTGCAGCGACGGGAAGATCTTCTTGTAGGCCAGGTCGCCGGTGGCGCCGAAGAACACCAGCGCGTCCGTGTGAGCGGGTTCCGCCATGGTTCGCGTCAGCTCGCCGGCTTCTCGTGGTGCCCGCCGAACTCGAAGCGCATCGCCGACAGGATCCTGTTCTGGAAGTCGGCTTCGCCGCGCGAGCTGAAGCGCTCGTACAGCGCCGTCGTGAGCACGGGCGCGGGCACGGCCTCGTCGATCGCCGCCTTGATCGTCCAGCGGCCTTCGCCGGAGTCGGACACGCGGCCGGCGAACTGCGCGAGCGCGGGGTCCTTCGCCAGCGCGGACGCCGTCAGGTCGAGCAGCCACGATGCGATGACGCTGCCGCGACGCCAGACTTCGGCGACGTCGGGCAGGTTGATGTCGTACTGGTAGTGCTCGGGATCGCGCAGCGGCGTCGTTTCGGCGTCGACCGCGTGCGCCAGCTTGCCGACGTTCGCCGATCTGAGTATGCCCAGTCCCTCGGCATAGGCGGCCATCAGGCCGTACTCGATGCCGTTGTGCACCATCTTGACGAAGTGGCCGGCGCCGTTCGGCCCGCAATGCAGGTAGCCCTGCTCCGCCGTGCCGGCGGCCTTCTCGCGGCCCGGCGTGCGCTCGATGCTGCCGACGCCGGGCGCCAGCGTGCGGAAGATCGGGTCGAGGCGCTGCACGGTCGCGGCCGGGCCGCCGATCATCATGCAATAGCCGCGGTCGAGCCCCCAGACGCCGCCGCTGGTGCCGACGTCGACGTAGTCGAGCCTCGAAGGCGTGAGCTCCTTCGCGCGGCGGATGTCGTCGATGTAGTACGAGTTGCCGCCGTCGATGATCGTGTCGCCGGGCGAGAGCAGCGGCGCGAGCTGCGCGATCGTCTGGTCGACGACGGCCGCGGGAACCATCAGCCACACGTGCCGCGGCTGCGCGATCTTCGCGACGAAATCGGCCATCGACGACGCGCCGGTCGCCATTTCGGCGACCAGCGCGTCGACCGCCTTCGGAAACATGTCGAAGACCACGCACGAGTGGCCCCCCTTCATCAGGCGGCGGACCATGTTGGCGCCCATCCGGCCCAGGCCGATCATTCCAAGTTGCATGTTGGCGTCCTCGTTGCGTTGCGATGGCGGGTCGGCGCGGTGGAGCGCTCAGTTGCGCCTGAGCTGCCGATAGCGCCGGATCAGCGCGTTGGTCGAGCTGTCGTGCGCGAGCCTGGGTTCTGCCGCATTGGCGAGTTCGGGGATGATCCGCTGCGCGAGCACCTTGCCCAGCTCGACACCCCACTGGTCGAACGAGTCGATGCCCCAGATCGCCCCCTGCGTGAACACGTTGTGCTCGTACAGCGCGACCAGTCGTCCCAGCGCCGCCGGCGTCAGTTCTTCGAGCAGCATCGTGTTCGACGGCCGGTTGCCTTCGAACACGCGGTGCGGGACGAGCCAGTCGGGCGTGCCCTCCGCCTTCACTTCCGCCGCCGTCTTGCCGAACGCTAAGGCTTCCGTCTGCGCGAACACGTTGGCGACCAGCATGTCGTGGTGCGGCGGCAGCGGATTCAGCGCCCTCGCGAACGCGATGAAGTCGCACGGGATGAGCCGCGTGCCCTGGTGGATCAGCTGGTAGAACGAGTGCTGGCCGTTGGTGCCGGGCTCCCCCCAGTAGATCGGGCCGGTGTCGCAGTCGACGCGAACGCCGGCGAGCGTCACGTGCTTGCCGTTGCTTTCCATCGTCAGCTGCTGCAGGTAGGCCGGGAAGCGCTTCAGGTATTGCTCGTACGGCAGCACGGCGACCGTCTGCGCGCCGAAGAAGTCGTTGTACCAAACCGAGAGGAGGCCTAGCAGCACCGGCAGGTTGCGTTCGAACGGCGCCGTGCGGAAATGCTCGTCCATCTCGTGGAAGCCGGCGAGCATCGCGCGGAAGTTGTCCGGGCCGACCGCGAGCATCGTCGACAGGCCGATCGCGGAGTCCATCGAGTAACGGCCGCCGACCCAGTCCCAGAAGCCGAACATGTTGGCGGTGTCGATGCCGAACTCGGTCACCTTCTCGCCATTGGTCGAAACGGCGACGAAGTGCTTCGCGACCGCGGCGCCCTGCCCGCCCAGCGCCTTCACCGCCCAGACGCGCGCCGTGTGAGCGTTGGTCATCGTCTCCAGCGTCGTGAACGTCTTCGACGAGATGACGAACAGCGTCTCGGCGGCGTCGAGGTCGCGAACGGCTTCGGCGAAGTCGGTGCCGTCGACGTTCGATACGAAGCGGAACGTCAGCGACCGGTCGCTGTAGAAGCGCAGCGCCTCGTACGCCATCACCGGGCCCAGGTCGGAGCCGCCGATGCCGATGTTGACGACGTTGCGGATCCGCTTGCCGGTGTGGCCCTTCCAGTCGCCGCCGCGGACGCGGTCGGCGAAAGCCGACATCCGGTCCAGCACCGCGTGCACGTCGGGGACGACGTCGCGGCCGTCGACGACGATCTTCTCCCCGCGCGGCGCGCGCAGCGCGACGTGCAGCACCGAGCGGTTCTCCGACACGTTGATCCGGTCGCCGCGGAACATCGCGTCGATGCGCTCGCGCAGCCCCGATTCCTGCGCGAGCTGCAGCAGCAGGCGCAGCGTCTCGTCGGTGACGCGGTTCTTCGAGTAGTCGAGGTAGATCCCCGGGCCTTCGGCGGTGAGCCGCTGGCCGCGCGCGGGGTCCTGCGCGAACAGGTCCGCAAGCGTCAGCGACTTCGCGGTCGCGTAGTGCGCGGCCAGCGCCTTCCAGGCCGGCCGGGCGGCAAGGGGCGCGATCGCGTCCGCCATCGGCTACCTCTTCTTCGCGCGCCGGGGCGCGCGCTTCGCCTTCGCGGCCTTGCGCGCGGGCGTGCGCTTCGACTTCGCGGCCTTGCGCGCGGGCGCGCGCGGCGCCGCGTCGGCCCACAGCCGGAAGCCGCCCGGGAACGCATTGCGGTTGTCGCCGAGGCGGCAGCGCGGCGGCAGGTCTCTGATCTTCTCCGCGTTGCCTCCGCCCAGCACGATGTCCTCTGGCTCGAGCGCCGCCGCGAGACGCGCGATCACGTCGGTCACGTACTTGCGCCACTTGCGCTTGCCGAACCGCAGGAGCGCCTGCTCGCCGACGTAATCCTCGAACGTCGCCTTCCGGTACGGCAGGTGCGCGAGCTCCATCGGCACGATGACGCCGTCTACGATCAGCGTGGTGCCGAGCCCGGTCCCGAAGCCCAGGAACAGCATCTTGCCGCCGCGGTAGCCGCCCAGCGCCTGCATCGCCGCGTCGTTCAACATGCGCACCGGCGCGCGCAGCGCGCGCTCGTAGTCGAAGCCGACCCAGCCCGTGCCGAGGTTGTGCGGCTCGGCGGCCGGCTTGTTGCGCACGACAGGCCCCGGGTAGCCGATCGACACGGCGTCGTACGACCAGCCGCGCGCCAGCGCGCGGACGCCGGCCGCCATCTGCGCGGCCGTGAGCGCGGGGCCCGAGTCCATCCGCCGCTCTTCGTCGTTGCCGGTCACCATGACCTTGACGTGCGAACCGCCGACGTCGATCACGAGCACGCCCGTTGGCGGTCCTGGATCCCCCCGAACGGCGCTGCGCGCCGCTCCCCCCAGGGGGCGAGCGCCTTGGGGCGGCCCTGCGGCGCTCATGCCGCCTTCAACGTGACACTCTTCGACGCCAGCACGCCCATCAGTTCGTTCCACGACTTGACGAACGATGCCGCGCCCTCGTCCTGCAGCTGCTGCGCGAGTGCGTCGATGTCGATGCCCGCCGACTTGAACTCACCGAGCACCGCCTCGCAGTCGCCGCCGTCGGCCGGCGTTTCGGCGCCGATGCTGCCGTGGTCGGCGAGCGCGAGCAGCGTGCTCTCGGGCATCGTGTCGACGGTGAACGGCGCGGCGAGCGCCGCGACGTACAGCGTGTCGGACGCCTTCGGGTCCTTGGTGCCGGTGCTCGCCAGCAGAAGGCGCTGCGGCCGGCCGCCGGCGTTCTGCACGCGCCTGTAGCGCGGCGACGCGACCAGGTCGCAGTACGCCTTGTACGTGCGCTGGCCGATGGCGATGCCGAGCCTGTTGACGAGCGCCGGAGGCACCCTGGACGCCACGGCGACATCCCAGCGGCTGATGAACAGCGACGCAACGGAACCGACGTCGGGCGGCAGGCCCGCCGCGATGCGGCGCTCCACGCCGCGCAGGTACGCGTCCGCCGCGGCCGCGTATTGCTCGCGCGAGAACAGCAGCGTCACGTTCACCGGCACGCCGGCGAAGATCGCCTCCTCGATCGCCGGCAGCCCCTCCCTGGTGCCGGGGATCTTGATGAACAGGTTGGGCCGTCCGGCGCGCGCCGACAGCTCGCGTGCGACCGCGAGCGTCGTCTTCGCATCGCGCGCGAGCAGCGGCGAGACTTCGAGCGACACCCAGCCGTCGACGCCGCCGGTGCGCTCGTGGATCGGCCGGAACAGGTCGGCGGCGCGCGTGATGTCCTCCAGCGCCAGCTCGAAGAACAGCGCTTCGCCGGACTTGCCGGCCTTGAGCTTGCTGCGGATCGCCGCGTCGTAGTCGGTGCTGCCCTTGATCGCGTGATCGAAGATCGTCGGGTTCGACGTGAGCCCCGTCACCGAGAGCTCGTCGATGTAGCGCGCGAGCGTTCCGCTTTCGAGCAGGTCGCGCGTGATGTTGTCGAGCCAGAGGCTCTGCCCCAGGTCGTGGAGCCTTTGCGTTGCCTTCATCGTTTTGACTCGCGGGAAGGGGGAAACGGCGGACCCCGCATTTCACGCGGTTCCGGCGCGCTTGGCAAGGGCGGCGACGTCACGCGACGCCGTGGCCCGTGTCGTTCCACGTGCGGATCACGGGCTCGCCGGCGTCGTGCTCGTAGCCCAGCGTGCTTAAGCTCGCCGTGCCGAGCACGAAGCAGCGCCCGTCGGCGGGCGGCAGGCCCAGCCAGCGCGCGGCCAGAACGCGCAGGATGTGCGCACTCGAGAACACGAGCACGTTGCCCGGCGCCGCGCGTATGCGCGCGATCGCGCGGTCGGCGCGCTCGCCCACGTCCGCCGCGACCTCGCCGCCGGGGCAACCGTCGCGGAACAAGTCCCATCCGGGCCGCTGCGCGACGATCTCGGCCGTCCGCCGGCCCTCGTAGTCGCCGTAATTCCATTCGACGAGGTCGGGATCCTGCTGCGCGACGGTGCCGAACCCGGCGAGTTCGCAGGTGCGCGCCGCGCGCTGCAGCGGACTCGCGAGCACGAGCGCGAAGGATTGCCCCCGCAGCCGTTCGCCCAGCATTCGTGCATCCTGCTCGCCGCGCGGCGTCAGCGGCAGGTCGGTCAGGCCGGTATGCCGCCCGGACAGGCTCCAGGCCGTTTCCCCGTGGCGGGCCAGGCAAACCAGAGGCAGCGCATCGCTCAAGGCCGGCTCCACGCGGAAATTCCGCGCAGAATGTGCGCGCGGCGACAAAATTGTACGATGCCCGTCGCGGCGGACCAAACGCCGGCGCAGCGCTTCCCACACCCGCGGACCCGAAAATGCCCACCGATGCCGATGCCGTGCCCGTGCAAGGAAACGGCGGCCTGCCGAAGATCGCAATCGCCGCCGCCGACGGCGCGCGCGCGGAAATCTACCTGCACGGAGCGCACGTGACGTCGTGGCAGCCGGCCGGCGCCGGCGGCGACTGCCTGTTCGTCAGCGCGACCACGCCGTTCGCGACGGGGGTGCCCATCCGCGGCGGAGTGCCGGTGTGCTTCCCGCAATTCGCCGACACGGGACCGCTGCCGATGCACGGCCTCGTGCGAACGGCGACGTGGCGGCTCGTTCGCGCGGGGCGCCGGGCCGACGGGCGCGCGCAGGCGCTGCTGCGCTTCGAGGACACCGACGCCACGCGCGCGCTGTGGCCGCACCCGTTCGCGCTCGACTACGAGGTCACGGCCGGCGGCGACACGCTTTGCCTCGCGCTGCGCGTCGCCAACACCGGCGTCGCGCCGTTCGCGTTCACCGGCGCGCTGCACACCTACCTGCGCGTCGCCGACATCCGCGCGGTCCGCGTGCGCGGCCTCGAAGGCACGCACTACCGGGACAAGGTGCTGGCGAAGGACGACGTCGTCGAGAGGGGATCCGAGCTCGCCATCGACCGGTTCGTCGACCGCGTTTACTACGCCGCGCCCGCGCGCATCGACGTGCTCGCGCCCGACCGCACGTTCGAGATCCGCGCAACCGGCTTTCCCGACACCGTCGTGTGGAATCCCGACGCGCAGAAGGGCGCGACGATCCCGGACCTCGAACCCGATGGCTACCGGCGGATGCTGTGCGTCGAGGCGGCCGCCGCGCGCACGCCGATCGTCGTCACGCCGGGCAACCCGTGGCTGGGCACGCAGACGCTGGTGGCCGGGGGTCCGCGGTGACCGCCGAAGAGGACCGGCTGGCGCAGGCGCGCGAGGGCAAGGCGCCGTGGCGGATGTGGGGCCCGTACCTGTCGGAGCGGCAGTGGGGCACGGTGCGCGAGGACTACAGCGCCGGCGGGACTGCGTGGGAGTACCTGCCGCACGACCACGCGCGGTCGCGCGCGTACCGATGGGGCGAGGACGGCATCGCCGGCATCAGCGACGACAGGCAGGAACTGTGCTTCGCCGTTGCGCTGTGGAACGGCGTCGATCCGATCCTCAAGGAGCGGATGTTCGGCCTGTCCGGCAACGAGGGCAATCACGGCGAGGACGTGAAGGAGTGCTACTTCTACCTCGACAACCTGCCGAGCCACGCGTACATGAAGTACCTGTACAAGTATCCGCAGCGCGAGTTTCCGTACGCGGACCTCGTGGCCGAGAATCGCCGCCGCACGCGCCTCGATCCCGAGTACGAGCTTCTCGACACCGGCATCTTCGAGGACGACCGCTACTTCGACGTGCAGGTCGAGTACGCGAAGGCCGGGCCGACCGACGTGCTCGTCCGGATCACCGCGACCAACCGCGGCGCGTACGCGGCGCCGCTGCACGTGCTGCCCACGCTTTGGTTCAAGAACGACTGGACGTGGCGAGGCGACGTCGCCAAGCCGAACATCGCCGTCGACCGGACCGCCGGTTCGACGCTGGTGATGAAGTCCACGCACCGGACGCTGCCGCCGTACTGGCTGTACTGCGACGCGCCCATGGAGGCGCTGTTCACCGAGAACGAGACCAACATGCGGCGGATCTTCGGCGCGCCCAACGCGTCGCCGTACGTGAAGGACGCGTTCCACGAATACGTGATCCACGGCCGCACCGACGCGGTGAATCCCGCGCGGACCGGGACGAAGGCCGCCGCGCACTACGCGTTCCCGCTCGGCGCCGGCGAGTCGATCGTCGTGCGGCTGCGGCTTTCCGCGCAAGGCGACGTCGCGCAGCCGTTTTCCGCCGACTTCGACGCGACGTTCGACCGGCGCAGGGAGGAAGCCGACGCGTTCTACCTGCGCGTCACGCCGTTTGCGCTGCCCGACGACCTGCGCAACGTGCAGCGGCAGGCGTTCGCCGGCATGCTGTGGAACAAGCAGTACTACCGGTACATGGTCGAGCGCTGGCTTTCCGGCGACCCGGCCGAGCCGCCGCCGCCGGAGGCGCGCAGGCACGGGCGCAACCACAACTGGTGGCACGTGTCGGCGGCCGACGTGCTGTCGCTGCCGGACAAGTGGGAGTACCCGTGGTTCGCCGCGTGGGACATGGCGTTCCACACGATCCCGTTCGCGATGATCGACCCGGATTTCGCGAAGGCGCAGCTGATCCTGCTCACGCGCGAGTGGTACATGCACCCGAACGGCCAGATCCCGGCCTACGAATGGGCGTTCTCCGACGTCAACCCCCCGGTCCACGCGTGGGCGGCGATGCGCGTCTACCAGATCGAGGAGAAGCTCTACGGCCGCAGCGACCGCGATTTCCTCGAGCGCATCTTCCAGAAGCTGCTGATCAACTTCACGTGGTGGGTGAACCGCAAGGACGCCGAAGGCAACAACATCTTCGAAGGCGGCTTCCTGGGCCTCGACAACATCAGCGTGTTCGATCGCACGTCGGGTCTGCCATCGGGCGGCTACCTCGAGCAGGCCGACGGCACGAGCTGGATGGCGATGTACTGCCTGAACATGCTCGGCATCGCGCTGGAGCTCGCGAAGAAGGACCGCGTGTACGAGGACGTCGCGACCAAGTTCTTCGAGCACTTCGTCTACATCGGCGCCGCGATCAACCGCATCGGCGGCCGCCGCGACGGACTGTGGAACGACGAGGACGGCTATTACTACGACGCGCTGCGGCTGCCGGACGGCCGCTGCTTCCCGATCAGGGCGCAGTCGATCTCGGGCCTCGTGCCGGTCTTCGCGGTCGCGGTCGCCGACCGCGACGCGATCGGCAGCTTTCCCGATTTCTCGAAGCGGCTGCGCTGGTTCGCCAAGTACCGGCCCGAACTCCTGCGCGGGCTGGGCGACATGACGCGCCGCGGCGTGCAGGACCGCGTGCGCCTGGCCATCGTCGACACCGACAAGCTCAAGCGGATCCTGGGTCCGGTGCTCGACACGGAAGGCATGCTGAGCCCGCACGGCGTGCGCTCGGTGTCGAAACGGTATCGCGAGCATCCGTTCGAGCTCGCGGTCGGCGCCGACAAGTTCACGCTCGAATATGCGCCTGCGGAATCGACGAACACGCTGTTCGGCGGCAACTCGAACTGGCGGGGCCCGGTGTGGTTTCCGCTCAACTTCCTGCTGATCGAGGCGCTGCAGAAACACGACGCGTGCCTGGGCGAGACGTTCAAGGTGACGTGCCCGACCGGGACGGACCGCGAGATGACGCTGTGGGAAGTGACGACCGAGATGACGCGCCGGCTGATCACGCTGTTCACGCGCGACGCGCAAGGCCACCGGCCGGTCAACGGCGACCGCGAGAAATTCGACAGCGACCCGCACTGGCGCGACCTGGTCATGTTCCACGAATACTTCCACGGCGACACCGGCGAAGGCCTGGGCGCCGGCCACCAGACCGGGTGGACCGGATGCGTGGCCAAGCTCATCCACCAGTACGCCGAGTACGCGCTGCAGGGGCAGCCGCACATCGGCAAGGAGTTCGGGCTCGGCGAATGGGATGACCGGAAGTGACCTCGCCGCCGCTCGACGCCGAGTGGCTCGAAGCGGACGCGCGGGGCGGCTTCGCGTCGGGAACCGTCGGCGGTGAGCGAACGAGGCGCTATCACGCGCTGCTGCTGACGGCGACCACGCCGCCGACCGGCCGCGTGGTCCTCGTCAACGGCCTCGAGACCTGGCTGACGCGGCCGTCCGGCCGCCTGCCGCTGTCGACGCAGCGCTACGGCCCCGACGTCGTCCATCCGCGCGGCGTGGATCACCTCGCCGGCTTCGCGCACGAGCCGTGGCCGACGTGGACGTTCCGCTTTGCGGACGGTACCGAGATCGTCCACGAATGCGTCGTCGACCGCGCCGACGGCACGGTCGCGCTGACGTGGCGGCGCACGGCCGGCAGCGGCGCGGCATCGCTCGCCGTGCGGCCGCTGATTTCCGGCCGCGACTATCACGCGCTGATGCGCGAGAACGCCGCGTTCGACTTCGCCGCGCGCGTCGCGGGCGGCAACGTCGGCTGGCGGCCGTACGGGAGCCTGCCGGCGATCGCCGCGCTGGCGTCGGGCCGGTACGCGCACGAGCCGGACTGGTATCGCAACTTCCTCTATCGCGAGGAGGCGGCGCGCGGGCTCGACTGCGCGGAGGACTTAGGTTCGCCGGGAACCTTCACGTTCGACTTCGCCGACGGCGACGCGACGCTGGTGCTGCGCGCCGGCGACGACCTCGCGGGCGACGCGCGAACGCAGGCCGCGCGCATCCGGAATGCCGAGGCGCAGCGCCGCGCGCCGCTGGCTCCGCTCGCGCGCGCGGCCGACGCGTTCGTCGTTCGGCGCGGGAAAGGCAACACGGTCGTCGCCGGCTTCCCGTGGTTCTGCGACTGGGGCCGCGACACGTTCATCGCGATGCGCGGCCTGGTGCTCGCGCGCGGGCAGTACGACGTCGCCGCATCGATCCTGACCGCCTGGGCCGGCAGTGTGTCAGACGGCATGCTGCCCAACCGGTTTCCTGACCGCGGCGAGGCGCCGGAGTACAACGCCGTCGACGCGTCGCTGTGGTTCGTCGTCGTCGTGCACGAATTCCTCGCGGCGGCGGCGCCGGCCGCCGGGATTCGCGGACCGCTGATCGCGGCCTCCGAGGCGATCCTCGACGGCTACGCGCGCGGCACGCGCTTCGGCATCCGCATGGCCGACGACGGCCTCGTCGCGTGCGGCGTTCCCGGCGTGCAGCTCACGTGGATGGACGCGAAGGTCGGCGACCGCGTGATCACGCCGCGCATCGGCAAGCCGGTCGAAGTGCAGGCGCTTTGGATCAACGCGCTGCGGCTCGCCGGCGGCAGCTACGCGGCGATGGCCGAGCGCGCGCAGGCGGCGTTCCGCTCGCGATTTCCCAACCCGGACGGACTGTTCGACGTCGTCGACGCCGACCACGTGGCCGGGCGCGACGACGCGAGCGTGCGGCCGAACCAGGTCTTCGCGGTCGGCGGACTGCCGTACGCGGTGATCGACGGCGAGGCCGCGCGACGCGTCGTCGCCACGGTCGAGCGCGACCTCGTCACGCCGGCGGGCCTGCGTTCGCTTTCGCCATCGGATCCTGCGTACCGCCCGCGCTACGAAGGCGGCGTCGCCGCGCGCGACGGCGCATACCACCAGGGCACCGCGTGGCCGTGGCTGACCGGCGCGTTCGTCGACGCGTGGCTCAACGTGAACGGCGACACGGCGGCGAACCGCGACGTCGCGCGGTCGCGCTTCGTCGCGCCGCTCGCGGCGCGGCTCGCGATGTACGGGCTCGGCCACCTGTGCGAGATCGCCGACGGCGACGCGCCGCACGCGCCGCGCGGCTGCCCGTTCCAGGCGTGGTCGCTGGGCGAGCTCATCCGCGCGCAGGCGCGGACGGCGGGCTGAACCCGGAGAAGTGGACCGCCTGGCACCTGCCCGCGCGGCCCACCGCCACGGGAGACTAATTCACCAGTTCGAGATCGCCCGGTTGCCAGGTCTGGCTGAACCAGGGCTCGAGCGGACCATAGAGCCGCAGAAGGAGGTTGTAGCCCTTGCCCGGCATCGTCTGCACCCAGTTGGCCTCGTTGCCGGCCGGTGCCTTCGGTCCGAACCAGACGGTCGCGCCGCCGTCCGCGTTCTTCTTCAGTCCGGGAAGGTTGCTGTCCACACCCGCAGACTTCTGATCGGTGGGAAGAAGCGAACGTGTCTGGTTGTCGTAGGCCGTGAAGGCCCAGAAATTCTTCGCCGGAACAGGGCCGGGCAACGTCACCTTGTAGGTGCGACCGCCGTCGAGGTAATTGCCGGCCGCATCGCGAAAAGCGAACGCATAGGCGGAACCCGTGCCCGGCTTCGCTTCGCTCATGGCGGGCGTGATGCCGGTGGCGAGGTAGAAGAACATCACCTCCGCGTCGAGCAACCGCTCCGCACCCGAGAGGAATTGGTAACTGCCTCCCACGAACGGCGTGGTCCATTGCCGGTCCTTGAAGATCCGCGTGCGGGGATCGCGTGACGCGAGCGAGTTCGAGCGGGCAACCGCATTACCCACCGCGACCGCTTCCGTCAACGTCTTCTTCATCCGTGCGTCCGGCGCGAACGGCTGCCCCTTGCGGATGCCGATGGCTGCGTAAAGGCCCACGGTGTCCGGGTCCACCCAGTCGGCGGGTTCGTTCTGAACGACGGCGTTCAGCTCCTCGTAGAAGCTGAAGTCGTTGGCGCTGACCGTGTTGAATTTGACGCCCGAAAGGTTGACGAAACTTGTCGCCGGGGGCTTGGCAGCCTGCGACAACGGGAACACCGCGGCCTTCGCCTTGACGCCCGCAGCCGCGGCGGCGAGATCGCCCTTCTCGACGAACACACGATAGAAGACGAGGACCCGATTGGTGCGCGGCTTCGCGACATTGAAGCCCTTCGCGGGCACGCTTCCCTTGTAGCCAGGGGGAACGAAAAGATAGTCGCCGCCCGCGCCCTTGTCGGGTCCAGTCAGTCCAACGTCGACCACCCATCGGAAGTCGGCGTCGTCGACCGGCCCGAGCGCGCCTGGCGGCACGCGCACGACCATCGGCCCGTCCTTCAGGTTGACGCACATCAGGACATAGACGGTGGTGGTGTTCGGCGTCAGGAACAGCGAGCGGGCATCCATGAGCTGCTCGGTGATGCCGATGCCGCCGTTGGGCTTGACGCCGGCATCTTCCAGGCCACGACAAATCGCATAAACCGACGTGGCCGACATGCCCTTGAGAAACGCATCGATGCCGCGACTGAAGTCGATCTGCTCGTAGGCGAGCTGGACGGTCGCCGGATCGGGCGCGCCGTCCTTGAAGCGCAGCGTGCCAATGCGCGTCTCGACCGTGTCGGGCGTCGTGATCTTCGCGGGCACGTCGGGCGCGTACTTCGGCGCGCCGCCAGGCGCTGCGGCGGGCGTCTGCGCGTCACTGGCGGGCGTCGCAACGGCGATCATCGCGACCAACGCAGCACCGATAACTCTGTTGCTCATTTTCATCTTATGGTTTCCCCTTGCAAGAACGAAGACCCGCCAACGCATGCGCACGCCGACCTCCGAGGCGCGGAGGCCGATCGAGCGCGATCGAATGATGCTGGTTCCGTCCGGCGAGGCGTCGAAGCAGCCACTCGCGCGAACCAGCTCATGCAAATGATGCCATGCCCCTGGGACGTTCGCCAGGCCCGCCTGCAGGACCACCTTCGGGCGCGCAAGCCGAGGACACATCGAGACCCCGCCCCAATGGGGCCTGGCCCCGTTTCAGCCCGGCGAACGCGCCGCCACCAGCTCGCGATAGAGCTGCGCGTAACGCTGTGCCGAATGGCGCCAGCTCACGTCGGTGGCCATCGCGCGCGCCTGCAGCCGCCGCCAGCGCGGCGGATCCTTCCACAGCGCCAGCGTGCGCGCGACCGCGAACGCGAGCTGCTCGCGCGTCGCTGGCGCGAACTGCACGCCGGTGGCCACGCCGGCCGCGACCGCCGCGTCGTTCGCGTCGACGACGGTGTCGGCAAGGCCGCCGACGTGCGTGACCACCGGCAGCGCGCCGTAGCGCAGCGCGCACATCTGCGTCAATCCGCACGGCTCGAAGCGCGACGGAACCAGGATCGCGTCGGCGCCCGCCTGCATCAGGTGCGCCAAGTCCTCCGAGTAGCCGACGTGCGCGGCGACGCGTCCGGGGTGGGCGCGCGCCGCCTGCGCGAAGCCCCATTCGAGTCCCGGATCGCCGGTGCCGAGCACCGCGAGCTGCGCGCCGCCGGCGACGATGTCGGGCACGACGTCGAGCACGAGGTCCGTGCCCTTCTGCCACGAGAAGCGGCTGACCACGCCGAACAGCGGCGCGTCCGGCGTCGCTGCCAGGTGCATGCGCGCGCGCAGCGCGGCGCGGTTCGCCGCGCGCGCCTGCCGATGCGCGGCGTCGAAGTGCGCCGGCAGGTGTGGGTCCGTCGCGGGATTCCAGACGGTGTCGTCGATGCCGTTCACGATGCCCGACAACACGCCCGCGCGATGGCGCAGCAGGCCGTCCATGCCCATGCCGCCGCCCGGCGTGCGGATTTCGGCCGCGTACGTCGGCGACACCGTCGTGATCCGGTCGGCCAGCGCGAGCCCGGCCTTCAGGTAGCCGATCGATCCGTAGTATTCGACGCCGTCGATCGACCACGCGTGCCAGGGCAGGCCGAGCGCGTCGAGCAGCTCGCCGCCGAACTCCCCCTGGAACGCCATGTTGTGCACGGTCATCACCGTGCCCGGCCGCGCGCCGCCGGCGTAGTGCAGGTAGGCAGGTGCCAAGCCCGCCTGCCAGTCGTGCGCGTGCACGACGTCCGGCGAATAGCCGTGCACGGCGCCCATGCCGACGTCGGCCGCCGCGCGGGCGAGCGCCGCGAAGCGGAACGCGTTGTCGGGCCACGCGGAACCGTCGGGCGCCGAATAGGGACCGCCGTCGCGCGCGTACAGGTGCGGCGCGTCGAGCACGTACAGGTCGAGCGCGCCGGCGCGGGCCGCGAGCACGCGCGCGGCGCCGCCGTGCAGCGCGCCGTACGCATGCACGACCGATGCGTCGCCGATCGCCGAAAGCACCGACGGATAGCCGGGCAGCAGCGTGCGCACGGCGACCTGCTCGCGCGCGAGCGCCGCCGGCAGCGCGCCGACGACGTCGGCCAGGCCGCCGGTCTTGGCCAGCGGATACGCCTCCGCGGCGACCGACAGGACGTGCAGCGTTCTCACGCGGCCGGCCGCATCACTTCGCGATGCGGTCGATCATCGGCTGCGTGATCAGGCACACGCCGCGCTCGGTGCGGCGGAAGCGCGCGGCGTCCTCGACCGGATCCTCGCCGACGACGAGGCCTTCCGGGATGCGCACACCGGCGTCGACGATCACGTTGGACAGCCGCGCGCTGCGGCCGACACCGACGAAGGGCAGCAGAACGCCGTGGTCGACCTTCGCCCACGAGTGCACGTGCACGTGCTCGCACAGCAGCGAGTTGTGCAGCGTGGAGCCGGACACGATGCAGCCGCCCGAAACCAGCGACGAGATGCCCATGCCGCGCCGGCCGTCGACGTCGTGCACGAACTTCGCCGGCGGCGTGATGCCCGAGTAGGTCCAGATCGGCCAGTCGCGTTCGTACAGGTCGAGCTCGGGCACGACGTCGGTCAGGTCGATGTTCGCCGCGAAGTAGGCGTCGAGCGTGCCGACGTCGCGCCAGTAGGTCTCGGTCTCGTCCGGCGAGCGCACGCACGAGCGCTCGAAGCGGTGCGCGACCGCCTTCGCGTTGCGGACGAGCCACGGGATGATGTCGCGGCCGAAGTCGCGCGTGGACGCCGGGTCCGCGGCGTCGCGGCGCAGCTGCTCGTCCAGGAATTCCCGGCGGAACGCGTAGATGCCCATGCTGGCGAGCGCACGGCCCGGCCGGTCGGGGACCTCCGGCGGCCGCTCGGGCTTCTCGACGAACGCGACGATGCGGTCCGTCGCGTCGACCTGCATGATGCCGAGGCCGGTCGCCTCGACCGAAGGCACCTCGATGCACGCGACGGTCACGTCGGCGCCGTCGTTGACGTGCTGGACGAGCATCCGCTCGTAGTCCATCTTGTACACGTGGTCGCCGGCCAGCACGATCACGTACTCCGGCGCGTAGCCGCCGACGATGTCGAGGTTCTGGTACACGGCGTCGGCCGTGCCCATGTACCACTGGTTCTCGACGACGCGCTGGCTCGCCGGCAGGATGTCGAAGCTCTCGTTGCGCATCGGCTGCAGGAAGTTCCAGCCGCGCTGCAGGTGGCGTATGAGGCTGTGCGCCTTGTATTGCGTGGCGACGGCGATCCGGCGGATCCCGGAATTGAGCGCGTTGGACAGCGCAAAGTCGACGATGCGCATCTTGCCGCCGAAGTGGACGGCCGGCTTCGCGCGATTCTCGGTCAGCTCCATCAGCCGCGAGCCGCGGCCGCCGGCCAGCACGTACGCCATCGACGAGCGCGACAGCGGGGTCGAATAGGTCACGTGGTCCATGGTCGATCCCCCGACTCTACTCCGGACAGCGTCGCAATGGCATCGGGTGCAAGAAGCTACGAACCGCCGACCGGAAGGTTCCAGACCTCGTGTGCGTACCCGGCGATCGTCCGGTCCGACGAGAAGTAGCCGACGTTCGCGGTGTTGACGATGGCGCCGCGCCACCAGTCGTCGCTGCGACGCCAGCGGTCGTCGACCGCGCGCTGCGCGCCCGCGTAGCTGTCGAAGTCGGCGTTGACCATGAAGTAGTCGTTTTGCCGCAGGCCTTCGGCCAGTCCGCGAAACCGCGCCGGGTCGTCGGGCGCGAACTCGCCGCCTTCAAGCGACGCCATCACCCGCGCCAGCGCGGGCGACGCCGCGATGGCGGCTTCGGAATCGAGCCCGGCGCGCCGCCTCACGGCCACCTCGTCCGCCGTCATGCCGAACAGGAAGAAGTGGTCGGCGCCGACGCGCTCGCGGATCTCGATGTTCGCGCCGTCGAGCGTGCCGAGCGTCAGCGCGCCGTTCAGCGCGAGCTTCATGTTGCCGGTTCCCGACGCTTCCATGCCCGCGGTGGAAACCTGCTCGGACAGGTCGGCGGCCGGCACGATCGCTTCGGCGAGGCTCACGTTGTAGTTGGGGAGGAACACGATCGCCAGCCGCCCGCGCATCGCCGGGTCGCCGTTGACGACCCGCGCGACGTCGTGGATCAGCTTGATCACGAGCTTCGCCTGCCGATAGCCGGCCGCGGCCTTGCCGGCGAAGATCTTCACGCGCGGCACCCAGTCGCGCTGCGGATCGTCGCGCATCGCGTGGTACAGCGCGATCGTCTGCATGACGTTGAGCAGCTGCCGCTTGTATTCGTGGATGCGCTTGACGTGCACGTCGAACAGCGCGTCCGGGTCGAGGCTCACGCCCAGCCGCTCGGCGGTCAGGCGCGCCAGCGCGACCTTGTTGGCGCGCCGCAGTACGCGGAACCGCTCGCGCACCGACGGATCGCCGGCGTGCGCGGCGAACGCCGCCAGCGCGTCCGGGTCGACCAGCGCCCGCGCGCCAACGGTGTCCACCAGCAACGAGGTCAGCGCCGGATTGGCTTCGAACAGCCAGCGCCGGAACGTGATGCCGTTGGTCTTGTTGACGATCCGCTCGGGATAGCACGCGTGCAGGTCGCGGAACACCGTCGCGCGCATCAGGTCCGTGTGCAGCGCCGACACGCCGTTGACGCGGTGCGCGGCGACGAACGCCAGGTGGCCCATCCGCACGCGGCGCCCGCCCGCCTCGTCGATCAGCGAGACCGACGAGCGGAACGCGCCGTCGCCGCCGACGCGGTCTAAGTGCTGCGCGTTGATGCGCGTGATCAGCGCCAGGTGGCGCGGCAGCAGGCGCTCGAGGTGCGCGACCGGCCACGTCTCGAGCGCCTCCGGCAGCAGCGTGTGGTTCGTGTAGTTGAACACGCGCGTGGCGATGCTCCACGCGGCGTCCCACGGCATCCGGTGCTCGTCGTAGAGCAGGCGCATCAACTCGGGAACCGCGATCGCCGGATGCGTGTCGTTCAGCTGGATCGCCGCGTGGTCGGGCAGCGAAGCGAGCTCGCCGTGCTGCGCCTTGTGCCGCCGGATCAGGTCCTGCAGCGATGCGGACGCGAAGAAGAACTCCTGCCGCAGCCGCAGGTCCTGGCCGGCCGCGGTCTCGTCGCTCGGGTAGAGCACGCGCGAGATCGCCTCCAGCCGAACGCGGTCGGCGAGCGCGCCGACGTGGTCGCCGCGGTTGAAGTCGGACAGCCGCAACGGATCGGCGGCGCGCGCCGACCACAGCCGCAGCGTGTTGACGTGCCGCGCGCGCCATCCGGGGATCGGCGTGTCGAACGCGACGGCGTCGACCGTCTCGGCCGGCCGCCACACCGCGCGCCCGTCGTCGCCGGCCGGCTCGACGCTGCCGCCGAAGCCGACCGCGTACATGACCTCGGGCCGCTCGAATTCCCACGGGTTGCCGAAGACCAGCCACTCCTCCGGCAACTCCGTCTGCCAGCCGTCCATCAGCACCTGACGGAAGATGCCGTGGTCGTAGCGGATGCCGTAGCCGTGCGCCGGAATGCCGAGCGTGGCCATGCTTTCCATGAAGCACGCGGCGAGCCGGCCCAACCCGCCGTTGCCGAGCGCGGGATCCGGCTCCAGCTGCCGCAGCTTGCCGAAGTCGACGCCGAGCTCGTCCAGCGCCGCTCGCGCGGTACCGGCGAGACCCACGTTGGACAGCGCGTCGAACAGCATGCGGCCGATCAGGAACTCGAGGGAAAAGTAGTAGACGCGCTTGCGGCCGTCGCGGTACGTGCGGCGCGTCGTCTCGCTCCAGCGGTCGATCACGTGGTCGCGCGCGGCCAGCGACGTCGCGACCAGCCAGTCGTGCTCGCGCGCGTGGGACGGCTCCTTCGCCACCATGTAGCGGAGCTTGGACAGGATCAGCGCGCGGAACGCCTCGACCTCGCGCGGCTCGGGCGGCTCGTCCGGGACGGCTCCAGGGTCCGGCGCAGCGACGGCGGGTCTCATGGCGGTACGATCGGGATGCGCAGGCTGTCGTGCAGTCTAGCAGCCCCGGACGACGACGAGTCGCGCGGCGGCGCCAACGCAAGTATCCTTGGCCGGTCCCAAGATCGGAGACCTCGATGACCGCCAGGCCCGCCGCCACCTTCGTCACCGTGCTGCTGATCGCGTCGGCGTGCACGCGCCCGGCGTCCGCGCAGACACCGGTCGAGCGCGGCGAATACCTGGCGCGCGCCGGTGACTGCGTGTCGTGCCACACGGCGCCCGGCGGCCTGCCGTTCGCCGGCGGCCTGCGCCTCGACACGCCGTTCGGCTACATGCTGTCGCCGAACATCACGCCCGACCCCGACACCGGCATCGGCCGCTGGTCGAGCAACGACTTCTACCGCGCGCTGCACGACGGCATCAACAGGCGCGGCAAGGACATGTACCCGACCATGCCGTACGACTTCTACACGAAGGTCACGCGCGCCGACGTCGACGCGATCTATGCATACCTGCGCACGGTCAAGCCGGTGCGCAACGCGGTCGACGTCAACCACCTTCATTTTCCGTTCGACCAGCGGTGGGCGATGGGCGCGTGGCGCGAGCTCTACTTCAGCGAGGGCACGTTCCGTCCCGACCCGGCGAAGCCCGCGTCGTGGAACCGCGGCGCGTACCTGGTCGAGGGTTTGGGCCACTGCAGCGACTGCCACTCGCCGCGCAACCTGATGGGCGGCATCGAGAAGAGCCGTGACTTTTCCGGCGCCGTCATCGACGGCTGGTTCGCGCTCGACCTGACGTCCGACATCGCGACCGGATTGGGGTCGTGGTCGAACGACGAGATCGCCACGTATCTGAAGACCGGCGTGGCGAAGGACAAGACGACCACGCTCGGGCCCATGGCCGAGGTGATCCGCAACAGCCTTTCCTACCTGTCCGATGCCGACCGCCTGGCGATGGCCGAATACCTGAAGTTGCTGCCGCCCGATTCGCGGCTGCGCACCGGCCGCGTGGCGCCGGACCCGTCGAAGGCGCGCGGCGCGCAGCTGTACTCCGACAACTGCAGCGGCTGCCACCAGGCGCTTGGCCGCGGCATCCCCGGCGTGTTTCCGCCGCTCGCCGGAAATCCCGTCGTGCTCGCCGCCGATCCGAACAACATCCTGAAGGTCGTCGACCGCGGCATCGCGGCGCGCGCGGGCTTCGTCGCGATGCCGGCGTTCAACACGCAGCTCACCGACCAGCAGGTCGCCGAGATCGCCAACTACGTGCGGACGAGCTGGGGCAACAAGGCGGCGCCCAACGCGACGCCGGCCATGGTCGCGAAACTGCGTGCGCCGGCGAAATAGGCGTGGAAGCACATTTGACAAAACCGGCCGGCGCGCGTTTTATGAGCAAAATGGCCGTTTGCATCGGAAATATGTAATGAGGGGATCGCTGATGAAATCGCTGCTCAAGTTGCGTCGGTCGGTTGGCGTGGCAATCCTGTCGCTGGCGGGAGCGCTCGCCAGCCTGCCCGCCATCGCCGCTTCGTCGACGTGGGACGCCATCGTCGAGCGCGGCGCGGTGCGCATCGGCGTCATCCCGGCCCGGCCTCCCTACTTCTGGCAGGAGGACGGCAAGTGGGTCGGCTTCTCCGCGGTGATGGGTGAAGACCTCGCCAGGTCGCTGTCGAAGAAGATGGGCAAGGCCATCAAGGTCGAGTGGGTCGAGACGTCGTTCACGACGATCATCCTGGACCTCCAGGCGGACAAGGTCGATGCGTTCTTCGGCTTGAGTTTCTCCGAGGAGCGCAAGAAGGCGGTCCACCTCGCCGGGCCGCTGTACTCGCTGCCCAGCGTGGTGCTCAAGGCGAAGGGACTCGAGATCGGCGACCGATGGGCCGACTTCGACAAGCCCGACGTCAAGGTCGCGGTCGTGATGGGCACGACCGACGAGCAGGTCGCTCGCAAGATGCTGCCGAACGCCCAGATCCGCGCGATGAAGGGCATGGGGGAAGCGGTCCTCGACGTGCAGTCCCGCAACTCGAGCGCGCTCGTGACGACGGTGCTGACCGGCCTCGGTGCGCTGAAGGCCAACAAGAGCCTCGGCAGCATGGCCGTCCTCCAGCCTACGAACGATGCCCCGTCGTACGGCGGCACGCGCCGGGACGGCGACGACCGCTTCGCGAACTTCCTGCAGGAGTGGGCGTTGGCCTATCGCGCCGACGGCTCCGCCAAGAAGGTGATCTTCAACGCGATGGAGAAGTTCGGGCTCGACACGTCGCAGCTGCCTCCGGCCGTCCAGTTCTGAACGCGCGCCGCGTCCGCGGATTTCACCCGCCGGCCCGCATGTGGAATCGGGACAGGAACGCCTGGGTGCGCGGGTTGCGCGGCCGGGCGAACAGTTCGGTCGCGTCCCCCTCCTCGACGATCGCGCCGGCGTCCATGAAACTCGCGCGATGGGCAACGTCGCGCGCGAACGCCATCTCGTGGGTGACGATGATCATGGTCTTGCCCTCGCGCGCGAGGCTGGCCATGACCTTCAGGACCTCGTCGACGAGTTCGGGGTCGAGGGCGGAGGTTGCCTCGTCGAAGAGGATGACCTCGGGTTCCATCGCCATGGCCCGGGCGATCGCGACGCGCTGCGCCTGTCCGCCCGAGAGGTTGCGCGGATAGACGTCCACCTTGTCGGCGAGGCCGACCTTGGCGAGCAGTCCGATCGCGAGTTCGCGCGCCGCCTTCCGCGGCATGTTGCGCACGAGGCGCGGGCCGGCCATCACGTTCTCGACCGCCGTCATGTGCGGAAACAGGTCGAATTGCTGGAAGACCATGCCGAGATGGCTGCGAAACCGCTCGAGCACGCGCGCCGGCGGCATCGGCGCGCCCGGCGCGAACGCGAAGCTGTCGGCGCCCACGCTCACCGTTCCGGAGTCCGGCTGCTCGAGCAGGTTGATGCAGCGCAGGAGCGTCGACTTGCCGCAGCCGCTCGGTCCGATCAGCACGTGGACGGTTCCCTGGTCGACGTCGAGCGACAGGCCGGTGAGCGCGTCGTGCGCTCCATAGCGCTTGCGGATGTCCGTGAGCCGGATCATCGGGCCGGGGCCTTTCGCGTCGTCGGGCGGGACAGGCATCGGAGGCTCGTCAGCGGTCCGCGCGGGCTTCCAGCCGCTTGGCGATCTTGGTCAGCGGATACAGGATGACGAAGTAGATGACGGCGACGACCGTGTACGTCTCGAGCGGCCGGAACGTGCTGGACGCGATTTCGTAGCTCCGGTACATGAGGTCGGGTACGGCCACGACGTAGAGCAGCGACGTGTTCTTCAGCTGCAGGACCGACTGGTTGACGAACGGCGGGACCATTCGGCGCGCGGCCTGCGGCAGGATGATGTGGCGCATCATCCTGCGCTGGCTCATCCCGAGCGCCCTGGCGGCGTTCCACTGTCCCTTGTCGATCGAGATCACGCCGGCGCGGAAGATTTCGGAACAGAAGGCGCCCATGTACAGCGTAAGGCCAAGCCCGCCGGCGAACCAGGCCGGGATCGAGAAGCCGGCGATGATCGGCAGCGCATAGTAGAACCAGACGATCTGGACCATCAGCGGCGTGCAGCGGAAGAGCTGGACGTAGCCGCTCGCCGGCGCGCCCAGCCACCAACGCCTGGACAGCATGGCGACGCCGACGAAGACACCGATCAGCAGGCCGCCGAGGATCGTGATCACGGCGTAGCCGAGCGTGATGGACAGGGCCGACAGCCAGACCTTCCAGCCCAGCGCCGCGCTCCAGTCGAATTCATAGGGCATGGTCCGCTCCGGAATTCTTCACGCGACGGCCCACGCACGGTGAACGGCGGCCATCGAACGGGAGCAATGCGACCGGCATGGACCCAAGGGAAGTGGCGCGCCCGACCGCCATTCATTAGCTGATGCATAAATCCCATAAATTCAATGGGTTAATGCAAGATTAAATTTTCAGGTCACAAGCCCCTTCGTGCTGGGTACGCGGCAAGAAATCGTCCGAGATGCGACGCCGCCGCCGGACCCACCCGAATCTTAACCATTTCGGCACCGGAAACGTTCCAGACTAGCCGCCAAGGCCGACCCGGGTAACCAAGTCGAGCACTTTGCCGCCGGGGACGAGACTTATGGAGGCGTGGCGGTGCGCGAGCGCCACCGGGATTATCGAGTTCTCGTAGAGGTCGAATTCGAACTCACGCACCACGTCGAAGGCGCGCCCGATGCGGTCACCGTAGCGATGTACCTCGGTCTTCTGGACTGAGAAGACCGCCTCGTTTCCCTTATCTCGCATTGGGTAAGGGAGGCCCACGCAAAACACTCCGCCGCGCTCGGTCTTGAAGATGAAGTCCTGCCCGTAGTAGGTCTCCGAGCCGTGGGTCTTGGCCTCAGATGGCTTGCCGCTGATCCACTGCTCCCGGTAGTTGTCGTCCACCGGCCGGTAGCTGTTCGGGGCGAGGAACCGCTGCACGCTGCGTGCATGATCCATTACAACGCCGTCCTTCTGCAGTCCCATGATCACCGGGGGTTCCAAACCCTGCGCGGCAAGCATCGCTGCGATGTCTTGGTACATCGCCATCAGCGGACGATGGAGCCACGCCGGGCGGCCGAACAGCGCCAAAGGCCCGTCGATGACGAAGCCGATCTTGGACAGCGTCTCCGGCAGCTTGTCCGCCAACATCCGGATCAGCGTCGCCATCATGACGTGCTCGATCACGTTCATGAAGCGGGTGATCACCGTCGCGTTGCTGCCGAAGTCGCTGATCTCCTCGTGCATGTGCAGCACGTCGGTCGCATACAGTGTCGTGCCGCACTTCGGGCACGGCGTAGTCGTCGCGGCCGCCGTGAAGTCAATCGGCGCGGCGAACTCCTCGGCGCACACTGGGCACTTCTTGAGTGCCGTCCCGTTGAGTTTGGAGAGCACCAGCAGCGTGTCGATGAGGCGGTAGCCCACGCTGCTGTCGAAGGCGTAGCGCGGGTCGCAGAACTGCTCGGAGACCCGCTTGCGGAAGCCCTCGCGCACGCTCTTCTCTCCACCGTAGCGGATGTTGCTGCCCGGGAGCGAGAAGGCGTAGCCGTCGGCGTTGCGATGCATCGCCGCGACCTTGAACGGATCGACGTAGCGCGAGCCCGGCGCGGAGAGCGCGCTGAACTGGCCGAGGTCGATCAGCACAATCGACACCTTAACGTAACCCACCTGCGTGCTCGGAAACTTGCCGCTGATGGGCTCGTTGTAGATCGAGGCGTCCGAGGCCGCGAGCTTCTCCGGCAGCGGCAGCACGCCCGCCGGGGCGGGCGTGAAGGTGCCCGCCACCGCCTTGCCCTCGTCGTCCGAGGGTTCGCGTATGTACTGGCAGTTCTTCAGGAAGTCGGCGACATCGGGGTTCTTGACGATGTCGCTGTGCCCGCCCTTCCCGGCTTGTTGGTTCTTGTAGGGCATCACAAAGTCAGGTCGACGTGTTTAGGGTCGCGGCCGCCACGGCAACGGCCGGCGCGGCACCCGCCTTCGCCGTAGCAGCAGCCGCCTCAGCCGCCGCGACCTCGGCCTCGACGGAGGCCAGCTCAGCCTTCAGCGTGGCCGGCGTGAAGCGGTGAATCTGTGTTGGGATGACGAACGGCGAGGACAGCGTCTTGATACGGGCGAAGCCCACGTCCTGCGCATTCTTGAGCGAGTCGCGGAAGTCGGCGAAGTCGTAGAACTTCGACAGCGCCTTCAGCTCGTCGTCGTTGTTGAGGTGCGTGACGTACCAGTTCTCGGTATTGCTGAGAATGTTGGGATGTACCGAGGACGGCTCCTGCGTCGCGTACACGAAGGCGATGCGCGCCTTGGCACCCTCCTTCGCGATGCGCGGCCACGTGTCGGTCAGCTCGCTCTCGCGGCCGATCAGGTTGTGCGCCTCCTCGACGTAGATGACCATGTTGGGAGGCTGCTGCCCGGCATTCATGATCCCCATCGAGCGGTCGAAGATTTGTCGGGCAATCCGCTCCGAGAGTACCGTGCGCACCTCGACTGGGCCGGCAGAGAGATCAAGGATCACGATCTTGCCGGCGAGCATGTGGGTGATGATCTCGTCCACCACGTCGGCGGTGCGGTGCGGCGAGTGATAGTTGGTATGTGGAGCAATCGTGCGGTACCCGTAAATCGAGTTGCCTCGCGAATTCTCGCGGGCGAGCACATTGAGGTATGCCTCGATCTTCGGGTCAACCCACGGATCGCCGCTGCTCGATACAAGGCCCACGATGTCCTGTCCTGCGGCGCGCTGTTGGGCACGCAGGGCGTAGTTCATCTCCCGGGCCTTGATGAACCACTGCACGACCTGTGCGATGGGCGCCGCCACGTAACCCTTGCCAGCGGCTGGCAAAGGCGGCTTCCCGGTGGCCGTCGCTATCGCGGCAACGATGGCCGCGTTCACGGGGAAGCGCACGTTAAGCCCACCGGGTGGAAGCGCGTAGCCGGCTTCGTGCAAGATGCACTGATAGATCGCGCGCATCACCTGCCAACGGTACGTCGCGCTCCAGTCACCCGGGTCCGGTTGTTCAAGCGAGCTTTCAAGAAACTCGTCCAAGTCGCCCTGTCCCCGGTAGATCGAATCCTTGGTGAGCTTGGACAGGAGATTCAGCGCCTGGGCGGGCTCGGCGTAGAAGTTGGTCCGCAGGTCCTGAAAGCCGGAGCCGGCCGGCATTTCCACGGCGCGGTAGCGCACAGTGTCGTTGACGAACACATCGGCAATCGACGAGCCGTCGTCCTGATGGTTGGCGTTGGCGTACTCGCCGTTCACGTCGAAGATGATCTGGCCGACGACTACGCTGCCGCGTTTCGCGGCGAGGTGGGTCGCGGCCACCTGCGTCTTCACTGTGTTCGACTTGCCGGTGCGGGTCATGCCGAGCACCGCCGTGCGCCGGGCGAAGAAGTCGGCGGGCTGCACCCGCACGGGCACCAGCGGCTGCGCCGGCGCCCGGTGCAATCGGGCCGTGGACGTGTAACGGACGCTGCCGATCTCTAGCGGCGCTGGCACCTTAGTGAAGCCGGCCTTCTTCGCTTCCTCGGCGGCCTTGACCGCCGTTTCCGGGTTGACGTGGTTGATGATCGCTTCCAGAGCCTTCGCCGACGGCTTGAAGACGCGCAGGCGCGTGCAGGACATGTAGTTTTCGAGATCGCTGCCCAGCCGCAGCTTCCCGTCCTGCATGTAGAAGGTGCCGAGGATGCGGCAGCGGATACCGCCGAACTGCAGCTCGTTGTGGGTGATAGGGTCGTGGCCGTCGTGCTGGTCGGTCCCGAACACCTCGCCCTCGGTACGCCGCTGGTTGTGCTCGATCACCGTCCGTACGAGGTCGCGGTCGGATGGAAGGACTACCGGCTCCAGTACCCGCAGCAGAACCACCTCGCGGTCGAACTCGTGGGCGGCGGTGAAGTTTTCCGGGTCGAACCCGGCGGCGATCAGGAAGCTGTTGTGGGGCACGCCGGCGACGCGCTCCTTCCACGCGTCGTTGGTGAGCACCATCGCCTCCGTGAAGGTAAGGCCGTAGACGTAGCCCACGTGGGCAGTCTTGTGCTCGTCGAGCAGCTTCGCCAGCGGGTTATCGGACGCCATGATGGCGTCGGTGACAAGGCTCATCTGTTCCTCCCGAGGGTCAGGCGGCGGATGTCGCCGTCAGCAGAATGGGGGCGTCGTACCGGCCCAGTGCCGGCCTTGCTTCGGCGCCCACCGGTGCCGTTAAGGACCGTGAGGCCCTCGTGTCCGGCGTCGGCCGGGCCCGGCGCCGGCAGGCGGCGTAGGTTGGTGTAGAACAACTCGCGGCCCACGAACGACCCGCCGCCAATCGGATGGGTCGAGTACGTGC
The DNA here is from genome assembly GCA_046347755.1 of Burkholderiales bacterium. Classification (GTDB taxonomy): domain Bacteria; phylum Pseudomonadota; class Gammaproteobacteria; order Burkholderiales; family Casimicrobiaceae; genus VBCG01. Next base: position 660,929 of record JAXMFM010000003.1, on the reverse strand, counting down.
TGTCGATCACGCGCGAGCGCAGGTCGAGTTCGCCGTAAAGGTCGCGCACCTCCGGCGCATCGTCGTAGGAGAGCAACCACGGGGCTTTCTGAACTCTGAGGCTGTCGCGCAGCCGACGATGTCCCACCGCGTCGAAGCAACACACGTAGAGCCGCTCCGCCTTGTGATAGAACGGCGGATCGAGGTAATAGATTGTGTTGGCGTTGTTTCGAAACCGCAGCATAAATTGCGCCCAGCCCTCGTTGCCGATTCGCACCACCTGCTCGTGCAGCGTCGATAGCTCGGCGATGCGGGTGGCGAGCCATTCGCGGTTGAAGCGCACTCCCAGCGTCCGGTTCTTCTGTGAGCGCCCGCCGATTGGGCCTCCGCGCGCCTGCAGGATGCCGTTGAACGAGGTGCGGTTGAGGTAAAGGCAGCGCAACGCCGCCTCGCGAGAATTGCTAGGACACATCCGCTTCTGACGATCCCACTCCTCAAGCGTGAGAGGTATCTGCAGGACCTGGCCAGCCAGCCACCGCGCCCCATCCAAGTCAAAGACTGTCGCCCAGAACGCTGCAATTGCCGGGTCGGCGTCGTTCAAGGCAATTTCGGAGACAAGCCCCACTTCTAACAACGCAATCGATACGCTTGCCGCCCCACAGAATGGCTCGATAAAACGACGATTCCGAAGACCATTTAACTCCAGCGCACGCGCAATGAACGGCGCGAACCTCGCCTTGCTACCCGGGTAGCGTAGAGGGCTTCGTGAGCGTGACCACATTGCGCTACTAGCCTGCATTTCAGATTCGTTGCTCCGCGATTGCGCAATAGGCTGCCAAGCTCAGCGAGCCGTTTCGCTCCAAGCGAACCTGCGCTTTAGGTGGTTAAGCTGATTCCATCTAATCATCTCTTTCCTCTGGAGCTGTCCGACCACGATTCCAGGCGCAATTCGGAGGTGGTTCGCAAATGCGCGAACGGCGCTGTCAGAAAAATCGTTCGTGCGAACGAACTCATCAAGCGCCTCCGTAGGAATCAAGCTCGTCGCGGCAAATTCGTTGGCTTCCAACTCGCAGGAAGAGGTCGCATCTCCGCCATCAAAGTCGACAAACTGGAAGCGCTTGCCGTGCAGGAGTAGATGTCCTACCTCATGAAAGAACGTGAACCAAAGGTGATCGTCAGTTTTGTAACGCAGGCTCAGTTGAATAAGCGCCTTGTCTTTGTTGATCCAGCGAGCGGCGCCACTTGCTCCGGCACCCGGGGGCGCCGGGACAAACACAAGCGCAATACCCAACAAGGAACAGTGCTCAACAAGAGGCGGAATGAATTTAACCTCGGGTAGAAGGGAATACTGCTTGAGTTCGTCCAACCCCCCCTTTACACGCGCCGGGTCGAAGGCAGCGCATTTCCGATTGAGCACCTCCTTCTCGCCCTGTCGGAGCCAAGCTAAGAGCGCCCATTGCTGATTCCCGAATCCGTCTGTCTTTCGATAGGCGGCCGATACCTTGCCCCAGACCTCGGGAAGGAAGTCCAGAGACGCAACTCCGAAGTACTCACGCAGCGATTTCACTAGCTCAACATCACCACGCACATTGGGTATCCACTTCAGCTTCTGCATTGCCCGAACCGGGATTCGTTCCAGCCAAGCAGCCTCCGCCTCCATCTCGGAAGCTTCGGAGATGCGAGCCTTTGCCTCCTGATAGCGGGCCTCAAGCCCCATCCAAATGTTTGCTGGCAATCCAAAGACGGATTCCAGATCGATCGCCGTTGCTGGCTCAATTGGAGCCTCTCCCGAAACGATCTTGTTAATGTGCTTTCGGGAAAGTCCGACGCGCTCGGACAACTCCGCCTGCGACATCGACGCATGCTCCAGATGCTCAAGCAACACCTCGCCCGGCGCCAACGCGTAGGTCGGGGTGTACGTATTCCTTTCACTCATGGGTATCCTCGATCCCGAGAATCTTGATTGCAGTGATTCGGCTCCAATCCAAGCCTCCCTCCTCCCGCAGGGGAGTCGGGTCATGGTTCGGCAGAAAGATCAGGCGGTATGGATGGTCGAGGTCAACCGATAGTTGACCGGCACGGTTTCCCTTCAGCTCGTGGCACCGATGAGGTCCAGCATAAGGAGGACCGAGATCGGACAGCGCCCTTGCCTCGCGAAACACACCCAATCGCGTTTTCAGCTTTACGGCTCGGCGATCACCATGCCGCCGAAGAAGCAAGCGCTCATCGTTGCACTCCTTTTCCAGCTTTGAATCTGCAAAGCAGATGTCCACGGCGGGTGAGCGGCTTGTTTTGATTTACCTCGTAGGTTACAGCAAAATGGCGGCGCATGCAAGTAGTCCCGAACGCGCACTGGCCGTCTCGCTTGGCGCCCGGTTGTTGACGTGCGCAAGCGCGCGGAACGCGGAAAGGGCGAGGGGACTGCCGCGGGTCCTGAACGGCTGGTTTGCTGGCAAGTTGAACGGCCGGAACCGGTCGATAGCGCCAGTTGATCGGACGCGTCGAGATGACCGCAGTCGGCCACAAGCGGTAGTTCGAGGCTGACTCGCGGCTTCCTCGAAAGCGGGTCGCCGGCTTCCTGGTGCGCAACCCGGGGCCGACCGCGCGTAGGCTGCGGGCGCAACGATACGAAGGGATTGTGCGTGTCGCGACCGGCGGATGGGGGGAAACCGTTTGTCCAGTTGCCACAAAGACGCCGCTCGTGGAAAATGCCCCCGCCGAAACCAGGGTCTTTGCGCGGCGCACTCAGGGAGAACAATTTGACGATGAATTTGCGCGGGCTTGCCACGGCGGCCCTTCGGGTTTCGACCGCTATGGCCCTGCTCGTGAGACCTGCGTGGGCGGAGGAGGCTTCCCTGCAGGACATCGCAGCGGCTGCGAGCGGACTTCCCGAGATCGTGATCTATCAAGCGCGCGAGATCGTGACTCTCGATCCGGCGCGACCGGCCGCCCACGCCGTGGCCGTGGTCGGGGATCGGATCCTCGCCGTCGGCGAACTCGACGAACTCAAAGCAGCGGCCGGTAAGCAGCCGTACACGGTGAACACGACCTTCGCCAACCAGGTCATCGTGCCCGGCTTCATTGCGCAGCACGACCACCCGCTGCTGGCGGCGCTGACAATGACCTCCACGATCATCGCCATCGAAGACTGGGTGCTCCCACAGGGCACGTCGAAGGCAGCGAAGAGCCGGGACGACTATCTCAAGCGACTGGCGGAGGCCAACGCGGCCCTGAAGGACCCGAACGAGGTATTGCTGACGTGGGGCTACCACCAGTACTTCCACGGCGAGCTCAAGAAGTCCGATCTGGACAAGATCAGCGCCACGCGGCCCATCATCGTCTGGCACCGCTCCGCGCACGAGTTCTACCTCAACACGGCGGCCGAGAAGAAATACAACGTCACCAAGGAGTGGTTCGACAAGCAGAGCGACAGCATCAAGAAGCAGTCCGACTTCCCGAACGCCCACTACTGGGAGCAGGGCGCGTTCGGCGTCATGCCGCTGATCGCCCCGGCCATCGCAACGCCCGAACGCCTGCGCGCGGGTCTCGAGTTCGTCAGGTCCTATTACCACACTAACGGCGTGACGCTGGGGAGCGAGCCCGGCGGCCTTGCTTCGAAGAAGCTGCAGGACGCGCAGAACGCGGTGCTGAGCGATCCGTCGTCGCCGTTCCGCTTCTACTTCATCGTTGATGGCAAGTCGATAACCGGCGCCTTCAAGGACGACCAGGTCATCGCGGAGAGCGAGAAGTTCCTGGGGTGGGGACAGGGCATGACCGCCTATCTGCCGAAGCAGGTGAAGCTCTTCGCCGACGGCGCGATTTTCTCGCAGGCGATGCAGGTGCGCGACGGCTACAAGGACGGCCACAAGGGCGAGTGGATGATGGACCCCGACTTCTTCGCCCGCACGATGAGGGTCTACTGGGACGCCGGCTACCAGCTGCACGTCCACGTCAACGGCGACGCCGGGCTCGACATGGTGCTCGATCAGCTCGAGCAGAACATCCGCCGCAAGCCGCGCGCCGATCACCGCACGGTCATCATTCACTTCGCGATCTCGACGCCGGACCAGGTCGCCCGCATCAAGCGCTTGGGCGCCATCGTGAGCGGCAACCCCTACTACCCGGTCGCACTCGCGGACAACTACCGGACCAACGGTCTCGACCCCGCGCGCGCAGACAACATGGTGCGAATGGGCGACGTTGAGCGGGCGGGCATCTCGTACTCGTATCACTCCGACATGCCGATGGCGCCCGGACAGCCGCTCCTGCTCATGTGGGCGGGCGTGAACCGCGTGACCAACGACGGCAACGTTCGTGGGCCCGAGCAACGCGTGAGTCGGCTCGGTGCGCTGAAGGCCGTTACGCTGGACGCCGCCTACTCGCTGCAGCAGGAAAAGGACGTGGGCAGCATCGTCGCGGGCAAGCTCGCGAACTTCACGATCCTCGCCGAGAACCCGGTCACGTCCGATCCGCTGAAGATCAAGGACATCGCTGTCTGGGGCACGGTCCACGAAGGCCGCGTGCTGCCGGTCAAGAACGCCGAGGCGACGAAGGCGAGCGCCGGCACGGCAGACCCGCGGCGCACGACGGCGCTGCCGGAGGACCCGGAATTGACCCGCATTGCCGGCGAGCGTCTCGTCGAGCTGCTTGCGCACAAGCACGACCATTGATTGCGGAGAGACCGATGGTCCCCGTCGCGGGGCCGGCAAGACGGCGGGAACGATGACCGATTCGCTTCGCGGCGCGGTGAGCCGTGCGCTGCCCGCGCAGGTGGCCTGGGCGATCCTGTCGGCGATCTGGAATTTCGCCGGGGTCTACCTGATCGCGCAGGGTCAGCGCGCCATTGGGCCAACGGCGTCGGTCGCCGGCGCGGTCGTGCTGATGGTCATCGCGGTCGGCTTTGTCGTCGCGGTGTCTCGCTGGCCGATCGTCTACCTGCTTGTGACGATCGCGGCGGGGCTGCTCGGCCTCGGGGCGGTCGTCAATGCGTTCAGCGCGGACCCCGCCCTGTGGCCATCGGAGTTCTGGCGATATGCGGGCGCCGTGCTCAACAGCGCAGGGTTCGTCGCATCGGTCTTTGCGGCCGTGGCGTTCTTCCGCTGGAGATCGAGGCGATAGCAAGCGGGCACGTTGAATAGCACGGCGCGAACGTCTGTTATTTCACACATGGAACGTCGCCTTGGGGTCGATAGTTCGCATACCCCCCCATCGCAGCGTACGGCTCCCCACCGCCTTGTTGCAGGCATTAGACCGCGTTCGCACTTCGCAATCAACGAGCCGCTGTCGGCATACTGGCAAGCGCACCTGAAGGCCAGGCAATTGACTGGTAGGCTCTACTTCTTGGTATGCCGAATTCTGAATTCTTGTTGTGGCGCCCCGTACTTCACGATCGACGACGTAGCCTAGCAAGCCCTGGCGCACGGCCGCGAGCGATCCAATTGGAAATTGCGCTTGGCCCGATACCAAGGCGACTCGCGATCTCCTGCAAACCCAGTCCCGTTTTGGCCAAGCCTTCTGCCTCTGCGATTCGGGCTGTCGTTTTCGGCGAGATTCCGCGCGTTCCAGGCGAGACCTGTTCCTCGGCCCCAAGCCATACTTCCGCTCGACGTATCTTCTCGGGCCAAATTTCGAGCCGCCGCTCGATTGGGTCCAAGCGGCGGCGCAACGCTTCCACAAGTTGATTGCCTCGCAGGGAGGCGCTGGCGCCGAGTATTCGGCAAACGCGTGGCGACGCATTTAGCGTCTCGCGAACCTCCCGCATCACCGCTCTCTCATTCTCGTGCGCTGATGGCCAAAGTATATGTGCCAACTCTGACCATCCAGACACGATGTCAAATGAAACTTTCACGCTCTTGCCGGATTGGTCGAGGACGGCGCGTGCCTTTCGCCCGGTTCGTGCTGCGTGTGCGCGTAACGATGGTGTCCGGCCGACGAGAATGGACTGTTCGTGCTTTGCGCAATACTTGTACCCCGGAAGCGCCAACCGGAAGCAAAGACCGCACTGCTTAAACTCCAAACATGGAAGCCCGGCGATGCCGATTAGCGCGAGTCCGACTGCGACACGCCGGGAGGGCTCGCCAGTGGGGTCAAGCCTCATGGCGTGACCGTATCCCACTCGAAAGACATAGCGCGGCGAGCCAAATGTATCGACAGTCCGGTGACTCTCCGCGTACCTAGATTCCATTTTTGCCGCGTCACGCGCTTCGTACACCAATTGACGCAATAGGGAGCGGCCCACGCGCCGGTTTACGTTGCGCGGACTGATTCGCGCAGTAAGGCGCGAAATCGCGACAGAGCCCAACGCATGCCACTCACCGCCGACCTTACGCGGCTCGACACCGAGCACCGCCACGATCCTTCCTACGCGGTGCTCGTAGTGCTCCCAGTCAATCTTCGGTGGTTCGAGTTCGAACGGGGCAAAGAGGTTAAATCTAAAACGTCCAGCCCGGTCGCCAATCAACGCTGCGTTGTGCAAGAAGTGCCAGCCGTGTTCGATTGCGGCCCGGAGAGTCGGGGGACCCCGTCGCGCGTCTAGCCACCTGGCGCGAGGCAGTCGCAGGCGCACCTCCTTCAATCGGGATGACCAGCGTCGGTGAATTCAATGCTGACCATAGCGTCGCGGGCCTATTTCACTTTTGCTGTTTGCATGTGGGCTTCATTTTGCGCGAAACAGCGGCTAAAAGGGAGGCGTTGCTACTCATTGGCACGAAAGTGACCCGACATGGATCGCCTGCTTAAAGCCTGCGAGGTGGCCAAGTTCTTGGCCGTCTCGCCGGGAAAGCTGGAACAAATGATTAGGCAAGGTAAGGCGCCCGCTCATATCCGTATCGGGCGGTTACGGCGGTGGCCGCAGTTGTGGGTATTCGAATGGGTGGCTGCCCAGCGCTCCCGGGACTCGGCCGAACTGCAGATTCCGCGTGGCGAGCAGAAAGATCGGAGGTGAGACCTACGGACACCTAGACCAAAGCGACAGATTCGGGGCGCCGAAAAGCACGGGGCCCAACGTCCGCTGGTAACGAACGTTGGGCCCCTGGGTGTGCACAAGCGAGCCGCCTGTGCCACCAATGTTGTGCCCGCAGGGACGGATTGTCAAGTTCGACACTCTGCGGGGAGGGCTTTGCCCAAATTCCCCCTGCGCTGCGCCCGCTGCCGATGTCCGGCACGGTCGGCCACGCTTGGCGGTCTTCGAGACCACCTCAGGCGTGCGCCGCTGTTCATCCGACGTTCTTGGAGAACGCCTTGGCGCAGCGCATTGCGAAGTCGTAGCGGCCACACACTATGGCCGCTCACCCACTACTGTTGAAGGAGGCGCGGAATTTCAGTTTGCGCACCGTCGATGCCATGTCCGAAGAGGAATGCTACGACCTCTTCGTCGCGATGCGTTGGGGCCCCGGCAGCGAACAGGTGTGTCCCGAGTGCGGGACGGTGGATCAGCATTACTCGATCACGTCCCGTCGCCAATGGCGGTGTAAGTCCAAGGGTTGCGGGCGCACATTCTCCGTAACGTCGGGGACGAAATTCCAAGACCGAAAGCTCTCGTTCAAGGACATTCTGCGCGGGCTGGTCCTGTTCGTCAGCAACGCTAAGGGGATATCGGCGCCGGCATTCAGCAACACGTTGGGCATTGCCTACACAACGGGCTTCGTTCTTCTGCACAAGCTGCGCGAGACGCTTTGGAATACCCGAGACCTCACACCACTTAGCGGAGTTGTACACGTTGATGGTTCGCACTTCTGCGGCCGCCCTCGTGACCCGAATGAACATAGCGGGCGCAATAAGAAGCCGCGCCGCCCCAGAGGCCGGATCGAGGACGCGAGATCATTTCACCCGAACAGGCGAATCGTCATGGTCCTGCGTGAACTGTATGCGGGCAAGGGCAAGGGTGCGCGCCGCACTGTCATCGAAGTAGTTGGGGGTGAGAACGCCGTCGTAGCGAACGAACTCGCGCGAAGATATATCGTACCGGGAAGCACCGTAATGACGGACGAGGGCGGAGCGTTTTCCGAATACGGGCGTATCTACGACCATCGGACGGTTAATCACAACCTCGTGTATCGCGCCAAGGACGGGACTACCAACAACCAAGCCGAAAGCTTCTGGGCGCGCGCGAAGCGGATGTGGCGCGGGCAATTGCACCGAATGACACCACACTACCTTGCCGAGTATCTCAACGAGTGCGTCTGGCGCGAGGATATGCGGAGACGGTCCCAGAACGAGAAAGTGCTGTCCCTTCTGCAGATGGCGCTACGCTCGGGGCGATCCCGCTGGTGGCGCGGGTACTGGCAGGGAACACGTCGCGCGGGCGACCTCGAACTGGTCTTGTAGACGCTCTAAGTGCGCGTTTTGCTGCAGCCAGCGCGGTCAGACATTGCCACTGCAGACTGGCGGCACCGTTAGCGCGGTCGTCGTTTGATTAGACGAGCGTTCAGCCGCGGCAAGTGCGGCGTGAGCCCCGCGGTAGGACCGCTTCGCCCGAGGAACGTGCTCGTTACCGTACTCGGTGAGCGCCCAAATTCCTTCCCCGGGGCCCACTCCGGAATGCAACCGTCGCAGGTGGCCTTTCCTCACCATACCGTTTAGCGCCGAGGTCATCATCTGACGCAGGGCGTGCATGGTCTCCTTGTCGACCGGAACCTCGTAGGCGACGATAAGCGCTTGCGTGAAGCGAGACGTTTTCAGCGGCTGATTGCCATTCTTGCGTAGGGTCGCCCAGATGGTCTTCGCGAGCGCCCCGTAGGGCAACGCCACCCGGATGGCCGTCTTCCTCTGTCGGGGTGGCAATTGCCCTAGGTCGACGTGCAGATCGTGCAGGCGAATCGTTTCGTCCACGGCGGACAGCTTCGCCCGTAGCGTTGCGAGTCTAGCCGGCGCGTCGGCGACCAGCTTTTCCAGCTTCACGATCTCGCCGTGAAGATACATGCGCTGGTTGAGCATCCATCGAAGTGCCGCTGGCGTCCGCTCCACGCCGGTGAAAATGTTGAGACCCTTGGCCATGCCCTCCGGTATAACCCGATGGCCAGAAAAGGGATTGTGCAACAGCGAGAGAATGGCGCGCCCGACAGGATTCGAACCTGTGACCCTTGGCTTCGGAAACCAATACTCTATCCAACTGAGCTACGGGCGCGCAGCCGGCAATTGTAGCCGCTGGGCGTCGGCCCCGTCCAATGCCCTTACCCGAGGCAGGGCCGGGCCGGTATAATCGCCGATTGAACCGGCCTTGCCGGCCCCCTCTACGCTTCAAGCCGCGACCATGACCGAAGAGCACTCGTCCCCGATCAAGACACCGAAGCAGCTCGTCATCGTCGTGTTGCTCGCGTTCGCCGTTCCGATCGCACTCGCGGCGCTGATCTCGCAGCTCGTCACCAGCGGCGAGCACGGCTCGCACGACAACGACAGCATGGTGCTCGCGCGCATCCAGCCGGTCGGCACCGTCGTGCTCGGCGAAGCGGCCGGACCGAAAGGGATGCTGACCGGCGAGCAGGTCTACAACCAGGTCTGCAAGACGTGTCATGAAACCGGCCTCGCCGGCTCGCCGAAGTTCGGCGACAAGGCCGCGTGGGCCAAGGTGATCGCGCAGGGCGACAAGCTGACGTTCGAGCACGCGATCGGCGGCATCCGCGCGATGCCGCCGAAGGGCGGCAACGCCGACCTGACCGACGACGAGGTCAAGCGCGCCGTCGTGTTCATGGCGAGCAAGGCCGGCGCGACGTGGACGGCACCCGCCGTGGCCGCGGCGCCCGCCGTCGCGGCAACCGCCGAGCGCACCGGCCAGCAGGTCGTGGCCGCCGTTTGCTCGAAGTGCCACGAAGCCGGCCTCAACGGCGCGCCGAAGATCGGCGACCGTGCCGCGTGGATCAAGCGCGTGAAGCTCGGCCTGAACGCCGTCTACCAGTCCGCGCTCAAGGGTCACGCGGGCATGCCCGCGCGCGGCGGCATGGCCGACCTTTCGGACGCGGAAGTGAAGAACGCGGTTGCGTTCATGCTGAACGCCGGCGCGGAGACGCCGACCGCCGTGGTGGCGGCGGCGACTGCCGCGTCGCCGGCGGCCGCACCTGCGGCCGTGGGCGACGGCAAGAAGGTCTACGACAGCGGCTGCGTCGCGTGCCACGGCGCCGGCGTCGCCGGCGCGCCGAAGTTCGGCGACAAGGCCGCCTGGGCGCCGCGCATCGCGACCGGCATGGACGCGCTGTACAACGCGGCGCTGAAAGGCAAGGGCATCATGCCCGCGAAAGGCGGCAACGCTTCGCTGTCGGACGCCGACGTGAAGGCCGCCGTCAACTTCATGGTCGCCGCGGCGAAGTAGCGCTCGTCAGCCTTTCGCGCCGCGCGAAGCGATCAGCGCCGCGCGCCGCGCGAGGCTCGCCGCCGGCCACATTTCCGACGCCTTGTAGTACTCGGGCACCGCCGGGGTTCCCGGCGGCAGCACGACCCACGGCTGCTTCGTCGACGTGAAGATGTGGATGTCCGGCGGACAGCGATCCGGCTGGTCCAGCGTACCGACGCGAATGAACCGCACGGCGTCGCCGGCGCCCGCGTAGTTGCTCCAGACGGCGACCCGGCATTTCGGGCAGCGCGAGATCTTCTGACCCTTGCCGCTCGCCGACGGCGTGTCGACGACGTCGAGCTCGCCGGACAAGAGCTGCACGCGATCCGCCTCGATCATCGCGTTTAGCGCGAACGCCGCGCCGGACTCGCGCTGGCACCACGTGCAGTGGCAGCAATGGACGTACATCGGCTTCGACGTCAGCCGGTAGCGTACGAAGCGGCATGCGCAGCCGCCGTCCAGCATCGTGTTGTCGGGAGTCACGGCCACGTTGCGCTCACCCTTCAAGTCTCGGTCGCGAGCAGCTTCAGTCCGGCGATGCCGGCGACGATCAGCACGATGCACGCGATGCGCGCCGCGGTCGCCGGCTCGCGGAACAGGATCATGCCGAGCGTCGCCGTGCCGACGGCGCCGATGCCGGTCCACGCCGCGTACGCGGTGCCCACCGGCAGCACGCGGATCGCCACTGCGAGCAGCCAGAAGCTCGCCGCGGCGGCGACCAGCGTCACCAACGATGGCCACGGCCGCGTGAAGCCTTCCGCATATTTCAGTCCGATCGCCCACACGATCTCGAGCAGCCCCGCTGCGATCAGCACGAGCCAGGCGGTGGCGTGATTGGCGGCAAATCCCATGGCGTCCCCGTCCGGTGTCGGCTTTCCACTCTACACGCGTTTGCCCGGACGCTAGCGCGCGAGCATCGCCTTCAGCGACTTCAGCCGCTCGCTGCCGGCGGCCTTCTCGCTGGCGGCGTCGTCCGCCGTCAGCGGCACGTCGGCGTAGCGCAGGTCCTCCTGCGCCAGTTCGCCGATGAAGCGCGACGGTACGCCGGTCATCCGCTCGCCGGCCCGCTTGCGCGCGCGGCACCACGACAGGTGAAGCGACTGCCGCGCGCGCGTGACGCCGACGTACATCAGCCGGCGCTCCTCGTCGACGTTGCCGGCGTCGACCGCTTCGCGGTGCGGTAGCAGTCCCTCCTCCACGCCGACGATGAACACGTGCGGAAACTCGAGGCCCTTCGCCGCATGAAGCGTGGAGAGCCGCACGGCATCCGCGCCGTCGCCGTCGGCGGACTCCAGCATCGTGATCAGCGCGATCGTCTGCGTCAGTTCGAGCAGGTTGCGGCCGTCGGTCTCGCCCTTGCGCGACAGCCAGTCGACGAAGTCGCGCACGCTGCGCGTCCGGGCGATCGCGTCGCGCTTGTCGAGCGTGTCGGTCAGCCACGCCTCGTAGCCGGTCGCCGCCATAAGCTCGTTCAGCAGGCGGCCCGCGGGCTCGCGCTCCGCGCGGTAGCGAAGGCCGTTGATCATCGTGCAGAATTCCCGCAGCGCCTCGAACTGGCGCGCCGGGATCTTCCCGGCGAACTCGGGCGCGAACGCCGCCGCGAACAGGCTCTCGCCGCGCGCGACCGCGAGTTCGGACAGACGCGCCAGCGTGGCCTGGCCGACGCCGCGCTTCGGCACGGTCAGCGCGCGCACGAACGCCGGGTCGTCGTCGTCGTTGGCGATGAGCCGCAGGTACGCGACGACGTCGCGGATCTCCGTGCGGTCGAACATCGACTGGCCGCCCGAGATCGCGTAGGGGACGCCCTGCGCGCGCAGCGCCGTCTCCAGCGCGCGCGCCTGGTGATTGCCGCGGTACAGGATGGCGAAATCCGAATAGGCGGCACGGCGCTCGAACTTGAGCGCGCGGATCCGGTGCAGCACCGACTCGGCCTCGGCGTCCTCGTCGGCGGCCGGCGTCACGCGGATCGGGTCGCCCGCGCCGAGTTCGCTCCACAGGCGCTTGTCGAACAGCTTCTCGTTGTGGCCGATCAGCGCGTTCGCGCTGCGCAGGATGCGCGCGGTCGACCGGTAGTTCTGCTCGAGCTTGACGACCTTGAGGTTCGGATAGTCGCGCGACAGTCCCGCCAGGTTGTCGAGCGTGGCGCCGCGCCAGCCGTAGATCGCCTGGTCGTCGTCGCCGACGGCCGTGAACGGCGTCGCGTCTCCGGTGAGCGCGCGCAACAGCCGGTACTGCGCCGGATTGGTATCCTGGTATTCGTCGACGAGCAGGTGCGCGCAGCGCTGCCGCCAGCGTCGCGCGGTGCCGGAGTCGCCTTCGAGCAGCCGCAACGGGCGCAGGATCAGGTCGTCGAAGTCGACCGCCTGGTACGCGGCCAGCGCCTCGTCGTAGTTCGCGTAGGCGCGCGCCGCCGCGGCCTCGTCGTCGTCCTGCGCCGCGGCGAGCGCCGCGGCGGGCGTCACCAGCGCGTTCTTCCACGCGCTGATCCGCCACTGCGCGGCACGCGTGCGGCCGCGGTCGGCCGTGGCGACCAGCTCGGCGACGATGCTCTCCAGGTCGGACGGATCGAAGATCGAGAAGCCGGCCTTGATCCCGGCCGCTTTCGCGTCGGTGCGCAGGATCTTGAGCCCCAGCGCATGGAAGGTCGCGATCGTCACCTTCGCGGCGTCGTCCGCCTTGCCTTGCGCCTTCAGCAGCGACTGCGCGCGCTCGCGCATCTCGCGCGCCGCCTTGTTCGTGAACGTGATCGCGACGACGCGCGCCGGGTCGGTGCCGCGCTCGATCAGGTGCGCGATCTTGGCGGTGATGACGCGGGTCTTGCCGCTGCCCGCGCCGGCCAGCACCAGCAGCGGGCCGTCGCAGTAGCGGACGGCCTCGCGTTGCGGAGCGTTGAGGGGAAAGGACACGCGGTGAATACGCTAGAATCGCCGCAATTCTAACAGCGACACTGCGAAGATCCTTCGACGAATCCATGGCGCTGTACGCGATCGGCGACATCCAGGGCTGCCACGCCGAGTTCTGCCAGCTGCTCGACGTCATCGGGTTTTCGCCGCGCGAAGACCGGCTGTGGCTCGTCGGCGATCTCGTCAACCGCGGCCCGGGCTCGCTCGCCGTGCTGCGCGAGGTCATGGCGCTCGGCGACGCGGCCGTCACGGTCCTCGGCAATCACGACTTCCACCTGCTGACGATCGCGGCCGGCCACCGCAAGCCGCACCGCGACGACACGCTCGATGCGGTGCTCGCCGCACCCGACCGCGACGCGCTGGTCGCCTGGCTGACCGCGCGGCCGCTCGTCGTGGCCGAAGGCGGCCTCGTGATGGTGCACGCGGGCCTGCTGCCGTCGTGGACGATCGCGCAGGCGCAGTCGCTGTCCGGCGAGGTGCAGGCGATGCTCGCGAGCGACCGCGCGCACGAGTTCCTGGGCGTCCTCTACGGCGACGAGCCGCGCCGCTGGCGCGACGACCTCGCCGGCCACGACCGGCTGCGCGCCGTCGTCAACGCCTGCACGCGGCTGCGCTTCTGCACGGAGGACGGCACGATGGAGCTCGCCGAAAAGCGGGGCCCGGCGCACGTGCCCGACGGTTTCCTGCCGTGGTTCGAGCATCCGGGGCGGCGTTCGGCGAACGCGACGATCGTCTGCGGCCACTGGTCGACGCTCGACCTGAAGCTCGCGCCGAACGTCCTGATGCTCGATTCCGGCTGCCTGTGGGGCGGCACGCTGACCGGCGTCAGGCTGCCGGATCGTCGCCTGTACCAGGTGCCTTCGCGCTCGCCGGTTCAACCAAAACCATTCGGATAGAAATCTCGGCCATGCGCGCCAGTTCGCGCCGATGGCGGTCGCGCGCCGGCAGTGCCGGCGTCGCGATCAGTTCCACCGTCAGTGCGCGGGCACCGCACACGGACCAGAACGATTCCGGGAACGTCGTGTCGCCGACGTAGGCCGGCGCGAACGAACGCTCGCCGTCGGGCGTCCGGTAGCGGATCGCGATCGGCTGCACGTGCCCGTCCGCCTCGACGATCGGCTGCAGCAGCGAGCTCTTGAACGGCAGAACGTCGGTGCCGTCGGTGGTCGTGCCCTCGGGGAAGATCGCCACCACGTCGCCGTTGGCGAGCACCTGCGCCATCTGGTGGTTGACGCGATGCGTGTCGCGGCGACGCTCGCGCTCGATGAACACGGTGCCGGCGCCGCGGATCAGCTGCGAGACGACCGGCCACTTCGCGATCTCGGACTTCGCGACGAAGCGCACCGGGTGGTGCGCGTTGAGCACGAAGATGTCGAGCCACGAGATGTGGTTGGCGACGACCATCACGTTGCCGCCGCGCGTCAGCTCGCCTTCGATCCTCGCTTCGACGGCGAGGATGCTCAGCAGGCGGCCGCTCCAGCGCTTGACCAGCGCGCGCCGCCGCGCATCGCTGACCAGCGGAAACACGACCATCGTCGTGGCGATGCCGGCCAGCACGTGCACGCACGTGCGGGTCCACCGGTAGCAGCGCACCGGCAGCGGATTGGTCTTCTTCCGCTCGCGCGCGGTCAAGAACCCCCCCGAACGGCGCTGCGCGCCGCTCCCCCCAGGGGGCGAGCGCCTTGGGACGGCCCTGCGGCGCTCACCACACGTGCGCGCCGAACGTCGCGTGATACAGCGCGTCGACGGAATCGCGGCTGACCGCGTGATTCTGCGCGCCGCGCGACGCGATCTTGAGCGCGCCCAGCACAGACGCTAGGCCGCCGGTGCGGTCCCAGTCCCAGTCGTGCGCGATGCCGTACAGCAGGCCGGCCCGGTAGGCGTCGCCGCAGCCGGTCGGATCGACGACCGCCGCCGGCTTCGCGGCGGGGATGGGAAACGTCGCACCGCCGGCATGGATCACCGAGCCATCGCCGCCCAGCGTGACGATCAGCGCGTCGACCATCTCGGCGATGCCGGCGAGCGGCACGCCGGTGCGCTCGGCCAGCAGGCGGCCTTCGTAGTCGTTGACGGCGACGTAGCGCGCCTTCTCGATCATCGCGAGCAGCTCGGGGCCGTCGAACAGCGGCAGCCCCTGGCCAGGATCGAACACGAACGGGATCCCGCCCTGCGCGAACTGCTCGACGTGCGCGCGCATCCCCTCCTTGCCGTCCGGCGCGATGATGCCGAGGCGGATGCCCTCGACGTCGCCGACGCGGCTCTGGTGCGAGAAGTTCATCGCGCCCGGATGGAACGCCGTGATCTGGTTGTCGTCGAGGTCGGTGATGATGAACGCCTGCGCCGTGTACGCGCCCGGAACGTGGCGGACGCCGTCGACGGCGATGCCGAACGCGTCGAGCCGCTCGCGGTAGTCGACCCCGTCGTCGCCGACGGTCGCCATCACCACCGGCTCGCCGCCGATGTGCTTCAAGTTGTAGGCGATGTTGCCGGCGCAGCCGCCCCATTCGCGGCGCATCTCGCCGATCTGGAACGACACGGAAAGCACCTGCGCCTGCTCCGGCAGGATGTGCCGCGAGAAATGGTCGGGGAACACCATGATGGTGTCGTAGGCGAGCGAGCCGCAGACGAGCGTGCGCATGGCGTGAACGGGGAGGAGTTGGTGCGGATGCAAGTGTACCGTGTCCGCACGAAACGCGGACCGCCGCACTACTCAACAAGTGCAGTTGCAACCAGCGAATTGTCGGGCTCCGCCCGCGATTCGCCTCTGATCAGCTTCTCGAACGCCGGAGACGCATCGTGATTCTTCCATGGGGTCGCGGCGTCAGCCTTGCGACCCCATCTGATCTGACTTCTCTACACCTCTTCCCTGCCCACTTCCCTGACGACGAACTGTTGCCGCCTGGAAACCGGCAGCGTCTCGGGAACGCCGGTCAGCAGCACTTCCCAGTGCGAGTCGCCGTCGCCGTTGACGCGCCGCTCGAAACCGCGGACGTAGTCGCGGGCGACGAGGCAGTTGCGGTGCACGCGCACGAACCGCGTGCCGAACTCTGTCTCGAGCTTGGTCAGCGATTCCTCGAGCAGGAACTCGCGTTGCGGCGTGCGGATCGTGATGTACTTGAGTTCCGCCTTCAGGTACACGATGTCGTCGACCGGGACGAGCACGACGCGCGAGCGCTCGGTCACCGACAGGAAGCGGCGCGCCGAAGCCGGCAGCTGCGCGAGCTTCTCGGCGGTGACCGGCTTCAGCCGCGGCACCTTCTGCAGCGCGCCAAGCAGGCGCTGCACGCGCACCGGCTTCATCAGGTAGTCGATCGCGTTCACCTCGAACGCCTGCACCGCGTGCTCGTGGAAGGCCGTCGTGAAGATCACGACCGGCGGATGCGGCAGCTTGAGCAGGTGGCGCGCGAGCTCGATGCCGTCCATGTCCGGCATGTGGATGTCGGTCAGAACGAGGTCTGCCGGCGCGCTCTGCAGCAGGTCGAGCGCCTCGCGTCCGTGCTGTGCCTCGCCGACGATGGTGATCGGCAGCGCGGTGCCGCAATCGTCGAGCAGGTCGCGCAACCGCCGGCGCGCCGGCGCTTCGTCGTCGACCAGCAGCACGCGTATCGCAGATTCAGCCATTGACCACCCGCAGTTTGGGCGCGCCGTTCGGCGCGCGGTTGCGCTTGTGCTCGCCGCCACGCTCGCGCTCGCCATGCCGGGTCGGCGCGGTGCCGGGAATCGCCGTCCGGTACGGCATCCGGATGTGCACTTCGTAGCCGTCCTTGGTCACGCGCGACTCCAGGCTCGCCTCGGCGTCGAAGTGCAGCGCAAGCCGCTCGCGGACGTTGCCCAGCGCCATCTTGTTGCCGGAGTGGTGCTTGCCGCCTTCGGCGCGATACGGGTTGCGCAGGATCGCGTGCACCTCGCCGCGCGACAGGAAGAGGTTGATCGACACGACGCCGGGCGCGCTCGACGGCTCGATGCCGTGGTAGACGGCGTTCTCGAGCAGCGGCTGCAGCACCAGCGGCGGCACCAGCGCGTCGGCCGGCATGCTCTTGACGTTCCAGTCGACGGTCATCCGGTCGCCGAGCCGGAGCTTCTCGAGTTCCAGGTATTGCCGGCACAGCTCGACCTCGTCGGCGAGCGGCGCCAAGCCGCGGTTGTCGCGCATCAGCACGCGGAACAGGTCGGCCATGTCCTGCAGCGCATCCTCGGCGCGCGCCGGCTCCTTGCGCACGAGCGACAGCACCGCGTTGATGCTGTTGAACAGGAAGTGCGGCCGGATGCGCGCCTGCAGCGCCTGCAGCCGCGCCTCGGTGATCGCCGGCGACAGCGCGCGCGAGCGCAGGTCGAAATAGACGACCAGCACGCCGGCGCCGATCAGCCCCCAGATCAGCCAGACCAGC
Source organism: Burkholderiales bacterium (assembly GCA_046347755.1). Taxonomy (GTDB): domain Bacteria; phylum Pseudomonadota; class Gammaproteobacteria; order Burkholderiales; family Casimicrobiaceae; genus VBCG01. The sequence goes on along the minus strand of JAXMFM010000003.1, from coordinate 643,335 downwards.
AGGTTGCCGGGCGTCCGCGGCAGGATCGTCCCGTAGACCGCGAACCAGATCAGTCCCGCGAAAACCGTGACCATCGCGACGACGGCGGCGCCGGTCGTGAACGGCAGCCGCGCGAGCTTCGGCGACACGACCCACAACGCCGCCAGCGCGAGGAACAGGTAGGGCTCGACGACCGACGTCGCGCTCGACCACTCTTCGACGAGGCCCGGCAGGCTCGGCGCGCGGGCGAACGCGTACAGCAGCGCCCCGGCGTTGACGGCCACCAGGATGCGCAGGATCGTCCCCAGATTCCGGAAGTCGGGCAACACGGGCCTGGCACCGTTTTGTCTTATAATCGACTGCATGATCGACCGTGGCATGCAAGCATCATGCCCGGTCGTCCAACCCAGCGTCGAACCGGCAAGGCTCGCGCTCCCCGGTCACCATTGTCGGCAACCGTTCGGGCCGGCGCAAGAACAAACGCGATGTCCGACCCCAAGCCCCCCGCCGCGCCCGTCGCCGCCTCCGGAGGCTGGTCCGGGCGTTTCGCGGAACCGGTCAGCGACCTGGTCAAGCGCTACACGGCCTCCGTCGGTTTCGACCGGCGGCTGGCCGAAGCGGACGTCGCGGGCTCGCTCGCCCATGCCCGGATGCTCGGCGCCACCGGCATCATTTCGGCGCAGGACGTGGCCGACATCGAGCGCGGGCTCGCGATCGTCGCCGGCGAGATCGCGGCCGGCACGTTCGCGTGGTCGCTCGACGCCGAGGACGTCCACCTCAACATCGAGCGCCGGCTGACCGCGCTGGTCGGCGACGCCGGCAAGCGGCTGCACACCGGTCGTTCGCGCAACGACCAGATCGCCACCGACGTGCGGCTGTGGCTGCGCGGCGCGATCGACGCGCTCGCCGCGCTCCTCGTCGCGCTGCGCCGCGCGCTGATCGACCTGGCGGAGCGGCACGCCGACACGATCATGCCGGGCTTCACGCACCTGCAGGTCGCGCAGCCGGTCACGTTCGGCCATCACCTGCTCGCGTACGAGGCGATGCTCGCTCGCGATTCGGAGCGCCTTGCCGATTGCCGCAGGCGCGTGAACCGCCTTCCGCTCGGCGCGGCGGCGCTCGCCGGGACGTCGTATCCGATCGACCGCGAGCGCGTCGCGCGCGAGCTGGGCTTCGAAGGCCTGTGCACGAATTCGCTCGACGCGGTCGCCGACCGCGACTTCGCGATCGAGTTCGAGGCGGCCGCCGCGCTGATCATGGTGCACCTGTCGCGCTTCGCCGAGGAGCTCGTGCTGTGGTCGAGCCCTCGCTTCGGCTTCGTGCAGCTCGCCGACCGCTATTGCACCGGCAGCTCGATCATGCCGCAGAAGAAGAATCCCGACGTGCCCGAGCTCGTGCGCGGCAAGAGCGGGCGCGTGATCGGCCACCTGGTGTCGCTGCTGGTGCTGATGAAGGCGCAGCCGCTCACGTACAACAAGGACAACCAGGAGGACAAGGAGCCGCTGTTCGACTCGGTCGACACGCTCGCCGACACGCTCGCGATCATGGCCGACCTGGTGGCGTCGGGCATCGCGGTGAACGCGGAGCGGATGCGCGCGGCGGCGAGCGAGGGCTACGCGACCGCGACCGACCTGGCCGACTACCTGGTGCGCCGCGGCGCGCCGTTCCGGGACGCGCACGAGGCGGTCGCGCGCGCCGTCCGCCACGCCGAGGCGCGCGGCGTCGACCTGGCGGCGCTGCCGGCCGCCGAGCTACGGCAGTTTTCGCCGTTGGTGGGCGACGACGTCCACGCGGTCCTGACGCTCGAGGGATCGGTGGCGAGCCGCAACCATCCGGGCGGCACGGCGCCGGCGCAGGTGCGGGCCGCCGCGGCGGTCGCCCGCCGGCTGCTGCCGGACGCCTAGCGACGCGATGACGCTGGACCCGGTCGACCTGCTCGGCTTGGCCGCCGGCGCGCTGACGACCGTCGCGTTCGTTCCGCAGGTCGTGCGGATCGTGCGGACGCGTTCCGCCTACGACATCTCGTGGTGGCTGTTCGGCATACTCGCCGTCGGCTCCGCGCTCTGGCTGTGGTACGGGATAAGGTTGCGCGCGCTGCCGCTCATCGTGACCAACGTGGTCACGCTGACGCTGCAGCTCGCGATTTTCTGGCTCAAGTGGCGCTACGGCCGCGGCATGCGCCCGGCCGCCGCGCGCAACGAAGAGGAGCGACGATGAAGCTGGCATTCCTGGGACTCGGCGTGATGGGCTACCCGATGGCGGGCCACCTGGCGCGCGCCGGGCACGACGTCACCGTGTACAACCGGACCGCCGCGAAAGCGGCGCAGTGGGTTGCGGCCAACGGCGGCGCGAGCGCCGCGACGCCGGCGACCGCGGCGCGCGGCGCCGACATCGTCATGATGTGCGTCGGCAACGACGACGACGTGCGCAGCGTGATTGCGGGCGCCGACGGCGCGTTGTCGGGCATGAAGTCCGGTACGATCCTCGTCGACCACACGACCGCGTCCGCCGCGGTCGCGCGCGAGATGTTCGCGGCGACGGCGGCGAAGGGCGTGGCGTTCCTCGACGCGCCCGTGTCCGGCGGCCAGGCCGGCGCCGAGAACGGCAAGCTGACGATCATGGTCGGCGGCGAGCCGGCGGCGTTCGCGCGCGCGGAGAACGTGCTCGCGACCTACGCGCGCGCCGTCACGCTGATGGGCGGCCCGGGCAGCGGCCAACTCACGAAGATGGTCAACCAGATCTGCATCGCGGGCCTCGTCGAGGGGCTGTCCGAAGGCATCCACTTCGCGATGCGCGCGGGCCTCGATCCCGAGCGGGTGATCGACGTGATCAGCAAGGGCGCCGCGCAGTCGTGGCAGATGGAGAACCGCGCGAAGACGATGATCGCCGGCAAGTTCGACTTCGGCTTCGCCGTCGACTGGATGCGCAAGGACCTGGCGATCTGCATGGCCGAGGCGCGCAACAACGGCGCGCGGCTGCCGGTCGCCGCGCTGGTCGACCAGTTCTACGCGCAGGTGCAGGCGCGCGGCGGCGGCCGCTCCGACACGTCGAGCCTGATCCGGCTGCTCAACGACCCGAAGTAGCGGGGTCGGGGATGCCGTCGCCTTCGACCAGCACGATCTCGTAGGTGATCGTCGCCGTCCTGGCGAGCATCGTCGTCGCCGAGCAGTACTTCTCCTTCGACAGCACGACGGCGCGCTCGACCTGCTTCGGGTCGAGGCCGTGGCCGGCGACCGTGTACACGTAGTGCAGTGCGGTAAACACCCGGGGCGTGGTGACCGCCCGCTCGGCCTCGACGTCGACGGCGACGCCGGTCACGGCGTGGCGCCCCTTCTTCAGGAACGACACGACGTCGAACGCCGTGCAGGCGGCGGCGCCCGTCAGAAGCATCTCCATCGGCCGCATCGCCGTGTTCCGGCCGCCGTGCTCGGGGGCGCCGTCGATGACCACCGCATGCCCGCTGCCGGCCTCGCCGACGAAGCTTGCCCCGTCTATCCACTTGATCCGCGTCTTCATCGAACCCTGTTCGCCCTTTGGATACCTGCCTTGCCGTGATAGTAAACACTTACAAATGGCGGCCGCGCCACAGTTGGGCCGACACCTTGCTGCAGCGCGTCACAAAAGTTGCGTTGTGCGGCGCAATATGCGAGGATCATAAGCGTCTGCGGCCTCGCCGTACTCCTCCTTCGGCACCGCAGGCACATTCCTCCATTCTCCTCCTATGGTGGAATCCTGACAGGCGCGGTCATCACGACCGCGCCTTTTTTTGCCTGCCGGAAGCTGCCTTGACCGGTCAGAGGGCGGAATAGTACAATAGTCGACTTTGCTGCTCGGGGACGGTTCCCGGGCCGGAAACTCCCCATAAGACCATGAAAACGTATTCCGCCAAGCCCGCCGACATCAAGCGCGAGTGGTTTGTCGTCGACGCGACCGACCAGGTGCTCGGCCGCCTCGCCAGCCAGATCGCGCTGCGCCTTCGCGGCAAGCACAAGCCGATCTACACGCCGCACATCGACACCGGCGACTTCATCGTAGTCACCAACGTCGAGAAGATCCGCGTGACCGGCGCCAAGGCCGAGGACAAGCTCTACCACCGCCACTCGGGCTACCCGGGGGGCGTGACGACCACGTCGTTCGCCAAGATGCAGGCGCGCTTTCCCGGCCGCGTGCTGGAGAAGGCCGTCCGCGGCATGCTGCCGAAGGGCCCGCTCGGCTACGCGATGCTGAAGAAGCTCAAGTACTACACCGGCCCGGCGCACCCGCATTCGGCGCAGCAGCCGAAGCCCCTCGACCCCGTCAAGTGAAAGTGAAGTAAGGTCCCCATGATCGGCAACTACTACTACGGCACGGGCCGCCGCAAGACCTCGGTGGCGCGCGTCTTCATCAAGCAGGGCTCCGGCAAGTTCACCGTCAACGAGAAGCCCGTCGACGAGTTCTTCACGCGCGAGACCGGCCGCATGGTCGTCCGCCAGCCGCTGCTGCTGACCAACCACGCGACGACGTTCGACATCATGGTCAACGTGATCGGCGGCGGCGAGTCCGGCCAGGCCGGCGCGGTCCGCCACGGCATCACGCGCGCGCTGATCGACTACGACGCGCAGCTGAAGCCGACGCTGTCGAAGGCCGGGCTCGTCACGCGCGACGCGCGCGAGGTCGAGCGCAAGAAGGTCGGCCTGCACAAGGCGCGACGCCGCAAGCAGTTCTCCAAGCGCTGACGAGCGTTCGTTTCGCGACGAAAGGCCGCCGGCGAGGCGGCCTTTTCGTTTCCGGCCTTAGGCTAGAATCGCCCTTCCCGATACGAGGTCACACAATGGTCAAGATCGGCATCGTCGGCGGCACCGGCTACACCGGGGTCGAGCTGCTGCGGATCCTCGCGTCCCACCCGGACGCAGACGTGCGCGCGATCACGTCGCGCGGTGAAGCCGGCACGCGCGTCGTCGACATGTTCGCCAGCCTGCGCGGCCACTACGACGGGCTCGCATTCACGGCGCCCGACGCGACCGACTTGAAGTCGTGCGACGTCGTGTTCTTCGCGACGCCGCACGGCGTGGCGATGGCGCAGGCGCGCGGCCTCGTCGACGCCGGCGTCAAGATCATCGACCTCGCGGCGGACTTCCGCATTCGCGACGTCGCGATGTTCGAGAAGTGGTACAAGCTGCCGCACGCGTGCCCGGACCTGCTGGCCGAGGCCGCCTACGGCCTTCCCGAGTTCCACCGCGACGCGATCCGCAAGGCGCGGATCGTCGGCAACCCCGGCTGCTACCCGACGTCGATGCAGCTGGGCCTGATCCCGCTGCTCGAAGCGGGCATCGTCGACAGCGAGCACCTGATCGCCGACTGCAAGTCGGGCGCGTCCGGCGCCGGCCGCAAGGCGGAGATCGGCCTGCTGCTCGCGGAAGCGTCCGACAACTTCAAGGCGTACGGCGTCTCCGGCCACCGGCACCATCCGGAAACCGTGCAGGAGCTTTCGAGCCGCAGCAGGACGCCAGTGAAGCTCGTGTTCACGCCGCACCTCCTGCCGATGATCCGCGGCATCCACGCGACGCTGTATGCGCGGCTGACGAAGACGGACGTCGACGTGCAGGCGCTGTTCGCGAATCGCTACGCCGGCGAGCCGTTCGTCGACGTGATGCCGCCGGGGTCCACGCCCGACACGCGCAGCGTCCGCGCGTCGAACGTCGCGCGCATCGCCGTCCATCGCCCCGGCAACGGCGACATGCTCACGGTCATCGTCGTCGAGGACAACCTGGTCAAGGGCGCCGCCGGCCAGGCCGTGCAGAACATGAACCTGATGTTCGGGTTGCCCGAGACCACCGGACTCACGGCGGCGCCCGTGCTTCCGTAGGCGAACGAGATGCCACTCTGGTGGCGCCGCGTGCGCCAGCACTTCGGCATTTCCGCACCGCGGATGGCGGTGCGCACGCACCTGCCGTGGTGGGGCCGCGGCGCGCTGCTCGCCGCACTGCTCGCCATCATCGGCGGCATGTGGTGGTGGGGCTTCGACTTCGGGCAGATCTTCGGCGGCTTCAACCGCAAGGAGGTCGAGGCGCGGCTCGTCTCGCTCGAAGCGGACGCGGCGAAATTCCGCGCCGAGGCGGCCGACCTGCGAGCGCGCAACACGACGCTCGAATCCGAACTGGCGATGACGCGCGGCGCGCAGGACGCGCTCAACCGGCAGACGACCGAGCTCACCGGCGAGAACGCGCAATTGAAAGAGGAGCTGGCGTTCCTGCAGAAGCTCGTGTCCGACTCGAGCAAGATCGCCGGCCTGCAGATCCAGCGGCTCGCCGTCGAGCCCGACGGCGAGGACATGTGGCGGTACAGCCTGCTGATCGTGCGCGGCGGCAGCCCCAAGGACGATTTCGTCGGCAGCGTCGTGTTGCAGGCTACAGTCGCCAGCGGGGGCGACGGGCCGAGCCGCGTCATCCACCTGCCGGAGGACGAGCCGGCAGCCGCCGCGACGCTGACCCTCAAATTCAAGTATTATCAGCGGGTTGAAGGACGATTTCGCGTGCCGCCCGGTGGCCGGGTCACCGCGGTGGCCGTCCGCGCCTACGAGGCCGGGCAAGCCGGCCCGCGCGCAACGCGGAACTTGATCCTCGGCTAGGGAGGCGCCATATGTTTGAACGCAAGAAGCACTCGCCGGCGCAAAAGCGCATCGACTGCCTGATCGGCGCCGGCACGACGGTCAAGGGCGACGTCACGTTCACCGGAGGGCTGCGGATCGACGGCGTGATCCAAGGCAACGTCGCCACGGCCAACGGCGAGGCCGGCACGCTGGTGGTGAGCGAGCAGGCGCGCGTCGACGGCGAGATCAAGGTGTCGCACGTGGTGGTCAACGGGACGGTCAACGGCCCGATCACCGCCGGCGACTTCCTGGAATTGCAGGCCAAGGCCAAGATCTTCGGCGACATCGAGTACCGGACGCTCGAGATGCACTTGGGCGCGGTCGTCCAGGGCCGGCTGCACCACGCCGAACCCGGCACGGCGAGCGTGGTCGAACTCAAGCGCGCCTCCGCGGAATAGGCGGTTTGCGCCAGGACAACGGTCGGCGCCGTGGCTCTTTACGGACCGGTCGCAACGCAGGATGATGGGCGGGTTGCAAGTTCCCGCGACACGGAGACCTTCAGATGAACGCGATGAACGAAATGCCCGCCCCGCTGGTTTTCACGGATTCCGCGGCGGCGAAGGTCAGGCTGCTGATCGAAGAGGAAGGCAACCCGGAGCTGAAGCTGCGGGTGTTCGTGTCCGGCGGCGGCTGCTCGGGCTTCCAGTACGGCTTCACGTTCGACGAAGTGACCAACGAGGACGACACGGCGATGGTCAAGGACGGCGTGACGCTGCTGATCGACCCGATGAGCTACCAGTACCTGGTCGGCGCCGAGATCGACTACCAGGAAGGCCTGGAAGGCGCGCAGTTCGTGATCAAGAATCCGAACGCGACGACGACCTGCGGCTGCGGGTCGAGCTTCTCCGCCTGACCGGCAGCCTGCCTCCGCCCGGCGTCCTTCCGGGCGAAGCGAGGAACCTGCTGGACTGAAGCCGCAGTGAGCAACGGAGGCCTTGTGCCTCCGTTTGCGTTTTATCTCGGATAGATGGCGCCCAGCACCCGAGGCCCCCTGGCTCCCGTGACCGCGGGCAGGTTGCCCGGCCGCCCGGCCAGCGCCTCGCGCGCAAGCCACGCGAACGCCAGCGCCTCGACGTGATCGCTGGCAGCACCGGCGCGGTCGGTCGCGGTCACGGAGACCTTCGGCAGTTCGGCCGCCAACAGGCCCATCAGATGCGCGTTGCGCGCGCCGCCGCCGCACACCAGCAATTCCTGCGCGCCCTCGCAATGCACGCGCACCGCATCGGCGAGCGTGCGCGCGGTCAGCGCCGCGAGCGTCGCCTGCGCGTGTTCGGGCCGGCCCTGCCATGACGCCGCGGCGATCGCGCGGTCCAGCCACGTAGCGTTGAAGAGGTCGCGGCCGGTGCTCTTGGGCGGCGGCGCGGCGAAGTACGGCTCCGCGAGCAACGCGGCCAGCAGGCTTGCGTCGACGGTGCCGGTCGACGCCCATCCGCCGCCGGCGTCGAACGCCGTGCCGAGATGGCGCGCACACCACAGGTCGAGCAGCACGTTGCCGGGACCGGTGTCGAAGCCGCGGACGTCGCCGCGCTCGGGCAGGTCGGTGACGTTCGCGATGCCGCCGACGTTGGCGACGACGCGATGGCGGCCGGCGAGCGCGAACATCGCCGCGTGGAATGCCGGCACCAGCGGCGCGCCCTGCCCGCCCGCCGCGATGTCGCGCATCCGGAAGTCGGCGACGACCGTCATGTACGCGCGCTCGGCCACGCGCGCGGCGTTGTTGAGCTGCGTGGTCCAGCCTTCGTGCGGCCGGTGGCGGATCGTCTGGCCGTGGACGCCGGCCGCGACCACGTCGCGCGCCGCGATGCCTGCGGCCATGCACACGCTGGTCAGCGCGTGCGCGTAGAGATCGGCCAGCGCGTTGGCGGCGCGCGCCGCGCGCACGATCTCGTCGGCGCCCGATGCCTGAAGTGCCAGCAGTTCGCGGCGCAGGTCGGCCGGAAACGCCACGTGCGTCGCGGCGAGCAGGCGGCAGTCGGGCGCGAAGTGGGCGACGACGGCGTCGATGCCGTCGAGGCTCGTGCCGGACATGACGCCGGCAAAGATCTCCCTTCGCTCGGCCATGCGCGGATCGGCGCTATTCGGACGCGGCGAACGCGGTACCGGGCAGCGCGCGAGCGAGGGACAGCGACTCGACGAGCGGCACGATCGCCGCGCGGAACGCGGGGAGCTGGTCGGACGTGATTTCCGGCGCGGTCGGAAGCGCGATCGTCAGCGGATCGCGCGCCTGGTCGGCGACCCGGAATTCGTAGTGCAGGTGCGGGCCGGTCGCCCAGCCGGTGCTGCCGACGTAGCCGATCGTCTCGCCCTGCGCCACGCGCGCGCCGGCCTTCACCTGCGCTCCGATGCGCGACAGGTGGCCGTAGACCGTCGAGTACGCGCCCTGGTGGCGGACGAAGATCACGTTGCCGTAGCCGCCCTGCACGCCGGCGAACGTCACCACGCCGTCGGCGGTGACGCGCACCGGCGTTCCGGTGGGCGCCGCGTAGTCGATGCCCTGGTGCGCGCGCCATTGCTGCAGGATCGGATGGAAGCGCGACAGCGTGAAGCCCGACGTGATGCGCGAGAGCTCCATCGGCGAGCGCAGGAACGCGCTGCGGGCGCTGCGCCCGTCGTCGGCGAAGTAGCCGCCTTCGCCGTCGCCGTTGCGCCAGTGGAACGCGCGCAAGGTGCGGCCCCGGTTCTCGAACTCGGCCGCGAGGATGCGGCCGGTGCCCGATGGCTCGCCGTCGACGAAATGCGCCTCGTAGACCACGGTGAAACGGTCGCCGCGCCGCAGGTCGTGATAGAAGTCGATGTCGCCGGCGAAGACGTCGGCCAGCGCCGTCGTGACCGGGTCGGGGATGCCCGCGGCATCCGCCGCGCCGAACAGCGACGTGCGGATCTCGCCGGTGCGCAGCACCGTGCGCACCTCGATCGTCGCGGGCAGGCGTTGCGCGCGGAATTCGTCGCCCGATCGCTCGATGGCGAGCACGTCGCCGGCGCCGGTGCGGAACCTGAGCGCGACGAGTTCGCCGTCGGCGTCGACCGCCACCTGCACCGGCCGTCCCGGGCGCAACTGGTAGATCGGGCGCGCCGCCGCGTTGCTGCGCAGGAACGCCATCGCATCGGGATCGTCGACGCCGGCGCGCGCCAGCAGCGCGCCGATCGTGTCGCCGCGCTGCACGCGCTCCTCGCGCCAGTACGTCGTCTCGTTCGTGGCCTCGGCGACCGCAGGCAGCGGCAACGCGCGCACGATCGTGCGCGTCGGCACGGTGTCGAGCGTCGTGCCCGGCGCCAGCCCGAACGCGGCCACCGCCGAAAGGCTCAGCACGGCAAGCGCCAGCCACTGGCCGGGCGTCGGCATGCCGCGCGCGCGATCCGCACCGGCCGCCCGGGGGGCGGCGGCGGATTGCGATAAAATCGGGGGTCTGCTTTCGGCCAATGGACGTCCGGACTGAGCGATCGCCTGCGAAGTCCGCGGATTCTAGCAGCTTGCGGCCGCCCGCCCACCCTGCCGCCCCATTCCGGCCCTCCCTCCGCCATGACCGCCGACGTCGCCCACCAACTGGCCGTGTTCAAGCGCGGCGCCGACGACCTGCTGGTCGAGAGCGAGGTCGAGGCCAAGCTCGCGCGCGCCCTGTCGGCCAACAAGCCGCTGCGAATCAAGCTCGGGCTCGACCCGACGGCGCCGGACATCCACCTTGGCCACACGGTCGTGCTGAACAAGATGCGGCAGATGCAGGACCTGGGGCACCAGGTGATCTTCCTGATCGGCGACTTCACGTCGATGATCGGCGACCCGTCCGGCCGCAACGAGGCGCGGCCGCCGCTTTCGCGCGAGCAGATCATGGAGAACGCGAAGACCTACCACGCGCAGGCGTCGAAGGTGCTCGACCCGGCGCGCACGGAGATCCGCTACAACTCCGAGTGGAGCACGCCGCTCGGCGCCGCCGGCATGATCAAGCTCGCCGCGAAGTACACGGTCGCGCGGCTGCTCGAGCGCGACGACTTCGCGAAGCGCTTCGCCGCGCAGCATCCGATCGCCGTGCACGAGCTGCTGTACCCGCTGATGCAGGGCTACGATTCGGTCGCGCTGCAATCCGACATCGAGCTGGGCGGCACCGACCAGAAGTTCAACCTGCTGGTCGGCCGCGAGCTGCAGCGCCACTACGGGCAGGAGCCGCAGTGCATCCTGACGATGCCGCTGCTGGTGGGCCTCGACGGCGTCGAGAAGATGTCGAAGTCGAAAGGCAACTACATCGGCATCACCGAGCCGCCCGGCGAGATGTTCGGCAAGCTGATGTCGGTCTCCGACGTGCTGATGTGGAAGTACTACGAGCTGCTGTCGTTCCGGTCGCTCGACGAGATCGCGACGCTGAAGCGCGAATGCGACAACGGCCGCAACCCGCGCGACGCGAAGGTGCTGTTGGCCAGGGAGATCGTCGCGCGCTTCCATTCGCCGGCGGCGGCCGACGCCGCGCTCGCGGAATTCGAGTCGCGGTTCCGCGACCATGCGCTGCCGGAGAACATGCCCGAGGTTACGCTCGCCACGGCCGGCGCCGGTCTGGCCGTCCCGCAGCTCGCGAAGCAGGCGGGACTCGTCGAGTCGACGTCGGAAGCGCTGCGGCTGATCGCGCAGCGCGGATTGAAGGTGGACGGCGACGTCGTCGCCGACAAGGCGCTTTCCATCGCTGCCGGCCGGACCGTCGTCGTCCAGGCGGGCAAGCGCAAGTTCGCGCGGGTTACGGTGACGTAGCCCGCGCGCGCCGCCGACCTGCCCGCTATTTCTGGTCGCCCGTGAAGCGGGTGCCGACGATCACCTGGCCGCCGCTCACCAGCCTCGCGCTGCCGCTGACGCCGGCGCGGATCGTGATCGGATTGCCGAAGAAGCTCTTCGCCTGGTTCTCGGTCAGCCCGTAGCTGCTGACCAGCGTCGACGTGCTCATCAGGCCCTCGATGCATGAGCGCGTCGCCTGGATCGTCTGCGAGCGCACTTCGTTCAGCGCGATCGTCTGCGAATCGCGGTAGGTCGGCAGTCCGCCGATGTCGATCCCGCCGTTGAACGGCAAGCCCGTGAACGGATTGATCAACGCCGGGTCGTTCAGCACGGCGCTTTCGAGGCGGAACGTGGAGCGGATCGTGATCTGCGCGGGAATGCTGGTGCCGGTCGGGTTGGCAAAACTGTAGGTCAGGAGCGGCGTCGCCCAGTGGCATATCAGCGTCTCGGTGCTCTTGCCCGGCAGCGTGATGCGGCCGAGATCGGGGAACGCGAACGAGGTCGACGCCGGCGCCGCAAGCAACGCGACGCAGCGGTCGTTCGGGCCCAGCGGAGGGATGTCCGGGCTGGAGCAGTCCTCGCTGAGGATGACCGAGCCCGTGGACACCACGCCGATCCACACCACCTTCTTGCCGAACGAGTCGGCGTCGCCCACGTCGGCATCGGTGAGCTTCGCGGCCAGGGCCGGGATGGCAACGGCGACGCTCGCCGCGAGCGCAAGCAGCGAAAGCAGCATTTTTCGTTTCATGTCGAGGTCTCCCTGGGGTTGAGGCGACGCGCGTCGCGATTCGATCCGCGGAAAGTGTGGGCACGCCGATCGGGCGAGTCAAGCGCCGACGACCGCGTCGACGCGCTAGGCCATCCCCGGATTGCCCTGAACGCCGACGATCGTCGGCAGGTTGAGCGTCTTGAGCGGGATCGACTTCTGCGCGCGCAGGTAGCGCGCGACGACGTCCCAGACCGGCTCGCCGCCGGCGGCCTTCGCTTCCTCCGACACCGGCGCCCAGCCGGCCACCTTGTACTTCTTCGCGGCGTCGACCGGCTTGCCGCCGAGCTCCATCCGCGTGATGCGCCCGCCCATCGCGGCGTTCGGGTCGATCGTGTAGTGCAGGCCGCCGACGCGCACCATGTCGCCGCCCTGCTGGTAGTACGGATCGGGGTTGAACAGGTTGTCGGCGACGTCCTCGAGGATCGTCTTGATCGTGTCGCCGGTCAGCTCGTTGACGGTCACGAACGGATACGTGATCGCCGTCTGGTCCAGCAGATGCTCCATGCGGATCGACTGCCCCGGCAACAGCGACGTGCCCCAGCGGAAGCCCGGCGAGAATGCCATCTCCGCGTTCTTCTCGGCCATCAGCGCGTCGAGGATCAGCTGGTCGGACGTGCCGTTGAAGTTGCCGCGGCGATAAAGCAGGCCTTCGGTGGTCGCGAGCTTCTCGTCGAGCTTCGCCGCGTGCGGCGCGCGCACGCTCGCGACGTACGCGGCCATGCCCGGATCGGCCGGCAGCAGGTTGCTGAACACCGGCAGCAGCCGGTAGCGGAAGTCCGCGACCTTGCCGGACTTCACGTCGAGGTCGAGCACGGCCAGGAACTTGCCGTTGCTGCCGGCGTTGCCGACCAGCGTCCTGCCCGCGCGATTCGCGACCAGCGTCGGCTGCGGCACGCCGTCGTGCGTGTGGCCGCCCAGGATCGCGTCGATGCCGGTGACGCGCGACGCCATCTTGAGGTCGACGTCCATGCCGTTGTGCGATAGCACGACGACGACCTGCGCGCCCTTCGCCCGCGCCTCGTCCACGACCTTCTGCATCTCCTCTTCCTGGATGCCGAACGTCCACTCGGGAACGAAGTAGCGCGGATTGGCGATCGGCGTGTACGGGAACGCCTGGCCGACGATCGCAACGGGTATCCCGTTGATCGGCCGGATCGCGTACGGCTTGAACACGGGATCGCCGAAGTCGGTCGTCTTCACGTTCTGCGCGAGAAAATCGACCTTGCCGGCGAAGTCGCGTTCGACGATCTCCTTCACGCGGTCGGCGCCGTACGTGAATTCCCAGTGGCCGGTCATCACGTCGACACCCAGCAGCTTCTGCGCGTCGACCATGTCCTGGCCCTTCGACCACATCGCGGTCGCGGAGCCCTGCCACGTGTCGCCGCCGTCGAGCAGCAGCGCGCCGGGCCTCGTGGCGCGCAGCATCCGGACCAGCGTGGCCAGGTGCGCGAAGCCGCCCATCGTTCCGTACGCCTGCGCGGCGCGGGCGAAGTCGAGGTACGTGAACGCGTGCGCATCGCGCGTGCCCGCGGCGATGCCGAAGTGCTTCAACAGGTACTCGCCGACCAGGTGCGGCGGCTGGCCCCGGGCCGCGCCCACGCCGAGGTTGACGTCGGGCTCGCGGAAGTAGATCGGCGACAGCTGCGCGTGGCAGTCGGTGAAATGCAGCAGGGCGACGTTGCCGAACGGCTTGATCGCGCCGTCGTACAGCGAGGCGCGCGCCACATCCTGCGCCTGCGCCCGGCCGACCGGGAGGCCGGCGGCGGCGGCGGCGGCGAGTACCTGCAGGAACTCGCGACGCGTCATCGCCGAAGAAGCGACGGCGGAAGCAGGCCCCTCGTCACTTCGTTCCTCGGGATGACATCGCGAGTGTGCTCACTTGTTGACCGGGGAGTCCGGGTCCATCAGCAGCGCGACCAGGTCCTTGACCTGCGCCTCGGTCAGGATCTGCTTGTGGCCGAAGCGCGGCATGTTCGAGCACGCGTTGTACGCGTCGGCGTTCCAGATCTTGCCGTACGCGTACTTGCGCATGTCGTCGGTGTAGCCGCGAACCTTGCCGAACTGGTAGAGCGGCGGCCCGATCGTGCCGAACGAGACCTCCTGCGGCGTCAGCTGGTGGCACGCGTAGCAATTGCCGCCGACCGGGCCGGCCGGATCGTCGGAGTACTGCTTGCCGCGGCCCTCCTGCGCGATCCGCTCGCCGTTCTTCCAGTCGCCCACGTACTTGCCGTCCGCGGGCCACCTGATCGACGCGAAGTTCGCCTTTTCGATGCGCTCGACGACCTCCTTCGGCAGCGCCTTGCCCGCGTACTCGCTGCACAGCTTCTGCATGTCGTCCTGGTCGAGCCGGTCGAGGCCCGCCTGTCCGCGCGCCTTGAACGACGCCTTCAGCACCTGTGTGGCCTTCGCGCTGACTTCGGCATCCGACGGCGCCGTCGCGCAGCCGATCAGGACACCCGCCGCGGCGGCGACCGCGGCCCATCCGATGATCGCGTTCCTCATGTTCGCCCCCTGTCAGCGCTTGATGGCCGGCGCGTCGAACGCCGCGCCGTTGGCGTTCTGTGCGAGGAACATCGTCAGCGCGATCGACGCGTCGGACGCGAACTCGAGCTCGGGAAACCGCTGCTGGCGGAAGCAGTCGTTGAGGCGCCACTGGAACGTCCGCAGCTCGCCCTGCGACACGCGGTAAGCCGGCCAGGTCGTGTAGGCCTTCTGCGCGCCTTCCTTCTTGGTGAGATTCGGCAGGTCCTGCAGCCGGATCCGCTTGCCGTCTTCGCCATGGCACGTCGCGCACGAGAAGTCGTGCGAGCCGCCGCGGAAGTAGAACATCTTCTCGCCGAGCCGGTACATCTCGCGTTCCTTCGGATGCGTGCCGGCGACGTTCATTTTCACGCCGCGCGACTCCGACGTGACGAACGCGACGAGCGCTTCCATGTCCGCCTTGTTGTCGGGGCCGCCGAACGGATTCTTCTTCGCGTCGGCTTCGGTGAACCCCTGCAGCCTGACGCGGCACCAGACGATGCGCGTCTCGAGGTCCATCACGCGGTCGGCGTCGGCGAAGTACTTCGGAAGCTGCGCGTACGCGCCCTTGACCACGCCGGGGCCGAGGCCGAGATCGCACTTCTCGAGCGACACCTTGTTCGGCCCGAGCGGCTGCTTCCACAGCCCTTCGCCGCGCGCTTCCCACAACTCGGCCGGATTGCCGTCCTGCAGCGCGGCGCGGTACTTGGCGATCTCGTCGACGGCGGACGTCTGCGCCAGCGCGGCGCCGATGGCGAGCGCCCCGATGGAAACGGCAACGGACGAAACCGCGGCGATGCGGGCAGGCGCCCGCAGGCGGGACAAGCTCATGTCGGCCTCCTAAGTTGACTGCGCCGGACGCGTTCCGCGTCCGGTCGTTCGCGGGTCGCGTCGCCGGCGGCGCATCGTGCGCGCCGGTCGCGCGGCCTTCGCTTCGTTCCCGCCCGCCCTGCCCCTTACGCGATCGTCGCCTCGTCGGTGCGCTTGTCGCCGCGGTTGTCGACCCAGGTGATCTGCACCTTGTCGCCCTTGGCGCCGCCCTTGAACTTGAACGACAGGAACGGATTCTTCGACACGGCGGGACCCCATTGCGCGGACAGCACGGTCTTGCCGTTCCACGTGGCCGTGACGTTCTGGATGAACCACGCGGGAATCGTCTTGCCCTGCGCGTCCTTGCGCTGGCCCGTCTCCATCTCGTGGTTCATCAGCACCTTCACCTCGGTCGAATCGCCGACGGCGTTGGCGCGAATTCTCATCGGATCTGCCATGATCTTCTCCTTATCCGCCGCAACCGCCGAGCGTGACCTTGATTTCCTTCGCGGCCACGTAGTACTTGCCGTCGGCCTTGACCAGCGCGTAGACGTTCGAGCTCTGGCCCATCTTCACGCGCGTCGACAGCGACGGGTCGGTGCCCGCCGGGATGTCGAACACGGCCGCCAGCGTGTTCGGGTTCTTCTCGACCAGGATCGCGATCGATTCGGTCTTCGGAATCGCGCTGGTCACGCCGATCGGCACGACCGCGCCGTTCTCGGCGATGTCGGGCGTCTGGAAGAACGTGATGTCCTTGCTCTGCGCGGCCGTGGTGCCGCCCAGCGCCTTCACCGTGTCGTCGAGCGACTTGGTGTCGAACGCCGCCTTGTTCCAGGCGTCGGCGGCGAACGCGTCGCCGGGTTTCAGCCAGCCCGCGGCCGCGAGCAGCGTCAGCAGCGTGACGCCGCCGCCGGTCCTGATGACCTTCCTGCGTTGCGTGTTCATCGTGCCACCTCCGTCACGTGTAGCGCATCATTTTACGTCAACCGGCGGTCGCCGCGCGGCGCCCGCGCCGGTCGCTGAACCTACTTCGCGCCGCCCAGAATCCACTGCACCAGCGACCTGGCGTCGGCGTCCTTGACCTGCGGCTGCGCGGGCATCGGGATGCTGCCCCAGGCGCCGGTGCCGCCGGCCCTGACCTTGCTCACCAGCCGGGCTTCCGCGCCGGCGTCGCCGGCGTACCGGGCGGCAACCTCGCGGAAGCCCGGCCCCACCAGCTTCTCCGACACGCCGTGGCACGCCGTGCAGGCCGACGCCTTCGCGAGGTCGAGCCCGGACTTCGTCGCCGGCGGCGCCTTCGCCGCAGCGGCCGCCGCCGAGCCCGCGCCGACCGTCCGGCTCTGCTCGGCCAGGTTGCCGTGCTGGTCGCGCGCGTAGTCGGGCATCTCCGAGGACAGCCGCACCTCCGTCGCGCAGTTCGTCATGCACGCGACGTTGCGCGTGTCCGGCTTGCCGTCGCGCCGCATGAAGCCGTGGTCGGTCGTGAAGCCGTCGCGATTGGGCATCTTCACCTTCGGCAGCGAGTCCTGGTCGAGCACGGCGTCGGCAGGCAGGATGTCGTTGAGGTTGAGCACGTACGCGGTCAGCGCGTACACCTCGTCCGGCTTGAGCGTCTGCGGCGCGTTGAACGGCATCGCGCGGTTGATGTAGTCCCACAGCGTGGTCGCGTAGTTGAGCTTGCTGCCGGTCGTGCGCACCGGCTGGTCGGAGCCGAGCGAGCCGACGCCGCCGGCGATCTGCAGGTAGCTGTTCGATTCGCCGAACGTCCCGTGGCAGCTCGCGCACTTCTCGTCGTAGATGTTCTGTCCGTCGGCGACGGAGCCGCGGCCTTTAGGCAATCCGGTGCCGTCGGGCCGCACGTCGATGTCCCAGCCGGCGATCTCCTGCTTGGAAGCCGGCTTGCCGAAGCCGTAGGCCAGCGTCCCCGCCGCGAGCGCCATCGGCGCCATCGCGAACGTCGCGACGGCGACCGCGAGCAGCAAGCTGTCAGAGCACCTGGACATTGCTGACCTCGCCGGTCGCGTCGACGCGCCAGGTCTGGATCGCGTTGTTGTGGTAGATCGACCGCGTGCCGCGCACGGCGCGCAACTGCCGGATCGTCGGCTGCACGAAGCCGGTGTCGTCGATGACCCGCGACTGCAGCAGCGCGGGTCCGCCGTCCCACGTCCAGTCGATGCGGAAGCGCGTCAGCGCCTTCGTCATCACCGGCTCCTGCAGCTGCGCCGTGCGCCAGTTGCGCCCGCCGTCGGTCGACACGTCCACGCGCCGGACCTTGCCGCGGCCCGACCACGCGAGGCCGGTGATCTGGTGATAGCCGCGGTCGAGGATCACCTGCCCGCCCGACGGCGACGTGATCACGCTCTTCGCTTCCTGGATCCACGTGTACTGGCGGTGCACGCCGCCGGGCATCAGGTCGACGTAGTGAAGCGATTCCTCGCGCGTGTTCCACGGCGCGTCGCCCACCTCGATGCGCCGCAGCCACTTCACGCTCGACACGCCCTGCACGCCCGGGACCACGAGCCGCAGCGGATAGCCCTGCTCGGGCCGCAGCATCTCGCCGTTCTGGCCGTAGCAGACGATCGCATCGTCCATCGCGATCTCGACGGGGATCGTGCGCGTCAGCGACGCGCCGTCGGCGCCTTCGGCCAGCACGAACTTCGCCTTGCGACGGTCGATGCCGGCCTCGTCGAGCAGCGTGGACAGCAGCACGCCGGTCCACTCGCTGCACGACAGCATGCCGTGCGAGTACTGGACGGTCGGCACGGCGACGTTCGCCCATTCCATGCCGGTGTTCGCGCCGCATTCGATGAAGTGGATCCGCGACACCGACGGGAAGCGCACGAGGTCGTCCATCGCGTAGATCCGCGGCTCGCGCACGAGGCCGTGGATCATCAGCCGGTGCGCGTGCGGATCGACGTCGGGCATGCCGGCGTGATGGCGCTCGAAGTGCAGCCCGGACGGCGTGATGATGCCGAACAGGTTCTGCAGCGGCGTGAACGCCACCGACGACTGCGGCGTGCGCGTGAGGCCGGGGCTCTCGCGGCGCTTGACGTTGGCTTCGTACTTCGACGGCACGCCGTAGGGCGACGCCAGGATCGGCGCGCCGAGCGTGCGGCTCCACTCCGGCACGTTGGGCGGCAGGTTCTTCGCGAGGCCGTCGTCGGTCTGCGCCCGAGCGCGCGCGGCCATCAGCGCGCCGCCGCCGACGGCCGCGGCCTGCCGCAGGAACCCGCGCCGCCGCGCATCCGGCGGCGGCGGTTCCGGCGCCGGGCGAATGCGGCCCGGCTGCTCGATGCGACCCGACATTGGCGCCTCCTAGTGCTGCCCGGCGAACTGCAGCAGGTCCTTCTTCAGCGGCTTCTGCTCGTCGATGCGGCTCGCGATCTGCACGCAGACGCTGCGGCAGATCTCGACGAACTCCGGGTCCGCAACCCGGTAATAGACGGCATTGCCGTCGCGCCGACGGCTGACCACGCCCGCCTGCAGCATCAGCGCCAGGTGCCGCGACACGTTGGTCTGCGTCGCGCCGGTCGCGGCGACGATCGCGCTCACCGACCGCTCGTCCTGGCAGATCGTGTGCAGGATCTTGAGCCGCGTCGGCTCCGACAGCACGCCGAAATAGCGGGCGACGACCGCGAACACCTGCTCGAGCTCGTCGGTGGCCGCCGGCGGCGCGGGTCTGCGCGGTCGCGCCTTTGCGCTGGGGGTTGTCATTTGTTTATGAGCATATCCGCATAAACGGGGCGATGTCAACGGGGTGCGGCGGCGCGGGGCGCGCGGCCGCGATTGCGCGTCAGTTCGTCATCGCCGCGGCGTTCAGCAGCCCGACCGCAACCGCCAGCGCGGCTAAGAAGGCGGCGCCGGCCATCCGGTCGTCGCGGATCGCTTCGGCGAAGCGCGGGACCAGCTTGCCGACGAGGAAGAACACGGCCACCTGCACGACGAGCGCGATGCCGCCCCACACGACCAGGTCGAGCGCGGACACGCTCTGCGTGACGGCGCGCGCCAGCGGCAGCACGAAGCCGATCACCGCGCCCGCCAGCGACACGGCGGCCGCGACGTTGCCCTGCCGGATCAGCGTGAGCTCGCTGTACGGCGTCACCGCCAGGTAGACGGCGAGGAACACGGCGAGCAGCGCCAGCGACAGCGAGAAGTACAGCAGGAAGGCCGGCAGTCCCGCCAGCGATTCGGTGAGCGTCATCGGGGGCCTCGTCGTCGGAGTCAGGTGAAGTAGTGGGGAACGAAACGGCTGGTGTTGCGGGTGATCGGGCTCCCGTCCTCGCGCAGGCCGATGCCGGCCGGCTCGTCGCCGACGATCCACGCGCCGATCGTCACGTAGTCGTCGCCGAAGCGCGGGATCGGCGCGTACGCCTGCACGATGCGGCCCTCGTCGCCGTACTCGCCGTCGGCGGCGATCGTCTCGCCGCCCCGGTGGATGACGACGTTCGCGCCTTCGCGCGACAGCAGCGGCTTCTCGACGTAGTCGCCCTCGATGCGCGACGCGTCGAAGAACGCGGGCAGCAGGTTCGGGTGGTACGGGAACAGCTCCCACAGGATCGGCAGCAGGCCCTTGTTCGACAGCAGCATCTTCCACGCCGGCTCGATCACGCGCAGGCCGGACGCCAGCAGGTGCGGACCGAACGACTCCGCCGCCAGCCATTCCCACGGGTACAGCTTGCACAGCACGCGGATCTCGTCGTCCGCGGCGTCGACGAACACGCCGGCGGTCGCGTCCCAGCCGATCTCGTCGATCGCGACGAAGCGCGTTTCGATGCCGCCCTGCGTGGCGACGTCGCGCAGGTAGTCGAGGTTGCCGCGGTCCTCCTCGCTGTCGGCCGCGCACGTGAAATGGACGGGCGTCCCCGCCGACCAGGTGACGGCGAACGCGCGCCAGCTCGCGATCAGCTTCTCGTGCAGCGAATTGAACTGGTCGGCCTCGGGATCGTTCGGCCGGACCTTCTGCTCGAGCCAGCGCCACTGCGCGACCGAGGCTTCGAGCAGCGCCGTCGGCGTGTCGGCGTTGTATTCGAGCATTTTCGGCGGCGCCTTGCCGTCGTAGGCGAAATCGAAGCGGCCGAACAGCGACAGCTCCTTCGCGCGCCACGAACGGGCGACGCGCTCGCGCCACGCCTCTGGTATGGCCAGCGCGTCGAACCGGTCGTGCGCGACGATGTGCTCGACCGCGTCCAGGCAACGCGCGTGCAGCTCGGCGGTCGCCGCCTCCAGCGCGTCGACTTCCTCCCACGTGAAGCGGTAGCAGCGCGACTCGTCCCAGTAGGTGCCGTCGATCGAGTGGTACGAGAAGCCGATCTCCTCGCAGTCTTCGCGCCAGTTCGCGCGCGGATCGACGGTCTCGCGGATCATGACGCAGACGACCCGTGCGAGCCGAAGCCGCCGCGCGAAATGCTGTGGCCGCCCGACGACGGGCCGCCGCTGCTCCGGCTGCTGCTGCCGTGCCCGCCGCTGCTCCAGTTGCCCGAGCGCGCGCCCGGACCCCAGTAGAAGTGCGAGCCCGAGCCGCTGCTGCCGCGTGCCTCCTGTTGCTCGCAGTCCTTCGGATCGCCCCAGTCGGCGAGGCACTCCTCCTTCGTCGCGTATTGCGAGCGCCGGTTGGAGTTCGCGGAATCGCCGCAGCCGGTCAGCGCGGCCGCGCCGATCAATACCAGCGTCACGCAGGCGGAGGACTTGCGGGGTCGGCGCGCCATGGCGGCGCCATCATAGCGCCAAAGAACGCCACCCGACGCCGGATGTCTAGTGGATGACGGCGCTCGACAGGAACCGGACCAGCGAGCCGTTGCGCAGCCGGAACACGCCCTGCCCGACGCCTTCCGCGCCTTCGATCTCGGCGCGCGTCATGTCGATCTCGGTGTCGCCGCTGCGCGCTTCCAGCACGACGTCGTCGGCAACGGTGAACTCGTCGGGCACGCGCAAATAGCCGGTTTCGAAGACGACCCCGTCGATCACCACGTAATCCGCGCCCTTCATCGTGTCGTACAACTCGCCCATTGCCGCCGATCCTCGCGTGGCGAGGAGGCCGCTTGCGCCGGCCATCCCCATGCCACGGAAGTGGGGGCGGTCCGCCGCCGGTTCAAGCACCCCGCCGGGGCCGTTCAGGCGATCAGCGCGCGGACGAAATTGGGCAGCGCGAAGGCGGCGCGGTGGGTGTCGCCGTTGTAGTACTGGAGGTCGCCGATGCCGCGCTGCGCGATGCGGCGGTCGACCTGCAGCGGCGTCATGCCGCGCGGATCGAGCAGCGGCGAGCAGCACGCCATCATCCACATGCCGCCGTACAGCGGAACCGACGCCAGGAACGGCGCCACCGTGGAGAACGCCGAGCGCAGGTTGGCGAGCGTGGCACGGATGCGCTCCGGATGCGCGACGGGGCTCGCGATGTGCAGCGTCATCGCGCCCATCGGCGTCAGGCGCGCCGCGCACGCGCGATAGAACTCCGGCGTGTACAGCGCCTGCGAAGGTCCGCCGGCGTCGGTCAGGTCGAGCACGATGAGGTCGTACTGGTCGGTCGCGTTGCGCACGAAGGCGAAGCCGTCCTCGATCTTCAGCGTCAGCCGCGGATCGTCGAGCGCGCCGCGATGAACGCTCGCAAGGTACTTGCGCGAGATGTCGACGACGGCGAGGTCGATTTCGGCGAGCGTGACCGACTTGATCGACGGGTGCTTGAGTATCTCCTCCGCCGACCCGCCGTCGCCGCCGCCGACGACGAGCGCGCGCTCGGGTTGCGGATGCGTGATCGCCGCGACGTGGACGAGGTTCTCGTGATAGAAGAACTCGTCGCGCTCCGACGTCATGAAGCAGCCGTCGAGCCGGAACAGCTTTCCGAACTGCGCGGTGTCGTGGACCTCGACCGCCTGGAACGGCGAGCGGAACTTCTCGAACATGCGCGTCGACCGGATGAAGAACGCCCAGTCGTCGGTCAGGTATTCCGTCATCGCGCCGGGCGCGATGTCCGCGGAAGGCGCTTTGCCGTCCCCGGGACGGTCAGGCATCCTTGCCCCCTCGGTGGATCGCCTGGAAGCGGGTGCGCGCCGGCCGCAACGCGGCCTGCAGCACGCGGAACACCTGTTCCGCCTTCGCCGTGTTGTCGGTCAGCAGGTTGCACACGTACACGTCGACGGTGACGAATCCGACTTCCGGCCACGTGTGGATCGCGATGTGGGACTCGGCGAGCAGCACGGTGCCCGTCACGCCCTGCGGCGCGAACTGGTGGAAGCACTCGCCGACGACGGTCAGCCCGGCGTCGCGCGCGGCGGTCACGCACAGGTCGCGCAACGGCGCCGCCTGCGTAAATTCGGGCGTATCCGCCGGGCAGCCGTACCATTCGCCCAGGAGATGGATTCCGTCCATCCGCCGTTCCCGTCCCATGTGTCGTTGCTTCGCGGTCGCGAAGCTTTTGGTTTCGGTCGCGCGCTCGGTGGCTGCTTCGTGCATGCGCGACTAAACATGCAATTATTGCACAATCACCGTGCCGAAGCGATAATTTCACGCTGTTTGCGCAAGGATGGCGTGCGCCGCCGCCCTCCGTAACCCTTCCTCCGAAAATTCCGCCATGACCGCAACCACGGCCGCACGCGCCACCGACGTCGAACTCGCGAACGCCATCCGCGCGCTGGCGATGGATGCCGTCGAAGCGGCGAAGTCCGGACATCCGGGAATGCCGATGGGCATGGCCGAGATCGCCGTGGCGCTGTGGAACCGGCACCTGCGCCACAATCCGGCGAACCCGCGCTGGCCCGACCGCGATCGCTTCGTGCTGTCCAACGGCCACGGCTCGATGCTGCAGTACGCGCTGCTGCACCTGACCGGCTACGACCTGCCGATCGGCGAGCTCCGCAATTTCCGGCAGCTGCATTCGAAGACGCCCGGCCATCCCGAGTCCGGCGTCACGCCCGGCGTGGAGACGACGACGGGCCCGCTCGGACAGGGGCTCGCCAACGCCGTGGGGATGGCGATCGCCGAAGCGCTGCTCGCGTCGGAATTCAACGCGCCCGGCCACCGGATCGTCGACCACCGCACGTACGTGTTCGTCGGCGACGGCTGCCTGATGGAGGGCATCTCGCACGAAGCATGCTCGCTCGCGGGCACGCTGCGCCTGCACAAGCTGATCGCGTTCTACGACGACAACGGCATCTCGATCGACGGCCACGTGGCCGGATGGTTCACCGACGACACGCCGCGGCGCTTCGCCGCCTACGGGTGGAACGTCATCGCCAACGTCGACGGCCATGACGTCGGCGCCGTCGATGCCGCGATCGAGGCCGCGCACGCCAGCGGCGACCGGCCGACGCTCATCTGCTGCAAGACGACGATCGGCAAGGGTGCGCCGACCAAGGCCGGCACCGAAGCCGCGCACGGCGCCGCGCTCGGCGAGAAGGAAGTCGCCGCGACGCGCGCCGCGCTCGGGTGGACGCACGCGCCGTTCGAGATTCCCGCCGCCATCTACGAAGGCTGGAACGCGCGCGAATGCGGCGGACGGCTGGAAGCCGGCTGGAACGCGAAATTCGCCGCCTATCGCGCCGCGCACCCGGAGCGCGCCGCCGAGTTCGAGCGGCGGATCGCCGGCGACCTGCCCGCCGATTTCACGGCCAACGCGGCAGCATTCGTCGCCGCGCAGGTCGCGAAGGGCGAGACGGTCGCGACGCGCAAGGCATCGCAGCAGGCGATCGAGGCGTTCGCGAAGCTGCTTCCGGAGATGATCGGCGGCTCGGCGGACCTCACCGGATCGGTGTTCACCAACTGGTCGGGCAGCAAGGCGGTCGCGCCGGGCGCCGGCGGGACGCTGGCCGGCAACTACGTGAACTTCGGCGTGCGCGAATTCGCGATGAGCGCGATCGCCAACGGCCTCGCGCTGCACGGCGGCTTCATTCCGTACGTCGGGACGTTCCTCACGTTCTCGGACTACGCGCGCAACGCGCTGCGGATGGCGGCGCTGATGAAGCTGCGCGCGATCTTCGTCTACACGCACGATTCGATCGGGCTCGGCGAGGACGGCCCGACGCACCAGTCGGTCGAGCATGCGGCGAGCCTGCGGCTCATTCCGGGCATGGACCTCTGGCGTCCGTGCGACGCCGTCGAAACGGCCGTCGCCTGGCGCCAGGCGATCGAGCGCCGGCACGGCCCGACGTGCCTGCTGTTCACGCGCCAGAACGTCGCGTTCGCCGCCCGCACGACGGCGCAGGTCGACGACGTCGCCCGCGGCGGCTACGTGCTGTGCGATTTCGACGCGAAGGTCGCGGGACCGCGCGCCGCGGTCATCGCCACCGGGTCCGAGGTCGCGCTCGCGATCGCCGCGCGCGACGCGCTCGCGAAGGAAGGCGTCAACGTGCGCGTCGTGTCGATGCCGTGCGCGGAAGCGTTCGACCGGCAGGACGCCGGTTATCGCGCCCGGGTGCTGCCGCGCGGCGTGCCGCGCGTCGCCGTCGAGGCCGGCGTCACGTCGTACTGGCGCAAGTACGTCGGCGCCGTCGACGATCCGCACGGCGCCGTCGTGGGCATCGACACGTTCGGCGAGTCCGCGCCGGCGCCGGTGCTGTTCAAGCACTTCGGCTTCACCGCCGACCGCGTGGCCGCGGCCGTGCGCGGCGTGCTGGCAGAATGAGAACGACGTGAGCGAAGCCGTCATCCGCCCGGCGCTTCCCGCCGACGCCGCCGCGATTGCGCAGGTGCGCGTCGACGCGTGGCGGACCACGTACCGCGGGCTCATTCCCGACGCCTACCTCGCCGGCATGAAGGTCGAAGACAGCGCCGCGCTGTGGCAGCGCGTGCTGACGGCGGCGCCGAACACGACCAACACGTTCGTCGCCACGATCGACGGCAAGGTGACCGGCTTCGCGTCCGGGCTGATGCTCGCCGAGCCGAAGCACGATCTCAATGCCGAGCTGTCGGCCGCGTACCTCGACCGCGACGCGCAGCGCCGGGGCATCGGCACGCGGCTGGTCGCGGCGGTCGCCGCCGCGCAGCGCGCGCACGGCGCCAACGGCCTGATCGCGTGGGTGATCGCCGGCAACAAGGCCGCGCGCGCGTTCTACGAACGACTCGGCGCCGAACTGCTGGTCGAGCAGCCGTTCACGTGGGATGGCCTCGACCTGGTCGAGGTCGGGTACGGCTGGCGCGATCTCGCGCGGCTGGTCGCCGCCGGATCGGCGCAAACGATGCTGCATTGAACGACGTCACGAAAAGAACGGAGAAACGAGCATGACCATCAAAGTCGCGATCAACGGCTACGGCCGAATCGGGCGCAACATCCTGCGCGCCCACTACGAAGGCGGGAAGAAGCACGACATCGAGATCGTGGCGATCAACGATCTGGGCAGCCCCGAGACCAATGCGCACCTGACGCGCCACGACACCGCGCACGGCAAGTTCCCGGGCAAGGTCGACGTTGACGGCGACGCGATGGTCGTCAACGGCGACCGCATCAGGGTGTTCGCGATGCGCGACCCGGCCGCGCTGCCGTGGGGAACGCTCGGCGTGGACGTCGTGCTCGAATGCACGGGCCTGTTCACGTCGAAGGAAAAGGCCGGTGCGCACCTGAAAGGCGGGGCGAAGAAGGTCATCATCTCGGCGCCGGGCGGCAAGGACGTCGACGGCACCGTCGTGTACGGCGTCAACCACCAGACGCTGAAGGCCGGCGACACCGTGATCTCGAACGCTTCGTGCACGACCAACTGCCTGGCGCCGCTGGTCAAGCCGCTGCACGACAAG
This sequence comes from Burkholderiales bacterium, assembly GCA_046347755.1. Classification (GTDB taxonomy): domain Bacteria; phylum Pseudomonadota; class Gammaproteobacteria; order Burkholderiales; family Casimicrobiaceae; genus VBCG01. The sequence continues at coordinate 617,154 of JAXMFM010000003.1, read as the reverse complement.
ATCGGTGTGGTCAGCGGCCTGATGACGACCGTGCACGCGTACACGAACGACCAGGTGCTGACCGACGTGTACCACGAGGACCTGCGCCGCGCGCGGTCGGCGACGATGAGCATGATCCCGACCAAGACCGGCGCCGCCGCGGCGGTCGGCCTCGTGCTGCCGGAGCTGAACGGCAAGCTCGACGGCTATGCGATCCGCGTGCCGACGATCAACGTTTCGCTGGTGGACCTGTCGTTCATCGCCGCGCGCGACACGACCGTCGACGAAGTCAACGGCATCATGAAGGCCGCGTCCGAAGCGGGCCCGCTGAAGGGCGTCCTCAACTACAACAAGGCGCCGCTCGTGTCGGTCGACTTCAATCACGACCCGGCATCGTCGACGTTCGACGCTACGCTGACCAAGGTGTCGGGACGGCTGGTCAAGGTGTCGAGCTGGTACGACAACGAATGGGGCTTCTCCAACCGGATGCTCGACACGACAGTCGCGCTGATGAACGCCAGGTGAGGGCCGCAGCGCCGATCGGGGGAATCACATGAATTTCAAGCGGCTCTGCGACGTCGACGTCGCCGGCAAGCGCGTGTTCATCCGTGCCGACCTCAACGTTCCGCAGGACGACGCCGGCATCATCACCGACGACACGCGGATCCGCGCATCGGTCCCGGGCATCCGCGACGCGCTGGCGCGCGGCGCGGCGGTGATGGTGACGTCGCACCTCGGCCGGCCGACCGAGGGCGCGTGGAGCGCCGACGACTCGCTGGCGCCCATCGCGCGGCGACTTGCCGAACTGCTCGGCAGGCCGGTGCCGCTGATCCGCGACTGGACCGAAGGCGGCGCGTGGCACGCGGCGCTGCGCCCGGGCGACGTCGTGCTGCTGGAGAACTGCCGCTTCAACAAGGGCGAGAAGAAGGACGACGAGGACCTGTCGCGCCGTATGGCGAAGCTCGCCGACGTCTACGTCAACGACGCGTTCGGCACCGCGCACCGCGCCGAGGCGACCACGCACGGCATCGCGAAGTTCGCGCCCGTCGCGTGCGCCGGCCCGCTGCTGGCGGCCGAGCTGGATGCGCTGACCCGCGCGCTGGCGGCTCCGAAGCGTCCGCTGATCGCGATCGTCGCCGGCTCCAAGGTCTCGACGAAGCTGACGATCCTGCGTGCGCTCGCCGCGCGCGTCGATTCGCTGATCGTCGGCGGCGGCATCGCCAACACGTTCATCCTGGCCGCCGGCGGCAAGATCGGGGCGTCGCTCGCCGAGCGGGACTTGGTCGGCGAGGCGAAGGCGATCCTCGACGATTTCCCGGGCAAGGTGCCGATCCCCGTCGATGCGGTCGTCGCGAAGGAATTTTCGGCGACGGCGAAGCCCGAGCTGAAGGCGATCGAGAACGTGGCCGACGACGACCTGATCCTCGACCTCGGGCCGACGTCGGTGGCCGGGCTGAAGATGATCATCGCCAGGGCCGGCACGATCGTGTGGAACGGCCCGGTCGGCGTATTCGAGTTCGAGGCGTTCGCCGGCGGCACGAAGGCGATCGCCGAGGCGATCGCCGCGTCGCACGCGTTTTCGATCGCCGGCGGCGGCGACACGCTGGCGGCTATCGCAAAGTTCGGCCTGAACGACAGGATCGGCTACATCTCGACCGGCGGCGGCGCGTTCCTCGAATTCCTCGAGGGCAGGACGCTGCCCGCCGTCACGATCCTCCAGACCCGCGCGAGCGGCTGATACCCCGGCCGGCGGTGGTCCGGAAGCCGCCGAATTCCCGTAACATGGCCGTCGCAGGATCGGATCGATCCGAACGGGGGAGTGCCGTGCCGCGCAACACCAAGATCGTCGCCACGCTGGGTCCCGCGTGCAGCGACGTCGCCGTCCTGTCGCGAATGCTGGCCGCCGGCGTGGACGTCGTGCGCCTCAATTTCTCGCACGGCGCGGCCGCCGACCACGTCGCGCGCGCCCGCCTCGTCCGCGAATGCGGCGAGAAGCTCGGCCGCGAGATCGCGATCATGGCCGACCTGCAGGGCCCGAAGATCCGCGTCGGCAAGTTCGCCGCCGGGAAAGTCGCGCTGGTGCCCGGCCAGACGTTCATTCTCGACGCCGAATGCGAGCTCGGCGACGACAAGCGCGTCGGCCTCGACTACAAGGAGCTGCCGCAGGACGTCGGGCCCGGCGCGGTGCTGCTGCTCGACGACGGCCTCATTCGCCTCAACGTCGAGGCGGTCGACGGGCCGCGGATCGTCACGAAGGTCGTGCTGGGCGGCACGCTGTCCAACAACAAGGGCATCAACCGGATGGGCGGCGGCCTCACGGCGCCGGCGCTCACCGCGAAGGACATGGACGACATGAAGACGGCCGCGCTGCTCGAGGCCGACTATCTCGCGGTGTCGTTCCCGAAGAACAAGGAGGACATGTACATGGCGCGGCAGCTGCTGCGCGCAGCGGGCGGCCACGCGCTGCTGATCGCCAAGATCGAGCGCGCGGAAGCCATCACGTTCCTGGAGGAGATCATCGACGCGTCCGACGGCATCATGGTCGCGCGCGGCGACCTGGCGGTCGAGGTCGGCAACGCGGCGGTGCCGGGCCTGCAGAAGCGGATGATCAAGCTCGCGCTCCAGCGCAACAAGCTGACGATCACCGCCACGCAGATGATGGAGTCGATGATCCAGGCGCCGGTCCCGACGCGCGCCGAGGTGTCCGACGTCGCCAACGCCGTGCTCGACGGCACCGACGCCGTCATGCTGTCGGCGGAAACCGCCGCCGGCCGGTTCCCGGTCGAGACCGTCGAGACGATGGCGCAGATCTGCGTGGAGGCCGAGAAGTCCCACACGGTCGAGCTGGACCGCGACTTCCTCAACCGCACGTTCACGCGCGTCGACCAGTCGATCGCGATGGCGACGCTGTTCACCGCGTTCCACCTGCAGGTCAAGGCGATCGCGGCGCTGACCGACTCCGGCTCGACGGCGCTGTGGATGTCGCGGCACAACGGCGGCTGCCCGATCTACGCGCTGACGCCCAAGGTGGCGACGCAACGCAAGATGGCCCTGTACCGCAACGTGCGTCCGCTGTTCCTCGAGCAGACCGCCGACCGCGACGGCGTGCTGCTCGCCGCCGAGGAACTGCTGGTCGCGAAAGGCCAGGTCAAGGCCGGCGATCTCGTCGTGCTGACCGTCGGCGAGCCGATGGGCAAGTCGGGCGGGACCAACACCATGAAGATCGTCAAGGTCGGTGAACACCGGGCTTGACGATTTCGGCGTTCGCTGACGTGAGCGCAAGCGAACGTCAAGCGAGCGAAGCGAGCGGCGAATGCTCAGATCGTCAAGGTCGGTGAACACCGGGCTTCACGCGATTGCGACAGTTACGCCGCCGCGCACATGATCGTCGCGTCGGGCCCGTAGCCTTCCGCAACGTACCCTTTGGCGATCATCGTCGCCTTGTCCGCGGCGTCCGTCGTGTAGCGGTGGTTGGAATCCGCGCGGTTGTTCCAGAGGCGGTGGACGGGCACGAGGCCTTCCGGACACAGGCCGGTCGCGACGTCCGGCAGCGCCACGTACATGACGTCGGCGGCCTCGTACGCGAACGACGGGAATTTCGCTCGCACTTCCGCGCATTCGGCCGGCGACGCCGAGAGGAAATGCGAATCGCCGTTCGCGGGCGGCAGGTAGAAGCGGCACACCGGATTCGTCCCGTCCGCCGGCGACAGGTACGCGTTGAACGTCCGACCGGTGCGCGCCCAGCCTTTCAACGCGCCCGAATCGAGCGCCGCGATGTCGGCCGGCAGCGCGCTGATGAAGTAATGGTCGAGCCCGGCATGGTAGTACTCGACGACCGCCTGCTTCGGCGGCTGCGGCAGCGGGATGACGGCGGCGTAGGTGCCGAAGTCGACGCCGCCCGCTCCCGGCGCGACCAGCGTGCCGGTGATCTCGAACGTGGCCGGGTCGAGCTTGCGTACCGTGTTGCGCTCGAGGATCAGCACGCTCCCGTCGACGCCGTACGCAATGCCGGTGGGCTTGACGACCTTGGAGTTGACCTCGGCCACGGCACCGGTCGCCAGGTCGAGACGGAGCACCTGGCTCGATCCCTCGCCGGTGATCAGCAGCGCGGCACCGCCTTTCTCCGGCAGCAGGCCGCGCGTGTGGAACAGGTCTTTCGCGCCGGTGGCCACGGCCACGCTCGCGGCACCGGTGCGCGGGTCGTAGCGGATGACGTTGCTCGAGTCGTAGCCCGGCACGTACAGGTTGCCGTCGGGGCCGAACGTGATGCCGTTGTCCGGTCCCTTCAGGCCGGCCTTGCCTTTGGGGATGGGCGTGTCGATCGCCGCGCCCGCGGCGGACAGGCGCCTGACGTCGCTCGTCTTGTACCCGGCGACGTACACGCTGCCGTCGGGCCCGAACGCGAATCCGGTCGGGTCGACGCCCGTGAACGTCGCGAACACGTCGACGAATTCGAGCGTGTCGTTCCGGTACCTTAGAATCTGTTCCGTGCCTTCGCTGGTGACATAGATGAGACCGTCCGGACCGAGCTTGACCGCCTGCGGGCCCTTGATGCGCGCGGTGCTGTCGAGGTCGCGCAGATAGGCGCCCGTGCAGGCGTCGAACACGTGGACGGTGCTGTAATAGCCGCTGACGAACAGGCGCGACGGGCAGGTCGACGTCTGGGCGGACGCGGTGGCGCACAGCGCCACCGCGACGATGGCGACGATGGCGACGAACGACTTGGACATGGGGACCTCGCGGGCATGATTGGAGACCGGCCGAGCATGCGGGCCGCCGGCAGGCCGCGTCCTGAATTCCGTCTCCGTTTTTTCTCCTTTCGCACGCGTCGGGTCCCATCGACTTGAATCCGGACGACAACGCCGCATCGGAACCGCCGCGAACGGCCGACCGGACCCGGGTGCCGTTCCTGCTGCACGACGTCGAGGTTCGTCCGGCGTCGAACGAGATCGTCGTTGAGGGCGCCGTCGTGCGCGTCAAGCCGCGGCTGATGGACGTGCTGCTGCGGCTGGCCGCCGCGCCCGGCGACGTCGTTCCGCGCGAGACGCTGCTCGCCGACGCCTGGCCGCGGCGGATGGTCAACGACGACGTGCTGTCGCGGGCGATCGCCGACCTGCGCATCGCACTCGGCGACGACGCGCGCGAGGCGCGGTTCATCGAGACGCTGCCGAAGGTCGGCTACCGGCTGATCGCGCCGGTCGCGCCGGTCGCGCCGGCCGCACCGCGCAAGGGCCCCGGCACCGGCGACACCGCGCCGGCCGCGCGCGTCGCCCCGGTCGCCTGGCGCCGATGGGCCGCCGCGCTGGCGATCGCACTCGTACCGCTGCTCGCGAACTTCGTGCCGCGCGCCGCGTCCGGCGTCCCGGATCGCGACGAGCTCACTCGGCAGCTCGCGCAGGCCGAGCCGTTCGCGTCGGACCGCGCGCTGGAGGTCGGCCCGCGCTTCTCGCCGGACGGCCGGGACGTCGCCTATGCGGTCGGCGAAGGCCGCAGCGCACGGATCGTCATCCGCGGCGTGCGCTCGAACGCGACCGCGACGATCGGCGATCCGGCGCACCTCAACCTGTCGCCCGTGTACTTTCCGGACGGCAAGCGGATCGCCTACATGCGCCGGACCGAATCCGGCGACTGCGCAATCGTCGCGCACGACCTCGCCACCGGCGACGTGCAGCCGCTCGTCGACTGCGCGCGCCGCCCGCAGGACCGCTTCGACATCGCGCCCGACGGCCGCCGTCTGGTCTACGTCGGCGTCATCCGTCCGCAGTACCCGGCAGGTCTGATCCTGCGCGATCTCGCCACCGGCGCCGACACGACGCTGACCGCGCCGGAGCCCGGGCTCGGCGACGACCAGTTCCCGCGCTTCTCTCCGGACGGCGCGCGGATCGCGTTCTTCCGCGGCACCCGTTCGCACCGGGACCTGTACGCGCTCGACGTCGCCGGCGCCGCGAATCCGCGCGACCTGGGGTCGCCGCGCGGACTCGCGTACGGCGCCGCATGGCTGGGCCCGAACGGGCCGCTGCTGGTCGCCGCCGACTGGTTCGGCCAGCGCGCGCTCAACGTCTTCGACCCGGCCATGCGCACCGCAGCGACGGTCGGCGCACGCGGCGCGCGCTTTCCCGACGTCGATCGCGCCGGCAACATCGTGTTCGAGAACGCCGTGTACTCGGCCAACCTGTTCCTGCTCGATCCCGCGCACGCCGACGCGCGGCCGCGCGAGCTGTGGCCGTCGACGCGCTACACCAACCAGCCGCAGTTCTCGCCGGACGGAACCCGCGTGCTGTTCGTGTCCAATCGGGACGGCGCGTCCGGCCTGTTCGTCGCGACACTCGACGGCGATGCGAAGCGGCTGCAGCTCCCGGATGCGTTCGTGTACCTGCGGCCGCACTGGTCGCTCGACGGCACGGCGATCTATGCGGTGCGCTCGAGCCGTCGCGACGACGGCGGCCGCGTGCAGCAGGCCATCCGCGTCGCGCTGGCCGACGGCCAAGCCCAGGTCCTGACCGCACTGGGCGACGCGGTCTTCGACGTGCGGGAGGCCGACGGCGGCCGCAGCCTGATCGTCGGCGAGATCACCGGCAACGCGGCGCGCGTGCTGCGGGTACCGGCCGCCGGCGGCGCGGCCGAACGCCTGCCGCTGCCGCTCGCCGGCGAATACCAGGTCGACGGCCATCGCATCGCGATCGCGCAGCCGGATCTGCCCGGCTTGACGCTGTGCGACATGGCCACGATCGAGTGCGAACAGCTCGCCGTGCCGATCACCGACGTCAACCGCTACGACTGGCTGCTCGCCGGCGACGCGCTGTGGTTCCGGACGGCGGGCACGCCCGACGAGCTCGTCCGCTACGACGTGAAGCGCCGCGCGATCGAGTGGCGCAGCGCGTTCGTGCCGACGGCGTTCGGCCTGTCGCTGGCCGTGCGCGCGGACGGCCGTGCGCTGCTGGTCGCGCGCGAGGCGCCGCCGGCGATCGACCTCATGTACGCGCCGCGCGCGGCGCGCTGATCCCGGGCCCGCGGAACTACGCCGACGTCTTGTCCCGGCTCGGCGGCGCGGAGCCGCCGGGCCGCAGTTGCGCCGAAGTAACCAGCTGGTTAATATCGGCGGATGCCCGCGCCGGCCGCCGTCCGCCCCGCCGCCGCGGCCCGCGCGGCCGCGAGGCCCGCGCGCGACGCCGGCCGCACGCAGGCGGCGATCCTCGACGCCGCCACCCGCGAGTTCGCGCAGCACGGGCTGGGCGGCGCGCGCGTCGACCGGATCGCCGAGCGCGCGAAGGCGAACAAGCGGATGCTCTACTACTACTTCGGCGACAAGGAGGCGCTGTTCCTCGCCGTGCTCGAACGCGCGTACGAGAGCATCCGCGGCGAGGAGCAGAAGTTGCGGCTGACCGACCTGCCGCCGGTCGCCGGCGTCGCGCGGCTGGTGACGTTCACGTGGAACTACTACCTGGCGCACCCGGAGTTCATGACGCTTCTCAACAGCGAGAACCTGCACCGCGCGCGGCACCTGAAGCGCTCGCGCAAGATCCGCGCGATGCATTCGCCGCTGGTCGCCACGCTGTCGGAGGTGCTCGACCGCGGCGTCCGCGCCGGCGTGTTCCGTCGCGGCGTCGACCCGGTCCAGCTCTACGTGTCGATCGCCGCGCTCGGCTACTTCTACCTGTCGAACAACCACACGCTTTCGACGATCTTCGGCCGCGACCTGATGGCCGCGCGCGCCAAGGCAGCGCGCCTTGCGCACGTCAAGGCGCTGGTGCTGGGGTACCTGGCCGCCTGACGATCCGGGGACTTGCGCCGCGCGCGCCTGCGGCGCTATGCTTATTAACCAAACAGTTAAGACCACGTTCCACGGAGGAGACCCCATGAACCGCAACCGCCGCTTTGCCCTGGCCGCCGCCGCGGCCGCCCTCGTCGTCGCCGCCTCCGGCCCCGCGTCCGCGCAGGCGACTTGGAAGCCGTCGAAGCCGATCACGATCATCGTGCCGTGGGCCGCCGGCGGCTCCACCGACCAGGTGACGCGCGTCACGGCCGCCGAGATCGAGAAGGCGCTCGGCCAGAAGGTGGTCATCGTCAACCAGCCAGGCGCGTCCGGATCCATCGGCACCAAGAACGCGCTGGAGGCGGCGAAGGACGGCTACACGTGGACGGCAGGCGCCGCGCAGGACCTGGGCACGTACCAGGTGCTCGGCATGCTCGACACGAAGATCGGCGACTGGGCGCTGTTCCTCAACGTCGCCAACGTCTCGACGCTGTCCGTGAACCCGAACACCCCGTACAAGACCGCGGCCGAGCTGATCGACGCGATGAAGGCGAAGCCCGGGCAGATCAGCGTCGCCACCGCAGGCGTCAACTCGAGCGGTCACAGCGCGATGGAAGCGATCGCCAAGGCCACCGGCGTCAAGTACAAGCACGTCACGTACGACGGCGGCAACCCCGCGGTCGTCGCGACCGTCGCCGGCGAGACCGACGCGACCACGCAGCTTACCGCCGAGCAGGCCGAGATGATCCGCGGCAAGAAGCTGCGCGCGCTCGCCGTCGTCGGTGACCGCCCGGTCGAACTGGACGGGTACGGCGTGATCGAGCCGCTGACCAGGACGCTGCCGAACTTCAAGGCGCCGGCCAACTACTTCGGCATCTTCATCCCGAAGAGCGTGCCGCCGGAAGTGCTTGCGACCGTCGAGAAGGTCTGGGCCGACAGCATCATGAATTCCAAGGCGCTCAAGGACTACGCGACCGCCCGCGGCGCGCAATTCGCGCCGGCCGCCGGAGCCGCGGCGACGGCGGCGGTGATGCCGGCCGTGCAGGCGAACGCGTGGGCCGCGTTCGACACGGGCAAGGCGAAGGTCTCGCCGGACACGCTCGGCATCGCGCGGCCGTAGCGGTCGCGCGCCGCCGGCGGCGCACATGACGCTGCACGCGGTTTCGCCACGCACCGACCTGCGCACGGCGTGCGCGTGGATCGCGCTCGGCGCGCTGATCGTGTTCGCGTCGTGGCGAATGGACCGCCTCGAGGCGCAGGGCGCTGAACTGTACACGGCGCCCGGCCTGTGGCCGGGTGCCATCGGCCTGGCGCTCGCCGGGCTCGGCGGCGTGCTCGCGTGGCGCTCCGTGCGTCGCGCCCGCGCGACCGCGTGGGACGCGGCCGAGGTCGACGACGCGCAACTCGTGCCGCCGCGAAGGTTCGCGCTCGCGGCGGCCATGTTCTTCGGTTACGCGATCCTGCTGGTCGGCCGCGGGCTGCCGTTCTGGCTCGGCACCGCGGTTTTCGTGGCGACGTTCGTGTTCGTGTTCCGGCGCGCGGGCCGCGCGGTCGACGGCGGCGCCGGATCGACGCGCGGCGACGCGTTGCTGGCGATTGCGTGCGCGGTGGGCACCGCGTTCATCGTGTCCGTGGCGTTCGAGAACCTCTTCTACGTCCGGCTCCCCTGATGTTCCAGGGCCTGATCGCGTTCGGCCACTCGCTGGCGTCATTCCTCGACCCGCTGTCGATCGGCCTGATCCTGCTGTCGTCGCTGGTCGGCGTGATCATCGGCGCGCTGCCCGGCCTCACGGCGACGATGGGCGTCGCGCTGATGACGACGCTGACGATCAAGATGCCGTCGAGCCAGGCGCTGCTCGTGCTGATCTGCACGTACGTCGGCGCGATCTATGGCGGCTCGCGTTCGGCGATCCTGCTCAACATCCCGGGCACGCCGGCGTCCGCGGCGTCGTGCCTCGACGGCCATGCGCTGGCCAAGCAGGGACTGGCCGGCCGCGCGATGGGCATCGCGACGTCGGGCTCGGTGCTGGGGACGCTGATCGGCATGGTGTTCCTCGCGCTTTTCACGCCGGTGCTGGGCGACCTGGCGCTCAAGTTCGGCGCGTACGAGTTCTTCTGGCTCGCCGCGTTCGGCGTGATCATCGCGGGCACGCTGACCGGCGACGATCCGCTGAAAGGATGGATCGCGGGCCTCATCGGCATCTTCTGCGCGGCGATCGGGCAGGAAGGCATCTACGCGTACGACCGCTTCTCGTTCGGCAGCCGCGACCTGGCCGGCGGCTTCAACCTGGTGCCGGCGCTGGTCGGCGCGTTCGGCTTCGCGGAGCTCCTCTCCGCCGTGCGCGAGCGCCCGGCGCCGGTGAAGATCAATCCGTTCGACTCGGTCATCCCGAAGCTGGTCGACGTCACGAAGTACTGGCGGACGATCCTGCGCTCCGGGTTGATCGGCACGTTCATCGGAATCCTGCCGGGCGTGGGCGAGGACGTCGCCGCGTGGTCGTCGTACGCGGCCGCGAAGCGCGCGAGCAAGGAACCGGAGAAGTTCGGCAAGGGATCGATCGACGGCCTGATGGCCGCGGAGACCGGCGACAACGCGTGCGTGCCCGGCGCGATCATTCCGGTGCTGACGCTCGGCATTCCGGGGTCCGCGCCGGCCGCCGTGCTGATGGCGGCGATGCTGATCCACGGCGTGCGGCCGGGCCCGATGATCATGACCGAGGCGCCGACGTTCGTCTACGACGTCGTCGCGATGATGATGTATGCCACGCTCGGCATCCTGCTGTACGGACTCACGCTGACGCAGCTGCTGATCAAGGTCCTGACGGTGCCGAAACCCGTGATCATTCCGATCATCTTCGTGCTGTGCGTCGTCGGCTCGTTCGCGATCTCGTCGAGGCTGTTCGACGTCTGGGTGATGCTGGGCTTCGGCGTGCTGGGCTTCGTGCTTCGCCGGCTCGATTATCCGGTCGCGCCGCTGGTGCTCGGCCTCGTGCTCGGCGACCTGATGGAAAAGGGACTGCGCCGCGGGCTCGTGCTGTCGGACGGCAGCCTGGCGCCGTTCTTCACGCGGCCGATTTCCGCGATCCTGTGGGTGACGATCGCCCTGGTCATCCTGTTGAAGCTGCCGGCAGCGCGCCGAATGTTCGCGCGCCGACCCGATCGGAGCGATGCATGAGTGCCGTACGCGTAGGCGTCATCATGAACGGCGTGACCGGGCGCATGGGCACGAACCAGCACCTGGTCCGCTCGATCAACGCGATCCGCGCGCAGGGCGGCGTGGCGCTTCCGGACGGCCGCCGGATCGTGCCCGACCCGATCCTCGTCGGCCGCAACGCGGACAAGGTCGAGGCGCTCGCCCGCGCGCACGGCGTCGAACGGTGGACCACCGACCTCGACGCGGCGCTCGCCGATCCCGACGACGCGGTCTACTTCGATTCCGCGTCGACGGGCCTGCGGCCCGAGCTGATCCGCAAGGCGATCGCCGCCGGCAAGCACGTCTACACGGAGAAGCCGGTGGCGCCGACGGTCGCCGACGCGCTCGACCTGTATCGGCGCGCGGAAAGCAAGGGGGTGCGCCACGGCGTCGTGCAGGACAAGCTGTGGCTTCCCGGCTTGCTGAAGCTGAAGATGCTGATCGACGCCGGATTCTTCGGCCGCATCCTGTCGGTGCGCGGCGAGTTCGGCTACTGGGTGTTCGAAGGGGACTGGCAGCCGGCGCAGCGGCCGTCGTGGAACTACCGGAAGGAGGACGACGGCGGGATCATCGTCGACATGCTGTGCCACTGGCGCTACGTGCTCGACAACCTGTTCGGCGGCGTGCGCGCGGTGAGCTGCCTCGGTACCACGCACATCCCGAAGCGCTGGGACGAGAACAACGCCGAATACCGCGCGACCGCCGACGACGCCGCGTATGCAACGTTCGAGCTCGACGGCGGCGTCATTGCGCAGATCAACAGTTCATGGTGCACGCGGGTTCGCCGCGACGACCTCGTCACGTTTCACGTCGACGGCACGCTGGGCTCGGCGGTGGCCGGGCTCACGAATTGCGTGATCCAGCCGCGCGCCGCGACACCCAAGCCGGTCTGGAATCCCGACGTGCCGCAGACGATCGATTTCTTCGCGACGTGGCAGGACGTCCCGGCGAACCGCGCGTACGACAACGCGTTCAAGGTGGAGTGGGAGCTCTTCCTCGCGCACGTCGTCGCGGGCGGCGAGTTTCGCTGGAACCTGCTCGAAGGCGCCAAGGGCGTGCAGCTCGCCGAGCTCGGCATGCAGAGCTGGCGAGAGCGGCGGTGGGTCGACGTGCCGCCGCTCGCCGCGTAACCCGCAATGCCGACGCTGCGACTGCCGACGAGCTCGGGCGACCTCGCGCCGTACACGCTGCGCGCGACGACGGCGTGGCCGGCGCCGGCGGCACGGCCGAACTGGAACCGCGTCGCATTCGCGGCCGCGCACGTCGTCGCCGACCCGCGCGCCGACGTCGACCCGTGGCTCGCCGCCGCGATCGACTGGGACGCCACGCTCGCATTTCGCCGGCACCTGTGGGCGCACGGCTTCGGCGTGGCCGAAGCGATGGATACCGCGCAGCGCGGCATGGGCCTCGACTGGCCGACGTCGCTCGAGCTGATCCGCCGCAGCGTCTCGGAAGCGCGCGCGACGCCGGGCGCCGTCGTGTTCTGCGGCGCCGGCACCGATCACCTGACGCCCTCGCCGGGCGCAACGCTCGCCGACGTGATCGCCGCGTACGACGAGCAGTGCGCGGCCGTCGAGGCCGCGGGCGGCCGCATCATCCTGATGGCGAGCCGCGCGCTCGCCGCGTGCGCGAAATCGCCGGACGACTACGCGACCGTGTACGGCCGCGTGCTGTCGCAGGTGCGCGCGCCGGTGATCCTGCACTGGCTGGGCGAGATGTTCGACCCGGCGCTCGCCGGGTATTGGGTCGGCGCCGGCGGCCTCGCGAGCGACCCGCACCACGCGCGCGCGACCGACGTCTGCGCCGCGGTGATCCGTGCGCACGCGGCGAAGGTCGACGGCGTCAAGGTTTCGCTGCTCGACGCCGGCAAGGAGGTCGCGCTGCGCGAACGGCTGCCGGCCGGCGTGCGCATGTATACCGGCGACGACTTCAACTTCGCCGCGCTGATCGGCGGCGACGCGTCCGGGCATTCGGACGCGCTGCTCGGCATCTTCGACGCGATCGCGCCCGCGGCGTCCGCCGCGCTGACCGCGCTCGCCGCCGGCGACCGTGCGCGCTTCGACGCGCTGCTCGCCCCGACGGTGCCGCTCTCGCGGCACGTCTTCGCCGCACCCACGCGCTTCTACAAAACGGGCGTCGTGTTCATAGCGTGGCTGAACGGCCACCAGTCGCACTTCACGATGGTCGGCGGACAGCAGAGCGCGCGCAGCGTCGCGCACCTGGCGCAGGTGTTCCGGCTGGCCGACGCCGCCGGGCTGCTGCGCGATCCGGATCTCGCCGCCGCGCGCATGCGGACGTTTCTCGCGATCAACGGTTGTCGAGAGTGAACGGACCGGACGCCGCCCTCCTCTCGCTCAACACGGCGACGGTGCGCGCGCAGTGGTCGCTGCCGCAGATCGTCGACGGCTGCGCGCGCCACGGCATCCGCGGCATCTCGCCGTGGCGCGACCAGGTGGCGGCGGCCGGATTGAAGGAATCCGCGCAGCGCATCCGCGATGCCGGCCTTGCCGTCAGCGGTCTCTGCCGCGGCGGGATGTTCCCGGCGGCCGACCGCGATGGAAGGCGCGCGGCGCTCGACGACAACAAGCGCGCGGTCGACGAGGCGCTGACGCTGTCGGCGCGCTGCCTGGTGCTCGTGGTCGGCGGCCTGCCGAAGGACCGCGGCGGACGCATCGTGGGCAAGGACCTGGCGGGCGCGCGCGAGATGGTACGCGACGGCATCGGCGATCTGCTCGAATACGCGCGGCCGGCGGGCATGCCGCTGGCGATCGAGCCGCTGCATCCGATGTACGCGGCCGACCGCGCGTGCGTGAACACGATCGCGCACGCCAACGACCTGTGCGACGAGCTGGGCGCGGGACTCGGCATCGCGGTGGACGCGTATCACGTGTGGTGGGACCCGCAGCTCAAGCACGAGATCGAGCGCGCCGGGCAGTCGCCGTCGCGGCTGCTCGCCTATCACATCTGCGACTGGCTGGTGCCGACGACCGACATGCTGAACGACCGTGGCATGATGGGCGACGGCGTGATCGACCTGCCGCTTCTGCGCTCGTGGATGGAGACGAACGGCTACCGCGGCATGCACGAGGTCGAGATCTTCTCCGCCGGCAACTGGTGGAAGCGCGATGCGGACGAAGTGCTTGCCACCTGCCGGGCCCGCCATCGCGACTGCTCGTAACGGGGGAAGGCCATGACGACGGCGGATGCCGGCAGGTCGCAGAACCCAGACGCCGGCGGCTGGTCGCCGGCGCTCGTCCTCGTGCTGGTCGCCGTGCTGCTCGCCGGCGCGCTGTTCGGTTACGACCAGGGCGTGATCTCCGGCGCGCTCGAAGGCGTTCAGAAGGATTTCAAGCTGTCGTCGCTGGCCGTCGAGGTCGTGACGAGCTGGGTGACGCTCGGCGCGTTGGTTGGCTCGCTCGCCGGCGGCGAGCTCGCCGACCGGCTTGGCCGCCGCAAGGCGCTGCTCGCCGCAGCCGTGCTGTTCGCGGCGGGCGCCGGCGTCGAGGCGTTCGCCCCCGGCGTCGCGATCCTGGTCGCGGGCCGGCTGCTCGTCGGCTTCGGCGTCGGCGTGGCGGCCGTCGCGGCGCCGCTGTACGCGTCGGAACTGGCGCCTGCCGCGCAGCGTGGCCGCTTCGTCGCGTCGTATCAGCTCGCGATCACGATCGGCATCTTCCTGTCGTACCTGGTCGACGCGGCGCTGGCCGCCGAAGGTCACTGGCGCACGATGCTCGGCGTGTCGGCCGTGCCGGCCGTGCTGCTGCTGATCGCGATGATCCCCGCCGTCGAGTCGCCGCGCTGGCTGGTCAAGGTCGGGCGCCGCGACGACGCGCGCGCCGCGATCGGGCGCGCGCGGCCGTGGATCGACCCCGAGGTCCGCCTGGCCTCGATCGAGCAGTCGCTGCGCGACGACCCCGGCGACGCCTCGTGGCGCGAGGTGTTCGCACCGGCGTGGCGCCGGCCGCTCGCCGTCGGCGTCGGGCTCGCGATCTTCCAGCAGATCACCGGCATCAACGCGATCATCTACTACTCGGACAAGATCTTCGCCGCCGCCGGCTTCGCGACGCCGGTCGCGCAGGCGCAGGCGACGACGTGGGCGGTCGGCGCCGTCAACGTCGCCGCGACGCTGATCGCGATCGCGTTCATCGACCGGCTAGGGCGACGACCGCTGCTGCTGGCCGGCCTGGTCGGCATGGGCGTGTCGCTCACCGCCGTGGGCTTCGCGTTCCTGTCGCTCGGCGACAAGGCCGCCGGCGGCGCCACGACGGCCGCCGGCATCGTCACGCTGGTGTCGCTGGTCGTCTTCATCAGCTCGTTCGCGTTCTCGCTGGGCCCCGTCGTGTGGACGGTGATCAACGAGATCTTTCCCGGCCGCGTGCGCGGGCGCGCCGTCGCGTTCGCGACCGCCGTCAACTGGGGCGCCGCGTTCCTGGTCAGCGAATTCTTCCTGTCGCTCGTCGGCGCGATCGGCGAGTCGGCGACGTTCTGGCTGTTCGCGTTCTTCTGCGTGGCCGGCGGCGTCTGGGTGTACCGCCGCGTGCCGGAAACCAAGGGCCGCTCGCTCGAGCAGATACAGGAGCTGTGGAACCCCGATGCGGGCGCCGCGAAGCCGGGCGCGCAGACATCGCCGGACAGGTGAAACCGGGCGTCAGTCGGCCGGGGCCGGAAACGTGATGCGGATGACCGTGCCGCGGTCCGCCGGCCCCGGACCGATGCGGATCTGCGCGCCGTGCGCCGTGGCGATCGCGCGCACGATCGCAAGGCCCAGTCCGGTGCCGCCCGCCTGCGCTTCGGCGCCGCGGTAGAACGGATCGAACACCCGCTCGCGTTCGTTCTCGGGGATGCCGGCGCCGCTGTCGGCCACCTCGATCTCCGGTGCGCCGTCCGCCGCGCAGCGCACGTGGACGGTCACCACGCCCCCGCGCGGCGTGTAGGTCAGCGCGTTGTCGATCAGGTTGGACAGCAGTTCGCCGACGAGCAGCGGGTCGCCGCGCACGAGCGTCGGCGCCGCCGTGTCGTCGGCGTCGACGCCGAAGTCGATGCCGGCCTCGATCGCGCGCGGCGCGAACTCCGCGGCGATCGACCGCGCGAGCGGGGCCAGCGGCACGGCGTCCTGCGCCGGCGCGTGGACGGATTCGGCGCGCGCCAGCGCGAGCAGCTTGTTGGCCAGGCGGATCGCGCGCTGCGACGATTGCTCGAGGCGCTCCAGCGCGCCGCGCACCGTCGCCGCGTCCCGCGCGGCCAGCGCGAGCTCGGTCTGCGAATGCAGCCCGGCGAGCGGCGTGCGCAACTGGTGCGCGGCGTCCGCGATGAAGCGCCGCTGGGCGTCGAAGTTGGCCTCGATGCGCGCGAGCAGCGCGTTGACCGACTCGATCAGAGGCTCCAGCTCGCTCGGCGCCTGCAGCGGGTCGATCGGCGTCAGGTCGAGCGAATCGCGCGCGTCGATCGCCGTCTTCAGCCGGCGCATCGGCGCGATCACGAACGTGAGCCCGTACCAGACGAGCGCGATCGATCCGCCGAGCAGCAGCAATTGCGGCACGAACGACTCGGTGCGCAGGCTGGCGGTCAGGTCCTGGCGCCGCGCCAGCGTCTCGGCGACCTGCAGCACGGCCTGCGACCCGACGTCTCCCATCGGCACCACGGCGATCCGCACGAAGTCTTCCCCGATCACCCCGCCCTGCAGCGCGGCAATGCCGGCGGCCGTCACGAGCGGCGGCGGCATTTCGGGATCGCCGGCGAACACGTGGCCGTCCGGGCCGCGCAGCGCGTAGTGGCGGTCGTCGAAGCGATCCGCGTGCAGCAGCGCCTCGCCGGCCGCCGAGAGCTTCCACGGCCGCCGCGGATCGCCGGAAGGCACCAGATGCGCGGCCATCGCCTGCGCGAGCTCGGCCAGCCGCGCGTCGAAGCTGCGATCGACCGCCTGCGAGATCATGAAGATGCCGAACGCGGCCGTGGCGATCCACAGGAACACCATCGGCCCCAGCAGCCACTCGACGAACTTCGCTGCGAACGACAGCCGCGGCCGGCCGACGCTATTTTGCAAGGCAGTACCCGAGGCCGCGGACGGTGACGATCTTCACGCCGATCGGCTCCAGCTTCTTGCGCAGCCGGTGCACGTAGACCTCGATCGCATTCGGCGACACGTCGTCGTCGAACGTGCACAGGTGCTCGAGCAGCTGCTCCTTCGCGGCGACGCGGCCGGCGTGCCGCAGCAGCAGCTCGAGGACCGCGACTTCGCGCAGCGACAGCTCGATGCGTTCGCCGGCGACGCTCGCCGTGCGCGTCACGGCGTCGAACGAAAGCGGGCCGTGCGTGACCACGTTGCGGTCCTGGCCCTGGCTTCGGCGGATCAGCGCACGCACGCGCGCGTCGAGCTCGGCCAGCGCGAACGGCTTCACCAGGTAGTCGTCGGCGCCGGCGTCGAGGCCGGCGATGCGGTCCCCGAGCGCGTCCTGCGCGGTGATGATCAGCACCGGCGCCGATTCGCGCCGGTCGCGCATCCGCTCGAGCACCGTGCGCCCGGGCATCCGCGGCAGGCCGAGGTCGAGGATCACGAGGTCGAAGCGCTGCGTTCGCAGCGCCGTGTCGGCGGCCACGCCGTCGCGCAGCCAGTCGACCGCGTGGCCGGGACGCTTCAGGTACGTCGCGATCGCGTCGCCCAGCTCAGCATCGTCTTCGGCCAGCAGGATCCGCACGGTTTCACTCCCTCCGGGCGGACGATGGTAGGGCCGGCTACCCGCCGCCGCAACCGAGTGAGGTCAAGGTTTGCAGAACATCGCCGGTTTTCGCGTCCTGCACGACCGCGACCACCGCCGCGTCGCGACCGCGCTCGGCCGGACGCGCGAACGTGGCGTTCGCCGTCGCGTTGCCGGCGGCATCGACCGCGTACGGACCCTGCAGCGCGCGGACGACGTGGTCGTGGGTAAGCCGCTCGCCGCGGTTCTCGCCGGCCTTGACGTCGGACACGAGGCCGCTGTCGGTATAGGCGAGCCAGACGACCGCGTTGCGCCGCAATGCAGGATCGGCGACCTTGACGCGCGCGCTCACGCGCAGCGTGCCGTCGCCGCCCCCCGCCGTCTCGACGTCGATCGTCGCGCGCGCCGGCCGGCTGCGCGCCGCCGCCAGCATCGGCTGCGCGCGGTTTGCGCGCCCGACCTCGGCGTCGCGACCCTGCACCAGCACCTGCGGCGTGTAGACGAACGTGGCGCCCGACGCGCGCATCGCCGCGTATTGCCGCTCGGTGTACGCGGGCGCGGCGAACCGGTCCTTCCAGCCCAGGCGGTCCCAGTAGTCGACGTGGAACGCGAGCACCGACGTGCCCTGCCCGGCCTTCGGGAACGTCGCCGACAGCCAGCGGTCGGCAGGCGGGCAGCTGTCGCAGCCCTCCGACGTGAACAGTTCGACGAGCGGAACCGTCGCCGGTCCGCTGGTCGCGGCGCAGACGCCGGCGTCGGCGGATGCGGAGGTCATGGAGGTCATGGCGACGACGGCCGCCGCAAGCGATGCGATGGCGCGGCAGCGCCGCTTTGGGACGTTCATGATCGCTTGGTCGGCGGGCACGCTTGCATCCTTACGCCGGCGTGCGTGCTAGCATTGCCCGACGGCACCGATCGGCCGCGGCAGTCGGCCACGCGAACGAACATTGGGGGGAAACACCATGGGCATCATGGGCATCATCTGGATGATCATCGTCGGCTTCGTCGTCGGGCTGCTCGCACGATTCTTCTATCCGGGCGCGGTCAACCTTGGCTTCTGGATGACGACGCTGCTCGGCATCGGCGGCTCGTTGGTCGGCGGCGTGATCGGCAGCCTGCTCTGGAGACGCACGGACGGCAAGTTCCAGACCGCCGGCCTGTTCCTGTCGATCATCGGCGCGATGATCCTGATCTGGGCGTACCTCAACCTGCTGCGGTAGGCGGTCGTCACGCGCGCGGCCCGCGCTACGGCAGCATGCTCGTCAGCTCGCCGGCAGCGGCGCGCAGTTCCGGCAGGAATCGCCGCTCGAGATCCGCGACAGTCGCGCGCGACGCCTGCGTGCTCATGTTCATCGCCGCCACCACGCGGCCGGAGAGGTCGCGCACGGGGACGGCGATCGAGCGCAGCCCGATCTCGAGTTCCTGGTCGACGATCGCGTAGCCTTTCGCGGCGACGCTCGCAAGCTCGCGGCGGATGCGCTCGGGCGTGATCAGCGTGCGGTGCGTGTGCGCGACCAGCTTGACGCGGCCGAGGTGCCCGGCGAGCGCATCGGCGGACAGTTGCGCGAGCAGGACGCGCCCCATCGACGTGCAGTACGCGGGCAACCGGGTTCCGATTGACAGGTCGACCGACATGATCCGCCGGTGCGTCGACGAGCGCGCGACGTACAGGATCTCGTCGCCGTCCAGCAGCGCGATCGACGACGACTCGTGCAGCACGTCGCTGACGCGGTCGAGCAGCGGCTGCGCGGAACCTGCGAGCGTGGTCGACGACAGGTAGGCGTGGCCGAGGGAGAGGACCTTCGGCTGCAGCGAGAACGTCTTGCCGTCCTCGCTGCCCACCAGGCCGAGCCGCGAAAGCGTATAAAGGCAGCGTCGAACCGCGGCGCGGGGAATGCCGGTGCGGTGCGAAAGCTGCGAGATGGTCAGGCTGCGCTTCTGCTGCGTGAACCCGCGGATCACGGCAAGGCCGCGCGCCAGCGACGTCATGAAGTTGGGATCGCCGCTCATCGCCTCGATCTCGTCGGCGGCGGTCGGCGACGCGGGTTCGGATATGGCGTCCGCGCCGTGGCTCGGCAGGGAGACGCCCGGTGACGTGCGTTTGGCCATGGGTCGTGGGCGCGGAGAGGTTAGCCGGAAAACGATAACCGATGTTCGATAAACGCACAACAATTCGATAATCGCCCTTGACGCTCGCCTCGCCGCGCGAATATCGTTCCGTTCGCTGATCGAGCGGACATCCGCCGGTCAAACCCGCGAGCATCCCCAACGTACAAGAGCGCGCCACGGCCGGCGTCCCGCGCGAACCGCCATCGGAGACTCGAATGGGCGATTTCATCCAGCTCCTCGTATCCGGCACGGCCACCGGCGCCATCTACGCGCTCGCCGCGCTGGGCTTCACGCTGCTGTGGCAGGCGGCCGGCGTCATCAACTTCGCGCAGGGCGAATTCGTGATGCTGCCGGCGTTCGCGATGCTGTTCTTCATCGCGGCCGGCGCGCCGCTGTGGCTCGCGTTCGCGCTGACCTGCGTGCTCGCGATGGCGGTCCTGGGCTACGGCTTCAAGCGCGTGATCGTCGACCCGCTGATCAGGCACGGCGTGATCCCGCTGGTGATCGCCACGCTGGGACTGTCGATCGCCACGAAGTCGATCGTGCGCGCGGGCTACAGCGCCGAGGCTCACCCGTTCCCGAGCCCGTTCCCCGGCGGCCAGCTCGACCTGGCCGGCATCAACGTCTCCTATGCCGATATCGGAACGCTGGTCATCGCCGGCGCCATCGTGATCGGGCTGCAGGCGTTCCTCAACAGGACGGTGACCGGCCGCGCGATGCAGGCGGTCGCGCAGAACACCGAGGCGGCGAAGGTGCTCGGCATCAACGTCAGGCGGATGGTGCTGTACGTGTTCCTGATCAACGCGGTGCTGGCGGTCGTCGCCGCGCTGCTGGTCACGCCGACCTACCTGGCCAAGTTCGACATGGGCGACTCGATCGGCCAGAAGGCGTTCTTCGCGGCGATCATCGGCGGCTTCAACCAGACGCGCGGCGCGCTGCTGGGCGGCGTGCTGATCGGCATCCTGGAAAACGTCGTCGGGTTCTACATCTCTCCCGCCTACAAGGAAGGCGTCGCGCTGGTGCTGTTCCTCGGCGTGATCCTGTTCCGGCCCGAGGGCCTGCTCGGCAAGTCGGAGGAGCGCAAGGTATGAACGCCCGGGCGCCGATCAAGACCGGAATTCTCGTCGTCGCGCTGATCGCGCTCGCCGTCGCGGCCGCGTTCATGAAGCGCAGCGACGTCTACCTGCTGTCGCTGTGCAGCGTCTACCTGATGGCGACGTTCGGGCTCAACCTGACCGTCGGCTACGCCGGCCAGATGTCGCTCGGCCAGGCGGCGTTCTTCGGCATCGGCGCCTATCACGCGGCGATCCTGCTCAAGCTCGGCTGGCCATTCTTCGTCGTGCTGCCGGTCGCCGCCCTGGCGTGCTTCGCGATCGGTCTGGCGCTCGGCTTTCCGGCGCTGCGCGTCCAGCACCACTACCTGGCGTTCGCCACGCTGGGGTTCAACGTCCTCGTTTTCCTGGTGATGCGCAACGAGGAGAAGATCACCGGCGGCACGTTCGGCATCTCCGGGATTCCGCGCCCCACCGTGCTCGGCGTCTCGATGGAGGGCCATCTCGCGTATTTCTATTTCACGCTGGCGTCGCTGGTCGTGCTCGCGTTCGTGCTCTGGTGGCTGCTGCGATCGCCGTGGGGACGCGCGTTCGCCGCACTGCGCGACAACCCGATCCGCGCCGAGAGCCTGGGTGTGAACATCACCGCGTACACGCTGCTCGCGTTCGCGATCGGCGCGGCGTGCGCGGGGATCGGTGGCGTCTACTACGCGTCGCTCGTCGAGTTCATCGAGCCGGGGCCCTTCCACTTCTCGACGTCGCTGATGATGCTGCTGGCCGTGATCGTCGGCGGATCGGGTCGCTTCTTCGGGCCGGTCCTCGGCACGATCATCATCATCCTGTTTCCGGAACTGCTGCGCGCCAGCAACATGGAAGCGCTGAAGTTCATGCAGAAGTGGTACCTGGTGTTCTTCGGCGTGGCCGTCGTCGTCCTGATGGTCTGGCTGCCGGGCGGCATCCTGTCGCTCGCCGATCGCTGGAAGAAGGCGCCCGTCGCCAAGGGGGCTACCAAGTGACGCCCTTCCTCGAAGTGAAGGACATGAAGAAGGCGTACGGTGCGATCAAGGCCGTCGACGGCGTCTCGCTGTCGGTCGGCCCGGGGGAGATCGTCGGCGTCATCGGCCCCAACGGCTCGGGCAAGACCACGCTGTTCAACAGCATCCTCGGGCAGATCGCGCCGACCTCCGGGCACGTCGAGTTCTGCGGCGAGAACGTCACCGGCATGTCGCCGCTTGAGTTGTCGCGCCGCGGCGTCGGCCGCACGTTCCAGACGCTGCAGGTGTTCGGCAAGCTGTCGGTGCGCGACAACCTGATCGTCGCCGCGCAGGAGTTCAAGGGGACGCTGGGCGCGCGGCTGCTGGCCAGGCCCGACGCGGGACTGGGCGAACACGCCGACCAGATGATCGAGATGTTCCGGTTGAAGCACGTCGCGCATCTCGACGCGGGCACGCTGTCGTACGGGCAGCAGAAGCTGATCGACATCGCGATGGCGTTCATGGCGGCGCCGCGGCTCGTACTGCTCGACGAGCCGTGCGCCGGCGTGAACCCGAGCCTGGTGGACCAGTTGCGCGAGCTCCTGGTCCAGCTGAACAAGGCGCAGGGCGGCAGCTTCGTCGTGATCGAACACAACATGGACTTCATCATGAAGCTGTGCCCGCACGTCGTCTGCATGGTCGAAGGCAAGGTACTGGCGGAAGGACCGCCTGCGACCGTGCAGTCGAACCGGCAGGTGCTCGAAGCGTATCTTGGGAACTGAGGACGGAGACGCCCAATGAGCGAGAAGATCATCGAGTTCGACCGCGTCGTCGCCGGCTACACGCCGAGCCTCACGATCCTCAACGAAACGACGCTGGACGCCCGACGCGGCGAGATCACGCTGCTGATCGGGCCGAACGGCGCCGGCAAGTCGACGGTGCTGAAGACGCTGTTCGGCCTGCTGACGCCGCGTTCCGGCGAGGTGCGCTTCGAAGGAAAGAACGTGAACGGCAAGTCGCAGCGCGAGCTGCTCGCCGACGGGATCGCGTTCGTGCCGCAGGGGCGCAACCTGTTCGGCTCGCTGTCGGTGCGCCACAACCTCGAACTGGGCGGCATCACGCTGCCGCGCGCGGACCTGCCGCAGCGCATCGAGGAAGCGCTGCAGCGCTTTCCGCGCATCCGCGAAAGGATCGACAACCAGGCGTCGACGATGTCGGGCGGCGAGCAGAAGCAGCTGGAGATCGCGCGCGCGCTGCTGCTGCGGCCGCGGGTGCTGCTGATCGACGAGCCGTCGATCGGCCTGTCGCCGAAGCTCGTGCAGGAGGTGATGGCGCTGCTGCGGCAACTCGCCGACGACGGCGTCACCGTGCTGATGGTCGAGCAGAACGTGCGCACGGCGCTCAAGTACGCGAACCGCGCGCTGGTGCTGGAAATGGGGCGGCTGGCGCTGGACCGGCCGGCGTCCGAGCTGCTGCACGACCCGGACCTGAATCGCCTGTTCCTCGGCGGGCACGCGACGAAGGCGGCGTGACGCCATGAAGAAGCTGCGCATCGCCGTCGCCGGTGCCGGGCTCATCGGCCGCCGGCACATCGAACTGGTCGCCGACAGCGCCGAGTGCGAGCTCTGCGCGGTCGTCGATCCGTCGCCGGCGGCGGCACCGCTCGCGCAGCAGGCAGGCGTCCCGCTGTACCGGACGCTCGGCGAGCTGTTCGGCAGCCAGCGTCCCGACGGCGTGATCCTCGCCACGCCGAACGCGGTGCACGTCGAAGGCGCGCTCGAATGCGTCGCGGCGGGCGTCGCCGCGCTGATCGAGAAGCCGGTCGCCCACACGGTCGCCGAAGGCGAGCGTCTAGCCGCCGTCGCCGGACGCGGAAACGTCCGGCTGCTGGTCGGCCATCACCGCGAGCACAGCCCGATCCTCGCCACGGCGCGCGAGATCATCGCGCAGGGAGCGCTGGGCCGGCTGGTCGCGGTCCAGGGCAGCGCGATGTTCTGCAAGCCCGACGACTACTTCGAGCAGGGACCGTGGCGGCGGCAGGCCGGCGGCGGCCCGATCCTGATCAACATGATCCACGAGGTCGGCAGCCTGCGCGCGCTGTGCGGCGAGATCGTCGCCGTGCAGGCGCTGGCGTCGAACGCGACGCGCGGCTTCGCCGTAGAGGACACCGTCGCGATCAACCTGCGTTTCGCCAACGGCGCGCTCGGCAACTTCCTCGTGTCCGACACCGCCGCGTCGGCACGCAGCTGGGAGCAGACGTCGCAGGAGAACAAGGCCTATCCGGCCTACGCGGACGAGGACTGCTACGTGATCGCCGGCACCCGCGGCTCGCTGGCCGTCCCGACGATGCGGCTCAAGCTGTACGACCGCGACGAGGACCGCTCGTGGTGGAAGCCGTTTCGCGCCGACGTCGCGCACGTCGACCGCTCCGATCCGCTGGAGTGGCAGCTGAAGCACTTCTGCGCGCTGATCCGCGGCGAAGCGAAGCCGCGAGTCAGCGTGGCCGACGGCCTGATCAACCTGCGGATCACCGAGGCGATCGCCGAAGCCGCGCGCACCGGCAGGATCGTGGACATCCCGACCCGGTTCCGCGAGGCGGCATGAGCCCGCCGGGCCGTCCCAAGGGCGAATACCGGAGCGCGCAGCGCGAAGGTCGTTCAGCAGGCGCGGCGCGCGGCGCCGGGAAGGCGCGATGATGGCCGTGCAGATGCGTACGCAGGTCGGCATCGTCGGCGCCGGGCCGGCGGGCCTGCTGCTGTCCCATCTGCTGCATCGCGCCGGCATCGCGTCGGTGGTGCTCGAAAGCCGCGACCGCGACTACGTCGAGCATCGCGTGCGCGCCGGCGTGCTCGAGCAGGGCAGCGTCGACCTGCTCGTCGAAACGGGCGTCGGCGACCGGCTGCAGCGCGAAGGCCTGGCGCACAACGGCATCGAGCTTCGCTTCGGCGGCCGCGGGCACCGCATCGACTTCCCGTCGCTGACCGGCGGTCGCGCAATCGTCGTCTACGGCCAGCAGGAAGTGGTGAAGGACCTGATCCGTGCGCGTCTCGCCGATGGCGGCACGATCCTGTTCGACGCCACCGGCGTCCGCGTCGACGGCATCGACACCGCGCGGCCGTCCATCCATTTCGCGCGCGGCGGCGACGAGCACGAGCTCGCGTGCGACTTCATCGCCGGCTGCGACGGCTTCCACGGCGTCTGCCGGCAGGCGATGCCGGCCGGCGTGCTGTCCGCGTTCGAGCGCACGTATCCGTTCGCGTGGCTCGGCATCCTCGCCAAGGCGCCGCCGACGCACGACGAGCTGATCTACGCGTACCACGAGCGCGGCTTCGCGCTGTACAGCATGCGCTCGCCGGAGATCACGCGGCTCTACCTGCAGGTCGCGCCCGACGAGGACCTGCACAACTGGCCCGACGACCGGATCTGGCAGGAACTGCACACGCGGCTGGAGACCGACGACGGCTGGGCGCTGGAGGAAGGCCCGGTGCTCGAGAAGGGGGTCACGCCGATGCGCAGCTTCGTCGTCGAGCCGATGCAGCACGGCCGGCTGTTCCTGGCCGGCGACGCCGCGCACATCGTCCCTCCTACCGGGGCCAAGGGCATGAACCTCGCGGTGGCCGACGTGCGCACGCTGTCGCGAGCGCTCGCCGCGTATTTCGCATCCGGGCGCGAGGACCTGCTCGCCGCGTACTCGCGGACGTGCCTTGCGCGCATCTGGCGCGCCGAACACTTCTCGTGGTGGATGACGTCGATGCTGCACCGCTTTCCCGCCGACGACGCGTTTGGCCACAAGCTGCAGCGCTCGCAGCTCGACTACGTCACGAGCTCGCCGGCGGCGGCGGCGAGCCTCGCCGAGAACTACGTCGGCCTCCCGTTCGCCGACTGACAGGATCTCGCCATGATCAACAAGATCGTTGCCTCAGCGGCGGCGGCCGTCGCCGACATCCCCGACGGCGCGACCGTCATGATCGGCGGCTTCGGCACGGCCGGCATGCCGTCGGAGCTGATCGATGCGCTGATCGAAAAGGGCGCCGGGGACCTGACCATCGTCAACAACAACGCCGGCAACGGCGACACCGGCCTCGCCGCGCTCCTGAAGGCGAAGCGGGTGCGCAAGATCATCTGCTCGTTCCCGCGCCAGACCGATTCGCACGTGTTCGACGCGCTGTACCGCGCCGGCGAAATCGAGCTCGAGCTGGTGCCGCAGGGCAACCTGGCCGAGCGCATCCGCGCGGCCGGCGCCGGCATCGGCGCGTTCTTCACGCCGACCGGCTTCGGCACGCTGCTCGCCGAAGGCAAGGAGACGCGGACGATCGACGGCCGCCCGTACGTGCTCGAATATCCGATCCACGCGGACTTCGCGCTGATCAAGGCGCTGCGCGGCGACCGCTGGGGCAACCTGGTCTACCGCAAGACCGCGCGCAATTTCGGGCCGATCATGGCCGCCGCCGCCCGGTGCGCGATCGCGCAGGTCCGCGAGATCGTGAACCTCGGCGACCTCGACCCGGAAGCGGTCGTCACGCCGGGCATCTTCGTCAAGCGCATCGTGGAAGTCCCGGTGTCCGCCAGGGTCGTTTCGGTGTCCGGCGCCGCCGCGTAGCCATCCCCGGAGAATCGCCATGAACCGCTTCACCCGCGAACAGATGGCCGCGCGCGTCGCGCGCGACATTCCGAACGGCGCGTACGTGAACCTCGGCATCGGCCTGCCGACGATGGTCGCGAACCACCTGCCGAAGGACCGCGAGATCATCCTGCACACGGAGAACGGACTGCTCGGCATGGGCCCGGCGCCGGAGCCCGGCAGCGAGGATCCCGACCTCATCAACGCCGGCAAGCAGCCGGTGACCGCGCTTCCCGGCGCGTCGTACTTTCATCACGCGGACTCGTTCGGGATGATGCGCGGCGGCCACCTCGACTGCTGTGTGCTCGGCGCGTTCCAGGTGTCGGTCGCCGGTGACCTCGCGAACTGGCACACGGGCGGCAAGGACGCGATCCCCGCCGTCGGCGGCGCGATGGACCTTGCCATCGGCGCGAAAAGCGTCTATGTGATGATGGAGCACCAGACCAAGAAGGGCGAGAGCAAGATCGTCGCCGCGTGCACGTATCCGGTCACGGGCCTCGCCTGCGTCGACCGCATCTACACCGATCTCGCCGTCGTCGACGTGACGCCGACCGGGCTGGTGGCGATCGACATCGTCCCCGGGCTCGCGTTCGACGAGCTCGCGCGACTGACCGGCGTGCCGATGCGCGACGGCCTCGGCGTCCGCAACGCCGCGTAGCCAGGACAGGAACCCTCACCGATGAACGAAGCGTATATCTGCGACGCGATCCGCACGCCGATCGGCCGCTACGGCGGCGCGCTCGCCACCGTACGCCCCGACGACCTCGGCGCGATTCCGATGAAGGCGCTGATGGAGCGCAACACGAGCGTCGACTGGGGCGCACTCGACGACGTGATCTACGGCTGCGCGAACCAGGCCGGCGAGGACAATCGCAACGTCGCGCGGATGTCGCTGCTGCTTGCCGGATTGCCGCCGGAAGCGGGCGGCGCCACGATCAACCGGCTGTGCGGATCGAGCCTCGACGCGATCGGCATCGCCGCGCGCGCGATCAAGAGCGGCGAGGTCGACCTGATGATCGCCGGCGGCGTGGAAAGCATGACGCGTGCGCCGTTCGTGATGGCCAAGTCCGATTCGGCGTTCTCGCGCGCGGCGAAGATTGAGGACACGACGATCGGCTGGCGGTTCGTCAATCCGCTGATGAAGGCGAAGTACGGCATCGATTCGATGCCCGAAACGGCGGAGAACGTCGCCGCCGACTTTCGCGTCGCGCGCGCCGACCAGGATGCGTTCGCGCTGCGCTCGCAGGAACGCGCGGCCGCCGCGATCGCGGCCGGACGGCTCGCCGACGAGATCGTGCCGGTGACGATTCCCGCGAAGAAAGGCGATCCCGTCGCGTTCGGCCAGGACGAGCACCCGCGCGCGACCACGCTCGACGCGCTCGCCCGGTTGCAAGGCATCGTTCGGCCCGACGGGACCGTCACCGCCGGCAACGCGTCCGGCGTCAACGACGGCGCGTGCGCGGTGCTGCTCGCGTCCGCCGCCGCGGCGAAGCGCCACGGCTTGACGCCGCGCGCGCGCGTCATCGCGAGCGCGGTCGCCGGCGTCGCGCCGCGCATCATGGGCTTCGGACCGGCGCCGGCGACGCGCAAGGCGCTGGCCAGGGCCGGGCTCGCGATCGGCGACATGGACGTCATCGAACTGAACGAGGCGTTCGCCGCGCAGGCGCTGGCGGTCATCCGCGACCTGGGCCTTCCCGACGACGCCGCGCACGTGAACCCGAACGGCGGCGCGATCGCGCTCGGCCATCCGCTCGGCGCCAGCGGAGCGCGCCTGGTCACGACCGCGCTGTACCAGTTGCGCAGGACCGACGGCCGCTACGCGCTCGCCACGATGTGCATCGGCGTCGGCCAGGGCATCGCGCTCGTGATCGAGCGCGTCTGAAGCCGCGCCAGTCGCAAGGAGAGATCGCATGACGTCCCACCCGCAGAACCTGACCGCCACCGCGCCCGCCGGGTACCGCAAGCCCGATCGCGGCACGCAGCCCGACTACCTGTATCCGCCGTACGCGTCGACGGTCAAGCGCTCGCCGACGCAGCCGCTGGTGCTGCTGCCGACCACGCTGTCGGAGGTCACCGGACCCATCTTCGGGTACGAGCGGATCAGGGCCAACGACTTCGACCTCACCCGGCAGCACGCCGGCGAGCCGATCGGCGAGCGCATCGTCGTGTCGGGTCGCGTGCTCGACGCAAACGCGCGGCCGGTCGCCAACACGCTGGTCGAGATCTGGCAGGCGAACGCCGCCGGCCGCTATCCGCACAAGCGCGACAACCACAACGCGCCGGCCGATCCGAACTTCACCGGCTGCGGCCGCACGCTGACCGACGCGCAGGGCCGCTACCGCTTCGTGACGATCCGCCCCGGCGAATACCCGTGGCGCAACCACTACAACGCCTGGCGCCCCGCGCACATCCACTTCTCGCTGTTCGGGCCGGCGTTCGCGACCCGGCTCGTCACGCAGATGTACTTCCCCGGCGATCCGCTGCTCGAATACGATCCGATGTACACGAGCATCCCGGACGAGCGCGCGCGCCGGCAGCTGGTCTCGGTCTTCGACTGGGAGTCGACGATCCCCGAGCAGGCTCTGGGCTACCGGTTCGACATCGTGCTGCGCGGCCGCGACGAGACGCCGATGGACAATTACCTGCCGACGGGGAAGTGAGACCATGAGCCTGCACACGACCGCTTCGCAAACCGTCGGGCCCTACCTGCACATCGGCCTCACGTGGCTGGTCACCGACAACCTGGTGGCGCCGGGTGTCGCCGGAGCGCCGATCACGATCGAAGGCCGCGTCACCGACGGCGACGGCGCGCCGGTCAACGACGCGCTGGTCGAGATCTGGCAGGCCAACAGCCACGGCCGCTATGCGCATCCGGAGGACGCCGGCACCGCGCCGCTCGAGCCGTCGTTCACCGGTTTCGGCCGCGTGCCGACCGACGAGAACGGTGCGTTCCGCTTCACGACGATCAAGCCGGGGCGCGTACCGGCGCCGGGCGGGGGCCTGCAGGCGCCGCACGTCAACGTGACGATCTTCATGCGCGGGATGCTGAAGCACCTGATCACGCGCATCTACTTTCCCGGCGATGCCGCCAACGCCGAGGACCCGGTCCTGCGGAGCGTGCCCGCGGCGCGGCGCGACACGCTGATCGCGAAGGCCGCCGGGGCTAAGCCGGACGCGCTGACGTGGAACGTCCGTCTGCAGGGCGACGGCGAAACGGTCTTCTTCGAATACTGACTTTGCCGGGAACGCTTTCCGCCGCCGACGCGATCCGGACAGTCTCAGCCGATCGCGCGATGAACGCACGTCCGCAGGAGCCGTAAATGCCCTTCGCCGCCATTGCCGGAACGCAACTGCACTATGCGGACGACGGTCCGGCCGGCGCGCCCGCGCTGGTGCTGTCCAACTCGCTGGGCGCCGACCTCACGATGTGGGCGCCGCAGGTGGACGCGCTCGCGCGTACGTTCCGCGTGATCCGCTACGACACGCGCGGCCACGGCCGGTCCGGCGTCACGCCGGGGCCCTACACGATCGGCCTGCTCGGCCGCGACGTGGTCGCGCTGCTCGACCACCTCGAGATCGGGCGCGCCCACGTCTGCGGGCTGTCGCTGGGCGGCATGACCGGTATGTGGCTCGGCGTCCATGCGCCGGACCGCGTCGGCCGGCTCGTGCTCGCGAACACCGCGGCGCGGATGGCGCCGCCGGACCTGTGGAACGCGCGCATCGAGAAGGTCAACGCCGGCGGCATGGCGGCGATTTCCGACGCGGTGCTCGCGCGCTGGTTCACGCCGGCGTTCGCCGCCCGCGAGCCGGCCACGCTCGCCCGCACGAAAGCGATCATGGAGAGCCTGCCGCCGGCCGGCTACGTCGCGTGCTGCGCGGCGATCCGCGAGATGGACCAGCGCCACGACATCGCACGCATCGAGGCGCCGACGCTCGTGATCACCGGCGAGCACGACGCGGCCACGCCGCCTTCCGAAGGGGCGTACCTCGCCGCGCAGATCCGCGGCGCACGGATCGTGCAGCTGCCGGCCGCGCACGTGTCGAACATCGAGGCGCCGGCGGCGTTCACCGCGGCGCTGACGTCCTTCCTCAACGAAGCCTAAGGAACGCCCGTGAACGACAAAGACCGCTACGAAGCCGGAATGAAGGCGCGCCGCGCGGTGCTGGGCGACGCGCACGTCGACCGCACCGTCGCCAAGCGCAATGCGTTCAACGACGAGTACCAGGACATGATCACGCGCTACGCATGGGGCGAGATCTGGACGCGCCCGGGGCTGCCGCGCCACACGCGCAGCCTGCTGACCCTCGCCATGATGGTCGCGCTCAACCGCGCCGACGAGTTCCGGATGCACGTGCGCGCCGCGTTCAGCAACGGCGTCACCCGCGACGAGATCAAGGAAGTGCTGCTGCAATGCGCGATCTACGCCGGCGTGCCTGCGGCGAACTCGGCGTTCCACATGGCGCAGCAGGTGTTCGACGAGATGGACGCGGCGCGCTGAGCCTGACGTGGCCTCCCGCATCCTCTCGCTGTCGGCATTGACGGTCCTCGAGCTGTCGCCGGCCGACCTGGTCACGTGCGCCGCCGACGCCGGCTACAGCCACGTCGGCGTGCGCCTCGTTCCCGCGACGCCGACCGAAGTGCAATGGGAGACGATCGGCGACACGCCGATGATCCGCGACACGCTCGCGCGCCTTGCCGCGACCGGCGTCGAGGTTCTCGACATCGAGATCCTCAGGCTCAAGCCGGAAACCCGGGTCGCCGACTTCCTGCCGGTGCTGGAGACCGCGGCGCGCCTGGGTGCGCGCAACGCGCTCGTCGCCGGCAACGATCCCGACGAAGCCCGGCTGACCGACAATTTCGGCAGGCTGTGCGATCTCGCCGCGCCCTTCGCCATCGCGCCGAACCTGGAGCCGATGCCGTGGACCGACGCCCGCGACTTCGCACAGGGCGCGCGCATCGTCGGCAACGCGGCGCGCGCCAACGCCGGCCTGCTGATCGATGCCATCCACTTCGACCGCGGCGGCAGCGTGGCGAGCGAGATCCGCGGCGTGCCGGCATCCTGGTTCCGGTACGCGCAGATCTGCGACGCCCCGGCGCAGCGCCCGGCCGATCTCGAGGGCCTGCTGTTCCAGGCCCGCGCCGAGCGGATGTTGCCCGGCGAAGGTGGCCTCGACCTGATCGGCATCCTTTCCGCGCTGCCGCGCGACCTTCCGGTGAGCCTCGAGATCCCGATGGAGCGGCTCGCGAAGACCGTGCCGGCGCTCGAGCGCGCGCGCCGCGCGCTGGCCGCAACCCGCCTTTTGCTCGACCGGCTGCCCGCGCCCGCGCCCAACACGTAGAATCGCGACGTGAAGACGCCGTCGCTGTCCGACATCGAATCCGCCGCGCGCAACGTGTACGCGGCGATGAGCCCGACGCCGCAGTATGCGTGGCCGCTGCTGGCGCGGCGCACCGGCTGCGACGTGTTCGTCAAGCACGAGAACCACACGCCGATCGGCGCCTTCAAGGTGCGCGGCGGGCTGAACCTGCTCGCGACGCTGGTCGCGCGCGAGCCCGGCCTCCCCGGCGTGATCAGCGCGACACGCGGCAATCACGGCCAGAGCCTGGCGTTCGCGGCGCGCCGCCACGGCGTTCGCTGCCTGATCGTCGTGCCCGAAGGCAACTCGAAGGGCAAGAACGACGCGATGCGCGCATTCGGCGCCGAGCTGGTCGTCCACGGCCGCGACTTCGACGCGGCGCGCGAGCACGCGAGCGGCCTGGCCCAGGCCGAAGGCCTCCGCTTCGTCGGACCGTTCGAGCCCGAGCTCGTGGCCGGCGTGGCCACGTACGCGCTCGAATTCTTTCGCGCGGTGCCGGACCTGCACACGGTCTTCGTGCCGATCGGCTGCGGCTCCGGGATCTGCGGCCTCATCTCCGCGCGCGACGCGCTCGGCCTCGCGACCAGGATCGTCGGCGTCGTCTCGACCGAGGCCGACGCGTACGAGCAATCGTTCCGCAGGCGCGAGCGGATCGAGACCGCGACGGCGAACACGGTCGCCGACGGCATGGCGGTCCGCGTTCCGGTGCAGGCCGCGCTCGACATCATCCTGCGCGGCGCCGAAGACGTCGTCGCCGTCACCGACCGCGACGTCGAGGCCGCGATGCGCGCGTACTACGACGACGCGCACCAGCTGGCCGAAGGCGCCGGCGCCGCGCCGCTCGCCGCGCTGCTCGCGTTCCCGCAGCGCGCCGGCAAGCGGATGGGCGTGATCTTGAGCGGCGGCAACGTCGACCGCGACACCTACGTGCGCGTGCTCGAGGACATGACGTGGGAGCCGGGGCTCGTATGAACGACGCATTCTTCAATCCGCTGCTGGCTCGCTGGGACGACCCGTTCGGCCTGCCGCCTTTTGCATCGATTCGCGTCGAGCACCTGGCGCCGGCGCTCGAGACGGCGCTGGCCGAGCATCGGCGGGAGATCCGCGCCATCGCGGATTCCGCGACGCCGCCGACGTTCGAGAACACGATCGTCGCGCTGGACTGCAGCGGGCGCGCGCTGGAGCGCATCGTCCCCGTGTACCTGACGCTCGCGGCCACGTGCACGTCGCCGGAGCTGCAGGCCGTCGAGCGCCGGTTCGCGCCACGGCTGTCCGCGCACGTCGCGGCGATCCTGCTCGACGCGCGGCTCTTCGCACGCGTCGACGCCGTGCACGCGCAGCGCGACGCGCTCGACCTCGCTCCGGAGGCGAAGCGCCTGGTCGAACGGACGTGGCTCGACTTCGCGTTCGCGGGCGCCCGGTTGCCTGCGGACGCCCGCGAACGCATGGCGCAGATCGAGGAGCGGCTGGCGGCGCTGTCCACGGCGTTCCGCCAGAACGTGCTCGCCGACGAAGAGGACTGGCTGCTCGTGCTCCGCGACGAGGCCGATCTCGCGGGCCTGCCGGACGACGTGCGCACTGCCGCGAGGGCGGCGGCCCGGGAGCGCGGCATTGCGGACGCGTACGCGATCACGCTGTCGCGATCGCTTGTCGTTCCGTTCCTCACCCATTCGGACCGCCGCGACCTGCGCGAGCTGGCGTTCCTCGCGTGGACCCGCCGCGGCGAGAACGACGGCCCCCGCGACAACCGCCCCATCGTCCGCGAGATCCTGGCGCTGCGCAACGAGCTCGCGCGCCTGCACGGCCTCGCGACGTACGCCGACTTCGCGCTGGTGGACCGGATGGCGGGCACGCCCGCCGCGGTCGCCGCCTTGCTGACGCGCGTCTGGGCGCCCGCCTGCGCCAAGGCGGCGGTCGAGCGCGAGGCGCTCGCGGCCGAAGCCCGTTCGCGCGGCGACACGTTCGAGATCGCGCCGTGGGACTGGCGGTACTACGGCGAGAAGGTGCGCGTGGCGCGCTGCCACCTCGACGAAGCGGAAATCAAGCCGTACTTCGCGCTCGACCGCATGGAGGCCGCCGCGTTCGACTGCGCGCGGCGCCTGTTCGGCGTGGAGTTCGTCAGGCGCACGGACCTTGCGGGCCCCCATCCGGACGTCCGCGTGTTCGAAGTGCGCGGGCGCGACGGCGCGACGATCGGGCTGTTCCTCGCCGACCCTTTCGCGCGGCCGGGCAAGCGAAGCGGCGCGTGGATGAACTCGCTGCGCCCGCAGTCGCGCGTCCACGGCGACGTGTTGCCGATCGTCTGCAACACCAACAACTTCGCGCAGGCGCCCGCGGGCGAGCCCACGCTGCTGTCGGCGGACGACCTGCGCACGCTGTTCCACGAGTTCGGCCACGGCCTGCACGGCCTTTTGTCGAACGTGACCTACGAGCGTCTGTCGGGCACGAACGTGCTGCGCGATTTCGTCGAGATGCCGTCGCAGCTGTTCGAGCACTGGGCGTTCGAGCCCGAGGTGCTCCGCCGCCACGCGCTCCATTGCAGGACCGGTGAGCCGATCCCCGACGCGCTGCTCGCGCGCTTCCGCGACGCGCGCCGGTTCAACCAGGGCTTCGACGCGGTCGAATACACGGCGTGCGCGCTGGTCGACATCGCGCTGCACGCGCATCCGGATCCGGCGAGCCTCGACCTCGCCGCCTTCGAGGCCGCGGAGCTCGCGCGGCTCGGGATGCCGAAGGAAATCGTCCTCCGCCACCGCCTGCCGCACTTCAGCCACCTGTTCAGCGGCGGCTACGCGGCCGGCTACTACGCCTACATGTGGGCGGAAGTGCTCGATGCCGACGCCTATGCGGCATTCGTCGAGGCCGGCGATCCGTTCGACGCCGCGACCGCCGAACGCCTGTACCGGCACGTGTACTCCGCCGGCGCGACGCTCGATCCGATGACGGCCTTCCGCGCCTTCCGCGGACGCGACCCCAGCGTGGAGCCCATGCTCGCGGAGCGGGGACTGCTCGGCTAGCGCGCTGCGCGCCCTTGCGAATTGCCCGCCCGAATTCCGGCGGCACGCAAATTCCGGACGCCGTAACATCCGCTCCATGTCGCACCTGCCCGCCCCCGCCACGATGTACCGCGCGTTCGCGCGCCACGACCCGAGCTACGAAGGCGTGTTCTGGCTCGGCGTGAAGACGACCGGCATCTTCTGCCGGCCGACGTGCCGCGCCCGCACGCCCAGGCGCGAGAACATCGAGTTCTTCGCCGCGCCTGCCGACGCGCTGCATGCCGGCTATCGGCCGTGCCGCAAATGCCGGCCGCTCGACCATGGCCGCAAGCCGCCGCCGCTGGTCGAGAAGCTGCTGGTGGCGGTCGAAACCGAGCCCGGCCGCCGCTACCGCGACGCCGAGCTGCTCGCGATGGGCATCGATCCGTCGACGGCGCGCCGGCAGTTCAAGCGCTACTGCGGCATGACGTTCCAGGCCTATCACCGCGCGCGCCGCATGGGGTTGGCGCTGCTCGACATCAGGAAAGGGAAGACCGTGATCGACTCGCAACTGGACCAGGGCTTCGAATCCGGCAGCGGATTCCGCGAAGCTTTCGCGCGCATCGTCGGCACGGCGCCGTCGCGCGCGGCGGACGTCGGCGTGCTGCACGCGAAGTGGCTGGAGACGCCGCTCGGCTCGATGCTGGCGCTGGCGGACGACCGCGGCCTGCACATGCTCGAATTCGTCGACCGCCGCGGCCTGGAGCGCGAGCTCGCCATGCTGCAGAAGCGGCTGAAGGCGCGCGTGCTGCCCGGCGCGCACCCCTACCTCGCGCAGGTCGAGCGCGAGCTCGCCGAATATTTCTCCGGAACGCGCCGGACGTTCGACACGCCGGTCGCGCTGACCGGCTCGCCGTTCCAGACGAGCGTGTGGAACGCGCTGCTGACGATCCCCGCCGGCGCGACGTGGTCGTACGCGCAGCTCGCCGCGAAGATCGGCAAGCCGGCGGCCGTGCGCGCGGTCGGCCGCGCCAACGGCAACAACCGGCTCGCGATCATCGTCCCCTGCCATCGCGTAATCGGTGCCGACGGCACGCTGACCGGGTACGGCGGCGGCCTCGCGCGCAAGCAGAAGCTGCTCGACCTCGAGCGGGCGCCGTTCCACCTGGCCTAGGGAAAAGCAATGCCGATGCGATCGGCGGCGCTGCTGGTGATCCTCGCGGCGCTGTGGGGCGGCTCGTTCGTGTTCATGCGCGTGGCCGTGCCGGCGCTGTCGGCGATCCCGCTCGCGTTCGTGCGCGTGCTGCTGGCCGCGATGGCGCTGCTGGCGTTCGCGTTCGCGCAGCGCCGGATCCCCGACTTTCGCGCGCGCTGGCGGGAGTTCGCCGTCGTGGGGATCGTCAACTCGGCGCTGCCGTTCGCGCTGTTCAGCTACGCGGCGCAACACGTTCCGGTGTCGACGTCGGCGATCCTCAACGCGACGAGCCCGTTCTTCGGCGCGATCGCCGCCGCGATCTGGCTCGGCGAGCCGCTGACGGCGCGCAAGGTGGCCGGGATGGCGCTCGGCTTTGCCGGGGTCACCGTCCTCGCCGGCTGGCATCCCGAAGCGATGACGCGCGAAGTCGGATTGGCGATCGCCGCGTGCCTCGCGGCGTCGATCTGCTATGCCCTTGGCGGGACGTTCGCCAAGCGCCGGTTGGGCGACGTGCCGAGTTTCTCGATCGCGACCGCCAGCCAGGTCGCCGCCGCGATCGCGCTGCTGCCGGCATTGCCGTTCACGACGGTGCCGGGACCGGTCACGGCGGCCGTGGTCGCGAACGTGGTCGCGCTCGCGCTCGCCTCGACGGCGATCGCCTACCTCATCTATTTCAAGCTGATCGCCGACGTGGGCCCGTCGCGCGCGCTGACGGTGACGTTCCTGATCCCGCTCTTCGGCGTCGTCTGGGGCCGGCTGTTCCTGGGCGAGGCGGTGACCGCGAGCATGCTGGCCGGCGGCGCGCTGATCGTCGTGGGGACGATCGTCACGCTGCGGCGTCACTAGCTGCGCTCGGCAGCCAGCGTCGCTTCGACGTTGACGCGACGTTCGCCGCGCTGCACGGTCAACCGCACCCGATCGCCGGGCGCGTAATCGTCCAGGCGCGCCAGCAGGCGGGCGACCGACGGCACCGGCTTGTCGTCGACGGCCACGATGATGTCGCCCGGCACGAAGCTGCCGTCGGTGTCGACGCGCGCCGCGCGCAGGCCGGCGTCCGCCGCGGGCGAGCGCGGCGCGACCTTGAGCACCAGCACGCCGGCCACACCGAGCCGTGCGGTCAGTGCGGCGTTGAGGTCCTCGTCCATCGTGATCCCGAGCACCGCGCGCGTATATCTGCCGGTTGCGATCAGTTCCGGGACGACGCGATTGACCGTGTCTGCCGGCACGGCGAACCCGACGCCCGCGTGGGCGCCCGACGGACTGAAGATCGCCGTGTTGACGCCGACGAGGCGCCCGGCGCTGTCGAGCAGCGGCCCGCCCGAGTTGCCCGGGTTGATCGCCGCGTCGGTCTGGATCAGGTGCTCGATCACGCCGCGCTCGTCGGCGGCGAGCGACCGGTCGAGTGCCGACACGATGCCCGTGGAAAGCGACCAGTCGAGGCCGAAGGGATTGCCGATCGCGTACACGCGCTGGCCCACGCGCAGGTCCCGGCTCCTCCCCAGCGGCAGCGGCGGCGGCCGGTCCGCCTCGACGCGGATGCGCAGCACCGCGAGGTCGTGAGTCGGGCTCGCGCCGACCAGCGTCGCGCTGAAGTCGCGCCCGTCGTTCAGGCGTACCCGGGCTTCGGTGGCGCCGGCGACGACGTGGTAGTTGGTGACGACGTTGCCCTGGTCGTCCCACACGATCCCGGACCCGGTCCCTCGCGGAATCGTGTGCACGTTGCGCGTCCAGAAGTCGACCACCTGGGCGCGCGTCGAGATCGCGACGACCGAGCGCTTCGCGCGGTCGAACATTTCGATCGTCGCGCGCTCGTCCGGATTCAGGTCGCCTCGCGGCGCAACCGCCCGCGGCCTCGCGGGTGCCTGCGCCAGCGGCGCCTCCGGCGCGCCGGCCGCGAGCGCGAGCGCGGCCGGCCAGAGGACCGCGCCGCGCAACCAGGCGAGCCGCCGCATGCGTCGATTTCCTGCTTTCATCGGGGGCGGAATTCTACCGCCGCCGGCGCCGGTGCAGGAGTCCCGGCCGCGACCGCCGGTCCTCTTGAAACGCCCGGGCGGCGCCACCAATTCGCGCGGTGCGAACGCCATCGGCACGATGGACGGCGTCCGCCGTGCCGGTGGCCTTTCCCAACCCGTCTTGCAGAGGAGGCTGCCATGAATGAATTGGTTCGCATCGATCCCATCGACCTGATCGAGGGCATGATGAAGGGCGTGCTGCGCCCGACCTACGAGTCCGCCTTCCGGCGGCAGTCGAACGGCTGGACCGGCTCGGTGCCGGTCGACATCGCCGAGAACGACACCGGCTATCTGCTGTGGGCCGACCTGCCCGGCGTCCGCAAGGAAGACGTCACCGTGGCCATCAACGGCCGCGAGCTGACGCTGTCGGCCGAGTTCAAGCGCGAGAACGCGGTCGACCAGGGCCAGGGCAAGGAGCAGTTCCTGCGCGCCGAACGCCAGTTCGGCACCGTCACGCGCACGATCTCGTTCCCGGTCGAACTCGACAGCACGAAGGCCAGGGCCGAGTGCCGCGACGGCGTGCTGCAGCTGACGCTGCCCAAGCAGGAGTCCGCGCAGGTCAAGCGGTTGACGATCCACTGACGCCGGCGACGCGCGCGCGGCGTGCCGGTTCAGGCGCGCCGCACGCGCGTGCGCGACTGCTCGCGCAGGTATTGCGGCACGTAGTAGAGCGAGCCGCCGGCCTTGCCGGTCGAGCCCGAGCCCTTCCACCCGCCGAACGGCTGGTAGCCGGGCCATGCGCCGGTCGTCGCACCCTGCGGGCGGTTCGCGTAGCAGACACCCGCCTCGATCCGCTCGAAGAAGCGCTCGGTCTCGCCTTCGTCGCCGTAGAAACCCGCCGTGAGGCCCAGGTCGCCGGCGTTGGCGCGCGCGACGCCTTCGTCCACGTCCTTCACCGGCGCGACCAGCACGAACGGCAGGAACAGCTCCGTCCGCCACAGCGGGTGGTCGAGCGGGGCGCGGGCGATCGTCGGCGCGCAGTAGTGGCCGTGTGCGAGGTCGCCGTGGTCGAGGCGCTCGCCTCCGTGCACGATGCCGCCCGCCTGGCCCAGCGCGCGCACCTGCGCCACCGCGTCCTCGAAGCGCGCGACCGCCGCGGCGTCGATCACCGGGCCCATCCAGTGGTCGCGGTGCGTCGGGTCGCCGACGCCGATCTGCGCGGTCGCCGCGTGCAGCGCCGCGACGAAATCGTTGAACACCGTGTGCTCGACGTACACACGCGAGCACGCCGAGCACTTCTGGCCGGACAGCCCGAACGCCGAACGCGACACGCCGATCGCCGCGTCGCCGATGCGCGCGTGCCGCGAAACTATCGCCGCGTTCTTGCCGCCCATC
Organism: Burkholderiales bacterium; assembly: GCA_046347755.1. Lineage (GTDB taxonomy): Bacteria > Pseudomonadota > Gammaproteobacteria > Burkholderiales > Casimicrobiaceae > VBCG01. Next base: position 577,906 of record JAXMFM010000003.1, on the reverse strand, counting down.
TCGGCGATGCAGGGCCGCGGGTACCGGCCCTGCGCGAACGTGCGCACCAGGTGCATGCCGACGCCGTAGCTGCCGGTGAACGTGACGCCGGCGACGCCCGGATGGCGGATCAGCGCTTCGCCGGTCGATGCGCCGGGCCCGGTCACGAAGTTGAACGCCCCAGCGGGCACGCCGGCGTCGCGGAACGCGTCGGCGAGCAGCCGCCCGCTCCACGGCGTGGCCGACGCCGCCTTGAACACGACGGTGTTGCCGGCGACCAGCGCCGCGCCGGACGGACCGCCCGACAGCGCGAGCGGGAAGTTGAACGGCGCGACGACCAGCCATGCGCCGTACGGCCGCAGCACGCTCTCGTTCGTGCTGACAAAACCGGGCAGCGGATCGCTCGCCATCGGTTTCGCGTAGCCGTCGTTCGCTTCCATTCGGTCGCAGTAGTATGCGATCAGGTCCGCGGTCTCCTGCGCTTCGCCGAGCGCTTCCATCCGGTTCTTGCCGACTTCGAGCGCGAGCGCCGCGCCGATGTCGTAGACGCGCTCCTCGATCAGGGCGACCGCGCGGCGCATCACGCGCACGCGTTCGCGCCACGGCGTCGCCGCCCACCCCGGAAACGCGCGGCACGCGGCGTCGACCGCCGCGTGAGCGTGCACGTCCTCTCCGGCCTCAAAACGACCGAGCACGACTCGGGTGTCGATCGGGGACGCCACTTCGAACCGCGCTGGCGCGCGCTCGTCGCGGCCGTCGATGAACATCGGGTGCTCGGCGCCAAGGTGCGGCCGGATCGCCGCCAGCGCCGCCTCGAACCGCTCGTGCAGCGCCGGCGGCGGGTCGAACATCGTCGAATAGGTGAGCTTGAATTCAGCCGTCATCTGGAGAAAAGCCGCTGGGCCCCCGACTGCGCGGGGGCGACGAACCACGCAATCAGACGAGATCGGCGGCCGGCCCCAGGATCTGCTCGCGCAGTTCGCGGTAGCGCGGCAGCTGCGGCGGGTAAACGCAGATGTACTTGACCTGCGCCGCCTGCAGGCAGCGCTGCTTGATCACTTCGAGCTTCTGGTCGCGCGGATTGACGACCTGGTCCGGCTCCTTCGAGTCCACGATCGCGATGATCGTCATGTCGCGGTCGCAGACGACGAAGCCGACGTGCTGGTTGGCGATCTTGCGGAACGCGCGCAGCCGCTCCATGCCCTGCGGCCCGATCTTCACCTGCAGAACGTCGGCGAGCCGCACGCGCGCGAAGATCTCGTTGCGCGGGAATGCCGCCTTGAGCAGCAGGTAGACGACGCTCTCGGCCTTGGTCAGGAAGCGCGGACGAAGCAGGTACAGTCCCGGCAGCTCGGCCGACGACAGCAGTCGGGTGGTCTCGCCTTCCGTCCATTGCGCGACGGTGTTCGGCGAGTCGACGCCGCCGCGCGCGCTGCTGCGGGTCGCTCGATTGCGACGGACGAACCCGATGATCACGACAACCACGAGGATTGCCATCATCACCGCGAACAGGACTCCCTGACTAATCAACGCCGATCCCCCATCGGGTCCCTAGAGTTGTGATCGACAACTCCTCCCCTGATGCGCAGTTGGTTTGGGAGCTTTGCCGATTAATCCTTTGTAGTGTAAAGCATTTCACCAAGTCAACGCCAACGGCGCGGACGTGCGCCGGTTCGCTCCGGCAGGATTCGGTCAGGGGCGGCGGAGGCGGGGCGGAAGAATCGCCGTATCGGCCTATGATGGATTCCCGAGGTTCGGGTGGGCGTTGCACGGAGGGTGCAGGTGGCTGACGACGTCGTGATCTCCGGCGAGCGCGACCTGGAAGCGGTCCTGGCGTCGCTGGCGCGGACGAAGCGCATGGTCTTCTTCGCCGGACTGCCGGGGGTCGGCAAGAGCCTGTTCATCCGCGAGCTCGGGCTGGCGGCCCATGCGGCCGGTCGGACGGTTCATCTTCTCCAGTGGGACCTGGCGCGGCCGACATTCGTGTCGGATTCGATGGCGGCGCGCTATCCCGAGCGCGACGGCGAAACGCACGCGTTGATCCGGATGGCGGTCGGACGATGGGCACGCGGTGCGGTGGTGCGCTGGAATCGCGAGCGGCCCGGCGCCGCGCACCTCCTGATCGGGGAGGTGCCCATCGTCGGGAATCGGCTGCTGGACCTGGTGCAGGTGCAGGCCGACGGCGGGGAGTCGCTGCTGGCGGGGCCGGAGGCGCTGTTCGTCACGCCGGTGCCCTCGACCGCCGTGCGCGCGGCGATCGAGGGCGCGCGCGGGCGGACGATCGCGAAGCCGAACCACCCGCGCGAAAGCGCCGATGCGCCCCCCAACATGGTTCAGCTGGCCTGGCGGGAAGTCCAGGCGGCAGCCACGGCGATCGGCGCCGCCCCGCCTGACCCCGACCGGCAGTCCGCGTACGATCCGGCGGCCTACGCGGCCGTTTACCGCCGCCTGCTGCGGCACCGGCGGGCGCTCACGCTTCGGGTGGAGGCACGGCTCGAGCCGCGCACGTCGGTCTACGACCGGGACTTCGACGCGATCGAGCTTCTTCCAACCGCGGACGAGGCTGCCGCCGCGGTCGCGCAGCTCGAGCGCGAGTGCACGGTGGCGGAGATCGAGCGTGAAACTGCAAGGTGGTTCGACCGCGTCTGACGCTGCATCGCGCGCTCGATGGGCGCGTTCGAAGAAAAAGCCCGGCGCGAGTCCGGGCTTTTTCGTTACGGCTGCGCGCCGGGAGACCGAGATGCAGGTCCCGCGTCGCGTTGCTCCCCGGGAAATGCGACCTCCCGTTCGGAGCACCGGCGATCACATGTCCATGTCGCCCATGCCGCCCATGCCACCGCCGCCGCCCATGCCGCCGCCGCCGCCCTTTTCGTCCTTCGGCAGCTCGGCGATCATCGCCTCGGTCGTCAGCAGCAGCGACGCCACCGACGCCGCGTTCTGCAGCGCAAAGCGCGTCACCTTGGTCGGATCGACCACGCCCATTTCAACCAGGTCGCCGTAGCCGCCGGTCTGGGCGTTGAAACCGAAGTTGCCCTTGCCTTCGACAACCTTGTTGACGACCACCGACGGCTCGTCGCCGGCGTTGTTGACGATCTGCCGCAGCGGCTCTTCCAGCGCGCGCAGCACGATCTTGATGCCGGCGTCCTGGTCCGAGTTGTCGCCCTTCAGGCCCTTCAGGTTGGCGCGGGCGCGCAGATAGGCCACGCCACCGCCGGCGACGATGCCTTCCTCGACCGCCGCACGGGTCGCGTGCAGCGCGTCCTCGACGCGCGCCTTCTTTTCCTTCATCTCGACTTCCGTCGCCGCGCCGACCTTGATCACCGCGACGCCGCCGGCGAGCTTCGCCACGCGCTCCTGCAGCTTTTCCTTGTCGTAGTCGGACGTCGCGTCCTCGACCTGCTTGCGGATGTTCTTCACGCGCGCTTCGATCGCCGCCTTTTCGCCGGCGCCGTCGATGATCGTCGTGTCTTCCTTGCCCACTTCGATCTTCTTCGCGCGGCCCAGGTCCTTCAGCGTCGCGTTCTCGAGCTTCAAACCCAGCTCTTCCGCGATGACGGTGCCGCCGGTCAGGATCGCGATGTCTTCGAGCATCGCCTTGCGGCGGTCGCCGAAGCCCGGCGCCTTGACGGCGGTCGTCTTCAGGATGCCGCGGATGTTGTTGACGACCAGCGTGGCGAGCGCCTCGCCGTCGACGTCCTCGGCGATGATCAGCAGCGGCTTGCCGGCCTTGGCCACCTGCTCGAGCAGCGGCAGCAGGTCGCGGATGTTGCTGATCTTCTTGTCGTGCAGCAGCACGTACGGGTCGTCAAGCAGCGCGACCTGCTTGTCCGGATTGTTGATGAAGTACGGCGAGATGTAGCCGCGGTCGAACTGCATGCCCTCGACCAGGTCGAGCTCGTTCTCGAGGCCCTTGCCGTCTTCGACGGTGATGACGCCTTCCTTGCCGACCTTGTCCATCGCCTCGGCGATCGTCTTGCCGATCGACTCGTCCGCGTTGGCCGAGATCGAGCCGACCTGCGCGATTTCCTTGCTGGTCGTGCACGGCTTGCTGATCTTCTTCAGCTCGTCGACGATGGCGATGACCGCCTTGTCGATGCCGCGCTTCAGGTCCATCGGGTTCATGCCCGCGGCCACGTACTTGAAGCCTTCGTTGCAGATCGACTGCGCGAGGACCGTCGCCGTCGTCGTGCCGTCGCCGGCGACGTCGGACGTCTTGGACGCGACTTCCTTCACCATCTGCGCGCCCATGTTCTCGAACTTGTCCTTGAGCTCGATCTCCTTCGCGACGGATACGCCGTCCTTGGTGATCGTCGGCGCGCCGAAGCTGCGCTCGAGCACGACGTTGCGGCCCTTGGGGCCGAGGGTGACCTTGACGGCGTTGGCGAGGATGTTCACGCCGACCATCATCTTGTTTCGCACGCCTTCGCCGAAGCGGACGTCTTTGGCTGCCATGGTTCGATTCTCCGGATGCTTATCTTGGGGTGAGCGTTAGCCGACGATGCCGATGATGTCGTCTTCGCGCATGTGCAGGTAATCGGTGCCTTCCAGCTTGAATTCCTGGCCCGAGTACTTGCCGAACAGGATCTTGTCGCCCGGCTTGACGCCGATGGGGATGAGCTTGCCGTTGTCGTCGGTCTTGCCCGGGCCGACGGCGACGATCTCGCCCATCGACGGCTTTTCCGCGGCGGTATCGGGGATGACGATGCCGCCCGCCGATTTACGCTCTTCCTCGAGCCGCTTGACGATCACGCGGTCGTGCAGGGGACGCAGCTTCATGGTTAGCACTCACTCCTGGTGAATTTGGTTGAAAAACAGTGCGTTACCGGATGATTGCCGGAGGGGACGGGGCGCGGGGCGCGCCGGGAGCGTCTCCTCCAATCGCCGGCAAACCGCAGCAAGGTGTTTTGTTAGCACTCGATTGCCACGAGTGCTAATGGTAAGGGGTCAGGAGCGGCAAATCAACCCCTGTGGCCGGAAATGTCACTGAAATCGCGGTGTTTCCGCCTTGCAACAGCCAAGGAATCGGCGGGCTCCGCCCGCGATTCCTTTTCTGGCCAGATTCTCGGGCGCCACCAGCGCGGCGTGATTTTTCCGATGAGGTCGCGTGCGATAGCTCGCGACCCCATGTAACTCGTCTACCCTAGTCCACGGTCGCGCCTGAATCCTTGACGACCTTGGCCCACTTGGCGGCCTCGGCCTTGGTGAACGCCGTGAACTGCTCGGGCGTGTCGCCGACGTACTCGGAGCCGGTTTCGGCGAGGACCTTCTGCCATTCGGGCTGCTTCATGATCTTCAGCGCCTCGGCGTTCAGCTTGGCGATGATCTCCTTCGGCGTCTTGGCCGGCGCGAAGAAGCCGTACCACGCGTAGGACTCGAAGCCTTTCATCCCCGATTCGTCGAACGTCGGCACGTCGGGCAGGATCGACGAGCGCTTGGCGCTGGTGATCGCGATCGCGCGCACCTTGCCGGCCTTGATGTGCGGCAGGATCGCGATCGCGCTGTCGAACATGATCGGCACGTGGCCGCCGATCAGGTCGGTGATCGCCGGCGCCGACCCCTTGTACGGGACGTGCACCATGTCGAGCTTGGCGTTCGTGCGGAACAGTTCGGCCGTCAGGTGCTGCGGCGTGCCGTTGCCCGACGACGCGAACTGCGCCTTGCCGCCCTGCGACTTGATGTACGCGATCAGCTCCTGCAGGTTCTTGGCCGGCACCACCGGGTTCACCGCCAGGATCAGCGGAACTCGCAGCAGGTTGGTGATCGGCGCCAGGTCCTTCGGCGGGTCGAACGGCATCGACTTGTACAGGCTCGGATTGATGACGATCGGCGCGCTCGACGTGATGAGCAGCGTATAGCCGTCCGGCGCCGCCTTGGCCACCATCGCGGAGCCGATGTTGCCGCCGGCGCCGCCGCGGTTGTCGACGATGAACGACTGCTTGAAATCCTCGGAAAGCGCCTTGGCCATCGGCCGCGCCGCGATGTCGGACGGCCCGCCCGGCGGCCACGGCACGATGATCGTGACCGGCTTGGTCGGGTAGGCCTGCGCGAGCGCGACGGCGGGAACGGCGGCCAGCAGGGCCGCGCCGAGAACGGATGCCACGAAGCGGAGCGTGGGACGCATGGAGAACCTCCAGAAGGCCCGGTTACGCCGGGCCGCGCAGTTGTGCGAAGGGGACGGTCATCATAACGCCGGATTGCCGGGCAGGCGCGTCGCGCGGTACCGTATCGGATGCCCCGGAAACGAACCCCACGCTCGCTGCCCCCGGGGGCCGTATCCGTTTCCCGGGACGGCCCGGCGAAACCGACGACATGATGAGCGACCCCCGCGTCTTCTTCGCGGCCGAACGCACGTTGCTCGCGTGGGTGCGGACCGGCCTCACGATCATGGCGTTCGGCTTCGTCGTCGCCCGCTTCGGCCTGTTCCTGCGGCTGCTCGCCGTCCAGCAGGGCCAGGGCGCGGCGGCGGCCGAGCTGCACAACCACCTGTCCACCGTCATCGGCATCGCGCTCGTGCTGATCGGCGTCGGCTGCATGGTGCTGGGCGCATTCCAGCACCGCAGCTATGTGAAGACGCTGCCGCCGCAGGACGTGCCGCGGACGCACGACGCCGTCTACCCGATCACGCTGAGCCTCGTCCTCGCGGCGCTGGGCGTCGCGCTCGCCGTGTATCTGTACTTCTGAAGCGCCGTTGATTCTCCTGCGGGCGCCGTCCGTAAGGCCGAACCCCATTCGCGGCCGGCCGGCGTTAACGTCGCAATCAGCGGGCGCCTTGCCCGCAAAGGGTCAACGCCGATGCTCCAGCCTGCCCACGTCGGACACCTCGCCATGCTGCGGTCGCTGATCCGCCAGGGCGCGCAGGACGGCAGCTTCGACCGCGAGCTGGGCGGAGCGTCGCCGGAAGCGGAAGCGTTCTTCGCCAAGCTGAAGCGCGCGCTGGTCACCGGCTATTTCGTCGAGGAAGGCCGGTCGGGCAAGATCGACACCGTCGGCGTCCCGGGCTACGTGTTCTGGCCGGACGACCGCAATTCCGGCTCGCAGCCGGTCGGCTTCGGGCTGTTCCGCACGATCGATACCGGCTACGAGCTGTGGCTCGCCGGCCTCGACCTGGGCGCACGCGGCGGCGGCCACGGCCGCGCGCTGCTCACCGCGCTGTTCGCCACGCCGCAGGGCCAGAAGACGTGGATCGTCCGCACGCAGCGCAGCTCGCGCTACCTGCACGCGCTGCAGCACCTGCTGGGCGACTTCGGATTCGTGCTGGTCGGCGACACGGCGCGGCTGCGCTGGTTCCTGCGCTCCAACGCGCCGGCCGACCTGGCATCGCGCGTGCGTGACGCCGTCGACGCGCGCAGCGCGCTAAACTAGCCGTCTCTGCATCCTGGGAAAGCGCGCCCCCGCGGTCGGCCGATCGCGGGGGCCACCATCATGTCCTTTTCGCGGGACGATTCGTTGAACGTGCTGGGGGGGCCGCTCGCGCCGTGCGGGCTGGAGCCGCGCACCGGCTTCTTCCGCAACGGCTGCTGCGACACGGGCCCGGACGACACGGGCCTGCACACGGTGTGCGCGGTGATGACCGACGCGTTCCTCGTGTACTCGAAGCTCGCCGGCAACGACCTGTCCACGCCACGGCCCGAGTCCGGCTTTCCGGGCCTGCGCGCCGGCGACCGCTGGTGCCTGTGCGTCGGCCGATGGCGCGAGGCGCTGGCGGCCGGCGTCGCGCCGCCGGTCGTGCTCGCTGCGACGCACGAGGAGACGCTGGCGGTGGTCGCGCTCGACGATCTCGAGCGCCACGCATACGCGTGAGGTCCGCGGCGCGCCGGACAACATTGCAGTCGAGGGGAGATGTCTGATGAAGATCATGATCGGTGAGCCGCGCGTGGTGGATGCCGGGCGCGGCGCGGCGTGGTGGGGCAGCGGGTGGCGCCTGTTCACGTCCGCGATCTGGACGTGGATCGGCATCATGATCGTCTACATCATCATCTCGGTGCTGATCAATTCCGTCCCCTACGTCGGCGACGTCGGTCACGCGCTACTGACGCCGGTGTTCATGGGCGGCCTCATGATCGGCTGCCAGGAGATCGAGCGCGGCGGCCGCCTGCGGGTCTCCCACCTGTTCGAGGGCTTCCAGGGCGCGCACTTCGTGCCGCTGATGATCATCGGCGCCGTCAACATCGCAATCGTGCTCGGCATCATCGCGCTCGCGGCCGCCGGCATCATGGGAAGCCTCAAGTTCGCCGACATGGCGCGGATGGGCGCCGCCGGCGGCGACCCGCTGGGCGCATTCTTCGGCTCGGTGCGTGCGATGACCGGCACCGGCCTGCTGTTGACGCTTCTGGTCCTCGTGGTCGGCGCCGTGTTCGGGATGCTCAACTGGTTCGCGCCGGCGCTGGTGGCGCTGCGCGGCGCGACGGCCGTCGAAGCGATGCGGCTGTCGTTCGTGTCGTGCCTGCGCAACTGGGTGCCGTTCCTCGTCTACGGCGCGATCGCGATCGCGGTGGCCATCGCGGTGGCGGTGCTGGTCGGCGCGCTGGCGCTGGCGGCCGGCGTCAGCGCGTTCATGAACGGCATCAGCGACAGCCGCGGGTGGATGGCGATCGCCGGCATCGCCGTGCTGTTCTTCGCGATCTTCGCGGTCGCGGCGCTGGTCGTCGGGCCGATCGTGTTCGGCTCGACGTATGGCGGCTACAAGGACACGCTCGCCTCCGACGACACGTCGCTCGGCAATCCGGCCTACCACTGACGTCAGTGCGCCTGGTCCCAGTTGGGACCGGCGCCGACGTCGACGACCAGCGGCACGCGCAGCGTCGCCACGTTGGTCATCAGGCCCGGCAGGTCGCGCTCGATGCGCGCGCGCTCGGCGACCGGCACTTCGAGCACCAGCTCGTCGTGGACCTGCAGCAGCAGCTTCGTCGCGAGCTTCTCCCGGTCCAGGAAGTCCTGCACGGCGATCATCGCGAGCTTGATCAGGTCGGCGGCGGTGCCCTGCATCGGCGCGTTGATCGCCGCGCGCTCGGCGCCGGCGCGGCGCGGTCCGCCGGCCGCCTTGATGTCCGGCAGCCACAGCCGGCGGCCGAACACCGTCTCCACGTAGCCCTGCTCGCGCGCGACCTCGCGCGTGCGCTGCATGTATTCGGCGACACCCGGATAGCGGGCGAAGTATTTGTCGATGAACTGCTGCGCGGCGCCGCGCTCGATGCCAAGCTGCTGCGCGAGCCCGAACGCGCCCATGCCGTAGATCAGGCCGAAGTTCACCGCCTTGATGTAGCGGCGCTGGTCGGCGGTGACGTCCGCGGCCGGCACGCCGAAGATCTCGGCGGCCGTCGCGCGATGGATGTCCTGTCCGGCGTGGAACGCGTGCAGCAGCGCCGGATCGCCCGAGAGGTGCGCCATGATGCGCAGCTCGATCTGCGAATAGTCGGCGGAGACGAGCACGTTCCCGGGCGGCGCGATGAACGCCTCGCGGATGCGCCGGCCCTCCGCCGTGCGCACCGGGATGTTCTGCAGGTTGGGATCGGTCGACGCGAGCCGCCCGGTGACGGCGGTCGCCTGCGAGAACGTCGTGTGCACGCGCCCGGTGCGCGCGTTGACCATCTGCGGCAGCTTGTCGGTGTACGTCGACTTGAGCTTCGACACCGACCGGTGCTCGAGAAGGACCTTCGGCAGCGGATAGTCGGCGGCGAGTTCCTGCAGCACTTCCTCGTCGGTCGACGGCTGGCCGGTCGCCGTCTTCTTGATCACCGGCAGGCTCATCCGCTGGAACAGGATCTCGCCCAGCTGCTTCGGCGAGCCCAGGTTGAACGGCGATCCGGCGAGCTGGTGCGCCTGCTGCTCGAGCGCGATCACGCGCTCGCCCAGCTCCCTGCTCTGCTGCGCGAGCAGCTGCGAATCGATCAGCACGCCGTTGCGCTCCATCCGGAACAGCACCTCGCGCACCGGCATCTCGAGCTTCGCGTACACGTAGTCGAGCTTCGGGTCGGCGACGATGGCCGGGTGCAGCGCGCGATGCAGGCGCAGCGTGATGTCGGCGTCCTCGGCCGCGTATTCGGTCGCGCGGTCGACCGCCACCTGCTCGAACGGAATGCGGCTGGCGCCCTTGCCGGTCACGTCGTCGTAGCCGAGCGTCTTCACGTTCAGGTGCCGCCACGCAAGGCTGTCCATGTCGTGCGGCTTGTGCGATTCGAGCACGTAGGATTCGAGCAGCGTGTCCTGCGCGACGCCGCGCAGCCTGAAGCCGTCGTTGGCCAGCGCGTGCTCGTCGTACTTCAGGTTCTGCCCGAGCTTCTTCTTCGCCGGATCGGCGAGCCACCTGCCGAGCCGCGCGAGCGTCGCGTCGCGCGGCAGCTGCGGCGGCGCGCCCGCGTAATTGTGGCCGAGCGGGATGTAGCACGCGTGCCCGGGTTCGACCGACAGCGACACGCCGACGATGCGCGCCTGCATCGGATCGAGGCTCGTCGTCTCGGTGTCGAATGCCGTCAGTTCTGCGCGGTCGATCGTTGCGAGCCAGCGCGCGAGCGCGGCCTCGTCGGCGACCGTCTCGTACGTCGTGGTGGCCGGCGGCACCGGCGCGTCCGCAGCGCCCGGCTCGGCGTTCGCGTCCCAGCGGCGGCCGGCATCGTCGCTGGCGGCGCGCTTCGCGATCGCGCCGGCGGCGTCGGGGGCGGCGGGCGCCTCACCCGCGCCGTCGCGCAGCCAGCTCTTGAATTCGAAGCGCTCGTACAGCGACCGCACGGCCGCCGCGTCGGCGGGCCTGATCACCAGGTCGGTCGCGTGCACGGGCAGCTCGCAATCGGTCTTCACCGTCAGCAGGCGCTTCGCCGTCGGCAGCCACGGCAGCGCCTCGCGGAGGTTGTTGCCGACGACGCCGCCGATCTCGCCGGCGTGCGTGATGACGTTGTCGAGCGTTCCGTATTGCGCGAGCCACTTCGCCGCCGTCTTCGGCCCCACCTTGGCCACGCCCGGCACGTTGTCGACCGCGTCGCCGGTCAGCGTGAGGAGGTCGAGCATCTGCTCGGGGCCGACGTCGAACTTCGCGCGGACGCCGGCGGCGTCGTACGTGTCGTTGCTCATCGTGTTGACCATCGTGATCCGCGGCGTCACGAGCTGCGTCAGGTCCTTGTCCGACGACGAGATCACCGTCTCGATGCCCGCGGCCGCGGCCTGCGTCGCGAGCGTGCCGATGACGTCGTCGGCCTCCACGCCGGCGACCATCAGCAGCGGCCAGCCGTGCGCGCGCACGAGATCGTGCAGCGGCTCGATCTGCAGGGCGAGATCGTCGGGCATCGGCGGGCGGTTCGCCTTGTACGCCGGATACCAGGCGTCGCGGAACGTCTTGCCCGGCGCGTCGAAAACGACGGCGAAGTAGTCGGGCTTGCCGTCCTCGACCAATCGGCGCAACATCGCCAGCACCCCGCGCAGCGCACCCGTCGGCTCGCCTTTGCGCGTGCGCAGATCGGGTAGCGCGTGGAAAGCCCGGTACAAGTACGACGACCCGTCCACCAGCACGAGCTTTGGCATGCGTCAAACCCACAAGATTCCGGAACTGATCGATCCGCACGCGCTCAACACGACCAACGGCCAGGAGGCGTGGCGGGTGCTGGGGATTATGGCAGAGTTCGCGATCGCGACCGAGCGACTGCGAGGCATCCGTCCGGCGGTCAGCATGTTCGGCAGCGCGCGCATCAAGGCCGACCATCCGTATTACGAAAAAACCAAGGCCATCGCGCGCCTGCTCTCCGACGCCGGCTTCTCGGTGATCTCCGGCGGCGGCCCCGGCCTCATGCACGCGGCCAACGAAGGCGCGCACGGCGGCGGTGCGCCGGCGATCGGCCTCAACATCTCGCTGCCGTTCGAGTCGCACGGCAACCCGCACCAGGACATCTCGGTCGACTTCCGCTATTTCTTCACGCGCAAGATGATGTTCGTGCGCTTCGCGTCGGCGTACGTGATCCTGCCCGGCGGCTTCGGCACGCTCGACGAGCTGTCCGAAGTGCTGACGCTCGTGCAGACCGGCAAGAGCCGCCGCATTCCGGTCATCCTGGTCGGCGGCGACTTCTGGCGCGGCCTCCTCGCGTGGATGGAGGACAAGCTGGTGGGCGAGGGCATGATCGCGGCCGCCGACATGGGGCTCATGCAGGTCATCGAGGAACCGGATGCGATCGTCGAGGCGATCTTCCGGTTCTACGAGAACCGCGGCTTCGTGCCGACGCGCGAGGAACGCGAGAAGATGCTGAACCTGTAGCCGGCCGGCGTTTCTTCCCGATCCGCGCGTGCGCATTTCCCTGCCGATTTGCGCGAGTTACAATGGCGAATGCGTTCCGGCCTGATCATGACGATTGCGGTGGCCCTGGCCGCGATGGCGCACGCGCAGCCGGTGCCGCCGCCGCCGCCGCTTCCCGCGCAGCCCTATACGCCGGGGGCGGCGGTCCCGCCGCCGCCGACGCCCGACACCGTCGTCGACCCGGAGCTCGAGCCGCAGGTCACGATCATCCGGAAGGAAACGGAAACGCTCGAGGAAGTCCGGGTCGCCGGCGAACTGCGTTACGTCCGCGTTACGCCGCGCATCGGCCGCCCCTATTACCTGGTGCCGCGCGCCGGCAGGCTCCAGCGCTTCGATACGCTCGACACCGGGTTGAGCGTCCCGATGTGGCAACTGTTTTCGTGGTGAACTGACCGTATCCGCCAACGTCGAACATCGGTGCGGCCCGCAACGCGAATCGGCCGGCCGCGACCGCGCATGTCCGTCTACACACCGGTAACCGCATCCGAACTCGACGCCTGGCTGCTGCGCTATGCGGTAGGCGGGCTCGCGGACATTGCGCCGATTGCGTCCGGCATCGAGAACACCAACTACTTCGTCACGACCGACCGCGGCCGCTACGTGCTCACGCTGTACGAGCGGCTGCCCGCGGCCGAGCTTCCGTTCTACCTGAACCTGATGGCGCACCTGGCGCGCGCCGGCGTCGAAGTCCCCGCGCCGGTCGCCGACCGCACCGGAGCGCTGTTCTCGCTGCTCAACGGCAAGCCGGCCGGGCTCGTCGCGCGCGTCGACGGCGCGCCCGTCGACGCGCCGACGTCCGAGCACTGCGCGCACGCCGGCGCGGCGCTCGCGCGGCTGCACGTCGCGTCGCAATCGTATCGCGCGCGCCTTACCAATCGCCGCGGTCCCGCTTGGTGGCGACAGGCGGCGCGCGCGGTCCGGCCCCACCTGACCGCCGAACAGTCGACGCTGCTCGACGCGGAGATCAGGTTCCAGACCGGCTTCGGCCGCGGCAAGCTGCCCAAAGGCGCAATCCACGGCGACCTGTTCTGCGACAACGTGCTGTTCGCCGGCGACCGCGTGGCCGGGATCATCGACTTCGGCTTCGCGGCGACCGATTTCCTGGCCTACGACCTGGCGATCACCGTCAACGACTGGTGCGTCGACGCGCAGGGGCGCTTCGACTCCGCGCGCCTCGAAGCGATGGTGTCGGCATACGACGAGATCCGCGCATTGACGCCGGACGAGCGCGAGGCGTGGCCGTCGCTGCTGCGCGCGGCGGCGCTGCGCTTCTGGCTGTCGCGCCTGTACGACCTCCACCTGCCGCGGCCGGGCGAATTGACGCACGCGCACGATCCGGCGCACTTCGAGCGCATCCTGCGCGAGCGCGCCGGCGCGCCTTCCCACTTCCCGCTGCCGGTGCGCGCGACGCCATGAGCGACGTTCCGCGCGAGTTCGTGTTCACCCGCTACCCGGGCCGGCAGGGCATCGCCTGGCTGGCGGCCGCGTACCAGATGTTCAAGGCGCACCGGCTCGCGTGGGTGGTGCTGGTGCTCGGCTATTTCCTGGTGCTGCTGATGATCCGCGTCGTTCCCTGGGTCGGCCCGTACGTGATGACGGTGATGAAGCCCGTCTTCGCCGTCGGCCTGCTGGCCGCCGCGTGGACGCAGGAACGCGGCGGCACGCCGGCGTTGCGCCACCTGTTCCAGGGCTTCCGCGCAAACCTGTGGGCGCTCGTCGGCGTCGGCATCTTCTTCGTCGCCGGCATCACGATGGCGGTGTTCGCGTCGTCGCTCGTCGACGGCGGCAAGCTGATCGACCTCCTGTCGACGGCGTCAACCATGACCGAGGAGCAGCTGACGGCAGCGCTCTCCGACCGCAGCCTGGAACTCGGCATGCTGTTCTCGGCGCTCCTGTCGCTGCCCGTCGTGATCGCGACGTGGTGGGCGCCGGCGCTGGTCGTGTTCCAGGACGCCGGCGCCGGCGCCGCGCTGGCGGCGAGCCTGCGCGCGGCGCTCGCGAACTGGAAGGCGCTCGCCGTCTACGGCCTCGCCGTCTTCTTCTACGGCGGCGTGGTGCCCGGCATCCTCATCGCGCTGGTCGCGCTGGTCGTGCCCCCGCCGGCCGGGCAGGTGATCGCGATCGCGCTGCTGCTGCCGTATTCGCTGTTCTTCGCGGCGACGCTGCACGTGTCCGACTACGTCAGCTACCGCGACGTCTTCCACTCGGGCGAGACGCTCGCACCGCTGACGCGCGGAACGACGTAGACTCACGCGATGGCCGAGTCGCCCGAACCTTCGCGCAGCGCGTGGGTCGCGCGCTGGCTGCCGGGCGTCGCGCAACTCGTCGACTATCCGCGCGGCGCGCTGCGCGGCGACGTTTCCGCCGGCATCGCGGTGTGCGTCGTACTGGTTCCGTCGGTGCTCGCGTACGCGGAACTGGCCGGCGTCGCGCCGGAGGCGGGCCTGTACGCGGCGATGGCGGCGATGGCCGCGTACGCGATCTTCGCCCCCAACCGCCGGATCATCGTCGGCCCCGACACGACGATCGCGCTGCTCGCCGGCTCGGTGATCGCGCCGCTGGCGCTGGGCGACCCGGCCCGTGCCGCGACGCTCGCGGCGATGCTGGCGCTGATGGCCGGCGTGCTGCTGGTCGTCGCCGGCCGCATCGGCCTCGGCAACGTCGCCGACCTTCTGTCGACGCCGGTGCTCGTCGGCTACGCGAACGGCGCGGCGATCGTGCTGGTCGGGACGCAGCTGCCCGTGCTGCTCGGCGTGCCGCTGCCCCGCGACCAGTTCTTCCTGCGCGTCTGGGACGCGGCGTTCGCGTTGCCGTCGGCCAACCTCTACACGCTGGCGCTCGGCGCTGCGCTCATCGCGTTCCTCCTCGTCCTGGCCCGCGTGGCGCCGCGGGCGCCGGCGGCGCTTATTGCCTGCGGGATCGCCATCGCGCTGTCGCTGGCGCTCGCGCTGCCCGCGCGCGGCGTCGTCCACCTGAAGCCGCTCGTCGCGGCGCTGCCGACGCCGGCGCTTCCGCACGTCGCGCTCTCCGACGTGCAGTCGCTGGCGCCGGGCGCGCTGGCGCTGGCGTTGCTGATCTTCGCCGAAGGCGTGCTGCTGGCGCGGGCGCTCGCGGCGCGCAGGCGCGAGCCCGTGGACGCCGACGGCGAGCTCGCCGCGCTCGGCGCGGGCAACGTGGCGGCCGGATGCTTCGCGGGCTTTCCCGTCGGCGCCAGCACGTCGCGCTCCGTCACCGCCGACGCCGCCGGCGCGCAGACGCAGCTCACGCAATGGGTCGCCGTCGCGCTGCTGGTCGCGTTCGTGCTGTTCCTGGCGCCTCTCCTCGACGCGCTGCCGCGCGTCGCGCTCGCCGCGATCCTGGTGGCCGCCGGCGTCCGGCTGTTCGACGCCGGCGAATTGCGAAACCTGTACGGGCTCGATCGGCGCGCGTTCGGGCTGGCCGTCGCGGTGACGCTGGGCGTCCTGCTGCTCGGCGTGCTCCCCGGCGTGCTGCTCGGCGTCGCGCTGTCGGTCGCCCGCGTGCTGATCGAGGTCGCCCGACCGCGCGACGCGCTGCTGCGGCGGCTGCCGACCGACCGCCGTTTCCACGATCTCGCCGACGACGAAGGCGGCGCGCCGACGCCGGCGGTCCTCGTCTACCGGCTGTACGCGCCGCTGATCTTCGCCAACGCCCGCTTCGTGGCCGACCGGCTGCGCGCTCTCGCCGCCGGCGCGCGGCCGCCGTTGCGCTGCATCGTGCTCGACCTGCAGGCCGTGTCGCACATCGACGTGACGGCGCTCGCCGCGCTGCGCGAGCTGCACGACGAATTCGAGGGCACCGGCGTGGACATCCGGTTCGCGCGCGCGAACCGTCCGTTGCGCGAACAGCTGACCCACTGGCTCGGCGAGCAACGGATGGCGCACGAGCGTTTCTTCCCGTCGGCGTCGGCGGCCGTCGACGATTTCCTCGCGACGAATCCGATTCGCGGGAAGTGAATCAGGCGGCCTCGAGCTTCGCGTAGTCGAGTGCGAGCCACTTGACGCCCGCGTCGCGGAAGTTGACCTGCACCTGGGTGTCCGAGCCTCGGCCGCGCGCGTCGATGATCACGCCGAGCCCGAACTTCGCGTGGCGCACGCTCTGCCCGATCCGCCATTGCGACGCCGGCGGCGTCGCCTGCGGCGCGCCGGTGACGCGGCCCCACTCGGCGTCGTCGACGTCGACGGCGCGCCGCCGGAACGGGCTCAGCCACTGCACGAGGTCCGGCGGCAGCTCGCCGACGAAGCGCGACGGGATGTTGTAGCGCGTCTGCCCGTGCAGCATCCGCTGCTGCGCATGCGTGACGTACAGCCGCCGGCGCGCGCGCGTGATCGCCACGTACATGAGCCGCCGCTCCTCTTCGAGCCCGTCCGCCTCCGACAGGCTGTTCTCGTGCGGGAACAGGCCCTCTTCCAGCCCGGTGACGAACACCGTGTGGAACTCGAGGCCCTTGGCCGAATGCACGGTCATCAGCTGCAGCGCCGGCTTGCCTTCCGCCGCCTGCGTCTCGCCGGCCTCCAGCGCCGCGTGCGCGAGGAACGCCGTCAGCGGGTCGGTGGCGCCTTCGGCGACGCCCGCCTCCGGCAATTCGGCCGTGACCTCGACGCGATCGGAAAGCATCGGCGCGTCGGTGGCGAGCTGCGCCTCGCGCACGAAGCCGTCGGCGGCCGTCACGAGCTCCTCCAGGTTCTCGACGCGGTCCTGGCCCTCCTTCTCGTTCTGGTAGTGCGCGAGCAGGCCCGACTTCTCGATCACGTGCTGCACGGCCTCGGGCAGCGGCAGCGACCGGGTGTCGCCGCGCAGCGTTTCGACGAGCTTCACGAAGTGGCCGAGCGACGCGCCCGCCTTGCCTTGCATCGCGCCGCCGGCCGCGACCTGCCACAGCGTGGTGCCTTGCCCGCGTGCCGCGTCCTGCAGCTGCTCGAGCGTGCGCGCGCCGATGCCGCGCGGCGGGAAGTTCACGACGCGCAGGAACGCGCCGTCGTCGTCCGGCGCGGCGATCAGCCGCAGGTAGGCGAGCGCGTGCTTGACCTCGGCGCGCTCGAAATAGCGCATGCCGCCGTAGACACGGTAGGCAATCCCGGCGCCGAACAGCGCGTGCTCGAGCACGCGCGATTGCGCGTTGGACCGGTACAGCAGCGCCACCTCGTCGAGCGGGACGCCGTCGGCCGACAGCCCGCGCACCACGTCGACGATGAACGCCGCCTCGTCCTGGTCGCTCGGCGCGGCGAACGCGCGCACCGGCTCGCCCTTGCCTTCGCTCGTCCACAGGTTCTTGCCGAGCCGCGCCTGGTTGTGGCGGATCAGCGCGTTGGCCGCGTCGAGGATGTGCCCGTGCGACCGGTAGTTCTGCTCGAGCTTGATCAGCTTCACCGGCGCGTCGGCCGTCGCGAAGTCGCGCTCGAACTGCTGCATGTTCGCGACTTTCGCGCCGCGGAACGCGTAGATCGACTGGTCGTCGTCGCCGACGGCGAACACGACGGCGTCCGGTCCCGCGAGCATGCGCAGCCACTTGTACTGCAGCGTGTTGGTGTCCTGGAATTCGTCGACCAGCAGGTGGGAAAAGCGCCGCTGGTAGTGGCCGCGCAGCGACTCGTTGCGGTCCAGCAGCTCGTAGCTGCGCAGCAGCAGCTCGGCGAAGTCGACCACGCCCTCGCGCTGGCACATCGCGTCGTACAGCGCATAGTGCTCGACCTGCCGGCGCGTGAACTCGTCGCCTGCTTCGACCATGTTGGGACGCAGGCCCTCCTCCTTGGCGGCCGCGATGAACCACTGAAGCTGCCGCGGCGGATAGCGGTCGTCGTCGATGTTGTGCGCGCGGTACATCCGCTTGATCAGCGACAGCTGGTCCTGCGTGTCGAGGATCTGGAACAGCTGCGGCAGGTTCGCGTCGCGGTGATGCGCGCGCAGCATCCGGTTGCACAGCCCGTGGAACGTGCCGACCCACATGCCGCGCGTGTTGACCGGCGTGAGGGCGGACAGCCGCAGCAGCATCTCGCGCGCCGCCTTGTTGGTGAACGTGACGGCAAGGATCGACAGCGGGCCGGCCTGGCCCGTGGCGAGCAGCCACGCGATCCGGGTGGTCAGCACGCGCGTCTTGCCGCTGCCGGCGCCGGCCAGGATCAGCGCGGACGCGTGCGGCAGCGTCACCGCGGCGAGCTGCTCGGCGTTCAGGCCTTCCAGGAGTTGGTTCGTCATGCGCTTCGTTCCGGGGCAGACCCGGATGATACCGGTGCGGGGTGAACCTCCCCCCGAGCGGCACTGCCCGCCGTTCCCCCAGGCGGCGCGCACCTCGGGGCGGGCCTGCGGTGCGCCGACCCGGGAACCGCTCCATGCCGGCTATAATCGCGCGCACTTCACGCCCGGGCGCCGACCCTCATGCCACGCGTACCCGTCAACCCGCCCGCCGCCAATTCCGCGACGATGCGCGCGTTCGTCCACCTGATCCGGTCGGCCGCGCCGTACGTGCACGCGTTCCGCGGCCGCACGTTCGTGATCGCGTTCGGCGGCGAGGTCGTGGCGGACGAGGAGTTCCTCGGCGTGATCCACGACCTCAACCTGCTGCACAGCCTGGGCATCCGCCTCGTCGTCGCGCACGGGTGCCGGCCGCAGGTGGAAGCGATCCTCGCCGCGCAGGGCATCCCGAGCCGCTACGCGCACGGCGTGCGCGTCACCGACACCGACGCGATGGACTGCGTGCTGGAGGCGGCCGGCCAGGTGCGCTCCCGCATCGAGGCGCTGCTGTCGCTCGGCCTCGCCAACTCGCCGATGGCGGGCGCACGCAACCGCGTGTCGAGCGGCAACTACCTGACCGCCAAGCCGATGGGCGTGGTCGGCGGCGTGGACATGCAGCTGTCCGGCGAGGTGAGGCGCATCGACAGCGAGGCGATCCAGCAGCGGCTGGACGACGGCGACATCGTGCTGATCTCGCCGATCGGGTATTCGCCGACCGGCGAGATCTTCAACCTGACGGTCGAGGAAGTCGCAACCCAGGTCGCGGTCCGGCTGGAAGCGGCGAAGCTCGTGTTCCTGATGGACGCCGACGGCGTGCGCAACGGGCGCCGGCAGCTCTTGACCGACCTGTCGACGACCGATGCCGAGGCGCTGCTCGCGAAGAAAGGCGAGAAGCTCACGCCGGACGTGCGGCTGTACCTGCCGGCGGCGATCCGCGCGTGCAACAACGGCGTCAAGCGCGCGCACCTGATCAGCCGGCGGCTGGACGGCGCGCTGCTGCTCGAGCTGTTCACGCGCGACGGCGTGGGCACGATGGTCGCGTCGACGTCGCTCGCCCACATCCGCAACGCGTCGATCGACGACGTCGGCGGCATCCTCGCGATCATCGAGCCGCTCGAGGAACAGGGCGTGCTCGTGCGCCGCTCGCGCGAGCGGCTGGAGAGCGAGATCGAGCGCTTCGTCGTCGCCGAGTACGACGGCCACATCGTCGGCTGCGCGGCGCTCTACGCGTTCCCCGACGAGAAGCTGGGCGAACTCGCCGCGCTGGCCGTCGAACCGGATTTCCGGCGCGAAGGCTATGGCGAGGCGCTGATGCGCGAGATCGAGACGCGCGCGCGCAGGCTCAAGCTCACCGAGCTGTTCGTGCTGACGACGAAGACCGCGCACTGGTTCCTGGAGCGCGGCTTCCGCTCGGCTACAATTGCCGACCTGCCCCAGCAGAAACAGGCGCTGTACAACTACCAGCGCAAGTCGCTCGTCTACCGCAAGGCGCTGTGAGGACTACCGCGATGGCCCGCATGATCCAGTGTGTCAAGCTCGGCCGCGAGGCCGAAGGGCTCGACTTCCCGCCCTACCCGGGGGAGCTCGGCAAGCGCATCTACGAGAACGTGTCGAAGGAAGCGTGGGCGCAGTGGCTGCGCCACCAGACGATGCTCGTCAACGAGAACCGTCTGAGCCTGGCCGACGCGCGCGCCCGCAAGTGGCTCGCCGAGCAGATGGAGAAGCACTTCTTCGGCGGCGGCGCGGAGATGCCGCAGGGTTACGTCCCGCCGTCGACGTGACCGCAGGATTCGCTCGATCGACCCGGATTGCGCCGGGACTCGCCGTCGCGCTGCTTGCCGCCGCCTGCGCCACCGGGCCCGCCGGCGAGAGCGCCGCGACGAAGACGCCAATCCGGCACCTGGTCGTCATCTTCCAGGAGAACCACTCGTTCGACGCGTACTTCGGAGCCTATCCGACCGCCGTCAATCCTCCCGGCCAGCCCGCGTTTCGCGCGCGGCCGGGCACACCATCGGTCAACGGCCTCACGCCGACGCTGATCGAGCGCAACCCGAACGCGTCGAAGCCCTTCCGGATCGACCGCGGCGATTCGTACACCTGCGACCAGGACCACGAGTACACGGACGAGCAGAAGGCGCGCAACGGCGGCCTGATGGACCAGTACGTCCGCTTCGGCGCGCAGGCGCCGTTCAATGCGCGACAGTACTGCCACAAGTCGGCGTCCGGGCAGTGGGACACGGTGATGGGCTATTTCGACGGCAACACGGTCACCGCCCTGTGGAACTACGCGCAGCACTTCGCACTGTCCGACAACAGCTTCGCAACCATGAGCGGCCAGTCGACGCGCGGCGCGCTCAACCTGACCTCGGGCGACAACTACGGCGCGCTGTGCGGACCGCAGACGGCCGTGTACGGCGCCGTGCCGCTGTGCGGCGGTCCGGCGGCGTCGGCCGCCACACCCGCGCCCACCAACGGCGTGCCGGGCACGTTCACCAACGATACCGATCCCTACTGGGACGTCTGCTCGCAGGGTCAGCCCGCAGCGCTGACCGGGCGGAACATCGGCGACCTGCTGACGGCGGCGGGCGTGACGTGGGGATGGTTCCAGGGCGGGTTCACGCTCGACAGCGCCGGCAAGTGCTCGTCGAGCCACGCGCTCGAGGCCTTCGACCGCGCCGTCGGCGTCGATCCGAAGACGGACCCGTTGCGCTTCCCCGACTACGTGCCGCACCACAACCCGTTCCAGTACTTCGCGTCGACCGCGAACCCGATGCACCTGCCGCCGACGTCGGTCGCGATGGTGGGCAGGACGGACCAGGCGAAGCACCTGTACGACCTCCGCTGGTTCTGGGACGCGGCGGATGCCGGGCACCTGCCCGCCGTCTCGTTCCTCAAGGCGCCCGCCTACCATGACGGGCATCCGGGCAACTCGAATCCGCTCGACGAGCAGGAATTCCTGGTGCGCACGATCAACCGGCTCCAGCAGCTGCCCGAGTGGCGGAGCATGGCGGTGATCATCGCCGTCGACGACTCCGACGGCTGGTACGACCACGTGATGCCGCCGATCGTGAACCAGTCGAACACGCCGCTCGACTTCCGGTGCGGCGACCGGACCGACGGGCCCGGAGCACGGTGCGGCTACGGGCCGCGGCTGCCGTTGCTGGTGATCTCCCCGTACGCGCGGGAGAACTACGTCAGTCACGCGCTGACCGACCAGACGTCGATCCTGCGCTTCATCGAGGACAACTGGCTTGCCGGAGAGCGGATCAGCGGGATTTCGTTCGACCGGATCGCCGGATCGCTGGCCGACATGTTCGACTTCGCGGCCCCGAACGTGCGCCGGCTGCTGCTCGATCCGGCGACCGGCAACTAGGGCCTTCGCGCGATGAAGTCGATCTCGACGAGCGCGTTGCGCGCGAGCCCGGTCACGCCGACGCACGTCCTCGCCGGCAGGCGACCCTCCGGGAAATAGGAACGGTAGACGTCGTTCATCGGAGCATAGTCGCGCTCGAAGTGCGTGAGGAAGGCCCGCGCGGCCACGACGTGCCCGAGCCCGAGGCCCGTGCCGTCCAGCACGATGACCAGGTTGTCCATCACGCGACGGGTCTGCGCTTCGATGCCGACCGGCAGCGGCGCGCCGTCGTCGCCGGGATCGGTGGGCATCTGCCCGGTCAGGAACACCCAGCCGTCGACCTCGACCGCGTGCGAGAACGGCGCGACCGGGGCCGGTGCGCCGGGAATCATCAGGAAGCGGGCCGCGCTCATCGAATGCCCTCCGCAATTCGTGCCACGTCACTCGGGAACGCACGCGATCACGCCGAGGTCGCCTGTTCCCTCCGGGATCCATCCCTGTCCCACCATGTCGGCGCGCGTGGCGGCGCTGGTCGTGTAGCGGTGATTGGGCGCGCCGCCCTGGCCGTCGTTGTACAGCCGATACAGCGCGAGCGTGCCCGACGCGCAGCTGCCGGCCGGGTCGGGCAGCCGAACCGCGAAGACCTCCGCCTCGAACTGCCAGTCCGGGCTCTGCTTGATCAATTCGCACTCGCTCGCCGACGGCGTGTAGAAGTGCGAGCTCTTCGGCGCGAAGCTCACGCTGAAGAACCGGCACACGCTCGCCGTGCCCGCGGTGTCGAGCGACAGCACTTTGAACGACTGCCCGGTCCGCGTCCAGCCGGCGAACACGCCGGCGTCGAGCTTGGCGATCTCGTCGGTGCTGGCCGTCACGAAGTAGTGATCCCACGCCGCGTACCGAAATTCGATCGCGGGCGAGTCGACCGCGCGCAGGCTCGCGGTCAGGACGGCCACGAACGCGTCACCGTTGCCGCCCGCCTGCGGCTGCGGGCCGCCCGCCGTCGCCGGAAAGTCGAGCGAAGCGGTGCCGCCCGCGACGTAGACCTTGCCGCGTGCATCCAGCGCCAGCGCGAGCGCCTGGTCAAGGTTGCTGCCGCCGAGGTATGAAGCCTGCGCCAGCATCGTCAGCGTCGCGTCGAGCCGCGCGACGAACGCGTCGCCGTTGCCGCCCGGGTCCGCCTGCGCGCCGCCCGCGGTTCCGGGGAACGCCGTCGAGCGCGTGTTGCCGGCGACGTACACGGCGCCGGCGGCGTCGATCGCCAGCGCGTTCGCGAGATCGTCGGCGGACCCGCCGACGTAGGTCGCCTGCAGGAGCCGCTTGAGGTCGTGATCGAGCTTCGCGACGAATGCGTCGTTGGCGCCGCCCCTGGCCGGCTGCGCGCCGCCGGCCGTCGCGGGGAAGTTCGCCGACGCGGTGTCGCCGGCGATCAGCACCGTTCCGTCCGGCGCGAGCGCCAGCGCGTAGGCGAGGTCCGCGCTCGCACCGCCGACGTACGTGGCTCGCGTCAGCGTGACGAGGTTGCGGTCGAGCTTCGCGACGAACGCATCTCCGCCGCCGCCCGGCGCGGGCTGCGCGCCGTCGGCCGTGCCCGGGAAGTTCGCGGACACCGTGTTGCCCGCGACGTAGACGGCGCCGTCCGCGTGCTGCGCAACCGCAAAGGCGGTCTCGCTGCTGCTGCCGCCCAGGTACGTCGCCTGCATGAGCACCTTGAGGTCGCGCGACAGCCGGGCGCAGAACGCATCGCCGCTGCCGCCCCGCACCGCCTGCGCGCCGCCGGTCGTGGCCGGGAAGTTCGACGACGCCGTGCCGCCGGCGACGTACACGGATCCATCGGCGCCCGATGCGACCGCGAATCCCTGGTCGAAGCCGCTGCCGCCCACGTAGGTCGCCTGCAGCAGCGTACGCAGATCGGTCGTGAAGCGCGCGACGAATGCGTCGCCGCCGCCGCCGGCCGTTTCCTGCGCGCCGCCCGCCGTACCCGGAAAGTTGAGCGAGTTCGTGCTGCCCGCGACGACGACGGCGCCGGCGTCGTCGAAGGCGAGCGCCTGCGCGAAGTCCGAGCCGCTGCCGCCGACGTAAGTCACCTGCACGATCGCGGTCAGGTCGCGCGTGAACTTCGCCACGAACGCGTCGCCGCCGCCGCCGGCCCCCGGCTGCGCGCCGCCGTTGGTGCCCGGGAAATTGAACGAGCCCGTGCTGCCGGCGACGAACACGTCGCCGCCGGCGTTCACCGCAACCGCGTAAGCGACGTCGCTGCCGCTGCCTCCGGCGTACGTCGCCTGCAGCAGCGGGTCGATGACGACCGGATGCGCGCGATCGTGCGGACCCAGCGCGAATCCGTACGACGAGCCGGCGATCGTGTAGCGCACGTCCACCGCGCGGCGTTCACCGGCGATCTCCTGCCATGCGACCGGCGCGCTGAAACGAACGGCGCCGCCGCGCGTGCGCGCGACGAGTTCGCCCCCGGCGCCGCGCGCGAGGCGATCGGCGCCGTCGACACGCAGTCCGATGCGGCGCGCGTCGGCGCCCGGCGCCACCGTGAAGATCTTCTCGACCGTGCGCCCGCGCGCGGCCAGGTCGACCGTGATCCCGGGCCACGCCTCACCCAGCGTGACGCGGTCGTACGTCGCGACATCCGGCTGCCAGCGCGCGGGATCGTCGCCGAGGAAGCGGCTGGCGCGGGTCGCGCCGGCGCACGCGCCGCGCGGCAGCGCGTGGGCACGTCGCGGCGTCTCGACCAGCGCCCATCCGCCGAAGCTGTAGACGAGTCGCCCGTCGCGCGTGACGAAGAGCGTCGCGTTGGCGAGCGGCGCGATGAACGCCACGCGCGGGTCGTCAGCCGCCGATGCGGGAACGAACGGAACCACGACGCCCGCCAACGCGGGCGCGGCGGAGGCGTTCGCGGCAGCCTCCGCGCCGCAGGCCAGTGCGCACAGCGCGCACGCGGCGATCCGATGACCGAGCGACCGCGCGAATGAGCGCTTGCACGGCCGGCCTGCAGCGAACGCGCGATTGCGAGGCAGTGTCGACGTCGGCATGGCGGAACCAAGGATACCGCACGCGACAGGACGTCCGTTGCGCCAAGCGCAATCCGCGGCGACCCGCCGGCGGATTACCGAATCACGTCGTCCGCTCGCGCCAGCACCGAGGCGGGGATCGCGAGGCCAATTGCTCTTGCGGTCCCCAGATTGATCACGAGCTGGATCTTTGCGGGCTGCTCCACCGGAAGGTCGGCAGGCTTGGCGCCCCGAAGCACCTTGTCGACGTACCGTGCGACGCCTTTGTAGTAGTCGCGGTAACTCAGGCCATAGCTGATGAGGCCACCTGCCTCCACATACTCGCGAAAGCCATACACTGCGGGCAGCTTGTATTCGCTTGCCAGCGTCACGATGCGTTGCATCTCGTTCAGGAAATAGGCATCGACCATCAGGATGAACGCGTCGAGACGCCGCTTCTTCATGCTCGCGAATTCCGGGCCGAAGCCCGCTGCAGTGTGCACCTCCGAGCGTACGACATTCAAATGGAGCCGCTCTGCCGCCTGCTGAGCCCGCGCCCACCAATATTCGTCGCCAACGCCTTCCGGGTTTGCCATCACCGCGACATTCCGGATGCCGGGAATCGTCGTGGAAATGATTTCGAACCACTTGGGGATCAATTCTTCGAACAGCGTTGAGGTGCCGGTAACGTTGGCGCCCGGTCGCGCGAGGCTTGCCACGAGCCCGGACTCCACCGGGTCGCCGTTCACCGACATGACCACCGGGATGGTCGTCGTGGCGTTCTTGGCGGCGCGCGTCGACGGGATGCAGGTCCCCACGATCGCGGCCGGGTCGCGCTTGACCAGCGACGCGGCCAGCTGCGGAAAATCATTCGCCGGGGCCCAGTGCACGTCAATGAGAACGTTCTTGCCGTCGATCCATCCGAGTTCCCGAAGCCCCTCCCTGAACGCGCCGAGGAAGACGCCGCGGTCCGCCTCCGACCCCTGGGACAGGTAGTCGATGCGCGGGATTCTTGCACCCTGCACTTGCGCTGAAGGCGCACGCGCCGCCGCAAGCGCGGTGGCACCGAGCGCCAGGAGAACCCTGCGACGTGCAACCATGCGCCGTTTCTCGAGAGATCGAACGAAGTAGGGACTTCTGATCATACTACGCGTGTGCGGCACGTGACCCGTCATGCGCCTGCCGTGACACGTGCTGCAATGTGTCCAGCAGCTGCCTTTCGCCAACGCACGTGATCGTCGCGCCCGGCCCTCGCTCGGCGCGTATCCCGCTGGTAGACTCCTTCGCCATGACCGCGCCTGCCATCAGCCGCTATCCGGTCCCGAAGCTCGACGACCTGCCCGAGGACGTCCGCGCGCGCATCCTCGCCGTGCAGGAGAAGGCGGGGTTCATCCCGAACGTGTTCGTCACGCTCGCGCACCGGCCCGCCGAGTTCCGCGCGTTCTTCGCCTACCACGACGCGCTGATGGAGAAGGAAGGCGGCCTCACCAAGGCCGAGCGCGAGATGATCGTCGTCGCCACGTCCGGCGCCAACGACTGCCTGTACTGCATCGTCGCGCACGGCGCGATCCTGCGCATCTACGCGAAGGATCCGCGGGTCGCCGACCAGGTGGCGGCCAACTACCGGAAGGCCGACATCACGCCGCGGCAGAAGGCGATGCTGGCGTTCGCGCTCAAGGTGGCGCTCGCCAGCAGCGAAATCGTCGACGACGACTTCGCGGCGCTGAAGGCACACGGCTTCACCGACGAGGACGCGTGGGACATCGGCGGCATCGCCGCGTTCTTCGCGCTTTCCAACCGCATGGCCAACCTGATCGGCATGCGGCCGAATGACGAGTTCTTCCTGCTGGGACGCGTCCCGCGCGGCAAGTGACCGGCGCCTGCCGCGCGGAACGGGTGCTGGCTGCCGCGCAGCGCTACTTGGCCGCGAAGCAGTAGAACAGTCCGGCGCCTCCCGTGCTGCGCAGTCCGTCGGTATTGCAGCCGCGCGACGGGTGCGACGAATTCCACGAGACCGCCCACGCATTGTCGATGGGTCCGGAGCGGTCGTGGTGACCGAGCATCGCCGAGCCGTCGGTCCCGCTCTTCGTCCAGTTGCCGCACGTCATGTCGCCGAACGGCGCGCCTGGAAACGCCGTGCCGTCGGGCCGCGAGCCGGTCAGCATGTCGTGGTTGAGGGGCGCCGGGTCACCACGGCCGTTGACCGGGTTGCCCTTCTCGTCCAGCGCCGTCTGCTTGGTCACGTTGTTGCCGGTCGAATGCAGGTCGTCGACGCTGCGGGCGACGACGACGCCCTTGGCGTTCTGCCACGGGCCGGGACCGATGCGGTCGCGCGCATTCACGTAGTTGGGGTCGTTCAAGGCCGGCGCCTGCGTGCTCAGGTAGGCGCGCCACGTGCGGTCACCGGCCCCCGCATTCGCCGCCAGCTTCTGGCAGTGCGCATCCGCACCCGCGAGCCCGCCCAGGTCGGCGCCCTTGCCGAGCCCGACGCTGGTCACGAAGAACGTCATGTCCTTCGGTCCCGGCGTCATGCTCGCGCAGCCCCCCAGCATCGCCAGCCCCGCCACCGCCAGCCCCACGGTCTTGATCATTCGGTCCATCGCTTCCTCCTGTCGTTCCACGTCCATCTGATGTCAACAGCGCGTCCCGGCAAACCTTCCGTCACAGGTTGAGCTTGAACCACGCGATCATACGGTTCCACGCCTCTTCGGCCTGCACCTTGCGGTAGCTCGGCCGGTAGTCGGAGTTGAACGCGTGCGGCGTGTCCGGAAAGATGACGAACTCGGATCGCGTGTTGCCCGCTGCCCTCATCCCCGCGAACATCTTCTCGACCGTGTCGTTGGGAATTCCGCCGTCGGCGCCGCCGTACAGCCCGAGCACCGGCGCCTTGATCTGCGGCGCGAGCTCGATGGCGGTCCTGTCGCCCGGGTAGAACGAGCGCGCCGTCGCGCCGTACCACGCCACGGCCGCCCGGACGTTCGGGTTGTGGGCGGCGTAGACCAGCACGATGCGCCCGCCCCAGCAGAAGCCGGTGATCCCGAGCCGCGCGGTCTCGGCCTTGCCGGTCGCCTTCGCGTACGCGACGCACGCGTCGAGGTCGCCCATCACCTGCGCATCCGGGACCTTGGCGAGGATCTCCGACACGATCTTCGACGTGTCGGCGATCTTCGACGGGTCGCCCTGCCGCGCGAAGAGCTCGGGCGCGATCGCGAAGAAGCCGCTTTTCGCGATGCGGCGGCAGACGTCCTTGATGTGCTCGTGAACGCCGAACGCCTCGTGCGCGACCAGCACGACCGGGAAGTTGCCGCCGGTCGCCGGCATCGCGCGATAGGCGGGCATGTCGCCGCCCTTGGTCGGAACCTTCACCTCGCCGGCCACGAGGCCGTCCGCGGACGTGGTGATCGTCTGCGCGGTCACGGGCATCACCGCCATCGCGAAGCCGGCGCCCAGCGACGTGACGACGAACGCGCGCCGGTTCACGTCGCGCTCGCCCAGCAGGCTCTTCAATTCGAGCTCGAGAGAACTGTCCAAGCGATCCTCCAGCGGTTGTTGCGCACGCCTTCGCGTGCCTGCTCGCGGCGCGTGACGACGTTGCGTCCGCGCCTTCGAGAGAAGCGTCTACCCTTCGTGGACCAGCTGCCCGTCCACCAGCGTGTAGCGAACCTTGCCGGGAACCTCCAGGCCGAGGAACGGCGTGTTCTTGCCCTGGCTGCGCAGCGCCCCCCGCTCGACCTTCCACCAGCGCTCCGGGTCGAACACGCAGACGTCGGCAGGCTTGCCCACGCTGAGCGCGCCGGCGTCGCCGCCGATCAGCTTCGCCGGCTCGCTGGTGATCTTCGCGAGCGCCGCCGGCAGCGCGACGCCTTCGTCCGATGCCCACTTGAGCGTGAGCGGCAGCAGCAGCTCCAGCCCGGTCGCGCCGGGTTCCGCCTCGCCGAACGGAACCTGCTTGCCGTCGTCGTCGACCGGCGCGTGATCGGAGCACACGACGTCGATCGTGCCGTCGGCCGCGGCTGCGCGCAGCGCCGCGCGGTCGCGCGTCGAGCGCAGCGGCGGAACCAGCCGCGCGTCCGACGCGAACCAGCCGATGTCGATCTCGGACAGGTGCAGGTGGTGGACCGCCACGTCGCAGGTGACCGGCAGGCCCTCGCGCTTCGCGGCGCGGATCAGCGCGACGCTTTCGGCGCAGGACAGCCGGCACACGTGCATGCGCACGCCGGTCTCGCGCACCAGCGCGAGGATCGTCGTCAGCGCGATCGTCTCCGACGTCGCCGGAATGCCGGCCAGGCCGAGCCGCGTCGCGACTTCGCCGTCGTGCGCGACGCCGGCGCGGCCGATGTACGGATCGGCCGGCCGCAGCCACAGCGGATATCCGAACGTCGCCGCGTACTGCATCGCGCGCCACAGGAGCTCGGTGTCGGCGAGCGGAACGTCGGCATGCGAAAAGGCGACGCACCCCGCCTCGCGCAGCTCGCCCATCTCGGTGAGCGTGGCGCCGGCGAGCTTGACCGTCAGCGCGCCGATCGGATGCACGTGCGCCTGGTTGAGCGAGCGAGCACGGTGCTTCAGCATCTCGACCAGGCCGGGTTCGTCCAGCGGCGGATCGGTGTCCGGCGGGCATGCGAGGCTGGTGACGCCGCCGGCGACCGCCGCCGCCATCTCCGATTCGAGCGTCGCCTTGTACTCGAATCCCGGTTCGCGCAATCGCGCCGACAGGTCGACGAAGCCCGGCGCGACGACGAGGCCTCGCGCATCGATGACGCGATTGGCGTGCCAGCCCGCGGGCGCGGCGCCGATGGCCGCGATCCTGCCCGCGGCGACGTAGACCGTTGCGACGCGGTCGACGCTGTTGGCGGGGTCAACCACGCGGCCGCCGGCGATCTCGATCTTCATCCGTTCCCCGCCACGATGCTCATCACCGCCATCCGCACGGCGATGCCGAACGTCACCTGCGGCAGGATCACCGAGCGCTCGCCGTCGGCGACCGCCGAGTCGATCTCGACGCCGCGGTTCATCGGCCCCGGATGCATGACGATCACGTCGGGCTTCGCGCGCGCGAGCTTCTCCTGCGTGAGTCCGTAGCGCTTGAAGTACTCGCCGGCCGACGGCAGCAGCGCGCCCTTCATCCGCTCGTTCTGCAGGCGAAGCATCACGACGACGTCGCAGCCGGCAAGCCCGGTTTCCATGTCGTTGAACACGCGCACGCCCATGGCCTCGACGTTCGCCGGTAGCAGCGTCTGCGGGCCGATCACCCGCACCTCCGGCGTGCCGAGCGTGGTGAGGCCGTGGATGAGCGACCGCGCGACGCGCGAGTGCAGCACGTCGCCGACGATCGCCACCGTCAGCTCGTGGAACGCCTTCTTGTAGTGGCGGATCGTGTACAGGTCGAGCAGCCCCTGCGTCGGATGCGCGTGGCGGCCGTCGCCGGCGTTGACGACGTGCACGTGGCTGCGGCCGTGCGCGGTGAGGTGCGAAGCGATGAGGTGCGGCGCGCCCGACTGCGCGTGGCGGACGACGAAGATGTCCGCGTCCATCGCGACCAGGTTGTCGATCGTGTCGAGCAGCGTCTCGCCCTTGCTCGTCGACGACACGCCGATGTTGAGGTTGATGACGTCGGCCGACAGCCGCTTGGCGGCGATCTCGAACGTCGTGCGCGTCCGCGTCGAGTTCTCGAAGAACAGGTTGAACACCGCCTTGCCGCGCAACAGCGGCACCTTCTTCACCTCGCGCTCGGCGATCGACACGAACGGGTGCGCGGTGTCGAGGATGTTGCGGATGACCTCGGGCGGCAGGCCCTCGAGCGTCAGCAGGTGCGTGAGCTCGCCGTTCGCGTTGAGCTGCGGATTGCGCATCGCTTCGGCTCAGCCCTGTTGCGTCTCGACGGCGAGGCGCAGGCCGTCGCCGTCGCGCGACAGCACGATCGACAGGTCGCGCGCCACGGAAAGCCGCGCGCCGCAGTACGTCGGCTCGAACGGGAGCTCGCGGCCGCCGCGGTCGACCAGCACGGCGAGCTCGACGCGCGCGGGGCGGCCGAAGTCGAACAGCTCGTTGATCGCCGCGCGGACGCTGCGGCCGGTGTACAGCACGTCGTCGACGAGCACGATCGTCGCGCCGTCGACGTCGAACGGGAGCTCGGTGCGCCGGGCGCCCGACTTCAGCCCCTTGCTCGAATAGTCGTCGCGGTAGTAGGACACGTCGATGAAGCCGACCGGGTGGTTGCCGGGAACGAGCGCGGGCAGCCGCTCGGCGAGCCACGCGCCGCCCGAGTAGATGCCGACGAAAGCCGCGTCGAACGCGACGGCGCCGCGCATGCGTTCCGCCAGCGCGGCCAGCGTGGCCTCGGCGTCAGGAATCTGCGGCGCCGTGCTCATCGAACCAGCCCTGCAGGATCATTCGGGCGGCGATCGCGTCGCGCTGTGCGCGGCCGCTGCGGCCGGCGCCCGAGGCGTCCAGCGCCGATTGCGCGAGTTGCGTCGTGTGGCGCTCGTCGGCGTGCGCGACCGGCACGCCGAAGCGCGTCGCGAGCTCGCGCGCGAAGCGCCGCGCGCGTTCGGTCATCGCGTGCGGCGTGCCGTCGGCGTGCACCGGGATCCCGACGACGAGCAGCGCCGGCTGCCACTCGGACACGAGCGCCGCGATCTGCGCAAGTCGCTCCGGCGCGCGCGTCGCATCGATCGTGGCGAGCGGGTTCGCGACGCGCGTGAGCGTGTTCCCGACGGCGACGCCCACGCGCCGCGTGCCGAAATCGAACGCAAGCACGGTGGCGGGCGGGGGTTGCGCGACCAAGCGTCACGCGTGCCCGACGTCCTCGGACAGACGCGAGAAGTCGATGCCGAGCAGCTGCATCGCCGCCGGCAGCCGCTGCTCGGCCGGCATGCCGAACAGCAGGTCGGCGTCGGCCTCGACGGTCAGCCACGCGTTCTGCGCGAGTTCCTGCTCGAGCTGTCCCGCCGACCAGCCGGCGTAGCCGAGCGACACGAAGACGTCCTTCGGGCCATCGCCGCGGCCGACCGCCTCGAGCACGTCCTTCGACGTGGTGAGCCCGAGGTCGTCGCTGATGGCGAGCGTCGATTGCCAGTTGCCGAGCGGCCGGTGCAGGACGAAGCCCCGGTCGACCTGCACCGGACCGCCGAAATGCACGGGCGCCGCGCGCAGCACGTCGTCGGCCAGCGGCACGTCGATCTGCTCGAAAAGCGCGGACAGCGTCATGTCGATCGGCTTGTTGACGACGATGCCGAGCGCGCCGTCCTTGGTGTGCTCGCACACGTAGGTCAGCGTGTGCGCGAAATGCGGATCGGCCATGGCCGGCATGGCGATCAGGAAGTGGTGGGTGAGGTTCACGGATCCGCCCATTGCGTCCAATTGTAAACACTTTAGGTCTGGGCCCACAATGAAGCACGCAACTTCCCCGCAGCACCCCCTCCCCGATGCCCGTGCCACCTGATTTCGAGCGCTCGCTGGTCTGGTTCCGCCGCGATCTTCGCGATTTCGACCACGCGGCGCTGTACCACGCACTGCGGCGTTCGCGATCGGTCTTCTGCGCGTTCGTGTTCGACCGCGAGATCCTGGACGCGCTGCCGCGCCGCGACGATCGCCGCGTCGAGTTCATCCGCGCGTCGCTGGTCGAGCTGGACGCGGCCCTCGCGCGCCGTGGCGGCGGCCTCGTCGTGCGCCACGCGCACGCGCGCGACGCGATTCCGGCGCTGGCGACCGAGCTCGGCGTGCAGGCGGTGTTCGCCAATCGCGACTACGAGCCGGCGGCGCGCGCCCGCGACGCGGCCATCGGCGCGACGCTGGCGTCGCAAGGGATCGCGTTCCACGAGAGCAAGGACCAGGTCATCTTCGAATGCGACGAGGTGCTTACGCAGTCCGGCCGCCCGTTCTCGGTGTTCACGCCGTACAAGGCCGCGTGGCTGCGCGCGCTGACGCCGTACCACGTCAGGTCGTATCCGGTGGCGCGATACGAGGCCGCGCTGGCCAGGCCGCCTGCCGCGGCCTCGATTCCCGCGCTCGACGCGCTGGGCTTTGCGCCGACCAACCTGCGCGAGCTGCCGGTGCCCACGGGAATGGCCGGCGGCGCTCGACTGTTTGCCGACTTCCGCAAGCGCATCGACGCGTATCGCGCCACGCGCGACTATCCGGCGGTCAAGGGGCCGTCCTACCTGTCGGTGCACCTGCGCTTCGGCACCGTGTCGATCCGCGAGCTCGCGGCCTTCGCGCACGCACGCTCGCTCGAGCCGGACGGCGACGGCGCGGCGACGTGGCTTTCCGAGCTCGTCTGGCGCGATTTCTACGCGCAGATCCTGTGGCACCACCCGCGCGTCGCCGCCGAGGCCTTCAGGCCGGAGTACGCGTCCCTGGCGTTTCCCAACGATCGCGCGAAGTTCGCCGCATGGTGCTCGGGGTCGACCGGCTACCCGATCGTCGACGCGGCGATGCGACAGCTCAACGCGACCGGCTACATGCACAACCGGCTGCGGATGATCGCCGCGTCGTTCCTGGTGAAGGACCTCCACGTCGACTGGCGCTGGGGCGAGCGCTATTTCGCGGACACGCTGCTCGACTACGACCTGGCGTCGAACAACGGCGGCTGGCAATGGGCGGCGTCGACCGGCTGCGACGCGCAGCCGTACTTCCGCATCTTCAATCCGGTCACGCAGTCGGAGAAATTCGACGCCGACGGCAGGTTCATCCGCCGGTACGTGCCGGAGCTGGCCGCGCTCGACGCCCGCGAGATCCACGCGCCGTGGCTCGTGCCCCCCGCGGTCCAGCAGGCGAAAGGCGTGGTCGTCGGCCGCGACTACCCGCCGCCGGTCGTCGATCACGCGGCCGCGCGCGCCGCCGCGCTGGCGCTCTTTCGCGGCGAAGTGACCCGGACCCGTTAACCCCGTCGGCGCGCGGACGGCGTTACCAGCCGTCATCGCCCGACCGACGGAGGTTGCCATGTCGTCCTTTGCCGCACGCGCGGGTGCGTGGCTGATCCTGCCCATCGCACTCGCGTCTTTTTCCCTCTTGTTCTGCGCGACGCCCGCGCACGCGTTCTGCGGCTTCTACGTCGGCAAGGCCGACGCGAGCCTGTTCAACGACGCGTCGCAGGTCATCATGGTCCGCCGCGACAACCGGACCGTCATCAGCATGGCCAACGACTACCGCGGCCCGCTGACCGAGTTCGCGCTGGTGGTGCCGGTGCCGACGGTGCTCGAGCGAAGCCAGATCCGGATCGGCGACCGCAAGCTGTTCGAGCGGATCGACGCGTACAGCGCGCCGCGGCTCGCCGAATACTTCGACCCGGACCCGTGCCGGGTGGCCAAGTCCGAGTTGCGGTCGGCGCAGGCGCCGCTTCCGGCCTCCGTGGCGCGCGACGCGGCCAAGCGACGCGACAATGCGCTCGGCGTCACCGTCGAGGCCGCGTACACGGTCGGCGAATACGACATCGTGATCCTGTCGGGCCGCGAGTCCAACGGCCTCGAGACGTGGCTGCGCGAGAACGGCTACCGGATCCCGAGGGGCGCGGCGGCGGTGCTGCAGCCGTACATCCGCCAGCAGATGAAGTTCTTCGTCGCGAAGGTCAACCTGGCCGAACAGGCGGCCACCGGCGTGTCGTACCTGCGCCCGCTGCAGTTCGCGTTCGAATCGGAGCGCTTCATGCTGCCGGTGCGCCTCGGCATGCTGAACGCGCGCGGCCCGCAGGACCTCGTCCTGTACGTGCTGACGGCGAACGGACGCGTGGAAGCGACCAACTACCGGACGGTCAAGGTGCCCGCCAACATGGACCTGCCCGTCTGGGTACGCGGCGAGTTCGCGCGCACCTACAAGGCGCTGTTCACCGCGCAGGCGGCGCGGGAGGACTACCGCGCGATCTTCACCGAGTACTTCTGGGACATGAGCTGGTGCGATCCGTGCGCCGCCGATCCGCTCACTCCGGCGGAGCTCAAGCAGGCCGGCGTGTACTGGGTCGGCGAGTCGGCCGGGCGCGGCGGCGGGCAGCCGGTGATGCTGACGCGGCTGCACCTGCGCTACACGCGCGACTCGCTGCCCGAGGACCTCGTGTTCCAGGAGACGCAGGACCGGGCGAACTTCCAGGCCCGCTACGTGCTGCGCCATCCGTGGACCGGCCCCGCCGACGCGTGCGAGGCCGCGAAGCCCTACT
This sequence comes from Burkholderiales bacterium, assembly GCA_046347755.1. Lineage (GTDB taxonomy): Bacteria > Pseudomonadota > Gammaproteobacteria > Burkholderiales > Casimicrobiaceae > VBCG01. The sequence continues at coordinate 542,906 of JAXMFM010000003.1, read as the reverse complement.
TCGACAGCGTCCAGGCGCGCAACGAGCGCGAGGCGCAGGCGCTCGCGACGCTGACCGGCTGGAACTTGGCCGACATCCGCACGCGGATGGCGCTTCCGGCGCAGGCGCCGGTCCGCTGGTGGGAGTCGATGTGGAAATGACCTCTGCGCTCATGGTGCGCGGCGTCGAGGCGTTCGACGCCTGGCGCCGGCGCTTCCCCGTGCTGCGCGACGCGCGGCTGTTCCAGATCGCGTTCCTCGCCACGCTGCTGTCGGTCGGCGTGCTGATCCGCGACTTCGCGCTGCTGCCGCAGCAGATGGCGCTGGCGTTCGCGGCAGGCATCGCCACGCAGCTCGCCTGGATCCATGCGCTCGACATCCGCCATCGCGGCATCCTGTCCGCCGTCATCACCTGCTTCGGGCTGTCGATCCTGCTGCGCGCCGACTCGCTGTGGGTGCATCCGCTCGCGGCCGCGCTCGCGATCTCCGCGAAGTTCGTCGTGCGCATCCACGGCAAGCACCTGTACAACCCGGCGAACCTCGGCGTGATCCTCGCGATCACGCTGCTCCCCGGCGCGTGGATCTCGCCGGGACAATGGGGGCAGGCGGTCGCGCTCGCCGCGTGGTTCGTCGTCCTCGGCGGCGTCGTCGTCAACCGCGCGCAGCGCTCCGACGTCGCCTGGGTGTTCCTGGGCGCCTACCTCGGCCTGGTCGCGCTGCGCGTGGTCGCGCTCGGCCAGCCGTGGACGATTTTCCTGCACCAGTTCACGAACGGCGGCCTGCTGCTGTTCGCGTTCTTCATGATCTCGGACCCGATGACGATTCCGAACCGGCGCAGCGCGCGCGTCGCGTACGCGATCGTCGTCGCGCTCGCGGCGTTCCTGTGGCACTTCGCGCTGTTCAGGCCGAACGGCCTCGTCTGGGCGCTGTTCTTCTGCACGCCGCTGGTGCCGCTGATCGACCGCCTGTGGCCGGCCGAGAAGTTCGAGTGGCGGCGAGCAACGCCGCCGCCGCTGCGCGTCGTCAAGTAGCGCGCGCCAACTCGCCTTTCATCGCAGGCATTCAGTGCGCATGCGCGCGCAACCGAGCCAGCGCACGAAGTGCGTGGCGATCGGCGCGCTTCGTCGCCCTTGCCGCGGGAAAAGCGCCCGGCCGCCCGAAGCTTTTCCCGCTGACCGGGTTCGGACGCGAATTGCGCCGCCGGGCGCGCAGCGCCTGCGGGTGACGCAATTCGCGGACGCCCTACTCCTCCTCGTGGCGACGGTGCTTGGCGTACTCCGTCGACAATTGCTGCTGCAACGTAGGCGGCGCCTGCTCGTAGTGCGAAAGCGCCATCGACCACGCGCCCTGCCCGCCCGTCATCGACTTCAACCGCGCGGCGTAGCCGTCCAGCTCGACCAGCGGCGCCAGGCCCGTCACCGCGAGCGATCCCGCCTGCAGCGTCTTCGTGCCCGTCACCTGGCCGCGCCGCGACGACAGGTCGCCGGTCACGTCGCCCATGTTGTGGGCCGGGCAGTTGATCTCGATGCCGACGACCGGCTCGAGCACGATCGGCTTCGCCTTCGCGATCGCGTCGAGGAACGCCTTGCGGCCGGCGGACACGAACGCGACTTCCTTCGAGTCCACCGGATGGTACTTGCCGTCGTAGACGTTGACGCGCACGTCCTGCAGCGGGAAGCCGGCGACCGGACCCTCGGTCAGCACCTGCTCGACGCCCTTCTGCACGGCGGGAATCAGCGACGTCGGGATCGCGCCGCCCTTCACCGTGTTGACGAACTCGAAGCCGCCGCCGCGCGGCAGCGGCTCGATCTTCAGGTACACCTCGCCGAACTGGCCGGCGCCGCCGGTCTGCTTCTTGTGGCGGTGGTGGCCTTCGGCCGGCGCGGTGATCGTCTCGCGGTACGGAATGCGCGGCGGGCGCGTCGTCACCTCGAGCTTGAACTGGCTCGCCATCCGCTCGAGCACCGAGCGCAGGTGCAGGTCGCCCAGGCCCCACAGCACCGTCTCGTTGAGGTTCGTGTCGTGCTCGAGCTTCAGCGTCGGGTCCTCGGCGATCATCCGGTGCAGCACGTCCGAGATGCGGCCTTCGTCGCCGCGCCGCTTGGGCTCGATCGCCACGCCGTGCATGGGCGTCGGGAACGTGAGCGGCTGCATGTGGATCTGGTCCTCGTCGTGCGAGTCGTGCAGCACGCAGTCGAACTCGATCTCGTCCACCTTCGCGACCGCGGCCAGGTCGCCGGGAACCGCGCGGTCGATCTCGACGTTCTTGCCCCCCTGCAGCATGAACAGGTGGCCGACCTTGAACGGCTTGCGGCCGTCGCCGACGAACAGCTGCGTGTCGCGCGTGACCGTGCCCTGGTGCACGCGGAAGATGCCGAGCTTGCCGACGAACGGGTCCATCACGACCTTGAACACGTGCGCGAGCACGTGCTGGGCCGGATCGGGCTCCGAATGGAACTCGACGGCGGTCGCGCCTTCGCCCTTGGTGAACAGCGGCGGGTTGCCCTCGGCGGGATTCGGCAGCAGCTTCTCGAAGATGTTCAGCAGCTCGGCCACGCCGGCGCCGGTGCGCGCCGAAACGAAGCACACCGGCACCAGGTGGCCTTCGCGCAGCGCCTTCTCGAACGGCGCGTGCAGCTGATCGGGCTCGATGTCGCCCTGCTCGAGATAGACGGCCATCAGCTCCTCGTCGACCTCGACGACCTGGTCGACCAGCGCGCGGTGCGCGGCCTCGACGGACGAGAAATCGGAATCGCCGGACGGATTGAAGAAGCAGTCGACGACGCGTTTGCCGCCGTCGGCCGGCAGGTTGATGGGCAGGCACTCGCGGCCGAACGCCGCCTGGATCGCCGCCAGCACCGCCTGCGCATCGACGTTCTCCGCGTCGATCTTGTTGACGATGACGAGCCGGCAGAGCCTGCGCTCGCGCGCCCACTCCATCATCCGCGACGTGATCATCTCGATGCCGGACTGCGCGTTGACGACCACCGCCGCCGTCTCGACGGCGTCGAGCGCGCCGATGGACTGGCCGATGAAATCCGGGAATCCCGGCGTGTCGATCAGGTGGATGCGCGCGCCGCCGGTCTCGAAATGCAGCAGCGACGAGCGCAGCGAGTGCTGCGACTGTTTCTCCAGCGGGTCGAAGTCGGACACCGTCGTGCCGCGTTCCACGCTGCCCGCCGCCTGCAGCGCACCTGCCTTCACCAACAGTGCTTCGGCCAGCGTCGTCTTGCCCGATGCGCCGTGGCCGACCAGGGCTACCGTACGAATGTTCTCCGTGGCGTAGTTCGCCATCTGTCCTCCTCCATGCTTGAACGGCGAATTTAGCTCATTTCGCCCAACGCGGCGCTACTGCGACGCAATATCGCGCGATCCGTTGCGCCGGCTCAAGGTGCGCCCGCCTCCCCCAGGTCCCAGAAGATTCCGGTCATGATCGCGAGCCCTTCCCGCGCGACCGGGCCCAGCAGGTGCTCGTCCGGCGCGTGCTGCGAGCAGGCCGGGTACGAATGCGGGACCCACACGGTCGGCAGGCCGAGCACGTCGGCGAAGCAGTCGTTGGGCAGCGAGCCGCCGAGATTGGGCAGGATCGCGGGCGGGCGGCCCGTCGTCGCCGCGATCGAATCGGCAACGCGGCGCACCCACGGGCTCGCCGGGTCGAGTCGGGTGGCGTTCATGACGGCCACGCGCGCCGGCGCGACGTCGACGCACGCGTAGCCGTGCGCGTCGAGATGCGCGCGCAGCGCCGGCACGAACGCATCGGGATCGCAGCCGACGACGAAGCGCAGCTGCATGTGCGCGGACGCACGCGGCGGGATCGCGTTCACCGGATGCGCCGGGTTGCCGGTGACGAACGCGAGCACCTCGAGCGCATTCCACGCGAACACGCGTTCGGCCGGCGTCAGCCCGGGCTCGCCCCAGCCGGCGTCGATCGCGGGGCCGCCGGGTTCGCCCGGCTCGATGTCGGCCAGCGCGGCGCGCACGGAATCGGGGATCGCCGGCGGCCGCAGCGCCTCGGCAAGGATGCGTCCTCGCGCGTCGACGAGCGTGGCGATCGCGTTGGCGAGGATCGTTCCGGGGTTGGCGAGCAGCCCGCCCCAGTTGCCCGAGTGGTGGCCGCCGTCGCGAAGGCTGACGGTAAGGTCGAAGTTGAACGCGCCGCGCGAGCCTAAGAACATCGTCGGCCGCCCGGCCGACAGCCGTGGCCCGTCGGAGGCGATCAGCACGTCGGCGGCCAGCGCCGCGCGTTCGCGCTCGCAGATCGCCTTCAGTCCCGGCGAGCCCGTTTCCTCGCCGGTCTCCATCAGCACCTTGACGTTGAAGCCGAGCCGGCCCCGCGCTTCGAGCACGCGCGCGAGCGCCGCCAGGTTGATCGAGTGCTGGCCCTTGTTGTCGGCGGTGCCGCGGCCGTACCAGCGCTCGCCTTCGCGCGTGACCGTCCACGGCGAGAGTCCCGGCCGCCATTGGGCGTCGTAGCCCAGCACGACGTCGCCGTGCCCGTACGTCAGCACGGTCGGCAGCGCCGGCGACTCGATGCGCTCGGCGATCAGGAACGGTCCGGCGCCGGCGACGGGATTGTCGACGATTCGCCAGGCGAAGCCCATCGCAGCGAGCGTCGGGCCGATCTCGTCGGTCAGGTAGGCGCGCAATTGCGCGCCGGCATCGTCGCGCTGGCTCTCCGTCCGGTACGCGACGCGGCGCTCGAGGTCGGCCAGGAGGCCGCCGCGATCGAACCAGGCCTGTGCGCCGGCGATGGCGCGTGCGCGCTCGGGGGTCGCCGTGGCGGGGCGCGTCATCCGGCGAATTTTACACGGCGTGCGCGGACGCACGCGCCGTCATTGCGCGAGCCCGACTCCCGTCATCTCGCGCAGGTGCTTCAGCAATTCCTCTTCCTGGTACGGCTTGCCAAGGTACAGGTCCACGCCCAGCTCGGCCGCGCGGCTGCGGTGCTTCTCCGCGGTCCGCGACGTGATCATGATGATCGGGATGTTCGAGTACTTGGGGTCGCCCTTGATCGTCTTGGCGAACTCGAAGCCGTCCATCCGCGGCATCTCGATGTCGAGCAGGATCACGTCGGGCACCTGCTCGGCGATCACCTGCAGCGCGTCGACGCCGTCCTTCGCCGTCGACACCGCGAAGCCTTCGCGCGTCAGCAGCCGGCTCGTGACCTTGCGCACGGTGAGCGAGTCGTCGACGATCATCACCAGCGGCAGCGCGGACATCGGCACGATCGGCGCGCGCGGGCGGTCGCCCATCGCGCGGTCGTCGCCGGACGGCTCGTACTTCGGCAGGTCGGCGCGGCCGGCCAGCTGCACCGGATTGATGATCAGGACGATCTCGCCCGTGCCGAGCACGGTCGCGCCGGAAATGCCCGACACGCGCGCCAGCTGCGGCCCGATGTTCTTCACGACGACTTCCTGGTTGCCGATCATCTCGTCGACGTGGATCGCCGCGTGGTTCTGGCCGCTGCGCAGCAGCAGCACCGAGTTGTAGCGCTTGGTCTCCGGGTTGTGGACGTTGTCGCCCAGCAGGCGCGGCAGGTAGTGGAACGGATACGTGCGCCCCTGCCATTCGACGCGGCGCTGGATGTAGATGTCGAGCAGCGCCTGCGACTTCACCTGCTGCACCTGCTCGACCATCGGCGCCGGAAGCGCCCACAGCCGGCCACCCGCCCGCAGCAGCACGGCCTGCGCGACCGCCAGCGTCAGCGGCAGCGTCAGCACGAAGCGCGTTCCCTTGCCCCGGGTCGTCGCGACCTCGACGCGACCGCCGAGCGCGCCGATCTCGCTGCGCACGACGTCCATGCCGATGCCGCGGCCCGAGATCTGCGTGACCCTGGCCGCCGTCGAGAAGCCCGGCGTGAACAGGCATTCGACGAGCTGCGCCTCCGTGGGCTGCGCGTCGGTCGCGAACACGCCCATCGCGACCGCGCGCTCGCGCACCCGCGCGAGGTCGATGCCGCCGCCGTCGTCGACGATCTCGATCACCACTTCGTTGCCGACCTGGCGGACCGACACCACGACCTCGCCGGTTTCCGACTTGCCGGCGGCGCGCCGCGCGTCGCGCGGCTCGATGCCGTGATCGAGCGCGTTGCGCAGCAGGTGCTCGAGCGGGCCGACCAGCTTTTCCAGCACCGACCGGTCGAGCTCGACCTGGCTGCCGACGATCTCGAGGTTCGCGCGCTTGTCGAGCTCCTTCGCCGTTGCGCGCATGATCCGGTACAGCCGCTCCGACAGGCTGCCGAACGGCACCGTGCGGATCGCGAACAGCCGCTGCTGCACTTCGCGCGACAGCCGTGCCTGCGCGAGCAGCGCGGCGTCGGCGTCGTCCAGGTTCTTGAGCAGCGACTGCTGCACGGTGGACACGTCGTTGATGCCTTCCGCCAGCGAGCGCGTCAGCTCCTGGAAGCGCGTGTAGCGGTCGAACTCGAGCGGATCGAACTCGCCGTGCTGCTCCTGGATCTGCTGCTGCGACTGGATCTGCGATTCCGCCTGGATCTCGATCTCGCGCATCTGCGAGCGCAGGCGGATCACGCTGTTCGTCAGCTCGAGCAGGTTCGACTTGAGCGAGCGCAGCTCGCCCTCGACCCGCGCGCGGGCGATCGCCACTTCGCCGGCCTCGTTGACCAGCCGGTCGATGACATCGGCGCGCACGCGCAGCTGCGCGCGCGTGCCCACTTCCAGTTCCGGCGCGGGCTCGACGCGCGGCGGCGCCGGCGCGGCGGGCAGCATCGCGGCCAGCGGCACGACGACCGGCCGCTCGACGGGCGGCGGCGGCGCTTCTTCCACCGGCTCGACCGTCGGCACGCCGCGCTCTTCGACGGCTTCCGCCTGCGCTTCCGCGTGCGCTTCCGCCTGCGTGGCGGCAACCCAGGGCAGCGGCACGTCGACGCGGCCCTCGCGCAGTCCGTCGAGCACGTACGCGATGTGGTCGAGGTCCTCGTCGAGCGCGTCGAACAGTTGCGGCGACGCTCGCGCGGGGACGTCGCCTTCCATCAGCCGCGACTCCATCAGATGCGCGAGCTGGCCCAGCCGCATCGCGCCGGCCATGCGCGCGCTGCCCTTGAACGTGTGCAGCGTGCGACGCAGCCCGCCGGCGGGCGCGTCGTCGCCGGGATTGCGGCGCCATGCGCGCAACTCCTCGCCCGCCTGCGGCAGGAGCTCGGCCGCCTCGTCGAGGAAGATCGGCAGCACCGTCGGGTCGACGTCGTCGCGGATGTCGGCCAGCGGATCGTCGACGTGCGCCGGCAGCTCGATGACGTCGATCCCGTCGTCGGCGATTGCCGCGGGCGGCGGCACGGCGGCAAGCCTGGCCGGCGCGGCCGCGACGACTTCCGGCGGCGCGATCGGCGGCGGCTCGGCTTCCTCGGACGGCGCGATTTCGGGTGGCGCCTCCTGCGCGGGCTGCTCGTCCTCGATGCGCGCGGCTTCGAGCGCGGCGGCCTCGGCGTCGCCGACTTCGGTGGCGGCCTCCTGGCGCAACTCGTCCAGCTCGCGCTGGATCGCGTTCGCCTCGTCCGACTCGCCCGCCGTGAACGGCGCGCGCGCCTTGATCTTCGCGACCAGCATGCGCAGCCCTTCGATCGCGCGCGCCAGCACCGGCTGCGCGGTCGCCGGTATCGGCGGATCGTGCTGCTCCAGCGCCGTCAGCGTCTGCTCGAGCGCCTTCGCCGTGGTCGCGACCAGCGGGAATCCGCCGGTCCGATGGATGCCGCACAGCGTGTGGCTCGCGCGCACCATCGCCGCGCGCGGGACCGCGTGCGGATCGAATTGCAGGATCGACAGTTCGTGGTCGAGGGTCGCCAGGTGCAGGTCGGCCTCGTCGCAGAGGATCATCCACAGCGAGCGCGCGAGCGTCACGTCGCCGATCGTGATGTCGTCGGGCGGCGGCTCCGGTTCCGGCTCGGGCACCGGTGCCGCGGCGAGCGTTGCGGCCGGCGCCGGCACGTCCGCCGCGATGGCCATCTCCGGCGGCGGCACGTCGTCGACCAGCCGCAGCGTCGGCAGCGGTTCCGGCTCGACGACGGGCACGTCGACCATCTCGATCGTTTCGGCGACGTCCGGCTCGGTGGCGATCACCGGCGACGCGTCGGCGACGCCGAATCCCAGTTCGGGAAGATCGACCAGCTCGAGCACCGGCGCACCGGCCGGCGACCTGGCCGGCGGCTCCACCGGCGCGGAAACGTGTTGCGCGGACCGCGACAGCTCGATCACGTTCGACGGCATCGGCGGCGTCGGCGGTCCCGGCGGCGTCGGCGGCGACGGCGGCGGCACGCCCGGCAACTCGCGCTCGACCGCGGCGATCGCCGCGCGCAGCGGCCGCGGGTCGGCGGTCACGCGTCCCTCCTGCGTCAGCGCGTCGACCCAGCCGCGGAAGCTCCGGTGCGCGACGTCGACCAGCGCGATCACGTTGCTCGTCACCGGCCGCTCTTCCTCGATCAACCGGTTGAACACGTGCTCGGCGTCGTACGCGTAATCGCCCAGCTCGACCAGCCCGACCATGCGCCCGCTGCCCTTCAGCGTGTGGAAGCCCCGGCGCACCGTGCGCAGCGCCTCGCGATCGCCCGGGTTGTCCTTCAGCGACTTGTGGTTCTGCGCGATGCCGTCCAGCACTTCCGAAGCTTCGAACAGGTAGATCTCGAGCAGCTCGCGGTCCAGGTTGGTGGCGTCCGTCGCGAGCAGCCGCTGCGTTTCCTCGGAGATTTCCGGCGCCGGCGCCGACGTGTCGGCGATCGCGTCGACGGCGGCAGCGAGGCGCGCCGAGTCGCCGGCCTCGAGCTCGGCGATGACCGCATCCGCCTGCGACGTGAGCTCCGGGTCGCCGATCAGCTCGGCGTCGTCGCGCAGGCTGGCGAGCTTGCGCTTCAGTTCCTCGCGCGCCGCGGCGTCGGCCGGCGCGCGGTGCATTTCCTCGACCAGCTGCGGCAGCTGCGCGCGCAGCTCCGCGACCGCCGACTCGACCGAATCGCGCTCCGGATGCGTCGGCGCGGGCGCCTCGCCCAGGCGCTTCGCGATCAGCGGCGCGATCAGGCGGTCGCGCTCGGGCCGCTGCTGCTCGACCGCCTCGATGTAGAAGCCGAGCCCGGACAGCGACTCCGCCAGCAGCTCCAGGTCCTCGTTGCTGACCGGCGCCTCCGGATCGCCGTACGTCGCGATCTGCTGCTCGCACAGCTCGAGCAGGCGGTCGGCGTCGTCGAGGCCCAGGATGCGCAGCGCGCCGCGGATCTGCGCGCTGTCCTTGGCCAGCGTGGCCAGGTCGGCGCGCTTCGCGTTGTCGCGGAAGAACGCGTCCAGCACCTGTTCCATGTGCCGCAGGTTCGCCTGTATCTCGCGGCCGACCTGCGCCAGCAGCACGCGCTCCTGCGCGCGCTTGCTCATCTCGTCCAGCATCGGCGCGCCGGCGGCGGCGGGCGCCCGCCCCTGCCGCACGGCGTCCAGCCGCGCGAGCATCGCGTCGACCTGCTTGGGGAAGTCCGGCGACAGGTTCGAATAGTTCTCGAACGCGCTTTCGGCGAGCAGCAGCGCCGTCGCGTATTCCATCGCGACCGGCTCGGACACGCCCGACGTCGGCATCTTGTCCAGTCGCTCGACCAGCGCCGACGTCAGTTTCATCAGCGCGCCGTTGTGGATCTCGGCGGCCTTCGCGTGCACCGATGCCAGCGTCTGCTTCAGCTTCGGCAGGTTTTCCGCGCGCCCGGACGCCGCCTTCAGCCACGCGTCCTTCGCGCCTGTCAGCTGCTCGCGAGCCTCGCGCAGCAGCGGCTGCAGCCGCACGACGTCGGCCGACAGCACCTCGGCCGACGGGATCAGCCCGGACAGCTTGAACGCGCGCTGCACCGCCTGCACCTGCGGCCCCACCGGCGCGCAGATCGCGACGAAGTACAGCACTTCGCGGCGCAGGCGGTCGGCGACCTTCGCGCTGCCTTCGGCCACGCGGCGGATCTGCAGGTCGATGCGCGCGGCCAGCTGCTTGACGCCGAAGCCGCTGTCGAGCCCGTTCTCGACTAAGCCTTCGAGCATCGCACCGACGGTCCACCAGAACGCGCGCAGGCTGCCCTGCGTGGTGATGTCCTCGATGCCGGCGATCGCGTCGCGCATCGTCGCGGCCGCCGACTCGTCGCCGCGCAGCCACGCGAGCAGGCCGCGCTGGTACAGGCGCCGCTGCTTGACCAGGTACGACGGCAGGCGATTGGGCGAGATCGCTTCGCGCGGCGCGATGCGCGGCGCGCGCGGCGACAGGTCCGGATAGAAGAGGTCGGTCGGCGCCGCGGCCTTGATGCCGCGCGCGCCCTGCATCGCCTCGTATTCGGGGTAGAGCTTCAGCGGCACCGGCTGCACGCCGTTGACCAGCTCGTCCAGGAAGATCTTGAGCTTGCGGCAGGCGCGGTCGACGATGTCGCAGATGTTCGCCGCCTCGGAAGGCGGCAGCTCCTCGAGGCGCGCGAGCTGGCGTTCGAGCTCGTCGGTGAACGCCACGACCGCATCCAGCCCGACCATCTGGATCGCGCCGGCCGCCTGGTGCACGTGCGAGCGCGCGTGCTTGAGCTGGGTGCCGTCGTCAGGATTGGCGCGGAACTGCGCGAGCGATTCCAGGCCGCGCGAAAGCGCCTGGTCGATCTCGCCCTGCACCCACGACAGCGGACCCAGGTCGAATTCGGGAGTCGGTTCGGTAGCCATGGCGTTCGGTTCAGCAAGTTCCGGGCCTGCGAAGTGCCGGCCCGAACCCGCGCTACACCTTGAAGCCGGCGACCGACGAGCGCAGTTCCGCCGCGAGCTTCGTCAACTGTCCGATCGACACGTTGGTCTGCTTCGTACCCTCGGTGGTTTCCTCGGTGATCTTGAGGATGCCCTGCATGCCGCGCGTCACGTCGGTGACCGACGTCGACTGCATCTGCGTCTGCGCCGAGATCCGCGAGATCAGGTCCGCGAGGTCGCGCGACACCTTCTGGATCTCCGTCAGCGCCTGGCCCGCTGCGTCGGAAAGCTTGGTTCCCTCGACCACGCCGACCGTCGATTTCTCCATGGCGGCCACCGCGTCCTGCGTGTCCGCCTGAATGGTCTTCACGATCGCCTCGATCTGCTTGGTCGCCTCGCCGGAGCGTTCCGCCAGGCGCTGCACTTCTTCCGCCACCACCGTGAAGCCGCGGCCCGCCTCGCCCGCCGACGCCGCCTGGATCGCGGCGTTCAGCGCGAGCACGTTCGTCTGCTCGGTGATGTCGGAGATCAGCTCGACGATCTCGCCGATCTCCATCGACGATTCGCCGAGCCGCTTGATCCGCTTGGACGTGTCCTGGATCTGCGTGCGGATCTCGTTCATGCCCGCGATCTGGTTCTGCACCACCTGCCCGCCCTTCTCGGCGGCCGCCAGCGACTGCTGCGCGACGCGGGCGGACTGGTTGGCGGTCTGCGACACCTCGTTGATCGACTGCGCCATCTGCAGCACGGAAGCGGACGCCTGCTGGATCTCGCGGTTCTGCCGCTGCGACGCTTCGTAGAGGCGGTTCGAGATCGCCTGCGTCTCCTGCGTGGCCTTGGTCACCTGGTCGGTCGCCGAGTTGATGCCGCGCACGAGCGTGCGCAGTTCCTCGATCGTGAAGTTGATGGAGTCGGCGATCGCGCCGGTCACGTCCTCGGTCACCGACGCCTGCACGGTCAGGTCGCCGTCGGCCAGGTTGCCCATCTCGTTCAGCAGCCGGAGAATCGCCTCCTGGTTGCGCTTGTTCTCGCCTTCGCTTTCCAGCGCGCGGACGCGCGCGTCGTCCAGGAAGACTTTGCCGAGCAGCACCAGCATCAGCAACGCGAGCACGGCGAAGACGATCGCCACCCACACGGTGACCTTGCGCGCCGGGCTGTTCTCGTAACTCTCCGCGAGCCGCGTCGTGTCGTTCAGAAGCGGCTCCGCCTCGGTGTTGATCCCGCGCGCCGCCTGCTTGGCGACGACCAGCCGCGGCATGTTGGTCAGGATCGCGTTGACGCCGGCCTCGTAGGCGGCGAAGCGCTTCGCGAGCTCGGCGAGCGTGGCGCGCGCCTCGTCGCTGCGCACCGGCGCGAGCCGCAGCGTGTCGCTGCCCTTGGTGAGGCCGCCCAGGATGTCGCGGAACGTCCCGGTGTCCTTGCCGAGCAGGAACGCCACTTCGGGATCGATCTCGTCGGACGAGGCGAGCGTGTTCGCGTTCTTCGCGATCCGCTGCGACAGCACGGCCAGCTGGTTCGCGTATTCGATCTCGCGCAGGGTTCCGCCGCCCTGCCCGATCTGCGCCGACGCCGTCTGCGCGAGCTCGAGCAGCACGTTGTTGCCGGAGTTGAGCGCGTCCAGGCCGCGCGCCAGCGACGTCAGGCTCGTCTCGTTGCCGAGCAGGCGCTCGGACGCCGCGTCCACGCGTTCCCACCGCTGCTTGACGTCGTTCAACAGCTTCACGACCGCGTCGTCCTGCGCGACGTCGAGGTTGACGCCGCGCACGGTGCCGCCGTTCAGCAGCGCGTCCAGGTCGGCCTTGAAACGCTCGCGGCTGTCCTTGACCGCGAGGAACGCCGGGGTCTGGCCCTGCGCGGCCAGCGCGCTGCCGCGCGCGAGCCGCTGCGACAGCATCTGCATCTCGGTCGCCGTCGCGGAAGCCGCCGCGCCCTGCGACGACTGGCGGCCGTCGAGGAACACCATCAGCGCGGCGAACACGAGGAACGTGACCATCAGCACGCCGAGCGTCTGGAACTGCTTGACGACGGGCAGGTTGCCGATCAACGGGAGCTTGCGCGGCATCGCCATGTTGGCGGTCGCCGTGCGCAGCTGCTCCATGATCGACACCGACGCGAGCGGGTCGTAGCCGGCGGGCTGCGCCGGGCTCATCTTGACCTGCGTCGTCGGCATGTCGAGCTCGACGTCGGCGGCGCTTCGCCCCTTCTCGCCGCCGAACAGTTTGGTCAGTTTCAGTGCCATCGCTCGTCTCCTGGCGCGCGGTGCCGCTCTGGCGCGCTCTCCCTTATAGGCCGACCTGCAGGAACGCCGGATCCCGCGCAAGTATCGCGAGGTCGATCTCCTGCCACGCATTGCCGTCGCCGTCCATCCACCGCTGCGCATACCATGGCGGCATGTCGTGCGGCGGAGCGGCCGGCGCCAGCTCGGCGACGTTGCGCAGGCCGAGCACGCGATGCACGAGGATGCCGACGTTCATGTCGCCGGCGCGCGGTCCGAACAGCACGAGCCGCGTCTGACCGCCGCCGGGCGGCGTGTCGCGCCCGAGAAACTTCGCGAAGTCGACGATGCTGAACAGGTTGCCGCGGATGTTGGCCACGCCGAGGAACCACGGCCGCGTCAGCGGCACGGCGACGATTTCCGGGATCGTCACGACCTCGCCGGCGTCGGCCAACCGGATCAGCCAGCGCTCGCCGCCGCAGGACAGCCCCAGCCGCGACGACTCGACCTGCGCGGCGGTCTTCGTCGTCAGGCGGGTCGCGAGTTCCCGCTGGAACGTGCGGAGATCGAGTTTCGCGGCGCGGGCCATGGTCGGTGCGGATCCGGACGGTCAGCCGATCGCGGCGATCTTCTCGAGCAGCTCGTCGCGGTTCACCGGCTTCACGATGTAGTCTCGCGCGCCCTGCCGCATGCCCCAGATCTTGTCGGTCTCCTGGCTCTTCGACGTGCACAGGATGATCGGGATCGCCCGGGTGTCCGGGTCGCGGCTGATCGCCCGCGTGGCCTGGAACCCGTTCAGGCCCGGCATCACCACGTCCATCAGGATGAGGTCGGGCCGCAGCGATTTCGCCTTCTGGATCGCGTCCTCGCCGTTGTCGCTCGCGACCACTTCGTAGCCGGACTTGGTCAGCATGTCGTTCAACACGTGTCGCTCCGTCGGCGAATCGTCGACGATCAAGATCTTTCGGATGGCCATGTTCCTACCCTGTGCGTTCGCCCCGGCGAGTGAGCGCGCCGACGTCGGCGCGCGGACGTCATCGAGGCCCACTTCAAGCTGCCGCGCGGTTCACGTGCGCGGCGACGGCCTTGAGCAGGCTCTCTTTCGTGAACGGCTTGGTGAGGTACTGGTCGGAACCCACCATCCGCCCGCGGGCCCGGTCGAACAGGCCGTCCTTCGACGACAGCATGATCACCGGGGTCCGCTGGAACTTGTTGTTTTTCTTGATGAGCGCGCAGGTCTGGTACCCGTCCAGTCGCGGCATCATGATGTCGACGAACACGAGGTCGGGCTGGTGGTCGGCGATCTTCGCCAGCGCATCGAAGCCGTCCTCGGCAAGAATGACCGTACACCCGGCCTGCAGCAGGAAGATCTCCGCGCTGCGCCGAATCGTGTTCGAATCGTCGATCACCATCACCTTTACGCCCTGCAACGGGATCTGGTCTGCCAATTGAAGCTCCCTGCCCAACCTGTGACGGTCGCGGCGCGCCCATCGGCGTTCCGCACTTGTCGTGTTCAAGTCTGCCACGGACCAAGCGAACTGCCTAGAGCATAAAGCTTGCCGGAATCCGCCCGCGGGGCCCAAAACGCGAAAAAAGCAACACGGCGGAACATTTCCGCCCGGAGAACTGCCGCGGCGCGGCAGGGAATGCCGTCGGAGGGCGAAGGAAACGCCGGCTTCAGCGACCGAGGAACATCCGGTACGCCGGATTCCCGGTTTCCTCGACGTACGTATAACCCAGACGGTCGAGAAAACGCCGGAAATCGGCCTTGTCGGACGGCGGAACCTGCATGCCGACCAGGACGCGGCCGTAATCGGCGCCGTGGTTGCGGTAGTGGAAAAGGCTGATGTTCCATCCGGCGCTCATGCTGTCCAGGAAGCGCATCAGCGCACCCGGGCGCTCGGGAAACTCGAACCGGTACAGGATCTCGTTCTCGGCCGCCGGCGCGTGGCCGCCGACCAGGTGCCGGACGTGCAGCTTGGCCATCTCGTTGTCCGACAGGTCGTACGCCTCGATCCGGTGCTTGTGGAACGACGCCAGCAGCTCGGCGGTGCTCCGCCGGTCCGCCACCTCCACGCCGACGAAGATGTGCGCGACGCGCGCGTCGGCGTACCGGTAGTTGAACTCGGTCACGCTGCGGTTGCCGAGCAGCCCGCAGAACTCGCGGAAGCTGCCGGGCCGCTCGGGGATCGTCACCGCGAAGATCGCCTCGCGCGCCTCGCCCAGCTCGGCGCGCTCGGCGACGAAGCGCAGCCGGTCGAAGTTCATGTTGGCGCCGCAAGCGATCGCGACGAAGGTCCGGTCGCGCACGCGATGGCGCTCGCACCAGGCCTTGACGCCGGCCACCGACAGCGCGCCGGCGGGCTCCAGGATCGAACGCGTGTCCTCGAACACGTCCTTGAGCGCCGCGCACGTCGCGTCGGTGTCGACGGTGATCATCTCGTCGACGTACAGCCTGGCCAGGCGGAACGTCTCGCGGCCGACCTGCCTGACGGCGACGCCGTCGGCAAACAGCCCGACCTGCGCGAGCGCGACGCGGCGCCCGGCTGCCAGCGAGCGCGTCATCGCGTCGGAGTCGACCGGCTGCACGCCGATCACCTTCACGGCCGGCCGCACGCGCTTGACGTAGGCGGCGATGCCCGAGATCAGGCCGCCGCCGCCGACGGCGACGAAGACCGCGTCGAGCGGACCCTGGCATTGCCGCAGGATCTCCATGCCGATCGTGCCCTGGCCGGCGATGACGTCGGGGTCGTCGTACGGGTGGACGAACGTCGCGCCGCCCTCCTTCTGCAGCCGCTGCGCCTGCTCGTACGCGTCCGAATACGAGTCGCCGTGCAGGATGACCTTGGCGCCGCGCGCCTCGACTGCGGCGATCTTGATGTGCGGCGTGGTGACCGGCATCACGATCGTCGCCTGGCAGCCCAGCCGCTGCGCGGCGAGCGCCACGCCCTGCGCGTGGTTGCCGGCGGACGCCGCGATCACGCCGTGCGCGCGTTCCGCGACCGACAGGTGCGCCATCTTGTTGTACGCGCCGCGCAGCTTGAACGAGAACACCGACTGCTGGTCCTCGCGCTTGAGCAGCACGCGGTTGCCGAGCCGGCGCGACAGCGTCACCGCCTCGTCGAGCGACGACTCGACCGCGACGTCGTAGACCTTCGCGGTCAGGATCTTCTGCAGGTAGTCGATGGCCATGACCGGGCAAGCTTAGCAAAACCCGAAATGGGGTCAGACCCCATTACAAGGCCTGGCACCATTTTCTCGCCGAATAAAGGGACAGGCCTTGTAATGGGGTCTGACCCTATTTCAGTTCTGCTACGCTTGGCGTCCCATGCTGCGCGCCCTTTCGCGTCTGCCGGCGTTCTCCGCCAATCCCGAAACGCTCGCCGTGGTCGACCTCGGCAGCAACAGCTTCCGGCTCGAGATCGGCCGCGTGGAAGGCGACCAGATCTTCCGTCTCGACACCTGGCGCGAGACGATCCGGTTCGGCGCAGGTATCGACGAGAAGGGCAACCTGACCCGGACCGCGCGCAGCGCCGCGCTGGCGTGCCTCGAACGGTTCCGCGAGCGGCTTTCCGGCCTGCATCCGTCGGCGGTCCGTGCGGTGGCGACCAACACGTTCCGGGTCGCGAAGAACGCCGGCGGCTTCCTGCCGCAGGCCGAGGCGGCGCTCGGCTTCCCGATCGACATCATCGGCGGCCACGAGGAGGCGCGGCTCATCTATTCCGGCGTCGCACACGAGCTGCCCGCCTCCAAGGAGCCGCGGCTGGTGATCGACATCGGCGGCGGCTCGACCGAGTTCATCGTCGGCCGCGAGATGACGCCCGAGCGGCTCGAGTCGCTGAAGCTGGGCTGCGTCAGCATGACCCGCCGCTTCTTCCCCCGTGGCGAGCTGCGCGCCGACGCGTTCGTCGCCGCCGAGACGCACGCGCGCGCCGACATCGAGGCGATCGCCCGCGAGTTCGGCCGCGAGCACTGGCATAGCGCGTACGCGTCGTCGGGCACCGCGCTCGCGCTGGCCGACATCCTCGAGGAGAACGGGCTGTCCGCCGGCGGCATCACGCCCGACGGCCTCGCCCGCCTGCGCAAGCGGATGATCGGCGCCGGCAGCGTCGGCCGGCTGGAGCTGGCCGGCCTGAAGCCCGAGCGCGCGCCGGTGCTGGCCGGCGGCTTCGCGATCATGGCGGCGGCGGTCGCCGAGCTCGACGTGCCGCGGATCGACCCGGTCGGCGGCGCGCTGCGGCTGGGCGTGCTGTACGACCTGCTCGGCCGCACGGTCAAGCGCGACAGCCGGACGGCGACCGTCGAGAGCCTGACCGAGCGCTATCACATCGACCGCGCTCACGCACACCGCGTCGCGGCCATGGCGAAGGCGCTGTACGTGAAGGCCGTGCCCGAGCCGGACGCCGAGGCGGCGCAGCGGTTGGAGTGGGCGGCGCTGCTGCACGAGATCGGCTACACGGTCTCGCACATCGGCTTCCACAAGCACGGCGCGTACATCCTCGAGAACGCCGACATGCCGGGCTTCTCCGCGCAGGACCAGCGGCAGCTCGCGCTGCTGGTCCTGGGCTGCCGCGGCGGGCTTTCGAAGATGGCGGACGTGCTCGCCCATCGCGATCTCGCCGCGCAGATCCTGTCGCTGCGGCTCGCGATCCTGTTTCACCATGCCCGCCGCGCGATCGACACGCCGCGGATCGTGCTGAAGATGGGCCGCTCGATACAGTTCGCGTGCTCGCAGAAGTGGCTGCGCACGCACCCGCTGACGTCGCACCTGCTCGACGTCGAACGCGGGGAATGGGCGGACTTGGGCTACAAGTGGCGCGCGCCGAAGGGCCGGCGGTAGCCGTCAGACGAAGTCGGGGCCAAGCACGACCTTCACGACGATCGCCGAACCGCCGTCCTTCGCACGATCGGACAGCCACCACACGGCGCCCTTGCGCACCGACCAGTAGGCCTCCTCGCCCGACAGCAGGAACGAGGCCACGGCGCCCAGCGTGGGCTGGTGGCCGACCACGAGGACCGGCTCGCGCGATTCCGGCCAGTTCGCGGCGCTCAAGACCGACGCCGCCGACGCCCCGGGCGCCAGGTCCTCGACCGTCTTGAACTTTCGCTTCAGCGCCAGCGCCGTCTGCTGCGCGCGGTCGGCCGGCGAAACGAGGATCCGGCAGGTGTCGGGCAGGTGCGCGTCGAGCCACGCGGCCATCCGTTCCGCCTGCTTGACCCCTTTGGACGTCAGCCGCCGGCCGAGGTCGGGCTCGCCGGGCTCGGCTTCGCAGTGGCGCCAGAGGATGAGGTCCATGGAAACGTGAGCCTACGCCTGATCGTCGGGTTCGCGCAGCCGGGCCAGCAATTCGGCCTGCGCGCTGCGCGCCTTGGCGCCGCGCCGCGGCTTCACCTTCGACCACCGGCCCGCAGCGTCCAGCTCCCACGCCTCGCGATTGTCGGCCAGATAGGCCTTCAGCCCCTCGTCGACGACGCGCTTGCGCAGCGCCGGGTCGAGCACGGGGAAGGCCACCTCGACGCGGCGGAACAGGTTGCGCCCCATCCAGTCGGCGGACGCGAGCCAGACGTCGGCCGCGCCGCCGTTGTCGAAGTACCAGACGCGATGGTGCTCGAGGAAGCGGCCGAGGATCGACCGCACGCGGATGTTCTCCGACACACCCGGCACGCCCGGCCGCAACGAGCACGCGCCGCGCACGATGAGGTCGACCTTCACGCCGGCCGCCGACGCCGCGTACAGCGCGCGGATCACGCCCTCCTCGACCAGCGCGTTCATCTTGGCGATGATCCGCGCCGGCTTGCCGTCGCGCGCATGGCGGATCTCGCGGCGGATCATCTCGAGCACGCGTCGGTGCATCGTGAACGGCGCGAGCAGCAGCCGCCGCAGGCGCCCGGGCTTGGCGAGGCTCGTGATGTGCAGCAGCACCTCGTTGACGTCCGCGCAGAGTTCCGGATCGGCGGTCAAAAGGCCGAAGTCCGTGTACAGCCGCGTCGTCCGCGGATGGTAGTTGCCGGTGCCCAGGTGCGCGTACGGCACGAGCCGCGAGCGGCCGCGCTCGTCGCGCTCGCGCCGGATGATGAGCGCGAGCTTCGCGTGCGTCTTCAACCCGAACACGCCGTACACGACCTGCGCGCCGGCGCGCTCGAGCCGCTCGGCCCAGTTGATGTTGGCCTCCTCGTCGAAGCGCGCCATCAGCTCGACGACAACCGTCACCTCCTTGCCGCGCCGCGCCGCCTCGATCAGCGCTTCCATCAGCACCGAGTTGACGCCGGTGCGGTAGACGGTCTGCTTGACCGCGACGACGTCGTCGTCCTCGGCGGCGCGCCGGATGAACTCGACGACCGGCTCGAACGACTGGTACGGGTGGTGCAGCAGGATGTCGCGCTCGCGGATCGCCGCGAGGATGTCGGGCGCGTCGCGCAGCCGCGCCGGCAGGCCGGGAACGAACGGCTCGTACTTGAGCTCGTCCATGTCGACCTGGTCGGCGAGCGACGACAGCCGGGCGATGTTGACCGGGCCGTCGCAGCGATAGAGGTCGGATGCGGCGAGTCCGAACTGCGACAGCAGGAACTGCGCGAGGAAGGCCGGGCACTCGGCGGCGACTTCCAGGCGCACCGCCGACCCGAACTGCCGCTGCGGCAGCTCGCCCTGCAGCGCCTGCCGCAGGTTCTTGACCTCCTCCTCGTCGATCCAGAGGTCCGCGTCGCGCGTGACGCGGAACTGCGAATAGCCGACGACCTGCCGCCCGGGAAACAGCAGCGCCAGGTGCGCGTGGATGACCGACGACAGCATGACGAACGCGTGGTCGTCGCCGGCCACTTCGCGCGGCAGCCTGATGATCCGCGGCAGCACGCGCGGCGCCTTCACGATCGCGATGCCGGTCGCGCGGCCGAACGCGTCGTTGCCCGACAGCTCGACGACGAAGTTCAGGCTCTTGTTGACGACCTGCGGGAACGGATGCGCGGGATCGAGCCCGATCGGCGTCAGCAGCGGCCGCACCTCCTGCATGAAATACTGCGACGCCCACGCGCGCTCGGCCTTCGTGAACTCGGTGCGCCGGACCAGCCGCACGCCGGCGTCGGCGAGCGCCGGCAGGATCTGCGTGTTGAGCACGCGGTACTGGTCGTCGATCAGCGCGCGCGCCTCGTCGCCCATGCGCGCGACCGTGTCGCGCGCCTCCTGCAGCGTCATGCCCGGCGGCGCCACCTTGGCGCGCAGTTGCTCCTTCACGCCGGCCACGCGAATCTCGAAGAACTCGTCCAGGTTGCTGCCGACGATGCACAGGAAGCGCAGCCGCTCGAGCAGCGGCACGCCGCGGTCCTCGGCCAGCGCCAGCACGCGCCGGTTGAACTCGAGCAGCGACAGCTCGCGGTTGATCGGCGTTACGATCGGCGGGATCAAGGGAACGGGCGCGGCCCCGGCACCCCGCAGCATTTCCGGAAGCGCGTCCGCCGGCTTGTTCGAAGATTCCATGAGGTTAGCCGGCGCACGTTACGCCGCCGTGACCGGGTCCGGGCCCGGGATTCAAGCGGATCGGGCGGGCTGCAGCCATGCGCAGCGACCCCGCGTTTCCTTGTCGAGCGCCGCAAGGTACTCGGCGTGCGCGGCGAGCTCTTCCGCGGTCGGCGCGACGACGATCAGCGCCGGGCCCGCGGTCGCCGCACCCGCCGCGACCGCCGCCGGCCCCTTCGGCGCCGCGGACAGGTCGATCGTCAGCGACTCCTGCCCGCGCGTCATCGCCAGGTACACCTCGGCCAGGAGCTGGGCGTCGAGCAGCGCGCCGTGCAGCGTCCGCTGCGCGTTCGACACGCCGAAGCGCTCGCACAGCGCGTCCAAGTTGTTGCGCTTGCCCGGGAACGCGTCGCGCGCCATCGCCAGCGTGTCGATCAGGTTACCGTAGATGGCCGCGCACGGCGGCAATCCGCAGCCCTCGAGCTCGCGGTCGAGGAAGCCCACGTCGAACGGCGCGTTGTGGATGATCCACTCGGCGCCGCGCGCGAACGCCATCAGGTCCTCGGCGTGATCGCGGAATTTCGGCTTTCCCTTGAGGTCGTCCCACGTCATCCCGTGGACTTCGGTAGCGCCGGTGTCGATCTCGCGCTCCGGGTCGAAGTGCAGGTGCATCGTGCGCCCGGTGGGACGGCGATCGACGAGCTCGAGCGCCGCGAACTCGATGATCCGGTGGCCGGACTTCGGGTCGAGGCCGGTGGTTTCGGTGTCGATGACGAGCTGGCGCATTCAGGAACCCCGCAGGGACACAGGGGTTTGCACGGGGATTTTCACCGTCGGTACTTCTGGATCGTGGATTGAATTTCCTCGA
Organism: Burkholderiales bacterium; assembly: GCA_046347755.1. Classification (GTDB taxonomy): domain Bacteria; phylum Pseudomonadota; class Gammaproteobacteria; order Burkholderiales; family Casimicrobiaceae; genus VBCG01. The sequence goes on along the minus strand of JAXMFM010000003.1, from coordinate 521,704 downwards.
TCGCGTGCTCGATCTCGTCGTCGGTCAGGTCGCGCGCGGCGCCGGTGCGGTCGGTCAGCGTCAGCGTGCGGTCGATCTGCGTCTCGAACTCGCCCAGGCCCAGCGTCTCGGTGATCGTCGTCGTCTGCTCGTCGGTCAGCGTCTCCGGTCCCCAGCGGACGATGATCGCCGACAGGTTGTCGCCTTCGGGGCCGCCGCGCTTCTCGCCCTCGCGCATCATCTGCGGCGCCGTGGTCAGGATCGGCGTCGACGTCAGCCACGTCGCGATCTCGCTCTGGTCGAACACGCTCCACAGGCCGTCGGTGCAAAGCACGAGGATGTCGCCGTTGCGCAGCGGCGTGCGCCGCGACAGGTCGATGACCGGATCGACGAGGCCGCCCAGGCAGCTGAAGATCTTGTTGCGGTCCGGGTGCGACACGACCTCGTCGGCGCCGATGATGCCCTGGTCGACCAGGTACTGCACCTTGGAATGGTCCTTGGTCGAGCCGATCAGGCCGCCCTGCCGGAACAAATACAGCCGCGAGTCGCCGACGTGGCCCCAATAGGCGTGGCCGGCCTGGACGACGCACGCGACGCACGTCGTGCGCGGCGTCTCGAGCATCGAGAACTGGTTCGCGTACGAGCCCAGCGCCGCGTGCGCGCGGACCATCGTGTCCTGCAGGTACTTGAGCGGGTTCTTGAGGATCGGCTTGGCTTCCTGCTGGAAGCGCTCGATGAACAGCCGCACGGCGATCTGCGCGGCGATCTCGCCGCCGGCGTGGCCGCCCATGCCGTCGGCGACGACCAGCAACAGCGTGTCGCGGCTGAACGTGTACGCGATGCGGTCCTGATTGACCTTCCGCGACCCCTTGCGCGATTCCTGGAAAATCGTGAAACGCATACGACGTAGTGTACGTCTTAAGCGCCGATTTCCGAGAAGAGCATCTTCTTGAGGCTGCCGAAGAACGAGACCTTTCGCTTGGTCTGCGGGATGTCGCGGATGGCTTTTTGCAGTGCAAACACCGACTGCGGCCGCTCGAGCGGATCGAGGCGCAGGCACCAGTCGATCACCTCGAGGATGTTGTCCGAGTACTGGCCGGCCCAGATCTTCTTGGCCGACACCAGGTGGTCCTCCTGGACCCGGGCGTCGGCGGCCTGCGGCGCGAACGCGGCCAGGCAGGCGAACATCGACGCGCCGGTGCCGTAGACGTCGGTCCACGGCCCGAGGCGGTCGGGTTCGCGGTACTGCTCGGGCGCCGCGAAGCCCGGCGTGTACATCGGCGCCAGCTTGGGGCGGGCGCTGGTCAGCGTCTGCCGGGCGGCGCCGAAGTCGAGCAGCACCGGGCTGCCGTCGGTGCGCAGGTAGATGTTGGCCGGCTTGATGTCGAGGTGCAGCAGCTTGTGCGTGTGTACTTCGCGCAGGCCGTTCAGAAGGTGCATGAACACGTGGCGGACCAGCCGCTCCGACATCTGGTCCTGCCGCATCTGGATCTGCTGCTGCAGCGTGCGTCCGCGCTCGTAGCGCATGACCATGTAGACGGTCTCGTTCGCGCGGAAGAAGTTAAGCACGCGCACGACGTTCGGGTGGTTGATCTTGGCGAGCGCGCGGCCTTCCTCGAAGAAGCACTTCATCCCGTACCGGAACGACGTCAGGTTCTCGGCCGAGCTGGCGCGGACGATGTCGCCCTCGGTGCGCAGCACCAGCGACGACGGCAGGTACTCCTTGATCGCGACCGGGGCGCCGTCCTCGTCGAACGCCCGGTAGACAATCGAGAAGCCGCCGCGGCTGATCTGACGGTCGATCCGGTAGTTCAGCAGCTGGTAGCCGCCGGCAAGGGCTTGGTTGGTGACGGGCATGAGCGTTGGGGGGTCGTCTGACGGGCGCGAGGGTCCGGAAATCTGCGCCTGACCAGGCGAAACACTGGCAATTCGCATGCCAGCCGGAGGTCCGGCGGTTGCGCGGCCGTCGGATAACGCATACATTCTCGGCAACCCGACGGGCAAAGTAAAGGAAGCGTGCCATCGAAGCCGGCCCGGGGCCGCGGCGGTGCGCGCAGGAAAACGTCCCGAAAATCGCCGGATCGCCCGCCGCCGGCCCGATTGTTCAGGAATTCCACCCCATGATTCTCAGCATGACCGGCTTCGCCGCGGTCGCCGCGGAATTGCCGGGCGTCTCGCTCGGCGTCGAGCTGCGCTCGGTCAACCACCGCTACCTCGATGTTTCGCTGAAGCTTCCCGACGAATTGCGGACGATCGAGCCGGCGCTGCGCGACGTGCTGGCCGGCGCGCTCAAGCGCGGCAAGGTCGAGTGCCGGATCGGGCTCAACCGCAACGCGCAAGGCGCCACGGCCGTCGCCGTCGACGCGTCGCGAGTCGCCCAGCTGGCCGCGGCGGCGTCAGAAGTGACGCGGGCCGTCCCGGATGCGACGCCGCTCTCCGTCCACGAGATCCTCCGCTGGCCGGGGGTGCTGGCCGAGCCCACGGTGCCGCCGGCGGAGCTGGCGCAGCGCGCGCTGGCGCTCGTCGACCAGGCGCTGTCGGACCTGGCGGGCGCCCGCGCCCGCGAAGGGGAGAAGACGGCCGCCGTGCTCGAAGCCTGCTGCGCGGGCATCGAGGCGCAGGTGGCGCGCGTGCTCCCGCGCGTGCCCGCGGTCCACGCCGCGTACACCGAGAAGCTGGCCGCGCGGCTGCGCGAGGCCGGCCTCGACCCGAACGAGGACCGCCTGAAGCAGGAACTCGCGCTGTTCGCGACCAAGGTCGACGTCGCCGAGGAGTTGTCGCGGCTGAGCGCGCACGTGGCCGAGGTGCGTCGCGTGCTGCGGGCCGGCGGCAGCGCCGGCAAGCGGCTGGACTTTCTCGCGCAGGAGCTGCACCGCGAGGCGAACACGCTCGGCAGCAAGTCGGTCGACGCCGAAGTCTCGCAGGCGGCGCTCGAGCTCAAGGTGCTGATCGAACAGATGCGCGAACAAGTTCAGAACGTGGAATGACCCAACCCACCGTCATCGCCACCAAGGCGCCGCCGGCGTCCGGGTGCCTGTTCGTGCTGGCCGCGCCGTCCGGCGGCGGCAAGACGAGCCTCGTGCGCGCGCTGCTCGAGCGCGAGCCGGGCATGCGGCTGTCGGTCTCGTACACGACGCGGCCGCCGCGGCCGGGTGAGCGCGACGGCGTCGACTACCACTTCGTCGACGAGCCGAAGTTCAACGAGCTGATGGCGGCCGGCGAGTTCCTCGAGCACGCGTACGTGCACGGCAACTGGTACGCGACGTCGGCCACCTGGCTGAAGCGCGAGGTCGAGGCCGGCCACGACGTGCTGCTGGAAATCGACTGGCAGGGGGCGCGGCAGGTGCGCCAGCTGATCGCCGGCGCCGTGCTGATCTTCATCCTGCCGCCGTCGCTGGCCTCGCTCAAGGAACGGCTGGAGAAGCGCGGCCAGGACAGCCCGGAGATCATCGCCCGCCGGCTCGACGCGGCGCGCGAAGAAATGCGGCACTGCGGCGAGTTCGATTATGTTATTATGAATCAGGACTTTGCGAGGGCCGTCGACGATCTGTCCGTCATCGTCCGCGCCGCGCGCCTGGCGGCCTCCCGGCAGCAGGCGCGGCATTCGGCGCTGATCGCCTCGCTGCTCAACCTTTGAACTTCCGGAGCATCGCCATGGCTCGCATCACGATCGAAGATTGTCTGGCCCGAATCCCCAACCGGTTCGAGCTGACGCTCGCCGCCACCAACCGCGCGCGACAGATCACCGCCGGCTCGGCGCCGATGGTCGACGCGGACCGCGACAAGCCGACCGTCATCGCATTGCGCGAAATGGCCGCCGGCAAGATCGGCATCGAAATGCTGACCAAGACCGGGCCGGTGCTGCCGACGACGCCGCAAGTCTAGAAATCCCCGCCTTCGGACCGATGTAGTCACTACATATGTCCGAGATCGCGGAGTTCACCAAGCACCTCGGGCACTATCTGGGCGCCCCGGACGTCGCGCTCGTCTCGCGCGCGTTCGAATTCTCCGAATCCGCGCACCGCGGCCAGTTCCGCAAGTCCGGCGAACCGTACATCACGCACCCGCTCGCGGTGGCGTCGATCCTGTCGCAATGGCGGCTCGACGCGCAGGGCCTCGCCGCCGCGCTGCTGCACGACGTGATGGAAGACACGTCGGTCACCAAGAACGAGCTCGAGAAGAGCTTCGGCAAGCCGGTCGCCGACATGGTCGACGGCGTGTCGAAGCTCGACCAGATCGAGTTCACGTCGCGCGAGGAAGTCCAGGCCGAGAGCTTCCGCAAGATGCTGCTCGCGATGGCGCGCGACGTCCGCGTCATCCTGATCAAGCTCGCCGACCGGCTGCACAACATGCGCACGCTCGACGCGATGGCGCCGGCGCACCGCAGGCGGATCGCGAAGGAAACGCTCGACATCTACGCGCCGATCGCCAACCGCCTCGGCTTGAATTCGCTGTTCCTCGAGCTGCAGGACCTGTCGTTCAAGCACCTGAACCCGATGCGCTACCGGATCCTCGCCGGCGCGATCAAGGCGGCGCGCGGCAACCGGCGCGAGGTGATGAACCGGCTCCTCGACGTGATCCGCGAAGGCCTTGCCAAGGAGCACGTGCTCGCCGTGGTCAGCGGCCGCGAGAAGACGATCTACTCGGTCTACAAGAAGATGCGCGAGAAGCACTACTCGTTCGCGCAGGTGTTCGACATCTACGGCGTGCGCATCCTGGTCGCCGACAAGACCAACTGCTACGCGGCGCTCGGCGTGCTGCACGAGCTGTACAAGCCGATCCCCGGCAAGTTCAAGGACTACGTCGCGATCCCGAAGGCCAACGGCTACCAGTCGCTGCACACCACGCTGTTCGGGCCCTTCGGCACGCCGCTCGAAGTGCAGATCCGCACGCACGACATGCACCGCGTCGCCGAAGCGGGCGTGGCGGCGCACTGGCTGTACAAGGCCGGCGGCGAGCTCGACCTCGCCGAAGCGCAGCGCGAGACGACGCGCTGGCTGCAGAGCCTGCTGGAGATCCAGTCCGAGTCCGGCGACTCGAAGGAGTTCCTCGAGCACATCAAGGGCGACCTTTTCCCCGACGAGATCTACGTGTTCACGCCGAAGGGCAAGATCATGGCGCTGCCGCGCGGCGCGACCGCCGTCGACTTCGCCTATGGCGTGCACACGGACATCGGACACCACTGCGTGGCCGCGCGCATCAACTACGAGCTGCTGCCGCTGCGCACCGAGCTCAAGAACGGCGACCACGTCGAGATCCTGACGTCGCCGACCGCGCGGCCCAATCCGTCGTGGCTGTCGTTCGTCGCGACCGGCAAGGCGCGCTCGCGCATCCGCCATTACCTGAAGGGCCTGCAGCAGAAGGAATCCGCCGCGCTGGGCGAGCGGCTGCTGGGCCAGGCGCTCGCGACGCTGAAGGTCGAGCCGGAAATGATCTCGTGGGACCGCTGGGAGGCGCTGGCGAAGGAGTACGGCGCCAAGAGCCAGCTCGACATCCTGGCCGACATCGGCCTCGGCAAGCGGCTGTCGTTCGTCGTCGCGCAGGCGCTGACCAAGGGCCCGGGCAAGGCCGACGAGACGCCCGCGCCCACCGCCGCCAAGCAGAGCGCGCTGACGCTGCGCGGCGTCGAAGGCGTGGCGATCCAGTACGCGAAGTGCTGCCGGCCGGTGCCGGGCGACACGATCGTCGGCCAGTTCCGGCGCGGCCACGGCCTGCTCGTCCACACGCGCGAATGCGTGACGCTGAAGAAGCAGCGGCTCGACGCGTCCGAGCTCGTCGACGTCGAATGGGCGAGCGACGTGCAGGGCGTGTTCGAGACCGGCATCCGGCTGCTGGTCGCCGACCGCCGCGGCCTTCTGGCCGACGTCGCGCTGGCGATCGCCGACGCCGGCGCCAACATCGACACGGTGTCGATGGAGCGCCCGGACGGCGGCGACGTGCTCGCGATGTTCTTCGGCGTGCAGGTCCGCGACCGCCGGCACCTGGCGCAGGTGCTGCGCTCGCTGCGGCGCGTTCCCGACGTCAGGCGCGCGCAGCGGACGCGGACGTGAGGCTTTGAGCTAGCGAATTCGTCGCGCGGCGATGTCGACGTTCGTTGTCGAGCGGGCCGTGACATCGACGGTGAACTTCGGGGTGCCGATCGCCCACGGCAGCGGCAGGTTGTCGGGAATCACGCTGACCGTCTGCGCTCCTGCCGCGACGAACGGGAATTCGAATCGGCCCGACTCGTCGGTCCGGGTCGGAAAGCGCCCGTTCAGGACGATGGTCACGTTGGCGGCGCCCGGCTCGCCCGGATCGCGGCGTCCGTTGTCGTTGAGGTCGAGGAACAGCGTGCCTGCGATCGTGCCCGCGGGACTTCCCGGGCGCCCGCCGATGGGTGCGATCAGCGATCCGGCACGGTCTTCGTAGCGGATCGACAGCAGCACCGCGCGGCTGCGCTGCGTCTGCACCGGGTTGATGACGGGAATCAGCGGATCGAGGACGAACAGCTTCGCCGTATTGTCGGTGTTGTCGTAGTACGTGCCCACGACCGACCACTGCGGGCTCAGGCGCCAGTTGACGTTGAAGTTGCCATAGACGCCGCTGGCCGAGCCGTTGAGCGACAGCAGGTTGTATTGCAGGTTGGCGTCCAGCGACACGTTGTTCGTGATGTCGCCGCCGCCGAGCAGCCCGAAGCCGAGCCGGCGCAGGGTCGAACCCGCGACGGTAGTGTCGCCGGACAGGTAGCTGCCCGTCGCGTCGCGCGTGGCGTTGATCGTCGTCGACAGCCGGGTGCCGGCCGGCGTGTTCCACGTGTGGTCGAGCGAGATCTGCTGCGCGTCGCTGCTCGGCGTGTTGTTGTTGGTCAGCAGGCTCAACTGCAACCGGCTCGTGCCCTGCGACCAGATCAGGTCTCCGAAGACCGACGCCTGCGCCGCGTACTGGCTGCCGTTCGCGAGATAGCCGCCGTTGCCGCCGAGGCCCATTCGCGAGTTGAGCTGGTAGCGGCCGTTGATCGTGACGTAGATCCCGTTGGTGCCGCGTCCGGAAACGGAGTCGACGAAGTCGATGCCGCCGTCCATCTGCGAGCGAAGGCTCGAATAGGCGAATCGGTAGTAGGCGCCTTCGATGTCGTTGTTGATCGGCTGGTAGCCCCAGGCGAGCCCCGGCTCCAGGCGGAAGATGCCGTAGTTGTGCGTCACGCCCGCCCAGACCGTCTTGCCGTCGAGCCAGATCCCGTTCGCCCGAACGGATTGTCCTTCGGTGCTGGCGTCGCTCGCGAGCACGTTGCCTTGCAGGCGCGTGTTGGCGCCGTTCCACGCGAGCGACGCGTACGCTGCGCGCGAGTCGACCTTCCCATTGCCGTTGATCGCGTAGGGCGAGTCGACGCCGCTCGTGTCGACGTACTGCACGCCCGCCTGCCACTGCGGCGCGAACGCCCACTGCGCGCCGACGGTGGACAGGACGCCGTGCAGCGACTGGAAGCCCGACAGACGGAAGCCGTCGAAGTTGCCCGGCTCCCCGACGCTTGCCTGCAGCTGCAGGTTCGTGTCGCGGATCCACTCCGTCGTGCCGCCCAGCGCCGCGAACGTCGGCAGGTAGAATCGATACTGCGTGCGCGTGAGGTCGATGCCCAGCGTCGTCACCACACCCAGGCTGTTGTTCAGGCGCCAGCGGTCGTCGAAGGCGAAATCGCGCTGCACCAGCGTCGCGATGAACGACCCCGGCCCCACGCGCACGGTAGCATCGGCCGACAGCGCGCCGTATTGCGGCGTATCGATCCGGCCCGAAAGCCGGAATCCGTTCTCGCGCGTGATCAGCCCCTGCTGATCGTAGTAGCTCGAAACGCCTTCGACGCGCCAGTATCGGGCCCAACCCTCCGGGTTGTACGCGGTGCCCTGCGCCTCCTCGTCCGCCGGCAGCGCGCCGCCGTCGATCAGGCGGTCTTCGTAGCGCGCGGTGGGAGGCGCGCCCGCGTTGCCGGCCGCGGGCGCGCCGGATTGCGCCAGCGCGACAGTCCATCCCAGCAGGCCGACCGCGAAAGCAAGCGCGGCCGCGCGCCGCCGCATCATGGCGCGAAGCGGGCCTCGAACGGCGTGGACTTGCCGCTCCATTCGAGATTGCCGCGGATCGTGATCGGAAACGTCACGGTCGGGCGCGGATCGGCCTCGCTAGCGACGTTGAGCACGATTTCGCGGGTTTCGCCAGGCAGAATGGGCAGTCCGTTCGGCATGAAGTCGATCCGGCGTCCGGCGGCATCCGTCCCTTCGAGAAATCCCTCGAGACGGCCGTGCGCGCGTCCGGTGTTGCGCACGTGGATGAGGGGAACCTGCCTGCCTTCGCGTTCCGCGACCTCCGAGCGCACGATGGCGAGCTCGGGCGCCGCGTCGCCCAGCGTCATGTACACGACCACGCCGATTCGCGCGTTCACCGGGATGCTGATGTTCTCGCCGGCCTTGACGGTCGCCGCGCCCCCCTCCACCAGGAGCGCGAAACGGCACTCCCCGGTGGCATCGGCCGGCGGCGAAATCTCGAACCGAAAACGGTAGCGCCCGCCGGCGGGAATCGTGATCTCGCGTCGCTCGACCGCGACCCACGGCCGGCAGCTGTCCGGCGCGAGTTCGTCGGAGAGTTTCACCACTCCGCTGGCGTCGAGCGTCCAGTCGGCCGTGCGAACGCGATAGGTGGCCGGACTGACGTCGCCATTCGAGATCTCGACCACCTGGCGCTGCGCCTGGCCCGGCTTGCCCGTGAGCTCGAAGCGGGGCGGCGAGACCATCGCCGCGAACTGTTGCGCGCCTGCCGGCGCGGCGACGAACGCCGCCATGAGGACCGCGAGCACGATCGCTAAAGGGGTGCGCGTCACGGCGCGCTCGTGATCAGTCGACATCGATTTCGAAATGGAACTGCAGGCGTTGGGTGGCATTCACGCGGCGGCCGTCGGCGACGACGCGTACGGAAAAATTGTCTTCGAGGAAGGCGGTGCGAATCGGCCCGGCGAAAACCAGCGTCCGCTCGCCCGACTGCAGCTTTCCCGGAAGCATGCGGCCTTGCGTGGCCCATTCGACGTTGACTACGCCGACCGGTTGCTGCGGCAGCGCGAGGTAGACGCGACCGTTGCGGTTCAGCCACGGCTGCAGGTTCAGGCGGATGTTCACGGTGGCGCCGCCCTCGATCTCGTTGCTCATCTGCCGGTTCCCGCCCGTGGTGTTCCGCCAGCGCATCGGCGTCTGCGCCTCGAACGGGATCGTGCTGCTGTCGTCCACGACGTAGGTCGCGGCGGAATTCGGCTCCGCGACGATCAGCGCGAGCAGCGCGCCGCACGCATGGGGCATGAACCGATGCATCCTCACGGCAGCACCAGCGTGTAAGTGACCTGCCCGGTGTAGGTGGCCGCGCTGACGATTGCCGTGTTGGCGTAGAAGAACGTGTGGCAGTTCTCGACCCAGGTTCCGGCGGCGATCGTGCGCAGCGCCTGTGTGCCGCCGGTGAACGTTCCGGCGGGTATGTCGGGCGTCGTGCTGCCGTTGGCCGTACTGGTCCAGCTGATCTGCGTGAACGGGATGGTTGCCGGAGAGGTTGCGCTGGTCAGCGCCGCGGGCGACGTGACCGACAGCACGCCGCTGCCGCTTCCGGTCGGCGTGCGCACCCAGCCGCCGACGTAGACCTGGCTCGGCGGGTTGCAGACCGCGAAGTTGTCGTAGAAGCTCGCCGACTGCGTGCTGTCGCTCGTCATTTGCTGGGCGGTGCCCCTGCCCACGGCGCTTGCCGGCACCGTCACGCTGACGGTGTTGACCGTCGCGTTGTTGAGCGGCGTTCCGCCGCTCTGGTAGGTGCCGCTGTACGAGCCGTTGCCCACTTGCAGAAACGCCGCCTTCGGCCCGGAGCTGATCGTCAGCACCCACGCCCCCGCGGCATCCGAGAGCAATTGCGCCAGTGCGCAAGCAACGACCAGCGTCGCGCGCTTTGTCGCGGATCGCGATGAAGGTCGTTGCGCTGGCGTGATGCTGCGGATGTGCATGCTGGGGCTGGCCGGGTGAACCCTTGAGCCAGCATAACCGCTCTCGCGAAAGTAAACGAGGTGCCGGGCCAATGCCCCGGCACCTCGCATGGGATGCGCGGCCTGCCGTGCGTCAGGGCATGATGATCTGGTAGGTCACCTGGCCATTGGTCCCGGACCCGGCGGCACCGTAGGATCCGGAGGCCGGGACGTTGGTGTTCTTGTACTGGAACGTCCACTTGGCGGCCTGGTTGATGACGCGGTTCACCGGCGTCAGCGACACGGTGGTGTTTCCGCCGTCGACGAACGGCGCCGCCACGGAGCCCGGGTGGTTCAGGACTGCCGCCGCCGCCGGCACCACGGTGATCGCGGTAGGGGCAGCCGCAAGCACGATCTCGCTCCACGAGATCGTACCGCCGGCACCGTTGGTCATGGCGCCCGCCGTGCTCGCCTGCAAGTTGGTGGCGGCCGTGAAATTGTTGCCGACCACGCGTGCGGTGACGGAGCCGACCGAGATGTCGCCGCCGCTCGTCGCACTTTGCGCCGTTCCGTTGCCGATCGAGCTGATGGCCGACGACATGTCGAACTGGATATTGTCGATCGTGGCGACGGTGGTCGGATAGGTTCCAGTGCCGACCTGCAGGTACAGGAACTTCGGGATCACGATCGAGAAGTTGAGGCGCGCGGTGGCCGTGCCGGCGCCGTTCACGAAGTTCGACTCGGCGCGTGCGGTACCGGCCGAAAGGGTCATGGTCGCCGCGACCGCGGCGGCCGCGAGCCAAAGGGCCGGCGACCGGGGGTTGATCGCCGCAGCGACCGGACGTCGTGCATTCTTCATTGCAGCTCCTGGCAAGCTAACGTGGACAATTGGGCGCCCGATAAGCGTGAACACCCCTTGCCTGCCAGAAAGCAACAGCCATGCCAATTAAAATACTACATATTATTCAATGATATAGAATCGGACACTGCGCGACGAACGGTCGTCCCAAGGCAGGGCCGGCCGCAATTTTTTCCCGCCGACCGCCGTTTGGTGCGACGGGGCCGGAGCGCGCCGCAGCGTCGGTCACCACGCCGTCTCCCGCTCCGCCGTGGCGCCGATCTTGTGGATCGACAGGTCCGCGCCGTTGAACTCCTCCTCGGGGTCGAGGCGCAGCCCGACGGTGGCCTTGAGCGCGCCGTAGACGATCGCGGCGCCGGCCACGGCGATCGCGATGCCGAGCGCCGTTCCCGCCACCTGCGACCCGAACGCGACGCCGCCCAGGCCGCCCAGCGCCTTGGCGCCGAAGACACCCGCGGCAAGGCCGCCCCAGGCGCCGCACAGCCCGTGCAGCGGCCAGACGCCGAGCACGTCGTCGATCTTCCAGCGGTTCTGCGTCAGCGTGAACATGAAGACGAACAGGGCGCCCGCCGCGAGGCCGGTGACGAGCGCGCCGAGCGGGTGCATGACGTCGGAGCCCGCGCAGATCGCGACCAGCCCCGCCAGCGGCCCGTTGTGCACGAACCCCGGGTCGTTGCGGCCGGCGACGAACGCGGCGATCGTCCCGCCGGCCATCGCCAGCAGCGAGTTCATCGCGACCAGCCCGGAGATCTTGTCGAGCGTCTGCGCCGACATCACGTTGAACCCGAACCAGCCGACCGACAGCACCCACGCGCCGAGCGCCAGGAACGGGATCGACGACGGCGGATGCGCGGCGATCCCGCCTTCCTTCGAGTAGCGGCCGCGCCGCGCGCCGAGCATCAGGACGGCGATCAGTCCGATCCAGCCGCCGAACGCGTGGACGACCACGCTGCCGGCGAAGTCGTGGAACTCCTCGCCGAACGTCGCCTTCAGCCAGCCCTGGATGCCGAAGTGCTGGTTCCACGCGATGCCCTCGAAGAACGGATACAGGAACCCGACCAGCAGGAACGTCGCCGCGAGCTGCGGGTTGAACTTCGCGCGCTCGGCGATCCCGCCGGACACGATCGCCGGAATGGCGGCCGCGAACGTCAGCAGGAAGAAGAACTTGACGAGGTCGTAGCCGTTGCGCGGCACCAGCGCTTCGGCGCCGGCGAAGAACGTGACGCCGTAGGCGATCGCGTAGCCGACGAAGAAGTAGGCGACCGTCGACACCGCGAAGTCGACGAGGATCTTGACCAGCGCGTTGACCTGGTTCTTCTTGCGCACGGTGCCCAATTCCAGGAACGCGAACCCGGCGTGCATCGCCAGCACCATGATCGCGCCGAGCAGGATGAACAGCGTGTCGCTTCCGGCCTTGAGTGCTTCCATCGACGTCCCCCTTTTCCCTGGTGACGCGCCGCCGCGCCGGCCGGTCGCTCCCGCTGACGGGGCGCCGGCCTTTCTGCGCACGTACGCGTGAAAAGGGCCGCTCGGCGGCGGCCCTGGCGTTGCGTGGTGCTTTTGGCGTCGAACCCTAGGCGGTCTGCGGCGCCAGCACCTTCTGCAGCTCGCCGGACGCGTACATCTCGCGGACGATGTCGCAGCCGCCGACGAACTCGCCGTTCACGTACAGCTGCGGGATCGTCGGCCAGTTCGCGTAGTCCTTGATCCCCTGCCGGATCGCGTCGTCGGCCAGCACGTTGACGGAGAAATACTCGTTGACGCCGCAGCGGCGCAGGATCTCGGCGACCGTCGCGGAGAATCCGCACTGCGGGAACTGCGGCGTGCCCTTCATGTACAGGACGACGGGGTGCGTCGTGACCTGCTCGTGGATCGTGTCCTTGATCGTGCTCATGGCGTTGTCTCCGGCGGTAGGCTGCGACCGTGATTCTACCTTGTTGGGGCCGGACGCCGGCGTTTCAAGGCCGGCCGCTACTCCTTGACGGCGCCGGTCAGGCCGGACACGTAGTACTCGACGAAGAACGAGTACAGCACGGCCACCGGCAGCGACCCCAGCAGCGCGCCGGCCATCAGCGAGCCCCAGTGGTAGACGTCGCCTTCGACCAGCTCGGTGACCACGCCCACCGGCACCGTCTTGACCTCCGACGACGAGATGAACGTCAGCGCGTAGATGAACTCGTTCCACGACAGCGTGAACGCGAAGATGCCGGCCGAGATGAGGCCCGGCACGGCGAGCGGCAGGATGATCTTCACCAGGATCTGCAGCCGCGACGCGCCGTCGATCAGCGCGCATTCCTCGAGCTCGTAGGGAATCGACTTGAAGTAGCCCATCAGCAGCCACGTGCAGAACGGGATCAGGAAGGTCGGATAGGTGAGGATCAGCGCGAGCCGCGTGTCGAACAGCTGCAGCTGGTAGACGATCGTCGCGAGCGGGATGAACAGGATCGACGGCGGCACCAGGTACGCGAGAAAGATGCTCATGCCGACGTAGCGCGCGCCGCGGAAGCGCAGCCGCTCGATCGCGTACGCGGCGAGCACGCTCGCCAGCAGCGACAGGAACGTCGCGACGAACGCGACCAGCATCGTGTTCCACAGCCACTGCGGATACTCGGTGTCGAACAGCAGCTTCTTGACGTGGGCGAGCGTGGGATTCACCACCCAGAACGGATTGCCTTCGCGCGACAGCAGTTCCTCGTTGGGCTTGAACGTCGTGATCGCCATCCAGTAGAACGGGAACAGCAGCACGAACAGGAACACGGAAAGCGGCGCGTAGACGGTCGCCACGCGCCGCGGCAGCGTCGTCAGGTAGTCCATCCCCTGCGACTCGGCCGAGCCGGCGGGCGGCGCGGTGGACTGGGCCGAATCGCTCATTTATCGGAGCCCCCCTGCTGCCACGCCCGCCGCTGCAGGCCGAAGTACGAGAAGAGGATCGCCGACAGCAGGAACGGCACCATCGCCGTGGCGATCGCCGCGCCCTCGCCCAGGCTGCCGCCGGAGATCGCGCGCTGGAACGACAGCGTGGCCATCAGGTGCGTCGAGTTGAGCGGTCCGCCGCGCGTCAGCACGTAGATCAGCTGGAAGTCGGTGAACGTGAACAGCACCGAGAACGTCATCACGACGGCGATGATCGGCGTCAGCAGCGGCAGCGTGATGCGCCGAAACTGCTGCCATTCGGTGGCGCCGTCGAGGCTCGCGGCCTCGTAGTACGACGGCGAGATCGTCTGCAGGCCGGCCAGCAGCGTGATCGCCACGAACGGCACGCCGCGCCAGATGTTGGCGGCGATGACAGAGAACCGCGCATGCCACGGCTGGCCGAGGAAGTCGATGTATTCGGTGATGAGCCCCGCCTTGAGCAGCGTCCAGCTGATGATCGAGAACTGCGAGTCGTAGATCCACCAGAACGCGATCGCCGACAGCGCGGTCGGCACGATGAACGGCAGCAGCACGACCGCGCGGATCAGCGACTTGAACGGCAGGTGCTTGTTGAGGAGCAGCGCGAGCCACAGGCCCAGCGCGAACTTGATGACGCTCGCGACGATCGTGTAGAAGAGCGTGTTGAAAAGCGCGAGGCGCGTCACCGCGTCGCCCCACAGGTATTGGAAATTCTCGAGGCCGATCCAGACGCCGCTGCGGCCGATCTTGGCGTCGGTGAAGCCGAGCCAGGTCCCCAGGCCCAGCGGATAGGTCAGGAACACGAGCAGCAGCGCCCCGGCAGGCAACAGGAACAGCACGCCGAGCAGGTGCCGGTTGTCCAGCGCGCGGGAAAGTGTGGTGGAAGCAGTCGCCACAATCAGTCGAGGTCGTAGAGCCGCAAGTTCGGTCAACCGTGCAAAGAGTCGCAGGAGCACGGGTTAAGCGACGCCACGCGCCGCTTCAACCCGTGCAGATATTACGTCGTCGCGGCAGGCATCCCGCGGGAAGCAGGATGCAGAGCGCGACGACGGAATATCAAACCTTGTAGTACCGTTCCGCCCGCTTCTGCGCCCGCTCCGCCGCCTCCTTCGGCGTCTTCGATCCCGATGCGGCCTCCGCCACCATGTTGGGGATGATGAAATCGGCGACGCACGCCGCGGATGCGTAGCCCATCGTGCCCGCGTAGCCGCCAGGCGTCCCGTTCTTGAAGCAGTCGCGATACGGCGTCTTCTTGGGATCGGCCGTCCAGAACGCGCTCTTCTCGTACGCGGCCAGAGGATGGCAGACGTAGCCGATCGAGGCTTCCTGCCAAGGCACGTATTGCTCCTTTTCCATCATGAAGCGCAGGTATTCCTTGGCGGCGTTCGGGTACTTCGAGTACTTGAAGATCATCATCGGGAACACGAGGTTCAGCTCGCGCGACTTGCCGTCCAGTCCCACCGGGAAGTATGCGTGCTGGATGTCGTTGGCCATCTCCTGCATCTTCGGGTCCGTCGATGTCTTCGCGGCGTAGTAGACCGAGATGCCGTTGGCCGTGAGGAAGAGCTGGCCGTCGAGGAACGCCTTGTTGTTGTTGGGGTCGAGCCACGACAACGTGCCGGGGATGAACGTCTCGTACAGCTGCTTCGAGTACTCAAGCGCGGCGATGGTCTCCGGGCTGTTGATGACGACGTTGTTCTTGGCGTCGACGAGCTTGCCGCCGTGCGCCCAGATCAGCCAGTGCGTCCAGCTCGAGTCGCCGGTCGCGTTGCCGAGCGCGAAGCCGGAGGGCGTGCCCTTGGCCTTCAGCGCCTGGCACAGCTTGAGGAAGCCCGCCAGGTCGCGCGGAACGGTGTCGAAGCCGGCCGCCTTGACCGCGCTCTCGCGATAGACGATCGCGTTGCCGGCCGCGCCCATCATGATCGCCACCCACTTGTTGCCGTGCATTCCGTAGTCCTTGGCAAGGGGGTACCACCCGCCGTACTTGTTGCCGAGGTAGTTCGCGAGGTCGGAGACGTCGACCAGCTTTTCCGGATACTGGTGCGCGTCCTCCATCGTGCTGATGATGATGTCGGGCCCACTGCCGACGTTCGCGGCCACCGCGGCCTTCGGCCGCACGTCCTCCCAGCCTTCGGCATCGACGCGCACCTCGATCCCGGTCATTTCGGTGAACTTCTTCGTATTGGCCGCCCACACGTCCTCGTCGCCCTGGACGAAGCGCTTCCACCGCAGCACGCGCAGCTTGGCGCCTTTTTCGGGCGCTGCCTTGTACTGCTGCGCCGCGGCTTCGCCGGCGAAGAGCGCCGAACCCGCGGGCAATGCACTGCCGACCGCCATGCCGGCCGTGGCCTTGAGAAAATCACGACGCTTGGTATCGCTCATACGATCTTCCTCCGGTTTGCGGGCTCGCTGGCCCGTTGCTTGTTCACGCCGCGAGGCGAACCCCGCTTTGCGCATCGAAAACGTGGGCGCGCGAAAGGTCCGGCATCAGGCCGATCCGCTCGCCGGCGTGCACCGCCACGCGGTCGCGCACCATCGCCGTCACATCCTGGCCGCCGAAGCGGCAATAAAGCTGCGTATCCGCGCCGGTGGGCTCGACGACGACGATGTCGACGGGAAGCCCGGTGCCGTTGCCGACCGCGCAGTGCTCCGGCCGGATGCCGTAGAGCACCGGCTGCCCGTCCGTCGGATGGGCTTGCGGGGGCAGCGGCAGGCGCGCGCCCCCGTCGAACGCGACGTGCGGCTCGCCGCCGGTCACGCGCGCGGTGCCCGGGATCATGTTCATCGCCGGCGACCCGATGAAGCCGGCGACGAACGTGTTGACGGGCCGGTCGTACAGTTCGAGCGGATCGCCGGTCTGCTCGACGATGCCGTCGCGCATCACGACGATCCGGTCGGCCATCGTCATCGCCTCGATCTGGTCGTGCGTCACGTAGATCGACGTGGTCTTCAGCCGCTGGTGCAGCTCCTTGATCTCCGTGCGCATCTGCACGCGGAGCTTCGCGTCGAGATTGGACAGCGGCTCGTCGAACAGGAACACCTGCGGGTCGCGGACGATCGCGCGGCCCATCGCGACGCGCTGCCGCTGGCCGCCTGACAGCTGCCGCGGATAGCGGTCGAGGTACGGCGCCAGGCCCAGGATGTCCGCTGCCTTCTTCACGTGCGCGTCGATCTCGTCCTTCGGCTTCTTCGCGAGCGACAGCGCGAACGACATGTTGTCGCGCACGGTCATGTGCGGATAGAGCGCGTAGTTCTGGAACACCATCGCGATGTCGCGCTCATGGGCGGCATCTGGTTGACGACGCGCCCGCCGATCGCGATCTCGCGCGTGATCTGCTCGAGGCCCGCGATCATCCGCAGAAGCGTCGACTTGCCGCAGCCCGACGGCCCGACGAGCACGCAGAATTCACCGTCGGCAATGCCGATGTCGACGCCGCGGATTGATGGTCACGTGCGTCGAGCCGAACCACTTCTGCACGCCGGTGATGGTAACCGCTGCCACGAATGCCCTCCACGCCCCGTTCTCATTTTACGGGCGGCGCCCGGGCGGAGGGCGCGACGCCGCGTGCCGCCATCCCTTGCGCTACGGCCTGCGCGTGCCCGCACTCACCACGTATTCGGGCCGGCCCGTCGCAAGCCACGTCACGATGTTCTGCGCGGCCTTGCGGCGGAGCTCCTGTTCCGCCTCGACCGAATAGAACGCCGAGTGCGGCGTCAGGATAACCCGCGGATGGCCGAGCAGCGGCGAATCGCGCGGCACCGGCTCTTCCGGCAGCACGTCGAGCCCGGCCGCCGCGGGCGTGCCGGCGTCGAGCGCGCTCAGGAGGTCGGCAATGTTCACGATCGCGCCGCGCGCCGTGTTGACGAAGTGCGCGCCGGGCTTGAGTGCGGCGAAGAACTTCGCGTCGATCATCCCGCGCGTCTCGGCGGTCAGCGGCGCGTGCAGCGACACGACGTCCGACTGCCCGGCGAGCTCGGCCAGCGACTTCGCGCGCTCGACGTAGGCGGGGAAATCGCCGTCGATCAGGTAGGGGTCGTACGCGACGACGCGCTTGAAGACGTTGCGCGAGATGTGCGCCATCCGCTTGCCGATGCGGCCCAGGCCGACGATGCCGAGCGTCATCTGCGAAGGCCGCGACAGCTTGCCCGACGACATGAAGTACCAGGTGCCGGCGGCGATGTCGCGGTGGTAGGCGACGATGTTGCGGATCGACGCGAGCGCCAGCGCCAGCGCGTGCGTGGCGACCTCGGCCACGCCGTAGTCCGGCGAATTGGCGACCCACACGCCGGCCTTCTGACAAGCGTGCGTATCGACGGTGTCGTAGCCGGCACCGATGCGGCTGACGATGCCGACCTCGGGCAGCGCGGCCAGCACCCTCTCCGTGATCGGCGCGTACTGCAGCAGGATGGCGCGGCAACCCCGGGCATGCCTGATCACGTCGTCCTCGGTCCTGCATTGGGCGACGACGACCTCGACGCCGGCCGGCTCGAGCAATGCGCGTTCGAGCTCGATGTCGGTGTAGTCGTTGTCGGCGTACAGAATTCTGGGCACGGTGCGGGAACGCGATGGAAGCGGAAGGGGAAGGCCAGGAAGCCGGATCGGCAGGCGGGGCGCCCGCAAGCGTACGGGCGAACCGAGAAGGTGGTCAAGTGGCCAGACCGATTCGCCCTATAATCGGCCATCGCGTCGATCCGAGCCTGCCCCGCCATGACCCCGATCCTGCAGACCACGATTGCCGGCAGCCTGCCGAAGCCGGCGTGGCTCGCCGAGCCCAGGGCGCTGTGGGCGCCGTGGAAGCTCGAAGGCGAAGCGCTGGTTGAGGGCAAGCGCGACGCCGTGCGGCTCGCGCTGTTCGACCAGGAGCGCGCGGGCATCGACATCGTCACCGACGGCGAGCAGACGCGCCGGCACTTCGTGACGACGTTCATCGAGGGCCTGGACGGCGTCGACTTCGCGAACCGCAAGACCGTGCGCATCCGCAACCGGTACGACGCCGACGTGCCGATGGTCGTCGGGCCGGTCGCTCGCCGGCACCCCATCTACGTCGACGACGCGCGCTTCGTGCGCGGCGAGACCGCGCGCAAGGTCAAGTACACGCTGCCGGGCCCGATGACGATGGTCGACACGCTGTACGACGGTCACTACAGGAGCCGCGAGAAGCTCGCGCGGGTCTTCGCGGAGATCCTGAACGAGGAGGCGCGCGCGATCGCCGCCGCCGGCGTGGACGTGATCCAGTTCGACGAGCCGGCGTTCAACGTCTACTTCGACGAGGTGCGCGACTGGGGCGTGGCGGCGCTCGAGCGCGCCGCGCAGGGGCTGTCCTGCACGACCGCCGTCCACATCTGCTACGGCTACGGCATCAAGGCCAACAACGACTGGAAGAAGACGCTGGGTTCGCAATGGCGGCAGTACGAGCAGACGTTTCCGCTGCTCGCGAAGTCGCGCATCGACCAGGTGTCGCTCGAATGCGCGAACTCGCACGTGCCGATCGACCTCATCGCGCTGCTCGCCGGCAAGGACGTGCTGGTCGGCGCGATCGACGTCGCGAGCGACCGCGTCGAGACGCCGGAGGACGTCGCCGCGACGATCCGCGCGGCGCTGAAGTTCGTGCCGGCCGAGCGGCTGTACCCGTGCACGAATTGCGGGATGGTGCCGCTCGCCCGGGACGTCGCCCGGGGCAAGCTCGACGCACTCGCGGCCGGGGCGGCGGTGGTCCGCCGGGAACTCGGCAGGGCCTGACCAGTCCTATTTGAGGGGCAATCCACACCCGGGGATGGGGTATTCCCAAACCCGGGCAATTGGCGTATCCTCCCAAAGGTGTTTTGTTTCAAGTACTAGAGCACGTCCAAGCCCGGTCGCCAGAGCGGCCGCGGTCCCGTACTTTTCTGTCCTTGAGAATGAAACATGGGGCGGGCACCCGCCCGCCGATAATTTATCTTGAGGAATGACAGAAATGGCAACAGGTACCGTGAAGTGGTTCAATGACGCGAAGGGCTTCGGGTTCATTACGCCGGACGGCGGCGGCGAAGATCTTTTCGCGCATTTTTCCGCGATCAACATGCCCGGATTCAAGACGCTGAAGGAAGGCCAGAAGGTCTCCTTCGAAGTCACGCAGGGTCCGAAGGGCAAGCAGGCGTCCAACATCCAGGGCGTCTGACGACCCGCTGCAGCATCAGGCAGAAAAGAAAGCCGGGGGAAACCCCGGCTTTTTTGTTGGTCTCGACGCGCTGCCGCTAGCGTCTGCGGCGCGCGCGCGCCTGCCATCCGCCCGCCAGCGCCAGCAGCGCCGCCAGGAGCAGCAGCGTGGCGGGCGTGTTCGCCGGGATCGGAGCCACCGGGCCCGGCACCTGGACGTTGACGGGTGCACTCGCCGGCGGTGAATTGCCTCCGGTCGTCTGCAGCGCGCTCGTCACGTTCGTCACGCCGCCCAGCGTCGACGACGTCACCTGGACGACGATCGTGCATCCGCCCGGCGGGATCGTGGCCCCCGTCGGCATCGTCACCAGCGTCGGCGTCACCGAGACGCCCGCGCACGTGCCGGTGTTGCCGCCGACCGTCGTGACGCCCGCGGGCATCGGATCGGTGAACGGGGCCGTCAGCGTGACCGGCACGCCGGTGCCGTTGCCCATCGTGATCGTCATCGTCGCCGTGCCGCCCGGCGGGATCGTGCCTGGCGCGATCGTCTTCGCCAGGCTCACCGGCGTTCCGCCGCTGACCGTGATCGGCGCGCTGGCCGGCGGCGCCGAGCCGCCGTTGGTCGAGAGCGCGCCGGTCGTGTTGGTGACAGTGCCCGGCGTCGACGACGTGACGGTGACGACGATCGAGCAGCCGCCCGGCGGAATCGTGCTGCCCGCCGCCATCGTCACCGTCGTCGCCGTCACCGTGACGCCGGTGCAGGTGCCCGTATTGCTGCTCGTCGTGGTCACGCCCGCGGGCATCGTGTCGACGAACGCGGCGGTCAGCGTCAGCGGCGCGCCCGACGTGTTGCCGAGCGTGATCGTCAGCGTCGCCGTACCGCCCGGGGCGATCGTCGACGGCTGGATCGTCTTCGCCAGCGACGGTCCCGCGGCGGTGACCGTCAGCGGCGCGCTGGCCGGCGGCGCCGAGCCGCCGTTGGTCGAGAGCGCGCCGGTCGTGTTGGTGACAGTGCCCGGCGTCGACGACGTGACGGTGACGACGATCGTGCAGCCGCCCGGCGGGATCGTGCTGCCCGCCGCCATCGTCACCGTCGTCGCCGTCACCGTGACGCCGGTGCAGGTGCCCGTATTGCCGCTCGTCGTGGTCACGCCCGCGGGCATCGTGTCGACGAACGCGGCGGTCAGCGTCAGCGGCGCGCCCGACGTGTTGCCGAGCGTGATCGTCAGCGTCGCCGTGCCCCCGGCGGCGATCGTCGACGGCGAGATCGCCTTCGCCAACGACGGGCCGGGCGCGGTGACCGTGAGCGGTGCGCTGGCCGGCGGCGCGGTGCCGCCGCTGGTCGTCAGCGTCCCGGTCGTGTTCGTGACGGTGCCCGGCGTCGACGACGTGATCGTCACGACGATCGTGCAGCCGCCGGCCGGCAGCGTCGAGCCGGCCGCCATCGTGATGGTCGTCGACGTAACCGTGACGCCGGCGCAGGTGCCGGTGTTGCCGCTGGTCGTGGTGACGCCGGCGGGCATCGTGTCGGTGAACGCGGCGGTCAGCGTCAGCGGCGACGAGCCCGTGTTGCCGAGCGTGATCGTCAGCGTCGCGGTACCGCCGGCGGCGATCGTCGACGGCGAGATCGCCTTCGCCAGCGTGGGACCCGGCGCGGTCACGGTCAACGGCGCACTGGCCGGCGGTGCACCCCCGCCGGAGGTCGCCAGCGGACCGGTGGTGTTGGTGACCTGGCCGGGCGTGGACGACGTGACGGCCACGACGATCGTGCAGCCGTTCGCCGGCAGCGTCGAGCCGCTCGCCATCGTGATCGCCGTCGGGGTGACGGTGACGCCCGTGCACGTGCCGGTGTTGCCGCCGGTGGTCGTGACCCCGCCTGGCATCGTGTCGACGAAGTCGGCGGACAGCGTGAGCGGCCCGCCGCTCACGTTGCCCAGCGTGATCGTGAGCGTGGCCGTGCCGCCGACGGCAATCGTCGACGGCGCGATCGCCTTCGCCACCGCAACCGGCGACCGCTGGATCGTCAGCGGCGCGCTGGCGGGCGGCGCGGTGCCGAGGCTTGTCTGCAGGCTGCCGGTCGTGTTGGTGACCGAGCCTTGCGTCGACGACGTGATCGGCACGACGATCGTGCAGCCCCCAACCGGGATCGTGCTGCCCGAAGGCAGCTGCACGGCCAGCGGCGTGACGACGACGCCGGTGCACGTGCCCGAGTTGGCGCCGCTCGTGGTGACGCCCGGGGGCATCGAATCGTTGAACACCGCGGTCAGCGTCACGGGAATCGCGTTCGCGTTGCCGATGGTGATCGTCAGCGTCGCCGTGCCGCCAACCGAGATCGTCGCGGGCACGATCGTCTTCGCCAGTGTCGGCGCCACCGCGGTGACCGTGATCGGCGCCGACGCCGGCGGCGTCGAGCCCGCATTCGTCTGCAGCGTGCCGGTCGTGTTGGTGACGCTGCCGGGCGTGCTCGACGTGACGGTGACGACGATCGTGCAGCCGCCCGGCGGGATTGCGCTGCCCGACGCCATCGTGATCGAGCCGGCCGCCACGGTGACGCCGGTGCACGTGCCGGTGTTGCCGCCGGTCGTGGTGACGCCGGAAGGCATGTTGTCGACGAAGGCGGCGGACAGTGTCAGCGGCGTCGCGTTGATGTTCCCGAGCGCCAGCGTGAGCGTCGCGGTGCCGCCGACCGGAATCGACGCCGGCACGATCGACTTCGCCAGCGTGGACAGCGCGGTCGTGACGGTGAGCGGCGCGCTGGCCGGCGTCGTCGTGCCCGCGTCGGTCGTCAGCGTGCCCGTCGTGTTGGTGACGGTGCCGGGTGTAGCCGACGTGATCGTGACCACGATCGTGCAGCCGCCGACCGGGATCGTGCTGCCGGACGACTTGGTGATCGTCGTCGAGTCCGTCGAGACGCCGCCGCACG
This sequence comes from Burkholderiales bacterium, assembly GCA_046347755.1. Taxonomy (GTDB): domain Bacteria; phylum Pseudomonadota; class Gammaproteobacteria; order Burkholderiales; family Casimicrobiaceae; genus VBCG01. The sequence continues at coordinate 498,957 of JAXMFM010000003.1, read as the reverse complement.
TGCCGGTGTTGCCGCCGGTGATCGTGACGCCCGCCGGCATCGTGTCGGTGAACGCGGCCGACAGCGTCAGCGGGATCTGGTTGGCGTTGCCGAGCGTGATCGTCAGCGTGGCGCTGCCGCCGGCGACGATCGTCGACGGCACGATGGACTTGCCCAGCGCCGAGTTCACGGCGGTGACCGTCAGCGGCGCCTGCGCCGGCGGCGCGGTTCCGGTGGACGTCGTCAGGTTGCCCGTCGTGTTGGTGACGGTGCCGGTGGTGGCCGAGGTGATCGCGACGACGATCGTGCAGCCGCCCGGCGGGATCGTGCTGCCCGACGCCATCGTGATCGAGCCGGCCGCTACGGTGACGCCGGTACACGTGCCGGTGTTGCCGCCGGTCGTGGTGACGCCGGCGGGCATCGGATCGGTGAATGGCGCGGTCAGCGTGATCGCGCCGGGGTTCGTGTTGCCGAGCGTCAGCGTCAGCGTCGCGCTGCCGCCGATGCCGATCGTCGCCGGGTTGATCGACTTCGCGAGCGTCGGCAGCGCGCTGACCGTGAGGTCGGCGCTCGCGGGCGGCGCGTCGCCGGCGTTGGTCGACAGCGTGCCGGTCGTGTTGGTGACGGTGCCCGGCGTGCTCGACGTGATCGTGACGACGATCGTGCAGTTGCCGGCCGGGATCGTGCTGCCCGCCGCCATGGAGACCGACGTCGGCCCGACGGTCACTCCGGTACAGGTTCCCGTGTTGCCGCTGGTCGTCGTGACGCCCGCCGGCATGTTGTCGGTGAAGGCCGAGGCCAGCGTGATCGCGACGGCGTTGGGATTGGCCAGCGTCAGCGTCAGGGTCGCCGTGCCGCCGACGGCGATCGTCGACGGGACGATCGTCTTCGCGAGCGTCGGCGCGACCGCGGTCACGGTCAGCGGCGCCGACGCCGACGGCGCCGTGCCGGTCGACGTGGGCAGCGTGCTCGTGGTGTTGGTGACCGACCCCGGCGTGGACGACGTGATCGTGACGACGATCGTGCAGCCGCCTGCGGGAATCGAATTGGGGGCGGCGAACGTGATCGACGTCGGCGCCACGACGACGCCGACGCAGGTGCCGGTGTTGCCGCTGGTCGTCGTCACACCCGCCGGCATGTTGTCGGTGAGGTTGCCCGACAGCGTGATCGGCAGCTGATTCGGATTGCCCAGCGTCAGCGTCAGCGTCGCGGTGCCGCCGATGGCGATCGACGGCGGATTGATCGACTTGGCGAGCGTCGGCGCCGCGAAGACCGTGAGGTCGGCGCTCGCCGGGCTGGCGTTGCCGGCGTTGGTCGACAGCGTGCCAGTGGTATTGGTCACCGTGCCGGGCGTGCTCGACGTGATCGTGACGACGATCGTGCAGCCGCCGACCGGGATCGTGCTGCCCGACGCCATCGAGATCGACGCCGCAACGACCGTGACGCCGACGCAGGTGCCGGTGTTGCCGCTGGTCGTGGTCACGCCAATCGGCATGTTGTCGACGAACGGCGAGGAGAGCGTGATCGCCGCGCCGTTCGCGTTGCCGAGCGTGAGCGTCAGCGTGGCGGAGCCGCCGGCGTTGATCGTCGACGGCACGATCGACTTGCCGAGCGTGGGCGCGACCGCCGTGACGGTCAACGGCGCCGATGCCGCCGGCGCCGTGCCCGAGTTGGTGACCAGCGCGCCGGTCGTGTTGGTGACGGTGCCCGGCGTGCTGGACGTGATCGTGACGACGATCGTGCAGCCGCCGACCGGGATCACCGTGCCCGACAGGACGCTGATCGAGCCGGCCGCCACGGTGACGCCGGTCGTGCACGTGCCCGTGTTCGCGCCGGTCGTGGTCACGCCCGAGGGCATGGTGTCGGTGAACACGGCCGTCAGCGCGATCGGGATCGTGTTCGGGTTGCCGAGCGTCAGCGTCAGCGTCGCGCTGCCGCCGACGCCGATCGTCGACGGATTGATCGTCTTGCCGAGCGTCGGCACGCCGGTGACCGTCAGGTCGGCGGACGCGGGACCGGCGTTGCCGGCGTTGGTCGACAGCGTGCCGGTCGTGTTCGTCGCGGTGCCCGGCGTGCTCGACGTGACGCCGACGACGATCGTGCAGCCGCCGACCGGGATCGACGTGCCCGACGCCATCGAGATCGAGCCCGACGTCACGGTGACGCCGGTGCACGTGCCGGTGTTGGCCGTCGTCGTCGTGACACCGGGCGGCATGTTGTCGATGAACGCCGAGGACAGCACGATCGCCGCGGCGTTCGGGTTGCCGAGCGTCAGCGTCAGCGTCGCCGCGCCGCCCGGGACGATCGTCGACGGCGCGATGCCCTTGCCGAGCGTCGGCGACGACGCGGTGACCGTCAGCGGCGCGGAGGCCGCGGGCGCGGTACCGGTGCCCGTCGTCAGCGTGCCGGTCGTGTTGGTGACCGCCCCCGGCGTGCTCGACGTGATGCCGACGACGATCGTGCAGCCGCCGGACGGGATCGCGCTGCCGGACGCCATCGTGATCGACGTCGGGTTGACGGTGACGCCGCCGCAGGTGCCGGTGTTGGCGGTGGTCGTCGTCACGCCCGGCGGCATGTTGTCGGTGAACAGCGCGGTCAGCGCGATCGGCGACGCGTTGTTGTTGCCGAGCACGAGCGTGAGCGTCGCCGCGCCGCCGACGGCGATCGTCGGCGGCGCGATCGACTTGCCGAGCGTGGGCTGGAGCGGATCGGAGTCCTGCGCGGTGGTGGTGCCGGTGTTGATTACCGAGCCGGGCACGCCCAGGTTGACGACGTTGGTGATCGGGCCCGGCGCGTTGAGCGCGATGCTCGCGGGCACCGTGTAGGTGACCGTGCCGCCGACGGGGATCGTGACGAAATCGGCGATCGGGCCGGAGCCGGAGCCGCCGCAGACGGCGCCGCCGGTGGTCGAACAGGTCCAGTTGCCGAACGTGACGCCGGTCGGCGGCGTGTCGTTGACGCCCATGCCCGCGACGGTGTTGGGCCCGGCGTTGCCGACGACGATCGTGTAGGTCGTCGAACCGCCGGGCGTCAGCGACGTCTGGCCGTTGGTCTTGGTGACGCTCGTGTTGACGGTGCCGGTCGCCGCGAGCGTGGCCGAGCCGAGCAGCGGATTGGTCACGCCCTGCAGGCTCGTCACCGCCCCGGGCGGGATCGTGTTGATCAGGTTGCCCGACGCGTTCGCGCGCACGGTGACGGCGAGCGTGCAGATGGAATTGAGGCCGACGTTGGCGCCGGAGATCGAGACGGTGCTGCCATTGTTCACCGCGGTGATGGTCGCCCCGCTGCAGCCGGTGCCGGTGAACGTGGGCGCCGGCGGATTCGCGACCACCATGCCCGACGGCAGGTTGTCGACGAGGGCGACACCCGTCAGCGCGACCGCGCCGACGTTGTTGTTGCGGATCTGGATCGACATCACCGACGTGTTGCCGACGGCGACGGTGGTCGGCAGGAACGACTTGTTGATCGTGACGGAGGTCGGCGCCGAGATGACGAGGTTCGCCGTTGCCGCGGCGTTGACGAAGCCTTCGGCCGACGTGACCGCGCCGGCGGCAAGCGTGTTGGTGTAGGTGCCGGGCGCCTGGCCCGCAGGCGACTGCACGTCGATCGCGACCGTGCAGGCGGTCGCTGCGGCGCCGCCGGCGAGGCTGCCGCCGGAAAGCCCGAAGTTGTTCGCGCCCGGCGTCGCGTTCACGGTCCCGCCCGTGCACGTGGTCGCCCCATTGGCCGGATTGGCGACGACGAAGCCCAGGCCGCCCATCGTCGTCAGGAGGTCGGTGAATGTGAGGTTCGTCAGCGCCGGCGCGTTGGCGGCGCGGGTGAGCGTCACCGTCAGCCGGGACTTCGCGCCGGCCTGGATGGGGGTCGGCGAGAACGCCTTGCCCGACGTCAGCACGCGGGCCACGGTGAGCTGGCCGGTGATTGCTTCGCCGTTGTTGCCGATGCTCGTGCGGACGCCGTTCGCGGCGATCGAGTTCGTGCGGGTTCCCGTGGTCGCGTTGACGTCGACGTTCACCGGGCTGACGGTGATCGTGCAGCTGCCGTTGGCCGGAATCGTGCCGCCGGCGAACGTGAGGAGCGTCGCCGGCAGCGCCGACGTGATCGACGATCCGCACGTGCCGCCGATCGTCGCACCGGCCGGGACCGAGTAGCCGGTGCCCAGCGTGGCCAGGTTGTCGGTCACGCCCTGGTTCGGCGGCGCGGTGGCGATGACCGCCGGCGTCGCCGACGAGTTGTTGAGCGTGATCGTCATCGTCGTGGACCCGCCCTGCAGCACGGAGTTGGGCGAGAACGACTTGCTGCCGGTGATCGACGAGGGCGCAGTCACCGTCAGCGTTCCGGATGCGGCGGCATACGGCACGCCGCCCATGGTGCCCGCCGCGACCGAATTGACGGTCGTCGCGGTGCCGGTCACCGTCAGCGTGATCGTGCACGACGCCGCGCCCGCCACCGCCGCGGGCGCCGGTCCCAGCGACCCGCCGGTGAGCGTCACCGACGTGGCGGTGAACGACAGCGTGCCGCCGCAGGTGGTCGAAGCAGCGGTGGCCGACGCCCCCGCGCCCCAGGCGTCGTTGAAATCGATCGGCGACAGCGTGGTCGTCGTGAAGTTGTTGAACGTGATCGTCAGCGTCGACGTGCCGCCGGGCGCGACCGTGGCGGGCGAATAGGCCTTGGTCAGCGACGCGCCCGTCTGCACGGTGACGTTCGCCTGGATCTGCGGGCTGGTCGCGCCTTCGGCCGTCGTCAGCGCGCCGGCGGGGATCGTGTTGGTGACGGCGCTGTTCTGGAAGGTCGTCGGATTGCGCGCGACGACCTGCACGGTGATCGTGCACGAGCCGTTGGCGGGAATCGTGCCGCCGGCCAGTGCGATCGTCGCGGGATTGGTCGCGGGCGCCGACGCGGTCGCCGTGCCGGCGCCGCACGTGGTGGCCGCGTTCGACGGCGTGGCGATCGTCAGCGCAGCCGGCAGCGAGTCGGTGATGGTCGCGCCGGTCAGCGGGACCGGGTTCGGGTTGTTCAGCGTGATCGTCAGCGTCGACACCGACGTCTGCGACGCGCCGTTGCCGTGAACCACCGTCGGCGAAAACGCCTTGCTGCCGGTGACGTTGAGCGGGGCCGACACCACGAGCGTGGCCTGCGCCGACTGCGGGTTGGTGCCGTTGGACGACGCGACGGCGTTCGCCGGGATCGTATTGAGATACGTGTTCGCGACGGTCGAGACGACGTTGATCGTGACCCGGCACTGGCCGGCCACGCCGCCGGTGATCGCCGGGATGCTGCCACCGGTCAACGCGATCGTGCCGGTGCCGGGCGTGGCCGAAACCGTGAAGCCGCACGTGTTGGTGCCGATCGTCAGCGGAGCAGCGACGACGACGTTGGCCGGAAGGTTGTCGGTGACGTCGACGCCCGTGGCGATCGACGCGTTCGGATTGAGCAGGTCGATCGTCAGCACCGACACCTGGCCGGCGGTGACCGAATTCGGGACGAAGCTCTTGTTGATGCCGACGGACGCCAGGGCCGGTGCCGCGACGGCCGCAAACGCGACGGCGGCGATCCACCGCGCGAGCCGGCGAATCGTCGCGGCCTGCGGCAACGCCGTGCTGCGCGCGCGCGCCATGCGGCGCACATGCGCCATGAACTGTTCGATCATCTCGGCCCGCTACCTGCTGTTATTGGTCTGGCAATGGCTCGTCCACCGCTGCTGCGGCGGCTCTGCAGGCGGAGAGCGCAATAAGTATGCCGACGAACGGCAGGCATTCCTAGGACAACGTCATCGACACCGGAATGCACGCCGGCCGCTGTTGCGGCGGCGACACGGCCGCGCGGCGTCACGCGTTGTACAGTGCAACGCCACCGCCCGCGAAGGGCCCGGCAGCGAGCCCAAGATGCCCCGGAACGGCAGGCGGACCGGGGGTCAGCCCAGGCTGCGCAGTTCCCGCAGCGCGACCGACAGCATGGCGGCGTCGGGCTCGGGCACCGACCGCAACTCGGTCAGCAAATGCGCCGCCCGCTCCAGCGTGCGGCGGTTGCCGTCCTGCCACGCGGCCACCAGCGCCGACGGTTTCGCGATGTCGCCGCCGCCGGCGACCACCTGCGCGGTCACCGTCCGCGACAGGCTCGACAGGTCGTCCTGCATGGCGTTCCGGGCGAGCGTCTGCCAGTGCGAGCCGCCCGGCAGCGCGGAAATCCTGTCGCGCAGCCACGCGAGCCCGAGCCGGTTCGCGACGTCGAAATACACGGCGGCGACCGGCTCGACCGGCTTGCCCGCGTCGGCCGCCACCTCGGCGATGTCGAGCGCCGCGTGCAGCGTGTCGAAGTTGACGACGCGCTCGGCCAGCTCGCGGGGCACGCCCTTCGCCGTCAGCTCGCCGACCCTTGCTTCGACGCGGCCGCGCTCCGCGGCGTCCTGCAGCTTGGGCAGGCGCGCCGACAGCGCATCCACGCCCGGCTTGAAATGCGCGATCGTCCCGGCCATGTCGTCGGCGAGCCGCCGCGACCGGAGGAACCACATCGTGCCGCGCTCGAGCTGGCCGCTGGTGTCGATCAGCATCTCCGACTGCACGGCGTCGGCGACCTTGTTGTCGAGCGCCTCGATCGCCATCCACAACGGCACCAGGCTGAACACCTCGCGCGCGAGCAGATAGGCGCGGACGACCTCGTACGGGCGCGCGCCGGACGTTTCGGAGAGCCGATGGACGAACGTGCTGCCCACGCGGTTGACCATGCTGTTCAGCACGTGCGTCGCGATGATCTCGCGCTTCAGCGGATGGCGCGCCATGTATGCCGCGTACTTCTTCGAAAGCGCCGCCGGGAAGTAGCGCAGCAGCGCGGTCGCCACCCACGGATCGTCGGGCAACGGGGACGACTTCAGCTCCTCGTCGAGCCAGATCTTGCTGTACGCGAGCAGCACGGCCCTCTCGGGGCTGGTCAGTCCGTCGCCGTTGGCGCGCCGCCGGGCGATCTCGTCGTCGGTCGGCAGGAACTCGATCGCGCGGTTGAGCTTGCCCGCCTTCTCGAGGTACTGCATGAACCGCATCTGCGCGTCGAGCAGCTGCGGCGCGATGCGCCCGGTGACCGACAGCACCTGCGTCTGGAAGTAGTTGTCGCGCAGCACCAGCGCGGCCACGTCGTCGGTCATCTCGGCCATCAGCGAGTTGCGCTGCTTCTCGGTGAGCTCGCCGTCGGCGACCGCCAGCCCGAGCAGGATCTTGATGTTGACCTCGTGGTCGGACGTGCCCACGCCGGCCGAGTTGTCGATCGCGTCCGTGTAGATGCGTCCGCCGCCTCGCGCGTACTCGATGCGTCCCAGCTGCGTGCAGCCGAGGTTGCCGCCTTCGACGAACACCTTGCAGCGCAGCTCGCGGCCGTCGACGCGCAGCGCGTCGTTGGCGCGGTCGCCGACCTGGGCGTGGGATTCCGTCGACGCCTTCACGTACGTGCCGATGCCGCCGTTGTAGATCAGGTCGACCGGCGCCTTCAGGATCGCGTTGACGAGCTCGGTCGGCGTCAGCGTTTCGGCCGCGATGCCGAGCGCCGCGCGCACCTGCGGCGTGATCGCGATCGACTTCAGGCTGCGCGGATGGATGCCGCCGCCCGCAGACAGCAGCTTGGCGTCGTAGTCGGCCCACGTCGAGCGCGGCAGCTTCGACACGCGCTTGCGTTCGGCAAAGCTCGACGCGGCGTCCGGATCCGGGTCGAGGAGGATGTGCCGGTGGTCGAACGCGGCGACCAGGCGGATGTGCGTCGACAGCAGCATGCCGTTGCCGAACACGTCGCCCGACATGTCGCCGATGCCGGCGACGTTGAAGTCGGTCGTCTGCGTATCGACGGAGAGCTCGCGGAAGTGGCGCTTCACCGATTCCCACGCGCCGCGCGCCGTGATGCCCATCGCCTTGTGGTCGTAGCCGACCGAGCCGCCGGACGCGAACGCGTCGGAAAGCCAGAATCCGTACTCGGCGCTGATGGCGTTCGCGTAGTCGGAGAACGTCGCCGTTCCCTTGTCCGCCGCGACGACGAGGTACGGGTCGTCGGCGTCGTGCCGCTTGACCTGCGGCGGCGGCACGATGCGGTCGCCTGCGCGGTTGTCGGTCAGGTCGAGCAGGCCCCGCAGGTAATCCTGGTAGCAGGCCACCCCCTCCTTCATGTACGCGTCGCGGTCCGCCGGCGACGGCGCGCGCTTCAGCACGAAGCCGCCCTTGCTGCCGACCGGCACGATGACGATGTTCTTCACCATCTGCGCCTTGACGAGACCCAGCACCTCGGTGCGGAAATCCTCCGGGCGGTCCGACCAGCGCAGCCCGCCGCGCGCGACGCGGCCGCCGCGCAGGTGCACGCCCTCGAAGCGCGTCGAGTACACGAAGATCTCGAACATCGGCTTGGGCTCGGGCAGGCCGGGAACCTTGGCCGGATCGAACTTGAACGACAGGAACGTCCTCCGCCGGCCCGCCGCGTCGCGGCGCCAGAAGTTGGTCCGCGTCGTCGCGAGGATCAGCGCCAGGTACTGGCGCAGCACGCGGTCTTCGGAAAGGTTGTCCACGTTCTCCAGCGCCGCCGCGATCGCGCGCTCGTGCTCCGCGGTGCGGGCGCCGGCGCCGCTGCCGCCGTCCGGATCGAACCGCGAGCGGAACAGCTCGATCAGCAGGCGCGCCACGTCCGCGTGGGCGGCGAGCGTGGCCTCGATGAAGGACTGCGACAGCGCGAAGCCGATCTGCCGCATGTACTTCGCGTACGCGCGCAGCACGACGATCTCGTCGGCCGGGATGCGCGCGGCGATCACCAGCCGGTTGAAGTCGTCGTTCTCGACTTCGCCGCGGAAGATGCGGCCGAACGCGTCCTCGAACACCTGGTGGAGCGTGTCGACCTCCATGTCGGCGCCGGGAAGCGCGGACTGGATGCCGAAATCGTGCAGCGCCACCGGCTTCATCCCTTGCGGCGCGATCCGGTGCGGGTGCTCGTCCAGCACTCGCAGACCCATGTGCTCGAGCATCGGCAGGCTGTCGGACAGCGCGATCGTCCGGCCGAGGTGCATGAGCTGGAAGCGCAGCGTGCCCGGCGGCGCCTCGAGCGGCCGGTACAGGCTCATCCCCAGCGGCTCGGCGTCGGTGAGCTTGGCGATCATCTCGATGTCCGGCACCGCGGCGCGCGCCGGAAATTCCTCGCGATAGCCGGCGGGAAACGCCGCGGCGAACTGCCGGAAGCGCTCGTTGCCGTGCGCCTCGCCCAGCGTCTCCACGAGTGCCGCCTTGAGGTCGTCGGTCCAGCGGCGCGCCGCCTGCATCAGGCGCGCCTCGAGCTCGCGGACGTCGAAGTCGGGAATCGCGCCGGGCGTGGTGCGCACGGTGATGTGGATGCGCGCGAGCATCGACTCGGACAGGCTGACGTTGAACTCGGAGCTCGTGCCGTTGAACGCGTGCATGAGGATCGACTGCCAGCGCTGCCGCATGTCGGTCGAATAGATCTCGCGCGGCGCGTAGATCAGGCACGACAGGAAGCGCTCGAACGGATCGCGCCGGACGAACAGGCGGAAGCGCTGCCGGTCGTACAGGTGCAGGATCCCCATCGTCGTGCGCAGGAGATCGTCGTCGGCCGTCTGGAACAGCTCGTCGCGCGGATAGGTGGCCAGGATGTTGAGCAGCGCCTTGCCCGCGTGGCTGCCCGGCGCCAGCCCGGCACGCGCGACGACGTCGGCGACCTTCTGCCGCAGCAACGGGATCTCCGCCGGGTTCGCGCTGTACGCGGTCGACGTGAACAGCCCGAGGAAACGGTCCTCGCCGTTGACGTTGCCCGCGGCGTCGAAGCGCTTGACCGCGACGTAGTCGAGGTAGCCCGGGCGGTGCACGGTCGAGCGCGCCGTCGACTTCGTGATGACGAGCAGCTCGGGCCGCCGCGCGTACGCGCGGATCTCCGGCGGCAGCGCGGCGAAGCTCGCGGCGACGTCGCGCCCCTCCTTCTCGCGCAGGATGCCCAGGCTCGAGTTCGGGACGATCTTCAGCGCATCCTGCCCGTTGGCCGCGACGAGATCGTGCCGCCGGTAGCCGAGGAACGTGAAGTGGTTGTCGGCGAGCCAGCGCAGGAACGCGCGGCCCTCGTCGAGCTGCGGCGCCGAGATCGGCGGCGGCCGCGATTCGAGCTCGGCCGCCAGCGCCAGCGCCTGCTCGCGCATCGCCTTCCAGTCGCCGACGGCGGACCGTACGTCGCCCAGCACCCGCTCGACGTCGCGCGCCAGTTCCTCGAGCAACGCGTGGCCCGCGATGCGGTCGACTTCGACGTGGATGAACGATTCGCGCTTCGCGTGCCCGCCGCCCACGCCACCGAGCGTGCCGTCGGCTGCGCGCACCACGCCGATGATCGGGTGCACGATCAGGTGCAGCGTCAGGCCGTGGCGATTCACTTCCATCGTCACCGAGTCGACGAGGAACGGCATGTCGTCGTTGACGATCTCGACGATCGTGTGCGTCGACTGCCAGCCGTGCTCCTCGATCGTAGGATTGAACGCGCGGACCCGGACGCGGCCCGGCTCGCGCCTGCGCGCGAAATTCCAGTGCGACAGCGCCGCCCCGTACAGGTCGGCCAGCTGTCGGTCGTCGAGATCGTCCGGATCGACCTGCCCGTAGTAGGCGCGCACGAACGTCTCGAGCACCTCGCGCTGTTCCGGCGCGACCTTCGAGCGCACCAGCGTGACCAGTTCGTCCAGACGCTCCGTGCGCCGGTCCTGCTCGGCCGTGTGGGATTTCATCGTTGCTCCTCGGGGCTTGACCGGCGATACGGCATGGCCCGGCACGCCGTTGCACCATCTTGTGGCGCCATTATGTCGCGATTCGATCGCACGGCGAAATCCCGTGTTCCGGGGACCCTAGCGCGTTTCGCGTCGCAACAGCTCCAGCGTCGCCGCCACCGTTTCGTCGCGGATCTTGGCGTCGGTGTCCGCGACCGACGTTCCGCACACGGCGCGGCAGAAGTTGTTCGACGGCGACTCGAAGTCGCAGTGCGACGCGCCGTCGAACTTCGTCCTGCGGACGAGCTGCGGCAGCGCATCGGCGATCGCCCGTCCGCTGCCGAACAGGTTGCACGGCGAACTGTCGGCGAGCAGCACGATCGCCGGTGCCTTGACCTGCTCCGCTGCGCGGGCGCCCGTGCCCGTGCGGTCCACCGGGTCGAGCCCGATCCAGCCGGCGACCGTCTCGAGCTTCGCGGCGGCAACGACGGTCGCGAGGCCGCCCGCCGACGTTCCCATCAGCACGATCCGCGTGCGCGGCACCGGCGGCAGCCCCAGCGCGCCCTGCTCGATGCGCCCGACCAGCTCGACGATCGCCTCGCCGTTGCCCCACAGGTCGAGCACGAACGGAAGATCGGGCACCACGGCGGCCACGCCGGCTTCGGCGAGCGCGCGGCCGAGGTCGCTGTGCCGATGCCGCGTGCGGGCGAAGCCGTGCGCGACGATCGCCACTTCCGAAGGCGTGCCGTCGCGCGGCACGTAGACGTCCACGTCGCCGTCGCGGCCGGCGAGTTCGACCGTGGTCGTGGTCACCGCGATCCCCGGCGGCGCGGCGCCTGCCGTCGCAGCGACCACCGCCGCGACCAGCGCGACGGCCAAGCGGGCACGCAGGCGATCACGATGCGTCAACCGGCAGCCCGCAGCGTCAGCGGTTGTCCGCCAGCGACAGCACGAGGCGACCCGCGAACGCGGTGCTCGCGCTCTCGATCAGGTCGAGCATCCGCTCGAAGCCTTCGGGGCCGCCATCGTACGGGTCCGGGACTTCGTGCGTCGGCGAACCGGCCGCCTCGAGAAACAGCCTGAGGTGCCCGGAACAGCCCGGCGGACGAAGCTCGCGCAGGTCGTCGAGGTTCGAGTGGTCCATCGCGAGGATCCAGTGGAAACGTTCGAAGTCGGCCACCGTCACCTGCCGAGCGCGCAGCGACGTCAGATCGTAGCCGCGCCTCGCCGCATGGGCGATCGCCCGGTAGTCCGGCGGATTGCCGATGTGCCATTCGCCGGTGCCGGCCGAGTCGATCTCGACGCGATGCGCGAGTCCCGCGCGAGCGGCGGCCGAGCGGAAGACGACCTCGGCCGTCGGCGAGCGGCAGATGTTGCCGAGGCAGACGAACAGGATGCGCGTCTTTGCGACGTTGGCGGCCATGACCGATTATCGCCGACCGGCCGCATGCGGCCGGTTGCACGGCACGCGCATCCATGCACGGCAGCGGGACAGGAACCGCATTTCCGACAGGACGCCGGTCCGGCAGGAGATTGCGCGAATTCCTGTGGGAATATTAGTACTATACAACTTGTGTCCAGGTGATTTCAGCGTCAGAATACTTCAACCGCTGCGGCGTCCGGCCGCGACGCCGCAAGGAGAGTTGCTTTCTCAACCGCAACCGCGAGCCTGCAGTCGCCATGGCTACCGACGATGGACTTACGACGCTCGCGCGCGCCGGGATGCTCGGGCGCAGCGAAGCTTTCCGCCGCCTGGTCGCCGACATCCGTCGCCTTGCCGTCGCCGACGTGCCCGTGCTGCTGCAGGGGGAAACCGGCACCGGCAAGGAGCTGGTGGCGCGTGCGATCCACTACCTGGGCGCGCGCCGCGACGGTCCGTTCGTCCCGGTCGACGCCGGCGCGCTGCCGGATACGCTGTTCGAGCGCGAACTCTTCGGCCACCTGCGCGGCGCGTTCACCGACGCGCGGCGCGATGCGCAGGGCCTGATCGCGCAGGCGGAGCGCGGCACGCTGTTCTTCGACGAGCTGCACACGCTCGACAAGCGAAGCCAGGCAGCGCTGCTGCGCTTCATGCAGGACCACACGTACCGCCCCCTCGGCGCGCAGCGGCTGCAGCATGCGGACGTGCGGATCGTGGCGGCCACCAACCGGCGCCTGGACGAAGGCGTCGCCCAAGGCTGGTTTCGCGAGGACCTTTACTACCGCGTCAACGTCGCGACGATCGACCTGCCGAGCCTGCGCGAACGCGCCGAGGACATACCGATGCTCGCCGCGAATTTCCTGGAGCGGCTGTGCGCGCACTATCGCTGCGGCGACCGGCGCTTCGACGCGGCCTTCCTCGCCTGGATGGCGCAGCAGCGCTGGCCGGGCAACGTGCGCGAGCTCGAGAATTTCGTCCATCGCGAGTTCCTGCGCAGCGAGTCCCGCGTGCTGGCGCTCGACCCCGGACGTGCGAGCGATGCCGGCGCCCGCGACGACGCGACGTGCCGCCCGTTCAAGCTCGCGCGCGCGCTGGCGCTGACGCAGTTCGAGACCGGCTACCTGCGCGCGCTGCTGGCGGCGACGCGCGGCAACGTGTCCGAAGCGGCACGGCGCGCCGGCAAGGAACGGCGCGTGTTCGGCAGGCTGCTCAAGAAGCACAACATCGCGCGCACCGATTTCACGCGGACGATGAGCGGCGACAGCCGCTAGCCGTGCCGACGCCGGCGGTCAGCGCGCCGCAAGCTCGCGCAGCACGCGATACGGCTTCGGAAACCACGCCCAGTGATCGTCGCACCAGACGAGGCCGTCGTAGGCCTGCCCGCTTTCCTCGCCGGGATTGACGTAGCGCCACGCCACCCAGACGCGGTGCGGATCGACGAAGCGCGCGATGCTGCGGTAGCCGCCGGGGAAGCGGCGCGACAACGCGTTCTCGGTCGCGAACATGCCGGCGGGCGCCGCGAACACGGCGAGCTGGCGGCCGGCGGGGGCGTCGATCGTCAGGCCCGCGTCCCACAGCGCATCGAAGCCCTTTCGCGCCAGCGCGATCGCGTCGCCGGCGAACACGCGCGCGTAATCGTCCGCGCGCGGCCGCAGCGCCGCCACGGCCGTTCGATCGCGCTCGATGCCGGCGAGCAGGTCGCGCGCGGCCTCGCCGACGAGTCCGGCCGCGGCCATCGCCGCGGCGCGCGCGTCCGACACCGGCGGGCGCGCGAGACCGGCGCGATAGGCAAGCAGCCGATCGCGCCGGAAGCGCCCGGGTTCCGCGACGAATAACGCCCGGCCGCGGACGCTCGTGAGCGCGTCTGCGGGCACGCGATCGGCGCCGTCCGGAATCGCCGCGAGCACGGCGTCCACCTCGCCTTCCGCCTGCAAGCGCCACGCGGCGGCCGCGCGCGCGTCGCCGTCGTCGGCCGCATGCCCGCTCGCGCGCGCATGGCGTTCGGCGAGCGCCAGCCGTTCGCCGGGATCCAGCGCGGGCGGCGGCTGTGCGCCCGCCCCGTCGCCGGGCAGCCTGAACGAGGCGGTTGCGGGCGGCCAGCCGGCGCGACCCGTGGCGCGGTATCGCGCGAGCAGGTGGGGCCCGCTGCGCACGATCACATGGTCGCGTCCGGCGCGGGCGTAATCGCGCAGGTCGAGGAAGCCGGTGGCATCGAGTTCGCGTTCCGCATAACGCTCGCGGAACGCGACGACGATCGTCACGTTCTCGCCGCGTACGGTTCCCTCCACCAGCGGCGCCGCCGGGCCGGCGTCCGCGACGGGCAGGCCGCGGTCGTGTGCAAGCGCGGCGAGCCCGAGCGCCTCGAGCGAAACCGACCGATACGGATCGTCGCCGGCCGCATCGGTCGCGAAGTGACGCGCGTGCGCGGCGACAGCGTCGCGCAACGGGCCTGCGGTGTCGCCGCGCGCCGCCAGCGCGCGCAGCACCGGCACCAGCGGTGCGATCTGTGCACGCAGCGCGGCCGCATCGCCGCGGACGATGCGGTCGGGCGCGAGCAGCGCGACGGCCTCGTCCAGCGTGGCCGGCACGTCGCCGCGGACGATCCCGGCCACCGCGAAGCACAGCGGACGCCAGAACGCGTCGGCCAGGTTCGCGGGACGCTGCACGGCGTCGACGTGCGCCGGTGCGCAGAGGATCGCAAGCGCGCCGCCGTCGCGTGCGACGCACGCGCCGGCTACCGCGCGCAGCCAGTCCGAAGCATCGAACGTCGAGCGTCCGGCGGGCATCGTGCGATCGAGTCCTCCCGGTCCGCGCAGCACGAGGTCGGCATCCTCGCCCTCGTCCGCGAGCACGCAGCCCAGCACGGCGGCGGCGCCCGCCGCGGCGCCCTCGGCGAACGCTTCGCGCGCCTGCACGTACCGTCCGGCGTCGTTCGTTGCCGCCGCGAGGCCGCACGCGATCGCCGCGCGCTCGTACGCGGTCCGCGCCAGGTCGCAGGCGTCGTCGGGCCCGGGCGGGCGCGCGAGCACCGCCGCGCGCAGCTTCCCGCGGAAGTCGAGGTCGTGCGCGAGGCGCGAGGCGGAAGTCGTCGTCATGGGGATCTGCGGGCGATGTCGAACTCGCCGACCTCCGGCGACGTCGGGTTGCCGCTGTCGTCGAATCGCTGCTGGACGAGGAAATAGCGCACTTCGGTGCCGGCGGCAAGCTGCAGCCGCAGCCGCTCGCCGAGCGCCTTGATCGCGGGATCGGTCGACCGCACCATTTCTTCCGCGAGGCTCACCGCGTACTCGCGGTTGCCTTGCTGCGCGAGCCGGCGCTGGTCCGCCGTCTTGCGCACGCCGAGCCCGGACTCGCCGCCCTTGCACTCGACGAGCACCAGCGGTCCACCCGGATGCGGCGGCATCTCGACCAGCAGGTCGGGCACGCCGGAGCCCGCGCGCGGCATCTCGATGATCCGGCCGTTGCGCAGGTCGGGATCGTTCGCGATGAAGCGGCGCCCGGCCGCTTCGCCGAGCGCTTCCGACAGCCGGTTGATCGGATCGACCATCGACCGCAGCTCGTTGTCGATCGCGGCCTTGCGCGTCGAGCTCGTCGCCGGATCGGCAAGCTCGGCGCGCAGCACGCGCTGGTCGTCGATGAGCCCGCGGCGGCGATCGACTGCCTGATCGACGGTGACCTCCTCGATGGCGCCGTTCTTCCCGCGCACGCGAAGTTTCTGGTCGCCGGGCAGGTCGAACTCGGGGCGCGCGGCGGGCTCGGTCGCGAATCGCGCCTCGAGGCCCTTGGTCGGCACGCGCGCCGTCTCCCGGTACGGCGGCAACTGCTTGGCCAGCGCGACCGCGTGGTCGAGCAGCCGTTGCTGGTCCGGCGGCAGCGTGTCGCGCAGCGCCTGGATGCGCAGCGGCTCGCTCTCGTACGTGAGCCGGCCGTCGGCCTTGCGCGATTCCCTGGTGACGACCAGCCGGTCGCGCTGCACCGCCTCCGCCGCCTGCTCGAGGATCGCCGCTTCGCGCAGCTTCAGCGCGCGCGGATTGTCGTCGAGCGAGCGCGCATGCTCGAGCTGCCGCGCGAACAGCGCCAGGTCCTCGTCGATCTTTCCCGATGGCCGCTGCAGGAACGGATTGTTGACGGCGGTCTCCACCGCGTGCGCGAGCAGCGCGCGCGTCTCCGGCAGCTCGGCGAGGGCCTTCATCGCCAACGCGCGCCGGTTCTCCACGGCCGGGCCTTCGCCCAGCAGTCCCAGGTGGTCGGCGAGCCGCTGCGCTTCGTCGAGCAGGCGGCGGCGCGTCGGTCCCGAGTCGGGATGGTCGGGCAGCGCGGCGAGTTGCCGCGCCATCACGTCGAGCTCGGCCAGGCGGCCCTCGTCGTGCGGCGAGAGCCTGCGGCCGACGCCGCCGCTGCCGAGCGCGTCGACCTGCTTGCCGTCGGTGCCGTGCACGGCGCGGATCTCGGCGAGTTCGTGCGCGAGCGCGCGCTCTGCCTCGCTTCTCGGCGTGCCGCGCGAAACCTTGACCACGTAGCCGCCCGGCACGTCCGGATCCGGGTCGTAGCGCGCGGCCGGCATCTCGCCTCGCGTGCGCGGAAGGTCGTCGACGATCAGCAGGCGCACCGGGATGTCGGCCTCGTGCGGCGTGCGCGCGAGCAGCGTGATCTGCATCGGCTCGCCGGGCGGATCGACGACGCGCATCCGTCCTTCGAACGTGCCGCCGGGTCCGGCCAGCTGCCGCGCCGCCGCCTGCGCGGTGCCCATGTGCGTTTCGGGCAGGTTCATCCGCTTGGCCGCGTCGCCGGCCAGCCGCGCGCCGGCGATGCCCGCGGCGGTCCGCTCTTCGGTCGCGCGCGTCGGCGGCTCGGGCGCGCCCTCGTCGTGCGGCGCCGGTCGCACCACGGCGCCGGGCTCGGTCTGCGCCGGCGTCGGGCGCCGCGCCGCGTCCTCGTGCAGCGGTTTCGCCGCGACGCCGGCTTCACGCTCGGCGGGCGGGGCGACGCGAGTCGAATCGGGCGCAGCGCGCACGCTTGCCGGTCCTTCGGGCGCAGCCGGCGGAGGCGGTGGCGCCATCGGCGGCGGCGGCGGCGGCGCGGGCGGCGTAGCGGGCAGCGGCGGCAAGCGTCCGCCGCCGGCGGACGGGAACAGCGGAATGTGGCTCGCCGCCATGTTCCGGTCCCACTGGTCGAGCGCTGCGTGCACGTCGGCGTCGACGACGCGACGGCCGGTCGCGGCTTCGACCCAGTCGCCGGCCGGTCCGCGTCGATAGCCGTCGACCGCGATGCGCTTGCCGGTCGGCGTTTCGCCGAAACCGACGTGGAACCACCGGCCGTCGGCGGTCATCCGCAGGTTGCCCTGCACGATGCTGACGGTCCATCCGCTGCGCGAAGCGGATCCGGGCGGCGCGGTCGGATCCGGCGAATGGATCCGCATCTGCGTTCGCTTGCTGCCGAGCGGGCCCGCGATCGGGTTGCCTGCCGCATCGAGCGGCGGCATTCCGCGCTGCGCCAGGAACTGGAACTCCTGCACGGTCATCCGCCTGGCCGGATCGAGCCCCCAGTATTCGCCGCCCTGCGCCCTGGGCAGGCGCAGCGCCAGCTCGTCGGCCGGCGCGCGGAGGTGCGGTCCCGCCTCCGCATGCGCGAACAGCGCGTCCATCTCCGCGTCGGTGATGTTCGGGAACAATCGGTCGCCGTCGCCGCCGCCGCCACCGCCACGAGGCGGCGCGCGCGGCGGGCCGCCGCCGTCGTCGCCGCCCGCGTGCGTCGGCGGCGCCGCGACCTTCGCCGGGTCGTGCTCGGGCGGCGGTGGTCGCGCGGTCGCCGTTTCGTGATCGGCCGGCGCCGGCCGCGCCGTCGCCGCATGCGGCTCGTCGGGCCTGACCGTCGCCGGGTGCACACCCGGAAGTTCCGGCTCGCCCGGACGCGGACGCGGTGCGGGCGGATGGCCTTCGGCGTCCGGCGCGGGCACGGCGCGCCGCGCCGGATCGTCGCGCGCGGCGGCGGGCGGGCGGTTGCGTGCGTCGTGGTAGCGCTGGCCGCCCGCTTCGGCCGCACCTTCGAAGAAGCCCTGGAACGCCGAATGCGTGCCCGCTTCGCCGATCGACGCCAGCGCGTCGCGGCGGCTGCCCTGGAAGCGGCCGGTCGCCGTGTCGAACAGGATCTCGCTGCCGCGCCCGGCCATGCCGCCCGCGGCGTTGAGCGCGCTGCGCCCGAGGCCTCGCCCCAGCACGCTCATGCTGCCGCGTACGACGCCGCCGCTCGCCGACATGCCGGCGAGCTTGTTGCCGAGCGTGGCCTCGCCGCGGCCGATGCCCTCGATGCCGTTGGTCACCGCCGCCGTCACCGCGCCCGACAGCGCACCCTTCAAGCCGCCTTCGAACACGAGCGCGAGGCCGGAGCCGATGCCGTGCTCCCACGTCTTCTCGTTCAGCGCCGCGCCGGCCACGCCGCCGATCGCGCCTGTCGTGGCGCCGATGCGCACGGCGTTGACGATCGCCATCCGCGTGATCTGCGCGGCGGCCACGCCGGCTTCCTTCGCGGCCTCGATCGCCACCTTCGACGCCGCGCCGAGCTGCGCGCCGATGCCGGCCGTCAGCGTCTGCACGGCCGTCATCGCGAGATCGACCGCCGCTTCCTCCCACCCGTAGCGGCCGCCGCGGATCGCCGCGTTGGCCGCCATCGAAGCCAGGCCGGCGCCGAGCGCGACGGCCATCAGCGGCAGCGCCGCGCCGCCGGTGGCGATGCACACGGCCGCGGCGACGATGGCGCCGATGATCGCGATGCCCGTGGTCGCGTAGCTGGCGATGCGGTCGATGCGCGCCGTGTAGATGTCGGCCGAGGTCTGCGCGTAGTTGAGGTCGCGGAAGAACGCGTCGCGATCCGCGCCGGTGTAGCGGCCGGTCTTCCTGTCGAAATTGCCGCCGACGATCGTCGGGCGCCCGTACTCGTCCAGCGCGATCGCGCCGCCTGCGCGGTCGCGCAGCCGCGTCCTGGCCTCGAGCAGCGAGCGCTCCTCCGGCGTGCCGGCGTTCACGTCGAGGATGCCGCGCTCGTTGAACTGCTGCTGGTTGGTGAAGATCGCGAGCTGCATGCGTTCGCGTTCGTTGCGCGGAACGCCGTTCAGGTCCTGCTCGATCTTGAGCCGGTCGTCGCCGGAGACGTCGCCCAGAATGCCTTTGCCGAACACGCCGAGGTCGGCGAACATGTCGCCGCCGTACGTCGTGTTGTAGTCGGCGTGCAGCTTGTCGATCTCGTCGCGCGACAGCCGCTGCAGCGTGCGGCGGATCAGCGGCACGTCGGTGCCGGCGCCGAGCATCGCGAAGCGCATCGCGACCACCGGGTCCGGTCGGTCCTGCGTGACGATCGACGCGACGTAGTTCGCACCCAGGCGCCCGCTTTCGCTGTCGTCGTAGCGGCGTCCGAGCCGGGCTGCCGCGAGCCTGCGCGCCTCTTCCGCGCTGGCCGGCGCGCCCGGCACGTGGTTCGCCCGCGCCATCTCGGCGTAGCGCAGGTAGACCTCGTTCTGCTCGGCGCGCGCGGCGTCGCGCTGCTCCTTCGTCAGGTCGGGCGTCAGCGTCGGGTTGAGCCGCGGGTCGACGGCGGCCGCCTCGAGCGCCGCGAGGTCGGGCTTGTCGCCGCCGCCCTTCTCGCCTTCGTAGAGGATGCGCGCCGCCTTCGCGTCCTTGCTGTCGGGACCGCCCTTGGCGATCGCCGTGATCAGCAGCGTGGTGACGTCGTCCAGGTGATAGGTGAACGTCGTCGTGGCGCCGCCGCCGCCGCCCATCGGGTCGCCGCCGCCGGCGTCGCGCTCGACGGTCACGTCGCGCGTCGCGTAGGTCGCGAACGCCGCGGCCGCCTCGTCCTGCGTCAGCGGCACCGCCGGCTTCCTGTCCTGCACGCCCGGTAGCGTCGCGAACTCGCGCTGGATCGCCGCGCGCCGGTCGGCCTCGGACGGTGCCACCTCGTCGGGATTGAGCGTGGCGCGGTCGTTGTACGACGCGCCCAGCTCGGTGACGGCCTTCTGCAGCGCCAGGTGGTCGTTGGCGTCGCGCGCGGCGTCGATCCGGTCCTTCGTGCGCACGGCCTCGGCGCGCGCGCGGTTGTTGGCCTCCAGCGCCTCGAAGATCTGCAGGTTGCTGCCGTACATCCCGGACTTGAGCTCGGCCGACAGCGGCGCCCACTCGGCGGAGCCGGTCAGCTTCTTCAGGTCCTTGTCCGACAGCGAGTCCATGATCTCGGCCGCGCGCTGGTGCTCGTTGCCGTACCAGTGGACCGTCGTTTTCAGCTCGTAGCGCGCCGCCGCGACCGGGTCGCCGTCGAGCGCGCTCTTGATCGAGTTGTACTCGTCGTCGTTGAGCCCGCTCGCCGTCGCATCGTGCTGCTCCTCGATGAACGCGCGCAGCGACGGGAACTCGAGGTCGTACTTGTACTCGACGGCCTTGGCCTGCAACGGCGTCAGCGCCCGGAACGCCGCCATCAGTGCGTCCTCGTCGAGGTCGATCTTGTCGATGGCCACGCGCGCGTTCTTCTTGCGCGTCTCGAGCGCGCCGTCGACCGACGCCGCGATCCGCTCCAGCGTGTCGGCGAACGGCTTGGTCGGCGCGGCGAGCTTGGCCGCGTGATCGTCGGTGATGCGCTTGGCGTCCGCGGTCACCGCCTTCTCCTCGGCCGCGTGAACCGGGTCGAGCGCCTTCACCTGACTGGCGATCGAATCCGCGTACATCTTCGCGATCGGCTGCGTGAAGTATTCGGCGGACGCGGCGACGCCGCGCGCGGCCGTGTGCAGCGACTCGGTCTGCTGCACGGCGGTGGTGTTGATGTCGGCGGCGATGTCCGATGCGATGTCGCGCATTGCGAACGCGAACTCCTGTGCGGCGCGCTCGGCGTCCAGCGGCAGGTCGTCGCCCTGCCGCGACACGCCCTGGTCGGCGCCCCGCGCGACCTGCGCCAGGCGCGCGGACTGCAGCATCCGGCCATCCGCCAGCGAGCGCAGCACCGGCAGCGGCGCCGTCTGCGCGACGCGCGTCAGCGCGGCGGGACCGCTCGCGGCGGTGTCGCGCAGCGTCGTTTCGACGCGCTTCGCCGCGTCGCCGTACAGCGGCAGCGCGGTGGCCGTCGCCTTGGCGATCGTGCCGAGGGCGCTGTGCGCCTGCGCGCGCATCGCGCCGACGGCGCCGCGCCGCAGGCCGGTGAGCCGCGTCAGCGCGGCGCCGCGCTGCGTCGCGATCTGCTGCTCGCCGCTCGCACGAGCGTGGCGGACCGCGCGCTGTGCATCCTTCACCTGCTCGGCGAGCGACGACAGCGCCTGCGACTGTGCGCGGTCGACCGCGTCGTTGCCGCGCTGCGCCATCGATTTCGTCGTCTTGCCGCCCTCGGTGCCGCCGGCGATGTGCTTGCGCAGGTCGTTGACGAACGCGTCGATGTTGCCCGCGAGCGACATGCCGCCTTCCGGCGCCGTCGTCATGCGGTCGGTCGTGGCCTTCGCCTGCGCCGCCGACTGCGTCTTGATGTGCGCGGCGAGCGCGTCCATCTGCGACGGGATCACCTTGCGCTTGGCCTCGGTCTGCGCCTTCACCGTCGCGTTGTCCCCTTCGGGAATCGCGTTCGCTGTCGCGGTCTTCTTCTCCTCGCTCGCGAGCGACGTCCCGGTCGTCTCGCCGGACGTCTTGATCTTCGCCGCCGCGTCGCCATAGGTCTTCTCGAAGCGCTCGCGCAAGCCGGTCCCGATCGCCGGCAGCTGGCCTTCGGCCGCCGCGGCCGCCGCGGCGATCCGCTGGCGCGCGCCCGCCGCCGCGCCGTAGATCATCCGCCGCGCGCGCGCCGCCTGCTTCGCGATCGTCGCCTCGGCGCCGGCCGCAGCGTCGTCGAGCGCCCGCCGGCCGTCGTCGAGCGTGACGCGCAGCGCGTCGATCGTGGGCGCGAGCCGGTCGTCGACGCGGGCGAGCGACATCTCGATGCGCGCGATCAGCTCGCGCTGCCGCGCTTCCGCGACGTCGACCAGCGCGTCGTGATGCGCGCGCGCGACCGCGGCCACGTTGGCATAGGCGTCCGCGGCGATCCGCAGCGCGCTTTCGTTGTTCGCGGCATTGGGCTTCGCCGGCGCGCCTTTCCCCGGCGGCGGCGGCTTCGGCATCACGATCAGCGCGATCGCCGCCGGCGCGAAGAACGCTTCGGAGATCGGCCGCGGCGCGAGCGACGGTGTCGGCTCGGCGTGCCATTCGGCCTGCGCGCCGGCGACGGCGTCGAGGTCGTCCAGGTCCCGCGTGCCGACGTCGGCATCGTCGCTCGCGACGTCCCGCGCCGGTCCCGCGCGCGCGCCGCCGTCGGCGCCCGCTGCCGCTGGTGCGGGCGCCGGCGAGGCACCCGTCGGCGCGGCTGCCGGCGTGCGCGCAGCGGGCATCGCTGCGGTCGCGTTGGCCGGTGGTCGCACCGCCGGCACGACCACGGGCGCGGTGACGCGGGGATTGGCCTGCTGCTGGTTGCCGAGCGGCATCGGCGGCGGCGAGCGCGAACGCGCCGGCGGCGCCACGCGCGCGCGCGGATCGGGCGCCGGCGCGTTGCGGGCGCGCGCGTCCGCCGCGGCATCGAGCCCGCGGACGCCGGCTGCGCGTGTCGCCGTCTTGCCCATGATCGCTCGACCCGGTGCGAGTCTCCTGCCGTCAGTCGCTCGCGTTGCGTGCCTGCCTGCGATGCTGCTCGAAGCGGTCGAAGCCGCCGGGATTGCCCTGCTTCGTCTGGCGGCGCGCCATCGCGCGCATCAGGTGCTCCATGGCGATCGGGCCGTCGCCGACGCTCGCCATGAACGCGGCATCCAGCGCGACGGCCTCGATCTCGCCGCCGGTCGTGTCGAACGTCTGCGCGAGGAAGCGGAAGTCGATGTCCGGCGCGAGCGGCGCGGCCGGCGGAAACATGCCGCGCCACAGTCGTTCGCGCAGCACCGCGTTGGGACGCGCGAACTCGAGCGTGTAGTGCATGCGGCGCGCGAACGCCGGGTCGAGGTTCTTCGGCAGGTTGCTGGAGAGGATGACCACGCCGTCGTGGTCCTCCATCTTCTGCAGCAGGTAGGCGACCTCGATGTTCGCGTAGCGGTCGTGCGCATCCTTCACCTCGGCGCGCTTGCCGAGCAGCGCGTCGGCCTCGTCGATCAGCACGATCGCATTGGAGTTCGTGGCCGCTGCAAAGATGCGGTCCAGGTTCTTCTCGGTCTCGCCGATGTACTTCGACACCACGCCCGCGAGGTCGACGCGGTAGAGGTCGAGCCCGACCGTGTTCGCGATGACGGCGGCGGCCATCGTCTTGCCGGTACCGGACGCGCCGGCGAACAGCGCCATCAGGCCCGCGCTGCGGCCGGTGCGCGTCTGCATGCCCCACTGGCGGAACACGCGCTCGCGGTTGGCGATCGCCACCGCGAGCTCGCGCAGTTGCGCCAGCGCGCCGTCGGCGAGCACCAGGTGCGCGAAGCCGTGCGGCCGCGTCACGCGGGTCGCGAGCTCGGCGAGCGTCTGATCCGAATGCCGGCGCGCCGCGGCGTACAGCGCGCCGCGCAGCGCGTCCGGCGCGCCGCGGTCCCGCTCCGGCAGCAGCGCGACCGTCTGCGCCGCGGCTTCGATGCGCGCGCGGGTCAGCCGGAAATTCGCGGCGAGCTGCGCACACGACGCGGCGTCGCCGGGCAGGCCGGCGTCCGCCAGCGCCGCCGACCACTGCGCCGCCCGCTGGCGACCGTCCGGCGCCGCGCACTCGATGCGCAGCGACGCCACGTCGCCCAGGCCGATGGACCACGGCACACGCGGCGACGTCAGCCAGATCACGGGCACGCGCGCCTGCAGCGCGCGCACCGCGCGGCCAAGCGCCTCGTACCGCCCAAGCTCGTTCGCGAGCGCCGCATCGTCGTCGTGCAGCAGCACGGCGCCATCGGCGAGCGCGGCAGCCAGCGCAAGCTGCGTCACCAGCGAAGGCGGCGCAGCCGCGTCGGAGTGCAAGGCCGACACCGGGACTTCGAGCAGCGGCCAGCCCCTGTCCCGGGCCAGCGCCTCTGCCTGCGCGCGCCGTTCCGCCGGGTCGTCGCCCACGACCGCGACCAGTCGCGCCGAGCGGCGTGGAACCGGCGCGCCGCGGGGCGGCGGCGCCGACTCCGGCGGCGACGTCCACGCGACGCCGGCCGGCCAATGCGGGTCGGCCAGCGGAAGACCCAGCAGGAACTGCGCGACGATCGGCGCGATGCGGAATCCGTCGCGCAGCGACGACCGCGTGTCGGGCGCGGCGACCGGCTCCACGACACCGACGCGCAGAAGGCGGGCGTGCGGCGCGAGCTCTGCGCGCACGGCGTGACCGGTCGCGCCCGCGTCGTCCGCCGACCGCAGCAGCCGGCGTGCCAAGTCCACGGTCGCGGTGCGGCACGCGACGTCGTTGTTGAGGTACGCGTACAGCGTCTCGTAGCGCAGGTCGATCTCCGGGGCGAGCGCGATGACCACGAGGTCGATCATGAGCGGCGTCAGTCCGCAACGCTCGCCCAGCTGCGCGAGCGCGCCGTCGTCGACGCGTTCGGCGCGCCGGCGCAGCGCGCGCTGCGTCAGCCGCGCCGCCGGGTCGACGGCGTCCGCCGGCGAGGCGCCGGCGTGCAGCAGCTCGTCGACCTGCCGGTCCGAGATGTAAAGCCCGCGCAGCTCGTCCGTGGCGAGCTCGTAGCCGGCGCGCAGCCGCAGGATCTCGCGCTCGATCAGGCAATCGAGCCACGCGACGTGCGTCGCGTATCGCCCGCAAGCCGACGGCGCCGGCGAATCGAGCGGCATCAGCCGAACTCGAGCGCGAGGTGGCGCGGCGGCGATCCCGACCAGCGTATTTCGCGGCGCGCGACGCCGCTCATCTGCAACAGCACGTGCAGCGGCGGCCGTGCGGCGTGCCAGCGCCAGCGGTCCGGGGCCACGCGCCGCGCTTCGCCGCGGGGCGCGACGAGATTGGCGCGCAGGTAGTCGATCGACGCGCCCGCCATCCCGGTGACCCGGTACGCGAGCCGCCGCCACGCGAACTGCACGCAGTGCGCGAAGACGAGGCGCCAGGGCGCGGGCAGCGGCGCGCCGGCGGCGATGGCCGCCAGGTCGGCGCGCGCGCCGCGGGCGAGCGCGACGCGCGTCGTCCACGCATCGGGGGCAGGCGACGCGTGCTCGGCGCGCCCGCGCATCCGCGGCGGGGCTTCGCGCACGTCGAGCCACAGGCGCGTCGGGACGTCGACGTCCGCGCGCATGCGCTGCGTCCCGCTGCGCCACCCCACGCTCACGCGGGCGCCGCGCGCGAAGGACCCTACGTGCTCGGCGACGGCGTCGTGCGCGCGAGCGGCGCGCTCGGCCGGTGCGGCGGCGAGCGAAGCGGAGAAATCGGACCACGACAGCTGCGGCGGGACCGCGAGGAACTCGCGCCACGCCGGGTCGCGCCAGAGCGCCCGCGAGCGGCCCGGGCCCGCGGCCAGCGCCAGCAGGCACAGGGCGGTCGCGCCGCGCGCGTCGCCGTCGGTCACCTCGGGCAGCGCTGCGCCGAAACCGGCATCGAGCAGCGTGTCGAAGGCGTCGAGCAGCAGCGCGTAGCCGGCGAACGGCGCCGCGAGAGTGTCATCGGACGCCGCATCCTGATCCGCGAGTGCAGGCGCCAGCGCGGACGCGGCCGCCTGGACGGCATCCGCCCACTGCGCGCCGTCTCCGCGACGGATCAATGCGATCGCCGGCCGCGCGAGCGAGGTTCGCAGCTGCGCGAGCGCGCTCACGTCGGCGCGGCGAAGCGCATCGACGAGCGGGTCCGGCGCACGCATGGCCGGTTCGGCCGCGAGCGCGCCGATCAGGCGCGCCGCGTCGGCCACGCTGCGCGACGGCGGCAACTGCGCGCGAAGCGCTGCGGCCAGCGCGACCAGCGCATTGCGCGTCGCCGACGCCGGATGCCGGCGCAGCCACGCGCCGGCCGCCATCGCCCAGGCGACGATGCGCGCCGGATCGCAGAACGCGTCGCCGCCGTCGCCGGTCAGGCCGTCGACGATGCGCGCGGACTCCGCCGACGTCAGCGCGGACGCGATCGCCGGCCATGCGGTCTCGTCGATCGCGGCGAGCGCAGCGCGGCCGACGGCCGGATCGTCGAGCAGCGCCGTGCGCATCGCGGCCGCCGCCGGCAGCATCGCGAGGCCGTCGAAGCTCCGGTAGTACCACGTCCCCCACGCGTGCCCGGCGGCCAGGTCGGCGACGAAGCGCGCGCGGAATTCGGCCGGCGAAGCGAAGCGCACGACGTCGGCCGAGCCGGACTCGATCGCGCCGACCAGCGCGTGCGCGCAGCGGCGCGCGAGATGCCGCGCGATCTCCCGCGCGTCGAGCGTCAGGTCGACGTCGCAGTCGA
The DNA here is from genome assembly GCA_046347755.1 of Burkholderiales bacterium. Taxonomy (GTDB): domain Bacteria; phylum Pseudomonadota; class Gammaproteobacteria; order Burkholderiales; family Casimicrobiaceae; genus VBCG01. Next base: position 472,486 of record JAXMFM010000003.1, on the reverse strand, counting down.
ACGCGAGCGCGCGCACGACGAACAGCGCGCCGTCCTTGCCCTCGACGTAGCCGCCGATGCCGGCCGCGAGTTCCGCGGCGACGCCGGCCGTCAGCCGGTCGACGTCGGCACGGACGCGCTCGGGCGCGGGATGGTCGCGCGCGAGGCGAACCTCGTTGCGCCACGTCCGGATGGCGATGCGCGCATCGTCCACGTCAGGCGCGCGCCCCGATCGCGATGAAGTTGAACGCCGAGTTCTGCGGTTCCGTACTGTCGGCCTCGATGTCGCGGACGACGACGTTGAAGCCGGACTGTCCGCTCGCCGTCACGCAGATCACGTTGTCCTCGGCGAGCGGATTGACCAGCGTGACGACGACGACCGGCGTTCCCTGGAACGGCGGGCTGAAATCGACGTGATACGTGCCTTCGCCCGTATGCGAAGCCGACCAGCCGTCGCCGGCGGCGGGAGCGTTCTCCGGCACGCTGCCGGCGATGAGCTTGACGTTCACCGGCGCGCCGACCGCGAAGTAGTTGCCGCTGGCGCCGAGCTTCACGTTGCCGCGCACGTCCAGCCGCTCGGCCGGCGCGTCGGTGGCGATGCCCACGTTGCCCGGCGCGGTCACCGTCACCTTGTCGCCGTTCGACCAAAGGCGCGCGGCGTTGCCGCGTGCGTACCACACCCAGCGCTCGCCGGAAGGCGGGGCCTCGATGAAGCTGCCGGTCTCGCGATTGGCGAACGAGAATCCGGCGCCGGCGCCGCCGCTGTGCGCTTCGCCCTCGACGTGCAGCGGGCGGCTGGGGGACGTCGTGTTGACGCCGACCGGGCCGCCCATCAGCGCCAGATCGGTCGCATTCGGCCGCGCCTGCCCGATCCAGCTTGCGAACTGCGGTGCCTCCTCGGTACCCGCGCCGATCTGCTGGAACTGGATCCGCGGCGGATTGTCGAGGTCGCTCATGACCATCAGCGGCGCGAGCTGCCCGCCGTACTGGTACCAGACGCGCCCCGCGTCGCCGCCGTCGCCCAGCTGCAGCCACTTGCCGGCGCCGAGCGCGCTGCCGCCGCCCGGCGCCGGCACCTGGCGGACGTCGAGTTTCGCCGCCGGCGCGAGCGTGCCGATGCCGACGTTGCCGCCGGTCGCGACGAAGAAGTTCGTCGTCGCCGGATCGCCCTGCGTGAAGTTGAGCCCGCCCTTGCCGGGCCCGAGGTTCACCTGCCAGACGATCGCGCCGTTCGCGCCCTGCAGACCGATCGCGTCGCCGTTGTCGCCGATCGTGCGGATCTCGAGCGGCTTGGTCAGCGCTTTCGGCGGCATCGTCGGCGCGGTGCCGACGCCGAGCTTCGCATCCTCCTGCACGAAGATGCCGCCGGTGAACGCGAAGTCGATCGCGCACGGATCGCCGTTCGCCGTCGCCTCGCCGATCACGAGGCGCGTCGGCCCGTCGGCGCCGTTGCGCTTGCCGAGCAGCAGCTGCAGGTCGAAGCCGTTCAACTCGTTGCGGCCCGCGCGCCGGCGCAGCGCGAGCGCCGTGCCGCCGTTGAGGTAGTCGGTGCCCGCCGCTTCCTGCCACTCCATCCGCGTTCCGAACAGCCGCGCGTCGCCGGTGAAGCGCGCATGCGCTTCGAGCCACAAGGGCTCGCTCGCCACGATGGCGCCGCCGCAGGCGACCAGGTCCTTTTCCTGCACGGCCTCCTGCGCGCAGATCTGGTCGACGGTCAGCCCCGCCTTGCGCGGCTCGAAGCGCGGGCGCAGGCGCAGCAGGCCGTTCGCCGCGTAGATCGATTCCGCGACCACGCCCGCCTGCCGGCGGAACAGCAGCGACTGCTTGCGCGCGGCTTCGGTGGCGGCGCCGAACGTGCCGGGCGCGCCTTGCTGCCACGGCACGCGCCCGACCGGGATCAGCCACAGGTCGGGATCGTCGGCGCCGGGGAACAGCTGCGCGCCCACGCTGCCGTCGCAGGCGATCGGCTGGCCCGGCAGATAGTTGCCGAGCGCCTCGCGCGCGTCGTTGAAGTCGACGTCGCCGAGCGCCACGCCGGATTGACGCGTCTCCACGGTCGTGCGCAGGCCGGTCTCGACCGCGAACGACTCGGTGACGCGCGCGTACGCGTCGACGGCGTCGCAGACCTCGAACCCACGCCGCACGCCGCCGGCGGCGGCCTGTTCGTAGCGGATCCAGACGTTGGCGAGGCCGGTCGGCGCGCCCGCGAACAGCGCCGCGTCGAGCTTGAACGGCGTGGCGACCACGATGACGCGGCCGTAGCCGTCGACGGCGACGCCGGGCGTCAGGAAGTACTCGACGGTGCTCGCCGGCGTCGTGCGCGACGCGACGTCGATGCCGGCGACGATGCCCCACGTGTGCGCGCCGAGCAGGTGTCGCTGCGCCTGGTCGCGCACGTATCCAAGGAGTTCCTCGAGATCCTCGGCCCCGAGGTACTGCCCCTCGAAGAAATGCGGCCGCTCGGCGAATACGGTGCTCATCGGCTACCCCTTGTGTCCCTTGCGGGATTTCTTGAGGCGACTCACTTCGGCGCCCTGTTCGTCGACGACCGCGCGCAGCGCATGCAGCTCGCTGCGCAGCGCGGCGACCTCGTCGGCACCCTGCGCACGCGGCGCGGCCGCGGCCGCTGCCACCGGCGCCGGCGCCGCGAACGACGGGCCGAGCATGCCGGCGAGCAGCGGCGCGAACGCCGGGCCGGCGATCGGCTTCGCCACCTGGTGCAGCGCGAGGAACTGCGGGACGTTGGCGATCTCCACGTCGGTCAGCGCGCTCTTGCCGCGCTTGCCGGCCGGGACGAGGAAGCTCTCGACGAGGCTCTGCGGCGCGAGCACCTGCTCGCGCGCGAACAGCGCGCCGGATAGCAGCGCCGAGGCTGCAGCCATCGGCTGCGCGTCCTTGAGCGACGGATTGAGCCTCTGCGTCGCGCGCTGGTATTCGCGCGCGGTGAACGCGTGGTCCGGCGCGTTCGGTGCCGCCGCGGCCGGCGCCGCCACCGGCGCCATGCCGCCGAACGGCTGCGCGTCGCCGACGACGTTGTCGTTCGGCTTGTCGCCGTCGAAGATCGTGCCCAGGTCGAAGCAGCAGAACGCCTGCAGCATCTGCCGCAGCGCGGCGCCGAACGGAAGCACGCCGAGCCAGTACTGGAGCGCGGGAAACGTCGTCGCGAACTTGCGGTGCGTCGTCCAGTTGCAGACGCGCAGCACGCGGCACGGCTTCATCGCGACGTGCAGCACGGCGAGCGGGACGCGCACCTCGTCGGTAGGCATCGGGCAGGGCGGCAGCAGCGCCGAGCACAGGCATGCGAACATGCCGTCGAGCCAGACGACCAGCATCACGGCGATCGCCTGCGCGAGCGCATCGATCGCCTGCGCATTCACCGGCTGCGGGATCAGCACGGCGTTCATCTTCGCGAGCAGCGCGCAGTTGTAGCCGGGCCGGCTCTGGAAGAAATGGGCCAGGTGCTCGCGGAACCGGCACGCCCACAGGTACCAGTCGTTGGGGCTGGCCTGGATCGCCGGCAGCGTGAACGTGCCGGGCATCTTCGGCGCCTGCTTGACCAGCGCGTCGAAGCAGCACTCGAACCGCTTGACCAGCTCGGAATCGGGAGCGACGTTGCCAGCCTGGTTGTCGGAGTTCGGCGTCGGATCGGGCGGCTTGCGATAGACGTCGAACGCGAAGCCCTCGCAGATCACGGTCGGCTCGCACTGCACCGGCGCGTTGCGCGGCCGCGCGGGCTTGCAGTTCTGCTTGCCGCAGGTGCAGCCGCCGCCGCTGCCGCCGCACGAGCAGCCGGCGCCTTTCGTCGCGCATCCGCACGACGCCTTGCCGCAGCCGCAGTCGGAACCGCCGGCGTACAGCGGCTTCACGCCGCGCGCCGGCGTCTCCGCGTAGCGGATCGCGAGGATCCACTCCTGCTCGCCGGCTTCGCAGCCGACCGCGTTCGGGCTCTGGAACGGCGGGCACGGCTGCTTGTCGCGGTCGGCGTCGCGGCAGCGCTTGATGAGGTCGCAGACGTCGACGGTCACCGCGTCGCAGACGACGATGTCCTCGCCGCACGGGCTCAACGCGTACCCGCAGCCGACGGCCACGCCTTCGCCGCACGGATTGCAGGTCACCTCGAGGCCGTTGACCACCCCCCACCCGTGCAGCTGGCGGTTGTGCAGCCGGTTCTTCGCGCGCACGTACGCGTCGAGCCGGTTCAGGTCGTCGGCGGTGAGCACCTGGCCGGCGAAGAAGCGCGGCCGGCACACGCATTCGAGCATCCCGCAGGTCAGGCAGCGCGGCTCGGGCGGAACGCAGGTCGTGAGGCCGGCGCCCTGGCGCCTGCGGTACAGGTCGGTCATGCTGTTCATCGCTCTTCTCCAGGTATCGCCGTGGCCCGCCCTCGTCAGCCGACGCGGATGTCGAACCAGCTCTCGAACGTGCCGCCTTCGACGCCGTCGCCGGTGAAGCGCTTGTCGCCCTGCTTCAGCCATTCGGGCGTGACGCCCGGCTGCGGCGGATTCGGCGGCGACGGCGGATCGACTTTCGGCAGGTGATCGGCGTCGAGCGCACGCAGGTCCTCGACGTTGTTCTTGTAGGCGCCGCGGATGAAGTCGCCCTTGATGATCACGCGCAGCCGGATCAGGCCGTCGATGGCGAGTTCCGGCAGCCGGCCCGGCAGGTTGATGCGCACCGCCGTGACGAATCCGCCCGGTCCCACGCCCGGCGCGAATTCCGTCGACGCGTCGCACTGGACCTTGAGCCGCCCGACTTCGATGCGGCCGCGGCGCAGGTCGAGGTCGCACCAGCAGCGCAGCGGCACCGCTTCGCCTTCGCGCCGCTCGACGCTGACGATGATCGTGTCGGCGTCGAGGTCGGCGGCGAGCATCCGCGTGTCGAAACCGACGACCAGCTGCCGGATCGCGGCGAACGGGATCGGATTCGGCGTGTCGTGAACCCAGTTGTAGTCGCAGATGTGCGGCAGGTCCCAGTCGAGGCCGACGCCGTCCTTGCCGTCCTGGCCGTCGATGCCGTTGATGCCGTTGATGCCGTTGGTCCCGTTGATGCCATTGGTGCCGTCGACGCCGTCCTTGCCGTCCTTGCCATCCTTGCCGTCCTTGCCTGGCAGTCCCGGCGGACCCTGGCCGCCGGCAGCGCCGCCCGGGTGGTCGAGCAGGCATTCGACCGCCTTCGCAAGATCGGCGACGCTCGGCACGACGAGCCGCCCCAGCACGTTGTCGAGGCGGGCGATCTTCGCCGCCGCGTCGGCCATGGGATCGGACGGCGGCGCAGCGACGTTCTCGAGCGCGTAGCCGGGACGCCAGCCGACGATCGTCGCGAGCACGACGCAATCACCGGTGTCGCAGTGCGGGCAATCGTGCGGACGCAGGTAATCGCCGCAGTCGTCCTGGTCGACGTCGAACACGGCGACGCCGCCGGCGAACGACACGAACAGGCGGTCGCCGAGCACGACGCCGGTCGCCCCGGGCTCGACCGTTGCGCTCGCACCCAACGGATTGCCGGTACCGGTCAGCAGCCGGTGCAGGTCGACCGGCTGGACGAGCGCATTGCCGACCGCCGGCTGCTGCTGCACGTAGGCGAAGTGGGCGTTTGCGTCCACTGCGAACGCCACCGGCGTCTCGGGCAGGATTACGCTCGCGAGCGCGGTGCCGTCGAGCCTGGCGGCGCGCAGCGCGCGGCTCGCGCCCTCGATCCAGACGAGGATGTCGGGCGCCGTGCTGTGGCCGAGCGCGAACGCGACCACGGCGTTGGCCGCCACGGCGATCGACTTCGGATCGAGGCCGTTGACGGCGGGATCGAACGAGCGGAACGTCGCCGCCGCCTGCGCCGCGTAGATGCGACCGTCGGCGCCCAGGTCCCAGTCGACGAGCGCGGTCGCGACCAGCGCGTCCCTGCCGGCCATCGCGGCGAGCGCGGCGCCGCCGACGTCCCACACCTGGATGAAGCTCTGACCGCCCTTGACGGTGAGGCTCGCGACAGCGCCCGACGGCAGCGTCATCAGGCGCACGCTTTGCGCACCGTCGCTGTTCGGGATGTCGACGGCCACCGCGGCGCCGGTCGAGAACGCGGCCGCCGTCGTCGTGTCGATCCGTTGCAGCTGCGCCTTGTCGGCGGCGGTCGCGCCGCTGACCGCAGCGAACAGTCGCGTGCCGTCGGCGCTGACGGCGAGCGACGCGATGCGCGTCGTGTACACGCGGGGCGCCAGCTCCGCCAGCGTCTGCACCTGGTACTGGTGGATGACGCCGCCGGACGGCGCCTGGTCCGACGCGACGTAGATCCGGAGGCTCGCCGAGTGGAGGGCGACGGCGCGCGGCGCCGGCTGCGTGATCGTCGTGTCGCGGACCAGATGCGGCGAGTGCGGCGGATCGGCCGCCGGCAGCGGCGGATCGACGTTGACGTCGAACGCGTACGTCTCGAGGATCCGGTTGGGCGCGCAGCGCGTGTCGTCGCAGCCGCACTCGTCGTACAGCACCGGCACGTCCTCGGTCGGGCATTCACGGTAGCGGACGCACAGCTGCAGCACGTGATCCTTGCCGTCCGGCTGCGCGAACAGCGCGTCCACCTTCGGGAACCCGCGCAGGTCGATGGTCTCCTCGTCCAGCATCAGGATCTCGTTGCCGCAGCAGTCGAGCGCGCTGCCCGGCTTGACGACGACGTAGCGGTCGCGGCAGGCCGGGTTCGCATGCGCGACGACGGCGAACCCGCAGACCACGCCCGTGCCGTGCAGCCGCGCGTGATGGCGCCGGAACTTGTCGACGACGTACAGCTGCTCGACGTCGAAGTCGGGAACGTCCATCAGCTTCCCGAAGAAATAGTTGTTGCGCAGCGGCGTGTGCGTCTCGCACGGCGGGCAGCCCGTGTGTCCGCACGGCGCACAGCCCGACAAACCCTTGTGTTCGGAATGCCCCATGGTGGCCTCGCGTCAGTGCACGATCGTGTTCATGCCGACGCGGGTCGCGCCGACGTGGTGGGGTGCGGCCGCGGCGTCCCCGCCGCCGGGACCGCCGGTCAGGACAGTGCCGCGGCCGAGCGGCGCGCCGTCGAGCGCGACCGGGCGGGCACGCACGCCGATCACCGCGTCCAGGCCCAGCATCGACTGCACGCCCACGCGGAAGCGCGGCTCGACGAAGATCGTCTGCACGGCGACGTGCGCGGGCCGTTCGTCCTCGACCAGCCGCGCCAGCGCGCGGGCGACGGCCGGATCGCGCGCGCAGGCCGCGGGGACGAACAGCGACATCCTGTGCGCGTAGACGTGGAACGGGTCGCGCGCGGGATCCTGCGTCATCGTCAGCTGCGTGACGCCGAGCTGCGCGCCGTCGCTGGCGCCGCCGCGCAGGATGTCGGTCCGGCCGCTGAGCTGGCTGCGGTTGACGATCCGCTGCCCCCAAAGCTTCGCCGCATCCGACAGCCGCGCGTGATCGAGCGCCAGCCATCGGCGAAGCCGGAAGTGCTCGAGGACCACCCGCGGCGGACGCCAGCGCAGCGCGCCGGTGTCGCGTGCGCGCGTCGGGCACGGCACGCAGCACGCCGGCGCCGGCACGCAATCGACCCAGCGGTCGAGGCCGAGGAACAGGTAGACGCTCGCGCGCAGTCCGGCGACCGTGCCGCGCCACGGATAGACGCGCGGCGCGTGCTTGAGGAAGCGGCGCTGCCGCGCCAGCGGCCACGAGCGAACCAGCGCCACGCCGACCCACCGCGCGAGAAACGCCAGGAAGTCGCGCGACGCCGGCACGTCCGGTGCGGCGGGCGCCGACAGCGGATCGAACAGGCGCGCCTGCTCGTCCACCTGCGCTTCGATGCCGCGCAGGCCACGGTCGAAGATCGCGAGCCAGCGGTCGGTGAACTCGGCGGCGACGGGCTCGGCGCCGAACACGACCGGCAGGTAGCGGCGCAGGCTCACGCGTGGGAAGTCGACCGTCGCCAGGTCGATGCACGGCGACGCGTGCGCGGTGCCGATGAAGCGCAGCCGCAGCCAGCAATAGCGGCCCGGCCCCGAGCGCAGCATGAAGTCCTGCGACAGCCGCGCCGGCGGGTGATCGTCGGCGGCGGCCGCGTCGCGCCAGGCGCCGGCCGGCGCCCACCGCCACGGCTCGGCGAGCTGGTCGTCGGTCAGCAGCGCATCGGCGGTGACGGTTGCGATCTCGACGCGCGTGTGCGCGGGCGCGCAGCCGGCGAGCTCCACGCGGTCGAATACGCACGCCGCGATCTCGCTGTCGAGCGGGCCGCTGATCCATGTGCCGTCGGGCGGGAACAGCGGGAGCGCGTCGGCGGCCGGCGGACCAGCGATCGCACCGGCCGCATCGACGAACACGGGATCGGCGGCCGGCGGCTCGCAGTACGCGCCGACGTCGACCCATCCGTTCGCGAGCACGGTGACCGGAAGCGGCGCGAACCGTGCGCCGATCTCGGCCGGGCGCAGGGCGCTGCCGACGACGCGGCGCTGCGCGAGGTCGACGACCAGCACCGCATCCTCGCCGTCGCGGCGCACGTACGCGAAGTCGAAGCAGTCGACGGCGAGCGAACGCACGGCGCCCAGCCCGCCGACGAACCCGCGGTACGCGCCGTGCGCCGACAGGAAGTGCAAGCCGCCGTTGGCGGGATCGGTGACGACGATCCCGCCTTCCGTCGTCGCCGCCGCGTCGTACGGCGTCCAGCGCGCGCCGCCGGCGGGGATGGGTGCGCTCCACGCACCGCGCAGCGCGCCGTTCGCCGCGTTCAGCACGACGATGCGCTGCGCGCCCGGATCGGGCAGCAGCAGCTGGCCGCACGCGAACGCGATGCTCGCGAACGTCGCCGGCAGCCGCGGGTCGCCGTCGGCCAGGCACGGCCACGGATTGAATTCGCAACAGCACGGGTCGAACCGCAGCAGCCGGTGTCCCACGCGATCGAGCAGAACCAGGCCGCCGTCGGGCAGGCCGACGACGTGATCGGGCCAGGCGAGGCCTCCGAAGCCGCCGCTCGCCTCGCCCAGCAAGCGCCCGCTGCCCGGCAGCGGTGCCAGCGCGAGCCCGCCGCTCGCCGCGTCGACCGCCACACCGGCGGGCAGCAACGAATCCGCCAGCGGTCGCCAGCCGTGCGCGGCGTTCAGCGTCACCGTGCGCGGGTCGTGCGGCGGGCGCGCGACCGCCGGCAGGAACGGCGCGCTGGTGTTCACGGCGCGTCCTCGTATTGCACGGCGATCCGGTGCGGACCGCTGCGCAGCAGCGCGTGCCCGACGAGCGGCGCGTCGCTGCACGCCGGGTACTCGACGCCGTCCAGCACGAACGTGACGTTCGCGACCCGCCGCACCTGCGCGAGCAGCAGCCGCTGGACGACCGACGAGTAGTAGACGTCGCCGCCGAACGGCCAGCCGCCTCCCGGCGCGTCGGCGGTCACGTCGTCGCCGCCGATCAGCGGATGGAAATACCGGGCGAGGTCGCGCAGCGCCTGCTGCTTGACCGCGGCGAGATCGGCCTCCGGTCGGCAGACGAGTGTGGCGTTGACGACGACCTCCACATACTTCGGCGCGATCGCGTACAGCTCGGTCGTCGCCAGCCTGCGCGCGTCGAGGTACGCGCAGACGTTGCGCAGCGTTCCGTCAGTCGGCATCGGCGCCGGGTCGTCGAGCGGATCGGTCGTCGACGCCTCCGGCACGACGACGACGCTGACCACGCCCGGCACGTCGACGCCTTCGAACTGCGGATGGAACAGCGGCAGTGCCTTCGCGCGCGCCACGCCGCCGGCGGCCCGCGCGTGCAGCTCGAAGTCCTCGGCAGTGACCGCGCGCTCGTGGCTCTTGAGCGTCTGCGGCGCGCGCTCGCGCGCCGCGGCCAGCGTTTCCTCGTCGGAACCGCCGTACGCGGCGAACAGGTTGGCCACCCGGCCGGCGTCGACGCCGCCCACGCCGCCGCGCAGCGCGGTGATCCGGCCGGGACCGACGTTGCCGGCCTGCCCGCCGCCGAACCGATACGTCTTGGCAATCACGTTCGCCGGGCGATTGGGATTCTGGATCGGCACGCGCAACTGCCGCCCGCGGCCGAAGCGGATCTCGCCGGTGCTGCGGTTCAGCACGTAGTGCCGGTCGTCGGGGCGCGACGCGAAGAAGTCCGGCACCTCGGTCCACGGCTCCTCGCCGCTGCCTTCGTCGATGACGAGCTGGAGCGTGCCCGGCAGCACCGGCTTGTTGGCGAGCGTGAACGTCTGCTCGTCCAGGCCCGTCGCGCGGCCCACCACCTCGGCGTCGACCGTCTGCGCCTGCAGCGCCGGCACCGTGTTCGTCCGCACGGCGAGCAGCGACGGCGCGACCTGGTAGGCGCCGCCGCGCAGCCGCGCGCGAATCCAGTACCGCGGCGCCGCGAACGGCGGCAGCACGCTGCTCGCGAGCGGACCGCCTACCGCGGCCTTGCCCGGCGCGCTGACCTGCACGTGGCCGCTGCGCGTGAACGCGATCGTCTCGTCCTTCAGCACGTCGAGCGGGTACCAGTCCTTGCCGTTCCAGTATTCCCAGTCGATCGTCGCCGGTGGCGACGCCGCGACGCCGCTCTGCACGTACAGCGGCAGCCGCGAGCGCGGCGCCTTGAACCAGAGCATGAGGTCGACCGTCACCGCCGGGAACGGCAGCGTAGAGGCGAAGCCCAGCATCAGCGACGCGCCGATGCGCGCGGTGCTGCCGAACGGCGCGAAGCCCGCCTCCCCGCCGGCATTGGCGGCGCTGACATCGACGACGTCGAAGCCGCTGTCGAGCTGCACGGCGTCCAGGTCGGCTGTCAGGCAAACGAGGCTGCGCTCGGTCTCGAACACGATCGGCGTGTCGGAGCCCGGGACCTCGGCCGCCACCTGCGTATGCAGCGGCACGATGACCGTCGGCTCCGCGAACGTCGGCACCACGGGGAACGCGAGCTCGACCTGCGCCGGCCGGGCCGGGGTCAGCTCGACGCCGATCAACTCGAGGAACTTGAGGTAGTTGAGCTTGGGCACCTGCCCCAGCCGGTGGATCAGCAGCTCGGACATCCAGCCCAGGAGCTGGACGACCGCCATGCCCGGCTCGTTGTCGTTGAGGTCCGTCCACTCCGACGTGTAGCGCGGCACGCGCGTGCGCGCCTCGGCCACGATGTCCGCATAGCGGCGATCGTCGATGACGGGGTAGTTGTCCTTCAGCGGCATGTCCGGGGCGCGCGCGTCACGCGGATTCGTTGAGGTAGAACGGATAGACGAGGTTGCCGAGCGCGTTGGTCGCACGCACGCGATAGTCGACGCGGATCAGCAGCAGGTTCGGCTCGGCCGGCGCCGTCAGCGCCGTGACGTCGAGCACGTCGATGCGCAGCTCGAACGACGTCAGCGCGCGCCGGACGCCGTCGACGGCGCGCGTGCGCGTCACCGCGTTGTTGGGCGCGAAGACGAGGTCGTGGATCGTGCAACCGAACGCCGGCATCATCAGCCGCTCGCCGATGCGGGTGCCGAGGATCAGGTAGATCGATTCCTCGATGCGCTGCTCGTCGCGCGAGAGCGCCAGCCGTCCCTGCGGCGTCACGCGCAGCGGAAAGCCGAAACCGGTGCCCAGGAAGTCACGCGGCATGCCGGTCACCCCAGGCCGTCGGCGATCGTCGACAGCGTCTTGGCCAGCTCGTCCAGCGTGTCGACGGTCGACTGCAGCGCCGCCAGGTCGCTGTCGGAACCGATCTGCGGCATCTTGATCGGATCCACGCCCGCGATGCCCATGAACGGCTCGGCCATCGACAGGATCAGCATGATCGGCTCCAGCGCCGACATCGAGTGCGCAGCGGCGGTCTGCGCGTTCTCCTGCGCGCACTGCAGCGTGGCGAGCAGGTCCGCGTTGCCCGCGCTCTGCGCGGACGTGATCTGCAGCGCGAGGCCGCCCATCACGTTCAGGATGCTCTTCAGCTGCTGCGTGATGCAGCGAAGCAGCTTCGCGATCAGCCGCAGCAGGTCGCGGATGAACAGCGGCACGCCGAGCCCGACGAACTTCGCGATGCACTCGAGCAGCGGCTTCACCGCGTCCGCGAGCGCCGGCAGCGCCTTCGCCGCCTCGATGGGATCCGGCTTGCCCAGCGCGGTGACCACCTTGACCAGCGGCTCGATCACCTTGACGATCTTGAACAGGCAGTCGAGGCTCGCCATGAACGGCATCAGCTGCAGCGCGAGCGAGAACGACAGCGAGCAGTCGTCGGGAATCGCCTTGGTGACGTCGGTGATCCCCTGCAGCGTGCCGCCCATCGGCAGGTTGAGCTTGACGGTCGACGGCTTCGGCAGCGGGATGCAGATCGGCTTCTGCGTGAACTTGGCGAGCTCCGGCGGCAGCTCGATGTCGAAGGTCTTGGTGACCATGGCCGTGTCCGGGGCGCGTCAGATCGGCCCGCCGACCGGCTTGACCAGGCGGTTCATGATCGAGATCGACGCGCCGGTCAGCGCGAGGTGCCCGCGGCTGTGGATCGTCACCTGCGTGTTGCTCATGACGATCGAGTTGCCGTGCGCGTCCTCGATGATCAGCGCGCCCTTGTCGCCGGAAGAGGGCGTGCTGTCGACGAAGCGTATCGTGTGGCCGTTCTTCGAGCGGATCATCCGCTGCCGCTCGTCGCGCGACGGCGGCTTCTGCCTGGGATTCCACAGGAAGCCGATCACGTACGGGTGATCCCACATGCCGTGTCCGAACGCGACGATCGCCTCGTCATCGATCTCCGGCATCACGAACACGCCGCGGTCGTCGCCTGCCATCGGCGCGCCGACCGGCACCCAGCGCTGCTCGCCGTCGTCGAGGAACGGATACCTGATCTTGATGCGGCCGAGGCCCTCCGGGTCCTTCACATCGGTCACGACGGCCAGCACGACGCCGGCGCTGCGCTCGCCCGGGTTCATCAGCGGCCTCCCGCGGACACTTCGACGTCCGGGTCCTCGCGCCGCGCCGAGAACCGCGTCAGGTAGCCGCTGCTGTTGACCGTGTGCGTGGTCTCGGTGACGAAATACTCGCCTGACAGCCGCGAGCCGATGCCCGCGATCTGCACGCGCGAGCCCGCGCGCAGCCGCGGCAATCCGATCACCGTTCCCTGCGCCTTCACGAGGTCCTGCGCCTGCCCCAGCAGGATGTCGCGCGCCGCGCGCTTCGCCTCGTCCTTCGTGAACACCGGCCGGTTGATGACGCGGTCCTCGCGCGGGTCGCACTGCATGACGATCTCGGCGAGCTTCGGGTTCAGCCGCTTCAGCTTGGGGTCGGTCCAGTCGGCGGACTCCTCGATCGGCTTCTGCGCGGCGCGATCCCAGCCGCGCACCGTCACCTTCTTCACCTGGTTCGCCGTGGTGAGCGTCGGCTTGAAGTCGACGAGGTCCATCCCCCACGTCAGCCGGTAGGGCGTGGGCGCAGTCGCCTGCGACGGGCCGAAGTACAGGTACTCGGGGCCGTCGCCGGGACGCTTGCGGATCTCGACCACGTAGCCGCGGATGCGCGCGCGCCGCCACAGGAAGTCGATGTCGTATTCGTTCTTCTGGCCGACGAACACCAGCCGCGGCTCCGTCGACTTCGCGCCGGCGTCGATCTCGATGGGCATCGGAATGCGGCGCGCGTCCTGTCCCTGGCTTCGCCATTGCGGGTCGACCAATCCGTCGAAGCTCCTGGCAATCTCGCTGTCGGTCTTGTCGTGCCAGTTGCCGTCGTACTTCGCTCGGCGCATCCGGTGCAGCAGGTTCAGGCCGCGGACGGCGAGCGTGTGCGGTCCGCCGGCCGAGAACGTCGGCTCCATCGTCGTGAAATTGCCCGACAGCATCGGCTGCAGCTCGTCGAGATAGCCGAGCTTGATCGTCACCCGCTTGCTGCACGGCTCGAACAGCGTCTCGAGCTCGTGGCGGCTCGCGTCGGACGCGCTGTCGGCGTCCTCGGAGCCCATGTACTTGTAGCGGCGCCGTTCGCTGTCCCAGTTGGCGACGACGAGCTCGAAGCCGTCGATCTGGTCGATGTTGTCGCGATAGGTGAGCTCGACCACGTCGCGCAGCACGCGGTGCTCGAGCGCGACGCCGTCGATCAGCACCTCGAAGCGCGGCACCCAGAACTGGGCGGCGCGCTGCATCGACTCGTTGCGCAGCGTGACGAACTCGGCGTCGCTCATCGGCTCGTCCCTAGCGGATGGCGGGAATGGTCAGCAGCCGCCCGAACGCCAGCCGGCGCGGGTCCTCGATCTCGTTCTCGTCCGCGATCGGCCGCCATTGCGCCGCCCGGTCGTAGTACCGGCCGGCGACCGCGGACAGCGTTTCGCCGGCGCCCAGCCGATGCGCGTGCGTTCGGTCCGGCGACGAGAGCTTCAGCTCGCGCAGCTGCTGCTCGATCGGGCGGAACTCGCGCAGCACGACGGTGACGGTCGCGCGCAGCGGCACGCCTTCCGGGCTGAACATCGTGAAGCGCTGCCGCACGCTCTCGGCGACGCCGGTGAAGCTGTTGCGCCGCTGGCTCGCCCACGCGGCGCCCAGGTTGTTGCCCGGGAACTGGTCGTTCCAGTAGAACGTGACGACCGGCGGCGCGTGCAGCGCCGGCACGATCTTGACCAGCTGGTAGAGCTTGTCGGTCTCGGTGGTCACGCTGCGTGCGCCGATGCCGATGCCCTGGTCGGTCGTGTCGCAGAACAGTTCCAGCGTCAGCTTCTCCGCATTGCCGCGGACGAATTGCTGCAGCGGCGCATCGAGCCCGGGGATCGCGATCTCCGCGAACTGCGCCTGCTTGTCGAACGCGAGCTCCGTCGGGTTGTACTGGACGTCGTAGTCCTCGTACTCGTTCGGCCCCGTCTGGACCAGCAGCGTTCCCTTGACCGGCAGGCTCATGGCGTCGGACCCCTGTCCATGCGGTCGGCGTAGCCGTTGGCAAGCGCCCCTTCCCCTTTCACTCGCTTGTCGTGGTCGAGCATCGTGCGCACGGCCGGCAGCACCGCCTCGATCAGCGCGCGCACGGTCTCCGGCGCGAGGGCGGTCGTACCGTCGATCGCGCGCACGCGGCTCACCACCTCGTCGATGATCACTTGCGTGCTCAAAACAGGCTCCCGATCGCGTCGGCCGCGCCCTTGACCGCCGCGGCGAGCCCCGCGGCGCCGGCCAGCATGTACAGGCCTTCGTGCGTGATCGTGATCGACTCGATCGCCACGGCGCTCTGCATCGCGTTCATCTGCGGACCGGCATACTTGGTCGGCAGCCCTCGCCTGAAGCCCCAGACCGTGTGCGCCTTCCGGTTCGCGTCGCGCAGCGTGATCACGCCGTCCTTGCGCTTGCCCACGCCCTGCGTGAAGCCGTAGAACCAGTCGAACAGCTCCGTGCTCCGCGTCACGCCCTTCTTCAGCGTGATCTCGCCGTACTTCATGCGCTTCGGGAACTTGAGCACGGTGCCGTTGTTCCCGCCTTCGTTGCAGTCGTCGGTCTCGAGCGTCATCTCGAGGCCGCTGCACTCCGAGAACCCCGCGAGCGGATTGGCGATGAGCGGCGTCAGCACGATGGACGTCACCGCGGCGCCGGTGCCGGACGTCGCGTCCATCAGGCTCACGTGGAAGTTGAAAGCGCGCACCGGGTCGCGCCGCGCGGACACGCTCATGCCGGCGCCTCTTCGGGACGGAACAGCGAGAACAGCGGCACCGCCTGCTGGCGGCCGACGCGCAGCACGATGAACTCCGCCGGCGCGACCGGGGCGAATCCCAGCAGCGCGACCAGTTCGCCGCGCTCGCGCGCGTCCGGCGGATTGGTCGTGTCGTCGCAGCGGATGAAGAAGCCCTCCTCGGGAGTCTCTCCGGCGAACGCGCCGCGTGCCCAGAACACGTTCATGACGGCGAGCAGCGCGCTCTGCACGCCTGCCCACGAGGCCTCGTCGTTGGGCTCGAAGACGCTCCACTGCAGCACGAGGTTGGCCGCCTTCTTGATCGTCAGCATCAGCCGGACGACGTTGACGTAGCGCCACAGCGGGTCGTACGAGAGCGTGCGTGCGCCGGCCAGCGACGGCGAGCGGCCGAACTCGGTCCGCAGCACGTTGACGTTGGCGTCGTTCAGCTCGCCGTGGAGCGCGTCGTCGACGGCGCGCCGGATCGCGACGATCCCCGCCAGGTCGACGTTGGCCGGCGCGCGCTGCACGCCGATCGCAAGGTCCGTGCGCGCGATCGCGCCGGCGACGTGTCCGCACGGCGGCACCGTGCGCGTCGGCGCGGTGTCCCGCGGCTCGGCCACGTCGAGCCACGGCGCGTACAGTGCGGCGCAACGGCTGTCGAAGCGCTCGCGCCACGCGACCATGTCGGCGCGCGACTTCGCCGGCGACGTGGCCGTGGGGTACGGCAAGGCGAGCAGCGCGACGCGGTCGCCGGCGGCTTCGCATTGCGCGACCAGCGCCGCCTGCACGCGCGCGATGTCGTCGTCGGCAAAGATCGGCGGCAGCTCGCCGATGGGCTTCGGCGTGTGGGTGCTCCGCGGGGGCGCCGGCGGCGGACATCCGATGCAGGGATTCGGCGGCGGTTCGGGCACCGGCCGGTACTCGGGATCCGGGTCCGGCCGGATCAGGATGTCGGGCACGGCGACGAGCGCGATTTCGTCGACCAGCGCAAGCGCCTGCAGGCCGCGCGACTTGACCGTGCGCGCGAAGTCGCTGTCGTCCGGCGCGAACGGCTCGCCGACGAAGTCGTCGGCGGTCAGCGTCGCGAGACCGTCCCTGCCGCCGGTCAGCGACTGCAGGGCGTCGAGCGGAACCGCGAGCGGCCGCGGAATCGCACCTTCGCAGGTCGACGTCACCACGACGAGCTCCGGCGCCCGCGGCAGCGCCGGCCAGGCGAGGTCGTCCGCAGCGTCCGCGCCGGCTGCGGCGTCGCTCGCCACCGCGCTGCGGCCGAGCCGCGCGGCCGGATAGCGCGCCGGCTGCAGCACGTTCGCGATGCAGCGCGGATGCGCGACGGGCAGGTGCAGGTCGGCGTAGTGCGCGACGACGTCGCCGCCTTCGCGCACCGTCAGCGTGTAGGCGACGCGCGTGATCCGCAGCGACGCCAGCGGGTCGATGCCGAACAGCGCGAGGTCGGTGTCGCGCCGGCGCGTTGCGTCCGGGTGCACCCAGTAGAGCCGCTGCGCGTCGCCGTCGACGGCGGCGACCACGCGGTAGCGCGTCGCGGCCGGATCGCCCGGCCGCTCGATGCGCACGAGCTCATCGGCCGCGAAGCCCGCGCTCGATGCCACCATTGCGTATTGCGGCGCGGACGCGGCGGCGATCGTCGTCGTCGTCGCCGGCCGCGAGAGCGCCCATTGCAGCGTCAGCCCGTTGCCCCAGGCGCCCGGCGAACAGGCGCTCACCGCGAGCGCCGGGCGCCCGGCGCCGTCGGCGATCGCAAGGCGCGCAGCGGCGGCGCCTGCATTGCCGTCGCCGCCGTCGAATTGGCGCGCGGCCACGCGCACGACCCAGCAGCGGCGGCCTCCGTTTTCGAAGAACGCGTTCACCGCGTAGGCCAGGTACCCGGCGCCGGTGTACCCGCCGAAGTGCGCGGCGAACTGCCGCATCGACTCGACGGGCACCGGCGTGTCCAGCGGACCGCGCCGCGCGATGCCGACGAACGCCGCGATGTCGGTGCGCAGCACGACCGGCAGGGCGCGGCTCGCGTCGACCCGCTCGATGTACGTGCCCGGTTTGCCGTAGCGCATGGCCGTCGCCGCCGTCGCGGGCTCTTACGCCGGCTCGAGCTCGAGCATGAGCCCTTCGTGGCACAACTCCATGCTCTCGATCGAAATCTCGTTGCCGCTGGCCTTGAGCCCGGGGCCTTCGACCTTGTTGATCCACGCGTTCTGGAAGTTCCAACGCATGACGTCCTCGTGCGCCTCGTTCATCAGCACGACGCTGCCGTTGCGCCGGTCCGGCTGCCCTTCGGCGATGCGCTTGTACCACTGCCAGAGCGTGTCGTCCTTCGTGTACCCGCGCTTGAACACGAGGTTCACGTACTTGCGCAAGCCGGTCAGCTTGCGCACCCAGTTGTCCGGATCCGTGCCTTCGCGGTAGTCGGCCGGGTCGCCGTCGGCGGTGAGGCCGCTGACCTCGCTGAACGCCGCGACGGGGAGTCCGTCGATCTCGACGCGGAAATTGAAGCCGCGGTACGGGTCGTTGCGCTTGTCGGTCGCCATCGTGGCTGCTCCTTGGTCACTGTTCGGCGTCGGCCGTCCACAGGCCGATGCGGATGATCACGAACTCGGCCGGCTTGACCGGCGCCACGCCGATCACGCAGACGAGCCGGCCGTTGTCGATGTCGTCGCGCGTCATCGTCGTCCGGTCGCACTTGACGAAAAACGCCTGCTCGGCCGTCGTGCCTTCCAGCGCCCCGTTGCGCCAGACCGTGGTCAGGAAGTTGATGACGCTGCGTCGCACGCGCGCCCACAGTTCGTCGGCGTTCGGCTCGAACACGACCCACTGCAGGCCGCGGTCGATCGAGTCCTCGAGGAAGATCAGCAGGCGCCTGACGTTCACGTACTTGTATTCGCTGTCGCTGGTGACACAGCGCGCGCCCCAGACCCGCATGCCGCGGTTGTTCGGGCGGAAGTCGCGGATGACGTTGATGTTCACCGGATACGGGTTGAGGATGTCCTGCTCGCCTTTCGCGAAATAGCGGGTGAGCCCGGTGATCCCGCGCACCACCTCGTTCGCCGGCGCCTTGTGCACGCCGCGCTCGTTGTCGACGCGCGCATAGATGCCGAGCACGTGCCCGGACGGCGGAACCGGGAACTGGCGGATCGTGGACAGGCTCGCCGGGAACGGGTCCGGAATCGTCAGCCACGGGTGGTACATCGCCGCGTAGCGCGTGTCGTACTGCTGGCGCAGGTTCTGCACGTCGGTCAGCGTGTCGCCGGCCGGCCGCGGTCCGTCGAGCACGGCGAAGCGGTAGCGCATCTCCTCGCAGTGGTCGATCACCGCCTGCTGCAGCGCCGGCGTCTGCTGGCCCGGCACCGCGACCAGCGCCACCGTCAGCAGGTTCTTCAGCGTGTACAGGCCGGTGCGCAGCGCGGGCTCGGTGTTGTCCAGCCCGCGGTACATCGCGTCGCCCATCAGCGTCACGTTGTCGCGGCCGCCGGCCAGGCGGTGCCGCGCCGGGCGCGGCAATCCCGAGGAGAGGATGTCGACCAGGCCCTCCGGGCCGATCCTGATCGCATGCCGCGTCGCATCGTCGGGCGCGTAGTCGTGCACGCGCACGTACGCCGACTCGCCTTCCGACCGATGGTCCGACCGCCGCAACGGCAGCGGATTGACGCCGTCGTCGGTCGCGCTGCCCGGCGTGAACGTCGCGCCGAGGATCCGCTCCACGTAGCGGCTGTGCCGCGGGTCCATCGTCAGGAAGCGGAACACCTCCTGGTCGAGCAGATTGTCGTCGCGCGTGGGCGTCGCCGGATCGGGCCGCTGGCGCAGCATCACCATCAGGCTGAACTCGCGCGAGCGCACGCGCAGCCGCTGCCCGGCGAGCAGCGCCGCGCTCACCGCCGCCATGTGCGCGGCGGTCAGTCCCGGCGCGTCGAGCAGCACCAGCCGGCTGGGACGGTCGACGCGGCGCGCCTTCAGCAGCGGCAGCGCCGGCAGCGCGCCGCCGTCGGGCTGCAGCAGCTCGAGGATCGTCCCCGGCTCGACGCCGGTGATCGTCGTCAACTGCAGCGACGAGAACATGCCGGGCCCGGGCGGCGGATTCGCGGCCAGCACTTCGGCGTTGGAGACGAGGCCGCTCGGCTCTTCGCGGCACGCGACCATCAGGCGGTCGCCCCAGGCGCCCGGGTCGAGCGCCCGCACTTCGAACAGTTGCTCGCGCTCGATCAACGGAGCGCCCGCGGGGTGGCCGAACTCGAGCGATCCCTGCAGTTCGATCTCGCGCGGCGCCGCGGCGACCGCGTTGCCGCTCAGTCGATGGAACAGCACGGTGCCGTCGGGCAGCGTGAAGCGCAGCATGTTGCCCGCGACGTAGCCCGTGCCGTCGCCGACGAGCACCGAGGCGCTGCGGGCCGCCGCCGGCAGTTCGAGGATCGCCGGCTGGCGCCCGGTGTTCACCGCGATCGACTGACGGCGCACCTGCGTGCCCGGGCCGTGCGTCGCGCCGACCGGCTGCGCGAGCAGCACGGCGCCCGCGTCGGGGGGCGGGCCGCGCTCGCCGACCACCGTGCGGACCGTCGCGAGCTCGTCCGGCCCGATGCGGATCACGTCGCCGGCCGCGAGACCGAGACGATCGTCGAGCGGAACCGCAACCGCCCCCGGATCGATCGCGCCCGTCGTCAGCTTCGCCGGCACCAGCACGGCGCCGACGGCGACCCACGGCAGCGGCGTGCGCAGCGTCACGGTGTTCGCCGTCGGGTTGATCGCGTCGACGATGCGCGCCGCCGTGCCGACGCCGCCGTCGTTGAACGAGAGGCTCATGCCGACCGCCAGGCTGGCGACGCTGTCGAGGGTCACCACCGGGTCGCCGAGCGCGCTCAGCACGACGGTGCGATCGTCGTCGGCGATGTTCACCTGCTCGCCGAAGCTGCCGGCCGGATAGCTCGCGTACGTCGGCACGGTCAGCGGCAGCGTCGACAGCGCGCCGATGCTGCGCGCTTCCTGGCGATCGGTGCCCATCTCGAACAGCACGAAGTTCGCGACCGCCGTGAACGCGCCCGGCAGCGGCGCCGTCGTCACGAACGCCAGCGTGTCCCCGGCGTTCGCGGGCCGCGCGAGCGTGTCGGCCGTCCCGCCGGCGAGATTGAGAACATTGACCGCCGTCGCCGCGGCGTGTGAGACGCGCAGCGGATCGGCGAGCGTCACGCGCACCTGCGTGCCGGTCAGCGCCTCGGCGCGCGTCGCGAACACGTATTCGCCGACGGCGGTCGCTCCGATCTCGAGCAGCTGCCACGCGCCCGGCAGCGTCCCGGCCGGCAGCAGTCCGACGAGCCCGACGTTGTCGCCGCTGTCGATGACGATCTGAGTCGCGCCGGCGTCGGCCGCGTTGACCAGCTGGAACGTGGGGTCGGCCAGCGCGCCGGAGTTGGCGACCGCGAACGCGCGGACCGCGCTGCCGTTCGCGTGCGCCCGGCGCAGCGGGAAGTCGAGCGAAACGTGGCGCTGGTTCGCGCCGACGCTCTGCACCTGCCGGTACTCGGCGCGGCTGCCGTCGCCGACGCGAACCCAGTCGCCGAGCGCGAAGTTCAGCGGATCGAGCGCGTACAGCAGCGGCTGGTTCACCGCCGTTCCGGTGCCCTGCTGTGCGGCGCTCAGCAGCACGGTGCTCCCCGGCGTCGCCACCGCGGGATCGGCGAAGAACATGTCGCGGGTCGCATTGTCGACCTCGTCGGGTACCACGCGCGTCACGTACGCGCGCTTGCCGCCGTTGGTGAAGAAGCCCTCGACGGCGTGCGGCAGGAAGCAGTGCGCGCGACCGGTCGGATCGGTGAACTCGTCGATCGGCAGCGTGCCGCCGAAGGTGCGCCGGTACTCGCCGATGCTGGTCACGAGCTGCGGCACGTTGACCGGGCCGCGCTCGGTGACGCCGACCAGGCCCGCCGTGCTCGTGCTGACGCCCTCGATCGGCTTGTTGCCCGCCTGGGTTTCCTCGACGTAGACGCCGGGCGACAGGTATTCAGGCATGGGAGTCTCCTATCCGGTGAAAGTGGCTATTCCATCGACACGGTGACGCGCTGCTGCGCACCGCGGTAGTCGAGCGTCAGGATCGGCAATGCGGGTGTCAGCCCGGCGTGCTGGACGTTGAGGCGCACCAGCGCCACGCGCGCGATCGGCGGCAGGCGAAAGAAACCGTTGCCGTCGCTGGTCGTCGCGTAGAGCGAAACGCGCTGGAACTCGCGCGGCGCGGCGCCGTCGTCGATCTCGACGAAGCTGCCGGCGGCGAACGCCGGCGCTGCGGCAGTGAACGCGACGCGATCGCCCGCGATCCCGTCGCGCGCCATCGTGGTCGGCGCGACGGGCGGCTGCACGACGACGGGCACGACGGTCGCGCCGTCCCGGTGAAGGTACGCGAGCGGATGCGCGAGCCTCACCCATGCGGCCTCGTCGACGCCGGCGCCCGTGTCCACCTGCGCGATCGCAATGGCCTCGCGCAGCGCGGGCTCGGCGCTGTCGACGACGATCACCGTGCCCGCCACGAGTCCGTCGCGGTCGGACAGCCGCACGCGCAGTTCGCCCGGGCCCGCCGCGAGCTGCAGGCGTTTGGCCAGCGCCGGCAGCAGCACGAGGCCGCGCTGGCGGATCGTCGCCGTCGCGACGCGCGGCGCATACAGGCCCGGTTCCAGCGCGACGATGTTCGGCGGCTCCAGCAACGCGGGCGGCGTCCAGTTCGCGGGCGGCAGCGTCGACCACAGGCCGTCGATCGCGATCGTCGCGGCCGGAACCGCCGGCGGCGCGACGGTCGCCCGCTCGACGACACGGCCGGCCAGCGCGACGCCGACCCGATGCAGCGGCGCATCGCCCAGGTCGAGCGGCGCGAAGCTGTCGGGAAATCCGGCCACCGGACCGAGCGTTCCGGCCAGGTCCAGCGGCAGGAAGCCGGCCGCGCGAACCCGCATCGCCAGCGGCACGCCGGCGACGCCGAGCGCCGGGAACAGGCGCGCCGGCTGCCCGATCAGGCCGACCAGTCCGTCGCGCGCCACGCGCGGCACGACGCCGTCCTGCGCGGTCGTGACCTGCATGTCGACGCGGATCGGTTCGCGCGTGATCTCGTCGACCGCCCGCGCGCGCAGCACGGCGCGCACGCGATCGGCGGTGCGCGGAAGCGCGTCCGTGCAGTAGCGGTAGGCGAAGTCCGCGGCGGACTCGACGCGGCAGCTCATGGCGGAGAGCCTTCCACGGCCGCCACGCCGTATTCGGGAAGCACCACGTCGACCGGCGCGCGGATCGACGCCTCTTCGGCGGAATCGATCGGCACGATGCTGACCTCGTACGACACGCACAGCTGGTACGAGCGCTGCAGCGAGTGCCAGACGCGCGTGATCTGCTCGAGCGTCAGCGGTTCGAGGCGAATGAAGAATTCGAGCGGCTGGCCCGCGAGCGAATTGACCAGGCGGGCGCCGCGCAGGCACGTCGCGTCGTGGAACACCTGGAACACCTTGCCGAGGATCAGCTGCTCCAGCTCGGCGGCGTGCTCGCGAGTCGTGTGATCCACCTGCGGCGTGACCAGGTAGTGGAGGCGAAGCGGCAGCGGACGGCGCAGCATCCGGTCGGGCGCGATGCGGCGCGGCGGCTCGTTCAGCGTCTCGCCGTCGCGCTCGACGAGGTACAGCCACACCGACACGCCTTCGTGCTCGCGCTCGGCGAGTTCCTCCGGGTTGTCGAGCGTCACGATCATCGTGCCGAGCGCGTCCGGCGTCGGATCGAACGGGTCGAAGTACGGCGACAGGTCGACGTCGTCCATCAGCTCCTGCTCGAGCAGCGAACGCAGGCTGTCGCTGCAGTCGCGAATCGCGGTCTTCATGATGGATCCGGCCCCGGCGTGCGTCCGTTCGCGGCCGGCGCCGCGCTCCACAGCGTCTCACCGGAGGGCAGCACGCGGGCTTGCATCACGCCACGCGCCGCGAGATTGACGAGCGCCTGCTCGAGCACGGCAGGATTGATCGGATTCGCGTTCGCTTCAAACCACCACCTTGCGATGCCTTCGATCGTGTCGGCGGCCCCGGGACGCGCACGCAGGAACTCCACGACGAAACGTTCCGCTGAATCGCGTTCACAGCCGTCAGCCTCGCGATCCAGGGCGGTCATCGGGGGCCATTGAAATCGGTTTCCCGGGCGATGAACGCGAATCGCGTGCCATGCGCGCATTGCGTTCGCGATCAATGGGTTGCTCCGCGCGCGCAGGCGCAAGCCGGGACCGGCGCGCCCCGCGGTCGGTGCGCGCGAACGGGCAACCCGCTGATGCGCCTGGCGATTCGCCGTGGGACGCGATTGCACAAGGGTGGGACGGAAACGTCCCGGACTGCGGAAGACGGCTTCAGCCGTCGGCGGTCACCCGGAAGTGATCGGGCGCCTCGCCGCCGAGGTGGCGCTCGTACATCCGCTCGTACGCGGACTCGAGATGCCGCGCGAAGCGCGCCGCGTCGAACAGCGGGACCGTGCGCCGCGAAGCGGCGAGCCTTCCGCGCAGCGCGTCGAGCTCGTCGCGGTGCGTGGCGAGCTCGACCGCCCGTTGCTCGTACTGCGCGGCGGATTCGACGACGAGCTCCGGCAGGCCCGCCGCGCGGACGAGGCTCGCGCCGACCCGCCCCGCGAACGTGCGCCCGGGGCGCGTCAGAACGGGCAGCCCCGCCCACAGCGCGTCGCTGGCCGTCGTGTGCGCGTTGCACGGCAGCGTGTCGAGGAAGAGGTCCGCCGCGCGATGGCGCGCCAGGTGCTCCGCGAGCGGCATGCGCGGCGCGAACACGAGCCGCCGCGCGTCGACGCCGCGCGCCTCGGCCGCCGCTCGCAGGTTGCGGGCGGCGAGCGCGTTGTCCTCGAGCAGCCACAGCACGCTGCCGTCGACGCGCGTGAGGATGCGCATCCAGCTGTCGAAGATCTCCGGCGTGGTCTTGTAGTTGGCGTTGAAGCAGCAATAGACGAACCCAATCGCGGGCAACCCCAGTTCGTCGCGGGTGAACTCGCGGTCGGAGATGACGCGCCGGCTGTCGTTGGCCTGGTAGCTGTCGGGCAGCAGCACGATTCGCTCGGCGTAATGCCCGCGATCCTCGTCCGGGACGAGCGTCTCGTCGGCGACGAGGTAATCGATGAACGCGGCGCCCATCGTGCCCGGATAGCCCAGGTAGTTGACCTGGATGGGCGCCGCGCGCTGCGCGAAGATCGGGAGCCGGTTGTCCTGCGTGAAGCCCTTGAGGTCGACGGCGATGTCGATCCCGAGCTCGCGCGAGAGCTCGGCCACGGCGCCGTCGGACCGGTCGCCCACGTCGACGAACCGGTCGAACGCCGCGGCGACGCGCTTGCGCACGTCGTCGTCGCCCGGGGGGCCGAACGAGACCGCGACGATCTCGAACCGCGTCCGGTCGTGGCGCTCGAACAGCTCGGCCATCAGGTGCATCGTCGCATGGTCGCGGAAGTCCGCCGAGAAATAGCCGACGCGGATCCGGTCGTGCGCCGGATGCTCCGGCCA
This sequence comes from Burkholderiales bacterium, assembly GCA_046347755.1. Lineage (GTDB taxonomy): Bacteria > Pseudomonadota > Gammaproteobacteria > Burkholderiales > Casimicrobiaceae > VBCG01. The sequence continues at coordinate 447,437 of JAXMFM010000003.1, read as the reverse complement.
CGCGGCCGGCGCCGGAATGTTCGCGCACTTGTCGCCGATCCACATCTGCGCAAGGCGGAGCTGCAGCGCCGGATCGCCGCTGACGCCGACGGCGATACCCGGCGCCATGGGCCGCTGTCCGCTCGCAACGCCCGCGATCGTCGCCGCGAGCTCCGCGTCGAGTCCCGCCCAGTCGCAGACCAGCATCCTCGTGTGCAGCCGGTCGCCGCGCAGGTAATCGCGGTCCGGGCACGCGTCCATCGCCTTGTCGTAGCACGCGAGCGCGTCGTCGAAACGCTTGAGTTCGCGCAGCGTGTTCGCGCACGCGTGCAGCACGTCGGCGTAGCCGGGCGCAACCTGCATCGCGCGTTCGTAGGCCGCGAGCGCGGCTTCGGGACGGAAGAGATCGCGCATGACGTCGCCGCTCGCGTGCCATGCCGCCGCGAAGTCCGGGCGCAGCTCGAGCGCCCGCTCGTAGCTCGCCAGCGCCTCGTGGAGCCGCCGCAGGCCCCGCAGCGCGTTGCCGCGGTTGAAATGGGCATCGGCGTAACCCGGCTGCAGCGCGATCGCCCGGTCGTAGCTCGCGAGCGCCGCGTCGAACCGGCGCAACGCTTCCAGCGTGGCCCCCAGGTTGTTGTGCGCGCCAGCGGAGCCGGGGTCGAGTGCCAGCGCCCGCTCGTAGCTCGCCAGCGCTTCGGCGTGATGGCCCAGCGCGCGCAGCGCCGTGCCGCGATTGATGTGGGCGTCGGCAAAGCCGGGCTGCAGTGCCAGCGCCCGTTCGAAGGCGGCCAGCGCGTCCGCGTCGCGCCCGAGAGAGCGCAGCGCGTTGCCACGGTTGTTGTGGAAGCGCGCATCGTCGGCACGCAGCCCGACCGCGCGGTCGTAGCTCGCCAGCGCATCGGCGTGCCGGCCGAGGCCCGTCAGCGCGACGCCGCGGTTGAAGTGCGCTTCCGCGAATCCCGATCGCAGCGCGACGGCGCGATCGCAGCTCGCCAGCGCCTCCTCGTGGCGATTCAGCGCGGAAAGCGTGGCGCCGAGATTGCTGAACGTTTCTGCGCTGCGCGGATTCGCCGAAACGGCGCGTGCGAACAGGCCGGCGGCCTCCTGCATGCGTCCCGTGCGTGCCGCGAGGATGCCGAGCAGGTTCAGCGCGTCGAAGCTCGCGGCGTCGGCGTCGAGCGCGGCGCGGCAGCATCGCTCGGCCTCGGCCGCGTCGCCGCGCTGCAGCGCGTACGCCGCGGCCTGCAGCGCCTGCCGGAGCACAATGCCGGACTGGACGCTCATCGCCTGCGAACCGCGTACAGCTCCATCTGCGCCTTGTAGCGCTGCGGAATGTCGAACAGCGCGACTTCGAATCCGTGGTCGGCCAGCAAGTGGGCCAGACGGACGCGGGTGAAGTTGTGATGGTGCTCGATCTCGGTCCAGTACGGGTTGGCCGCCGAATCGTCCAGCATCCGCCAGATGCCCGCCTGCATGTTGGGCATCGACAGGACCAGGCATCCCTGCGGCGCCAGCACTTCGTACGCGTGCTGGAGCGCCTTGCGCGGCCACGCCATGTGTTCGAGCACGTCCATCATGGATATGACGATCGGCGGCTGCTCCATGCGCACCTGCAGGAAGTCGCCGCAGATCGCCCGGTACCCCATGGCCGTGACGGCCGCGGCCGCCTGCGCACGCGAGTCGATGCCGACGGTCGAGAATCCGAACTCGTCGGCGGTCATCTGCAGCGCGCCGTCGCCGCAGCCGACGTCGAGCCACACCGGCGCCGCACCCGGCGCGCCGAACAGCTTCGCGTAGCCGCCCAGCACCTGCACCGCGTTGGCGACCACCGGCTTCCACGTCAGCCGCTTGGGTTCCATGTTGAGGCCGGCGATCTGGAACGGGTGCGCGCGCGAGAAGAGCTGCGCGAGACCCGCGTCGGTCCAGTAGTGCCGCGTGTGAACGTGCGCGCACGCGCCGCAGCGCATCCACTCGATCGTGCGCGGCAGCGGTTCGTGCCACAGCGGCTGGCCGATGCAATCGGCCACCCCCATCGACGCGGACGCGCCTCCGCAGAGCGGGCACGACGGGTACGCGGTCTGCAGTGGCGCCGACAGGTGTGCGGGCTCAGGCATGTGACTGGAAGGCGGTCCGTCGTTCGCGACCGCTGCGCCGGCATCGCGTCCGGTGAATCTGGTGGCCAAGACCGAAACTGAAACCTTGGCCGATCTTGCGGGTCGCTTGCGCGCCCCGCGAAATCTGGTGGCCAAGACCGAAACTGAAACCTTGGCCGATTTTGCGGGTCGCTTGCGCGCCCCGCGAAATCTGGTGGCCAAGGGCGGAATTGAACCACCGACACACGGATTTTCAGTAACGATCGGCAACGGATTTGCCCCTTAAATTAGGGGCACCTACCGATGAATACGAAGCGCTCTGTCTACTCCCTGTCTATTCTACTCACCGAATCAAAGATCGAAAAGCTTACGAACAAAGGAGGGGGCCGACCCCTATTTGTCCGAGACACCAAGCTACCTGGTTTCGGACTGAGGATATCCCCTCGGGACTCCAAGTCCTACTTTGTCGAAGCTCGAAAGAGCCGAGTTCAAGGAGGGACAACACAGCGAATAACTCTAGGCAGGTATCCCATTCTGGGTCTCCACGAGGCTCGAAATGGGGCCTTGGAGGCGCTAAAAGCCATCAAGTACTCAACTGATGGCATTCGGCAGCAGACCCGCCCACAGGTCGATTTAGAGGCCCTAGCGAACGCTTTTTTGCGAGACAAAGAAGCCTTATTGCGCCCCTCGACGATGAGGGACTACCGCATGATCTTTGGGAACGACTATTTTTCAATTTGGAAGAGGCGACCTGTTGAATCGATCACGCGGAGAGAGGTCCTGGAGCGCTATAAATTGCTGTGCTCCCAGCACGGTATAGGTATGGCAAACAGGGCTATGCGGACCCTAAGCAGCGCCTTCAATTATGGGAAGGCAACCATCACTAGCCTCGAGAACTGGAGCAATCCCGTTATGGTCCTTGGCGAGACACGTTCAAGGCGGCAGCTTAAACCCCGCACTGGGCACATACCTCTTGCGACTCTCCCACAATGGCTTAACGCGTTGAACGCATATGTTGAGGGCGCTAGGTATCACGAGGAGCGCCGGCGTTTTGAAGATATTCAGCTACTACTGATCCTTATTCTGATGACCGGCCTAAGAAGTACCGAGGCTCGGAGTCTCGAATGGACGGACGTAGACACTTCAAAGGGAACTATAACCATCCGAGGCGACGTCGCTAAAAATGGCCGCGAAGCCCTGCTCCCACTGAACAGGTGGCTAGCAGACCTGCTCGCCAACCGATATTCGTCTAGCTCAAAGTATGTATTTGCAAATCCTAGCGGCAAGTACATAGGAAACCTAAATCGACCACTCAAACGAATTGCGGAGCTGTCAGGTGTCCGGATCACACTCCACGACCTCCGGCGAACGTTTGCGACTGCACTTGACGCTTCGGGAACGCCCTTCGGCGCAATCAAACAGTTGCTAAATCATCGCTCGAGCTCTGATGTTACGGAGCGCTACATTCAACATCGTTCACTCGACGACGTGCGACTGTACTCGGATCGTGTCGCCACCCTCATCCGCAAATCGATGGTGGATTGACCAACGAGGAGCACATTGAACCTACTAGGAATTAGCCCTTCTTCTCCGGCTCTTTCGATTTGGTGCGGTGTTTCAGCTCCAGTGCCCCAAGTGCGGAGCTCGACTTCGGAGAAAAAACGAGGTCCATTCCGTTTTCAAGTACCTTGGTGCGCGCAAATGTAATCGTCAGACTGTGAAGGACCGATTCAATGTCAACGATCTCGAATCGGCGTGTGGCTTCCGAATCCTTAAACAACGCCAACGCAAAGGCTCGAAAAAGCGGGTCGTTGAACGAATATTTTCCAGAAACAATGTCATGCCTGACGATAGCTCCGCTTTCCTCCAGCTCCAGCCTCTTCAAGTATGCAGTTAAGTTAGGTTGCGGATAATCCCTCTCTACAGCTCTTATTTTTTGATAAAGCTGCGCCCTCGTAGCGCCGTCCTGCGGACATTCCGAGAGCGCCTTGAGGATAAGCTTCGCATTATCAAATTTTCGCGTCTTTTTTCGTCGCAGCGCCCTATCAAAAGCGAATTTGAGTGTGTCCGACGCTTCATCGACGTATAGCTTTAGCGCACGCTCAAGAACCTCAGTTCCAAGAACCATGCGCTCCGCAGATGTAAATTCCACGCCGGAGACGGAACACATGTTTAGGCAAAGGTGGTGACAGGCTGACGCAAGACCATTCGAATAGTGAACAACAGCCCTCTTTACTGGACCCTCGAATTCAAGATTTAGCAACGTCTGTCCCTTATCAATGATCTCTTCAATCTCGACATCTGTCATCAAGGGAACGTTGATCTCTGCCACTCGATTGCGCATCTCAGGGTCGTATTGAACAACTTCCCTTGCAGTGTCTACGGCCCCCAGCGCGATAATTTTTAGAGTTGGATACTCGTCGGCCATATCCATGAAGACCTTCATCAGTTGAGCGACCTTTGTCTTCTCGGAATCGTTGGTCTTGTGAAAGTCTTCGAGGACCCAGCAGGCCTTGGCTGCGCCTAGAAAGCGTCCCAGTGCTTGGGGCGTCAATTGTGGTGGTAACAGTCGCTGCTTCTTTTCCTGGCTCCCGTACGCCGTTTGCCCTGCAATCTGGGCTTTCAACGCCGTGTATTCGAGGTTCAATGAACTACCTTTGGACCTCTGTGTACTCGTCGCGGATTCCGAATTGTAGAAAGGCGCAAGTTGATCAAAGGCATCCAAGACCAGTTGCTCAAACGTAACTCCGAGCATACAACGCGACGTTATGTGTGACTCGTATAGCTGATTTAACTTGTTCAACAACACCGTCGTCTTGCCCGATCCCGAATGCCCATATACAACGATCTGCTTACCGGGAGTACGCATCGAGCTAACCAACTTGTCGTTGATTGAGGCTCGCTCCACAAAGGCGAGTCTCGCCGGGCGAGTTGGCGTGAATACATCCACCACACTATGTATATTCTCGGTCACGGATTTCGACTCCGATCTAGACAATGGCTTCCGTCGTTGTCTTGGGTCAAACAGAACCCAATTTGGTGCTCACCTGCACTGCGGTCGTGGCCCCCTGACGTAATTGAAGACCCAATCGCTGAATTCCGTGTCCAGAACTAGCAGTCACCGAACGTGTTCACTTCGATGTATTTCATATGTCGTCGCTAGCCGCCTCTGCAAAATCATCAACCACAGAATCGAATGGATACCGCATTTGCGTGGTCTGAGAGAACTCCCTCGGCAGTTCATTTGAAAGATTCGCACAGGGGTCGGCAAGTGGACCACTCTCAAATAGCGCGAACACGTGGCGGGTCAGCTCCTGAAACACCTTATCCATTCGTTCTGGCGGAACGACAAAGTGTAGATTGACCTGAATGTTAGTGCTGACGATCGATCACGATCTAAACCATCAAGCTCTCGCGGTCTGCTTCATTTCGGCGATGATGAGCATCGTCTCAACGCTGACCCGACAGACCTTGCTTAGCAGGTCGATGACCTCATCTTTGTGGTCGGCGAAACGGTAGGTGTCAAATCTTTCCGCGATAGTCTGGTCCTTGGATGTGGTTTCCCTGTATTCCTCAAGCACCCACTCCAGCGCGGACCTATTCCCAAGTCGGTAGTCCCAGGCTTCCGGCGGAATTCCGACCAATCGAGTTGTTACGTCGATCTCAATTACGCCATCTGTTCGGTTTGCTCTCAGTAGGCATTTCGGACCTTTCGCTTCAAGCGCAAAATGCTGTTGCTTGCCGCCGCGGTCAATCGAAAGCGAATGTTGATGCTCTTGACCTCTGTTCGCCGCCTCAACGACCTTCAATGGCCACGGCTTTACCCGCTCAAAACCGGAGTGCAACTCTATGAGCCTATCACCCCAATCAACCCAACGCTGGAAGTCGGGATAGAACGGGATCCGTGGAAACTCCTCGCGCAGATTGCGGGAGAAGCGCTCTCGATAGGCAGGATCATTTAGCACCGCATAGACGTACGCGAAGATATTTCGCTTCGAAATCGTCTTGATTGTATAGCGTTCACGAAACTGCTCTAGAGCCCAATCGGAAATGTTGTCGTGTCGTGTACCGTCGCTTGCGTAGACGTGCTCGGGAAGCTGCACGGTTCCGCTCGCAGCACCAACAAAATGAAGGTCACAAATGGAATTGACAACCGATGCCGAGAAGGGTTTTTGCGATCCGGGGTTCGTGAATACGATAGCTTCGTTCTTACTCTTCACCGGAAAGATCACGCCTGCGGAGGCTGGTCGGTCAATCAGTAGCGCGGAGAAGTACACATAGCGCATCACGAATGGGCGATACACCGCGCCACGAATCAGCCCTGCGTCATAGGGCTCGGTAGCCTTGCTTTTCAACCTGCGCCTTAGCGATTCCGACCACTTGATGCCGCCATCGTCGCACTTGCCTCCAACCATTCCGTTATAGTGTTTCAGGAAGTGTCGGACTTTTCGACCCACTTCGTTGGGCGTGAACCCATAGAGCCATGCGTCCCTGTTAGTTGAAATTCCCAGTGAGTGCAGCTTGAACAAGACATGGTCTCTTGGACCGGCGACTCTATCTTTGCTTGCCACTGGCAACCAGTCCGACCAGTCATGCTCGGGTTGGTTAATCCATCCCCCACGTACGTTTGGTGTAATTTGGACGAACTCCCCGGCCGTTGCCAGCCTGTGCAACTTATTCGTTGCCAACCAGCGGAGCTTTTCTCGCCCTGTTGGGAATGGTGGCACCGCAATATAGTGAATTGTGCATTTGCGTGGAGACGAATCGCGAACGAAGAATCCAATGGCAACGCCAGTGAGAATGCCGAAGATGTTCCCGCCCTGCGGTGCGGACACTCCATCTTGCGCCCTGCCATCACCTAGCAAATCTACAATCCAGATTTCGTTGAACTCCTTCCCGACTATTTTTCTGAAGCCGTCGAAGCCGATCTTGTCCAGATACGAGCGATTAGTGATAAATCCAATTACCCCTTCGCCTCCAATGCGGTCCGAGGCCCAGCGGAAAAACCGAACGAACGGATCGTATAGCTTCGTCTTTTGAGCGTTGCTCTCGGAAAGATACGTCTCTTTGATTCGCTTATCAGCCTGCGGAGAGGGCTCATTCTTGTTGTCGTCATTCTCGCTCTGCTGGTTGGCGTTGTATGGCGGGTTGCCAAGGATGACCGGGATGCGGCGGGCGTTCTGCGCGACAATCCGCGTGTGATTCTCGTCGGTCATGCTACCGAAAATGTCGGAGATTGCACCTTCATGTGATTTGCCGAAACCCCAGTTTTCCAGCGTATTGACGAAGCACGCCCCCTTGAAATCACGCCATTGGCCAAATGCGTCGTAGAAGGTCTGCTCGATGTTGAGGCACGCGATGTAATAGGGAAGTATCGCGATTTCATTCGCGTGAATTTCTCCTTCGAACTTGCGGCCCAGCGCCTGTCGATCACCGCGAAGATGGTCGATCAGGTCTACGATGAAAGTCCCTGTACCCGTACATGGATCGAGAATGTCCATTCCCGGATCGGACAGGCGGCGGCCGAAGTGCTCCCCAGCAAGCCATTCCGCGCCCTCGATGATGAATCGCACCACTTCATGCGGCGTGTAGACGATTCCGAGCCTGTCGGCATCTTTCGGATTGTAGGCCGCATAGAAGTCCTCATAGACTGCCTTGAGAAAGTCCTGTTTTTCGTTGGCCGACACCGCGGCCCCAGCCGAGCGCCTGATCGCGGCGTAGTAGGGCTCCATCCGCGTGAGGAGCTTGTGGCGGGCCTCACCTCGCAGGAATGTTAGTTCGAGGTCAGCAATGGCCCGCGCCAGGTGGTTGGCCCTATGAAACTCCGAGGAGGGAAAGATATCGCGGAAAATTTGGTCGGTCAGGATGTGCTGGATCAGCATCTCTCGCACGTGACCCTCGTCGATGCGTTCACCGATAGCCCGCTTGCAGAGCCCAAGAAACTCGGTCTGCTTCGCGCGAAACGTAGCATTCGTAGAATGTTCGGCTTCGATCATTTGGGCGAGAGCCTTAATGACTGTCGGCAAGTCCTCGCGGAATTTGGCGGCAGCTTCATCGAAAGCCTGAACCTCCCTTGGCCTGAACCCGTAGAAATGGTCAAGAAGGTCTTCGAGTCCCGCCGCGTCGTCCGTCTGGACGCGCATGACCTCTTTGCCGTCTTGATACAGGACGGAGGTGATCGTGTCTTCAAAGATGATGTTGTCGGCCGGGTAGCCCTTGGCGAACTTGGCCTCGATCTCCTTGTCGAGATCGTCCTTCGAGTCCTTGGCCTCCCACCAACCGTGGATCAGTCGCAAACGGTCCATGAGCACGCCGTCAACGCGCAACTTCGCGCCGCCCTTGCCCTTGAACTCGTGCTGCTGCTTGAGAATCAGCTTGTGCTCCTGTCCGCTGGCTCTCAGCAATACCGCAAATGCCTGCGAGACGGAACCTTCATTCTCAGCCCCGGCCACGCGGCGCAGGTCATCCATCTCGCGCCAGTAGTCTTGGATGTAACTGTTCACGTTTCAGCACTCGATTCCACTTGCCCCAAACGTTTTCGGCCGCCGCAATGGGCCAGCTACTTGCGGGCCAACCCCAAGTATCTGTGTAGCAAGCCACACTTCAAGCGAGGCGCTCATGTCTCTAAACTGCTGTTCTGTTTGACAAATGCGGAAAATTGCCGCCGAAATGGTAGGTGTAGTTGAAATTGCGTCGTCAGGCCTAATCTTTCTACCGCCTTTGGACCGCTCAGGTCTGGGGAAATTGAAGGTAGGGCACTGAAGCGTCGAGCACCCTATCACCGATCCCTTGTGGTCGGACCCTCAAGTTTGTGGCGGCTTACCCCGATGGGAAATCGGGCCAATACAGCGCCTCGTAGCACCGCCGACAGAGCCAGTAGTGAAAGCTCGGCGCATATACAAAATGGTAATCCCGACCGCATCCACCGCGGCTATCTCGTATGAACTCATAGACGAGTTTCGACCGAGCACGGAGGAGAAGTCGTAGCAGAAGTTGCAGTAAACGGACCCGCCACTATGAGGCGGATTTTAAGGAGCACAAACAAATGGAATTCATACGCACCAACAAGGCAGTTGAAGAGAAACAGCAAGATGGCACACCGGAATCGCAGTTTCCTGAAAAGTTGTGTCCGTTCTGCGGGTTCCCGACAAAGTATCTTCCATATCAGGAATCAACGCGTGGCAAGGGCAAGGTCTGGGCCCAAGTAAACCCGGATGGCTCACGCCATCGCTGTCGGGAGCATCTCCCTCGCTTTGTTCTATCCGTGCCGTACGACGAGAAGGAGTCTGCGAAGCTTCGCGGGGCGAGGTGGGATCCAGTAGACCAAACGTGGTGGGCGCCTGTAACAGAACATGCGTTGAGCCTCTTTGAACAATGGAAGCCTCGGCTTGTAGAACCTACGAGAGTCGACGCGGCGATTGTCGTCGCGGTACCACGCGCAGCCAATGAGGACAATCATCCCGAATAGTTAGGTAACCGGCAAGGCGAATCCAAGGCGAAGGGCTCAAATAGACTGCCGCCTTGGGTTCAACTATTGACTCATCGTCCAGCCCCTCCTGTACATGCAGCTCGCGAACATATTCTGCCGGGCCTGCTGTGCCTGCTGAACTCTTCCTGACTCCGCAGCCATCTGACTTCCGGCAATATATCCTTGCAAAGGGCCTTGTTCTAGGCCGTTTGAAGATGATCTCGACTGTGATCTAATTTCTCCAGAGTACGTTTGGCCACTTGAAGATCGCATTTCAAACTGGCTTGTACTTCTCGAAGATTGGGCACCTGTCGTCGTGCCGGAACTAGCAGGAACGGCTACAGCATTTGCCGCCACCGCATCACACTCCCCACGATCAATGACAAACTTATTCGCGGCCGCTTGGCCATTCAAAGTTGAGTGGGTCCAAGTCTGCTGACGAGGTTGATTCGAGGAACACCCAAGTAGGACAAGGCTTAGACCAATCACCACTAGGAGCTGACGCATCACTTGTCTCCCCCGATTCATGATTTAGTCACCACGGCAAGCACCGGTACAAGTGCGATTGTCGCCACCTCGGAACCCGCCGTGCAATCTACAGCCGCATAGGGCTAGCCAACGCTACGTTGCAATACTCCGCTAATGGCACATACCTATCAATGGTGGTCTCGTCCATTTGACGTTCATAAATGGTCAGATCACCCAAACTTTTCCCGCGCCGCAGACGCACTCCTCGCGGAGATACAGGACCTACGCATTATGCAGGGACGCCGACTTAAGGACTCCAAGGAAGTTCTGCGCCACATCAAAGTTCTGTCTCTGGATCTTTACGTTGCTGCTACGGAACGGCTTCCCGGTGCAAGAAGGCCGGTACCCAGATGGGTAGGCCTTTCTCGCGCCAAGGCCGCGTACAAGAAGGACGTCACCAGGTATCGGAAGCTCTTTCTCTCGTATCGTCATCTCACAGGCGTCCTTGACGATCTGATTGCGCTTGGCTATGTCCGCCAGCACATCGGATTTACAAATCGGGATACCGGATACGGTAGGCAAACGCGAATTCGCGCTCGAAAGAAACTGCTTCAGCTGATGGAACAATTCGCGGTGCCTAGAGAAGCAGGCAAAACCGACATACCGGAAATCATCATCTTGCGAGACAAGTTTGGCAATGACATCGAGTACGTAGACACAGACGAAACCGTCCAATGGAGGGCAAATCTTCAACGAATAAATGACCGGATTGCGGGACTGCGAATTAGATTGCGAATCACGGATGGTGAATTCCACAAACTCAACAGACGAATGCGGGACGATCCAGAACGCGGCGCCATTGACTATGGGCAGATCCAACTCCGAAGAATATTTAACAATGGCAGTTTTCGTGAAGGAGGTCGGTTCTACGGCGGGTGGTGGCAGAACATTCCGCGGGAATACAGACCGTTTCTAAACATAAATCACAAGGACGCAGTTGAGTTCGACTACTCAGGCCTGCACGTCCGAATGCTCTATGCGATTGAACGGCTTGCGATTCCAGATGATCCCTATGACTTAGATGAAATTGCTCGCAATGATCAGAAGGAAGCCTTGCTGGTCATGATCAACGCTGAATCGCATGTTAGGGCACTTCGGGGACTTGGGCGAGGAACGTTTCGTGAGCGTAAGGCGCTCTTAACCAAGCTGCAAGAACGTCACAAGCCGATTGAGAAGTACTTTTACTCTGGCGAAGGGATCAAGCTTCAGTTCCTAGAGTCCTGTATGGCCGAGTCCGTAATGCTAAAAATGCTAGCGATCAACAGGCCAATCCTTCCCGTTCACGACAGTTTCATAATGCGAACTGGACTAAACAAAGAACTAGAAGTGGCGATGAACGAGGCGTTCGTGGAACTCTTTCCACATGCAATTACCAAAATAAAGATGAAAGAGCTTGCACTTGAAATTGAACAGCGAGAAAGAGGGGAAGAGAGCATGGAGCAGATCCTGGAGCGAGCGCGGAAGGGATTTGATATAGACGATAGATACAAGGAGTTCTTGTCCTAGCTATTGGGGGACAAGAGAAGATAAAAAAAACCTATTCATATATATATATAAATAGGTAAGTAAGTAAGAAGAGAGATATAGCTATCAGTACATTACTAGGGCCGATAACTCCAATCCAATCGATTGGGAATCAGTTTGTTAACCCTGCAAAGATCTAGCCACGGCCGACCAGACTTGACCAAGCATATTTAAAGGTTAGGTTTGGAATAGGCCGCATTGTCACAAGCGGCATTGCCTGCTTCGCCATCAGTTTGAGGTTTCCCCCCACCCCCTTTGCCGGCCTTCATGGAAAAAGTGTCCTTGTCCGGGGGCGCAATCATCTTCCCGTCCCTACAACGCGGGAACGGTTCTCGCCCTCGAAATCGTGGACAAGCAGGGTTCTCTGCTCGACCTGTAATGGCCAAGTAGCTCAATTGGTAGAGCACCGGAGAAACGGCGTGCCGCTTTCGAGGACCGAAGCGGAGCTGAGGAGCGGATGAAAATCCGAACCTACCTACTCAATTTCGACTGCCTTGACGGTAGAATTGTCTACCGCCCGTCTACTACTTCTGCAACCAAGTTCCGGGGCTAGTCCGTAACCGATTGAATTGTCTGGTGGCCAAGGGCGGAATTGAACCACCGACACACGGATTTTCAGTCCGCTGCTCTACCAACTGAGCTACTTGGCCAAGTCTTTAATTATATCAAATCGCGCCGGCTCGCCGGAACCCGGCGCCGGATCAGGCGAAGAACGCCCGCAACTCGGCCAGCGTCGCATCCGGCGCCTCCTCGGGGACGTAGTGGCCGGTGGGAAGCGCGCGCCCGCGAACGTCGGTGGCTACGGTAAGCCAGTCGGCGACCGGCTCGAAATGGCGGTGCACGACACCGCGCTCGCCCCACAGCACGAGCAGCGGGCAGGCGACCTTGCGGCCCGCCGCAGCGTCGGCGTCGTCGTGCACGAGGTCGATCGACGCGGCGGCGCGGTAGTCCTCGCACGTCGCGTGGATCGTCGCCGGATTCGCGAAGCAGCGCTCGTACTCGGCGAAGGCGCGCGGATCGAAGATGTTCGCCGCCGATCCGAAGCGGCTCGTCATCCTGCGCAGGTAGTAGAGCGGGTCCGCGCCGATCATCTTCTCCGGCAGGTCGAACGGCTGGATCAGGAAGAACCAGTGGTAGTACGCGGTGGCGAACGCGCGGTCGGTCTTCGCGTACATGAGGCGCGTCGGCGAGATGTCGAGCACGGCCACGCGCTCGACCGCCCGCGGATGATCGACGCACAGCCGGTGCGCGACGCGGCCGCCGCGGTCGTGGCCGGCCAGCCGGAACCGCGCGAAGCCCAGCTCGCGCATCAGTTCAACCATGTCCTGCGCCATCGCGCGCTTCGAGTACGCGGCGTGCGAGTCGTCGCTCGCGGGCTTGCCCGAGTCGCCGTATCCGCGCAGGTCCGCGCACACGACCGTGTACGACCCGGCGAGCGACGGCGCGATTCCATGCCACATCGCGTGCGTCTGCGGGTAGCCGTGAAGCAGCAACAGCGGCGGCCCGCTGCCGCCGACCTCGCAATGGATCTCGGTTCCCGACGTGCGCACGCGCCGGGTCTCGAAGTGCGGAAAGAGCTCGCTCATCGCGTGTGCCTCACCCCAGTCGCGGGTCCAGGTTGGCGCCGGCCGCCAGCGCCTGGTAAGGATGCGCGGTTGCGATCGCGCGGTCCAGCGCGGCGCCGAGTCCCGCCGCCGACGGCACGGCGAACGCGCCGTCGCGCAGCGGCGGCAGCGCATCGTCGACCAGCGCGCCGAACAGCGGCGACTCGTTCCACTGGTGCTCGAGCCACAGCAGCGTCGGCGCCGCCGCGCACGCGTGGACGCTCGCGACGTGCGCGATCGGCCCGGTCGGGTTGTGCGGCGCGTAGTCGACGCCGTGCCCGGCGCAGACGCCTGCGATCGCCTGCATGCCGGCAAAGCCGCCGGCGTACTTGATGTCCGGCATCAGAACGTCGTAGAGCCGGCCCGCGCACATCGCCAGCGCAGCGTCGGCGCCGGCGATCGTCTCGCCGCCCGCCGTCCGCATGCCCTGCGCGTGCGCGAGTTCGGTCAGGCGCGCGATGGAGCCGAAGCCCAGCGGGTGCTCGGAAATCATGCATTCGATCCAGTACGGCTTCGCGGGCGCGATGTCCCGCAACAGCGCCTCGGCGCGATCGACGTCGAAGCGCCAGTGGCAATCGACCATGACCGCGACATCGGCACCGACGGCGTCGCGCACGGCGAACACGCGATCGAGGCCCGCGCGGGTGCGCGCGTCGATCGGCGTGTGCGCGGCATCCGCGGCGATCACGCCGTCGAACGGCGCCAGCTTCACCGCGCGATACCCGGCCGCGACGGCGCGGCGCGCGGCGTCCGCGAACGACGCCGGCGCGCGGTCGACGACGCTGCGGTTGATGTTCGCGTAGGCGGGAACCGCCGCGCGCGGCGACGCGGCGAGCATCGTCGCGACCGACACGCCGTTGGCGCGGGCGCGCAGGTCGGTCAACGCCTGCTCCACCGCGCTCTTCACCGCGTGCGCGACGAGGCCGCCCGGCGTGTGCGGCAGATAGGCGACGAGATCGCCGACGGCGTCGACGTCCCGGCCGACTGCGTCTCGCGCGAGCATCTGCGCCTGCGCGACGAGCAGCGGCTCCCAGCCGTTGAGCGAGCACTCGCCCCAGCCGGTCGCGCCGTCGCTGGCGGCGACTTCGACGAACGTCCAGTTCGTCTTCGGCGAGATGTTGACGACGACCGGCGTGACGGCGGCGATCGTCCTCATGGAATCAGTCGACCTTGATGCCGACCTTCTGCGCGAGCGGCTTCCACTTCGCGATGTCGCGGTCGATGACCGCCCTGAATTCTTCCGGCGTGCCGCCGACGGGCTCGGCGCCCATCGCGAGGAGTTTGTCGCGGATCTCCGGCGAGCGCGCGATCCTGCCGATCTCCTGCGAGAGCCGGTTGACGACGTCCGGCGGCGTCCCGGCGGGGGCGAGCACGCCGAACCACGCGACGGTCTCGTAGCCGGGAAGGCCGGCCTCGGAGATCGTCGGCAGCTCGGGCATCAGCGCCGAACGGCTCTTCGTCGTGACCGCGAGCGCGCGCAGCTTGCCCGCCTTCACCAGCGGCACCGTGGGCGGCATGTTGCCGATGAACACGACGACCTGCCCGGCGACGACGTCGGTCAGCGCCGGCGACGACCCCTTGTACGGTATGTGCTGGATGTCCACGCCGGCCATCGCCTTGAACAGTTCCATCGACATGTGCGCGCTGCTGCCGTTGCCGCCGGATGCGTACGACAGCTTGCCGGGCTCGCTCTTCGCGTACGCGATGAACTCGGCGACGCTGTTCGCCGGCACCGCCGGATTGATCACCATCACGTTCGGCGCGACCGCGACCTGGCTCACCGGCGCGAAGTCCTTCTGGATGTCGTACGGCAGCTTCGTGTACACGGCGGCATTGATGCCGTGCGAGCCGGCGTTGCCCATGATGAGCGTGTAGCCGTCGGGTGCGGACTTGGCGACCGCATCGGAACCCACGACGCCGCCCGCCCCCGGCTTGTTCTCGACGACGACCTGCGTGCCGAGCGCGACCGACAGCTTGTCGGCGACGAGCCGCGCGATGACGTCGGGCGCGTCGCCCGGCGTGCTCGGCGCGACGATCCTGATCGGCTTGGCCGTCGGCCATGGCTGCTGGGCGCCCGCCAGCGGCGCAACCGCGGCGAGCACCGCAAACGCCGCCCATTTCACGCATCGATGCATCGTGTCCACCTGGTTGGGTTCCTACTTCAGGTATTGTTCGGCGCGCAGCGCGTCGATGCCGACGGACTTCGCCGCCTCGACGAGATCCACCCACGTCTTGTCGTCGATCGGCACGCCGTTCGCAAGACGCGCGGCGCGCGTGCGTCGCTCGACGTCGCCGGGACCCAGCACCGGCTGGCCGGGTGTGGAAGGGGGCGACGCCTTCACGTAGTCGACGAAGCGCTTCGCCTCTTCGAGCACCGTGCCCTGCCCGTCGTAGACGGCCGGCGCGATGAAGATCGACAGCATGTTGTTGCGCAGCACCGTGTCGTCCGGGTCCGAGCTGCGGCCCGTGGTGACCGCGCCGGCGAGCAGGTCGGTGAGGATCGACAGCCCCGATCCCTTGTGCGCGCCGATCGTCAGCAGCGCGCCGCCGTCGTAGAAGTCCCTGGGATCGGTCGTCGGCTTGCCGTGCTTGTCGACGATCCAGCCCTCCGGCACCTGCTCGCCCTTGTTCAGCGCGACCATCAGCTTGCCTTCGGCGACCGTCGACGTCGTGATGTCGAGGATCGCGGGATCGGCGCCGGCGAGCGGGACGCCGATCGCGAGCGGATTGGTGGACAGCCGCCGGTCGCCGCCGCCGAAGGGCGCCACGCGCTGCGCACCCGACGTGTTGAGGAAGTGCAGCGACACCTGTCCGGCCGCGGCCGCCATCTCGGCCCAATCGCCGAGCCGGCCCAGATGCCCGCAATTGCGCAGGCCGATGAGCGCGATGCCCGTCTTCGCGGCCTTCGCGATGCCGAGCTTCGTCGCGTACTCG
This sequence comes from Burkholderiales bacterium, assembly GCA_046347755.1. Lineage (GTDB taxonomy): Bacteria > Pseudomonadota > Gammaproteobacteria > Burkholderiales > Casimicrobiaceae > VBCG01. Next base: position 431,307 of record JAXMFM010000003.1, on the reverse strand, counting down.
CCGGTCACCTGCCCGAAGCCGCAGTTGCCGTCGATGATCGCGATGGTGTCGCTTTCGAACACGATCGAAGGCGGCGTGTTGGGCTTCAGCCACCCTTCGCGCACCCACTCCAGGTACTTGCCGACGCGCAGCACGCCGTGCGAATCGTGGCCGACCAGGTTGGAGTCGACGAGGCGCCGGGCGATCGTGCGCGCTTCCTCCGGCTGCGATCCGCCGCCCTGCATGACGGCGGCAACGAGGTCGACGAGCTTGTCCGCGGGTACGTTGCGCATTCTCGGTTTCAGTGGATCTCGGGCTCGGCCGTGGGCGCCGTGCCTTCGAGGAAGTCGAAGTCGCAGCCCTGGTCGGCCTGCGTGATGTGCTGCTGGTAGAGCGCGCCGTAGCCGCGCTCGTACTTCGGCGCGGGCTTCGACCATTGCGCGCGGCGGCGAGCGAATTCCTCGTCGCTGATCCGCACGTTCAGCTTGCGCGCCGCGACGTCGAGCTCGATGACGTCGCCGTCGCGCACGAACGCGAGCGGCCCGCCGACGAACGATTCGGGCGCGACGTGCAGCACGCACGCGCCGTAGCTGGTGCCGCTCATCCGTGCGTCGGAGATGCGCACCATGTCGCGCACGCCCTGCGCCAGCAGCTTCTTCGGGATCGGCAGCTGCCCCCATTCGGGCATGCCGGGCGCGCCTTGCGGACCGCCGTTCTGCAGCACGAGCACGGAATCCTTCGTCACCGGCAGCGCCGGGTCGTCGATGCGCGCCGCCATGTCGTTGTAGTCGGCGAACACGACGGCCGGTCCCGCGTGCCTGAGCAGATGCGGCTCCGCCGCCGCCGGCTTGATCACCGCGCCGTTCGGCGCCAGGTTGCCGCGCAGGACCGCGAGGCTGTCTTTCGCGACCAGCGCGCGGTCGCGCGGCAGGATCACGTCGCGGTCGAACACCTCGGCGCCGGCGATGTTCTCGCCCAGCGTACGGCCGTTGACCGTGCGCGCGGACAGCGTGAGCAGGTCGGAAATGTCCGCGAGCAGCGCGCGCAGGCCGCCCGCGCAGAAGAAGTCCTCCATCAGGTACTTGCCGGCCGGCCGCAGGTTGGCGACCAGCGGCACGCGGCGGGCGATCTCGTCGAAGCGGTCGATCGACATCGGCACGCCGGCGCGCCGCGCGACCGCCACCATGTGCACGACCGAATTGGTCGAGCCGCCGACCGCGAGCACCGTCGTGACCGCGTTGTCGATCGCCGCGGCCGTAACGATGTCGCGTGGTTTGAGGTCCTCCCACACCATGTCGACGATCCGGCGGCCGGTCTCGGTGGCCATGCGCGCGTGGCGCGAATCGGCGGCGGGAATCGACACGGCGCCGGGCAGCGTCATGCCCATCGCCTCGGCGGCGGACGTCATCGTCGACGCCGTGCCCATCGTCATGCAGTGGCCCGGCGAGCGCGCGATCCCTTCCTCGATGCCGAGCCACTGCGCGTCGGTCAGGTTGCCGGCGCGCTTCTCCGCCCAGTACTTCCAGACGTCCGACCCGCTGCCCAGCTTCTGGTCACGGAAATGGCCCGACAGCATCGGCCCGCACGGCAGGAAGATCGCCGGCAGGTTCATCGACAGCGCGCCCATCAGCAGCGCCGGCGTGGTCTTGTCGCAGCCGCCCATCAGCACGCAGCCGTCGACCGGATACGAGCGCAGCAGTTCCTCGGTCTCCATCGCCAGCAGGTTGCGGTAGAGCATCGTCGTCGGCTTCTGGAACACCTCGGCCAGCGCGAGCGCCGGCATCTCCAGCGGAAAGCCGCCCGCCTGCAGCACGCCGCGCTTGACCTCGTCGGCGCGCTGGCGGAAGTGCGTGTGGCACGCGTTGATGTCGCTCCACGTGTTGACGATCGCGATGATCGGCCTGCCCTGGTAGTCGGCGCGCGAGTAGCCCATCTGCGCCGTGCGCGAATGGTGGCCGAACCCGCGCATGTCGGATTCGCCGAACCAGCGGTGCGAACGCAGGTCGTCGGGCTTCCTGCGCGCGGTCACGTGTTCACCTCGACGCGCTCGACGCCGATGCTTTCGGTCTTCAACGACGATCCTCCCTGCCGGCTTGTTCGGGTTCTCGCCCGATTATACGAAGGCGCGCCGCTGTTCACCACCCGGTTAACTCGCGACGGCGGCGGCGCGCCGCGTTTGTCCGGTTGCGTCGCGTGCGCAGCGCGCTATAGTAACGGCGCGGGCCGGTCGATGGGGATTGCACGGCCCGCCGCCCCCTCGTGCGGACGGGTGCCCCCGACGCGTCCGCGACCCGCACCGGGAGGCGCCCATGGCCGCGACCCGAATCCACGAATCGCCGAAGCCGCGCGCGCTCGTCGCTCTCGCCGTCGCGCTGGCCGCGCTGCTGCTGCTCGTCGCGACGCCCGCCGCGCACGCGCAGCGCAACGCCGAGAGGTCCGCCGCGAAACCGGCCGAAGGCGTCGACGCCGACCGGCTGTTCGGCGCCATCGTCAAGGTCACGATGCAGGCGGTGCCCGACGCGCGCAGCTCGGCAAGCCTGGGCCGCGAGCGCGAGGGCACCGGCGTGGTAATCGGCGACAACGGCCTGATCCTCACGATCGGCTACCTGATCGTCGAGGCCGACAGCGTGAGCATCGTCGACAGCAAGGGGCGCACGCTCGCCGCGCGCGTCGTCGGTTACGACCATGCGACGGGCTTCGGCCTGCTGCGCACGATCACGCCGCTCGACGCCAAGCCGGTGACGCTCGGCGACTCGGCGCGGGTGGCCGAGCGCGACCCGGTGATGATCGCGTCCTCCGGCGACGACAACGTGTCGTTCGCGTTCATCGTCAGCAAGCGCGCGTTCTCCGGCAACTGGGAATACGCGCTCGACCAGGCGATCTACACGAGCCCGCCGACGCTCAACTGGAGCGGCGCCGGCCTGTTCGACCGCGACGGCAAGCTGGTGGGCGTGGGATCGCTGATCGTCCGCGAGGCCAACGACGACGATCCCAAGGTTCCCGGCAACATGTTCGTGCCGATCGACCTGCTGAAGCCGATCCTCGCCGACCTGGAGAAGGGCGGCCGGCGCGCGGGGCCGGCGCGGCCGTGGCTCGGCGTCGCGGCCGACGAAGTGCAGGGACGGCTCGTCGTCACGCGCGTGTCGCCGGACGGGCCGGCCGATCGCGCGGGAATCCGGTCCGGCGACATCATCCTCGGCGTGGCCGGCGACAGCGTGCGCACGCAGTCGGAGTTCTACAAGAAGGTGTGGGCGCGAGGCGGCGCCGGCGCGACGATTCCGCTCAAGCTGCTGCAGGGCGTGGACGTCAGGGAGGTCGCCGTACCGTCGATGGACCGGACCGACTATTTCAAGCCGCGCACGACCTATTGACGCTGCGGGCGCGCGGCCGCCGCCGACGCGATCTGCGCGCGGATCGCCGCAAGGCGCGTGACGACCAGCGGCGCGAGCGCGGCGGGCGCCAGCTCGGCGGCGACCGTGGCCAGTCCGCGCGCGCCCAGCCGTTCGCGCAGTTCGCGCGAGTTCGCGACCTGCCGCATCGCCTGCGCCGCCGACGCGATGTCGGGTTCGGCCCACACCTGGCCGCGGCGATAAGGCCCCAGGTCGCGCGCCAGCTCGACCAGCGTGTAGTCGACGAGCAGCGCGTTCTCGACGCGCGTGAAGTCGACGTTGCCGGACCACGGCGTCGCGATCACCGCCTTGCCGCAGGCCATCGCCTCGCCCATGCCGAGACCGAAACCTTCGGCGCGATGCAGCGACACGAAGCAGTCGATGCTCGCCATCAGCGTCCACAGGTCCTGCCGCGCCAGGTAGCCTTCGAGCAGCGTGATGCGCGGATCGGTCCGCGCGAGCTCGCCGAGCCGCGACTTCAAGTCCGGCTGGAATTCCAGGTTGCCGATCTTGAGGAACAGGCGCACCGGCTCGCCGGAAGGGAAGGCGCGGCGGAACGCCTCCGCGACGCCGAGCGGATTCTTGCGTTCGGGCACGCTCAAGACATCGCACATCGCGAAGTACGCGATGTCGTCGGGTGCCAGGCCGAACCGCGCTCGATCCGGGACGAGCGCCGGCGCCTCGATCGAGTGCGGAACGCGCAGCACCGGCACCGGCGCCTTCATCGCGATCGCCTGCTGGCAGAACGACGACGGAACCCACACTTCGTCGAGCAGGTCGAACGCGGGCACCCACGCGTCGGGAAACTCCTTCAGCTCCCAAGCCCAGTAGCCGATGTTGTAGCGGCCTTCGAACAGCGACGCGCCCAGGCTGTCGTGCGCGACGAACATCTGGTCGGCGTTGATGTGGAACAGGTTGATCGAATGCAGGTGCTCGGTCGCCGTGACCTCCGGGATCGATTCGCGCATCCGCGACATGTTGCCGACGCGGAAGTTGATCGGCGCGACCGGCATGCCGGCCGCCTTGACGATCCGCAGCATCGCCCGCGCCGACTCGCCGATTCCGCTCTCGGCCGCCAGGTAGCCGACGACGTTGACGCCGTCGTCCGCCGGATCGGCGACGGGGCCGTGCCGGCGCATGTGCGCGGGAAATTTCCTGACCGGCGGCGCCGGCGCCGCGGCGGGCCCGTGGCCCGGACCGGACGGCGTGACCAGCGGCGGCGTCGCGTAGCTGTCGTCGAAGTACGCGCGGCGCAGCAGCGCATGGCGGACGCGATGGCGAAACGCCTGCGTGGTCAGCGGCTTGACCGCGCGCCGGATGCCCCACGCGACGCGGTAGGCCATTCGATAGGCGCCGCGCAGCGGGCCCTGCGCGGTGTCGGCGGCCGCGTCGGCGTGCTCGGCCGGCAGTCCGTCGCGCGTGTCGGGGCGCGCGACGTGCGCGTCCGACGCGGAGCGACGCCCCTCGACGGCCGCGCGCATCGGCGCGACGAGCATGTCGGGGAATCGCTCCTGCGCGGCCGCGTGCTCGACGAACCAGTGGGCGAAGCTCCTGCCGTGCTTGCCGCCGACGTCCGGGAACGCCGCCTGCAGGTCGGGGCGCAGCCGGTAGAGCGTCGCGGCGAGGCGCGTCACCCACGGCTTGCCGTACTCGGGCGCGGGCTGGTTCAGCCATTCGACGACGAAACGCTCGCCGGCGGCCGTCCACAGGTCGGGATGCGGCTCGTCCCACGGAAATTCCTCGCGATAGCAGCGGCGGACGAGATCGGGAATCGGCGCGCCGCTCGGAAACCTGCCGAACGCATACGGCAGCTGTCGGCACTCGTCGAGGCCGTTGCGCGCGAGGTCCGCGGCGTAGTCGTCGGTCAGCGCACGCACGGCCGAGGGCAGCCCCTCCATCGTGAAGCGGTCCTGGTGCTTGGAGAGCATCCTGGCGCCGGGCGTGAAGCCGGAGAAGTGGAAGAACAGCAGCGGGCGCCCGTTCACCTGCGTGGAACCGTCGTCGGCGCGCGTGACGTCGCGGTGCTTCAGGTTCCAGTACGCGACGTTCCAGCCGGCGTCGCGCTCGACGGCAACGTCCGCGTACATGCCCGGCACGAGGTCGATCCACTTCTGGTCGGTGAACAGCCCGCGCGGTATGTCGACGACGCAGTCGCGCTCGAGCTTGCTCTGCCACCATTCGACGAAACGCGTCGTCTGCGCGGTGCGCCTCAGCGCGATGAAGCCCAGGTTGTAGCTGCCCGACTGCAGCACCTGCAGCTCCGACGGCTTGCGGCCGTCGTCGAGGCGGTCGGTCAGGTGCGGCGTCAGCACGATCTGCGCGGCGTCGAGGCGGGCGAGGATCGGCGCCACCGGACCGTAGAGCTTGATGTCCGGGTCGAAGTAGATGACGCGTTCGTAGCCGCGCGCGAACAGCGTCGCGAAGACCCAGGGCTTGATCGCCGTGTTGAGCTCGAGGATCGTGTACTGGAACGTGAAGCGGTCGAACTGCGGCAGGCCGAGGTCGCGGATCGAGATTTCGGCGAACGCGTCGCGCGGATCGGATGCGGCCAGCGGCCCGTCGCAGATCGCGACGAACGCGTCGAGACCGGGATCGTGCGCGCGCACGCTCGCCACCAGCGACCGCGCGAAATGCCGGTAGTTGTTGGAGACGATGGTGAAGAAGCAGGTCTTGCTCATCGTGTCCAATTACAGCACATTGCGCATCCCCGGGTCCCGGCGAGTCATTCGTTGGCCGGCACGGCGAACGACCGCGGCGGCTCGCCGCGCTGTGCGCGCGCCCACATCGTCTCGTACGCGGATTCGAGGTGCCGCACGTAGCGCCCGCTGTCGAACAGCGCGCAGGTCAGCCTGTGGGCACTCAGTTTCTCGCGCAACGCGGCCAGTTCATCCGGCCGCCGGGCAAGCCGCAGCGCCAGCGCTTCGTAGTCGGCGGCCGACGCCGTCACCAGTTCGGGAAGACCCGCCGCCCGCAACAGACTCCCCGCCACCCGCCCCGCGAACGTCCGCCCCAGGCACGTCACCACCGGCAGCCCCGCCCACAGCGCGTCGCTCGCCGTCGTGTGCGCATTGCACGGCAGCGTATCCAGGAAAAGGTCCGCCTGCCGATGACGCGCGAGATGCTCCGCCGGCGGCAGCCTGGGGGCGAACACCAGCCGCGACCCCGCCACGCCCCGCGCCTGCGCTTCCCGCCGCAGGTTGCCCGAGACCAGAGGATTGCCTTCCAGCAGCCACAGCACGCTCCCCTCGACCTCGCGCAGCAGGCGCATCCATCCCGCAAACTGCTCGGGCACGATCTTGTACGTGTTGTTGAACGAGCAGAAGACGAAACCCCGCGCCGGCAGCCCCAGCGCCGATCTTGCCGGCGTCGACTCCGCGATCGCCCGTTGCCGGTCGTTCGGCTGGTAGCTGTCCGGCAGCCGGATCACGGACTCGCGGTAGTCCGCCTCGGCGCCTTCGGGGATCACGGTCGCATCACCGATCACGTAATCGGCGTGCGGCATTCCCAGCGTGCCCGGATAGCCCAGGTAGCTCACCTGCACCGGACCCGGCCGATGCGCCAGGATGCCCGGCCGGCCCTGGAACGTGTAACCCTTCAGGTCCACCGCGATGTCGATCTCCTGCGCGCGCAGCCACTTCGCCACGTCTTCGTCCCCTCGCCCCTCCACGTCGACGAACCGCTCGACCGCGGCGACGAGCCGGGCCCGCATCGCGCTCGTCTCTGCCGGCCCCCACGAAACCGCCGTCACGTCGAAGCGCGACCGGTCGTGGCGTTCCAGCACTTCCGCGAGCAGGTACGCCGTCGCGTGCTCGCGCAGGTCCGCCGACAGGTACGCCACGCGGATGCGGTCGTGTCCGTATCGCTCGCCCCGCCACAGCGGCGACGGAGCCGGAAGCCTGCGCGCCCAGATCTGCGCGCACGCGAGCGCGTCGCCCGGCGCATCGGCCACCGCGAGGAACGTGGACGGATCGCATACCGGCGCGCCGCCGCGCACGCCGCGCACGACGCGATCGCGCAGCGAGTCGAAGTCCGCCCACGCGCAGCACTGCAGCCGCGAACGCAGCAGCGCGCCGTCCGCGAACGGCAGCGACGCGTCGAGCGCGAGCGCAGCGGCGAGGTCGCGCGCCGCCTCGTCGTGGCGCCGCAGGAACGACAGCGCGACGCCACGGTTCTGCAGCGCCTTGGCGAAGCGCGGCCGCAGGGTCAGCGCGCGATCGAAGCTCGCGATTGCCTCCTCGTGCCGGGCGAGCTCGTGCAGTGCGACGCCGCGCGTGACGAGCGCGTCGGCATAGTCGGGCGCTCGCGCCAGCGCGCGCTCGCAGCTTTCCAGCGCGTCGGCCGGCCGGCCGAGCGCGAGCAGCGCGGCCGCCCGGTTGTGCAGCGCGACCGGCGCACCGGGCCGCAGTTCGAGCGCGCGCTCGAAGCTCGCCAGCGCCTCGCCGTGACGCGCAAGTCCCTGCAGCGCGACCCCGCGGTTGTTCCACCCGTCCGGCCATTGCGCGTTCAGCGCCAGCACGCGGTCACACGTGGCGAGCGCATCCGCGAACCGCCCGAGCTCCGTTTCCACGGCGGCGCGATTGCCCAGCGCCTCGACGAAGTCCGGCCGCACGGCGAGCGCGCGCGCGAAGCTCTGCAGCGCCTCCTCGGGGAGGCCCATCAGCTTCAGCACCGACCCCAGGTCGGAGTGCGCCTCGGCCGATTGCGGCATCACCTGCAGCGCCTGCGCGAGCCGCTGCCGCGCTTCGGCGAAGCGGCCACGCTGCGCGGAGATGACGCCGAGCATGTGCAGAGACGGAAAATGCATCGGCGCCACCGCTACGACCGCGAGATAGGCCCGCTCCGCCTCGTCCAGGCGACCGGCGCCATGCAGCTGCGTCGCTTCGCGCAGCACGTCCGCCACGGGGCGCCCTGTCGCGTTCAAGTCGGCACGCCCGCCGGCGACGGCGAAGCGGCGACGGCGAACGCCTGCGGCGGCTCGCCGCGCTGCGCGCGCGCCCACATCGTCTCGTACGCCGACTCCAGCTGCCGGCAGAACCGCTCACTGTCGAACAGCGGCTGCGTCAGCCGGTTCGCCGCCAGCTTCCCCTTCACCGCCGCCAGCGACTCCGGCTCGCGCGCCAGCTTCAGCGCCACCGCCTCGTATTCCTCCAGCGTCCCCGTCACCAGTTCGGGAAGACCCACCGCCCGCAACAGACTCCCCGCCACCGCCCTGTCCGCCCCAGGCACGTCACCACCGGCAGCCCCGCCCACAGCGTACCGCTCGCCGTCGTGTGCGCATTGCACGGCAGCGTGTCCAGGAACAGGGTCCGCACACCGCTGCCGCGCCAGATGCTCCGCCAGCCCTACCCGCGGCGCAAACACCAGCCGCTCCCCGCTCACCGCGCCGCCGCCTCCTCGCCGCAAGTTCACTACGCCGCCGCATTCCCCTCCAGCAACCACAACACACTCCCCGCCACCTCCCGCAGCAACCGCATCCACACCTGCTACACCTCCGGCGCATCTGTAGTTGTTGTTGAACGAACAGAACACCACCCTCACCCTCCGGCAACCCCACCGCCGCCCGCCTCGGCGTCGCCCCGATCGCCCGCTTCCGGTCGTTCACCTGGTAACTGTCCGGCAGCCACACCACCTGCTCCGCATAGTGCCGCTTCGCCTCCTCCGGTATCACCGTCTCGTCCGCCATCAGGTAATCGACGTACGCCGCCCCCAACGTGCCCGATACCCCAGATAACTCACCTGCACCGGCTTTGCCGCCGCGCCAATATCCCCAGCCGCGCATCGAACGTACCCCTTCAGGTCCACCGCAATGTCGATCTCCCGCTCCCGCAGCAGCCTGGCCACTTCCGCGTCGCTCACCCCCCGCACGTCGATGAACTGCTCGAACGCCCGCTTCAGCCGCGCCCGCATCGCACTGCCCGAATCCGGCCCCCACGACACCGCCGTCACCTCGAACCGCGACCGGTCGTGCAATTCGAACAGCTCCGCCAACAGGAACGCCGTCGCGTGCTCGTGGAAATCCGCCGACAGGTACGCCACCCGGATCCGCTCGTACGCGTACCGCTCGCCGCGCCACAACGGCGTCGGCGACGGCGGATGCTCGAGCGCGGTCGCGATGCGGGCGCACGCGAGCTGGTCGGCGGGATCGTCGCAGATGCCCAGGTACGCGAACGGCTCAATCCCTGCCCTGCCCGCGCGCACGTCGGCCGAAAGCGCCGCGCGCGCGGCCGCGAGCCCGCGCCAGTCGCAGCAGTTCATCCGCGCATGCAGCAGCAGCCCGTGCGCGTACCGGACATCGGCGTCGAGCGCGATCGCCTGTTCGAGCGCCGGGATCGCCGCGTCGAACCGCCGTGCGCCGAACAGCGTGGAGATGCGATTCTGGATGACCGCACGATGTGCGGGCGCGAGCGCCAGCGCGCGGTCGAAGCTCGCGATGGACTCGTCGAAGCGTGCGAGCTGGTGCAGCGCGACGCCGCGCGTGTTCAGCGCGTCGACGTGATTCGGCGCAACGGCGAGCGCCCGGTCGCAGCTCGCGAGCGCCTCGGCGTATCGCGACAGCGCCAGCAGCGCCGTCGCGCGGTTGTGCAGCGCCTCGGCCGACCCGGGCCGAGCCGTCAGCGCACGATCGAAGCTCGCGAGCGCGTCGCCATAGCGCGCAAGCCCCATCAGCGCGACGCCGCGATTGTTCCATCCGTCGTACAGCGCCGGCTTGATCGCCAGCGCCCGGTCGCAGCTCGCCAGCGCTTCGGCGTGGCGCCGGGCATCGCTCAACACCGCCGCGCGATTGGTCATCGCCTCCGCGAAATCCGGCCTGAGCCGCACCGCACGGTCGAGGCACTGCAGCGCGTCGTCGAGCCGGCCCATCATCTTCAGCACGATGCCGAGGTCCGAGTTGGCCGCCGCCGAATCCGGGTTTACCGCGAGCGCGCGCGTGAGCCGGTTGCGTGCCGCCTCGAGTTCGCCGCGCTGCGCCAGGACCAGTCCGAGCATCTGCAGCGCCTGGAAATGATCGGGCTGCGCGTTCAGGATCGCCTCGTACCATTGCTGCGCTTCGACCAGCCGGCCGGCACTCTGCAGCGCAGCCGCCTGCCGGAGGGCTTCGGGGATCGACATCGACGTCGTGTTCATGGGATCGGCGGGACCGCGAACGCCTGCGGCGGCTCGCCGCGCTGCGCGCGCGCCCACATCGTCTCGTACGCCGACTCCAGCTGCCGGCAGAACCGCTCACTGTCGAACAGCGGCTGCGTCAGCCGGTTCGCCGCCAGCTTCCCCTTCACCGCCGCCAGCGACTCCGGCTCGCGCGCCAGCTTCAGCGCCACCGCCTCGTATTCCTCCAGCGTCCCCGTCACCAGTTCGGGAAGACCCACCGCCCGCAACAGACTCCCCGCCACCCGCCCCGCGAACGTCCGCCCCAGGCACGTCACCACCGGCAGCCCCGCCCACAGCGCATCGCTCGCCGTCGTGTGCGCATTGCACGGCAGCGTGTCCAGGAACAGGTCCGCACACCGCTGCCGCGCCAGATGCTCCGCCAGCCCCACCCGCGGCGCAAACACCAGCCGCTCCCCGCTCACCCCCCGCGCCGCCGCCTCCCGCCGCAAGTTCACCGGCGCCGCCGCATTCCCCTCCAGCAACCACAACACACTCCCCGCCACCTCCCGCAGCAACCGCATCCACACCTGCCACACCTCCGGCGTGATCTTGTAGTTGTTGTTGAACGAACAGAACACCACCCCACCCTCCGGCAACCCCACCGCCGCCCGCCTCGGCGTCGCCCCGATCGCCCGCTTCCGGTCGTTCACCTGGTAACTGTCCGGCAGCCACACCACCTGCTCCGCATAGTGCCGCTTCGCCTCCTCCGGTATCACCGTCTCGTCCGCCATCAGGTAATCGACGTACGCCGCCCCCAACGTGCCCGGATACCCCAGATAACTCACCTGCACCGGCGCCGGCCGCCGCGCCAATATCCCCAGCCGCGCATCGAACGTGTACCCCTTCAGGTCCACCGCAATGTCGATCTCCCGCTCCCGCAGCAGCCTGGCCACTTCCGCGTCGCTCACCCCCCGCACGTCGATGAACTGCTCGAACGCCCGCTTCAGCCGCGCCCGCATCGCACTGCCCGAATCCGGCCCCCACGACACCGCCGTCACCTCGAACCGCGACCGGTCGTGCAATTCGAACAGCTCCGCCAACAGGAACGCCGTCGCGTGCTCGTGGAAATCCGCCGACAGGTACGCCACCCGGATCCGCTCGTGCGCGTACCGCTCGCCGCGCCACAACGGCGTCGGCGACGGCGCGTAGTAGTGCCGGTTCCACGTGCGGGACACGGTCAGCGCGTCGTCCGCGCGTTCGCCGATCGCGACGAACGTCAGAGGCTCGCAGGCGAGCTTGCCGGCGCGGACGTCCGCGACCAGGCGCGCGACGGATTCCGCGTAGCCGTCCCACAGTCCGCAGTGCAGCCGCGTGTGCAGCAGGTTGCCCCGCACGAACGGCAGGTCCGGATCGCAGGCGAGCGCGCGTTCGTAGTCGGGCAGCGCCTGCGCGTACAGCTTGTAGTAACCGAGCGCCGACGCGCGGCTTTGCAGCGCCGGCGCGAAGTCGGGCTGCAGCGCGATCGCCCGCGAGTAGCTGTCGATCGCCTCGTCGTGGCGATTGAGCGCGACGAGCGCGACGCCGCGGTTGTGCCACGCCTCGTGGAATCCCGGCGCGACCGCGACCGCGCGATCGCAGCTCGCCAGCGCCTCGGCGTAGCGGCCGAGCTCGACCAGCACCGTCGCGCGATTGGTCAGCGCCTCGCCCAGGTCCGGCGCGAGTTCCAGCGCACGGTCGTACGCGGCCAGCGCCTCGTCGTAGCGCTGGAGGTCCTTCAGCGCCGCGGCGCGATTGGACAGCGCGCCCGCGAACGACGGGCGCAGCGCCAGCGCGCGATCGTAATCGGCGAGCGCGTCGGCGAAGCGGCCGGCGCTGTGATGCGCGACGCCGCGGACCACGAACGTCTCCGGCTGGTCGGCGCGCAGCGCGATCGCCCGGTCGCAGCACTCGATCGACTCGGCGAAGCGGCCGGCCGCGTTGAGCAGGTTCGCGCGGTGCGTCCACGTCTCCGCCGATCGCGGGTCGGTCGCCAGCGCCTGCCCCAGCAAAGCGATCGCCTCGTCGCGCTGCCCGCGCCGGATCGCCATCATCGCCATCAGGCACAGCGCGTCGAAATGGCCGGCATCGACGGCGAGGATCGCGCGGCACAACCGGTCCGCCTCGAACACGTCGCCCGCCTGGAACGATGCGGCGGCGCGCTGATGCATCTGTGTCACCGAGGGCGGGCTCATGCGGCCGGCGGGACCGCGAACGCCTGCGGCGGCTCGCCGCGCTGCGCGCGCGCCCACATCGTCTCGTACGCCGACTCCAGCTGCCGGCAGAACCGCTCACTGTCGAACAGCGGCTGCGTCAGCCGGTTCGCCGCCAGCTTCCCCTTCACCGCCGCCAGCGACTCCGGCTCGCGCGCCAGCTTCAGCGCCACCGCCTCGTATTCCTCCAGCGTCCCCGTCACCAGTTCGGGAAGACCCACCGCCCGCAACAGACTCCCCGCCACCCGCCCCGCGAACGTCCGCCCCAGGCACGTCACCACCGGCAGCCCCGCCCACAGCGCATCGCTCGCCGTCGTGTGCGCATTGCACGGCAGCGTGTCCAGGAACAGGTCCGCACACCGCTGCCGCGCCAGATGCTCCGCCAGCCCCACCCGCGGCGCAAACACCAGCCGCTCCCCGCTCACCCCCCGCGCCGCCGCCTCCCGCCGCAAGTTCACCGGCGCCGCCGCATTCCCCTCCAGCAACCACAACACACTCCCCGCCACCTCCCGCAGCAACCGCATCCACACCTGCCACACCTCCGGCGTGATCTTGTAGTTGTTGTTGAACGAACAGAACACCACCCCACCCTCCGGCAACCCCACCGCCGCCCGCCTCGGCGTCGCCCCGATCGCCCGCTTCCGGTCGTTCACCTGGTAACTGTCCGGCAGCCACACCACCTGCTCCGCATAGTGCCGCTTCGCCTCCTCCGGTATCACCGTCTCGTCCGCCATCAGGTAATCGACGTACGCCGCCCCCAACGTGCCCGGATACCCCAGATAACTCACCTGCACCGGCGCCGGCCGCCGCGACAGTATCCCCAGCCGCGCATCGAACGTGTACCCCTTCAGGTCCACCGCAATGTCCACCTCCCGCTCCCGCAACAGCACGGCTACCTCGCCGTCGCTGCGCTCGCTCACGTCGATGAACTGCTCGGCCGCCGCCGCGATCCGCGCGCGGATCCCGCTGCCGTCGTCGGGTCGCCATGACACCGCGGCAACCTCGAACCGCGATCGGTCGTGCAGCTCGAACAGCTCCGCCATCAGGTACGACGTCGCGTGCTCGCGATAGTCCGACGACAGGTAGGCAACGCGGATCCGCTCGTGCGCGTACCGCTCGCCGCGCCACAGCGGCGCCGGCACCGACGACGCCGTCCGCCGGGCCGCCGTGGTCGCGCAGCGAAGCTGATCGGCCGCGGAGTCGGACAGCACGGCGAACACGAACGGCTCCACCGGGCGTTCGTCGCGCACGCTCGCGACCATCGCTTGCAGAAGTGAATCGCGCTCGCGCCAGTCGCACTGGTACATCCGAAGCAGCAGCAGCATGCCCTGCGCGAACGCGTCGCCGGGATCGAGCGCGACGGCGCGCGCGAAATCCTCCGCCGCCTCGTCGTTGCGGTCGCGGTAGTGCAGCGTGTAGCCGCGCATCGCATACGCGGGGGCAAAGTCGGGCCTGGCCGCGAGCGCCCGCGTGAAGCTCGCGAGCGCGTCGTCGTAGCGACCCGACTCGCGCAGCACGTTGCCGCGCACGTACAGCGCCTCGGCGAAGTCCGGCATCCGCGCGAGCGCGCGGTCGACGTCGCGCAGCGCCTCGGCGTGCCGCCCCAGCGCGCGCAGCACGTTGCCGCGGCCGCTCCACGCCTCGGCCAGCGCCGGGTCGAGCTCGAGCGCGCGATCGAACGCGGCAATCGCCTCGTCGCTGCGCTTCTGATGGGCCAGCGTCGTCGCGCGGTTGTGCCACGCCTGCGCGAAACGCTCGTCGATCGCGAGCGCGTGCGTGTGGCTCGCCAGCGCCTCGTCGTCGCGACCGAGGCTCGCCAGCGCAAGCCCGCGGTTGGTCCACGCGACCGCGTGCCTGGGATTGCACGCGACCGCGCGGTCGAAGCTTGCGAGCGATTCGTCGTGTCGCGCGAGGCCGCGCAGCGCCAGCGCCCGCGTGTTGTGCGTGTCGGCATCGTCGGGGCGCGCGGCGAGCACGCGTTCGCTCGCAGCCAGCGCCTCGGCGTGTCGTCGCATCCGGTTGAGGACGTTGGCCGCGTTGGCCTGCGCCGGCAGCGACGACGGATCGACTTCGAGCGCCCGGGCGAGCAGCGGCCACCCCGCATCCAGGTTGCCGCGGTCGGCCTCCAGCACGCCCAGCAGGTGCAGCGCGTCGAACTGGTCGGGCACGGCCCGCAGGATCGCGCGGTACAGCCGCTCGGCGTCGGGCAGCCGACCTGCGCGGTGCAGCGCCATCGCCTGCCGCAATGCCTCCGCCAGCGTCATCTGCGATGCGCCGGGGGCCGGGTTGCCTGCGTTCATCCGTGTGCGTCTTGCCGTATCGGTGCGCGTGGAGCGCCGGCCGTCCGGGCGAAAGGTCCGCCGGAACGGTACAACCCGTCATTGTCGCCTACGACGCTGGCCGCGCGCGTCCGCGTTGAACGTCGCGTGCGTCGGTCCGCACCGTCCGCCCGCCCGTTCACTACAAGCCCCGATGAACCGACGGCCGGCTGGATTGTCTGCACGCATGGGCCCACGCAGCTATGGCTGCGGGCCAATGACGCTGGCATAATCCCTTTCCCGCGCGCTGCGCCGACCTCGATCGCTCGAAACGACATGATCCGCACCTCTTCGATGCAGCGCGCCGGCGACCGCCGGTGGACCCGACTTGCCGTGCGCCTGGGGTTGGCGGCGGTGTGCGCAATCGGCCTGATGGCGCCGGTTCCGGCCGCGCTGGCCGCCGACTTCGATGCGCTGGTCGTGCGCTTCCGCGACGACGCGGCGCCCGGCGCGACGATGCCGACCGCGCTGCAGGACGCGCTGCTGGCGGCGCTCGGCACGTCGTTCACGGTGACCGGTCGCACGACAGACGGCGCGTTCCGCGTCCAGCTCGGGCAGCCGCTCGACCTCGACACCGTGCGCGCCGCGATGAATCGCGTGCGGCTCGATCCGACCGTCGTCTACGCCGGCCTGGCGCCAGGACCGGCCGTCCCCGACACGACCGGCCGGCCGACCGACCGGCTGATCGTCAAATACCGCGACCCGACGCTCGCGAACATCGCGAAGGCCGGCCTCCCGCTCGGCACGGACCGCATCGACCAACTGACCGCGCTGGCGGGCGTGCCGATCGCGTGGCGGCGCGGCATGCACGACGGGGCCAACGTGCTGCAGATGCTGCAGCGGCTGCCGATCGCGGAGGTGGAAGCGATCGCCGCGCGCATCGCGCAATCGGCGGACATCGAGTATGCGCAGCCCGACTACATCCGCACCGCGCAGATCGTTCCGACCGATCCCTGCTACGCGTCGGCCAGCGTTGGCGCGTGCAACACCGGGTATCAGTGGGACCTGTTCGACCCGACCGGCGGCATCGGCATGCCCGCCGCGTGGGACATCACCACGGGCTCGGCCGCCATCAACGTCGCCGTCATCGACACCGGCGCCCTGTTCAACCATCCGGACCTGGCGGGCCGGTTCGTCGGCGGGTACGACATGATCGCGGACTGCGCGGTCGGCAACGACGGCCAGCCGGGTCCGTGCACGTGGTCTTTGCAGCAACCCGACATGCTCAGCCGCGACACCGATGCGTCCGATCCGGGCGACTGGATCACCAGCCAGGAGAACACGGGGTTGGGCAGTGCGGCCCCTCCCTACAATTGGTTCCAGACGTGTGGAGCTTCCAACAGTTCGTGGCACGGCACGCACGTCGCGGGCACGATCGGCGCGGTCCCGAACAACGGCATCGGCATCGCCGGCATCAACTGGGTCAGCAAGATCGTGCCGGTGCGCGTGCTCGGCAAGTGCGGCGGGTACACGAGCGACATCGCGGCTGCCATCGTGTGGGCGGCGGGCGGCAGCGTGGCCGGCGTTCCGGCCAACGCGAATCCGGCGCGGGTGCTGAGCATCAGCCTGGGCGGTGGCGGGAGCTGCGATTCGGCGTCCCAGAGCGCCATCACCACGGCCACCAGCCCGCCGCTGAACGCCGTCGTCGTCGTCGCCGCCGGCAACAACAACGGCAACGCCGCCAACTTCAGCCCGGCGAGCTGCAACGGCGTCATCACGGTGGCGGCGACGATCAAGAACGGCACGCGCGCGCGCTACAGCAACTACGGGGCGGTCGTGGAGATCGCCGCGCCCGGCGGCAATGCCGACGGCGTCGATCCGGACATCCTGTCGACGATCAACAGCGGCACCACGTCGCCCAACGCCAACGGCTACATCTACGAGCGCTACGCCGGCACCAGCATGGCCACGCCGCACGTCAGCGGCGTCGCGTCGCTGATGCTGTCGGCCAATCCGTCGCTCACGCCGGCGCAGGTGCTGTCGAAGATCCAGACCACGGCGCGCGTATTCCCGACGCCGGGTCCGGCGTGCAATCCCACTCCGCAGGCCAGCGCGTGCAACTGCACGACGGCGCTGTGCGGCAGCGGCATCCTGAACGCCGCAGCCGCGGTCGCCTCCGCGGCCACCGGCACCAGCGGCACGACGCTCGCGAGCTCCGCCAATCCGGCCGCCCTCGGCGCCAACGTCACGTTCACCGCGACCGTCACCGGCAACAACCCGACCGGCACCGTCAATTTCAAGGACAACGGCGTCTCGCTCGCCGGCTGCAGCCTCGTCGGGCTCGTCGGCTCCGGCAATTTGAAGACCGCGCAGTGCTCGACGTCCACGCTGACCGCCGGCTCGCATCCCATCGTCGCCACGTACAGCGGCGACGGCAGCAATCCGTCGACGAGCAGCACGACGCTTTCCCAATCGATCACCACGCCGCCCGGAACGACGCTCACGAGCTCGCTCAACCCGGCGAACGCCGGGCAGCTGGTCACGCTGACCGCGTTCGTCACCGGCTCCAATCCCGTCGGCACCGTCACGTTCAAGGACGGCGCGGCGAACATCGCCGCGTGCGTGAACGTCGCGTTGACCGGCAGCGGCAACACGAAGACCGCCGCCTGCCCGATCTCGAGCCTCGCCGCGGGCACGCACAGCCTCACCGCCGCCTACACCAGCGGCGACCGCAACAACGCGTCGTCGACCAGCGCGCCGCTGTCGCAGGTCATCAACGGCGGCGGGCAGACCGTGTCGTCGACCGCAGTGATCGGCAATCCCAATCCGTCGACGGTCGGCACGCAGGTGACGTTCACGGCGACCGTGACCGGCACCAACCCCACCGGCAACGTCGACTTCAAGGACGGCGCCACCACGATCTGCTCCGGCGTCGCGCTGTCCGGCGGCGGCAACACGCCCTCCGCGCAATGCCAGACGTCGCTGTTGACGCAGGGCACGCACAGCATCACGGCGTCCTACGCCGGCAACGCCGGCAACACGTCGTCGGTGAGCCCGGCGCTGTCGCAGGTCGTCAACCCCGCGCCGACGGTGTCGTCGACGGCCGTGGTCGGCAATCCCAATCCGTCGACGGTCGGCACGCAGGTGACGTTCACGGCGACCGTGACCGGCACCAACCCCACCGGCAACGTCGACTTCAAGGACGGCGCCACCACGATCTGCTCCGGCGTCGCGCTGTCCGGCGGCGGCAACACGCCCTCCGCGCAATGCCAGACGTCGCTGTTGACGCAGGGCACGCACAGCATCACGGCGTCCTACGCCGGCAACGCCGGCAACACGTCGTCGGTGAGCCCGGCGCTGTCGCAGGTCGTCAACGCCGCCGCCGGCACCGTGGTGACGCTTGGCAGCGCGCCCAATCCGTCGACGGCGGGTGCGTTCGTGACGTTCACGGCGAACGTGAACGGCATCAATCCCACCGGCACCGTCAACTTCAAGGACGGCGCGGTCTCGATCGCCGGGTGCGCGCTGCAGCCGGTGACCGGATCGGGCAACATGAGGACCGCATCGTGCATCAGCAACGTGCTGACGCAGGGCGTGCACAGCGTGACGGCGGTCTACAGCGGCGACGGCGGGAATCCGGGCGCGACCAGCAACACGCTGACGCAGACCGTGAACGCGTGCGTCGGGCGCGGCTGCTGACGGGATAGCGCTCCTGCACACGGGGGGCGACGTCGCCCCCCGTTTCGCCTGGTCGCTACATCTGGTCGAGCGCTTCCTGCGCCAGGATGTACGACGTGCCGATCAGCGGGTCGACGTCGTCGACGAACGCCGGGTAGCGGATGTCGTGCAGCGCCTGCACGGCGAAGATCTCGCCGACACCCGACTCGAACTGCAGGAACGCTTCGGCGCGGCCGGTAACGACGTTGACGGCCTGGACGCCGCAGAAGCGCTTCTCGACGTCCACCGCCTCGGTCAGCGGCGTGCCGCCGAACGACTTGCTCTCGCGCACCTTCGACATGCCGACGAACGCGAAGTCGCCGGCGAAGTCGAGGCCGCGCGTGAAGCCGGGCAGCGCGATCACCTCGTTGAGTCGTCCGTTCGCGCGATCGACGCGGGCGAGCGTCCCGCGTCCGGATTCCTGCACGTACAGCGTGTCGCGGTAGACGCGGGGCGAGTGCGGCATCGAGAGGCCGCCGGCGACCACTTCGCCGGAACCGACGTCGACGACGACGCCGCCGGTCGTGCGCTGCGGACGCCAGCCTTCCGGCGCGTCGCTCGTCGCGAACGCGGTCACGTACGCGGGCCGGCCCTCGAGCATCGCGACGCCGTTCAGGTGGCATCGATCGTCGCTGGCGAGCTTCGCGACGAACCTCGGCCGCCAGCGCGGCACGAAGCTGTGCAGCGCGTCGCGCGTGCACAGGCACGAGAAGCGCGTGTTGACGAACCACAGCTCGTCGCCGGCCCACGCCATCTCGTGCAGGTCGATCTCGCCGGTCACGTGCGAATTGAGCGGGACGAAGCAGGCGTCGGGCACCGGCTGCCCGGGCGACGCGTGCGGCAGGTGCGGGCCCAGCACCGGCATGTTCGAGAATTCGAGGATCCGGTGGCGCGTGCCGATCGCGAGCCGCCTGCCCGAGGCCGCCACGCCCATCGCGCGGTCGACCTTCAGCATGTGCACGTGCAGCGCGGTCCCGAGCGAGCGCACCATCACGAGCGCGCCGGCCTCGTACGTCGAGATCAGCAGCGTCGTGCGCAGCTGCGCGAGCAGCGGCGCCAGGTTCGGCGAGGCGGCGATCGAGATGTCGAGCGCCGCGCTCGCGGAAGTCGCCGCCGTCATGCCGCGAGCAGGCCCGACCGGGCCAGCCTCGTGAGGCTCTGCGGCAGCGCGATGTCGAGCACCTTGCGGATCTCGTCGGGATCGCGGATCACCTTGTCGCCCTGCTTGATCAGCAGCACCTCCTTCGCCATCAGGTCGGCCAGCGCATCGCGCAGCGCGGCGCCGTCGCGCTCGCCGTCCAGGTGGCACAAGAGCTGCCGCGACAGCTCGTCGAGATTGACGAGTTCGTGGCGCAGGTTCGTCACGATGTTGCCCCTGGCCGCCTGCAGCCGCGCGAGCGCGATCGCGCGCGGGCGCTCGCCGATGGCGACGGTGACCGACGGCGGCTCGAGGCGCAGTTCGACGAGCCCGGCGGCGAAGCAGCGCAGCATGTCCGAGTTGACGTACTCGGTGTCCTGTGCGGTGACGACGGTGATGGGATCGCCGAG
This sequence comes from Burkholderiales bacterium, assembly GCA_046347755.1. GTDB lineage: Bacteria > Pseudomonadota > Gammaproteobacteria > Burkholderiales > Casimicrobiaceae > VBCG01. Next base: position 411,081 of record JAXMFM010000003.1, on the reverse strand, counting down.
CGCGGCCAGGCGCGCCCGCGCCTCGGTCCGCAGGTCGGAGATCGCAATCGTCTGCGGCCAGCGTTCGGCGAGCACGGCCATCGCCGCCTTGGCGATCGGCTCGGGCGTCACGAACGTTCCGCCCGGCGTGACCGTGTAGCGCTCGGTCGCCGTCGATCGCAGGTCGACGGTCGCGGACTCCGCGCGCAGCGGCGACGACGCGTACAGGCCTTCGACGCAGCGCCAGTCCAGGTTGCGGTTCAGCGCAACGTCCTGGTGCACCAGCAGCGACTGCCGGAACGGCCGGTTGCGCAGGAAGTCCATGTACTGCTCCATCTGCACGATGTTCGGCGCGATGTTGCGCAGCGTGTCGGCGACTTCCTGCGGGAAGTTGGACGCGAGCATCGTGTTGAACTCGGCCTCGCCCAGGTATTGCAGCCCGTGCGAGGACGCGCGCTCGGCGAACTGGTGGAAGTACAGCGGCTCGTTGATCTCCTCCAGGTGCTCGTGCGCCAGGTAGGAGTCGTCCATCATGCGCAGCGTCTCGACCTCGCGCTTGAGCAGCAGCCCGTACGGGTCGTTGTTCTCGGTCGTCACGAACCGCGCGAGGAAGTCCAGCAGCGCGCGCGCCTGCTGCACGCGAACTCCCACGTCGGAAAACTGCCGCGTGTGGTAGACCATCATGTCGCGGATCATCCCGCGCATCCGCCAGCCGGGGTTCGTGTTGTAGCTGACGTAGGCGACCCCCTGCGGCGCGAGGTTGTGCTTGCAGATCGCGAGCAGCTTGTCCTGCACGGCCGGCGGGATCCACGAATAGACGCCGTGCGCGATGATGTAGTCGAAGCGGCCGAACGATTCGTCGACGTCCATCAGGTTCATGTGCCGCAGCTCGACGTTGGCGAGTCCGAGCTGCGCGACGATCGCCCGGCCGTCCTCGATCTGCCGTGCCGACAGGTCGATGCCGACGAATTGCGCCTGCGGCCAGCGGGCGGCCATCGGCAGCAGGTTGCCGCCGCTCGCGCTGCCGATCTCCAGCACGCGCGCGGCGCCGCCCGGCGTTGGCGTCATGCCGAAGACGCGCGCAATGGCGCCGACGCGATCGGGGAGCGTCTGTGGAAACGACCGGCTCGTGTACGGCAGGCGGTCGTACGTGCTCGTCATGGGTGCATTCATTGCTGGGACTTCCTTCACTTGAACTTGATGGCAACGCCCTTGAACGCCGGGATGACCTGGCCTCCGGTCGCTTCCATCTGTCCCGTGGTCGGGTTGAGTCGCTGGCTCGCCGGCGCCGTGCGGCTCAGGTCCTGCAGGATCACCGCGTCCGCGCCGATCTGCTGCGCCTTGGCGCGGATCTGCGCGAGCGCCTGCGTGCGGAGCACCCCCGGCTCGCCGGGCACGTCGATGACGCCGATCTCGACGTACGGGCGCGACGGCGCCGCTTCGAGCATTTCGACGAACTGCGTCGGCGGAAACGTCGGCGCGCCGGCCGGACGGACGAACTCGGGTTGCGCGGACGTGCAGGCGGCGACGGCGAGCGCGAACGCGAGGGCGAGGGGGATGCGGTGGCTGTTCACGAATGACACTCCGGAGTGACGGCGTTCAGGCGCCCGGCGCAGCGGTGAGCCGCTTCGCAAGGCGTTGCGACGGGACCTCGACGTAACGCCACGACGCCGCGCTGACCGCGACGACGAGCCCGAACGCAACGAGCAGCGACAGCGGGTAGCCGAGGAACGGGAAGAGCAGCGTGATGGCCATCAGGCCCAGCCCGCCGTGGTTGAGATAGAGCGAGTACGAGATGCGCGAGAAGAAGTCCGAGACGCGGCCGAGGCGGATGCGGTCGTCGAGCAGCAGGAAGCAGACGAAGCAGAGCCATGCGAGCAGGTACGACACGCCGTAGTCGGCGAACGTCCACGGCGCCTCCAGCACGATCTCGCGCACGCCGTGCAGGAACAGGCCGGCGAACGCCAGGCTGCCGGCCAGGAAGAAGCGGTTGCCGATGCGGCCGTCCCAGCGGAAATAGACGAGGCTTCCCAGGAACAGGTACGACACGTAGACGCCGTTCACCGCGAGCAGGAACACGAATCCGCTCGTCTTCGCGCACGCCTGCAGCAGCGCCAGCCCGGCGAACGCGACGGCGAGCGCCAGCCGCGGCCGCGACTTCAGCAGCGGCAGCAGCAGCGCGACGCACACGTAGAAGAACACCTCGATCACGAGCGTCCAGGCCACGCCGTTCACCGGCGGCGTGCCCGCCAGGTAGTTGCCGAGCGTGAGGGCCAGCAGCGTGTCGGCGGCCGGGCTGTCGCTCGCGAGCGCGCTGTTGGCCGCGTAGCGATGCAGCACGTGCGACGACGGCGCGGCCAGGATGGCGGCGAAGATGACGATCAGGATCACGCTCGACGCCCACAGCGGCGGATAGATCCGCAGCAGGCGCCGGATGGCGAACTGGCGCAGCGTCTCGCGCTGCGCGACGAATACGATCACGAATCCGCTCACGAGGAAGAACAACGCGACGGCCAGCGACCCGCCGTGCGCCATGATGTGCAGTGGCTCGAACAACCAGCGGTCGGCGAACGCCGCCGGCGCGAACGCCACCTTGCTGCGCTCGAGCCAGATGCCCACCAGGTGGTCGTACACGACGAGCAGCGCGGCCACGGCGCGCATCAGCGCGATGCTCGGGAAGAACCCGCGCCCTTCCGTCGCCGCCGCGCCAGAACCCGCCATCTATTTTACCCGCATCCGGTTCCGGCGATCCGCATGAAACAAGGGCGCCCGAAGGCGCCCTTGCGAGGACTTTGCAGATTCGAAGCGCGGCCTAGCAGCCCGGCGCCCACGGCGACGGCGGGTTCGGCGTCGTGCAGAACGGCTGCCCGATCGCCTTCAGCGAGAACGTGTTGTTGTGGATCGCCTCCGGCGTGCTCACGAACTGGAACAACGTCGGCGCCACCTGGTTGATCGAGTACGTGTTCGACGGCCCCGTCACCGGGTAGCTGCTGTAGTTCACCCACGAGCCCGGGTTGGTCGCCACGTAGCCGCTGGCAATGATCGTCGGCGCCTCGAAGAACACCCCCTGGTACGGCGCCGGACTCAGCGTCCACGCGTTGTACAGCGGCGTGTTCAGGCTCAGGTAACCCCCCGCCTTCAGCGCCACCCCGCCCGGGAACTGGAACGACACCGGCGCCAGCGGGAACCCCGGCCCCGCCACCCCGTTCACGTCCATGTTCCCCGACGCGTTCACGATCAGCTGGCTGCCGCCATTGGCCACCAGCGGCGGCACGAAGATCAGCGGCGTCGCAAACCCCACGATCGAGAACGGCGTCCCCGTCGCCCCCGACGTCAGGATCACGTCGCCGGTCACCCCCAGGTTGATCGTCTGGAAGCCGCCGCCCACCGCCGAGAAGTCGACGAAAACCGGTGAGCCGGCATTCATCGCCTTGATCTGCATCTGGTTGGTCAGCCAGTTCGTGTTGCCGGTGATCGGACTGTTCACCGTGCCGGTCGCCACCACGTTGAAGTCGTTGGTGACGAACTGCGTCGTCGGCTTCTGCCCCACCGACGTGTACGCCGCCCCGCCGTCCTGCACCCCGCGCAGGTTCAGCACCGTCAGGTCGACGTCGGGCGCCGTGACCACGGCGCTCGTGTAGATCTTGGTCAGCGCGTTCGGCGCCATGAAGGCAAACTCGTCGTCCGCGCTGATCGTACCGGTCAGCGCCACGTTCAGGCCGTTCGCCGCCACCCAGACGTCGCTGGTCGACGAATTGCCGAAGCCGCCGTTGACCGGACCCAGGCGCAGGTCGCCACCGCTGAACACGTTGATCAGGCTGTAACCGTCGTAGAGCGCGAACGTATGCAGCGTGCCGTCGATGTACAGCTTGGTCGACGTGCCGCCGTTGTTGACGATGTTGATGTCGTTGTTCACGTCGAAGTGGCCGGCGATCGTCGTCGTGTTGCCGGCGGCCAGGCTGTTCTGCGTGATGTTGAGGTCGTGGCCCGCAGAACCGCTGCCGGAAGGAGCGCCAACGTCGACGTCCAGAGGCCCGGTCACCGTGATGTTGATGTCGCGGCCGGCGAACAGCGTCGTCTTGATCGACGACGTCGCGCCGTTCTGGTTGTTGGTGATGTTCACGTCGTAGAAGGTCGACGCGATGCTGCCGATGATCGACAGCGGACCGTTGACGTCGACGTTGACGTTGCCGGTGGTCGAACCGGTCGCGTACAGGCCGCCGCTGATCGTCGTCGGCGAGCCGGCCGCCGAATTGGTGACGAAAACGCTGCCGTCAACCCCGCCATCCCGGTTGCTTATCACGTCGGCGCCGATGTTGATACCGCCCGCACCCGAGTTGGTGATAAACACGTCACCGCGGGCGCCCACCGCCGCCGTCGTCGTCAACGAGTTGGTGGACGTGATATTGAGATCGGGGTTGGTCGTGATGCCCGTCAGCGTGTGGTTGATCGTGCTGTCGATGTGCACGTTCACGCCGCGGATTGAGACGACGCCGTCCGTCGTGATGCTCGAAGGCGCCGAGCCCACCGTCAGCGCGTTCAGCGTGACGTCGCCGTTCCAGCCGGTGTCCTGGTTGACGCGCAGGAACGGCAGGGTCGTGCCCAGCGAGTAGCCGCGGACCACGTTGTAGATCTCGGTGTTGCCGCCCGCCTCGTACACGTCCGTGTAAATGCCCGAGTCCGCGTACAGGCCGACCAGCGGGTTCTTGTCGCCCAGCGTGCCCGTGCGGATGCCCTTCGCCGCGCCGATCGTGATCAGCCCCGGTCCGCCCACCTTCGTGGACGACAGCGAGCCGTCGTTCGCGAACGTCGCGCCGCTCATCGAGATCTCGAGGCACGCCGCGCCGCTGGTGCATTCATTGCGGCCGACGGTCATCGCGCCGGTGTCGACGTTGAACAGCCGCTGCACCGGCACCTTCGAGACGCCGTTCACCGTGTCCGAGATCGACGCGCTGCCGTACGCGCGCATGCCCGCCAGCACGTTCACGTTGCTGCCGAACATGTTGCCCGTGTTCATCACGTTGCCGCCGACCAGCAGCACGTAGGCCGCCGGCGTGTTGGTGTTGATCCCCACCGTCCCGCCGTACAGGAACCCGCGCACGTCCACCGTCGACTGCCCGCCCGTCACGTCCAGGAACGACGTCGCCGCGCCGTTGTTGGCCACGAAGTCCCATTCCGCCGTGCTCAGCGACCCGCCACCGTTCAGGTTCGCACCGATCAGCGCAATCCCGTTCGGCCCGTGGATCTCACCCGTCGAGCCCACGATCACGCCGCTCGCGTTCGCCACGAAAATCGCCGGCGCCGCCCCACCCGACGTGTTCACGCCGTCCGAGATCGCCGTCGCCCCGCCTAGCTTCGCATCCGCCGTCGAAATCAGCCGACCGAAGATCTGCGACGGATTCCCCGACGCGTCGATGTTCAGCACCGCCGCACTGGTCACCGTCGACGACGACGTGAAGTACATCGTCGCGTTCGCACCGATGTTGAAACCCGCCGGGTTGTACGACTCCAGCGAGCCGCCATTGCCACCCCAGCGGATCACCGCCCGCGCGATCGTCCCCGCGTTGTTCAGCTGGATCGAGCCCGGAAAACCGCCCGCCGCCAGCGTGCCGTTGAAGACCTGGCTGCCGGCGACCCCGCCGGTCTGGCCGCAGAAGGCCGTGATACACCACGTCGGGAAACCAACACCGCCCACGCTCGGCGAGCTGATCGTCGTCCCGGTGTTCACCGCGCGAACCAGGCCCGCACCCGGCAACTGCGTCGGCGTCGGGTCGGCCATCGCATCGACCCCCGCGAACGCCAACGCCAGCGCCGCCACCACCGGCTTCACCGCAAAACGTCCTCGCTGAGCTGCTTTCATGGGCAATTTTCTCCGTTCGTAGAGATGGATGTGCGGCGGTCAGTACGGGCGAGCCGGTTCCGACGCCAAGACACGACCGTGCGATGGTACACCGTTGGCCGGTCGGGATGCAGGCGGAAGCCGTGTCAAGTCAAGGAAATCGCACAAAAAAGGCGCCCGAAGGCGCCTTTTTGCAACACTTCTCAGGCTTGGCGTGCGGGATCAGCAGCCGGGCGCCCACGGCGACGGCGGGTTCGGCGTCGTGCAGAACGGCTGCCCGAGCACCTTCAGCGAGTACGTATTGTTGTGGATCGCCCCCGGTGTGGCCACGAACTGGAACGTCGCAGACGTCGGCTCGGAGATCGAAAACGCGTTCGACGGCCCTGTCACCGGGTAGCTGCTGTAGTTCACCCATGAGCCCGGGTTGGTCGCCACGTAGTTGCTGGCGATGATCGTCGGCGCCTCGAAGAACACCCCCTGGAAGGCCGCCGGCGTCAGTGTCCACGCGTTGTACAGCGGCGCGTTCAGGCTCAGGTACCCGCCCGCCTTCAGCGCCACCCCGCCCGGGAACTGGAACGACACCGGCGACAGCGGGAACCCCGGCCCCGCCACGCCGTTCACGTCCATGTTCCCCGACGCGTTCACGATCAGCTGGCTGCCGCCGTTGGAGACCAGCGGCGGCACGAAGATCAGCGGCGTCGCGAATCCGACGATCGAGAACGGCGTCCCCGTCGCCCCCGACGTCAGCTGCACGTCGCCGGTCACCCCCAGGTTGATCGACTGGAACCCGCCGCCCACCGCCGAGAAGTCGAGCCATACCGGGGCGCCGGGGTTCATCGCCTTGATCTGCACCTGATTGGTCAGCCAGTTCGTGTTGCCGGTGATCGGGCTGCTTACGCTCCCGTACGCCACGACGTTCACGTCGTTCGACACGATCTGCGCCGCCGGCTTCTGCCCCACGGCGGTGTACGCGGCCCCGCCGTCCTGCACCCCGCGAAGGTTCAGCACGTTCAGGTTCACGTCGACCGCCGTGATCACCGCGCTTGTCCATATCTTGGTCAGCGCGTTCGGCGTCAGAAAATTGGCCTGGTCTTCCGCGAAGACCGGGCCGGTCAGCGAAACGTTGAGGCCGTTGGCCCGCACCCACAGATCCGGGGTGGTGCTCAATCCCGATCCCTGGAGCCCGGCGGACACCGTCGCCAGGCGGAGGTCTCCGCCGCTGAACACCACGATCTGGCTGTCGCCGGTGAGAACCGGGTACGCGGACAACGAACCGTCGATGTACAGCTTGGTCGACGTACCGCCCAGATTGTTGATGTTGATGTCGTTGTACGCGACGTAGCTGCCGGCGATCGTCGTCGTGTTGCCTGCCGCCAGGCTGTTCTGCGTGATGTTGATGTCGCGTACCGCCCACCCGCTGTAGTTCGGCGCGCCGACGTCCATGTCCAGCGGACCGGTCACGCTGATGTTGATGTCCTGCCCGGCGTAGAGGGTGGTCTTGATCGACGACGACGCGCCGCTCTGGTTGTTGGTGATGTTGACGTCGTAGGCCAGCGACGAGATGCTGCCGACGATGTTGAGCGGCCCGTTCACGTTGACGTTGACGTTGCCCGTGGTCGTGCCGGTCGCGTACAGGCCGCCGCTGATCGTCGTCGGCGAGCCGGCCGGCGTGTTGGTCACCGTTACCGAGCCCGTTGGGTCGCTGTCGCGATTGGCGAAGACGTCCGCGCCGATGTTGATGCCGCCGGCGCCGCTGTTGGTGATGTTCACGTTGTTGCCGGCGCCGATCGCCGCGGTTGTCGTCAGCGAGTTCGTCGATTGGATCGTGAGATTCGCGCCCGCGTTGATGGACGTCGCCGTGTTGTTGATCGTGCTGTCGATGTGCACGTTCACGCCACGGATGCCGACGGCACTGACCGTCGTGATGCTCGACGGCTCCGAGCCGCGCGTCAGCGCGTTGATCGTCACGTCGCCGTCCCAGCCCGCTGCCAGGTTGACGCCAAACAAGCCCAGCGTCACGCCGGTCGTGTAGCCGGTGACCACGTTGTAGATCTCCGTGTTGCCGCCCGCCTCGTACACATTCGAAAAGAACGTGTTGTCGGAGAAGATGCCGACCAGCTCGTTCGTGTCGCCCAGCGTGCCGGTGCGCACGCCCTTTGCGGCGTCGATCACGACGTAGCCGCCCAGGCCCTTGGAGGCGATCGAACCGGTGTTGACGAACGTCGAGCCCTGGCGCGAAATCTGCAGGCAGGCCGCACTCGTCGAGCACTCGCCGAAGCCGACCGTCGGGCCGACCAGGATGTTGCCCGTGTCGACGTTGAACAGCCGTTGCACCGGCACCTTCGAAACGCCGTTCACCGTGTCCGACGCCGTCGCCGACGCATAGCCCTGCATGCCGGCCAGGACGTTGATCTTGCGACCGAAGATATTGCCGGTGTTCACGATGTCGCCGCCCACCAGCAGCACGAAGTCCGCCGGCGTGTTGAACAGCGCGCCTCCGCCGTCGATGAAGCCGCGCACGTCGATCTTCGACTTGTTGCCGATGCCCGTAGAGACGTCCAGGAACGCCACGCCGGCGCCGTTGTTGGCGACGAAGTCCCACTCCGCCGTCGTCGGCACCGCATCCAGCGGGTTAGTCTTGGTCAGTTGGGCGCCGATCAGCGCGACACCCGTCGGAGACTGCACCTGCCCCAGCGGCCCGACGATCACGCCGTTGGTGTTCGCCACGAAGATCGCCGGCGCAGCGCCGCCGCCCACGCCTGGAATCACGGCGCCCGTGCCTAGCTTGGTGTCCGAGGTGCCGATCAGCTTGCCGAAGATCTGCGATGGATTGCCCGACGCGTCGATGTTCAGTACCGCAGCGCTGGTCACTGTCGCCGACGTCGTGAAGAACACCGTGGCGTTCTGGCCGATGTTGAAACCCTGCGGATTGAACGATTCCAGCGAGCCCGAGTTGCCGCCCCAGCGGATCACCGCCCGCGCGATCGTGCCCGCGTTGTTGAGCTGGATGCTGCCCGGGAAGAACGGCGCGCCCGGCGAGCCGTTGACGACCTGGTCGCCGGCACCGCCCACCCCGCCCACGAAGTAGAACACCGATGGCGAGGAAATCGTCGTACCCGTGCTCACGGCCCGGATCAGGCCGCCGCCCGGCAACTGCGTCGGCGTCGGGTCGGCGATCGCATCGGTCCCCGCGAACGCCAACGCCAGCGCCAGCGCCACCGGCTTCGCCACAAAACGTCCTCGCTGTACTGTTCTCATGATGTGCTTTCCTCGCGCGTTTCGTGAAAGGTGCCGGCGCCGCATCGGGCCCCCGTTCTGACCCGCCCATGCTACTCCGCCTATCCGTCTCCAAGGCCCTGCACGCGCCTTCCTGGCGCAAAACATGGAAAAAAAGGGCGCCCGGAGGCGCCCTTTGCAACACTTCGCAGGTCTGACGTGCAGCTTAGCAGCCCGGCGCCCACGGCGACGGCGGGTTCGGCGTCGTGCAGAACGGCTGCCCGATCGCCTTCAGCGAGAACGTGTTGTTGTGGATCGCCTCCGGCGTGCTCACGAACTGGAACAACGTCGGCGCCACCTGGTTGATCGAGTACGTGTTCGACGGCCCCGTCACCGGGTAGCTGCTGTAGTTCACCCACGAGCCCGGGTTGGTCGCCACGTAGCCGCTGGCAATGATCGTCGGCGCCTCGAAGAACACCCCCTGGTACGGCGCCGGACTCAGCGTCCACGCGTTGTACAGCGGCGTGTTCAGGCTCAGGTAACCCCCCGCCTTCAGCGCCACCCCGCCCGGGAACTGGAACGACACCGGCGCCAGCGGGAACCCCGGCCCCGCCACCCCGTTCACGTCCATGTTCCCCGACGCGTTCACGATCAGCTGGCTGCCGCCATTGGCCACCAGCGGCGGCACGAAGATCAGCGGCGTCGCAAACCCCACGATCGAGAACGGCGTCCCCGTCGCCCCCGACGTCAGGATCACGTCGCCGGTCACCCCCAGGTTGATCGTCTGGAAGCCGCCGCCCACCGCCGAGAAGTCGACGAAAACCGGTGAGCCGGCATTCATCGCCTTGATCTGCATCTGGTTGGTCAGCCAGTTCGTGTTGCCGGTGATCGGACTGTTCACCGTGCCGGTCGCCACCACGTTGAAGTCGTTGGTGACGAACTGCGTCGTCGGCTTCTGCCCCACCGACGTGTACGCCGCCCCGCCGTCCTGCACCCCGCGCAGGTTCAGCACCGTCAGGTCGACGTCGGGCGCCGTGACCACGGCGCTCGTGTAGATCTTGGTCAGCGCGTTCGGCGCCATGAAGGCAAACTCGTCGTCCGCGCTGATCGTACCGGTCAGCGCCACGTTCAGGCCGTTCGCCGCCACCCAGACGTCGCTGGTCGACGAATTGCCGAAGCCGCCGTTGACCGGACCCAGGCGCAGGTCGCCACCGCTGAACACGTTGATCAGGCTGTAACCGTCGTAGAGCGCGAACGTATGCAGCGTGCCGTCGATGTACAGCTTGGTCGACGTGCCGCCGTTGTTGACGATGTTGATGTCGTTGTTCACGTCGAAGTGGCCGGCGATCGTCGTCGTGTTGCCGGCGGCCAGGCTGTTCTGCGTGATGTTGAGGTCGTGGCCCGCAGAACCGCTGCCGGAAGGAGCGCCAACGTCGACGTCCAGAGGCCCGGTCACCGTGATGTTGATGTCGCGGCCGGCGAACAGCGTCGTCTTGATCGACGACGTCGCGCCGTTCTGGTTGTTGGTGATGTTCACGTCGTAGAAGGTCGACGCGATGCTGCCGATGATCGACAGCGGACCGTTGACATCAACCTTGACATTCCCGCTCGTCGATCCGGACGCGTACAGGCCGCCGCTGATCGTCGTCGGCGAGCCGGCCTTCGAGTTGGTGATGTTCAGAGCTCCCGTCGGATTGCCATCGCGGTTCGCGAAGACGTCGGCGCCGATGTTGATCCCGCCGGCGCCCGAGTTGACGATGAATACGTCGTCACCGGCACCTATTGCCGCCGTGGTCGTCAGCGACTTGAGAGACAGCACCCCCAGCTGCCACCCGGCGTTGATGGCTGTCGCCGTGTGGTTGATCGTGCTGTTGATGTGAACGTCTTCGCCGTTGATGAACACCGGCCCCGTCGTCGTGATGCTCGATGGCTGCGAGCCCACCGTCAGTGCCTGCAGCGTAACGTCGCCATCGCCTCCGTGCTGGTTGACATAGAGGGTCGACAGCATGACACCGGTCGTGTAGCCGCGGATCACGCCGTACAGCTCGGTGCTGCCGGTCGCGTCGTTCACGTCCGTGAAGATGCCCGAGTCCGAGAACAGGCCGATCAGCGGGTCGGTGTTGCCCAGCGTACCGGTGCGGATGCCCTTCGCCGCGACGATCGTGATCGCGCCGCCCTTCGACGAGATTGACCCGTCGTTGACGAATGTCGAGCCGACCTTCGAAGTCTCAAGGCAGGACGCCGACAGCGAACATATGCCGAGGTTGGCTTTCAACAGGCCGGTGTCGACGTTGAACAGCCGCTGCACCGGCACCTTCGAAACGCCGTTCACCGTGTCCGACGCAGACGCCGTCGTGGTCGAACGCATCCCCGGCAGGATCGTCACGTCGTTGCCGAACACGTTGCCCGTGTTCATCACGTCGCCGCCGACCAGCACTACGTACTTCGCCGGCGTGTTGGTGTTGATGCCCACCGTTCCGCCGTACAGCTGCCCGCGCACGTCCACCGTCGACTGCCCGCCCGTCACGTCCAGGTACGACACGCCCGCGCCGTTGTTGGCCACGAAGTCCCATTCCGCCGTGCTCAGCGACCCGCCACCGTTCAGGTTCGCTCCGATCAGCGCAATCCCGTTCGGCCCATGGATCTCACCCGTCGAGCCCACGATCACGCCGCTCGCGTTCGCCACGAATATCGCCGGCGCCGCCCCACCCGACGTGTTCACACCGTCCGAAATCGTCGTCGGCGAACCGCCCAGCTTCACGTTCGCCGTCGAGATCAGCCGGCCGAAAATCTGCGACGGATTGCCCGACGCGTCGATGTTCAGCACCGCCGCACTGGTCACCGTCGACGACGACGTGAAGTACATCGTCGCGTTCGCACCGATGTTGAAACCCGCCGGGTTGTACGACTCCAGCGAGCCGCCATTGCCACCCCAGCGGATCACCGCCCGCGCGATCGTCCCCGCGTTGTTCAGCTGGATCGAGCCCGGAAAACTGCCCGCCGCCAGCGTGCCGTTGAAGACCTGGCTGCCGGCGACCCCGCCGGTCTGGCCGCAGAAGGCCGTGATACACCACGTCGGGAAACCAACACCGCCCACGCTCGGCGAGCTGATCGTCGTCCCGGTGTTCACCGCGCGAACCAGGCCCGCACCCGGCAACTGCGTCGGCGTCGGGTCGGCCATCGCATCGACCCCCGCGAACGCCAACGCCAGCGCCGCCACCACCGGCTTCACCGCAAAACGTCCTCGCTGCGCTGTTCTCATGATGTGCTTTCTCCCTGTGCTTCGTGGAAGGTGCCGGCCCCGGCATCGGGCCCCCGTTCTGACCCGACAATGCTACTCCGCGGGGCCGGTCCGTGGTAAGTCCACCGCCTCCACTGGCAGGGAAATTCCCATGAAAAATGGCGCCCGAAGGCGCCCTTTTGCAACAGCTAGCGGGTTTGAATCGGGCCTAGCAGCCCGGCGCCACGGCGACGGCGGGTTCGGCGTCGTGCAGAACGGCCGCCCCATCGCCTTCAGCGAGAACGTGTTGTTGTAGGTCGCCCCCGGCGTGCTCACGAACTGGAACGGCGTCGACGGCGACTCCTCGTTCGAATGCCGCGTCAGCGTCGCGTGACGAACACCTGCCGCGCCGTCGCCGAGCCCGCGCTGCCGGGCTCTCCGCTCGCGCGAACGGCGAGCGATCCCGCGGACGACACGCCGGTCATCGGCAAGATCGAGTCGACGACGACGCGCACGCGATCGTCGGCGAACCCCACGGCAAGCCGACGGGCGCGGCAGGTCTCGGTCCATCCCGGCGGGTCCCTGCGCACGCCGTCGCGGTCGGCGATCTCGACGTGGCAGCGATCGCCGTCACGCCGGATGCCGGCGCGAAACACGCCGTCGTCGCCGACGATCCCGGCCCAGGCGCTGCCCACCCCGGCGGGAAGATCGATCGTGGCCACGATCCGGTTGGCGCGCGACAGGCGCGGCGCGAAGTCCGCGCTACCGGCGTCCCGCCATTCGACCGTCGCGCCGGCGCAGCGCCAGCGTTCTCCCTCGCAATGCGCGCGCAGCTCGACGGTCTCGCCGGCACGAAACGCGTTGTTCCACAGCCCGACGGCGACCAGCACGGCGACGGTGCCGGCCAGGAGCGCCGGCATCGTCCTGCCGGCCGACGCCCGCGCGCCGGCGCCCTTCTGGCGGGCGGCGACGTACAGGCGATCGCGCAGGCGGTCGAGCGGCAGCTCGAACGTCCACAGCAGCAGCAGCGCGACCGCGTAGGTGAGCGCGAATGCCGTCGCCCTCGGGTACGGCCACGCGAACTGCTGCGCGACGACCAGCAGCGGCAGGTGCACGAGGTACGTCGCGTACGTGAGGTCGCCCAGCACGCGATCGGTGCGCGTGGCGGCCCGGCGCGCCGCGAGAATGACGACGAGCGGGGCGAACAGCAGGCCGGCCAGCAGGTGATTGACGGCGAGGTTCGTCAGGCCGACCGGCACGTAGGTGATCCACAGCAGCGCAGCCGCGAGCGCGGCGGCGGCCCGCGGACCCCATGCCAGCTTCCGGCGATAGTGGTAGGCGAGCGCGCCGGCGGCGAACATGAACAGGTACGGCGGCCCGGTTTCGTAGAAGAACTGGCTCCACACCGGGGGCAGCGGCGGCGCGACCGCGATGAAGACGGCGAAGTAGGCGAGCGACAGCCCGGCGATCCACCACGACGTGTGCTTGCGCATGAACAGCCACGGTGCCAGCAGGTAGAACACCAGGTCGTAGCACAGCGTCCACGACGGCCCGATCAGCATCGTCTCGGTCAGATTGGCGAGCCCGGGCCCGTTGCGGTCCATCGCCATGCCGGCGATGCCGTAGGGGATCAGCAGCAGGTTGCCGGTCAGCCGCGACGCGTCCATCGGCGGCCCCGACAGCGCAAGCCAGTAGGCGGCGAACACGAGCCAGTACAGCGGATAGATGCGCAGCGCGCGGCTGACGTAGAACGCCAGCGCGCCGCGCCCGCCCCGATCGTATTTCCGGTCGAGGACCAGCGCAATCAGGTAGCCGCTGATGACGAAGAAGCCGCTGACGGCGATGCCGCCCGACCCCACGTAGGCGAGCCCGTCGATGCCGAAGCGGCCGAGCGCCGCCAGCTGGACGTGCGGCTGCACGAAACCGTAATGGGCGTCGATGACCAGCAGCGACAGCACGAAGCGGAGGGACCCGATGCCCATCGAGCGGTGGGGTGGCGAGAGGCGCGGTCGTCGCGGAAATCACGGGCAGGCCGCCGCGTGGCGCGGCGGCCTGCCCCAAAAAAAAAGGGCGCCGATGAGGCGCCCTTGATAAGACTTCGTAGGTCTGTCGTGCGACTTCTTAGCAGCCCGGCGCCCACGGCGACGGCGGGTTCGGCGTCGTGCAGAAGGGCAGGCCCAACACCACGCGGGAGTACGTGTTGTTGTGAATCGCGCTCGGCGTGCTGACGAACTGGAACGCGGTCGGCAACGGCTGCGTGATCGAGTACGTGTTCGACGGACCGGTCACCGGGTACGTGCTGTAGTTCACCCACGAGCCCGGGTTGGTCGCCACGAAGCCACCGGCGATGATCGTCGGCGCCTCGAAGAACACACCCTGGAACGCGGCCGGCGTCAGCGTCCACGCGTTGTACAGCGGCGTGTTCAGGCTGAGGTAACCCCCCGCCTTCAACGCCACGCCACCCGGGAACTGGAACGACACCGGCGACAGCGGGAAGCCAGGTCCCGCAACACCGTTCACGTCCATGTTGCCCGACGCGTTCACGATCAGCTGGCTGCCGCCGTTGGCCACCAGCGGCGGCACGAAGATCAGCGGCGTGGCAAACCCGACGATCGAGAACGGCGTCCCCGTCGCGCCCGACGTCAGGATCACGTCGCCGGTCACTCCGAGGTTGATCGACTGGAAGCCGCCACCGACCGCCGAGAAGTCGACGAACACCGGCGCGCCGGTATTCATCGCCTTGATCTGCATCTGGTTGTTCAGCCAGTTCGTGTTGCCGGTGATCGGGCTGTTCACGCTGCCGGTCGCCGTCACGCTGAAGTCGTTGGTGACGAACTGCGCCGCCGGCTTCTGGCCCACCGTCGTGTACGCCGCCCCGCCGTCCTGCACACCGCGCAGGTTCAGCACCGTCAGATCGACGTCGAAGGCCGAAACGACGGCGCTCGTGTAGATCTTGGTCAGCGCGTTCGGCGCGTTGAGCAGGTACTCGAGGCTGGTGGTCTGCGGACCGGTCAGCGCCACGTTGAGGCCGTTCGCGAGCAACTGCGTGCTGTTGAGCGGACCCAGCGCGTTGTTGATCGTCGCAACGCGAAGGTCACCACCGCTGGCGATGAACACGTTGTTCTGGCCGTCGTAGTTCGGAACCGTGTTGACGGTCGCATCAACGTAGAGCTTGGTCGACGTGCCCCCCAGGTTGATCAGGTTGACGTCGTTCCACGCAACCACCCCACCGGCGATCGTCGTCGTGGTACCCGCCGCCAGGCTGTTCTGCGTGACGTTGACGTCAACCGCGCTGCCCAGTTGCAGCGTGTTGATGTCCAGCGGACCCCACACGTTGATGAACGTGCTGCCGTTGGTCGGCCCCAGGGTGTTCGATCCGACCACCTGGTTGCCGTTGCCGATGTGCGTGGTCGCACCCTGCTGGTTGTTCGTGATGAACAGGTCGCCGTGCTGCGAGACAATGTCGCTCATCAGGTCCATCGGCCCGTTGCCGGAGATGTTGATGTCCCCGTTCGGCTGGTTGCCGAAGGCGACGATGCTCTTGCCCGACGCCGTCTTGAGCAGCGCACCGGCCGCCGTGCTGGAGATGCCGATTTCGCCGACCCCGTCGCCGTCCGTGTCGGAGAAGACGTCCCCGCCGATGTCGAGGTCGCCGGCGCCGGAGTTGCTGATGTAGACGTTGTTGCCCGCTCCGACCGCGGCCGTCGTCTTAAGCGAGTTCGTCGCCACGAGGTTCAGGTCCGAAGCCACGTTGGGGCTGAAGACCGTGTGGTTGATCGTGCTGTCGATGTGCACGTTCACGCCCCGGATGGAGACCGGTCCCGTCGTCACGATGCTGGACGGATTCGCTCCCACCGTCAGCGCGTTCAGCGTGACGTCGCCGTTCCAGCCGGTGTCCTGGTTGACGCGCAGGAACGGCAGCGTCGTGTTCAGCGAGTAGCCGCGGACCACGTTGTAGATCTCGGTGTTGCCGCCCGCCTCGTACACGTCCGTGTAGATGCCCGAGTCCGCGTACAGGCCGACCAGCGGGTTCTTGTCGCCCAGCGTGCCCGTGCGGATGCCCTTCGCCGCACCGATCGTGATCAGCCCCGGCCCACCGACCTTGGTGGACGAGATCGAGCCGTCGTTCGCGAACGTCGCGCCGCTCATCGAGATCTCGAGGCACGACGCGCCGCTGGTGCATTCGTTGCGGCCGACGGTCATCGCGCCGGTGTCGACGTTGAACAGCCGCTGCACCGGCACCTTCGAGACGCCGTTCACCGTGTCCGAGATCGACGCGCTGCCGTACGCGCGCATGCCCGCCAGCACGTTCACGTTGCTGCCGAACATGTTGCCCGTGTTCATCACGTTGCCGCCGACCAGCAGGATGTAGGCCGCCGGCGTGTTGGTGTTGATCCCCACCGTCCCGCCGTACAGCTGCCCGCGCACGTCCACCGTCGACTGCCCGCCCGTCACGTCCAGGAACGACGTCGCCGCGCCGTTGTTGGCCACGAAGTCCCATTCCGCCGTGCTCAGCGACCCGCCACCGTTCAGGTTCGCACCGATCAGCGCAATCCCGTTCGGCCCGTGGATCTCACCCGTCGAGCCCACGATCACGCCGCTCGCGTTCGCCACGAAAATCGCCGGCGCCGCCCCACCCGACGTGTTCACGCCGTCCGAAATCGTCGTCGGCGAACCGCCCAGCTTCACGTTCGCCGTCGAAATCAGCCGACCGAAGATCTGCGACGGATTCCCCGACGCGTCGATGTTCAGCACCGCCGCACTGGTCACCGTCGACGACGACGTGAAGTACATCGTCGCGTTCGCACCGATGTTGAAACCCGCCGGGTTGTACGACTCCAGCGAGCCGCCATTGCCACCCCACCGGATCACCGCCCGCGCGATCGTCCCCGCGTTGTTCAGCTGGATCGAGCCCGGGAAGATCGCCGGGGCCAACGATCCGTTGAAAATCTGGTCGCCCGCCACGCCGCCGGTCTGGCCGCAGAAGGACGTGATGCAGAACGTCGCGCCTCCCGGCCCCCCGAACACGCTCGGCGAGCTGATCGTCGTGCCGGTGTTCACCGCGCGAATCAGGCCCGCACCCGGCAACTGCGTCGGCGTCGGGTCGGCGTACGCGTTGACCGCAGTGAACGCCAGCGCCAGTGCTGCCACCACGGGCTTAACCGCGAACTTTGTTTTTACTACCGTGTTCATAATGGTGTTTCTCCCATTCATGTTGATCAGACCTACGATTTCATCACCGGGCGCCCGGCACAAATCGACTTGACAATGGTACTGCGGTCGCGGCGCGGTGGCAATCAGCGCCGCTTGATTGGCCGAGACTGCATGACATGATTGTGGACGTTGCCCTTTGGGTATTTAGCTATGCCGCCCTGCGCGATGCAAGCTTTAGGCGAAAAATTCGCCGGGGCCCAAGGGGCATGTGGCTTCCTTACAACATCATTCCTTTGGCATTGCAGGCGTCTCTTTCCGACGACACCCCTGCAAAACATGACGAGAAAGCCGGCCGCAACGCGGATTTCGACCGCAACCGCGTGCTTTTGCGCAAACGGCTAGAAGGACTGGTTCACGGTAAAGTAGAAATTGGCGCGCGATTGGTCGTTGATCCGGCCAAGGTCGACATTTCGTGAAGCGATCGGCCAGGCGTAGGCGACGGTGAGATTGGTGCCGAACGGCGTGTTGCCGGTGATCGACAGGCCGGCGTCGGCCAGCGTCCGGGTGGCCGGCGTGTCGGCCGGCTGGAAGTGGAAGCGGACGAGGCCGGCCTCGACGAACGCGTTGCCCTGCACCGAGTAGCCGCCCCAGGCCCAGCTGGGCGACGCCAGGTTCACCCGGCCGAGCGACCCGGAATCGCCGACCATCACCGCCGGCAGCCAGGCGGACAGGTTGCCGTACCCGCCGACGACCCATTGCTGGTTCTGCGGCACCGTGCAGTCCGCCCACTGGCCGCTCAGGTTCACGGCCAGCGACAGGCCTCCCGGCAGCCCCTGCGAATAGTTGAACGTCGCCTGAATGGCGGAGAAATGCGGGTCGGGCGTCCCCGGGTCGTTCGGCAGGAAAGTGCCGGTTCTGGGGCTCAATCCTTGCAGAAGCGTGGCCGAGGCGCCAAAACTCGCGATTTGCCCGAAAAGCGCCGCCGAGGCGTTGTAGCTGATGCCCGCCGTCAGAAACCCGTAGTTCTGGTGCGTGGTCTCGAACGTCCCGTCGAACACCGACACGATGTTGTCGGTCTGGGTGAACGCCTGGTTCAGCACCAGCCGGGACGTTTCGTCGGCGTAGACGAGCTGGGTGCCGGTGATCGCGATCGTGTTGATGTCGCCGGTGGGATACAGCGGCGCCGAGGATTCGCCGACCTTGTAGGCGATCCCGTTGAAATTGGCGCCGTAGATGCCCCACGGCGTCGCGATCGTCCCCCCGATGTTGGCCGCCTGGTACTGGGCGCCGCCGCTGTCCGGTGACATCCCCGGCAGGCCCTGCGTGTAGCTGGCCGTCAGTTCGGCGCCGCCGCCCGGCCGCACCGAGGCCGCCGCCGACGCGATGTAGCGGCTCGAGAACCGGCTGCCCATGTTGTTGAACGCCAGCGCGGCCGACCACGGCTTGGCCCCCGGGATGGGCTCCTCGGTCACCGTCATCTTGCTGCCGGCGAACTCCGCGGCCGGGCTGAAGCTTACCTGCGGCCGCATGCCCTGCCGCGACGAGTAGATCTCCACCATGGACACCGCGCGGATCAGCGCGTTGCGGTTGATGTCCTCGCGGTTGACGATGCCGGTGAAGAACGGCACCAGCTCCGGCGCGACGTCGGTCTCGGTGATGCGGCCGTGCAGCACCTCGATCGCCACCAGCTTGCCGGAGGCCTCCGCGCGCAGCGCGGTCAGGAAATGCCCGGCACGCTGGTACGCGGCATTGAGCCGCTCGACCGCGTCCTTCGGCGTGGCCGCGCCTTCGATCGCCGCGCGCACGGCGTCCGCGGGCAGCCTGCGGCTGTTGTTGACGACGTAGTGGTAGCCGTTGCTGTCGACGTGAATCTGCTCCGCCTGCGCGGCGGGCGCCACGATTGCGGCGACCGGCGCGCCGGCGGGCGCGTCGGGAGGTAGATCGAGGGCCATGCGGTGGATCCTTGCGATTGTGCGGAAGGCGCGCGCGGGCTTCCGGCGCCGTCCACGTCCGCGCCTACAGGCAAAACGCGCGATTTTAACATTTTCCGTGCGTACGATCCGCGCGGTCCCGGTCGGTGCTGCGCGCTATCGGACAGCGGGCGCCCCGCGCGAGTTTCAGGCGGCGCGCGAAAATCCGCCCCGCCGCGGCCTATTCCTTGCGTTCGAGGCCGCGCAGCAGCAGGCGGCCGACCAGGCGCTCGCGCATCCGCTCGATCAGCGAATGCGCGGCGACCAGCTCGCCCTCCTTGCGCGCGAGGTGGGCGGAGAGGTCCTTCTGGTAGACGTCCTTCGTGTGGACGGTCGCCAGCAGGTCCTCGTTGTACGTCGCCGCGGCGGCGATCGCCGAGCGCGCCCAGGCCAACTCGCCGGTCAGGCGCGGGACCTCGTCCGCCGCGCGTTCCACGCTGCCGGCGTACGCAAGCAGAGGCGACTGCGCGCGCAGGCCCGCGAACAGCGCGGCGACCTCCTGCTGCACGTCCGGCGCGTCGGGATCGGCGTCGTCGCCGGCGAGGCGCTGCGCGAGCGCGTGCGCCGCCGCGGTCCCCGGCACGACGTCGGCGGCGGCGGCGTCGGCGGCGTCGTAGCGGGCGTGCCGCAGGTCGTCGGTCAGGAACTCGCGCGCGTACACGGCGACCTCCGGCCGGCGCACGGCATCCGCGGGCAGGCCGAGCGCGCGCGCGATCCGCGCGAGCTCGCGCTCGGGCGCCGCCAGCATCCGGTCGTAGTCGACGACGACCCGCGGCCGGCCGCTCGCGTACGCGAGCGAGCAGGCGAGGTGGATCAGCCACAGCCAGCCGCTGCGCCGCGCGTCGAGATCGTCGCGGGCGGTCAGCGAGTCGACGACCGCGCGCGGATGCCGGACCGCGATCACGTATGCATCGGTGATCCGCGCGTCGGCAAACACCGCCTGCCAGAACGGCAGCAGCCGCGGCACGCGCGGGTCCTTGAACGCGAAGCTGCCGCTGCGCGCGAGCTTGGCGTCGAGCATCCGGCGCGCGGCGTCGCGATGCGCGGCGTGCGCGGGCGCCCGCCAGTCCACGCCGTCGAGCAGCGCGACGTTCTTCCAATCGGCGCCGCGCGCGTCGAGCAGCGCGTCGTCGAGCTTCACGACGTCGACGTCCTCGAAGAAGCCGCGCGCGTTCATCTTCACGTCGGCCGACATCAGCGCGTCGCCCAGGTCGAGGCCCAGCGCCTGGAGGCCGCGCGCGACCACGCTCGTCCCGGCGCGATGCATGCCGGAAACGACGACGACGCTGCGCTTCGCGTCAGGCATCGGCGGTCCCGGCGACCGGCGTCACGCCGGCGCGCACCTCGAAGTCGACGTACGTCGACGGGCGGCGCGCCGGATCGTGCTGCACGCGGAACGCGACGGCGTCGACCAGCCGGTGCAGGTACGCGGCCGCGCCGTCCTCCTCGGTGACCACGCCCGCGTTCAGGAAGTAGAGCCCGGCGAACAGCCGGCAACGGAACTCGAAGCGGACGCGCACGCGCTGTCCGGCGCGCATTTCGGCGGCGCGGTAGCCGGGCTCGAAATGCGTGGTGCCGCCCAGCTCCAGTCCCGACGTCGTCTTGACCATCATGCCGTAGCCGACGGCGCGCGCCGCGCGCAGGAACTCGACCTCGTACTCGTAGCAGTAGACGTCGCCGCCGACGAGCACGTTGACGGCGACGCCGGCCGTCGTCGTGATGCGCGGCGCGTGGATGCGCGCGCCGTTCGGCGCGTACTCGATCGTGCTGGACGAGCGCAGGTCCGGATCGAACGCCGCGGTGCGCGTGCCGGCCGCCGTCGTCGCGGGCTCCGGCGCGGCGGCGGCGCCGGCCGCGGGCGACGGCGCGGCGGCGGCGGACTTCGCGGCGTCGCGCGCCGCCATCAGCGTTCCGCGCAGATGCGCGGCCGCGTCGGGCGCCGCGTACAGCAGCCGCTGGTACTCGGCGACGACGCGACGCGGCTCGTCGCGCAGCAGCATCTCGCCGCCGTCGAGCAGCAGTGCGACGTCGCACAGCTCCAGCACCTGCAGCGGCGAATGCGAGACGAACAGGATCGCCGCGCCGCTCTCGCGGATCTTTTCGATGCGCGCGAAGCACTTGCGCTGGAACGCCTCGTCACCGACGGCCAGCGCCTCGTCGACGATCAGGATGCGCGGCGCCACCGCGGTGGCGACGGCGAACGCGAGCCGCAGCGCCATGCCGCTCGAGTACGTCTTCACCTGGCGGTCGACGAAGTCGCCGATGTCGGCGAACGCGAGCAGCTCCGGCATCAGCGCGCGCATTTCCGCGTGCGGCACGCCAAGGATCGCGCCGTTCAGGTACACGTTCTCGCGGCCGGTGAATTCCGGATTGAATCCGCTGCCGAGCTCGAGCAGCGCCGAGATGCGTCCGTTCGCCTCGACCTCGCCGGTGGTCGGCGCCAGCGTGCCGGCCACGAGCTGCAGCAGCGTCGACTTGCCCGAGCCGTTGCGGCCGACCACGCCGAGCGCCTGGCCCGGCCCGAGCGCGAAGCCGACGTCGCGCAGCGCCCAGAAGTCCCGGTAGAACTGCCGGCGCCCGCGCCACAGCGTCTGCAGCAGGCGGTCGGCCGGACGGTCGTACAGCTCGAAGCGTTTCGACAGGGAACGGACGGAGAGGACGGGCGATGCCATCGGTGCTGCTTCGGACCGCATGGAGTGGATGCCGCGGTGGCGAATTATAGTCGCTTGGGTCGGCGCGACGGCGGCCGCCGAGGGGACAAGGTAAAATTGCAGCCGTTGCCCGCCATGTCCGCCATCGTCCCATTCGCGTTTCGTCGACCTGGAGCCGCGTGATCCGTCCGGCCCACCTGCGGGCCGGACTGCGGGTGCTGAAACGGCACTTGCGGTACGCCGGCGGCAATCCGCGCAAGCTGCTGTGGGTCGCGCGGCGTGCAGTGAACCTGGCGCGCGAAGGCGCGCTTTCCGGCGTGCTCGAGCGTCACGTCGCCGAGGACGCGCAGTACGCGGACTACGCCGGCTGGTGCGCGCGCTACGAGCCCGCGGCCGATGCCGATTTCGCGCCGCGCGTGGCGGCGCTTCCCTCGCATCCGCTGTTCTCGATCCTGATGCCGGTGCACGACGTTCCCGAGCGGTTCCTGGCGGCGACGCTGGCGTCGGTGCGCGCGCAGGGCTACCCGCGGTGGGAGCTGTGCGCGGTCGACGATGCGTCCACGGCGCCTGCCGTGCGCGAGACGCTGGCCGCCGCCGCCGCGGCGGACGACCGCATCCGCGTGATGCGGCGCGCCGCCAACGGCGGCATCGCGCGCGCGACCAACGACGCGCTGGCGATGGCCAACGGCGAGTTCTGCGCGTTCCTCGACCACGACGACGTGCTGGCGCCCGACGCGCTGCTGTGCATGGCCGAGGCGCTCGCCGGGCATCCCGACGCCGCGTACCTGTTCAGCGACGAGGACAAGCTCGACGAGCACGGCAATCGCACGCGACCGTGGTTCAAGCCGGCCTGGGACGGCGAATGGATGCGCACGACGAATTGCGCGCTGCACTTCGCCGTGGTCCGCGCCGCGCTGCTGCGCGAGCTGGGCGGGCTGGCCGAAGGCGTGGACGGCGCACAGGACTGGGACCTCGCGCTGCGCGCCGAGGAAGCGGCCGGTCGCGCGCGGATCGTCCGCGTGCCGCGCGTGCTGTACCACTGGCGCGAGCTGCCGGGCTCGACCGCGGCGTCGGCGTTCGAGAAGCCGGCGCTCGTCGAAGCGCAGCGGACGGTGATCGAGCGGACGCTGCGCCGGCGCGGCGAGACCGCGCAGGCGCGCCTTGCGACGGCCGGCTGGCGGATCGCCCACGCGGTGCCGCAGCCGCCGCCGCGGGTGTCGATCGTCATCCCGACGCGCGATCGCGCCGACATGCTGCGCCGGTGCGTCGAAACGATTTCCGCGCACGCCGGATACCCGGCGTTCGAGTTCGTGATCGTCGACAACGACTCGCGCGAGCCGGACGCGGTGGCCTACCTGCGCGAGCTCGAGCGCAGCGGCGCCGCGCGCGTCGTCGCGTATCCGCATCCGTTCAACTACGCGGCGCAGTGCAACCTCGGCGTGCGCGAGGCGGGCGGCAGCTTCGTCGCGCTGGTCAACAACGACATCGAGGCGACGGCCGACGGATGGCTGTCGGAGCTCGTCGCGCTCGCCGCGCGGCCGGGCGTGGGGCTCGCCGGCGCGACGCTGCGCTACGCGGACGGCACGCTGCAGCACGCCGGCGTGATCCTCGGCCTGAACGGCGTGGGCGACCGTCCGTGGATCGGGACGCGGCGCGGCTTCGCCGGGCCGTACGGGCGAGCGGGCGCCGTGCGCGAAGTCAGCGCGATGATCACCGCGTGCGCGGTCGTCGCCCGCGACCGCTACCTGGACGCCGGCGGCATGGACGAATCGCTCGCCGTCTCGTGCAACGACCTCGACCTGTGCCTGCGCCTCGCGCGCGCCGGCTACCGGCACGTCGTGACGCCGTACGCGGAGCTCGTCCACCACGAATCGGTGTCGCGCGGGCTGGCCGACGACCCGGCGAATTCGCGGCTGTCGCGCGACGAGGAGGCGCGCTTCGCCGCCCGCTGGGCCGACGCGCTGCGCGACGATCCGCTGTACAACCCCAACCTGACGCTGTCCGGCAACGCGTACGAGCTCGCGTGGCCGCCGCGCGTGCCCGCCCGGTGACGCCGCGCCGCTACCCCGTCGGCCTGCGCGCGCTGGCCAGCGTGTTCGTCGACCACGCGAGCCTGCTGTGGCAATTCTCGCGGCGCGAGATCTCCGGCCGCTATCGCGGATCCCTGATCGGCTTCGGCTGGGCGGTGCTGAACCCGCTGCTCCTGCTCGCGATCTACACGTTCGTGTTCAGCGTCGTGTTCAGGATGCGCTGGGACGGCCCGGTCGACGACCGGTTCGGCTTCGCGCTCGTCGTGTACGCCGGCATGCTCGTGCACGGATTCTTCGCCGAATGCATGACGCGCGCGCCGTCGCTCGTCGTCGACAACCGCAACCTGGTCAAGCGCGTCGTGTTCCCGCTCGAGATCCTGCCGTGGTCGGCGCTCGTCGTCGCGGCGTTCCACTTCGTCGTCGGCGTCGTGCTGATCGTCGCCGCGCGGCTCGCTTCCAGCGGCGCCGTGCCGGTCACCGCGCTGGCGCTGCCGCTGGTCGCGCTGCCGCTCGCGCTGCTCGCGCTGGGCGTCACCTACGCGTTCGCCTCGCTCGGCGTGTACCTGCGCGACCTGTCGCAGGTGGTCGGCTTCCTGGCGCTGACGCTGCTGTTCATGAGCCCCGTGTTCTATCCGGCCTCCGCCGTGCCGGAGAACTGGCGCTTCGTCATCGACTGGAACCCGATCGCGGCGCTGATCGAGATGACGCGCGGCGCGCTGCTGTTCGGCCGCTGGCCGTCCGCGGCGTCGCTCGCCACGCTGTGGGGGTTGGGCTTCGCCGTCGCGTGGCTCGGCTTCTACGGCTTCCAGCGCACGCGCAGGGGCTTCGCCGATGTGCTGTGACCGCGACAGCTCGCGCCCGCGGCCATGACGGAGCGCGCGACGCTCGACGAGCGGCAGCTGCTGCCGATCGGGCTGCTGGCGGCGATGCTGTTCCTGCTGTCGGCCGACCACCTGTTCATTCCGTTCGGCGGGTTCAAGGTCAAGTACGGCTACTTCGCCGTGATCGCCGCGTGGCTGACGGCGCCCGTCGCCATGCTGGCGGCGCTGCGCGACGCCGTGAAGCAGGTTCCGAAGTGGGTCGCGCTGCCGCTCGTGCCGCTGGCCGTTTCGGTCGCGACGTCGGTC
Organism: Burkholderiales bacterium; assembly: GCA_046347755.1. GTDB lineage: Bacteria > Pseudomonadota > Gammaproteobacteria > Burkholderiales > Casimicrobiaceae > VBCG01. Next base: position 385,895 of record JAXMFM010000003.1, on the reverse strand, counting down.
GACGTGCGCGACTCCATCGCCTGGACGCTGTGGCTCGGCTTCGACGCGTTCACCGTGGCCACCGTGTACGCGTTCGTCAAGGCGCACGCGTTCTCCGGCGACCAGGTGCGGCGCGCGGCCACGATCGGCCTCGCGCTGGTCATGCTCTTCGGCATGATCCAGTTCGTGTCGATCTACGCGTTCAAGCACCTGCTGTTCGCGCCGCAGTCGCACTTCGCCGTCTACCGGATCAACGGGCTCGCCGGCTGGCCGCACTTCCTCAACATCTTCTCGTTCTTGCTGCTGCCGATCGTGCTGGTCCAGCGCAAGCCGCGCTGGCCGACGCTCGCTGTGCTCGCGCTGCTGACGTTCGTGCTGGTGCAGTCGACGGCCAAGACCGGCTGGGTGCTGTTCGTCGCGCTCGGCGCGCTGCTGCTGCTGCTCGACGGACGCGCGTTTCGCCGGTGCTATCTCGCGTTCCTGCTGCCGGTGACGGTGGTCGCGCTGCTGATCCCGACGCCGTCGTTCACGTCAGAGGCGCCGGCGCTTTCCGGGTCCGAGAAGATCACCCGGTTCTCGGCCGACCTGAACCTCGCCGACAACACGACGTCGGGCACCGACCGCGTGCTGATCAGCAAGATGGGGCTCGCCGTCTGGATGAAGCACCCGTGGTTCGGCGTCGGTCCGCGCGCGTACGACGCCTACGTGTTCTCGCGCTTCGACCAGGAGCTGGCCGGCGTGAACAAGCTGGACGCCAACCGCCAGGTCAACGCGAAGAACGAGAACATCTGGGTCGAGTTCCTGGCCGAGACCGGCGCGCTGTTCACGCTGGGGCTGCTGGCCGTGATCGTGCGCGCGCTGTGGGTGCCGCGCTGGGAATTCGCCAACCGGCTGCACCTCGGCGCGTGGATCGCGCTGGTGCTCTACTTCGGCGTCAGCGGCCAGGTCTCGCAGACCGGGCTCCTGACGATGGCCTACGCGGTCTTCGGCATCTATTTCTACGCGCGGGAACTCGACTCGCCGCACCGGTCGCCGGCGTTCGAGGCGACGGTGCCCGGGCGCTGACGAAGCGCTAGTACGCGATCCGCCACTCGTCCCAGTCGGGGACGCCGCGGGCGAGCTCCTCGAACCGATACTCGTAGCGGTGCTGGTTGTGGCCGAGGTTGCGGTAGTTCTGCTCGAACTGGACCGTGTTCATGTTCTCGGTGTCGCAGCGGCAGTCCAGCGCCGTGCACGGCCGCGGGCCGTCGTAGAGCGCGAGCGGCTCGCCGGTCAGCAGGTTGCCGACGGGCTCCGGCCCGCGGATGGCCATGCCGCAGATGCGCACGGTGCCCGTCATGTCGACGTAGATGCTCTTGAAGCCGGCGTTGCACAGCCCGGGCCGCTTGCCGACCAGCAGGTATTCCCAATCGTGCCGCGAGTAGAACAGGCGGCGCAGCACGTCGCGATCGGCGTCGGAATAGGCGTCCGGATAGTTGCGCCCTTCGAACGCCCCGAGGAACGGCTGCACGAACACGGAAAGCCCCGCCTTGCGCATCGCCGGTATCACCGCGGCGAGCTCCGGCAGCACCGTCGGGTGCGCGACCGTGCAGACGGAGAAGTCCACTTCGTCGTTCATCGCGCGCGCCGTGCGCCACCACTCGTCCTTGTCCTTGATCTGCGTGGGGTGGTAGCTCGCGACCAGCCCGACCTTCGCGCGGTCGAAGTCGCCGAACCAGCGCCGGTAGTGCTTGACCGGAAAGCTCAGGTTGGTGATGAGGTTGACGCCGGACACGTTCGCGCTGTGGCTCAGCACGCGCGCGCCGTCGATCAGCTGCGGATTGAGGAAGAACTCGCCGCCCACGCCCAGCCGCACGTTGAGCTCGTACGGCAGACGCGTCATCGCGTCGATGATCGGCCGGTAGTTGTCGACGTGCCACTGCGCGAGCACGCGCGGATCGTTCGGGTCGTTCTGCCCGGCGATGCAGTACTCGCACGTGTAGTTGCAGATGTTGTAGTCGGTGTAGAAGCGGACCTTGAGCCGCCGCACGCCGGCCTCGGCCGCCGGCGCCTCGTTGGCGGCCGGGCGCTCGGCCGCGAGCGCGCGGTCGGCGGTCGCCGCGCGGCGCAGGGGACCGAATATCCTGATGGGCTTCAACACGTGTCGGGAGTCCGTTTTCCGTCGCCGTTTCGCGACAGACTTCCTGAAAATTCAGCATGTTACCATAGGCCCCGCCGCGCGTACCGTCGGCATCGCCTCCGCGTCCGCGCGCCGCCCGCCGCCACCTCCCTCCGCATGACGCGAATCGTCATCGACGCCCGGCTCGCCGGCCACTCCGGAATCGGTACGTACCTGTCGGAACTGCTGCCGCGCGTCGTGCCGCAGCTCGCGCAGTGGCGCCCGCTCGTTCTTGCGACGCCCGCGCGCGCCGACGCGCTGCGCGCGCGCCTGCCCGCCGACGTGCGCGCGTGGCCGGTCGCGCCGCTTTCGGTGGCCGACCTTCTTGCCGTGCCGCCCGACGTCGGTTCGGGCGACTTGCTGTGGACGCCGCATTTCAACGTGCCGCTGCGCGGCCGCGCGGCGCTCGCGGTCACGCTGCACGACCTGCTGCCGCTGACGGAGCCGGCGCTGGCGGGACGCGGACGCTCGCTGCCGGTGCGCGCGTGGCTGCGCGCGATCGAGGCGCGCGCGCGCGTCGTGCTGTGCGTGTCGGCGTTCACGCGCGGCGAGGCGCTCGCGCGGTCGCGCCTGGACGCGGCGCGCGTACACGTGACGCCGCTCGGCGTCGATGCCGCGTGGTCGGCCTCCGACGCGCCGCCGCCCGCGCCCGGCGCGACGCCGACGATGATCTACGTGGGGCTGCTGAAGCCGCACAAGAACGTGCACCGGCTTCTGCGCGCCTTCGCCGGCGTGCGCGAGCGCATTCCGCATCGGCTGGTGCTGGTCGCCCGCCACCGCGGCGTCCGCAACGTCGACGCGCAGGCGCTCGCGCTTGCGCGGACGCTCGGCGATCGCGTCGAGCTGGTCGAGGCGCTGCCGTTCCACGAACTGGTCGCGCGCGTGCGCGCCGCGCAGTTCGCCGTGCAGCCGTCGCTGCACGAAGGCTTCGGGCTGCCGGCGCTGGAGGCGATGGCCGCGGGAACGCCGGTGCTGGCCGGCCGCGCCGGCGCGCTGCCCGAAGTGTGCGGCGACGCGGCGCTGTACTGCGATCCCGCGTCGGAGTCCGACATCGCCGGCGCGCTGCTGCGCCTGGCCGGCGACGCATCGCTGCGCGCGCAGCTGGCCGGGCGCGGGCGCATCCGGGCGCGCGCATTCTCGTGGGACGCGTGCGCCGAAGCCACGGCGCGGGCGCTCGCCGCCGCGCTGAACGAGCCTCGATGAACGCGCGCAGGGTTGCGGTCGTCCACGACTGGCTCGACACCTGGGGCGGCGGCGAGAACGTGCTCGCCGAGATCCTGCGCGCGTATCCGCAGGCGGACCTGTTCGCGCTCGTCGATTTCCTGCCCGACGCGCTGCGGCCGCTCGTCGGCGGCAGGCGCGCGCACACGACGTTCCTGCAGCGGATGCCGGGCGCGCGCAAGCGGTTTCGCGCGCTGCTGCCGCTGTTTCCGCGCGCGATCGAATCGCTCGACCTGTCCGCCTACGACGTCGTGCTGTCGAGCTCGCACGCGGTGGCCAAGGGCGTGCGCACGACGCCGGCGCAGCTGCACGTCTGCTACTGCCACACGCCGATGCGCTACGCGTGGGACCTGCGCGACCAGTACCTACGGCCGCGCGGCCTCGCGACCGGCCTGCGCGGCGCGCTCGCCAACCGGGTGCTCGACACGCTGCGCGACTGGGATCGCCGGACGAGCGGGCGGGTCACGCACTTCATCGCCAATTCCGATTACGTGCGCGAGCGCATCGCGCGCTGCTACGACCGGACGGCGGCGGTGATCCATCCGCCGGTCGACGTCGACTACTTCACGCCCGGTGCGGCGGCGGCGGGCGACTTCTATCTCGCCGCATCGCGCTGGGTCCCCTACAAGCGGATCGACATGATCGCCGCCGCGTTCGCGCAGCTGCCGGAGCGCAGGCTGATCGTCGCCGGCGACGGGCCGGAAGCCCCGCGCGTGCGCGCCGCCGCCGGCGCCAACGTCGAGCTCGCCGGCCACGTGACGCGCGAGCGGATGCGCGAGCTGCTGCGCGGCGCGCGCGCGTTCGTGTTCGCCGCCGAAGAGGACTTCGGCATCCTGCCGGTCGAGGCGCAGGCGTGCGGCACGCCGGTGATCGCGTACGGCCGCGGCGGGTCGCTGGAGACCGTGCGCGGCGTCCCGGCGACGAATCCCACCGGCCTCTTCTTCGCGACCGCGACGCCGGCGGGCATCGCGGAAGCCGTGCGCCGATTCGAGTCGCTGTCGCCGGCCATCGACGCCGCCGACTGCCGCAGGCACGCGCTCGCGTTCTCGACGGCGCGCTTCGCGTCCGGATACACGGCGTTCGTCGAGCGCGCCGCTGCCCTGCACTTCGCCGGGAAGCGATAAGGGATAATCCGGGCATGGCCCGCAGTGTCCTGAAGCCCCATGCCGCGCTGTTCGCGGCGACCCTGCGCATCTGCGATCCCGTGCTGACGGTCGCCACCGGCATCGTCGCGTATCGCGCGTACCTCGGGACGTGGTCGCCCCCGGACCACTACCTGCTGTTCCTGGCGGTGGGAGCGCTGGCGGTGGCCACGGTGTTCCCGATGTTCAACCTGTACGAGCCGCAGCGCGGCGCCGGCCTTGCCGACGAGATGCGCCGGCTGCTGTTCGCGTGGCTGCTGCTCGCGGCGCTGACCGGGGGCACGATCTTCGCGACGAAGATGGGCGACGGCTACTCGCGCGTGTGGGTGTCCGCGTGGCTGGCCGGCGGGTTCGTGCTGACCACGGCGCTGCGCCTGACCGTGCGGCTCGGCCTGCGCGCGCTGCGCCTGCGCGGGCTCAACCAGCGGCACGTCGTCATCGTCGGCGCGGGCGAACTCGGCCGCACGGTCGCCGCGCGGTTGGCGAGCTCGCCGTGGGCGGGCTTCCACGTCCTCGCGTTCTACGACGACGATCCGCAAGGCGGCGGCGAATCGGTCGCCGGATGCCTGGTGTGGTCGATCGACGACAGGCTGGCGGCCGACGTCGCCGCCGGTACGATCGACCAGGTGTGGATCGCGCTTCCGCTGCGCGCCGAGGAGCGCATCCGCGAGATCCTGACGATGCTGCGCGAGTATCCGGTCGAGATCCGCTTCGTGCCGGACATCTACAGCTTCCACCTGATCAACCATTCGATGACCGAGGTCGCGGGACTGCCGGTCATCTCGCTGACCGAGACGCCGATGTCCGGCGTCAACCGCATCGTCAAGGCGATCGAGGACTACACGCTCGCCACGCTGCTGGTCGTCGCCGCGTCGCCGCTGATGCTGCTGATCGCGATCGGCGTCAGGCTGTCGTCGCCCGGCCCGGTGCTCTACCGGCAGCAGCGCGTCACGTGGAACGGCGAGCAATTCGAGATGCTCAAGTTCCGCACGATGCCGGTCGACGCCGAGGCGGCGAGCGGGCCCGTGTGGTCGCGGCACGGCGAGCGGCGCGCCACGCCGTTCGGCGCGCTGCTGCGGCGCACGAGCCTCGACGAACTGCCGCAGCTGTTCAACGTGCTCGAAGGGCAGATGTCGCTGGTCGGCCCGCGTCCGGAGCGGCCCGAGTTCGTCGAGCGGTTCCGCTCGCAGATTCCCGGCTACATGCAGAAGCACCTGGTGAAGGCCGGCATCACCGGCTGGGCGCAGGTGAACGACCTGCGCGGGGACAGCGATCTCGCGCAGCGGATACAATACGACCTGTACTACATCGACAACTGGTCGCTGTGGTTCGACCTGCGCATCCTGGTGCTGACGCTTTGGCATATCCTGAAGAGCCACAACGCCCGCTGAGCGCGCCCGCCTCGCCCCCGCCGCCCGCAACGGAACCCGGAGCCGTGCGACCGGCGCTTGCGATCTTCGCCGTCACCGTCGCCGCGTGCCTCGCGCTGTACGCGGCGCTCACGGTGCCCGGCGCGTGGTTTCCCGGAGCGGCGGCCAGGTCGTATCCGGCGCGCGAGCTCGCGCTCGCTGCAGGCAACGGCGCGGTCGACCGCGACACGCTCGTCATCACCGCCGTCGACGCGTCGGGCGTGGCGATCGTCACCGCGAAAGCCGACTTCCGCTCGGCCGACTATCCGGTCGTCGCGTGGTCGGGCAGCGGCTTTCCGGAGAACGCCGACGTGCGCTTCATCTGGCGCACCGACTACGCGCCGGCCAAGCGCAACTCGGTTCCCGTCCCGATCGCCGCCGGCCGGCTGACGCCGGTCGTGATGGCGAAGAATCCCGACTGGGTGGGCCGCGTGACCGACGTCGGCCTCGCCGTGCGCGTTCCGCCGGGGGAGCCGCTGCGCGTGCAGGGCGTGACCGCGAAGCCCGGCGGCGTGATCGCGCAGCTCGCCGATCGCTTCCGCGAGTGGTTCTCGTTCGAGCCGTGGTCGGGCACGTCGATCAACACGATCACCGGCGGCGCCGACGTGCAGGAACTGCCGCTGCCGACGCTGCTGGTCGTCGCGCTCGCGATCGCCGCCGCGGTCTGGTTCGCGCTGGCCAGGCGCGCGGGACGCACCGGCGCGTTCCCGGTGGTGCTGGCGCTGCTGTTCGTCGTCACGTGGATCGCGCTCGACGCGCAATGGACGTGGAATCTCGCGCGGCAGGTCGCGGAGACGCGCGACAAGTACGGCGGAAAGGACTGGCGCGAGCGCCATCTCGCCGCCGAGGACGGACCGCTGTTCGCGTTCATCGAGAAGGCGCGCGCGAAGCTTCCGGCTGCGCCTGCGCGCGTGTTCGTCTTGGCCGAGGCGCCCTACTTCCGCGGCCGCGGCGCCTACCACCTCTATCCGCACAACGTGCTGTTCGATCCGTTTTCCAACGCCGTTCCCAGGCCGGGCGCGCTGCACGCCGGCGACTACGTCGTCGTCTACCAGCGCCGGGGCGTGCAGTTCAACCCGGAAGAGAAGAAGCTGCGCTTCGAGGGCGGCGACACGCTTCCGGCCGAACTGCTGCTCGCCGAGGGCGGCGCCGCGATGTTCCGGATCCTCTAGATGGATGTCATCGCGCTCGTTGCGGGTCTCCTGCTGCCGTGGTGGCTCGGCGTGTCCGCGCTGGCGCTGCTGCGCGCGCGTGCGCGACCGCTCGACAGCGACGGCGAGCTCGCGTGGCTCGCCGGCGCCGGATACCTGGCCGGCGCGTTCCTGCTGACCGTCTGGATGCGCGTGCTGTCGGCCGCCGGCGCCAAGTTCGGCGTCGTCGCCGTCGCGTTGCCGCTCGCCGTCGCGGCGATCGCGTGCACGGCGCTCGCGTGGCGGCGCGAGCCCGCGGCATGGCGCGACGCGCTGCGCGGCGCCGGACGCATGCCCGCGGCGCCGGCGGCGCTCGCGCGCGGGATGCGCATGCTGTGGTGGGGGCTCATCGGCTGGCTCGCGTTGAGGTTCGCGCTGCTCGGCGCCGAGCTCACGACGCGGCCGCTGTATCCGTGGGACGCGTGGACGCAATGGGCGACCAAGGCGCGCGTCTGGTACGAACTCGGCTACCTCGCGCCGTTCGCGCGCATCGACGCGTGGCTCGCCGCCAACGGCGCCGTCTATTTCGACGCGTCGCCCGAATATCCGCCGACGATGCCGCTGCTGCAGGTCTGGCATTGCCTGGTGCTCGGGCGCTGGGACGACACGCTGATGAACGCGCCGTGGTGGATGATCGCGGTCGCGCTGGCGTTCGTCATGTTCGGCGGGCTGCGTTCGCTCGGCGCGTCGGCGCCGGCGGCGCTGGTCGGCACGTTCCTCGTCGCGTCGCTGCCGCTTGCCAACGTCCACGTCGCGCTCGCCGGCTACGCGGACCTGCCGATGGCCGCGTTCTACGCCGCAGCGGCGCTCGCGTTCCTGCGCTGGACGCGAAGCCGCGCGGCGACCGATGGCGCGGTGGCCATGCTGCTGGCCGTCGCGTGCACGCAGATCAAGAATCCGGGCTGGTTCTGGGCGGCCACGCTGGTGCCCGGCGCCATCGTCGCGCTGTCGCCGCGCCATGGCGTGCGCATCGCGCTGGCCGGGTTCGCGTTGGCGTGCATCGCGATCGTCGCGCTGGCCCGGTTCAAGCTGTCGCTGTTCAACTACCGGATCAACGTCGACTTCAACCCCGCGTGGAGCGACCTGGGCCAGAGCTATTTCCTGCTCGGCAACTGGCACGTCCTCTGGTATGCGGCCATCGCGGTCGCGCTGCTCGCGTGGCGGCAGCTGCTGGCGCCGGCGATGGCGCCGCTGTCCATCGTGCTCGCGGGCGGTCTGCTGTTCCTGTTCTTCGTGTTCGGTTTCACGACCGCGAGCTACTACGTCACCGACCAGACGACGGTGAACCGCGCCACGCTCCACGTGGCGCCGCTGGTGGTCGTGTTCGTCGTGCTCGGTTGGCAGGCTTTCGCGCGGCGCTGGGCGGCCGCGCACCCGGCGCCAGCCGAAACCGGCCCGGCGCCGGCGTCCGACGCCGCTTAAGGATTAATTAGGGTTGCGTTAGCGATCATTTAGCAACGCGCTTTCCCGAAGGCTTCGACAATCCGGTCATGCGCTCGCAACGTCGCTGCGGGCCGAAACCAAAGGAGCCTCGAAGACCATGGAACATGCCGTTGCCGACCGCCCCGTTGCACGACCCGCCACTCCCCGCGCCGCCGCGCCGGCGCGCCACGACGTCTACGCGTTCATCCACAAGGCGATGCGCGCGGCGATGGCCGACGCGCTGGTTGCGGTGGGCCGTCTCGACGCGTCCGATGCGCGCGAGACGACGGCGGTCGTCGCGCGCCTGCGCGACCTGCTCGACCTGTGCCACGAGCACCTCGAGACCGAGAACTCGCTCGTCCATCCGTTCATGGAGGCGCGTCGCCCGGGCAGCAGCGCAAAGGTCGTCGACGAGCACGTCGCGCACGCCGCGGCGATCGCGAGCCTGCGTCGGCACGTCGAAGCGCTCGCCCGCACGCCGGCCGCCGCGCGCGCCGGTGTCGCGCGCGATCTCTACGGCGAGCTCGCGCTGTTCGTCGGCGAGAACTTCGTCCACATGCACGAGGAGGAAACGCGGCACAACGCCGTGCTGTGGGACGCGTACTCGGACGCCGAAATCGCCGCGCTCGAGGCCACGATCAGGCAGCACGTCGCGCCGGCGATGATGCAGGTGGCGCTGCACTGGATGCGGGCTGCCGGCAACCCCGGCGAACGCGCGCTGCTGCCTCGCTAGGGCGACGCCGTGCCGCACTTCTGCGACGTCTGCTCGCCGGAGTCAGCGCCCGGCGTCGGCCATCTCGGCCAGCCGGATCGGCCGGCGCACGCACAGGCGGAACCGGCCGCGGCCGGTCTTCTCGATCGCGACGAACGACGCGCGCTCGGCCAGGCGCCGCTGCAGGAGAATGAGCCGCGCTTCGAGGTTGTCCGATAGGTCGGGCAGCCGGATCGACGGGTCGAGCCGCAGCTCGCGGTTGGTGAACTCGGTGCGGCCGTCGCGCGTGTAGTCGCGCATGAGCTTGACGAAGATCGCGCCGGCCACGCCCTTGATCAGGTAGTCGTCGCCGACGAACACGCTGTCGTCGGCGCGGTAGTGGCGGACGGTCAGCGGCGGGCCCTGGACCGGCGCCGCCGAGCCCCCGGCTTCCGCGGGCTCGGCGCCCGACTCGGAGAGTTCCTGCATGCCGCGGATCGTCGGGCCGAGCAGCGCCGCGACCGCGACCAGCGCGTCCTCGTCGTCGAAGCCGAAGCGGCGGTCGAGCACGTCCTCGACGTAGAGGATCGCGGTCAGGCTGCTGCCGGCGACGACCGGCACCGCGAGCTGGCTGCGCGAATCGGCGAGCCCCGGCACGGGAATCTCGGTGTCGAGAATCCCGTCCATGCCGCCGGCGGCCGCGCTGTCGCGGATCGCGCGGGAATACCCCCATTCGTACGCGCGGTGCATGATGCGGATCGGCGTCCGCTCGCGCGCGGCCACGCCGATCACGCCTTCGCCGAACGCGATTTCCGAGCCCACGCCCGACGCGTCGTAGCCGCGGCTCGCGACCGTGTACAGCTTGCCGGCGCGCGCGTCCGCCATCAGGATCATCGAGTGCCGGATGCCCAGGCACTCGTCGAGCGCGGCCAGCGCGACGTCGAGCAGGTTGGACAGGTCGGCGCAGGCGGCGATGCGCTGCGCGATCGCGCGCACGGCGGCCAGGTGATGACGCTGCGGCGCGGCGCCGGGCAGCGAGAAGCCGGCGACCTGCTCGATGCCCAGCACCCGGTAGACGTCGGCACCCTGCAGCCTGAACACGCCGGCCATTCCCGTGTGCGACGCGATGCCGGCCAGGTGCGCCTTCATCCGCTCGAACAGCGGGCCGGACGTCTCCAGCCGCAGGTATTCGAGCGCGATCCGGTAGCGCGCGAACGATTCCGGATCGATGACCAGCGTGACCGCGCGTCGCGTGGCGATGACGTTGGTGCGGGTCTTGTTGAAGAACTGGTACGACAGCGCCGCGTGTTGCGGGTCGACGTAGTAGACCTGCGACACGTAGGAGATGTTCGGCACGCCGTCGGCTGAGCAGGTCGCGACGGTGGCGGGGATCGCGCCGTCGAGCGCCGCGCGGATCGAGTCGAGCGTCAGCGTCATCGCGGCAGCGCAATCGCGGTCCCGGCGTTCGGTCCCGGCGTCTGCTCGAACGCGGCGCTGGGCGTGAAGTCGATCGCCACGCGGTCGCCGTCGACGCATGCGAACAGCGTGCGCGCCTGCTCGGGGCCGTAGCCCAGCGGCGTGATCTCCTCGCCGAACGCCTCGACGTAGCGCGCGACGATCGCGAGCTCCCGCTCGGTCGCCGGTCGCACGGTCGCGTCGTCGCCCTTCAACTGCAGCGAGCGGTTGTTCGACGGCCGGCTGAATACGACGGCGATGCGGCCGCACGCACGGATGTCGGCCAGCAGCGCCGGCGCCTGGCGCGCGGCCACGAACACGCTGACCGTGCACCGGTCCGCGGCGACCGCGCAGCCGGCGACGCGCCCGATCGACGGGACGCGCTGCGCGTCGCACGACGCGGCGACGATCGACACGCTGCCCTGCACGAACGCGGCGTGCTCGGGAAGAAGGATCGGCGGGCGGACGGTGCCGGACACCCGTCGATGTTAGCAGCGCCGCGCCGGCGCGGGAAACGGAGCGCCGACTGCCAGTACAATGCGCGAGCTTTCCCGCGTCGCCCGCCCCCTTCCACTTCCTTCGCCCGATGCCGCTCTTCGCCCTGACGATCTTTGGTAGCGCGTTCCTGCTGTTCCTGGTCCAGCCGATCGTCGCCAAGCAGATCCTCCCCTGGTTCGGCGGATCGGCCGCGGTCTGGGCGACGTGCCTCGTGTTCTTCCAGACGGCGCTGCTGCTGGGCTACGCCTATGCCGACTTCGCCGTGCGCAGGCTGGCGCCGCGCGCGCAGGTGAAGCTGCACGTCGCGCTGCTGGTCGTGAGCCTCGCCGTGCTGCCGATCGTTCCCGGCACGTTCTGGAAGCCGTCCGGCGACGAGAATCCGATCTGGCTGATCCTGGGCCTGCTCGGCGCCACGATCGGGCTGCCGTATTTCCTGCTGTCGACGACGAGCCCGCTCGTGCAGGTGTGGTTCGCACGCCGCTTCCCGGAACGCAACACGTATCGCCTGTTCGCGCTTTCGAACCTGGCGTCGCTGCTGGCGCTCGTCGGCTATCCGTTCCTGCTGGAGCCGTGGGTCGCCACGCGCGTGCAGGCGTGGGGATGGTCGGTCGGTTACGCGCTGTTCGTCGCGCTCGCTGCGGCGGCGGCGTTCTCGAGCCTCAAGGGCGTGGCGGACGACGCGCCGTCGGCCACGAATGTCGCCCACCGCGCGGGCGAGCGTCCGCCCACCGTCGCGCGGCAGCTCCTGTGGTGCACGCTGGCCGCCACCGGCTCGCTGCTGCTGCTCGCCGTCACCAACCACGTCACGCAGAACGTCGCGTCGGTCCCGCTGCTGTGGATCGTGCCGCTGTCGATCTACCTGCTCACGTTCATCCTGTGCTTCGACGGCCAGGGCTGGTACAGGCGCGACATCATCCTCGCGATGGTCTCGGCGGCGCTCGGCGTGATGGCGTGGTCGCTCGCCGACCCCGACGTCGCGCTCGAGCTGCAGATCCAGGTCGGCGTGTTCAGCGTCGGCCTGTTCCTGGCGTGCATGTTCTGCCACGGCGAACTCGTCACGCTCAAGCCCGCGCCGGCGTACCTGACCCGCTTCTACCTGATGATCTCGCTGGGCGGCGCCGTGGGCTCGGCGATCATCGGCATCGCGACGCCGCTGCTGCTGCCGGCCAACTTCGACCTGGTCGGCGCGCTGGTGCTCTGCGCGCTGCTGCTGCTCTGGCAGGTTCGCCGCGAGCCGACGGTGTACGGCGTGCTCGGCCTGGTCGCACTGTTCACCACCGTAGGCTGCGGCATCTGGGCGGCGACCGAGTTCTACCGGGCGACGATCGTCGCGTCGCGCAACTTCTACGGCGTGCTGCGCGTGCAGGAGGTTGGCGGCGGATCCGACCAGCGGCGCCAGCTGATCCACGGCAGCATCATGCACGGCAAGCAGTACCTGCAGGAAGATCTGAAGACGCAGGCCACCAGCTACTACACGGCGACTTCGGGCGTGGGGCGGGCCATCGAGTCGCTGCATCCGCGGCTGGAACCGGTCAAGGTCGGCATCATCGGGCTCGGCGCCGGGACGATCGCCACGTACGGCGCCCCCGGTGACACCTACCGGTTCTACGACATCAACCCGGGCGTCATCGTCATCGCGCAGCGCGACTTCTCGTTCCTGCGCGACAGCGCGGCGAAGATCGAGCTGCCGCTGGGCGACGCGCGGCTGAAGCTCGAGCGCGAACCGCCGCAGAACTTCGACGTGCTGGCAATCGATGCCTTCTCGAGCGACGCGATCCCGGTCCACCTGATCACCCGGGAAGCGGTCGAGATCTACCTGAAGCACATGAAGCCGGACGGCGTCATCGCCTTCCACGTCACCAACCGCTACCTCGACCTGGTGCCGGTGGTCGAAGGCATCGCGCACGAGCTGTCGCTGGCCTCGCTGTGGATCTACGACGCCGGCGCGGATCCGCTCGCCAACTCGTCGAGCTGGGTGCTGCTGTCGCGCGATCCCGAGCGGCTCGCGAGCCCCAAGCTCGTCGAGGCGTCGACGCCGATCTCGCCCCGCCGCGACTGGCGGGTGTGGACCGACGACTTCAACAACCTGGTCCAGGTGCTGAAGTAGCGGCTAGAATCGGCGCATGCAGCGCGACGGCCTCGCTCCCCACGCCGACCCCGCGCCCTACCGCGCGCTCGTCCGGCCGCCGAAGGCTCGCCACGTCGACGTCATCGACCAGCGCGCGCTCCCGCATTCGCTCGTGCGCGTCAAGATCGGCGACGTCGACGCCGCGGCGCTCGCCATTCGCCGGATGTGGGTGCGCGGCGCGCCGCTGATCGGCGCGGTCGGCGCGTACGGCCTGGCGCTGGCGCTCGACCGCGACGCGTCGGACGTGGCGCTGGCCAAGGCCCACGCCGCGCTCGACGCGACGCGGCCCACGGCGGTCAACCTGCGCTGGGCGCTCGACCGCGTGCGCGCGAAGGTGGCGCCGCTCGCGGCGTCGGCGCGCGCCGACGCCGCGTGGCTCGAGGCCGACGCGATCGCCGCCGAGGACGTCACGATCAACCATGCGATCGGCGAGCACGGCATCGCGCTGTTGCGCGGCATCGCGCAACGCCGCCCCGGGCCGGTGCGCGTGATGACCCATTGCAACGCAGGCGCGCTCGCGACCTGCGGCTGGGGAACGGCCACTGCGCCGCTGTTCATCGCGCACGCCGAGGGCCTGCCGCTGCAGGTCTGGGTGAGCGAGACGCGCCCGCGGATGCAGGGCGCGAACCTGACCGCGTGGGAGCTTGAGCAGCGCGGCATCCCGCACACGCTGTTCGCCGACGGCGCCAGCGGCGCGCTGATGCAGCGAGGCGACGTCGACCTGGTCATCGTCGGCGCCGATCGCGTCGCGCGCAACGGCGACGTCTGCAACAAGGTCGGCACGTACGACAAGGCGCTGGCCGCGCGCGACAACAACGTCCCGTTCTACGTCGCGCTGCCGTCGCCGACGATCGACTGGACGATCGCGTCGGGCGACGCGATCCCGATCGAGGCGCGCGACACCGACGAGGTGCTCACCGTCGCCGGCCGCGACGACTACGGGCAGACGGTCCGCGTCGCGATCGCACCGCATGGGACCAAGGCCGTCAACTACGCGTTCGACGTCACGCCGGCGCGCCTCGTCACCGGCCTCGTCACCGAGCGCGGCATCACGCGCGCGTCGAAGGAGTGGCTGGCGGCGATGTTCCCCGATCGGGCCGGGTGATGGACGAACATGCGCTGCGCGAGCGGGTGATCGCGACGGCGCTCGCGATGAACGCGGCGGACATCAATCGCGGCAAGTCGGGCAACGTCAGCGCGCGGTGGCGCGACGACGGTTTCGACGGCTTTCTCGTCACGCCCACCGGACTGCCGTACGCGCAGACGCAGCCGGCAGACATCGTGGCGATCACGCTCGCCGGCGAGGCGCGCGGCGACCGGCTGCCGTCCTCGGAATGGCGCTTCCATCGCGACATCTACGCGAGCCGTCCCGACGTCGCGGCGATCGTGCACACGCACGCGCCGTTCGCGACTACGCTTGCCTGCCTGTCGCGCGGCATTCCCTCTTTCCACTACATGGTCGCGGTCGCCGGCGGGCCCGACATCCGCTGCGCGCCGTACGCTACGTTCGGCACGCAGGCGCTGTCCGACTACGCGGTGGCGGCGCTCGCCGGCCGGCGCGCGTGCCTGCTCGCCAACCACGGCATGATCGCGCTGGGCGCGACGCTCGACGCCGCGCTGGCGCTGGCCGTCGAGGTGGAGACGCTGGCCGAGATGTACTGGCGCGCGCTGCAGATCGGCGAACCCGTGCTGCTGTCCGCCGCCGAAATGGAGGTCGTGCTCGCGAAGTTCGCGACGTACGGACAGCCGCAGGGACGCAAATGACGCGGGGCTAGGGTTTCGCGCGCGCCAGCGCCGCGGCGAACAGCGCGTCGATGCACCGCTCGGCGTCGATCGCCGCGGTGTCGAGCACGACCGCCGGCGCGTCCGGGGCTTCGTACGGCGCGTTGACGCCGGTGAACTCGGGAATCTCGCCGCGGCGCGCCTTCGCGTACAGCCCCTTCGCGTCGCGCCCCTCGCAGGCCGAGACGTCGGCGGACAGCCAGGTCTCGACGAAGCGGTCGTCGCCGATGATCCGTCGCGCCATCGCTCGGTCGTCGCGATACGGCGAGATCAGCGCGGTGATCACGATGAGCCCCGCGTCGTTCATCAGCCGCGCCGCCTCGGCCACGCGCCGCACGTTCTCGCGGCGACCCTCCGGCGAGAAGCCGAGGTCTCGGTTCAATCCGTGCCGCAGGTTGTCGCCGTCCAGCACGAAGCACGCGCGCCCGGCGTCGATCAGCCGGCGCTCGAGTCCGTGCGCGATCGTCGACTTGCCCGATCCCGACAGGCCGGTCAGCCAGACCGTCATCGGCTGCTGGCCGAGGATGTGCGCGCGCTCGGCAGGCTCGACCTTGCTTCGCTGCCGCGTGACGTTGCGGCTTACGCGCTGGTCGGCGTCGTCCTCGATGCGCTCGGCCGTCGCCTTGCGCTCGATGATCATGCCGGCGCCGGCCGTGGCGTTGGTCGCCGCGTCGATCAGGATGAAGCTGCCGGTCGCGCGGTTCTTCCGGTACTCGTCGACGAACAGCGGCTGGAACAGCGTCAGCTTCACGCGGCCGATCTCGTTCAGCTGCAGCGCGTCGGTCATCTCGCGATGCAGCGTATCGGGATTGACGCGGTACGCGACGGCGCTGACCGTCGCCTTCACCGCCCGCGTCGTGTGCTTGACGACGTAGACGCGACCGACGGTGAGCGGCGCGTCCGCCATCCACACCACCATCGCCTCGACTGCGCGCTCGATGCGCGGCACGTTGTTCGGATGCGCGATCATGTCGCCGCGGCTGACGTCGACGTCGTCTTCGAGGCACAGCGTCACCGACTGCGGCGGGAACGCGTAATCGCGGTCCGGGCCGAAGTCGACGATGCGCGCGATGCGCGACCTCCGACCCGAAGGCAGCACGACGACTTCGTCCCCCTTGCGTGCGATGCCGGACGCGACCTGGCCCGCGTAACCGCGGAATTCGGCGTCCGGGCGCACGACCCGCTGGACCGGGAACCGGAAGTCGATCAGGTTGGCGTCGCCGGCGACGTAGACGGTTTCCAGGTGCGGCAAAAGCGGCGCGCCGGCGAACCACGGCATGCGCGTGCTCTTCGTCACCACGTTGTCGCCGGCCAGCGCGCAGACCGGGATGAACGTGAGGTCGGCGAAGCCCAAGCGCCGCGCGAACGCGCCGTACTCGTCGCGGATCCGGTCGAAGACGCCCTCGTCGAAGCCGACGAGGTCCATCTTGTTGACGGCGACGACCACCCGCGGCACGCCCAGCAGCGACACGATGAACGCGTGGCGCTTCGACTGCGTCTGGATGCCCAGGCGCGCGTCGATCAGGATGACGGCGAGGTCGGCCGTCGACGCGCCGGTGGCCATGTTGCGCGTGTACTGCACGTGACCCGGCGTGTCGGCGATGATGAAGCGCCGCCGCGGTGTCGAGAAGTACCGGTACGCGACGTCGATCGTGATCTTCTGCTCGCGCTCGGCGCGCAGGCCGTCCGTCACCAGCGACAGGTCGAGCGAGCCGTCGTCGGCGCGCGCCTTCGCGCGCAGCGACTCCAGCGTGTCCTCGTGGATGGCGCCGGCGTCGTGCAGCAGGCGGCCGATCAGCGTCGACTTGCCGTCGTCGACGCTGCCCGCCGTCGTGAAGCGCAGCAGGTCCGGCTCGGAGGCGGGCGACGGCGCCATCAGAAATAACCCTCGCGCTTCTTCTGCTCCATCGAGGCATCCTGATCGTGGTCGATCACCCGCGTCACCCGCTCCGACGTGCGCGTGCGCTCGAGTTCGGCGACGATCTCGCCGACCGTCGCGGCCGTCGATTCGACCGCGCCGGTGCACGGATAGCAGCCGAGCGACCGGTAGCGGATGACGACGCGCTCGGCGCGCTCGCCGGGCAGAAGGCGCGTCTTCGCGCCGATCGGCAAGAGCTGGCCGCCGCGGCGGACGATGTCGCGCTCGGCGGCGAAATACAGCGGAACCACCGGGATCTCCTCGACCGCGATGTAGCGCCACACGTCGATCTCGGTCCAGTTCGACAGCGGGAACACGCGGATGCTCTCGCCGGGCTGCACGCGGCCGTTGTACAGGTTCCACAACTCGGGCCGCTGGTTCTTCGGGTCCCACTGCCCGTGCGCGTCGCGGAACGAGTAGATGCGCTCCTTCGCGCGCGAGCGCTCCTCCTCGCGGCGCGCGCCGCCGATCACCGCGTCGTAGTTGCCATCGCGCAGCGCGTCGAGCAGCCCCTGCGTCTTGAGCAGCCCGCAGCACTTGACGGTGCCGAGGTCCCACGGATTGGTCCCGGCGGCGATCGCCGCGTCGTTGGCGGAGACCCGCAATTCGATGCCGAGCTGCGCGCAGGTCCGGTCGCGGAACGCGTACATCTCGGGAAACTTGTACGCGGTGTCTACGTGCAGCGCCGGGAACGGGATGCGCCCCGGATGGAACGCCTTCTGCGCGAGCCGCAGCAGCACCGACGAGTCCTTGCCGACCGAGTACATGAGCACCGGGCGCTCGAACTCGGCCGCGACCTCGCGCAGGATGTGGATGCTCTCCGCCTCGAGACGGCGAAGAACGGAGAGCGAATACGATTCGGCCGTCATGCCGCGGCGCACGCGCTAGCGGATCTCGGCCGGCGGGCGGTCGGTGACCGGCGGACGCTTGACGCCGAACGGCGCGTCGTCGACCGGGAACTCGACTTCCGGAAGGTCGGTGCGGCTTGTCGCAACGAGGATCCACGCGAAGCCGCGCACGCGCGGCGGCGCGACCTTTACCAGCCGCAGTCCGGCGTCCGCGTACGACTTGCGCACCCACTCCCGATCGAAGATCACCGCGTTCGTGGGATCGGTCGTGTTGATGTACAGGGCGTTCTGGAACTCCTGCATCATCGGAAAGTACAGCTTCTCGGTCAGGAACCACGTGGACAGGAACACGGCGTCGGCCGCCATCACGCGGCGGACTTCCGCCAGGTAGTGGGCGACGTCGGGCTCGAGGATGTGCGTGAACACGCTCCACGCATTGACCAGCGTGTACGCGCCGCTATCGGCCGGAAAGCGAAGCGGGGTCCGCGACCCCTTCGGATTGAACCCGATGTTGTACGCGTCGAAGTGCTCGAAGCGGAAATGCGGCGCGCGCGGCGTCAGGTTCGCGCGGCACCAGTCGATCATGCCGCGGTGGATGTCGATGCCCAGGTAGGCGCGCGGGGCGGCGCGCTGCTGGATCATCCGGCGGGCGACGCGGCCGCAGCCGCAGCCGAAGTCGAAGACGCGCTCGAAGTGGCGGTCGTCGACGTCGGGCAGCGCCGGCTCGCCGCCGGGGTTGTCGAAGAACGATTCCTCGGTCGGGCCGACCAGCTGCCGCATTTCGAACGGCGGGATCGGGAGCGGCTTGTCGGTCATCGGTGTCGAATTCGCTGGAGGCACAATCGGATTGTATCGGTCCGCGCCGTGCAAATGAAAAAGCCCGGCGCGAGGCCGGGCTTCTTCATCGATGGGTGCCTGACAATGACCTACTTTCGCACGGGAGCTCCGTACTATCATCGGCGTGCCGCCGTTTCACGGTCCTGTTCGGGATGGGAAGGAGTGGTTCCAGCGGGCTATGGTCGTCAGGCGTTGAGCGGTGAGGCTGCAACGCGCATGCGTGTTGACTGATGCGCGCGTTCGAGGAAGGTAAGGTCGGGTTGGCTGCATCCGGCGCGGATCCACAATTATGGAGTCAAGCCGCACGGATTATTAGTACCGGTTAGCTGAACGCGTTACCGCGCTTCCACATCCGGCCTATCAACGTGGTGGTCTGCCACGGTCCTTCAGGGAGGTCAAGCCTCCGGGAGATCTCATCTTCAGGCACGTTTCCCGCTTAGATGCTTTCAGCGGTTATCGCTTCCGTACATAGCTACCCAGCGATGCCTCTGGCGAGACAACTGGTACACCAGCGGTACGTCCACTCCGGTCCTCTCGTACTAGGAGCAGCCCCCGTCAAATCTCCAACGCCCACGGCAGATAGGGACCAAACTGTCTCACGACGTTTTGAACCCAGCTCACGTACCACTTTAAATGGCGAACAGCCATACCCTTGGGACCGGCTACAGCCCCAGGATGTGATGAGCCGACATCGAGGTGCCAAACACCGCCGTCGATATGAACTCTTGGGCGGTATCAGCCTGTTATCCCCGGAGTACCTTTTATCCGTTGAGCGATGGCCCTTCCATACAGAACCACCGGATCACTAAGTCCTACTTTCGTACCTGCTCGACTTGTCAGTCTCGCAGTCAAGCTCGCTTGTGCCCTTGCACGTCCAGCGCGATGTCCGACCGCGCTAAGCGAACCTTCGAGCTCCTCCGTTACGCTTTGGGAGGAGACCGCCCCAGTCAAACTGCCTACCATGCACGGTCCCCGATCCGGATTACGGATCCAGGTTAGAACCGCAATGACATCAGGCTGGTATTTCAACGTCGGCTCCATGAGAGCTAGCGCCCCCACTTCATAGCCTCCCAGCTATCCTACACAAACCTCATCACAGTCCAATGCAAAGCTACAGTAAAGGTGCACGGGGTCTTTCCGTCTTGCCGCGGGGAGATTGCATCTTCACAAACACTTCAACTTCGCTGAGTCTCAGGAGGAGACAGTGTGGCCATCGTTACGCCATTCGTGCAGGTCGGAACTTACCCGACAAGGAATTTCGCTACCTTAGGACCGTTATAGTTACGGCCGCCGTTTACCGGGGCTTCAATCAAGAGCTTGCACCCCATCATTTAACCTTCCGGCACCGGGCAGGCGTCACACCCTATACGTCGACTTTCGTCTTTGCAGAGTGCTGTGTTTTTATTAAACAGTCGCAGCCACCGATTCTCTGCAACCCTCATCGGCCTTCGGCTGTACGCGTTCACCTACCGAGGGCACACCTTCTCCCGAAGTTACGGTGTCAATTTGCCGAGTTCCTTCTCCTGAGTTCTCTCAAGCGCCTTAGAATATTCATCTCGCCCACCTGTGTCGGTTTGCGGTACGGTCACCCAACGACTGAAGCTTAGAGGCTTTTCCTGGAAGCATGGTATCAGCCACTTCAGGCTGGCAAGCCAGCCCTCGTTAACACGCCTCGACTAAGCCACCCGGATTTGCCTAGGCAGCACGTCTACACGCTTGAACCGGGACGTCCAACACCCGGCCGGCATAACCTTCTCCGTCCCCCCATCGCATCGTTGGCTGGTGCGGGAATATTGACCCGCTTCCCATCGACTACGGCTCTCGCCCTCGTCTTAGGGGCCGACTCACCCTGCGCCGATGAACGTGGCGCAGGAAACCTTGGGCTTACGGCGAGCAGGCCTTTCACCTGCTTTATCGCTACTCATGTCAGCATTCGCACTTCCGATACCTCCAGCAACCCTCTCGAGTCACCTTCACAGGCCTACGGAACGCTCTCCTACCATCTACACGCTCCATTAAAGACATTCGCGCCTCAGCGACCGCTTGCGCAGCGCAGGACGTCTCGACTTTGATGGGTGCATTGCCGCAGCTGACGCTGCGTCAAGCTCCATGTCGGCGAATGCCTTTAATGGAGCGTGTAAATCCGCGATTTCGGTGCCTAGCTTGAGCCCCGTTACATCTTCCGCGCAGGACGACTCGACCAGTGAGCTATTACGCTTTCTTTAAATGATGGCTGCTTCTAAGCCAACATCCTGGCTGTCTGAGCCTTCCCACCTCGTTTCCCACTTAGCTAGATCTTGGGGACCTTAATCGGCGGTCTGGGTTGTTTCCCTCTCGACACCGGACGTTAGCACCCGATGTCTGTCTCCCCTGCTCGCACTTGCCGGTATTCGGAGTTTGCTATGGCGTAGTAGATCGCTATGACCCCCACAACCATGACAGTGCTCTACCCCCGGCAGTGATACAGGAGGCACTACCTCAATAGTTTTCGGAGAGAACCAGCTATTTCCGGATTTGTTTAGCCTTTCACCCCTAGCCACAGCTCATCCCCTACTTTTTCAACAGTAGTGGGTTCGGCCCTCCAGTAGGTGTTACCCCACCTTCAGCCTGGCCATGGCTAGATCATCCGGTTTCGGGTCTACGCCCTGCAACTCAAGCGCCCTGTTCGGACTCGCTTTCGCTGCGCCTACCCTATGCGGTTAAGCTTGCTACAGAACGTAAGTCGCTGACCCATTATACAAAAGGTACGCAGTCACCCCAGCTCAATCAGTCCTCAGATCCGCGCGCGGATCTGCTTCGTCCCTCGAGTTCTTTTGCCGCACTGACGTGCGTCAAAGAACTTGAGTTGAAGGCTGATTGAGCTGGGGCTCCCACTGTTTGTATGCATGCGGTTTCAGGATCTATTTCACTCCCCTTCCGGGGTTCTTTTCGCCTTTCCCTCACGGTACTGGTTCACTATCGGTCGATTACGAGTATTTAGCCTTGGAGGATGGTCCCCCCATCTTCAGACAGGATTTCACGTGTCCCGCCCTACTTGTCGCAAGCTCAGTTCCACGATCGTGCTTTCGCGTACGGGGCTATCACCCACTACGGCCGCACTTTCCAGAGCGTTCCACTAGCTCGATCGCTAAAACTTGCAGGCTGCTCCCATTTCGCTCGCCACTACTCTGGGAATCTCGGTTGATTTCTGTTCCTCCGGCTACTGAGATGTTTCAGTTCACCGGGTTAGCTCCCTCCGTCCTATGTATTCAGACGGCGGTGACCCTTGCGGGCCGGGTTTCCCCATTCGGACATCTCCGGATCAAAGCTTGTTTGCCAGCTCCCCGGAGCTTTTCGCAGGCTGCCACGTCCTTCATCGCCTGTAATCGCCTAGGCATCCACCACATGCACTTAGTCGCTTGACCCCATAACTGTGGACCCTCGCGGGCACACCGCTACGGTTGTGTTTGCGCCACCCGCGCCACCGGCCTTTTGTTTCCGGCGCCGCGGGTAAAGATACAACTCAACCCTAATGCTCACGAAGCTCTCATCAAGCTTCGTGAACCCTTACCTTCCTGATTGTTAAAGAACGCTGCAGCTCTCGGAACTGGGCTCTTCCTGGGAAAGCCCACTGCCGAGCGCTGGCGTGCAACCGATAGACTGGTGGAGCTGGACGGGATCGAACCGACGACCTCCTGCTTGCAAAGCAGGCGCTCTCCCAATTGAGCTACAGCCCCGGCTCGTGTCGGTATGAACCCGTGGTGGGTCTGGATGGATTCGAACCATCGACCCCCGCCTTATCAAGACGGTGCTCTAACCAACTGAGCTACAGGCCCGGTGTCTTGGATCGTTGCACTTGGCGCGCAACCGATAGGTTGTGGGTACTCGCAATGGTTGAGTTGCTTGAGGGCCAGCGAGCTGACACCCAAGAACTGTTTCCGAGAAAGGAGGTGATCCAGCCGCACCTTCCGATACGGCTACCTTGTTACGACTTCACCCCAGTCACGAAACGCACCGTGGTAAGCGGCCCCCTTGCGGTTAGCCTACCTACTTCTGGTACATCCCGCTCCCATGGTGTGACGGGCGGTGTGTACAAGACCCGGGAACGTATTCACCGCGACATGCTGATCCGCGATTACTAGCGATTCCGACTTCATGCAGTCGAGTTGCAGACTGCAATCCGGACTACGACCGGCTTTCTGGGATTGGCTCCCCCTCGCGGGTTGGCAACCCTCTGTACCGGCCATTGTATGACGTGTGAAGCCCTACCCATAAGGGCCATGAGGACTTGACGTCATCCCCACCTTCCTCCGGTTTGTCACCGGCAGTCTCCCTAGAGTGCCCTTGCGTAGCAACTAGGGACAAGGGTTGCGCTCGTTGCGGGACTTAACCCAACATCTCACGACACGAGCTGACGACAGCCATGCAGCACCTGTGTTCCGGTTCCCTTTCAGGCACACCCGCCTCTCAGCAGGCTCCCGGACATGTCAAGGGTAGGTAAGGTTGTTCGCGTTGCATCGAATTAATCCACATCATCCACCGCTTGTGCGGGTCCCCGTCAATTCCTTTGAGTTTTAACCTTGCGGCCGTACTCCCCAGGCGGCTCACTTCACGCGTTAGCTACGGTACCAAGGAATCGCTTCCCCAACACCTAGTGAGCATCGTTTAGGGCGTGGACTACCAGGGTATCTAATCCTGTTTGCTCCCCACGCTTTCGTGCCTGAGCGTCAGTGTTGGCCCAGGGGGCTGCCTTCGCCATCGGTGTTCCTCCGCATCTCTACGCATTTCACTGCTACACGCGGAATTCCACCCCCCTCTGCCACACTCAAGCCCGCCAGTTTCCAATGCCGTTCCCAGGTTGAGCCCGGGGCTTTCACATCAGACTTAACGAACCGCCTGCGCACGCTTTACGCCCAGTAATTCCGATTAACGCTCGCACCCTACGTATTACCGCGGCTGCTGGCACGTAGTTAGCCGGTGCTTATTCCGCCGGTACCGTCAAGAACACGAGGTATTAATCCGTGCCTTTTCTTCCCGGCTAAAAGCGGTTTACAACCCGAAGGCCTTCTTCCCGCACGCGGCATGGCTGGATCAGGGTTGCCCCCATTGTCCAAAATTCCCCACTGCTGCCTCCCGTAGGAGTCTGGGCCGTGTCTCAGTCCCAGTGTGGCTGATCATCCTCTCAGACCAGCTACCGATCGTCGCCTTGGTAAGCCGTTACCCCACCAACAAGCTAATCGGACATCGGCCGCTCCCAGAGCGTGAGGCCTTGCGGTCCCCCACTTTCCTCCTCAGAGCATATGCGGTATTAGCGCCGCTTTCGCGGCGTTATCCCCCACTCCGGGGTACGTTCCGATGTATTCCTCACCCGTTCGCCGCTCGCCGCCAGGGTTGCCCCCGCGCTGCCGCTCGACTTGCATGTGTAAAGCATGCCGCCAGCGTTCAATCTGAGCCAGGATCAAACTCTTCAGTTCGATCTCTGCAAGTAAACTCATACTGACGTTGGCCCTGGCCTCCAGGACTTCTCCCGGAGGACAAGACGTTCGGCCTGATCTATCGCTAGACCAAGCCTAAACTGCGTCGTGTGAGCACTTCGTATGTCTAGGAGCTCGTCCGGCTCCGTCCCGAGGGACGACGCCTTTGGAGCACCCACTACGAGCACCCACACCTATCGGTTGCAAATTTTTAAAGAGCGCGCTTTACAGCACTTCCTTGCCCCGTGCCCGTTCCGGGCCATGCGAATTTCCAGGGAAGGAAACAGCGAAGAAGGTCAATTATAGGACGTTCCCGGAGTCCGGTCAACACCCATTCGAATCCCACGATAAATGGGTCGCGGCAGCGCCTTCTCAAGGCCCGCAGGAGGTTGATTTTCATCGGCTATGATCGGCGCCGCGCCGCAGCAACCGCCTCCCACCGTGCCGACGATCCCCGCCCCGCAGTCCCGCAACGACCCCTGCCCCTGCGGCAGCGGCCTTCGGTACAAGCAATGCCACGGGCGGATCGCAGCGCCTGCCCCGGAGCCGGGCTCCGAATCGCTGCCCGCCGACACCCTCGCGCGCCTGGGCTTCGACGCGCACAAGCGCAACGACCTCGACACCGCGGAGCGGCAGTATCGGCTGGCGCTCGCGGCGGCGCCCGCTCACGCCGGCGCCGCCCACTACCTCGGCGTCGTCCTCTACCAGCGGAGGCGGCTTTCCGAAGCCATGCAGTGGCTCGATCGCGCGGTCGCGCTCGATCCGAACGAGCCCGAGTACCACAACAATCGCGGGCTCGCGCTGACCGCGCTGATGCGCGACACCGAGGCCGTCGCCGCGCATCGCCGTGCGCTCGCGCTTGCGCCCGACAACGTGCCGGCGTGGAACAACCTGGGCCTCGCGCTGCAGGCGTCCGGCGACGTCACGGGAGCCGTCGCCGCCTATCGCAGGGGACTCGCCGTCGCGCCCGACCATCCGCAGCTGCACTGGAATCTGGCGCTCGCGCTGCTGCTCGACGGCGACTACGCGCAAGGCTGGCCGGAGTACGAGTGGCGCCTGCAGTGCGCGGAGTTCCACTCGCATCGTCCGCGGTACGCGGGTCCGCGCTGGAGCGGTGACGACCCTGCCGGCCGAACGTTGCTGCTGACGGCGGAGCAGGGACTCGGCGACACGTTGCTGTCGCTGCGCTTCGCACAGGCAGTCGCCGCGCGCGGCGCGCGCGTGCTCGTCGCCGTGCAGGCGCCGTTGCGCACGCTCGCCGCCACCGCGCCGGGCGTCGACGCGGCGTTCGCCGAGTTCGACCCGCTGCCCGACTACGATGCGCACGTCTCGCTGATGTCGCTGCCGCACCTGCTGCGCGTCGCGCCCGACTCGCTCGCGGCGTCCGTCCCGTACCTGCGCGCGGATCCGCAGCGCGCGGGCGACGTCCGCGACGCCGTCGCGCGCGAAGCGGGCGCCTCGCTGAAGATCGGCGTCGCGTGGGCCGGCGCGGGCGGCAACACGCAGGACGCGCGTCGAAGCATGTCGCTCGCGACACTCGGGCCGCTGCTCGACACCCCCGGCACGCGCTGGTTCTCGCTCAAGTGGGACAAGGACGCGATCGGCGCGGGCGACGCACCGGTGCGCGAGCGCCTCGTCGAGCTGCCGTACCGCAACGATTTCGACGGACTCGCGGCGCTCGTCGCCGAGCTCGACGTCGTGATCTCCGTCGACACGAGCATCGCGCATCTCGCGGGCGCGCTCGGCAAGCCGGTATGGGTGATGCTGGCGCACGTGCCCGATTGGCGGTGGCTGCTCGCGCGGACGAGCAGCCCGTGGTATCCGACGGCCCGCCTGTACCGCCAGGCGGTGCCCGGCGACTGGTCGGTGCCGGTGCGCGAGATCGGCGACGCGCTGCGGCTGTGGCGCATGCGACGCTAGCGCGGCCCCGGAGTCGGCCGGCATACGGACACGGTATCATTGCATCCGCCTCGCCCCGGTCGGCGCGGCCTTCGACGCGATTTTCCAGACTCCGCGACCGCCCTCCCCCATGAACGCCACGTCGCTGCCCAAACAGCCGCTCGCCGTGTTCGCGAGCTTCTGGGCGCACCGCACGCTGATCGTCAACCTGGCGAAGCGCGACGTGATCGGCCGCTACAGCGGGTCGGTGCTCGGGCTCATGTGGTCGTTCTTCAATCCGCTGCTGATGCTGTGCGTCTACACGTTCGTGTTCGGCGTCGTGTTCAAGACGCGCTGGAGCCCGGACGGCTCCGGCAGCGTGCTCGAGTTCGCGGTGATCCTGTTCTCGGGACTGCTCGTGTTCGGCATCTTCTCCGAGTGCATCAACCGCGCGCCGACGCTGATGCTGCAGAACCCGGGCTTCATCAAGCGCGTCGTGTTCCCGCTCGACGGGCTGCCGTGGGTCGTGCTGTGCTCGAGCCTGTTCCACGCGGCCATCAGCCTCGTCGTGCTCGCGGCGGTGATGCTGGCGGTCATCGGCTCGCTGCCGGCGACGTGGCCGCTGATCGTCGTCGTCCTGTTGCCGCTCGTGCTCTTCGTGCTGGGCCTGTCGTGGGCGCTCGCCGCGCTCGGCGTCTACCTGCGCGACCTGCAGCAGACGATCAACATCGCGACCGCCGTGCTGATGTTCATGAGCCCGATCTTCTATCCGGCCACCGCGGTGCCGGAGGAATTCCGCTGGGCGATCGAGTGGAACCCGATGACGTTCTTCGTCGGCGAGGCGCGCGGCGTCCTCGTCTTCGGCAAGGTCCCGGATTTCGGCGCGCTCGCGCTGATGACGGTGGCGGGCCTCGCGGTCGCGTGGCTCGGCCTCGCGTTCTTCCAGCACGCGCGGGACGGCTTTGCCGATGTCATCTGACCTGGCGGTTCACGCCGAAGGCGTCGCGAAGAGCTTCCGCCTCTTCGCCAAGCCGCGCGACCGGCTGAAGCAGCTGTTCGCCGGCTCGCGCCGCAAGTATTACCAGGAGTTCTGGGCGCTGCGGGACGTCGGCTTCGACGTCGCGCGCGGCGAGACCGTCGGCATCATCGGCCGCAACGGATCGGGCAAGTCCACGCTGCTGCAGATCGTCTGCGGGACGCTCCGGCCCACGGCCGGGCGCGTCCAGACGCACGGGCGCATCGCCGCGATGCTCGAGCTGGGCGCGGGCTTTTCCCCCGAATTCAGCGGCCGCGAGAACATCTTCCTCAACGGCTACATCGTCGGGCTGACGCAGCAGCAGATCGAGGCGCGCTACGACGCGATCTGCGCGTTCGCCGACATCGGCGAATTCATCGACCAGCCGATCAAGACGTACTCGACCGGCATGGCCGTGCGGCTCGCGTTCGCGGTGATGGCGCACGTCGACGCCGACATCCTGGTGATCGACGAGGCGCTGGCGGTCGGCGACGCGCGATTCGTGCAGAAGTGCATGCGGTTCCTGCGCGAGTTCAAGGAGCGCGGCACGCTGCTGTTCGTCAGCCACGACACGACGGCGGTCGCCAACCTGTGCGATCGCGTGATCTGGCTGGACGGCGGCCGCCTCAAGGCGAACGGGCCGGCCAAGGAGGTTTGCGACATGTACCTCGAGAACCTGTTCGAGTCCGTACAGGGCGCGTCGCGGGCGGCGGAGCCTGCGCAGCGCGCGGACGCGGCGAAGGATACGGCGCCGGCGCGCGACCAGCGGCTCGACATCCTGCAGGCGTCGCCGTACCGCAACGACGTCGAGATCTTCGAGTTCCACCGCGAGGCCGCGTCGTTCGGCAAGCGCGGCGCGCGGATCCTCGACGTGCGCTTCGAGCATCCGCACGGCGAGCGCCTGGCGTGGGCGGTCGGCGGCGAGACCGTCGTCGTCGCGATCGACATCGAAGCGCTGCTGCCGCTCGCTCGGCCCATCGTCGGCTTCCTCGTCCGCGACCGCCTGGGCCAGAACGTGTTCGGCGACAACACGTTCCTGACCACGCAGGACGCGCCGTTGACGCTGGCGCCCGGCGACACCGCGGGCGCGCGCTTCGAGTTCGACCTGCCGCTGCTGCCGCCCGGCGATTACTCGATCGCCGTCGCGGTCGCCGACGGCCGCCAGGACGACCACGTCCAGCATGAGTGGATCCACGACGCGCTGACGTTCCGCGTGGAGACCTCCAGCGTCCGCCATTCGCTCGTGGGCCTGCCGATGCGGGGCATCCGCTTCGAGCGCATCGCGCACGCGTCTGCGCCGGTGCCGGCGCAGGCTCCGGCCGACGCATCGCGGTGACCGCGCCGTCCGATACCGCAGCCATTGCAAGCTGCGTCGTCTGCGGCGGCCGCGACCTGCGCGACGTCGACGTGCTGTCGCCCGCGCTGATCGGCGAGTGGGGACTCGCACCCGACGAGGTCGCCTACGTTAACCGCCAGCAGGGCCGGCACTGCGCGGCGTGCCGCAGCACGCTGCGCTGCATGGCGCTCGCCGCGGCGCTGCTGCGCCGCTGCGGCGCGTCTGGGACGTTCGATGAATTCGTGGAGTCGCCGTCCGCACGAAAACTGCGCGTGCTCGAGATCAACGAGGCCGGCGGCGTCTCCGCGTACCTGGCGCGGCTTCCGGGCCGCGTATTCGCCGAGTACCCGCGCGTCGACATGCAGGCGCTGCCCTACGCCGACGCGTCGTTCGATCTCGTCGTCCATTCCGACACGCTCGAGCACGTGCCCGACCCGTTGCGCGGCTTGCGCGAATGCGCGCGCGTGCTGCGCGACGGCGGCGCGTGCATCTTCACGGTGCCGATGATCGTCGGCCGCCTGACGCGCTCGCGCGCCGGTCTGCCGGGCAGCTATCACGGCACGCCGGCCGACGGCGACGGCTACCTGGTGCAGACGGAGTTCGGCGCCGATGCGTGGCGCTGGCCGCTGATGGCCGGGTTTTCCGACTGCAGCGTCGTGGCCGTCGAGCCGCCGGCCGCACACGCGTGGATCGCCACGCGTTAGCCTCGATCGGCTAGGCGTGCTCGCGCAGCCACTGCGCGAACGCGGCGACCGGCGCGGGATCGTCGAACACGCGTGACCGGGCGTCGCGGATGCGCTGCGACACGGCGCGGCGCCTGCCGGCGTCGCGGGCCAGGCCGGCGACGATGCGCACGTAGTCGTCGTCGTCGCGCGCAATCAGCTCGCCGATGTCCATCAGCGTGAGCATGCCGGCGCTCTGCCGGCCGCGCATGTAGCGGCCGGGCAGCGTGACGATCGGCAGGCCGCAGGCCAGCGCGTCGAGGCTGGTGTTGCCGCCCGACCAGTGCAGCGTGTCGAGCATGACGTCGCACGCGCCGAGCACGCGCAGGAAGTCCTCGTGCGGACGCTGCGCGAGCATGCGCACGCGGTCCGCGGCGATGCCGGCCCGGCCCAGCCGTTCGACGAACCGCGCGGTCAGGCGGGGATCGCGGCCCTCGAAGCCGACGAGCAGCGCGCCGGGCACCGCGTCCAGCGTGCGCGCGAACAGCGCGTCGTTGTCCGGATGGATCTTGAACAGCGACTGCGGGCACAGCAGCAGCACCCGGTCCTCCGGCAGTCCGAATCGTTCGCGCGTCCCGTCCGTCGGCGCGACCGGCGCCCGGTAGCGCGTGCCGATGCCCGGCAGCATCACCAGCGGTTCCGTGTAGTGCGCGGCGCCGTCGGGGGGCTCCATCGCCGCGCTCGAGAAATACGCGTCGATCGTCGGATGGCCGGTGGTCACCGGATGTCCCCACGCCGCGCACTGCACCGGCGCCAGACGCAGCGCGGCCAGCGCGAACGCGACCGCGTTCATGCCGAGCTCCGGGTACACGAGCACGTCGAGCGCGTCGGCGCGGATGCGCGGCGCGACCTGCGACGGCGCCCACCACGGGCAGCGTCGGACTTCGTCCGCGCGCGCGGCGAGCCGCTGCGCGACGTCGTCGTGTCCGGGCGCCAGGAAGTACACGTACACGTCGAACTCGTCGCGCGGCAGGTCGGTGAGCCAATGCTCGAAATAGCGGCCGACCGTCCCGTCCCGGAAGAACGCCGACGCGAAGCCGACGCGCATCCGCGAGCCGCCGCGCGCGCGGCGCGGCATCGGCCGCACCCACTCGGGCGACTTCGCGGCGACGAGGCCGCCGACGATGCCCGCGTACCGCGCCTGCAGCGGCCGGTCGTCGCCGCCCTGGTAGGCGAGCAGGAAGTTGGTCCAGCGCAACTCGTCGAGCAGGCGATTCGGCGGCAGGCGGGCGGCGCGCGCCGGCGCCGCGCGCTCGACTTCGTCCAACCCGATTGCGAATCGCGCGCGGGACTCGGCGACCGCGGCCGGGCTCGCCGCCAGCATCGGCAGCGTCAGCCACTGCCCGAGCAGCGCGCGCAGCATCGCCGGATCGCGCGCGCCGGCCTGCGCGAACGCGGCCCTCGCGGCGTCGAGGTCGTCGTGCTCGGCGAGCGTGCCGCCCCGCTGCAGCAGCGATTCCGCGTCGCGGGGGTCGAGTTCGGAAGCGCGCGCGAACAGCGCGGCCGCGTGGTCGAGGTCGCTTCTCCTTCGCAGCACGCCGGCCAGGTTCACGATTGCGCCGCGCTGGTCCGGGTCGAGGGCCAGCGCGCGCCGCAGCGCGACCTCGGCCGCCGGGTCGTCGCCGACGTCGCGCCTCAACGCACCGAGGTTCACCCAGCCGAGCACGTAGCCCGGATCGATGGCGACAGCGCGCTCGACTGCGTGCAGCGCGTCCTCGACGCGGCCGGCGGCGCGCAGCGCGTTGCCGAGATTGTTCCACCCGCGCGCGTACTTCGGATCCACGCGGGTCGCACGTTCGAACGCCGCGATCGCGCGATCGCCGTTTCCCGCGTCGGCGCACAGCAGGCCGAGCTCGTTCCACAGGCGCGCCTGCGCCGGATCGAGCGCCAGCGCGGCCTCGACGTCGGCGATCGCCGCGCGGAGGTCGCACAGCGCTTCGAAAGCGCGCGCGCGCAGCAGCAGCGCCGCGAGGCGATCCGGCCGCGGGAGCGCGCCTTCGTCCAGCATCGCGTCGGCCAGCGAGCGGGCGCCCTGCGGATCGCGCGCGGCCAGGCGCGACTGCACCGCGGCCAGGCGCGGGTCGGGCACGTGCGTCACGCGCCGCCGGGCGCGCGCGCGGCCAGCGCCCGCTCGTACGCGGCCTCGAGGTTGCGCGTGTGTTGCGCCATGTCGACCAGCGGCGAGCCGGCGAGCCCGCGGGCGATGGCCGCGCGCACGTCGGCGCGAAACGCGGCGTCGTCGGCCAGCCGGACCGCGATGTCGACGTAGTCGCGGCCGCTCGCGGCGATCGTCGCGTCGACGCCCAGGTTGCGCAGGATCGAGTACGACGTGCGCTCGCCGTGCCGCTTGCCCACCAGCGTCACGACGGGGACGCCCATGTCGAGCGCTTCGAGCGTGCCGTTGACGCCGCCGTACGGCAGCGTGTCCAGCACCAGGTCGACGACGTGGTACCGCGCCTGGTTCCCGGCGTCGTCGCGACCCTGCGGCAGGAACAGCAGGCGATCCTCGGCGATTCCCGCGGCGGCGGCCAGGCGCACGTACGCGCCACGCAGCGCCGGCGTGGCCGGCGAGAACGCGAGCCTGGCGCGCGGAATGCGCTCGAGCACGCCGCGCCACAGTCGCAGGCAGCGGCGCGACAGCTTCAGCGGATTGACGAACGCGCCGATCACGACCGCGTCGTCCGCGAGCCCCAGCGCGGCCCGCGAGTACGGATGCTGGGCGGCCGGCGCGATGTGCCGGTACGGAAACACGCAGCCGTCCATCGGCAGCATGCGCTCGATCTGGAATTCCTGGTTCTCGGGGACGTCCGCGTAATGGTCGGTCAGCTTGAAATCGATCGCCGACAGGCCGACGCAGCCTGCGCTTGCAATGTGCGTGATCTGCACGCGCGCGGGCTTGCGCGCGAGGATCCCGGGGCGCGCGCCGCGCGTGTGCGTCGACAGGTCGACGAGGAGGTCGAGATCGTCGGCGGCGATCCGCTCGGCAGCGGCGACGTCGTCGAGCGCGGCGAGCGCTTCGAAGCGCCCGGCCGCGGCGAACTTCTCCGTCCACTCGTCGCGCTCGGCCGACGTCGAATAGAAGTGGAGCGCGTAGCGCGTGCGGTCGTGATGCGCGATCGCTTGCCACATCATCTTGCCCATCACGTGGTTGCGCAGGTCGGCCGACAGGTAGCCGATCCGCAGCGGACCCGGCTTGCGCACGGGGGGCCGCGGCACGGGCGGCCCGGTCAGCCGCTGTGTGGCCGCGTCGTACACCTGTGCGTGCCACAGCATCGTCGCCGCATCGACGTCGAAGTACAGCAGCAGGAACAGCAGCTCCTCCAGGCAATCGACGAGCTCGGCGTCGTCGCGCGCCTTGAAGTCGTCGCGGCGCAACCCCTCGAGGTAGCGGTCGAGACCGGCGAAGTCCCCCTGGTACTGGCAGGCCTCCAGCGCGTACACGGCGAGCGGCAGCGCCTTCGGGCAGTTCTGCTCGAACGCGCGGAAGTTCGCGAGCCACGCGTCGACCTGGCCGGTGGCGAGCAGCATCTCGCCCAGGTTCTTGTACGCGGCGGCGTGCGCGCGGTCGCCGGCGAGCGCGTTGCGGTACGCGGCGATCGCCGCCGTGCGGTTGCCCTGCTGCTGGAACAGCACGCCGAGGTTGAAGTCCGCGGCGGCCATCGCGGGCGCGAACGTCAGCGCGCGCTGGTACGCGCGCGCCGCGCCGGACGCGTCGCCGCGCGTCTGCAGCACGACGCCGTGCTCGAAGTGCAGATCGGCGTCGGCGGGTGCGATCGCCAGCCCGCGCTGCAGCGTCTGCTCGGCCGCCCCGACATCGCGGCGCGCGAGCTCGGCGCGCGCCTGCAGCCGCCACAGCGCCGCCATGCCGGGCGCGCGGGCGAGTCCCTCGCGGGCCAGCCGCGCGGCGTCGTCGTACGCGCGCTGGTCCATCGCGAGTTCGGCGCCGGCCAGGCGCGCCTCGACGAACTCGGGCGCCGCGGCGATGGCGGCCTCGAACGCGTCGCGTGCGTTGGCCGCGTCGCCGCGCGCGCGATGCAGTTCGCCCGCAAGATGCAGCGCCGGCGCAAAGCCGGGTTGCTCGGCGAGCACGTCGCGGTATCCGGCCAGCGCGGCGTCGATCTCGCCCTGCTGGTGCGCGCGCACGGCGGCGTCCCAGCGCGCGCCGATCTCGTCGGCCGCGTATCGGCTCGACGCGCCGGCGACGACTTCGGTCCGCAGCGCGGACAGCGCGCCGACGATTTCATCGCCGGACGCGAACGTCCGTTGCACGATCGGCGCGACGTGCATCGGCTGGCCGGACGCATACGCCCACACTGCCCGCGCAGGCCGCGCGGCGAGCAGCGCCGACGTCGGGGCGGCAAGGCCCGCGCCGTCGACCAGCACGTCGCAGTCGCGCGCGGCGAGGATGCGCGCGGTCGCCGCATCCGGGCGCTCCGGCAGCGCAACCTGCAGCGCGACAGCCAGCGGCGTTGCCGCGAGCGCCGCGCGCGTCGCATCGGCGTCGCCGGTGCACAGCACCACGTGATCGCAGGCGTCCCGATCCGCCGGCAGCGCCGCGAGCACCTTCTCCCAATCGCGCCAACCCGGGCCGCCGGGCGCCGGGCACAGCCAGGCGACGCGAAGCTTCGTCCCGGCCGTGCGCCGCGGCCACAGCAGCGGCACCGGCGGCGGCGGCGACGCGGCGGCAAGCGCGCAATGGGCGTAAGCCACCCGCGCGGCGGTCTCGGCGTCGCGCGGATGCAGGGCGACCGCCAGCCGGCGCAGCGACTCCAGGTCGTCGAGCGTGAACCGGCGGGCGGCGACCGACGCCGGCACCTGCGCGCCGCGAGCGGCCAACGACGCGACCAGGGGCAACGGCAGCGATTCGACGAGCGGCGCGAGCGCCGCGACCAGCGCAGAACGCGCGTCGCCGGCCGGCGCCTGGTCGAGCGCCGTCGCCAGCGCGTCGGCGAGCGCGCCCGATCGCGCGAAGCCGGGCTCGGCGGCGACGAGCGCGGCGGCCTCGGTCAAGGCCTCGGCATCGCCGGTGGCCGCGCGGGTCGCGACCAGCGTCAGCCTGGCGCGCGCATCGCCCGGAGACAGCGTCACCGCTTCGCCGGCGAAGTCGCGGGCGGCGGCGAAGTCGCGCCCGACGATGGCGACTTCGGCAAGCGCGAGCCGCGGCGGCACGAATCCGGGATCGAGCGCGGCCGCCGTTCGAAACGCGCGCTGCGCATCGCCGGCCAGGCCGAGTTGCCACAGCACTTCGCCCAGGTGGTAGTGCGGCAGCGGCGAGCGCGGATCCTCGCGCGCGGCACGGCGAAAGCACGGCACCGCGTCGGCCGCGCGTCCCTCGGCCTGATGCGTGCGCCCGCGCGCCAGCCAGTCGGCGAAGACGTTCGCCGCCATTACTTCCGTTTGGCGCGGACGGCGTCGCGCACCGGCGCCGGGGCAAGCCGCGCCAGGAGCCGGCCCGGCCTGGTGAGGCCGATGCGCGCGAACAGGCCGACCGGCGCCATTGCGGGGAGCCGGTCGGGGGCCGGCGGCGTCCACGGCGCGTAGCGCAGCGCAAGCCGCACGCGCGCCGCCGGGAACGGCTCGGCCGGGACGCGCTTCGCGGCGGCGGAAATCGCCGACTCGTACAGCGCGAACGTCGCCTCGACCATCTGCGCGAGCGTCGTGTGCGGGCGCCGCCGCGCGGCGTCCGCCGCGGCGGCCAGCGAATCGCGCGCCGCGGGATCGACCAGCGCCAGGATGCGGTCGAGCATGCGCGCTTCGTCGCGCCATTCGTCGTCGGTCATGACCCAGCCCGCGCCGCCGCTGGCGACGCGTTCGCGCAGCGCGCCGATCGGCGGCACCAGCACCGGCCGGCCCGCCTGCCACGCTTCGGTCAGCGTGAAGCTGAACGTCTCGGGGCCGGCCGACGGATACAGCACCAGCGCCGTCCGGTAATGCGCAAGCAGTTCCGGCAAGTCCGCCGGCGCGTAGCGGCCGTGCACGGTCAGCACGCCGTCGCCTGACTGCCACGGACCGTGCTGCACGTCCATGTATCCGATGACGACGATCCGCAGGCGCGCGCCGCGCGCGCGGACGAGGCCGGCCAGGCGCTCGACGCGGCGCGCGCCCTTGTCCGGGCCGATCGCGCCCAGCACCGCCACGGTCGGCACGCCGTCGTCGGGGAGCAGGACGCCCAGGCGCGTGCCCGGCGAGCGAGACTCCGGCCACTCCAGCGAGCCGTGCGCGACGACCGTCGCCGCGCAATCGGGAAAGTAGCGGGCCAGCGTGTCGGCCGACCATTGCGACGGCGCGATGCGGAACGCGGCGTCGGCGAGCAACCGCCGGTGCCGGGCACGCCAGCCGGTGATGTCGATCGCCGCGAAGTCGGCTTGCGCGCCCAGGCATTTGCGGCAAACGGCGTCGTCGGTCTGCGCGCCGCAGTACATGCCGTCGGCGGCGAGGAACGTGATCGTCGGGCACGCGAAGTTGAGATCGTGCACCGTGTACCCATAGGGCACCGCCAGGCGCCCGAGCGCGGCCAGGATGCCTTCGCGGCACGCCGACACGTTGTGCAGGTGGACGAGTCCGATGTCGAACGTCGCGCAAAGGCCGCCGACGAAGTCGCCCCAATCCTCGCCAGGATGGCGGTCGAAGTCGAACGTGACCACGGTGCCGTCGGCGCGATGTTCCTCGACCTGCCAGAGTTCGCCGACGGCGATCGCCAGGTAGTGGCGCCAGCGGTCGCGCGAGCCGGCGATCAGCGCGCGCGCGTGCGTCTCGGTGCCGCCGCCGTGATGGTGGATCACGTGCAGGACGCCGCGACCTGGCTTATGCATCGCAGCGAGCCGCGCGGACGCCGCGTCGCGCAGCGCGCGCAGCGGATCGCGCGCTATGTAGTCGCCGACGAGATCGAGGTAGTGCGGATGGCGATCGAGCAGCAGCGCCATGTTGCGCACGCCCAACTCGGATTTCTGTCCGGCGAACGAGCGCCCGCCCGTGTGCACGACGAACGCGTTGTCGGCGAGCACGTTGCGCCAGCCGGCACGGGCCGCGCGGACGCACAGGTCGTTCTCCTCGCCGTAGCCCAAGCCGAACGCCGGGTCGAACACGCCGACGCCGTCGAGCATGGCACGACGCAGGTAGAGGCAGAAGCCCACGCCCGTGGGCAGGTCCGGGTACGTAGGCACCGCGGCGGCGGCCAGCGCGGCGCGCACGGGCTCGGGGTCCGCGCCGTCCGGCCAGCGGTTGTTCTCGCAGAATCGCGGGAACGAGCAGATCTCGGCGTTGTTGGAGAACGGCGTGATCGTGCCGATCCGCGCGTCGGTCGCCGCGCAATGCATGATCGCGTCGAGCCAGCCCGCGCTGACGATCGTGTCGGAGTTGAGCAGCACGACGTCGGCGCGCGACAGCTGCATGCCGCGGTTCGCCGTTCCGGTGAAGCCCAGGTTGTTCTCGTTGCGCAGCAGCGTCAGCTGCGGATGCGCGCGCGACTCGAGCTCGGCGAACAGCCCGGCGATGGCCGGGTCCGGCGAAGCGTCGTCGATCAGCACGACACGCACATCGGGCCGCAGGTGCGCGAGCACGCTGGCCACGCACGCGCGCACGTCGTCCGGCGCGTTGTACACCGGGACGACGATGTCGATGACGAAGTGCGCGGGCGTCGTCAATGCGGTCGCAGGGATCGGAGCCAGAGCTTCACGCGCAGCCACGGCAGCGCGAACCACCAGCGCGCGCTCTGGCGGTAGGCGATGATCCGCTCCTGCGCGCCGAGCGCGCGCTCGAGGCGCTCGGTTTCCGTGCGCAGCGCCGTTTGCGCGTGCATGGCTTTCGCCAGCTCGGCAGCCGCATCGTCGCGTTCGCGCTGCGCGGCGAGCTTCGCCTGCAGGATCGCGTCGCGCTCCGCTGCGGCGGCATCGCGTCCGCGCAGCGCCGCGTCTCTCTCGGCGGCGCAGGCCTCGCGCGCAGCGTTGGCACCGGCGAGCTGCGCGTCGCGCTCGACGACGATGCGCTCGCGGTAGGCCACCAGCTCCTCGAGATGCTTCACGTGCGCGGTCTGGCGTTCGAGTGCGGCGTCGCGCTCGCGCAGCAGCGCGTCCAGCCGCATGACCTCGGCCGCCTGCACGTCGATGCGGGCGAGCTCCACCTCTGCGCGATCCGCGAACAGCGACAGCGCGACGCCCCGCTCCGGGAGCGAGGCGTCGTCGCGCGCGGCGACGACGACGAAATACATTGCGGCGGGCAGCGCCGCCGAGGCAACGCCGTCCGGGTCGCCTTGCAGGGCTTCGAACGACGCGGCGCCCGGCGCCTCGCTCCACAGCGCGGAGCCGAAGTAGCGCCGTTGCCG
The DNA here is from genome assembly GCA_046347755.1 of Burkholderiales bacterium. Taxonomy (GTDB): domain Bacteria; phylum Pseudomonadota; class Gammaproteobacteria; order Burkholderiales; family Casimicrobiaceae; genus VBCG01. The sequence continues at coordinate 348,493 of JAXMFM010000003.1, read as the reverse complement.
ATACCAGCGTTGCGCGGGAAACGCGTTTGTCAGCAGCGCCGTCAGCTCGTCGCGCCCCGGCTCGTGCAGATGGTATGGATTGCGGTGATCGCGCGCCTGCGAATATTCGACCGGATTGGGCGCCGACAGCACCAGCACGCCGCCGGGGGCGAGCACGCGCTCGAACTCGGCGATCATCAACGGCTGGTCGGCGCACGGCAGGTGCTCGATCGTCTCGAACGACACTGCGCAATCGACCGAGGCATCGGCGAGCGGCAGCGCCGTCGCCGATCCCTGCGCGAAGCGCAGGTTGGTCCGCGTGCCGTAGGCCGCGCGGGCGTGGTCGACGGCCTCGGCCGCGATGTCGACGCCTACGACGTCGGCGGCCGTGCCGGCGAGCAGCGCGCTGCCGTAGCCTTCGCCGCACGACACGTCGAGGACGCGACGCCCGGCGACCAGCGCCCGCGCGAACGCGTAGCGGTGCCAGTGCTCGTGGGCGATCTCCCCGGCGACGCCGGGGACGTATCGCTCTCCGGTGAATTCGAGGTCGGGAGCCATTTGGATGCGGGCGACGTCGCGACGCCCGCGGACACGATGTTACGCCCCCGCGCCGGCCGCGGCCGCCGAGGCGGTGGGGGCTACTTCGGCGCGCCGGGTGCCGCGGACGGTGCGCCGACCGCGCGCCTGACGGCGTCCGAATCGATCTTCGGCGTCAGCGCATCGACTGCGTCGCGGTTGACCTGCGTCTTCGGGTCGCGGCGGATCGCGCCGATCCGCTCGTCGCGCTTCTCGTCGACGTAGCGCCTGCGCAGTTCGGCCATGATCGTCTCGCGCGCCTGCTCGTACGGCTGCGCGACCGGCGCCTTCCGCTCGTCGAGCCTGATGACGTGCCAGCCGAATTGCGACAGCACCGGCTCGCTGACGTCGCCCTTCTTCTTCAGGGTGAAGGCGGCCTCGGCGAACACCGGATCCATCTCCCTGCGCGAGAAGAATCCGAGATTGCCGCCGTTCTGCTTCGCCGACGGGTCGTCGGAGACCTCGCGCGCGAGCGCGTTCATGTCGGCGCCGGCGACGACCTTCGCCCGCGCCTCGGCCGCGAGCCGCTTCGCCTCGTTGCTGCCGTGCTTCTTTGCGTCGAACAGGATGTGCGTGGCGCTCACCTGCTCGGGCGTCTCGAACGAAGCCCGGTCGATCGTGTACAGCTCCTTTGCGCGCGCCTCGTACTTGGCGATGTTCGCGTCGAACTCGGCAGCGGCGGCCGCCTCGATGCTCTCGATCATCATCTGCGCGAGCAGCTTCTCGGTCTCGAGCGCGATGCGCGCCTGCGTCTCCGGCTTGGCGTCGATCCCGGCTGCCTTCGCCTGCGCGGCAAACGACTTCTGCACCAGCATGCGGACCAGCAGGTCGTTGACGCGGCGCGGGTTGTTCGGGAATCCCTCGCGCATGTTCGCCGGGAGCTTCGTGAGTTCCGCGTCGTACTCGGCGCGCGTGACGCCGGCGATGCTGTTGGAGATGAGGATCGTGTCGGGGGACGGCGTCTGCGCGAACGCGGCGCCGGCGACCAGCGCCAGCGCAACGGCGACCCGCCGGAATGGAACGGTCGATGCCATGCGAATGCTCGTTTCCGCGGGAGCCGTGCGCGCCCGCGAACAGGATGAAAAAGGGGCGAGGATTGCTCCCCGCCCCGGAGTACTGCTTGCCGACCGGGCGCTTACTGCACGCTGGTCGTGACCTTGTGGTTGAAGTTGCCGCCGTAGTTCGACTGGATCGGCAGCGCACCGGTGCCCGGCAGCGTGCCGTTCTCGAACGTGATCGCGGCGAAGCCGATGACCGGCAGGCCGTTGAACGTCGTCGTCGATTGGCCGGAGGTGACGCCGGTCTTGGTGTTGAACACGGTCGAGCTGCCGCCGATGAGCTTGTGACGGCCCGCGGCAACGTTGGCGCTGTTGAAGTTGATGCCAACCCAGCCGTTCGAGAAGTCCGTGCCCTGGCTGTAGAAGTTCTTCGAGCCCAGGACCGCCGACTGCGCCGGAGCGGCCTTCGTGCTCGGGTAGCGGTACGAGACGACGTTGGCTTCCCAGCAGAACGAGTCGAACTTGGTCGGCGGCGGCGGCGAGAAGCCGGACTGCACGGTGACTTCGCGCTCTTCGCGGTCGTAGAACGTCAACGAGACGGCGTCGCACGAGCCGTTGTTGAAGTTGCTTTCGAACAGCTTCTGCGCGGCACCCGTACCGACGAACACGTAGTCGCGCTTGGTCGGGAACGTCAGCACCCAGTCGGTACCCGACTGCGTGGACGGCTCGAGCACGAACTCGTTGTACACGTTGTTGTGCATCAGGACCGCCGAGACGGCGTCGACGTTGTTCGACGTCGCCGACCAGTCGGTGATCAGCACGTTGGAGCCCGCGACGACCACGGAGGTCTTCGGGTTGACGTCGGCCAGCGTCGGCTTGACGTCGGCCGGCGGGAACCAGCGGACCGTCGACGAGAAGCCGTCGAGCACCGTGGGATCCACACCGAAATCTTCGCCCTTGAGGACGTTGATCAGCGTCATGCTGCCGAACAGGCCGCCGGTGCCCGGCACCGTGTTGGACAGAACGGTCGCGTCGGACAGCGCCGAGGCCGTGCACGGCGGAACGCCGTTGACGTGCGTCACGGCGGTGGCCGTCGTGCCGATCACGTCGGCCATTTCGATGATCTCGACGTAGCCTTCCTTCGTGCGGTCGAGCGAGTCGCCACCCGTGTCACCAACGTACGCATAGTTGACGAACGGGGTCGGCGCAGACGACACCTTGGAAACCGGCGGCGTCGTGCAGGATTGGTCGGCCGTGAAGATGCCAGCGCCGTCGGTCGTCGGGATGATCGCCGCCGTCCACACGTCGTGCTTCGACAGGTACAGGTTGAAGTCGAGGACTTCGCGGCTGTTCTTGCCTTCCAGGAACCGGACCTTGACGGCCTTGGCCGAGTTGGTCGAGTTCACGACGGAAAGCAGAGAGTTGTAGGCGGCTGCGTCGGCGGCACCGCCGACAACGACCGGCACTCCGCGAACGGTGTAGTACGGATAGATCAGGACCTGACCCAGCCCGTCGTGGTTGACTGACACCGCTTGCGCGACGCCCGTCGCGCCCAGGGCGCCCAGGCCCGCGACAGCGGCGTACAGCGACTTGTGTTTGAACGTATTCATAGTGGGTGATGACTCCTTTTGATTGCCGTTTAAAGTGATCACTTTAAAACCAACAGCACGCGAATCTTATTACAGCCGACCCCTTATTACAAACAAATCGGGGTCCGCCATGGCGTCCCGCTGTGGATTCTGCGCAACGTCTCAAACCGACGACACTCCTGCCCGATTCACCGGCCGCCGTAGACGTACCAGGCCTGCCCACCGTCGATTATCCACGACTCCGCGATCGGCGTGGTGATTCCCTTCATCTTCGGATGATCGTAGGTCACGGAAAGCCTGACCGTACAGGCGTCGCCGTCGCACGTCGCGCTCTCGATCTTCGCCGCGCGGAACGCCCCGCGCCGCGAATTCGCCTTGTATTTGTCGATCGGGGTGACCTGCCGCGAGGCCGGGCTCATATAGGCGTAGGCGGCGTCGAGGTCGTCCTTGACCACCGCGGCCCAGCGCTGGGACGCCCGCTCGGCAACCAGCGTCTGCTTGGCCTCCTGCGTCAGCGGCGCTGCCGGCGCCGCAGGCGCCGGCGCCTGCGTTGCGCACCCGAACAACGTCATCACGCCAACTGTCGCCAAAACCCGACAGGAGTGTCGGGAAACAACGACGGGAATCGCCCCAAATCCAGCAAAACCCGAAAATCTGCCGAAAATCTTCAATCTCGTGCCACCTTGCGTCGCGGAGCAGGACTGCGAAAAACCCAACCGGAAAGGTTCCGACCGCGCCGCAACCCGACGCGGAAGGTTATAGAAATCGGCCCGGAACGTCAACGCGGGCGCCGCTTCCGCGGCGTCCGCGCGGCGGACAAAACCACGCCACAACTACACGTTTTGCCGTGGAACTCATCGCGCCGGCGGCGGCGAATACGGCGGCACCGGCACCTTCTCCGGCGGGGTCTTCGGCGGAAACACTTCGGCCGGGAACGGCGGGATGTAGGGGAAGAACCGGTCCAGGTTCTCCATCCGCTTGCGCAGATCCTCGATCGCCGCCTTGATGTCGACCTCGTTTTCGACCACCCGGGGCGTGATGAAGAGCACGAGCTCGGTCCGGTCGTTCGTGAGTTTCTGGTTGCCGAACAGCCCCCCCAGGAACGGAATCCGCGACAGCAGCGGCAGCCCCTCGGATTCGTTCTTCCGCGTGTCCCCGATGAGTCCGCCCATCACCATCGTCTGCCCGCTCTGGACGGACACGTACGTCTGGACCGATCGGGTGTTGATGGGCGGGGCGTCGCCGACGTTTGCCGGATTCCCCGGGTTGCTGACTTCGGCCTGCACGTCGAGCGACACGAGGCCGCCCGCGTTGATGTGCGGCGTCACCTGCAGCAGCACGCCGGTGTCGATGTACTGCGACGTCGTGGTCACCGCGTTGGTCGTGCCGCCGACGAGCGTCTGCTGGCTGATCGGGATGCGGTTGCCGGCCTTGATCGTCGCCTTCTGGTTGTCGAGCGCCGCGATGTGCGGGTTGGCCACCACCTTGGTATTGCCGTAGCTGTCGAGCAGGTTCAGCACCGCCTGGATGCCGCCGGGGAAGTTCGCGTTGTTGATGAAGTAGACGAACCCCTGCGCGATGCTGGACCCCAGGTTCTTCGCCGGCGCGGTGTTCACCGCCGGGTTGTAGGGCGCCGTCCGGGTGAACAGCCCGCCCGAGCCCTGGCCCGACGGCGCGCCGCCCTTGAACAGCCATTCGACGCCGAACTGCAGCTCGTCGGTGAGGTTCACCTCGGCGATCGTCACGTCGATGATCACCTGCCGCTGCGGGATGTCCAGCTTCTTCAGCGCCGCCTCGATGATCGAGTATTCGGCGGCGGTGGCGATCAGCAGCAGCGTGTTGTTGTCCTTGTCGGCGACCACCTGCAGGTTGCGGACGATCCCGGTGCCCGGCCCGGCGCCCGGCGCGCCGCCCGGCGCCTGGTTGACGACGACGGCCGCGGCCGAAGGCTGCCCGCCCGGATTGGCGACCGGCACCGCCGGCTGGGCCTGGAACTGCGGCGGGTTGACGATGGTGCCGGCCGGCGTGCCCGGCGCCAGCGTGGGCGCCGACGCCGCGGCCGGCTGCGTGACGCGGCCGGTGAACGCCTGCTGCAGCAGCGGCGCCAAGCGCTCCGCGCGCGTGTTCTGCAGGTTGTAGACGTAGAACTGCAAGCCGCCGCCTTCGCCGCCGCGGTCGAGCCGGTCGATCCATTTCTTGACCTCGTCCAAGTACGCCGGCTGCGGCGTGACGACGAGGATCGCGTTCATCCGCTCGATCGGCACGATCTTGAGGATGCCGGTGATCGGGCTCGTGTTGCGGTCGCCGACGATCTTCTCGAGCTCGACCATCACCTGCTTGACGTCCGAGTTCTGCAGCGTGAACACGCCCGCCGACATGCCGGCCATCCAGTCGATGTCGAACATGTCGATCGTGTCCATCAGGTGCTTCAGCTCGCGCTCGGTACCCGCCAGGATCAGCATGTTGCGCAGCTCGTCGGGCCGCACCGCCTGCGCGTCGCGCGCGAACGGCTCCAGCAGCCGCAGCATCTCGCGCACGCCGACGTAGCGCAGCGGCACGATCTGTACGGAGAAGCCGGGCGGCAGCGCCCGCGACGAGTTGCCGAGCTGCGGCGTGATGTTGCCGCGGACGGCGGCCGCCTGCGGCAACACCATGTAGATGCCCCCGCTTTTCACCATCGTCGCACCGTTCATCCGCAGCAGCGTCTCCAGCGTCGCCGGGAGCGCCTCGCGCGGGATGCCGGACGACGTGCGGATCGTCACGGTGCCGCCGACGGCCGGGTCGATCGTGTAGGTCTCGTTCAGCGTGTCGCCCAGGATGTAGCGGACGACCTCGCGCAGGTCGGCGCCCTCGAAATTGAGCACGACCGTGTTGCCGACGGCCTGGACCGGCTGCGCAGGCGGCAGGCCGCCGCCGGGGGTCTGCCCGCGGACGACCACGCCGGTGCCCTTGTAGATGTGCGCGCGGAGCTTCTCCTCCTGCGACGGCGGGCCGGCCTGCGCGCGGGCCGTCGCGTCGGCGAGCGCCGGCGACAGCGGCGAGGATCCCTTGGTCAGGACTTCGCGGGGCGTGGGCGGCGTCTCGCCCGGCCCCGGGGCGGGCGCCTGGCATCCGGCGGCGATCAGCGCGAACGCGCCGAAGGCGGCGGCGCGAAGTGGCGTTCGTTGGGTCATTGTTGTTATCGGTTGTGCTTTCGGTGGCCGGTCCCGGTGCGCCCCGTCGGGGGCGCGCAATTATCGCAATACGAGTCCATTCGCGTCATCGACGCTGCTGCTGGTACCGCCGGTAGACTTCCTGCCACTGCGGGTCGGTGCTCGGCGCCGCCGAGGGCGGCGGGGCCATGTTGGGGTTGGTCGCCGTGACCGGGTTGTTCGCGGCGACCGGGTTGGCTGACCCGCCCGTCGCACCCTGCGCGGCCGCTTCGGCCGCCCGCGCGGCCCGCCGGCGCTCGGCGAGCACGTCGGCGACGTCGCGCGGCGCCGCGGCGCCGGCCGCCACCGGGCCGGCCGGGGCGGCGCTTGCCGACACCGGGCCGCCCGCCATCACCGGCTGGATCGTGGACCTGGGTCCGACCGCGATCTTCAGCGCAAGTTCTTCGCTTTCGTCGCCCAGCGTGAGCCGGACGCGGTCGGTCCGGACCTCCGACACCATCAGTCCGTTGATCGAGTCCCCCTGCGCGACCCGCCGCGACTTGCCGCCGTTCACCTCGCGCAGGAAGGCTACCGACTTGCCGTCGACCTGCAGCGTGCCGGCCAGCGTGAACTGCCCGCGCTGCATCCTGGGTTTTGCCGCTTCGGCGACCGCCGAGGGCGCCGGCCGCCGCGTCGGGTTGAAAAGCGTCCGCTCGACGGCGTCGCGATGCACGTCAGGCGACGCCGCGGGCTGGTAGTCGGGAAGGATCGACAGCGTGACCGGCTTGGGCGCTGCCGAGACGTCGGGCGGCGGCGAGCGCAGGAACGCGCGGCCCCAGTCGACCTGCCACAGGATCACCAGCGCCAGCACGGCGAACGGGACGAGCCAGACGAGCCAGCCGCGGAACGTCGATTGCAGTCTGTTCATCGCTCCCTCCGTCACTTGGGCGCCGCCGCTGGCCGCTGGGCTTCCGGGTAGGCGAGCGCGGAAACGTCCATCTGCACGTTGTTGTCCGGCTCCTGTCCCGCGCCGGGCCGGAAGCCGCGGAACGCGTTGAGCGGCCGGATCGTCAGGTTGTCGACGACGAGGAACGGCACCTGCGCGTCGAGCGCCTGCAGGATCTTCGCCAGCGCCGGCATGGTTGCGAAGAACTGCACGTTCACCGTCATCTGGCGGAACGTGCCCTCGTCGCGCGGACCGGGATTCTGGCTGGTCGTGATGCGCCCGCCGTTGTTTTCGATCGCCGCGCGGACCAGGTCGGCGAGCTCGGCGGCCGCGAGGTTCGGCGCCGTGTTCTTGAGGTAGAAGCGGCGGCCGTCCTTTTCCTTGACCACGTCGAGGGCGCGGCGCAGCTCGGGCGCCTGCGCCGACACGCGGCGATAGCGGTCGAGGCGGTCGGTCTGCTCGGCGATCGCGGCGTCGTAGTGGCGATGCAGGAGCACGATCGGGCCCAAGACGACGCCGAGCACGAGCACGACGGCGGCCGCGAGCAGCGCCAGCGCGAGCGCGCGCTGCTGTCCGGCGGACATCCGCGCCGCGAATTCGGGTGTCATCATTTGCGGGCCGATCCTTCAGACGGCGCGGTCATCGCATCGGCAGGCGGCGCGGGGGTGTCGGCTGCGGGCGGCGCGGCGTCCGTCGCCGGCGGCACTGCCACCGGCGCGCCCGGCGCCGGGGCGGCCGCAGGATCCGCGACGACCAGCGCGAGCGGCGCCGGCAGCGCGCGCGGCTTGACCTGCGCGCCCAGGTCGAAGATCTCGCCGGGCCCGGGCTGGATCTTGGTCGTCGGGCCGCGCTGTCCCGCCTGCGCGAAGAACTGCGACTCTTCGAACAGCTGCACGAGCTTTCCGGCGTTGGCGGTCTCGCCGCGGACGGTCAGGTCGCGCTGCGTTTCCTTGCCCTTGGTGACGCTCTTCAGCTCGAACTGCGTGAGCCACGTGTCGTCCGGCAGCAGCTTGGCCACGGCGTCGACCACGGCGAGCGCGCTGGGGAACGCGAACTTGCGCTCGAGCGCGTAGTTGTAGTCGCCGACACGCGTGTTGAGTTCCGCGCGCAGCGTCTCGGAAATCGCGGCGCGCGTGCGCGCCTGGTCGGTCAGCAGGTCGAGCTGGCGCACGTAGTCGCGCTTCTGCCACAGCGGGATCGCCACGGCGGCCACCGCCATCGCCGCCAGCAGCGCCAGCGGCACCCAGAACTGCCAGCGCCGCCACACGGGCAACGACGGCCGCAGCTCGGCAGGCAGCAGGTTGAGTCGCGAACGGGCGGCGTTGTCCGGCGTCTCGGGGACGACCGCCACGACCGTCGCGCCCCACGCGGCCACGTGCCGCAGCGCCGGATCGACGACGGAGCGCCGGACCGTCGCGAGATCGACGGTGATCGTGCCGCGCGCGCCGTCGCGGTCGACGATCGCGGTGTCGAAATACAGCTCGTCGGGCTTGAACGGCGTATGTCGGTCGAGGTCGTACGCGAGCGCCTGCCGGAAGTTCTCCTCGATCGCCGCCGGCAGCACGAGCTTCTTGCGCAGCACTTCGCGCGACGGCAGGCAGACGACGACGCGCGAGAATCCGGCCGGTCCGCCATAGACCATCGGCGCCAGCGACGCCAGCGCCGTGCGGCCGGCGGCGGCAACCGCGGCCGCGTCGCCGGCGAGCGGAATCGTCGTCGCCGGCGTCATCGCCGGAACACCGCCGACCATCTCCGGACGCCACAGCGTGGCTTCGTCCGCGCCGAACGCCAGCACCGGGCGCATCTTCCGGCGCGCGAGCGCGTTGCGCGGCGCGCGCGGCACGACGGCGTCGAGCTCGCGCATCCACCACGCCCAGAACGCCGGAAGGCCCAGGCGGCGCGTCATCTCGCGCATGCGCGCGCGCAGCGGGGGCAGCGTCAGTTCAGGGGCGGCCATTGTTTTGCGTCACGTTGCGTGGGTCGGTGCCGGACGGCGCGTCGACGGCCGTGGGCGCGGCCAGCGTGGCCCCTTCCTGCCAGCGCAGCGTCAGCAGCGGTCGGCGGGCGTCGCCGGACGGCCGAACGATCGCTTCGCGGGCGAAGGTTACACCATCGGGCGCCGTGGCCACGGCGCGGATGCGCCACACGGGCACGGCACCTGCCGCGAAACCGGTCGCCGGCGGGAACGGTGGGATCGGCAGCTTCGACTTCAATGCCTCCGCGCGCTGCGCCAGGAACTGGTCGACGCTGGCCGGCGTCGCGTCCGGCAGCGCAAGCAGCACGTCGCGCGTCGCGGTCGCCGGATTGACGCCAGGCTGCCGCGAGTGAACGGTCAGGCTGTCGGCGATCCGCGCGAAGATGGCCGGCGTCACGTTCATCACCCGCGCCACCTCGCTGACCGTCTCGAACCAGCCGTTGGACGGCTTCTGCGCGAGCCCCGCCATCTGGTAGTCGGCGGCTTCGGCGCCGTTGGGCCGCCGGATGTCGTCCGGATCGCGCCAGTCGAGGATCGAGTCGACGACCTTCGGCGTCACCGTCGGATCGGCGCCGCCGACACGATCGATCAGGCCCGTGAGCAGCTTCTCCGACGCGGTGTTGACGTCGATCTTCGCCGACTCGTCGACGGCGGAGGCGACGATGTCGACGTCGCCGTCCTTCCATTGATGCTGCTGGCCGTCGGCGGACCACGACGACGGCTGGCGCGGTCGCGACAGCTCGAACGCCGCGCGCTCGATGGCGCCGTCGGCGGCTGCGCGGGCCTGCGCGAGCGACAGCGCGTTGCGCGCCGAAAGCGCCTCGTTGTGCATCGAGAACGCGAAGCCGCTGGCGATCACCGTCAGCATGATCGTCAGCCACAGCACGATGATCAGCGCGATGCCGCGCTGGCGCCGACGCGGGATCACGATCGGGCGGGCGCGCACCGTCAGGCTCCCACGCATTGCTGGCGGATCGTGTCCCACGCGCGGCACCCGGCCTCGGGCGTCGCGCGCGGCATCACGATGAGCGGCGGCCACGGCGGACCCGTGCGCGGCGTCACCTCGATCTGGATCAGCAGCGGCAGCTGCTGCGTGTCCTCCCAGCTGCCGCGCCACGTCGGCGCCGTGTCGAGCGTCGCGCCCTTGTCGCGGCCGTAGTAGGAAAGCTCGATCGACTTGATGTCGTCGGCGAGCACCGAGCGCTCGGCTTCGTTGAACCGCGGCATGTCGAGTGCCTCGAGGTCGGGGATCACGCGATCCAGCACGAGCGCCGCTTCCTTCTTGCCCGGCGCCGCGCCGACCGACAGCTTGTAGTACCACATGCCGCCGACGCCGACGCGGCCGGGCAGCGGCGCCGCGAAGCGCAACTCGTCGCGGGTGCCGCCGAACAGCAGCGGAAACTCGGCCATCTTGCGCATCCGCTGCGGGTGCTGCGACGCGAGCTGCGAGCGCAGGAAGTCGCCGGCGAGCCGCATGCCGGAATTCGCCTCCGCCTTGGCCTCGCCGGCGTCGACGCTGCGACCGGCCAGCCGCAGCGACCCGAACAGAACCGACGACATCAGCGCAACCAGGCCGAGCGCGATCAGCAGCTCGATCAGCGTGAATCCGTGCTCACCCCGGGTTGGGTGACCCCCCCCGAGCGGCGCTGCGCGCCGCTCCCCCCCAGGGGGGCGAGCGCCTTGGGGCGGCCCGGCGGCGCGGATGTGATCCCCCGAGCGGCGCTGCGCGCCGCTCCCCCCCAGGGGGGCGAGCGCCTTGGGGCGGCCCGACGGCGCGGATGTGATCCCCCCCGAGCGGCGCTGCGCGCCGCTCCCCCCCAGGGGGGCGAGCGCCTTGGGGCGGCCCGGCGGCGCTCATGCGGGGTTCCTCTGGCCGATGCGGACGGTGGCGAGCGACAGCGTGCGCTCCTTGCCGTCGGCGCCGCGGTAGTTGACCTCCACGGCGATCCGGTACATCCGCGTGGCGAGCGCCTCGGTCGCCCGCTCGAGGTCGGGATCGACGTCGGTGCCGGCGTAGGGCTCGACGCGCGCCTCCCACTTGACGCGTCCGTCGGCGTCGGCGCCGCGCGTCGTCGTCTCGCGCAGCGGCTGCGCCGCCGCGGCGATGTCGAGCTGCGACTGCGCGACCTGCAGCGCACGGCTGTAGTCCTCGGCCACCGACGCGTTGGTCAGCGACGCCGAATACAGGCGGAACAGCGCGGTCGCGACGAGCGCGAGGATCACGAAGGCGACGAGCACTTCGAGCAGCGAGAATCCGGCGTGGCGGCGTTGGGCGCGCATCCGCGTGGCCTCAGTCGAGTATCGCCACGCGGCCGGTCAGCCAGTCGACGTCGACCTCGTACTTGCGATCGCCCGATCCCAGCGTGATGCGGCCCCCGTTGCTGCCGCCGTCCGGATAGAAGCGGATCGAGCCGACCTTGTCGTCGACCAGGTCCTTCTGCGCGGTGAAGAGTTTGAGCTCGACGTTGCGCGGCAGCGCGTGCTCCTGCGCGTCGCGGTCGACCTTGAAGCGGCGACCGTCCAAGTCGATGACGAGGAACGTCTCGCGGCGCTGGGACACCGCCTCGCTGCGCGCCATCCGCAGGCCGGACGCGAGCTGCCGCGCGGCGCTGCGCATCTCGGCGTTCGACACGCCGCCGCCGATCATCGGGATCACGATCGCCGACGCGATCGCGATCACCATCAGCACGACGAGCAGCTCGAGCAGCGTTACCCCGGCGGCGTGCGCCAGGTTGGGTCGCCCCAAGGCGCGCGCCCCCCCGGGGGGGAACGGCGCGCAGCGCCGCTCGGGGGGGATCACATCCGCGCCGCCGGGCCGCCCCAAGGCGCGCGCCCCCCTGGGGGGGAACGGCGCGCAGCGCCGCTCGGGGGGGGCCACACTACTAATTCGTGATGTCCTTGTTCGGGCCATCGCCGCCTTCCTTGCCGTCGGCGCCGTAGGACATGATCTCGTACGGGGTCTTGCTGCCCGGCGACGTGTACTTGTACTCGTTGCCCCACGGGTCCTTGGGGAGCGTGCCGTTCTTCCAGTACGGGCCGTTCCAGTTCGTCACACCCGACGGCGCGGTGATCAGCGCCTGCAGGCCCTCCTGCGTCGTCGGGTACTTGCCGACCTCGAGCTTGTACAGGTCGAGCGTCTGCCCGATCTGGTTGATCTCGATCTTCGCGGCATCGGCCTTGGCCTTCTCGCCCTTGCCGAGGAAGTTGCCGGCGAGGATGCCGGTGACGATTCCGATCAGCACGAGCACGACCAGGATCTCGATCAGCGTCATGCCGCGCACGGCGCGGCGCATTGCGTGTCTGCGATTCATTTTGCGTTTCCTTGCGGTTGGCCCGTCGCGGCGAACGCGGGCATGGCTTTCCTAAGACGCGCGATCAGGTGGCAAGTTCGCTCATGCCCATGACGCCGAGCAGGATCGAGAAGACGATGCCGCCGATCAGCACGGCCAGACTCAGGATCAGCATCGGCTCGAGCACCGCGAGGAAGCGCTTGATCGACATCTGCACTTCCCGATCGTACACGTCGGCCACGCGCGACAGCATCTCCTCCAGCCGGCCCGACTCCTCGCCGACCAGGATCATCTGCGACGCGAGCCTCGGATAGAGGCCGGTCTCGGCGAGCGGCCGTCCGAAGCCCTTGCCTTCGCGCAGCTTGGCGATCACGCCTTCGAGCGCACCGGACATGACCGTGTTGGTCATCGTCTCCTTGACGATCGTCAGCCCGGACAGCAGCGTCACGCCGTTGGCGAGCAGCGTGGCGAGCATGCGCGCGAAGCGCGCGGTCTCGACCTTCGCCACGACGTCGCCGAGCAGCGGCGCAGTGAGCATCCGCCGGTCGCGCGCGAGCCGCACCGCGGGATCGCGGCCGCGGCGGCGGAACGCGAGCGCCGCGAGGACGACCACCGCCAGCAGGGCCCACCACCACGCGCGCATGAACTTGCCGAGCGTGACGACGACCAGCGTCGGGATCGGCAGCGCGCGGCCGGCCTGCGCGAACGTCATCTCGAACTGCGGCACCACCCACACCAGCAGCAGCGCCACGGAAACGACCGCCACGCCGATCAGCAGCACCGGATAGATCAGCGCGGACTTCACCGATTCGCGCAGCTCCTTGTTGCGCTCCATCGTCTCGGCCATCCGCTGCAGCACGACGCCGAGAGCGCCGCCGGCTTCGCCGGCGCGAACGATGTTGACGTAGAAGCGCGAGAACGTCTCGCGCCGCGCGTCGAGCGCCTGCGACAGCGACTTGCCGCCGCGCACGTCGTCGCGCACGCCCTGCAGCAGCGTCGCGACCGCCGGCGTCGGCGAGAGGCCGATCAGGATTTCCAGCGCGCGGTCGAGCGGCAGCCCGGCGCGCAGCAGCGTGGCGAGCTCGCGGGTCACGGCGAGAACCTGGTCGCGCGTGACGGTCTTCGACTCGAACCAGCGGCGGCGCGTCGCCTCCTTGCCGGCCGTCGCCGGGCCGGCCGCCAGCGGCGCGCCGGCCGCGTGCGCGATCTGCATCGGCATCAGGCCCTGGTCGCGCAGGCGGTCGACGATCTCGCCTTCGTTGGCGGCCGTCAGCTCGCCGACGGCGATCTCGCCGGCCGGGTTGACGGCGCGGTAGCGGTAGACGGGCATGGCGGCAGCAGGCGGCGTCACGCTTCGCGCGTGACCCGCAGCACCTCCTCGAACGTCGTGTCGCCGGCCAGCGCCTTGCGCATGCCGTCCTCGTACATCGACACCATGCCTTCGCGCTGCGCGAGCGCTTTGAGCTCGTTCGACGTCGCGTGCTTCATCACGAGGCTGCGCAGCGGATCCGACATCGGCAGCATCTCCAGGATGCAGAAGCGTCCCTGGTAGCCGGTGTGGCTGCATTGCGGGCAGCCCTTCGCGTGGTGGAGCGTGACGTCGGCGTCGTGCGTGAACCGGCGCAGCCCCAGCTGCTCGACCATCTCCGGCAGCGCCCGGTACGGCTCCTTGCAGTGCGGGCACAGCTTGCGCACGAGCCGCTGCGCGAGGATGCCGATGATCGTCGACGTCAGCAGGTAGTCGTCGACGCCCATGTCGAGCAGCCGGTTCACCGTCGACGCGGCGTCGTTCGTGTGCACGGTCGACAGCACGAGGTGGCCGGTCAGCGCCGACTGCACGGCGATCTGCGCGGTCTCGAGGTCGCGGATCTCGCCGATCATGATGACGTCCGGGTCCTGCCGGACGATCGAGCGCAGCGCATTGGCGAACGTGAGGTCGATCTGCGGCTTCACCTGGATCTGGTTGATGCCGACCATCTGGTACTCGACCGGATCCTCGACGGTGAGGATCTTCACGTCGGGCTGGTTCAGGCGGTCGAGCGCCGTGTACAGCGTCGTCGTCTTGCCGGAACCCGTCGGGCCGGTGACGAGCAGGATGCCGTGCGGCTGCATCAGCACGTCGATGAAGGCCTTCAGCGTGTCGTCGGCGAAGCCGAGCTTCGCGAAGTCGAGCGCGACACCGCCCTTGTCGAGGATCCGCATGACGACGGACTCGCCGTGCATCGTCGGCACCGTCGACACGCGCAGGTCGATCTCCTTGCCCTGCACGCGCAGCCGGATGCGGCCGTCCTGCGGCAGCCTGCGCTCCGCGATGTCGAGGTTCGCCATGATCTTGATCCGCGAGATCACGGCGGCGGCCAGGCGCTTCGGCGGGGAATCGACGTCGTGGAGCACGCCGTCGACGCGGTAGCGGACCGCGAGCCGGTTCTCGAACGGCTCGACGTGGATGTCGGACGCGCGCATGTCGAGCGCGTTGGTGATGAGGAGGCTGACGAGGCGGATGACCGGCGCCTCGGACGCTAAGTCCTTCAGCTGCTGGACGTCGGCGTCGAACGCGAGGTCGTCGACGCGCGTCTCGACGTCGCCGATCACCTGGCTCTGCGCCGACTTGCCGGTTCCGTAGAGCCGCTCGAGCGCGGCGTCGAGCTCGCTCGGGATCGCGACCATCGGCCGCACCGTGCGGCCGGTCACCATCGACAGCGCGCCGATCGCGTAGTCGTCGGTCGGGTCCGCCATCGCCAGCGCGACTTCGGAGTCGTCCTCGCGCAGCGGCAGCACGTGCATCTCGCGCAGGAAGCGCGTCGAGACGCGCTCCTCGAGGATCGGGAATTCCGGATAGCTGGCCGCGTCGACCAGCGGAAGGTCGAGCTGCGCGGCCAGCGCGTCCGCGACGTCGCGCTGCGCGACCACGCCGAGCGTCACCAGCAGCGCGCCCAGCCTTTCGCCGGATTCGGCCTGCAGCCGCAACGCGCGGTCGAGCGTCGCCGCATCGAGCTTGCCGCGCTCGATGAGCAACTCGCCTATCCGTTTGCGCACCGGTTGATCCACGCGGTCCGGGCTTGGCTCAGGTTTGGAAGATTTTGATATTAAAAGGAAAAACGACACATCATACCACGGCGACCGGCCAGCCGGCGCGGCTTGGGCGACGTAGGACAAGCCGGTTCGCCGATTGGTTGCGTCGGCGCCCGTTTCGTCGCCGCGGGGCGACAACGTCAATCGTCGTCGAGCGACCGCTTGAAGCTCTTGTGGAGCAGCCGCGACAGCGCGCGATCGGCGAGGACCGCGCCGCCGGTCTGGCACCGCGCGCAGTAGTTGCACTCGTTCTCGGCGTACACGATGCGCTGGACGGGCGCGCCGCACACCGGGCACGGCTGGCGGAACTTGCCGTGCACGGCCATTTGCGGCCGGAACGCGGTCACTTTCGACGGGAACGCGCCGGCGGTCTCCGCGCGCAGCCTCTGCGTCCATTCGGTCAGCACGTCGCGCGCCGCGGCCGCGAGCCGGCCCGCTTCATCGTCGCCGAGTTTTCGCGTCAGCGCGAGCGGCGAAATCCGCGCGCGATGCAGGATCTCGTCCGAATACGCGTTGCCGATCCCGCTGAAGAGCTTCGGATCGGTGAGCGCGCGCTTCGCCGTGTGGTTCTCGCTGCGGAGTCGCTGCGCGAACGCCGCGGCGTCCGCAGCGAGCACGTCGAGGCCGCCGGCGTCGAACGCCGCCAGCACGTCGCGGCCCTGCACGCAATGCAGCGACGCGCGCCGCCGGGTGCCGGCCTCTGTGAGCGCCAGCGTGCCGCTGCCGAATTCGAGCCGCGCGAGCGTGATCTTCGCCGGGGTCTTGCCGGATTCGGGCAGCCATTGCAGCCGGCCGGCGATCATCAGGTGGACGACCAGGAACAAGTCGTCGTCGAACGCGAACACGATGCGCTTGCCGAGCCGCCGGACCTCGCGCACGGTACGCCCGTGCAGCGCGTCGAGCGGCGGCACCGCCGTGCGCAGCACGAACGGATTCATGACCTCGACCCGCCGCAGCGGGCTGCCGACGACGCGTCCGGTCAGCGCCTCGCGATACAGCTCGACGTCCGGGAGCTCCGGCATCGCGGCCGCGTCAGCACCGCGCGAACGCGCCTTCCGCCGCGCGGATCGTCGCCGCGATGTCGTCGGGCGTGTGTGCGGACGACACGAAGCCCGCCTCGAACGCCGACGGCGCCAGATAGACGCCGGCATCGAGCATCGCGTGGAAGAAGCGGTTGAAGCGCTCCTTGTCGCAGGCCATCACCGTCGCGTACGAATCGGGCACGGCGCCCGCGAAATACAGGCCGAACATGCCGCCGACCGCCTGCGCGGAGAACTCGACACCCGCGCGCCGCGCCGCCGCGACCATGCCGTCGGTGAACGCGCGCGTCGTCGCCGACAGCTTCTCGTAGAACGCCGGCGCCTCGGTCGCCGCCAGCGTGGCGAGACCCGCCGCCAGCGCCACCGGATTGCCGGACAGCGTGCCGGCCTGGTAGACGGGTCCGAGCGGCGCGATCTTCTCCATGATCGCGCGCCTGCCGCCGAACGCGCCGACCGGCATGCCGCCGCCGATCACCTTGCCGAGCGTGGTCAGGTCCGGCGTGACGCCGGCCATCCCCTGCACGCCCTGCGCGTGCACGCGGAAGCCGGTCATCACTTCGTCGAAGATCAGGACCGCGCCGTGCCGGTCGCACAGCTCGCGCAACCCCGCGAGGAAACCCGGCTTCGGCATCACGAGGTTCATGTTGCCGGCGATCGGCTCGACGATGATCGCCGCGATGGCGCCGGGGTTGCGCGCGAACGCCTCGCCGACGCTCTCGAGGTCGTTGTATGTGGCAACCAGCGTGTCGCCGGCGATCGACGGCGGCACGCCGGCCGACGACGGCTGCCCGAACGTCAGCGCGCCGGAGCCCGCCTTCACGAGCAGGCTGTCGCCGTGGCCGTGGTAGCACCCTTCGAACTTGAGGATCTTGGGCCGGTTCGCGTAGCCGCGCGCGAGTCGCAGCGCCGACATCGTCGCCTCCGTGCCCGACGACACGAGCCGCACGAGTTCGAGCGACGGCAGCCGGCGCACCAGCGTCTCGGCCATCTCGATCTCGCGCTCGGTGGGCGCGCCGAACGAGAGCCCGTCGACGGCGGCGTCGCGCACGGCCCGCACCACGTCCGGATGCGCGTGCCCGAGGATCGCCGGTCCCCACGACCCGACGTAGTCGATGTAGCGTTTGCCGTCGGCGTCGACGACGTGCGCGCCTTCGCCTCGCGTGAGGAAACGCGGCGTGCCGCCGACCGACCGGAATGCGCGTACCGGCGAGTTGACGCCGGCGGGAATCGTGCGCTGCGCGCGCGCGAACAGCTCTTCGTTGCGGCTCATGGGACCTTTCGAAATGCGGCGGCAATGGCCGCGGCGGCGCGCGTGACGGCCGCCGTGTCGTCGTGCGCGAAGACCGCGGAGATCACGGCGACCGCGTCGGCCCCCGCGTCGGCGAGCGTGCGCGCGTTGCCGGCGTCGATGCCGCCGATCGCGACCACCGGCACGCCCAGCGCCTTCGACTGCGCGAGCAGCGCGATGTCGGCGCGCCGGGCGCCGGGCTTGACCTGCGACGGAAAGAAGCTGCCGAACGCGACGTAGTCGGCGCCCTGCGCGACCATCCGCCGTGCGCGCGCCGCATCGTCGTAGCACGACACGCCGATCAGCGCGCCGTCCCCCAGCACCGCGCGCGCGGCGGCGATGTCGCCGTCGTCCTCGCCCAGATGCACGCCGTCCGCGCGCACGTCGCGCGCCAGCGCCGCGTCGTCGTTGACGATGAACAGCGCGCCGCCGGTCCTGCAGACGTCGGCCAGGCGCGACGCCTGCTCGCGCCTTTTCTCCGCGGACGCCGGCTTGTTCCGGTACTGGATGGCCGTCGCGCCGCCGGCGATCGCCGCGGCGACGCGCGCGGCGAGCCGCCCGGTGTCGGCGTCGTCCGGCGTGACCGCGTACAACCCGTGCAGCGTCGAGCCCGCGGCGACCTCCATCATGCGCGATTCAGTGGCTGCCCCGGACGTCGATCGTCGCCGGCGCTTCCGCGTCGTCGCTGCGTGCGTCCGATTCCTCGCGCGCCCAGAACAGCCGGTCGGGAAGAAACTGCCCCATGCCGGGGCGATAGGCCTTCTTGAGCGTCTGCCACGTGTATTCCTGCGCTTCGCGCACGGCGTCCGGCAGGTCGAGGCCGTTGGCGAGCATCGCGGCGATCGCGGATGCCAGCGTGCAGCCGGACCCGTGGTACGTGCCGGGCAACCTCGCCCAGCTGTCGGTGCGGACGACGCCGCTCTTCGCGTAGAGCGTGTTGACGACCTGCGGCGTATTCTCGTGAGTGCCGGTGACGAGCACGAACTCGCAGCCCTTCTCCACCAGGCGCGCCGCGCACTGGTCGAGCGGGCGCTCGTCGTCGTCGTCGGCCTCGGCGAGCCGCCGCACCTCGAGGCTGTTCGGCGTCACGATCGTCGTCTGCGGCAGCAGGAGCTCGCGCATCGCGTGCATCATTTCGTCGTTCGCGAGCTCGTCGCCGCGGCCGGACGCCAGCACCGGGTCGAGGATCAGCGGCACGTCCGGATAGTCGGACACGATCTCGGCGATGGCGGCGATGTTCTCGACGCTGCCGAGCACGCCGATCTTGAACGCGTCGACCGGCATGTCCTCGAGCAGGCAGCGCGCCTGGTCGGCCACCCAGTCGGCGTCGATCGGCAGCACGCCCTCGACGCCGAGCGAATCCTGCACGGTGATCGCCGTGATCACCGACAGCGGATGGCACCCCATGCTGGCGAGCGTGAGCAGGTCCGCCTGCATGCCGGCGCCGCCGGACGGATCCGACGCGGCGAACGTGAGCACGAGGGGCGGGAATCCGGGTTCGTTGTCGGGCATGGCGGGCGACGATTCCTGTTGTGCGCGTCGCGGCGGACGACGCGCAGGCGGTCACGCTACAATTGCCGAAGTTTACTCCACCGCGTCGACGCCGCCCCCGATGAAAAAATACATGTGCCTGATCTGCGGCTGGGTGTACGACGAGGAAGCCGGCGCGCCGGACGAAGGGATCGCGCCGGGCACCCGCTGGGAGGACGTGCCGCCGAACTGGACGTGCCCGGAATGCGGCGCGCGCAAGGACGACTTCGAGATGATCGAGTTCTAGGCCATGAGAATCCTGCACACGATGCTTCGCGTCGGCGACCTGCCGCGCTCGATCGCGTTCTACACGGACGTGCTGGGAATGCAGCTGAAGCGCACGACCGACCGCCCCGAGCAGAAGTACCGGCTCGCGTTCGTCGGCTACGCCGGCGACCCCGACGGCGCGGAGATCGAGCTCACGTACAACTACGGCGTCGACCGCTACGAGCTCGGCACGGCGTTCGGCCATGTCGCGATCGCCGTGCCCGACGTCGCGGCCGCGTGCGACGCGGCCAGGAGCAAGGGCGGCAAGGTCACGCGCGAACCGGGCCCCGTCAAGGGCGGCACGACGGTGATCGCGTTCGTCGAGGATCCGGACGGCTACAAGATCGAGCTGATCGAGCGGCGGTAGCAGGCGCGTCAGAGGACGCCGTTCGCCGCGCCCTCGAGCAGGCGCTCGAAGTCGCGCGTGAAGCCCGCCGTGTCGAACAGCGGCAGCCGCGCGCGTTGCGACGACAGGTGGTCGCGGCAGCGGGCGAGCCGCGCGCGGTCGGCGGCCAGCGCGCGCACCAGCGACGCGTACGCGGGAAGCGACGAGGCGGCGAGCTCCGGCAGTCCGACCGCGTCGCACAGGCTCGCGCCGACGCGTCCGGCGAACGTGCCGCCCACGCACGTGGCGAGCGGAACGCCGGCCCACAGCGCGTCGCTGCCGGTCGTGTGCGAGCCGTACGGCAGCACGTCGAGCGCCAGGTCCGCGCAGCGCAGGCGCGCGACGTGCGCCGCCTGTCCGACGATCGGTGCGAACACGATCCGGCCGGCCGCGACGCCGGCGCCCGCCGCCGCGGCCAGAAGGTTGCGCCGCGCGAGCGCGTGCGGGACCGCGAGCCACAGCACGGCGTCGTCGTGCTCGCGCAGCACGTCGAGCCACGCATCGAAGAACGGCTGCGTGAGCTTGTACGTCTGGTTGAAGCACGCGAGCACCAGGGCCGCGTCCGGGAGCCCCACTTCGCTGCGCGCCGGCGCCGGCGGCAGCGGCCGCCGGTCGTCGTTGACCTGGTAGCAGCGCGGCAGGCGCAGCACGCGTTCGGCGAACTCCGCCTCGCTGCCCGGCGGCGCGACGATCGCGTCGGCGACGATCGCGTCCACGCCGTCGTACGCGATCGTTCCCGGAAATCCGAGGTAGTGGAGCTGCACCGGCGCCGGCCGCCGCGCGAGGATGTCGATGCGCGACCCGTGCGTATGCCCCTTCAGGTCGACCAGCACGTCGAGCGCGTCGCCGGCGATCAACCTGGCGGCCGCGTCGTCGGTCGCGTCGCGCACGTCCCGCCAGTGGTCGAACGCGCCGAGCAGGCGCCTTCGCATCGCGCTGCCGTCGTCGGCGTCGCACGCGTACGCAAAGGACTCGACGCGCGCCCGGTCATGCCGCTCGAACAGGCCGGCGGCCAGGTGCGCGGTCGCGTGGTCGTGGAAGTCGGTCGACAGGTAGCCGACGCGCAGCGGCGTGCCCCGGTGCTTGATGAGAGCCGCCGGGCCGCCCCAAGGCTCTCGCCCCCCGGGGGGAGCGGCGCGCAGCGCCGTTCGGGGGGAACCTTCCGGCGGCGCGGCCGGAGCAGGCATGTGCTCGGCGGACCAGCCGGCGATCGCCGCGCGCTGCGCCTGCGCATCGTCGAGCAGCGCGACCGCCGTCATCGGCGAGCAGCGGAATCGCGCGGGATCGGCGGCGAAACGTTGCGCGAGCGTGCGCAGCGCCGGCTCGGCGCGCGGCCACGCGCACGCGTAGCGCGCCGCCATCGCCAGGTGCGCATGGGACTCGACGTCGCCGGGCGCCAGCGTCGCTGCGCGCGCGAACGCGTCCATCGCGTGCTCGAGCAGATTGTCCGGCGCGGCGGCGGTCCGCGTGCGCGCGGCGTGGACGAGCGCGAGCTCGGCTTCCATGCAGGCGTTGCCGAGCGCCATCCACGCGACCGGATCGCCGGGAGCCGCCTGCGCGGCGACGCCGAACGCCTCGACGGCGGCCGCGAACGCGCCGGCCGACCGCAGCACGTGGCCGAGCGTGGTCAGCAATCCGAAATCGGCGGGCGCCAGCGCGAGCCCGGTGCGGCAGTGATCGAGCGCGCCCTTGATGTCGCCTGCCTGCAGCGCGAGCCGTGCCCGCTCGTGCAGCGCGCGGACGTCGGCCATCAGGTCGGCTTCAGCAGCGCCCGCAGGTCGTGCACGAACACGTCGGGGGTCTGCCCGTGGCTCGCGTACAGGCGCAGCCGCCCCTGCGGATCGAACAGGTACGCGCCCGCCGAATGGTCGACCGTGTAGCTGGCGGGCGTCGCGCCCGGCTGCTTCTGGTAGATGACCTTGAACTCCTTCGCCACGCGCTCGGTGGCCGCCGCGTCGCCGTACAGGCCCGTGAAGCGCGGGTCGAATGCCGGCACGTATTGCGCGAGCAGCGCCTGCGTGTCGCGCTCGGGATCGACGGTCACGAACAGCACCTGCACGCGGTCGGCGTCGGGCCCGAGCGTCTTCATCGCTTCGGCGAGCGTGGCGAGCGTGGTCGGGCACACGTCGGGGCACTGCGTGTAGCCGAAGAAGACGACGACCGCCTTGCCGCGGTAGTCGGCCAGCGTGCGCGGCTTGCCCGTGTGGTCGGTGAGCGCGAAGTCGCGCCCGTACGAGGCGCCGGTGACGTCGGACAGCCTGAACTTCGGGCCGTCGGGCGCGCAGCCCGCGACCAGCGCGAGAAGGAGGAGAAAGAGCGCCGCGCGGCGCATCACTGCCAGTAGTGGTCGATCAGGAGCGCCGAGAACAGCGCGGCGAGATAGACGATCGAGTAGCGGAACGTCGCCCGCGCGAGGTCGTCGCTGTAGCGGAAGTACAGGCGGACCGCATAGCCCGCGAACACCGCGCCCAGCGCCAGCGCCGCGACCAGGTACAGCACGCCGCTCATCCGGATCGCGAACGGCAGCAGCGACACCGCGACCAGCGCCAGCGTGTACAGGATGATCTGCAGCCGCGTGTACTTCGCGCCGTGCGTGACCGGCAGCATCGGCAGGCCCGCCTTCGCGTAGTCCTGCGTCCGGTACAGCGCGAGCGCCCAGAAGTGCGGCGGCGTCCACGCGAAGATGATGAGGAACAGCAGCAGCGCTTCGGGCGCGACGTCGTTGGCGACCGCCGCCCAGCCCAGCACCGGCGGCATCGCGCCGGACGCGCCGCCGATCACGATGTTCTGCGGCGTGGCGGGCTTGAGAAGCACCGTGTAGACGATCGCGTAGCCGACGAACGTCGCGAACGTCAGCCACATCGTCAGCGGGTTGACGAAGCGGTAGAGGATCCACAGGCCCAGGCCGCCCACGACGCCCGCGAACACGAGCGTCGAAAGCGAAGTCACCTCGCCGCGCGGCAGCGGCCGCCCGCGCGTGCGCTGCATCACCGCGTCAATCTTCTGCTCGACCAGGCAATTGACCGCGGCCGCGGCGCCGGCCGCGAGCGCGATGCCGAGCGTGGCCGCGAACACGACGCCGGCCGGCGGCAGCCCGGGTGCGGCCAGGAACATGCCGATCACCGCGCAGAACACGATCAGCGACACGACCCGCGGCTTGGCCAGCGCGAGGAACTGCCGGGCGCGGTTTTCGGCGAGGGTCAGGGCGGTCATGGACGAAATGGGTTGAGGCAAAACGAAGCATTTTACACGCTGGACGGCGGATCAGCCTATCCGCGACGCCTTCAGCAGCCGGGTCAGGTCGCGCGCGACGCCCTTGATGTCCGGATCGCGCGGATAGGCGAGCACCAGGTTGCCCAGCGGGTCCACGGCGACGATGCGGTGGCCGTCGGCGCCCCAGGCGGCGATCGCGGCCGGCGTGACGCGGACGGCGACGAGGTCCGGATGCTGTGCCAGCAGCGCGGCGTCGGGCGTGGCGTCGTCGGTGACGAACCACACACGGACGATCCGCTCCATTTCGCGGCCCTGCATCGTCCGCGCCTGGCGCGTCGCGTACAGCGCCTTCGCGCAGTCGCCGTCGCACGCGGCCGGGGCCGCGGCCACGACCAGCCACTTGCCTCGCAGGTCCGACATCCGGAACGGCCTGCCGTCGAGATACGCGCCGCCGACGTCGGTGGCCGGGCGCGTCGCCAGCAGCTCGCCGTAGTTGACGTGCTTGTCGCGCGGAAACCAGTAGTACGCAGCGTAGGACGCGACGACCGGCGCGACCGCGACCAGCGCGATCAGCAGCAGCGTGCGCCGGCCCTTGCGGACGGTCGCCTCGTTCGTCGCGGTCGCTTCGCTCATCGCCGGCGCAAGAACGTGAAGTACAGCCACAGGCCCGCCGCCAGCAACGCGAACGTGAACCACTGCACCATGTAGATCCGGTGCTTGTCCGCGCCGAGGTCGGGGGCCGGCCAGTCGCGCACCAGCGCGTCGGCGTCAGCGGCCGGCGCCGTCTGTTCGACGACGATCGGCAGCACGGCCATGCCGGTCGCCTGCGCGTAGCGGCCGACGTCGAGGTTCTGCCAGACGGCGCCCGCGACGGTGTCGCGGTTCAGCTCGACGAACGACGACGGCGCCGTGTTGATCCGGCCGCGCACGGTGACCACGCCCGCGGGCGGCGGTACGCGCGGGAGGTCCGCGCGCGTCGCGCCGCCGGCGACCCAGCCGCGGTCGACGAGCACGACGCGGCCGTCGGCGAGCGCGAGCGGCGCCACGACGTGATAGCCGGCGACGCCGTCGTGCGTGCGGTTGTCGATCAGGATCTGCCGCGCCGCGTCGAACGTGCCGGTCGCGGAGACCGGCACGAAACGCAGCGGCGCCCAGTCGCGCACGTCGGGCAGCGGCTCGGGCGCGCGCGCCTGCGCGGCGTCGAGCTGCGCGCGCAGCGCGAGCTTCTGCTCCATCCGGTCGCGCTGCCAGAGGCCCGCGGTCACGAACAGCGCGACGGCGGCGACCGTCGCGATCGTCGGCAATGCGGCGGGCCGGCGCGGCGCGATGTCCGTCACGACGGCAAGCGCCGGCAAGGCAATCTCGCTACACTGACTGTCCAACGATAGGCCACCATGAAGATCATTGTCGTCGCCGTCCTGATCGCGATCGTCGTCGCCCTGTTCGCGGCGCTCGTCTTCCTCTATCGCGACGCCGGGCGCGGCAAGCGCGTCGTGTGGCTCTTGACCGTGCGCGTCGCGCTGTCCGTCAGCCTGATCGCGTTCCTGCTCTTCAGCTACTGGATGGGCTGGATCGGCCCCGGCGGGCTGCGGTAAGCGAAAGGGCCGCACGGCGCACCGTGCGGCCCCGGCATCGGCGCGCGCGGCGCTAGACGAGCCAGTACACCAGCACGAACAGCAGCAGCCAGACCACGTCGACGAAGTGCCAGTACCACGCGGACGCCTCGAACGCGAAGTGGTGCTCGGCGTCGAAGTGGCCCTTCAGCACGCGGAACAGCATCACGAGCAGCATCGTCGCGCCGATCGTCACGTGCAGGCCGTGGAAGCCGGTCAGCATGAAGAACGTCGAGCCGTAGACGCCGGTCGACAGCTTCAGGTTCATCTCGGTGTACGCGTGGTGGTACTCGTACGCCTGGAGTCCGACGAACAGGAAGCCCAGCGCGATCGTCAGGAACAGCCACAGCGTCAGCACGCCGCGGTGGCCGGCCTTGAGCCCGTGGTGCGCGATCGTCAGCG
This sequence comes from Burkholderiales bacterium, assembly GCA_046347755.1. Taxonomy (GTDB): domain Bacteria; phylum Pseudomonadota; class Gammaproteobacteria; order Burkholderiales; family Casimicrobiaceae; genus VBCG01. Next base: position 323,199 of record JAXMFM010000003.1, on the reverse strand, counting down.
TGACGCCGGACGACAGCAGGATGATCGTGTTGACCAGCGGGATGCCGATCGCGCCCATCGGCGAGAACTTCGCGCTGTCGTACGGCCCGTCGGTCGGCCACTGCGCGGCGAAGTTCGGCCACAGGAGCTTCGAGTTCAGGCTGCCCAGGTCGGGCACCGAGATGTTGCGGATGTAGAACAGCGCCCCGAAGAACGCGGCGAAGAACATCACCTCGGAGAAGATGAACCAGCTCATCCCCCAGCGGAACGAGTGGTCGACCTTCGTGTTGTACAGCCGGGCCTCGGACTCGCCGATGACGGTGCCGAACCAGCCGAACAGCATGAACACGAGGATCGCGAAGCCCAGGGCGACCATCCACGGGCCCGGCGCGTAGCCGTTGAACCAGAACGCGGCGCCCGAGCCCATCAGCAGCAGCGCGCACGAGCCGGTGATCGGCCAGTGCGACGGCTGCGGAACGTAGTAGTAAGGCTTGGCGCCGTTGGCGGCTGCGGTCATGAATCGCTCCTCGGTGTGCGGCTTTGCTGCCGTGCGTCGGCTGCGCCTTCGACTTCAAAAAAGGTGTAGGAAAGCGTGATCGTGTGCAGGTCCCCGGGCGCCTTCGGGTCGATGACGAACACCACGGGCATCCGGCGGACCTCGCCCGGCTGCAGTGTCTGCTTCGCGAAGCAGAAGCAGTCGAGCTTGCGGAAATACTGGGCCGCGTACTGCGGGCCGTAGCTCGGGATCGCCTGCCCGGTGATCGCGCGCCCCGTCGTGTTGACGACCTCGAACTCGACCTGGCGCACCTCGCCCGGGTGCACGCTGACGAGCGGCTCGAGCGCGCGGAACGTCCACGGCAGGTTGCGCAGGTTCGAATCGAGCTCGATGCGCACGCTGCGCGTGGCGTCGACCTGCGTGTTGGAGACGACGTCCGCCTGCGCGATGTTGCGCAGTCCGGTGACCTCGCAGATCTTCTCGTAGAAAGGCACGAGCGCGAAGCCGAACGCGAACATGCCGACGACGACCACGCCGAGCCGCTTCACCATCGCGCGGTTGGAGCGCCGCTGGTCGTCGGCGCGATCGCCCTTAGCGTCGTGGCCGGTCGTCATCTTTGTCCCGCCGGGCCGTCCCAAGGGACTGACGCGCCCCCTCGGGGGGCAGCGAGCGAAGCGAGCGTGGGGGTCGTGATGTTCACTTGCCCTTGCGCAGGTTGCGGCCGATCGCGACGAACAGGAACAGCAGCACGGCGGCGCCCAGCACAGTCATCGACGTCGGCGCGTCGCCCATGTACTTCGCGAACACGATGCCGCAGAAGAACACGAGCGCGATCGTCAGGAGCGCGAGCGCCGTGCGGACGTTGGCGCGGCGCACCGCCGGATCGGCGGCGCGGCCCGCGGGCTGCGATGTGCGGTCGGCGTCCATCGCTTCAGGCTACTTGACCACCGGCGGCGTCTCGAACGTGTGGTACGGCGCCGGCGACGGGAGCGTCCATTCGAGCGTGTCGGCGCCCTCCCACGGCTTGGCCGGCGCCTTGGCGCCGTCGCCGCGGATGCACTTGATCAGCACGTACACGAAGATCAGCTGCGTGAAGCCGAACCCGAACGCGCCGATCGTCGCGACCATGTTCCAGTCGGCGAACTGCTGCGCGTAGTCCGGGATGCGCCGCGGCATGCCCGCCACGCCGAGGAAGTGCATCGGGAAGAACGTGATGTTGAACGTGATCATCGCCAGCCAGAAATGCCACTTGCCCAGCGTCTCGTCGTACATGGTCCCGGTCCACTTGGGCAGCCAGTAGTAGGCGCCGGCGAAGAACGCGAACAGCGACCCGGCCACCAGCACGTAGTGGAAGTGCGCGACGACGTAGTAGGTGTCCTGCAGCTGGATGTCGATCGGCGTCAGCGCCAGCACGAGGCCGGTGAAGCCGCCCATCGTGAACAGGAACAGGAAGCCGATCGCGAACAGCATCGGCGTCTCGAACGTCATCGACCCGCGCCACATCGTCGCCAGCCAGTTGAACACCTTCACGCCGGTCGGCACCGCGATCAGCATCGTCGCGTACATGAAGAACAGCAGGCCCGCCGCCGGCATGCCGACGGTGAACATGTGGTGCGCCCAGACGATGAACGACGGGATCGCGATGCTGGCGACCCGCGTAGACCATCGACGCGTAGCCGAACAGCGGCTTGCCCGAGAACGTCGGCAGGATCTCGGAGATGATCCCGAACGACGGCAGGATCATGATGTAGACCTCCGGGTGCCCGAAGAACCAGAACACGTGCTGGAACAGCACCGGGTCGCCGCCGCCGGCCGCGTTGAAGAACGACGTGCCGAAGTGGCCGGTCGGTCGAGCATCGTCCACCGAGCCCGCGAGCACCGGCATCACGGCGATCAGCAGGTACGCGGTGATGAGCCGTCCACACGAACAGCGGCATCTTCATCATCGTCATGCCGGGCGCGCGCATGTTGAGGATCGTCGTGATGATGTTGATCGACCCCATGATCGACGACGCGCCCATGATGTGGACGGCGAAGATCGTCCAGGTCCATCCCCATGCCGGCCTGCACCGACAGCGGCGGGTACAGCGTCCAGCCGCCGGCGGCCGCGCCGCCCGGAACGAAGAACGAGCCGATCAGCATGATCGCCGCCGGCGGGAGCAGCCAGAAGCTCCAGTTGTTCATCCGCGCGAACGCCATGTCCGGCGCGCCGATCATCATCGGGATCTGCCAGTTCGCGAACCCGACCGCCGCCGGCATGATCGCGCCGAAGATCATGATGAGGCCGTGCAGCGTGGTCAGCGAGTTGAAGAATTCCGGATGCACGATCTGCAGGCCCGGCTGGAACAGCTCGGTGCGGATCGTCAGCGCCATCACGCCGCCGACGAAGAACATCGTCAGCGAGAACAGCAGGTACATCGTTCCGATGTCCTTGTGATTGGTCGTCGTGACCCAGCGCATGATCCCGGACGGATGGTGCCCGTGGTCGTCGTGCGCGTGGTCGTCGCCTGCGGCGTGATCGTGCGGAATGCTGCTCATCGGTTGCTCCTGACTTGAATGCCTACTGCAGGTCCCTCGGCGCCGCGCGCCTCGGGACGGCAAGAAGTTCGAATGGGTCTACGATCCATCCGTCATTTTCTTGCCGCCTTCACCGCGGCCGGCATCACGTCGCCGCTCGCGTTGCCCCAGCTGTTGCGCGTGTACGTGATCACCGCGGCGATGTCCGCGTCGGACAGCTGCTTCCACGACGCCATCGCCGTGCCCGGCTTGCCGCCGAGCACGAGCGCGATCTGGGCGTCGGCCGGTCCGGCGACGATCTTCGAGCCGGCCAGCGCGGGGAACGCGCCCGGCACGCCCTGGCCGTTGGCCTGGTGGCACGCCGCGCAGTTCGCCGCGAAGACGGTCGCGCCCTTGGCCACCAGTTCCGCCTGCGTCCACGCCTTGTTCGGGTCGTCGGCAGCGGCGGCGACCTTGCCCTTCTGGTCGGCCACCCACTTCGCGTAGTCGTCCTTCGACTTGACCTCGACGACGACCGGCATGAAGCCGTGCTCCTTGCCGCACAGTTCCGCGCACTGCCCGCGGTACACGCCGACTTTCTCGGCCTTGAACCACGAGTCGCGGACGAAGCCGGGGATCGCGTCCTGCTTGACGCCGAACGCCGGGACCCACCACGCGTGGATCACGTCGTTGGCGGTGATGATCACGCGGATGCGCGTGTCGACGGGCACGACCAGCGGGTTGTCCACTTCCAGCAGGTAGTTCGGGCCCTTGGGCTCGCGGTTCTCGACCTGCGCCAGCGGCGTCGACAGGTTCGAGTAGAAGCCGAAGCCTTCCTGCATGTAGTCGTAGCCCCACTTCCACTGGTAGCCGGTGATCTTGATCGTCATCTCCGGCGCCGACGTGTCCTTCATCGCGAGGATCGTCTTGGTCGCCGGCCAGGCCATGAACAGCAGGATCAGGAACGGGATGACGGTCCAGACGACCTCGACCGTCGTGTTCTCGTGGAACTGCGCGGCCTGGTGCCCGACCGATTTGCGGTGCTTGAAGATCGAGTAGAACATCGTCCCGAACACGCCGACGAAGATGACGACGCAGATCCAGAAGATGTACAGGTTGAGGTCGAACATCTGCTGCGCGATCGGCGTGACCGGCGGCTGGAAGTTGACGTCCCACGCCGCGTGCGCCGCTCCGGCAGCCAGCGCCGCGACGCCTGCCGCCGCGACCCGATTCCGAAGTACGCCTGCGCGTCCCGCGTTCCTGCTCGTGTGGTTGCGAACCATGCCTTCCCCGATCGTTCGTGCCATTCCGGTCCCGTCGTGCCGCCGCGGCGTCAGCGCATGCCGGTCAGTCCGCGCAGCTCGCGCGCCACCACCAGCCGCTCGGTCGCCGGCAGCGCACTGCCGAACTCCCACGACGTACCGCCCCCGCGCAAAGTAACCCGTGGCGACCGCCCGAAGCCGGACGGATCCACGTCGACGCGCAACCAGTACCGGTTGAATTCGCGCCGTTCCCGCTTGCCGCCCGCCGCCCGCTCGACCACGACGCGGTCGCCGGCGACGGTCAATCGCTCCCAATCCCCGGCGTGCCGCTCCACGTACAGGAACGCCACGGCGAGCACGCCCACTTCCAGCAGCGAATACGGCAGCACCGGCCACGCGCCGGCCGCCGCGAACGCCAGCGCCAGCGCGAGGCTGACCGCCGCCAGCGCGCCGAACACCTGCCAGCGCGCACGCCTGCCCAACGCGTCGTTCCGCCGCGCGACCACGCAATACTCGGGGTCGACGGGCAGCGGAGGGAGGGCAACGCTCGACACGGTCATTGGGCGCCGCGACCAGGACGCACCCACGGCGCGCCGACGCCGGCATCGATGCTGCAAAGCGCAAAATGGTAGCACGACTGAAGCGCCGCGGGACAGCGCCGGGCCCGCGCGCCCGGCCCCTACAGTTGCAGGCGCGCCACGGACCCGGCCGCGGACGCGAATCCGAGCGCGGCCAGCGCGCCGGGCGCGAACTCCGGCGATGAACCCCACTGCAGGTCGGCGATCAGCGGCGCCCGCAGCCGCCGTGCGAGGTCCGCGACGTTGTCGTCGGCGCGGGCCATCGCCGGGTCGATGCGGTTGGCGACCCATGCGGCCAGCGCGAGCCCGCGCGCGCGGATCGCCTGCGCCGACAGCAGCGCGTGATTGAGGCAGCCCAGGCGCACGCCGACGACGAGCAGCACGGGCAGCCGCAGCCTCAGCGCGACGTCGAGCACGTCGGAGTCGTCGCCGAGCGGCACCAGCACGCCGCCGGCGCCCTCGACCACGATCGCGCCGGCGACCGCGGCGATCCGCTGCCAGGCGGCGGCGATCGCCGCGATGTCGATCGTCACGCCCGCCTCGCGAGCGGCGAGGTGCGGCGCGATCGGCGGCGCGAACGCATACGGGTTGCGATCGGCGCGCGGCAGCTCGAGCCCGTCGGCCGCCGCGAGCGCCGCGACGTCGCCGTTGACGTCTGCGCCCGGCGCGATGCCGGCCGCGACCGGCTTCATTCCGGCGACGCGCACGCCTGCGGCGGCCAGCGCACGCACCAGCGCCGTCGCGACAAGCGTCTTGCCCACGCCCGTGTCGGTGCCGGTGACGAAGATGCCGCGGGCGTTCGTCACCGGACGGCCCGCCGCATAATGCGGCCGTGATCAGCGCGCGGCGGCATCGACGGCGGTGGCCGGCGTGACGTTCGCGGCGCCTATGACGTCCTCGACGATGTAGCGCGGTCGTCCCTTGACTTCGACGTAGATGCGGCCGAGATATTCCCCCATGACGCCCAGCGCCAGCAGCTGCACGCCCCCGAGGAAATACATCGGCAGCACCACCGACGCCCAGCCGGGAACCGAGCGGTCGGTGAACAGGCTGATCCACAGCGCCCATATCGTCGCGGCCATCGCGCCGGCGAACACCGCGAGGCCGGCGGCGCTGATGATGCGCAGCGGCACCACCGAGAACGACGTGATGCCGGCCGCCGCCAGCGACACCATCCTGCGCAGCGAATACTTGGTCGTGCCGGCGGTGCGCGGATGACGCTCGTATTCGACGACCTCCGAGCGGAAGCCGATCAGCGGCACGATGCCGCGCAGGAACAGGTTCGCCTCGCGGAAACCGCGCAGCGCCTCGACGGCGCGCCGGGAGAGGAGCCGGCAATCGGCGTGGTGCGCGACGGTCGGCGCGCCGAGCGCGGCGGCCAGCGCGTAGAACGCGCTCGCGGTGACGCGCTTCAACGCGCTGTCGCTCGCGCGCACGTTGCGCACGCCGTAGACGACGTCCACGCCGTCACGGTAGCGGTCGACCATCCGCTCGACGGCGTCCAGGTCGTCCTGCAGGTCGGCGTCGATGGTCACGACCGCGTCGCCTTCGGCGAGCAGCAGGCCGGCGAGCAGCGCGTTCTGGTGGCCGCGGTTGCGCGACAGCTTGACGCCTGCCGCCGGCATGCCGGCCGCGACGAACCCGCCGATGATCGCCCACGTGCGATCGCCGCTGCCGTCGTCGACGAACCACACGCGCGACCGCTGCCCGACCTTGCCGGCATCGCGCAGTCGCCCGATGAACGCCGCGATCGCGGGCCCGGTCTGCGGCAGCGCCTGCTCCTCGTCGAAGCACGGCACGACGATGGCGAGATCGGGCGCGGGATTCGTCATCGTTCGTGCGCGCATTGCACCGGAAAGCGCAGGCCCTACGATAACCCGCGGCACCGGCAGCGGCAAGGAAGCCGCGACCGATGAGCCGGATGTCCCGACCCGGCCTAGCGAGCGTGGCGTACGGCGCCGTCGTCACCGCGGCGCTCGCCGCATGGCACGCGAAGGTCACCGGCACGCTCGCGCCGGCGGCCGTCGCCGCGTTCGGCGCGCTGGCCGCGCTGTGCCTGGTGCTGGGCAGCGCATTGGCCGCGTTCGCGCCGGTGGCCGCCGCGGACCGGGCGTCGCTCAACTTCCGCTTCGTCGTCGGGTACCTGGGCGTCAACACGCTGCTGTTCGCGCTGGCGATCGCGTCGCCGCTGACGATCGCAGGCAACGTCGCGCTGTGCGCGGCGTTCGCGCTCGCCGTCGCCTGGTCGGCGCGCGGTCGCGTCCGTGCGCTCGCTCCGGCGCCCGCCGCGCCGGAGATGATCGCGCTCGTCGTCGCGGCGACCGCCGCGACGCTGTGGTGCCGCGACGGGCTGACGCCGATCGTCGCCGACGGCGCCAACTCGGTGATCCGGCTGTGGGGCGACACCTACGTGCACGCGCGGATCACCAGCGCCCTCGCGCAGTCGACGGGGCTCGCGACATTCTCCGACATCCGGATGGCGGACACGCCCGTCTACCTTTACCACTACGCGTTCTACGCGACGCCCGCCGCGCTGAGCGCGCTGACCGGCGCGCCGGCCTTCGACGTCTACGCGAGCTTCCTGCTGCCGTTCGGCGTGCTGCTGACCGCGCTCGCCGCGTTCGCGCTCGTCCGCTCGTGGTGGGGCGCGTGGCCGGCGCTGGCGGCCGCGATTGCCGTCGTCGCGCTGCCCGATGCCTACCAGCAGGGCTTCGCGAACCGGTACCTGAGCTATCACTTCATGCAGCAGGTGAACCCCGGCGGCCTGTACGGCGTCGCGTGCGCGGCGCTCGCGTGGCTGTTCGTGATCGCCGGCACGCGGTCCGGGCGGTACGCGGCGATCGCGATCGGCTTCGCGCTCGCCGGGCTCACGCTGTTCTACAAGGCGCACGTGTTCGTCGCCAACGCGCTGCTGATCCTCGTCTACCCGTGCCTGTTCCTCGCGCGGCCGCGGCCCGCGTGGCGCGCCGCGGCGCTGGTCGGCGTCGTCGTCGTGTACGCGTTCGCGTTGGTCGTCGGCGGCGAGCTCGAGCGCGCGCCGACGATCCGCTTCGACGGCAGCGGTGCCGCGGCGTACGTTGCACGGATCGCGTGGAACTACGAGCCCGGCATCCTCGCGGACCGGCTGGCCGGCGTGACGACCGGCCCGCCGCTGACCGGCGTCGCGCTGTACGCGATCGGCGTTCCGATGCTGCTGGCGTCGACGTTCGGTCTCTGGCTCGTCGCCGCCGTCGCTGTCGGCGTTTCGCTGCGCTCGCGCGCGCCCTCCGCAATCCTCTGGTTCCCGGCGCTGGTCGTCGCGAACTACCTGGCGATGGCGTTCGGCCTCGCCCTCGACACCAAGGGGATCGGCAGCCCGGACGAGCTGCTGAATCGGCCGCTGGTGTGGGCGTACTTCGTCGTCGCGGCGTGGACCGCCGGCGGCGCCTGGCATCGCGCGTTCGGCGATGCGCTGCCGGTCGCGCCCGCGGCGCGCGGCGCGCTCGCGCTCGCCGCCGTCGCGTGCCTCGCGTTCCCGTGGAGGCTGGGCCCGAACCTGCAGACCTATCCGCGCTGGCCGGGCTTCGAGACCTACGCGTCGGCGAACACGGTGCCGACGTGCGTCGTCGACGCCGCGCGCTTCCTTCGCGGGCACAGCCGCGTTGGCGACGTCATCCAGGATTCGGAGAACGACCCCCGGTTCCTCGTCACCGCGTTCGCCGAACGGCAGGGCTACGTGACGTTCGCCGACAACCGGCCGCCGGCCGCGATGGCCGACCGGATGCGCGATCTCGCCGCGTGGCGGCAGATGGCGGACGCCGGCGCGATCCGCCGCTTCGCGGCCGAGCGCGGCATCGCGTGGTACCTGCTGCGCCCGACCACGGCGGTCGCGTGGCCGTCCGAGATTCTCGCCGCTCCCGCGTTCGAGTGCGGCGGCTTCCGCGTGTATCGGTTCGCGCGCTAGCGCGGCGGCGCGAAGCGCACGATCGGCGTGCCGTCGGCCGTGCGCGAAGGCGTGCCCTTCCACGCGTGGCCGTACACGACCTCGAACGTCGCCGGGATGCGTCCGTCGCGGCGCATGGCTTCCAGTGCGGCCAGCATCCGCTGCCAGCGCCGGCGCCCGGTCAGTCCGTGCGGACGGCCGCGCGTCGCGTTGGTCGCGCCCAGTTGCTTCAGCTCGCGCATCAGCGCGCCCGCGTCCGCGTAGGTCAGCGTGATCTTCTCCATGTCCATCACCGGATCGGCGAAGCCCGCGGCGACCAGCATGTCGCCCAGGTCGTGCATGTCGACAAAGCGGTTCGTGTGCGTGTGGCCGTCGGCGCGCGCGAACGCGCGGCGCACCTCGTGCAGCGTGTCGGGGCCGAACGTCGTGAACGTCAGCAGGCCGCCGACCTTCAGCACGCGGCGCAGCTCGCCGAACGCGCGCGGCAGGTCGTTCACCCACTGCAGCAGCAGGTTGCTCCACACGACGTCGAACGCGACGCCCGGCAGCGGCAGCGCGTTGACGTCGGCGCAGACGAACCACGGATCGCGGGCGCCGGTGAACGGCGCCGGCAGCAGCTTGCGCAACAGCGAGCGGCCGCGCCGCGCGCGCTCGCGCGCAGCGACGACCATCGGCAGCGCGGCGTCGACGGCGACCACCCGCGCCTGCGGATACCGGACCGACAGCTCGCCGACCGCCTCGCCGGTGCCGCAGCCGACGTCGAGCACCGTCGCGGGCGTCACCTTCACGTAGTCGAGCCGGGACGCCATCCGCGCGCCGACTTCGCGCTGCAGCACCGCCGCACCGTCGTACGTCGCCGCCGCGCGGCCGAACGCGCGCCGCACGACGCGCGGATCGACGTCGCGCGGGTCCGGTGCGGGGAACGCGGGCTCAGCGGGCATCGAGAAACTCCGCGGTGGCCGCGTCGAACGCCGCGCGGTGCGACAGGAACGGCGCGTGCGCGGCGCCCGCGATCTCGACGTGGCGCGCGGCGGGCATCGCCTGCGCGAGCCACGCGCCGGCGGCCGGCGGCGTCAGCGCGTCGCGCTGGCCGCTGACGACGAGCGCCGGCGCTTCGATGCCGCGCACGTCGTCGCGCAGGTCGGTCCCGGCGAGAATCGACAGGGCCGCCGCCAGCGTCTGCGGCGTCGGCTCGCCGCGCGCGAACAGCGCGTCGCGCAGCGCGCCGAGCGTGGCGCGTCCCTCGTCGCTGCCCTGCACCTGCAGCGTCAGGAAGCGCTGCAGCGTCAACCGGTACGCGACCGCCAGCTCGTCGCCGAAGCGCGCGAGCGTCTGCGCGTCCATCGCGGACGTCCACTCGCCGTCGGCGACGAAGCGCGGCGTCGCGCAGACGAGCACGAGTCGCGTCACGACGTCCGGATGCCGCTGCGCCCAGCGCAACGCGACGGTGGCGCCGAACGACCAGCCGAGCACCGAGACCGGCTCGTCCTCGGCGGCGAACCGCGCGGCGAGCGCGGCGACGAGCGCGTCGAGCGTGTACGGCGCGACCGCCGGCGAATGCCCGTGGCCGGGCAGGTCGACGACGTGCACGCGGAACCGCTGCGCGAGCGATGGCACCAGCGTGGCGAACAGTCCGCCATGCATCGCCCACCCGTGCAACAGGACCAGCGGCGGGCCGTCGCCGACCGCTTCGACGTGCAGCGGCGTCACGATGCGCATGCGCGCAGCGCGGCGAGCAGCGCGTCCACGTCGCCGGCGTCGTGCGCGGCGGACAGGCTGACCCGCAGGCGCGCCGTGCCGTCCGGGACCGTCGGCGGCCGGATCGCCGGCACGAAGATGCCGCGTTCGGCGAGCGCACTCGACAGCGCGACCGCGGCGTCGCTGGCGCCGACGATCAGCGGCTGGATCGCCGTCGTCGACGGCAGCAGCGGCCACGGCAGCGCCTGCGCGCCGTCGCGAAATTGCGCGACGAGCCGGGCGAGCTGGAGGCGACGCGGCGCACCGTCGCGGATCAGCGCGAGCGCCGTGCGCAACGCGCACGCCAGCATTGCGGGCGCCGCCGTCGTGTAGACGTACGGGCGTGCGGTCTGCACGAGCGTCTCGATCACGGCCGGATGCGCGGCGACGAACGCGCCGGCCGCGCCGGCCGCCTTGCCGAGCGTGCCCATGCAGACGATTCGTTCGGACGCGAGCCCGAAGTGCGCGAGGCTGCCGCGGCCCTCGCCCAGCACGCCGAAGCCGTGCGCGTCGTCGACGACCAGCCACGCGTCGTGCGCTTCGGCGAGCTCGAGCAGCCGCGGCAGCGGCGCGATGTCGCCGTCCATGCTGAACACCGCGTCGGTCGCGATCACCTTGATGCGAGCTTCGCTCGCGGCCAGCCTGCGGGCCAGCGCGTCCACGTCGACGTGCGCGTAGCGGACGAGCGCCGCGCGCGACAGCAGCGCGCCGTCGTTCAGGCACGCGTGGTTCAGCCGGTCGGCGAACACGGCGTCGCCGCGGCCCGCCAGCACGGAGAGGATCGACAGGTTCGCGAGGTACCCGGACGAGAACGTCAGCGCGCGCGCCCCCGGGCACGGCGCGACGAACCCGGCCAGCTCGGCCTCGAGCGCCTCGTGCGGCGACTGATGGCCGCAGACCAGGTGCGACGCGCCGCTGCCCACGCCCCACGCAAGCGCCCCTTCGCGCGCGGCGCTGACGAGCGCCGGATCGTTGGCGAGACCGAGGTAGTCGTTGCTCGCGAACGCGAGCATCGCGCGTCCGCCGACGGAGACGCGCGGCCCCTGCGGGGAAGCCAGCGTGCGCCGTGTCCGCGCGAGTCCCGCCTCGCGGCGCCGCGCCAGCGCGTCTTCGAGTTCCGCGATCCGCGGCGATGCGCGCGTCAAGGCGAGGCGTTGATGCCCAGCTTGGCGAACAGCGCCCGGTCGGCGTCGACGTCCGGGTTGCCGGTCGTCAACAGCCGGTCGCCGTAGAAGATCGAGTTCGCGCCGGCCAGGAAGCACAGCGCCTGCACGGCCTCGCCCAGCTCGCGGCGGCCGGCGGACAGGCGCACCATCGCCTTCGGCATCGTGATGCGCGCGACGGCGATCGTGCGGACGAACTCCAGCGGATCGAGCGCGGATTCGCCGTGCAGCGCCGCGCGCAGCGGCGTGCCTTCGACCTGCACCAGGTGGTTGATCGGCACCGACTCCGGGTACGGGTCGAGATTGGCGAGCTGCGCGACGAGTCCCGCGCGCTGCGCGCGCGATTCGCCCATGCCGACGATGCCGCCGCAGCAGACGGACAGGCCGGCGTCGCGCACGCGATCGAGCGTCTCGAGCCGGTCCTCGTAATCGCGCGTCGTGACGATTTCGCCGTAGAAGTCGGGCGCGGTGTCGAGGTTGTGGTTGTAGTAGTCGAGCCCGGCGTCGCGCAGCCGCTCGGCCTGGCCGTCGCGCAGCATGCCGAGCGTCGCGCACGTCTCCATGCCGAGCGCCTTCACCGCGCTGACCATCGCGAGCACCGGTTCGAGGTCGCGCTCCTTCGGCCCGCGCCACGCGGCGCCCATGCAGAAGCGCGACGCGCCCGCCGCCTTGGCCGCGCGCGCCGCGGCGACCACGTCGTCGACGGCGAGCAGAGCGTCGTTGGGCACGCCGGTCTGATAGCGCGCGGCCTGCGGGCAGTAGGCGCAGTCCTCGGGGCAGCCGCCGGTCTTGATCGAGATCAACGTGGACAGCTGCACGGCATTGCGCGCGTGATGCGCGCGGTGCACTTGCTGCGCATCGAACACGAGATCCGCGAACGGCCGCGCGAACAGCTCGGCCACCGCGGCCACCGGCCAGCGCGGCGCCGGCGCGCCGGCGGCGCGCTCGTGCATCCGGATCGTGGCGGTCGTGTTCATCGTGCGGCTCGGCGATTCGGATGATGGCGGCAGGCGTTCACGGGCGCGAAACTCGCTGGATCGGCGTTCGCGGAGTGTCCGGGAGCCCCCTGTCGATGTCAAATCCTCCGTCGCGAAAATTTGACAACTTTTCCGCACGCCTCGAACGCTGGCGCGCGGCCGGCCACGCGCTGCTGCCGCAGGCGTGCGCACTGTGCGCGGCCGAATGCGCGACCGCCATCGTCTGCGCGGCGTGCGATCGCGCAATGCCGAGGCTCCCGCGCGCGTGCCCGACGTGCGCGCTGCCCACGCTCGACGGCGGCCGCTGCGGGCGTTGCGTCGCGCGTCCGCCGCCGTTTGCCTCGGCGGTCGCCGCATTCGCGTACGCGTACCCGGTCGACCGCCTGCTGCACGCGCTCAAGTACGGCGGCGCGCTCGCCCACGCCGATTACTTCGCCGATGCGCTGGCGCCCCGGATCGTCGCGCTTCCCGACCTCGTCGTCGCGCTGCCGCTCGCGCCGGCGCGCCAGCGCGAGCGAGGCTTCAACCAGGCCCGCGAGATCGCGCGGCGGCTGGCCGCGCGCGTCGGCGTCCCGCTGGCCGACGGCCTCGTCCGCGCGCGCGACACGGCGGCGCAGGCCGCGCTGCCGTGGAGCGATCGCCGCCGCAACGTGCGCGGCGCGTTCGCGGCACTGCCCGCGATCGCGCGGCGCCGGATCGCGATCGTCGACGACGTGATGACCACCGGCGCGACGCTCGAGGCCGCGGCGACGGCGGCGCTGCGCGGCGGCGCGCTCGCCGTCGACGCGTGGGTCGCCGCGCGCACGCTGTAGGGCCTGGCACCGGGCCCCGAGCGAACCTGCGAAAATGACGGATGTTCGCCGTCGTCCTCGTCGCGCCCGAGATTCCGCCCAACACCGGCAACGTGATCCGGCTCACCGCCAATACGGCGACCGAGCTGCACCTGGTCGAGCCGCTCGGCTTCCGGATGGACGACCGCGACCTGAAGCGCGCGGGCCTCGACTACCACGAATACGCGCGGGTGTCCGTGCACGGCGACTTCGCCGCGTGCCGCAGGGCGCTGGCCGCCGATCGCGCCCGGCGATTCTTCGCGCTGACGACCACGGCGAAGCGGTCGCTGTACGACGGCTGCTTCGTACCGGGCGACGTATTCGTGTTCGGCTGCGAGACGTCCGGGCTGCCGGCTTCGATCCTCGCCGAGTTCGCCGACGACGCGCGGCTCGCGATCCCGATGCGCGCCGGCGTGCGCAGCCTCAACCTGTCGAACGCGGTCGCGGTGACCGTGTACGAGGCGTGGCGGCAGCAGGGCTTCGCGCGGGAGGCCCAAGAATGAACGACGTTGCGCCACCCATGCTTTCGCGCGCGCGCAACATCCTGCGCGAGACGTTCGGCTACGACTCGTTCCGCCCGGGACAGCAGGCGGTCGTCGACCACGTCGTCGCCGGCGGCGACGCGCTGGTGCTGATGCCCACCGGCGGCGGCAAGTCGCTGTGCTACCAGATCCCTTCGCTGGTGAGGCCGGGCACCGGCGTCGTCGTGTCGCCGCTTATTGCGCTGATGCAGGACCAGGTTGCGGCGCTGTCGCAGCTCGGCGTCCGCGCGGCGTTCCTCAACTCGTCGCAGGACGCCGCCACCGCCCGCGCCACCGAGCGTGCGCTGCAGGCCGGCGAGCTCGACCTGCTCTACGTCGCGCCCGAGCGGCTGACCACGCCACGCTGCCTCGATCTCCTCGACCGCACGCGGATCGCGCTGTTCGCGATCGACGAGGCGCACTGCGTGTCGCAGTGGGGACACGACTTCCGTCCGGAGTACCTGCAGCTGTCGCTGCTGCACGAACGGTACCCGGACATCCCGCGGATCGCGCTGACTGCCACCGCCGACCCGCAGACGCGCACCGAGATCCGCGCGCGGCTCGGGCTCGACGACGCGCGCGTGTTCGTGTCGAGCTTCGACCGCCCGAACATCCGTTACACGATCGTCGACAAGGACGACGCGCGCGCGCAGCTGCTCGACTTCCTGCGCACCGAGCATCAAGGCGACGCCGGCATCGTGTACTGCCTGACGCGGCGCAAGGTCGACGAGACCGCGGCGTGGCTGGCCGGCAAGGGCGTGCGCGCGCTGCCCTACCACGCCGGGATGGACACGGCGACCCGCACCGACCACCAGGCGCGCTTCCAGCGCGACGACGGGCTGGTGATGGTCGCCACGATCGCGTTCGGCATGGGCATCGACAAGCCCGACGTGCGGTTCGTCGCGCACCTCGACCTGCCGAAGAGCATCGAGGGCTATTACCAGGAGACCGGGCGCGCCGGCCGCGACGGCGAGCCGGCCGACGCGTGGATGGCCTACGGGTTGGCCGACGTCGTCCAGCAGCGGCGGCTGATCGACCAGTCGGAGGCCAGCGACGAGTACAAGCGCGTGTCCGCGGCCAAGCTCGACGCGCTGCTCGGGCTGTGCGAGACCGCGGGCTGCCGGCGCGTGCGCCTGCTCGACTACTTCGGCGAGGCGAGCGAGCCTTGCGGCAACTGCGACACGTGCCTCGCGCCCCCCGAGACGTTCGACGCGACGGCGCACGCGCAAAAGGCGCTGTCGGCGATCTACCGCACCGGCCAGCGCTTCGGCGCCGTCCACCTGATCGACGTGCTTCGCGGCAAGCCCGGCGAGCGCGTTTCGCGCTGGGACCACGACCGGCTGTCGGTCTTCGGCATCGGCGCCGACGTCGACGAGGCGACGTGGCGCATCGTCTTCCGCCAGCTGGTCGCGCTCGGACTGGCCAGCGTCGACCACGAAGCGTACGGCGCATTGCGCCTCACGCAAGCGAGCCGCCCGGTCCTCAAAGGCGAGCAGAGTGTGGCGATGCGCCGCGTCGTCGCTCGCCCTCGCGCGTCCCGCTCGCGCTCGCGCATGATCGCCGCGCCTGGCGACGGCCCCGTCGACGCCGTGCTGCTCGATCGCCTGCGCGCGTGGCGCCTGGCCGAAGCGCGCGCGCAGTCGGTGCCGGCGTACGTGATCCTGCACGACAAGACGCTTGCCGAGATCGCGCGCCGGAAGCCGCGCACGCTGGCGGCGCTCGGCGAAATCAGCGGCGTGGGCGCGAAGAAACTCGAGCGCTACGGTCCGGCCATCGTCGAGCTCGTCGGCGGCGGCTGAATTCCTTCAGCTGCCCTCCGGCCGCGGCTCGCGCCGCAGCAGCTCGAGCACCGCCTCGCGCGGCGCCAGGCCCTCGTGCAGCACGCGGTCGACCGCTTCGCAGATCGGCATGTCGATGCCGTGGTGGTCGGCCAGCGCGCGCGCCGCGCGCGCCGCGCGCACGCCCTCGGCCACGTGGCCCAGGTCGGCGACGATCGCCGGCAGCGATTCGCCCTGCGCCAGGCGCATGCCGACGCGCCGGTTGCGCGACAGGTCCCCGGTGCACGTCAGCACGAGATCGCCGAGCCCGGCCAGTCCCATCAGCGTTTCCCGCCGCCCGCCCATCGCCTCCGACAGCCGTCCCGTCTCCGCGAGCCCGCGCGTGATCAGCGCGGCGCGCGCGTTGTGGCCGAACTTCAAACCGTCGCTCGCGCCGGCGGCGATCGCCAGCACGTTCTTGATCGCGCCGCCGACTTCCACGCCGGCCAGGTCGTCGGTCTCGTAGACGCGCAACGTGTCGCCGCGCATCAGCCGCGCGACAAGTGCGGTGAGCGCGCCGTCGGTCGCGGACGCGGCCAGCGCGGTCGGCAGGCCGCGCGCGACTTCTTCGGCAAAGCTCGGGCCCGACAGGATGCCCACGGCCGCGGGCCAGCGCGGCGCGAGCCGTTGATGCGCGAGTCCGAACGCGGGCGTTGCCTCCGGCAGGTCGACGAATCCTTTCGCGAGCCACACCAGCGGCGAGCGCGCGCCGGCGTCCGCCAGCAGCGATGCCAGGTCCGGCAGCGCGGCGACGGGAACGGCGGCGAGCAGCAGGTCCACCGCGCGGATCGACGCCAGGTCGGACGTGACGCGCACGGCGTCGGGAATCGCGACGCCGGGAAGGTAGCGGCGGTTCTCGCGCGCGGCGCCGATCGCCTTCGCCTGCGCGGCATCGCGCGCCCAGAGCGAGACGGCGGGCCGCTCGGCCGCGCGGGCCGCGAGATGGCACGCGACCGCGGTGCCCCATGCGCCGGCGCCGAGGACCGCGACGGTGGTCATCGAGCCATTACGCTAGAGGCCGAAGACCTGCGGCAGCCGGACGTAGCCGGTCTGGCCATCGCGGTGGCGGACCTTCACCCAGCCCGGCGAAGCGGTCGTCGCCGGCGACGACGCGCTTTCGGCGAGTTCGAGCAGCACGTTCTGCTCGGCCCGGAAAACGACGGCCGCGGCGTCATCGGGATTGGCGCGCACGTCGGCGACCGGCACACGGACGACCAGCATCCGCTTGTCGGCAAGACCCTTCGCGGCGACCCAGCCGATCGTGCCGCCGACGTCGCGCACCTTGGTCCAGCCTTCGACGGCCACCAGCACCTCGACGGGAACGTCGCGCCCGTACACGAACAGCGGCTTCGCCTTGGCCGACGGCGCGTCGTAGAGGACGGTCGGCGCCTCGGTCGTCACGCGGAAGTCGGCGGCGGTCGCATGGGCGCCGCACGCGAGCGTCGCACCTGCGATGACCGCCCGCACGATCGAACCGGGCCTCCGGCGCGCGCGCCAGTCCCGCCGGGCCGTCCCAAGGGACTGACACGCCCCCATGGGGGGCAGCGAGCGTAGCGAGCGTGGGGGCCGTTTCACTGCATCAGTTGGTGACGGCGGGCGCCGACTGCTGCGCCTGGGCGAGCTGCTGCTGGTACAGGATCTCGAAGTTGATCGGCGCCAAGTGCACCGGCGGGAAACCGGTCCGCATCACGGCGTCGGCGACCGTTTCGCGCGCATACGGGAACAGCACGTTTGGGCAGGCGATCGCCAGCACCGGCTGCATGTCCGCCGGCTTGACGCCGCGGATCACGAACAGCCCGGCCTGCGACGCCTCGACCAGGAACACGGTCTTGCCCGCGGCGGTCGCCGTGACGGTGATCGTCAGCACGCATTCGTAGACGTCCTGCGCGACCTGCTCGCCGCGCGTGCGCAGCCCGATCTCGATGCTCGGCGCCTCGGTCATCTGGAACGACTGCGGCGCGCCGGGATTCTCGACCGACAGGTCCTTGACGTAGATCCGCTCGATCGCGAAGCCGGGCGCTTCGGCGGCCGGCGCGTTGCCGTCGCCTTGCGGCGCGGGGTTGGGTTGGTCAGCCATGCTCGTATTTCCCCTGCAGTCGGAAAATCCGCGATTTTACTCCACGCGGGCCCAACCGCCGAACCGCGGAGTCAGGCCGGATTGAGCAGCGGGTCGAGCCCGCCGGCGCGGTCGAGCGCCACCAGGTCGTCGAAACCGCCGATGTGCGTGTCGCCGATGTAGATCTGGGGTACCGTGCGCCGGCCGGTGCGCTCCATCATTTCGATGCGGCGCGCAGGCTCGAGGTCGACGCGGACCTTTGCGATGTCGTGGACGCCCTTCGCCTGCAGGTACCGCTCGGCGCGCACGCAGAACGGGCACCTGTCCGTCGAATACATCATCACCTCGGTGCCTACGACTTGTTCTTGCATGCTCATGCGCCGGTGCTCTCCAGCGGCAGCCCGGCGTCCTTCCACGCCTTCAAGCCGCCGTGCAGCTGGTAGATGCTGCCGAAACCCAGTCCCGCAAGGGCGGAGCCGGCGGACCGGCTTCGCTGGCCGCGCGAACAGTAGACGACGATCGGCCGGGCGTTGAACTTGGCCAGCTCGGCGGCGCCGCGGTCCTTCAGCTGCGACAGCGGGATGTGGATCGCGCCCGGCAGCTTGCCGCCGGTGAACTCGCCGGTCTCGCGCACGTCCAGCAGCACGGCGTTCTGGTGGTTGATGAGGTGCGTGGCGTTGAGGTTGCCGATTTCCTTCACCGGCGAGAAGCGCCGCTGCAGGATCGGCCACAGCAACATCGCTCCCGACACGAACATCACCAGGATGAGCATCCAGTTTTTTTCGATGAACGACATGCGGTTCCTGCGGAGTACAGACGGTAAAATGATACCCGATCCGTCGCAGCCTCCCGCCCGCACCCGCCTGCATGTCCTCGATCCTTGCCGGACCCGCCGCCGATACGGCCACCAGGCGTGCCAGGAGCGCGCACCCCGCCGTGCGGCCGATGGTGCTCGTGATCCTCGACGGCTTCGGCAGCCGCGAGCCCGCGCCGGACAACGCGATCGCGAACGCGGCCATGCCGAATTTCGCGTCGCTGCTCGCAAGCGTCCCGCACACGACGATCGACGCGTCGGAGAAGCGCGTCGGCCTGCCGGAGGGGCAGATGGGCAACTCGGAGGTCGGCCATCTGAACATCGGCGCCGGCCGCGTCGTCTACCAGGACTACACGCGCATCGACCACGCGATCGAGACCGGCGAGTTCGCCGCCAACCCGGTGCTCGGCGCGGCGGTGGCCGCCGCGCGCGACCGCGGCGCGGCGCTGCACGTGCTGGGGCTCCTGTCGCCGGGCGGCGTGCACAGCCACGAACGGCAGGTCGCGGCGATGGTCGCGCTTGCGGCCGACTGCGGCGTGCCGCGGGTTCTCGTGCACGCGTTCCTCGACGGCCGCGACACGCCGCCCAAGAGCGCCGACGCGTCGCTGGCGTTCATGGCCGGCGTGTGCGCGCGGCATCCCGGCGCGCGCATCGCGTCGATCGTCGGACGCTACTACGCGATGGACCGCGACCAGCGATGGGAGCGCGTCGCGCCCGCGTACGAATTGCTGGTGGACGGGCGCGCGCCGTACCGGGCGGCGACGGCGCAGGCGGCGCTCGCTGCCGCGTACGAGCGGGGCGAGTCGGACGAGTTCGTCAAGCCGACGGCGATCGTCGCGGCGGGCGGCGCCCCCGCGCGCATGGCCGACGGCGACGTCGTCGTGTTCATGAACTTCCGCGCCGACCGTGCGCGGCAGATGACGCGGGCGCTGACCGACCCGGCGTTCGCCGGCTTCGTCCGGCCGCGCGTGCCGAAGCTCGCCGCGTACGTGTGCCTGACCTCCTACGGCGACGAGTTCGCGCCCCTTCCCGTCGCGTTCGCGCCGCAGACGATCAAAAACGGCTTCGGCGAATACCTGTCGAGCCTGGGCTTGACGCAGCTGCGGATCGCGGAAACCGAGAAGTACGCGCACGTCACCTATTTCTTCAACGGCGGCGTGGAGAGCGTCTACCCGGGCGAGGACCGCATCCTCGTGCCGTCGCCGAAGGTCGCCACCTACGACCTGAAGCCGGAAATGAGCGCGCCCGAGGTGACTGACAAGCTCGTCGCGGCGATCGCCTCGCGCAAGTACGACGCCATCGTCTGCAACTACGCGAACGGCGACATGGTCGGCCACACCGGCAACTACGACGCCGCCAGGCGGGCGGTCGAGACGCTCGACGCCTGCATCGGCCGTGTCGTGGCGGCCGCGCGCGCCGTCGGCGGAGAAGTGCTGATTACGGCCGACCACGGCAACGCGGAAATGATGCACGACCCGGCCACCGGGCAGGCGCACACCGCGCACACGCTGTTCCGAGTGCCGCTGGTCTACGTCGGCCGGCCGGCGACCATCGCCGACGGCGGCGCCCTGTCGGACCTCGCGCCGACGATGCTGGCGCTGATGGGCTTGCCGCAGCCGCCCGAAATGACCGGCCGGCCCCTGGTCCGCGTCGACGCGCGCTGATCCGGCCCCCGGCCGCGGGAACTTGTCCGGTCGCCGGCGGCCCAAGTACCCGATGCGGCGCGAATCTTGCGTCCGGACGACCGTCCGGGGGTAGTTCGGATGCCGCCAGTCGGTTGGACGAACGACGCCGGAGGCCGTGAACCATGCCCGGGCCGCCGGCGTATACTTTTAATCTGGGGCTTTGTACCGCCAGCCCGCGCTTTCCGGCGTGCTGAAGGTTGGATATCGATCAAGACGCGGGAGCAGCGCAATGGCGACGGAAGATTCAGGCAAGTACGGCGGCTGGAAGAAGTGGGGGCTGGTGGGCGTCGGCGCCGTGCTGGGCGTGCTGGTTTCGCTCAACTTCCAGGCGATCGCGCAGCGCGAGGCCAAGACGCCGATCCCGTACGAGGACCTGCAGCTGTTGTCGGCCGTGTTCGGCAAGATCAAGAGCGACTACGTCGAGACGGTCTCCGACGACAAGCTGATCAAGGAAGCGATCAACGGCATGGTGCGGGGCCTCGACCCGCACTCGGACTTCCTGGACGCCGACGCGTTCAAGGAACTGCAGGTCTCCACGCAGGGCAAGTTCGGCGGCCTGGGGATAGAAGTGGGCGTCGAGGACGGCGTGGTCCGCGTCACGGCGCCGATCGACGGCACGCCGGCGTACCGCGCCGGCATCAAGGCCGGCGACCTGATCGTCAAGATCGACGACACGGCCACCCGCGGGCTGCCGCTGTCGAAGGCGGTCGACAAGATGCGCGGCAAGCCGGGCACGCAGGTCGTGCTGACGGTCGTGCGCAAGGACGTCGAGACGCCGCTGACGTTCACGCTGACCCGCGAGGAAATCAACGTCAAGAGCGTGCAGGCGAAGATGCTCGAGCCCGGCTACGGCTACATCCGCGTCCGCAACTTCCAGGAACGCACGGGCGAGGACCTCGCCAAGGCGCTGAAGGACTTCTACGCGAAGGGCGAGCTCAAGGGCCTCGTGCTCGACGTGCGCAGCGACCCGGGCGGCCTGCTCAACCAGGCGGTCGCGGTGTCGGCGGCGTTCCTGCCGAAGGACGCGCTCGTCGTGTACACGGACGGCCGCACGCCGGACGCGCGGATGCGCCTGCTCGGCACCAAGGAGAACTACTCGCGTCGCGGCGAGGACTATTTCAAGGACCTGCCGGCGGCCGTGAAGAAGGTGCCGATGGTCGTGCTGGTCGACGGCGGCACCGCGTCGGCGTCGGAAATCGTCGCGGGCGCGCTGCAGGACCACAAGCGCGCCGTCGTGATCGGCAACCAGACGTTCGGCAAGGGCTCGGTGCAGACGATCCTGCCGCTCGGCAACAACGCGGGGCTGAAGCTCACGACCGCGCGCTACTACACGCCGTCCGGACGCTCGATCCAGGCGAAGGGCATCGAGCCCGACATCGCCGTCGACGACGGCCGCGAAGCCGGCGTGCGGTTCCGCGAGGCGAACCTCGAGCGCCACCTGGAGACCGCCAAGGCCGCCGGCGCGAAAGAGGAGGCGAAGCAAGCCGCGCCCGCCGCGCCGACTGCGAAGCCCGGCGACGCCAACAAGGGCGAAGTGATGCCCGCCACGCCGCGGTTCGAGTTCGGCGCCGACGACGACTTCCAGCTGAAGCAGGCGATGAACCACCTGAAGGGCCAGCCGGTGATCGCGTCGACCAAGGCCGTGACCGCGAATTCGACGGTGCCGGCGGTGGTGAAGCCGTAACGGATACTCCGGGGCCTGCGTCCGCACAACGCCCGGCAGCGCCGGGCGTTGGCGTTTTGGGCGGTGAAGCGATGACGACCTGCGCCATCGAACTCGACGACGAACAGCTGCTGCGCTACAGCAGGCACATCCTGCTGCCGGAGCTCGGCCCGGACGCGCAGCAGAGGTTCGCGGCCGCGCACGCACTGCTCGTCGGCATGGGGGGCCTGGGCGCGCCGGCCGCGCAGTTCCTGGCCGCCGCGGGCGTGGGCACGCTTACGATCTGCGACGCCGACGACGTCGACCTCACGAACCTGCAGCGGCAGATCCTCTACGCGACCGCCGACATCGGCTCGCCGAAGGTCGACGCCGCGGCGCGGCGACTGTCCGCGGTGAATCCCGACGTGCGCATCGTGCGCGTGGGCAAGCGCGTCGGCGCGACGGAGCTCCCGCCGCTGGTCACCGCCGCGGACATCGTGCTCGACTGCAGCGACAATTTCGCGACGCGCCACGCGGTCAATGCCGCGTGCGTGCGTACGGCCAGGCCGCTCGTGTCCGGCGCCGCGCTTCGCTTCGATGGCCAGATCGCCGTTTTCGATCCGCGCCATGCGCAGGCGCCGTGCTACCACTGCCTATTCGGCGAAGGCGACGAGCTCGAGGAAACGCGCTGCGCGACGATGGGCGTGTTCGCGCCGCTGGTCGGCATCGTCGGTGCCGTGCAGGCGGCCGAGGCGCTGAAGCTGATCGCAGGCGTCGGCACGTCGCTGGCCGGACGCCTGCTGCTCGTCGACGCGCTGACGATGCAGTGGCGCGAGCTCGCCGTCCCGCGCGATCCCGCGTGCCCGGTCTGCGCGGCGAGGCCCGCATGAAGCGGCGGACGTTCGCGGCGGCGTTCGTCGCCTTGCTCGCGTTCGTGCCGACGGCGCACGCGGCAGCGCCGGCGGGCGAACCGACGCTGCCGGCCGCCGAGTGGACGACGATCCGCAAAGTGATCGACGATCAGCTGGCCGCGCTGAAGGCCGGGGACGGCCCGACGGCGATGACCTACGCGGCGCCCGGCATCCGCGCGCAGTTCCGCACGCCGGAGAACTTCCTGCGGATGGTGCGCAACGGCTACGCGCCGCTGCTCGGCGCGAGCTACACCGTGTACCTCGACGGCGCGGTGGTGAACGGCGCCGTCATCCAGCCGCTGCGCCTGGTCATGCCCGACAACACGGTGCTGGTCGCGCTCTACACGATGCAGCGGCAGCCGGACGGCGGCTGGCGGATCGCCGGCTGCGTGATCGCGCCGTCGACGGTGCAGGCGACCTGACCCGCCGCACGCGTCTTCGTCCGGCTCAGCCTTTCGCCGGCGCCGCGCACGCGGCGACCTCGCCGACCTGCGCGTCCTGCGCGAGGCGCGCGCTCCACTGCGCGACGGCGCGCGCACGCACCGCCGCGTCCGGGGATTCGAAGGCCGCGGCGAGCGGATCGCCCGCCTGTGCGCATTCGTACGCCCGACGCTGCACGTCGGCCAGCTGCGACTTCGCCGCGTCCTGCGCCGCACCGGCGGCGGCGCTGCGCTCGGCCATGCGCGCACCGGCGATCCGCAGCGGCCACGTGGCCGCGCGTTCGGCGACCGCGGTGCCGGCCTTGTTGCAGGCGGCGCGCACCGGTTCGGCGACCTGCTGTCCGTCGCGGCACAGCGACGGCATCTGCCGCACGACCAGCGATTCGTTGCGCAGCGCGTACGTCGCGACGAGTTCGGCCCTGGCGGCCGGCTCCGCGTCGCCGGGCAGCGCGCGGACCGCGTCCCACAGCAGCAGCGAGCCGCGGCTGCCGTAGTCGTCGAAGCGCGGGCGCTGCGCGGCCTCGTCGAGGTAGGCGATCATCGCCGTCGCGTTGTTGCGCGCCCGCGCGCGGTCGGCGAGCAGCAGCGACGGCACGCCGTTGTCGACGTCGCGCGACGCCCAGTCGGCCAGCCGGTCCGTCGCGTCGCACGGCGCGGGCAACGGCTGCACCGGCGCCAGGCACGACATCGCCAGCGACGCCAAGAACATCTTCTCGCCCGGGGCGGCGACGCGCGCCTGCGCGAACGCGTCGGCCTGCGCGACCGGATCGCCTGCGTCGAGCCAGCCGGCGACCCAGTACGCCTTCGGGTCGTTGGCCGTCAGCGCGCGGGCCCGCAGCGCGCCGTCGAGCGCATCGATCTGCGCCTGCCACCGCGACGGTGCGGCGGGCGGCGGATCGGTCAACCGGCTGCCCGACTGCGCATGCAGTCCCGCCGCGAACGCGGCGAACGCTACGAGTGCGAGGCTGCGCCGGGCCATCATCCGAACAGGAACTTGCGCTGCAGCGCCCAGCCGTCCTGCGGCGTGCGCTTGAAGCCGCTCTTCGCGAACAGCTGCCAGCGGCCGAGCACGTAGGAGATCAGCACGGCGGCGTCCGCCTGCGCGTCGCCGTGCCAGCCGTTGGCCGCCTGCGCGATCCGCAGCGACTGGCGCAGCGCCGCCTCCAGCTTGTCGGTCAGCTGGTTGATCCGCGCCTGCAGCCGCTCGTCCTCGTTGACCAGCGCCTCGCCGATCAGCACGCGCGTCATCCCCGGGTTCTTCTCGGCGAACGACAGCAGCATCACGACGGTCTGCTCCGCCTGCGCGACGCCCTCGGTCGTCTCGGTGGTGATCCTGTTGATGAACGAGAACAGCGTCGTCTCGATGAATTCGATCAGGCCCTCGAACATCTGCGCCTTGCTCGCGAAGTGCCGGTACAGCGCGGCCTCCGAGACGTCGAGCTTCGCCGCGAGCGCGGCGGTGGTCACCTTCTCGCTTCGCGGATTCTCGAGCATGGACGCGAGCGTCTGCAGGATCTGCAGCCGCCGTTCGCCGGGCTTGGTCGCCATGGTGCCTGCTGTCGTTCGTACTGCGCCGGGCGCCGTCAGGCGTACCGCGGCGGCGTGTTGTCGGCGCGGATCATCGTGCCCACGCCTTCGTTGGTCAGCACCTCGAGCAGCAGCGCGTGCTCGACGCGGCCGTCGATGATGTGCGAGCTCTTCACGCCGTTCTTCACCGCGTCCAGCGCGGAGCCGATCTTCGGCAGCATGCCGCCGTGGATCGTGCCGTCGGCGAACAGGGCGTCGATCTCGCTCGACGTCAGGCCGGTCAGCAGCGTGCCGTTCTTGTCGAGCACGCCGACCGTGTTGGTCATCAGCACGAGCTTCTCGGCCTTGAGCGTCTCGGCGAGCTTGCCGGCGACCAGGTCGGCGTTGATGTTGTACGCCTCGCCTTCGGGCCCGACGCCGATCGGCGCGATCACCGGGATGAAGTCGCGCGAATCGAGGAGCTGGATGATCTCCGGATCGATGCGCTCGATCTCGCCGACGAGGCCGATGTCGACGAACTCGCCTTCCGCGGTCTCGGACTTGAGCAGCATCTTGCGCGCGTGGATGAACGCGCCGTCCTGGCCGGTCAGGCCCACCGCCTTGCCGCCGTGCTGGTTGATGAGGCCGACGATCTCCTGGTTCAGCTCGCCCAGGACCATCTCGACGACGTTCATTACGCGGTCGTCGGTCACCCGCATGCCCTGGCGGAATTCGCTCTTGATGCCCATCTTGTTCAGCAGGTCGCCGATCTGCGGGCCGCCGCCGTGCACGATCACCGGGTTCATGCCGACCAGCTTCAGCATCACGACGTCGCGCGCGAATCCGGCCTTCAGGTGCGGTTCCGTCATCGCGTTGCCGCCGTACTTGATGATGATCGTCTTGTCGTGGAACCGCCGGATGTACGGCAGCGCCTCGGCCAGGATCTGCGCCTTCAGCGCGGTGTTGACGTCGTCGACGGACATGGAGAATGCGCTGCGGCTTAGCCGGGGAGGCTTCGAGGATGGGCAAACGCGCGGATTGTACTCCGATCCCGCACGCCGGCCCGGCCGCGGCTTGCGCGGGCAGTGAGTGCCTACCGCCGCGCCGCCGGCCGCAGGCGCGGCGACGGGGTTTTTGGTATTGTGGACGACATGGCAAGCCCGCTGCCGGACCCGGTCCCCCTGCACCTCGTCCGCCGCGCGCTGGTCACCAAGCTGCGTCACCACGGCGACGTGCTGCTGACGTCGCCGGTGTTCACGACGCTCGCGCGCGCGGCGCCGGGCATCGAGGTCGACGCGCTCGTGTATCGCGACACCGCGCCGATGCTGGCCGGTCACCCGGCGATCGCGCAGCTGCACACGATAGACCGGCAGTGGAAGGAGCGCGGCGTCGTCACGCAGATGCGCGAGGAATGGTCGCTGCTGTCGCGGCTGCGCGCTCGCGACTACGACCTGCTGGTCCACCTCACCGAGCATCCGCGCGGGCTCACGCTCGCGCGCCTGCTGCGCCCCCGCTGGTCGGTGACGCGCGAGCGCGCCACGCGCTCCGCGCTGTGGCGCCGCCACTTCACGCACTTCTACCGGCTGCCCGCGCGCACCGAACGGCACGTCGTCGAGCAGAACCTGGACGCGCTGCGCCGGATCGGCGTGTATCCGGACGAAGCCGACCGCCGTCTCGTGCTCGTGCCATCCGCGGACGCGCAGCGACGCACGGCCGAGCTGCTGGCCGAGCACGCGCTGGCCCCGCGCGAGTTCGTGCAGGTGCATCCGGGGTCGCGCTGGCTTTTCAAGTGCTGGCCGGCCGAGCGGACGGCGGCGCTCGTCGACCTGATCGTCGCCGACGGCATGGCGGTCGTGCTCACCGGAGCGCCCGACGATCGCGAGCGCGCGCTGACGACCGCCGTCCTGGGCGCCGTGCGCCCGGCGACGCGGTCGCGCGTCGTCGACCTGACCGGAATGCTCACGATGGCGGAGCTGCCGGCGCTGACCGCCGCGGCCCGCGCGTTCGCCGGCGTCGACTCGGCGCCGATGCACATCGCCGCCGCCGTCGGCACGCCGACGCTCGCGCTGTTCGGGCCGTCGAGCGAGCTGGCGTGGGGACCGTGGCAGGTCGCGGCGCGCGTCGTCGCGTCGGATGCGCATTCGTGCCGGCCGTGCGGGCTCGACGGCTGCGGCGGCGGCAAGATCTCCGAGTGCCTGACCACGCTTCCGGTCGAGCGCGTGCACGCGGCGCTGTCGGCGCTGCTCGCGGACACCTAGGATGAAACGACCCCCACGCTCGCGGCGCTCGCTGCCCCCAAAGGGGGCGCGTCAGTCGGTCGGGGCGGCCCTTCCCGACTGACGGCCATGAGGCTCGCGATCATCCGCCAACGCTACACGCCGCACGGCGCGGCCGAGCGCTTCCTCGAAGGGGCGCTCGAGGCGCTGCTCGAGCGCAACGTCGCGATCACGCTGTACACGCGCGAGTGGCCGCAGACCAAGCTGCAGCTGATCGAGCCGCACATCTGCAACCCGCCGTACGCCGGCGCGCTGTGGCGCGACTGGGGATTCGCGCGCGCCGTGACGCGCGACATCGCGCTCGCGCGCGCGAACCTCGTGCAGTCGCACGAGCGGGTGCTGACCTGCGACGTCTACCGGCCGGCCGACGGCGTCCACGCGACGTGGCTGGAGGAGCGCCTGCGCGACGCGCCCGCCTCGCTGCGGCTGCGCGTCGCGATGAGCCCGTGGCACCGGTACACGCTGGCGATGGAGCGCAAGCTGTTCGCCAGCCCGTGGCTGCGCGCCGTGCTGTGCAACTCGAAGATGGTCCGCGACGACATCAAGGCGCGCTTCGGCTTGGCCGAAGAGCGGCTGCCGGTGCTCTACAACGCCGTCGACACCAACGTCTTCTCGCCGGCGCTGCGCGAGCACCGCGAGCGCATCCGCGCGAAATACAAGGTCGCCGACGACGCGCCGATGTACCTGCTGGTCGGTTCCGGCTTCCGGCGCAAGGGCGTGCCGGCGGCGATCGAGGCGCTGGCGCAGCTCCCGGCGCCCGCGCACCTGATGATCGTCGGCGACGACCGTCAATTGGACACGTACAAGCGGCTGTCGCGCGACCGCGGCGTGCGCGAGCGCGTGACGTTCGCCGGCTACCAGGCCGACGTCGCGCCGTACTACGGCGCCGCCGACGCGTTCGTGCTGCCGACGATCTACGACTCGTTTCCCGACGCGGCGATGGAGGCGCTCGCAAGCGGCCTGCCGGTGATCACCAGCACGAAGTCGGGGGCGGCCGAGCTCGTCGTCGAGAACGACGCCGGCTTCGCGTGCGATGCGCGCGACGCCGCGGCGCTGATCGCGCACATGCGCACGCTGCAGGACGCCGACGTGCGCGCGCGCCTTGCCGACAACGCGCGGCGCGCGGCGCTGCCGCTCACCCCGGCCGCGATGACGCTGAAGCTGGTGCTGCTGTACAAGCAGCTGCTCGAGGCGAGCGTCGCGCACAAGATGGCCGCGCGCGCGGCCGCCAGCGCGCAGATGGAGTTGAAGGCGGGGGCGGCGCCGCTGCACGGCGACGACGGGCTCGACTCCGAGACGCTGCCGCACGACCCCGGCGCGGTCCCGGCGAGGCCGCCCGACGACCCGCGCTGATGCGCCTTGCGATCGTCCGCCAGAAGTACACGCCGTTCGGCGGCGCCGAGCGCTTCGTCGAACGCGCACTGGACGCGCTGGCCGCGCGCGGCGTTTCGCTCACGCTGATCACCCGGCGGTGGCCGGCGAGCGCCGACCCGCGCATCACGCCGCTGCTCGTCGATCCGCCGTATTTCGGACGCACGCTGCGCGACGCGGGGTTCGCGCGCGGCGTCTGCGCCGCGGTTGCGCGGCTGCCCGGGACGCTCGTGCAGTCGCACGAGCGCATCGCCTGCTGCGACGTCTACCGCGCCGGCGACGGCGTGCACGCGGTCTGGGTCGAGGAACGGATGCGCGAGGCTTCGTTCCCGCAGCGGCTGGCGCTGCGCGCCAGCCCGTATCACCGCTACGTGCTGGAAGCGGAGCGCCGGTTGTACGCGAGCGCGCGGCTGCAGCGCGTCATCTGCATCTCGGCAATGGTGCAGACCGAGATCCACGAACGCTTCGGCCTGCCGCGCGAACGCCTGCCCGTCATCTACAACGCGATCGATCCGCAGTCGTTCAATCCGGGCCTGCGCTCGCATCGCGCGGAACTGCGCGCGCGCTTTCGCATTCCCGCGGACGCCTGCGTGTTCGCGCTCGTCGGATCGTCGTACGAGCGCAAGGGCGTGGGTCGCGCGCTCGAGGCACTGGCCGCCGTGACCCGGCCCGCGCACCTTCTCGTCGTCGGCCGCGACCGCCATCCGGCGCGCTACGCCGCGCTGGCGCGGCGCCTTGGCGTGGCCGATCGCGTGACGTTCGCCGGCGCGCAGACGGATCCGCGGCCGTTCTACGGCGCGGCCGACGCGTTCGTGCTGCCGACGCTGTACGACGCGCTGTCCAACGCCGTGCTGGAAGCGATGGCGTGCGGGCTGCCGGTGGTGACGAGCGATCGCTGCGGCGCGGGCGAGCTGGTCGCCGCGCACGCGGCCGGGGTCGTCTGCGGCGCCCGGGACGTCGGCGCGCTCGCTGCCGCGATGGCCGCGCTGCTGTCGCCGGCCGAGCGCGAGCGTGCCGGCGCCAACGCGCTCGTGGCCATGCGTCCGCTGACACCCGAGGCGATGTCCGCCAAACTCGTCGCGCTGTACGAAAGCCTGCTGCCGGCCGCGCGATGACGGTGCCCGCCGCGGCCGGCCGGCGCGCTGCGCTATACTCGTCGGCGCTTGCAGGGCGCGCGACACGCGCCGCCCGCTCGCATGGCGCCGCGACGTGCGGCGCGTCCCCTACCCGATGACGGGCGTCAATCTCTACTCGCGGCTGCTGCGCTACGTCCGCCCCTATCGGTGGGCGTTCGGCGTTGCCGTGTTCGGCATGATGATCGTCGCGGCGGGCGACCTGATGCTCGCCTGGCTCGTCATCCCGATCGTCCGCAATTTCGAGTCGCCGGACCCGCTCGGCACCAAGTGGCTGCCGCTGACGATCGTCGGCGTGTTCCTGCTGCGCGGCGTCGGTGCGTACATCTCCGAGTACGGCATGGGCTGGACCGGCTACCGCGTCGTGTTCGACCTGCGCCGCGACCTAATCGACAAGCTGCTCAAGCTGCCGACGCCGTACTACGACACGCACGCGGCCGGCATGATCCAGTCGAAGATCACGTTCGACGCGCACCAGCTCGCGTCCGCCGCGTCCGGCGCGATCACCAACGCCATCCGGTCGTCGCTGACGATCACGGTGAGCTTCGGCTACCTGATGTGGCTGAACTGGCGGCTGACGCTGCTCACGTTCATCGTCGTGCCGATCGTCGGCATCGTCATCCGCTATTTCAGCCGCCGGCTGCGGAGGATCGCGCGCGACATCCAGGACCGGTCGGGCTCGATGACGCAGGTGCTCGAGGAGCTGATCGTCGGGCACCGCGTCGTCCGCGTGTTCGGCGGCGAGGACTACGAGCGCGGCCGCGCGGTGGCGGCCGCCAACCGGCTGCGCAACGCGATGACCAAGGAGTCGTCGGCGACGGCCGCGAGCTCGCCGCTGACCGTGTTCTTCGCCGCGTGCGCGGTCGGCTCGATCGTGTGGATCGCGCTGCAGCAGAGCGAAGGCGGCCGCTTCGACTTCGCGCTGTTCATGTCGTACGTCGTCGCGCTGCTGACGCTGCTCGAGCGGCTGAAAGGCCTGTCCGGCATCAACGCGTCGATCCAGCGCGGCATGGCCGCCGCCGAGAGCATCTTCGGCCTGCTCGACCACGAGCAGGAGGCGGACAGCGGCACCGTCGTGCTCGACCGCTGCCGCGGCGAGGTCCGCTTCGAGCGGCTGTCGCTGCGCTACGCGAGCAACGAGCGCGAGGCGCTGACCGACATCACGCTTACGGTGGCGCCGGGCGAGACGGTCGCGCTGGTCGGCGCGTCCGGCAGCGGCAAGACGTCGCTCGTCAACCTGGTGCCGCGGTTCTACGAGCCAACGGCCGGGCGCCTGTTCATCGACGGCCACGACGTCACGACGCTGACGCTGAAGAGCCTGCGCGCGCAGATCGCGATGGTGTCGCAGGACGTGCTGCTGTTCAACGACACGGTCGCCGCCAACATCGCCTACGGCCAGATGGCCGGCGCCGCCCGCGAGGACATCGAGCGCGCCGCCGCCGCCGCGCACGCGCTCGACTTCATCCGCGCGATGCCCGAGGGCTTCGACTCGATCGTCGGCGAGAACGGCGTCCGGCTGTCCGGCGGCCAGCGGCAGCGAATCGCGATCGCGCGGGCGATCCTCAAGAACGCGCCGCTGCTGATCCTCGACGAGGCGACGTCCGCGCTCGACTCCGAGTCCGAGCGGCAGGTGCAGGCGGCGCTCGACACGCTGATGCGCGGGCGCACGACGATCGTGATCGCGCACCGGCTCTCCACGATCGAGGACGCCGACCGCATCGTCGTGCTCGACGCCGGCCGCATCGTCGAGATCGGCACGCACGTCGCGCTGCTCGCCGCCAACGGCGCGTACGCGCGGCTGTACAAGGTCCAGTTCACGCACGCCCCCGTCGACGGCAGCGGCGCCGCGGTCGAGCTCACGCGGTAGGACCCTCCCCCCGAACGGCGCTTCGCGCCGCTCCCCCCAGGGGGCGAGCGCCTTGGGACGGCCCTGCGGCGCTAGGACGCCCCCAAACGGCGCTGCTGCGCTACAGCAGCTCTTCGGCGGCGGCGAGCACCGCCGCGACCTCGATGGCCTCCATGCAGCGCGGGCGGGGGCACCGGCCCGGTGCGTCCCCGTACAGGCGCTCGCAGCGGCGCGCCCACGGGACTTCGCGGAAGAACTGGATCGTCTGGTCGCGGCACGCGAACGGTTCGACGGTCACGGCGCGCCCGCGCATGCCGGCGAAGAATTCGCCGGGGCCACAGATCGTCGCGGAGCCCGGCCCGAACAGCGTGACCGTCGGCACGCCGACGACGCGCCCCAGGTGCGCGACGCCCGTGTCGGGGCAAACGAGCAGCCGCGCGCGCGCCAGCGCGTGCCACAGCGCCGCCAGCGACAGCGTCCCCGCGATTCGCGGCCGCCGCGACGACGGCTCGATCGCGTCGAGGATCGCCGTCTCGCCGGGCCCGCAGCTCCACACCACGGCGAGGCCGCGCGCTTCGAGCGCGCCAGCCAGCGCGCGCCAGCGCTCGGCCGGCCACAGCTTGAGCGGCGAGCTCGCGCCGACGTGCAGGATCGCGCTGCCGGCCGGCAAGGTCGGCGCGCCGTCGTCCTGCGGCGCCGGCCAGTCCGACGTCCTGTAGCGCGCGGGCGGCGGCCCCGGCACCAGCTCGGCCGCCGTGTCGCAGAACGCCGTCGGCCTCGCCGAGTACGGAACGAGCTCGTCGACCGGCCAGTTCTTGTGCGCGGGGCGGTCGCCGGCCAGTCCGACGATCCACGGCGCGCCCAGCGCGCGAGCGAGCCACGACCAGCGGTTGTCCGCCGGCAGGATCGCGAGATCGAAACGCGGAGCGCCTCGCAGCGACGCGAACGTGCCGACGTCGCGCGGATCGAAGCCGTGCGCGAGCACGCCGTACGGGTGCCCGGAATACAGCGGCGCGTACGCGCGGTTCACCGTCATCACGATCTCGGCCGCCGGGTACCGCTCGCGCAGCTTCGCGAGCAGCGCGGTGGTCATCAGCGTGTCGCCCAGGAGCAGGTGATGCAGCACGAGGATGCGCCGCGGCGATTCCGGGCGCGCGCGCGCGGCGCCCCAGCGCGCGAGCGCCAGCGCGACGCCCGCGACGCGCATCGGCGCGCGGCTACCCGCCATCGGCGGCGAGTGCGGCCAGCTGCCGCAGGCTCTCGTCGAGGATGACGAGCGAGAGCACCTGCTCGGCGAGCGCAGGCGTGTCGCGGTACGCGGCGAGCATCGAAGCGACGCGCGCGGCGTCGAGCTGGCCGCCGGTGACACCGGCCAGCGATTCCGCCGCGCCGGCCATCCGGTCGGCCAGGTCTTCGCCGAGCCAGGGCGCAAGCGGCGGATTGAAGCCGCGCTTCTTGCGCTCGAACGCACCCAGGCGCTGCAGCTGCGGCGCGAGCTGCGCCAGAAACTTCTTCGGTGGCGACGTGAAGCGTTGCGCCGGCGGCAGCGCCAGCACCGCCTCGACGAACCTGTGGTCGAGCAGCGGCGCGCGCAATTCGAGGCCGTGCGCCATCGTCGTCAGGTCCGCCTTGCGCAGCACGTATTCGGGCAGGTAGTTCGCGAAATCCCAGCGTAGCAGGCGGTCGTGGCGCGTGGTCGCGACGAGGTCCGGCGCGCGCCAGTAGTGCGCGGGAAACGCCGCGCGCGCAGGCTGCAGGAAGCGCCGCTGGTTGGGCGTCAGGCCGGAAAAGCGCAGCGCGTACGCCGCCTCCCAGTCGAGCGACAGTTCGCCCGCGATCTTGCGCCACCCTTTGGGCCGCGCGTCCCGCAGCACGGGCATCGGCAGCGCGAGCGAGCCGCGCCACGCGTTGCGCAGGTGCTTGGCGATCCGCTTGTAGCCGGCGAAAAGCTCGTCGCCGCCGTCGCCGCCCAGCACGACCTTCACGTGGCGCTCGGTCGCGCGCGCCAGGTACCACGTCGGGAACGACGACGGGTCGGCGAACGGTTCGTCCAGCGTGGCGACGATCTCGGCGAAGTCGTCGCGGATCGTCGTCGGCACGACGATGCGCTCGTTCGGGAAGCCGAGCGCGCTTGCGGTGGCCGCCGCGTCGTCGCTCTCGTCGAACGACGAGCCGGGAAACGCCGCCGAGAACGACCGCAGGTCGGCGTGGCCGGTGGCCGCGAGCCGGCACGCGATCGTGCCGGAGTCGATGCCGCCGGACAGGAACAGCCCGAGCGGCCGGTCGGCGACCAGCCGCAGCTCGATCGCCTCGTCGAGCAGCGCGCCGCAATCGGCGACCGGCGCGGGACGCGGCGTCCAGTAGCGATGGACGGCGAGGCGCCCGGTGTCGAGCTCGAACTCTGCGCGATGCGCGTTGGGCAGGCGCGCGATGTTCGCGAACACCGTCCGCGGCGCCGGCACGTACCGGTGCGCCAGGTACGCGTCGATCGCGTCCGGAGAAAAGCCGCGGGCATTCGCAGGCAGCCACGGCAGCACGCTGCGCACGGTCGAGCCGAACGCGAAGCCGCCGTCGCGGTGCGCGTAGGCGACCGGCTTCAATCCCATTCGGTCGCGCACGACGTGCACGCGGCGGTCGCGGAAGTCGACGATCGCGAACGCGAACATGCCGCGCAGCCGCGGCAGCAGCCCCTCGATGCCCCACGCCTCGTAGCCGCGCAGGATGAACTCGGTGTCCGACCACGTGTGGAAGCGCACTCCGCGGTCGGCCAGCGCGCGCGCGTCGTCCCGCCAGCCGTAGACCTCGCCGTTGTAGCAGATCCACACGCGGCCGTCGTCGGTGCCCATCGGCTGGTCGGCGACCGGCCGCGGGTCGATGATCGACAGCCGCGCGTGCACGAGTCCGACGGCGGCGACGGCGTCGTCGGCGTGCGGCGCACCGGTGGCATCGAACGTCGCGACGTGCCGCGCGTCGGGTCCGCGCCGCGCAAGCGCCGCCATCATGCGTGCGCGCACGCCAGGCCCGACCGGCGGCCCGAAGTGGCCGGCGATCCCGCACATCAGCGCGCGCCTCCGGCCACGCGCGCGAACACCGATTCCATTCCGTCGAGCATCCGGTCGATGCCGAAGTTCGCCTGCGCGTACGCCTGCGCGGCGGCGCCCATCCGCGCGCGCAGCCCGGCGTCGGTCATCAGCGACTCCAGCGCCGCGGCGAGTGCGCGCACGTCGCGCGGCGGCACCAGCAAGCCCGTCTCGCCGTCGCGCACCGCCTCGGCAATCGCGCCAATCGGCGTCGACACCGCCGGCAGCCCGCACGCGGCGGCCTGCATCAGGCTTTGCGGCACGCCTTCGTCGCCGAACGACGGCAGCACGGCGATGTCGGCGCACGCGTACCAGGCGGGTACGTCGTCCTGGTTGCCGGCGAAGCGGACGTCGGCATCGAGATTCATTTCGAAGACGCGACGCGTAAGGTGCGCGCGCCGCGGGCCGTCGCCGATGACGATGAGCTGCCAGCCGGGAACGCGCGCGCGCAGCGCCGCCCAAGCGTCGAGCAGGTCGTCGTGTCCCTTCCAGTCGCGCAGCGTCGCGACGATCGCGACCGCCGGGCGTCCGTCGACGGCAAGGCGCCGCCGCGCCTCCGCGCGGTCGAGCGGGCGGAACCGCGCGAGGTCGATGCCGGTGCGCACCGACGTGATGCGCGCGGCGTCGTAGTCGTTGTCGTGCACGAGCTGCGTCTTCAACGCCTCGCCGGTCACGACGAGGTGCGCGGTCGCGCGCTGATAGAGCCAGCGCGTCGTCGGCTTGTCGTTGATCGGCGTGGACACGTGACGCGTGCGCACGACCGGCGGCATGCGCGGCAGCGTGGTGCGAGCGAGCGCGACCAGCCACGCGTCGGTCGAGCTGTGCGTGTTGATCACGTCGAACGCCGTGCCGCGCTCCGCGAGGAACGCGCGCATCGCCGCGAATCCGCGCCACTTCTTCGCCTCGATCGGCAGCCCGTCGACGGACAGGCCTCGCGCGCGCGCCGCCGGCAGGATCTCGGCGGACGAAGCGGTGGCCAGGTGCACGCGGTGGCCGCGCGCCGCCATGCCCTCCATCTCGGTCAGGATGCGCAGCTCCTGGCCGCCCCAGCCGATCGACGACTCGGTGTGCAGGATCGACAGCGGACTCATGTCGGTCCCGCCGGGCCGCCCCAAGGGACCAAGGCGCCACGGCCTCCTCGGAAGTGTATGGCACGTGGATGGCTGCGTGTCGGCCGTCGCCCACGCGCGCGGACGCGCTCTGCGAGCCTTGGCTTCGCCCCGCGCGCGCGGTCGGCTCCGGGGACGGCGAGCGCAGCGAGCGTGGGGGTCGTCATCGCAATGACCAGCTCGGCGCGTAACGCCGGAACCAGCGTTCGAGGATCAGCAGCGCCCACAGCCGGCCGGCGTGGTTGCGCCGGCCGCGCCGATGCTCGGCCACGAGGCGTGCGATCGCGCCGTCGCGGAACAGGCCGCGTCGCGCAAGGCCGCCTTCGCCCAGGTGCTCGTCGATCTCGCTGCGGAGGCGCCCCGCCAGCCATTCGGTCAGCGGCATCACGAAGCCCTGCTTGCCGCGGTGGACGATGTCGGCCGGCAGGTACCGTTCGGCCACGCGCTTGAGCACGTGCTTGTGCGCGTCGCCGCGGATCTTCTGGTCGGGGGCGAGCCGCGCGCAGAACTCGACGAAGCGATGGTCGAGATACGGCACGCGTGCCTCGAGCGAATGGGTCATCGTCGCGCGGTCGACCTTGGTCAGCAGGTCGTCGGGCAGCCACAGCCGCGTGTCCACGTGCAGCAGCCGGTCGAGGTAGCTCGCCGAGTTCGCCTCGTCGAACGCCGCCGCGGCCAGCGCGCCGACGTCGGGCGCTGCGCTCGTCGCCGCCAGGAACTGCGGTGTCAGCAACGTCGGATGCAGCAGCACGTCGAACACGTTGGGGATTGTCCGGTAGCGGCGCGGCAGCGGCTCGACGATCGAGCGCAGCATGCGGTCGCGGCGCAGCGCGACGGGCAGCGTCTTCACGAGGGCAGGCAGCGGCGACGCCGGATGCGCGAGCCAGCGGGTGAAGCGCTCCTCGCGCATGCGCTTGCGGTAGTTCGAGTAGCCG
Source organism: Burkholderiales bacterium (assembly GCA_046347755.1). Taxonomy (GTDB): domain Bacteria; phylum Pseudomonadota; class Gammaproteobacteria; order Burkholderiales; family Casimicrobiaceae; genus VBCG01. Next base: position 286,617 of record JAXMFM010000003.1, on the reverse strand, counting down.
CCGAACACCTCGTCGGCGCCTTCGCCGGTCAGCACGACCGTGACTTCGCGCCGCGCGAATCCGGAAAGAAGCATCGTCGGCAGCGCCGCCTGGTCGGCGAACGGCTCGTCGAAGACGTCGATCCAGCGGTCGAACGCGTCGAGCACGTGGTCGGGCGACAGCATCAGCGCGTGATGGCGGCTGCCGATGTGTTCGGCCACGCGCGCCGCTTCGCGGTGCTCGCTGACCGCCACGCCGCCTTCAAAGCCGATGTTGAACGTGTCGATCGGGGCGCCGGTCAGGTCGGTCATGATCGCGGCGACGAGGCCCGAGTCGATGCCGCCGCTGACGAACGCGCCGAGCGGAACGTCGGCGACCAGCATGCCCTCGACCGACGCCCGCAGCTCGCGGTCGAGCGCGTCCTCGGCATCGCGGTCGGCGAGCACGAGCTTGTCGGAGTAATCGGGCCGCCAGTACGGGGCGATCGCGAGTTCGCCGTCGCGCAGCGTCAGCGAATGGCCCGGCGGCAGCTTGCGCACGCCGCGCAGCACCGAGTGCGGCGCCGGAATGAACTGGCATTCGAGGTACAGGCGCAGCGCGGCCAGGTCGATTTCGCCGCCGACCGCCGGGTGCGCGAGCACCGACTTCAACTCCGATCCGAACACGAGCGTGCGGCCGTCCCACGCGTAGTGGAACGGCTTCACGCCCAGGTGATCACGCGCGGCGAACAGCGTGCGCGCGCCCGCGTCCCACAGCGCGAATGCGAACATCCCGCGCAGGTGCGCGACGACGTCGCGGCCCCAGCGCGCCCAGCCGGCAAGGATCGTCTCGGTGTCGCCGGCCGTGCGGAACACGTAGCCGCCGCGCGCGAGCTCGTCGCGCAATTGCCGGAAGTTGTAGATCTCGCCGTTGAACACGACGGCCAGGCGCCCGTCGGCGCTGGTCATCGGCTGCGTGCTGCCGGCGATGTCGATCACCGACAGCCGGCGATGGCCGAGATGCGCGGGGCCCGACGTGAAGAAGCCGTCGGCGTCGGGGCCGCGATGCGCGAGCGAGCGCGTCATCGTCGCCAGCACCTCCGGTGCGAGCGCCGTATCGCTGACGTAACCGGCGATGCCGCACATGGAAATCCGTCTCGAACGCGCTGCCGCGCTTTTCGTCGTGCGGCGCGCGCAGTCTACCCGAAAAGTACCCTGAAACGCGTGCCGCCGGTTTGCGCGGGCGACCGCGCACGCTATACTTGCGGCCCTCGCTGCGGCGTCCGACGACGGTTCCGGATGCGCTGCGCCCTTCCCCATTTGCCGGCGGCATCGAACCGGCCCCCGACGCTACGCGCTCGATGAGACTGCGGACCCGCGGACGCTTCAACGTCAAGCGCTGGACGCGCGCGTTCGCCGACCGCGTTCGCGGCACGCCGTTCGATCGCGCGCTGGCCGTCGCGCGCCGCGACGGCCGCCGCACGTTCGTGTTCGGCTGGAACCGGGGCCTGGGCGACATCGCGCTCGGCCTGTACCCGCTCTTCGCGCGCATCCGCGCCGCCGTTCCGGACAGCCACATCGTCGTCTTCACGCGCGCCGACCTGGCCGACGCGTGCCGGATGGCCGGTGCCGACGACGTCCACGTCGTCGCGGAGCTCGCGCGCGGCGCGCCGGTCGATCCCGCCGCGGCGGCCGAAGCGCTGCGCGTGCCGCTCTCCGCCAGCGCGACGATCTTCGCCGATCCCGATCCCACGCGCTGGCTCGCCGGGCGCCGGCGCGACTTCCCGCCCGCGCTGGGCTGGGACCCGCGCTGGAACGCGAAGGCGGACGCGCTGGTCGCCGCCGGCTACCGCGCGATCACCATCGGCGCGCACGTCAGCTCGGAGACCGCGCAGTACTACGGCTACGTGAAGGACTGGCCGGCCGCCGCGTGGCGCGAACTGTTCGCGCGGTTCCCCAACGAGCTCGACGTGCGGTGGCTGCTGTTCGGCAACGACGCGCGCGACGCCTACACGCAGCGCAACGTCGTCGACCTGCGCGGGCGCACGGGCTTTGTCGAGCTGCTGGCGCTGATCCGCACGCGCTGCCGGATCCTGGTCGCGCCGGACAGCGGCGTGCTGACCGCGGCGTACTACCTGGCCGACGACTTCCCGCTGGAGATCGTGTCGCTGTGGTCGGATCCGCGGCAGGGCGTGCTCAAGCAGGCCTGCGCGTCGCCGAACCCGCGCCTGCGCCACGTGCCGCTGATCGGCCGCGACGACGACGTGCGCAACATCGCCGTCGACGACGTCGCGCGCGCGGTGTCCGCCGCGATCGCCCGCTGCAAGTCCGGGGGCGCCCGCACCGATGAACGACCGCCGCGCGCCTAGGCCGGACGTGCGGCGCCACGACGCGGCGTACGTCCGCGCGCGCGTGTTCGCGCTGCTGCGCTTCTCGCTGCTGTTCTGGGCGTGCGCCTATTTCGCGCTGGTCGCCGTCAGCGGCTTCACGTACGTCCGCTCGTTCGCGTTCGGACTGTCGCTGACGTTCGCGCTGTGGCTGATCGCGGGCTCGCTGTTCTCCGACAACGAGCCGATGCCGGTGCCGAACGGCTACCTGGTGGCCGCCGTCGCCGGCTGGTCCGCGTGGTCGGCGCTGTCGTACCTCTGGTCGATCCATCCGGCCTACACGAAGGCGGAGATCGGCACCGAGGTCGGCTGGGGCCTCGCCACCGCCACGATCTTCTACACGGCGGCGCGGTCGGACCGCGCGTTCCGGGCGATGGCGACGACCGCCGTCGGCACGGTCGCGCTGCTCGCCGCGCTCGCGATCCACGGCGCGCTGTCGATCCCCGGCTTCGACCCCGAGCACGCGCTGCTGCGCACGCACGGCGGCGTCGGCGCGTTCTCGACGTGCATCGTGCTGGTCGTGCCGCTGCTGCCGCTGCTGCTCGCGCCCCGGCCCGCGGGGTTCGGCGTCGACCGGTGGTCGGTCGCCTGCATGGTCGCGCTGTTCGTGCTGCTGCTCGTCGCCGCGCGCCTGACCGAGAACCGGATGATCTGGGGCGCGCTTGCGGCCGGCTTCGTCGTCGCCGCGACGCTGGCCGCGTGGCGATGGCGCGCGCGCCTCAAGGCCGCGCCGCTTCGCTGGAGCGGCGTCCTCGTCGCGCTGCTGGTCGCGCTGGCCGCGTTGTTCGTCGACGCCGCCATCCACCGGATCCGTACCGACATGAAGGGCGACGCTACGGTCGCGCAGGCGATCGCCGAGGACCCGCGGCTCGTGCTCTGGCAGCACACGTTCGAGCGCATCCGCGAGCGGCCGTGGCTCGGCTACGGCTTCGGCAAGTCGATCCTGCGCGAGGAACTGCAGGGCGAGCTGGGCGACCCCCTGCTCGCGCACGCCCACAACCTTTTCGTCAGCCAGTGGCTGCAGACGGGCGTGTTCGGCGTCGTCGCATTGCTGGGTCTGCTGGCCGCGCTCGCCTGGCGCTACGCGGCGTTCCTGCGCGCGGCGGACGGCCCGCTCGCCGCCATCGGACTGGCCGGGCTCGTGCTGCTGGTCGCGTTCGTCGTGAAGGGCCTCACCGACGACTTCATGATCCGGCCCACGAGCAAGGAATTCTGGGCGCTGAACGCGCTGCTCGTCGGCTACGGCATCCGGCGCGAACGCAGAAAATAGAAACTATCGCCGCCGCGGCGCCCGGAGCTGCAGCGGCTTCGCGTCCTCGCGGCCGGTGACGGGAATCGGCTTGACCGGGGCGCCCGCCGGCGGCGCGTATTCCGGAATCCACGCAGACAGGCGCGCGCGCACCTCGGCGTCGTCGGCCGCGCGGTCGCTCTCGCACCACGTGACCATCTGCCCGACGGCGTCGTGGTTCGCCGGCCGCGCCTGCGCGATCCGCAACTTCGGATGCGTCGTCGGCTTGGTCGCTTCCTCGCTCGCGAGCGGCTCCTCGAACAGCTTCTCGCCGGGGCGCAGGCCGGTGAACACGACGGCGATCTTCTCGGGATCGGCGCCCGACAGCTTGATCATGTCGCGGGCCAGGTCGACGATGCGCACCGGCTCGCCCATCTCGAGCACGAGGATCTCGCCGTCGCGTCCCTGCAGCCCCGCCTGCAGCAGCAGCTGCGTGGCCTCCGACAGCGACATGAAGTAGCGGGTGATCTCCGGGTGCGTGACCGTCACCGGGCCGCCGCGCACGATCTGCTCGCGGAAGCGCGGGATCACGCTGCCTGCGCTGCCGAACACGTTGCCGAAGCGCACGAGGACGAACTGCGTGCCGGCCCCGGACAGGCTCTGGCACACGATCTCGGCGAAACGCTTGGTGGCGCCCATCACGTTAGTCGGATTCACCGCCTTGTCGGTGGACACCAGCACGAACTTCTCGACGTGCGCGGCGACGGCGGCGCGCGCCAGCACGTACGTGCCGTACGCGTTGTTGCGGACCGCAGCCCACGCGTTGGTCTCCTCCATCAGCGGCACGTGCTTGTACGCGCCGGCGTGGAAGATCACGCTGGGCTTCTCGCGCGCCAGCACTTCGTCGACCATCGCCTCGTGCTTGACGTCGCCGACGACGACGGCGAGCGGCAATTGCGGGAACGCGTCCTGCAGCGACGTCTGGATTTCGTACAGCGACGCCTCGGAGATGTCGTACAGCACGAGCCGCGCCGGGCGGAAGCGCGCGATCTGGCGCGTCAGCTCCGCGCCGATCGAACCGCCGGCGCCCGTGACCATCACGACGCGGTTGCCGAGCCACTCGGCCAGCCCCGCGCTGTCGAGCACGACCGGGTCGCGGCCGAGCAGGTCGTCGAGCTCGACGTTGCGGATCGTGGTCAGCGCGATGCGGCCTTCGATCAGTTCCTCGTACGACGGCACGGTCAGCGCCTCGACGCCCGCCTTCGCGCAGAGCTCGGCCACGCGCCGCCGCACGACGTGGTTCGCCGACGGCAGCGCGATGATGACCTTGCGCACGCCGAAGCGCGCGCACCACGCGGGGAGCTCGCCGATCGCGCCCAGCACGCTCACGTTGCGCAGCAGGCGCCCCTGCTTCGCCGGATCGTCGTCGAGCAGGCCGACGACGCGCCACTGCCGGCTGCGCGCCAGGTCGCGCGCGAGCCGCGCGCCGGCCTCGCCGGCGCCGATGATCAGCACGGGCTCGCCCAGCGCCTCGAGCGGGCTGTACAGCCGGTGCTCCTTCCAGACGCGGTAGGCGAAGCGGCTGCCGGCCATCAGGAAGATCAGCAGCAGCGGATACAGGATCAGCACGCTGCGCGGCACGACCGTCTGCTGCTGCAGCATGACGAGCAGCAGCGGCACGAGGATCGCCCCGAGCACGGCGGCCACCATGATCCGTTGCAGGTCGGCCAGGCTCGCGAACCGCCACAGGCCCCGGTAGAGCCCGAGCGCGATGAAAATCGCCGCCTGCAGCGGCAGCACGAACAGGAGCGTACCGAACGCCAGCGGCCGCCACGTGTCGCCGGGAACGGGCCCGGGCAGGTCGAGGTTGAAGCGCAGCCAATAAAGCGCGACCCACGCCAGCGCGGCGGCGCAGACGTCGTGGCAGAAGGCGAGCAGCGAGCGCCCGTTGAACAGTGTTCGCATCAGGTCGTTGTCGTCGTTCTGCGCCAATGATAATCAATCGCCGCGAACAGCAGCGCACAGGCTGTGCACCACGCGGCCAGCGCCGGGACGCCCCACTCGGGTTTCAGACACGCGCAGGCGACCGCCGTTCCCGCGGTGCCCGCCATCAGCGCGCCGAACACCGCGAGCGTTCCGGCGTGCCCGGCGCCCAGCTGGTGCAGCCGCTGGTAGTGATGCGACTTGTGCGCTTCCCAGACGCGCTCGCCGGCGAGCGCGCGGCGCGCGAGCGTCACCGTCGCGTCGGCGATGAACGGCAGGAACACGAGCACCGGGAACCACGCGCCCCACGCGCCGTCGACGACGCCGCCGATGCCCAGCGCCGCCGCCAGGAATCCCAGCGGAATCGCGCCGACGTCGCCGACGAACATCCGTGCCGGAGGCAGGTTGACGACGAGCACCGGCAGCGTGGCCGCCGCCAGCGCGAGCGGCAACGCGGCCGGCCGGGCGTCGTGCAGCAGTACGGCGCCGTAGGCGGCGAAGCCGACGACCGTCATCGTCGCCGCGAGGCCGTCGGTGCCGTCCATGAAGTTGTAGAGGTTGAGCGACCACGCAACGACCAGCGCGACGACCGCGACGAGCACGATCGGAATGTCGGCGCGGCCCATGGTCGCGAGTGCAATCGCGAAGCCGCAGGCGGCAACCGAGTGCACGGCGATCCTGGGCATCACTGGAACTGCGCGGATGTCGTCCCGCAACGACACGACGGCAAGCGCCAGCCACGGCACGCCCCACAGCGCGATCGACATCGCGGGCACAGCGGGACTCACGAGCGCCACCGGCAGCCAACCCGCCCAGATCGCGATGCCGCCGACACGCGGAACCGGCGACGCGTGCAGCGTGCGTGCGTTCGGCGCAGCGAGAGGCAGGCGTGCGCGCCAGCGCCAGAGCGCCGCCGTGGCCACGGCCGACACGAGCAGCGCGGCCACCTGCGCGGCGGGGGCGCCGACATTCATCGCAAACTCGCGGGTTTGGCCAAGCGGCAATCGGCGGCGCCAAATCCGGCAATCGGCGCAAAATCAGGGCCGTCCGCCACGCTTTCCCGGGCGTGGGCCCCGGTTGCCGCTGCGCAAAATCGGCCAAAATCGGGCGGTTGTCGCACGTTTGCCGCTTGCCGGCGAGGTATTATGTTTTTTGTGTTTATTATCATATACTTGTGATTACGGCCGCAGGCCCGGACCGGCAGCAGGATCGTCGCCTGTCGAACGTTCGGCCGCCCATTGCGCCCCCGTTTTCTGTTGCTTCGGCACAACAAGGTAGAGACATGCCAGACCCCGGTCTGCCTTCGGCTTGCCAGCCGCACACGCGGTTTGGCAGAATGGGCTGCAACTTCTCGCAGATTTGAGAAGGTTCCGATGGCAGGCGCAAAAGGCTTGAAACCTTGCCAATTTTATCCGTTAGAGGAGAGACTCCATGAATAAAAAGCTCGTCGCTGTCGCAGTCGCGGGTTTGCTTGCCGCCCCGCTGGCTGCGCAAGCGCAGACCGCGAATGTGACGTTGTACGGCCGCCTGAACCTGAGTATGGAAGCCGTCAACGGACAAGCGGTGGACCCCAACCTGCCGGCTACCGCGGCTCCGGTCAATCGCACCATCTACCGCGTGAACTCGAACTCGTCGCGCCTCGGCGTGAAGGGCAGCGAGTCGCTCGGCGGCGGCCTGTCGGCGATCTTCCAGATCGAATCGGCGGTACAGGCGGACATCACCGGCGGCGTGTTCGCGTCGCGCGACACGTACGTCGGCCTGCAAGGCACGTGGGGCACGTTCAAGATGGGCTTCTTCAATGCCCCCTACGACGACATCCACGCGATCTTCGGTAGCGTCCCGACCCTGTTGACCGGCATCCTCGCGACGTCGGCAATCTGGGCGCAGGGCTCGCAGTCGAACGACAATGGCGGCTTCGACAACCGGCTCGGCAACTCGATCCGCTACGACATGCCGCGCATGGGCGGCTTCACCGGCGCGGTCCAGCTGTCGACGTACGACTTCAGCCCGGGCTCCGGCGGCGGCGGCACGACGTACGGCACGGACGCGCAATCCAAGCGTCACGCGTACATCGGCTCGGTCGGCGGCTTCTACAACAACGGCCCGTTCCAGGCTGGCGTTGCGTACCAGTGGAACACGAAGGTCCGCGGCCCGGCGCTGAACGACTGGGCGCTGTCCGTTGCGGCGAACTGGAACTTCGGCGTCGTCAAGGTCGGCGGCGTGTACGAACGTCTCGACTACGACGTCACCGGCGGCAACCTGACCCGCAACTTCTGGGGCATTTCCGCCACGGCGCCGATCGGTCCGGGCGAACTGTACGCGTTCTACGGCCAGGCGAACGACGGCTCCGGCCCGAAGGGCGCGAAGGTCGGCCAACTGGCGGCTGGCGACAGCACCGGCGCGGCGCAGTGGGAAATCTCGTACACGTACGCGCTGTCGAAGCGTACGCTGGCCTACACGGGCTTCGTACAGACCCGCAACGACAACAACGCCGCGTACAACTTCGGCGTGAACGGCTACACGGTCGTCAATGGCGCGAATGCCAATGGCTTCACCGTCGGCCTCGTGCACTTCTTCTAAGCGAACCGGAAATCTCGGATCTCTTACGGAAATTGCAATGGCAACGGGCGCCCTCGGGCGCCCGTTTTTTTTTTGACATATCGCCGTTTGATGTCATCCCGGGCGCAGCAAGGGATCCGCGGGTACCGAGGCGCTGCTAAGATGACGCCGTGCTGGATTCACTGATCACCAGTTTCGACCGCGCGCTGCGTACGCTGTCCGGCCTTGCGCGGTCGTCGCGTCCCGTTCCCGGCGCCGCGCTGCCCGAAGCCCTGCTCACGCCGGAAGAGCGCAGGCACGGCGCCGCGCTGATGCGGGTCAACCACACCGGCGAGGTGTGCGCGCAGGCGCTCTACGCCGCGCAGGCGCTGGTCGCGCGCAACCCCGAGGTCGGCCGCCGCTTCGCCACCGCCGCGCGCGAAGAGGAGGAGCACCTCGCGTGGACGCAGTCGCGGCTCGCGGATCTCGACGACCGGCCGTCGCTGCTCAATCCGCTGTGGTACGCGGGCTCGTTCGCGATCGGCACAGTGGCCGGGCTGGCCGGCGACCGCGTCAACCTCGGGTTCGTCGTGGAGACCGAGCGACAGGTCGAGGAGCACCTGACCTCGCATCTCGATCGCCTGCCGGAAGCCGACGCGAAGAGCCGCGCGGTCGTCGAGGCGATGCGCGACGACGAGGTCCGGCACGGCGAAATGGCGCAGGAAGCCGGCGCCGTTGACCTGCCGTTCCCGGTGCGCGGCGCGATGCGCATGGCCGCCAACGTGATGAAGGCGGTCGCCTACCGCATCTGACGCCACGCGCGCAGCGCCTTCAGCCGCGCGCTGCGCACCGCCTGCGCAATCGCGTCCGGACCGCCGTTGCGGCCGATCCGGCGCGCAACCGCACCCGCATCAACGCCCTTGACCACCGCCAGCGCCGCGCGCACGACATCGGCCTGCGGATAGTCCTGCGCCGCGCCGGGCCGCGAGCATGCGTCGGCCGCGCAGGCGGCGAGCAGCGTGTCCAGCCGCTCGGGACGACGCAGCGCATCCGCCGCCGAGAGGAGGTCGAGCAGCGTGGCCGGCCGCAGCTCCCCGGCACGGTGCACGACGCCGTGGAAGCGCGCGGCCAGCAGCGCCGCGTCGCGGCATTCGAGCGGCACCCGCAGTCGATCGGACAGCCGCTGCGCGATGCGCACGCTGCGCTGCTCGTGCGCGACGTGGCGCGGCAGGTCGGCCTCGCGCGACCCGGCCTTGCCCAGGTCGTGCGCGAGCACCGCGTAGCGCGCGGGCAGCGGCAGCGCGCGGTCGGCGGCCCAGTCGAGCGCCAGCGCCAGATGAACGCCGGTGTCGACTTCCGGATGATGCGCAGGCGGCTGCGGGACACCGTACAGCGCCGCCACCTCCGGCAGCACCGCGGCGAGCGCGCCGCAGTCGCGCAGCACCGCCAGCATCCGCGACGGGCGCGGCTCCATGAGGCCGCGCGCCAGTTCCTGCCACACGCGCTCGGACGACAGCGTGGCGAGTTCGCCCGAGTCCACGATCGACCGCATCAGCGCCTCGGTTTCCGGCGCCACCGCGAATCCGAAGCGGGCGGCGAAGCGCGCGACGCGCAGCACGCGAAGCGGGTCTTCGGCGAAAGCGGGCGACACGTGCCGCAGCACGCCGGCGGCGAGATCGGCGCGGCCGCCGCACGGATCGATCAGCGTGCCGGCCTCGTCGCGCGCCATCGCGTTGATCGTCACGTCGCGCCGCTGCAGATCCTCCTCGAGCGTGACGTCGGGCGACGCGAAGAACTCGAAGCCGCGATAGCCCTGGCCGTGCTTGCGCTCGGTGCGCGCGAGCGCGTATTCCTCGTGGGTGTCCGGATGCAGGAACACCGGGAAATCGCGGCCGACCGGGCGGAATCCGGACGCCAGCATCGTCTCGGGCGTGGCGCCGACGACGACGAAGTCCTGGTCCGCGCCGGTGCGGCCCAGCAGTTCGTCGCGGACCGAGCCTCCGACGCGGTAGACACGAACCGGCTGCGGCAGTGCGCGCGCCATCGGCTTCCCCAACCTTCGCGGCCGCGCTAGCGCCCGCTGTTCGCGCGATACGGGTCGAACGCGCTGCGCCGCGCACCGGGCGACAGGTACTGCGGCGCGATCGCCTCGAGCGCCGTCGGCGCGATGCCGAACACCGCGGGAAACGGGCAATCGCAGACGTTGTCCTTGCGCATCGAAAGCAGGTTGTCGCGGGTCATCAGCCTGCCGGGCAGATGCTCGAGCACCATCGCCTGCAGCGTCGACAGCCCCGGCCCAAGCGACACGAGCGGCCGCACGGTGCCGGCGACCTCGCCGACGTACGCGACCAGCTCCTTCAGCGTGTAAGCCTTCGGGCCGCACAGGTCGTAGCGGGCGAGCTCGGTCAGGTCGTCATCGACCGCCTGCACGAAGCAGTGCGCGACGTCCTCGACGTAGATCGGCTGGAAACGCGCATTCGGCGCCGCCAGCACGACCACCGGCAGCAGCTTCGACAGTTGCGCGAACAGGTTGAGGAACGCGTCGCCGCGGCCGAAGATCACCGACGGCCGGAAGATCGTCCAGCGCAGTCCCGACGCGGCGACGATCGCTTCGGCCTCCGCCTTGGACTTGAGGTATTGCGACGGACCGGCGGCGTCGGCGCCGAGCGCGCTCATGTGCAGCAGCCGCGGCACGCCGGCGTCGCGGCACGCGGCGACGACGTTGCGCGGAAGCTCGACGTGCGCGCGCGCGAACGTGTCGCGCCCGCTTTCGTTGATGATGCCGACCAGGTTGATCACCGTGGACGCGCCCGGCAGCAGCCGCGCGAGCGCGCGCGGATCGTTGATGTCCGCCTCGACGACGTCCACCGTCGGCAGCAGGATCAGGTGCTTGGCGCTCTCGCGGCGCCGCGACGGCACGACGACGCGATGGCCGGCGGCCGCGAGGCGGGCGACGAGGGGGCCGCCGACGAATCCGCCGCCCCCCAGCACGACGATGCGCTGCGGCGTCATCGGCCTATTCCGTCGCGAGGCTCGCCGCGCTGACGACGGTCCCGTTGCGCGGCGAAACGACGCCCAGCCGGGCCGTCAGCGGCTGCGAGTCCGTATTGAACGCCTGCGCGTAAACGACGGCGTTGGCCAGCACTTTCTTCACGTAGTCGCGGGTCTCGTTGAACGGGATGGTCTCGACCCAGATCGCCCCTTCGAGCGGCGCCGGGGGGCGCCACGCCTGCGCGCGTCCGGGTCCCGCATTATAGGCGGCGGCGGCGAGCGCCGGCATCCGGTCGAGCCGGTCGAACCAGTACTTGAAGTAGTAGGCGCCGAATTGCGTGTTGAGCTCGGCGTCGCCGATCAGCGCGGGGCGATAGTCGGCGCGGGCGAGCTGCTTGGCCACCCAGCGCGCGGTGCCCGGCATCAGCTGCATGAGCCCGACGGCGCCCGCCGACGACACGATGTCCGAATTGAACCGCGACTCCTGCCGCGCGATGCCGTACAGCAGCGCGACGTCGACGTCGTGCGCCTTCGCCGCCGCCTGGAACTCGTTGCGATACGGCGCCAGGTAGCGCAGTGCGTAGTCGTGGCGCGCCTGCGTGCGTTCGGCCGTGTTGATCGCGCGGTCGTAAAGGCCGACGCGGCGCGCATGGTCGGCCGCGAGCAGCAGCGCGTCGTCGTCGAGGCCGCGCACGATGTAGAACCACTCGCGCACGGACTCCGGCCGCATGTCGAGCTCGACCAGCTTCGACACGCGCTTCACTTCCGCACGTTCGGCGAACGCGGCCTGCGCGGCCGGCACCGGCGTCAGCGGCTTGCTCGCGGGCACGACGAAGCGCTGTCCGAGCGACTCGGCGGCCAGCATGCCGTAGAAATTCGTCTCCTGCGCCAGCGCGGCGAGCAGCGCGTTCGCCTCGTCCGCGGCGCCGCGTGCCGCCAGCGCCCGCGCGCGCCAGTACCGCCACGCGGCCTCCTGGCGCTGCGCTTCCGGCATGGCGTCGATGGCCGCCTGCACGTCGTCCCACTTTCCGGCGCGCAGCGCGGCGCGGACCCGCCAAGCCGCGGCGTCGGCGGCCAGCGGCGCGTTGCCCGCTTCGCGGAACCAGTCGTTCGCGGCCGGGTGGAGCTGGCGCGCCGCGTAGTACGCAAGCCGCGCATTGCCGTACTTGCGATCGGCTTCCGGCAGCCGGTCGCGCACCTTGACCCACGCCGGGCGCGCGGCGCCGGCGTCGCTGCGCGCCGCGCGCTCGAGCGCGAACAGCGCGAGCTCGCGGCCGCCGGCGGTCGTCCACGTGAAGCTGCCCTTGTCGAGCGCGCGCAGCGGATCGCGATTCACCTCGGCGAATTCGACGCCGGGAACGCGATCCTTGCCGGGGAGGTCCCCGCCCAGGCCCTGTGCGAGCTTGACGTTGCCCGCTTCGTAGGCCAGACGGAAGCGCGTGCGGCGATCGGCGACGGTCAGGTCGCCGCGGCGGATCAGTTCGGCGAACGCCGGCTCGCATGCGTCGGGCGTCGCCGATCCGGTGAACCACAGCGGAATCGCCGACGCCAGCGCAGCGTCGCCGTCGCGTTGCCACTTGTACAGGACGCCGTAGCACGCGAGCTCGACGTCTTCGTTGGCCGGCGGCGGATAGTCGAGCGCGAAGCTCGACCACTGGGCCTTGCGGGCGAGCAGCTTCAGCCAGTCGATGCGCAGCCGGTCGGCGAGCGGCGTGTTCGGATAGCGGTCGAGGTAGGCGCGGATCTGCACGGGCGACGCATCCTCGAGCCCGAGCTTGAGCTGCCAGTACTCGACGTAGGGCGCCAGCACGTGGGTCGACAGCCTGGGCGCGATCGCGGCGAGCCGGGTCCGGTCGCCTTTTTCGAACGCCGTCCGGGCGGCGATGAAGTCGGCGTCGGATTGCGCGAACGACGCGCCCGACGGCAGCAGCGCCGCGAACGCGCCGACCCGCAGGATCGTGCGAAGGGAGGCAAGTGTGGTCATACGTCGGGATTCTCGGCGAGCGGGCGCGGCAAGACAAGCAAGAACCGCGCGACAGCGCATCTTAGTGGCCCAAACCTCCCGAAACGTTCAACCGGCGCGCCCGGACGACACGCGACGGCGCCGCGACCCCGATGTTAAGATTTGCCGCCGCATGCGATGCGGCAACCGTCGCTTCGGGAGGGGGAATGGCGCAGCGCAAGGCGGCACCGCTGGCGGGCGTGGTGATGGGCAGCGACAGCGACTGGGAGATCATGAAGCACGCCGTAGCGCAGCTCGACGCCTTCGGCATCCCCAACGAGCCGCGCGTGCTGTCCGCTCACCGGATGCCGGACGAGATGTTCGAATACGCGGAAGACGCCGGGCCGCGCGGGCTGCGCGTGATCATCGCCGGCGCCGGCGGCGCCGCGCACCTGCCGGGCATGCTGGCCGCAAAGACGATCGTGCCGGTGCTGGGCGTCCCGGTGCCGTCGAAATACCTGCGCGGCGAGGATTCGCTGCTGTCGATCGTGCAGATGCCCAAGGGCATCCCGGTCGCGACGTTCGCGATCGGCGAGGCCGGCGCCGCCAACGCCGGCCTGTTCGCCGTGGCGCTGATCGCCGCCACCGACCCCGTGGTCGCGAAGAAGCTCGCGGCGTTCCGCGTCAAGCAGACCGCCACGGCCCGCGCGATGCGCGTCCCGCCGGCGACTTGAGCCTGGAGGTCCCGCAATGATCCCGCCCGGCGCGTGGCTCGGACTGCTGGGCGGCGGGCAGCTCGGCCGCATGTTCTGCATGGCGGCACAGAGCCTAGGCTACAAGGTCGTCGTGCTCGACCCGGGCGCGGACAGCCCGGCCGGCAGCGTCGCCGATCGACACATCGCCGCCGACTACCTCGACCCGAACGGCCTGGCCGAGGTTGCCGAGCAGGCGGCCGCCGCCACCACCGAGTTCGAGAACGTGCCGGCGGCCGCACTCGACTTCTTGTCGCGCACGGCCCGCGTTGCGCCGGCCGCCGCGAGCGTGGCGATCGCGCAGGATCGGATCAGCGAGAAGACGTTCCTGTCCGGCCACGGCTTCCCGGTCGCGCCGTTCGCGGTGCTGCGCAGCGACACCGATGCCGCCGAGGTCGACGCGAAGCTCGTTCCCGGCATCGTGAAGAGCGCGCGCTTCGGCTACGACGGCAAGGGCCAGGCCCGCGTGCGCACGCGCGACGACGTGCGCGACGCGTGGCGCGCGATGAACGGGCGACCGTGCGTGATCGAGCAGCTGATCGCGCTCGAGTACGAAGTCTCGGTGATCGTCGCGCGCGACGAGCGGGGTGCGACGGCCACGTGGCCGGTCGCCGAGAACCGGCACCGCGACGGCATTCTCGACGTTTCGATCGTTCCCGCGCGCGTTCCGCCGGCGCTCGCGCAGAAGGCGCGCGAAATCGCCACCGGCGTGGCCGCCGCGCTCGACTACAGGGGCGTGCTGTGCGTCGAGATGTTCGTCGCCGCAGGCGGCGCGCTGCTGGTCAACGAGATCGCGCCGCGCCCGCACAACAGCGGCCACTACACGATCGACGCCTGCGTGACGTCGCAGTTCGAGCAGCAGGCGCGCGTACTCGCCGACCTTCCGCTCGGCGACACGCGCCAGCACACGCCGGCGGTCATGGTGAACCTGCTCGGCGACGCGTGGTTCGCCGGCGGCGCCGCGGCCGGACCGCGCGAGCCCGCGTGGGAACAGGTGCTTTGCCACGGCGGCGCCAAGCTGCACCTGTACGGCAAGAAGGAGCCGCGGCGCGGTCGCAAGATGGGCCACGTCACCTGCATCGCCGAATCGCTCGACGACGCGCTGGCGACGGCGCGCGCGGTCAAGGTCGCGCTCGGGATTCCCGGCGCCGAAGAGCTCTAGCGTTTCCTTGCGGCCTTCGCGTCCGGCGCGCGGCGCACCGCGCCGGCCGGCAGCGCGGCGACGCGGTCGTACTCGGGGTCGTCCCAGCGCTTGCCGGCTGCGATGAAGTCGGCCGCCATCTGCGTGGCGTCGGCGCCCCAGAACAACTCGTCGCCGACGGCGAGCGTCGGCACGCCGAACACGCCGCGCGCGATCGCCTCGTCCGTATTGCGGCGCAGGGCGGCCTTCACGTCCGGCTCGGCGATCCGCCGCTCCGCATCCGGCAGGCGCAGATCGGACACCAGTTCGGCCCACTCGATCGGCAGGTCGGGCAGCCGGCCGTCGCGCCACACGAAGCGGAAAATCCGGTGCACGGCCTCGGGCGAGCAGTCGCACGCGATGGCGAGGCGCAGCAGCGGCAGCGGATTGAACGGATGCTCGTGCGGCATCTTGAGCGGGATGCCGAGCCGCTTCGCCTGCCACACGACGTAGCGGAACGTGAACACCTTCTTCCGCGGGATCTCGGCCGGGCCCTTCTGGCCGCTCGCATCGAGCAGCGCGGCGAACAGCACGGGCCGGTAACGCAATCGCACCTTCGGGCCAAGCAGGCCGAGCTGCTCGCTTTGCAGGTACGAGAACGGCGAGATGAAATCGAAATACCAGTCGACGGCCGTCATTCCTTCTCCGTCTTCACGACCGCGCGCCGCGCGGCGATCGCCGCCCACACGTCGCGCCGCGCGTCGTCGTCGAGCATGCCCCACACGGCGATCTCGTCGAGCGTGCGCAGGCAGCCGACGCACAGCCCGGTCGCGTCGTCCATCTTGCAGATGCTGACGCACGGCGACGCGACACCGGCGGCGGGAGGCGACGCAGCCATCGTCAGTAGCCCCGCGCGACGTCGACGACGCCGGTCACCGGCAGCCCGCGCTCGAGCATCCGGATCTTCGCGGCCACCTGCGCGACCGTTTCCTCCGGGATCGTCAGGCCCGACACGTGCGGCGTCACCGTGATCTCGGGCCGCGACCAGAACGGGTGGCCGGCAGGCAGCGGCTCCTCGCGGAACACGTCGAGCGTCGCGCCCGACAGCTTGCCGCTTTCGAGCAGCGCGACGAGATCCTCGTCGACGAGCAGGCTGCCGCGGCCGACGTTGACGACGTGCGCGCCGTCGGCGAGCCGCGACATCGTCGCGCGGTTCAGCAAACCGGCGGTCTCCGGCGTGTGCGGCAGCACGCCGCACACGATGTCCAGGCCGTCGAGGAACGCGTCGAACTCCGCCGCGCCCGCGTAGCAGCGCACGCCGGCGATCGACTTCTCGGTGCGCGCGTGGCCGCGCACGACGAAACCCTGCGCGACCAGCGCGCGCGCGACGGCGCCGCCGATCACGCCGAGTCCCATCACGCCTGCCGTGATCTGCGCCGGGCTGCGCGGCGGATGCTGCTCCCATGCGGCCGCGCGCTGCTGGCGCCGGTACGTGGGCATCCGCAGCACGAACTGCATCGCCGCCGCCAGCACGTAGCGGATCATCTGCGCGCCCATTCCGGCATCCTCGACGCGGACCAACGGAACGGACCGCGGAAAGTTCTCGATGCGCAGCACGTGCGCCACGCCCGCGCTCACCGTGAACACCGCCCTGGGCGCCGGCTGCTCGGCGAACAGCGTCCTGCTCGGGCAGGCGGCCACCACGAAGTCGGCCGCGCGCGCGGCGGCCTCGGGCGCGCGATCCGGCTCGTGGCGATCGAGCGTCGCTTCCGGCAGCGCGTCGGCGAACAGCGCCATCCACGGCGACGCCTCGCTCTCCGGCAACGACACGACGACGTGCATCAGGGCCGCTGCCCGTGGCCGTCGCCGCCGAACCAGCCGGCGATCCGCGCGAGGATCGCGCGGATCGTCCGCCACACCTTCGGGATCAGCCAGATCATCAGCGCGACCAGCACGGCGAGCACGACCAGCGCGGCGATCGGATGCGCGAACGCGAGCCACAGCACGGTCCCGACGGCGAGCTCCTCGCCGAACGACGCCGTCCAGTTCGAGAACGGCTCGGGCGACGTGTTGATGACGGCGCGGCTGCCGGTCTTCGCAAGGTGGCTGCCGGCAGCCAGCGTGCCGCCGACGATCGCCGCCGCCAGCATCGTCGCGGTCGAAGAATCGCCGAACACCGACGCCGCGAGCGCCGCCCCGGCCGGGATCCGGATGAACGTCTGCACGACGTCCCACGCGGAGTCCACGCCGGGAATCTTGTCGGCGAAGAATTCGACCGCACACATGAAGCCCGACGCCGCGAGCACCAGCGGATGCGCGAGCACGGCGAGTCCCGCCGGCAGGTCGACCCAATGCAGGTAGCCCAGGGCCCCGACGATGAACAGCACCGCGTACAGCCGCAGGCCGCTCGCCCAGCCGACCGCCGCAGCCAGCGCGACCAGTTGCCAGGTGTCGAACGTCGCGGGCATCGACGGCTATTTCCGGCGAAGACCGGCGGGCACCCACGCCGGCGACCGCTTGGCGAGGAACGCGGCCACGCCTTCCTTGCCTTCGGGCGACGCGCGGACGTCGGCGATGCGCGTCACGGTGTCGGCGATCACGCCTGCGTCGATCGGACGGTGCGCGACCGCGCGGATCAGCGCCTTGCACTCGCGCTGTGCCGCGGGGCCGGCGACGAGCAGCGGGCCCAGCATCTCGTTGACGCGGTCGTCCAGCTGCGCGATCGGCACGATGTCGTGCAAGAGCCCGATCCGGTACGCCTCGGCGGCCTCGAAGCGCTCGGCGGACAGGAAATAGCGGCTCGCAGCCCTCGCGCCGATCGCTCCGACCACGTACGGCGAAATCGTCGCGGGGATGAGCCCGAGCTTCGCCTCCGACAGCGCGAACGTCGCCTCGGCTGCGCCGATCGCGATGTCGCAGCACGCGACGAGGCCGACGCCGCCGCCGTACGCGGCGCCGTGCACGCGCGCCACCGTGGGCTTGCCCACGTCGCGCAGCGTGCGCAGCATGTCGGCGAGCGCCTTCGCGTCGGCGACGTTCTCCGCGCGGTCGTACGCCGCCATCTTCTTCATCCAGTTCAGGTCGGCGCCCGCGCAGAAGCTCGGGCCGTTGCCGGCGACGACGATCACGCGCACGCCGTCGTCGGCGCCGAGTGCTGCGATCGCCGCCGTCAGTTCGGCGATCAGCGTCTCGTCGAACGCGTTGTGCACGTCGGGGCGGTTCAGCGTCACGATGCCGATCGCGTTGCGCACGGCCACGTCGAGCATGCGGTACTTGCCGCCCTTGCCTGCCGGTTTCTTCGCCATCGTTTCCGTCCTATGCGGCCGCCGGCCGCGGGTGGCCGGGCAGCAGATCATACGGCGCCCGCCAGCGCGGCGTGCCGGCGATGCGCTCGAGCCACGCGGCGAGGTTCGGATGCGACGACCACGCCACGCCGAGCTCGTCCGGCCAGAACAGGTAGCCGCACAGCGACAGGTCGGCGATCGTCAGCCGGTCGCCGACGACGTACGTGCGGCCGGCCAGGTGCGTGTCGAGCACGCCCCACGCCGCCTCTGCGCGCCTGCGGAACTCGGCCATCGCATCCGGATTCGGATCCTTTGCGAGCACGCGCATGAACCGGTACGTGGCGGTGTAGCTGGTGAGCTTGTGGTTGTCGAACAGCAGCCAGCGAAGTATTTCGCGGCGCTCGTCGCCGTCGCGCGGGCCGAACCGGCCGAGCGTCTCGGCCAGGTAGTCGAGGATGACGCCCGACTGCGACAGGCGCCGGCCACGGTGCTCGAGCACCGGCGCCTCGCCCATCACGTTGATCGCCCGATACGCCGGCGTGCGCGTCTCGCCGCCGAAGTAGTCGACGAACCGCGGCGCCCAGTCCGCGCCGGCCAGCTCCAGCGCCAGCGCCGCCTTGTAGCAATTGCCCGACTGCGCGAACCCGTACAGCGTGTACTCGGCCACGTGCGTCCCTGCGTCAGGTTTCGTCCTAGAATCCGCCGCTCGCGAGCCAGCGCTCGATCTGGTCGAAGCGGTCCATGCCCCAGAACGGCTCGCCGTCGACGATGACGAACGGCGAGCCGCACACGCCGGCGGCAACCGCGGATTCTACTTCGCGCCGGAGCGCGTCCTTGATCACGGGGTCGTCGACCGCCGCGCGCGCCGCCGCCGCGTCGAAGCCCGCGCGGCCGGCGACCTCCGCGGCGACGTCGGCCTTCGAGATATCGAGGCCGTCGACGAAGAACGCGCGGTACAGCGCCCGGCACACGCGGGAGGCCGCATCGCCGCCCTGCGCGCGCGCCCACAACGCGATGCGCGCCGGCGCCTGCGACGGGATCGGGAACACCGGCGGCATGTGGAACTCGACGCCGTGGAAACGCGCACTCCGCGCGAAGTCGCGCTTCGCATACGGGCCCTTGATCGGCACCTCCGTCAGCGGCGCGGCGCCGGTCTGCTTGAACACGACGCCGAGCAGCATCGGCCGCCAGTTGACCGTGCGCCCGTATTTCGCCGCCAGCGCGTCGATCTTCTGCGACGCGAGGTAGCCGTACGGCGACGAGAAGTCGAAGTAGAAGTCGATGGCGTCCATGGGCTTTCCCGGGTCAACCCGCGAGGGCACGGCCGATCACCAGCCGCTGGATGTCGCTGGTGCCTTCGTAGATCTGGCACACGCGCACGTCGCGGTAGATGCGCTCGACCGGAAAATCGGCGACGTAACCGTAGCCGCCGTGGATCTGGATCGCGGCCGAGCACACGCGCTCGGCCATCTCGGACGCGAACAGCTTCGCCATCGACGCCTGGGACAGGCACGGCAGGCCGGCGTCGCGCATCGCCGCCGCGTGCCAGACCAGCTGGCGTGCCGCCTCGATCTCGACCGCCATGTCGACCAGCCGGAAGTTGACGGCCTGGTGCTCGGCGATCGGCTTGCCGAAGCTCACCCGCTCGCGCGCATAGGCGAGCGCCGCGTCGAACGCCGCGCGCGCCATGCCGACCGCCTGCGCGGCGATGCCGATGCGGCCGGCCTCGAGATTCGCGAGCGCGATCCGGTAGCCGCCGCCTTCGGCGCCGAGCAGGTTCTGCGCCGGCACTTCGCAGTTCTCGAACAGGATCTGCGCGGTGTCCGAAGCGTGCTGGCCGAGCTTCTCCTCGATCCGCGCGACCACGTACCCCGGCGTGCGCGTGTCGACGACGAACGCCGAGATGCCTTTCTTGCCGGCCGCCTTGTCGGTGACCGCGAACACGACGGCGACGTCCGCGTGCTTGCCGGTCGTGATGAACTGCTTGACGCCGTTCAGCACCCATCCGTCGCCGCGCCGCTCGGCGCGCGTCGCGATGGCGCCGGCGTCCGAGCCCACGTGCGGCTCGGTCAGGCAGAAGCAGCCGAGCCACTCGCCCCGCGCCAGCGGCTTCAAGTACTTCTCCTTCTGCGCGTCGGTGCCGAACGCGTTGAGCGGGCCGCAGACGACCGAGTTCTGCACGCTGACGATCGTCGACGTCGCGCCGTCGCCGGCGGCGATCTCCTCGAGTGCCACGGCCAGCGAAACGTAGTCCATCGCCGCGCCGCCCCAGCGCTCCGGCACGACCATGCCCAGCGCGCCCAGCTCGCCCAGCGCCCGCAGCTGCTCGCGCGGGAAGTGCGACTCGCGGTCCCAGCGCGCGGCGTTCGGCGCGAGCTCGCCCTGCGCGAACGCGCGCATCGTGTCCTGCACCAGTTTCTGTTCCTCGGTCAGCAGCATCGCTATCCCGCTGCCGCAACCGGCGCGCGTGCGGGCCGGTCGGGACGGTTGAGCAGCAGCACGCCGGCGATCACCAGCGCGCCGCCGACGGCCATCGATACCTCGAACGGCTCGCCCAGCAGCAGCACGCCCAGCACGATCGCGGCCACCGGCACGAGATTGATGAACACCGCGGTCCGCGCCGGGCCGATCGCGCGCACGCCGTCGTAGAACCAGACGAACGCGACGGCCGTGCCGAACAGACCGACGAACACCACGGCCGCCCACGCGCGCAACGACGCGGCCGGCGGCGCGAGATCGCCGGTCGCGGCGGCCACGACGGCCAGCATCGCCGTGCCGATCAGCGCCGCGTAGGTCGTCACGGCGATCGCCGACAGCCCCGGCAGCATCCGCTTGCCGATCAGCGTGTACGCGGCCCACGCAAGCGGGCAGCCGAACAGCACGACCTCGCCCACGCCCACGCTGCCGCGGAAGAGCTCCATCGGATTGCCGTGCCCGAGCACGACGACCACGCCCGCCAGCGCGAGCGCGATGCCCAGCACCTTGTTGCGCGTCAGCCGTTCGTGCAGGAACAGCGCGGCGCCGAGCAGCGTCACCGCAGGATTGAGCGCCATGATCAGCGAGCCGCGAGACGCCGGCACGCGAGCGAGGCCGAACATGAAGCACAGATTGAAGATCGCCACGCCGGTGGCGCCGAGCAGCGCGGCCGCCAGCCACTGGCGGCCGGACAGGCGTGGCAGCCCGCCTTCGGCAGCGACGCAAACGACGACCAGCGCGAGCGTGGCGATCACGTACCGCCACAGCGCGGCCGTCGCCGGCGCCATCTCGGCGGACGCGATGCGGCCGCCGATGAACGACCCACCCCAGAAGATCGCCATCAGCACGAGCTTCGCGTAGACGCCCGTCGGCTTCGCGGCCGCCGTCAATGCCGTTCGTCCAGCGCGAGCCGCGCCGCGAGCGCCGCGAACACGCCGGCCATCAGCCGCTTCGACCAGCGCGACCAGCCCGGACGCGCGGCGAACCACTGTCGCATCGACACGGCGGCGAACACGAACACCGAATCGCCCAGCACGGCGATCACGATCTGCGTGGCGCCGAGCACCAGGCTCTGCGCGAGCACGCTGCCCTGCGCCGGGTCGACGAACTGCGGGAACAGCGCCAGCTGGAACATCGCCACCTTGGGGTTCAGCACCGCGGTCGCGAGACCGTCGCGGAACAGCTTCGGCGCGGGCACCGCGGCGGGCACCGCGCCGCCGCCCACCGCATCAGGCGACCGCCACGTCGTCCACGCGAGCCATGCCAGGTAGATCGCGCCGGCGATGCGGATGCCGTCGTAGGCGACCGGCACGGCCGCCAGGATCGCCGACAGGCCGAACGCCGCCGCCAGCACGTGCAGCAGCGAGCCCGACGAGGTGCCGGCCAGCGACACCAGGCCCGCCGCGCGCCCCTGCGCCAGCGTGCGCGACACCAGGTACAGCACGTTCGGTCCGGGGGTCGCGACCAGCGCGATGCAGGCGACGACGAAGACCAGCCATGTCGACAGCGGGATCATGAACGACTCCGTCGTGGGCCCGCAATCAGATGCGCTCGATCGCGAGCGCCGTCGCTTCGCCGCCGCCGATGCACAGCGTCGCCACGCCGCGCCGGCCGCCGTGCTTGCGCAGCGCGCCCAGCAGCGTGACGACGATGCGCGCGCCCGACGCGCCGATCGGGTGCCCGAGCGCGCAGGCGCCGCCGTGCACGTTGACCTTGTCGTGCGGCAGCCCGTGCTCCTTCATCGCGGCCATCGCGACGACGGCGAACGCCTCGTTGATCTCGAAGAGGTCGACGTCCTTCGTCGTCCAGCCGGTCTTTTCGTAGAGCTTCGCGATCGCGCCGACCGGCGCCGTCGAGAACCACGCGGGCTCCTGCGCGTGCGTCGCGTGCGCGACGATCACCGCGAGCGGCGTCAGCCCGCGCCGCTCGGCCTGCGACCTGCGCATCAGCACCAGCGCCGCCGCGCCGTCGGAGATCGAGCTCGAATTGGCGGCCGTGACCGTGCCGTCGTTGCGGAACGCGGGCTTCAGCAGAGGGATCTTGTCCGGCGACGCCTTCGCCGGCTGCTCGTCGTGGTCGACCACCACGTCGCCCTTGCGGCCGGAGACCGTGACCGGCGCGATCTCCCACGCGAACGTGCCGTCGTTGTTGGCGGCCAGAGCGCGCGACAGCGACGACAGCGCGAAATGATCCTGCGCCTCGCGCGTGAACGCGTACTTGCCCGCGCAATCCTCGGCGAACGTGCCCATCAGCCGGCCCTTGTCGTACGCGTCCTCGAGGCCGTCGAAGAACATGTGGTCGATCACCTGCTGGTGCCCCATCCGGTAGCCGGCGCGCGCCTTCGGCAGCAGGTAGGGCGCGTTGGACATGCTCTCCATGCCGCCGGCGACGATGATGTCGGCGGAGCCGGCAAGCAGCGCGTCGTGCGCGAGGATCGCCGCCTCCATCGCCGAGCCGCACATCTTGTTGACCGTCGTGCAGCCGGTCGAAAGCGGCAGGCCGGCCTTCAGCGCCGCCTGCCGCGCGGGCGCCTGCCCCTGCCCCGCCGGCAGCACGCAGCCGAAGATCGCCTTGTCGACGGCGGCGGCCTCGATGCCGGCGCGCTGCACGGCCGAACGGATCGCGACGGCGCCCAAGTCGCTCGCCGCCAGCGACGCGAAGTCGCCCTGAAAGCCGCCCATGGGAGTGCGTGCTGCTCCGACAATCACGATCGGATCGTTGTGCATGGTCTATTTCGTCTCGTTGAACAGTTCGCGGCCGATCAGCATCCGCCGGATCTCCGACGTGCCGGCGCCGATCTCGTACAGCTTCGCGTCGCGCCACAGGCGCCCGGTCGGGTAATCGTTGATGTAGCCGTTGCCGCCGAGCGCCTGGATCGCCTCGCCGGCCATCCACGTCGCCTTCTCCGCCGCGTACAGGATCGCGCCGGCCGCGTCCTTGCGCGTCGTCTCGCCGCGGTCGCACGCCTGCGCGACCGCGTACACGTACGCCTTGCACGCCATCATCGTCGAGTACATGTCGGCGACCTTGCCCTGCATCAGCTGGAACTCGCCGATCGGCTGCCCGAACTGCGAGCGCTCGTGCACGTACGGCAGCACGGCGTCCATGCACGCGGCCATGATGCCGAGCGGGCCGGCGGCCAGCACCGCGCGCTCGTAGTCGAGGCCGCTCATCAGCACGTTCACACCGCGCCCTTCCGCTCCCAGCACGTTCTCGGCCGGAACCTCGCAGTCCTGGAACACGAGCTCGCAGGTGTTCGAGCCGCGCATGCCGAGCTTGTCGAGCTTCTGCGCGGTCGAGAAGCCCTTCATGCCCTTCTCGACCAGGAACGCCGTGATGCCCTTCGGGCCCGCCTGCATATCGGTCTTCGCGTAGACGACCAGCGTGTCGGCATCGGGGCCGTTGGTGATCCACATCTTGTTGCCGTTGAACACGTACCGGTCGCCCTTGCGCTCGGCGCGCAGGCGCATCGACACGACGTCGGAGCCGGCGCCGGGCTCGCTCATCGCCAGCGCGCCGACGTGCTCGCCGCTGATCAGCTTCGGCAGGTACCTGCGCTTCTGCGCGTCGTTGCCGTTGCGCCGGATCTGGTTGACGCACAGGTTCGAATGCGCGCCGTACGACAGCCCGACCGACGCGGACGCGCGCGAGATCTCCTCCATCGCGACACAATGGGCGAGGTAGCCCATCTGCGTGCCGCCGTACTCGTCGTCGACCGTGATGCCGAGCAGGCCCAGGTCGCCCATTTTCCGCCACAGGTCCGGCGGAAACTGGTTCGTGTGGTCGATCGCGGCGGCGCGCGGCGCGATCTCGTCGGCCGCGAACTGGGCGACGGTCGACCGCAGCATGTCGATCGTCTCGCCGTGATGGAAGGACAACGATGGAAAGTTGAGCATGGTTGCTCCAGCGAATGCTTGCCCTAGACGAGGTCCGACTTGCCGTGCATCACCATCAGCGTCTGCTGCATCAGCGCGACCAGCGTCCGCCTGCCGTCGCGCTCCCCGTGCACTTCGCCGCGCGCGATCACGAGCGTGCGCCCCGGCTTGACGACGAACCCCTCCGCCACCAGGCGATCGCCCTGCGCGGGCGCCAGCAGGTTGACCTTGAACTCGACCGTCAGCACCGACGAGTCCGCCGGGAACAGCGTGAAACCCGCGTAGCCGCCGGCCGAATCCACGATGGTACTCACCACGCCCGCGTGCACATAGCCGTGCTGTTGCGCGAGGTCCGGCCGCGGCACGAGCGAGATCGCGCAGTAGCCGGGCGCGACGTCTTCGAGCGTCGCCCCGATGAGCGCCATCGCGCCCTGGCGCGCGAAGCTGTCGCGCACGCGCGCCTCGTAGCCTGCGTGGGCGGGGACGAAAACGGTGGACATCGAAGTGCACCCTCCAGGCGATTGGGGGAAGACGGTCGGCCCGTTCGGGCGCCTCGCCCCACGGCCCGGAATTGTGTATTACGTTAACGTAAACGTCAATCTGTCGCCGGCGGCGTCGACCCCGGGCCGGCCGCCGTCCCGGCCCCGCCCGGCCGCTCGGCGGTCTTTGCGCGCTGCCCCTCCTCCTTGAGCCGGCGCCGGCACTCGCGGGTCACGCCGTCGATCTCGGCGAGCACGGCGTCGATGTCCTCCTTCTGCTGCAGCAGGCGCGCCCGCCGCTCGCCGAGCATCTCGACGAACATCGCGAGCTGCGCGCGCTCGTTGCGGCCGACCTCGTACAGGTCGAGCAACTCCCGGATCTCCGACAGCGAGAAGCCCAGCCGCTTGCCGCGCAGGATGAGCTTCAGCCTGACGCGCTCGCGCTCGCGGTAGACGCGGGCGCGGCCGCGACGTTCCGGCGCGATCATGCCCTCGTCCTCGTAGTAGCGGATCGCGCGCGTGGTCAGCGCGAACTCGTGCGCGAGGTCGGAGATCGTGTACGTCGGCTCGCGGTCGGTCACCGGAGCGGGCTTGGGTCGGGTCGCAGGCATCGGCTCGCTGCACCGTTATGTGTCACCGTCCCTCGGGCGACGGCCGGACCAAGATACCATACGGTCCTGACCGCTCCGGACGCCGATGACCGCCCCCTTTCCCGCCGTTCTCGACTACCCGCTGGCCGCGCCGCCCGAGCCGGGGCGGTCCATCGAGGTCGCGCCGGGAATTCTCTGGCTGCGGATGCCGCTTCCGTTCGCGCTCGACCACATCAACCTGTGGCTGCTCGCGGAAAGCGAAGGCTGGACGCTGGTCGACACCGGCTACGGCAACGCGCAGACGCGCGCGATCTGGGAGGAGCATTTCGCGACGACGCTCGGCGGCAAGCCGGTCACGAAGATCGTCGCCACGCATTGCCATCCGGACCACGTCGGCAACGCGGCGTGGCTGTCGGCGCGTTTCGGCTGCCCGGTGACGATGACGCACGGCGAGTTCCTGGCCGCGCACGCGATCATCGACGAGCGTGCCGCGCACGGACCCGCCGACACCTGCGCGATGTTCCGCCGGCACGGGATGTCCGAAGCGGACGTGGCCGCGCTCGCCGCGCGCGGCAATCACTACCGTCGCGGCGTCCCGGAGGCCCCCCGGTGGTTCCGGCGGATGCTCGCCGGCGACACCGTGCGTGCCGGCGGCGACGACTGGACGGTCATCGTCGGCCACGGTCACTCGTCGGAACACGCGTCGCTGTTCTCGGCGGCGCACGACATCCTGATCTCCGGCGACATGCTGCTGCCGAAGATAAGCACCAACGTCAGCGTGTGGCCGTCGGATCCCGACGGCGACCCGCTCGGGCGGTTCCTGTCATCGATCGGCGACTACGAGACGCTGCCGCCGTCGTCGCTGGTGCTGCCGTCGCACGGGCTCCCGTTTCGCGGGATCGCGCTGCGGGTCGCGCAACTGCGCGCGCACCACGCCGCGCGGCTCGCCGAGCTGCACGAGGCGATCGCCGCCTCCGGCGAGCCGGCCACCGCCGCGCAGATGATCCCGGTGCTGTTCCGGCGCGCGCTCGACCTCCAGCAAAGCTTCTTCGCGATGGGCGAGACCATCGCCCACCTCAACCATCTGTGGCGGCAGGGCCGCCTGACCCGCCTTCGCGCCGCCGACGGCGCGCTCTCCTTCCACGCCTGAACCGCGCACAACTGCGACTCCAACAACGAGGTCCGCGATGTCCACACCCGCCACCGATGCCACGCCCCCCAAGATCGATCCCATCGCGCTCGCCGAGTCGCTGGCCTCCGCCGCGGAGAAGAGCGCCAAGGTGATCGGCGACTTCGCGTCGCGCAACGCCCAGTCGGGGGCGACGCTGCCCAACGACGAGCTCGGCCTCGGCAAGGCGTTCATGGAGCTCGCCGCGCAGATGCTGTCCAATCCGGCGCGGCTCGCCGAGTCGCACATGAACCTCTGGTGGGAATACATGAGCCTGTGGCAGGGCTCGATGCTGAGGCTGATGGGCGCGGAGGCGAGCCCCGTCGCCGTGCCCGCGAAGGGCGACAAGCGGTTCAAGCACGAGGACTGGCACGAGCACTTCCTGTTCGACTACATCAAGCAGAGCTACCTGATCGCCGCGCGCTGGCTGCACGACCAGGTCGCGAGCGTGGACGGCCTCGACGTGCACACGAAGAAGAAGGTCGACTTCTTCACGCGGCAGTACATCGACGCGCTCGCTCCGTCGAACTTCGCGCTGACCAACCCGGAAGTGTTCCGCGAGACCGTGGCCTCCGGCGGGCAGAACCTGGTCCGCGGCCTGAACAACCTGCTCGACGACATCGAGCGCGGCGGCGGCCAGCTCAGGATCTCGATGACCGACGCCAAGGCGTTTGAGCTGGGCGTCAACATCGCGACCACGCCGGGCAAGGTCGTCTTCCAGAACGAGCTGATGCAGCTGATCCAGTACGAGCCGGCGACGAAGAAGGTGTGGAAGCGCCCGGTGCTCGTGATCCCGCCGTGGATCAACAAGTACTACATCCTCGACCTGCGCGAGAAGAACTCGTTCCTGCGCTGGGCCGTCGCCGAAGGCATGACGGTGTTCGTCGTGTCGTGGGTCAACCCGGACGAGAAGCTCGCGCACAAGAACTTCGAGGACTACCTGACCGAGGGCATGCTCGAGGCGCTCGACGCGATCGAGAAGGCAACCGGCGAGAAGGACGTGAACGCCGTCGGCTATTGCCTCGGCGGAACGCTGCTGGCCGCCACGCTCGGCTACCTGGCCGCGAAGAAGGACAAGCGGATCGCCAGCGCGACGTTCATGACGTCGCTGATCGACTTCACCGCCGCCGGCGAGCTCGAGGTGTTCATCGACGAGGAGCAGGTGGCCTCGCTCGAGCGCAAGATGAACGAGCGCGGCTACCTCGAAGGCAGCGAGATGGCGCAGACGTTCAACATGCTGCGCGCCAACGACCTCATCTGGTCGTTCGTCATCAACAACTACCTGCTCGGCCGCGACCCGTTCCCGTTCGACCTGCTGCACTGGAACTGCGATTCCACGCGGATGCCGGCGACGATGCACAGCTTCTACCTGCGCAACATGTACATGAAGAACCTGCTGCGCGAGCCCGGCGCGCTCACGCTCGCCGGCGTGCCGATCGACCTGACGAAGGTCGCGGTGCCGACGTATTTCGTGTCGGCGATCGAGGACCACATCGCGCCGTGGAAGACGACGTACGCGGGCACGCAGATTCTGTCCGGCAAGTCGCGGTTCGTGCTTTCGGGGTCGGGGCACATCGCGGGGATCGTCAACCCGCCCGCCGCCAACAAGTACGGCTACTGGACCAACGAAAAGCTGCCGGCGAAGCCGGAGGCGTGGTTCGACGCCGCCAGGCAGCACGAGGGCTCGTGGTGGAACGACTGGCGGGAATGGCTGGCGCCGCATCTCGGCCGCGAGGTCCCGGCCCGCGTTCCGGGCAAGGGGAAGCTCAAGGTCATCGAAGCGGCGCCCGGCACCTACGCGCGCATCCGGGCGGACACGAAGTGACGAAGGGAGAAACGCCATGACAGACGGTTTGCGTGCACTGCTCATCATCGTGGCCGCCGGCATCGTCGCGGCGCCCGCCGCCGCGCAGTCGACGTGCGCGGATTGCGGCGTCGTGCAGTCGATGCGCTTCGTCGAGGAGAAGGGCCAGGGCTCCGGCCTCGGCATCGTCGCCGGCGGCGTGGTCGGCGGCGTGCTCGGGCACCAGATCGGCAGCGGGCGCGGCAACACCGTCGCGACGATCGCCGGCGCGGGCGTGGGCGCCTACGCCGGCAACGAGGTCGAGAAGAACGCGAAGAAGAAGACCTACTGGTCGGTCGCGATCCGGATGGACAACGGCACGACGCGCAACTTCACGTACACGAGCAAGCCGGCCGTCCGCGAAGGCGAGCGCGTGAAGCTTGTCGACGGCGGGCGACGGCTGGCGCTGGTCGCCAACTGAACCGGATCCCTCCGCGACGAAAAACGCCGGGAACCCCCCGGCGTTTTTCGTTCGGCGACCGTCAGCGCGTGTTGCGGTCCGGGTTGCGGTCGGGGTTGCGGTCGGGGTTCTGCGGATTGCCGCCGCCGCGGGTGTCCTTGCGCGACATGCCGCCGTCGCTGGGTGCTTGTGCCGGTGCCGGCGCGACGTGGGTCTGCGGTGCCGGCGCAGGCACCGACCGCGCCATCGGCGCCGCGGGCGCCGGCGCCACCTGCACGGGCACGGGCGCCGGGCGGGCCATCGGCGAAGCCGGGATCGATTGCGATTGCGCCGGAACCGGCACCGGCTGCGGGCGCGCCGGCTGCCGCGTCATCGCGTTCGTCGTCGCCGGAACGGTCGCCTGCGGCTGAACCGTCGGGACCTGCTGCGAGACCGCCCGCCCGGTCGAATGCGTGTCGGGCGCGGCGGACGGCGTCGTCCGGGAAAGCCCGCCCATCCCCTGCGGCGACTGCTGCGGCGTCTGCTGAGTCACGGTACGCGCCGAACCCATGCCGCCCGGGGCCGGCGCGCTGCCCTGGTAACTCGGCGCCTGCGTCTGCGGCGCCTGCCGCGACAGCGATGCCGGAGGGGTCGTCGGGACGGCGACCGAGCGCGTGCGCGACGTGCCCGGCATCGCGGGTGCCGGCGGGGTCGTCGTGGCCGCCGAGCCCAGCCCGCCGGGCGGCGGCGAGGTCCGTGCCGTCGTCGGATAGAACGTCGACGCCGGCGGCGGCGCGCCCTCGCCCGGGCGGCGCACCGGGATGCGGCCGAGGTCGGTGCGCACCATCGGCGCGCCGGTCATGACCGGCGCATTGGCGGCCACGCCGCCGGGGACGCTCACCAGGTTGGCGCGCACGTCCTTGCGCGCGATCAGCGTGGTGCCCGCCATCGCCGAGAGGCCGCCCGGCGCGTTCCAGTTGACGTAGCGGGTCGGCGGCGGGCTGTTCGGGCGCACGACGGCCACGTTGACCGCGTAGGGCCGGTTGTAGCGGTCCCAGCAGCCGCCCGAGCAGCGGCCCCACCATGGGCGGAACGGTTCGCCCCAGCCCAGCGGGACCCAGCCGTAGACGGGTCCGCCGATCGACGCCGAAATCGCCCAGCCCGTGCCGCCGGCCCAGCCGACCAGCGCGGGCGCCCACAGCGGCCTTGCGACGTACGCACCCGGGCACCAGCCCCAGCGGCCGCCGATGAACGCCCAGCGGCCGTAGTGGAACGGCGCATAGCCCCACGGCGCGGCGTCGACCCACGTCGGCCCCCAAGGCCCCACGTCGGCCCAGTAGCCGTCGCGGTACGGCGCCCAATCGGGGGCGACGGCGGTCGGATACCAGACGGCGCCGTATTCGGGCATCTGCGTCCACGTTCCGTAATTGTCGAGGTCGGCGGCGCCGACCATCTGCGGCGACACGTAGGACGCCGCGCGGCCCGGCTGGTAATAGCGGTCGCGGCCGGCCGCCCACGCATCGAAGCCGTCGGTTCCGATGCCGTTGCGCACCGTCGCGTACTGGGGGTCGGCGCCGTCGACGCTCGCCGTCTGCCCGGGCAGTACCTGCTGTACGGCGGCGCTCGTCAGCACGTTCCCTTCGCCTTCGCGGACGACGAGCAGCGTGTGCTCGCGGTCGTCGCTGACGTCGACGCGGTACGAGCCCGGGCGCGTCAGCACGATCTGCGCGTTGGGCGTGTCGATGCGCGCGGTCTCGCCCGGATCCAGCACGCGCACGCGAACCTGCACGCGCCCCTGCGCGACGAACAGCGCGAACTGGCGATCGTCGAGCCGCGACAGGTGGAGGTTGGTGTCGCCGGCCATCCGGAACTGGCCCGCGCCGAAATCGACTTCCGCGCGCCCGTCCCGGCCGACCCACAGGTTGTCGCCGGTGGTCACCGGGTAGTTGATGCCGATGGCCGCCCATTGGTCGGGGTGGTCCTGCGGCGCGAGGAACAACTCGCCGGCGACGTCCGCGACGCGGCCGACGCGGCCGGGCAGGTCGTCCTGCGCGCGGGCGATGGACGCGTTCAACGCGAACAATGCGAGCAGGCCGGCGACAATTCCCCGCCCCCATTGGGCAAATGGCTTTGCGCGGCGCAGCATGAAAGGGGTTTCGCGGAATGCGGTGTTCTTCTTCATCGTGGGGTAGACAACGCCGGCGGCCCCTTGTTCGTTGACGCTCGCCGTGAGGCGCAGCGCCCCGTTCTGCATTAGAATCCGACGTCTAGATACGGGCGCCGACCGCGGCCCGTGCGCGCATCGCAATCCATTACACGAGGAGAACCAGCATGCGGAGATTTCGTCCGACGCTCTTGGCCGGCGCCGTTGCGCTCGCCCTTTCCGCCGGAACTGCGTCCGCGCAGTTTACAAACACTTACGTTTTCGGCGACAGCCTGAGCGATGCCGGCCAGTACGGCTCGCGCTTCACGACCAATCCGGGCCTCGTGACGCCGATGTACATCGGCCAGAACTTCGGCATCGCGGTGACGCCGTCGTTCCAGGGCGGCAACGACTTCGCGCAGGGCGGCGCCCGCGTCAATTCGCCTTCGGCGTCGATACCGCCGGGCGTGCCCGACAACTCGATCGCGCAGCAGGTCAACCAGTTCCTGCCCAAGGTTCCGTTCAACCCGAACGCGCTCTACCAGATCCAGGGCGGCGCCAACGACGTCCTGCAGCTGGCCCAGCAATTCCTCGGCGGCCAGATCACGCAGACGCAGATGCAGGCGGCCGTGTCGCAGGCGGCGGTGGACCTCGCGACGCAGGTCGGCAAGCTCAAGGCGGCCGGCGCGAATTACGTCATCCTGCAGAACCTGCCGGACATCGGCAAATCGCCGCTGGCGACGGGGCAGGGACCGCAGGCCGTGCAGCTGTTCTCGGGCCTGTCCACGCTCTTCAATACGACGCTCAACGCCGCGGTCGCGAGCGCCGGCCTGCAGGTCGTACAGTTCAACACGTCGGCGCTGCTTGGCGAAATCATCGCCAGTCCTGCGCTGTACGGCTTTGTCAATGCGACGTCGCCGGTCTGCACGGTGCAGAGCGCGCTCAACTGCACGCCGTCGACGCTGGTGCCGAACGGCAACCCCTTGACCTGGGTGTTCGCCGACGTCATTCACCCGACGACCGGCGCCGACCTGCTGCAGACGCAGGCGATCATGTCGATGATCACCGGCCCGATGCAGATGGCGGCGCTGGGCGAGGCGCCGATGGACGTCGAGCGCGCGAACTGGCGCGCGCTGGACGGCCGGATGATGTCGGCGATCAACGCGCCGGGCTCGCCCGGCAAGATCCAGGCGTGGGCCGCCTACGACTACGCCGACGCCGACATCTTCGGCAACAGCCTGTCCGGCAACGGCAACATCAACACGATCTCCGTCGGCGCCGACTATCGCGTCAGCGACAAGATGCTCGCGGGCATCCAGTTCGCGTACTCCGACTACGACGGCAGCTTCGGCAACGGCGGCGGCGACTTCAAGCTGCGCGAGCCGATGATCACGTTCTACGGCGGCTACGGGGAAGGCCCGTGGTACGTCGGCGCCACGCTGGGCGCGGGCTCGCTCGACTTCTCGAGCAACCGTACGATCGCGCTCGGCCCGACGACGCGCACGGAGTCGGGCGACACCACCGGCTACCACGTGGTCGGCCGGCTGCTCGGCGGCTACTGGTTCAAGTATTCGAACATCGACCACGGCCCGTTCCTCAAGCTGACGTACGAGAAGATCGTCGTCCGCCAGTTCAGCGAGAACGGCAGCGACAGCACGGCGCTGACGTTCGGCCAGCAGAACAACGACTCGTTCTGGTCGAGCCTGGGCTGGCAGGCGACCGGCAACGTCGGCGGCTTCCGCCCGTTCGCGCGCGCGACCTGGGAATACAACTTCCAGGCGGACACGCGGCAGGTGAGCGCCAAGGCGAACACGCTGAACGGCTGGTACACGATGCCGGGCTTCCAGCAGGACGACAACTGGTGGCTGTTCGACGTCGGCGTCAGCCGCGATTTCGGCAACGTCACCGGCTTCATCTCCGGCAACGCGTCGGCCAGCAAGGGCGACGGCGACTACTGGGCGGTCACCGTGGGGATTCGCGTCCCGCTGTAAGCGCCGGCAACACGCAGCGCGAGGGCCGCCGGCAACGGCGGCCCTTTTCGTTGGTGCTTCCGCTTGCGCGAAACGTGCGGTTTCGCGAGCGCCGCCCGATCCGCTGTCGCGCGGTACGGCCGGAATTCCCGTTCGTTGACCCGAATCAACGGATATTAAATACTGCGGGGTATCCGGTTGGATTCTTTGCGTCACCGACGTGTTGACGAGTCCGTCAGCGTGCGGAACCAGCATCGATCCGGCTGAACGCGCGCGACGGAGAGACATCTTGGCCACTGGATCGCCCCGGACCTTCTACTCATTCGCGCGGATCGTCGCGGCATGCCTGCTGCTCGTCTGCGCGCCGGCAGGTGCCGCACCCCCGAACGCGCCCGACCTGATGGCGGCCAGCGGCGGCTTGTGGCGCGACGTCGCGGAAGGGGACTTCCAGGTTGCGGGCGAGCGGTTGACGGTGCCCCAGCGCTACCGGGTGGTGGCGCTCAACCCGCAGGCGCTGCAGCAGCAGTTCTTCCCGGCCGCGATGGAGGGCACGGAGGCCGCGCGGGCCAACCCGGTCGTCGTTTCGCTGCCGATGCCCGACGGCGACGTCGGGCGCTTCGAGATCGTCGAGACCGCCGTCATGGCGCCGGAGCTGGCGGCCAAGTTTCCCGAGATCAGGACGTGGGCCGGGCAGGGCATCGACGATCCTGCGGCGACGGTGCGGCTCGACTGGACGCCGCTGGGATTCCACGCGATGGTACTGTCGGCGGAGCGCGGCCGCGTCTTCATCGACCCGTACAGCCGCAACGACACCGCGCACTACATCAGCTATTACACGCGCGACCTCGTGGCGCCGCCGGGCCGCGGCGGGTTCTTCGAGCTCCCGCCGGAGGACCCGGGCGGGCTCCGGTCGGCCGAGATTCGCCAGCTGATGGCGATGTCGCCGGCCGCAGTGTCCGGGACGGAGTTGCGCACGTATCGTCTGGCGGTGGCCGCGACGGGGGAATACACGGCCTTTTTCGGCGGCACCGTCGCGCTGGGCCAGGCGGCGATCGTCACCGCGGTCAATCGCGTGACGGGCATTTACGAGACCGAGGTCGCCGTGCGCCTGCAGCTGGTGGCCAACAACAACCTGCTCGTCTATACCGACCCGAACACCGATCCGTATACCAACAACAGCGGATCCACGATGCTGGGCCAGAACCAGACCAACATCGACGCTGTGATCGGTACCGCCAACTACGACATCGGCCATGTCTTCAGCACGGGCGGCGGCGGCATCGCCAGCCTGGGGGTTCCCTGCCGCGCCGGCCTCAAGGCACGCGGCGTCACCGGGCTTTCCGCGCCGACCGGCGACGCTTTCTATGTCGACTACGTCGCCCACGAAATGGGCCATCAGTTCGGCGGCAACCACACGTTCAACAGCGTGGCGAGCAACTGCGGCGGCGGCAACCGCAACGCGTCGACCGCCTACGAGCCCGGCAGCGGCTCGACGATCATGGCGTACGCCGGCATCTGCGGCGCGGACGACCTGCAGCCGCACAGCGATCCCTACTTCCACACGGTGAGCTTCGACGAGATCGTGGCCTACACGAAGGGCCCAAACGGCAATTCGTGCCCGGTCACCACCGCAACGGGCAACAGCGTGCCGGTGCCTTCCGTGGGAGGCAGCGGCTTCACCATTCCGGCGCAAACGCCGTTCGCGCTCACCGGGTCCGCGACCGACGCCAACGGCGATCCGCTGACCTACAACTGGGAAGAGTTCGATCTCGACACCGGCGGGGGCGGCCCGCCCAACAGGGCGAACGTCCCGCCGTTCTTCCGCTCGTGGAACGCAACTGCCAGTCCGACGCGGACCTTTCCGCGGCTCTCCGACTTGCTGGCCAATACGACGGTCATCGGCGAGGTCCTGCCGAACGTGTCGCGCGCGCTGAATTTCCGGTTGACCGTGCGCGACAACCGCAGCGGCGGCGGCGGCGTGGCCTACGCGACGCTGGCTTTCAACGTGACGACGGCCGCGGGACCGTTCACCGTCACGTCGCCCAACACCGCGGTGACGTGGCCCGGCGGCAGCACGCAGACCGTGACGTGGAACGTCGCGAACACGACCGCCGCTCCGGTGAGCTGCGCCAACGTCAACATCCTGCTCTCCACCGACGGCGGCCAGACCTTTCCGACGACGCTTGCCGCGGCGACGCCCAACGACGGCTCGCAGAACGTGACGATTCCCGCCACGAATTCGACGACGGCGCGCGTCAAGGTCGCCTGCAGCAACAACATTTTCTTCGACATCTCGGACACGAACTTCACGATCGGCGCCGCCCCGCCCGGCCCGACCGTGACGACGAATCCCGCAACCGCCATCACGGCCACCGGTGCGACGCTCAACGGCACCGTCAGCAGCAACGGCGCCAGCACCACCGTGACCTTCCAGTACGGAACGACCACCGGCTACGGTAGCACCGCAACCGCGGCCCAGAGCCCGCTGGGCTCGGGCGCATCGGGCGCGGCGGTGTCGGCGGCCATCGGCGGCCTCGCGTGCAACACGCTGTTCCACTTCCGGGCGGTGGGAGCGAACGTCAACGGAACCACCAACGGCGCGGACGCCACCTTCACCACGGCGGCCTGCGGCGGCCCGACGAACACGACGACGGCCTTGAGCGGCACCAACAATCCCGCCGTCGCGGGCACGCTGGTTACCTTCACCGCAACGGTCACCGGCAATGCGCCGACGGGCACGGTGGCGTTCACCGACAACGGCACCACGATCGGCGGCTGCAGTGCCGTCGCGCTCACCGGCGGCGGCAACGTCCGCACCGCGACGTGCTCGACCTCCAGCCTCGCGCTGGGCTCGCACAACATCCTCGCCTCGTACAGCGGCGATGCCAGCAACAATCCGTCGGTGTCCGCCAACTACCTGCAGACGATCATTCCCGGCGGCCCCGGCATCGCGACGATCATCACCAACCCCTACGGCACGATTTCGGTGACGGGCGCGACCCTCAACGGCAACGTCATCTCGAACTTCCAGTCGAACGTGGTGATCCAGTTCGGAACGGTCCCGGGTGCGCAGGGCTCGTTCTCCCGGATCGAATTCCAGGGCTTCAACACGGATCCCGGAAAGTCCATCACGATCCGCTCGGGCGCGACCGGACAGACGCTGGTGCTCGTCGACACCAGCGGCGCGGCCAGCAACGTCTTCGGCACGTTCGCGGCGCAGGGCGGCAACGGGGCGCCGCCGCCGCTCGTCTACCTGCGCAACGGCAACGGATTCGCGATCGGAGGGAGCGGCTTCGTGCAGGCGCCGTCAGGGCTGACCGTCGATGCGCTCGGCAGCACCGCGTTCACCGGGAAGAACATCGAGAACCTCGGCGTGGTCGACGGCGGCAGCGGACTCCAGCTGCTCGGCGCGAACATCAAGGGGGGCGGCCAGTACAAGGGCGATGCCACCACGATCGCCACGTTCGGCAACGCCAACAATCCGGTCAACGGCAACCAGTACCTGGCGAACGGGCTGCAGCTTTACGGCAGCACCGACAACAAGGTGGCCCTCACCGTCAACGCCTACGGGCCCGCGCCGCAGGTCCTGAACCTGACGATCAACGGCCGCGGCACGGTGTGGATGCCGTCGTCGTGGCCCGCCGGATTCACGTCGCCGCCGAACAACAGTCCGCTGGCGCCGGGAGCGGTTCGCCCGCCGGGCACGCCGGAGCCGGCCTATGGCGGCGGCAGCATGATCGTGCAGGGAACGGTTTCCCTCGCGCTGGTCAACGGCGGCACGAACGACTTCGTGTTCCCGGGCGCGATCGTGCTGAAGGCGGGCAACGATCTCGACCTGAACGGCGTGCTCGTCAATCAGGGCTGGACGACCACGGGCAAGCAGTTCCAGGGCATCTTCCTGGAAGCGCCGAACATCGTCAGTCCTGCCGGCAACATGCAGTTCTACACCAACTATCCGAACTGGGTGAACTTCAGCACGCTGCCGCACGCTCCCGTCCGCGCGTTCACGCTGATGGCGAACAGCGACGGCAGCGCGAGCTTCGTGCCGGCCGATGCAACGGTCCCGCACCTCAATACCTATTCGACGATCCTCGGCATCGCGGTGTCCGGCGGGTGCTGGGTGTGTGCGTTCGACTTGCAGCCCATCGACGTATTCGGGCCCTGAGCGGAACGCGGGCCGACAGCGCGAGGGCCGCCGGCAACGGCGGCCCTTTTCGCAGGCGCATCAGGCCGCGAGCGACGCGCGCAGATTCGCAAGCGCCGTGAGCCCGGCGATCGCGCGCACGCCGTACCACGACGTCCATTCGCCGTCGACCAGGTGCACGGGCTTGCGCCACCGCCGCGCGAGCGCGTCGACGTCGCGCGCGCGGAACGCATACGGCTCCGTCGACAACAGGATGCGTCGCGCATCGCGCCACGGCGCGCCGTCGTCGGCGACCTCCGGATAGCGCTGCGCGGCGCGCTCGGGCACCGTGTCCCAGCCGACGTGCGCGAGCGTCGCGCCGACGTACGTGTCGCGCGACACCGTCATCCACGGCTTGCGCCAGATCACGTACAGCACGTCCTCGCGCGGAAGCTCGCGCGCGACGGTGCCGGCGGCCGCCAGCGCGGCGTCGAGCTGCGCCGCCAGCCGGTCCGCCGCGCGCGCGCGATCGAACAGCGCGCCGAACAGCGCGAAAAGACGCGCATTGTCGGCCGGTGCCATCGGGTGCGTGACGATCACGTGCGGCACGAACGCGCGCGCCGCGTCGACGACCTCGCGCCGGTTCTCGTCGACGTTGACGACCAGGTGCGTCGGCGCCAGCTCGCGCAGCCGCGCGAGATCCGGGTCCTTCGTGCCGCCGACCTTCGCGACGCGCTTCGCCTCCGGCGGATGCACGCAGAAACCGGTGCGGGCGACGACCTGCGGGCCGAGGCCGAGCGCGAACAGCAGCTCCGTGAGACTCGGCACCAGGCACGCGATCCGCGCATCGGGCCCGGCAGGCGTGTGCTCGACACCGGCCCAGTCGGTGTGACAGCCCCGATCGGCGCTCACTCCGCGTGCCGCGGCTTGCGCTTGCGTCCTGCGAACACGCGGTCGTACAGCGCGCGCGGCGCCACGCGCAGCACCTTGCCGAGCAGCGCCATCTGCCAAGGCAGCACGTAGAAGCGGCGGCGGCGCGCGATCGCGCGCGCCATCAGCCGCGCCGCCTTGTCCGGCTGCAGCAGGAACGGCATCGGATACGGGTTGCGCTCGGTCAGCGGCGTCGCGACGAAGCCGGGACAGATCGTCACGACCGAAATGCCGGTGCCGTGGAGCTCGACGCGCAGGCTCTCGAGGTAGGCGATCGCGGCGGCCTTCGATCCCGAGTAGGCGCCCGACCCCGGCAGGCCGCGGAAGCCGGCCACGCGGGAGACGCCGACCAGCGTGCCGCGGTCGGCGGCGCGCAGCGCGGCCATGAACGGCGAGAACGTGTGCACGATGCCGAGCACGTTGGTCTCGAGGATCGCGCGGAACGCCGGCAGGTCGCCGGGCTCGTCGGTCAGCGCGCCGCGCGATATGCCGGCATTCGCGATGACCACGTCGGGCGCGCCGAAACGGTCGATGAAGTCCGCAGCGGCGCGGGCGAGCGCATCGGCGTCGCGCACGTCGCCCGCATAGACGGCGACCGTCGCCGGCGCCAGCGCTTCCGCGAGGCGGGCGAGCTCGGACTCGCGCCGCGCGAACAGGCCGAGCGTGGCGCCGCCCGCCGCGTAGTGCCGTGCGAGCGCCTCACCCAGGCCCGATGACGCGCCGGTGAGGAAGACACGCACGGCGCGGGATTGCTACGTCTTCGGTCGTTCGGCGCGCGATTTCTGCACGAGCGCGTCGATCATCAGCGGCATGCCGGAGTGCCCGCCCGACAGGCGCTCCGGCCCGGTCGCGTACTTGCCGTCGACGATGACCGTCGGCACCGACTGGATGCCGTACACCTGCGCCAGCTGCTTCGCGCGGTTCACCTTGCCGACGATGGCGAACGAGTTGAACAGGTCCTCGACCTTCTTGCGGTCGAGGCCCTTGCTCGCGGCCCAGTCGAAGAAGTCCTTCTCGTTGGCCAGGTTCGTGCCCTTGCCGTGGATGGCGGCGAACACTTCGGGCGACAGCTTCATGTCTTCCCCCAGCGCGTCGATCGTATAGTAGACCTTGGCCAAGGTTTCCCACTTGGGCTGGAACATGACCGGCACGCGGCGGAACGTCACGTCGGCCGGCTTGTTCTTCAGCCAGTTCTGGAGGATCGGCTCCAGCTCGCCGCAGTGCGGGCAGCCGTACGAGAAGAACTCGATCACCTCGATGTTCTTGCCGGTTTCCACCGGTTGCGGATTGCGCAGCCGGGCGTAATTCTGGCCTTCGACCATGTTCTGCGCGCCGGCCGGCGCGACGAACGCCGCGGCGACGCACGCGGTCGCCACGACGCGGGCGACGATGCCGAAGGCGCTGGAGTTTCTTGTGACGCTCATGCCTGCTCCTGGAGAGTTCCGCACGGACGTTCCGTGCCTGGGTTGATGTCAGAACTTGATGACCGCAACGTCG
This sequence comes from Burkholderiales bacterium, assembly GCA_046347755.1. GTDB lineage: Bacteria > Pseudomonadota > Gammaproteobacteria > Burkholderiales > Casimicrobiaceae > VBCG01. The sequence continues at coordinate 246,963 of JAXMFM010000003.1, read as the reverse complement.
AACCCGTTCTTGGTCAGGTCGCTGCGGATTCGGTTCAATTCCTCGGTGTTGTCGTACGGGCCGAGGCGCACGCGATAGCGCGTGCCCTTGTCGGGCAGCGTGCCCAGCTGGACGCTCGCCTGCCAGCCGGCGAACGCGAGCCGCGCCTTCAGGTTCTCGGCGTCGGCCTCCGACGCGAACGAACCCGCCTGCAGCCAGAAACGCTCGGGAAGCTTGGCGGCCGACGTGGCCTCCGCGGCCGCGACCTTTTCGGCGCCCTTCTCGGCCGCCTTGGCCGCCGCCTTGTCCGCGGACTTGTCCGTCGCCTTCTCGGCTGCCTTTTCGGCCGCCTTTTCCTTCGCCTGGTCGGCGACGGCGCGGTCCGGCGACTTCTTCGCTTCGGCCTGGACTTTCGGCTCCTCGACGCCCGGCAGGATCTTGTAGAAGTCGAAGCGCGGCTTGTCGGCGGCCGGATCGCTCCGCTCGGCCCTGGCCGACTTGGTGCCCTCGCGCACGGCCTCGCGCGGGCCGCCCTGGACCGCGAACGGGCCGTTCGCCTTCATCAGGTAATACGCGACGCCGGCGGCGAGCCCCAGGCCCAGCACGAGGCCGATGAACACGCCGATCAGCGTTCCGCCGGCGGCGCGCCGGCGTGCCGCGCGCGGCCGCGGAGCGGCGTTTCGGGGTTGGGCGGCGCTGGGCATGGTCGTCTGAAGGAGGCTTGCTGGGTTCGCGGGCTGCGGTCCGCGGCGTCGGTTAGGCAACGCTCCGGCCGGAAGCGTTCACGCCGGCGACGTCGCTACATCTGTTCCGGCGCGGAAATCGACAGCACCGACAAGCCGTTGCGCAACACCTGCCCGGTCGCCACCGCCAGCGCGAGCCGCGCAAGGCGCACGGGTTGGTCGTCGATCAGAAAGCGCTCCGCATTATAGTAACTGTGGAATTCCCGGGCCAATTCCTTCAGGTAAATCGTGAGCTGGTGCGGCGCCAGGTCGCGCGCGGCGGTCGCGAGCTCCTCGGGATAGTCGGCGAGCCTGCGCAGCAGCGCCTCCTCGTACGGGCTCGACAACGGCGACGTGTCGGCGGCACGCAGCAGCGCGGCGGCGTCCGCCGGCGCGATCCCCGCCTGCCGCAGCACCGAGCACATGCGCGCGTGCGCGTACTGCACGTAATAGACCGGGTTGTCGTCGGACTGCGAGCGCGCGAGGTCGATGTCGAACACGAACTCGCTGTCCGCCTTGCGCGACACGAGGAAGTAGCGGACCGCGTCGCGGCCGGCCTCGTCGACCAGCTCGCGGATCGTCACGTAGCTGCCGGCGCGCTTGCTGATCTTCACTTCCTCGCCGCCGCGCATCACGGTGACCATCTTGTGCAGCACGTAGTCGGGATAGCCTTCCGGAATGCCCATGCCGAGCGCCTGCAGGCCGGCGCGAACGCGCGTGACCGTGCTGTGGTGGTCGCCGCCCTGCACGTTGATGACCTTCGGGAAGCCGCGCTCCCACTTGGTCACGTGATAGGCGACGTCCGGCACGAAGTACGTGTAGCCGCCGTCCGACTTGCGCATCACGCGGTCCTTGTCGTCGCCGAATGCGGTCGTGCGCAGCCACAGCGCGCCGTCCTTCTCGTACGTCATGCCCGACGCGACCAGCCGCTCCACCGTGGTGTCGACCCGGCCGTCCGTGTACAGCGAGCTCTCGAGGTAGTAGCGGTCGAACCGCACGCCGAACGCCAGCAGGTCGCGATCCTGTTCCTTGCGCAATTCGGCGACCGCGAAGTGGCGGATGGCCTCGATGTCCGACAGGTCGTGTCCGACTTCGTCCAAGAACCGCTGCGCGAGCTCGCGGATGTAGTCGCCGCGATAGCCGTCCTCGGGAAACGCCGCGTGCTCGCCCAGCAGCTCCTTGGCGCGCGCGCGCACCGAGACCGCGAGGTTCTCGATCTGCTGGCCCGCGTCGTTGTAGTAGAACTCGCGGGTGACCGCGTAGCCCTGCGTCGCCAGCAGGCTGCCGATCGCATCGCCGAGCGCCGCCTGGCGGCCGTGGCCGACGTGCAGCGGGCCGGTGGGATTGGCCGAAACGAACTCGACCATCACCTGCTCGCCCGCATGCGCGCTCGACGTGCCGAACGCGTCGCCTTCGGCAAGCACGCGGGCGACGATCGACTGCCGCGCGGCGGGCACCAGCGTGAAATTGATGAAACCCGCGCCGGCGATCTCGGCGCGCGCGACGACGTCCGTCGCGGGCAGCGCCGCGACGATCGCTTCGGCGAGCTGCCGCGGATTGCGGCGTGCCGGCTTGGCGAGCGCCAGCGCGACGTTCGACGCATAGTCGCCGTGCGCCGCCTGCTTGGGCCGCTCGACGACGAACGGCACCTGCGCATGCTCGGGGACCGCCGTGGCGACGGCGGCGGCGAGCGCGCGTTCGAGTAGGGACTTGGGATCGGTCACGTGCGGGCGTCGGCGCACGCGGATCGCGTGCAAAACGACAGATTATAGACGGCGCGGGTCATCCGAATCCCGCCGGGTCCACATCGAGCGCCCAGCGCACGCGGCGGCCGGGAAATTGCGCGAGCGCCACGCGCCATTCCGGCAGGAACCGCTGCAGCGCGGCCCGCCGCTCGCTCTGCACGACCAGCTGCCCGCGCTCGTAGCCGGCTTTGCGCGTGAGCAGCGCCGGGACCGGCGAATAGACGCGCACGTCGCGGTGCGCGCCTTCGGCGAGCGCCACGCCCGCCGCATGCGCCGCGCCGAGGAAGGCGTCGACGTCGTCGCGCCGATGCGCTTCGGCCGCGAGCAGCGCGACGTGCGCGTACGGCGGCAGCTGCGCGTCGCGCCGCTCGGCGAGCAGCACGTCGGCGAAGCGCGGATAGTCGTGCGCGGCGACCGCCGCGAACACCGGATGGTCGGCGAAGTCCGTCTGCACGATCACCTCGCCGGGCAGCCCGGCCCGGCCCGCGCGCCCCGCGACCTGCATCAGCAGCGCAGCCAGGCGCTCGGTGGCACGGAAGTCGGCGCTGTACAGCGCGTTGTCGGCGCCGAGCACGCCAACCAGCGTCAGCCGCGGAAAATCGTGGCCTTTCGCCAGCATCTGCGTGCCGACGAGGATGTCGAGCTCGTTGCCGGTCATCCGGTCGCGCACGGCCGCGAACGCGTGCTTCGCGCGCGTGCTGTCGCGGTCCACGCGGGCGATGCGCGCTGCGGGAAACGCGTCGGCCAGCGTTCGTTCGAGCCGCTGCGTGCCGTAGCCGAGCGGCAGCAGGTCCGCGTTGCCGCACGAGGGGCAGGCGCGCGGAACGCGCTCGGCGTGGCCGCAGTGATGGCAGCGCAGCGACGGCGGCTCGCGGTGCGTGGTAAGGCGTGCGCTGCAGCGCGGGCACTGCGCTTCCCACTTGCAGGCGGCGCACACGAGCGACGGCGAGAAGCCGCGGCGGTTGACGAACACCAGCGACTGCTCGCCTCGGGCGAGCCGCGCGGCGATCGCGTCGCGCAGCGCGTCGCCCACGCCGTCCAGCGAGCGCGCCGCGCGGTTGCCCGCGAAGCGGACGACGGGCAGCGCGGCGCGCGGGTCGGCGCGCCGCGGCAGGTCGAGGCGACGGTAGCGGCCCCCGCGCGCGTGGAACCACGATTCCAGCGAAGGCGTCGCGCTGCCCAGCACCACCGGCACTTCGCGCCGGCGCGCGCGCCAGACCGCGGCGTCGCGCGCGTGATAGCGGACCATGTCCTGCTGCTTGTACGACGCGTCCTGCTCCTCGTCGACGACGACGAGCCCGAGCGCCGGCAGCGGCGTGAAGACGGCGAGCCGCGTGCCGAGGACCAGCCGGGCCTCGCCGCTGGCGGCCGCCAGCCACTCGGCCCGCCGCTCGCCGGCGGCGAGCGCGCTGTGCAGCGTCGCGACCCTGAGCCCGGGCCGCGCGGCTCGGATCCGCGCGACGAGCTGCGGCGTCAGGTTGATCTCGGGCACCAGCATCAGCACCTGGCCGCCGCTGTCGAGTACAGCGTCGGCGGCCGCCAGGTAGACGTCGGTCTTGCCGCTGCCGGTGACGCCGTGCAGCAGGAACGGCGCAAACGCGCCGTTCGCCGCGCGGATCGCCGACACCGCCTGCCGCTGATCCGCGTTGAGGTCGACGCGCGCTTCGACGACCGGTTCGATCGCGGGCGGCGCACGGCGCGCGCGTTTCGCGTCGGTGAGCGGCGGCACCGCGAGCGCGAGCGCCATGCCCAGCGGCTCCTGGTAGTACGCTGCGACGAACGCGGCGAGATCGAGCACGTCGTCGGGCAGTTGCGGGCCCGTAACGACGTCGACGATCGGCTGCAGCTTCGCTTGCGCGACCGCCGATTCGCGCACGGTCTCGACGATCACGCCGACGAGCGCGCGCTTGCCGAGCTTCACGCGCACGATGCCGCCGCGTGCGACGGCGAGGCCGTCCGGCACCCAATAGTCGAACGGCGTGTCGGCGGCGACGGGCAGCGCTACGCGTGCAACCGGCATTTTGCTATCGGCATGTCGCTACCGGCACGGCGCCGCGCGCGATTTCATCGGTGCGACGCGCGAGTTGTAGTATTCCAAGTCCTCAAGACCCACCGGAGCATTCGCGCCCAAGTCATTCATTCGTAAGGACCGAACGAACATCGCACATCGGCTGTGTATAACTTTGTGCGTAAGTGGGCGCGCGCTGCGATCGATTATGACGCGCGTGTGCCCCGTCGCAGGGAGCCTCCCGGGCTCGTCGCAAAAAACTCGTTGCAGCTCAATCGGTTGCAGCATCGCTCGAACGGCGCCGAAACGCGTGCAACGCGTGCAGCCCCTGCGCGCCGCCAATGTGCATAACTGGCGCGGAGGAGCCCGCTTTCGTCCGTTTGTCAAGAGCCCGCAACACAAGCACTGGCGCGGGTTTGCGGGCAATTGCGCTGGGGAATCGGCCGCGGATCAAGCAGCGGCGCGGCATGCGCGCGAGGTGGCGTGGACCGCCTCCACCAGCGCGGCGACGTTGTCGGGCGGCGTGGCGGGCACGATGCCGTGCCCGAGGTTGAACACGTGGCCCGGCGCCGGCCCGGCGGCGCGGACGATCGCCGCGGCCTCGCGGGCGACGGTCTGCGGATCGGTCAGCAGCACGAGCGGATCGAGATTGCCCTGCAGGGCGACGCGATCGCCGATGGCGGTGCGCGCCGCGGCGATGTCGACGGTCCAGTCGAGGCCAACGCACGAAGCCCCGCACGCGGCGAGATCGGCGAGCCAGTGGCCGCCGCCCTTGGTGAACACGATCGACGGCACCGGTCGCCCGTCGGCGCCGCGCGCGAGGTTCGCGACGATGTCGCGCATGGGCGCCAGCGAGAACCGCCGGTACGCGGCCGTCGAGAGCAGACCGCCCCACGTGTCGAAGATCATCACGGCATCCGCGCCGCTCGCGATCTGCTCGTTCAGGTACGCGGTCACCGCGCGCGCGTTGACGTCGACGAGCTGTGCGAGCAGGTCCGGCCGCTGATAGGCCATCTGGCGCACGCGCGCGAAGTCCGGGCTGCCGCCGCCTTCGATCATGTAGCAGGCGAGCGTGAACGGGCTGCCGGCGAACCCGATCAGCGGCACGCGCCCGCGCAGCGCACGCTTGATCTGCGCGACCGCGTCGAACACGTAGCGGAGCCTGTCCGCGTCCGGCACGGCGAGCGCGCGCACGGCGGCCTCGTCGCGCACGGTGCGGGCGAATCGCGGCCCTTCGCCTTCGGCGAACGACAGCCCCAGGCCCATCGCGTCGGGAATCGTCAGGATGTCGGAGAACAGGATCGCGGCGTCCAGCGGAAAGCGGTCGAGCGGTTGCAGCGTGACCTCGGTGGCGAGGCCGGGATTCGTCGCGAGCGCCATGAAGCTGCCCGCCTTCGCGCGCGTGACGTTGTATTCGGGCAGGTAGCGCCCCGCCTGGCGCATCAGCCACACCGGCGTGTGCGGCGTGGGCTCGCGGCGCAGCGCGCGCAGGAACGTGTCGTTTTCGATCATCGGATTCCTACGTGAGCGCACGCCCGGTCAGCCGCTCGAGGATCGCGAGCGGTGCGCGGGCGGGGTCGTACAGCGCCGACACCGGCAGGTGGATCGTCTGCTCGAGCATGTACTGGCCGGACACCGCCGCGTGCATCACCTGGTCGGAAAAGCACAGCCACGTGGTGCCGGGCGCGAACGGCACGACCTGCTGCTCGCATTCGCGCTGGTACGCCATGTCTTCCTTCGCGCGGTCGTGCAGGCCGAGCATCAGATGGTCGTAGCCGCTGCGCCGTCCCTTCGTCACGTGCAGCGCCGCCAGCACCGCCGACGAACCCGGCAGCGGCGCGCGCACGCGCGGCAGCAGCGTCCTGGCCATCGTCTCGAACGACTCGCCGACGCGCCACACGCGCGGCTGCTCGGGATTCACGTTCGAGAACACGCGCAGGATCCGCTCGCCGCGGTTGGGTCGCGACGGAAACGCGTCGACGTGCAGGCGGGAATCGTCCTTGCGCCACGAGACGTCGCGACCCACCGCCGGCTGCGGCCGGAAGCTCGTGCGCGCGCGCTTCACATAGGGCGCATAGCGCGGGAACAGCGTCGCGACCAGCGCCGCCGCGTCCTCGGCGAAGCGCGCCACCATCGCCGCGAGCTCCGCGAGGTCGCGCTCGCCGCCGCGCGCGCCTTTCAGTCGCGTGCCGTCGAGGCTCACGTTCTTCGCGCGGCCGTCGGACCACGACGGCGACAGGAAGCGCCGCTCGCGCTCCGAGAGCGCGAAGCGGACGTTCGGCAGCACGACCACGCCGCCGCCTTCGATCGCCTGCACGGCTGCCGACTGCGCGCCGGGCGGCAGCTGCGGCCGCCAGCCGACGATGTCGAGCGTCAGGATCTCCGTCACGTCGGAACTCTAACGCGGCAGCGTCGAAGTCCCCATCAGGAACTCGTCGACGGAACGCGCCGCCTGGCGTCCTTCGCGGATCGCCCAGACGACCAGCGACTGACCCCGTCGCATGTCGCCTGCGGCGAAGACCTTGGGCACCGACGTCCGGTAGGACTCGGTGTCGGCCTTCACGTTGGTGCGTCCGTCGCGCTCGACGCCGAATTGCTCGAGCAATCCCGATTGCACGGGTCCCAAGAAACCCATCGCGAACAGCACGAGGTCGGCCTTGAGCTCGAACTCGCTGCCGGGAATCTCGACCATCTTCATCGGGCCGTTGCCTTCGCGCTGCCACTCCACGCGCGCCGCGATCAGCTTCTCGACCTTGCCGTTGCGTCCTTCGAAGCGCTTGGTCGTGACCGACCAGTCGCGCGAGCAGCCTTCCTCGTGCGACGACGACGTGCGGAGCTTGATCGGCCAGTTCGGCCACACGAGCGGCTTGTTCTCCTCCTCCGGCGGCTGCGGCAGGAGCTCGAACTGCGTGACCGACGCGGCGCCGTGGCGGTTCGACGTGCCCACGCAGTCCGATCCGGTGTCGCCGCCGCCGATCACGACGACGTGCTTGCCGGTGGCCATGATCTGTCCGCCGACCTTGTCGCCGGCGACGACCTTGTTCTGCTGCGGCAGGAATTCCATCGCGAAGTGCACGCCGGCCAGGTCGCGGCCCGGCACGGCCAGGTCGCGCGGCGCCTCGGCGCCGCCGGTCAGCACGACCGCGTCGTACTCGGCGAGCAGCCGCTGCGCCGGGATGTCGACGCCGACGTGCGAATTCGGGCGAAACGTGACGCCCTCCTCGGCCATCTGCGCCATCCGCCGGTCGATCAGGTGCTTCTCCATCTTGAAGTCGGGGATGCCATAGCGCAGCAGGCCGCCGATGCGGTCGGCCTTCTCGTACAGCACGACGTCGTGGCCGGCGCGCGCCAGCTGCTGCGCGCACGCCAGGCCCGCCGGTCCCGAGCCGACCACCGCGACGCGGCGTCCGGTCTTGGTCGCGGGCGGTTGCGGCTCGACCCAGCCCAGTTCCCAGCCCTTGTCGATGATGAAGTGCTCGATCGACTTGATGCCGACGGGATCGTTGTTGATGTTCAGCGTGCACGACGCCTCGCACGGCGCCGGGCAGACGCGGCCGGTGAACTCGGGGAAGTTGTTGGTCGAGTGCAGCACCTCGAGCGCGCGCCGCCACTGGTGGCGGTACACGAGGTCGTTCCAGTCGGGAATGACGTTGTGGATCGGGCAGCCGCTCTGGCAGAACGGGATGCCGCAGTCCATGCACCGCGCGCCCTGTTTCGCAGCCTCGTCGTCGTGCAGCGCGATGACGAACTCGCGGTAGTGCCGCACGCGCTCGTTGGCGGGCTCGGCCGCTTCCGTGATGCGCTGCAGCTCCAGGAATCCGGTGACCTTGCCCATGCGTTACGCCGCAGCCTTCTGCTTTGCCGGCGCCGCCTTCGGCGCGCCCTTCCTCGCATGCATCTCGGTGAGCGCCCGCCGGTATTCGTGCGGGAACACCTTGACGAAGCGGGCGCGCGCGGCCTCCCAGTCGTCGAGCAACGCGAGCGCCAGCGTGCTGCCGGTGAACCGCAGGTGCCGCTCGACGAGTTCGCGCACGATCGCCTCGTCGGCCCTCTGCGCGTGGCGCTCGCGGCCCTTGCCGCCGGCCGCGAGCTCCTTCTCCGCCGCCGCCTGCGCAGCCTCGGCCAGCACGGGTTCGAGCGCGACCATCGACGCATTGCAGCGCTGCGCGAACGTACCGTCCGCATCGTAGACGTAGGCGATGCCGCCGCTCATGCCCGCCGCGAAGTTGCGGCCGGTCGGCCCGAGCACGACGACGGTACCGCCGGTCATGTATTCGCAGCCGTGGTCGCCCGTTCCCTCGACGACGGCGCTCGCGCCGGAATTGCGCACGCAGAAGCGTTCGCCGGCCACGCCGCGGAAGTACGCCTCGCCCTCGATGGCGCCGTACATCACCGTGTTGCCGATGACGATGTTGTCCTCGGGCTTGGCCGGGCACGTGGGGTCCGGATACACGACGATCCGGCCGCCGGACAGTCCCTTGCCGACGTAGTCGTTGGTCGCGCCCTGCAGCTCGAACGTGACGCCGCGCGACAGGAACGCGCCGAAGCTCTGCCCGGCGATCCCTTCGAACGCGACGTGGATCGTGTCCTCCGGCAGGCCTTCGTGGCCGTGCTGCCGCGCGACCATGCCGGACAGCATCGCGCCGACGGACCGGTTCGCGTTGCGGATCCGGAACGTCAGCCGCACCGGCTGCCCGTTCGCCAGCGCCGGCTGCGCCCCGGCGATCAGCTGGTGGTCGAGCGCGCCCTGCAGCCCGTGGTCCTGCTCCTCCCGTCGCGAGCGTGCGACCTCGGCGGGCATCTTGGGCTGGTGGAACACGCGCGAGAAGTCGAGGCCGCGCGCCTTCCAGTGCGCGATCCCCGCGCGCATGTCGAGCAGGTCCGCGCGTCCGATCATCTCGTCGAACGTGCGGAAGCCCAGCTGCGCCATCAGCTCGCGCACTTCCTCGGCGACGAAGAACATGTAGTTGACGACGTGCTCGGGCTGCCCGCTGAATTTCCGGCGCAGCACCGGGTCCTGCGTGGCGACGCCGACCGGGCAGGTGTTCAGATGGCACTTGCGCATCATGATGCAGCCGGTGACGACCAGCGGTGCCGTCGCGAAGCCGAATTCGTCGGCGCCGAGCATCGCGCCGATCACGACGTCGCGGCCCGTCTTCATCGGCGTGAAGCCTGCACGGCGATGCGCCCGCGCAGCCGGTTCAGCACCAGCGTCTGCGCGTCTTCCGCCAGGCCCAGTTCCCACGGCGTGCCGGCGTGCTTGATCGACGACACCGGCGACGCGCCGGTGCCGCCACCGGCGATGGTCACGTGGTCCGACTGGCCTTCGCCACGCCGGCCGCCACGGTGCCCACGCCGACTTCGGACACGAGCTTGACCGAAATCGACGCCTTCGGGTTCGCGTTCTTGAGGTCGTGGATCAGCTGCGCCGAATCCTCGATCGAGTAGATGTCGTGATGCGGCGGCGGCGAGATGAGCCCCACGCCGGGCACCGAGAAGCGCAGCTTCGCGATGTACTCGGAGACCTTGTGGCCGGGCAGCTGCCCGCCCTCGCCGGGCTTGGCGCCCTGCGCCATCTTGATCTGGATCTGGTCGGCCGACGCCAAGTATTCGGCGGTGACGCCGAAGCGGCCCGATGCCACCTGCTTGATCTTCGAGCGCAGGCTGTCGCCGGCCTTGAGCGGAAAGTCGCGCTCGACGCGGTCGCGGCCGATCACCGACGACAGCATGTCGCCGGCCGCCACGCCGCTGCTGCCGGTACGCAGCTCGTTGCGATAGCGCGCCTCGTCCTCGCCGCCTTCGCCGGTGTTCGACTTGCCGCCGATCCGGTTCATCGCGATCGCGAGCGTCGTGTGCGCCTCCGTCGAGATCGAGCCCAGGCTCATCGCGCCGGTCGCGAACCGGCGGACGATCGACGTCGCCGGCTCGACGTCCTCGAGGGGGATCGGCGTGCGCTCGGCGGTCTTGAACTCGAACAGGCCGCGAAACGTCTTCAGTTCGCGGCTCTGCTCGTTGATCAGCTTCGCGTAGTCGCGGTACGTCGCCACGCTGCCCGAGCGCGCCGCGTGCTGCAGCTTCGCGATCGACTCCGGCGTCCACATGTGCGCTTCGCCGCGCACGCGGTAGTGATATTCGCCGCCGGCGTCGAGCATGTCGCGCAGAAGCGGATCGTCGCCGAACGCGAGCGCGTGCAGGCGCGCCGACTCCTCGGCCACCTCGAACAGGCCGATGCCCTCGACGTTGCTGGCGGTGCCGGTGAAGTACTTGTCCACGAACGCCTTCTGCAGGCCCACGGCCTCGAAGATCTGCGCGCCGCAGTACGACTGGTACGTCGAGATGCCCATCTTGGACATCACCTTGTACAGTCCCTTGCAGATCGCCTTGATGAAGCGCTTTCCCGATTCCTTCGGATCGATCCCGGGAACCGACAAGGCGAGCTGCGCGAGCGTCTCCAGCGCGAGGTACGGGTGGATCGCCTCGGCGCCGTATCCGGCCAGCAGCGCGAAGTGATGCACTTCGCGCGCGGAGCCCGTTTCCACGACGAGGCCCGCCGACGTGCGCAGGCCCTTCTTCACCAGGTGCTCGTGGACGGCGGCGGTGGCCAGCAGCGCCGGGATCGGCAGCGCATCCGGCCCGAGTTTGCGGTCGGACAGCACCAGGATGTTGAAGCCCTGCCGGATCGCGTCCTCGGCGTGCGCGGCCAGGCTCGCGAGCGCGGCCTCCATGCCGTTCGCGCCCCACGGGGCCGGGTAGCAGATGTCGAGCTCGATCGACCGGAACGCGCCGGAGCTGAACAGCTCGACGTGCCGGATCTTCTCCATGTTGTCCGGCGTGAGGATCGGCTGCAGCGCCTCGAGCCGCATCGGCGGCTGTGTGACGCCCGCTTCGTAGTCGACCGCGAGCAGGTTCGGCCGCGGCCCGATGAACGAGACCAGCGACATCACGAGCTCCTCGCGGATCGGATCGATCGGCGGGTTCGTCACCTGCGCGAACAGCTGCTTGAAATAGTTGTAGAACACCTTCGGGCGGTCCGACAGCACCGGCAGCGCCGCGTCGTTGCCCATCGAGCCCAGCGCTTCCTCCGCGTTCTCGAGCATCGGCGTCAGCAGGATCTTCACGTCCTCCTGCGTGTAGCCGAACGCCTGCTGGCGGTCCAGCAGCGGCACCGTGGCCGGCTCGGCCGGCGCCGGCTCCGGCATTTCCTCGAGGCGCAGCCTGCAGTCGCGGATCCATTCGCGATACGGCTTCTCGGTCGCGAGCGTGCGCTTGAGCTCGTCGTCGTCGATGATCCGGCCCTGCTCCAGGTCGACGAGCAGCATGCGGCCCGGCTGCAGCCGCCACTTCTTGACGATCTTCGACTCCGGGATGTCGAGCACGCCGACCTCGGAGGCCATCACGATGTAGTCGTCGTCGGTCACGATGAAGCGCGCGGGGCGCAACCCGTTGCGGTCGAGCGTGGCGCCGATCTGCCGGCCGTCGGTGAACGCCATCGCCGCCGGGCCGTCCCAGGGTTCCATCAGCGCCGCGTGGTATTCGTAGAACGCGCGCCGGTCCTCGTCCATCAGCGGGTTGCCGGCCCACGCTTCCGGAATCATCATCATCATCGCGTGCGACAGCGGATACCCGCCCATCACCAGCAGCTCGAGCGCGTTGTCGAACGACGCGAGAGTCCGACTGCCCGTCGTAGATCAGCGGCCAGAGCTTCGCAGGTCGTCGCCCAGCACCTTCGACGCGATCGCGCCTTCGCGGGCGCGGACCCAGTTGAAGTTGCCGCGCAGCGCTGTTGATCTCGCCGTTGTAGCGGACGAACCGGAACGGATGCGCGGAATCCCACGTCGGGAACGTGTTGGTCGAGAAGCGCTGGTGGACCATCGCGAAGGCGCCGCCGACACCATCGACTCGTCGGCGAGGTCCGCATAGAACTTGCCGACCTGGTCCGCGAGCAGCATGCCCTTGTAGACGATCGTGCGCGTCGACATCGACGCCACGTAGAACTCGCGGCCGTGGCGCAGGTTGAGCGACTGGATCGCGTGGCCGGCGCGCTTGCGGATCACGTACAGCTTGCGCTCCAGCGCGTCCTGGTCGACGTCGTGCATGCCGCGGCTGACGAAGACCTGGCGGATCACCGGCTCGACTTCCTTCGTGCGCTCGGACAGGCCGGCGTTGCGCGTCGGCACGTCGCGCCAGCCCAGCAGCACCTGGCCCTCGGCGGCGATCGCGCGCTCGATCTCCTGCTCGCACGCCATCCGCGACGCCGGTTCGCGCGGCAGGAACACCATGCCGGCGCCGTATTGGCCGATCGCCGGCAGCGTGATGCCCAGCTTGCCGCACGCGCGGCGCAGGAAGGCATCGGGCAACTGGATCAGGATGCCGGCGCCGTCACCCTGAAGAGGATCGGCGCCGGTGGCGCCGCGATGCGTCAGGTTTTCGAGGATCGACAGCGCGTGACGGATGATGGCGTGATTCTTGCGGCCCTTGATGTTGGCGATGAATCCCAATCCGCATGCGTCGTGCTCGTTGGCCGGATCGTACAAGCCCTGCCTGGCCGGGGGGCAGGCATTCGAGAGCCGCGGGGCCGCCCCAAGGCTATCGCTGCCATGGGGGGAACCGGCGCACTGCGCCGCTCGGGGGGATCCATTCGAGCCTTGATCCTGTTCCACGGTGTCCTCGATCGTCGTCCTGGGGCCGTCGGGGTGCCCGAACGCGGCGCAAATCGCCCCGTTCGGCTGTCGTCGCCGAAACCGATTAATACTACTCGCGATGCTGCAATGCGGCAATAACGGAGCGGATACACGGTCCGCCTGCAACAGAACCCGCCGGACGGCGGGCTTTTCCCGAGGGAAAGGCTTGCGCCGGTCCAGTACTTGGGCTTTAATCTGAACAAAATGGGCTAGATGCTTGTTGCAGCGTTCAAAACGGCCCGCCCGACATGGAATTTTAGGACAACATCATCAGGATTCGACCATGGTAGAACGGCGTCTTATCGAATGGCTGCGACCGGCATTCGCACTTTGCGGCTTTGTAGCAATCCTGATGTTGTCCGGCTGCGGCGGAGGCAACGGCGCGCCGTTCAATCAGTTCGCCCCCGTGCCGCCGCCGATTCCGCCGCTGGTCCTGTTGCCCGTGTCCTCGATCGTCTATCCGGGCACGCCGTCCACGGTGACGATTTCCGGAGGCGTGGCGCCGTACCGAGCGTTCTCCAGTGACTCGACGGTCCTGCCGGTGTCGTCGGCCGTCGCGTCCGACACGATCGTGCTGTCGGCCCAGCAGGTAAGCGCACCCACCAACGTCACGCTGACCGTCCAGGATGCGGCCGGAACCTCGGTGTCCGGCATCGCCAGCATCCAGCCGGCGCCGCTGCTGTCGTCCGGCATCACCGTCACCGCCAACCCGAACCCCGCGTGTGCGGTGGCCGAGGCGACGCTGTGCTCAGGCTCGACCGGAACCGCGCAGGTGAAGGTGACCGGCAACGCCGGCGTGGGAGTCGCCGGGCGCCAGGTGAAGTTCGACGTCGTGCAGGGCAGCTTTTCGATCGTGTCGACGAATCCGGCGCAGCCGCTCGTCGCGACGCTGACCGTCGCCACGGACGTGAACGGCAACGCGACGGTCGTCCTGTCGGTTCCGCCGGACACGCCGACGCAAACGGGGATCATCCGCGCGACCGACCTGACGTCGGGCAACCAGATCACCGGCACCTTCGTCATCCAGCAGATCACGGTCGGCGGCCAGACGCTCGCCGTGCTGCCGCTGGGCACGACGACGATCAACGGACCCGACTCGCAGCGTTGCTCGACCGGGGCATCGGTCACCAATTACATCTTCGGCGGCACGCCGCCCTACCAGGTCGGCGTCAATTTCCCGGGCGCGGTCTCGCTTTCGGGCGTGCCCGTGCAGAAGAGCGGCGGCGCGTTCACGACGATCACCAACGGAACGTGCTTCATCAACCTGACGTACGTCATCACCGACGCCAAGGGCCTGACGATTCCCACCGGGCAATACCCGCTGGTCACCAACCAGGTCGGCACGGCCGCCCCGACGCCGCCGCCGCCGACGGCGCTGATCGTCACGCCGGGCGCGATCGCCAAGAACAACTGCGTGCCGGCCAACACGTTCCAGTTCATCGGGACCGGCGGCACGGCGCCGTATTCGGCCATCGTGTCGGCGACCAGCAGCACGACGTCGCCGGTGCTCGCTCCGCAGAACGGCCTCGCCGCCGGGCAGGCGGTGACGGTCAGCGGGCTGACGTCGCCGTCGTCGACGACGGTCACGCTGTTCGACGCGTCGAGCCCGCGCCAGTCGGCGACGGTGACGATCGACTGCAGCGGCAGTGCGCCGCCGCCCGCGCCGTCCGCGCTGGTGATCGCGCCGGTCAACTACAACTACTCGTCGACGTCGTGCGTGAACCAGACCGCGAACTTCGTGGTCACCGGAGGCACGCCGCCGTACAGCGTGTTCTTCGCGTCGCCGCGTCCGGGCGCGACGATCGCGCCGACGACGCTGAACGCGTCCGGCCAGGGCTTCGCGGTGACGGGCCTCACCAACGGCGTGCAGACGACCAACGTCACCGTCGCGGATTCGGGCGTGCCGCAGCTGGTGCAGATCGCGACGATCACCTGTCCGTCGGTGCCCAACCCGCCGCCCGCGCTGACGGTGGCGCCGGCCGGCTTCTCGTACACGGCCGCGGTCTGCGGCGCGCAGAACACGTCGTCCAACTTCGTGATCTCCGGCGGCACCCCGCCGTACACGGTCTACTTCTCCGTGCCCGGCACCGTCGGCGTCATCGCGCCGACGACGGTCGTGTCGTCGGGGTTGGGCTTCTCGGTGACCGGCCTTGCGGCCACGCCGAAGCTCAACCAGATCACGATCCAGGACTCGAGTCCGACGCCGCTGCTGCAGTTCGTGACGATCACCTGCACGTAAGCGCAGGCAGGCAACAGCGACAACGGCGACCCGCGGGTCGCCGTTGTCGCTTTCGGGGTCGCGCGTTCAGCGCAGGAATTCGCGCAGCACCGGATCGGGCACGTCGGTCCGGATGACCGCGTGCCCGAGCGCGTCGAGCAGCACGAACCGGATCGCGCCGGCGACGACCTTCTTGTCGCGCGCCATCAGCGCCTTCCAGCGGTCGAAGCCCAGCGCCGGCGGCTCGACCGGAAGCCCGGCCCGCGCAACCAGCGCCCGGATCCGCCCGGCGTCCGCCGCGTCGATGCCGCCCAGCCGCTGCGACACGCGAGCGGCGACGACCATGCCGGCACCGACGGCTTCGCCGTGCAGCC
Source organism: Burkholderiales bacterium (assembly GCA_046347755.1). GTDB lineage: Bacteria > Pseudomonadota > Gammaproteobacteria > Burkholderiales > Casimicrobiaceae > VBCG01. The sequence continues at coordinate 231,236 of JAXMFM010000003.1, read as the reverse complement.
ATTCGCCGTAGCCGACGCCGCTCTCGATCGCGTGGCCGAACGTGTGGCCGAAGTTGAGCAGCGCCCGCTCGCCGTGCTCGCGCTCGTCGGCGCCGACGATCTCGGCCTTGATCCGGCAGCTCGTGTGGATCGCCTGCGCCAGCGCGTCGGCATCCCGCGCGACCAGCGCGTCCATCCGCGTCTCGAGCCACGCGAAGAACTCGCGGTCGCGGATCGCGCCGTACTTGACGACCTCGGCGAGCCCCGCCGACAGCTCGCGCGCCGGCAGCGTGCGCAGGCAATCGGTGTCGACCAGCACGGCGCGCGGCTGGTAGAAGGCGCCGATCATGTTCTTGCCGAGCGGATGGTTGATGCCGGTCTTGCCGCCGACGGACGAGTCGACCTGCGCCAGCAGCGTCGTCGGAATCTGGATGAACCGCATGCCCCGCTGGTAGATGGCCGCCGCGAAGCCCGCGACGTCGCCGACCACGCCGCCGCCCAGGGCGACGAGCATCGTGCTGCGCTCGGCGCGCAGTTCGAGCAGCCGCGTCAGCACGTCGTTCAGCGTCTGCCAGTTCTTGTGCGGTTCGCCGTCCGGGATCTCCACGACCTGCGCGCGCACGCCGGCCGCCGCCAGGCTCTGCGCGAGCGGCGGCAGCCAGTGCGCGGCCACCGTGGCATTGGTGACGACGACGGCGTCGCGAACGCCGTCGGACGCAAGCTGCGCGCCGGCGCGGCGAAGGACGCCGCTGCCGATGTGGATCGGATAGGCGCGCTCGCCGAGCGCAACCTCGAGCACGCGCCCGTCAGCCGCCATCGCGGTCATCGTCGTGTCCTTCGACGCGGTTCGCCTCGAACATGCGCACGAGGCGCATCACCTCGCCGCGGTCGGATTCGACGACGTGGTCGGCAGTCTCGCGGTAGAGCCCGTCGCGCTGCGCGTACAGCTCGGCAAGCCGCGCCAGCGGGTCGGCCGTCTGCAAGAGCGGCCGGTTGCGGCTGTGGCGGATCCGCGACCACAGTGTCGTGGGTTCCGCGTGCAGGTACAGGACGGTGCCGTTCTCCCGCAGTCGCAGCCGGTTCGCCGGCCGCAGCACCGCGCCGCCGCCGGTCGAAAGCACGATGCCGTCCATCCGCGTGAGCTCGGCCAGCGTCGCCTCCTCGCGATCGCGGAAACCGGCCTCGCCTTCGATTTCGAAGATGGTCGGGATCGATACGCCGAGCCGCTGCTCCAGTTCGGCGTCGGCGTCGACGAAGCGCTTCGCCAGGCGCCTCGCCAGCTGGCGGCCGAGCGTGGACTTGCCCGCCCCGGGAAGGCCGACCAGAAACAAATTGCCCCGGTGTAGCGGCACCGGGGCACGGTTGGGAAGGGCGGCCCGGGGGCCGCCGTTCAACTCGCTCACCGCACGGATGTTACCGTGTCCTTGACGATGCGCGGCGTGAGGAAGATCAGCAGCTCCGTCTTTTCGCTGCTGTTGCCCGTCTGCTTGAACAGGTACCCGAGGATCGGCAGGTTCCCGAGCCACGGCACCTGCGTCACGTCGTTGCGGATCGTCTCCTCGTAGATGCCGCCGATGACGGCCGTGTCGCCGTTGTTGACGGAGATCTGCGTGATGACGTTCTTGGTGTCAATCGACGGCACCTGCCCGCCGCCCTGGACCGGCACGAACTGGCCCACCGAGTCCTTGCGGATCTCGACGTTCATGATGATGCGGCCGTCGGCCGTGATCTGCGGCGTCACGTCGAGCCGCAGCACCGCCTTCTTGAACGACACGGTCGCCGGCGAGTTGTTGCTGCCGGGCGTCACGTAGGGAATCTCCGTGCCCTGCTCGATGCCGGCCTTCTGGTTGTCGCCGGTCACCACGCGCGGGCTGGACACGACCTTGCCGCGACCGTCGGCCTCCAGCGCGGACAGCTCGAGGTTGATGAGGTTGCCGCTGCCCAGGTTGATGAGCGTCAGCGCGAGCTGCCCGGCGGGGTTGGGAACGGGCAGGTTCACGTTGAGCTGCGGGGCGTCGGAATAGCCGGCGTACGTGAGTCCCGACGCCAGTTCGTACGGCGTCTGCGTGCGCGTGTCGCGGATCAGGCTCTGCCCGGCGCCGCTGACCACCGGCTGCGTCGTCAGCGAGCCGCCGGAGCCGGCCGAATACCGCTTGTTGCCGAACGTGAAGCCCGTCTGCTGGCCGAAGCGCACGCCGAGCTGCTGGCTGAAGCGGTCGCCGGCGATCACGATGCGCGCCTCGATCAGCACCTGCCGGATCGGCGTGTCGATCTGCCGGATGATCCGGCGGACTTCCTCGAGACGCGACGCGGTGTCGTTGACGAACAGGATGTTCGACCGCGGGTCGATGACCGCCACGCCGCGCTTGGAGATGATCGAGCCCTGGCCACCGGTGGTCGCCGTCTGGCCGGCGCCCAGCCCGTACGCCTGCTGCCGGTTGGTGGTGATCAGGTTGAGCAGGTCCTGCGCCTTGATGTAGTTCAGCTGGAACGACTCGGACACCAGCGGTTCCAGCTCGCCGATCTGGATCGCGTTCTCGAGCTGCTGCTTCTCCTTCAGCGCCAGCTCCTCGCGTGGCGCGATCAGGACGACGTTGCCGTTCTTGCGCATGTCGAGGTTCTTGGTCTGCAGGATGATGTCGAGCGCCTGGTCCCAGGGGATGTCCTTCAGGCGAAGGGTCAGGCTGCCCTGCACGGTGTCGCTGGTGATGATGTTGAGGCCGGTGAAGTCGGCGATCACCTGCAGGACCGCGCGCACCTCGACGTTCTGGAAGTTGAGCGACAGCTTCTCGCCCTTGAACCCGCCGCGCGTGCCCTGGATCAGCTTGTTCGGGTCCTCGAGGATCGGCTTCACCTCCAGGATGAACCGGTTGTCGGTCTGGTAGGCCGAGTGCTCCCACAGGCCCTTCGGCTCGATGACCATCCGCGCGCTGCTCCCCTGCGGGAAAGTCTCGACGGTGACCACCGGCGTGCCGAAGTCGGCGACGTCGATGCGCCGCTCGAGATTGCGCGGCACCGACGTCTTCAGGAAGTCGACGACCAGCGTCTTGCCCTGCTGGCGGATGTCGATGCCCGTCGTGCTGTCCGACAGGTCGACCACGAGCCGGCCCTCGCCGTTGCGGCCGCGGCGGAAGTCGACGTCGCGCAGCGAATGCTGCGTCTCGGCGGTCTTCGCCTCGGCGAAGCGCTGGACCGTGTCCGACCCGGGCTTGACCGTGTCCTGGTCGGTCAGCGTGACGATGACCGTGTTGCCTTCGACGGCCGTCTCGAACGATTGCGGCTTGTTGAGGTTGAAGACGACGCGCGTGCGGTTGTTGGCCTGGATGAAGTTGAGGCTGCGCAGCGCGGCCTCGTCGACCGGGCGCTGCGTCGCGCCCAGCCCGTTGCCGGTGTCGAGGAAGTCGAGCGCGATGCGCGGCGGGCTGGCGATCGAGAAGCTCGCCGGCGGATTGGCCGGCGGCGCCTTCAGCTGGAAGCGGACCACGACGCGGCCGGAGCTCGCGCGCGATACGGTCACGCCGTCGAGGCTGTTGGCCGTCTGCGCGAACGCGGGAACGGCAGGCGCGAACGCGCAGAGGGCGCACAGCATGGCGGCAAACGCGGCCCACGCTCGTCGTCGCGCGGTTTCCACCGCACGCGAATGTCGAATGCCGATCAACGCGCTCATCGTCTTGCCCCCTGTGGTCTTGCGTCGGCTTGCTGCAGCTGCAGCGTGCTGGACCGCTCGGTCCAGTCGCCGGCGCCGTCCTGCACCAGTTCCTTGAGCTTGATCTCGGCTTCGCCGATGCCGGTCACGACCCCGAAGTTCTGCCCGACGTAATTGCCGGCGCGGATCTGGAAGATGTCCCGGTCGGGCGTGCGCACCAGCGCGTACACGGTCTTGTTCTTCTCGAGCGTCCCGACCATCGCCAGCGACTCGAGCGGGTACGCCTCGAGCGGTTCCTTGCGCCGCGTCAGGTCGGGCGCGAGCTTGCTGGCTCCCTTGGTCGGCTCGATCTTGCGCGGCTTGAACGGGTCCGGCAGGTCGAACGCGTTGTACGCGAACGGGTCGTACGGCTTGATCTGCGGCAGCGGATCGAGCTTGCCGCGCGCGCCCTTGCCCTGCTCCGCCATCCACGTGCGCAGGTCCTGGTGCGACTCGCCGCCGCAGCCGGCCACGAACGCGGCGGCAAGGACGAGCGTCGCGACGCGCGCGTTCATTTCTTGCCCTTTTCCTTGGCCTTCGCGATCGCGCGCTGCTTGGCGAGCTCTTCCTCGTCCAGGTAGCGGAAAGTCTTCGCGTCGGCGTCCAGCGCGAGCACGCCCTTGTCGTTGACGATCGAAAGGTCGTTCAGCGTCACGATGCGCGGCAGCTGCGCGATGTCGCTCGCGAACGCGCCCATGTCGTGGTAGCTGCCGGTGATGCGGATCTTGATCGGCAGCTCCGCGTAGAAGTCCGCCATCTTTTCCTGCGTCGCCGGGCGGAACAGCTCGAACTGCAGGCCGCGGCCCAGCCCGGCCTGGTTGATGTCGGTGAGCAGCGCGTCGATCTCCGAGCGGTTCGGCAGCTGCTTCACCAGCGCGCCGAACGACTGCTCGACCTCGTTTAACTGCTGCACGTACAGCTCGAAGTTGATCGCCTTGGCCTTCTTCTGGCTGTACTGCTCCTTGAGCCTGCCCTCTTCGGCTTGCGCGACCTCGAGCGTGTCCCACTGGTCCTTCCAGTCGAGCAGGAAGCCGGCGCCGATGATCAGGCAGAAGAGAACGAGCAGGACCGCGATCTTCGGCAGCAGCGGCCAGTTGCCGATGTCGCGGATGTTGAGGCGGCGCAGGTCGTCGAGGTTCATGCGAGCTTCTCGCTGGCGGGCGCCGCCGCCTTGGTCTTGGCGGGCGCGGCCGCGGGCGCCGGGGCCGGCGCCGGCCCGCCCTTGGCCGGCGGAGCCGGCGTGGCCGGCCCCTTCACCTCGGTGGCGGTGGCGCGCTTGACCATGAACGTCAGCACGAACTCGTTGATCTTGAGTTCACGCGTCGGGTTGACGCCCGGCGCGGGCACCAGCTTGATCTCGATCAGCTCGGGCCGCGTGAGCCACGGCGACGCCTCGATGTTGCGCATCAGCGTCGACACCCGCGCGTTCGACTGCGCGTAACCGGAGATCGTGACCTTGGCGCCGGTCTGCTTGACCGTCCGCAGGTAGATGCCGTCGGGAAGCTGGCGGACCAGCTGGTCGAGGATGTGGACCGCCTCGCTGCGGTTGGCCTGCAGCGTCTCGACCACCTGCTTGCGGGCCAGCACCGCCTGGATCTGGTCGCGCAGGCGGTCGATCTCCTTGATCTGCTCGTCGAGCTTCGCGATCTCCTTCTTGAGCAGGGAGTTGCGGTCCTTCTGGTTCTCGATCTGCGCGGACAGGATCCCGTGCACCAGCGCGACGACCGCCAGCGCCAGCACCGCCAGCGACAGCATCAGCGACACGAACTGCCGCTGCCGCGCCTGGCGCTTCTGCTCCCGGTGCGGCAGCAGGTTGATGCGGACGCCGGCCATTACTCGAAGCTCCGCAGCGCCAGGCCGGTCGCGATCAAAAGCATCGGCGCGTCCTGCGCGAGCTGCCGCGGCCGGATGCGCTCGGACGCCTGCATCGACGCGAACGGGTTGGCGACGACGGTCGCCACGCCGGCGCGCTTGGACACGAGCTCGTCGATGCCGGGCAGCGCCGCGCACCCGCCGGCCAGCACGACCTGGTCGACCTGGTTGTGCGACGTCGACGTGAAGAAGAACTGCAGCGCGCGCGTGATCTCCAGCGCCAGCGTCTCCATGAACGGCTGGAGCACGTCGCTGTCATAGTTCTCCGGCAGCCCCTGGTTCTTCTTCGCCGACTCGGCTTCCTCCGGCGACAGGTTGAACGCCCGCTGGATGTCCTGGGTCAGCTGGTTGCCGCCGAACGCCTGGTCGCGGGAGAACAGGAATTGGTTGTTGCGCAGCACGTAGAAGTGCGTGACGTGGGCACCGATGTCGACCAGCGCGATGTTCTGGTCGCGGCCGTTTGCCGGCAGCGAAGGCGCGATCAGGCCGAACACCTCCTGCGTCGCGTACGACTCGACGTCCATCACGCGCGGCTTCAGCCCGGCGGATTCGGCGATGGCGACCCGGTCCTCGACCTTTTCCTTGCGCGACGCGGCGATCAGCACCTCGACCTCGTCCGGGTTGTTCGGCGCGGGGCCGAGGATCTGGAAGTCGAGGTTGACCTCGTCGAGCGCAAAGGGTATGTACTGGTTGGCCTCGGCCTCGACGGTGAGCTCGAGCTCCTCCTCCTTCTGGCCGGAGGGAACGATGATCTTCTTCGTGATGACCATGGCCGCAGGCAGCGACATGGCAATATTGCGGTTGCGGCTGCCCAGGCGCTTCCATCCGCGCTTGAGCGCGTCGCTGACCTGATCGAGGTTCGCGATGTTGCCGTCGGTCACCGTATCCTTCGGCAACGGCTCGATCGCGTACCGTTCCAGCCGGAACGTGCCCTTCCCCGTCTGCGACAGCTCGATCAGCTTGATCGACGTCGATGCGATATCGACGCCGATGAGCGACGGAGACTTCGTTTTGAAGAAGTCGGCTATGGAGGAGAGCTTTTCGGCGATCATGGCCCAGTCATGCCAGATGCTGACAAACTACATTAAACTCTGGCAGCAAGTATGAACCTTGTCAATTTGTTTCCGGGATATCAAGGTGGCGCTAGTGCGCTGCTCTGCAAGAACGCAACGTTAACGGTCCGTACCGCAAGTTTTATTCCTACGTGCTAAAGCGCTGGCTCGTCTATCTGCTGTCCGTCTCGCTCGGCCTGGCCGCCGTCGGCGCCCTGCTGGGCGCGTTCGTGCTGGCCTTGTTGTGGCCTACGCTTCCGTCGCTGGAGGCGCTGACCGACTACCAGCCGAAGATACCGTTGCGCGTCGTCTCGGCCGAAGGCGATCTTTTGGGCGAGTTCGGCGAAGAGCGGCGCGCCGTCGTTACGATACGGGAAGTCCCCGAAGTGATGAAACAGGCCATCTTGGCCGCGGAAGACGAACGTTTCTACCAGCATGGCGGCGTCGACTACCTGAGCGTCGCCCGGGCGGCGCTCGCCAACCTGGCGTCCGGCACCCAGCAGGGCGCCGGCACGATCACCATGCAGGTCGCCCGCAACTTCTTCCTGACGCGCGAAAAGACCGTCACCCGCAAGCTGCGGGAGGTGCTGCTGGCCTGGAAAATCGAGGCGAACCTGACCAAGGACGAGATCCTCGAGCTGTACGTCAACCAGATCTTCCTGGGGCAGCGGGCCTACGGTTTCGCCGCGGCATCCCAGATCTATTTCGGCAAGCCGCTGAAGGACGTGGCGGTCGCCGAGGCCGCGATGCTGGCCGGGCTGCCCAAGGCACCGTCGACGTACAACCCGGTCACCAACCCCAAGCGCGCAAAGACGCGGCAGCTCTACGTGCTGCGGCGCATGCACGAGCTCAAGTTCATCAGTAGCGCACAACTGCAGGAAGCACAAAATGCGCCATTGACGGTCAGGCAGGGCATCCGCGACTCGCTGCCGACGCACGCGGAGTCGGTGGCCGAGATGGCCCGCCAGGTCGTTTTCGAGACGCTGGGCGACGAGGCCTATACGCGGGGGATCACCGTCTGGACGACCGTGCGCAAGGCCGACCAGGAGTCCGCTTATGTTGCAGTGCGGCGAGGCGTGCTCGACTACGATCGCCGCCACGGGTATCGCGGGCCGGAGGCCTACGTCAATCTCCCGGCGGACCCGGTCGAGCAGGAGCAGGCGCTCGACCGCGCCTTCCAGGAAACGTCAGATAGCGACAATCTGGTGCCCGCCGTCGTCCTCGAGGCCACCGCCAACGACGTTCGCGTCGCGCTCGCTTCGGGGGACCTCGTCACCGTCTCCGGCGACGGACTCAAGTTCGTCGCCCGCCACCTGACCGACAAGGCACCGGCCGCCCAGCGGATCCGCCGCGGCGCCGTGGTCCGGCTGACGCGCGACGAAAAGGCGAAGTGGTCGATCGCCCAGCTGCCGCAGGCCGAATCCGCGTTCATCGCGATCTCGCCGCTCGACGGCGCGATCCTGGCGCTGATCGGCGGCTACGACTACGAGCGGAACAAGTTCAACCACGTGACGCAGGCGCAGCGGCAGCCGGGCTCCGCGTTCAAGCCGTTCATCTATTCGGCGGCGCTGGAAAAGGGCTTCTCGCCGGCGACCATCATCAACGACGCGCCGTTCTTCGTTCCCGGCGACAAGGCCGGCGGCGAGGACTGGGAGCCCAAGAACTACGACGGCAAGTTCGACGGGCCGATGCGGCTGCGCATGGCGCTCGCCAAGTCGAAGAACCTGGTGACCGTTCGCGTGCTGCAGGCGATCGGCCCGCAGTACGCGCAGGATTACATCGCGCGCTTCGGCTTCGATCCGAAGCTGCACCCGCCGTACCTGACGATGGGCCTGGGCGCCGGGTCGGCCACGCCGGTGCAGATGGCAGCCGCCTACGCGATCTTCGCCAACGGCGGCTACCGCGTCGCGCCCTACCTGATCACGCGCATCACCGACGCGAAGGGCAACGTGCTGTCGGAGGCCAAGCCGGTCGTCGCCGGTGAAGACGCCGAGCGAGCGATCGACCCGCGCAACGCGTTCGTGATGACGTCGCTCCTGCGCGACGTGATCGCGTTCGGCACCGCGACCCGCGCGCAGGTGCTCGGGCGCAAGGACCTGGCCGGCAAGACCGGGACGACCAACGAGAACGTCGACGCGTGGTTCTGCGGCTTCAACGCGTCGATCGTGGGCGTGGCGTGGATCGGCTACGACCAGCCGAAGACGCTGGGCGCCAACGAGACCGGCGGCGTGGCCGCGCTGCCGATCTGGATCAGCTTCATGCAGCGGGCGCTGAAGGGCGTGCCGGAGAAGATCGCCGGGCCGCCCGACGGCGTGATCTCGGTGCGGATCAATCCGGACACCGGCCTGCGCGACGACGCGAGCAGCGTCAGCGAATATTTCTTCGCGGAGTACCCGCCGGCCGGGCGCGCGGACGCGCTGGCGCCGGTCCAGCCCGGCCGCACGTCGCCGGACGTGCGCGACCAGCTGTTCTAGGGCCCGTCAAACCCATGACCGCCCGCGGGCGCGCGGCGCCCTTCGACTCGCGCGGTGTGCAGGACCGCCTGCGCATCGCGCAGGTGGCCGCCAAGCTGATCGCCGAGCACGGTATCGCCGACTGGTCGCTCGCCAAGCGCAAGGCGGCGCGCCAGCTGATGCTGCCCGAGCGCGCGGCACTGCCGGGCGACGACGAGGTCGAGGCCGCGCTCGCCGACTACCACGCCCTGTTCGGCGGCGAAGCGCACGACCGGCAGTTGCGCGAGCAGCGCACCGAGGCCCTTGCGTGGATGCGCAGGCTCGCCGAGTTCGCGCCGCTATTGACCGGCGGCGTCGCCGCCGGCTGGGCGACCGCGCACAGCGACATCCGGATCGAATTGACGGCGGCCGATGCGAAGCTCGTCGAGCTGGCGCTGCTCAACGCCGGCGTCGCCTATCGCGCGATGCATGCGGACCGCGACGGCGCCGCGGAGCTCTACGTGGACACGCCGCGCGGCGGCGTCAGGCTGTCGATCCGTGCGCCGGCCGACGCGCGCCAGCGGCCGCGCCGCGACCGGCACGGCAACGAGGAACTGCGGCTGGACGCCGACGAGGTCGCTGCGCTCGTCGCTAGGGTTTGAGCCACCCCGCCGCGTCGAGCGCGAAATACGTGAGGATCGCGTCGGCGCCGGCGCGCTTGATCCCGATCAGCGCCTCGAGCGCGCACGCGCGCTCGTCGAGCCAGCCGGCCGCGCCCGCGGCCTTGAGCATCGCGTATTCGCCCGACACCTGGTACACGGCCGTCGGCATCCCGAACGTGTCCTTCACGCGCCGGACGATGTCGAGGTAGGGCAGCCCCGGCTTCACCATCACCATGTCGGCGCCTTCGCGGATGTCGAGGTAGACCTCCCACAGCGCCTCGTCGCTGTTGCCGGGATCCATCTGGTACGTGTACTTGTCGCCGCCGGCGAGATTGCCGGCCGAGCCCACGGCGTCGCGGAAGGGGCCGTAGAACGACGACGCATATTTCGCCGAATAGGCGAGGATGCGCGTCAGCTCGCAGCCGGCGCCGTCCAGCGCCGTGCGGATCGCGCCGATGCGCCCGTCCATCATGTCCGACGGCGCGACCATGTCCACGCCGGCTTCGGCGTGACACAGCGCCTGCTTGACGAGCGCGGCGACCGTGACTTCGTTGAGGACGTACCCGGCGTCGTCGATGATGCCGTCCTGCCCGTGGCTCGTGTACGGGTCGAGCGCGACGTCGGTGATGACGCCCAGCTCCGGAAAGCGCTCCTTCAGCGCGCGCACCGTGCGCGGCACGAGGCCCTCCGGATGCCACGCCGCGGCCGCGTCGAGCGACTTCTGGTCCTGCGCGACGACCGGGAACAGCGCGAGCGCGGGAATGCCCAGCGCCAGGCATCGCTCGGCGTCGCGGAACAGCCCGTCCACGCTCTTGCGCGAAACGCCGGGCAGCGACGCGACGGCCTCCTCGCGCCGCGTGCCGTCCAGCACGAAGACCGGGTAGATGAAGTCCGCCGCGGTCAGCTGCGTCTCGCGCACCATCCGGCGCGAGAACGCGTCGCGCCGCATCCGGCGGGGGCGCTTGGCGGGGAACTTGCCGGCAAAGGAGAAGCTCATGGGGTCTCCGTGACGTTCGTCGTGCGCAGTTTACCCAGTCACAGCCAGCGATGCTGGCGCGAGACGCCGGCCAGCGCGGAGAAGCCGCGATGCCCGTCAGCCGCGGCGCGCGCGCGCAACCGCAGCAGGAGTTCGGCCGTCGCGAGCGCGTCGCCGGCCGCCGTGTGGCGCGACAGCGTCTCGATGCCGTATCGCGCGAGGCAGTCGTCGAGGCTGCGCGCGCCGCGCTTGTGCGCGTCGGGATCGAGTGTCGCCGCCAGGTCCGCGACGTCGAGCCATTCGGCCGGAGCGCCGCTCGCGCCGGCGGCCGCGAACGCGCGGGAGAGCACGGCACGGTCGAACGCGACGTGGAACCCCACGCAGGGCGCGCCGGCGACGAAGTCGGCGAAGTCCGCCAGTGCCGCGGCCACCGGCGCGCCGCCACGCTGCGCCGCGTGCCCCAGGCCATGCACGAGCACGCTGCCGGCGTCGACGGGTCCGTCGTGGCGCAGCACGACCTCGAAACTGTCGGCGAGCCGGATGCCTTCGTCGTCGACGGCCACGGCGCCGATCGCGAGCAGCGCGTCGCGCGCCGGGTCGAGGCCTGACGTCTCGGTGTCGACGACGACCCAGCGCTCCGGGGACCGCCTCCGGCGCCCGAACAATGCCGCCAGCCGCTCGCGCAGGCCGGGCGTCGACGTCATGGGTAGTCGATCTCGAGTCGCTGCTGCAGCTTGCGCACCTGCCGCAGCGCCTCCTTCAACACGCGCCGGTCGAGGGCCGAAAGGCTCGCCACCGGGACCAGGTTCGGATTGGCCGACGGCGGCAATTCGTGCGCGAAGCGCCGATGCTGCGTGCGCAGCCGCAGCATCTGCAGGTACTCGAACGCGTCGCACCAGTCGGTCAGATCGGACGCGGCGATGCCTTTCTTCGGCCCTCCCTCGCGCAGCCGCTCGAGCGTTCCGGTGGCCGTGACGCCGGTGGCCAGTGCTACGATGCGCGCGCCGTCGGTGATCGGCATGCTGCCGAACAGCTTGATGTCGAGGCCTTCGGCGCCGCTCGCGTCCTCGCTCTCGACGATTTCGCCGCGCCACGACAGCGGCGGCCGGTTGTGCCCCGCGTTCACGGCCAGCTGCTTCTGGAAGCGCGCGTTCGCGGCGGCACGCGGCGCGACGTCGGCGCGCAACGCCTGCGCGAGCTCGGCGGCGCCCCAAAGCGGGCGGAAGTCGAAGAACACCGACGACGCGAGCAGGCTCTGCGGATCGCCGCGGTCGATCCAGTTGGCGAACGATGCCTTCCATTCGGCGAGCGACGCGCACCAGAGCGGGTTCATCGCCATCACGCCGCCCTTGCACAGCGGGTAGCCGCAACGGTCGAGCGCCTCGTTCACCGTTCGCGCGAACGGCAGCAGCCGTTCGCGCATCGCATCCGGCGACGCTGCCGCGTCGTCGGCGAAGACCAGGCCGTTGTCCTGGTCGGTCGCGATCGTCTGCTCGCCGCGGCCCTCCGAGCCCAGCCCGATCCAGCACATCGCCACGCCCGCAAGGTCGAATTGCGCGGCGGCGAGATCGAGCGCGCGACAGGTCAGCCGGTCGTTGAGGCTCGAGATCATCCGCGTCAGCGGCCCGGCGCCCACGCCCTGTGCGACCAGCGCATGCGACAGCGCGCGAATGTCGGCCGCGCACTGGACGAGCGTGGGCAGGTCCTGCGCGCGCTGCAGCGCGGACGACAACTCGCGCACCGACAGCCGGTGCAGCTCGAACAGGTCGCGTTCCGACACCACGCCGGCGACGCGGCCGCCGTCGTCGGCGAGCACGACGTGCCGGATGCCTCGCTGCGCCATCAGCAGCGCGGCGTCGGCCGCCGTCGCGCTCGACGGCAGCACGATCGCCGGCACGCTCATCACGTCGCCGATCGCGGTCGCGAGATCGCGCCGGGGCAGCACGATGCGGCCGACCACGTCCTGCCGCGTGAAGATCCCGAGCGGCCGGCCGTCGTCGTCCACGACCGGCAGCGAGCCGATCCGCCGCGCTTCCATCGTCGTCAGCGCCTGCTCGATCGGCGTGGCGGGCGCAACCGTCACCGCGGTGCCGCGGACCAGTTCGGACAGCGGCGCGCCCATGTCGCGGCGCGCGGTGATGCCGCCCACGTATTCGGCCTGCACGCGGGCGCGCAGCACGTCGAGCAGGTAGGCGAGCCGGCGCGTGCAGAAGTCGCGGAACACCGCCGACCGCGCGATCAGCGCGTCGAATTCCGCCGCCGGGAACACGAGGCAGAACGTGTCCTGCACCGCGCGATAGACGGATGTGGCGCCGCGCCGGCCGAGCAGCGCGCCCAGAGGGAACATCTCGCCGGCGGCCAGCTCGAACATCGCAGCGGCCGGTCCGGCCGCCCCACTCGGCGGTTCGCCGTGGACGGCGCCCTGCCTGATAACGAAGCAGTTGTCGGGCCGGCCCTGGCTTCCGGGGAGAATGATCTCGCCGGCCGCGTAGTACACGAGCCGCGACCGGCGCACCAGGGCAACGACGTCCGCGTCCGCCATCGCGGAGAACGGCGCGTGCGGCGCCAGCGATTGCACGAGACCGGCGAGCACGGTAGGCGCGGGGCGATGAGACGTCGACACGGCAATGTCCTGGCGTTCGAAAAAAATTCGCTGCGGCGAGAACGCGGCGGAACTATCGCCCGTGGCCGCGGGTCAATGCAACAGACGGAGAACGTCTCCCGCTACCCTCCCTGAGCGGGTGCCCGCCGTCCGGGTCACCGGAGACGGGTGTTTCAAGGCCCCGCGTCGCTCCCCTCGACGGCGGGGCCTTTCTTTTGCGCGGAAGTATCCCCCGGAATCGCTGCGCGACCTTCCCCAAGGGGCACGCGCGCCGTGGCGCGCCGGCGCAGAAACGTGGATTCGACATTACGCCTGCGAAGGAAGCCATGACGCGATCGTGGTTTCGGCCTCCGGCACGCCCTGCCGCGTCGTCGCGGAGAAAAGTTGAACGGTCACGTTCGGCGCCGTGGCCGGAAACACCTCGCCGATCCGCGCGGCAATGCCGGCCGCTGCCGAACGCTGCTCGCTCGTGTTCAGCTTGTCCGCCTTGGTCGCGAGCAGCAGGACCGGTCGTCCCGACGGCAGGAATTGCGCCAGCACGTCGAGATCCGATTCCTTCAGCCCGTGGCGCGCGTCGACGAGCATCACCAGCGCGACCAGGCTCGCCCGGCCGGTCACGTACTGCCAGAGAAATTCCTGCCAGCCGCGCTTGACGCTCTTGGCCACCGCCGCATAGCCGTAGCCGGGCAGGTCGGCCACCAGCGCGCCGGACTTCAGTTGGAACAGGTTGATTTCGCGCGTGCGGCCTGGCGTGCGGCTCGAGAACGCGAGCCGCGTGCGCTGCGAAAGCGCGTTGATCGCACTCGATTTCCCTGAATTCGAGCGGCCCGCGAACGCGATTTCCGGCACGCCGGGCGGCGGCAACTGGGCCGCCTGCGCGGCGCCGATGACGAACTCCGCGCCAAGCAGCGGATGCGGGCCTTTCGGCGCCGGCGCACCGGCTTTGGCCGGCCGCGGCGACTCCGTTACAATGGCGCGTTTGTTCACGGCGCGAACGTCCCGCCGCCGTGCTGCACCCTGGGAGTCGTAAGAATGGATCGCACGTCGTTGCTGGCCGCGTTGTCGTTGACGGCGCTGGCGCTTTGTTCGTCGCCCGCCCTCGCGCAAGGCGCCGCCAAGCCCGATCTCGCCAAGGCGAAACAGATCGCCGAAACGGTCTGCGCGGCCTGCCATGGCGCCGACGGCAACAGCGCGGTGTCGGTCAATCCCAATCTCGCCGGGCAGGGCGCCGAGTATATCAGCCGGCAACTGCAGCACTTCAAGGCCGGCATCCGCGTCAACCCGGTGATGCAGGGGATGGTCGCGTCGCTGACCCCGGACGACATGGTCGCGCTCGGCATCTACTTCTCGCGCCAGAAGCCGAAGCTCGGCACCGCGAAGGACGCCAAGCTCGTCGAAAAGGCGCAGGCGCTGTACCGCGCCGGCGACGCGGCGAGCGCGCTGCCCGCGTGCGCGGCCTGCCATTCGCCGAACGGCGCCGGACTGCCGAAGAACTACCCGCGCCTGTCCGGCCAGTTCGCCGACTACACGTACGCGCAGCTGAAGGCGTTCAAGGCCGGCGAGCGCGGCAACGACAAGGACGGCAAGGATGTCCAGGGCCGGATCATGGCGGCCGTCGCGGCGCGCATGGACGACACCCAGATGAAGGCGCTCGCCGACTACGCGGCCGGCCTGCGGTGACGCGGGCAATGCGCCGGCCGCCGCGCGGTCCGTGACACCCGCGCGAATCGCGGCGCTGAACGTCTATCCGGTCAAGGGCTGCGGAGGCGTCGCGACGGCGGTGGCGAACGTCCGCGAAACCGGGCTCGCGCTGCACGGTGTGGGCGACCGCGAATGGATGGTCGTCGACGGCACCGGCCGCTTCGTCACGCAGCGCGAATTTCCGCGGCTGGCGCTCGTGCACGTCGCGGCCGTCGACGGCGCGCTCACGTTGACCGCCCCCGATGCAACGCCGCTGACGATCAGCCTCGCGCCCGCGAACGGCGCGGCGCGCGACGTGGTCGTATGGCACAGCGACGTGCGCGGCTTCGACGCCGGCGACGCGGCGGCGGACTGGCTGTCCGCGCGCCTTGCCGCCGACGTCCGCCTCGTTCGCTTCGATCCGTCGCGGCCGCGCATCTGCAATCCCGAATACGCAGGCGGTTCCGGCGCCCACACGATGTTCGCCGACGGCTACCCGATCCTCGTGATCGGCGCCTCGTCGCTCGTGGCGTTGAACGAGCGGCTTGCCGAGCGTGGCGACTACATGCTGCCGATGGACCGGTTCCGTCCGAACGTCGTCGTCGAGGGCCTGCCGCCGTTCGAGGAGGACCATCTCGCCACGATCGCGAGCGACGGCGTCATGCTGAAGCTCGTGAAGCCGTGCGTCCGCTGCCAGGTGACGACGACCAACCAGCAGACGGCCGCCGTCGGCGTCGAGCCGCTGCGCACGCTGGGCGAATTCCGGATGGACGAGCGGATGGGCGGCGTGACGTTCGGCATGAACGCGGTCGTCGTCGGCGGCGCCGGCCGCACGCTCACCGCCGGCGCGCGGGCCACGGTCGAATACCGGTTCTAGGGCGTCGCCGCGCACATGATCGGGTAGTACGGACCCGGTCCGTAGCCTTCCGCGATCCAGAGGCTCGACGCGTCGAGCCCGTTGCGCACGATGATCTCCGTCGTGTATCGATGATTGGTCGTCGCGCGGTTGAAGTACCGGTAGATCGCCGCGGTGCCTGCCGCGCATGCGCCCGTCGCCTTGTCCGGCAGCGCCGCGTAGAACACGGCGGGGCTCTCGTAGACCCAGTCCACCGGGTGGGCGGCGGCGGTCGCCGCGCATTCGCCCGGGTCGGCCGAATAGAAATGCGAATCGCCGAACGCGGGCGCGCGGTAGAACCGGCACACCGGCGACGCGCCGGCGGTCGGCCGGTCGTACACGAGGAAGCGCAGGCCCGTCCGCTCCCAGCCGACGGTCAGGCCGGAATCGAGTTTCGCGATCTCGACGGGATTGGTCGACAGGAAGTAGTGGTCGAGCCCGCGATGGTAGAACTCGACGGCGACCACGCGGCCCGCCGTCTCGACATAGTCCGGCGTCAGGAATTCGCGCATCAGCGGCAACGCGTTGCGCAGGTCCGAGAAGTAATCCGGGAGGTTCTGCAGCGTGCAGGACGACTGGCCGCCGTACAGGCCGCCGCGCACTTCGTAGAAGCCGCCGGCGCCCGCGAGCGTGGCCAGTGCGCCGCCGCTCGACCCGCCTTCGGTGACGCCCTGGCTCCACACCACTTCGGTGAAGTGCGCGAACACGGAACCGTCGTCGATCAATCGCGATCCCGTGACCGTGCCGCGGCTCCATTTCGTCAGGTCGCCCTCGGGATGGTGGATCGACACGACCGGCGTGCCGCTGGCGAGCGCTTCGGCGCGCCACGCGGCGAACTTGGCGCCGGCGGGTGGCGTGTCGTTCAGACGCACGATCGACCAGTCGGTGTCGAAGCTGCGGCCGAGCAGGACGGCGCCGCCGGTCAGCTGCACGTACTGCGGCGAGATCTTGCTGTTGCATCCGACGGCGCTGTAGAACCAGTACGTGTTGAGCGTACGCGCGACGTCGGGCGTGTCGAGGCAGTGATTGGCGGTGAGCAGGTACGGGGTCGTCGTAGACGTCGAGTCGCCGAGCAGCGTGCCCGTGCACAGGAACGTGCGGCCCAGCGAGTTCACGAACGTCATCTTGACCACGGCGTTCATCAGGTCGGTCGCAGCCTGCGTTTGCGGGGACAGGCACGCGACGTCGACGTTGCACCCGCCGGCGGCGCCGATGCCGGTCGCCTTCGCGATCGCCGTCGCCGGCGCCTGCAGGTCCTTGCCGCCGACCAGCATGTGCGCGACGCGGGGGATGCGCAACGCGACGCCTTCGAGCGCCGCGCCGGCCTCGGCGTGCACCTCGACGACGGCGACGTCGCCTTCGAGCACCGGCGACCAGAAGCGCCCGCCGCGGGCGGTGGCGTCCGCGATTGCCGCCGCCGTGTACGCGCCGAAGGCGTCAGCGGCAGCCCCGGCTCCGGCGAAGCGGACCGAGAACTTCGCCGCAGGATCCGACAACGCGAGCGAGACGCGCATCGCGGCGGCCCCCGGCGACGCGATCTCGACTCGCGCCGTCCGGCCGCCGGCCGGATCGTCCTGCCACGCGAGATCGGCCAGCGAAAGCGTCCTCGACGCAGCCGGCATCTCGCGACCGAAGCCGATGGCGAGCGGCTGGCCCATCGGCCTTCCGGCCGGGCCGCGCATCCCGGCGGCGCCGGCGTTGTACGACTGTACGGCCGCCGCTTCTCCGGTCGCCGGCGCGCCGAGCGCGATGCGCCGCGCCGCCGCGCCGTCGGGCATCCGCAGCCGCACGATCTCGGCGACGCGCACGCCGCGCGACTCCGTCTGCGGCGCCGACGCGACCGGCGCCGCGTCGATCGCCGACGCGAACAGCGCTGCGCCGACCGCGGCCAGCAGGCGGGCGGCGCGCGTCGGGGGCTGGCGACAGGTCATGGAGGGCGTCATGGTGTGCGGCCGCAGGTCGGCATGGGGCCGCGGAGACGTTGGAACGGCGCGCGCGGGCAAGGTTCAGTCGTCGGCACGATCGGCCAGACAGGCGGCGAGCGCGTCCTGCCAGGCCGGAAGCGAGAAACCGAAGGTCCTCTCGAAGCGCGTCGTCGCGAGCACGCCGTACCGGGGCCTGCGCGCCGGCGTCGGATATTCGGCCGTCGCAATCGGCACGACCACGGGCCTCGCGACGTCGCCGACGATCGCCTGCGCGAAGCCGTGCCACGTCGTCGCGCCGGTCGAACTGAAATGGTAAACGCCCGCGCGCTCGGCCAGCGCGCCGCGGCCGCGCGCGATCAGCGTCGCCGTCGCTTCGGCGAGCGTGCGCGCCCAGTTCGGCGTCCCGGTCTGGTCGGCGACGATCCGCAGCTCGTCGCGCTCGGCGGCGAGCCGCTGGATCGTCCGCAGGAAGTTCCTGCCGCGCCGCGCGTAGACCCAGCTCGTCCGCAGCACCAGCGCGGGCGCGCCCGACGCGGCGATCGCGCGCTCGCCGTCGAGCTTGCTCTGCCCGTAGACGTTGAGCGGCGCCGTGGGCGCGTCCTCGTCGTACGGCGCGCTCGCCGCGCCGTCGAACACGTAGTCGGTCGAGTAGTGGATCAGCAGCGCGCCCGCGCGCCGCGCTTCCTCGGCGAGCACCTGCGGCGCGCGCGCGTTGATCGCGAACGCCGCGTCGCGTTCGCGCTCGGCCAAGTCGACCGCCGTGTAAGCGCCGGCATTGACGACGATGTCGGGCGCCGCGCCGCGCATCGCCGCGACGATCGCGTCCGGATCGGCCAGGTCGAGCGCGGCGCGGTCGGTGGCCGTCACGTCGGCCTGCGCCGGAAGCAGCCGCGCGAGTTCGTAGCCGACCTGTCCTTGCGCGCCGGTCAGCAGGATGCGGGGCCGGGCCATCGCGGGCCTCAGGCGTAGACGTCGGCGGCGGCCAGCGGCAGGCCGGCTGAGTCCTTCGCGGCGAGCGTGGGCGCGCCGGGCAGCGGCCAGTCGATGGCGAGCGCCGGATCGTTCCACAGCAGCGTACGCTCGTGCTCCGGATACCAGTAGTCGGTGGTCTTGTACAGAAAATCCGCCTCGTCGGAGAGGACGAGGAAGCCGTGCGCGAATCCCGGCGGCACCCACAGCATCCGCCTGTTCGCCGCCGACAGCACGCAGGCGATCGACTTGCCGAAGTTGGGCGAGCTGCGGCGCAGGTCGACGGCGACGTCGAACACCTCGCCGGAAACCGCGCGCACGAGCTTGCCCTGCGCATGTTCGATCTGGTAGTGCAGGCCGCGCAGCACGCCGCGTCGCGAGCGCGAGTGGTTGTCCTGCACGAAGTCCGCGGCAAGGCCCGCCTTCTCGAACGCGCGCCGGTTCCAGCTCTCGAAGAAGAACCCGCGATCGTCGCCGAACACGCGCGGCTCGATCAGCAGCACCTCGGGCAGCGCGGTCGGCGTGACCTTCATCGCGCCCTAGCGGACCGGTCCGTCGCGCAGCAGCGCGAGCAGGTATTCGCCGTAGCCGCTCTTCGCGAGCGCCCTGCCCAGCCGCTCGAAGGCCGCGTCGTCGATGTACGACAGGCGCCACGCGATCTCTTCCGGGCAGGCGATCTTCAGGCCCTGCCGGCGTTCGAGCGTCGCGATGTACTGCGCGGCCTCCAGCAGCGATTCGTGCGTGCCGGTGTCGAGCCACGCCATGCCGCGGCCCATCACCTCGCACGACAGCGCGCCCAGCGCCAGGTACGCGCGGTTGACGTCGGTGATCTCGAGCTCGCCGCGAGGGGAAGGCGCAAGGCCGCGCGCGATGTCGAGCACGCGGTTGTCGTAGAAATACAGGCCGGTCACCGCGTAGCGGGAGCGCGGCTTCGCGGGCTTTTCCTCGAGCGACAGCACGCGGCCGCCCGCGTCGAACTCCGCGACGCCGTAGCGCTCGGGGTCGGCCACCGGGTACGCGAACACGGTCGCGCCCGACGCGCGCGCGTTCGCCCGCGCCAGCTGCGCGTGCAGGTCGTGGCCGTAGAATATGTTGTCGCCCAGCACCAGCGCCGAAACGTCGCGGCCGACGAAGTCGCGGCCGATGATGAACGCCTGCGCCAGGCCCTCGGGCGCCGGCTGCACCGCGTAGGAAATCGACAGGCCCCACCGCGCGCCGTCGCCCAGCAGCTGCGCGAAGCGCGGCGTGTCCTCGGGCGTGGAGATGAGCAGGATGTCGCGGATGCCGGCGAGCATCAGCGTCGACAGCGGATAGTAGATCATCGGCTTGTCGTAGATCGGCAGCAGCTGCTTGGACACGACGTGCGTGACCGGATACAGCCGCGTGCCGGAGCCGCCGGCCAGGATGATCCCTTTGCGCGCCATGCCGATTCGCCTAGGGCGCGGCGGCGGACGCGTACTGCAGCGTCAGCCACTTCTGGTAGTCCTTCGTCGCCACGCTGTCGAGCCACGCCGCGTTGGCGACGTACCAGGCGACCGTGCGCGCGAGCCCCGACGCGAACGTCTCCGCCGGCGCCCAGCCCAACTCGCGCCGGATCTTCGTGGAGTCGATCGCGTAGCGGCGGTCGTGGCCCGGACGGTCGGCGACGAACGTGATCAGCGACGCGTAGTCGCGGCCCGGTCGCTCGCGCGCGAGCGCCGCGCAGATCTCGCGCACGACGTCGAGGTTGCGCATCTCGGCGTTGCCGCCGACGTTGTACGTCTCGCCGGGGCGGCCGTCGGCCAGCACGGCGCGGATCGCCGTGCAGTGGTCGCCGACGTACAGCCAGTCGCGGACGTTGCGGCCGTCGCCGTACACGGGCAGCGGCTTGCCGGCCAGCGCGTTGACGATCATCAGCGGAAGCAGCTTTTCCGGGAACTGCCGCGGGCCGTAGTTGTTCGAGCAGTTGGTCGTCAGCGTCGGCAACCCGTACGTGTGGAAGTACGCGCGCACGAAGTGGTCGGACGACGCCTTGGACGCCGAATACGGGCTGTTGGGCGCGTAGGCGGTCGTCTCCGAGAAACCGGGGTCGTGCTCGCCCAGCGACCCGTACACCTCGTCGGTGGACACGTGGACGAAGCGGAACGCCGCGCGCTCGGCTGTCGGCAGCGCCGTCCACCACGCGCGCGTCGTGTCGAGCAGGTTGAACGTGCCGACGACGTTGGTCTCGACGAACGCCGACGGGCCGTGGATCGAGCGGTCGACGTGCGTCTCGGCCGCGAAGTTGACGATCGCGCGCGGCCGGTGCTCGCGCAGCAGCGACGCGACGCGCGCGGTATCGCCGATGTCGCCGCGCACGAACACGTGCCGCGGATCGCCCGCGATCGACTGCAGGTTGCCCAGGTTGCCGGCGTACGTGAGGAGATCGAGGTTGACCACCGGTTCGCCCACGGCGGCAAGCCAGTCGAGCACGAAGTTGGCGCCGATGAAGCCGGCGCCGCCGGTCACGAGGATCATGTGGGGGGTCGGGGGCCGGCGGACGGCCCCTTGGGTGTCGGACCGGTGATTTTACCAGCGCGGTCAGGCGCGGTAGTAGCCGCGGTACCAGTCGACGAAGCGGGCGATCCCGGACGCGAGCGGCGTGCGCGGCGCGAAGCCCGTCAGCGCGTGCAGCCGGTCGATCGACGCGCAGGTCGCCGGCATGTCGCCCGGCTGCATCGGCTGGTAGTCGCGGATCGCGACGCGGCCCAGCGCGCGCTCGAGGGTCGCGATGAAGACCTCGAGTTCGACCGCCTCGCTGTTGCCGATGTTGTAGACGGCGGCCGGCGCGGTCTCGCCGCTGCGCGCGGGCGGATGGTCGAGCGTGCGCACCACGCCTTCGACGATGTCGTCGATGTAGGTGAAGTCGCGGCGCATCCGGCCTTCGTTGAACACCGGGATCGGCTGCCCGGCGGCAATCGCCTTCGCGAACAGCATCGGCGCCTGGTCCGGCCTGCCCCAGGGACCGTAGACGGTGAAGAAGCGCAGCCCCGTTACGGGAATGCCGAACAGGTGCGCGTAGCTGTAGGCCATCAGCTCGTTCGCGCACTTGGTCGCCGCGTACAGGCTGACCGGCCGGTCGACGCGTTGGTCCTCGGAGAACGGCAGCGTGTGGCTCGCGCCGTACACCGACGAGCTCGACGCGTACACGAGGTGCGCGACCTGCGCGTGCCGGCAGCCTTCGAGCACGTGGCCGAACGCATCGACGTTGTTGCGCAGGTACGAAAGCGGATGCGACAGCGAGTGGCGGACGCCCGGCTGCGCGGCCAGGTGCACGACGTGCGTGAAGCCGCCGTCGCGGAAGAGGCGCGCCACCGCGTCGGGGTCGGCCAGGTCCAGCCGCGCGAAGGCGAAGCCCGGCAGCGACGCGAGCTGCGCGACGCGCGCCTCCTTGAGCGCGACGTCGTAGTACGGATCGAAGTTGTCGACGCCGGTCACGCGCGCGCCGGCGGCGGCGAGCGCGCGCGCCGCGTGCATGCCGATGAACCCGGCAACGCCGGTGACCAGGACCTGCTTCACCAATCGCTCACTTTTCGTCCGGCCGGTCGCGGGCGGCGAGCGCGCGCAGCTTCGCGTACTTGAGGAAGCTCGCGAACGCGCCGATCGCGACGTGCGCGAACCCGGCCACGCCGTCCAGGAACCCCAGCTTCGCCACGTAGTTGCGCAGGAAGCGCGCGGCCGGCGACAGCGCGATCGCGAACGCGCCCGCCCGCTCGCCGCGCGCGTACATCGCCTCCGCCTGCAGCGTCGTGTAGCGGTTCTGCTTCGCGATGTAGTCGTCGATCGACTCGGCCGAACGGTGCAGCAGATCGCCGGCGAGCCGCGGAACCGGCCCGTCGGCGATCACGTGCTCGTGCACGGGGTCGTCGGACCAGCGCGCGCGGCGGCGGTCGAACAGCCGGGTGATCCAGTCCGGATAGCCTTCGCCGTGCGCGAGCCAGCGGCCGAGGAACCGGTTGCGGCGCGCGACCGCGTACGCCGCCGCCGCCGGCGGCCCCGACGCGAATGTCGCGCCGATCGCCGCGGCGAGCTCGCCGCTGACGCGCTCGTCGGCGTCGATGCACAGCACCCAGTCGTGCCGCGCCTGCCCGACCGCGAAGTTTTTCTGCGGGCCGTAGCCTTCCCACGCGTGCTCGATCACACGTGCGCCGCAGCGCCGCGCCACCGCTACGGTATCATCGCGGCTGCCCGAATCGACCACGACCGCCTCCGCCGCGAACGGCACCGAGGACAGGCACTCCGCAAGCTCGTGGGCGGCGTCGCGGGTAATGACGATGAGCGACAGGGGAAGCGGTTCGGACATGCGCGACAGGCCGGCGTTGGCGCAACGGGCGGCGGCCTGCGCGGGATTCTACGTTGTTTGCGTAGGAGGGCTACGGTGAGCGGCGCCGGGCCGTCCCAAGCCGCGAACAGCGCCCCCTTGGGGGCAGCGAGCGAAGCGAGCGTGGGGGTGCAACCATGCGGCGCCGGGCCGTCCCAAGCCGCGAACAGCGCCCCCCTGGGGGCAGCGAGCGAAGCGAGCGTGGGGGTGCATCCATGCGGCGCCGGGCCGTCCCAAGCCGCGAACAGCGCCCCCGTTGGGGGCAGCGGGCAAAGCGAGCGTGGGGGTCCGGTGGGCCGGGTGCTGGTCGTGCGCCCGTCGTCGCTCGGCGATATCGTGCACGCGCTGGCGCTGGTCTCCGACGCGATGGCCCACGATCCCGCGCTCGTCGTCGACTGGGTCGCCGAGGAGACGTTCGTGCCGCTCGTCCGGCTCGACCCGCGGATCCGCACGGTGATCCCGGTCGCGTTCCGCCGCTGGCGCCGCGCGCCGCTGGCGCGCGACACGCGGCGCGAGTTCGCGCAATTCCGGCATGCGCTGCGCGCGACCCCCTACGACGCGATCCTCGACCTGCAGGAGCAGGTGAAGGGCGCGCTCGTCGCGCGGATCGCGCGCGGAACCCGCCACGGCTTCGACCGCGCGAGCATCCGGGAGCCGCTCGCCACGTGGCTCGACGACGTGCACCACCGGATCCGGCGCGACCAGCACTTCATCGACAAGGCCCGCGCGCTGGCCGCCGCCGCGCTCGGTTATCCGGTCGCCGGTCCGCCCCGATGGCGGCTGGTTCCGCCGCCGCCGTCGGGCGCACTGCCGGCGACGCCGTTCGCGCTGCTGTTCCACGGCACGAGCCGCGACGAGAAGCTGTGGCCCGAAGATCGCTGGCGCGGCCTGCTCGCGCACTTCGCGCAAGCCGGCTTCGCAGCAGTGCTGCCGTGGGGAAGTGCCGCCGAGGAGGCGCGCAGCCGAAGGCTCGCGGCGGATGCGCCGGATGCGATCGTGCCCGCGCGGCAGACGCTTCCCGAGCTCGCCGCGCTCGCGCGCCGCGCGGAAGTCGTCGTCGGCGTCGACACCGGGCTGACGCACCTGTCGGCGGCGCTGGGCACCCCGACCGTCGCGGTGTTCACGGCGACCGATGCAGCGCTGGCCGGCGTCGCGATCGCGGGTCCGCACGCGCAGGACGTCGGCGGCAACGGAGCCGTGCCGTCGCTGACGGACGTCGTCGCCGCGACCGGGCGCGTGCTTCGCGACGCGCCGCGCTGCTAGGGCCCGTTCACGTCGTGCGCGCGTTCTACACGATGCTGTGGTGCCTGGTGCTGCCGTGGCTGCCGTTGCGGCTTTGGTGGCGCGGCCGCCGCGAGCCGGGCTACCGCGAGCGCATCGGCGAACGCTTCGGGCGCTATGGCGCCGACGTGCCGGCGACCGGCGGCGACGTGCTGTGGATCCACGCGGTGTCGCTGGGCGAGACGCGCGCGGCGGCGCCGCTGATCGCGCGCATCGCGCAGGAGCGGCCGGGCACGACGATCCTCCTGACCTGCATGACGGCAACCGGGCGCGAGGCCGGGCGCGCGCTGTACGGCGATCGCGTCGTGCAGGCGTGGCTGCCGTACGACGTGCCGTTCGCCGTGCGCGCGTTCCTCGCGCGCTTCGCGCCGCGCGCCGGACTGCTGATGGAAACCGAAGTCTGGCCGAACCTCGTCGCCGCGTGCGCGGACGCGGGCATACCGCTGTTCCTGGTCAATGCAAGGCTGTCCGAGCGCTCGCTCGGCGGCTATCGTCGTTTCGCGGCGCTGACGCGGCCGATGTTCGCGGCGCTGTCCGGCGTGGCCGCGCAGACGGCGCGCGACGCCACGCATCTCGCGCTGGCGGGCGCGCGGGCGCCCGACGTCGTCGGCAACCTCAAGTACGACATCGCCGTGCCGGCGACAGCGCGCGCGCTGGGCGGCGAACTGCGCACGCGCTTCGGCGCGGCGCGCCCGGTGTTCGTCGCCGCGTCGACGCGCGACGGCGAGGAAGCGTTGATCGTCGACGCCGTCGCGCGCGGACGGCTGCCTCTGCGCACGCTGGTCGTCATCGTGCCGCGCCATCCGCAGCGCTTCGATGCGGTCGGCGACCTGCTCGCGGCGCGCGGCGTCGCGTTCGTCCGCCGCAGCGCCGGCGCCGCGGTGCCGGACGACGTCGGCTGCGTGCTCGGCGATTCGCTGGGCGAGCTGTACGCGTACTACGCGGCGGCCGACGTCGCGTTCGTCGGCGGCAGCCTGCTGCCGCTGGGCGGCCAGAACTTGATCGAGCCGATCGCGATGGGCACGCCTACGCTCGTCGGCCCGCACACGTTCAATTTCAGGGAGGCGACCAACGAAGCGGTCGCGGCGGGGGCCGCGCTGCGCGCGCCCGACGCCGACGCGCTGGTGAGCGCGGTCGCGGCGCTGCTCGACGATCCCGCGCGACGCGCGGCGATGCACGACGCCGCGCTCGCGTTCCACGCCCGCCACCGCGGCGCGGCGGACCGGCTGTGGAACTGGCTGGAGGCGCGGCTGCCTATCCCTGCAGCCGGCGGTTGATGTCCTCGAGGTCCTGCTCGGTCAGCGCCCCGATGGCCGACTTCAACCGCAGGACCGCCAGCAGGTACTGGAAGTACGCGTTGGCGAGGTCGCGCCGCGCGGAGAAGACGTTCTGCTGGACGTTCAGCACGTCGAGGTTGGTACGGATGCCGACTTCCTGCCCGAGGATGTTCGACTGCAGCGCCACTTCCGCCGACGCGACCGCCTGGCCGAACGCCTTGACGGCTGCCGCGGCGCTGTTGACGCCGGAGAAGCCGTCCTGCGCATTGGACACCGCCGCGCGCTTGGCGAACTCGAGGTCGGCGCGCGCCTTGTCCTGCAGCGAGATCGTCTCGCGCACGCGCGAATTGACGAATCCGCCCGTGTAGATCGGCACGTTCAGCACGAGGCCCAACAGCGCCGAGCGCGAATTGCTCGAGAAGTCCGACGCCGTCGACCCGGAACTCGCCTGCGCGGTCGCGCTGGCGACCACGTCGAGCGTCGGCAGGTGTCCGGCCTTCGCGCGATCGACCTCGAGCGTCGCGATGTCGTAATTCGATTGCGAGAAGCGGACCGACAGGTTCTCCTTCAGCGAGCGGTCGACCCAGTAGTCGACGTTGTTCGGATTCGGCAGCTCGGGATCGAAGCCGCGGCCGACGCGCTTCAGGTTCTTCGGCATCCGCCCGATGATCGCGGTCAGCGCCGTGCGCCGGCGGTCGAGGTCGTTGCGCGCCTGGATCTCGGTGGCGATGATCTGGTCGTACTTCGCCTGCGCTTCGTTGGTGTCGGTGATCGTCGCCGTGCCGACCTCGAAGTTGCGCTTGGCCTGCGCGAGCTGCTCGGCCACCGCGAGCTTCTGCTGCTCGGCGAGCTCGACGTTGAACTCGGCCAGCAGCACGTCGAAATACGCGACGGACGTGCGGATGATCAGGTCCTGCTGCGCGATCCCCAGCGTGTAGTCGGACTGCGACACCTGCTCCTTCGCCTGGTCGTACGCGACGACGTTCTGCGGCCGGTACAGCGGCTGCGACGCCGAGAAAGTGAGGTTGCCCTGGTTGTAGTTCGCCGAGAACGAGTTCTTGGGCGACGTGTTGATCGTCGCGTCGTAGTTGTTGATGTTGGCCTGGCCCGACGCCGACAGCGCCGGCAGCAGCGCCGAGCGCGCCTGCGGCACGCGCTCCTGCGTCGCCTCCCACTGCGAGCGCGCGGCCGCGAGGGTCGGGTCGCTCTTCTGCGCTTCGCGGTAGATCTGCAGCAGGTCCTCGGCGGAGGCGGCACCGCCGGCGACGAGCGCGGCGGCGCAGGCCGCGGTACGCAGCAGGCGGAAGGAAAGGATGCACGTGCGGGTCATGTCAGGGGTCCGGATCGTCGTCAATAGCGCGGCATCGCAGCGTCCACTTCGAGCGCCCACGCTTCGACGCCGCCGCGCAGGTTGTGCACCTTGCGGCCGTTCTGCGCCAGCCACATCGCCGCCTGCTGGCTGCGGCTGCCGTGGTGGCACACCAATACGAGCTCGCGATCTGCCGGAAGTTCGGAAAGGCGCGCCGTCAATTCGCGCAGCGGCACCAGCAGCGAGCCCTCGATCCGGCAGCGCGCGTGCTCCCACGGCTCGCGGACGTCGACGATCACCGGCGCGGCGCGCGCAGCGTCGTTGCGCCAGGCGGCCAGCTCGGCGGGGGCGATCTGCGGGATCAAAACGTGAACCGGGCGGGCGCGGCGGCGTTCACGAGCGGCGCCACCACGGTCTCGAACAGGTCGGTCGTGACGCGCGAGCCCGGCGCGGTCCACGCGACCAGCCGGGCCGTCATCACCGGCGCGTCGCCGACGATCGCGAAAACGCGACCGTTGGGCTTCAACTGGGAGAAGAAGTGCTCGGGCAGCAGCGGCGTCGAACCGGTCAGCACGATCGCGTCGTACAGGTCGTTGCCAAAGCCGCGGGCGCCGTCCCCGACCTCGCGGCGCACGCGGCCGAAGCCGTGCCGGACGAGCCTGGTCGCCGCCGAGGCGGCGAGGTTCGCATCGATCTCGACGGTCGTGACGTCCGCGGCGCGGGCCGCGAGCAGCGCGGTGAAGTAGCCGCTCCCCGTCCCGATCTCCAGCACCGATTCGCCGCGCGCGAGCTTCAGCGCCTGCAGGACGCGGGCCTCGACCTTGGGCGCCCACATCCGCTGCCCGCCCGGCAGCGGCAGCTCGAGGTCGGCGAACGCCAGCGAACGGTATTGCGGCGGGACGAAGTCCTCGCGCCGCACGGTGAACAGCAGGTCGAGCACGTCCTGGTCGAGCACTTCCCACGGGCGGATCTGTTGCTCCACCATGTTGAAACGGGCTTGTTCGAAGTCCATGGCGTTGTAGGGTTCGGCGTTGCGTGACAGGCGGTTCGTCGAGCGGGAGAGCCGGAAAACGCTTGGGAAACCGCGGCCTGCCGGCGTTTCGCCGACATTAACTGACTCGCGGTCAGTTATTATGCGGTCTCGGATTATCGCACGTCAACCCGGACGGGGAGGTCCGCGGAAACGTGTTGTTGCAACGCTATTCGGCCGCCCCTCCCGCCGCCAGTGCCGCCGCCGCAGCCCGGGCCGCGCGCCGCGCGCGCCGCCGCTCGGTCCAGCCGTCGAGGTACGTGTACAGCACCGGCACGACGACCAGCGTGAGCAGCGTGGACGTGACGACGCCGCCGATGATCGCGCGGCCCATCGGCGCCTGCGTTTCGCCGCCTTCGCCGACGCCGAGCGCCAGCGGCAGCATGCCGCCGATCATCGCCGCCGTCGTCATCAGGATCGGCCGCAACCGCACCTGGCCCGCCTGCAGCATCGCGTCGTGCAGGCTGGCGCCGGCGCGGCGCGCGCGGTTCGCGAAGTCGACGAGCAGGATCGCGTTCTTGGTGACGAGGCCCATCAGCATGATGAAGCCGATCATCGAGAAGATGTTGAGCGTCGTGCCCGTCAGCAGCAGCGCGAGGAACACGCCGATCAGCGAGAACGGCAGCGACACCATGATCGCGACCGGCTGCAGGAAGCTCGCGAACTGCGACGCCAGGATCAGGTAGATGAAGATCACCGCGAGGCCGAGCGCCGCCATCGCCGCGGTGAACGAGTCCTGCATCTGCTCGGTCTGCCCGCGCACCGAGAACCGGTAGCCGGGCGGCAGCGTCGTGTCCTTGATGATCGCGTTGACGTCCTTGCCGACGTCGCCGGCCGGCCGCCCCTGCGCGTTGGCGAAGATCGCCACGCGCCGCTGCAGCTCCTCGCGGCGGATCGTCTGCGGGCTGTAGGTTTCCACGATCTCGGCGACCTGCCGCAGCGGCACCATCCGCAGTTCGCCGTCGGGTCCGCGCTTGTTGGTCGTCAGGTACAGGTTGGCGAGGTCGGACGCCAGCTGCCGACGGTCCTTGGCGAGCCGCACGTTGACCTCGTAGTTCTGCGCGTCGGGGGCGAGCCAGTAGCTGACGGTGTCGCCGGCGAGCAGCGGCCGCAGCGTCGCGCCGACCTGGGCCACGGTGATGCCGAGGTCGGACGCCGCGTCGTTGTTCAGGCGGACCGACAGCGCCGGGTTCGCCGGCTTCTCGGACAGTTCGAGGTCGGCGATCCCCGGCACCTTCGCCATCTTCGCCTTGAGGTCGAGCGCCAGCGCGGCCAGCGTCTCGGGGTCGGGTCCCAGGATGTTGACGAAGATCGGCCGGTTGAAGCCTACGGTCATCTCGATGCCCGGGATCGGCTCCAGCTTCTTGCGTATCGCGCGCTCGAGTTCCTTCTGCGAGCGCTCGCGCGCGCCGCGGTCGACGAGCTTCAGGTTGATCCGCGCGTAGTTGCGGCCCTCCTCGGTGCCGACCGTCGTCATCACGAGCTCGATCTCGGGGAACGCCGCGAGGGCCTCCTCGACCTGGCGGATCTTGCGGTCCGTGTAGTCGAGGCTCGAGCCGACCGGCGTGTTGAGGCGCAGCGAGATGAACCCCTGGTCCGCCTGCGGCACGAACTCGGTGCCGATCAGCGGCACCAGCGCGAAGCTGCCGAGGAACGCGGTAAGCGCGATCGCCAGCACGCTCTTTCGATGCGTGAGCGACCACTCGAGGATCTCGCCGTACAGCCGGTGCATCCATTCGATGAACCGCTCGACCGACTCCATGAACCGGCCGAGCCAGGGCACACGCGCGAAGCGCGTTCCGGGCGGGTCGTGCCACACCGACGACAGCATCGGGTCGAGCGTGAAGCTGACGAACAGCGACACCATGACGGCGACGGCGACCGTCACGCCGAACTGGAAGAAGAAGCGGCCGATGATGCCGCTCATGAACGCGATCGGCACGAACACCGCCACGATCGCGAACGTCGTCGCCATGACGGCGAGGCCGATCTCGTCGGTCCCCTCGCGCGCGGCGGTCCTGTGGTCCTTGCCCATGCCCAAGTGCCTGACGATGTTCTCCCGCACGACGATCGCGTCGTCGATCAGCAGGCCGATGCACAGCGACAGCGCCATCAGCGTGAGGAAATTGAGCGAGAAGCCGAACGCGTACAGCGCGCAGAACGTCGCGATCACCGCGATCGGCAGGGTCAGCCCGGTGATCACGGTGCTGCGCCAGCTGTGCAGGAACAGGAAAACGATCAGCACGGTGAGGCCGGCGCCCTCGAGGATCGTGCTCTTCACGCGGTTGACGCTCTTCTCGACGCTCTCGCCGGCGTTGTAGACGACCGCCAGCTCGACGTCCTTCGGGATCCGCTTGCGCAGTTCCTCGACGGCGGCGATCACGCCGCGGCCGGTCTCGACGATGTTGGCGTCCTGCGCCTTCAGCACGTCGAGCGTGATCGACGGCCGGCCGTTGACGCGCGCGAGCGACGTCTCCTCCTTCTCGCCGTCGACGACGTCGGCCACCTGCGACAGGTAGATGGCGCCGCCGCCCTGCTGCGCGACGATGATCCGGCCGAACTGCGCCGGATCCTTGATCTTGCCCTCGATGCGCACGATCGTGTCGCTCGCGCCGCGCGACAGGCGCCCGGCCGGCACGTCCTGGTTGGCCGTGCGGATCGCGTTCATCACCTGGTCCAGCCCCAGGCCCAGCGCGGTCAGCGCGTTCGGCTTGATCTGCACGAGGATCTGCCGCGTCACCTTGCCGCTGATGTCGATGCGCGCCACCCCCGGCACGTTCTCGAGCCCCTTGACGATCGTCTGGTCGGTCAGCGACGTCAGTTCGCGCAATCCGGTGGTCTTCGACATCACGGCCAGCGAGACGACCGGCTCCTGGTTCTCGGTGTCGGCGCGGAAGACGAGCGGGTCCTTCACGTCCTTCGGGAACGCGGGACGCACGAGCGCCACCTTGTCGCGGATGTCCTGCATCGCCCGCATCATGTCGGTGTCGAGGCGGAACTCGACGAACACCGAGCTCGTGCCTTCGGCGGTCCACGAACGGACGAGCTTCACGCCGGACACGCCGTTGACGGCGTTCTCGATCGGCCGGGTGACGTCGATCTCGACCGCGTCCGGCGACGCGCCCGGGTACTGCGTCTGCACGATCAGGAACGGCAGCGTGACGTCGGGCATCTGCTCGACGCGCAGCCGCGCGTACGAGAACAGGCCGAGCACCGTCAGCGCCACCATCACCATCGTGGCGAAGACCGGGTTGTTGATCGAGACGCGGGTGATCCACATGCGCGTCAGCCCTGCTTGGGCGTCGCGTCGCTGCCCGCCTTCACCAGCGCCGGCGCGCCTTCCTTCAGGTTCTCGAAGCGCGCGGCCAGCACCTTGAGCGTCGGCGGCAGCGCAGTCTTGATCTCGACCCGGTTGCCCTCCTCGTCGCGGCGGCCGACGACGACCATCCGCTTGACGAGCTTGCCGTCCTCGATCGCCCACACGAACGTCTGGCCGAGCTCGGTGCGCACGGCGCCGGCCGGCAGCGAAGTCACCGGCGCGCCGGCGGCGAGCGCGACGCGGCCGGTGGCGAACATGCCGCCGCGCAGCTCGCCGTTCGGATTCGGGATGCCGACGAACACGAGGATCGCGCGCGTCCCCGGCTCGGTCGCAGGGTTGATCCGCTCGATGCGGCCGGTGAACCGGCGATCGCCGAAGCCGTCGACGGCGAGGTCCACGGCCATGCCGGGCTTGAGCTCGGGAATGTCGATCGCCGGCACCATCGCCTGCAGCTCGATCTCCTTCAGGTCGACGACGGTGACGAGCGGCGTGTCGAACGCGACCTTCTCGCCCGGCTGCACGTGCCGCTTGGCGACGATGCCCGACAGCGGCGCCGTGGCGACCGAGTCCTTCAGCGCGTTCTGCGCCAGGCGCACCTGCGCCTCGGCCGACATCACGCTGCCCTTCGTCACGTTGAGCGTCGACTCGGAGCTGTCGAACGCGTTCTGCGAGATGAACTTCTGGTTGAGGAGCTTCTGGTTGGTCGACAGGTTCTTCTCGGCGAGCGCGAGCTGCGCGCGCGCCGACTCGAGCTGCCCCTGCCGCTCGATCAGCTTCGCGTCGAGGTCGGCCGTGTCCACGCGGACCAGCATCTGGCCGGCCTGCACGGCGTCGCCTTCCCGGACGGTGATCTGCCGGACGTCGCCGGAGACCTTGGCCTTGACGGTGGCCTGGTGGACCGGCTGCATCGTTCCGGACACCGGAAGCCAGCGCGCCAGCGATTTCGTCTCGACGACCGCCACGTCGGCCGGCGCGAATTCGAGCGTGACCGGCGCCTTGTCGCCGTCCTTGCCTTCCTGCGATTTCTTGTACGCGCGAACGCCGACGGTTCCGCCGAGCGCGCCGACCGCCACCAGCGCGATGAGCGCGAGGACGACTCCCCGCCTCGAAAATCGAACTCCCATGACCTCTCCCTGTCGGTGCCAGAAGCGGGACCGATCGATCCCGCGGCACCCCCTGCTGCCGTCGACCCTGTTTGGATGCGGCTCGCGTGCCGTTTGGATTCCCGCCGGTTGCGCCGTCGGAAAGGTCGTCATTTTCGCCGCCGTACGGCCGTTCGGGCAACTTTCTTGCGACGAACCGTTCCGGGCGCCGACGAACCGCGGCTGGCGCGTGCCGTGCCCCGATCGGCGATGGCCGGCCGGATTGACATCCGGGGCATCGGCGGCAATAATATTCTGTTTCCCGATCAACGAAGTTTTCACCTCATTGCCCCTCGGAGAGGAACCCCCATGATCATGTCCAAAAAGCTCGGCCTGACGCTCGTCGCGGCCGCGCTCATCACCGTTTACGGCTGCGGCAAGGAAGAGCCGAAGAAGGCCGCCGAAGCGCCGAAGGCCGCGCCGCCGGTCGAAGACGTCGTCGTCGTCAAGATCGGCCACGCCGGCCCGCTGACCGGTGGCATCGCCCACCTGGGCAAGGACGACGAGAACGGCGCCCGCCTGGCCGTCGACGAAGCCACGGCGAAGAAGCTCAAGATCGGCGGCAAGACCGTCAAGTTCGAGCTGATGAGCGAGGACGACCAGGCCGACCCGAAGCTCGGACCGACGATCGCGCAGAAATTCGCCGACGCGAAGGTCGCCGGCGTTGCGGGTCACCTGAACTCCGGCGTGTCCATTCCCGCCTCCGCCGTCTACAACCAGGCCGGCATCCCGATGATCTCCGGCTCGGCGACCAACCCGAAGCTGACCGAGCAGGGCTTCAAGAACGTCTTCCGCGTGGTCGGCCGCGACGACCAGCAAGGGCCGGCGATCGCGCAGTACCTGGCCAACATGAAGGTCAAGAAGGTCGCGATCGCCGACGATGCGACCGCGTACGGCGAAGGCCTCGCCAACGAAGTCGAGAAGACGCTGAAGGCCTCGGGCATCCAGGTGGTCGCGCGCGAAAAGGCGACCGACAAGACGACCGACTTCAAGGCGATCCTGACCAAGATGAAGGGCAAGGCGCCGGACGCGATCTTCTACGGCGGCATGGACGCCACCGGCGGCCCGATGATCAAGCAGGCGCGCGAACTGGGCATCAAGAGCGTGTTCAGCTTCGGCGACGGCGCGTGCACCGACGAGATGGCGAAACTCGCCGGCGGCGCGGCGGAAGGCCTGATCTGCTCGCAGGCCGGCCTGCCGGCCTCGGCGGCCAGCCAGTCGTTCAACGACGCGTTCAAGGCCAAGTACGGCGAGGTCAAGCAGTACGCGCCGTTCTTCTACGATTCGGTCGGCCTGATGATCGCCGCGATGCAGAAGGCGGACTCCACCGATCCGGTGAAGTACCTGCCGGAACTGCAGAAGATCAAGTACAACGGCGCCACCGGCGTGATCGAGTTCGACGAGAAGGGCGACCGCAAGAACGCCGAGATCACGATCTTCACGCTCAAGGACGGCAAGGTCGTTCCGGTCGGCGTGGTCAAGGCCGGCAAGGCTTCGTCGTTCGACGACTTCATGAAGGAAATGAAGGCGGCGGTTGCCCCGGCGGCCGCGCCGATGGCGCCCGCGCCCGCTCCGGCGACCCCGCCGGCGCCGGCCGAAGCGCCGAAGAAGTAACGGCAGCAACGCAGCCGCTGAAGACGGCGCCTCCGGGCGCCGTTTTCTTTTTGCGCGGGCGTTGGATATTCGGGCACGTTTGAGTGAGAATCCGGGTACGGCCGGCGAAAGAAGAATTCGAGGGGATCTTCTGGACACGTTCCTGCAGCAGATGATCAACGGGCTCACGCTCGGCAGCGTCTATGCCATCGTCGCGCTCGGCTACACGATGGTGTACGGCATCATCCAGCTCATCAACTTCGCGCACGGCGAGGTCGTGATGATCGGCGCGATGGTCGCCTACACGACGATCGTCACGCTGGTCGGCGCGCACACGTCGCTGCCGCCGGTCGCGATCCTGCTGGCGGGCCTGCTCGCGGCGATCCCCGTGTGCATGGGCGTCGGCTACACGCTCGAGCGCGTCGCCTACCGGCCGCTGCGCACGGCGCCGCGCCTGGCGCCGCTGATCACGGCGATCGGCCTGTCGATCATCCTGCAGCACCTGGCGCTGATCATCTGGAGCCGCAATCCGATGCCGTACCCGCAGATCGTCGCCACGATCCCCTACCACATCACCGATTCGCCGAACGGCGCGACGATCACCAACGTCCAGATCGCGATCATCGCCGGCTCGTTCGCGCTGATGGGGCTCTTGCTGCTGCTCGTCTACAAGACCAAGCTCGGCGTCGCGATGCGCGCGACGGCGCAGAACCAGCAGGTGGCCGGGCTGATGGGGATCGACATCAACCGCGTGATCTCGCTGACGTTCGTGATCGGCGCGGGGCTGGGCGCGGTGGCCGGCGTCATGGTCGGCACCTACTACGGCATCGCGCATTACCAGATGGGCTTCATCCTCGGCCTGAAGGCGTTCTCGGCCGCGGTGCTCGGCGGCATCGGCAATCTCGCCGGCGCGATGCTGGGCGGCCTGCTGCTCGGCATCATCGAGGCGCTGGGCGCCGGCTACGTCGGCGACCTCACCAACCTGTGCAACCTCGCGGGGTGGTCGGACGCGCTGGCCGCGCGCTGCGCGGTCGACGACCGCATCACGCTGTTCGGCTCGAACTACCAGGACGTGTTCGCGTTCCTGGTGCTGATCGCCGTCCTGATCTTCCGCCCGTCCGGCCTGCTGGGCGAGCGCGTGTCCGACCGCGCTTAAAGCTGCACCCGTGGAAACCGTCGCCTGTCGCGGCTGCGATCTGTTGCAGCGCGTCCCGCCGTTGCCCGCCGGCGCGAAGGCGAAGTGCGCGCGCTGCGGCGAGCCGATCGCCGTCCGTCACGCCGACCCGCTCGACCGGCCGCTCGCGCTCGCGCTGACGGCCGCGGTGCTGCTCGTGATCGCCAACGCCTTCCCGTTGATGACGCTGTCCGCGGAAGGGCGCGAGTCGACGACCACGCTCGCCGGCGGCGTCGTCCAGATGTGGCGGCAGGGGAGCGAGGTCACGGCCGTCATCGTGGGCTTCTGCGCGGTCGCGGCGCCGTTGTGCCACGTCGCGCTGATGCTCGCCGTGCTGCTGCTGGCGCGGCGCCCGCCGGCGCCGCACGCGGTGGCGGAGATGATGCGCTGGCTCGAACGCGTGAAGCCGTGGTCGATGAACGAGGTGCTGCTGCTCGGCATCCTGGTCGCGCTGACCAAGATCGCGCAGCTGGCGACGGTCGTCCCGGGGATTGCGATGTACGCGGTCGGCGGGCTGGTGCTGCTGCTTCCGGCGATCGCCAGCACGTTCGATCCGGACGAGGTGTGGCGGCGCATCGCGTGGGCCGCGCCCGGTTCCGCGGCGGGACGCGGGGCATGACCGACCACGCGCTCACCGGCCTTCGCGCCGGCCTCGTGTCGTGCCCATGCTGCGGGCTGCTCGCGCGACCGGCAGCGCCGGCGCGGCCGGGCCACTGCCCGCGCTGCGGCAGCGGCCTCGCGTTCCGGCGCGACAACGCGATCCAGCGGACGTGGGCGCTGCTGATCGCCGCGATGATCATGTACGTGCCCGCCAACGTGCTGCCGGTGCTGACGACGAACACGCTGGTGTCGTCGCAGTCGGACACGATCATGTCCGGCGTCGTCCTGCTGTACGAGACCGGCTCGTGGCCGCTCGCGCTGATCGTGCTGGTCGCCAGCGTGATGATCCCGCTCGGCAAGATCGTCGCGCTGGCGTACGTGCTGGTCAGCGTGCAGCGGCGGTCCGCGGCGTCCAACCGGCAGCGGACGCGGCTGTACCGGACCGTCGAGTTCATCGGCCGCTGGTCGATGCTCGACGTGTTCGTCGACACGTTCGTCGTCGCGCTCGTCCAGCTCTCGCCGCTGATGTCGGTGGAGCCGGGGCCCGGCGTCGTCTACTTCATGGCGGTCGTCGTGCTGACGATGCTGGCCGCGGCGTCGTTCGACCCGCGGCTGATCTGGGATGTGACGCCCCCCCCGCAGCGGCGCTGCGCACCGCCTCCCCCCGAAGGGGCGCGCGCCTTGGGGCGGCCCGGCGGCGCGCAATCCGCCTGCGAACGCGCGAGCGATGGCCACTGAATCCAGCCACGAAGAACTGCCGGAGGCGACCGTCGTGCCCGCGCGCCGCGCGCGGTTCTCGGCGATCTGGGTCATCCCGGTGCTGGCCGCGCTGGTGGCGCTCGGCGTCGCGTGGCAGCGGATCGCGAACGAAGGCCCGACGGTCACGATCACGTTCGCCTCGGCCGAAGGCATCGAGGCCAACAAGACGTTCGTCAAGTACAAGGACGTCAACATCGGGCAGGTCACCGCCGTGCGGCTCACCGACGACCTGCACGTCGAGGTCACGGCGAAGATCGCGAAGTCCGCCGCGCCGCTGATGGTCGAGGACGCGCGGTTCTGGGTCGTGCGGCCGAGGATCAGCCTGTCCGGCATTTCCGGACTCTCCACGCTGCTGTCCGGCGACTACATCGGGTTCGAGACCGGCGCGTCGAAGAACCGCGTGCGCGCGTTCACCGGGCTGGAAATCCCGCCGATCATCACCGGCGGCTCGCCCGGCCGCGAGTTCGTGCTGAGGGCGCCGGACTTGGGCTCGCTCGGCATCAGCTCGCCCGTCTACTTCCGCCGGCTGCCGGTGGGCCAGGTCATCGCGTACGAGCTCGCGCCCGACGGCAAGTCCGTCGTGCTGCGCATCTTCGTGAACGCTCCGTTCGACCAGTACGTCACCGGCGCGACGCGCTTCTGGAACGCGAGCGGCGTGGACGTTTCGCTGTCGGCCAGCGGCCTCGACGTGCGCACGCAGTCGCTGGTTTCGCTGCTGGAAGGCGGCGTCGCGTTCGAATCGCCGCCGCAGAGCGTCGCGTCCGCGCCGGCGCCGGCGGGCGCCGCGTACAAGCTCTACGGCGACTTCAGGTCGGCGATGAAAGGCGACGAAGCGATCGCCGTCCACTACGTGCTGCACTTCACGGAGTCGGTGCGCGGCGTGTCGGTCGGCGCGCCGGTCACGTTCTACGGCGTCACCATCGGCGAGGTCACCGACGTCGGGCTCACGATGAACGTCGGCACGCTCGTCGTGCGTCCCCGCGTGCTGATCACGCTGTACCCGGAGCGCGTGGTCGCCCAGCTGCCCAGCGCGCAGGTGAAGAACGTGATGCCCTTCGCGAAGAACGAGGACGTCCGCCACCGGTTCATGCGCATCATGATCGAGCAGCGGGGCCTGCGCGCGCAGCTGGAGACGGGCAGCCTGCTGACCGGCCAGCGCGTCGTGTCGCTCGGCTTCTTCCCGAACGCGCCGAAGGCGGCGATCGACTGGTCGGCGCCGGTGCCCGAGCTGCCGACGGTCGCGAGCACGCTGCCGGAAATCGAGTCGAAGCTGGCGAGCGTCATCGCGAAGCTCGAGCGCGTGCCGCTCGACGCGATCGGCGAGGACCTCAAGAAGGCACTGGTCACGCTCGACGCGACGCTTTCCGACGCGCGCAACGTGCTCAACCATTTCGACGCCGACGTCACGCCGGCCCTGAAGTCCACGCTGGAGGACGCGCGCGGCGCGCTGGGTTCCGCCGAGCGCATGCTGACCAGCACCGAAGCCACGCTCGTCGGGCCGTCCGCACCGGGCCAGCTAGAGCTGCGCAACGCGATGGCGGAGCTCGCGCGCGCCGCGCGCAGCCTGCGCGTGCTCGCCGACTACCTCGAACGCCATCCGGAGTCGCTGATCCGGGGCAAGACCGCGGAGCCCGCCCCGAAATGACCGTCCCACGCTCCGTTGCCGCGCTGGCGCTCGCCGCGTTGCTCGCCGCCTGCGCGTCGTCGCCGCCGTCGCGCTTCTTCACGCTGAGCGGCGCGGCGCCGCCGGCGCGACCCGCGGCCGCGCCGAGCGTCTCGGTCGGGCCGGTGACCATCCCCGCGGTCGTCGACCGGCCCGAGATCGTCGTGACGGTCGGCGACAACGAGGTCTGGCTCGACGAGTTCAACCGCTGGGCCGCGCCGCTGGCCGACAACATCGGCCTCGCGGTCGCCGAGAACCTGGCGGCGGCGCTCGGCACGTCGCAGGTGACCACGTCGACGCCCGCCGCGGCGACGCCGGACTACCGCGTCGCCATCAACGTTCAGCGGTTCGAATCGGCGCCGGGGAATTTCGCGGCGTTCGACGCGACGTTCAC
The DNA here is from genome assembly GCA_046347755.1 of Burkholderiales bacterium. Classification (GTDB taxonomy): domain Bacteria; phylum Pseudomonadota; class Gammaproteobacteria; order Burkholderiales; family Casimicrobiaceae; genus VBCG01. The sequence goes on along the minus strand of JAXMFM010000003.1, from coordinate 192,627 downwards.
CGTCCGCAGGTCGCCGGACGGCGCGACGGCCGGCGGCCGCACGACCGTTCGCGAAAGCCTGCCGGAGCGCGGCTACGACGCGCTGGCCGCCGCCCACAGCCGGTCGCTCGCGCGGCTGTCGCGCGACGTCGCCGGCGCCATCGACGCGCTGAAAGCCACGCCGGCTGCGCCCACCCCTTCACCGGCGCGTTGATTGCAGGCATCCTAGACGCCGTTCCGTCCCCTTTCCCCGCCCGATCCGCCCATGCGCTACCTGCTCGACGTGAAGCGAAGCCGAACGACGGCGACGGCGGGGCTCGTGATCGCCGCAGTCGCGCTGCTGGTGCTGCCGTGGGCGCTGGCGTCCGTGGGCACCGCATGGGTGCGGATCACCAATCTCGCGATCCTGTACGTGTTCCTGGCGCTGGGGCTCAACATCGTCGTCGGCTTCGCCGGCCTGCTCGATCTCGGCTACATCGCGTTCTACGCGGTCGGCGCATACGTCTACGCGCTGCTGGCGAGCCCGCACTTCAACCTGCACCTGCCGTTCTGGATCATCCTGCCGCTCGGCGCGGGGCTCGCGTGCATGTTCGGCGCGCTGCTCGGCGCGCCGACGCTGAAGCTGCGCGGCGACTACCTGGCGATCGTCACGCTGGGCTTCGGCGAGATCATCCGCATCTTCCTCAACAACCTGTCGCAGCCGGTCAACATCACCAACGGCCCGCAGGGCATCACGCTGATCGATCCGTTCCGCATCGGCGACTTCAGCTTCGCGAAGCGCGAGACGATCCTCGGCCTCGACTTCACCGGGCCGATCAAGTACTACTATTTCTTCCTGGTCGTGCTGGTGGTCGTCATCGTGATCAACATCCGGCTGCAGGACTCGCGCATCGGCCGCGCGTGGGAGGCGATCCGCGAGGACGAGGTCGCCGCGCGCGCGATGGGCATCAACACGCGCAACATCAAGCTGCTGGCGTTCGCAATGGGCGCGTCGTTCGGCGGCGTGGCCGGCGGCATGTTCTCGGCGATCCAGGGCTTCATCAGCCCGGAGAGCTTCGTGCTCGTCGAATCGGTGATGGTGCTGTCGATGGTCGTGCTGGGCGGCATGGGCAACATCTGGGGCGTGATCCTGGGCGCGATCCTGCTGTCGTTCGTGCCGGAAGTGCTGCGCTACACGGTCGCGCCGCTGCAGGAGGCCATCTTCGGCCGCATGCTGCTCGACCCGGAAGTGATCCGCATGCTGCTGTTCGGGATGGCGCTGGTGCTGATGATGCTGTTCCGCCCGGCCGGCATCCTGCCGTCGGCCGTGCGCAAGCGCGAGCTCGAGGGCGGCGGAAAATGATCGGGGGCGCCGCCGGGCCGCCCCAAGGCGCCGCCCCCCACGGGGGGGAGCGGCGCGCAGCGCCGGTCGGGGGGGATCACACTAGCGCCGCCGGGCCGCCCCAAGGCGCCGCCCCCCACGGGGGGGAGCGGCGCGCAGCGCCGGTCGGGGGGGATCACACACGCTTGGCGCTGCTTTCGGCGAAGGGCATCACCAAGCGCTTCGGCGGCGTGCAGGCGCTGTCGGAAGTCGGCTTCACGATCAACCACGGCGAGATCTACGGGCTCATCGGGCCGAACGGCGCCGGCAAGACGTCGCTGTTCAACGTGCTGACCGGCATCTACGTCCCCGACGGCGGCACGTTCACGTTCGACGGCGACCCGCTGTCGAACCTGAAGCCGAACGACGTCGCCGCGCGCGGCATCGCGCGCACGTTCCAGAACATCCGCCTGTTCGGCAACCTGTCGGCGCTGGAGAACGTGATGATCGGCCGGCACGTCCGCACCAGCGCCGGCGTCTGGGGCGCGATCTCGCGCAACGCGCGGACCCGCGCCGAGGAGAAGGCGATCCACAAGCGCGCGTACGAACTGCTCGAGTACGTCGGCGTCGCCAAGCGCGCCAACAGCCTCGCCAAGCACCTCGCGTACGGCGACCAGCGGCGGCTCGAGATCGCGCGGGCGCTCGCCACCGAGCCCAAGCTGCTGGCGCTCGACGAGCCGGCGGCCGGCATGAACGCCACGGAGACGTCGGCGCTCAAGGGCCTGCTCGAGGACATCCGCCGCGACGGCACGACGATCCTGCTGATCGAGCACGACATGAAGCTCGTGATGAGCGTCTGCGACCGCGTGCTGGTGCTCGACTACGGCAAGAAGATCGCCGAAGGCACGGCCAGCGAAGTCCAGAACGATCCGAAGGTCGTCGCCGCGTACCTGGGCGGCGAAGTTTCGCTCAACCTGAAAGGTGCCTAGCGTGGCGGACGAGCCGCTGCTGTCGCTGCGCAAGCTGGAGGTCGCCTACGGCGGCATCCAGGCGGTGAAGGGCATCGACCTCGAAGTGGGCCAGGGCGAGCTCGTGTGTTTGATCGGCGCGAACGGCGCCGGCAAGACGACGACGCTGAAGGGCATCTGCGGCCTGCTGCCGGTGAAGGCCGGCAAGATCCACTACGCCGGCCAGGACGTCACCGGCAGGCCGGCGTTCCGGCTCGTGCAGCGCGGGCTCGCGATGGTGCCGGAGGGCCGCGGCGTCTTCGGCGCGCTGACCATCGAGGAGAACCTCGCGATGGGCGCGTACATCCGCAGCGACACGGCCGGCATCAAGGCCGACGTCGAGCGCGTGTACCAGCTGTTCCCGCGGCTGAAGGAGCGCCGCCGGCAGACCGCCGGCACGCTGTCGGGCGGCGAGCAGCAGATGCTGGCGATGGGCCGCGCGATGATGTCGCGGCCGAAGCTGCTGCTGCTCGACGAGCCGTCGATGGGCCTCGCGCCGCTGATGGTGCAGAAGGTGTTCGAGACGATCGTCACGATCTCCGGCGAAGGGGTCACGATCCTGCTGATCGAGCAGAACGCGAAGCTGGCGCTCGAAGTCAGTCGCCGCGGCTACGTGATGGAATCCGGCGAGATCACGCTGTCCGGCGAGTCGTCGTCGCTGCTCCACGACCCCAAGGTGCGCGCCGCGTATTTGGGCGAAGCGGCCTGACCGCGCGCCGTGGCGCCCGATTCCCCAGCGGCCACGGCCGATTCCCGCGTCCCGCGCGCGGTGCCCGCGAGCCGTGCGCTGCACTGGTTCGGCGAGGCGATGCGGCTGTGGAAGCGCGCGCCGGCAACGTTCGCGGCGATCGCGTTCGTCGTCATCCTGGCGAGCCTGCTGCTGGAGCCGGTGCCGGTCGCCGGCTTCGTCGCCGCCAACGTCGTCGCGCCGCTGCTCGCGTGCGGGCTGCTGTTCGCGAGCCTTGCCGCCGATCGCGGCGAACGCGCGCGCGTCAGGCTGCTGGTCGCGGCGTTCGCCGTGCCGCTGCCCGCGCAGGTGGCGATCGTGCTCTCCGGCTTCGTCGCGCTGGCGTTCGAGGCGTTCGCCGCGTGGCAGGTCGCCGAAGTCAACCTGCTGCTGCCGCTCAAGGACGCGACGAGCATGCCGAACTCCGCGATCCTGCTGGTCTATGCGGCGGGCGTCCTGGCGTCGCTGCCCGTCACGTTCGTGCCGATGGCGGCGCTGTTCGACGGCGAAGGCATCCGCAACGCGTTCGCGCTGTCGCTGTCGGCGTTCGCGCGCAACGTTCCCGCGCTGCTGCTGCTCGCCGCCTACTCGTACGCGCTGCTGATGCTCGGCCTCGCAACGATGGGCGTCGGGCTGGTCCTCGCGCTGCCGTGGATCGCCGCGGCGTCGTACGCGGCGTGGAAGGACGTCTTCGCGGTCGCTTAGCCGTCACGCCGACGGCCGCCACTCGAAGCCATCGAGCGCCGCGTCGGGCGGCGCGTCGTCGACGACGACGCCGGTGATTTTCGCCGCCGACGGGCCGCGGCGGCACCACGCGACGAAGCGGTCGACGTCGCCCGCCGCGCCCTGGACGAACGATTCGACGCTGCCGTCGAACCGGTTGCGGACCCAACCGGACACGCCGAGCGCGGCCGCCGCCTGCACGGCGCCGTCGCGGAAGCCCACGCCCTGCACGCGGCCGCGGACGACGACGCGGCGCGCGACTATGGACACCGGTCGTCTCCGCCTACTTGCCGCGCCGGCGCCGCCACGCGAACAGAGCGGCGAGCGTCTTGCCGTCGGTCAGCCCGCCGCAGTCGTAGACGGCGAGCAGCTCGTCCTCGGTCATCGCGACCACTTCGATGAACTCGCCGTCGTCGAGCCGGGACCCGACGTGCGTCAGGCCCGTTGCGACGAACAGGTCGATGAACTCGGTCGAGTAGCCGATCTCCGGATGGATGGTGCCGAGCCGCGTCCACGTCGCGGCCGTGTAGCCGACCTCCTCGACCAGCTCGCGCTGCGCGGTGGCGAGCGGCGTCTCGCCGGCGTCGATCTTGCCGGCCGGGAATTCGAGCATGACGCGGCGGACGGGAAAGCGGAACTGCCGCTCGAGCACGAGGCGACCGTCGTCCAGCACCGGCACGACCAGCACCGCGCCCGGATGCACGACGAACTCGCGCGTCGCTTCGCCGCCGTCCGGAAGGCGAACGCGGTCGCGGTGCACTTCGAGCAGCTTGCCTGCGAACACCACTTCGGAGGCGAGGCCGACCTCCACCAGGTGCGCGTCGTCGTCCTTGTTCATGCGAGCCAATCCCTTGCCGGCAGGAAGTCCGAGTACAGCGCCGCCTCCGGCGTACCGGGGGGCGGCGTCCAATCGTAACGCCACTGCGCGAGCGGCGGCATCGACATCAGGATCGCCTCGGTGCGGCCGTTCGACTGCAGGCCGAACAGCGTGCCGCGGTCCCAAACGAGGTTGAACTCGACGTAGCGGCCGCGGCGATAGAGCTGGAAGTCGCGCTCGCGCTCGCCGAACGGCGCGTCCTTGCGTCGCGCGAGGATCGGCGCGTACGCGGCCAGGAAGTGGTCGCCGACGCTTTTCGTCAGCGCGAAGCAGCGGTCGAAGCCGCCTTCGTTCAGGTCGTCGTAGAAGATGCCGCCGACGCCGCGCGGCTCGCGCCGGTGCTTCAGGTAGAAATAGTCGTCGCACCACTTCTTGTAGCGCGCGTGCACGTCGGCGCCGAACGGCGCCAGCGCGTCGCGGCACGTGCGGTGGAAGTGGACGGCGTCCTCGGCGAAGCCGTAGTAGGGCGTCAGGTCCATGCCGCCGCCGAACCACCAGATCGGTTCCGCGGCCGCGCGGCGCGCGACGAAGAAGCGCACGTTCAGGTGCACGGTCGGCGCGTACGGATTGCGCGGATGCAGGACGAGCGACACGCCCATCGCCTCCCAGGCGCGGCCGGCGAGATCGGGCCGGTGCGCGGTCGCCGACGCAGGCAGCGTGTCGCCGGTCACGTGCGAGAACAGCACGCCGCCGCGTTCGAGCACGCGGCCCTGCTCGATCAGCCGGGAGACGCCGCCGCCGCCTTCGGGGCGCGCCCATGCGTCGCGCCGGAACGCGCCGCCGTCGATCGCTTCGAGGCCCGCGACAATGCGCGATTGCAGGTCGGACAGGTAGTCGCGTGTGCCGGTGACGTCCATCGCGTGCCGCGGTTCGTGGAATGACGCAAAGCCGCGATGCTACCGCATGGCCGTCCGGCCGGGGTCGCTTGGCGCGCGGTGGCGATTGACCTAAGATGGACTGCGAGCGCCAGGAGGGGGCATAAGCACGAGCGCGCAAACGAGGAGTGCGCGATGGCGGACGCGGTACCCATGGATTCGGGGCGATGCCGGGTGTCGGAACTGCGGCGCAGGATCCTCGGCGGCGCCGCGGGCGGCCTGGCGCTGGGCGGGCCGCTCGCGTCGCTCGCGCAATCGACGCAGCCCGTCGCGCGCGTCGGCTTTCTTTCGTCCGACGCGCCGGCGAAGCGCGCGCAGGACGCGTTCCTGCTCGGCATGCGCGAACAGGGGCTGGCGGAAGGCCGCCAGTTCGCGATGCAGTGGGGGTTCGCCGAAGGTGACTATGCGCGGCTGCCGCAGCTCGCCGTGAACTGCGTCGCGTCGGGCGTGGCCGTGATCGTCGCGGTCACGACGCTGGCGGTGCAGGCGGCACGCAAGGCGACGAAGACCCTGCCCATCGTGATGGTCGCGGTGCCCGACCCGATCGGCGAAGGCTTCGCCGCGAGCCTGTCGCGTCCGGGCGGCAACGTGACCGGGCTGTCCAACATCGTCACCGAAGTCAGCATTAAGCACCTCGAGCTGCTGCACGCGGCCGTGCCCAGGCTGGGCCTGGTGGCCGTCCTGATCAATCCGCTCAATCCGAGCGACTCGCTCATCCTCGAGCAGATCCAGGGCGCCGCCTACACGCGCAAGCTCAAGGTGCTTCCCGTCGAAGCGAGCACGCGCGCGCAGATCGACGCCGCGTTCGCCGCGATGACGAAAGCGCAGGCGCAGGCGCTGATCGTCGCCGCCGACGCGTTCTTCGACGTCCAGCGCGAGCAGATCACCGGCTACGCGCTGCGCAACCGGATGCCGAGCATGTTCTCCAGCCGCGAGATGGCGGAGGCCGGCGGCCTCATGAGCTACGGCCAGGACCTGGCCCAGCACTACCAGCGCGCGGCCGGATACGTCGACAAGATCCTGAAAGGCACGCAGCCCGGCGTCCTCCCCATCGAGCAGCCGACGGTGCTCGAATTCGTCGTGAACCGCAGGACGGCGGACGCGATCGGCGTATCGCTGCCGCCGCAGCTGCTGCTGCGCGCGGACCGGGTGATCGACTAGGGTTTGATCTGGCCGCGGATCTCGCCCGCCTTGTGGGCGTCGCTGTGCACGTTGAAGTACAGATTGCCGGCCTTGAACGCGTCGTATTGCGCCGGCGTGAGCTTCGTGCCCGGCGGCACGGCCCACGTGTTGTCGGACGTCTTGACCAGCGGCACCACGATCGGTCCGTTGGACCCGGCCGGCGCCTCGTGAATGTGGGCGACTGTCACCGCCATTCCGGAGACGGTGACGCTCGCGGTCACGCCGCGGTCCGCGGCGACGGCAATGATCCCGGTTCCTGCGCCGGTGGTCGTGACCGGCGGAATCTCCTGGCCTCCGGACAGCGCGACCCTGACCTCCTGCCCGAACGCCGGCGCGGCCAGCGAAGACAGCGAGATCGCGCCGGCGAGCGCAGCGATCCCCACCAGACCCTTCGCACGACGCTTCGCGATTTCCATGCCGGTCTCCCCGTTCAGCTGACTGCGATGCACGCCGCGCCCGCGCGTCGGGCGCGTCAATCGCCGGCGGCGGCCTTGCGGTTCGCCAGCGCCCGATGCCCGATGTCCGTCCGGTATTGCATGCCGGCAAAGCGGATCTCGGCAACGGCAGCATACGCCGCGCGCTGCGCCTGGCGCACCGAATCGCCGAGCGCCGTCACGCACAGCACGCGTCCGCCGGTCACGACCGTCCGGCCGTCGACGATGCCGGTGCCCGCGTGGAACACGTGCACGGAAGGATGCGCGGAGTCGGTCACGCGGTCCAGTCCCTCGATCGCGTCGCCCTTGCGCGGCGCGTCCGGATACCCGGCAGCGGCGAGCACGACGCCCAGCGCCGCTCGGCGGTCCCACTCGGCCTCGACGGTGTCGAGCGTGCCGGCGATCGCGTGCTCGACCAGGTCGACCAGGTCGGACTTCAGCCGCGCCATGATCGGCTGCGTCTCGGGGTCGCCCATCCGGCAGTTGAACTCCAGCACCTTCGGCACGCCGGCCGCGTCGATCATCACGCCGGCGTAGAGGAATCCGGTGTACGGCACGCCGTCGGCCGCCATGCCGTTGACCGCGGGCACGATCACCTCGCGCATGATCCGCGCGTGCATCGCGGGCGTCACGATCGGCGCCGGCGAGTACGCACCCATGCCGCCGGTGTTCGGGCCCTCGTCGCCGTCGCGCAGCCGCTTGTGGTCCTGCGACGACGCGAGCGGCAGCACGTGCCTGCCGTCGACCATGACGATGAAGCTCGCCTCCTCGCCCGCGAGGAAGTCCTCGATCACCACGCGCGCGCCGGCGGCACCCATCGCGTTGTCGACGAGCATCGCGTCGATCGCCGCGTCGGCCTCGGCCGTCGTCTGCGCGACGACCACGCCCTTGCCCGCGGCCAGGCCGTCGGCCTTGACGACGATCGGTGCGCCGCGCTCGCCGACGTACGCGTGCGCGGCGGCGGCGTCGGTGAACGTCCGGTATTGCGCGGTCGGCAGGCCGTGCCGCTGCATGAAGGCCTTCGCGTAGTCCTTGGAGCTTTCGAGCTGCGCGGCCGCCTGCGTCGGCCCGAAGATCGGCAGTCCGGCCGCGCGGAACGCGTCGACGATCCCGGCGGCGAGCGGCGCCTCGGGCCCGACGACGGTGAACGCGACGTCGTTGTCCCGCGCGAACGCGACGAGCTCGGGGATCGCCGTGATCGCGACGTTGGCCAGCGCCGCGTCCCGCGCGGTTCCCGCGTTGCCCGGCGCGACGAACACGCGCGCGACCCGCGGGCTCTGCGCGAGCTTCCAGGCGAGCGCGTGCTCCCGGCCCCCGCCGCCGACGACCAGGATCTTCATCGGATGCGCTGCACGCTAGTGACGGAAATGGCGGACGCCGGTGAAGACCATCGCGATGCCGCGCTCGTCGGCGGCGGCGATCACTTCGGCGTCGCGCATGCTGCCGCCCGGCTGGATGACCGCCACGGCGCCGTTGTCGGCGACGACGTCCAGCCCGTCGCGGAACGGGAAGAAGGCGTCGGACGCGACGACCGACGCGGCGAGCGACAGCCCGCCGTTGGCCGCCTTCATCGCCGCGATGCGCGTCGAATCCACGCGGCTCATCTGGCCGGCGCCGATGCCCAGCGTCTGCCCGTCGCGGCAGTAGACGATCGCGTTCGACTTGACGAACTTGGCCACGCGCCACGCGAACATCAGGTCGTCCATCTGCGCGGGTGTCGGCGCCTGCCTCGTGACGACGCGCAGCTCGCCCGCCGCGACGTTGCGGTCGTCCGCGGACTGGACGAGGAAGCCGCCGCCGACGCGCTTGAAGTCGAACGGGTTTGCGGCGGCGCCGGTGGCGGGCACGGGAATCTCGAGCACGCGGACGTTGGCCTTCCTGCCGATCAGCGCGAGCGCGTCGTCGGTGTACGCGGGTGCGATCAGCACTTCGAGGAACTGCGCCGACACCGCTTCGACGGTCGCCGCATCGACCGGGCGGTTGAACGCGATGATGCCGCCGAACGCCGACGTCGGGTCGGTGGCGAGCGCGCGGCGGTAGGCGGCAAGCGGCGCGTCCGCCAGCGCCACGCCGCAGGGATTGGCGTGCTTGACGATCACGCACGCCGCTTGCGCGAACGTCTTGACGCACTCCCACGCGGCGTCGCTGTCGGCGACGTTGTTGTACGACAGCTCCTTGCCCTGCAGCTGCCGGTACGTCGCGATGGTCCCGGGCGCCGGCGTCTCGTCGCGATAGAACGCGGCCGACTGGTGCGGGTTCTCGCCGTAGCGCATGTCCTGCACCTTGTCGCCGGCGAAATGGAACGAATCCGGATATGCGGCCGCCGTGCCGCGGGCGTCGCGCGCGGTCAGCCAGTTGGCGATCGCGCCGTCGTAGGACGCCGTGTGCGCGAACGCCTTGCGCATCAGCCGGAACCGCGTCGCGTCGCTGAGCGCACCACCGTTGGTGCCGAGTTCGGCGAGCACGGCCGCGTAGTCGGCCGGGTCGACGATCACGCCGACGTGCGGCCAGTTCTTCGCGGCGGCGCGCACCATCGACGGGCCGCCGATGTCGATGTTCTCAATCGCGTCCTCGAGCGTGCAACCGGGTTTCGCGACGGTCGCGCGGAACGGGTAGAGGTTGACGACGACCAGGTCGATCGTCGGGATGCCGTGCTCGCGCAGTGCGGCGACGTGCGCCGGCAGGTCGCGGCGCGCGAGGATGCCGCCGTGCACCTTCGGATGCAGCGTCTTGACGCGGCCGTCGAGCATCTCGGGAAAGCCCGTGTAGCTGCCGACGTCGGTGACGGCAAGCCCCGCGTCGGCGAGCGACTTCGCGGTGCCGCCGGTCGACAGCAGGCGCACGCCGCGCGTCGCCAGGCCCCTGGCGAATTCGACGAGTCCCGCCTTGTCCGACACCGAAAGCAGCGCCTGAGCAACCCCCCCGATGGGCGCTGCGCGCCCCTCCCCCCGAGGGGGGCGAGCGCCTTGGGGCGGCCCGGCGGCGCTCATGTCGTCAAACGAGCTTGTACTTGACGAGCTTCGACCGCAGCGTGTTGCGGTTCATGCCGAGCATGTCGGCCGCCTGCGTCTGGTTGCCGTCGGCGCGCTCCATGATCGACGCGATCAGCGAGCGCTCGACGTGGCCGATCACCATGTCGTAGATGCCGGTCGGCGTCTCTCCGTCGAGCCGCTTGAAATACTCGTCGAGCGAGCGATCGACGCTGCGGCAGATCTCGTTGCTGCCGTTCAGTTTGTGTTTTCTGTTCACGCCGCTAGGGCCTCCACCGCCCATTGCCGGTTGATTGTTGTCGGGATTGCCGCCGCCGGCGCGCCGTCCGCGCGCCGATAGGCGAGGCGGTCGTTGCCTTCCGCCATTTCGTCGAAGAACGATGCGACCGCGGCGAGCTGCGCCGCCGTGGTCGGCGCCGCGCACATCGCGCGCCGGAACGCCTCGCCGCCCTCCAGGTCCTCCGTGTACCAGCCGAGGTGCTTGCGCGCGGTCCGAAGGCCGGTGTCCTCGCCGTAGAACGAATAGTGGTCGAGCAGGTGCTGGACGATCAGCGTGCGCGCCTCGGCCACCGTCGGCGGCGGCAGGTGCTCTCCGGTGGCGAGGAAGTGCGCGATCTCGCGGAAGATCCACGGCCGTCCCTGCGCGGCCCGGCCGATCATCACGGCGTCCGCGCCGGTGCGCGTGAGCACGGCGCGCGCGACCTCCGGCGTCGCGATGTCGCCGTTGGCGATCACCGGGATGGAAACCGCGCGCTTCACCGCAGCGATCGTGTCGTACTCGACGGCGCCGACGAATGCGCACGCGCGCGTGCGGCCGTGCACGGTCAGCGCCTGCACGCCCGCGGCTTCGGCGATGCGGGCGATCGCGACGGCGTTGCGGGCCGCCGGCGTGGGTCCGGTACGGATCTTCAGCGTGACCGGCACCGGGACGGCCGCGACGACGGCGTCGAGGATCGCGGCGACCAGCGGCTCGTTCGCGAGCAGCGCGGACCCGGCGGCCGCGTTGCAGACCTTCTTGGCCGGGCAGCCCATGTTGATGTCGACGATCTGCGCGCCGCGCTCGACGTTGTAGCGCGCGGCGTCGGCGAGCATCCGCGGATCGGCTCCGGCGATCTGCACGGCGACCGGCGCCGCTTCGCCGGCGTGATCGATGCGCCGCCGCGATTTCTCCGTGTCGCGCAGGCGCGGATCGGACGCGACCATCTCGGAAACCGCATAGCCTGCGCCCAGCCGCCGGCACAACGCGCGGAACGGGCGATCGGTCACGCCCGCCATCGGCGCGACGGCGAGGTTGTTCGGCAAAAGGTGCGGTCCGATGCGCATGCTCGGAAACGGAACGTACGGAGGATTTGGACACAGCGAACGGGACGGTCGAATTATACCGGCTCGCGCCGGCGACGCGCCGCTCGACTGCGCAAAATTTGCGCAACGTCATCTCGCGCCGCGGGCGAACGCGCGTTCAGGACAAACCGAACATCATCGCGCGCGTGAACGCCCGTTTTGCCGGCGGCACGGCATCGAGCAGCGTCAGCGCGAGCCCGCGCGGCCACCGCAGCGCCGCCGCGTCGCCGGCGAACAGCCGCGTCAATCCGTGCGTGAACGCGATGCCCGCGTAGCGGTCGATGCTGCGGCGCGTCGCGAATGCGGCGACCATCGCGCGATCGCCCAGCGCATCGCGCCCGCAGCCGTTGATCGCCTGCGCGAGCTCGAACGCGTCGCGGACGCCGAGGTTGAAGCCCTGGCCGGCAATCGGATGCAGCGCCTGCGACGCGTTGCCGATCAGCACGCAGCGGCTCGCGACGGACGGGCGCGAGACCTCGAGCGCCAGCGGAAAGAACTTGCGGTCGCGCACGCCGGCGAATCCCCGCACGCGCGCGCCAAAATGGCGCGCGAGCCGGTCGATGAACGCGTCGTCGGCCAGCGCCAGCGTGCGTTCCGCATCCGCAGGCGTCATTGTCCACACCAGGCTGTAGTGATCTCGCTCCGGCAGCAGCGCGACCGGGCCTTCCGGCGTGAAACGTTCGTAGGCGACGCCGGCGTGCGGCGCGGCCATCGCAACCTTCGCGAGCACCGCGACCTGCCGGTAGTCGCTTCGCTCGCGCGTGACGCCGGCGACGGCGGCGCCGGAGCCGTCCGCCACGACGGCCAGCCGCGCGAGCAGCGGCTCCTCGTCGCGCGACTCCGGCTGCACGCACGCGTAGGCCGGCGTGCCGGCCACGCTCGCCACGGGCAGCGAGTGCCGGATCGTCGTCCGCGTGCGCGCCAGCGCGGCATCGAGTGCCTGTTGCAGGCCGACGTAGGACACGACGTAGCCGAGGGCCGGTATGCCCTGCTCGACGGCGGTGAGCCGCGTCATGCCGAAGCCGCCCGCCTGCGAGATGTCGATCGCGGTGATCGGCGTAACGGAACTTTGGGCATCCTTGCCGGACGCCAACCGCGCCCAGATGCCCAGCCGCTCGAAGATCAGCCGGGCGCCGTGCGAAAGCGCGAGCGAGCGCTCGCCGCGCAGCGTCGCGCCCGCCGGCCGCGCGTCGAGGGCCACGACGTCGAGGTCGGCGTCGGCGATCGCGAGCGCCAGCGTCGCGCCGACCGGTCCGGCCCCGACGATGACGACGTCCCGCATCGGATCAGCGCGCGCAGGCGGCTTCCACGTCGGCGACGGTCTTCGGCGTCGCGGCCGTCAGGTTCTCGTGGCCGGACGCGGTCACGAGCACGTCGTCCTCGATGCGCACGCCGATGTTCCAGAACGCCTCGGGCACGTTGTCGGCCGGCCGGATGTACGTGCCCGGCTCCACCGTCAGGCACATTCCCGGCACGAGCTTCTGCGACTCGCCTTTCACCTGGTAGAGTCCGGCGTCGTGCACGTCCATGCCGAGCCAGTGGCCGGCGCGGTGCATGTAGAACTGCTTGAACGCGCCGCTTTCCAGCACCTCGTCGAGCGTGCCCTTGCACAGGCCGAGGTCGATGTAGCCCTGGGCGAGCACGCGCTCGGCGACCTTGTGGTAGTCGTGGAACGACGCGCCGGGCCTGACCGCGTCCAGGCACGCGAGCTGCGACGCGAGCACGAGCTCGTAGACGTCCTTCTGCGGCCCGCTGAAGCGGCCGCCGACCGGGAACGTGCGCGTGATGTCGGACGCGTAGCCCTGGTACTCGCAGCCCGCGTCGATCAGCAGCAGCTCGCCGTCGGCCATCTCGCGGTTGTTGTCGCGATAGTGGAGCACGCAGGCATTGGGGCCGGACGCGACGATCGACGGATACGCGACCGCCTGCGCGCCGTGGCGCAGGAATTCGTGCACCAGCTCCGCCTCGACCTGGTACTCGAACCAGCCGGGACGGGTGGCTGCCATCGCGCGCCGGTGCGCGCCGCCCGAGATGGCGCCGGCGCGGCGCATCAGCTCGACTTCGTGCGGATCCTTGGTGAGGCGCATCGCGTCCAGCGTGCCGCGGACGTCGACGATGTCGTCCGGCGCGGCGACGCCGGTGCGCACGCGGCCGCGCACGTCGTTCAAGAGCTGCGTAACGCGACGGTCCCACGGCTCGAACAGGCCGAGCGGCGTGAACAGCGCCGGACGGTCCGACGCCAGATCCGGAAGCTTCTCGGGCAGCGCGGAGATCGGATGCGCCTCGTCGAAGCCGAAGATCTCGCGCGCCGCGTCGGGGCCGTACCGGAAGCCGTCCCAGATCTCGCGCTCCTCATTCTTCTCTCGGCAGAACAGCAGGTGCCGGTCGCCGTCCGGGCCGGCGACCAGCGCCACCACCGCCTCGGGCTCGGGAAATCCGGACAGGTAGTAGAAATAGCTGTCCGGCCGATACGGGAACAGCGAATCGCGGTTGCGCGGCAGCTCGGGCGCAGTCGGCACGATGGCGAGGCCGCCGCCGCAGTGGTCGCGCATCGCGGAAAGCAGCGCACCGCGCCGTTGCCGGTAGAACTCGTAGGTGTTTTTCATGGGCCGCGCATCGTTGCGTCGAAGACCGGCCATTATAGGTGAACGCCCGCCTCCGGCCGCACGGTGTCCCGCCGCGCTTGCGTTAAGATTTGCCGATGGACGGCGACTCCGTGCACTCCGACGCAACGCTGACCGGGCACGCGCTGCACGACGCGAAGCGCGCGATGCGCTTGCAGGTCCTCGCCGCGCGCGACGCGCTCGCGCCGGACGCGCGCGACGCCGCTTCCGCGGCCATCGCCGAGCGCGTGCGCGCGCTGCCGTCGTTCGAGCGGGCGCGGTGCGTGCTGCTGACGCTGCCGTTTCGCAGCGAATGGGACACGCGGCCGCTGTTCGCCGCCGCCGTCGCGAACGGCGCCATCGTCGCGCTGCCGCGCGTGAACGGGTTCTCGCGGATGCTCGACCTGCACGCGGCGCAGGACATCGCGCGCGACACGGCCGCCGGCTACCGCGGAATTCCGGAGCCGCTGGCGGACCTGCCGCGCGTGGGCATCGAGGCGGTCGACTGGGTGCTCGTTCCCGGCGTCGCGTTCGACGTCCGCGGGCGGCGGCTGGGCTACGGCGGCGGCTACTACGACCGGCTGCTGGCGCAGCTCACCCCCGGCGTTCCGCGCGTCGCGGGCGCATTCGATCTGCAGGTGGTGGCACAGGTGCCGGCGGCGCCGCACGACCTGGCGGTCGACGTCATCGTCACCGAACGGCGGCTGTTGCACATTGCGGCTGCCGAATGATCGAGGCGGCCGAAGGCCAGGCCCGAGGAGCGCGCCGCCGAGAGATTGAGGGCGGCCGGCGCGCAAGCGGGACTCGCGGCAAGGAGGAACAAGGAGGCCGAGCATGATTTCGGCGTCGCCGGCGCGCGCGCGACGCACGGCGCGGGTCGCGCTGACCGCCACGCTGGCGATCCAGGTCTACACGTCGGTGGCAGCCAGCGCGCCCGCGGTGCTGGCGCCGTTGCTGGCGCCGGACCTCGGCATCCCGCCGCGATGGATCGGCCTGTTCGTCGGGCTGATGTACGTCGGCGCGATGGCCGGCAGCCTGGGGTGCGGCGAATTCATCGCGCGCTTCGGCGCGATCCGGGTGTCGCAGGCGTGCGTGGCAATCTGCGCGGCCGCGATCGCGACGATGGCGCTGGTGCCGGGATCGGCCGCGGCCGCGCTGATCGCCACGGCCGTGGTGATCGGCATCGGGTACGGGCCGATCACCGCCGCGTCGTCGGAGGTGCTCGCGCGGACGACGCCGCCCGGGCGCATGGCGCTGACGTTCTCGATCAAGCAGACCGGCGTACCGGCCGGCGCGGCGATCGCCGGCGCCGCGCTGCCGGCGATCGCGCTCGCCGCCGGATGGCGGGCGGCGTTCCTCGCGGTCGCGGTCGCCGGGCTTGCCGTGATCGCCGCGGCGGCGCCGACCCGGCGGGCGCTGGACGTCCGCCACTCGGGCCGCGCGCCGTTCTCCGTGCAGACCGTCGTCGGCCCCCTGATGGTGGTGCTGAGGTCGCCGGTGCTGCTTGAACTGGCATTGGCCGGGTTTGCGTTCGCAGCGGTGCAGGTGTGCCTGACGAGCTTTCTCGTCGTCTACCTCACCGACGGCCTCGCGTGGTCGCTGGTCGCGGCAGGGTTAGCGCTCACTTGCGCCACATTTGCCGCCGTTCCAGGGCGTATCTTCTGGGGAGCGGCGGCCGACCGCGCCGGCAGGGCCAACCTGATCCTGGCATTGATCGCCGGGTTGGCAACCCTGTGCGGCCTGGCGATGGCGTTCGCGACGCCCGACTGGCCGGCGTGGGTGATGCTGCCGCTGGCGGCGGCGTACGGCGCGACGGCCATCGGCTGGAACGGCGTCCAGCTGTCCGAGCTGGCGCGGCGGGCGCCGCCGGGGGCGGCGGCGGCGGTCACCGGCGCGTCCGGCTTCATCACGTTCGGCGGGGTCGTCGCCGGCCCGCTGATGTTCGCGCTGCTGGCCGGCGCGACGGGCGGCTACCGGACCGGCTTCCTGGTCAGCGCCGCGGTCAGCGCGCTGACGGCCGCTTTCATGCTCCGGATGGGGACCGCGGCGCGACGGCCGTAATATGGAAACCATTTCCATCAGGTGGTACGCTGAGCGGAGGACGCGGCGCGCGGGGCAGCGGGGACCGGCTTGCGCGATGCGGCAATACAGCACGGAAACCGCCGCCTAGAATTCCCGGTTCCGGCTGCCGCAAGGAGGAATGGGCATGGATACCCAGAAGCGCGACCCCGATCCGCAGGAAACGCGCGAGTGGCTGGACGCGCTTGCCGGCGTGCTCGCCGCGGAGGGTCCCGATCGCGCGCACCAGCTGATCGAGCAGCTGATCGACGCGGCGCGCCAGTCCGGCGCCTACCTGCCGTTCTCGGCGAACACCGCGTACATCAACACGATCCCGGTCGACGCGCAGGTGCGCATCCCCGGCGATTCGGAGATCGAGCAGCGGATCCGCTCGTACGTGCGCTGGAACGCGATGGCGATGGTGCTGCGCGCGAACAAGCACACGAACGTCGGCGGCCACATCGCGAGCTTCGCGTCCGCCGCCGACCTGTACGACGTCGGGTTCAACCACTTCTGGCACGCGCCGTCGGAAAGCCACGGCGGCGACCTCGTGTTCGTGCAGGGGCACTCGGCGACCGGCGTCTATGCGCGCGCGTTCATGCTGGGCCGGCTGACCGAGGCGCAGCTGACCAACTACCGGCAGGAGGTCGACGGCCACGGCATCTCGTCGTATCCGCATCCGTGGCTGATGCCAGACTTCTGGCAGTTCCCGACGGTGTCGATGGGGCTCGGGCCGCTGATGGCGATCTACCAGGCGCGCTTCATGAAGTACCTGCAGGACCGCGGGCTCGCGCAGACGGAAGGCCGCAAGGTGTGGGCGTTCATGGGCGACGGCGAAATGGACGAGCCGGAGTCGATGGGCGCGATCGGCATGGCGTCGCGCGAGAACCTGGACAACCTGATCTTCGTCGTCAACTGCAACCTGCAGCGGCTCGACGGCCCGGTGCGCGGCAACGGCAAGATCATCCAGGAACTCGAATCCGACTTCCGCGGCGCCGGCTGGAACGTGATCAAGGTCATCTGGGGCACGCACTGGGATGCGCTGTTCGCGCGCGACCGGAAGGGCATCCTGATGCGGCGGATGATGGAGTGCGTCGACGGCGAGTACCAGACGTTCAAGAGCAAGAACGGCGCGTACGTCCGCGAGTACTTCTTCAACACGCCCGAGTTGAAGTCGCTCGTCGCCGACTGGTCCGACGACGAGATCTGGCACCTGAACCGCGGCGGCCACGACCCGCACAAGATCTACGCGGCGTTCCACATGGCCACGCAGCACAAGGGGCAGCCGACGGTGATCCTGGCCAAGACGATCAAGGGCTACGGGATGGGCACGTCCGGCGAGGCGCAGAACATCACGCACCAGCAGAAGAAGATGTCGCACGAGTCGCTCGCGCGCTTTCGCGACCGCTTCGAACTGCCGATTCCCGACGACAAGCTCGACGAGATCCCGTTCATCAACTTCGCCGCGGACTCGCCCGAGATGGCGTACATGCAGGCGCGGCGAAAGGAGCTGGGCGGCTACCTGCCGCATCGCCGCCGCACGTCGGAGCCGCTGCCCGTTCCCGAGCTGTCGGCGTTCGAGCGGCTGCTCAAGAGCACCGACGACCGCGAGATCTCGACGACGATGGCGTTCGTGCAGATCCTGCAGGTGCTCATCCGCGACAAGGTGATCGGCAAGCACGTCGTGCCGATCGTCCCCGACGAATCGCGCACGTTCGGCATGGAAGGCATGTTCCGGCAGCTGGGCATCTGGAACCAGCAGGGCCAGCTGTACACGCCGCAGGACCACGACCAGCTGATGTTCTACCGCGAGGACAAGCACGGGCAGATCCTGCAGGAGGGCATCAACGAGGCCGGCGGCATGTGCGACTGGATCGCCGCCGCGACGTCGTACTCGACGCACGGCGTGCCGATGATCCCGTTCTACATCTTCTACTCGATGTTCGGCTTCCAGCGCGTCGGCGACCTGTGCTGGGCGGCCGGCGACATGCGCTCGCGCGGCTTCCTTCTGGGCGGCACCGCCGGCCGCACGACGTTGAACGGCGAAGGCCTGCAGCACGAGGACGGGCACTCGCAGATCCTGTCGGCGACGGTGCCGAACTGCGTGTCGTACGACCCGACGTTCGCGTACGAGGTCGCCGTCATCGTCCACGACGGCCTGCGCCGGATGTACGCCGAGCAGGAGGACGTGTACTTCTACCTGACGGTGATGAACGAGAACTACGCGCACCCGGCGATGCCGGAGGGCGCGGCGCCCGGCATCCTGAAGGGGATGTACAAGCTGGCCGACGGCGCGGCGGGCCAGGGACCGCGCGTGCAGCTGCTCGGTTCCGGCACGATCCTGCGCCAGGCGATCGCCGCCGCCGACCTGTTGCGCGACGACTGGGGCGTGGCGTCCGACCTGTGGAGCTGTCCGTCGTTCACCGAGCTCGCGCGCGACGGCAACGCGGTCACGCGCTGGAACATGCTGCATCCGGCGGAACCGCCGCGTCGTTCGCACGTCGAGCAGTGCCTCGCCGGGACGCAGGGCCCGGTGGTTGCCGCGACCGACTACATGCGGATGTTCGCCGAGCAGATCCGCGGGTTCGTGCCGCGGCGCTACGTCGTGCTCGGCACCGACGGCTACGGCCGGTCGGACACGCGCGAGAAGCTGCGCCGGTTCTTCGAGGTCAACGCGCAGTACGTGGCGGTGGCCGCGCTGAAGGCGCTCGCCGACGACGGCGCGATCCCGGTGGCGAAAGTGACCGACGCCATCGCGAAATACGGCCTCGACCCGGACAAGCCGATGCCTTGGACGGTATGAGATGACGACCCCCACGCTCGCGTTGCTCGCTGCCCCCCGAGGGGGCGCGTCGGAACCTTGGGGCGGCCCGGCGGTGCCGACATGACCACGATCGACGTCAAGGTCCCGGACATCGGCGACTTCAAGGACATCCCGGTCATCGAAGTGCTGGTGAAGGTCGGCGACACGGTCGGGGCCGAGGACGCGCTGGTCACGCTCGAGTCCGACAAGGCGACGATGGACGTGCCGTCGCCGGCGGCCGGCGTCGTGCGCGAGCTCAAGGTGAGGGTCGGCGACAAGGTCAGCGAAGGGACGGTCGTGCTGTCGCTGGAGGCGAGCGACGCGCCTGCGGCGAAGCCCGCGCCAGCGCCGCCTTCCGCACCCGCGCCGGCAACCTCTCCCTCACCCCAGCCGTCCCCCGCGAGCGGGAGAGGGAGCGATGTTGCCGCCGCGCCTTCTCCTCCCTCCCCACCCCCGCTTGCGGGCGCGGGGTCGGCAGTGAAGGACAACGAGGCCTTCACTGCCGCGCACGCGTCGCCGTCGGTGCGCAAGTTCGCGCGCGAGCTGGGCGTGGACCTCGGCCGCGTGACCGGCACCGGTCCGAAGGCGCGGATCCTGCAGGAGGACGTGCAGGCGTTCGTCAAGGGCGTGATGGCCGGCGGCGGCGCTGCGCCGGCCGCGGGCGGCGGCGCGGGACTCGACCTGCTGCCGTGGCCCAAGGTGGACTTCGCGAAGTTCGGGCCGGTTCAGCTGCGGCCGCTGTCGCGGATCAGGAAGATCTCCGGCGCGAACCTCGCGCGCAACTGGGTGATGATCCCGCACGTCACGCAGTTCGACGACGCCGACATCACCGAGCTGGAGGCGTTCCGCGTCGCGCTCAACCGCGAGAACGAGAAGTCGGGCGCCAGGATCACCATGCTGGCGTTCCTGATCAAGGCCTGCGTCGCGGCGCTCGCGAAGTTCCCGGATTTCAACGCCTCGCTGGACGGCGACACCCTCGTCCTCAAGCAGTATTTCAACATCGGCTTCGCCGCCGACACGCCGAACGGGCTCGTCGTGCCGGTGCTGAAGAATGCCGACCGCAAGGGCGTGCTCGACATCGCCAGGGAGATGGGCGAGCTGTCGGCGAAGGCGCGCGAAGGCAAGCTCGGCCCCGCCGACATGCAGGGCGGCTGCTTCTCGATCAGCTCGCTCGGCGGCATCGGCGGCACGGCGTTCACGCCGATCATCAACGCGCCCGAGGTCGCGATCCTCGGCGTGTCGAAGAGCGCGATCAGGCCGGTCTGGAACGGCACCGCGTTCGCGCCGAGGCTGATGCTGCCGCTGTCGCTGTCGTACGATCACCGCGTGATCGACGGCGCCGCCGCCGCGCGGTTCACGTCGCACCTGGCCGCACTGCTCGCCGACCTGCGCCGCACGGTGCTGTAGCGAATGGCCGGCGACCGGCAGGCGAACCTGCCGCCTCCCAACCCGCTGCAGTCGCTCGTCAACGGCGTGGTGCTGGCCGCGATCGTCGGCTGGGTGCTGTACGTCGGCAAAAGCGTGTTCGTGCCGATCGTGATGGCCACGCTGGTCGTCTACGTGATCGTCGGCGTCACGCGGCTGCTCGCGCGGATTCCCGTCGTCGGCGCGGCGCTGCCGCAGCCACTGCGCTACACGCTCGCCATCCTGGGCAGCGTGGCCGCGCTGGCGATGATCGCGTTCGTCGCGCTCGACAACCTCGAGAAGTTCGCCGCGCGTTCGCCGCAGTACCAGGCATCGCTGCTGGCGACGATCCAGAAGCTCGCCGTGCGCTTCGGCGTGCAGGACGAGCCCACGTGGGCGACGCTGCGGCAGGTGTTCCTCGAGCAGGTCAGCCTGCAGAGGCTGATCGGCTCGACGGTGGCCATCGCCACATCGATCGTCGGCGTGGCCATCGTCGTGTTCCTCTACGTGACGTTCCTGCTGATCGAGCAGCGGATGTTCTCCGCCAAGATCGACAACCTGTCGGGCGACCCGCGCAACGCGGTGCGGATCCGCCAGATCATCGACGGCACCAGCACGCGGATCGGCTCGTACCTGGCGATCAAGGCGATGCTGGGCCTGCTGAGCGCGTTGATCAGCTTTGCGATCATGCGTTACTTCGGCCTCGAATTCGCCGCATTCTGGGCGATGCTGATCGTGCTGCTCAATTTCGTGCCGTACATCGGATCGTTCCTCAGCGTCTTCCTGCCCGCGACGATGGCGGTCGTCCAGTTCGGCGACTTCGGCACCGTCGTCTCGCTGCTGGCCCTGCTCGCCTTCGTCCAGTTCGGCATCGGCAACTTCCTCGATCCCTATCTGCTCGGCAATTCGCTCAACCTGAGCCCGTTCGCGATCCTGGTCAGCCTGACGATCTGGACCGGGCTGTGGGGCATTCCCGGCGCGTTCCTCGCCGTGCCGATCACCGCGATCATGGCGATCCTGTTCTCGGAATTCGGCGGCACGCGGCCGGTCGCCGTGCTGCTGTCGCGCAGCGGAACGCTGTCCGGCGATTGACCGCGGCGCCCGTGCTACAGTGAAATCCATGGTGCGAACGACGATGCTCGCGATGGCGTTCGCGGCGCTTGCCGCGCCGGCGCACGCCCAGATGGTGCGCACGCTGCGCCACGCGGACCTGCGAGCCGGTCCCGGCGACGTGTTCCCGCTCGTGATGGGCGTTCCGGCGCGCGACCTGGTCTCGGTCGCCGGCTGCACGCCGCCGCCGGTGTGGTGCGACATCGTCGTCGGCCGCCAGCGCGGATTCGTGCCGGCCGACGCGCTGCCGCAGGCCTTCTCGAACCGGCCGCCGCCGGTGGTGACGTTTTCCTTGCGCGACTACTGGAGCGCGCACTACAGCCGCCGGCCCTGGTACGGCCAGGTCGACGCGTGGGCGCAATGGGGCACGCCGTCGTTCGCGCCGCCGCCGCAACGGAGTTCACGATGACGCAGGACGAGCTGAAGCTGGCGGTCGCCCGCGAGGCGATCAAGTACGTCGTCGACGACGCGTGGATCGGCGTCGGCTCGGGCACGACGGCGAACTTCTTCATCGACGAGCTGGCGAAGATCAGGCACCGGATCAAGGGCGCGGTGTCGAGCTCCGTCAAATCGAGCGAGAGGCTCAAGGGCCACGGCATCGACGTCGAGGAGCTGAACAACGTCGACGACGTGCCCGTGTACGTCGACGGCGCCGACGAGGTCACGCAGTGGGGCGCGATGATCAAGGGCGGCGGCGGCGCGCTGACGCGCGAGAAGATCGTCGCGGCCGTCGGCCGCAAGTTCGTCTGCATCGTCGACCAGTCGAAGCTGGTCCCGGTGCTCGGCAGGTTCCCGCTGCCGGTCGAGGTGATCCCGATGGCGCGCAGCTACGTCGCGCGCCAGATGGTCCGGCTGGGCGGGCAGCCGGCGTGGCGCATGGGTTTCACGACCGACAACGGCAACGTGATCCTCGACGTCGCGGGGCTTGCGATCGAGGACCCGGTCGCGCTCGAAACGACGATCAACCAGATCGCGGGTGTCGTGACCGTCGGCCTGTTCGCGCACCGCGGCGCCGACGTCATCCTGATGGGCACGGACGCCGGCGTGCGGACGATCGCGCCGACCCCGCGCTGAAGGAGCCGCGCTACCGCGCCCTCGCCCGCGCCGGCTTCGCCGCACCGTCGGCCGCGCGCTGCGCCTCCACGAACGCGCGGAAGATGTCGGTCTCGGTGATCACGCCGATCACCTTCTGCTTCGCGTCGACCACCGGCAGGCCGCCGATGCGATGCTCGACCATCAGCGCGGCGGCCTCGGCGATCGGCGTGTTGCGCGTGGTCGTCACCACGTTCCGGTGCATCACCTCGCCGACCTCGACCACCGACTGCAAGTGATGCGTGGCGGCCAGCAGCAGGTCGCGCTCGGCAACGATGCCCACCAGCTTCTTCGCGTCATCGAGCACCGGCACGTGGTGCAGCGCGTGCTGCTGCATCAGCCGCAACGCCGTCTTGTAGTCGGCGTCGCTGCGAACGGTGACCGGATGCGCGCTCATGCGATCGCGTACCAGCATGGCCAACCCCCCCTTTGGGCGAATCCCGCGTCCATTCTCATGCCGGCCCGCCCGATGCGGGTTGACGCCGGGCAAAGAATCGGCCGGCCGAAGGCCCGGGCGGACTCGCGCTAGAATGCCCAGGATGAGCAACCTGAACGTCCCGGGACTCGCCGACATCGCCGACGTGGCCGCCTACATGGGCGCAGTCGGGCAGGCGGCGCGCGCCGCCGCG
The DNA here is from genome assembly GCA_046347755.1 of Burkholderiales bacterium. Classification (GTDB taxonomy): domain Bacteria; phylum Pseudomonadota; class Gammaproteobacteria; order Burkholderiales; family Casimicrobiaceae; genus VBCG01. The sequence continues at coordinate 169,493 of JAXMFM010000003.1, read as the reverse complement.
CGGGACGTCGCGCGCGCGGACACCCATGCCAAGAATCGCGCGTTGCACGCGATGGCCACCGAACTGCGGCGCGGCGAGGCGAAGCTGCTGGCCGCCAACGCCGAGGACGTGAAGGCGGCCCGGGCCGCCGGCCACGATCCGGCGTTCGTCGACCGGCTGGCGCTGACGCCGAAGGCGGTGCTGGCGATGGCCGACGGCCTGGCCGAGATCGCCGCGTTGCCCGATCCCGTCGGCGAGATCACCGACCTGCGCTACCGGCCTACCGGCATCCAGGTCGGACGGATGCGCGTGCCGCTGGGCGTGGTCGGCATCATCTACGAATCGCGGCCGAACGTGACCGCCGACGCTGCCGGGCTGTGCCTCAAGGCCGGAAATGCGACGATCCTGCGCGGCGGCTCGGAGGCGCTGCGCAGCAACCACGCGATCGCCGAGTGCGTGCATCACGGCCTGCGCGACGCCGGACTACCGGAGTCGGCCGTGCAGGTGATCGCGACCACCGACCGTGCGGCGGTCGGCCACCTGATTGCGGACGAGAAGCACGTCGACGTCATCGTGCCGCGCGGCGGCAAGGGACTGATCGAGCGGATCGCGCGCGACGCGAAGGTGCCGGTGATCAAGCACCTGGACGGCGTGTGCCACGTGTTCGTCGACGCGTCGGCCGACGTCGACATGGCGGTCCGCATCGCCGACAACGCGAAGACGCAGCGCTTTTCGCCGTGCAACACGATGGAGACGCTGCTCGTGCACGGCGCGATCGCCGCGCGCGTGCTGCCGCCGCTGGCGGAGATCTACGCGCGCAAGGGCGTCGAGCTGCGCGGCTGCGACCGATCGCGCGCGCTGGTGCCGTCGATGAAGCCCGCGACCGAGGACGACTGGTACACGGAATACCTGGCGCCGATCCTCGCCGTGCGCATCGTCGACACGCTGGACGACGCGATCGCGCACATCACGAAGTACGGGTCGCAGCACACCGACGCGATCGTAACGTCGGACTATGCGAGCTCGATGCGCTTCCTGCGCGAAGTCGACTCGAGCTCGGTGCTCGTCAACGCGTCCACGCGCTTCGCCGACGGCTTCGAGTTCGGCCTCGGCGCGGAGATCGGCATCTCGACCAACAAGCTGCACGCGCGGGGACCCGTGGGACTCGAAGGGCTGACCAGCCAGAAGTGGGTCGTGCTCGGTTCGGGCCAGGTCCGCGAATAATAGGGTCAGACCCCATTACAAGGCCTGGAACCATTTCCGCAAAGGGAAAAAAGTGCCAGGCCTTGTAATGGGGTCTGACCCTTTTTTAGTGGGTGCGCGTCCGCGCGCGGATGCCGGCGAGCGTGACCGCTCCCAGCGGCTGGCCGCGCGCATCGAGCACCGCGAGCGCGTCGACACCTTCCGCCAGCATCCGCGCCAGCGCATCGCGCAGGTTTGCGTCCGCCGCGATCGCGCGCAGGCTCGCCCCGCCCACAGCCGGTTCCATGGCCGAGCGCGCGTCGATCAGCGACAGGCGCTTGAGCGCGCGGTCGGCGCCGACGAACGCCTCGACGAAGCCGTCGGCCGGCGCGGCGAGGATCGCCTCGGGCGTGTCGTACTGGACGAGCGCGCCGTCCTTCAGGATCGCGATGCGGTCGCCCATGCGGATCGCCTCGTCGATGTCGTGAGTGACGAACACGATCGTCTTCTTCAGGCCGCGCAGGATCCGCAGGAACTCGTCCTGCAGCCGCGCGCGCGTGATCGGGTCGATCGCGCCGAACGGCTCGTCCATCAGCATCACCGGCGGATCGGCGGCGAGCGCGCGCGCGACGCCGATGCGCTGCTTCTGGCCGCCGGACAGTTCGCGCGGAAACCGCTCGCGGTAGGTCGCGGGCTCCATGCCGACCAGCGTGAGCAGCTCGTCGACGCGCGCAGCGATGCGCGCCGCATCCCAGCCCAGCAGCCGCGGCACCGTCGCGACGTTGTCGGCGATCGACCAGTGCGGGAACAGGCCGATCTGCTGGATCACGTAGCCGATGCTGCGGCGGAGCTCGACCGGATCGACGCTCATGATGTCGCGGCCCGCGACCGTCACGCGGCCGGCGTCCGGTTCGATCATCCGGTTGACGATGCGCATCGTCGTCGTCTTGCCGCAGCCGGACGGGCCGATCAGCACGCACACGTCGCCTTCGGGAATCGCCAGCGTCAGCCGGTCGACGGCCGGGTGCGCGGCGCCCGGGAACCGCTTGGTCAGTCCGTCGATCTCGATCATCGCGCCCTCATGCCGGCCGGCGTCAGCACGCGCTGCAGCCATCCGAAGAGCTGGTCGGCACCGATCGACAGCAGCGTAGCCGGAATTGCGCCAACCAGCAGCTGCGGCAGCGCCATCATCGCGATGCCGGCCGTGATGAAGTCGCCCAGGCCGCCGCCGCCGATGTAGGCGGCAAGCACGGCGCCGGACACCACCTGCACGGCGGCCGTGCGAATGCCGGCGAAGATCACCGGCAGCGCCAGCGGCACCTCGACCTGGCGGACGACCTGGCGGCGCGTCATGCCCATGCCGAGGGCGGCGTCGATCACCTCCGGATCGACGCCGCGGACCGCCGTGTACGCATTGATCAGGATCGGCGGCAGCGCGAGCAGCGTCAGCGCGAACAGCGACGGCACGAAGCCCGTGCCGAGCAGCGGCATCGCCAGCGCCAGCACGGCGAGCGACGGCAGCGTGCGACCGACGTTGGCGGCGGCGATGGCGATCGCGGCGGCCCGCGGCGACCGCGCGACGCGCACGCCGATCGGCACGGCGATCGAGATCGCGAGCGCCAGCGCGGACGCCGACAGCACGACGTGCGTGCCGAGCGCGCCGAAGAAACGCGCCGGATGGGCGACGATGAACTGCCAGGCTTCGACGAACAACATGGCTATTCCGAGCGTCGGCGCAGCCGGCGCTCGACGCCGGCGAGGCTCGCGTCGGCGACGATCGCCAGCGCGCACGCCGTCAGCGCGCCGGCCCAGATCTTCGGCGCGTGGTCGGTGGAGATGCCGCTGAAGATCAGCGTGCCCAGGCCGCCGGCGTTGACGTACGCGGCGACCACGGCGACGCTGATCACGGTGACCGTCGCGATGCGCAGGCCGGCGACGATCACCGGCAGCGCCAGCGGCAGCTCGATCGCGAGCAGGATCTCGCGCGCGCTCATGCCCATGCCGCGCGCGGCGTCGACGACGTCGCCGGGGACTTCGCGGATGCCGGTCGCGACGTTGCGGATCAGGATCATCAGCGAGAACGCGACCATGCAGATGATCGCGTTCAGCTTGCCCAGGCCCACGACCGGGATCAGCAGCGCCAGGAACGCCAGCGTGGGAATCGTGTAGAGGAAGCCGCTGACCGCGATCGACCAGCGGAACACCCGTTCGTGCCGCGCCGCCCAGATGCCGACGGCGAGTGCGATCGCGAACGCGATCGCCAGCGACGTGAACGAGATGACCACGTGCTGCCAAAGCGCGATCGCCACCTGGTCCCAGTTGTTGGCGAACCACTTCATCGGGCAAGGAGATCCGCGCGCGGCAGCGCGCCGGACGCTACCAGCGCGGCAACGGCCTCGATGTCGGGCCCGAGCGGCCGGTCTTCGTCGAGCTTCGCGACGTGCGCGCGGATCGCCGCATACGCCTGCGCGGCGCCGCCGCCCAGCGTCGCCGCCGCGACGCCGCGCAAGTCGATCGCCTGCGCGGCCGACAGCATCTCGACCGCCGCCAGCCGCACGAGGTCGGGCACCATCGCGGCGGCTTTCGCCACGACGTTCGCGGTCATCGGCGCGTGGTCCTCGACCGTCTCCGACACCGGCAGGCCGTCGAGCGAAGCGGGATTCGCGCGATGGCGGACGTCGCTCCACAGCGCGACGAGCGTCTTCTGCACGGTCGCGAAGCCCGAATGTTCCGGTCCATGCTCGGTGAGCTGCAGCGGCAATCCCGAAAGCGCGGGCGAATAGAGCTTCTGGCAACGCATCACGCACAGAAGGGCCGCGTGCGCGAGCGCGATGGCGAGCGCATCGAACGCCACGGCGAGCGCGGGAACGTGGAAATTGCCGCTCGACAGCATCTCGCCCGCATCGGCAAGCACGAGCGGACTGTCCGCCGCGCAGTTCAACTCCAGCTCGACGTCGTCGCGCGCGGTTTGCAGCGCCGCCAGCGCCGCGCCGTGCACCTGCGACACGCAGCGCAGCGAGACCGGGTCCTGCACGCGCCGCGCCGCACCCGGCTGCCACAGCGCGCTGCCCGCGAGCAGGCCGGTCAGCCGTGCCGCGATCGCCCGTTGCCCGCGCGCCGGCCGCGCCGCCTGCACGCGCGGGTCGAGCGGACTCATGTTGGCGCGGAAGCCCTCGAACGTCAGCGCGGCGGCGACGTTCAGCGCATCGAGCGCGGCCGCGGCATCGGCGAGCACCAGCGCCGCGTGCCCGACGGTGGCCGCGTTGGCGCTGATCAGCGCGAGACCGTCCTTGGCCGCCAACGCGACGATCGGCAATCCCGCGCGCGCCATCGCGTCGCCGCCCGCGAACACGGCGCCGCCGAACTCGGCTTCGCCCAGGCCGAGCATCGGCAGCGCCAGATGCGACAGCGCCGGAAGGTCGGCCACGCCGATCGAGCCGCGGCTCGGCACGACCGGATGCACGCCGGCGTTGAGCATCGCGACCAGCGTGTCGAGCACGACCGGCGACACGCCGGAGCCGCCGACGGCCATGCCGGCAGCGCGCGCGAACATCGTCGCGCGCACGACGTCGACCGCGAAGGGAGCCCCGACACCAACGGCGCGCGCGAGCACCGCGCGCTTCTGGTAGGCGGCACGTTCGGACGGCGGGATCGGCTTGCCGGTGTTGGCGCCGAGCGCGGTGTTGACGCCGTAGAACGTCGCGTCGGATTGCGCGAGGCGGTCGACGACGGCGCGGGCGGCGACGACGCGTTCGCGCGATTCCGCCGCGAGTGCGACGCGCGCTCGGCCCCGCGCGACGGCCACGACGTCCGCGATCGTGATGTCGCGGCCGGTCAGCGTGACCGTCGTCATGGATTGGCGGACCGCCGCATCAGATCAACTGCAGATCCCTCGCTGCGCTCCGGATGACGCGGAGAAGCGACGCGTCACTTGACGATGCCCTTGGCCTTCAGGAACGCGCGCGCGACGTCCTTCGGCTCTTCCTTCTCGCCGTCGACCTTGTAGTTCATCTCGGCCATGTTCGCCTCGGTCAGCTGCGCGCTCACCTGGTTCAGCACGTCGGCGATCTTCGGGTTGGCGTCGAGCACTTCACGGCGCACGACCGGCGCTAAGTAATACGGCGGCCACAGGCCCTTGTCGTCCTTCAGGCGCTTCAGCTTGAGCGCGGCGATCATGCCGTCGGTCGAGTAGCCGTTCACGACGTCGATCTGCTTGTTCGACAGCGCCTGGTAGCGCAGCCCGATCGCCATCTGCAGGTCTTCCTTGAACTCGATTCCGTACTTGGCCTTCAGTCCCGGCAGCCCGTCCTTGCGGTCGCGGAACTCGGGGCCGGCGCCCAGCTTCAGCTCCTTCGACACCTTCGCCAGGTCCGACAGCGTCTCGAGCTTGTACTGCGCGGCAGTCTCCGGGCGCACGACCATGTCGTAGCCGTTGTTCATGGCTTCGTTCAGCACGACCAGTCCCTTGGCCGCGTACTCGGCCTTCACCTTGTCGTAGACCGCCTTGCGGTCGGTCATCGATTCGCCCTTGACCACGGCGAGCAGCATCGTTCCCGTGTACTCCGGGTACATGTCGATCTGCTTTTCCTCCAGCGCCTTGTGCGCGATCAGCGTGCCGCCCAGGTTGACCTTGCGCTCGACCTTGATGCCGGCCGCTTCGAGCGCCTGCGCATACAGCTCGGCCAGGATGAACTGCTCGGTGAAGTTCTTCGAGCCGACCTTGACCTGCGCGAGCGCCGGGGTCGCGGCGAACGCAAGGACGGCGAAGCTCGCCAGCAGGAAGCGGGACAGGCGCATGGGATTCTCCTTCGGATCGATGCGCTTGCCGCATCGGGGCCGACCATTCTCGGCGGGCTCCCGCGCAGTGTCAATCCAGCGCGACGTAGCCCGTCGCATCCGCGGCACGCGCGCGCTCGCACAATTCGTCGTAGCGCGCAACGGGCACGCGGGCGAAGCGCTCAAGGCCGAGCGTCGCGCGCACCGGGGCCAGGTACGCCGACTCGTGCACGGCGAGCAGCGCTTCGGTCAGGCGCGTCGCGTCCGCGGCTGCAATCGCGCTGCCCGCGACCATTGGCGGGATCGACGTCGGCTCTGTTGCCGCGATCACCCGCAGCGGCGCGACCAGCCCGGGTTCGGTGATCGCGAGCAGCCGGTGCGCGTAGCTGTCGAGCGGACCGGCGTCGGCGTCGCCGGCGACGATCGCCTCGACGACGCGCCGCGGCGTGACCAGCGGACCGACGGTGGCGGCGAACAGCGGCGCGCCGCGCGCGAACGGCGCGAACGGCGCGAACAGCGCGCGCGGCGCCTGGTAACCCGACTGCGAGTCGCGCGTCGTCCACGCGAACCTGCGATGGAGCACGTCCGCAAGCGAAGTCAGCGGCGAGTCCGCGCGGACGACGATGTCGGTCCAGTAGATCGGCTCCCCGCCGCAGCGCGGGACGTCGGGCACCGGCGCGGCGAGCAGCGTCGGCCGCGGGTTCGCGAGCGCGAACGGATACCCGCACATGAACGCGCACCCCATGTCCGCGCGCGACCACAGGTCCGGCAGCGGTTGCGGCGCCGGATAGTCGACGACGTCGCACGCGACGCCGGCGCGCGCGACGACCCATTCGAGCAGCGTTCGCCACGCGGCGGCGGTCGTCGCATTGACCGAATACATGCGCGCGTTGGCGAACACGCGGCCCGGCTCCTACAGGTAACGCAGCCGCTGGCCGATGCCCAGCCGGCGCGCCTTGGCGAGCATCGCGGCACCGAGCGCGATGTCGGACAGCGAAAGCCCGCGATGCCACAACAGGATCGTCTCGTCGTCGCGCTCGCGGCCCGGCTTCGCGCCGGCGACGATCTGGGAAAGCTCCGCGTGCAGCGTCGCCTCCGACAGCCTGCCGGCGTCCACGTGCGCGCGGAGCGCGCCGAACCGGCCCGCCTTGCACTGGCCCCAGTCGTCGACGACCAGCTTGTCCATGATGTCGGTCAGCGACAGCTCGACCGCGCTCATCGTCCCGTACGGCACGACGAACGCGCCGCGCGCGATCCACTCGGTGCGCAGCATCGGCGCCGGGGCGTCGAGGCGCGATGCCTCGACGACGATGTCGGCGCCGCGCACGCACGACTCCCAGTCGGCCGTCGCGACCACCGGCTTGCCGAGGTCCCGCGACAGGCGCGCGGCGAACGCGTCGCGGCTTTCCGGCCGCCGCGAATGCACGCGAATTTCCTCGAAGCCGAACAGGCGGTCGAGCAGGCGCACGTTCCAGTACGCGGTGCCGCGAGCGCCGACGTGTCCCAGCACCTTGCTCGAACTGCGCGCCAGGTGCTTCGCGCCGATCGCCGTGACCGCACCCGTGCGCATGTCGGTCAATCCGGCTGCGTCGACGATCGCGACCGGCCGTCCGGTCGCCGGATCGAACAGGTTGAGCAGGCCCATCTCGGACGGCAGGCCCCGGCGGTAGTTGTCGACGTAGTCGCCGACGATCTTCACGCCGGCGAGGCCGAGCGGCGCAACGTAGCCGCGAAGCACGTTGAAGTGCCCGTTGAAGCGCGCGCCCGGCATCAGGTGCATGCGCGGCTCGATCACCGCCTCGCCGCGTCCCTGCGCCGCGAGCCCCGCCTCGACCGCGCCGAGGATCTCGTCGTCGGTCAGCGCGAGCGCGGCGACGTCGGGACCGTTCAGGTACTCGATGTACTGCGCGTCCACGGCGGCGCCCGGCGCGTCAGGCAGGCGTGGGCGCGGCGCGCGCGCGCGTCCGCGCGTACCAGAGCACCGCCGCCGCGACGATCGCCAGGACCGGCAGCGCCGTCGCATTCATGATCTCCCAGCCGGCTGCCGACACCAGCGCGCCCGACGAGAACGACGACACCGCCATGACCGAGAACACGATGAAGTCGTTGGCGCCCTGCGTGCGCGCCTTCTCGGCCGGCGAATAGGATTCGGTGAGCAGCGTCGTGCCGCCGGTGTACATGAAGTTCCAGCCGGTGCCGACCAGCACGAGCGCCGCGACGAAGTGCGCGACGTCGTTGCCGGCGAGCGCAACGACCGCGCCGCCGGCCATGACCACGACGCCGGCGACGATCACGTTCAGCACGCCGAAGCGGTTGATCAGCGTGCCGGTGACGAAGCCCGGCGCGTACATGCCGACGACGTGCCACGAGATCACGAGCGCCGCCTGCGCGTACGGCAGGCCGCAGAAGTCCATCGCAAGCGGCGTGGCCGTCATCAGCAGGTTCATGAGGCCGTAGCCCAGTCCGGCGGCGAGCGCCGCCACGACGAACACCGGTTGCCGCACGATCCCGGACAGCGGACGCCCGCCGCCTTCGCGCTCCTCCGCCGACGGCTTGGGCACGACGACCGTCGACTGCACGGCCATCGCGACCATGGCCACGCCTGCCAGCAGCAGGAACGACCCCAGGAACGGCGTCGCGAACAGCTCGCGGCCCCAGCGCGTGATCGCGGGTCCCAGGAAGCCGCCGCCGATGCCGCCGGCCAGCACGAGGGAAATCGCGCGCGCCTTGTCGGCGGGCGCGGCCACTTCCGCCGCGGCGAACCGGTACTGCAGCCCGACGGCGTTGTACACGCCGATGACGGCGGTCGCCGCGCAGTACAGCGCGAAGCTGTGCACGTACAGCGCGAGCACCGCGAGCGCGCAGCCGCCGACGTTGATCAGCGCGCCCGCCATGAAGCCGCGCCGGCGGCCGACCTTCGCCATCCACAGCGACATCGGCATGGTCGCCAGCGCCGAGCCGAGCACGTACGTCGTGGCGCCGAGCGTGGCGAGCGTCTTCACGTCGGTCAGCGAGTAGCCGACCAGGCCGTTCATCGCGATGAGTCCGGCCGAGTTGGTGAGCAGCAGGGCCTGGCAGCAGGCCAGCAGCACGATGTTGCGGTACGAGGTCGTCATCGAAAAAGGGGCCGGGCCTTGTAATGGGGTCAGACCCTATTACAAGGCCTGGCACCATTTCCGGTCCCCGGTACTATAGAGCATGGACCCATCCGCCGAAGCGGTGCTCGACTTCTGGTTCGGACCGGCCGGAAGCGCGGAGCGCGGGCGCAAGCGCGACGCCTGGTTCCGCAAGGATCCGGCGTTCGACGACGCGATCCGCCGCCAGTTCGGCGAAGCGGTCGCGACGGCGGTCGCCGGCGGCTACGGCGAATGGTGCGGGACGGCGCGCGGCGCGCTGGCCCGCGTCATCCTGCTCGACCAGTTCACGCGCAACATCCACCGCGACACGTCCCGCGCGTTCGCCGGCGACGCGCGCGCCGTCGCGACCGCCGACGACGCGCTGGCCCGGGGCTTCGACCGCGAGCTCGATCCGTACGGCCGCTGGTTCCTCTACATGCCGTTCGAGCACGCGGAGGACGCGCTCGCGCAGCGCCGGTCGCTGGCGCTGTTCGCCGCGCTCGCGGCGGAGCTCGGCGACGACGCGCCGCTGACGTGGGCGCGCAAGCACGCCGACGTGATCTTCCGCTTCGGCCGCTATCCGCATCGCAACGCGATCCTCGGCCGGGCTTCGACCCCGGAGGAGGAGGCGTTCCTGCGCGAGCCCGGTTCGCGCTTCTGACCTTAGAATCGCCGCATGGCCCTGATCGAGATCAACCTCGCGCTGCTGGTGGCGGTGGCGCTGGTCGCCGCGCTCGCGCGGTTCGTGCCGGTGCCGTTGCCGCTGCTGCTGATCGGCGGCGGCGTCGCGCTGTGCGCCGTGCCCGGCTTCTCGCGCGTGCACATCGACCCGGACGTGTTCTTCCTGCTGTTCATCCCGCCGCTGCTGTTCGCCGACGGCTGGAAGATTCCCAAGCGCGACCTGGCCGGCGTGCTGCGGCCGGTGCTGCTGCTCGCGTTCGGGCTGGTGCTGGCGACGGTCGTCGTCGTCGGCTACGTGATGCACATGCTGATCCCGTCGCTGCCGCTGGCCGCGGCATTCGCGCTCGGCGCGATCGTGTCGCCGACCGACGCGGTGGCGACCGCCGCGATGACCGAGCGCCTTCCGCTGCCGTCGCGGATCACGATGATTCTGAACGGCGAGAGCCTGATCAACGACGCGTCGGGACTGGTCGCGTTCAAGTTCGCCGTCGCGGCGGTGGCCACCGGCGTGTTCTCGCTGTCGGCGGCGGCCGGCCAGCTCGTGCTCGTCGCCTGCGGCGGCCTCGTCGTCGGCGCGGCCGTCGCGTGGACGATGGGCGCGGTGCGCGTCGGCCTGAAGCGCGTGTGCGTCGACGACCCGACGGTCCAGACGATCCTGTCGCTGCTGACGCCGTTCGCCGCGTACCTGGCCGCCGAGCAGGCGCACGTGTCCGGCATCCTGTCGGTCGTCGCGGCCGGCATCTACGCCGGCTGGCACGACGCGCGCAACCTCTCCACGGAAACGCGCCAGCATGCGTGGGAGGTCTGGGTGATGGTGCTGTTCGTGTTCAACAGCCTGGTCTTCCTGCTGCTGGGTCTGACGCTGCCGGCGGCAATCAACGCGCTGGCCGCGACGCAGTCGTGGGCGATGCTCGCCACGTACGCGCTGCTGCTGTGGCTGATCGTCACCGTGATCCGCATCGTCTGGGTCTATCCGGGCACGTACCTGCCGCCGCTCGTCTCGCGCAAGATCCGCGAAAGCGAACCGTCGCGCAATCCGCGCGGCGTGTTCATCGTCGGCTGGGCGGGCCTGCGCGGCTCGGTGACGATGGCGGCGGCGCTGTCCATTCCGGTGGCGACGGCGGCGGGCGCGCCGTTTCCCGGCCGCGACATGATCGTCTTCCTGTCGGCGACGACGATCGTGCTGACGCTCGCCATCAACGGCCTCACGCTGCCGCCGCTGATCCGCGCGTTCGGCCTGCGCGGCGACGGCACCGCCGAGCGCGAGCACCGCGCCGCGGAGATCGCGATGGCGCAGGCCGCCTGCGCCGCGCTGGCCGCGGAACTGCCCAAGCTCGACCGCGCGGAGGAACGTAGCTTCGCGCAGGCGCTGCTCGCCGAATACGAGATGCGTGCCTCCCGGCTCACGGCCAACGCGGAACGGCGCCACGAACTCGACCGGATCGCGTCGACGCACCGGCGGCTGGCGCTCGTCGCCGTCGACGCCGAGCGCCGCGAGCTGGCGTCGCTGCGCGACCAGGACGTGATCAACGACGAGACTGTGCGCGCGCTCGAGACGCGGATCGACCACGCGGAGATGGCGGCGACCGATGCGTCGCGCAGCGGCCGCGGATGACGCCGATCGCACTGCTTGGCGGGACCTTCGACCCAGTGCACTACGGGCACCTGCGCTTTGCCGACGAGATCCGCCGCACGCTGGGCCTCGCGGAACTGCGACTGGTCCCCGCCGGCGATCCGCCGCACCGCGCGGGACCCGCGGCCGGCGCCGCCGACCGTCTCGCCATGCTTCGGCTGGGCGCCGCCGAATTCGCGGGACTGGTCGTCGACGACCGCGAGATCCTGCGCACGGGCAAGAGCTACACCGTGCTGACGCTGGAGGAGCTGCGACGCGACGATGTACGACGGCCGCTGTTGCTGCTGCTGGGCGCCGACGCATTCCGCGGGCTGCCGACGTGGCATCGCTGGCGCGAGATTTTCGCGCTGGCGCACATCATCGTCGTCACGCGGCCCGGCGTGGCATTGCGCGACGGCCTGCCGCCCCCGCTCGCCGCCGAGTGGAACGCCCGCGTCACGCGCGACCGGGACCTGTTGTTCTCGACGCCGGCAGGCGCCATCTACGAGGCGCGGGTGTCGCCGCAGCCGATCGCGGCGACCGACATCCGCACGCAACTCGCCCGCGGACCCGCGGGCGTTGCGGCCGTGTCCGGATTGCTACCGCCCTCCGTTTTGGCCTATATTGACCAGCATCGCCTTTACGCGACCCCGCCGGATGCGACTTAACAAGCTGCAGCAAACCGCCGTCACCGCCCTCGAGGACATCAAGGCCCGCGACATCAAGGTCCTCGACGTCCGCAAGCTCACCAGCTTCTACGACTCGCTGATCATCGCCAGCGCCGACTCCAACCGGCAGGCGAAGGCCCTCGCGCATCACGTGCGCGACCGCCTGAAGGAGGCCGGCGCGTCGATCATCGGCGTCGAAGGCGAGGAGTCCGGCGAGTGGGTGCTGGTCGACTGCGGCGACATCGTCGTCCACGTGATGCAGCCGGCCGTCCGCGCGTACTACAACCTCGAGGAACTGTGGGAGTCGCCGGCGGCCAGGCGCCGCGCGAAGGCGGCCGCGTAGCACGCGTGAAGTTGCGCATCGTCGCGCTGGGACACCGGATGCCTGCCTGGGTCGACGCCGCGTTCGACGACTACCGGCGGCGAATGCCGCGCGAATCGCCGCTCGACCTCGTCGTGCTGAAGCCCGCCCCGCGCGATGCCGGCAAGACCGTTCCGCAGCTGCTGGCGTCCGAGGCGCAGCGCATCCGCGACGCGAGCGCCGGCTTTCGCGTCGTCGCGCTCGACGAGCGCGGCGCCGCGCTCGCCACGCGCGAGCTGGCCGCGCGCCTCGCCCGCTGGCGCGACGAAGGCGCCGACGTCGCGTTCGTCATCGGCAGCGCCGACGGCCTCGATCCGGCGGTCAAGCGCGAGGCCGCCGCGGTGATCGCGCTGTCGGCGCTCACGCTGCCGCACGGGCTCGCGCGCGTGCTGATCGCCGAGCAGCTCTATCGCGCGTGCTGCGTCAACGCCAACCATCCGTATCACCGTGACTGACGGCGCCATCTACCTCGCGTCCCGCAGCCCGCGCCGGCAGGAGCTGCTGCGCCAGATCGGCGTCGTCTTCGACGAACTGAAGCTGCGCACGGCGCCGGGCCGCCACCGCGACGTCGTCGAGGAAGCGCGCGACGGCGAGCCCCCGCTGCACTACGTCGAGCGCATCGCGCGGACCAAGGCCTCGGTCGGGTGGCGCCGGATGACCGAGCGCGGCCTGCCGCCGCGACCGGTGCTCGCCGCCGACACCGAGGTGATCCTCGACGGCGTGATCTTCGGCAAGCCTGCGGACGCCGACGGCGCGCGGCAGATGATCGCGCGGCTGTCCGGCCGCCGGCACGAGGTCGTCACCGCCGTCGCGCTGCGCTGGCAGGAGGACGTCGACGTCGCGCTGTCGGTGTCGCACGTCACGATGCGCCGGCTCAACCCCGCCGAGATCGAACGCTACGTCGAAAGCGGCGAGCCGTACGACAAGGCCGGCGGCTACGCGATCCAAGGGAAGGCCGCCGTGTTCATCGCCAACCTCGAAGGCAGCTATTCGGGCGTCATGGGCCTGCCGCTGCTCGAAACCGCCGCCCTCCTCGCGCGGACCGGCAGGCCCGTGCTATAACGGACGCAACGACGCCGCCGTGCCGGCCGGGCCGCCACGAACGAAGGTGCAAGCGAAGTCCGCCGGTCTGCCATGACGCATGAAATCCTCATCAACGTAACGCCGCAGGAAACGCGCGTCGCCATGCTCGAGCAGGGCGTCGTGCAGGAACTGCACATGGAGCGCTCGAGCGCGCGCGGCCTGGTCGGCAACATCTACCTGGGCCGCGTCGCCCGCGTGCTGCCGGGCATGCAGAGCGCGTTCATCGAGATCGGGCTCGAGCGCGCGGCGTTCCTGCACATCGCCGACATCTGGGAGCACCGGCAGAACGGCCACGGCGGCGGCGTCGAGCGCCCGATCGAGAAGATCCTGCACGAAGGCCAGTCGCTGCTCGTGCAGGTGATCAAGGACCCGATCGGCACCAAGGGCGCGCGGCTGTCCACGCAGGTCAGCCTGGCCGGCCGGCTGCTCGTCTACCTGCCGCAGGACTCGCACATCGGCATCTCGCAGCGGATCGGCGACGAGGCCGAGCGCGAGACGCTGCGCGAGCGGCTGCAGCTCCTGCTGCCCGAAGGCCTGGCCGGCGGCTTCATCATCCGCACGATGGCGGAGACCGCGAGCGAGCGGGAGATGGAAGCCGACATCGAGTACCTGACCAAGCTGTGGGGCGACCTGACGCTGCGCTCGCGCGAGGCGCCTCCCGCATCGCTGCTGTACCAGGACCTGAACCTCGCGCAGCGCGTGCTGCGCGACATGTCGACCGACGAGACGGCGCGCGTGCTCGTCGATTCGCGCGAGACGTTCGTCAAGATGCAGGACTTCGCGCGCCAGTACGCCGGCGCTGTCGAGCGGATCCACCACTACCTGGGCGACCGCCCGCTGTACGACCTGCACGGCGTCGAGGACGAGATCGAGGCGCTCGCGCGCCGCGTCGACCTGAAATCCGGCGGCTACCTGATCGTCGACCAGACCGAAGGCGATGACGACGATCGACGTCAACACCGGCGGCTTCGTCGGCGGCCGCAGCATTCGACGACGCGATCACAAAGACGAACCTCGAGGCCGCGCAGGTGATCGCGCGCCAGCTGCGGATGCGCAGCCTGGGCAGCATCAGCGCCATCGGCTTCATCGACATGGAGAACGCCGACCACCGCAACGCCGTGCTCGCCGGGAGAGCTGAATCGGCGCGCTCGAGAGGACCGCTACGCGACTCACGGTGAACGGCTTCACGCAGCTGGGCCTGGTCGAGATGACGCGCAAGCGGACGCGCGAATCGCTGGCGCACGTGCTGTGCGAGACGTGCCCGACGTGCCAGGGCCGCGGCGAGCTGAAGACCGCGCAGACGATCTGCTACGAGATCCTGCGCGAGATCGTCCGCGAGTCGAAGCAGTTCAACGCGCGCGAGTTCCGGATCCTCGCCTCGCAGTCGGTGATCGACATGTTCCTCGACGAGGAATCGCAGAGCCTCGCGCAACTGGGCGACTTCATCGCCAAGCCGATCTCGCTGCAGGTCGAGACGCTGTACACGCAAGAGCAGTACGACATCGTCCTGATCTAGGGACCGGTCGCCACCATGCTCGACCGCCTCCGCGCCCGCGTGCGGTCGTGGTTCGACCGTTTCTTCCGGCGCATTCCCGCGCCCGGCCGCTTCGAGTCGGGCTCGAAGTTCTCGATCCACGGCGTGGTCGGCACCGCGCCGCTCGTGTGGCCGAGCCGCGAGTATCTCGTCTACGTGCCGCAGGGGCGGTCGGCGTGGACGCGCGCGCCGCTGCTCGTGCTGTGCCACGGCTGCAGGCAGACGCCCGAGGAAATCGCGCAGGGAACGCGCATCGCGCAGTTCGCCGACCGCGCCGGCTGCGTCGTGCTGCTGCCGCGGCAGAAGGACTCCGCCAATCCGTGGCGCTGCTGGAACTGGTTCGAGCGGCGGACGATGGACGGGCTGGGAGAAGCGGCGATCGTCGCCGCACAGATCCGCAGCGTGCGCCGCCGCTACCGGATCGACCGCAAGCGCGTGCTGGTGGCCGGCATGTCGGCCGGCGGCGCGCTGGCCGCGATCATCGGCGTCCGCTTCCCGGGGCTGGTCAGCGCGGTCGCCGTGCATTCGGGACTCGCGTGCGGCGCGGCGTCGTCGCCGATGACGGCGATCGGCGTGATGCAGCGCGGGCCCGAGCGGGACGTCGAGGCCATTGCCGGGACGGCGCGCGCACAGTCCGCCATTGGCGAACTCAGGGTGCCGCTCCTCGCCGTGCACGGCGACGACGATCCGGTCGTCGCGCCGCGCAACGCGATCGCGCTGGTCCGCCAGTACCTGCGCCTCAACGGTCACCCGTCGGTCGCGACGGCCGCCGATGCGCTGACGTTGCCGTCGGCCGACACGCAGCGCGACGTCGCGCTGCCGGACGGCCGCACGGCGATCGTGCGCGAGTGGCGGCGCGACGGCCGCCTGGTCGCTCGCCACGTGGCGATCGCCGGCCTCGGGCACGCGTGGAGCGGCGGCGACGCGGCGCTGCCGTACAACGACGCGGCGCCGCCGGACGCCACGGCGCTGGTCGGCGACTTCTTCGCGGATGCTTTATCCTGACGACCCCAAGGACAGGAGCGACCATGGCCGTCTCCGGAATGAACCACTTCACGATCCTCACCGACGACGTGCCGCGCACCGTCGAGTTCTACGGGCGCCTGCTCGGACTCGCGGACGGCGCGCGGCCGGACCTGGGCTTTCCCGGCGCGTGGCTGTACGCGAACGGCGTCGCCATCCTGCACGTCGTCGGCGGCAAGACGCGCGAGCACCTGCGCGCCGGCGTGATCGACCACATGGCGTTCACCGCGCACGGCCTGGCCGACACGCTTGCCACGCTGGTCGCGTACAACATCGAGCACACGTGCCGCCGCCAGGTCGGCACCGACACGTGGCAGGTGTTCTTCTTCGACCCCAACGGCGCGCGGGTGGAGCTCGACTTCGACAGCGACGAAGTGCATCCGCGAGGCTAGCGTCCGCGTGCGTCCGCTGGCCGCCGAACCCGACCACCTGGTCGTCGCCGCGCTCGACCTCACGGGCGGCTGCGACTGGGTCGAGCAGCGCCTGGGCGGCCGCCCGCAACCCGGCGGCCGGCACGTCGCGATGGGCACGCACAACGCGCTGCTGTCGCTCGGGCCCCGCTTCTACCTCGAGGTGATCGCCGTCGATCCCGACGGCGCAGCGCCCGTGCGGCCGCGATGGTTCGACCTGGACGAGCCGCGGATGAAGGCGGCGCTCGCCGAAGGTCCGCAGTTCGTGCACTGGGTCTGCCGCACGCAGGCGATCGACGATGCGGTCGCGCGGCTGCCCGATCTGGGGCGCGTCACGCCGATGTCGCGCGGCGACTTCGCGTGGCGAATCACGATTCCCGACGACGGCCACCGGCCCGGACGCGGCCTCGTGCCGACGCTGATCCAGTGGCCGGACGCACGCCACCCGGCCGATCGGCTGCCGGATTCGGGGCTGCGACTGGCCGCGCTCGCCGGCGAGCACCCGGAACCCGACGCCGTGCGCGCGCCGCTGGCCGCACTCGGCCAGTCGGAGCTGGTGAAGGTCACGTACGCGAAGTCGCCGCGGCTCGCCGCGATGATCCGCACGCCGCGCGGCGTCGCGACACTCTAGGCGCCACTGTCAGGGCGCGCACATGATCACCTGGTTCGACCCGTAGCCTTCGGCCAGCCAGCCGAGGTCCTGCATCTGCTGGCGGATCGCGGGGCTCGTCGTGTAGCGATGATTGGTGTCGGCGCGATTGTCCCAGACGCGATACACGGGCACGGTCGCCGCCGGACACACGCCCGAGACCGCATCCGGCAGCGCGATGTAGAACACGTTCGGCGCTTCGTACACAAACGCCGGATACGCGGCCAGCACTTGCGCGCATTCGGCGGCCGACGCCGAATAGAAATGCGAGTCCCCGGCCGCCGGCGGAATGTAGAACCGGCACACGGGTCCCGTACCGGCGACGGCCGTCAAGTAGGCCCGAAAGCCCAACCCCGTCCGCGCCCAGCCGGGATGAACGCCGCGATCGAGGTCGCTGATTTCCGCCGCGGCGGCCGAGATGAAGTAGTGGTCGTGCGACGCGTTGTAGAACTCGACGACCTCCACCGCGGCCGGTGCGCCGGCCACCGTCCCGAGCCAGGCGGCGATGTCCGCGAGGTTCGCGGGCGTCAGCAGGACGTCGATGAAGCCCATCTGCGTCGGATCGGCCGCCGCTGCCGCGGCAATTCGCGCAGGATTGTTCGCCGCCGACATGATCTGGTTGAACGGCGCGATCGACGTGACAGGATCGGGGGAGTGACAGACGAGGCAATACGTTCTGTAAAGCAACCAGCCGGCGGCCGGGTTCTGCGCGGCGACTCCGCTCGCCGCGCCCGCCAGCGACAGCAGCAACGCCAGCGAACGGGCCGCCCGGCGCGTCCTTGGGGCGAGCATGATGCGCGTGGCGCCTCAGGTCATGAATCCGATGTCGCTGGTCGGAAATTTCGACAAGCTCGGAAACACCGATGCCAGGTCGGCTTCGCTCACGCCGAACCACCTGGCGAGCGTCGCGCCGTATTGATCGACGGAAATCGTGGGAATCCAGCGCCCGCGCTGCTCGGCATCGTTGGGTCCGCCCAGCGCCAGCGTCGGATACTGTCCGAACATGTCGCCGCCCTTGACTGCGTCGCCGAGCACGAAGTGATGGTTGCCCCACGCATGGTCGGTGCCGCCGCCGGACGCCGGCTGCAGCGTGCGGCCGAAATCGGACAGCGTGAACGTCGTCACCTGGCTCGCCACGCCGAGCGCGACGGTCGCGTCGTAGAAGGCTTTCAGCGCCGGCGACAGTTGTCCCAGCAGATTGGCCTGCGTCGCCGCCTGGCCGCCGTGCGTGTCGAAACCGCCGAGACCGACGAAGAAGACCTGGCGCCGGGCACCGGTGACGGCGCGCGCCTCGATGGTCTTCGCGACCTGCAGCAGCGCGCTCGCCGTCGAATTGCCGGTCAGCGGCGCGAACAGCGGCGCCACCGACGAGTTCGCGTTGGCGACGATGGGACTCATCGTTGCCGACAGCGTGATCGCCTGCGCGCCGATGCCGTTGGCCGCCTTGACGAGCTGGTTCGGCGAGCCGGCGGCAAGGAACTGCTCGAGCGCGGCCCGGCGCGCGACGCTGGCCGCGCTGTTGTTGTACCCGGCGAGCGCAAACGAGCCCGAGACCGGGATGGACAGCGGCGACGTCGACTTGCCCGTCGCGAACAGGACCGCGCCATTGAGCGACGTCACGACCGGAAACGCCGTCCCCGCATTCTGCGACGCCATCTTGTCGGCGATCCGCCCGCCCCAGCCGGTGCCGGAGACCGTGTTCGACACCGAGCTCTGCCATTGCGCGACCTGGTCCGAGTGCGAATACAGCGACAACGGCACCGTGCCGTTGACATACTGGGTCCGGGTGATCGGCTGCACCAGCGTGCCGACGTTGGCGACGATCGCGAGCCTGCGCTGGTCGAACAGCGCCTGCAGTTCCGTCAGGCTCGCGTGCAATCCGTAGGGCCTGGCGGCGCTGATCGGCTGGATCGGCAGCAGCGACCCCTGCGCGAGCTGGATGCCCGACGACGCCGGGCGCACGGCGGCGTACTGCGCGTAGCCCGCAGCGTCGAGCGGAATCACGGTGTTGTTGCCGTCGTTGCCGCCGTACAGGAACACGCATACGAGCGCGCGGTAATCGGAGACGGTCTGCGCCTCCGCGCTCGTGACGACGTCGTACACGGAAAACCTCGACGACAGCCCGAGTGCCGCGAGCGCGCCGGCGCGCTGGACGAAGTGGCGGCGGCCGTGCATGCAAGTATGTGTCATGTCAGCGCTCCACCTGGTATTCCGAACTGGTCACGACGAGGTAGTAGCCGGTTTTCGCGCGCGCCAGCGGGTCCGAGGCGGCCACCGCGTTGATGGCCGTCACGAGTCCCGCGCGCATCGCCGGCGGCATCGCACCATGCAGCAGCAACGCGTCGAGCTTGTCCGCGAGAGCGCTGGCATCCGCCGCGACCGCCTGCAACGCGGCGAAATCGGGCTGCGTGCCCGTCGCGCCCGGGTATGTCGCGAGCGGCGCGATCGTGCCGAACGCCAGCGTGTTGGCGGCGTTGTCGCGATTGATGTACGTGGTCGAATTCTGCAGCGCGAATTCCGGACCGGTCAGCGTCGTTCCGGGCAGCACGTAATCGGGTGGGTAGTAGTTGAACACCGACGGCGAATAGAACACGTTCTGGCCGAGCGAAGAGCTGGCGCCGCCGAAGTAGACGCCGTCGGACTTGGCGTTGACCGCGCGCGCGATGCCGGCCAGGTACAGCGCCGGCTCGCGCATCTTGCCGTAACCGGAATCGAGCTTGACGGCGCCGCGCGCCTCCGGGTCCTGCAGGATGGCCGCGACCACGGCCTTCAGGTCGCCGCGCACGCCCTGTCCATTGTTGTTGAACACGGCGGTGATCCGGCTCACGTAGGGTGGCGACGGATCGCCGGTCACGAGTTTCTGGATCAGCTGCTTGGCGACGAAGGGCCCGATGTTGGGCGACTGGAAGATGTTGTGCAGCGCGGTGGCAAGGTCGGCGTCCATCGCGAGGTTGGCCGGCTGCACGTAGCCGTTGAGCAGCAGCTTGGCGCTCGTGTCGTGGTTCGCGGCCACCGCCGTCATGTTGCCGAGGAAGTTCTTCGCGTTGTGGTTGTGCTGCTGCGTGCCCGGCAGCAGCGGATAGGTCCAGCCGGTGAACACCCGTGCGAAACCTTCGACCGTGGCCTGGTCGTAGGACGGAATCGGCGCCCCTGTCGCGTCGGTGAGTTGCGTGCCGTCCGGCCGCAGCTCCCACAGCCCGATCGCGAAGAGCTGCAGGAGTTCGCGTGCGTAGTTCTCGTTCGGGTTGACGCCCGCAACCGGCTTGTCGTTGTTGACCATGTTGAGGTAATCGCCCATGACCGACGACAGCGTGACGCGGGTCATCAGGTCCTCGTAGTTGCCAAATGCGTAGTCGAGGAAGATCTGCTGGTAGCCGGCCATCGCGTAGGCCACGTTGATGTCGAGGCCGGAGGTGACGAAGATTTGCGACAGCGCGAACGCCACCCGCTGCCGCAGCTGGTCGTTGCCGGTCAGCGCGTTGCGAAAGAAATCCGTCTGCAGCTGGAACAGCGAGTAGTAATCGCGCGCGCAGGTCGGATTCGGGTCGGTCGGGCAGAACGTCGCCGCGCCGCCCGCCGGCACGTACTTGTTGCTCGAATACCGCGAGCCGGCCGCCGCGAATTGCTCGGCGAGGAACGCGCCGGTGCCGACGTCCAGCACGTGCGCGACCAGCGCATCCGTGGGGCCGAACGTGGCCTGTTCGAGCAGTCGCACGGCATCGGCGCGCTTCTGTGCGGCCGACAGCGGCGCGCACATCGTCACGCCTTCGAGCAGCGAAGCCGGCGCCATCTTCTGATGCATCGTGAGGTCGGGCAGGAAGCGGTGATTCGACTGGCTGACGCTGGCGCCGGGATAGAAGCTGCGGTAGACGGGCTCGTTGCCCGCGCCGCAGGCGCCGCCCTGCGGGACTTCGATGTAGAACGCGATGGCCTCGTAGGTCCAGTCCGGGTTCTGCTTGACCAGCGCGCATTCGGCGGCGTCCGCTGTGTAGAAGTGCGAGTTCGGGCCCCTGTTCGGCGTGCCGAAGAAGCGGCAGACCGGGACGGCGTTCGCGTTGTCGCCGGACGACATCCACGCGTTCCAGACGACGCCCGTGCGCGTCCATCCGGCCACCGGCGTGCCCTTGTCCAGCGCCGCCGCTTCCTCGGGAAACGCCGTGACGAAATAGTGGTTGAGCGCCGCGTTGTAGAACTCGACGGACTGGGCGGTGGGCTCGGCCGCCTGCGACGGCGAGGCCACGGCCAGTGCGATGGCGCCGGCCAGCGTGGCCAACGACGAAGACCGCTCGAATGCGCGTTTCATGTCCCCTCCTCCGATGCCGAACGCGTCGCCTCGATGAACGCTGACGAGCTTAACGAGCGACCGGAGGAAGCGATGACGCGGAAACAAACAATTACACAGGCAGGTCAGGCAAAGGTGTTCACGACAGCATCGCCGCTACCCCACGGCGCCGCGCGCGGCGATCGGCCACACGCATTCGACGCGCGGCCCACGCATGCCGACGATCCAGTCGTACAGGTTGACGGTCGGATCGCAGTGGCCGGGGATCAGCCACACGCGGTCGCCGATCGCCGGCTGCGCGCGCGCCGGATCGACGGCGAGCACGCCGTGCTCGTCGGAGGCCTGCGCGTACTCGAGGCCGCGCGCGACGTGGACGAGCGGCAATCCGGAATCGACGGCGAGCGCCTTCAATCCCGCGTCGACGACCGCGCGGTTCGGCGCCGGCGCGCTCATCACCGTGGACAGCACGTACAGGCTGTGCTCGAACGCGTGCTCGTCGGGGGCCAGCGCGTTGCGGCCGTAGTCGGCGTCCATGAAGACGTACGAGCCCGGCTGCAGCTCGGTGTAGACGCGGCTGTCGCGCTCGAGCTGCCAGGTGCCGGTGCCTGCACCCGTGACCACCGGGCAGCGCACGCCGGCGGCCTCGATCAGCGCCTTCGCCTGCGCGGCCATCTGGCTCGCGGCCGCGATGGCCGCGCGGCGCTCGCCCGGCGTGCGCAGGTGCTGCGCGCTGCCCTGGTACGCGTGCAGCCCGCGGAAGTTGAGCCCCGGCGCGCCGGCGACCGCCTGCGCGAGCGCCACGGCCGGCGCGCCGGGCGCAACGCCGCAGCGGTGCGCGCCGACGTCGATCTCCACGTAGACGTCGAGCGTGCCGCCGCCCTGCGTCGCCGCGGCCGACAGGTCGGCGACGACGCGCGCATCGTCGACCAGCACGCCGACGGTCGCGGAACGCGCCAGCGTGGCGAGCCGCGCGATCTTGGCCGGCGCGACGACCTCGTTGGTGACCAGCACGTTCGCGATGCCCGCGGCGACGAACGCCGCCGCCTCGTCGACCTTCTGGCAGCAGATGCCGATCGCGCCGCGCGCGACCTGCGCCTTCGCGATGTCCGGGCACTTGTGCGACTTCGCGTGCGGCCGCAGCGCGAGCCCCGAGCCGCGCACGGCGTTGGCCATGAGGTCGAGGTTGTGCTCGAACGCGTCGAGGTCGACGACCAGCGCGGGCGTCTCGACGGCGGCGAGCGGGTCGCCGATGCGGGCGGGCGTTCGTTGCATCAGCAGGACCAGCAGCCTTTCCACAGCAGGTTGCCGAGCAGGCGCCCCGGCACCAGCGTGAACGCGCCGGCGACGGCCAGCGCACCGACGAACAGCAGCGTCATGGTCCGCGCGTGGCCGGCGACGTTGCCGCGCCGGATGCGGATGATGCCGGCCGGCAGCGCGATCGCGGTGACCAGCGTGAACACGTGGATCCACGTGAAGTGCAGGAACGACGGAATCCACAGCGAGCTGATCGCGACCGTCGCCATCAGAAGGACCCACGTCCAGCCGATCGCCTTGTGCGAAGGCGTGCCCTTGGGTCGCGCCAGCTGCACGATGCCGAAGAGGAGCGCGGCCAGCGCGGCGAACAGGTGGACGTAGACGACGGGCGTAACGACTTTGGCCATGCGGGCTCGCTGGCGACGCAAGGCCCGCATTG
The DNA here is from genome assembly GCA_046347755.1 of Burkholderiales bacterium. GTDB lineage: Bacteria > Pseudomonadota > Gammaproteobacteria > Burkholderiales > Casimicrobiaceae > VBCG01. Next base: position 146,444 of record JAXMFM010000003.1, on the reverse strand, counting down.
TCGCATCGATGCTACTTCGGCGCAGCCGCCTCCAGCGCGGCGAGCTGGCCGTAGACGACGCGGCCGATCGCCAGCAGCTGCGTGCGATCGAGGTTGCCCGACAGCGCGTACGTGCAGTTCTCTTCGATCCAGTAGTAGACGCCGACGCCGTCTTCCAGCGCGTAGCGGAACGCCGTCTCGCTGCCTGGGACCGCCTGCTTGCGCACCTGCAACGTCAGCCGCTGCTTGTCGGCGTTCTCGTAGACGAACAGCGCGGTCGGCATCTCGTTGCCGGCGACCAGGCGACCGCCGACGAGCGAGAAGCCGAGCGAGTTCAAGTCGGGCGCGCGCACGGCGAAGCCCAGCCGCCTCGACAGCCAGCGCACGAGGCGCTGCTCTTCCGCCGCCCAGATCTCCACCGGACGGTTGGCGTCGCCGGCGTACAGCGCGTGCACGAGCGCCGCCTGGCGGGTGAACGTCGTGGGCGTTCCGTCGCGGTGCAGGTCGAAGTCGCGGCCGAACCAGCCGGCGCCGACGCCGATCACCAGCGACGCGGCGCTCGCCACCGCCAGCGGCAGCCAGCGCGGCCAGCCCCGTCGCGACGGTTCGGGACCGGCGGTGCCCGCGACCAGCCGGCCGGGCAGCGTCTCGGCGAGCCACGGGTCGAACGCATCGCGCAGCGCGGCGTTCTGCCGGCGCAGCTCGGCCACGCGCGCCGCAATGGCCGGATCGCGGGCGAGCGCATCCTCCACCGCCGTCACGCGCGAAGGCGCGAGCTGGCCGTCGACGTAGGCGTTGACGTCGGCGTCGGTGATGGGAAGGGGGCTCATCGGCATGCTCGCCCGTTCATTTCACGATCTTCAGCGACGCGCTGGCGGGCGCGTCGGCGGCGAACGCCGCGCGCAGCTTCTCGCGTGCGCGCGACAGGCGCGACATCACCGTGCCCACCGGGATCGCCAGCACCGCGGCGATCTCCTCGTAGCGCAGCTCCTCGACCACCGCGAGCACGAGCACCTCGCGCTGCTCGACCGGCAGCCGGCCGACGTGCTGCATCACCTCCATCAATTCGACGCGCGCGTACTGCGTCGGGCGCACGGGAATCTGCCAGGCCTCGTGGCCCTCGCCTTCCGCGTCGAGCGACACGTGCTGGCGTTCGTGCCGCGCCAGCGCGCGCTGGTTGACGAACACGTTGTGCATGACGGTGAACAGCCACGCGCGCAGATCGCTTCCCGCGGCCCACAGCCGCCGCTTCTCCCACGCGCGCGCCAGCGCCTCCTGCACCAGGTCGTCGGCGCGCGTGATGTCGCCGGTGAGCACCCGTGCATACCTGCGCAGGCGCGGCAACGCGGCCAGCAGCTCGGGCTGCGGCAGCGGCGGGTCGTTCGCGGCGGCCTGGCGCGAGTCCATCGAACGCTTACGTCCCGCCGCCGCGCACGGACGCCTAGTCCTTGGCTGCGTGCCACACGTTGTTGACGCCATCTCCGGTCATGTCGCCGGGCTTGGCGTCCTTCGACCACGCGTACAGCGGCTTGCCCTTGTACGCCCACTGCTTGCCGCCGTCGTCGCGGGTGATGATCGTCCAGTCGCCCATCGCCATGGCGCCGGCGGCGGCGGTGAACGGCGGCCAGTTGGTCGCGCACGGGCCGTTGCACATGCTCTTGCCGCCGGCGTCGCGGTCGAACACGTACAGCGTCATGCCCTTGCCGTCGACCCAGACGCCGTTGGGGCCCTTGGTGGCGGGCGCCATCTGGGCGTGGGCGGCGCTCGTCGCGAGCAGTACGGCGGCCAGGATCGGAACTAGCTTGCGCAGCATTGCGGTCTCCTTTTGGGGGTTATCGGTACGACACGGGACGCCAACAGCCGGTTTTCCAGAATATTCCCTGCTTCGGGCGCTGTCGAGCGCGGCTCTAGCGGATCAGGAACAGCGTCGCCAGGCCCAGGAAGATGAAAAAGCCGCCGGAGTCGGTGACCGCGGTGATCAGCACCGACGAGCCGATCGCCGGATCGCGGCCGAACCGCATCATCGTCATCGGGATCAGCACGCCCATCGACGCGGCGAGCACGAGGTTCAGCGTCATCGCGAGGATCATGACCAGGCCCAGCGGAACGTCCTTGTACAGCAGCATCGCGACCACGCCCATCACGCCCCCCCACACGAGGCCGTTGATCAGCGCGACGACGATCTCCTTGCGGAACAGCTTCTGCGCGTGCTCGCGCGTCACCTGCCCCAGCGCGACCGCGCGCACGATCATCGTGATCGTCTGGTTGCCCGAGTTGCCGCCGATGCCGGCGACGATCGGCATCAGCGCGGCGAGCGCGACCAGCTTCTCGATCGAGCCCTCGAACACGCCGATCACGCGGGAGGCGACGAACGCGGTGACGAGGTTGATCGCCAGCCACGCCCAGCGGTTCTGGAACGACTTCCACACGGACGCGAAGACGTCCTCCTCCTCGCGCAGGCCGGCCTGCGCCAGCACGCCTTCCTCGCCGCGCTCGCGCACGAAGTCGAGCACCTCGTCGACGGTGACGCGGCCGACCAGCCGGTCGTTGGTGTCGACGACCGGCGCCGACACGAGGTCGTAGCGCTCGAACGCGCTCGCCGCCTCGTCGGCCTTCTCGTGCTGCTGAAGCTTGACGGCCGGCGGCCGCATGACGTCGGCTACGAGCGTGTCCGGCTCGCTGACGATCAGCTTGTTGACCGGCAGCACGCCCAGCAGCTTCTCGTCGCGGTCGACGACGAACAGCTGGTCGGTCTGCGACGGCAGCTCGTCGAACCGGCGCAGGTAGCGCAGCACGACTTCGAGCGTCACGTCCGGGCGCACCTGCAGGTCCTCGAAGTCCATCAGCGCGCCGACCATGTCGTCCTCGAAGGACATCGCCGCGCGCAGCTGCTCGCGTTCCTCGACCGGCAGGCTCGAGAACACGTCGTCCATGACCTCCTGCGGGAGGTCGGGCGCCAGCTCGGCGATCTCTTCGGCGTCGAGCGTCTCGGCCGCGGCGACCAGCTCCTCGGTGTCCATCGAGGAAATGAGCGACTCGCGGACCGGCTCGGATACCTCGAGCAGGATCTCGCCGTCGCGGTCGGCCTTGACGAGGTCCCAGATGTAGAGCCGCTCGTCGAGCGGCAGCGCTTCGAGGATGAACGCGATGTCGGCCGGATGCAGCCGGTCGAGCTTGCGCTGGAGCTGCGCCTTGTTCTGCCGGGTGACGAGGCTCTCGACGATCTCGCCGCGGCCGGCGCCCGGGTCCGCGACCGGCGCGTGCTCGAGCTGGTCGTGGACGAGCCCCTCCACCAGCCGGTGCCGGCGCAGCAGGACGGTGATCTCCGCCAGCGCGTCCTGGACGCGTTCGCGCGCTTCGGGGCGATCCCCCGCCGGTTGTTCGACGGTTTCGGACATGACTTTGCTCAGGCTCGACTTTCGACGGCTCGGTGCGGATTAGACGTTGTCCGATGTCGAAAGTCGAGCCTGACCCTGCTCACGGCAGTTCCGCCGACGGCATGCGCGCCAGGATGATCCCGATCTTCCGGTTGAGGCCCGGCGCGCCCTGGTTGCGCTCGTAGAAGCGCGGGTTGGGCGCCATCGCGGCGAGCCGCGCCGCCTGTTCGGCCGAAAGGTCGGCGGCGGACACGCCGAAGTACTTGCGCGCCGCGGCTTCGGCGCCGAACACGCCGTTGCCCCATTCGATCACGTTGAGGTAGATCTCGAGGATCCGCCGCTTGCCCAGCATGCCTTCGAGCATCACGGTGATCGCGGCCTCCTCGGCCTTGCGCAGGTAGCTGCGCGACGGCGTGAGGAACAGGTTCTTCGCGAGCTGCTGCGTGATCGTCGAGCCGCCGGCGACCACGCGGCCCTTCTTCTGGTTCTTCTCCAGCGCGAGCTGGATGCCTTCCCAGTCGAAGCCTTCGTGGTCGACGAACTTCGCGTCCTCGGCCGCGACCATCGCGCGCTTCAGGTTGCCGGAGATCTTCTCGTACGGCACCCAGCGGTACGCGATCGCGGCCTTCGGGTTCTTCGCGTGCAGCTCGTCCATCCGGTACGCCATGAACGACGTCTCGCCGACCGGATGGTCGCGCCACCAGAGGATGTGCGCGGCGAACCACAGCTGCATGCCGGCAAGCACCGCGGCGGCGGCGAACAGCGCCCAGGCGAGCCAGCGCGACCACGACCGCCGGCGGCCGTCGCCGGCCATCAGCGGCCCGGGCGCAGCAGCGAGAACACCGACGACGTGTCGGGCCGGATGCCGCGCCACAGGAAGAAGCTCTCGGCCGCCTGCTCGATCAGCATGCCGAGGCCGTCGGCGGACCGCGCCACCCCCTGCGCGCGCGCCCAGCGCAGGAACGCGGTCGGCGCGTCGCCGTAGACCATGTCGTACGCGAAGCCGTCCGGCCGGAACAGGCCGGGCGGCCACGGCAGCGCCACGTCGCCGGAGAGCCCGGCGCTCGTCGCGTTGATCACGACGTCGAAATCCATGCCGGCGAGCTCGGGCAGCTCGACGCACGCGACCGGCCCCTGCGCCGAGAAGCGCTCGACCAGCGCGTCCGCCTTGACCATCGTGCGGTTGGCGATCGTGATCGAGCGCGGTTCCTCGTGCAGCAGCGGCAGCACGATGCCTCGCGCGGCGCCGCCGGCGCCGAGCACGAGCACGTCGCGATGGCGGATCGGCACGCCGAGGTTGATCGTGAGGTCGCGGATGATGCCGGCGCCGTCGGTGTTGTCGGCGTACCACGCGTCGCCGTCGCGCTTCAGCGTGTTGCACGCGCCGGCCGCGTGCGCGCGCTCGCTCGCCGTGTCGGCGAACGCGAGCGCGTCGAGCTTGAACGGCACGGTCACGTTCATGCCCATGCCGCCGTCGGCGGCGAAGCGCCTCGCGACGTCGGCGAAGCCGCCGACCGGCGCCAGCAGCCGGACGTAGCTGATCTCGTGCCCCGTCGCGCGCGCGAACGCTTCGTGGATCTGCGGGGACTTCGAGTGCGCGACGGGATTGCCGACGACGGCGTATTTGTCCATGGGCGGGCCGGACCCGGAGGGGTCAGGCCGGACATTTTACGGGTCGGGCCGCAGGGACCGGCGCGTTACTGCGATTCCAGCAGGTCCGCCTTCGTGAACGTCCACGTGCGCGTGATGTGCAGGATGTCGGTGTCGCGCCGGATGTCGGCGGGGAACGACGCGAACGGCGCCGACATCTCGACGATGCGCACGGCCGCGGCGTCGAGGATTCGGCTGCCGGACGTGCGGTTGATCTCGACGTTCTCGAGCGTGCCGTCGCTGCGGATCGACACGGTCAAAAGCAGGCTGCCGTAGAGCTTCTGCTGGCGCGCCGCCTCCGGATAGTTGTTGTTGCCGACGCGCTCGATCTTCATCCGCCAGTCCTCGACGTAGCGCGCGAACCGGTATTCTTCCGCGCGCGCGCCGATGAAGCGCCGTTTCGGCCGCTTCTGGTACGTCTCCATGTCCTTGGCGATCTGCGCCTCGAGGCGCATCGCCTCCAGCGTCCGCTGCATCAGCTCGTTCGCGGTCGGCTGGTCGGTCTTCTCGCTGGCGTCCACCGGCAGCTGCGTGGACGCGACCGGCGGCGCCGACTTCAACTGCGCCATCAGTTCTTGCGCCTGCTTCTGCAGCGATTCGACCTGCTGCGTCGCCACGGCCACCTGCTGCTCCGGATTGTTCTTCGGCAGCACCGGCAGCGGCGTCCGCGCGCGGCGGTTGGCGTCGGTGTTGCCGCCGCCGTCCAGGTTCGCCTGCGCGAGGATCTCGGCCTTGGTCGGCTTCGCCTGTGTCTTCGCGTTGACCAGCGCCACTTCCAGCGGCGGGCCCTTGTCGTTCGTGTTCTTGAGCTCGAACGGCCGGAAGTGGATCGCCAGCAGGATCGCGTGCAGCAAGAGCGAAATGCCGAACGCGGCGGCGAGCAGCCGGTCGTGGCGGGGCGAAATCAGCGCCTCGCGCGGAATCTGCGCCGGCGGCAGCGCCCCCACCGGCGAAATGCGCGCCGTGCGCCGGACCGGGCCCTGCCGCGCCGGCGCGACGACCGGCGGCACCTCGGGATCGACGATCAGCGGCTTGGCGGCGCGCGGCGTCGCGGGCTTCTTGCGCGGTGCGGCCGGGGCCGCGCGCTTGGGCGAAGGCAACGGCGTCACGCCGGGCAGTTCGGGCTGCCCCGGGGGTTCGGCGGACTTTTGGGTCGGCGTCGCGCGTCGCGGCACGGCTGGCTTGGGGAATGCGGATGCCGGCTATTGTATGCGGACGTCATGCCGACGTCATGCGGCCGAGGGGGTCTGCCGGTCAGGACTGTTGCGCCAACGGTCCAGCGTACCGGCACTCGACGGTCGCCGCCAGCAGGTCGACGCGCGTCACCGCGACGCGCACGGCGCTCTCCGGCGGCAGCGGCGGCAGGTCGGCCAGCCGCACGACGAGCGGCACGCGCTCGCAGCGGACCAGCGTGTCGCGGATCACCCGCGCGGGCATTTCGGTGACGTTTTCCTGCAGCAGCCACCGCAGGCACCAGTAGTTCTCCATCCGCTGCTGGAATTCGGCGTACTGGCCGTACGTCGCCTCGAAGTCGGCCAGCGCGGCGAACAGGTCGGCGTCGTTGTCGGCGTACGGCGGCGCCTCGCCTGCCAGCACGGCGAGCAGCTGCCGCTGGTTGACGAGGTCGCTGTAGCGACGCAGCGGCGAGCTCGCCCACAGGTAGTGCGTGAGCCCCAGGCCCTGGTGCTCGCCGGGGCGCGTGCTCATGTTGACCTTCCCGGCCGCCTGCACGCGGTACAGGCCGGCGGCGCCGCGTTCGGCCAGCAGCCGGCCCCACGTGTTGTTCACGTGGATCATCAGCTCGGAGATCAGCTTGTCGAGCGGGCTGCCGCGCTCGCGCGGGACGATCGTCACGCGGCCGTCGTCGCCGGCGTCCCAGTCGACGTGGAAACTGTAGTCGATGCGGTTGACGTCGTTCTTGCCGCGCGCGGCGAAAAGGTGCGATGCGAGCTTCCACAGCACGCGCAGCTCCCGCGTCCACGGCGGGTCCGACGGCGACGGCAGCGCGTTGGCGAACGTGCTGCCCACGGCGTCCAGCCGCAGGTTCGCGGCCACCGGAACGCGCTCGACGCGCGTCTGGTGGCGGACCGGAGCGCCGTCGGGCGCGGTCTCGACGTACAGCGACAGTGCGGGCGGCGACGTGCGCTCGGCCAGCGTGAACGCCGCAACGGCCTCGTCCGGCAGCATCGTGAGCTTGCGCCCCGGCATGTACACGGTCGACAGCCGGGCGCGCGCGATGCGGTCGAGCGCGCCGCCGCGCGGCATCGCCAGCGCCGGGCACGCGATGTGGATGCCGATCTCGAAGTTGCCGCTGGGGAGTTCGCGCACGGAGAACGCGTCGTCGATCTCGGTCGTCGTCGCGTCGTCGATCGAGAACGCACGCACGTTCGCCGTCGGCAGGTCGGGCACCGCCGGCAGCGCGCCCGGCGGCGCGTGGTCCACCCCGTGCGGAAACGCTTCGGCCAGGAACCGGTTGTAGTGGAAATCGTGCGTCGACGGAATAGCGCCGCACGCGGCGAGCAGGTCGACCGCATTCGTCTTCTGCGCGTCGCACGCGGCGGCCAGCGCCTTCCATTCCAGCGTGTTCTTGTCCGGCTTGTACAGCAGCATCGAAAGCCGCGCGCGCAGCGCGTCGGGCAGCCGGTGCGCGGCCAGGTCGGCGACCCATGCGGCGATCTGGTCGCCCTCGCGCGCCTTGCGCTCGACGGACGCCAGCGCCGCGGCCAGCGCGTCCGGCGGCGCCTTCCTGTAGCGACCTTTGCCCTTCTTGTAGAAGTGCATCGGCGACGCGTGCAGCTTCATCGCCACCGCCGTCGACTGCGCCGCCGACGGCTGGCCGCCGAAATACTCGCGCGCAAGGTCGGCGAACCCGAACTCGTCGTCGCCGCTCACGTCCCACAGGAAGCCGGGATCGAGCTCCGCGGCGAGCGTCTGCCCGTCGGCGAACGCGTCGGCCGGCGACGGCGACGCGAAGCGCAGCAGCACGCTGCCCGCCTTGATCTTCAGGCGCTTGCCCGACACCGCCTCGACCTGCAGCGACGCGTCGTTGTCGGCGAGCACCGTGCCGGCTTTGAGCTGGCCGTCGTCCTCGAACAGCACGTTCATGGCGGGGTGGAAAGTGGGGAGGCCTTAAGCGACGTCGCGCCGCGCCTTGCAGCGGGCGGAGCGCGATTATACGGGGTGGGCTAGCGCGACGAGGCGACGCGCTCGCCGGCGGTCACCGCGAACGGCAGCCGGTTCTCCGGCGGCGCCAGCGGGCACGACCAGCGGTCGTCGTACGCGCACGACGGGTTGTACGCGTAGTTGAAGTCGAGCACGACGTCGTTGGCGCGCACGCCGAGGTCCGCGCCCTTGATCGTGTCGTACAGGTAGCGGCCGCCGCCGTAGGTCGTCGTGCCGTTCGTCGCGTCGCCGAACGGCAGCCACAATCCGCCGCCGTAGCCTTCGAGCCAGTACAGCGCGAGCGACGCCGCGTGCCCGGCGACCGTGAACGCGACATGGCCGACGCGCGTGCAGCGCAGGAGGCCGTCGGCCAGCAGCGAGATCTCGAACGTCTCGCGCTCCCGGGTCGGCGTCATCGCGCCGACGACGCGCCATTGCGGATCGTGGTCGTACCACGCGAGCCCCGGCCACGCGGCGCGCCGTTCCGGGGCGATCGGGCTCTCCGAGTGTGCGCGAAACAGGTCGTCCTTCTCGCGGCGAAAGCGCGCGGCGGCGGCGGCGGGATCGCCGGTCGCCTCGCGGACCGCCTTGTAGTGCGCGGCGACCGTTCGCCGCCACACGGCCAGTTCGAGCGGGTGCGCCGGAGAGCTCAACGCTCCCTTTCGTTGGCCACGCCGTGCGGCACGTGGCCCGAAGGCACGTGCGCGGACGCCGACTCGACGTGGCGCGTCTGGTCGTCGAAGAAGAAATCCGGCTCGAACTTGCGCAGGAACTCGCCTTTCGCGAGCCCGCCCAGGAACATCGCCTCGTCGACGTCGATGTTCCAGTCCATCAGCGTGCGGATCGCGCGCTCGTGCGCGGGGCTCGACCGCGCGGTGACCAGCGCCGTGCGCAGCCGCATCGGCACGTTGCCGTGGTGCGCGGCGAGCTGCAGCCGGTGCAGCGCCTCGAGCAGCGGCTTGAACGGCCCGGGCGGCAGCGGCCGCGCCGCGTGGTCGGCCTCGTGCTTCTGGAACGCGTCGAGGCCCTCCTTGCGGTACACGCGCTCGGCCTCGTCGGCGAACAGCACGGCGTCGCCGTCGAACGCGATGCGCACCTCGTCCGGATGCGAGTCGTCCTTCGCCGTCTGCGTGTAGACCAGCGCCGCCGGAAACCCGGCGGCCAGCGCCGCGCGCACGTCCTCCTCGTTGGCCGACAGGAACAGGTTCGCCTTCAGCGCCTCGAGGTAGCCGAACGGCGAGCGGCCGCGCGTGAACACGCCGCGCTCGATCGCGAGGCCCGCGCCCTTGACCGACCGGAACACGCGCAGGCCGGAGACCGGGTCGTTGCGCGACAGGATCACGACGTCGACGCGTTTCACGCCGTCGCCGTTGAACGCCTCGAGCTTGCGCACCAGCCGGTACGCGACGCCCGGCTTCGCCGGCTCGTCGAGCCGCGACAGCTGCAGCTGCATGTACGCGCGGTCGTCCGCCGTCTCGAAGACCTGGTTCTCCTCCTCGAAGTCGAACAGCGCGCGCGAGCTGATCGCGACGACGAGCTGTTCTGCGGGGGCCGGCAAGGACATGTTACTTGCCCTTGTACACCTGGTTGGGCAGCCAGGTCGCGATCTCGGGGACGAAGCACAGGATCACGATGCCGAGCACCATCAGCCCGATGAACGGCATCGTTCCCCAGACGATGTTGCGCAGTTTCAGGTCCGGCGCAATGCCCTGGATCACGAACAGGTTGAGCCCCACCGGCGGATGGATGAGGCCCATCTCCATCAGGATCGTCATGATGATGCCGAACCAGATGAGGTCGATGCCGAGCGCCTTCAGCGACGGCAGGATGATCGGCGTCACCATCAGGATGATCGCGACCGGCGGCAGGAAGAAGCCGAGCACGACCAGGAACACGCAGATCCAGACGAAGAACGTCCATTTAGACAGTTGCATCGCGACCAGCCACTGCGCGGCCGCCTGCGTGATGCCGAGGTAGCTCATCACGTACGTGAACAGGAACGACGTCGCGATGATCATCATGATCATCGTGGACTCGCGGACGGTGCCCGAGAGGATCGCCTTGATGTCGGCCGGCTTGTAGCAGCGGTACAGCACGACGACGAGCAGGATCGAGCCGAGGGCCCCGATGCCCGCGACCTCGGACGGCGTCGCCCAGCCGTCGTACATCGCGACCATGATGACGGCGATCAGCACGAGGAACGGCAGGAAGCGCGGCAGCGACTCGAACCGGTCCTTCCACGTGAAGTGCTCGTCCTCGAGAATCGCCGCGCTCGCGCCGCCCGCGGCGATGACCGAAAGCGCCGCGGCGCGCTCCATCCGGTACTTGAACACCACCCAGGCGGCGAACAGCAGCGTCAGCATCAGCCCGGGGCCGAAGCCCGCCATGAAAAGCCGGCCGATCGACTGCTCGGACGCGAGCCCGTAGAGGATCAGCGTCAGCGAAGGGGGAATCAGGATGCCGAGCGTCCCGCCGGCGGCGATCAGTCCCGCGGCCAGGCCTTCCGAGTAGCCGCGCTTGATCAGCTGCGGAATGCCCGACGAGCCGATCGCCGAGCACGTCGCCGGGCTGGAACCGCACATCGCGGCGAACACCGAGCACGCGAAGACGTTGGCGAGCCCCAGCCCGCCCGGGACCTTGTGCAGCCACGCGTTCAGCGAACCGTACACGTCGGTCCCGGCGCGGGTCTTGCCGATCGCCGCCCCCATCAGCACGAACAGCGGGATCGTCAGCAGCGTGAAGTTGTCGAGCTCGGCGTACATCGTCTCGGCGACCGACCACAGGTTGGCGGTCGGCATGAAGATCGCCATGAAGGTCAGCGCCGACAGCCCCAGCGCGAACGCGATCGGCATGCCGGAGAACAGCAGCACCAGCGTGACCGCGCCGTAGAGCATTCCGATCTGCGCGGTGCCCATCACTCGGTCCACTGCACGTTCTGCGCTTCCAGCTGCGCCTCGATGTCGGCGACGTGGCTGCGCCGGCTCTCGATGATCTGGACGAGCTGCTGCAGCGACAGCGTGGTCATGCCGACCGCCATGAACAGGTACGGGATCCACAGCTTCGGCGCCCACGAGCTGTTGCTGACCCGTCCGTCGCCCCACGCTTCGAGGAAGAAATGCCACGCGTTGGCCGCGACGAACGCGCAGAAGAGGAGCGACAGCGCGTCGCCGGTCAGGTACCGCAGGCGGTTCATCCGCTTCGACAGCATGTGCTCGAGCACTTCGATCGTGACGTGCCCGCGCTTCAGCTGCGTGTACGCGGCGCTCATGAACGTCGCGATGATCAGGAGGATCACGCACATCTCGATCTCCCAATCGGTCGCCCACTTGAACACGTAGCGGACGATCACCTCGAACACGATGACGAGGCTGCAGAGGACGATCACCGCGCCGGACAGGTACCCGGTGACCGTGTTGAACCACGTAAGGGCCCGCACGAACCGCGGCCACGCGCGCGGCCGCGGCGGGGGCGCCGGCATCCCGGCGACGGGGATGCCGGCCATCGCTATGCGGCTTCCGAAGCCAGCGTCGCAACGTGCAAAGCCGGCGTGTCGGCCGCGGTCAATCGCGCGGCGACACGCGCTGCGCGCCTCCCTTCGGCCGCCGCGCTCATTTCACCGACAGCGCCATGTCCAGCAGCTGCTTGCCGTTCTTCACGTTTTCGGCGAAGTCCTTGTAGGCCGTTTCCTTGGCGATCGCCTGCCACTTGAGGAACGCCGCCTCGTCCATGTCGGCGACCTTGGCGCCCGCCTTCTGGAACACGGCGGCCATCTCCTTGTCGTCGGCCTGCGCCGCTTCCTTGGCGAACGGCTCGAGCGACGCGCCGACTTCCGCGAAGATCTTCTGCTGCTCGGGCGTGAGCTTGTTCCACGTTTCCTTCGAGATGACCAGCGGCTCGAACATGAACCAGACCGCCTTGTTGCGCGCCGTCGTCACGCCCTTCGCGTTCTCGGCCAGGCGGAACGTGATGAGCGACGTGCTGGAGGTCATCGCCGCGTCGAGCACGCCGCTGTTCATCGCGCTGTAGATCTCGTTCGACGGCACGTTGGTCACCGCGCCGCCGGCGCCCTTGATCATCAGGTCCATTTCCTTGCTGCCGCCGCGGATCTTCTTGCCCTTGGCGTCGTCGGGCGAGACGATCGGATCGGTCTTGCTGGCCATCCCGCCCGCCTGCCAGACCCAGGTCAGGATCTTGATGCCCTTCTCGTCGAGGATCTTCTCCCACTCTTTGCCGATGGGCGCGGTCTTCCAGCGCAGGCCCTGGTCGTAGCTCGTCACGAGCGCGGGCATCAGGCCCAGGTTCGCCTCCGGAACCTCGCCGCCGCCGTAGGCGATCGGCAGCACCGACATGTCGAGCGTGCCCTTGCGGATCGCGCCGAACTGGCTGAACGTCTTGACCAGCGAGCCGTTCGGGTACACCTCGACCTTGATCTGGCCGTTGGTCCGCTTCTCGACCTCGGCGGCAAACTTCTTTGCGAGCCGGTCGCGGAAATCGCCGCTGTCGTCGGTGGCCGCCGGGAATTGATGGGAGATCTTGATGACCTTGGGCGCCTGCGCGTGGCCGGTCGCCGCGATGCCCAGCACCCACGCGGCCGCCAGCACGCCCGTCAACACGCGACGAAATCTCGATTCCATGCTTCTCCTCCTAGCGTTTGTGTATCGACATGCCGGCCAAGGGATCGTCCGTCGCCGGATCGCCCCGCCCGCGCGTTGTGCTGCCCGTTCTGTGATTCCGGGGTTTGTCATAGTATAGACGCGTCGTTTCCGGGCGCGGAATCCGGACCTGGCCCGATGCGGACGACCGCGCTCGCGGCTTCCGCGGTGACCGGCATTTGCGCGAGGTCGCGCAGCGGCACCGGCTTGGCAGGAAAGCGCAGCCGGTAGTAACCCACGCCCGCGGGATCGCGCCGCTGCTCGCGCGCGATGATCGCGTTGACGGTGAGGCCGCACATGCGCCCCTGGCACGCGCCCATGCCGCAGCGCGTGTATGCCTTCATCTGGTTGGGGCCGGCGCAGCCGTCGCGCGCCAGCTGTGCGACTGCATCCGCCGTCACTTCCTCGCAGCGGCAGGCGATCGTCGCGCCGGCCGGCGCGCGGAACGCTTCGGCCGGCCGGTACAGCTCGTCGAGGAACGCGCGGCCGCGCGACGCGATCGCCAGCGCGCGGCGATGCGCGCGCGCGTCGCGATCGCGCGTCCCGCCGTCGATGCAGCCGAGCGCGTTGGCCGCCGCGAGCGCCGCCATCCGCCCGCGCGCTTCGGCGGCGGCCGCGCCGGCGATGCCTGCGCCGTCGCCGGCGATGAACAGGCCCGCCACCGTCGTGCCGCCCCATTCGTCGACGACCGGCGCGAAGCAGGCCTGCCGCGCGTTCCACGCGAGCGCACAGCCGGCGGCGCAGGCGAGGTTGACGTCCGGTACCACGCCCTGGTGCAGCAGCACGAGGTCGGCCGGCAGCGTGCGTGCGACGCCGTCGGCCTCGTAGCGAACGGCGCTCGCGTGCTTCGCGCCCTCGATGGCGAGCGCCGTCACGTACTCGACGACCCGCGCCTGCCGGCGCACGGCGCGCACGAGGTCGAGTCCCTTGCGGAAATACGGCGACACGACGAAGCCCGGCGCGACGCGCAGCGCACGCGCGAGCCGGCCGCGCGGCGTCGTGTCGAGCAACGCGTCGACCCTGGCCCCCGCGCGCAGCAGTTGCCACGCAGCGAGCCACAGCAGCGGGCCGCAGCCGGCGAGCACCGTGCGGCCCGACGGGATCAAGCCCGCCGTCTTGAGCAGGATCTGCGCGGCGCCGGCGGTCAGCACGCCGGGAAGCGTCCACCCGGGGACCGGCATCGGCCGCTCGTGCGCGCCGACGGCGAGGATCACCGTCCGCGCCTCGATCGACGCCGCCTGCCGCAGCGCCGGCGGGCCCGCGCTGACCGCGAGCGCGAACGTGCCGTCGGCGCGGCGCTCGATCGCCCACACCGTCGCGTCGCGCACGTAGCGTGCCCCCGAGCGCTCGAACGGCGGCACCAGCGCGGCGCCGATCGCGTAGTCGTCGCCGAGCAGCTGCGCGCGCGCCGCCGGCGTCGTCGTGATGCCGCGATAGATCTGTCCGCCGGGTGCGCGCTGCTCGTCGTACAGCGCCACCGCCAGCCCGCGCCCGGCCGCGAGCGTGGCCGCCGCCAGGCCCGCGGGACCGGCGCCGACGATCGCGACGTCGAGCATCATCCGGCGGCGCGCACGCCGCGCTGCGTGCGAATCGACATGCCTTCGCTCACGGTGACGAGGCACGCCTGCTGGTTCGGCTGCCCGTCGACTTCGACGAGGCAGTCGAAGCACACGCCCATCATGCAAAAGGGTCCGCGCGGCGCGCCGGAAACCGCGGATTCGCGCGACGCCAAGAGCCCCGCCGCGAACAGCGCCGCAGCGACGCTGTCGCCGGCGCGCGCGGCGACCGGAACGCCGTCGATCGTGACGGCGACCGGTGCCGCGGATTCGTCAGGCAGCCGCGCGAACATCGAATCGGGACAGCGCGAACGGCGCGCATTCGGCGGCCAGTGCGCCGGCGTGCAGCGCGGGGCCGAGCGTCAACGCGTGCACGGCCGCCAGCGTGACGCCGCTGTGGCAGCTGGCGGCGAACGCACCGGCGCACGCGGGCGACTGCGCGTAGATCGGGAAGCCGTCCGGCGACATGACGCGCAGCGCCGACCACGCGCGGATGACGCGCGCGTCGCGCAGGAACGGGAACACGCGCACCGCGCGCGCGGCCATCGCGGCGAGCACGCCGGTGTCCTGCGTCTCGTCGAAGCCGCGGTCGCGCTGCGCGTCGCCGATCAGCACGGTGCCCTCGTCGGTCTGCCGCAGCGTCTCGAGCGGGAACGGCAGGAACGGGCGCACGCGCTCCAGCGCAATGACCTGTCCCTGGTTCGGCGTCACGGGCAGCGCCATGCCCACCATCGGCGCCAGCGTCGCGTTGCCCAATCCGGCCGCCAGCACGACGCGCCCGCATTCGATCCGGCCCTGCGGCGTGTGCAGCGCGAAGCGGCCCGGCCCGGGCTCGATCGCCGACACCGGATGCGCGGCGAGGCACGCGGCGCCGGCGCGGGCGAGCGACACGTGCAGCGCAAGCAGCAGCCGCAGCGGATTGCAGCCGCCGTCCAGCGCGCACCAGGTGCCGCCGGCGACGTCCGGTCCGATCGCCGGCAGGCGGGCGGCCACGCCCGCGTGGTCGAAAACCTCGACGTCGCAGCGCTCGATGTCCGGCTGCGCGACGAGCTGCGCCATCCGCTGCGCGCGCACGTCGAGTTCGCGCGCCGACAGGCACACGTGCAGGCCGCCGCCCTGGCGCAGCGCGACGTCGACGCCGGTTTCCTCGCGCAGAAGCGCGGCGAGCCGCGGCCATTCGCGCGCCGAGCGCAGTGTCCACGCGCCGTAGGGCGCGAGCCCCAGGCCCTTGCCCTGCACCCAGATCAGGCCGAAGTTGCCGCGCGCGGCGCGGTGCGCGACGTCGCCTTCGTCGAGGAGCGCAAGCTTCGGCCCCAGCCCGCGCAGGCCGAACGCGATCGCGGCGCCAACCAGGCCGCCGCCGATCACGACGACGTCGAAATGGCGGACGCTCATCCGCCGAATTCCCCGGCGGCGAACCGCAGCAGCGTCGGGATCTGCGGCACGAAGTCGGTGAACGAATGGTCGCCGCCGCCGCGCACGTACTGGTACGCGCCGCCGTAGAACGCGACCGCCCGCGCGTAGTCGAGCGCTTCGTCGCCCGTCTCCACCATCAGCAGGTAGCGTCCGGGCCGCGTGATGCGGCCGACGGCGAGCGCGCGCAACTCGTCGAAATGCGCGTCGGTCACGTCGAACGCTTCGCCGGTGTACAGGTTCGTCTGCGCGCCGCGCGACGGCTGCAGGTCCTCCCAGGGGCGGATCGTCGGATTGATCATCGCGGCGCGCGCGCCGAAGCGCTCGGCGAGCCACGTCGCATAGTAGCCGCCGAGCGAGCTGCCGATGAACGTCGGCGCGTTCGCGCCGGCGTTGCGCTCGACCCACGCCACGACGTCCGCAATCGCCTGCGCCGGCCGATGCGGCAACGCGGGAATGTGCAGACGCGGCGGATCGAGCAACGTGGCAACGTGGTCGCGCAACCGCGTCGCCTTGACGCTCGCCGGCGAGCTGCGGAAGCCGTGCAGGTAGACGATCGTGTTCACGCGCGGAGCCGGGCCAGCAGCTTGTCGTGAATGCCGCCGAAGCCGCCGTTGCTCATCACGACGACGTGGTCGCCGGCACGCGCTTCGGCCACGATGGCCGCCATCAGCGCCGGCAGGTCCGAGAACACGCTGGCCTTGTCGCGCATCGGCGCAAGCGCGCCCGCGACGTCCCAGCCCAGGTTGGCCGCGTAGCAGAACACGCGGTCGGCCGCGGCCAGGCTTGCCGGCAGCCTGTCCTTCATCGCGCCCAGCTTCATCGTGTTCGACCGCGGCTCGAGCACGGCGAGGATGCGCTCGCCGGCCACGCGCCGGCGCATCGCTTCGAGCGTGACGGCGATTGCCGTCGGATGATGGGCGAAGTCGTCGTACACGGTGACACCCCGCACGCTGCCGCGGGTCTCCAGCCGGCGCCTGACGCCTTTGAACCGCGCGAGCGCCGCGAGCCCGTGGCGCACCGGCACGCCGACGTGGCGCGCCGCGGCGAGCGCCGCCAGCGCGTTCAGCTGGTTGTGCCTGCCGGGGAGCTCGATCGCGAGCGTCCCCTGCGGCGCGCCGCCCAGCAGCACCGAGCCGTCGACGGCGACCGTCCAGTCGGGACCGGTGCCCGGCACCTCGGCGAAGCCGAAGCGCTCGACCTCGCTCCAGCAGCCGCGGCCGAGCACGCGCGCGATCGACGCTTCGCCGCCGTTGGCGACGATGCGCCCGTTGCCCGGGACCATGCGGACCAGGTGGTGGAACTGCGTCTCGATCGCCGCCAGGTCCGGAAAGATGTCGGCGTGGTCGAACTCGAGGTTGTTGACGACCGCCGTGCGCGGCCGGTAGTGGACGAACTTCGAGCGCTTGTCGAAGAACGCCGTGTCGTATTCGTCGGCCTCGATCACGAAGAACGCGCTGTCGGTCAGCCGCGCCGACACCGGAAAGTCGACCGGCACGCCGCCGATCAGGAATCCGGGCGCCAGGCCCGCGTCCTCGAGGATCCACGCGAGCATCGCCGTCGTCGTCGTCTTGCCGTGCGTGCCGGCGACCGCGAGCACCCAGCGGTCGTGCAGCACGTGCTCGTACAGCCATTGCGGACCCGACACGTACGGGCGGCCCGAATTCAGGATCGCCTCCATCAGCGGATTGCCGCGCGAGACGACGTTGCCGATGACGAACGTGTCGGCGTCGCGCGCGACGCCGGCCAGCTGCGACGCGTCGAAGCCTTCGGTCAGCCCGATGCCGAGTGCCGTCAGCTGCGTGGACATCGGCGGGTAGACGTTCGCATCGCAGCCGGTGACCGTGTGGCCGGCCGCCTTCGCGATCGCCGCGAGGCCGCCCATGAACGTGCCGGCGATGCCCAAGATGTGCAGGTGCATGTCGCTTTAGCCCGCCGTTGCCGCCGCGACCGGCGCATGTACGCCGTGGCGCTTCCACCCGCGCACGAACCACAGCAGCGCCGCCACGTCGGCGGCCAGGATCGCCGCGAACGCGATGCGCAGCCCGCCGGCGTTGTCGAGGCCCCACGCGAGCCGCGCCGCGTCGACGATCACGCCGATGCCCCACTGCACGGCGAAGCTCACGACGAACATCATCAGGTTCAGCGTCGTGCTCGTGCGTCCGGCCCGGTCGCGGCCGAAGCCCTCGTTCAGCACGGTGAACGCCAGCACGTTGACGGCGGCGCCGACGCCGTACAGCACCCACCACGCGAGCCCCCCGGGGACGCGGAGAACGATCAGCGCGAGCGCGGCCATGTTGACGGCGAAGCCCGTCGCGAACAGGTGCCGCGCGTGGATGCCGCGCCGCGCGAGGCGCGTGCCGAAGAAGCCGAGCGCCACGTAGCCGATCATGATCACCCCGTTCATCAGCAGCAGGTACTGCGCAGCGCCCGCGCGCGACAGGCCTTCGACTTCAATCAGCCACGGCACCGCCCACAGGCCCTGGATCGCCATGAACGATCCCATCACGAGCGCGCCGAACGGCGCGATCCACCAGAAGCGCGGATGCGCGAGCACCGAGCGCACGCCGGCCAGCTGCGCGCGGAAGCTGCCGGCGTCGCGCGGCTTCGCGATGTCCGGCACGCGCCACGCAATCGCGAACGCGACGACGAACGTGACGATCGAAAGGCCGACGAACACGCCGCGCCAGTCGGTGACGTGCAGCGCCAGCTCCAGCGGCACCGACGCCAGCAACGCGCCGACGCCGCCCGCGACCATGATCCACCCCGCGTACGACGCCTGCCGGTCGGCCGGGAACCATTCGGCGATCGCCTTGAGCGGCGCCATCAGGCACGCGCAGACGCCGGCGCCGATGACCGCGCGTGCGACCGCCAACCCGGCCAGCGTCTCGGCGAATGCGAACAGCGCGGCGCCGACTGCGGCCAGCGCCAGCAGCACCGGCTCCACGCGCCGCGGCCCGTAGCGGTCGAGCAGGATCCCGACCGGGATCTGCATCGCGGCGAACGCGAGGAAGTACGCGCTCGTCAGCAGGCCGAGCGACGTCGGGCTGAGCGCCAGGTCGCGCGTCAGCTCGGGCGAGATGACCGCGTTGACCGTCCGGTACAGGTACGAAAGCAGGTACCCGGCCGCGAACGCGAAGTAGACGTGCAGAAAACGCAAGGTGTGCTTCTCTAGCCGCGGAAGATGAAGTACACGGCACCCATCAGGCACAGGCCCGCCCACAGGTAGTCGAGCTTCACCGGCTGGTCCATGTAGAACACGGCGAACGGCACGAACACGGCGAGCGTGATCACCTCCTGCATGATCTTGAGCTGCGCGAGCGACAGCACCGAGAACCCGATGCGGTTCGCCGGCACCTGCAGCAGGTACTCGAACAGCGCGATGCCCCACGAGATGAACGCCGCCGTCCACCACGGGCTGCCGGACAGGTGCTTCAGGTGCCCGTACCACGCGAACGTCATGAACAGGTTGGAGACCGTCAGCAGCGCGGCGCAGACGAGCGCCGGATGGGCAACGATGGGCGCGAAGGACGTGGCGTTCATGGCGGCGGGCACGGGAAGACGCGGCGATTATCGCCGATCCGGAGGCGGCCATCGCTCGCGGGCGGCCGGGGCCATCCGCTAGAATCGTCGCCGATCCAAAGCTTTGCCCACCCCACGAGGAGGCGCCGATGCAAGTCGCGACGGTTGTCCCGTTCACGCAGATCGCCCGGTGCGCCGTCGTTGCCGGGCTGCTGGCGCTGGTCGCGCCGCCCGCCGCGGCCGGCGACGCGAAAGGCAGCCTCGCGTACAAGACGCGGACCGCCGATCTCAGGTTCGCGTACCTCGTCAAAGGTCCTGATTCGGTGACCAAGCAGCCGATCCGGCGCCTCATCCTGTCCGCCAGCGACCTCTCCGCGAAGATCGCCGCGTGCAAGACGATGTCCTGCACCGACAGCGACCTGGCCGAAGGCCTTTCGATCAACTTCGACAGCGGTCCGCGGCTCAACTACTGGATGGTGCTCAACGGCCAGAAGATCCAGTACTCGGGAACGCTGAAGCCCGAGGTGCTGAAGACCACGGCCAGCGATGCGAAGCGCATGGCCGGCAAGCTCGCCTTCGACGACGCCGGAGCGGGCGGACCGAAGGTCGACGTCGACTTCGACGCCGCGATGGTGAAGGAAGTGTCGGCGCCCTAGTTTGGCGGAAATAGGGTCGGACCCCATTACAAGGCCTGGCCCCTTTTCTATGCGGCCGGCATCGTCACCGTGACGACGACGCCGCTGCCGTCGGGCCTGTTCTCGGCGCGGGCGGCGCCGCGGTGGAACTGCGCGATCACGCGCACGATGTAGAGCCCGAGACCGAGATGCGGCACGCCGGCGCCCGGGTCCCGGCCGCCGCGCACCGACACCATCGACTCGAACAACCGGCCCTGCATGTCGGCGGGCAGCGGCGGCCCGTCGTTGGCCACGGTCAGCGCCACGTCGCCTGCGTCGCGGGCAACGCGAACGTCGATCGCACCGCCGGCCGCGAACTCGACGGCGTTCGCTACCAGCTTGTCGAGCAACTGCGCGATCAGCTCGGGCGCGCCGTCGACGAACACCGGCTCGGCCGGCGCCGCGTACGCGATGCGCGCTGACGGATACGCGATGCGGAACCCCTCGACGCAGCTCGCGACCACCGGCACCAGGTCGAAGCGCACGCGATCGACGTCGGACAGGCTCTGCTCGAGCCGCGCCGCCTCGGTCATCCGCGTGAGGATCTGCGTCAGCCGCGTCAGGCCCTCCTGCGCGCGGGCCATGTAGACGCGCGCGTCGTCGGGCAGCGGTGTGGCCTTCAGATTGTCGAGCGAGCTGCGCACGACCGCGACCGGCGTGCGCAGCTCGTGCGACAGCCGGCTCGCCATGTTCTCCTGGTAGCTCGCGTACTCGGACAGCCGCGCGAGCACGCTGCCGAAGCTGCGCGACAGGTCGCCGATCTCGTCGAAGGCGCCCGAGCTCGCGAGCGGCGCACGCACGCGCCCTTGCTCGTCGATCGCACGCTCGGCGTCGTCGCGCAGCCGGCGGATGCGCGCCGACAGCCACGTCGCGTACGCCGTCAACGCGAGCGAGCCCACCAGCAGCACGGCGAGCACGATGTTGAACAGGCGTTCGAACGCGCGGTTGCGTTCCGCGAGCACGGCGTTGCCCGTCTCCTCGGCGATGACCACGCCGCGCACCTGGTCGCCGACCCACACCGGATGCGCTGCGGACACGATCACCGCGCGGCCGTCGGACGTCGGCCGCCGGTCGGTGGCGAGAATGCCGGCGAGCGCGCCTTCGACGTCGCGGCCGCGCGGCGCGCCCTGCGTGGCGGCGTCGTCGCTGAAGTCCTCCGACGGCTGTTCGAGCACGAGCTGGTACAGCCGGCCGACGGTGGCGCGTCCGACGCGCGCGAAGAACGATTCGGCCGGCGATTGCGGCGGCGGCGCCTTCAGCGAACCGGCGCGCGCCAGCACGGTGCCGTCGCGGTCGATCACCCAGATGCGCGCGGTCGTCCGCGACAGCCCTTCGATGATCTGGGCGATCTCCGGCGACGCCGACGGCGGCAGCGACGCGCCGGTGCGCGCACGGTCGTCGGCGCGCTCGCGCGCGAACGACGCGATCGGATCCGGCGGCGTGGCGAACAGCCGCGGCCGGTCGTGCAGCGCGGTCGCGACCGCCTGCGCGGTGCCGGCCAGCGTGCGCTCCTGCGCGTCGCGCAGCACGCGCTCCAGCTCGCGCACGTACTCCACGCCCAGCCACGGCAGCGCCAGGAACACGGTGAGGACCAGCAGCAGCTGCGCGCGGATGGATAGCGCGATGCGAGGCATGGTTACGGTCTCATCGCCGCGCGGCCGCCTCACTCATGCCAACGGTAGCCCATTCCGTACACGGTCTCGATCCGGTCGAACGCCGGGTCGATCGCCAGGAACTTGCGCCGGATGCGCTTGACGTGCGACGTGATCGTGCTGTCGTCCACGACGATGCTGGCGTCGCGCATCAGCGCGTCGCGATCCTTCACGTGGCCCGGATGGCGCGCCAGCGCGTGCACCATCCAGAACTCGGTGAGCGTCAGGTCGACCGGCTTGCCCTGCCACCGCGCGGTCAGCCGCTTGACGTCGATCGCCAGCGGCCCGCGCTCGACGATGTCCTCGGTCGCCGGCGGCGCCGACAGGAGCTCGCTGCGCCGGAACAGCGCGGCGATGCGCGCCGCGAGATGCGGCAGGCTCGCGTCCTTGGTCAGGTAGTCGTCGGCGCCGAGCCTCAGGCCCGCCACGATGTCGAAATCCGAATCGCGCGCCGACAGGAAGATGATCGGCACGGTCGCCGACAGCGCGCGCAGCTCGCGCGTCAGCGTGAACCCGCCGTCGACGTCGTCGGCGAGGCCGATGTCGACCAGCGCCAGGTCGGGCAGCCGCGTGCGGAACGCGGCCAGCGCGTCCGGCCGGTTCGCATACGTCGCGACCTCGTAGCCATGCCGGCGCAGCGCGTCCGCGTAGTTGGCGCGGATGGCGGGCTCGTCCTCGACGATGGCGATCCTGCGCATGGCGCGCCGACTATACCGCAGCGATCGCCGGCCGGAACGAGTTGCCTGCGGTTTGCCATTTTTCCTCGCCGG
Source organism: Burkholderiales bacterium (assembly GCA_046347755.1). Lineage (GTDB taxonomy): Bacteria > Pseudomonadota > Gammaproteobacteria > Burkholderiales > Casimicrobiaceae > VBCG01. The sequence continues at coordinate 124,037 of JAXMFM010000003.1, read as the reverse complement.
TTCGCCGCTTTCCGCCCATCGCGCAGCCGCAAGCCGCGCGCGTAATCGGGGCCATCGGTGGCGTGTCGCCGGCGGGCGCCAACGGTGGAGGACGCCAACCGCCGGCTTCCGACAACGAAGAACGGGAATCGCAATGGGCAACGGCGAACGGCTCCACAGCAGCGACCTCCTGCGCCGCGAATGGCGCGAACTCGGCCGCCTCGTCATGGACAGCTTCGTGGCGGGGCTCGTCGCGAGCCTCGTCATGGCGCTGGCCGTGTTCATCGTCACCACGCCCGCCCACGCGGCGGTGCCCGACACGCCGCCGGGCATGCTGTACCTGCAGGACGCCTCCGGCGAGCGCGTCGAGTCGCCGCTCTTGTTCACCGACGTGAAGATGGACGTCACCGGGATGATCGCGCGCGTGACGGTCGAGCAGCGCTTCGTCAACGCGACCGGCGGCTGGCGCGAAGGCGTCTACGCGTTCCCGCTGCCGGAGAAGGCGGCAGTCGACCACCTGCGGATGAAGGTGGGCGACCGCGTGATCGAAGGCATGATCAAGGAACGCGGCGAGGCGAAGCGCACGTACGACAACGCGAAGCGCGAAGGCCGCAAGACCACGCTGGTCGAGCAGGAGCGCCCGAACCTCTTCACGACCAGCGTGGCGAACATCGGCCCGGACGAGGAGGTCGTCGTCGCGATCGAGTACCAGCAGACGCTGGGCTACGACGACGGCACGTTCCGGCTGCGCTTCCCGCTGGCGATCACGCCGCGCTACGTGCCCGGCAACGTGGTGGCCGCGGCGCCCACGCCGGGCGTGCAGGACGCCGACCGTCTGCCGCACGCGTACGCCGATCCGCGCGACGGCTACGTGAACCCGGTGCGGATCGCCGTCGATCTCAATGCGGGTTTCGCCGTGTCGCGGCTCGCGAGCACCTACCACCCGATGCGCGTCGACGAACTGCCCGGCCATCGCTTCCGCCTGGCGCTCGCCGACGGCCCGGTTCCCGCCGCGCGCGACTTCGAGCTGACCTGGACGCCGGACGTCGGCGCGGCGCCGGGCGCGGCGTTGTTCACCGAGACGAAGGACGGCAAGACGTACGCGCTGCTGATGGCGCTGCCGCCGGCGGCCGCGAAGACGGGCGCGGCGCGCGCACCGCGCGAGGTCACGTACATCATCGACACGTCGGGATCGATGGAAGGCGTGTCCATCGTGCAGGCGCGCGAGGCGCTGGCCATGGCGCTCGACCGGCTGCTGCCCGGCGACCGCTTCAACGTGATCGAATTCAATTCGACCAGCCTTCCCCTGTTCCCGGCGCCGGTGCCGCTCGACGACGACACGCGCGCCCGGGCGAAGCAGTTCGTGATGGGACTGCGCGCCCGCGGCGGCACCGAGATGCTGCCGGCGCTTGCGATCGCGCTCGCCGGCCCGCGCGAGTCGACGATGATGCGCCAGGTGGTGTTCCTGACCGACGGCGCCGTCGGCAACGAGGACCCGATCCTGCGCTTCGTCGGCGACCAGATCGGCGACCGCCGCCTGTTCACCGTCGGCATCGGCCCCGCGCCCAATGCGTTCTTCATGACCAAGGCCGCGCAGTTCGGCCGCGGCACGTACACGTACATCGGCGACGTGCGCGAAGTGAAGGAGAAGATGACGGCGCTGTTCGTGAAGCTCGAGAGCCCGGCGCTGACCGACATCAGCGTCGCCTGGCCGGCGGGCGCCGACGTGTGGCCGCGCGTCGTGCCGGACCTGTACGCGGGCGAGCCGGTCGTCGTCAGCGCGCGCTACGACGCGGGCGCGGCCAGCGGAAACGTCGCGCTGGCCGGCCGTCGCGGCGCGACGATGTGGGGCACGCTGCTTCCGGTGTCGCAGACGGCCGGCGAGCCCGGCGTCGGCGTGCTGTGGGCGCGCGCGAAGATCGACGCGCTGATGGACGCCGGCCGCCGCGGCGTGCCCGAGGAGGACGTCCGCGCGGCCGTGCTCGACGTCGCGCTCGCGCACCATCTGGTCAGCAAGTTCACGAGCCTCGTGGCCGTCGACGTGACGCCGACGAGGCCCGCCGGGACCGCGGCGTCCAAAACCGCGATGCCCGGCAACATTCCCGACGGGCTCACCGGGTTCACGGGCCTGCCGCGCACCGCGACGTCGGCACCGCTGTCGCTGCTCGTCGGCGCGCTCGCGCTGGTCGCCGCCGGCGTGCTGGCGCTGCGCATGCGGGGCGCGGCGATCGTCGCGCTGCTGGTGCTGCCGCTGCTGGCGCCGGTCGTCACCGAGGCCGACGCCGAGCCGCGCGCCAAGGCGCCGCCGAACACGCTGCTGCTGCCGGGCCACTACGACGGCGACGCCGGCGCGTTCGACGCGCCGCTCGCGCAGATGCCCGACGGCGGCTGGTTCGTGCTGGTCAAGGATGCGGCGGGCTCGTACCTGCGGCGGATTCCCGACGCCGACGGCGGCCGGCCGCTGTTCCTGCGCGAACTGGAAAGCGCGTCGCCCGACAACCGCGCGACGCTGCAGTCGGCGCTCGGCCAGCTCTACTACGTGAACCTGCCGCGCACGGCGCTGCGCGAAGGCCCGGTCACCGAAGTCTCGCTGAAGCGACGCGCGCTGGTACCCGTCAACGGCCGCGCGTATCCGCTCGCGCTCGGTCATACGCCGTTCACGTTGACGGTGAACAATGGCCACAAGGGACGCGCCGGCGCGCACTACGTGATCGAGACCGCCGACGCGAAGTACGAGTACCTGCTCGACGGCTTCGGCTGGGATAGCGAGATCCAGTATGCGGGCGACATCGACCGCGACGGCAAGCCGGACCTCGTCGTCTACGTCAACGGCAACAGCAGCGGCACGTGGTACCTGCTGCTGTCGAGCCAGGCGAAGCCGGGGATGACCGCGCCGGCGGCGAAGCTGACGGCGAACGGGTGCTAGCCGATGAGGTCGTCAATCATGAACGTCGCCGCCGATCGGGGAGGACCCTTCGTCCGGGACGCCGGACCGGAACGCAACTGGATGCGGGCGCGCGCGCCGGGCATCGCGGCGCGCGTTCCGCCGGACGAGTCTTCCCCCATCGGCGGCGACAGCGCGGCGCTCGACGCGCCCGCGCGCAACATGATACGAATTCGACGCCATTTGATCGCGATTTGTATCACAGCGCTGACGCTCGCCGGCACCGCCGCGTTCGGCCACGGCGTGTGGATCTACGCGAAGGCCCACGCGGCGCAGGCGCTGCTGCACGCGGCGTGGGACCGCACGCGCGCGACCGGCCTGCCTGCGAAGCCGTGGTCGTGGGCGGATACGCATCCGGTCGCACGATTGATCGCGCCGGCGCAGGACGCCGACGTGCTGGTGCTCGCCGGCGCGTCCGGCCGCACGCTCGCATTCGGTCCCGGCCATCTCGACGGCTCCGCGCAGCCGGGCGATCCGGGCAACGCGGTGATCACCGCGCATCGCGACACGCACTTCCGGTTTCTCGCGCGCGTCGCGCCCGGCGACGAGCTGCTCGTCGAGCGCGCCGACGGCGGCCGCCGGCACTTCCGCGTCCGCGCGTCGTACGTCGCCGACTACCGCGATCTCGCGCTGCCGCGCGAAACGCAGGTGCCGACGCTGACGCTCGTCACCTGCTACCCGTTCGACGCGCTCGACCCGGGCGGGCCGCTGCGCTACGTCGTCGTTGCCGAGGCGGCGTAGCCCGGCCAGCGCCCGCGGCCAACGGCGGCGTCCCGCGCCTACGGCGCCACGCGCCGCATCGTGTGAACCGTGCGCGCGGTGATCATCGCCTGCGTGGCCGCGGCGAACGACTTGAAGTGGGACGTCGCAAGGTGCGCGTCGAACGCGGCGCGGTCGTCGTAGAGTTCGTACAGGAACACGACGCCGGCGCGCGCATCGTCGACGCACACGTCGAACTGCCGGCAGCCGGGCTCGTCGTCGCGCGATCGGCGCGCGTTCTCCTCCATCAGCGGCATGAAGCGCGTCCATTGCGCGGGATCTATCGCGAACTCGACCGTGACGACGTACATCGGCGCCTCCGTCAGTTGGGGAATGCGGCTTCCAGTTCGGCGATCTGCATCGGCGACAGCGGGGCGACGTCGCGGCCGGCCAGCAGCAGCGAAAGCTTCGCCGTCTGTTCCAGTTCCTCCGCGTTGTCGACGGCGTCGTCGAGCGATCGGCCCGAGACCACCGGCCCGTGATTGGCCAGCAGCACTGCCCGGTGTCGCGCGGCCGCGGCGCCGACGGCCGCCGCCAGCGCGCGATCGCCGGGGCGGTAGTACGGAATCAGCGGCAGCGTGCCGACGCGCATGACGTGATAGGCGGTCAGCGGCGGCAGCACGTTGCGCGGATCGGCATGAACCAGGCACGACACCGCCACCGCGCACGTGCAATGCAGGTGCACGATCGCCCGGGCCTGCGGCCGCTGTGCGTACATCGCGAGGTGGAGAAAAGACTCCTTCGACGGCGGATCGCCGGAAAGCGCCACGCCTTCGGGCGACACCTTGGCCAAGCGCGCGGGATCGATCCGGCCGAGGCTGCTGCCGGTCGGCGTGACGAGAATGCCGTCCGGCAGCCGTACGCTCAGGTTGCCGGAGCTGCCGTGCGCGTAGCCTCGGTCGTACAGCGAACGCGCGCGGTCGGCCAGCGCGTCGCGCAGTTCGCTCTCGCTCATAGCGCCGCCGTCGCGCGCATGAAGAAGTCGTCGCCGCCGAAATTGCCGGACTTGAGCGCGAGCCACAGCGGTTCGCGGCCCACCGCGCACGTCCACGGTACGCCGGGCGCAATTTCGGGGCCGAATGCCAGCGCGCGGACGCCGAGCGCCTCGACGACGGCGCCCGAGGTCTCCCCGCCGGCGACGACGAACGCGCGGACGCCTGCCGCGGCGAGCGCGCGAGCGCAGGCGCGGAATGCGTCCTCGACGAGCGTCGCCGCGCGCTCGGCACCGAGTTGCGCCTGCGCGTGCGTCACTTCGGACGGCGCTGCCGTCGCGTAGATCAGCAGAGGCCCGGCCGCCGCAAGTCGCGCCGCCTGCGCGGCAATGCGTCCGGCGAGCGCGGGATCGGCCGCGAGCGCCAGCGGATCGACGCGCAATCCCGGCACGACCTTCAGTGCGGCCGCGACCTGGCGTCGCGTTGCCTCGGAGCAGCTTCCGGACAGCCACGCGCACGCCACCTTGCCGTCCGGCCTTGTCCATGCGTCGCTTCGCGCCTGGGCCCGCCCCTTGAGCGCGCGTGCGAGTCCGACGCCGAGCCCCGCACCGCCGGTGGCGAGCGGCAGGCCGATGCACGCGGCGCCGGCCACCGTCAGGTGCTCGTCGCGCGTCGCGTCGACGATCGCGTGGCCGCAACCGTCGCGGGCAAGCGCCGACAAACGCTCGCGCATCGCGTCGGCGCCCGCGTCCAGCGTTTCGCTCGCGACGAGACCGACCTTGCGCCGCGACTGCGCGGCAAGCAGCCGCACCAGGTTCGCGTCGGTCATGGGCGTCAGCGGATGGTCGCGCATGCCCGTCTCCGACAGCATCAGGTCGCCGACGAAGAGATGGCCGCGGTAAACGGTGCGCTGGTTGCGCGGATAAGCGGGCGTCGCCGGCACGATTCCCGCCTGCAGCGCGTCCTGCAGGGCCTCGGTGACCGGGCCGATGTTGCCGCGTGGCGTCGAGTCGAACGTCGAGCAGTACTTGAAGTAGATGCGCGGCGCGCCGCGCGCCCGCAGCCAGGCGAGCGCCGCCAGCGACTGCGCGACCGCGTCACCGGACGGAATCGTGCGCGACTTGAGCGCGACGATCACGGCATCGGCCGCGGGCACGTCGAGGTCCGGCGGCGGCAAGCCGTTGACCTGGATCACCGACAGGCCCTCGCGCGCAAGATTGACGCCCAGGTCGGTGGCGCCTGTCAGGTCGTCGGCGATCGTGCCGAGCAGCATCGAAGTCAGTTCAGGAGCGAAGGCAGCCAGCGGGTAAGCGCGGGCCAGTAGGTCACGAGGATCACGACGGCGACGGTGGCGCTCATCAAGGGTATCAGCGCGCGCGTGATCTCGCCAATGCCGGCGCGCGCCAGCTTTGCGGCCACGAACAGCGTTCCCCCGACCGGCGGCGTGTACAGCGCGATCGCCAGATTGGCGGTCATGACCACGCCCAGGTGCACGAGGTCGACGCGGAACGTCTGTGCGAGCGGCAGGAACAGCGGCGCGGTCAGCAACAGCGCCGGCAGCGGCTCGATGAAGATGCCGAGCAGCAGCAGCACGACGTTGACGAGCAGGAGGAACACCCAGGGCTCGTGCGCGACCACGCGCACCCAGTTCGCGAGCTGGACGGCGACCTGCTCCACGGTCAGCAGCCATGCGAGGCAGCCGGTGGCGCCGATCACCAGCATCACGACGGCGCTGGTCTGGAACGCGGAGAGCACGAGCCGCGGCAGGTCGCGCCACGTGATGTCGTGGTACAGGAACAGCGATACCGCAAGGCCGTAGATCACGGCCACCGACGCCGATTCGGTCGGCGTGAAGATGCCCGACCAGATGCCGCCAACGATGATGATCGGCATGACCAGCGCCGGGCCCGCCGCCCTGAACGCAATCCAGATCTCGCGTCCCGACAGGCGGCCGTCGCCGTTGTCGCAGCCGGTCTTGCGGCCGTACCACATGCACACGGCGACCAGCGCCAGCGCCGAGATGATCGCCGGCACGACGCCTGCCATCGACAGCTGCCGCATGGACACGCCGGAAATGAACGCGTAGACGAGGAACGGAATCGACAGCGGCATCAGCAGCGCCAGCGTGCCGGCGACCGCGAGCAGCGCGGCGGCGAACGCGCGCGAGTAGCCGCGCTTGATCATCGTCGGGATCACCAGCGAACCGATCGCCGCGGTGTCCGCGATCGCCGAGCCGGAGACGCCGCCGAACATCAGGCACGACGCGACGGTGACCACGCCCAGGCCGCCCGGCAGGAAGCCGAACAGCGCGCGCGCGAACTCGACAATCCGCTTGCCGACGCCGCCGTGCGACAGGAGCTCGCCGGCAAAGATGAACAGCGGCACGGCGATCAGCAGGAACGGCTCGACGCCGCCGATGAACGACAGGAAGATCGTTTCCAGCGGATGCGACAGCCGATAGGCCCAGATCATGCCGACGGTGGTCGTCAGCAGTGCGAACATCAGCGGCACGCCGGCCAGCGCGATGGCGAAGAACACGACGACGAGCACGAGCGAGAACATCAGGCGTCGCCGTAGCGTTGCGCGCGCGTGCGGCCGCGCGCGATTTCGACCAGGTCCCACGCCGTGAACACCGACATCGCGCCGGCGCCCACCGGCAGTGCCAGGTACTGCAGCGCCATCGGTATGTGCAGGACGGTCAGCTCGTTGCCCCACGTCGCATTGACGATGCCCATGCCGTACCACGTCAGCATGCCGAGCACCCCGAGGCAGAGAAGCCCGATGGCCGCGTCGGCGAGCCGCCGGCCGCCGGGCCCCAGCTTGTCGAGAAACTCGGTGATCGTCATGTGCAGGCCGCGCCGCGACGCCGCCGCGCCGCCGAGGAACGTCACCCATACCATCAGGAATTCGGCGAGTTCGGTCGTGAACGCGATGTCACGGCCGACGAAGTGGAACACCACGTTGAGGAACACCAGCACGATCATCAGCGCACCGATCGCGACGATCGTCCAGTCGACGATCCGCCCGAGTACGCGGATCGGCCAGGGCGCGGGCGGCTGGGGCGGCAGCATCGGCATCGTGGGTTCGTCAGCGGACGGTGATCAAAGCCAACGTGTCATCCCGAGGGGCGCAGCGACGACGAGGGACCCGCTTCGCGCTTTTCGCTTCGGCGGAAGAAAGACAGATCCCTCGCGTCGCTCGGGATGACACGGAAGTGCTGCGTGTCACTTCGCCGGAAGTGCCTTGCGCACGGCCTCGGCGTCGGCGAGGATCGCGTCGACGTCGGCGCCGTACTTCTCCTTCGCCTTGACGAAGACCGGCTTGACGGCGTCGCGCCACGGCCCGATGTTCGGCCGCGCGATCTTCGCGCCCTTCGACTGCATGTCGGCCAGCAGCCGGTCGTCGTTGCTGCTGACCTCCTTGCGGCTCCAGTCCGACGCCTCCTTGGCGGCCTTCTGCACGGCCTCGCGGTCGGCGGGCGACAGCTTCTGCCACGTTTTCTCCGAGATCGTCATCGGGATCGGGCTGTAGACATGCTGCGTCAGCGTGACGTTCGGCGCCACCTCGTAGAACTTGTTGGCGTGGATCGTATCGATCGGATTCTCCTGTCCGCTCACCGCACCTTGCTGGATCGCCAGGTACACCTCGGGCAGCGGCATGATGACGACCGAGAAACCCATGTCCTCGAGCATCCAGCGCATCATCTCGTTGGGGAAGCTGCGCAGCTTCTTGCCCTTGGCGTCGGCCGGGGTGGCCAGCGGATCCTTGGTCGTCATCGAGCGGAAGCCCGCCTCGAATGGCGAAAGGAAGCGGAATCCCTTCTCCGGCCCCTTGGCGAATTGCGCCTGCATCCACGCCGAATCGTCGTAGAGCTTCCAGCCTTGCTGGTACGTCTCGACGAGAAACGGCAACGCCGTCAGGTTGAGCGTCGGGATGTGCGTCGCGTACGTGCCGGTACCGGTGACCGTGAAGTCGATGCCGCCCAGCTGCAGCTGCTCGACGCCCTTCGGATCGTTGGCGAGCTGTCCGGCCGGATAGATCTGCACCTTGTAGCGGCCCTGCGTGTACTGCTCGACCTTCTGCGCGAACAGCTCGGCGGCCTTCTGCCGCGCGCCGCCCGGCTGGTCGGTGTGGCTGAACTTGAGGACGGTCTGCGCGGCCGCGGTGCCGACCGCCAGGGCCGCGACGGCGAGTGCCACGGCGGCCTGCTGCAACAGTGTGCGACGTTCCATGCTTTCCTCCTTCGGTGACATTGACCGGCGGTACGTGGCCGTTCGTGAATCATCGCGATCGATCAGGGTGCGAACGGTGCCGCCGATGCCGGCGGGTCGTAGCCATGCAGCGCGACGCGCCGGCCGGTCGCGTGCGATTCGTAGGCGGCCTCCTGCACGCGCAGGTTGGCCAGGTAGTCGCGAACGGTATTCTCCACCGGCGTGCCACACATCAGATGCGCGACCACGTGCCGCTGCAGCGCGCCGCAGCACCCGCCGCCAAACGTCGCCGGACCCCGGTCGTAGGCGTGCTCGCGCTCGTCTGCGTGATGCGGCTTCCACCAGATCCGCGCGTCGCCGTCGAGGCGCAGCACGCCGGCCGAGCCTTCGAGCCACAGCTCGCCCATGGTCCGGCGCGGGTCGGCGGCGACGTGGTCGTTCAGGCGATTGCCGTCGAACAGGCCGGTGGTCCCGGCATCGAACTCGAACAGCAGATAGCCGGCGTCCTCGCCGGCGATTGCCGGATTCATCCGCCGCAATCGCGCGGTGATCGCCGCGACGTCGCCCATGAGAAACCGGAAGGTGTCGATCCAGTGGATCGCGGTTTCCACGATCAGCAGGCGCGGCATCGTCTGGAAATACGGCTGGCGGTCGAGATAGGCGCGCGGGCCTTGCCCGTCGCCGGGCCGCAGGCGGAACGCGACCGCATGCGGCGTACCGAGGAAGCCCGCCTGCAGCAACCGCTTCGCTTCGCGGTACCACGGCTGGAAGCGGAAGTTCTCGTGCACGACGCACAGCGCGTTCGCGGCGTCGGCCGCTTCGGCGAGCGCGAGCGACTCGCGCCACGACGGCGTCAGCGGCTTCTGGCAGATCGCCGCAATGCCGCGCGCGTGCGCCAGCGCCACCAGCGGCGCGTGCATCGGCGGCGGCGTGACGATGTCGACGAGGTCCGGCCGCACCGCATCCAGCATCGCGGCCGCGTCGGTGAACGTGCGCGGAATGCCGAACTCGCGCGCGGACGCGTCCACCTTCGTCGCGTCGCTGTCGCACCACGCGACGACGTCGGCTTCGGCGACGTCGCGCCAGCCCTCGAGGTGGAATCGGCTGAAGTAGCCGGCGCCGACTCCCGCGATGCGCAGCCTGGCCATCAGATGTTGGAGGCGACGGCGGCCGCGATGGCCTGCGTGCCGTCGCGTCCGCCGAACTCGTAGGGGACCACCGCGCCGGACGCGAACACCGCGTCCACCGCGCGCTCGATCTTCTGCGCGGCCTGGGTCAGCGCCATGCTGCCCGCGCGCTCGCCCAGCCAGTCCAGCATCAGCGCCGCCGACAGTATCGTCGCCGTGGGATTGGCCTTGCCCTGCCCTGCGATGTCGGGGGCCGAGCCGTGGCACGGCTGGAACAGCGCGTGCCGGTCGCCGATGTCGGCCGACGGCGCCATGCCCATGCCGCCGACGAGTGCGGCCGCCTGGTCCGACAGGATGTCGCCGAACATGTTCTCGGTGACGATGACGTCGAAGTCCCACGGCTTGCGGATCAGGTCGAGCGCAGTGGCGTCGATGTAGTTGTGGCGCGCCTCGACGTCGGGAAATGCGCGCGCGCGCTCGTCGAAGATCTTGCGGAAGAACGCCATCGAGCGGAACACGTTGGCCTTGTCCACGCACGTGACGCGCCCTGGTCGGCCGCGGCGCTTGCGACGCTGCGCCAGGCGGAACGCGAAGTCGTGCAGGCGCTCGCTGCCGCGACGCGTGATCACCATCGTGTCGCGCGCTTCGCTGTCGTTGTCGATCGTGCCTTTTCCGCGCGACGCGAACAGGCCCTCGGTCGACTCGCGCACGACGACGAGGTCGATGCCGCGCGCGCGGGGATCGGCGAGCGGCAGCGAAATCCCGGGCAGCGCGCGCGCCGGACGCACGCCGGCATACAGCTCGAGCTCGACGCGCAGGTCGAGCTGCGGCGCGATCTCGGTGCCGTCGGCGTACCGGATCTCGGGCCAGCCCATCGCGCCGAACAGGATCGCGTCCGCCGCGCGCGCCGCTTCGAGCGTGGCGGCGGGCAGTGCCTCGCCGGTCGCCTTGTAGTGCAGCGCGCCGGCCGGATGCCTGGCGAAGCGCAGCTCGAAGCCGGCGTTGTGCTGCGCGCGTTCGAGGATCGGCAGCGTCGCGTCGATCACGTCGACGCCAATGCCGTCGCCGGGGAGCACGCAGATCTCGAAGCAGGTGGTCGTGGTCATGGGGTTGTCGCGCGCCTACATTTGCCGGAGTCGGTAACGTTCGAAGATCGCGAGCAGTTCGCGGCTCGCGCGCTCGCGGTGCGCGCGATTGACGTCGACGGCGCCCTGCGGGTCGCCCGCGCGTATCCGCTCGAGCATCGCCATGTGCTCGCGCGTCGAATTGACGGGCTTCGGCCGCAGCCGCAGCGTGAACATGCGAGCGCGGTGCACGCGGTCGCCCAGCCGCTGCACGGCATCCATCAGCGTCCGGTTGCCGGCAAGCTCGACCAGGCCCTGGTGGAAGCGCTCGTCGGCCGCCGCCCACGCGTCGAGGTCGTCGGCCTTCAGTGCGCGCGTCATTTCGCGCGTCGCGTCGACCAGCGGCTTCAGTTCCGCGTCCTTCGGTTGCCGCCGCGCCAGCAGTTCGGCCGCCGCGGATTCCAGCGCCGTCAGCACCAGGTAGATTTCGGCCATGTCGGCGGGCGACACCGGCAGCACGCGCATGCCGTGGCGTGGCACCACCTCGACCAGGCCTTCGTTCGCGAGGCGGATCAGCGCCTCGCGCACCGGCGTGCGGCTGATGCCGAGTTCCGCGGCGAGTTCGCTTTCGAGCGCCTGGTGGCCAGGCGGATAGACGTTGTCGAGGATGCGCCGGCGCACGGCGGCGTACGCCGCTCCCACGCGCGATCCGCGTTCGGTCGCACGCGTGGCGGGCGCCCGGCGCTTGGCCGAAGGTCGCGGCTCGTCTTTGGTCGTGCGGGCGGAGGCGTGCGAACGCATCGTCAGTACGTCCAGTGAACCGGCGGATGGCCGGCCACCGGCGCGCTGAAGTGCGCGATGGCGTCACCGAGCAGGCAGCCGAGATAGGCTGTGCGCAGGCCGGGTCCGCCGAACGCGAGGCTCGAGATGTTGCGCAGCACGCGGCCGGCCGCGCGATCCAGGTGCGGGCGCCCCATCGCGCCGGCGAGGTACGCGTCCTCGCACCATTGCACGTGCGCGGGGTCGGCGTCCTCGAGCATCACCGTCTGGGCGCCGTCCGGCGCCACGCGCACCACGCGGTTGCTGACGATGCTCGTGATCCAGACGTGGCCTTCGGCGTCGAACGCGAGTCCGTCCGGATACGTGCCGTGCCCGAACGCCGTCACCGTTTCGCGGGGGCCAAGCGCGCCGTCGGCCGCGACGCGGAACCGCGAGAGGCGCCGGCCGAACGTCTCGTTCACGTAGAGCCAACGGCCGTCGGGCGAGACCAGCGCCTCGTTGGTGTAGCCCAGCCCCTCCGCGGCGATGCGCGCGCCGCGCCGGTCGACGACGACGATGAAGCCGTCGGCGACGTCGGCGCGATACGCGTCGGCGCGCGGAGCGCGGCGCGTGCTGACGGTTATCCACACGCGGCCCAAAGTGTCCTCGACCACGAAATTCGTCGGCGGCAGGTCGACGCCGTCGACGCGCTCGACGAACGGCCGCACCGTGTTGTCGCGGGCGAGCACGTACACGCCGCCCAGCGTGTCGCCCAGGTCGGCGAGCAGGAAGCTGCCGTCGCGGCGCAGCGCGATGCCGTTCGGCCGCAGCGGGCGCTTTTCGGAAATTCGAGCCGAGTAGAGGGTCTGCGCACCGTCGGAGGCGATCATCGCGACCCCCCCGCGCCAGTCGGCCGTGTACAGCGTGCCGGCGCGGGTGGCGAGAACGCACTCCGGGCGCGACAGGCCGCCGCCGACGAACGCGAGCGCGGACAGCGGGATCGGTAACGCGTGCAAGGCAGTGGCCGGCGCGGGCACTGGGGGCCTTGGCAAGGATGCAATAACGTATACGTTACCGCGTTCGCAGCGGCGACGCAACGGTGCCCGCCCGCGCCCGGGCGGGCGCGAACGTCATCAGGGGGAACGGGATCGGCGAGCCGTCAGAACGGCAGCAGCTTGCGCAGGTTCTTGATCGTCTCGGCCGCGGGGTCGGCCGGCGCGGACCCGGACGGCGGCTGCGACGCGGGCATCGCGCTGTCCTGCGGCCGATCGCCGCGTCGCGCGCCGCGCCGCTCTTCCATGTCGCCCATGCCGAGCGGCGTCATGCCGGTCGACTTCACGCGCACCTTCACCGCCCAGATCGGTTCCCACGGGATCTTGGGATCGGACGGACGCGGCGGTTGCGCGAGGTTCAACTCCTCGCCGTAGGCGATGCCGTTGACCATCGCGCCTTCGACACCTTCGAACACGCCCTTCGGGATCGTGCACGACGTGGCACTCGGCGGCAGCACGACCTTCTCGCTGATCATCCGGCGCAGGAAATCGTTGGGCAGGTAGTTCATCAGGCCCCAGCCGGTGTCCTGCACTTCGCTCGACGTCCAGATGATCATCTCGTTGCCGTTCTGGCGGAAGCCCATCGCCTGCATGAAGTAGCCCTGCGCGGTCGGGATCGTCGCCCACGACAGCGGCGTCGATCCGCCGGGCATTCCACCCGCCTTCACTTCGAGCGGCGGCATGAAGTCCTGCCTTTCGCCGATCGCGAACCTGATGTCGGGCGTCGCGTTGCCGCGCACCAGCTGGTCGCCGCGCAGGCTCGCGTTGCCAGGCACCGGCTTCTTCTCGCGCTCGTTCGGCCAGATCAGCTGCGCATTGCGGATCGCGCTCCAGCGCTCCGGCGGCGCGCGGCCGGCCAGCGCCTGCCCGAATTCGACGAGCGACATCTTCTCGGTGTCGGCGATCTTCGGCTGGCCCGGCGGGATCGTCTCGCCGCAACCCCAGTAGATCAGCATGCGCGCCTTCGGCTTCTCGGGCGGACGCTCCTCGTCAGGTTCGGCGCGTCCGCCTTGCGTCTGCACGAAGCCGGTCAGCGGCAACGCGGGGCCCATGTCCATGCCCGGCGGGATCATGTGCTGCGCCTCGGGCGTTCCCGTCGCGCGCTGCGACGAGCGCAAGCCGAGCCACAATTCCTTCTGCGGACCGCCCATGCCGGCCGGCATGCCCGGGATGTTCATTCCGCCGGCGGGCATGCCCGGAATCGACATCGTGCGCGTCGCGACGTCGACGCCGTACGTGGAGATCGGGGGTTTCGTCTGCTGCTGTTGTGCACAGACGGACGCCGAGGCCAGGGTGGTCACGGCGCAGCAAACAGCGAGACGGACGAACTTCATCGTGGTCCTCGTCGAGAATGAAATGGCCGCCGTCGCGGGCGGCCGCGGCGGCGCGAACTCCTGCGTCGAATTGTAGTCCGACCCGCGCTGCTTCGTAACTCGGCGCGCGCGTTGTACGAAACAGACCGGCATTTCGAAACGGGCATTCGGCCACGCATTCGAGTGCATGTCGGCACCTCGGGCAATCGAGCAGGCGACAGGCACGATCGACGTCGATCGCAGACTCCCGCAGATTCATGTCCACATAGGGAGACGGTGCTCTCGCCGTCCGTCTGCGCAAGCCCCATCCGACGGGCAGGAATGTGATAGGGTGAGCGCGCGCTGGCACCACGGGAGTTGCAGACGGCAGTTTCCGAGTCGGCGCGCCGACTGCAACACGTCAACAAGACGCGCGTTTCCCGCGCGTGCCGGAACGGAAATTCAGGGGATGATCATGCAGAAATTCGCATGGGGCCGCGTGGCCCTGCTGGCCGTTGCCATTTTCGTTGCGGGACCGGCGCCGGCGGCGCCTCCGTCGGTCGGTCCCAACGTCAACATGGTTTCGGGAACCCGCTTCCCCGAGGGCGACTGGAATCTCACCAAGCAGAACGAAGTCTCGCTCGCGGTTTCATCGCGCAACCCGCGCCACCTGATGGCCGGGTCGAACGACTACCGGCTCGTGCTGCCCGACATCGCCGAGGGCCTGCGCGGCGCCAAGGCGTGGGTCTCCCTCTACAAGTCCGTCGACGGCGGAACAACGTGGTACACGACCATTCCCGGAGGATGTCCGCTTCCCATCCCCCAATGCAACGACGCGACCGGATTGACGGCCCCGGTCAAGGCGCTCAACCCGGACTTCAGCGCGGACCCGACGGTGCGGGCCGG
The DNA here is from genome assembly GCA_046347755.1 of Burkholderiales bacterium. Classification (GTDB taxonomy): domain Bacteria; phylum Pseudomonadota; class Gammaproteobacteria; order Burkholderiales; family Casimicrobiaceae; genus VBCG01. Next base: position 109,012 of record JAXMFM010000003.1, on the reverse strand, counting down.
CCCCTACGGCACGTTCTTCTTCTCGTTCATCGCCGGCACGCGTGGCAACAGCACCGATGGCATGGTGGCCATCCAGCGTTTCGTCGACAAGAACGACGACATCCAGCGCGACTTCGACGTGCGCACCGTAGGCGGGCAGGACGTCATGAAGCCGGCCGAGGATCCGATCCTGCCGGACAAGCTGTCGATCATCGACACCGGCGTCAAGGGCCAGTTCGTCGACAAGCCGTGGAATGCCGCCGACGTTCCGGGCCGCGCATGGAACACCGGCACGTGCGATTTGCTGTCGTGGACCCGGAGCCCGCCGCCGGGCGTGTCCGTGCGCAACGTGGCCGAGACCGTGAGCGCCTTCAGCGTCTACGTGTCGTTCGCCAACTTCGCCGGACAGGGGCAAAACCAGCACCCGAACGTGTACGTCGCGGCGTCGAACGACTGCGGCACGACGTTCGCCAAGCCCGTCAAGGTCAGCAACTCGCTGCAGGCAAGCCAAGGGACCCAGCTCGCCATCGATCCGCTGAACGGAACCGTTTACGTCGTCTGGCGCGTGTTCGCCGATTCGTCCGGGCCGGATGCGATCTACATCAGCAAGTCGAGCGACGGCGGCAAGACGTGGCTCAACCAGCCGGTGAGGATCGCGACGATCAATTCGTACGACCAGGACGCGTCGGGCGGGGCGTTCCGCACGCTGGGCTTTCCGACGATCGCGGTGTCGGTCCAGAACGGTGTCAGCCGCGTCCACGTGGCGTGGACGCAGCGCAAGGCGAGCCCGAGCAACGTGCCTCCGTATGCATGTCCTGCGCTCGACCCCGCGGACTGCGACGCGCGGATCGTCATGTCGACGTCCGGCGACGGCGGCCTCACGTGGCCGGCGGCGTCGGCGGTCGACGGCGCGTTCAGGGATCCGCTGGATTCCGCCAAGCCGGGCCGCGGCCACCAGCTGCAGCCGGCGCTGACCTTCGCGTCGGGCAAGCTGCTCATCACGTGGCTCGACCAGCGCTTCGACCACACCGAGGAGGTGCTGTCGTGCAGCGCCGGCGCGGATGCGTGCACGTCGCGGCGCGAAGCCAAGGGCAACCTCGTCCCGAACTGCTCGGTGGACGTTTCGGGATCCGCATTCAGCGGCTTGCCGCAGACTTACAAGGATGCGCTGGCGCAGTGCCGCGCGCCGTACATGGCCAAGGCGTCGGACGCGGTGTGGACGACGTACCTGACCGACGGCACACCAGGCCTCGTCCGCCGGCACACGATCGACGTGTTCGCGGCGATGGCCAGCCCCGGCGCGACGCCGGCTTTCGAGTCGGGCCCCGTCTCGCGCTACGTGTTCGGCACCACGGCGCAAGGGACGAAGGACGTCTACGACATCCGGCAGAAGCAGTTCAACGCGCCGAACCTGCCGATGTTCGTCAACGGCACCGCGGCGTTCATCGGCGACTACATCGACGCCGCCGCCGCCGCAATCACGGCGACCGGCGATCCGGCCCGCCCCTACAAGTACGACATCGGGTGCGGCGGGACCGGCAATGCCTGCGGCCCGTTCACGACGGGCGGGAACAGCGCGGTGTTCCACGTCGGGTTCACCGACAACCGCGACGTGATCCCGCCGGTCGACGGCGACTGGACGCGGCGGACCTGCCTGACCACCGAATTCACCACCGACACCAGCGGTGCCGCCAACGGCATCACGAACTTCGGCGTCTCCTGCAATTTCGCCGGCGCCGCCGGCAATCGCAACCAGAACGTGTTCTCCGCGATCGTTGCCGAGAACTCGGTCGCGTTCGCGAACGCCAACTCGAAGCGCGTCGGCCCGAGGTCGGCCCAGGACACCAACAACCTGCGCGGCTTCGTGATCACCGTCGAGAACCTCTCCGACACCGGGCGAACCTACACGCTCGCCTACCAGCCGCTCGCCCCCGCGTCGGAAGTCACCGTCAGCTTCGACAAGGAGACGTTCCCGGCGCAGTCCCCGCCGCCTTCGGTGAGCGTGTACGTGCAGCCGCGCTCGTCGTCGACGCGCTCGCTGTGGGTGCGGTCCACCGTCGCGGACGATTCGCGGCCGATCACGGTGTCGGTCACCGGCAGCGGTTTCGCGTCGCAGGTCGTGCTCAACCCCGACCCGAACGCCGTCCGCGTCGGCAACGGCGACGGGACGACCACGGACGACCTCGCCAACAACGACTTGGGCAGCGTCGTGCTGACCAACGCGGTGCTGACGAACAACGCGCTGACCAACGCCGTCCTCGACGACGAGAACCTGAACGCGAACGCGCTTTCCAACAACGCGCTGACCAACGCGGCGTTGTCGAACGTCGTGCTCTCCAACGCGGTGCTCAGCAACCTGCAGGTCGAGAACCTCACCCCGACCAGCGCGGCGCTGACCAACAACGCGCTGACCAACGTGGTCCTGAGCAACGTCGTCCTCAGCAATGCCGTCCTGTCCAACACGGCGATCATCAACGCCGCGCTGTCCAATGCGGCGCTGTCCAATGCGGCGCTGTCCAACGTCGTGCTGTCGAACGCGACGCTCGCCGAGATCACGACGGCCGTGCTGTCGAACAACGCGCTGTCGAACGTCGCGCTGACCAACGTCGACCCGGCCAACGTGGCATTGTCCAACGCCGTGCTTTCGAACAACGCGCTGACCAACGTGGTGCTGTCGAACAACGCGCTGTCCAACGCGATGCTGTCCAACGCCGCGCTGACCAACGCGGCGCTGTCCAACGTCGTGCTGTCGAACGCGGCGCTGTCCAACGCCGTGCTGTCGAACGCGGTGCTGTCCAACAACGTCCTTTCCAACGCGGTGCTCTCCAACGCCGCGCTGACCGACATCCCGGACGCGCTTTCCGCGGTAGAGCAGGCGAACTTCGACCTCGCGAACAACGATTTCACGCCGGCGAACCTCGCGGCAAGCAGCTTCGCCGACGCGTCGTTCACCGTGCGCAACCGCGGCAACACCGACACCACGCTGGCCGTCAAGCTGCTGCTGCGCGACGCCGACTGCACGACGGGCTCGTGCGCGCTGCCGCCCGGCGTGACGATCCAGCTCGTCCTGCGCAAGATCGCGTTGACGCCGGCTGCCATTCCGCCCACCAGCCGCGCGCTGGCTCCCTACGATCCGTACACCAATACCAGCCGCGCGCTCCGCATCGGCCTGACGCAGACCAACGCGCAGGTTTCCAACGTGGGTACGCCGACGATCGTCAATCCGGAAGACCCGGACCTCGGCCGCTTCCAGCCCGAGAAGCCGGAAGCCGCCACGCTGCCGCTGTCGCCGGGCGAGCGTGCGTACGTGACGCTGCGCGCGATCGGCACGAATCCCGACTTCGACCTGGTGGAATTCCTGCGCTGGGGCACGAAGTTCGTCGTCGTCGACGCGAGCAACAACACGCGCACGCGCATTCCGCTGATCATCAAGACGCTGGCGCTGCCGGCGGTGTCCGCGGGTCAGCCGGCATCGCTCGGCCTCAAGACGTTCGGCGGCTTCGGCGCGATCTCGGGCACGGCGACCTGCGCCGACAGCAAGGGCACGACGATCACCACGCCCTGCCTGCCGCCGGTTACCGTGGGGACGTTCGCGGCCGACGGCTCGACGACGCTGTCGTTCACGCCGACCGCGGCCGGCACGTATTACCTGCGGATCAGGGTCACCGACAGCAGCACGCCGCAGCAGTCCGACGAGCAGCTGCTGAAGGTCGTCGTCAACCTGGTGGTTCCCGTCATCACCGGGTTCCCGCCCACCGGCGCGAATGCCCTGCCGACGTCGCTGACGTTCGGCCAGACGCTGCCGCTGCCCGTGCTCGGCACCACCGCCGGTGCCCCGACGCCGTATTACTCGACCACCGGTCCCTGCTACGTCGACACCACGGTGGTTCCCAACGTGCTCCATACGACCGGGGCCGGCGTGTGCGTCATTGCGGCGAATTCCGACGCGACGACGGTCTACGCGGCCGTCACGATCACCGCGCCGCCGATCACGATCCAGAAGGCCAACCAGACGATTACCTTCGCGGCATTGCCCGACGTCACGGTGGGCGGACCGGTCTCCGCCGGACCGTTTACGGTCACGGCGACGGCAAGTTCCGGGTTGGCCGTGAGCTTCACGGCGACCGGGGATTGCACGTTGTCGGGCAACCAGGTGACACCACTGATCCCGGCCACGTCGACGGGCAGCTGCACGGTCACCGCGAAGCAGGCCGGCGACGCAAACTGGAATCCGGCGGCCGACGTGGCGCGGACGTTCGCGGTCAACCGGGCCGTCCTTGCGATCACGGCGACCAGCGCCAGCAAGATCTACGGCGATCCGTTGCCGACGTTCGGCGTCACCTACAACTTCGACGAGTCGACCTGCGGCACGCGGACCGGCACGCTGGCGTTCGGCACCACGGCGACCGCCGCCAGCAACGTCGGGTCCTATGCGATCACGCCGGGCGGCGTCTCGTACTCGAAGTGCACGGTGTCGTTCGTACCGGGCTTCCTGACCGTGACGCAGGCCACGCCGGTGTTCTCGAGCCTCTCCGCACCGGTCATCGCCCCGGGAACCGCTACGACGCCCATCGGCGGCAAGATCGGCTACGGCAGCGTGTTCCCCTCGGCGCCGCAGGTCTCGATCACGCTCGGCGGCACGACGCTGAATGCAACTCCTTCGGCCGCGGACGGCACGTTCTCCGCGAGCTTCTCGACGGGAACGTTCGGCGTCGGCAGCTACCCGATCACGTTCGGCTATGCGGGCAACACGAACTTCGCGTCCGCATCCGGAAGCTCGGTGCTGATCGTCGAAGGTTTCGTCTCCACGCCGTTGATGGTGCAGCCGCGTTCGTGGCACACCGCGACGCGCCTTCGCGACGGACGCGTGCTGGTCGCCGGCGGCTTCGACGCCAGCGGCGGCTCGACGGCCACGTCCGAGGTGTACTGCGCGGTCGCCGCGGGCAACTGCGCGACAGGCGACGTCGGCAAGTTCAAGGCCGTCGGCAACCTGCCGAGCAAGTCGGCCGGCCACACGGCCACGCTGCTGGAGAACGGCACCGCGAATCCGAGGGTGCTGGTCGCCGGCGGCGGCAACTCGAGCTCCGAGCTGTTCGATCCGGTGAGCAACACCTGGGTCGCGGGCGGCGGCATGTCGTCGACGCGCAGCTACCACACGGCGACGCCGATCTACGACGCCAGCGGCAAGGTCGTCACGGTGCTGTTCGTAGGCGGCGCCGACAATGCCAACAAGACGCTCAACTCGACCGTCCGCTACGACGTCGCGAGCGGCAGCTTCAGCGCGGGACCGAACCTCGCCAACGCCCGCGAGCGACACACCGCCGTGACGCTGGCGGATGGCCGCGTGCTGATCGCCGGCGGACGCGTCAAGAGCGGCTCGAGCTATACGGCGGTCGCTCCGGCCGAGATCTACAACCCGGCGACCAACACGTTCGCAACGGTCGCGAGCATGGGGACCGGCGCCCGGTATTCGCACGGCGCGGTGCGCTTGGCCGACGGCCGCGTGCTGGTGGCGGGCGGCAGCGGTACCTCGACCGATCTCGCCACCGCGCAGATCTACGACCCGTCGGCCAACACGTGGACGACAGACCCGGGCACGATCGGCACCGCGCGGCGCGAACTGACGCTGACGCCGGCGCCCGGCGACGACTTCCTGATCGCGGGCGGGCAGAACGGCACGACGCGCGTCAAGACGACGACGATCTACGATCCGCCGTCGTTCGCTGCCGGCGCCGACATGCTGTCGGCACGCGCGGCGCACACGGCGACGCCGTTGCTCGACGGCAGCGGCAAGGTCGTCAAGGTGCTGGTCGTCGGCGGCATCGGAACCGACGGGAAGTCGAGCAACACTGCCGAAATATTCCAGTGATCTCAGGGGGCGGCCCGCGCCCCCTCCAACCCGGACACCGCCGCCGTGCAAGCACGCACGGCGGCGACCGGACGCAGGCAACGCCAACGCCGGCAGAGCCCCGGCTGAAGTGACCGGCCGGTCGCCGGCCGTCGGCGCCACCACAGGCGTTACGGATTTGTGCTAGCGTAGCCGCGCGACGCCACGGGAGTTGCCGACGGCGGTTTCGAGGTCGGCGAGCCGGCTGCAGCAGATCAACGGACGCGCAGCTCCCGGGCGTGCCGAAACAAGAATAGCAAGGGGATGATCATGCAGAATCGCGCCTGGGGCCGCATGGCCCCGCTTGCCGTTGCCATCCTCGTTGCCGGCGGGTCGGCGCTTGCCGCGCCCCCGTCCGCCGGTCCCAACGTCAACATGGTGTCGGGAACGAGGTTTCCCGAAGGCGATCCGTTCCTGACCAAGCAGAACGAGCCGACCATCGCGGTGTCGTCGCGCAACCCGCGCCACCTGCTCGCGGCATCCAACGACTATCGGCAGGTGGCGGCGCTGACCGCCGAGGGCCTGCGAGGCGGCAAGGCGTGGACCACGCTGTACAAGTCCGTCGACGGCGGCGCGTCGTGGCGCGGGGCCGTCCTCGGCGGCTGCCCGGTCAGCATTTCCCAGTGCAACGACCCGACCGGCCTTACCGCGCCGCTGAAGGCGCTGGCGCCCGACTTCAGCGCCGACCCGACAATTCGCCCGGGTCCCTATGGGACGTTTTTCTATTCGTTCATCGCCGGCAAGCGCGACACGAGCGACAACGGCGTCGTCGCCGTGCAGCGCTTCGTCGACAAGAACAACGACATCCAGCGCAACACGGACGTGCGGGGCACCGATCCCAACGGCTACCCGCTGCTGCGGCCTGCGGAGGACCCGATCCTGCCCGACGTCATGTGGATCGTCGACAAGGGGACGCCCGGGCAGTTCAAGGACAAGCCGTGGGTGATTGCCGACATCACCGGCCGCGCGTGGAACGCCGGCAAGACCTGCGAGCTGCTGGCGTGGACGAAGAACCGCAGCGACGTCACCAACGCGGCGGAGACGGTGCCGGCGTTCAACGTCTACGTGTCGTACGCCAACTTCACCGGCCAGAGCCAGAGCGAGAAACCGCAGGCGCTGGTGGCCGTGTCCGAGGATTGCGGCAAGACGTTCGGCAAGCCGCAGAAACTCTCCAACTCGATCAAGACCAACACCGGCACCAGCCTGGCCATCGATCCGCTGACCGGCGCCGTCTACGTCGCGTGGCGCACGTTCGAAAATCCCGCCGAGATCTACGTCAGCAAGTCCACCGACGGCGGCAAGAAGTGGACGAACCAGGCGATCAAGGTTGCCGGCTTCGTTCCGTACGACCAGGGCTCGACCGGCGCCTCGTTCCGAACGGAGGCCTTCCCGACGATCGCCGTCTCGGTGAAGAACGGACAGAGCCGCGTGCACGTGGCGTGGACGCAGCGCAAGGTGGCGCCGAACCCGCTGCCGCCGTACGCATGCCCGTCGGCCAACGCGGCCGACTGCGACGCGCGCGTCGTGATGTCGACGTCGCTCGACGGCGGCAACACGTGGCCGACCGCCGTTCCCGTCGATCCGCCCGCCGCCGATCCGCGGAACCCCGCGAATCCGCTGGGCCGCGGCCATCAGGTGCAGCCGGCGCTCACGTTCGCAGCGGGCAAGCTCCTCATCACGTGGCTCGACAACCGCCTCGACCACACCGAAGGTGTATTGCGCTGCCCTGCCGGCAACACCTGCACCTCGGTGAAGGATCTCGTCGAAGTTCGCGAGCCGAAAGGCAATCTCGACCCGGCGTGCAAGCTGCCCGCCGGGGTGACGGCACCGCTCGTCCCGGGGGCCAATTGCTACCTGCCCGACGTGGTGTGGACTTCCTACATTACCGACGGCACACCGTACCTGGTGCGCCGCCATACGCTCGACGTGTTCGCGGCGATGGCCGACCCGGCCGACGTGCCGCAGTTCGCGTCGAGCCGCGTCTCGCAATACGGATTCGGCAGCACGGTCGCCGGCACCCTCAACGGCGACGGAACCCTGACCCCGCAGCAGGGCACGTACGACATCCGGCAGAAGGAGGTCAATCCGCCGAACCTGCCGATGTTCGTCAACGGGACGGCAGCGTTCATCGGCGACTACATCGACGCCGCCGGCCAGATCATCGTCGCGACCGGCGATCCGGCGCGTCCGTACAAGTTCAACGTCGGCGGCACCGCGAACGACAACTTTACGACCGGCGGCCTCGCCCCGGTCTTCCATGTCACGTTCACCGACAATCGCGACGTCATCCCGCCGCTCGACGGCAACTGGGCCACGCCCACGTGCCTGTCCGCGTCGCTGACGACCAACGGCGCCGGCCAGACCACCGGCAGCACGAATTTCAGCGGATGCGCGACGCCCGGCTACGCCGGCAACCGCAACCAGAACGTCTACTCGGCGATCGTGTCCGAAAGCTCGGTCGCGTTCGCCAACGCGAACTCGAAACTGCTTTCCAGCACGACGCCGCGTGGCTTCGTCGTCACGGTCCAGAACTTAAGCGACCAGGAGCACACGTACGTGCTGTCGCTGCCGGCGCAGGCCGCCGGCGTCACCGCTGCCTTCAACAAAGGAAGCTTCGCGCCGGGCACCGAGGTCCGCCAGACCTCGCAGACGGTGATCGTCCAGCCGCGCTCGTCGTCGACGCGCACCGTGTGGGCGACGTCGACCGCCGCCAAGGCGAAGGTCTCGGTGAAGGTCGACAGCACCGACGCCGGCTATTCATCGACGCTGGTGCTGAATGCCGACCCGACCGGCATCTTCGTCACCAACGGCGACGGCTCGTCCGTCGACAAGGCCGACGACAGCCTCGGCGCCGTCGTACTTTCGAATGCCGCGCTGACCAACAACGCGCTGTCCAACAACGCGCTCACCAACGCCGTGCTGACCAACAACGCGCTGACCAACGCCGCGTTGTCGAACGTCGTGCTGTCCAACGCGGTGCTGTCGAACCTGCAGGTCGAGAACCTCGACCCCAGCAACGCCGCGCTGTCCAACGCCGCGCTGACCAACAACGTGCTGACCAACGCGGCGCTGTCCAACGTCGTGCTGACCAACGCCGTGCTTTCCAACAACGCGTTGTCGAACGCCGCGCTGTCGAACGCCGTGCTGACCAACAACGCGCTGACCAACGTCGCGCTGACCAACATCGATCCGGCCAACGTCGCGCTGTCCAACGCGGTGCTGTCGAACAACGCGCTGACGAACGTCGTGCTCTCCAACGACCCGGCGGCGAACGCGCTCTCCAACGCCATGCTGTCCAACGCGGTGCTGTCCAACGCCGCGCTGTCCAACGTGGTGCTCTCCAACGCCGCGCTTTCCAATGCCGCGCTCACCAACAACGCGCTGTCGAACGTCGCGCTGACCAACGCGCCGCTGGGCGACGCGAACAACGGCGGGGATCCCGAAGCCCTCCGGACGATCGAGCCGGCCGGCCCCGAGCTCGCCAGCAACGATTTCAAGACCGGTGAACTGCAGAACAGCAACTTCCGCGAGACGTCGTTCACCGTCCGCAACCGCGGCAACACCGACACGACGCTTGCCATCAAGCTGATGCTGCGCGACGCCGTCTGCACCGGGGCACCGCTGTACCAGTGCACGACGCCAGCCGGCTACAAGCTGCAGCTGATCCTGCGCAAGGTCGAGCTGACGCCGACGGCCATCGCGCCGACGGGCCCGGCCAACAGCACCGGACGCGCGCTGCGCGCCGGTCTCGCGCAGCGCAATGCCGAGGTTTCCAACGTCGGCACGCTGCCGATCATCGATCCGACCGATCCCAACCTCGGCAAGTTCCTGCCGGACGACCCGCGCGCGGCCACGCTCGCGCTTGCGCCCGGCGAACGGGCGCATGCGACCATCCGCGCGATCGGCATCGGCGGCGCCACGCCGCCGGATCCGGCCGAACTGCTGCGCTGGGGCATCAAGGCCGTTGCGACGAACGCGAACGCCACGGTCTCTCCGCTGCTCATCACGACCCTGACGATTCCGGCATCGCCGGCGTTCGTCGCGCTCGATCCCATCGCCACGCCGTTCTCGACGTTCGGCGGCGTCGCGCCCATTACCGGCAATGCCGTGTGCACCGACCAGAACGGCACGCCGGTCCTGAACGGAACCGGTGCGCCCGCGGCGGCCCTGGGCGCCGTCGGCAACTACTACGTCGACACGGCGGCGCAACTCGTCTACGGACCGAAGACACAGTCCGGATGGGGATCGGGAACCCCGCAGATCTTCAACGGGCCGAGCGGCCCGCAGGCGAAGTTCCCCTGTCCGCCGGCGGCGATCGCCGTCGGCCCGTTCGCGACGAACGCGGCCACGCAGGTGAGCACGACGTCGCTGACGTTCACGCCGAAGTTCTGGGGCGACTTCTACACGCTGGTGAACGTCGCCGACGGCGCCAATCCGGCGCGCACCGACCGGCAGGTCGTCAAGGTGACGGTGCTGCCGCGGCCGCCGGTGCTGACGTACTCCGCCGCCTTCGCGGCGGACCTCACGTTCCAGCAATCGCGCGACCTCGCGCCGCTGGTCTCGAGCGATTCGCCGGTCGCGATCACGTTCGCGGCCGGGCCGGTCGGGATCTGCCACATGGATCCGGACGGCCACACGCTGCGCGTCGACCACGCGAGCCCGGCGAACTGCATCGTGACCGTCCATCAGGACGGCAACGAGACGTACGCGCCGAAGACCGACAACAAGACGATCTTCATCGACAAGGCCGCGCAGGCAATCGCATTCTCGGCGCTGCCGGTCGACGACCAGCTGACGTTCGGGAATGCGCCGACGACGCTCGTCGCCAGTACCACGAGCCCGACGGCACCGAATTCCGGGCTCGCGGTGACGTACACGTCGCTGTCGCCGACCATCTGCACGACGGGCGGGGCGAACGGCGCAACCGTGACGATCGTCGGCGCCGGGTTGTGCCAGATCACAGCCAACCAGGGCGGAGACCTGAACTACCGGGCGGCACCGCAGCTCTCGCCGAGCTTCAACATCAAGAAGGCCGACCAGAACCTGGCGTTCGGCGCGGCCCCGGCCGGCGCGACGTTCGGCGACGCGCCGGTATCGGTCAGCGCGACGAGCACGAGCCCGACCGCGGCGCCCTCGGGCATCGCGATCGTGTTCAGCTCGCAGACGCCGTCCGTGTGCACGAACGTCGGCGCCACGGTGACGATCGTCGCCGCCGGCACCTGCACGATCGCGGCCAACCAGGCGGGCAACGCGAACTACAACCCGGCGCCGCAGGTCACGCAGAGTTTCACGGTGAATCCGGCGCAGGCGCAGTTCACGGTGTCGCCGTCCTACTTCACGACGCTCGGGTCCCCGACGACGATCGTCGGCAAGCTCAATCGCGCCGGCGTGCCGACGGTCTTCCCGGCCGACTCGGCGAGCGTCCTGCTGCAGGGCGCCGCGACGTTCGGCCCGTTCACGGCGATCCCGGGCGGCCCGGACGGAACGTTCACGGCCAACGCCGGCACCGTCCCCTCCGACACCTACACGCTGACGTTCACGTACCCGGGCAATGCGAACTTCCTGGCGGCCGCGCCGGCGACGTCGACGCTGCGCGTGGAGGGCTTCTCCGCGACCGCGGGCGTGATGGCGACGCCGCGCCAGAACCATGCGTCGACGCTGTTGCTCGACGGCAACGTGCTGGTGACGGGCGGCCTGGTCGACGGGGCCGGGAACGTGACGGCGTCGGCCGAGCTCTACTGCACCGTCGCCTCCGGACCGTGCACGGCGCTCGACATCGGCCAGTTCAAGCCACTGGCCGGCATGGCGACGCCGCGCTGGGGCCATTCGGCGACGCTGTTGGGTGATGGCAACGTGCTGGTTGCGGGCGGCGTCGTCGACACCGCGTACACGCCGACGAGCTCGACCGAGGTCTACTGCACGGCGGTCGCGGGACCGGTGTGCACGCTGCCGGCCCACGTCGGAACGTTCCGTCCCGCGAGCGCGATGTCGACGCCGCGTCGCGGGCATACGGCGACGCTGCTCGCGGACAACCGCGTGCTGGTCACGGGTGGATACGTCGATGCGATCAGTCCCGACGCCACCGTCACGGCGGAGCTCTACTGTGCGGCGGCCGGCGGGCCGTGCGGCGCCGCGAACGTGTTCGTGGCCACCGGCAGCCTGGCGCTCGGTCGCATCGCCCACACGGCAACGCTTCTCGGGGACGCCACCGTGCTGATCGCCGGCGGCAACGTGAGCGGCCTGTCCGACGCGACGGCAGAGATCTACTGTCCTGCGGTCGCCGGTCCGGTGTGCACGTTGCCCGCCCATATCGGAACCTTCCGCCCGACGCTCGGCGCCATGTCGTCGGCCCGCGCGATCCACACGACGACGCTGCTGCAGGATGGCCGCGTGCTCGTTGCCGGCGGTTTCGGTGGAGGCGTCTCGCCGCCGCCGACGGCGAGCGTCGACGTGTATTGCGCGGTCGTCGCCGCCGGTTGCCTCGTGACGGACCTCGGCAAGTTCCTCCCGGCCGGCGCGCTGGTGACCGGCCGCACCGGCCACACGGCGTCGGTGCTCACCGACGGCTGGGTGCTGGCGGCGGGCGGGGTCGACGCGGCGCCGGCCGTGCTCGGTTCGTCGGAGCTCTACGAGCCGGCGATCAACCTGTTCGCCACGGGGGCATCGCTCGCGGGGGCGCGCTACGGGCACACGGCGACGACGTTGCCGGACGGGCGCGTGCTGGTGATCGGCGGCAGGAACTTCACGTCGGTGCTCAATACCGCCGAGCTCTACAACGGCCCGCCCTGATCGGGGCGGTCGTCGGACTTCGCCGCTGCCGCGACACGTCGCGGCAGCGGCGGGGCGTCAGTCCGCCAGCCCGATCTTCGCGAGCAGCGGCTGCCAGCGCGGATCGCTGCGGATCTTCGCGAGCGTCGGGTCCATCTTCATGTACGACAGGCCGGGGTCGTGGTCGGCGAAGGTCTTCTCGAGCCACATGAACGCATTGTCGGCGTCGCCGCGCGCGCCGTAGACTTCGGCGACCTGGTACGGGCTGTCGGCGCCGAAGTGCTCGATCAGCGTCGCGAGCGCCGCATCGGACGCGGCGATGTCGCCGCGCGCGTGCTGGACGATTGCGATGCCGACCGGCCGGAAGATGTCGCTCACTTCCTTCTGCACGTCGTCGAGCGCCTCGTCGAGACGGCCCAGCGCAAGCCGCGTGAGGCCGCGCCAGCAGTAGGTCATCCCGCTCTGCGCCGACAGTTGCAGCGTCCGGTTGAGCGCGGCTTCCGCTTCCTGCAGCGCGCCGGCGGCGAGGCAGTAGAGGCCGAGGTTGCGGTTGTACGGAACGTTCAGCGGATCGAGGCCGACGGCGCGGCGGAACAGGCCGACCGCCTCGTCGAGCTTGCCGAGGTTGCCTGAGAACGTCGCGGCGCCATTGATCGCGAGCGTGCTTTCCGGCGCCAGCCGCAGCGCGCGCTGGAACGACGCCTCGGCGGCCTTCCAGTTCCAGTCGTACCAGCCGAGCACCCAGGCCAGCGCGACGTGCGCCTCGGCCAGCGTCGGCTCGAACATGATCGCCTTCTGGGCCGCCACCCGTGCCTTTTCGTAGCCCTCGCTGCGCGGTATCCAGTTCTGGCCGGCCAGGTCCGACGTCGCGCGCGACATCCCCGCCCACGCCAGCGCGTACTTGGGATCGAGCTTGAGCGCCTGCTCGTAGCATTCGACGGCGCGCAGTCCCGCTTCATGATTGAGCTGGTCGCGGAAGAACTGGCCCTGCAGGTAGAACGTGTAGGCCTCGGGGTTGCCGGTCCGTCCGGATGCCGCCGCCGAGATTTCGGCCTTGACCTGCGCGCCCAGCAGCGCCTGCCGCAGCTCCACGACGACGGCCTGCGCGATGTCGTCCTGCACGGCGAAGATGTCGTCCAGCTCCCGGTCGTAGCGCTCCGACCAGAGATTGGTATCCTTCGCCGCCTCGATCAGCTGCACCGAGATGCGCACGCGCTTGCCGGCCTTGCGCACGCTGCCCATCAGCAGGTGCGCGACGTTGAGCTGCCGCGCGATCGCGTGGATCGCCGTATCCGTGCCCTTGAACTTCCACGCCGAGCTGCGCGAGGCGACGCGGACGCCGCGAATGCGCGCGAGCACGTTCAGCAACTCCTCGCTCAGGCCGTCGGCGAAATACGCGTTCTCCTCGTCGCTGCTCAGGTTCTCGAACGGCAGCACGGCGATCGACGGCGTCGAATCCACGGCCTCCGCGGTGCGCAGCGGAGGGAACTCGTCGGGCAATCCCGGGAAGCAAAGCTGGTATAGCGGTGTCGGCTCGGCGATGTCCTTCAGCATCTGCTCGCCCAACGGCAGGAGGCTCGCATCGGGCGGAAGCGCGTTCCGGCACAGTCCGTAGGTGACTTCGGACAGCAGGGTCTGGCCGCCGTGACCGGCCGCCATGATCCGGGCGACCCGGTTCAGCGGCACGCCGAAGTAGTCGCCGTCGCGCAGTTCCGCCGCGCCCGTATTGAGGCCCATGCGGACCTTGATGGGCGCGCCCGGCGGCCACGGTTCTCCGTGCAGCGCCCGCTGGCCCGCGAGTGCGGCGGCGAGCGCATCGGTCGCCGATCCGAAGGCCGCGTAGAACGCGTCGCCGCCGGTCTTGAAGATGTGGCCGGAGTGGGCGCCGATCGACTGCCGCAGCAGCGCATCGTGGCGCGCCAGCGCGACGCGCATCGCGTCGGCCTGCGTTTCCCAAAGGCGCGTGCTGCCTTCGATGTCCGTGAACAGGAACGTCACCTCGCCCTGGGGGGCGGGTACGGCCGCGGGACGTCGCTTGGCGGTGGCGGGTTGCACGATGGTCGATAGGGCGCGCTCGAAGGGCCGCGCGGGTCCCGTGGCCTTCGATCAGCCCCGTATATTGCGGTGCGGGAAGCCATTGCGCAACGTAAACGGAATATTCGCCCCAAAATCGGGCGGTCGGCCGGGTGGGCAGGCCCTGTGGCCCTGCCGGTGCGTTCGCGCAGCGCCCGTCACGCCTGCGCTTGCTCGACCGGTTTGCCGGCGATGCAGTGGTTGTAGAAGCTGCGCGCGTATTCGACGATCTGCCGCACGGCGCGTTTCGCCGCGTATCGTCGTTCAGGACCTGCGCAGTTCCGCGAGCCTTCGCGCGAAGTCGGCCGACCACTTGTCGAACGCATTCTTCGCGTACGTCCACTGCGTGAACGAGTCCATGTAGCCGTTGATCCACGTCTCGGCCGCGCCCGCTGCGCCGGCGTTGATGTCGGCGGCGTACTTGAGGCCGATTTCGGTGTCGGCGCACTCGGCGATGATGCGGCCGGTGGCGCCGTCGCGGAACTGTGCCTCGATGCCGGTCTGGCCGAGATACGGCGTCGAACCCACCGGCCTGCCGGTCGCCGCGCCGGAGCCTATCTCCGCGACGAAGCCGTACGGCGCGGCGGTGCCCGCGATGCTGGCGAGCTGGTTCGTCGGCACGAGGTCGGTCAGCGCGATGCGCACCCGCAACACGCCCGGGCCCGTTGCCGTGACGACCTGCGCTTCCGACTGCACGGCCTTGACGAGGTCGGCGTGGAAGTAGTCGATCAGCATCTTGAGGTCGGTCGGGTCGACCGGCTGCATCTGCATCGCGCCCGGTTTCAGGTACACCTGGATGCGCTCGAACATCACCTTGTCGAACTGCTTCCAGTCCACACCCGCATCGCGCCAGCACAGCATGCCGCCACCGCCCGGCATCGGGCGCAGCCTCGCGTAGTCGGTGAGGAACCCGACGCGCCGCACGTTGGCGGCCGTCGCTTCGGACGCCACGGTCGTCGTCGTGCCGACGCCGCTCGCCGCGCCGCCTCCGCCGGGAGCCGCGCATCCCGCCAGGAGCGCGGCTGCGCCGAATGCGGCGCCGAGCGCGCGCAATGCATTGCGATGGGAATTCGCCATCGTTTCCTTTTCAATCATTTGGGGAACATCAGCTGCACCTGCGCGCGGATCTGCCAGTTCGCCTGGTAGTCCGGCCGCACGACGTTGTAGTAGGCGGACAGCTGCGTGTTCACCGGCAGCTTGCCCAGGTGGAAGATCTTGCCCACGCCGCCGCCGATCGGCACCAGCCACTGCTGGCTGCTGTCCGCGTTCCAGTCCACGGTCAGGATCGGTGCGCTGGTGAGGTAGAGGCCGTCCTTGAAGTTGTAGTTGACGAACGGCTGGATCAGCCCGTTGTTGTACGAGCCGCCCTGCTTGTTGCTGGTGAGCGACCAGATGTTGTTGACCAGGACGCCGTAGACCCACGGGCTGCCGTGGTCGAGATGCAGCACCACGAACGACGGCCCCAATCCCCAGTTCTTGTTGCCGAGCTCCGAGCTGCTGTTGGTCGGGATCTGCACGACGGGTCCGGCGCCCCAGATCCAGTGGCCCGGATTGGCCGGCGACAGGAACGCGGTGAACACGGTGTCGCCGATGCCATCCTTGCTGTCGATGCCCGGCCCGAGCGACGGCATCCAGATCACGGGCACGATCGTGCGCGTGATGATGTTCCAGTCCTTGGTGATCTCGATCGGTATCACCGGCTGGATGTTGAGGATGTTCTGCGTCCCCTTCTCCGGGCCGAAGTTCAGGTTCGTGTTGTTCTGGAACGGCACGCTGATCAGGTTGCCGACCGGGTTCTGCGCGAGCTTCGCGAGTTCCTCGGCGCTCATCTCCGCCGCTGCGGGCGCAGCCACGAGCAGCGCGGCCGCAGCCAGCGCAGCGGCGAGCGTCCCCGACGTCGATCTTCCTGCTTTGAATTGGGTCATCGAATGCTCCAATCAGTAAGGCCGTGCCGGCCCGATCTGCGGCGCGCGCACCGGCCTGGCCATGCCGAAGAAGATCACCACGCCCTGCCCGCCGCAGCGCGTCGACAGCGCCTCCGTCGCGCCGGCGTAGCAGCTGTCGATGTCCTGCCAGTTGTTCATCGCCCAGACGTCCCCCGCCGGCCCAATAGCGATGTCGGTCTGCAACTGCAACCCGCCGCCGACGTAGCCGCCCGGCGGCGAGATCTGGTCGCCGGTCTTCATGCCGGGCGGACAGTTCTCGGTGCGCACGCCGCACAGCTGCACGATCGGGCTCGCCGGCATCGCGAAGTTGCTGACCCAGACGTTGTCGTTGCCGTCCACGACCACCGCCCATGGGCCGGGGAGGCCGCCGCCCTTGAAGGGGGAGCCTGGCAGTTGCGTGCCATCGGGTCGCAGCACGGTGACGCTGCCGCTGCCGCCCTTCTGCTCCGACATGGTCTTCGTCAGGTAGTCGGAGGCCGAGAGCACGCCGCTCGTCTTCAGATGCAGGGCCATGTCGACCATGTGCGCCATGCCCAGCAAACCGGAACCGAAGCGGTTCGTCACCCAGACGTTGCCCTGGCTGTCGACGTTGAGCCCGCTGTTGTTGGAGCGCACGTCGAACTTCTCGGCCTTGCCCGGATCGGCCGCCGGGAAGCGGATGACGTGCAACGAGCTGTCGGAGACCCAGATTCGGTCCTGCTGGTCGATGGCCAGGTGGAAGGGTGCAGTGAAGGACTTGCAGGGTTCGTCGCTGTCGCCTTCGCAGACGATGCGGCCGTTGTTCCAGTCGCCCTTCGGAAAGTGCAGCAACTGCCGCTTGGAAATGCCCAGCGCCCACACGTCGCCGTTGGGCGCGGTGATGATGCCCTGCATCAACCCGAGGCGGCCGCCGAAGTTGATGCCGTCGGGCGGCGTCAGCGGCCTGCCGTCCTTGTCGAACACCGCGATGGACTTGCTGCCGTAGCTCGACAGCCAGACGTTGCCCTTGAGGTCGATCGCCGCGCCGAAAGTGCCGCCCTGCATGCCGCCGCCGGTGAAGCCGGTGGTGATCGGCGACAGCGGCTTGCCGTTGGGGTCGAACTTGCTGGCGTTGCCCTGCCACAATGCGTCGTTCGCCTGCCAGCCGATCGTGAAATTGTTGCCGACCCAGAGGTTGCCTTCGGCATCGAACATCGCCTTGCCACCGGCGCGGTAGCCGCCGCCGTCGAACTTCAGCGGCAGCACCCAGGCGCTGGGCGCGACCTGCAGGTACGGCATGTAGGGGACCGCGCGCATCGTCTTGCCCGGCGGCACCGCGTAGAAGACCTGCATCGCCTCGAACACGCGGTGCGGCTGGTACCACGGCGCGCGCGCGATCGCCTGCGCCGCCGTCAGCGTATCGGTTGGCGCGCCGCCGGTCGGACCCTGCGCCGCCTGGAACAGCGTCATGCACGCGTCCGGACGCACGCGCGTCACACATCCGGCCAGCGCACTGGCGAGCGTGGCGAAGTTCGCCATCGTCGGCGTCTGGCCGCTGTTGAGCGGGTCCTGGATCGTTGCGCCCCAGCCGCCGGTCGCGACGTCGACGAAGCTCGGCACGTTGCCCGCGGCGATCTTCAGCTGCAGCGGCTGGCCCCGGATCGCCGTGCCGTCGACGAATTGGTTGTGCGTCCACACGGACGCGATCGTCGTCATCTCGTTGATGGTCACCTTCGCCGGCGCCTTGGTACCGATGACGGTCATCAGCGCGATTGCGGGGTTGTCGCCGCCGGCCTTGCCGGCAGCGGGCGTGC
Source organism: Burkholderiales bacterium (assembly GCA_046347755.1). Classification (GTDB taxonomy): domain Bacteria; phylum Pseudomonadota; class Gammaproteobacteria; order Burkholderiales; family Casimicrobiaceae; genus VBCG01. The sequence continues at coordinate 90,587 of JAXMFM010000003.1, read as the reverse complement.
CGCCTTTCGCGGTGAGATACAGCGACGTGTCCTTCGCGGCCGCGCCGGGCGCATTGAGCGCAAAGCGGCCATCGGTGCCGGTGCGCGCCTGCGCGAGTTGCTTCGGTGCACCCGCGCTCGCCGCCCACAGCGTCACGGTCGAGCCGGCGATCGGCGCGCCTGCGCCCTGCACCTGGCCGCTGATGCCGGCCGCCGTTGCAGGGACGGCCGCGACTGCACAGGCCAGGGCCGATGCAAGGTGGAATTTGCGATTTTTCAATTGAGATCTGGATCCTTGAAGAACTTCGTCCCCGACACCGTGAGCGTCGCGGAGAGCCCGGTCTGCGTCAGCTGATACAGGTAGACGCCCGGCGACACCGCCGCCGCGCCGCTCAGCATGCCGCCCTGGCCGCCCGCCATCGCGGACAGGTTGGCCTGGCCGCCGAACTCCCAGCCCTGCTGGATGAAGTTGCGCAGCGCCGCCTCGTTCGTGAACACGAAGATCAGGCGGTTCTGGTTGACGCCGAAGCCCAGGCCACCCTGCACCTGCACCATCTTCATGAACGTCTGGCGCTGCGTGCGGTTGTTGACGACCACGCCCTTGCCCCCCGTGCCGCCCGCGAAGAACAGCTTGACGCCGAACGTGCTGAACACGGCGTAACCGGCAGAACGCTCGATGCCGCGGCGCGCGCTCGGCACCGATTCGTACAGCGTCGCCAGCGCATCCTGCGCCATCTCGCGCACCTGGTGGCGCGCCTGGATGATCTTGCCTTCGTCGGGCGTGCCCTCGGGAAGGACGCTCTCCACCTTTGCCAGCGGATCCCAGGAGAATATCTGGGCCACGACGGGTGGCGAGGCGAGCGACGCGATCGCTGCGAGAATTGCGAGGCAAACTTTCATTCCGATTTCCTTCCAGCACGCCACGGCGGCGAGATACGCGGTTATTTCTCCAGCTTGGCTTCTTCGATCAGCACCTTGTACTTGTAGCCGGACCCCAAGTCGCGGTCGGTGGCGACGATGCCCTTCACCAGCACGACGTCGCCGATCTTCGTCTCGTCCAGCGTCGTCACGACGATGTCGTTGCTGCCGTCGGCTTCGGCGCCCGATCCGTCGCGCAGGTGGATCCAGTTCTTGCCCATCACGCCGGGCGTGAATTTCACGACCTTGCCGCGAACCGCGACCGGCTTGCCCTTGAGGTCGGTCCTTCGCGCATTGACCTCGGCCACGGTCCGCGCGTCCGGTCCGGCCGCCTTGGCGACCTTGACGTCGCCGACGTCGACCGGCTTTGCCATGCCGGCGTGCAGGGATCCCATGTCGGCATCCTTGGACGCGGCGGCCGCGCCGGGCGCCGCGAGGGAGCCGAAGACGATCCGGTCGAACGTCTTCTTGAGCGTCTTGCTCTCGAAGTTGGTCATGACCTGCGGGTTGGCGATGGCAACGTCCGCGCCGACCTTCACCGGCGCCTTGTTCACCGCCGCCCAGATCTCGCCGTCCTTCGTCTTCAGGCGCAGGTACGTGTAGCTTTCGACGTCCTTCACCTCGAGGACCTTGCCGCTGACGGGTGCGGCGGACGGCACGTCCGCGGCCCACGCCATGCAGGCAAACAGCAACGCAACGACTCCCGGCAACAATGGCCTCATCGAATCTCTCCTGCGGTTTCGAACAGCGAATATCGGAATTGCCTCGGCCCGGCCATCCACGCCGGGGCTCGAAGGCAAGGATAAGCCTTGCACTATATCGAGGGAGTGCGGAAGGCCGGTTTGCTCTCAATCAAGATCGTACGCCTCTGGCGTCACATGCGCGGCCGCGCAACGCCCGGCGTCGCACGCAGCTTGGCCGCCAGCTTCTCCGCCACGGGCACCGCGTGCGCGTAGAAGCGCTTCAGCCCCGGGCACAGGTAGTTGAGGCCGGCCTCGCCGTCGGGTGTCCGGAGCACGCGGTTCTTCGGGCACTCGCCCCAGCAGTCGCTGAGGAACTCGCATCGCCGGCAGTACCCGGGCAGCGTCTCGGACTTGGCGTACCCGAACTTCACCTGCGCCGGCGAGAACACCATGTCGCCGAGCGACTTCTGGCGAACGTTGCCGAGCCTGTATTCCGGATACACGTAGTGATCGCACGCATAGACAGAGCCGTCGTGCTCGATGGCCACACCCTTGCCGCAGATTTCGCCGTGGATGCAGTTCTGCGACGGCATGCCCATGTGCTGCGCGACGAGCGTCTCGCAGAAGCTCACGAGGACCTTGCCGTAGTCGCGGGCGAGCCACTCGTCCCAGATCTTGCACAGGAAATAACCGTACTCGTCGGGGTCGACGGACCAGTCGGTGACCACGGCATCGGGGTGGCCGGGATGCGCCTGCGGACTTCCGACGACGGGCAGGCGCGCGGAATCCCATCGCTGCGGCGCGGTCGTCTCGAAGCCTTTCATCTCGACGATCGGAATGAACTGCAGGTAGGTCGAGCCCAGCTCGCGGCGCAGGAAGCGGTAGACGTCGAGCGGTCGCGAGGCGTTGTAGCGGGTAACACAGGTCAGCGTGTTGAACGGCACCGCATACCGCCGCAGCAGCTTCGCGGCCGCAAGCACCGTGTCGAACGTCGGCTCGCCGCGCTTGGTGATCCGGTAGCGATCGTGGATGTCGCGCGGGCCGTCGATGGACAGTCCGACCAGGAAGCGATGCTCCTTGAGGAAGCGCGCCCAGTCATCGTCGAGCAGCGTGCCGTTGGTCTGCAGGTCGTTCTCGATCTTCTGCCCGGCCTTCGCGTACTTGCGCTGCAGCGCCACGACCTTGCGGAAGAAGTCGAGGCCCATCAGCGTCGGCTCGCCTCCCTGCCACGAGAAGACGACCTCCTCGCCCGTGACGCTGTCGATGTAGTCCCGCACGAAGCACTCGAGCACATCGTCGTGCATGTGCCCGCCGCCGGGACCGCCGTCCAGCGCCTGCTTGGACAGGTAGAAGCAATACGTGCAGTCGAGGTTGCAGGCGGAACCCGCCGGCTTGGCCATCACGTGGAAGCGCCGCTTCGCACGCGCCCCCAGCCACTGCGGCGCGTGGTACCTGTCGATCTCGACGGGATGCTTGGTGGCAGTCGGGGGCATGGCGGCAGGATTGCCGCGCGAAGTGCGCGATTCGCCTGCACCATAGCCCCGCGTCGGGAGCGCGTCTTTGCCCTGCGTCAATCCCCAGAATCAGACGTTCAAGGCCGCACGGCGCGCCGCACGTCGTCGCGCAGCTTCGCGAACTGCGCATTGGCCGGATTCGCTTCGGCCAGCGCCTCCGCGAGCGGCAGCGCGCGGTCGGGGCGATTCCGCTTCAGTTCGAGCAGCGCGAGCGCGTAGGTCGCGTCGGCGTCGCCGAGCGCGCTGGCGCGGGACAGCGCCGACGCCGCCGCGGACAGGTCGCCGCGCCGCTGCTGCAGCAGGCCCAGGTTGTAGAACGTGCGCGCGCGGTCGGGCGCCAGCTGCGCAGCCTTCGTCAACATCGCGACCGCCTCGGCGTCGCGCTGCTCCTCCGCCAGCAGCAATCCGAGCGACGCATACAGCGACGCATCGGCCGGCTGCCGCGCGATGCCGTCCCGCAGCACGCGCTCGGCATCCGCGTTGCGGCTTTGCGCCGACAGCACGCTCGCCAGTGCGCTGTAGCCCGGCGCCAGATAGGGATCCATCGCGATGGCCGCGCGGTATTCGGCTTCGGCGGCCTTGCCGTCGCCCCGCCGCCACGCGAGGCCGCCCAGGTTCAGGCGCATCGCCGGCATGTCCGACAGCGAACGCTCCGACGCGATCAACTCCGCCCACGCGCGGTCGAACGCCCCGCGGTCCGCGTCAGGCATGCGCGCTGCCGGAACGTCGGCGAGCGCGCGGGCGGCTTCGATGCGCACGAGCCTGACCGGATCGTTGAGCAGCGACGCCGCGTAGCGCATCCGCTCCGGCGCCGGAATCGCGGCCATCGCCGCCGCCGCCGCCGCGCGCACGAGAGGATCGGCGTCGTTCTTCGCACGCACCGCGAGCTGGCCGCCCGCCGCGCCGTAACCGCGCGCGAGGTCGAGCGCCGTCGCGCGCACGATGGCGGGCTCCGCGCGATCCGTCGCGATCGCATCGAGCCCGGACAGCGCGGACGGCGTCCCGCGCCGCGCCGCGGCGAACGTCCCGGCGAAGGTCTTCTCCTGCCGCCGGTTCGGCCCGTACCACTGCGCGACCTTGTCCGCCGCCCACTGCGGCGACTGCTTGTCGTGGCAGCCGTTGCACGCGTTGGGCGTGCCGATCGCCACCGTGAGGTCGGGCCGCGGAATGCGGAAGCTGTGGTCGGGCCGCGCGTCGACCACCATGTAGTTCCGCGACGGCATGTGGCAGTTCGCGCACTGCGCGCCGGCGCTGCCGGCGGCGTGATGGTGATGCGCCGGCGTGTCGTAGTCTTTCTTCGCAAGCGTCGGGAAGCGCGCGTTGCCGGCCGGCTGGTGGCATTGCGCGCACAGCGCGTTGCCCTGCGCCTTGAGCTGCAGCCCGTGCGCATCGTGGCAGTCGGTACACCGAACGCCCTGTGCATACATCCGCGTCTGCAGGAACGATCCCCAGACGTACACCTCGTCCTGCTGCTGGCCGTCGGCGAAGTACAGTCCTTCGCGCAGCAGCGCCGGGTGGTAGTTGTCGAGGAACGGCTTGCCGGGCAGCTCGCCGTCGGTCAGCCGCTGGCGGCGCGAGTGGCACGGCGCGCACGCGTCGACCTGGTAGCGCGAGTCGCTGCCGCGGAAGTCGACGACGAGCCCGAGCGCGCGCGCGTCGAGGCCTTTCGTCGCCTTGCCGGCGGCGGCCTTCGCCCACGCGACGTGCGCGCTGCCCGGACCGTGGCAGGCCTGGCAGCCGACGCTCAACTCCGCCCACCTGGTATCGTACGTGTCGTTCTTCGCGTCGTAGTTGCGCTTCAGATCCGTCGAATGGCACTCCGAGCACATCAGGTTCCAGTTCTGGTAGCGGCCGAACGAGTGCAGCGGATCGTCGGGCTTGTGCCGCTCGTTCGGATACAGCGCGAACCAGCGCTTGCGCCCGGTGTCCCACGCGACCGTCGGCGCCTGCAGCCGGCCGCCCGGCGCAGCGACCAGGTACTGCTGCAGCGGCGACACGCCGAACGTGTACGTGACCTCGAACTCGGCGGGCTTGCCGTCGCCGCCCTCGGTCGTGATGAAATACCTGCCGTCGCGCTGCGTGAACTGCGTCACGAGGCCCCGGTGCGCGAGCTTCGCGTTCGCGAAGTCGCCGGAAACGGTCTGTGCGTTCGCCGGCTGCATCGCGCGCTGGTGGTGCGAGCCGCGCCAGGATTCGACCGCCTTCGCGTGGCACTCGCCGCATTGCGCGTCGGCGACGTACGTGGCGACGATCGCCGGCGGCGCGCTCGCCTGCGGCGGTGCCGGACGTTCGTTGCGCTGCACGGCCAACCACGCGACGGCGCCGGCGACTGCCGCGACGCCGCCGAACAGCGCGACGACGATCAGCGGGCCGCGCGAGGCCGCGCGCGGCGACGGTGCGGGTGCGGCCGGCTTGCCGGGACCGGCGCGACTCATGCGGTCTCCAGCCGGGTCGGAACCCACGTCTCGCTGTGCAGCGTCCGGTGCACCGGGCATTTGTTGGCAATCTCGAGAAGCTTCGCGCGGGTCGCGTCGTCGAGGTCGCCTTCGAGCGTCAGCACGCGGTCGATCCTGTCGATCTTGCCCTCCTTGGTGTCGCATTCCGCGCAATCGGTCGCGTAGGTCTTCGTGTGCGTCAGCGCGACGCCCACGCGCGTCAGCGCAATGCCCTTCGCGTCGGCGTACAGCCGCACGGTCATCGCCGTGCACGCGCCCAGTCCGGCGAGCAGCAGGTCGTACGGCGTCGGGCCGCTGTCCATGCCGCCGACGGCAACGGGCTCGTCGGCGATCAGCCGGTGCGGCCCGATCGCGACGCGCTGCTGGAACTTGCCCTGCCGCGTCTCCGCGACCCGCACCACGTCGCGCGGGCCGTCGGGCTCGCGCGCGTCGGCCGGCGCCTGCGGCAGGTAGCGGCTTGCCCACGCGGCAAGCACGGACGCCGCATAGCGCGCGTCTTCGCGCCGGGTCAGCAGGTGGTCGGCGTCGTCGAGCGACACGAAGCTCTTCGGGTGCTTCGCCGCCGTGAAGATCGCCGACGCATGGTCGATCGACACGATCGCGTCGGCGGGCGTGTGCATGACGAGCAGCGCGCGCTTCAGCCCCGCGACTGCCTGCGTGACCTTCTGCGCGGCGATGTCGTCCAAGAACTCGCGCCGGATCGTGAAGCGCCGGCCGGCGAGGTCCACCTCGGCCGCGCCCTTCGTCCGGATCTCGTCTTCGTGCCCGGCGAACATCTTCGCCGTGTGCGCCGGATCGGATGGCGCGTTGATCGTCGCCACCGCGGTCGCCGACGGAATCCGCGCCGCCGCCGCCAGCACCGCGGCGCCGCCCAGGCTGTGGCCGACCAGCAGCGACGGCGCGCGGTGCTCGGCTTCGAGCCAGCGCGCGGCCGCGACCAGGTCGGCGACGTTCGACGAGAAGTTCGTGTTCGCGAACTCGCCCTCCGAACCACCGAGCCCGGTGAAGTCGAAGCGCAGCGTCGCCAGGCCCTCGTCGGCGAGCGCTTCGGCAATCAGCGTCGTGGCCTTCGTGTCCTTCGAGCACGTGAAGCAGTGCGCGAACAGCACGAACGCCCGCGGTGCCCGCCCGGACGGCAGGTCGAGTCGCGCGGCGAGCTTCGCCCCGTTCGCGCCCGGAAAATCGATTGCCGTGCTGATCCTGCCCATGGCCACTCCTGCTAAATTAGGGTCGAACGCGATTTTCGCGAGTGCGACCGGCGGAGTTTATTCGACCGCGGCCGCGAAAATCGAGTCCGACCCCAATTCTGCCCCAAGGAGAAGCCGTGGAACTTTCCGGAAGCTGCAGTTGCGGCGCGGTCCGCTTCCGCGTCGAATCGCACACGCCGTACCCGTTCATGCGCTGCTACTGCTCGATCTGCCGCAAGACGCAGGGCGGCGGCGGCTATTCGATCAACATCATGGGAGACGCGACGACGCTCAAGGTGCGCGGCGCCAAGTACGTCAGCGTCTATCGCGCGCGGATGGCCGAGCCCGGCGCCGCGCGCAAGACGCTGTCGCCGGCGCGCCGGCACTTCTGCAGCCGCTGCGGCAGCGGGCTGTGGGTCGCCGACCCGCGCTGGCCGGAGTGCGTGTATCCGTTCGCGTCGGCGATCGACACGCCGCTGCCGAAGCCGCCTGAGGAAGTCGAGCTGATGCTCAACTACGCGGCGGAGTGGGCCGACGTGCCGTCCGGGCCGAAGCACGCGCACTTCCGCGAGTATCCGCGCGAGGGCATCGCCGACTGGCACGCCAAGCGCGGGCTGACGGTCGCCTGACGCTACCGGAATTCCACCGACAAGCCGGCGATGCCGAGCGCGCCGTAGTCGCTCGACCACGCCTGTCCCGGCGCGATTGGCCATGCGTCGGTGATCGTGCCGGTCGTCACGATCTCGCCGGCGCCAAGCGGCGGCATGTCCGGCTGGCCGGCGAGCACGTGCGCGAGATGCGCGAGCGCCAGCGCCGGACTGCCGAGGACGTTGGCGCCGACCCCCGACTCGACGACGCGGTCGCCGTGGCGCAGCGTCGCGACGAACGTCGGCAGCGCGGCGCAGAGCGCGTCGCGGTTGGCGTCGGTCACCGCCGTGCGCGGCCCGACGACCAGAGACGCGTGCAGGCCGAACGCCGCCGTGCAATCGGGCGCCTTGAACTTCCAGCCCGGGAAATGCGACTGCACGACCTCGAAGCCCGGCGCGATCCACGCGACGGCGCGCAGCGCATCGCGGGCGTCGTCGCTGACGGGCACCGGGCCGGACAACCCGAACACGACTTCGGGCTCGATGCGTGGCTCGACGGTGCCCGCGAGCGAAACCGCGGCGCGGCCCTCGGGTGCGTGCCGGACCGTCTCGCGCCACACGTGCGCCCACATCGCCCGATCGACGTTGTACCTGCGCCAGATCGTGCGATTGGTGAAGCCGATCTTGCGGCCGACCGGCTGCCATCCGTGCGCGACGCGCCGCCGCTCGATCTCGCGCAGCACGTCGTACGCGCCGGCGACGTCGAACTCGGGCAGCCAATCGGTGATCGGCGCGAGCGAACTGCCGCCGGCGTGCGCGGACATGAGCGTGTCGGCGACGGCGTTGACGACGTCGGACTTCACCGGACGAATCCAAGCCTGCGCAGCAGCACCGTCAGGCCGGTCCAGACGGCAGTCGCGACGACCATGCCGATGATCGCCGCCACGATCGCGCCGGTGACGCCGGTCAGATCGAGCGCCGAGATCGCCGCCCATCCGGTCACGCCGCCGGCGAACCCGCTGACGACGATCCCGGCGAGGCTCCAGAGAATCGAACCGACGGTGTTGGCCATCGGCTCAGCGCGCCACGCGCGGCGCGAAGGCGCCACGGCGGCGAAGCGTCACGCCGGAAACGTCCGGTCCCATTCGGAGGGATCGAAGCCGACGAGGATGCCCTCGTCCGACTCGACCACCGGTCGCCGGATCGCCGTCGGATTGGCGACCATGACGGCGATGGCCGACTTGGCGTCGACGACGCGCGCCTGGGCTTCGGGCTCGAGCTTCTTCCACGTCGTGCCGCGCCGGTTGAGGAGCGTCTGCCAGCCGGCGGCCGCGCACCACGCGGCGAGCTGATCGCGCGTCGGCGGCACTTTCTTGAAGTCGACGAAGCGATGCGAAACGCCGCGCTCGGCGAGCCAGGCACGGGCTTCCTTGACCGTATCGCAATTCGTGATGCCGTAGACGTTCATCGTGTCTCCCCCTTCGTCGGGTGGCCGCAGGTGTCTCCCTGCGTGCTGACATGATAGCGGTGAAACCGGAAATGCGAAAATGCGGGCACCCGCCGGCCAAATGCCCATGACCCCTTCAATGCCATCGTCCGCGGCGCAAGCCCGCCCCGCCGTGCGCGCGCTCGTCGCATCGCAGATTCGCGAAGTGGCGAACGAAGGCATGGGCGATCCCGACGTCCTCGCGTTCTGGTTCGGCGAGCCCGACGAAGTGACGCCGCAGTTCATCCGCGACGCGGCCGCCGCGTCGATGGCGCGCGGCGAGACTTTCTACACGCAGAACCTCGGCATTCCGCCGCTGCGCGACGCGATCGCCGGCTACGTCGGCCGCCTGCATCGCCCGACCGTCGCGGACGCGATCGCCGTCACCGCGTCGGGCATGTCGGCGCTGATGCTCACCGTCGAGGCGCTGGTCGCCCCCGGCGATCGCGTCGTCGTCGTCACGCCGCTGTGGCCGAACCTGGTCGAGATCCCCAAGATCCTGTCGGCGCAGGTCGAGTGCGTCCCGCTCGCGTTCGTCGCCGGCGAGTGGACGCTCGACGTCGACCGGCTGCTCGCCGCGCTGACGCCCGGCACGCGCGTCGCGATGATCAACTCGCCGAACAACCCGACCGGCTGGACCGCAACGCGCGCGCAGCAGCAGGCGATCCTCGACCATTGCCGGCGCCACGGCATCTGGATCGTGGCCGACGACGTGTATGAACGCCTCTACTATCGCGACGACGCGCCGTCCGCGCCGTCGTTCCTCGACCTGGCGGACGCCGACGAGCGCGTCGTCTCCACCAACAGCTTCTCGAAGTCGTGGCTGATGACCGGCTGGCGGCTGGGATGGATCGTCGCGCCGCCGGCGCTGATGCCCGACTTGGGCAAGCTCATCGAGTACAACACGTCGTGCTCGCCGGCGTTCGTCCAGCACGCGGGCGTGGCGGCGATCACCGCCGGCGAGCCGACGGTCGCGCACACGCGGGCGCGGTTCCGGCGCGCGCGCGACCGCCTGGTCGGCGCGCTGGCCTCGATGCCCGGCATCGAGGTCGCGGCGCCCGCCGGCGCGATGTACGCGTTCTTCCGGGTCGCCGGACTGACCGACAGCCTCGCGTTCTGCAAGCGCCTGGTCCGCGACGCGCGGCTGGGGCTCGCGCCGGGCAGCGCGTTCGGTCCCGAGGGCGAAGGGTTCGTGCGCTGGTGCTTCGCGTCCGACGACGCGCGGCTCGCCGACGGCGTGGCGCGGCTGGCGCGCTACCTGGCCGCGCGTACCTGAGACAGTGGCGCCCAAGCCGGCGCCGGCGCATCATTCGCCCGCGGTCCAACCCGGGAGGAATCCATGACCATTGCCATGTCCGTCGCGGCGCTGTCGGTCCTGTCGCTCATCATCGGCTTTCTCGTGCACGCGATGCTGCTCGGTCCCGAGTACATGAAGCTGCCGTCGCTGTTCCGGCCAGAGGCCGACGCGCAGAACTATTTCGGATTCATGCTGCTCGCGCACGTGTTCATCGGCTTCGGCTTGACGTGGGTCTATCGGCAGGGGCGCCAGGCCAAGCCGTTCCTCGCGCAGGGCGTGCGCTTCGGCGTCGCGATGTCGGTGCTGATCGTGGTACCGATGTACCTGATCTACTACGCGGTGCAGCCGATGCCGGGCGCGCTGGTGGCGAAGCAGATCGTGTTCGACTCGATCGGCATGGTGGTCATGGGCATCGTCGCCGCGTGGATCAACCAGCGCGGCGCGCCCGCGGGTGTGGCGATTCCCGCCTGACCCGAAGGCTTCGTCAGGCCGCGCCGAACGCGAATTCGCGTCCCGGCGCGGCGGCGAGCAGCGCCTTCGTGTAGTCGTCGCGCGGGTCGGCGAAGACCTGCGCGATCGGCCCGTACTCGACGATGCGGCCGGCCGCCATCACGGCCACGCGGTCGCACACCTGCGCGGCCACGCGCAGGTCGTGCGTGACGAACAGCATCGCGAGGTCGAGCCGCTGGCGGATCTCGTCGAGGAGCGCCAGCACCTGCGCCTGCACCGACACGTCGAGCGCCGACACCGCTTCGTCCGCGATCAGCAGGTCGGGCTCCATCGCGAGCGATCGCGCAATGCAGATGCGCTGCCGCTGGCCGCCCGAGAACTGGTGCGGATAGCGGTCGAGCGCGCCGGCGGGCAGGCGAACGAGCTCCATCAGCGCACGCGCCCGCGCCGTCGCCTCGACGCGCGAGGCGCCGTAGTTCATCGGGCCCTCGATGATCGCCGCGCCGACCGTTCGCCGCGGATTGAGCGACCGGTACGGGTCCTGGAACACGATCTGCACGCTGCGGCGAAGCGCATGCAGCTGCGCGCGCGAGATCGACGCGAAATCCGTGTCGCCGACGACGATCCGGCCGGCGGTGGGCTCGACGAGCCGCGCGATGCAGCGCGCGACCGTCGTCTTGCCCGATCCGGATTCGCCGACGAGGCCGACGGTCTCGCCGCGGCGGATCTCGAACGACACGCCGCTCGCCGCCGCCACCGTGGACTTCGACGTCCCCAGCCACGAACGCCGCGCGTAGGACTTCGTCAGGCCCTCGGCGCGCACGACGACGGGGGCGGTGACGGCCTGCCGATGCCTGGGCGTCAGGCTGGGCACCGCGTTGATCAGCAGCTTCGTGTAGTCGTGCTGCGGGCGCTGCAGCACGTCGCGCGCCGGGCCCGACTCGACCAGCACGCCGTCGCGCAGAACGGCGACGCGGTCGGCGATCTCCGCCACCACGCCGAAATCGTGCGTGATGAACAGCACGCCGGTGCCGTGCGAGCGCATCAGTGCGAGGATCAGCGCGAGGATCTGCGCCTGCGTGGTGACGTCGAGCGCCGTGGTCGGCTCGTCGGCGATCAGCAGCGCCGGGTCGAGCACCAGCGCCATCGCGATCATGATCCGCTGCCGCTGGCCGCCGGAGAGCTGGTGCGGATACGACGCGATCATCCGCTCGGCGTCGGGCAGGCCGACCGCGGTGATCGTCTCCCGCACCTTCGCGCGGCGCGCGTCCGCGGCGAGCGGCGTGTGCGTGGCCAGCACTTCGTCGATCTGGTCGCCGCAGCGCATCACCGGGTTGAGCGCCGTCATCGGCTCCTGGAAGATCATCGCCATCCGGGTTCCGCGCAGCTCGCGCAGCCGTATTTCGCCCGCCGCGAGCAGGTCCTCGCCGGCCAGCAGGATCTCGCCGCCGGTGGCCGCGAGCCCGGCCGGCAGCAGGCCCATCGTCGTGTGCGCGATGACGCTCTTGCCGGAACCCGATTCGCCGACGAGGCAGACGATCTCGCCCGGCGCGACGGTCAGGTCGATGCCGGACACGGCGTGCGCGCGGTCGGCGCCGGCGGGCAGCGCGACCGTGAGATCGCGGATCGAAAGCGCGGGACCGCTCATCGCCGCCTCGAAAGCCGCGGGTCGAGCACGTCGCGCAGGCCGTCGCCCAGCACGTTCACCGCAAGCACCGTCAGCGCGAGGAAGATGCCCGGGAACAGGATGTTGTGCGGGAACACGCGGAACAGCGACCGGCCCTCGGCCATGATGTTGCCCCACGTCGGTGTCTGCGGCGGGATGCCGACGCCCAGGAACGACAGGATGGCCTCGATCAGGATCGCCGAGGCCGCGATGTACGTCGCCTGCACGATCAGCGGCGCGACCGTGTTGGGAAGCACGTGCCTCACCAGCAGCGCCGGCGTGCGCGTGCCGACGGAGATCGCGGCCTCGACGTACGGCTCCTCGCGGATCGACAAGACGACTGCGCGCACGAGGCGCACGACGCGCGGGATCTCGGGCACGACGATCGCGACGATGACGATCGCGAGCCCGGCCGACGACAGCGAGACCAGCGCGATTGCGAGCAGGATCGCCGGGATCGCCATCACGCCGTCCATCACGCGCATCACGATTGCGTCGAGCCAGCGCACGTAGCCGGACAGCAACCCGATCGCGAGCCCGATCGCGACGCTGATCGCCGCGACGGCGGCGCCGACGGTGAGCGACGCGCGCGCGCCGTACACGACGCGTGCGTAGACGTCGCGGCCGAGCGAATCCGTGCCCATCCAGTGCGTGATGGCCGTCTTCGTACCGTCGGCGGCGCGCACGGTCTCCTCGGTGCCGGGCGTCCTGTTGCGAAACGACGGATTGATCGCGCCGGGGTCGAGCGGCGTGACCAGCGGCGCCGCCAACCCGATCAGGCACACGAGCGCGAGGATCGCCGCGCCGGCCATCGCGGTCGGGTTGCGCGCCAATGAGCGCCAGCGCGCCGCCGGGCCGCCCCAAGGCGCCCGCCCCCCTGGGGAGGAGCGGCGCGAAGCGCCGTTCGGGGGAGATACTTTGCTAATACCGGATCCTCGGGTCGAGCGCCGTGTACGACAGGTCGACGGCCAGGTTGATCAGCACGTACACGAACGAGAACAGCAGGATCACCGCCTGCACGGTCGGATAGTCGCGCGCGAGCACGGCGTCGACCGTCAGGCGCCCGAGCCCGGGAATGCTGAACACGCTTTCGGTGACTACGACGCCGCCGATCAGCAGCGCGACGCCGATGCCGATGACCGTGACGATCGGCACCGCGGCGTTGCGCAGCGCGTGCCGCATCAGCACCGTCCGCGGGGTGAGGCCCTTCGCGCGCGCCGTTCGGATGTAGTCTTCCGACAGCACTTCGAGCACGCTGGTGCGCGTGATGCGCGCGATCAGCGCGACGTAGATCACCGACAGCGTGACGCTGGGCAGCACCAGCCGCTGCAGGCAGCCCCAGACCCCTTCGCGCAGCGGCTGGTAGCCCTGCACCGGCAGCCAGTTCAACACGATCGCGAACACGTAGATCAGCGAGTAGCCGATCACGAACACCGGCACCGAGAAGCCGAGCACCGAGAAGCCCATGACCACCCGGTCGACCCACGTTCCATGGCGGTACGCCGCCACCACGCCAAGGGGCACCGCGATCGCGATCGACAGCGCCATCGTCGTCAGCGACAGCATCAGCGTGGGCTCGATGCGGCCGCCGATCAGCTCGGCCACGCCCTTCTTGAAGTAGAACGATTCGCCGAAGTCGCCGGTCGCCATCCGCGACAGCCAGACGAAGAACTGCGTGATCACAGGCGCGTCGAGGCCGAGCTTCGCGCGGATGCCCGCGACTTCCTGCGCGGTCGCCGCCGACCCCGCGATGATCGCCGCCGGGTCGCCGGGCGTGAGCCGCAGCAGCGCGAACACGAAGACGGCGACGATCGCCATCACCGGAATCGTCGCGAGCAGGCGGCGACCGACGTAGGCGAGCATCGGTGGTGGCCGCCGCAGTTAGGCGTACACGGCGAACCGCGCTATTTGCCGGTCTTCGAAATGTTCCAGAACACCGACGCCGGCGCGACGACCACGCCGTCCACGCTCCTGCGCACCGCGCCGGGCTGGTACCACTGACCCAGGTGCACGTGCGTCGGATACTGCGTCCAGCGCACCTGCACCGCTTCGGCGATCGCCTTCTGCTTCGCCGGGTCGGTCTCGCGCGCGAAGTCGTCGCGCAGCCTTTCCATCTCGGCGTCGCACGGCCAGCCGAACGGCGCCTTGTCGCAGCTCGCGTTCAGGAACGCCGTCGACACCGGGTTCAGGATGTCGGCCGACACCCACGACGTCAGCATCGCGTGCCATCCGCCCTGTGCCGGCGGATCCTTCTTCGTACGCCGCGCGACGACGCTCTGCCAGTCCATCGACTGCATGTCGACCTTGAAGCCGCCTTTCTCCAGCAGCTGCTTCGCGACCGGCGCGAGATTGGTCAGCACCTGCAGGTCGGTCGAATGCAGCAGCACGATCGGCGTGCCGTCGTAGCCCGCCTCCTTCAGCAGCGCCTGCGACTTCGCGAAGTTCGATTCGAGCAGGCCGTCCATCCCCTTGTCGGATGCGAGCGGGCTGCCGCAGACGAACAGCGCCTTGCACGTCTTGTAGTACTGCCTGTCGCCGATCACCGCCTGCAGGAAGTCCTCCTGGTTGAGCGCCATCACCACCGCCTGGCGCACCTTGACGTTGTCGAACGGCTTGGCCGTCGTGTTGAAGCGGAACGCGTACTGGTTGCCGAGCGGGTTCCAGTCGACGAGCTTGATGTTCGGATCCCTGCGCAGGATCGGCAGCAGGTCGTGCGACGGCTGCTCGATGAAGTCGATCTCGCCGGCGATCAGCGCGTTGACGGCCGTCTGCTGGTCGGCCAGCTGCCGCCACTCGACGCGATCGACCTTGGCGACCTTGCCGCCGGCGAGGCCCGACGCCGGTTCCGCGCGCGGCTTGTACTTTTCCCACTTCACGTACACCGACTTGTCGCCGGGCTTCCATTCGTCCGTCTTGAACACGAAAGGTCCCGAGCCCGTGTAGTCGGAGATCTGCGTGTTGGGGTCGGTGGCGGCCACGCGCCTGGGCATCATGAACGGCACGTTCGACGACGGCTTGCCGAGCGCGGTGAGCACGAGACCCGTCGGCGCGGCGAGCACGATGCGGAACGTCTTCGCATCCACCACCGGCATGTCCTTGACGAACGACATCATCTTCTGGCCCATCGCGTCGCGGGCGCCCCAGCGGCGGATCGACGCGACGCAGTCCTCGGCGGTCACCGGCGCGCCGTCGTGCCACAGCAGGCCGTCGCGCAGCGTCATGGTCCAGGTCAGCCTGTCGGCGGAGAGTTCGTACCTGTCGATCATCTGCGGCTTGACCTGGCCGGTCGCGTCGGTCGCGAACAGCGTGTCGTAGATCATGTAGCCGTGGTCGCGCGTGATGTACGCGGTGGTCCAGATCGGGTCGACGATCTTGAGGTCCGAGTGCTTGACCACGCGCAGCGTGGTCTGCGCGGCCAGCGGCGCCGCGACCAGCAGCGCGGCCAGCGCGACGACGAACGAGCGGAGCTTGCACATGGCGTTCTCCATCGAAACTTGTAATGGGGTCAGACCCCATTACACGATGTTACAGCGGATCGATCGGCGTCAGCCGCGGCGCGCGCGCCTCGATGGCCGCCGCGGCCGCCAGCGCCAGGTCCTCGCCAAAGCGCGGCCCGACGATCTGCACGCCGACCGGCAGGCCGTCGACGACGCCCGTGGGCACCGCCATCGCCGGCAGCCCGAGCACCGGCACGGCCATCAGCGTGGCCGCCTCCTGCCACAGCCGCTGCGTGCGCGCCGCGCTCTCGAGGTCGAATCCATGCGCGTACGGCAGCTCCGTGCACACCGGCGTGAGCACCAGCGGCGTGCGCGCGAGGAACAGGTTCCAGTCGCGGATCAGCCGCGTGCGCTCGGCGAGCGCGCGCAGGTGGGCCTCCTCGCCGCGCTCCGGCACGTTGTCGAGCACGAAGCGCATCGCGACGCGGATCCCGTCGTCGCCGTCGCGCTCGAAATCGGCGTGCATGAACCGGCGGAATTCCGGGATCATCATCTCGAACCACAGCTCGAACGCGCGGGCGAAGCCGGGCGTGCGGTCGGCGACCACCTCGTAGCCGGCGTCGCGCAGCGCCTGCGCGGCCTGCACAATGGCGGCCGCGACCGGCGGCGACGGCGCGATGCCGCCCAGGTCCTCCGCCCGGTCGACGATCGCCACGCGGATGGGCAGGTCGGCGGCAAGGCCGGAGTGTGCCGCCGGGCCGCCCCAAGGCACCTGCCCCCCGGCGGGAGCGGCGCGCAGCGCCGTCCGGCGGGGCCATTCGAGCGGCGCCGGCGTCCACCACGGATCGCGCGGATCGTGCTGCGCCATCGCCTCGAAGCCCAGGCGGACGTCGCGCACCGAGCGTGCGAGCGCGCCCTGCACGGACATCAGCTGCGCCGAGATCGTGCGTTCGGCCTTGGACGTGCCGTTGTACGCGGGGACGCGTCCGAACGACGGACGCAGGCCCGCGATCCCTGTGCAGTACGCCGGATAGCGGACCGAGCCTGCGATGTCGTTGCCGTGCGCGAGCGGCGTGACGCCCGCCGCCACCGACGACGACGCGCCACCGGACGATCCGCCCGGCGTGTGGCCGCGCGACCACGGGCTGTACGTGCGGCCACGGAAGTCGTTGACGGTGTCGAGGCGGAAGCTGAACGCCGGCGTGTTCGTGCGGCCGATGACGATCGCTCCGGCCTTCTTCCAGTTGGCGACGACCGGGCTGTCCTCGGCGGCGATCACGTCGCGGTATGCGGCCACGCCGTTGACCGTCGCGCAGCCCGCCTGGTCGACGTTCTCCTTGATCGTCACCGGCACGCCGTGCAGCGGTCCCAGTCGCTCCCCGCGCGCGACGGCCTCGTCGGCGCGGTCGGCGAGCGCACGCGCGTGCTCCGACAGGTCGACGGTGACGGCGTTGAGGCGCGGATTGACCGCGTGCATCCGGTCCACGCACGCGGCGACCGCGTCGCGCGCGGAAATCTTCCGCGCACGTATGGCCTCCGCCAGCGCGACCGCGTCCCACTTCCAAAGCGCGTCCGTCGTCTCCAATCCGGCTCCTCGCGATGTGCTACGCTGCCGCGCTCGCGCACGCGATCGAGGTCCACGAGATGGCGGTCATTGCAGTCGGCGGTTTCCAGCACGAGACGAACACGTTCGCGCCGTCGAAGGCGGACTATAACGCGTTCGAACAGGGCGGCGCCTGGCCCGCCCTGTGTTTCGGCGACGCGATCGCGCCGCGGCTGGCCGGCGCGAACATCCCGGCCACCGGCGCGATCGACGCGCTGCACGCGGCGGCGCACCGCACGCCCGGCCTCGCGTGGGGCGCGGCGTCGCCGTCGGCGCACGTCACGCGCGACGCATTCGAGCGGATCGTCGGCGAGCTGGTGTCGCGCCTGCAGGCCGTCGGCCCGCTGGACGGCGTGTACCTCGACCTGCACGGCGCGATGGTGACCGAGCATCTCGACGACGGCGAAGGCGAGATCCTCGCGCGCGTGCGACGCGTCGTCGGACCGCGCGTCCCGGTGATCGCGAGCCTCGACCTGCACGCGAACGTGACGCGCGCGATGATGGAGCACGCCGACGGCATGGTCGCGTACCGCACCTATCCGCACGTCGACATGGCCGCCACCGGCGCGCGCGCGGCCGGCCTGCTCGGACGCACGCTGGCCGCCGGCCGGCCGCTGGCCCGGGCGATGCGCCCGCTCGACTTCCTGACCGGGCTGTCGTCGCAGTCGACGTTCATCGAGCCGGGACGCCGGCTCTACGACCTGCTCGACGCGCTCGAGCGCGAGCACGACACCGTGCTGTCGTTCACGCCGGGATTTCCGATGGCCGACTTTCCGGAGTGCCAGATGGCGGTGTTCGGCTACGGCCCCGACGCGGTGCGCGTGCAGCGCGCGGTCGACGCGCTCGCGCACGCCGTGCACGACGCGGAAGCCGAGTTCGCGCTCGACCTGTACAGCGCCGAAGAAGCGGTCGCGCGCGCCGCGCAGCGCGGCGAGCCGGGCGCGCCGGTCGTGCTGGCCGACACGCAGGACAACCCCGGCGCCGGCGGCAACGGCGACACGACCGGCCTGCTGGCCGCGCTGCTTGCGCGCGATCCGCGCGACGCCGTGCTCGGCCTCCTGATCGACCGCGCATCGGCGAAGCAGGCGCACGAGGTCGGACTCGACCGCGTGGCGGAGTTCCGGTTGGGCGAGACGTCGGGCGTGCCCGGCCACGTGCCGCTGGCCGGCGAGTTCAGGGTCGTCGCGCTCGCCGACGGCGTGTTCACGTGCACGGGCCCGATGTTCAAGGGATTCAAGATGAACCTCGGCCCGATGGCGGTGCTGCAAAAAGGCAACGTGCGCGTCGTGCTCGCGTCGAAGAAGGTGCAGGCGGCCGACCAGGAGATGTTCCGCCACGTCGGCATCGAGCCCGTGCAGCAGCGGATACTCGCGCTGAAGAGCTCCGTGCACTTCCGCGCCGACTTCCAGCCGATCGCGCGGGAAGTGCTGGTCGTCGTCGCGCCCGGCCCGGCGAAGGCCGATCCGACGATGTTCGAATGGACGCGACTGCGCCGCGGCCTGCGGTTGAAGCCGCTGGGTCCGGCGTTCTCGCCCGGCTAGCCGCGCCGTGCGCCGCCGCTACGTCATCGGCCTGATCAAGCACGAGACCAACACGTTCTCGCCGATCGCGACCCCCTTGTCGTCGTTCGGCCACGGCGAAGGCCCGGCGTTCGGCGAAGCCGCCCGCGCGCGATTCGAGCACACGAACACGCCGATGGCCGCGTACCTCGACCTCGCGCGCCGCGAGCAGGCGGAGATCGTGACGCCGGTCGCCGCGGAATCGTGGCCGTCGAACAAGGCCTCGCGCGCGACGTTCGAGGCGCTGGTGCGGCCGCTCGAGGACGCCGTACGCGCCGGCTGCGACGCCGTGTTCCTCGACCTGCACGGCGCGATGGTGATCGACGACTGCGACGACGCCGAAGGCGAGATCGTGCAGCGGCTGCGGCGGATCGCGCCGCAGGTGCCGATCGCCGTCGCGCTCGATTACCACACGAACCTCTCCGGCGCGCTGGTCGACAACTCGACGGTGATCGCCGGCTACAAGACCTACCCGCACGTCGACATGTACGAGGCGGGCAAGCTCGCAGGCGGCATCCTGGTCGGCGCGCTGGACGGCGCGATCGAGCCGGTCATGGCGTGGGGCAGCAAGCCGCTGATCGCGTCGGTGATGCGGCACGCGCCCGAGGACGGGCCGTCCGGCGACATCCTGGCGTTCGCGCGGCACATGGAAGCCGACGGCACCGTGCTCGCCGCCACGCTGCTGCCGTCGTTCCCGCACGCGGACACGCCGTACACGGGCGTGTCGGCGATCGTCGTCGCCGACGCGCGGCACGGCGGCCGCGAGCACGCGCGCACCGTCTGCAACCACATGCTGGGCATGGCGTGGGAGCGCCGCGCCGAGTACGTGTTCCACGCGCCGCCGTTGAAGGAATCCGTCGCGCGCGCAAAGGCGCTGGGCCTCGCCAACCCCGGTGCGCCGGTGCTGTTGATCGACCACTGCGACAACTGCGGGTCGGGCGGCGCGCAGGACGTGATGACCGTCGTTGCCGAGATCCTCGATCAGCAGCTCGACGACGTCGCGATCGCGCCGATCCGCGACCCCGCCGCCGTGGCGACGATGGTCGACGCCGGCGTGGGCCAGCGCGTGAAGGTCGCGCTGGGCGGCCACACCGACATGCCGTCGATCGGCCTCAAGGGCTCGCCGCTGATCGTCGAAGGCCGCGTGCAGGCGATCACCGACGGCGTGTTCACGATCACCGGCCCGATGTACACGGGCGTCAAGACCTTCCTGGGCCGCACTGCGGTGCTCGAGGTGGAAAACAGGGGGGCGCGGGTCCAGATCGTCGTCACCGAGCGCCCGCACGAGCCGTTCGACGTCGGCGTGTTCACGCACGCGGGCATCGACCCGCGGCAGAAGCGCTACCTGATGCTGAAGTCGCGCATCCACTACCGCGCGGGCTTCAAGCCGATCGCGTCGCACATCGTCGAATGCGCGGGCGCGGGCGTGACCAATGCCGACCTGACCGTCTATCCGTACCGGAAGCTCGCGCGGCCCATCTATCCGCTCGATCCGATGTAAGCTTCGGCCGGTTCCATCCTTCGCCCTTCGCCATGCCCGCGCCGCGCGACTACACGCTCCTGATCGACGTCGGCAACACGTTCCTCAAGTGGGGGCTGTTCCAGCCGACCGCCGACGGCGCCGCGCGCGAGAATCGCCTTGAGTCCGGCCACGCGCTGCTCGAGGAGATCACGGCGCTGCCCGTGCAGTTCGGCAAGCTGCCCGCGCCGTCGCGGATCGTCATCTCCAACGTCGCCGGATCCCGCGTTCGCGCGTCGACGATCCGGATGCTCGAAGTGTGGCCGGACGCGCCGGCGCCGTACTGGCTGGTGCCGCAGGAGGCGCAGTGCGGCGTCACCAACCGCTACCGCAACCCGGCGCAGCTCGGCTCCGACCGCTGGGCCGCGCTGCTCGGCGCGCGGCATCTTCTCGGCGCGCGGGCCGCGATGGTCGTGATGTGCGGCACCGCGACCACGCTCGACTTCCTCTCGGCGGACGGCGTGTTCAAGGGCGGGATGATCATTCCGGGCCTCGGCCTGATGCTGCGCTCGCTGCACGAAGGCACGGCGGCATTGCCCGACCAGGACGGCGAGTTCGCGACCTATCCGACGCAGACCGTCGACGCGATCGCCAGCGGCTGCCAGCATGCGCAGGCGGGCACGATCGAGCGGCTGTTCGCGATCGAGCAGCGGGAGACGCCCGACGTCGTGTGCGTGCTCTCCGGCGGCGCCGCCGGCGCCGTCGCGCCGCGGCTTGCCATTCCGTTCCAGCTGCACGACAACCTCGTGCTCGAAGGGCTGTACCGGATCAGCCAGACGCTGTAAGCCGGGATCCGACTCCGCTTCTATTTCACCAACCCCAGCGTCCTTGCCGACGTCATGTAGTCGACCGTGCGCGCCTTGAGGAACGCCGGAATCTGGTCGAGCGAGATGTCGGTGACCTCGAAGCCGCCCTCGAACATCTTGCGGCGCAGCTCCGGATCCTTGTTGATCGCGTCCATCATGTCGGAGACCTGGCGGCGCAGCTCCGGCGGCGTGGACTTCGGCACGCCGATGCCGCGGTAGGCGCCGTCGACCCAGTCGATGCCGAGCTCGCGAAACGTCGGCGTGTCCGGAAACTGTGCGAGCCGCTTTTCGGTCGCGACGGCGAGCATCCGCATCTTGCCCTTCTGCAGGATCGCGAGCGTCGAGTACGACATCGCCGCGGCCACGTGCCCGCCGAGGATCGACGACACCATGTCGCCGGTGCCCTTGAACGGCACGTACGTCGTCTTGACCTTGAAGTCGCGGTCGAAGCGCACCTGCGCGACTGGTTGGCCGAGTTCGTGCCGGAGCCCGCGAACGTTACGGTCTCCGGCTTCTCGCGCGCCGCGCGTACCAGGTCGTCGAGCGTCTTGAACGGGCTGTCCGCCGCGACGATGACCGCGTCAGGCGTGTAGTGGAAGAAGTAGACCGGCGTCACGTCCTCGGTCTTGAAGTTGGCGCCGGGTTCGAGCGGCTGCAGAACGATGTGCGGCAGGTTGACGCCGACGATCGTGTAGCCGTCGCCGGGCATGTTGTTCATCTGCGACCACGCGAGCGCGCCGCCCGCGCCCGGCTTGTTCAGAATGATCATGTCCTGCCCGTACTTGGCCTTGAACACCAGCGCCTGCAGGCGCGCGGCGACGTCGGATTCGCCGCCCGGCGCGAACGGGATCACGTACTGGATCGTGCGGTCCGGCCACGCGGCGAGTGCCGCGGTGCACACGGCCAGCACGACGAGGCCGGCGAGTCTACGAGCGAAGCGAATGCGCGGCATGGGACGGGCTCCAGAAGGCGACGGGCGTGCAGGATGGTAGGCCCGGCGCGTCCGCCGGGCAACCGTGCCTCCGCGCAAGGCGGTGTTGCGTGCGCGGCACCGAAGTTTGACGAAAGTCAACGAACCGGCGTCCGGACGGGCCCGCGCATTGCCGGCCCAAGGCGTTGGGGCTAGCCTCCGCTGAAACCACAACGTATTGCGTTTGCGGCCAAGGCGTGCCGCGCGCGCAAGTCCAGGAGGAACCACGATGGCGCAGCCGCGCTCGTCCGAAGCGCCCGCCTTTCCCGCCGAAGTCGTCAAGCGCGCCGGCCATCGCGTCTCGTTCGAACTCTCGAAGATCGCGTCGGCGATCGCGCGCGCCGGCGCGGCCACCGGCGAGTTCGACGCGGACGAAGCGCAGTCGCTCGCCGACGCGGTGGGCCGGGTGCTCGCGCATCGGCACGCCGGCGGCGCGCCCGACATCGAGACGATCCAGGACTGCGTCGAGCACACGCTCGCCGCCGCCGGCTGGTTCCACACGGCGCGCGCGTACATCGTCTATCGCGACCGCCACGAGCGGTTGCGCGCCGACCGCAGGACGCTGGTCGACGTCGCCGCCTCGGTCGACGAGTACCTGGAGCAGAAGGACTGGCGCGTCAACGCCAATGCGAACCAGGGCTACTCGCTCGGCGGACTGATCCTCAACGTTTCCGGCAAGGTCGTCGCCAACTACTGGCTGTCGCACGTCTACGCGCCGGAGATCGGCCGCGCGCACCGCGACGGCGACGTGCACATCCACGACCTCGACATGCTGGCCGGCTACTGCGCCGGCTGGTCGCTGCGCCAGCTGCTGCACGAAGGCCTGAACGGCGTGCCCGGCAAGGTCGACTCGGGGCCGCCGAAGCACATGTCCAGCGCCGTCGGGCAGATCGTCAATTTCCTGGGCACGCTGCAGAACGAGTGGGCGGGCGCACAGGCGTTCTCGTCGTTCGACACGTACATGGCGCCGTTCGTCCGCCGCGACGCGATGCCCTACACCGCCGTCAAGCAGTGCATCCAGGAGCTGATCTACAACCTGAACGTGCCGTCGCGCTGGGGCACGCAGACGCCGTTCACGAACCTCACGTTCGACTGGGTGTGCCCGGAAGACCTGCGCGAGCAGATCCCGGTCATCGCCGGCGTGGAAATGCCGTTCACGTACGGCGACCTGCAGGCCGAGATGGACGTCATCAACCGCGCCTACATCGAGGTGATGACCGAGGGCGACGCCAAGGGTCGCGTGTTCACGTTCCCGATCCCGACGTACAACATCACGCCCGACTTCGACTGGGACCACCCGAACTGCGACGCGCTGTTCGCGATGACGGCGAAGTACGGGCTGCCGTACTTCCAGAACTTCCTGAACTCGGAACTGAAGCCCAACATGATCCGGTCGATGTGCTGCCGCCTGCAGCTCGACCTGCGCGAGCTCTTAAAGCGCGGCAACGGGCTCTTCGGCTCGGCCGAGCAGACGGGATCGGTCGGCGTCGTGACGCTCAACTGCGCGCGGCTGGGCTACCTGTACGCGGGCGACGAGATCGGCCTGTACGAGCGCGTCGACGAGCTGATGGACTTCGCGCGCGACAGCCTCGAGGTGAAGCGCAAGGTCGTCCAGCGGCTGATCGACGAGGGCCTGTTCCCGTACACCAAGCGCTACCTGGGCACGCTGCGCAACCACTTCTCGACGATCGGCGTCAACGGCGTCAACGAGATGGTGCGCAACTTCACCGCCGACCGCGAGGACATCACGACGGAGTACGGACACGCGTTCGCGCTGCGCCTGCTCGACCACCTGCGCGCGCGCATCCGGGAATTCCAGGAAACGACCGGCCACATGTACAACCTCGAGGCCACGCCGGCCGAGGGCACGACGTACCGGTTCGCGAAGGAGGACCGCAAGCGCTGGCCGGACATCCTGCAGGCGGGCACGCCCGAGCAGCCGTACTACACGAACAGCTCGCAATTGCCGGTCGGCTTCACCGACGACCCGTTCGAGGCGCTCGCCAGGCAGGAGCCGCTGCAGACGCGGTACACCGGCGGCACCGTGCTGCACCTCTACATGCGCGAGCGGCTTTCGTCCGCGGCCGCGTGCAAGACGCTCGTGCGCCGGGCGCTCGAGCGTTTCCGGCTGCCGTACATCACGGTCACGCCGACGTTCTCGATCTGCCCGAAGCACGGCTATCTGGCCGGCGAGCACCAGTTCTGCCCCAGGTGCGACGAGGAGAAGCTTGCCGAGAAGCGGCGCCGGCTTGCCGCGTGAAGCCCCCCCAGGAGACCACGATGAACTCGATGACCGACACGAAGCACCTCGCCGCACCGCTGACGCTGGCCGACGACGAGCGCCAGCGCTGCGAGGTGTGGACGCGCGTGATGGGCTACCACCGGCCGGTCGCGTCGTTCAACATCGGCAAGAAGGGCGAGCACTGCGAGCGCCGCTTCTTCCGCGAGCCGTGCACGCCGGCGAAGCCGTAGCGCGCCGCGTCGTCGCCGTGACGCCCGCGCAGGCCGGCCCCTCGCGCCTGCACGTCGGCGGCTTCGTCCCGTTCACGACCACCGACTACCCCGACGCGCTTTCCGCGGTGGTGTTCTGCCAGGGGTGCCCGTGGGAGTGCGCGTATTGCCACAATCCGCACCTGATGCCGTCGCGCGGAACGCGCGAGCTCGACTTCGCGGCGATCGCGTACTGGCTGGCGACGCGCCGCGGACTGCTCGACGCCGTCGTGTTCTCCGGCGGCGAGCCGACGGCGCAGGCGGCGCTGCTGCCGGCCATCGAATCGGTGCGCGCGCTCGGATTCGCCGTCGGCCTGCACACGAGCGGCGCATACCCGCGCCGACTCGCCGAGGCGTTGCCGCGCGTCAACTGGGTCGGCCTCGACGTCAAGGCGCCGGCCACGCACTACGAGGCGGTGACCGGCACCGAAGGCAGCGGCCACAGCGCGCTGGCCAGCCTCGAACTCGTGCTCCGCGCCGGCATCGCGTACGAAGTGCGCACGACCGTGCATCCGGCGCTCACGCCTCCCGACGCGCTCGAAGCGCTCGCCCGCGATCTGGCCGCGCGGGGCGTCGTGCGCTGGATCGTCCAGCCGTTCCGGCCGACCGGCTGCGCGAACCCGACGCTGATCGCCTCGGCGCCCGAAGGCGTCGTGCTCGACGGCGAATTGCTCGCGCGACTGTCGGCGCACGTGCCGATCATCGAACTGCGCGCGTAGCGGTCCGGTCGCCGCGCGCCTCGTCCAGCGCCGCCTGCACGGAGCGCCGCCACACGCTGGCCGGGTCGTCGTGTTCGCGCCGCAGCTCGAGCGCGCGCGCGAGGTTCGCCTCGGCGGCCCTGCGCTCTCCCGCCCGCGCCTGCGCTTCGCCGAGCGCCTGCAGCGCTCCCGCCTCCAGCTGCGGCAGCGTGTACGTGGGCGACCGCGCGTGCAATTCAGCGAGCGCCGCGTTCGCGGCGCCGATCGCCGCCGCCGCGTCGCCGCGCATCCGCAGCGCGCGGGCGCGCTCGATCGACGCGCCGATCGCGTCTGCGGCTGCCGCGTCCTGCGCGACGTACGCGCGGTCCAGCAGCGCCAGCGCCTCGTCCGCGCGGCCCTGCGCGAGCGACCAGCGCACGCGAGCGAGCGTGATCGGATTCGACGCCGCCGCCGGCGCCTCGCCGCCGGTGTAACGCGTCCACTCCGCGGCGACCCGGTCGAGCTGCGCGGCGGCGTCCGCGTAACGGCCGAGCGCCGTCCACACCTCGGCGAGCTGCAGCTCGCGACGCACGCGCACGCCGGAATTCGGCAACGCCGCGCGCAAGCCGGCGACGTCCTCCTCGATGATCGGCGCGAGCAGGTCCGGCCGGCCGCGCGCGAGCGTCGTCGCGTTCAGCAGCTCCGTCGCGTTGGCGCGCCATCGCTCGCGGAACCGGGCCGGATTGCGCTCGATCGCCTCGCGCACCGCCGCCTGCATCGCCAGTCCTTCGGACGTGCGTCCGGTCACGATCAGCAGGTTGGCGACCTTGAGCTGCGTCATCAGCGTCTCCGGATGCGCCGGGCCGTTGACCTTCATCGTGTCCGCCAGCGCCTGGCGCAGGCTCGCCTCCGCGTCGTCGACCTTCATCTGCGGCAGTTGCGCTTCGGCCAGCTCGGCGATCGCGCCGACGCGCCAGGCGGGACCGGAGGCGCCGCGCCGCGCCGCGGTGTCCACCGCCGATCGAAACGACGCCTCGGCTTCGCCGTAGCGGCCCGCCTGCAGCCGCGCAATGCCGGCCAGCCGATAGGCGGTGACCAGCGACGCGCGTTCCGGATGATGCGCGACGAAGAACGCGACCGCCGCGTCCGCCGACGCCCGCGCGGCCGGCAGCGCCTCGTAGCGGTTGTAGCGCGCGGTCTCGAGCAGCAGCGCCGCGCGCACGAACGACGTCCGGTCGCCGGCGGCGTCGAGCGCCGCCGCCGCTTCGGCGAGCAGCGCGGGCGTCTCGCTGCGGCGCGGCGTCTCGTTCAGCACCGCGACGTAGCCGAGCAGCGCGTCGGCGCGCTTCGGGTCGTCCGGGCCGTGCACGATGCGCGCGACGTCGATGCTGCTGCGCTGCAGGTCCATGGCCTGCTGCGTCAGGCCGAGCTGCACGTACATGTCGGCCAGCGTGTTGAGCATCTGCATGCGGCTCTCGGGGGCGTCCTTCAGCGCTTCGTTGACGCGCGCCGCGCCGATGTCGAGCAGCTGGCGCGCCGTCGTCTGCTGCGCCTTCAGCGGATCGGCCTGCTGGTGGCTGTTGGTGCGGAACAGGTCGACCATGAAGCCTTCGACGGCGCGCGCGCGCTGCGCCTCCTTCTTCGCGACGTCGGCCTGCTGGTGCGCGACCGCCGCCTGCGCGCGCGCCTCGTTCGCCTGCCACCACGCGACGCCGGCGCCGGCGACCAGCGCCACGGTCACGATCGCCGCCGCGCCGACGCCCACGCGGTTGCGCGCGACGAACTTGCGCAGCCGGTACGCGGCGCTGTCGGGGCGTGCGTGCACGGGGTCGCCGCGCAGGTGGCGCTCGATGTCCTGCGCGAACGCATCGACGCTCGCGTAGCGATCGCCGGGCGCCTTGCGCATCGCCTGCCCGAGGATCGCGTCGAGGTCGCCGCGAAGCAGCCGCTTGCGCGCCGGATCGTCGGCCGCCTGGCTTGCCGGGATCGGATCGGCGGTCAGGATCGCTTCCTCGAGCTCGGCGGTGCTGCGCCGCTTCAGCCGGTAGGGCTTCGCGCCGGTCAGGAGTTCGTACGCGACCACGCCGAGCGAATACACGTCGCTCGCGGTTCCGATCGGCGCGCCCTGCACCTGCTCGGGCGACGCGTAGTCGGGCGTCAGCGGGCGGCCGACGAGGCGCGTGAGCTGCGTGGCGTCGGATTCGTCGCCGGCGACGAGCTTCGCGATGCCGAAGTCGAGCAGCCGCACTTCGCCGCCGGCGGTGACGAGGATGTTCGACGGCTTCAGGTCGCGGTGCACGACCAGCCGCGAGTGCGCGTAAGCGACGGCGCGCGCCACCTGCAGCACCAGGCCCAGCCGCTCGCGGACGGACAACGCGTGTTCGTCGCAATAGCGGTCGATCGGCAGTCCCTCGACGTATTCGAGCGCCAGGTATGGCGAGCCGTGCGCGTCCACGCCGGCGTCGTACAGGCGCGCGATGTGCGGATGCTCGAGGCCGGCCAGGATGTGGCGCTCGCGCGCGAACCGCTCGGCCAATCCGCGGCCCATGCTCGCGTGCGGCAGCTTGAGCGCGACGCGACGCTCGTACGCGCCGTCGCTGCGCTCGGCGAGCCACACGGCGCCCATGCCGCCGGTGCCGATCTCCCCCAGCAATCGGTAGGGGCCGACGGCGTCGCCGGCCGCGTAGGCGTGCCGCGCCGGCGTCGGCTCGCCCGCGCCGCCGGCGCGGCGTGCGACCAGGTCGACCGTCTCCAGCGTGACCGTCCCGTCGAGCACGCCGCGCAGCGTCGGCGCCAGCCGCGCGCTGTCGTCGTCGAGTGCGGCGAACCACGCGTCGCGCTCGGCGGCCGCCTTGTCCACGACCTGGTCGAGCAGGTCGGCGAGCTTGCGCAGGTCTTCGGCGGGTAGCTTCATGCTGGGATCGACGCCCGCGGCGCAAGCCTGTGGGGGCGCGCCGATAGCCGCAAAGTTAACATGGTCAAAGCGCGCCGCAACGCTTGACGGGGGTCAACGACGCCGGCGGGGCATCCCCGTAGATTGCACCCTTCGAGTCTCGCCGGCTTGATGCCGGATTCCCTTGGCCGCTGCTCCACGTTCCGCGTCCACGCCGTCCTACCTCGACGCGCAGGCGTTCCCGCCGCTGCGCATCCGCGACCATTGCGTGCTGCCCGTCGTGCAGGGCGGCATGGGTGTCGGCGTTTCCGCGCACCGCCTGGCCGGCGCCGTCGCGCGCGCCGGCGCCGTCGGCACGATCTCCAGCGTCGACCTGCGCCGGCATCACCCGGACCTGATGGCGAGAAGCCGCAACCGCGACAAGGCGTGCGTCGACGCCGCGAACCTCGAGGCGCTCGACCGCGAGATTCGCGCGGCCCGGTCGATCGCCGAAGGCGCCGGCATGGTCGCCGTCAACGTCATGCGCGCAGTCTCCGAGTACGCGCCGTACGTGCGACAGACCTGCGTAAGCGGCGCGGATGCGATCGTCGTCGGCGCGGGATTGCCGCTCGACCTTCCCGACCTGGCCCGGGAATTTCCGAAGATCGCGCTGATCCCGATCCTGTCGGACGCGCGCGGCATCGCGCTCGTCGTGAAGAAGTGGGCGCGCAAGGGCCGGCTGCCCGACGCCATCGTCATCGAGCATCCGCGGTACGCGGGAGGACACTTGGGCGCCGCGAAGGTCGAGGACCTGGCCGACCCGCGCTTCGACTTCGAGCGCGTGCTGCCGGAGACGCTTGCGTTCTTCGAGGCCGAAGGCATCGCGCAACGGCAGGTCCCGCTGATCCCTGCCGGCGGGATCAACACGCACCAGCGCGTCCGCGAACTGTTCGCGCTGGGCGCCTCCGCCGTGCAGCTCGGCACGGCGTTCGCCGTCACCGAGGAAGGCGACGCGGACGACGCCTTCAAGCACGTGCTGGCCGACGCGAAGCCGGAGGACATCGTCGAATTCATGAGCGTGGCGGGCCTGCCCGCGCGCGCCGTGCGCACGCCGTGGCTCGAGAATTACATGAAGTACCTGCCGAAGCTGTCCGCCGTTGCGCGCAAGCGGTCGCGTTGCACGCTCAAGTTCGATTGCCTCGTCCAGTGCGGGCTGCGCGACGGCAACGCGAAGGTCGGGCAGTTCTGCATCGACATGCAGCTCGCCGCCGCCCTGCGCGGCGACGTCGCGAAGGGGCTCTTCTTCCGCGGCGCGTCGGCGCTGCCGTTCGGCAGCGAGATCCGCCCGGTGCGCGACCTGATCGACTACGTGCTGACCGGCGCGCGCCCCGCGCCGGCCGGCGCCTGAGGGCCCAGGCGATGCTGCGCACGTTCGAGATTCGCCAGGAAACGCGGCGGGTCGGCGCGTCGCGCCTGCTGCTCGGCGTCCCGCATCGCTTCTTCTTCCTGGCCGGCGTCGCACAGATCGCGCTCGTTTCGCTGTGGTGGCTG
Organism: Burkholderiales bacterium; assembly: GCA_046347755.1. Taxonomy (GTDB): domain Bacteria; phylum Pseudomonadota; class Gammaproteobacteria; order Burkholderiales; family Casimicrobiaceae; genus VBCG01. Next base: position 60,880 of record JAXMFM010000003.1, on the reverse strand, counting down.
TGGGTGCTCGTCGCGCGCGCGGCGCCGGAGATCCCGCCGCCGTCGTCGGCGATGCCCGACACCGTCGTCCACGCACTGGTGATGACCTGCGGCTTCGCGCCGTTCTTCATGTTCGGCTTCATGTTCACCGCAGGCCCGAAGTGGCTCGACGTCGCGCCGCCGCCGCCGGCCGCGTGGGTTCCGCCTGCGCTCGTCGCCGCCGCGAGCGCCCTCGCGCTGGTGCCGCTGCAGGTGGCCGGCGTCGACGCGCTGCGCGCGGCCGCCGGCCTCTACGCGTTCGCGTGGCTGTGGCTGCTCGCGCGTTTCGTGCTGCTGATCCGCGCCAGCCGCAATCCGGACCGCGTGCACGCGGTCGTCGTCGCGGCGGGACTCGCCGTCGGCGCGAGCTGCGTGGCCGCGTTCGCGGCGTTCGGCACGTCCGCGTATCCGTGGATCGGCGCGGCCGGCGTCTGGGGATTCCTGCTGCCGGTGTTCGTCGCCGTCTGCCACCGGATGATCCCGTTCTTCACCGCGAGCGTCGTTCCGTTCGTCAAGGCGTTCCGGCCTTCTTGGCTGTTGGCGCTGATGGTCGGCGCGCCGGTGCTGCACGCGGTCATCGCCGGCGCCGGCTACGCCGGATTCACGTGGCTCGTCGACCTGCCGGCGGCGACGGTGATGCTGGCGGTCACGCTCCGCTGGGGATTCGTGCAGAGCCTGCGCAACCGGCTGCTCGCGATGCTGCACGTCGGGTTCGTCTGGTACGGCGTGGGCTTCCTGCTCGCCGGAGCAAGCTCGCTGTGGATGCTGTCCGGCGGCGAAGGCCTGGGGCTCGCGCCGCTGCACGCGATGACGATCGGCTTCGCGTCGTCGCTGCTGGTTGCGATGGTCACGCGCGTGACGTGCGGGCACTCGGGGCGCACGCTCGCCGCCGATGCGCTCACGTGGCGGCTGTTCCAGCTGCTGCAGGTCGCCGCCGTGCTGCGCGTCGGCGCCGAGCTGACCGGCAGCGGCATACTGGTCGCGGCCATGCTCTGCTGGACCGCGTGCATGGTGCCGTGGTGCATCAAGTACGCGCCGACGTACTGGCGTCCGCGCGCCGACGACCGGCCGGGCTAGTGGCCGGCCCGCTTTGCCGACGTCGTCGTGGACGTCGTCGCGGCGCATACGGGTTGCCTCGCTTGCATCCGGACGCATACACTTGATCGCAACGAGAGGAGCGCGCTGCGCGCTCCGCGCAACGACGGGACCCTCGCGATGAACAGAAGGCAGGCGCTGACCGTGCTGCTGTCGGGACTGGCCGTGGCGGCCGGCGCGCGCGCGCAAGGCTATCCGGCCAAGCCCATCCGCGTGATCGTCGGCTACACGGCGGGCGGCGCCGTGGACATCGTCGCGCGCGCGGTGGCCCAGCAGCTGCAGGGAAGCCTGGGCCAGCCCGTGATCATCGAGAACAAGCCCGGCGGCGGGACCAACATCGCGATGCGCGCACTGATCGACAGCCCGCCCGACGGCTACACGCTGATGCTCACGGCCAACGCGATCGCGGCCAACATGTCGCTGTACCAGCCGCCGCCGTACGACCTCGCGCGCGACGTCACGCCGATCTCGCTGGTCGGGCGCGTGCCGGTCGTGCTCGCGGTGGGCGCGCAGTCCGAATTCAGGAAGCTCGGCGACCTGATCGCCGCCGCCAAGGCGAAGCCCGGTTCGGTGAACTACGCGTCGCCGGGCAACGGATCGACGCCGCACCTCGCGGTGGAACTGTTCGAGCGTGCGGCCGGCATTTCGCTGACGCACGTTCCGTACAAGGGCGGAGCGCAGGCGATCACCGACGTCATCGGCGGCCACGTGCAGGCGGTGGCCGTCAACGCGCTCGAAGTGCAGCCGCAGGTCGCCGGCGGCAAGCTGCGCGTACTGGCGGTGATGACGCCGACGCGCTCGGTCATCTTTCCCGACGTGCCCACGGTCGTGGAGTCCGGTTTTCCGGGCTTCGAGGCGTCGGTCTGGTATGGCTTCATCGGTCCCGCCGGGCTGCCGCCGGCGCTCGTCGCGAAGCTGCACGCGGACATCCAGCGCGCGCTCGCCTCCGACGACGTCAAGGCGCGACTCGCGGCGGCCGGCGGCGAAGTGCTGCCGGGCGCGACCGAACGGTTCGCCACGCTGCTCGCCGCCGAACGCGCGCGCTACGACAAGCTGATCCGCGACGCGGGCATCCGGCCCGACTGACCGCGCGGCGCCGGCTCCGACCTGCCGATGATCGACGTGCTCGTGATCGGCGGCGGCAACGCCGCGCTGTGCGCTGCGCTGACGGCGCGCGAGGCGGGCGCGTCGGTGCTGCTCCTCGAGTCCGCGCCCCGCGCGTGGCGCGGAGGCAACTCCGTGCACACGCGCAACCTGCGCTGCATGCACGATGCGCCGCAGGACGTGCTGACGGACACCTATCCCGAGGAGGAGTTCTGGCAGGACCTCGTCAACGTCACGGGCGGGCAGACGAACGAGCGCCTGGCCCGCCTCGTGATCCGCGCGTCGGCGACCTGCCGCGACTGGATGCGCCGCCACGGCGTTCGCTTCCAGCCGTCGCTGACCGGCACGCTGCAATTGAGCCGCACGAACGCGTTCTTCATGGGCGGCGGCAAGGCGCTCGTCAACGCGTACTACCGGAGCGCGCAGGCGCTGGGCGTCGCCGTGCGCTACGACGCGCCAGTCGACCGCATCGAGACGGCGGACGGCCGCTTCGTCGCCGCGCACGTCGGGAGCGAACGCATCGCCGCGCGCGCCTGCGTCGCGGCAAGCGGCGGCTTCGAGTCGAACCGCGCGTGGCTGCGCGAGGCGTGGGGCCGCAACGACCGCGGCGAGTGGCCCGCCGACAACTTCGCGATCCGCGGCACCCGCTACAACATGGGCGTCGTGCTGCGCGACCTCATCGACCGCGGCGCCGACGCGATCGGCGACCCGACGCAGAGCCATTGCGTCGCGATCGACGCGCGCGCGCCGCTCTACGACGGCGGCATCTGCACGCGCGTCGATTGCGTGTCGCTCGGCATCATGGTCAACCGCGACGCGCTGCGGTTCCACGACGAGGGCGAGGACTTCTGGCCCAAGCGCTACGCGATCTGGGGCCGGCTCGTCGCGATGCAGCCGGGCCAGATCGGCTACTCGATCATCGACGCGAAGGCGATCGGCCGGTTCATGCCGCCGGTGTTTCCCGGCGAGAAGGCGGCGACGCTGGAAGCGCTCGCGCATGCGCTCGGCCTGCCGGAGGCGGCGTTCGTGAAGACCGTGCACGACTTCAACGCGGCGTGCCGCGCGGGCACGTTCGACCACGCGGTGCTCGACGACTGCCGCACCGAGGGACTGGCGCCGGCCAAGACGCACTGGGCGCGGCCGATCGACACGCCGCCCTACTACGGCTATGCGCTGAAGCCGGGCATCACGTTCACGTACCTCGGCGTGGCAGTGGACGAGCGCGCCGCCGTGCATTTCGGCGGGCGTCCGAGCGACAACCTGTTCGCGGCCGGCGAGTTGATGGCGGGCAACGTGCTCGGCAAGGGCTACACGGCGGGCGTGGGCATGACGATCGGCACCGCGTTCGGGCGCGTGGCCGGCGCGGCGGCCGCGGCGGCGGCGAAAGGAGCGCTTCGTGACGCCGCTTGACGAACTCGTGCGCGACGCGCGGGCGGAGTCCGGCGATGCCGCCGTGGAGGAAGTCGCCCGCGTGATGCGGATCTGCAACGCGTGCCGCTACTGCGAAGGCTTCTGCGCGGTGTTTCCGGCCATGGCGCGGCGGCTCGAGTTTCCGAAGGCCGACGTCCACTACCTGGCCAACCTGTGCCACAGTTGCGGCGCCTGCCTGCACGCGTGCCAGTACGCGCCGCCGCACGAGTTCGCCGTCAACGTGCCGAAGGCCATGGCGCAGGTGCGCGTGACGACCTACGCGGATTACGCGTGGCCGGCGGGCTTCGGCAGGCTCTATGCGCGCAGCGGCCTCACGATGGCGCTCGCGATCGGCGCAGGGCTCGCGCTGTTCCTGCTGCTCGCCGTCGCGCGCAACGGCACGCTCTGGCACGCGCCGATGGCCGGCGACTTCTACGCGGTGTTCCCGCACGGCCTGCTGGTGGCGCTGTTCGCGCCGGTGTTCGCGTTCGCCTGTGCGGCGCTCGCGGTCGGCGTGAGCCGCTTCTGGCGCGACGTGTCGCCCGGCGCGGGATCGGCGGCGTCCGTACGCGAAGCGGCCGGCAACGCGTTGACGCTCAGGTACCTCGACGGCGGCCACGGCGAGGGCTGCAACGACGCCGACGACCGCTTCACGCTCTGGCGCCGGCGCTTTCACCACTGCACGTTCTACGGGTTCATGCTGTGCTTCGCCGCGACCTGCGTCGCATCCCTCTACCACTATGCGCTCGGCTGGCACGCGCCGTACGGTTACGGCAGCGTGCCCGTCGTGCTCGGCACCGTCGGCGGCGTCGGATTGCTCGCCGGTCCGGCGGGCCTCATGGCGCTTGGCGCGCGCCGCGACCCGCAGCACGGCGCGAAGGCGGAGAAGGCGCTCGATCACGGCCTGCTCGCGCTGCTGCTGTGCACGAGCGCCACCGGCCTCGCGCTGCTCGCGCTTCGCGACACGGGCGCCATGGGGCTGCTGCTCGCCGTCCATCTCGGATTCGTGATGGCGCTGTTTCTCACGATGCCGTACGGCAAGTTCGCGCACGGCGTCTATCGCGGCGCCGCGCTGCTCAAGTGGTCGATCGAGCGCCGGCAGCCCGACCGGCTCAAGCTCGAGCCGGAATGAGCGCGTCGCCTCGCATCGGCGACGGCCCGGCGCCGATCGTTCGCGGGCCTCCTGCGCGTGCCCCTTGACATTGTTGGTCCCGCCCGCTCAATGTACGGCACAATTTGTCCAGGCGGGGGAGGCATCATGGGGCGCTTCGGAACAAATGCTCGCGGGGCCGTGCACGCGATCCTGTTCGCGATCGCGGTGGCTGCGGGCGCACCGGCGCACGCGCAGGGCGCGTGGACCTGCGGCGGCGCTGCGTCGGCGTGGTGTGCGGCGCAGATGCTGTTCACCGGCTGCCCGGCGCCGAACCAGGTCTGCGACGGCAGCGCCAATACGTTCTCCAACACCGGCACGTCGAACGGGTGCGTATGCCTGTCGCCCTGCACGTCCAGCGGCGCGTGCGGGACCGGCGAGGCGTGCATTCCCGAGCTCGGCAACCACTGCACCAGCCGGTTCGCGTGCAACAGCGACGCCGGGTGCCCGGCCGACGCGAAGTGCGCGCTCGGCTTCTGCACGAAGGTGACGAGCTGCTCCAACCAGAACGACTGTCCCCGGTCCGCGCCTGATTGCGTGCGCGGCGCGTGTACGGTGCTCGGCCCCGGCCAATGCACGTCGAATGACCAATGCAACCGCGATCCCTGTGGAAATCCGCAGCGTTGCGACCTCGCGACCAATCGTTGCGAAGCGACCGGGCCGCGCCCATGCGCCGGCATGCCCGGCGCGCAGTGCGTCGCGGCCGGCAACGAAGCGCGCTGCATGATCCCGGTGTGCACGTCGGACGCGCAGTGCTCGACCGATCCGTGCGCCGGCGCGCCGCAGCGCTGCAACGTCGCGACCGGCCGCTGCGAGCAGACCGAGAAGCCGTGCCAGGGCGAGTTCTGCCAGCGAATCTCCGGTTCGCCCGGCCTGGCCGTTTGCGTGCCGGTCCGGCCTGACCCGCTCGCCGGCGCGCAGATCCCGGTGAACCGCTTCGACCCCGACGACTTCGAGATCATCTGGTCGATCGATCCTCCGGCCCGGATACCCGGCGGTCGCGGCTATCTGTTGCGGACGACACTGCCGGCGGCGGCGCTGCGCGACGGCGCGCGCCCGGGCAACCTCCGCGTGTCGATCGCGACCGCCGATCGCGGCGCCGTCGCAGACGGTTCGCTTGCCGCGACGGGAACGACGGCGAAGTGGGCACATGACGCGGCCACCGGCATCTGGCGCTGGAAGCGGACGGATGCGAAGGGCACGATCGACAGCGTGACGCTCGCGCCGCAGGGCACGCGCCTGCGCGTCGAGTTGCGCGGCCGCATGGTGGCCGGAGCGCCTCCGCCGGATGCGGCAAGATCCGCGCTCGCCGCGCGCGTCGCGATCGACTGGACGGGCGCCAAGCCGTCCGTCAGCGAGACGTCCGCCGTGATCGACGATTGCAAGTCGCAGGGCGACGCGGCGCGCACGACGGTGGTCTGCGCCGGCCGCGCGCCGCCGAAGTAACGACGCGCCTTACGACCGGATCGCCGACAGGACCTTGTTCAGGTCGAGCGAGCGCGCCTGCTCGGCGATCTGCCCGGTGTACCTGCCCTGCAGCGCCTTCGCCTGCCCCAGCATGTCGGCGAACGCGCGCTGCAGCCCGGCCGCGTCGATTGCGCGGCCGCCCGCGTAGTAGCGCTTCGCGACCTGGCCCAGCGCGTACGTCGTCGCGAACGAGAACGCCGCGCCGGTGGTGACGCTGCCGGCGCCGCGCAACAGCCCGCCGCCGATCGAGCCCAGCAGGCCGCCGACCAGCTTGCGGCCGAACTGCTCCAGGTACTGCGACGTGAGCCCGACGCCCAGCGTCGCGAGCAGGTCCTTGACGTGGCCGCTGTCGAGCTCGAAGCCGTGCGCGGCGCCGATCCGGTACACCATGCGCATCTGCAGCGGGATGATCGCCATCGACGCCAGCGACTGCGGCAATAGCTCGAGCGCGCCGTTCAGGATCGCGTAGTTCAGGATCATCTTGTCGAGATCGGCGTCGTTCGCCGGCACCGCGGCGACCAGCGCGCCGTCGAGCGCCGAACTCGCAACCGGCGCGCTCGCCAGCGCGTCCGCAGTGCGCGCGAAGTCCTGCGCGGGCGCCGCGGGCAGGCCCAGCGCCTGCGACAGGCTCGCGAGGAACGCCTGCTCGGCCGGCGTCGTCGCGCCGTCGGCATTGCACACGCCGACCGCCATCTCGTACGCCGCCTGCCGCTGCTCCGGTGTCGTCAGCGCGGCTGCGACGGTGCCGAGGTCCGGCTTCCTGAACAGGACGTCCTCGTAGACGGCTCCGGCGTCGATGCCGCCCTGCGCGCCGAGCGATTCGGCGACGCGGCGGAGCTCGGCACGCTCGCGCTCGTCGTTGTGGCCGTCGGCCAAGGCGGCCATCAGGCAGATCGTGAGTGCTGCGCGTTGCTGGGTGGCGTCCATTGCTCGATCCATCCGGTGACGGGATGGAAAGTCTAACGCGCCGGGCTCAATCGAAGCGCGTCGCGCGCAACGACGCGACGGCGAGATCGACGAACGCCCGCACCGCGCTCGACCGCAGCCGCGCCTGCGGGTAGATGACGCTGACGGGCACCGGCGCCCGCTCGAATTCCGCCAATACGTAGCGCAGCCTGCGCGCGGCGATCGCGTCGGCCACCTGGTACGACAGGAACATGCCGGGACCCAGTCCCTGCTCGCACGCGGCGATCGCCGCGTCGACCTGGTTGGTCGCGTAGCGCGTCGCGACGGCGACCGTCACCGTGCGCCGACCGGCCTGGAATCGCCAGTCGGCGCCCGGCGTGAGCGCGGTGAAGCGCACGCAGGCGCGATCGCGCAGGTCGTCGGGTTGCGCGGGGGCGCCGTGCTTGCGCAGGTACTGCGGGCTCGCGCAGACGACGCGGCGCACCTGGCCGACCTGCAGCGCGACCAGCGACGAGTCGGCGAGCGCGCCGATGCGCACGCCGGCGTCCAGCCCCTCCTCGACGAGACCGACCGGGCGATCGAGCAGCAGCAGCTCCGCGTTGACCGCAGGATGCCGCGCGAGGAACGTCGTCATCACCGGCACGACGCAGCGGCGGCCGAACAGCACGGGCGCGGTCACCGCGAGCCGCCCCTGCGGCTCCGCGGCCCGCGCGGCCAGCGCGGCGTCGGCGTCGCGGACCGCGGCGAGGATCGTCCGGCATTGCTCGACGTACAGCGCGCCGTCGTCGGTCAGGTGCAGCCGGCGCGTCGTCCGGTTGAGCAGCCGCACGCCGACGTCGCGCTCGAGCGCGGCCAGCGTGCGCACGACCGACGGCAGCGACGTCGACAGCGACTCCGCGGCCTGCGTGAGGCTGCCGCGCTCGACGATGCGAACGAACGTCGCCATCGCGTGCAGCTTGTCCATGCGCGGCAGATTACTCCATTTTTCGCAGCAATTTTATAAACGTCAGCCCATATATCTCAATCCAGGCAATAGCGATACTTCGCTCCGTCCGCCGCAACCGCGTCCGGATCCCAACCCTCCACCAGGAAACCGCCATGACCTCGTTCGTTCCCGTCGATCCCGCCCGCGCCGAAGGCCGGGCCCAAACGCTGCTCGCCGCCGTGAAGTCGAAGATGGGCGTCGTGCCCAACATGACGCGCCACATGGCGCGCTCGCCCGCCGTGCTCGACGCCTACCTGGGCTTCGCCGGCGCGCTCGCCGGCGGCGCGCTCGCCGCCGGGCTGCGCGAGCAGATCGCGCTGGCGACCGCCGACGCGAACGGCTGCGAATACTGCCTGTCGGCGCACACGCTGCTCGGCAAGGGCGCCGGGCTGTCCGCGGCAGACCTCGCGGCGGCGCGCGACGCCGACGCTTCCGATCCCGGGGCGAAGGCCGCGCTGCGCTTTGCGCATGCGCTGATCGAACGACACGGCCACGTCGCCGATGCGGACGTCGCGGCCTTGCGCGCCGCCGGCTTCGACGACGGCGCGATCGGCGAGATCGTCGCCAACGTCGCGCTCAACGTGTTCACCAACTACTTCAACAACGTGACGCGGCCCGTGGTCGACTTCCCGGTCGTCGCGCCGCGGCTGCGCCGCGCGGCCTGACGCGCCCGCCAGGGAGACCTGCATGCCACGATCCACGACCGACGTCGCGTTCACGCCCGCCGTCAAGGCCTACCAGCAGAAGATGGGGTCGCGCCACGCGTACGCCCGTCTCGAAGCGCGCGGCGGCTGGAGCGCGGTCGTGACGCCGGAGCTCGCGCGCTTCATCGCCGCGAGCGACTCGTTCTTCCTGGCGACCGCGAACGCCGACGGCCAGCCGTACATCCAGCACCGCGGGGGCCCGCCGGGCTTCCTGCGCGTGCTGGACGACCGCACGCTGGCGTTTGCCGATTACCGCGGCAATCGCCAATACATCACTACCGGCAATCTCGCGCAGAACGATCGCGCGTTCATCTTCCTGATGGACTACGAAGCGCAGCAGCGCGTGAAGCTGTGGGGTCGCGCACGCGCGGTGGACGACGACGACGCGCTCGTCGCGCGGCTGATGCCGGAAGGCTACTCCGCGCGGCCCGAGCGCGCGATCGTGTTCACGCTGGAAGCGTGGGACGCCAATTGTCCGCAGCACATTCCGCGGCTGATTCCCGAGGCCCAAGTCGAACGGCGCGTGGGCGCGCTCGAAGCGCGCATCGCGGAGCTCGAGGCGCGGCTCGCCGGGACCTGAGGCCGCCGCGGGTTCGGTCGGTCAGGCACGGGCCTGCACGACGACGGCCTGCGCGTGGCCGCGATAGGGTTCGTCGCCGCCCGCGCGCGCCAGCGCGACCGTCACCTTCTCGATCACGTCGTCGAGCGGAACGCCGCGCTTCTCGATCAGCAACGACCGCGGCGTGCCGCGAATCTGGCCGGTCGCTAGCGTGCGCGCGCTGACCCGGTCGACCGCGATCCGCTTCTTCTCGATCTGCACGCCGCGAAAGCCCGCATCGGCGAGCAACTTCCGCAGCGAATCCGGGTCGTGCATCTCGTACGGAATCCGGAACCGCATTTCCGCGTCGCCGGGAAAGAGCCCTTCGACGACTTGCGCATTGATCATGCCGTGCGCGTTTTCCTCGATGCGATCCCAGACGTCGAACAGCAGAATCCCGCCGTCCCCGAGCACGCGGCGGAATTCCCGGAACGCCGCCGGCTTGTCGGGAACGAACATGGCGCCGAACGCGCAGACCACTGCGCCGAACGCGCCGTCGGCGAACGGCAGGTCGAGCGCGTCGGCCTCGCGCCACTCGATGCCCGCGCCCTCGCCGAGCTTGCCCCGCGCGTAATCGAGCATCGCGCGGCTCAGGTCCGTGGCCACCAGCCGGACGCTTGCATCGAGCCGCTCGCGCAACCACCGCGTGACCAGGCCCGTCCCGCAGGCGATCTCCAGGACGTCGCCCGGCGGCCTGGCGGGAAGCTGTTGCGCCAGGTGCGCCGCGAAGGCGTCGAACATCGCGGGACCCAGAATCGTGTCGTAGAACTCCGGGATGGACCCGCTGAAACTCACCCGGATGTCGGTCACGTCGGATCCCCGCGCGGATGCGGATGGATGTTGTCGACCCAGTGCACTTCCTCCGGGTTGGGCTCGACGTTCGGCAGGTCGAGGTTGACGACGACCGGCTGCTGGCCGCTCCTGCACAGCACGCACGACAGCGGCTCGTCGTCGCTCGCGTTGATCTCCTGGTGCGGCACGAACGGCGGCACGTAGATGAAGTCGCCGGGGCCGGCTTCGGCCGTGTATTCGAGCCGGTCGCCCCACTTCATCCGCGCGCGGCCGCTGACGACGTAGATCACGCTCTCGACGGCGCCGTGGTGGTGCGCGCCGGTCTTCGCCTTCGGATGGATGACGACGGTGCCCGCCCACAGCTTTTCCGCGCCGGTGCGCGCGTGGTCGATCGCCGCCGCGCGGTTCATGCCCGGCGTCTGCGGCGTGTTGGCGTCGAGCTCGCCGGCGCGCACGACGCGCACGCCGTGCAGCCGCCACTTGGTGTCGGTCGTCATCGCAGCCTCCTCGCTCGCGGCCTTCCTGCCACGGCCGCGCTCATTCCACGCAGTCCCGATCGATCGAATTGCGGACCGCGATCGCGAATTCCTCGATCGGGCACGGGAAGCCGGGCCGGTCGGTGCTGCAGCCCGGCAGCTTGAGCGGCGTGCGCGCCGGCGGCGCGTCCATCGTGAGCGCCGTCGCGTTGCGCATCTGCTCCATCGACTGCGCGACGTACGCCGTGTACACGACGAGCTTCCTCTCCTTCGTCTCGCGCACCTCGAACGTCAGCGCGCCCGCCGGCGGCGTCTGGTTGCGCTGGTAGCCGGGCTGCAGCCACGACACGTTGAGCATGCCGGCCAGGTTCCAGAGGTTGGTGTCGTACCCGACGTACGCGACGAACTTCGCGTCGCGCACCGCCGGGTCGACCGGGCCGAAACCGAGCGCGCGAGCGCTGGTCACCGCCGCCGCGACCTTCGACAGCAGCGCCGACCCCATCCTGCGCGCGAGGTAGGGCGTGCGCTGCATCAGGTCGTACTCCTCGGTGTGCAGCCGCAGCGTGTCGCGGATCGTGGCCGGCGTCGCGCGGCCCCAGCCCACGTCGGCCGGCGGCATGTCGTTCGCGTACTCGAGCAGCAGCAGCTCGGAGGTCGTCGACGCGATCGCCAGCGCGCCGATCAGCGAGATACCCGAGCCGTCCGGCTGCGCGATCATCGCGGTCGGCAGCTCGGCGAGCTCGCATTTCTCGCCGCGGCCGAACGCCGTGCACAGCGCCGGCTTGCAGCAGCCCAGCACCGACTGCAGCGCGGCGAACGACGACTTCAGGTCGCGCGACGTCCGGTTGAGATCGCCGCCGGCGCGTTCGAGCACGCGCGTCTGCGCGACCATCGGGTCGAGCCTGCATACGCCTGCCTGCAGCGGATGGAACAGCGGGTCGACCGGCGCGCCCTGGCGCGTCCGGTATTCGATGCCGCAGTTCGCCGCGAAGCCTTCGGCGATCGCCCTCGCCGTCGCCTGCGTACGCTCCGGCGTGTCCGCGTAGACGAACGCCGTGCCGGGCGCCGGACAGCCGGCCGCGGGCAGCGCGCCGCCCACGCCTGCGTACTCGCGGTAGTAGCGGCCCATCAGCGCCGCGAGTTGCGCGCCGCGCGGCGTCAGCGCTGCCGGCGGCTGTCCCCATTCCGGCCACGGCTCCGCCGCCCAGTTCGCGAGCTGGACCGGCGACGCCGTCGGCGTCCGCACGCCATGCCGGCTGACGATCACGAGTTTCTGCAGGAGTTCGTCGGCCTGCGCGGCCGCGGGCGTCGGCGCGAGCGCCAGCGCGCACAAGGCCGCCAGGATCGGACGCCGCGTCACGGCGCCACGTTCTTGAGCGCGATCGACCACATGAAGTCGACCTTCAGCAACGGTGCGAAATAGGAGTCGTCGGGCGACCGGTACCCGTCGTTGTAGACGTGGCCCATGTCGGCCGATCCGGGAAACGACGGGTCGAACGCGGGAAACGCCGCGCGGCGATGGCAGTTCTGGCAATTGGCGCGCGTGCCGGCCATCGGGTCGGCAGGGAACGTCTTGCCGTCCATCGCGTACGGCTTGGTCGCGCCGAGGTCGGTTTCGAGGTACGGGTTGAAGCAGATCGGCAGCGCGCCGTTCGGGCCCCGCGGCGACACCGTGCTGTAGGCCGTGCACATCAGGTAGTTGTCGAACGGAGGACGCACGAAGGCCGGCCGGTCGCTCCCGAACGGCCCGACGTGCGCCTCCGGCATCCACCAGAAGGTCTGGAACGTCCAGTCGCCCATCTCCTTGGTCGTCATGTGCATGCCGAGCAGCACGATGTAGTCGCCGAGTTCCGGCGTCTGGCCGGCGTTGGTGACGAAGCGCTCCTGCTCGCCTGCCGCCGACGACATCATCGCCATGTAGGCGCGCGCGTCCGCGACGTCCTGCGGATGCGCGAGCCGGTGCGAGTAGAAGCGCTTGAGCGCCACGACCGGCGCCCACTTCATGTTGGGCTTCGCGGCCGAGCCGTTGACGTTGACCTGCTGCAGCGAACCCTCCGGGTAGCGGCCCGCCGGGTCGACCGCCACCGCGTTGGTCCACGTCGTGTGCATCGGCGGCGCGCCGTCGGGCGGCGGCGGATAGTTGGGATCCCAGACCGGCAGCGCCGTCAGGCCGCGCTCGCTCTGCGGGCTCGCCGGATTCTTGACCAGCCAGAACACGAGCTTCAGCGCCATCGCGTTGACCGGGAACGGCTTGATGCTGCGCTCGACGGTGGCCGTCTTGCCCTGGTTGAACTTCGCGTTGAGGCCGGCCAGCGTCGGCGTCAGGTAGTAGCCGTTCTCCCACACGAAGTCCGCCGCCTGCCGGTTGAGCTTGACGAACGACATCAGCCCCGCCGGCGCACCGCCGCGGCTCGTGTTGGCCAGCGACGATTGCGTCGGCACCGCGAACGGGTGGCGCAGCCCGCGCCGGTCCACGCCGGCGCGCCCCTTCGGGTTGTACACCTCCGGAATCGAGTACCACGTCTCGAACACCGGCAGCCGCTGGCCGTCGACGACCGACGTCGACGGCGACGTGAGCGCCGCCCACAGCTCCCACGCGTGGCGCCGCACGCGCGCCTGATCGTCGGTGAGCACGTAGCCCAGCAGCGTCGACTCCGCGACCGGGAAGCCGAAGCGCGCCGGCAGGTCCTGGTAGGCGAAGCGGTCGGCCGGGGCCTGCGCGGCGGCGGCGGACGCAATGCAGCAGGCGGCAACGGCAATGCGGAGTCGGGCGGCGAGGCTCATGGACGAAGCGTAGCAACGCCGCACGCGCAATGCCAGCGCTGCCGTCCGATGTTGATCCTCGGCAAGAAGCAGCCGCCTCGCCGCAGTATCATGGCAATCCCCTTCGAGGAGACCCGCCATGAGCCAACGAGAAGTCGTCATCCTTTCCGGCGTCCGCACCGCCATCGGCGATTACGGCGGCAGCCTGAAAGACTTAGCGCCGAGCGAACTCGGCGCCCGCGTCGTGCGCGAGGCGGTGGTCCGCGCCAAGATCGATCCCGCCAGCGTGGGCCAGTGCGTGATCGGCAACGTGATCCACACCGAGCCCAAGGACATGTACATCTCGCGGCTCTGCGCTGTGAACGGCGGATTGCCGCACGACACCGGCGCCTTCACGGTCAACCGGCTGTGCGGCAGCGGCATGCAGGCGATCGTCTCCGCCTCGCAGTACATCCTGCTCGGTGAAACCGACACCGCCGTCGCCGGCGGCACCGAGAGCATGAGCCGCGCCGCGTACGCGTCGCTGACGCAGCGCTGGGGCGCGCGGATGGGCGACTCGAAGATCGTCGACATGATGGTCGGCGCGCTGACCGACCCGTTCGACACGGTCCACATGGGCGTCACCGCCGAGAACGTCGCTGCGAAATGCGGCCTCGACCGCAACGTGCAGGACGCGTTCGCCGTCGAGAGCCACAAGCGCGCGGCCGCCGCGCAGGCCGCCGGGCACTTCAAGACGCAGATCCTGCCGATCGAGTTGAAGAGCAAGAAGGGGCCGGTGACGTTCGACACCGACGAGCACGTGCGCGCCGACGCGTCGCTCGAAGGGATGGGCAAGCTGAAGGCCGTGTTCATCAAGGAGAACGGCACGGTGACGGCCGGCAACGCATCGGGCATCAACGATGCGGCCGCTGCCGTCGTGCTGATGGAGAAATCCGCGGCCGCGGCGAAGGGATTGAAGCCGATGGCGCGGCTGGTCGCGTACGGCCATGCAGGCATCGATCCGAAGATCATGGGCCTGGGGCCGGTGTCCGCGGTCAAGCGCGCGCTGGCCAAGGCCAACCTCAAGATCGGCGACCTCGACGTGATCGAATCCAACGAGGCGTTCGCAGCGCAGGCGCTCGGCGTGTCGAAGGAACTGGGCCTCGATCCGGCAAAGGTGAACCCGAACGGCGGCGCCGTCGCGCTCGGCCATCCGATCGGCGCGACCGGCGCGATCCTGACGGTCAAGGCGATGTACGAACTGCACCGCACCGGCGGCCGCTACGGCCTCATCACGATGTGCATCGGCGGCGGCCAGGGCATCGCGGCGATCATCGAGCGGATGTAGAGTCTTCTCGCCTCGCGAAAAAGCCCCGCGGATGCGGGGCTTTTTTGCGCCCGCCGGTCAACGCGGCCGTTGGCCAAGATCCGCGAATCAGGTCAAACTGAGGCCGGATCGGCATTTCTCACCCATCGGAGGTCAGGATGAGTCACGCGTCAATGCTCAAAGCCAGAAGGCAGCACCAGAAGACCAGGAAGCTCCTCGACGTCGCAGCCAAGCAGGCCAAGCGGGCGGCCAAGCTGGCGGCGGCGGGGCCGGTCGTCAAGAAGGAGAAGGTGAAGAAGGAAAAAGTGAAGAAGGAAAAGGTCCCGACGGAGAAGGTGAAGAAGGTCAAGCCGACCAAGGAGGAGCTCGGCAGGCAGGACGCGAAGAAGAGCAGCGCGGCCGTCGGGAAGAAGGGCGCGTCCTAGTCCGGTGTCCCGGGTCAAGAACGCTCCGCCGCGGCATCCCCGCAGCCCGCTTGCGCGCGCGGCGCGGCCGCCGGCTCCGCCGCGCCAGGCGCCGCCGCTGCCGGCAACGGGCAAGCGCGGCCGCCGCGGGCCCGTCGGCGGCTGAGGCACGCGGCGTCCGGCAGGGGTGCAGCCGCGCGCGTAAAATGCGCGTGTCGCGTTCGCACGCCAGCACGAGGACCTCCATGAATCCGCAGCAGTACGAGAAGGTCAAGTCCGCCAAGGGCTTCATCGCCGCGCTCGACCAGAGCGGCGGCAGCACGCCGAAGGCGCTCGGCCTTTACGGCATCAAGCCGGACGCCTATTCGGGCGAACAGCAGATGTTCGACCTGATCCACGCAATGCGCACGCGGATCGTCACGAGCCCTGCGTTCAACGGCGACCGCATCCTGGGCGCGATCCTGTTCGAGCAGACGATGGACCGCGAGATCGAGGGACGCGGCAGCGCCGACTACCTGTGGTCCGTCAAGCGCGTGGTTCCCTTCCTCAAGGTCGACAAGGGCCTGGCCGACGAGGCGAACGGCGCGCAGATGATGAAGGCGATGCCCGACCTCCCCGCCCTGCTCGCGCGCGCCAGGGACAAGGGCGTGTTCGGGACCAAGATGCGCTCGGTCATCAAGCACGCCGACGCCAAAGGCATCGAGGACGTCGTCGCCCAGCAGTTCGCGGTCGGCAAGCAGATCCTGGCGGCGGGCCTCATGCCGATCATCGAGCCCGAGGTCGACATCCACGCGACGGACAAGGAAGGCGCCGAGCGGCTCCTCAAGGCCGCCATCCTCCGGCACCTCGATGCGCTGGACCCGCAGCAGCAGGTGATGCTGAAGCTCACGATTCCCTCCGTCGACGATTTCTACGGGGACCTCGTCAGGCATCCGAAGCTGCTGCGCGTGGTCGCGCTCTCGGGCGGCTACTCGCGCGACGAGGCGAACGCGCGGCTTGCGCGCAACCACGGCGTGATCGCGAGCTTCTCGCGCGCGTTGACCGAGGGCCTCTCCGTGCAGCAGAGCAAGGAGGAGTTCGACCGGGCGCTGGACGCGTCGATCGCCAGCATCTACGAGGCGTCGGTGACCTGACCTCTGCAGCGCGCGATCGCTCCGGCGAATGCCGGAGGAATCGCGAGACGCCCGGCGGGCGTTGGTCGGTTGCGCGACACTCGACGCCGCTGACGCCGCGCCGGCCCGGCGTCAGTGCGCGCCGGACAGCCGCTCGAGCTTCGCAGCGTACAGGTCGTGATCGCGGCGCGTCGTGCTGTTGCGCATCGCGAGCTCGAGATGCCTCCGCGCGTCGTCGACCTGCCCCAGGTTCAGGTACGCGACCGCGAGCCAGAAATGGAACTCGTGGTAGTCGGGCGCGCGCCTGACCTCGCGGGCGAGTTCGTCCTGGGCGGTCTTCATGTCGCCGACCTTCATCGCCGCCATCCCGCGCTGGAAGTGCGCGAACGCGGGCTCCGGCTCCAGCTGCTGCAGCCGCGCCTCCAGCCGCTGCGCCTCGTCGGCGCGCCCCATGTCGCGGAGCACGACGATCAGGTTGGACATCGCCTGCGCATTGTCCGGCTCGCGGTCCAGCACGTGGCGCAGCACGTCGGCGGCCGCCTGCAGGTCCCCGTGCCGCTGGTAGATCGCGCCCAGCGTGTTGTACGCGACGAAGAACGCGGGCGCCTGCCCGACGGCCGCGCGCGACCACCAGTACGCGTCGTCGACGCGGCCCTGCGCCAGCGCCTCGACCGCGCGGTTGTTCATGTACATCGCGATGATGACCTGCTCGCCGAGCGGGCGCGTGCGCATGGTCTGCGCGACGTCGTGCGGGACGAAGTCGATCGTCACCGCGTCGCTCTCGTGCGGCTTCTTGCCGATCAGGTGACCCACGCCGATCTCGTCGGACTTGTACCGGCCGAGCGTCAGGTTGACGTGGCCGATCGCCAGGTAGACGTCGCCGCTGCGCGCCCACACATCGTCGACGATCAGCTTCTGGTACGTGACCGGCAGGTCGAGCGCCTTGGCGAACGCCGCGGTCATGATGACCAGCGACAGGCAGTTGCCCGATCGCGACGCGAACGCCTCCGCCGCGTTGCGCGTCAGCTCGGTGTCGTACTCGAGCTGCAGCTGCGCACGGTTGTACAGCGCATCGACGAGCGCGTACTGCCGCCCGCGGACGCGGGCCCGGTCCTCGATCTCGTCGCGCAGGTAGCGCTTCATCTCGGGGCTGAGCGCGAACACGTCCTCGGCGCTGATGCGCTGGCTCGGCGGCCGGAACGACGCGTCGCGGAAGAATCGCGCGTCGGGCGGGGCCGGCGGCGCGGTCGCGCATCCGGCGATCAATGCTGACAAGACCAAGGCGATTGCGAGTCTCACGGGCGCCTCCTTTGCCGGCGAACCCTTTCCGGCGCATTCTAATCCGCGCGCCGCCCGGGTGCCACGGGCCGGGCTCCCGCTTCCAGACCCGGGAGCCGGCTGGGGCGAGGGTGCGGTCCGTCCGCTACAATGGCCGATCCCTTTGCTTCGCCCGCGCGCGCCACGAGCGCGCGCTGCAGCGTACTGCGACCACGATGTTCGCCTGGTTCGAGTCCCGCATACGCCCGACCGCGCTGCCGTCCGGCCCGCCGCCGGCGGGCCTCGTCGCGTTCTACTGGCATTTCGTCCGGCAGACGCGCGGGCTGTACGCGGCGATGTTCGTCACCGGCCTCGTCGTCGCGCTGATCGACACGCTGATCCCGGTGTTCATCGGCAAGCTGGTGACGCTGATGCAGGACGCCGACCGCGCGGCCGCGTTCCGCGCGGCGATCCCGATGCTCTGCGGCATGGCGGCGTTCATCCTGATCGGGCGCCCGCTCGCGCTGCTCGCCGACAGCTTCGTGCGCAACAACGCCGTGGTGCCGGGCGTGACGAGCCTGATCCGCTGGCAGAGCCATTGGCACGTGGTCCGCCAGAGCTGGCCGTTCTTCCAGAACGACTTCGCCGGCCGCATCGCCAACCGCGTGATGCAGACGTCCAACGCGCTGCGCGAGTCGGTCGTGTCGGCGATCCGCGCCGTCTGGTACATCGCGATCTACGGCGTGTCGGCGCTGGTGCTGATGGCGCTGGCCGACTGGCGGCTCGCGGTGCCGACCGTGCTCTGGTTCGCCGGCTACGTCGTCTTCCTCCGCTACTTCGTGCCGCGGATGCGCGACCTGGCGAAGGCCAGCTCGGAGGTGCGCTCGCACGTGATGGGCCGCGTCGTCGACAGCTACACGAACATCCTGACGGTGAAGCTGTTCGCCCGTGCGCGCGACGAGGACGCGTACGTGCGCGACGTGATCGACGAGCACGCGCGCGCGATCGCCGCGCACATGCGGCTGATCACCCGGTTCATGGGCGTGCTCGCGACGATGAACGCGCTGCTGCTGGTCGGCACCGCGGGCATCGGCATCACGCTTTGGGGCACGGGCCAGGTCAGCGCCGGCGTGGTCGCGACCGCGCTGCCGCTCGCGTGGCAGATCGCAAACGTCGCCGGCTGGGTGAGCTGGGAGGTCACCGGCATCTTCGAGAACATCGGCGTCGTGCAGGAGGGCATGGAGACGATCGCCGTCCCGCATTCGCTGACCGACCGCGAAGGCGCGCGCGAGCTCGCCGTCCCGCGCGGCGAGATCGCGCTCGACCACGTGACGTACACGTACGGCCGCTCCGACGGCAAGCGCGTGCTCGACGACCTCACGCTGGTCATCGCGCCCGGCGAGCGCGTCGGGCTCGTCGGCCGCTCGGGCGCCGGCAAGTCGACGCTCGTCAACCTGCTGTTGCGTTTCCACGAGCTCGAGCACGGCACCATCCGCATCGACGGCGAGGAGATCCGCAACGTCACGCAGGAGAGCCTGCGCGCGGCGATCGGCATGGTCACGCAGGACACGTCGCTTCTGCACCGCTCGATCGCCGCCAACATCGGATACGGCCGGCCGGGCGCGACCGCCGCCGAGATCGAATCGGCCGCGCGCCGCGCGCACGCGCACGACTTCATCGTCGACCTGATGGACTGGCGGGGGCGCACCGGCTACGACGCGCACGTCGGCGAGCGCGGCGTCAAGCTTTCCGGCGGCCAGCGGCAGCGGATCGCGATCGCGCGGGTGATCCTCAAGAACGCGCCGATCCTGGTGCTCGACGAGGCGACGTCGGCCCTCGACAGCGAGGTCGAGCTCGCGATCCAGGAGCAGCTGCTCGGGCTGATGGAGGGCAAGACGGTGATCGCGATCGCGCACCGGCTGTCGACGATCGCGCGGATGGACCGGTTGATCGTGCTCGACGCCGGCCGCGTCGTCGAGGAAGGCACGCACGCGGAGCTCCTGCGCCGCGACGGACACTACGCGATGCTGTGGAAGCACCAATCCGGCGGGTTCCTTCCGGACGACCTGCCCGGCGACGAAACCGGCGACTCGCCGCTGGACGCGCCGCACGGGCTGGACGAAGGCCCGCTCGACGACATGCGCGCCGAAGAGCAGCCGGAGCCCAACGTCAACGACGAGCCTATGCCGTCGCGCGCGTGAACGCCGCCTGCCGCTGGCTCGCGGCGGCCGTCCTGCCGCTCGTCGCGTCGTGCGTGATGCTCACCGAGCATCCGCGGGCGCTGGTCGCCGAGCCCGCGGGTGTAGCGGTCCGGACGCTCGACTGCGCGGACGCCGCGCGCGCGGCCCGCGGCGCAACCGCCGACGCCCGCCGCGACGGCGCGCTCGACGGGTCGGCGATCCGCATCGTCACCTGGAACATCCACAAGCAGGCCGACGGCGGCTGGGACCGCGACCTCGCGCGCTTCGCCGGCGACGCCGACGTCGTGCTGCTGCAGGAGGTTGCGCTGCAGGGCGCGCTGCCGGACATCCTGCACGCGGCGGGATTGTCGTGGGTGATGGCCAGTTCGTTCATCTACCGGGACGCCGACATCGGCGTGCTGTCGGCGGCGCGCGTGGCGCCGGTCGCAGCGTGCACGCTGCGCGCCAAGGAGCCGTTGATCCAGCTGCCGAAGTCGGCGGTCGTCACCTGGTACCGGCTGCCGGCGACCGGCCGGACGCTGGCGGTGGCCAACCTCCACTCGATCAATTTCGCGCTGACGCTGGGCGCGTACGAGGAGCAGCTGGCGTCGCTGGCCGACGCGCTGGCCGCGCACGACGGGCCGATCGTGCTGGGCGGCGACCTCAACACGTGGACCGACGCACGCGCGGACGCCGTGCGCGCGATCGCGACTCGCCTGCGTCTGGTCGAGATTCCGCTCGCCGACGACCTGCGCACTCGCTTCCTGGGCCAGCAGGTCGACCACCTGCTGGTGCGCGGCGTGGACGTCGTGTCGACGCATGTCATCGCCGTCACGTCGTCGGACCACAACCCGGTGGCCGCCGTGCTGCGACTGCGATTGCCATGAGGCGCCAGGCGTCGCTGCGACGGCTCCGTCGATGGAGGTGCGCCCCGACCCGGGAACCTCGCTCTGCCGTCGACACCGACGGCCCGGGCCCGCGGCGATTGCGATTTGCCGCCCGTTGCCGCACCATCGTCGCGCCGGCATCCCCAGCCCACGAGCGAGCAACGCTGCGCCCCTTAGACGTTCGAGGCCTCATGCGCATACTCCTGGCCGAAGACGAACACGAGCTTGCCAGCTGGCTGGTACGCGCGCTGCAGCAAAGCGGCTTCCAGGTCGATTGGGTCGACGACGGTCGCATGGTTCGGCGCAGCCTGTCGTCGACGCGCTACGACGCGCTGGTGCTCGACCTCGGGCTGCCCGGCGTCGGCGGCCACGACGTGCTCGCCGACCTGCGCGACGCCGACCAGCGACTGCCGGTCCTGATCCTGACCGCGCGCGACTCGCTGATCGAGCGTGTGAGTACCTTGAACGAAGGCGCCGACGACTTTCTCGCCAAGCCGTTCGAGCTCGCGGAGCTGGAGGCGCGCCTCACCGCGCTGATCCGCCGCGCCCGCGGCAGCGAGCATCCCCGCCTCGCCTGCGGGCCGCTGGTCTACCACCCTGGGAGCAAGCAGTTCACGCTCGCCCAAGCACCGCTGTCGCTGCCGCCCCGCGAGCACGCCGCGCTGCGCGCGCTGATCCAGCGCAGCGGCGAGCCGATGTCCAAGCAGGAAATCCTCGACCGCGTGTTCTCCGACGAGCAGGAGGTGAATCCCGAGGCGGTCGAAGTGCTTGTGCACCGGCTGCGCAAGCGGCTGGGCCAGGGCGCCGTGCAGATCACGACCCTGCGCGGCCTGGGCTACGTGCTCGAATGCGTTCCCGAAGGCGGTCCGTGAACCTCGATGGCTGGCACGAGCTGAGTCTGCGCCGGACGCTTCTGCTGGTGCTGTTTCCCGGCCTGCTGCTGGCCGTCGGCGCGGAACTCGGCTCGACCTGGCGCACGGCGATCGACGCCGCCAACGCCGCCTTCGACCGCTCGTTGCTGGGCGCGATCAAGGCCATCGACGCCAACATCTCCACCGCCAGCGGCGGCCTCGGCGTCGAGCTGCCGTACGCCACGCTCGAATTCTTCGAGCTCACCGCCAGCGGGCGCGTGTTCTACCGCGTCGCCACCGAGGACGGGCTGGTCGAGGTCGGCAACGCCGACCTGCCGTTGCCGCCGCGGCCCTTGGTGACCGGGCAACCGCAGTTCAGCGACGCCAGCTACTTCGGCGAGCCGGTGCGCGTCGGCTCGTACACGCGTGCGCTCGACCGCCCGCTGGCGGGGCGCAGTGTGCCGCAGCGCATCGTGATCCAGGTCGCCGAGACGCTGCAATCGCGCCAGGCGTTCACCCAGACGCTGGTGTGGCAGGCGCTCGCGCGCGACGTCGCGCTGGTGATCGCGGCCACCGGACTGCTGGTACTCGGTGTCGGCTGGGCGGTGCGGCCCTTGGCGAGGCTGAGGGCCGAGGTGGAAGCGCGGCCGGCGCAGGACCTGGCGCCGATCTCGCCGAAAGGCATCCCGGCCGACGTACGGCCGCTGGTCGAGGCCATCAACCACCACGTCGAACGCAATCGACGGCAAGCCGAGACGCGCAGGCGCTTCGTCGACGATGCGTCGCACCAGCTGCGTACGCCGCTGACCACGCTGGCCACGCAGGTCGGCTTCGCGCTGCGCGAAACGGACCCGGCGCTGCAGCGCCGGGCGCTGACGGCGATCAAGACCCAGCTCGACGAGACGGTTCGCCAGACCAACCAGATGCTGACGCTGGCCCGTACCGACACCGCCGAGGTGGTCCTCGAGCCGGTGGACCTCAACGGGTTGGCCCAGGAGGTGACACGCCAGTGGTGGGCCGAGGCCCGCGCGGGCGGAATCGACCTCGGGCTGGACGCGGCGCGAGCAGCCACGTGGGTACTGGCGCAGCCCGCGCTGCTGAAGGAGGCGCTGTCGAACCTGCTGCACAACGCCCTGCGCTATACGCCACGCGGCGGCCAGGTGACCGTTATGGTCCGCCCGGCCGGGCCGCGCGCCCTCATCGAGGTGGTCGACGACGGTCCAGGCCTCAGGCCGGAGGAGTTCGCGCGCGCCGGCGAGCGGTTTTTCCGCGGCAGCAATGTCCGGCAGCCCGGGACCGGCCTGGGATTGGCGATCGTGAAATCGATCGCCGAACGCCTGGGCGGCGAGCTGCAGCTGACGCCGGGTCCCGGCGACCGCGGGCTGCGCGCGACAATTGCCCTGTCCGTCCTCGCCGGTGGCGACCCTGTACCGGGGTAGCGCCCAAGGGAGGGAGGGCTTTCTGAAAGCCCCATGAAAGCGTCCGTGCGATACAGTGGCTCCATCCCACGGCCACAACGCATGGTCGAGGTCCAACTACAGCCCGAAGGAGACTCATCCATGAAATGCAAAGCACGCCTCACGGCCCTCGTCCTCGCTTGTTCCGCCGCCGCCGCCATGGCCGGCCCGCTCGACAAGACCGAGTGCATCGCTCCCGCCAAGCCGGGCGGTGGTTTCGACCTGACCTGCAAACTGGCGCAATCGTCGCTGATGGAGGGCAAGTTCATCCCCGACCCGATGCGCATCACCTATATGCCCGGCGGCATCGGCGCGGTCGCGTACAACGCCATCGTCGCCCAGCGCCCGGCCGAAGCGAACACGATCGTCGCGTTCTCCGGCGGCTCGCTGCTCAACCTGGCGCAGGGCAAGTTCGGGCGCTACAACGAAAACGACGTGCGCTGGCTGGCCGGCGTGGGCAGCGACTTCGGCGCCGTCATCGTCGCGGAAAACTCGCCGTTCAAGTCGATGAAGGATTTGGTCGCCGCGGTCAAGGCCGACCCGACCAAGGTGGTCTTCGGCGCCGGCGGCACCGTCGGCAGCCAGGACTGGATGAAGGCCGCGTTGACGGCGCGCGCCGCCGGATTGAACCCGAAGTCGATGCGCTTCGTGGCCTTCGAAGGCGGCGGCGAGGCCATCACCGCGCTGCAGGGCGGCCACGTGCAGGTCTACTCCGGCGACGCATCGGAGGCCGAGGAGCAGATCAAGGCGGGCGCCAAGATCCGCGTGCTGGCGGTGATGTCCGACAAGCGCCTGGAAGGCAGCATGGCGGCGGTTCCCACGGCGAAGGAACAGGGCTTCGATATCGAGTGGCCGATCATTCGCGGCTTCTACCTCGGGCCGAAGGTCAGCGACGCCGATTACAAGATCTGGGTCGACACGTTCAACAAGATGATGGCGACGCCGGGATTCAACAAGCTGCGCGCCGAGCGGGGACTGTTCCCGTTCGCCAAGACCGGCGCCGACCTTGACGCCTATGTCAAGCAGCGGGTCGCCTACTATCGCACGCTGGCCAAGGACTTCGGATTGAACGTCGCCGAAGCCAAGTAGCCGACCCACGAGCGTGCGGGCACGCAACCCGCACGCCGCCCCCCAGGAGGTTTCGATGAGCGACCGCATTCTCGGCGCGGTGTGCTTGGTCGCGAGCGCAGGCATGGCCTGGGCCGCGCATGACTATGCCGCCCCCATTTCGTACGAGCCCGTCGGCCCGCGCGCCTTTCCGCTTCTGCTGGCCGGCCTGATGGCGCTGGCCGGCGCCTGGCTGGTCGCACGGCCCGGGGCGCACGGCTTCGAGCTGGCCCGCGAGAACCTGAAACCGATCGCACTGGTGGTGGCTGCCGTGTTCGCCTACGCCGCCTTGTTCGAGACGCTGGGTTTCACGCTGGCGACGGCGTTGATGGCGGTGCCGGTGGGCATGGCCTTCGGCGGCAGCTGGAAGCAGTCGCTGGCCGGCGGCGCCGTGATGGGATTCCTGCTTTACCTGATGTTCGACAAGCTGCTCGACGTGGTGCTGCCCACCGGGCTGCTTTCGTTCGTGCTCGGGGGCCGCTGATGGATACGCTGCAATTCCTGCTCGGCGGCTTTGCCGTGGCGTTGACGCCCACGAACCTGCTGGTGGCGGCGATCGGCGCCTTCATCGGCACCATCGTCGGCATGCTGCCCGGACTCGGACCGATCAACGGCGTTGCGATCCTGATGCCGCTCGCCTTCGCGCTCAAGTTGCCGCCCGAGACGGCACTGATCCTGCTGGCCGCCGTCTACATGGGCTGCGAATACGGCGGCCGCATCTCGTCGATACTTCTCAACGTGCCCGGCGACGCCGGCGCGATCATGACCGCGCTCGACGGCAACCCGATGGCCAAGAAGGGACTGGCCGGGGTGGCGCTTTCGATCTCGGCGTGGAGCTCGTTCGTCGGCTCGCTGGTTGCCACCATTGGCATCGTGCTGTTCGCCCCGCTGCTGGCGCGCTGGGCGCTGGCGTTCGGCCCGGCCGAGTATTTCGCGCTGATGTGCTTCGCCTTCGCCTGCATCACCGGGTTGATGGGCGACGCGCCGGTGAAGGCGGCGCTGGCCGCGGTGATCGGCCTGTCGCTGTCCACGGTCGGCCTGGATTCGAACTCCGGCGTCTACCGCTTCACCGGCGGCGACGTCCACCTGTCCGACGGCATCCAGTTCATCGTCGTCGTGATCGGCGTGTTCTCGGTGAGCGAGATCCTGCTCATGCTCGAGCAGCACTTCACCAGCCAGGGCCTGATCCAGGTCAGCGGCCGCAAGCTCTTCAACCTGAAGGAGATGGCGCTGACCGGGTGGGGCACGCTGCGCTCGTCGTTGGTCGGCTTCATTGTCGGCGTGCTGCCGGGCGCCGGCGCGACGATCGCCAGCGCGATGACGTACTCGATGGAGAAGCGCCTGGCGGGTCCCGACGGCCATTTCGGCGAAGGCGACATCCGCGGCGTTGCGGCGCCCGAAGCGGCCAACAACGCGTCGGCAGCGGGCTCGTTCGTGCCGATGCTGACGCTGGGGGTTCCCGGCTCCGGCACCACCGCCGTGATGGTGGGCGCGCTCTCGCTCTATAACATCACGCCGGGTCCGGCATTGTTCACGCAGAACCCGGCGCTGGTCTGGGGCCTGATCGCGTCGCTGTTCATTGCCAACGTGATGCTGCTGTTCATCAACATCCCGATGGTCGGCGTGTTCACCAAGGTTCTGCGGCTGCCCAACTGGGCGCTGGTTCCGGGCATCCTTGCCATCAGCGCGGTGGGCGTGTATTCGGTGCACGCCACCACCTTCGACCTGCTGCTGATGTCGGGCCTGGGGGTCGCCGGGTACCTGCTTCGCAAGCAGGGCGTGCCGATGGCGCCGCTGATCCTGGGCTTCGTGCTCGGCGACCTGATGGAGCAGAACCTGCGCCGCGCGCTGTCGATCACCAACGGCGAGCTCGGCATCCTGATCGAAAGTCCGATCTCGATCGGCCTGTGGATCGGCGCCGTGGCGATGGTCGTCGTGCCTCCGTTGATGCGCATGCGCGCCGGACGCAAGGTCGTTGCCACGCCTGCCTGAGCCTGGAAGTACTTCGTGCAACCGGCGCGGGAATCCCTTTGGCGGACGCGAACGCCGCCGCAGGTTTTCCCCGCCGGAGCCTGCGAGTCGTCCTAGCGCGGCGCGTTGTCGTTCACGCCGGTGACGACTTCGTGCAGCATCATCCGGTGCCGCCAGATGTCGATCAGCGCGATCGCGACCGCCAGGATCAGCGGGCCCAGCACGATGCCGGTGGCGCCGAACGCGAAGATCCCGCCCATCGCGCCGATGAACACCGGGACCGTGTGCATCTGCACGCGGTTCTTCATCAGCAGCGGATAGAGGAAGTTGTCGATCAGCCCGATCACCAGCGAGCCCCACAGGAACAGCAGCAGCGCCTTCTCCCACTGGCCGTCGAGCAGCAGGAACCCGACGGCGGGCAGCCAGACGATCGCGGCGCCCAGGAACGGCAGCACGGCGAGCAGCGCCATCATCGCGCCCCACATCAGCGGCGCCGGCAGGCCCAGCCACCAGAACATGACGCCGCCCAGCGCGCCCTGCACCAGCGCGACGACCAGCGTGCCGTAGACGACCGCGCCGATCATGTCGCGCAGCTTGCGTTCGAGCTGTGCGGCTTCCGGGGCGGCCAGCGGCATCAGGCGCTGGATGGTGTCGAGGATCCGCCACTTGTCGCGCAGGAAGAAGAACAGCAGGAAGAACGTCACCATCAGCGTCACGCCGAACTCCACGCCGCTGGCCAGCACGCTCTGCACGTTCTTCGCGACGCCGCCCGAAGCCTGCGCGACCTGCCCCTTGACGTCGATCTCGCTGTCGATGAATTGCTTGAGCGGCGCCAGGCGCGGAAAACGATCCATCGCCTTGCGCCAGCGCTCGCCGTCGACCAGGCTGTGCACCGCGTCGGCGCTCGCGATCGCCTCGTTGACGACCTCGCGCGCCAGGTACGCGGTCGGCAGCGCGATCACCAGCGTGACGGCGATCACCGCCAGCGCGGCCGCCGCGTTCGGCCACGACGAGAGCTTCACGAGGATGCGCTCGTGCAGCGGATGCGCGATGACCGCCAGCACGACCGCCCACGTCAGCGCCGGGACGAACGGCTGGGTCAGCAGCCAGCACAGCCAGAGCACGAGCGCGCTGGCCGCGACCAACACGAAGGCGAGGATCCGTTCGCGCGTCAGCAGGTTGTCGACATGGGTCTTCATGAGTTCGCGCCGGAGTTTGCGGTCGCGCAAGGATATTCGACTCCGGCCCCGATGTGCTAGCGTTCCGGCCGTGCGACTCCCGCTGCCGAACCTCATCGCGACCCGCCGCGGCCGGCTGCTCGCGTTCTTCCTGCTCTACGTCACCGAGGGCATCCCGCTCGGCTTCACCGCCACCGCCATCGGCACCCAGATGCGCCGGCAGGGCCTGGACTCGGTGGCGATCGGCGCGTTCATCGGCTCGCTCTACCTGCCGTGGGCGTTCAAGTGGCTGGCCGGGCCGTTCGTCGACGCGTTCTCGTCCGACCGATTCGGCCGGCGCCGGCTGTGGATCATCGCGATGCAGGTCGGGATGATGGCCACGCTGCTGGTCGCGATGCCGGTGAACTTCGTCACCGAGCTGTCGCTGTTCACGCTGATCATCCTCGTGCACAACGCGTTCGCGGCGACGATGGACGTCGCCGTCGACGCGCTGGCGGTCGGCGTGCTGCCCGAGCACGAGCGCGGGTCGGCCAACGGCTTCATGTTCGCGGGCGCGTCGATCGGCCAGACGATAGGCGGGTCGGGCGTCCTGTTCCTGACCGCGCTGATGCCGTTCGGCTCGACCTACGTCTTCGTCGTCGCGTCGATCCTGGCGGTGACCGTGTTCGTCGTGCTGCCGATGGTCGAGCCGCCGTCGGGCCCGCGCCCGGCGCACGAGGGAAGCGCGCTCGCCGCCGTCGGCCGCGATCTCGCCGGATTCATCCGCGACGCGTGGCGCGCGTTCACCGGCTCGCGCCCGGCGCTCGTCGGCGTCGTCATGGCCCTGCTGCCGTTCGGCGCGTACGCGCTGAGCCTCGCGCTGCAGTCGAACCTCGCCGTCGAGCTGGGCCTGTCGGACAACCAGATCGCGCAGCTGAACGTCGTGTCCACGCTGGTGTTCGCGCTCGCGTGCGTGGCCGGCGGCTGGCTGTCCGACCGCTACGGACGCAGGCGGATGCTCGCGCTGTTCGTGTTCCTGACCGTGGTGCCGACGCTGTGGCTCGCGTGGACGATGCAGGACCTGCGCTGGATCATGCCGATCGACGTCAAGGCGCCCGATCGCCCGCAGCCGTCCGACACGCTGGTGACGACGTTCTGGCTCGCCACGATCTCGTTCAACGTGTTCCAGGGCCTCTACTACGGCGTCCGCTCGGCGCTGTACATGGACGTCACGACGCGCGCGGTCGCGGCGACGCAGTTCACCGCCTACATGGCGCTGTCGAACCTGGTGATCACGTACACGTCGTGGTGGCAGGGGCATTCGATCGCACGCTGGGGTTATCCGGTCACGCTTCTGCTCGACTCGATCGTCGGGCTGTTCGTGATCTTCCTGCTGCCGCTGATGAAGCCGATGCCCAGGGACGACAAGCCGTGAACCGGGTCGCCCCGTCGACATGGACTACAGCGCCGCGTACGTGGTGATCGAAGGCGTGTACCTGGTCCCGCGGGACTCGCTGGTCCGGGCCAGCGCCGACGTCGACCGCGACGGCGTGCGCGTGGTCGCCACGCGCGGCAGCGCCTACGACCTGTACCTGTCGCGCGAGCTGAAGCGCGCGAAGATCGTGCAGGCGCCCACGTCGCCGGCGGTCGTGGACACGATGGTTGCGCAGTGGCTCGAGGTCGCTGCCGGCGTGCGGCAGCAGATCGAAGCCGACGCGAAGCGCGTGCCCGGCGTGCGCGTGCTCGACGGCCGCTTCATGGTCATCAACCAGGCGATGGCCACGCCCAAGGGACGGCCGGCCGGCGCGCGCTACCTGGCCGCGTTCGTCGAGGAAATGAAGGCGTCGGGCTTCGTCGCCGATGCGCTGAAGAAGAGCGGCGTCGACGGCGCGGACGTTGCGCCGCCCGGCAACCCGCCGCAATAGCGCGGCGGCGGCAGCGTTACAATGCGGCCCCAACCCGAGGAGGCCGCAATGACGATTTCGATGTACCAGGCGTCGGTTCCGGTGTTCGCGCGCGGACTGTCCGGCCTGAAGACCGTGCTGGCCAAGGGCGCCGCGCACGCCGCGCACAAGAAGATCGACGAGAGCGTGCTGCTGCACGCGCGCCTGTTCCCCGACATGTTCCCGCTGACCAAGCAGGTGCACATCGCCACCGACTTCGCGCGCGGTACCGTCGCGCGGCTGTCCGGCACCGAGCCGCCGAAGTGGGACGACAACGAGACGACGTTCGCCGAGTTGATCGACCGCGTCGACCGCGCGATCGAGGCGGTCCGCTCGTTCGAGCCGGCAAAGATCGACGGCTCCGAAGCGCGCCCGGTCACGCGGCCGGTCCGCGGCGAGCCCAAGACGTTCACCGGCATCAACTACCTGTTGCAGTACTCGGTGCCGAATTTCTACTTCCACGTGACGACCGCATACGCGATCCTGCGCAAGAACGGCGTCGAGCTCGGCAAGGGCGACTTCATCGGCGCGCTCGACTGACGCGTCGATCGGCGCATAATGAACGCGGCGGCCACTGCCGGCCGCCGGCTCCATCTCGCGAAGGAGACACTCGATGGCCGATAAACTGACGAAAGTCGACTACTTCTACGCCACGATGCCGAACAAGCCGGGGCAAGGCGCGAAGGTCATGAACGGGCTTGCCGAGGCGGGCGTGAACCTGCTCGCTTTCTCGGCGTTCCCCAGCGGCCGCAAGTCGCAGCTCGACCTCGTGCCCGAGGACTCGGCGAAGCTGAAGCGCGCCGCGAAGGCGATGGGCCTCAAGCTTTCCGTGGCGAAGAAGGGCTTCCTGCTGGTCGGCGACGACCGCGTCGGCGCGGTGACCGGCGTGCTGAACAAGCTGGCCGCGGCGAAGATCAACATCACGGCGATCGACGCGGTGTGCTCGGGCGGCCGCTACGGCGCGCTGTTCTGGGTGAAGCCGCCGAAGGTCGCGAAGGCCGCGAAGGTGCTCGGCGCGAAGTAGCGATTAGGCCAGGTTCGGCGCGAGCCGCCGCGCGGCGGCCTCGCGCGATAGGCCGGCGCGCTGCGCGAAATCCGCGAGCTGGTCGTCGCCGATCCTGCCGACGGCGAAGTACTGCGCGTCCGGGTGCGAGAAGTAGAAGCCGGACACGGCGGCGGTGGGCAGCATCGCAAAGCTCTCGGTCAGCGACATGCCGACGCTTCCCGCGCGCAGCAGCGCGAACAGCGGCGCCTTCACCGCGTGGTCCGGGCACGCCGGATAGCCGGGCGCCGGCCGGATGCCGCGGTATTCCTCGCGGATCAGCGCCGCGAGTCCGAGCGCGTCGTGCGCGGCCTCATTTTTCTCATATCCCCACAGCTCGCGCCGCACCTTCGCGTGCAGCCATTCGGCGAACGCCTCGGCGAGGCGGTCGGCCAGCGCCTTCAGCATGATCGCGCTGTAGTCGTCCTTCGCAGCCTCGAACTCCGCGAGCTTCTTCTCGATCCCGATGCCGGCCGTGACCGCGAAGCCGCCGAGCCAGTCGGCGCGGCCGGAGTCCTTCGGCGCGACGAAATCGGCGAGGCAGTAGTTCGGCCTGCCCGCAGGCCGCTCGTTCTGCTGGCGCAGGTTGTGCCACGCGAGCGCGACGTTAGCGCGCGCATCGTCGGCGTAGACCTCGATGTCGTCGCCGGCGGCGTTCGCCGGCCACAGCGCCACGACGCCGTTGGCGGTCAGCCAGCGACCTTCGATGATCCTGCGCAGCATCGCCTGGCCCTCGGCATGCACGTTGCGCGCGGCCTCGCCGACGACCGGGTCGTCGAGGATCGCCGGGAACGGCCCGGACAACTCCCACGCCTGGAAGAACGGTCCCCAGTCGACGTAGCGCGCGATCTCCGCGAGGTCGACGTTGCGGAATTCGCGCCGCCCCGTCGCGGCCGGCAGCGGCGGCGCGTAGGCGGCCCAATCGGTGCGGAACGCGTTCGCGCGCGCCGCGGCGAGCGGGATCAGCGTCGGGCCCTTCTTGCCCGCGTGCTGGACGCGGATCTTCTCGTAGTCGGCGGCGACCTCGGCGACGAAGTCGTCATAGCGCTCGTCGGACAGCAGGTTGCTCGCCACGCCGACCGCGCGCGACGCGTCGGGCACGTACACGGTGGCGCCGCCGTAGTGCGGCGCGATCTTGACCGCCGTGTGCACGCGCGAAGTCGTGGCGCCGCCGATCAGCAGCGGCTGCTTCATCTCGAGTCGCTGCATCTCGTGCGCGACGTGCGCCATCTCCTCGAGCGACGGCGTGATGAGGCCGGACAACCCGACGATGTCGGCGTTGTGCTCGATCGCCGTCTCGAGGATCTTCTTCGCCGGCACCATGACGCCCAGGTCGATCACCGCGAAGTTGTTGCACTGGAGGACGACGCCGACGATGTTCTTGCCGATGTCGTGGACGTCGCCCTTGACCGTCGCCATCACGATCGTGCCCTTGGGCTTGCCGGCGTCGCCGGAGCGCGCCTTCTCCTCCTCGATGAACGGCACGAGGTGGCCGACCGCCTGCTTCATCACGCGCGCCGACTTCACGACCTGCGGCAGGAACATCTTGCCCGACCCGAACAGGTCGCCGACGACGTTCATGCCGGCCATCAGCGGGCCCTCGATCACCTGGATGGGCCGGCTGTACTTCTGCCGCGCCTCCTCGGTGTCCTCGATGATGTACGTGGTGATGCCCTTGACCAGCGCGTGCGACAGCCGCGCCTCGACGGTGTCGGCGCGCCACGCCTCGTCCTCGATCACCGCCTTGCCCTGCGACTTCACCGTCTCGGCGAACGCGACCAGCCTCTCGGTCGCGTCCGGCCGCCGGTTCAGCACGACGTCCTCGACGCGTTCGCGCAGCTCGGGCGCGAGCTCGTCGTAGACGCCCAGCTGGCCGGCGTTGACGATGCCCATCGTGAGCCCGGCGCGGATCGCGTGGTACAGGAACACCGTGTGGATCGCCTCGCGCACCGGCTCGTTGCCGCGGAAGCTGAAGCTGACGTTGGAAATGCCGCCGGAAACCTTCGCGTGCGGCAGGTGCTCGCGGATCCAGCGCGTCGCGTTGATGAAGTCGACCGCGTAGTTCGCGTGCTCGTCGATGCCGGTGGCGATCGCGAACACGTTCGGGTCGAACACGATGTCCTCGGGCGGGAACCCGATGCGGTCGACCAGCAGGTCGTAGCTGCGCCGGCAGATCGACGTCTTGCGCTCGACGGTGTCCGCCTGCCCCTTCTCGTCGAACGCCATCACGATCACGGCCGCGCCGTAGCGGCGGACGAGCTTCGCGTGGTGCAGGAAGGCCTCCTCGCCTTCCTTCAGCGAGATCGAGTTGACGATCGGCTTGCCCTGCACGCACTTGAGCCCGGCCTCGATGACCTCCCACTTCGACGAGTCGATCATCACCGGCACGCGCGCGATGTCCGGCTCCGACGCGATCAGGTTCAGAAAGCGGACCATCGCCGCCTTCGAATCGAGCATCGCCTCGTCCATGTTGACGTCGATGATCTGCGCGCCGCTCGCCACCTGCTGGCGCGCGACCTCGACGGCGCCGGTGAAGTCGCCGGAGAGCACGAGCTTCGCGAACGCGCGCGAGCCGGTGACGTTGGTCCGCTCGCCGACGTTGACGAACAGCGAATCGCTGCCGATCAGCAGCGGCTCGAGGCCGGCTAAGCGCATCACGCGGGACATGGGGGACGCCGGCCGGCGGACGACGCCGCGCCGGTTCGATTCCGCCGGATCAGGCGACCGCCTCCGCCGGCTCGTCGCGCGGCACCGCGCGCGGCGGCAGGTTGCGGACGGCGTCGGCGATGGCGCGGATGTGGTCCGGCGTGGTGCCGCAACAGCCGCCGACGATATTGACGAAGCCGCTGCGCGCGAAGTCGCCTAAGAGCCGGGACGTCTGCGCCGGCGTCTCGTCGTAGCCAGTCTCGGCCATCGGGTTGGGGAGGCCCGCGTTCGGATAGCACGACACGAACGTGTCGGCGACGCGCGCGATTTCCTCGATGTACGGCCGCATCAGCGCGGCGCCGAGCGCGCAATTCAGGCCCACGGCGAGCGGCTTCACGTGCCGGACCGCGTTCCAGAACGCTTCCGGCGTCTGGCCGGACAGCGTGCGCCCCGACGCGTCGGTGATCGTGCCGGACACGATGACCGGCAGCCGTTGCCCGGCGCGCTCGAAGAACGCGTCGATCGCGAACAGCGCGGCCTTTGCGTTGAGCGTGTCGAAGATCGTCTCGACCAGGAACAGGTCGGCGCCGCCTTCGGCCAGTCCCCTCGCCGCCTCGTCGTAGGCCGCGACCAGTTCGTCGAACGTGACGTTGCGCGCGCCCGGGTCGTTGACCTCCGGCGAGATCGACGCCGTGCGGTTGGTGGGCCCCATCGCGCCGGCGACGAACCGCGGCTTGTCAGGCGTGCGCGCGGTCCACGCGTCGCAGCATTCGCGGGCGATCCTCGCGGCCGCGAAGTTGATGTCGTACACGCGGCCCTGCATGCCGTAGTCGGCCTGCGCGATGCCGGTGGCGGAGAACGTGTTCGTCTCGACGATGTCGGCGCCGGCGGCCAGGTACTCGTCGTGGATCGCGCGGATCACGTCGGGCTTGGTCAGCACGAGCAGGTCGTTGTCGCCGTTCAGGTCGTGCGAGTGATCGTGGAGCGCGCCGCGGAAGTCCGACTCGGTGAGCTTGCACCGCTGGATCATCGTGCCCATCGCGCCGTCCATGATCAGGATGCGCTCGCGCATGAGGCGGGTCAGGAGGGCGGTGCGGTCCGGCTGCATGGAGGTTCCAGTGCGCGATCGAAATTGCGGCAAGGCTTTGAATTTTAGCACTAAATCCCGCCCGCTCCGCGCCGGCCCGCACTATCGTCAGAACGCGCGGGAATATCGGGCGCGACGTGCGTGCTAATCTAATCGGTCATGAAACACCTGCAACCCAGGGAAGCCCAGTCGCTGCTGGAAGCCAATCCGCAGGCGGTGTTCATCGACTGTCGCAGCGAGATGGAATTCTTCTTCGTCGGCCATCCGGTCGGCGCGCAGCACGTCGCGTGGAACGACGGCCCCGACTGGGAGATCAATCCGCATTTCGTCGGCCAGGTGAAGAAGGTCGCCAGCATGAACCGGCCGGTCGTCCTCATCTGCCGCAGCGGCC
Organism: Burkholderiales bacterium; assembly: GCA_046347755.1. Taxonomy (GTDB): domain Bacteria; phylum Pseudomonadota; class Gammaproteobacteria; order Burkholderiales; family Casimicrobiaceae; genus VBCG01. The sequence continues at coordinate 26,614 of JAXMFM010000003.1, read as the reverse complement.
ATCGTTCGGTCGACGCCGGACTGGCGCTCGAGAAGGCCGGCTTCACCGAGGTCTACAACGTGCTGAACGGCTTCGAAGGTCCGCTCGACGAAAAGCATCATCGCGGAACGAAATCCGGCTGGCGCATGGAAGGCCTGCCGTGGGAGCAGTTGTAGGCGGCGCGTTGCCGCAAGCGCAATTTCGCATCCGGTCGTGCAAGCGTTCGGCCCGCTGAGCGCGCTGTTTCGCGACGCGGGTGAAGCTCGCGCGCCCGACGCCGAGCTCGCGTGGTACGCCGCGCGCCTGCCGGCCACGGGCCTCGTGCTCGACGTGATGTGCGGGACGGGCCGCGTGCTGGTGCCGCTCGCCGGGCGCGGCACGAAGATCCACGGCGTGGACCTGTCGGCCGCGATGCTCGCGCGGTGCGAAGCGAAGCTGGCGGCCGCGAACCTGGCGGCGCCCACGTTTCGCCAGGACATCGCGCAGATGAACGTGCCTTTCCGGTACGGGTTCGCGTTCATCGCCGGCGGCGCGTTCCAGCTCATCACCGATCCCGCGGCGGCCGGCGGCGCGCTCGAGCGCGTGCGCGCGCACCTGGTCGATCCCGGATTGCTCGTCATCGAGTGCCGCGTGCCGCCCGCCGGCGTGCAGCGGCTCGGCGCGCCGCTCGTCGAAGTGCGGACCGCGCAGCTTGCCGACGGCTCGCAGATCGCGCTGCGCTCGGAGACGACGTGGTGGGCCGACGCCCGCCTCGCGCGCGCCGAGCATCGCTACGCGCATCGCCGCGGTGCGCAGCGCCTGGCCGAGGAGCACGAATCGGTGACGACGACGTGGTATGCGCGCGACGAGATCGTCGAGCTGGTCAGGGCCGCGGGTTACCGCGACGTCGCCGTCGAGGAATCGGTCGCGGCCGCCGACGAGGGCGACGCGTTCGCCGTCACCGCCCGCGTCTAGCGCTACCAGCTTCCCGAGCTGCCGCCGCCGCCCGAGCTGCCTCCGCCGCCGGAAAAACCGCCGCTGCTCGACGACGAGCTGCCCGACGACCAGCCGGACGAGCCGCCGGAGCTCATCGTGAATCCGCCGATCGTCGCCGTGCCCTTCTTCTTCAAGTCGACCGCCGCCTTCTCGTACCAGCCGGAACGGCTGACGATGAGCTTGGCGATCGGGTAGCCGATCACGTAGGTCGTCAGCAGCACGAGCGCACCTTTCACGCCGACGATGATGATCGGGAACATCGCCCAGAACGGGATCAGGAACACGTACAGGAACCAGCCGACGCCGGGCGTCATCACGCCGATGACCGTGAACAGGCCGATGATGCCGAAGATGAACGCGCCCAGCAGGATGCGCATCGGCCACGGCGGAAGTTCGGGTTCCTCCATTCCGGACATGCTGAACTTGATGCCGCCGCTGCTGCTCGACGAGCCCGGCTCGGCAGCCGGCTCCGCGCCGCCTTCCAGCCGCGCGACGATCGCGCGGACGCCCGCCTCGACGCCGCCGTCGAAATTGCCCGACTTGAACTGCGGCGTGATGTCGTTGCGGATGATCCGGCTCGACATCGCGTCGGTCAGCGTCCCCTCGAGGCCGTAGCCGACCTCGATGCGCAGCTTGCGGTCCTTCGGCGCGACGACGAGCAGCACGCCGTTGTCCTTGCCCTTCTGCCCCAGCTTCCACGCGTTGAACGTGCGGTTCGCGAATTCCTCGATGCTGTCGTCGCCGGTGGTCGGAACCGTCAGCACGACGACCTGGTTGGTCGTCTTCTGCTCGTGCGCGGCGAGCGCCGCCGTCAACCGCTCGCGCGCCGCCGGCGTCAGGATCTCCGCATCGTCGACGACGCGGCCGGACAGGTACGGCACGTCGGCCGCGATCGCCTGCGCGGCGAACGTCGCGAACAGCGCGATGGCCGCGATGCGCGAGATCACGGCCCGGCCTCCTCGATCGGCTTGTCGGCGAACGCGTTGCCCCGCCCGCGCGCGATGCTCTTGCCGGCCAGCAGCTCGCCGATCGCGGCCAGTCCCGCCTGCAGCGCCTCGCCGGTGCGGCCCTGGCCAAGCGGCGGCGTCATGCGCGCGATCACCGCGTCCCAATCGGCGACGCCGGCGTGCGCGCGCAAGCCGGTGTCGGCGAGGATCACCACACGCCGCTCGAGCAGGCTGACGACGACGAGGATCGCGGTGCGCGTCTGGGTGTCGAACAGCTCCCGCTCGAGGAACTGCACTTTGGCGAACTGGTGCACTTCGAGGCTCGCGCGCGACTCGCGGAGGAACAGCCGCGCGAACGCGGGCACGTAGACGCTCGCCAGCGCGCACAGCGCGCCCACCCCCAGGATCGCCAGCACGGCCGACAGCACCGCCGACGCGCTGATCCAGTCCGGGCGCGCGACTTCGGCGACCGCGACGGCGAGCGCGGTCAGCGACGCGCCGAGCGCGAACGCCTTCCACACGACTTCCGGATACACGTCGGACTTGCCGACGACGACCGTCACGACCTCGACGCCGTGCGACTTCTCGAGCGCGGCCACGCGCGCTTCGATGGCCTGCATGTCGGTCGGTGACAGGAACATCGGATCGTCTCGTCTCATCGGTCAGAGGCGCAGCGCCATGTAGACGACGCCCGGCAGCGGGTTGTGATAATACGGCGAACGCTCGACGAAGCCCAGCCGCGCGTAGAGCCGTCGCGCGTCGGCCAGGCGGTCCAGCGTGTCGAGCATCAGCTCGCGATAGCCGATCGCGCGCGCCTCGTCGATCAGCGCGACGGCGAGCGCGCGACCCACGCCTGCACCGCGGCCCTCGGGCCGCACGTACATCCGCTTGACCTCACCGACGGACCCCTCCGGCGCACCCGCCACCGACAGCGGGCGCAGCGCGATGCAGCCGACGGTTGCGTCCGGCGGACCGGCGAGCAGCAGGCGACCGCGCGGCGGCGCGTAGTCGCCGGGCAAGCCTTTGAGCTCGTCGGCGAAATCCTGGAAGCACAGGTCGACGCCCAGCCACGCCGCGTATTCCTCGAACAGCGTGCGCGCCTGCGCGTAGTCGGCGCCTGTGAGCGCATGCCGGATCGCGGGCGTCAGGTCGTGCGCTCGCATGCGGTCGTCTTGAGCTCGCTTCCGGGAAACTGCGCCTGCAACTCGCGCATCCGCGCGACGACCGACTGCTGCGGATCGCGGACGACGACCAGCGTCTGCGCGATCGGCTGCTGCCGCGGCTGCACTTTCGCGAGCTTGATCCCGATCTGCGCGAGCTCCTCCGCGTATGCGACCGCCGCGGCTTCCGAGCGGAACACGCCGAACGACACGGCGAACTGGCCCTTGCCGGCGTCGGCGACGGAGAGCTCCTTCGCGCCCTGCTTGCGCAGTTCGCCGATGCGCGCTTCCGCGGCCGCGCGCGTCGCGAACGGGCTCATGCTGACCCAGAAGCCGCTGTCGAACTCGACGCGCTTCTGCGTGAGCAGCCGGCCGAGCGCCAGCGGCTCCAGCTCCGCCAGCACGCGCGTGCGGTCGCCGTCGGAGAACGGCCCCCACTCGACGCACACGTCGGCGAGCGCGGCGACCTTCGCGGGCCCCAGCGCCGCGACCTCCTGCGGCGTCAAGAGCTTGATCTTGTCCGGCCGCACCTGGTCGGCCAGCAGCATGCCTTCGCCGCCGCCGGAGTCGAGCTTCGTGTACGCGTACAGCGTGATGTTGGCGAGCAGCAGCAGGATGATGACGATGCGCATGGCAGACGGGGTCAGACTCGATTTTTCCGGTGTCTCGCGCCTTGGACAGGCATCGTGCAGGAAATCGGGGCTGACCCCAGTTGTCGCTACGCTTCAGCCGCGAGCGCCAGCACGCCTTCGAGAACCAGATTATCCACGACCTCCAGCGGACCGGTAAGGTGCGGCGCGATCTCGTGCGCGGCGCCGCCGGTCAGGTACACCTTGACCACGACATCCACTTGCCGCAGCTGCGCACGCATCTGCTCGATCGCGCCGCAAACCGCCTGCACGGCGCCGGTGGCGAGCGCGTCGGCGGTGTTGGTCGGAAATTCGTGGAAGCGGCCCGGCGCGATCTTCAGCGCCGCCGTGCGCTCGGCGATCGCGTCGAGCATCAGCCGCGGTCCCGGCAGGATCAGTCCGCCGCGGAACACGCCGTCGGCGTCGAGCGCGTCGACCGTCACCACGGTGCCCGCGTTGACGACCACGCAGGGCGGCGGGAAGAGCTCGCTGCCCACCGCCCGCTTGCGCGCGGCGATCAGCAGCGCCCAGCGGTCCGCGCCGAGCTGCGCGGGCGGCCGGTAGCGATTGACCACGCCGGCGCCTTCGTCCGGCGCGACCAGCCACTGGATCGCGACGCGCCAGCGCGCGAGCTGGCTTTCGACGCGCACGCGGGCCGCCTCGCCCGACGCGTTGACGCCGATCGCGCGCGCCGGTCGCATCAGGTTCTGCCAGTCGCGCAGCGCCAGCGTGCCGATCTCGGAATTGGGGATGACGCCTTGCGCGAGCCAGCCGCGCGGTCCGTACAGCCCCCACTTCATCCTGCTGTTCCCCACGTGCAGGATCAGCGTGGGGTCCATGGCCTTCGGCAGGCGTTCAATGCAGATCCCTCGCTTCGCTCGGGACACGCCGCAGCCGGGCGCATCGCGCGCCCGGAGGCGGCTATGCGCGACGCAGCGAGATTTCGCCCGAGAGGAACCGCGCGCGGCGCGGACCGTCGGCCAGCACCAGCGCGCCCGAGCTGTCGACGCCGGCGACGGTGCCTTTCACGCTGGCGCCGTCGGGCAGCAGCAGCCGCACCGGCTTGCCCTGGTACGCGTGCCGGCGCTGCCATTCGGCGGCGAACGCCGGAAAGCCGGCGCGCGAATATGCGTCGAGCGTCACGGCCAGTTCGGTGGCGAGCCGTGCGAGCAGATGATTGCGATCGATCGGCGGCGCGCCGCGGCCGGCCACCGTCGTCAGGTCGCTGACCGGCTGCTCGATGGCGCGGCGGATTTCGGCCGGCAGCCGCACGTTGAGCCCGACGCCGACGACGACCGTCGACGGACCCAGCGCGTCGCCGTTCAGCTCGACCAGGATGCCGCCGACCTTGAGGTGCCGATGCACGAGGTCGTTCGGCCACTTGAGCTCGACGCCGTCCAGCCCTTCGGCTTCCAGCGCGCGCACCACGGCCACGCCGACGGCGAGCGAGAGTCCGGCCAGGTAGCCGGCGCCCTGTTCGTAGCGCCAGCCGATCGAGAACGTCAGGCTGCCGCCGGCGACGGCGGTCCATGCCTTGCCGCGGCGGCCGCGGCCCGCGCTCTGCCACTCTGCGGCGAGGACGTTGCCGTGGATGTCGCGGCGCTGCGCGCGGCGAAGCAGTTCGGTCGACGTCGAGCCAATCTGGTCCACCACCTCGATTTCGAGCGACGGAAGCGTGCCGCCCTTGGCGGCCAGCGCGTGCATCGCCCGGCGGACCTCGTCGGCGTTGAGGAAATCGGGGGCGGCGGTGAGCCGGTACCCCAGCCCGCGGACGCGCTCGAGCGACAGGCCGGCGGTCTCCGCCTGCTTCAACAGCTGCGAAACGCGGGCGCGCGTCAGCCCCACCGTCGCGGCGAGATCTTCGCCGGAGTGGAAAGCGCCGTCCGAAAGCTGGCGCAAAAGCGAGAATCCGAGAGGAGTGAGCACTGACATCCGCCTGTCATGTTGCACCGCCCAATGTACCACGACGGCGCGTTTCGCGCACCATCTTCGGGCCCTGGAACCGGGGATGTGGCTCCGCCAGCCCGCGTTTGCAAGCCTGTAGGACACCGCAGCGCAAAAAAGGTTGGCCGAAAGGCCGCCTGTTCAGCCGGAGAGCCGCCGCAGCAGGATTTCGTGCAGCCGCGGGTCGCCGCAGGCGATGACCGGGCCGCCGTGGTCGCATGGGCCACCGGACCAGTCGGTCACCACGCCGCCCGCCGCCTGGATGATCGGCATCAGCGCCTGGATGTCGTACGCCTGCAGCCCGTTCTCGATCACCGCGTCGACGAAGCCCATCGCCAACTGTGTGTAGCAGTAGCAGTCGCCGCCGTAGCGCAGCAGCCGCGCGTCGCCGCCGACCGCCGCGAGCGCCGCCTGCTCGGCCGGCGACTGGAACTGGCGGGGATCGGTGGTCGCGACGACGGCGTCCTCGATCCGAGCGCACGGCCGCGTCCGCAGCACGCGCTCGTCGCCGCCGCGACGCCAGCGCGCCGCGCCGCCGACCGCCCCCAGGAACGACTCGCCGACGAACGGCTGGTGGGCGACGCCGGCCACCGGCTGCGTGCCGTCGTGCAGCGCGATCAGGATGCCCCAGTGCAGCTGGCCCAAGATGAAGCTCTTCGTCCCGTCGATCGGATCGATGACCCAGGTGAACTTCGACGTACCCGCCTCGCGCCCGTGCTCCTCGCCGTGAATGCCGTGGTCGGGGTACGCGCGCCTGATCGCCGTGCTGATCACGTCCTCGGCCGCGTGGTCGGCAACGGTGACCGGGTCGTACCCCATGAAGTTGCGCTTGTCCTCGACCGCGATGATCTCGCGGAAATGCGGCAGGATCGCCGCGCCGGCGGCGACCGCGGTCCGCCACGCGAACTCCAGGTATTCGTCGGCTTCGTCGCGTGTCATGACGCGAGTATCTCCCGCTCGGCATCCGCGGTCAGCACGTCCTTCCACGCCGCCGCGTTTTCGCGCCGTGCGAGCCAGTCCGCGGTGTCGGCGATCGTCGCGGCGAGCGCGCGCGTGCGCAACCCGGCGCGCTGCGCCTTGCCGCAGTCGATCTGCATGAAGCCCGCCTCGTCGGCGAACGTCGCGGGGATCCACAGCGGAAGTCCCGTCCACGGCTCGACCTTGTGCTCGATGAGCTTCGCTTCGTCGGTCCACGCGACGCGCGGCCCCTGCGCACCGCCGGCCGCCACCAGCGCCTCCACCAGCGTGCGCATCGTCCACTGGCCCGCGGGGCTGGTCGCGTTGTACGTGCCGCTCGCGTTGCCCACGACGAGGGCGAGCATGAATTCTGCGAGGTCGCGCGCGTCGATCTGCTGCAACGGCCGGTCCTCGGGCAGCGGCACGACCGCCGAGTCCGCGCGATCGCCCAGCAGGCGCGGATGGACGAAGCGCGCGACCCAGTAGCCGAACCGGTCGGTCGGGTCGTGCGGCCCGACGATCAATCCCGGCCGCACGTTGAGCGCGCGCTCGCCGAAGACCTCGGACACCACGTTCTCGCACGCGGCCTTCAGCGGCCCGTAGTGCTTGCCGACCTCCTCGGTCGCCGGGTCCTCGAGCGCGCCGACCGGCGAGGACTCGTTCAGCCCGGGCTTGCTCGCGTGGGTGAACACCGAGATCGACGACACGAACAGGTAACGGCCCACGCGCGGCGACAGCAATTCCGCCGACGCGCGCACGACGCGCGGCACGTAGCCGCAGGTGTCGATCACCGCGTCCCAGGTTCCGGAAGCAAGCGCGTTGAGGCCCGGCGCGACGGCGGGATCGCGGTTGCCCGCCAGCGTCGCGACCGCGTCGCCCCAATGGTTGGGCTGGCGGCCGCGCGTGAAGACCGTGACGGAATCGCCGCGGGCGAGCGCGGCGTCGACGAAGTGGCGGCCGAGGAAGCGCGTGCCGCCGAGGACGAGCAGTCGCATGCGGCCTTCCTACCTGCGCGGCACGATCGCCACGCCGTTGAGCTTCTCCTGCGCCTCGATCAGCGACGCGACGTACTTGTCGCCGAAGCCCAGCAGGTTCGCGTTGACGAGGCTCTGGTGCACGGCCTCGCCGACGATCGCGGACACCGGCAGCGATTCGGCGAAATGCGTGTAGTAGCGCAGGTCCTTCATCGCGTTGACCAGCGTGAACTTGAGGCCCGTCAGGTCGCCGTCGTTGTCGAGCATCCTGCCGACCATCATCTGGAAGATGCCGGAGTTGACGGCGCCGGCCGAGATCACTTCGTGCAGCTTCCTGATCGAAAGCCCCGACTTCGCGGCAGCGGCCAGCGCCTCGGCGGTCGCCGTCGCGATCGCCTGCGCGATGAAGTTGTTGATGAGCTTCAGCACGATGCCGTGCCCGGGCGGGCCGGCGTGGATGATGTTTTCGCAGAACGCGGCGAGCACCGGCTTCAGCTCCGCGAACGTCGCGTCGTCGGCGCCGACCATGATGTTGAGCCGGCCCTGCTCGGCCTCCACCGGCGTGCGCGCGAGCGGCGCGTCGACGAAGCGCACGCCCTTCGCGGCCAGTTCGTCGCGCATCTTCGCGGTGGTCGCCGGCTCGCTGGTCGACGTGTCGACGACGATCAGCCCCTTGCGGGCGACCGATGCGATGCCGTCCTTGCCGTTGACGATCTCCTCGACCTGCGGCGCGCCGGTCACGCACAGGAACACGATGTCGGCGTCGCGCGCGACGTCGGCGTTGGCCTTGACTTCCGTGGCGCCCGCCGCCAGCAGGTCCTCGAGCGGCTTGCGGTTGCGGTTGACGCGCACGGCGAGAGGATGGCCCTTGGTCACGAGGTTCTTCGCGATCCCGTGGCCCATGAGGCCGACGCCGACGAATCCGATCCTGGGTTTGCTCATTGCGGTTTCCTCCTGGTGTTGTTCAATCGGTATGTCAGTCGACGGCCGTCGGCTCGGGCGGCGCGATCAGCGCGCGCCGGCGCTCGTGCCACGTCAGCCACAGCCCGCTGCCCGCGATCAGCGCCATGCCGGCGAACGTGAGGCCGTCCGGAAGTTGGCCGAACGCGAGCCAGCCGATCAGCGTCGCGAATACCAGGTGCACGTAGGTGAACGGCGTCAGCGCCGAGGCCGGCGCGCGCTGGAACGCGAGGATCAGCAGGAAATGCCCGGCGGTGCCGAACACGCCGATCGTGGCCATCAGGCCGACCTCGATCCACGTCACGTCGATCGTGGTGCCGAACCACGGCCACACCAGCGTCATGATCGCCGCGCCGACCAGTGCCGGATAGAACAGCGTCACCCGGGGATCCTCGCCGGCCAGCATCCGCGTCGTGACCTGGTAGACCGCGTAGCACGCCGCCGAAGCGAGCGCCAGCAGCGACGCGCGATTGAAGATGTCGGCGCCGGGCTGCACGATCATCAGCATGCCGGCGATGCCGGCGGCGACGAAGGACAGCCTCGGCAGCGTCAACCGCTCGTGCAGGAACACGATGGCGATCAGGATCACCAGCGTCGGCGTCATGTAGTTCAGCGCCGTGGCGTCGGCGAGCGGCAGGAACTTGAGCGCGCTCATGAAGCACATCGACGACCCGATCAGCAGCACGCCGCGGAGCAGCTGCATCGGCAGCTGGCGCGTGTGCAGCATGCGGGTCCCCATTTTCGGCGCCAGCCAGATCAGCATCGCGAGCACCTGGAATCCCCAGCGCGCCCACACCAGCAGCGGCACCGGATGCCGCGAAGCAAGCCCCTTGATGATCGAATCCGACACCGAGAAGCACGCGACGGCGCCCACGATCATCAGCACGGCGGCCGGCGGAACGTGGGCGTGGCCGCGGGTCATGCCGGTACCGCCGGGCCGCCCCAAGGTACCGGCACGCCCCGTCCGGGAGCAGCGAGCGTGGGGGTCGTCACTTCAAACCGGCCAGGAACGCGTTGAACCGGATCTGCTGCGCACGGCGCAGCGCGAGGCAGCCGTCGATCGTTTCGAGCGCTTCGCGATAGCTGCGGACGCCGACCTCCGGGTCGGCAGCGCGCGCTTCGAACAGCGCGACGAACTGCGCGCGTTCGGCGGCCGTGCAGGCGCCTGCGGCCGCCGTCGGCCAGTACCGCTGCGCCTCGCGCGGGACACGCGCCGCCATCGCGTCGATGTTCGTCGCAAGCCACGCAACGGCGACGGGCCGCGTCGCCGCATCGTCAAGCGCGCGCTGCAACGGCCACGACACTTCGATGCCGCTGAACTGCGGGTCGAGCAGCAGCGCGAGCCCGCGCGAAAGCGACGCCGGATCGCGGAACGATACGAGCGCGACCAACGCATCGTCGCGTTCGTTCGGGTCCTTGCTGGTCTTCGCGACCACCGCCAGAGCGTCGAACAGCCTGGACGCGTCCCTGCCGGCGCCGCGCGCGGCACCGATCAGCACGATCCTCCGCGCATCCGGGCGCAGCGCGCTGCGGTGCGTAAGCCAGCGCTGCGCCAGCTGTACCGCCTTGCGGGCGAGCGCCGCGTCCTGCCCGCGATCGGCGACCAGCGGCACGGCGGCTTCACGCAGCCGCAGGACGTCCGGAGATTCGCCGGCGCGCGGCGTCCAGCCGAGTGAACGCGCGCGATCGCCGAAGTTGTGCCGGATGTACGCGGCGTACCTGCCCTCGTTGGCGGCGTCGACCATTGCCCGCGGCACGGCGGCGGCCAGGTCGTATGCGCGGCGCGCCGCGCGCGCATCGACACTGCCCGACTGGCGCACCGCGAGCGGGAGGACGTCGACGAAGCCGACCGCGCCGCCCTGCGCGAGCATGGACAGGTCGCTGAGGATCGCGTCGAAATCGGCGGCGGGCAGCGCGCGTTCCGCCTTCGGCATCGCCGCGTACAGCGCCGGCGTCAGCCGGGGCAGGTAGTAGCCGATGCCGCTGCGATTGGCGACGACCCATTGCGGGCACGCGGTGGTCGGCAGCGGCACGACCTGCGACGGGTCGCGCACGAGCGTGCACATCTGCCGCCCCTTCGCCGCGTCGCCGAAGTCGAAGCACGCCGGGAACATCCACGGCCCGGCCGGCTTGCCGTCGGCGCCCGCCACGACGAAGCGCTGCTGCGACAGCTTGAGCGACGGCGCGCCGGTGCAGTCGAGCGCGACGTCGAGCAGTGGCACGCCAGGGCGCTCGACGAAGCCGCGGAACGCGGGCACCAGCGCCTCGTCGGCCGTCGCGAGCGCGGCGAAGAAGTCGTCGGACGTCGCGGTCCCCCATGCATGGCTGCCGATGTACGTGCGCACGCCGCCGCGGAATTTCTCCGGGCCGACCCACTGCTCGAACATCGCCAGGACCGACTCGCCTTTCGCATACGCGATGCCGTCGAACGCCTGCTGCACGTCGGCGAACGCGGTGATCGGCTGGCGCATCGCGCGCGCCGACGCGAGCCGGTCGGACTCCATCGCCCGCGTGCGCTGGCGCGACCGCCAGCCGCCGCGCGGCCAGTCCGGCCGCACTTCGCCGGTCACGTACGTCCCCAGCCACGACGCGAACGACTCGTTGAGCCACAGGTCGTCCCACCACGCCATCGTCACGTAATTGCCGAACCACATGTGCGCGATCTCGTGGGCGGCAGTGCCGGTGAACCGCTGCTCGAAGGGCGGCGTCACCTCGTCGGGTCGCGCGAGCAGGATGCGCGCGCTGAAAGTGACGAGCCCCGGATTCTCCATTGCGCCGTTGCGCGTCCCGCGCGGATAGGAGACGAAGTCGAGCTTCGGGAACGGATACGGCCGGCCGAAGTAGCGCTCGGTCGCGGCGAGGATCGCGCCGGTGTTCGCTGCGGCGAACGCGGCGTCCGCGGCGCGGCCTTTCGGCGTGACGATCGAGATCGGCGTCGCGTTCTGCCCGGCGCGCCCGGCGTCGCGGACGTCGAACTCGCCGACGGCGAACGCGACCAGGTAGGTCGGCAACGGCGGCGTGCGCTGGAACGAGACTTCGCGCCAGCCCGGTGCGGCCGGTCGCTCGCCTTCGATCGGCATGTTGGAAAACGCACGCGTCGCTTCGGGTATCGTGACCGTCAGCTTCCAAGGCGCCTTGCGGTCCGGCTCGTCGAAGCACGGATAGATGCGGCGCGCATCCATCGGTTCGGAGTCGGTGAACGCGTACCAGCGATCCGCTTCGCGCTGGCGGAACAGGCCGACGGCGCCGGTGCTGTCGACCCCGCCCGTGTAGACGATCGTCAGCCGTGCTTCGCCCGCCGGCAGCGCTTTCGCGAACGACAGCCCGACGACGTCGTCACTGCCGCCGACCACCGTCGCGGCCATGTCGTCGTCGGGCGAAGCGAGCACCAGCGCCCGCGCGCTCGCGATCGCGAGCTTCTTCGCGTTCAGCCAGATGAGATCCGACGGCTCCAGCAGGCGGACCGTGATGTCGATCGTGCCGCCGAACGTTTCCTGGTTGGGGTCGACCTTGAGCTTCGCGTCGTAGGCGAGCGGAACGACGATGCGCGGCAGCCGCAGGCCCGGCACCGGAATGCTCGGCGCCTGCGCGAACGTCGGGGCGACGAACGCGACCGCCGCGCAGGCAGCGACGATCCACCGCGCGGTTCGGGCACGCAGGGAGCGGACGTTCACGGCGGCGGTCAAGATGGGCAGGCCCGGAATGCAGATGCCGGGCGCGAACGGCCCGGCAACGGGTCCGGCCATTTTACCGGTCTATCGGCGAGCCCGATACACTCGCGCCCATGCACAATCTCGCCGTCATCACCACACTCGCAGGCGGGTTGGCCGCCGCGCTGGTGTTCGGCTGGATCACGCAGCGCATCGGCCTGTCGACGCTGGTCGGCTACATGCTGGCCGGCATCCTCGTCGGTCCGCATACGCCGGGCTTCGTCGCGGACCCGGGCCTGGCGTCGCAGATGGCCGAGATCGGCGTGATCCTGCTGATGTTCGGCGTCGGCATGCACTTCCACCCGCAGGAACTGCTGCGCGTCTGGCGCATCGCGGTGCCGGGCGCCGTCGCGCAGAGCGCAGTCGCCACGCTCGCCGGCTGGGCGTTCGCGCGCGCGTTCGGCTGGAGCGACGCTGCGGGCTTCGTGTTCGGCATGGCGCTCGCCGTCGCGAGCACCGTGGTCCTGATGCGGATGCTCGTCGACCAGGACCGGCTCTCCACGCGCGCCGGCCACGTCGCCGTCGGCTGGCTGATCGTCGAGGACCTGTTCACCGTCGTCGCACTCGTCGTGCTGCCGGTGCTCGCGGTCGGCGGTGCCGACGCGCAGTCGTTCGGGGTGCCGCTGCTCGTCGCGCTGGGGAAGGCCGCCGTGTTCGCCGCGCTCGTGTGGGTCGTCGGCAGCCACGTGGTCGGCAGGCTGCTGGAGCGCATCGTGCGCACGCGCTCGGAGGAGCTGTTCACGCTGACCATCTTCGTGCTGGCGCTCGGCATCGCCATCGTCGCGGCCGAGGGCTTTCACGTGTCCGTCGCGCTGGGTGCGTTCTTCGCGGGCCTGGTCGTCGGCCAGTCGCGGTTCGGACCGCAGGCGGGCAGCTACATGGCGCCGTTCCGGGACGTGTTCGCAGCGCTGTTCTTCGTGTCGGTCGGCATGCTGTTCGATCCCCGGTTCGTCGTCGAGCATCCGCTGATCGTGCTCGCCGCCCTCGCGGTCGTGCTGGTCGTGAAGCCCGCCGTCGCGCTCGCGATCGTGCTGCTGCTGCGCGACCAGCGCGGCACGGCGCCGACCGTCGCCGTCGGACTGGCGCAGATCGGCGAGTTCTCGTTCATCCTGGCCACGCTCGGGCAGAGCCTGGGCCTGCTGCCGCCGGAGGCCTTAGACGCGCTGGTCGTCGCGGCGATCCTCTCGATCGCGCTCAATCCCGTCCTTTTTCGCCTGTTGCGCCGGTTCGAGCGGGCGCAGCCGGCCGCCCCTCATGCGCCCGCAGCGCAGGAGACCGGGGCCGACCGGCCCATCGTCATCGCCGGTGCCGGCGAATTGACGCGGCGCGTGATCGCGGTCTGCGCTGCGGAAGGCATTCCGGTCGTCGCCGTCGCCGACGACCTCGACGTGCTCGACGACTATCGCGAGCTCGGCGCGACAGTCGTCTACGGACAAGCGAGCCACCCGGACATCCTGCGCGCGGCGTACGTCGAACGGGCGCGCGCGATCGTCGTCGCGCACGGCGAGCTCGCACGCAAGATGGCGATCTGCTCCGCCGCGCGCGCGACCAATCCGCGGATCGCGATCGTCGCCACCGCCAACAGCGATGCCGAGCGCGTCTGGCTCGAGGAATTCGGCGCGACGTTCGTCTGCGACGCGCTCGACGGTCTCACCGATTCGGTCGTGCGCTCGATCCGCCGGACGCTGTGACCGCCAGCAGCGCGGCGCCGGCGATCATCAGCGCCGCCAGCGCGAGCGATACCGTCAACGGCCGCTGCGTGACGACGAGCAGCAGCGCGGTGGACAAGAGCGGCGTCGCGTAGGCGAGCACGCCGATCACCCGCGGATCGCCGCGCTTCATCGCGACGTCCCACAGGTAGAACGCCGCGCCCATCGGCCCCAGGCCCAGCGCGACGATCTTCGCCGCGTCGCCCGCGGCGAGCGCGACGCGCGGCTCGAACAGCGCGTGGCAGGCGAGCGCGAGCACACCGGACGCGAGCGCGAAGCCGCCGATCGCCCACGACGAGAACGGCGGCGCGCGCCTGCACAGCAGCGAATAGCACGCCCACACGGTCGCGCTGCCGGCGGCGAGCGCGAAACCCAGCGACGTGCGCGCGGTCAGCGCCACCGGCGCGGCGCCGATCGCCAGCGCCGCGCCGCCGAAGCCCAGCAGCGCCGCGAGTCGGTGCCGCGCCGTCAGCCGCCAGCCCGGCAGCAGCACCGGCGTCAGCACGACGATCAGCAGCGGCCACAGGTAGTTGACCAGGTTCGCCTCCACCGGCGGCGCGAACCGCAGCGCCAGGAAGAGCAGGAAGTGGAAGCCGAAGAGGCCGACGATGCCGAGCAGCAGCGTGGGCAATGGCACGCGCCAGCGGCGCCAGTGCAGCAGCCCCGGCAGGGCGCCGACGACCAGCGCGCAGCCGGTCAGCAGGAACGGCGGCACGTGGGCAAGGGCGAGTCCGAGCGCGGCGAGCGTGCTCCAGAGCAGGATCGCGCCGGCGGCGGCGGCGAACGGCGTCATGACGACGCGCGTTGCGCGATCATGGATAATGCGACACTCGCGCCCCACCGGCGCTGCGAATCAGAGGAGATCCGGCCATGCGTACACGCGCCCCTTTCCGTTTCGCGGCACTTGCCTTCATGACCTTCGCATTGTGCACGTTTGCGTTTGCGCAGGCGCAGGCCCAGCAACCCGCGCCGCGCGCGAAGGTCGTCGTGCAGGTGAGCGACGCCGATCCGGGCAAGTGGAACCTGGCGCTCAACAACGTGAAGAACATCCAGACCGACGTGGGGGCCGCCAACGTCGACATCGAGCTCGTCGCCTACGACCCGGGCATCGGCATGCTCAAGGCGGACTCGGTCGTCGCCAACCGCATCGACGAGGCGCTGGGCGCCGGCGTGAAGGTGCTCGCGTGCGAGAACACGATGCGCAACATGAAGCTCGCCAAGGCGGACACGCTGCCCAGGATCGGCTACGTGGCGTCGGGCGTGGTGGAGATCATGCAGAAGCGGCAGCAGGGCCGGGCTTACCTGCGGCCCTGAACGACCGCACCGCTCCCGGCAGTAACCATCCCCGTTACAACGGCGGCGTCCCCCGCCGTCACGCGCTGCGGCATCCGCGCAACGCGCTCCTTCCGAAATTTCACGGACTTGACGACCGTCAATTTCGCCGGCTCGCGCGCGGCGCACGATTGCGCCTGATGCATCGGCGCCAGGCCGGTGCAAGCGGAAACGGTCCCAGCTGCGCGTCCCGCGGCGAGTGCCGGTCGAGGGGGAGTTCCCATGCGGGTCAAGACAGTCATCGCCGCCGCCGGCTTGCTGGCGGCGCTGTCGTTGTTCGCCGTTTCGCCGGCGACGGCACAGGACAAGAAGGCGGCCGACGGCAAGCCGGTGTGCGCCAATTGCCACGAGAAGGCGCACGACACCATCATGCTGACGGCGCACGGCGCCGCCAACGATGCGAACGGCGCGGCGTGCCAGGGGTGCCACGGCGACGCCACCGAGCACCTGAAGGACCCGAGCAAGGCCAAGCCGACCAACGCGCTGACCAATGCCAACGCGACGGCCGACGAGAAGTCCGCCGTGTGCCTGACCTGCCACGCCGGCAACCGGCATCTCGACCGGTGGCGCGTGAGCACGCACCGCAAGGTCGAGGTGACCTGCGTGAACTGCCACAACATCCACGGCGTGCAGTCGGCTTCCAACAACAAGAACCTGAAGTCCGCCTCGTTCGCGGCCGCGCCCTACACGACGACCGCGCGGCAGCTCGCGTACAAGACGTGCGTCACCTGCCACACGGACATCCGCGCCGAGATCCTGAAGCCCTCGCATCACCCGATCATCGAAGGCAAGGTCACCTGCAGCGACTGCCATGACCCGCACGGTTCGCTGACCGCCGCGAGCCTGCGCGCCGAGTCCAACGTCGACCTGTGCCTGACCTGCCACGCCGACAAGCGCGGCCCGTGGATCCACGAGCATCCGCCGGTGATGGAGAACTGCGCGACGTGCCATACGCCGCACGGCTCCGCGCACAACCGCCTGCTCGCGCAGAAGCCGCCCGCGCTGTGCGCCGACTGCCATCCGGGCGGCCACACGCACGGGATCTACGACGGCCGCGGCACGCTTCCGGGCGTGCAGCCGTCGAACATCCGCTTCGAAGGCAGCGGCTGCGTCGGTTGCCACCGCCAGATCCACGGCAGCAATGCGCCGGCCTCGGCCTACGGCCAGTTCTTCCTCCGCTAGCGCGTCGGGAATAGGGGAATGTCATGAGAATGAAGCTGATTGCGGCGGCCGTCGCGGGCCTGTTCGCGAGCGCGAACGCGCTGGCCGCGGACGACTATTTCGGCGGGTTCGTGTGGCAGGGGTCGGCCACGCTCGGCGGCCGCGGCACCAACACGGACGGCGGCACGCGCAACGGCGCGTACGCGACGTCGTCCGCCACGCTCGTGCCGTGGCTGGGACCGCCCGACGACGCCAAGGCGCAGGAGTACCAGGACACGGCCAGCGGCGTGATCGGCGTCATCGACCTGCGCGGCGGCAACCGCGCGTTCTACCTGCGCGGCTTCGGCGAGAACTTCGGCCGCGACGACCAGTACATCAACTTCGTCGGCGGCGGCTACAACTCGTTCAAGGCGCAGATCTACTCGGACAACATCCCGCACAACCTGTCGTTCAACGCGCTGACTCCGCTGCAGAACTCCGGCACGGCTCTGATGCTGAATCCGGCGAATGCAACCACGCCGTATCCGACGGCCCGGTATCCCGGCGACTGGAACACGTTCAACTACAGCGTCCAGCGCAATACGGTCGGCGGCAACCTCGAGGTGTCGGCGGGCTCGCCGTTCTACATCCGCGGCGACTACAACGAAGTCACGATGACCGGCACCCGGCCCGGCAGCGCGCAGCTCGGCACCGGCTCGGGCAACGGCCTGATCGAGTTCGGCATCCCGACCGACTTCAAGACGCAGAACACGATCATCGAGGCGGGTTACGTCGCCAAGTCGTGGAACGTCAAGCTCCAGTATCTCGACAGCAAGTTCAGCAACGGCACGCAGAACACGCAGTGGACCAACTTCTACATGCTGAACGGGCTCGACAACACGCTGCTCGCGCCGGACAACGACCTGCAGAAGTGGACGCTGAGCGGGGTCTGGAAGGACCTGCCCTGGGACTCGCACGTCAACTTCCGCGTGACGACGAGCAGCCTCACCAACAGCATCAACGTCGGGAACAGCAGCCTGAAGCCGACGGGCAACCAGGCGCCGCCGATCGGCGTCGGGTACCTGGTCACGCAGCCCAGCGCGTCGACGTTCGAAGGCGACATCAAGACGACGACGGCGACGGTGTCGTGGGCGGCCACGCCCTACAAGGGGCTGGAATCGCGGCTCTACTACGAGTACTACGACAAGTCGAACAGCTCCACCTCCGTCGCGTACGACTGGGGCGGGCTCGGCAGCGCGGCGAGCACGTGCCCGCAGCCCATCCCGCCGAGCACGACGAACGCCTATTCGAACTCGGCCACGCGCTTCTGCATCGCGCCGCTCGAAGCGCCCGACAACTTCGAATACACGAAGAACACGTACGGCCTCGATCTCAACTACCGGATCGACGCGCGCCAGAAGATCCTGGCGCAGTACAACTACATCGAGATCGACCGCCAGCTCGAGCCTGCCGACAAATCGACGGTACAGCGGGCGTGGATCGAGTACCGCAACACCAAGTGGGCGGACTGGAGCGGACGCCTGCGCTACCAGTACCTGCAGCAGCGGTCCGATCTCGACCATTCGGTGACCAACAACAGCGTGGCCACGCCGTTGCAGGTTCCGTACTATTTCGCGGCGTACGACGTCAACAACTTCGACCAGAACATGGTGCGGCTGAACGTCGACTGGACGCCGATGCCGCTGCTGTCGGTCGGGTTCGGCGCCACGTGGCGCGGCACCGACTTCAAGGACAACTACTACGGCCGGACCGACGACCGCACGCAGCTGTACGACCTCACGATCAGCTACGGCGACCCGGACAAGTTCCGCATCACGGCCATCGGCAACTACGGCGAGGTCAAGTTCGACCAGAACTATCGCAACACCGGCGGGACGCCGGCCCTGGGCCCGCTGCCCGGCGACGGCACGAACAGCACGAACTTCAACTGGGGCACCAACAACACGCAGGAGAACTGGCTCGTCGCGGTGCTGGCCGACTGGGTGCCGATGGACAACCTGAAGCTCACCGCGTCGTACAGCTACGCGAAGACGAGCGGCGGCGTCGACTTCTGGTCGGACAACTACCAGGCGGCGGGCGGCTTCAACGGCGGACCGCTGGTCAACTACGTCACCGACAACACGACGACGCAGCGCTTCCAGCTGAAGGCCGACTACATCATCAACAAGCAGTGGAGCGTGACGGCCGGCTACTGGTACAACAAGTACGACTACACCGACGGCCAGATGGCCGGGTACGCGAGCTACTACCCGTACTTCCAGAGCCTCGGCACCAGCACCACGAGCTTCGGCGCCAACAACAGCTGGAACACCGGCGCGTTCGCCAACCCGAGCTACACGCAGAACATCTTCTATCTCACGGCGACGTACAAGTTCGGCAATTGACCGCGAACTGTTTTTGGGAGGGTGCGCGCTTCACGGCGCACGGCGAAGCCGGCGGCAAGGCCGGCTTCGCCATTTCCGGCCGGCTTCAGCCGCGCCGCACGACGTTCGCGTTCGCGCGGTCGGCGACGAGCCGCCCGTCGACCAGCTCGACGATGCGGTCGCAGCGCTGCGCCAGCCGCGGGTCGTGGGTGACGATCAGGAACGTCGTGCCTTCCGCCACGTTGACGTCGCGCAGCAGGTCGAAGACCGCGTCGGCGTTCCCGGTGTCGAGGTTGCCGCTCGGCTCGTCGGCGAGCACCAGCG
Source organism: Burkholderiales bacterium (assembly GCA_046347755.1). Taxonomy (GTDB): domain Bacteria; phylum Pseudomonadota; class Gammaproteobacteria; order Burkholderiales; family Casimicrobiaceae; genus VBCG01. Next base: position 7,490 of record JAXMFM010000003.1, on the reverse strand, counting down.
CCGGATTCATCGCGAGCGCACGCGCGATCGCGACCCGCTGCTGCTGGCCGCCCGAGATCGCCGACGCCTTGTTGTCGCGCCACGGCGTGAGGCCCACGCGATCGAGCAGCATGGCCGCGCGCGCCCGCATTTCGTCGTCGAAGCGCCCGCGCGCGGCGAGCATCGGCATCATCACGTTCTCGAGGGCGGTGAACGCCGGCAGCAGGTAGTGGTACTGGAAGACGAAGCCGATGGCCCGGCCGCGCAGCGCGGTGGCGTGCGCTTCGTCCAGCGTGCCCGCGTCCTCGCCCGCGACCTCGATGCGGCCGCCGGTCGGACGGTCGAGCAGGCCGATCAGGTTGAGCAGCGTCGTCTTGCCCGAGCCCGACGGCCCGATGAGCGCCGTGAACTCGCCGCGTTCGAGCGTCAGGTCGATGCCGTGCAGCACCTCGGTGGCCACCGGCGTGCCGAGGCCGTACGACTTGCGGACGCCGGCCAGTCGCAGCGTCGCAACGCCGGCAGGCGCCTCAGCCACGGATGGCCACCACCGGGTCGAGGCGCGCCGCGCGACGCGCGGGAACCACCGCGGCGAGCGTGCCGACCAGCGTGGCGCCCACGCACGCCAGCGCGAACAGCGACGGCTCGATGACCACGACGAACAGCGGCGTGCCGTCGGGATTCCTCGCCACGCCCCGCCACAGCACGAGGAAGCCCCACGCCAGCAGCGAGCCGGCGAGCGCGCCGGTCAGTCCCATGCACGCGCCCTGGATCAGGAACACGCGAAGCACCTGCCGCCGGCTCGTGCCCATCGCGCGCAGGATGCCGATCTCCTTCGACTTCTGGACGACCGAGACGACGAGCACGCTCGCGATGCCGAGCGCCACCGTGAGGCCCACGAAGAAGCGGATGAGCGTGTTGGCGAGGATCTGCGCCGACATCGCGCTGAAGAACTGCGCGTTGGTCGAGATCCAGCTGTCGACGCGGATGTCGCCGCTCGCGCGGATCGCCTGCGCCGTCGCCTCGGCCGCGAACGGATCGTGCACGCGCACGTCGATGCTGGTCGCGCCGCCGGGAAGCCCGAGCAGGCTTTGCGCCGTGCGCAGCGACACGTACACGTTGCGCTCGTTCACGCCCTTGTTGCCGAAGTCGAAGATGCCCTGCACGGTCAGCGTCGACGCCGTGCCGGAGGCGGTCTTGAGCGTCAGCTTGTCGCCGACCGCCGTCCCGAGGTCCTTTGCCAGCTCCGAGCCGATGATGACGTCGATGGGGCCGAGCTCCGACTGGCCCGCCACGATCTTCTCGGGCAGCGCGACGACGCCGTAATACGAAACGGGATCGATCCCGATGATCGACACCGACTTCGCCGCGTCCCCGCGCTGCGCGAAGCCCGGGCCGGTCACCACGGGCGTGGCGGCCGTGACGTCGCGCAGCTCGACGATGCCGGCGAGGATCTTCTGCCACTGGTCGACCGAGCGCAGCTGCTGCGAGCGCGGCTGCAGCTGGACGGCCGTGTCGACGCCTTCGCGCAGCGGGCGCGCCACCTGGTCGGGGGCCAGCACCTGGATCGGCGCCTGGAAGTTGAGCGTGCGCCGGATGATGTTCGCCTGCAGGCCGCCGAGGAGCGCCGACATGAAGATGATGACGCCGCAGCCCAGCGCCACGCCGAAGACGATCAGCAGCGTCTGCGTCAGGCCCTCGCGCATGAAGCGGAACGCGACGACCGTCTCGAAGAACCGGAACGGGTTCACCGTGTTCCCGCATTGACCACGGCGCCCACGCGCACGCGATCGCCTGGCACGACGCCCGCCGTGCTGGCCACCAGTCGCGCGCCTTCCGCGACGCCGCTCGCGATTTCGACGCTGCCGTCGCCGCGCAGGCCCAGCGTGACCGGCGTCCGGACCACGCGATTTGCGTCCACGACGAGCACCCACGGCTCCGCGCTCGCGCCGTCGAACACCGCGACGGCGGGCGCGACGAGCACCCCGTTCCGCTTCGCGGACTCGATGTCGACGGAGACCGTCATGTCCTGCCGCAGGTAGGCGGGCGGATCGGGCACGCGCAACTTGACTTCGACCGCGCCGCGCAGCGCGTCGATGCCGGGGTTGATGTAGAACAGCTCCGCGGCGAAGCGCTCGCGCGGAAAGGCGTCGGCCGAGACGAGCGCCTTCTGGCCGGGCGCGAGCCGCGCCAGGTTGCGTTCGTCGACCTGGACGACGATCTGCATCTCGCCGGACGGGGCGAGCGCCATCAGCTCGCGCCCCGGCTGCACGACGTCGCCGGGCTCGACGCTGCGGCCGATGAGCACGCCGTCGACCGGCGCGCGCACCAGCGTGTCCTCGAGGCGGGCCCGTGCGGCGCCCAGTGCGGCGCGGGCCTGCGCGAGCGCGGTCACCGCGACGCGCGTCTCGCTGCCGCCGGGTCGATTGGATTCAACCTGCAGGCGCGCCGCGGCGAGCTGGCTTTCCGCGACGTCGACGTTGCGCTTCGCGTCGTCCAGCGCCGAGCGGCTGATGAAGTTCTTCGCGGCGAGGTCCTGGTTGCGCTGGTATTGCTGTCCCGCGAGCACGCGGTTGGCCTCCGCCTGCGCAAGCGCCTGCTCCGCGGCGCGCAGCGCCGTGTCGCGGATCTGCGAAAGCCTCGCCTCGGCCTGCGCGACCGCGGCTTCCGCCTGCGCCAGCGCCGCCCGCTCGTCCTTGTCGTCGAGCGCGAGCAGCACGTCGCCGCGACGCACGGCCTGGCCTTCCTCGACGGGAATGCGGACGACGCGCTCGGTGATGACCGTGCCGATCGCGACGCGCTGCGGCGTGGTCACGCGGCCGGTGGCGACCACCGTTTGCGTGAGGTCGCCGCGGCGCACCTCGTACACGTCGACCGTCGGCCCGAGAAGGGTGTTGCGGAAAAGAAAGCCGACTGCCGCGACCGCGACCACGGCGACGAGGGCGCGCACGACCCACCGGCGGCGGGGCATCGCCCCGGCGCCGGAATCCGAGGTGCGCCAGCGTGAAGGCGACGGCATGAAGACGACTCCAGCAGGAATCCGCTCGGATTATGTTCGGCGCGCGCGGACCCGCCCTTGATCCGTCGCAACGGGGGGTGGTTTGCTTCCGGCGGGACTTCGGGCTGGAGCGGGTGAAGGGAATCGAACCCTCGTCGTAGGCTTGGGAAGCCTCTGCTCTACCATTGAGCTACACCCGCGCTGCCGACGCGGATTCTACTCGACGGCGCCGCAACGGGCGAGTGCCGCGTCCAGCGCCGGCAGCGCGCCGGGAACGCGCAACGCCACCGCCCGCGCCCGGCACGCGGCGAGCTTGCGCGGATCGCCGCGGCCGCGCAGCGCGTCGGCCAGCGCCCGCCCCCGCGCGACGTGCAGCGCGATCCAGGGCGCCGGCTCGTCGCGCGCGAACGCCTCCAGCGCCGCCGCCTGGCGCAGCGCGCCTTCGGCGTCGCCGTGCGCGAGCGCGGCCTCGATCGCCTCGCGGCGGAACCAGAAGTGGCAATGCGCGGGCGCGCCGGAGGCGAGCGAGCGCTCGCCGTCCGCGAACACGCGCGCGAGTTCGTCCCGCCCTTCCGCCATCATCGCCTTCACGCCGTACAGCATGCCGGCGACGAAGCGGAATCCGCTCCCTTCCGCGCACGCGAACGCGTCGTCCAGCGCCGATCGCGCCTCGTCGCGGCGGCCGGAATACCCATGCGCGAACGCGAGCAGGCCCTGGTTGAACACGATCCAGCGACGCGAGCCGATCCTGCGCGCGAGCGCCAGGCTGCGCTCGGTCGGCGCGATCGCCTCGCCGTACATGCCCTGCATGACGCGGACCCAGCCCTCGGTCTCGTCGGCCATCATCTCCGCCGACGGCTGGCGCAGTTCGCGCGCGGCGGCCCGGACCCGGTCGAGCACCGGCAAGGCGCCGTCGGCGGGATCGAGGTAGGCATGCACGATCGCGAGCATGCAGCGGTTGTTGAGCGCGAAACGCGTCAGCCCCTCGCGGTCGCACAGCGCGACGCATTGCTCGAACGCGGCGTACGCAGACGGCATGCGGCCGTCGGCGTACAGCACGTCGGCGAGCCCGGACAGCGCATGCGCCTCGCCCACGGCGTCGCCGGCGGCGTGGGCTCCCTCGCGCGCGCGCTCCTGCGCCCGCTGCGATGCGCGCGCGTCGCCGCGCGCGAACTCGAAGCAGCCGCGCAGGTAGGCGGCACGCGACGCGTCGCGCGCGAGGCCGGCGCCGACGGCGAGAGGTTCCACGACGTCCAGCACCGCCAATCCGTCCTCGACCGCGCCGGTCGCACGATGCGCTTCGGCGATCCCGAGGTACGCGACGCAGCGCTGCGCGTCCGTCTGCGCATGGATCTTCGCGCGCTCGAACGCCGCGATCGAGCCTGCGATGTCGCCGGCGATGCGGGCGAGGTTGCCTTCGACGCGCGCGAGTTCGTGGCTGACGTCCGGCGTCGCCGGCAATTCGGCGCCGCGGCGCGCGAGTCGCAGCGCGGCATCGGCGCGCAGCGACACCGATTCGTTCTGCGCTGCCGCGAGGTAGGCGGCCGCCGCGCGCGGATCGTCGGCGCGATCGAGGTGCTCGGCGTGCAGCACGGCGTCGCGGCCGGCAAACCATTCGGCGGCCCGCGCGTGCAGCGCGCGGCGCGCGCTGTGCAGCAGCGACGCGTAGGCGCCGTCGCGGATCAGCGCGTGCACGAAGCCGAAGCGCCGCGCGTCGGCGTCGTCGGCGCGCACGAAATCGCGGCCGAGCAGGATGCCGGCGTCGTAGGCCGGATCGTCGAGCAGGTGGCGCAGCAGCGCGAGGTCGAAGCGCTGGCCGACGACGGCCGCCGCCTGCAGCGCCGCCTTGTCGGCGGGCGGCAGCCGGTCGAGCCGCGAAAGCACGACGCTCTGGATCGACCCGGGAATTGCATCGCCGTCGGCGCCGCTGCGCAGCAGCTGCGTCAGGAACAGCGGATTGCCCTGCGCCCGGTCGACGCAGCCCTGCGCGACGTCCGGATGCGTGGTCAGGTAGGAGCGAGCGAGCGTCAGCGCGTCGCGCGTCGACAGCGCCGGAAGGTCGCAGCAGACGAAATCGGTGTCGAGCGGCGGCAGGCCGAACGGATCGCCTTCGCGCCGCGACGTGCAGACGAGGACGAGCGGCGTCCGCGCCGCGCAGTCGGCCAGCCGCCGCACGCACGCCAGCGCCCACGGCGTGGCCCAGTGCACGTCCTCGACGACGATCAGCAGCGGCGCTCCGGCGCCCGCGCGCTCGGCGGCCGTGGCCAGCACCCGCAGCCTGCCTTCCGTGCGCGTCGCATTGTCCATCGCCTCGTACACCGCCGCGCTGCGCTGCGGCAGCGCAAGCAGGTCGGCGGCGAACGGCGCGTCGTTCGCATCGACGATGCCGGCTGCGATCGCGCGGTCGAGATCGGCGCGCCGCTCGTCGTCGGAGGCGTCCGGCGCGATGCCGGCGAGGCTCGCGAACAGCATGTAGATCATGTCGCGACCCTGCGCGGCGCCGAAATCGAGCACGACGCCGGTGTGCACGGGCACGCCGCGGCGACGCGCCTGCGCGACGAGCTCCCGCACGAGCCGCGTCTTGCCCATGCCCGGGTCCGCGCGCACCAGCCACGTCGCGCCGCGCCGGCTGCGTTCCGCCTCGTCGAGCAACGCGAGGAAACGGGCGACTTCGGCGTCGCGGCCGATCAGCGGGTGCTCGTCCGCGGCCAGCAGGCGCAGCGACCGCAGCTTCCACACCGGCATTTCCCGCGCGTAGCCGCGGATCGGGATCGAGCCGACCGGATCGGCCTCGATGAACGACGCGCAGGACCGCTGCACGTCGTCGGAGATCACCGTTTCGCCGCCGCGCGCGAATTCGTTCAGTCGCGCCGCAAGGTTGACGGCGTCGCCGGTGACCGTATAGGTGCGGTGCACGGCGCTGCCGGTGTCGGCGGCCACCACTTCGCCGCTCGCCACGCCGACGTGCGCCTTCAGCGTGCGCCCGAACTCGCGGGACAGCGCCTCCATCGCCGCATGCACGCCGGCGGCCGCGCGCAGGGCCCGCAGCGTGTCGTTGCCGTACGCGACGGGCGCGCCGAACACGCCCATCACGGCGTCGCCGATGTGCTTGTCGATCGTACCGCCGCACTGGCCGACCAGACCGTCGATCCGGTCGAAGTAGCGCGTGAGCAGCCGGTGCACGTCTTCGGGATCGAGCTCGCGCGACAGCGCCGTGTAGCCGGACAGGTCGACGAACAGGATCGCCACCTGCCGGCGCTCGCCCGGCGCGGCGGCGGCGGGCGCGTCCGCCGCAAGCGCCGTTCCGCATTGCGGGCAGAATCGCGCCGCTTCCGGCACGGCCGACCGGCATCGCAGACACGAGGGAGCGTCGTCGACCATCGCGAATCATTCTGCCACGCGCTTGCCGCGCGGGCCCATTCGGCGTACCGTGTGGCCAGCGCTAGGGGTCCTGGAAGCCGCCGCGATCGATGGCCGGCCGCCGGGTGAGAACAAACCCTTGGAACCTGATCCGGATAATGCCGGCGCAGGGAAGCGTGACGTGGCTCCCACCTCCCGCTCCTCGCGCCTCGCCCTTCGAGGAGTTGCCATGAATGCCAACGACCAGTTCTTCGCGCGCGATGCGAAGGTGGACTCGCTCGCCGTCGCGCCGCTGCCCGCGTCGCGCAAGGTCTACGTCGCGGGCTCGCGCCCCGACCTCAACGTGCCGATGCGCGAGATCACGCAGTCGGACACGCCCGCATCCTTCACGGCGGCCGAACGCAATCCGCCGCTGACCGTCTACGACACGTCGGGCCCGTACACGGACCCGTCCGCGGCGATCGACATCCGCAAGGGCCTGCCGCCGCTGCGCGCCGCGTGGATCGCCGAGCGCGGCGACACGGTCGAATTGCCCGAGCCGACGTCGGCGTACGGCCGCGCGCGGCTCGCCGACGCCCGGGTGGCAGGCATGCGCTTCGACCTCGCCCGCAAGCCGCGGCGCGCGAAACCCGGAGCCAATGTCACGCAGATGCACTACGCGCGGCGCGGCCTTGTCACGCCGGAGATGGAGTTCGTCGCGATCCGCGAGAACCTGCTGCGCGACGAACTCGCCGCGCGCCTTCCCGAAGCCGTCCGCCGCCAGCATCCGGGGCAATCGTTCGGCGCCGCCATCCCGGCCGTCATCACGCCGGAGTTCGTCCGCGACGAGGTCGCACGCGGCCGCGCGATCATCCCCAGCAACATCAACCACCCGGAATCCGAGCCGATGATCATCGGCCGCAACTTCCTCGTGAAGATCAACGCCAACATCGGCAACTCCGCGGTGTCGTCGTCGATCGGCGAGGAAGTCGAGAAGATGACGTGGGCGATCCGCTGGGGCGGCGACACGGTGATGGACCTGTCCACCGGCAGGAACATCCACGAGACGCGCGAGTGGATCGTGCGCAACTCGCCGGTGCCGATCGGCACGGTGCCGATCTACCAGGCGCTGGAAAAGGTCGACGGCAAGGCGGAGGAGCTCACGTGGGAGATCTAC
>JAXMFM010000002.1:0-1755 GCA_046347755.1 Burkholderiales bacterium | reverse complement strand
GGATAGACGAAGAGCGTGCCCTCGTTGCGGTTCGTCCCGAACACGGTCGGCAGCGGGAAGCCGTTCGCGGCGCCCGCGTTCACCGGCTGCTCGACGACCAGCGATCCGTCGAGCGTCGGCGCCCAGACGAGGAAGCCGCTGAAGCCCTGCAGCAGTCCCTCCTCGGTGATCGACGGATCGTTCTCGGCATCGGCGATCGTCTGCGCCGGCAGGTCGCGCATGCACTCGATGCCGCCCTGCTCGCAGCCGACGACCTTCGCGAGGGCGGCGCCGAACTCCGCCGCGACCTCCGGCGACTTGTACGGCAGGCCGACCGGATTGCTCTCCATCAGCGCCGACGAGAACAGGCCCTTGCTGCTCGGGATCGACAGCATGTGCAGGCCCGTCGACATCGCGCCCGCGCTCTCGCCGAAGAGCAGCACGTTGCCGGGATCGCCGCCGAACGCGGCCGCGTTGTCCTGCACCCAGCGCAGCGCGAGCTGCTGGTCGAGGAGTCCGTAGTTGCCCGACAGCCCGCCGTAGCCGGCAAGGAAGCCGATCGCGCCGAGACGATAGTTGATCGTCACGACGATCACGTCCTGGCTCGCCGCGAGGTAGGCGCCGCTGTAGAGCGGGATGCTGCCCGAGCCGTCCTCGAAGCCGCCGCCGTGCAGGAACACCATCACCGCGAGATTCGCGTCGGAGCTCGTTCCGGTCGGACGCCAGAGATTGACGGACAGGCAGTCCTCGCTCGGCGGCGGCGACGGGTACGTCGGCACGGGCTGCGGACAGATGGGACCGTACTCGGTCCCGGCGAGGACACCACTCCACGGCGCCTTCGCGACCGGCGCCGCCCAGCGGTTCGCGCCCGCGGTGCTCTCGCCGTACGGCACGCCGCGGAACACGTCGACCGGGCGGCTCGCGGACGTGACCTGCGTGCCGCACACCGCGCCCGCCGCGGTCGTCACCGGACCGACGGTGCAGCCCTTCGGCAGCGAGCTGCTCGCGTCACCGCAGCTCCATGCCGCCGCGGCGAGTGCCGCGATCAGCAGCAATCCCGACGCCGTCTCTCTGGTCCGCATCCGCGACTCCTCCCGCTCCCTCCGCCGTGCGCGCGCTTCTACAGGATGAAGTGATCGCCCGCCGCGCGCACGGTGACGTCGCCGATCGACACGCCCCACGGCTGGTCGATCGCGTGCACGATCGCGTCGGCGATGAACTCGGGCGCGAGGCTCGGATACGCGATCGACGCCGGGTCGAGCTGCTCGGCCGGGAACTTCCCCTCGACGATCTGCGCGAACATCTCCATGAACTCGTTCATGTTCTGTCCGAGGATGCCGAGCGCCGCGCCCTGATTGACGACCGTGCCCGCGAGGCCCGTCGTCGGCACGCCGGTCGGCTTGACGATCGTCACCTTGATCCTGCCGCGCGCCTCGACGCGCAGCGACTCGGAGAGGAAGTTCACCGCGGCCTTGGTCGCGCCGTACACCGCCGCGCCGACCACCGGGTAGTTGCCGTAGATCGACGACAGGTTGATCACGTGGCCGCGGCCCTGCGCCATCATCTGGTCGTAGACCGCGACCATTCCGTTCAGGACGCCCTTCATGTTGACGTCGATGCAGCGGTGCCACGCCTCGATCGCCTGCGCATGGTCGGAGAAGAACGCGAGCGGCATGACGCCGGCGTTGTTCACCATGACGTCGATCGCGCCGAAGGAGTCGACCGCACTCTTCGCGAGCGCGCGCATCTCGGCGATGCTCGCGACGTCGACGCGGA
>JAXMFM010000001.1:0-1745 GCA_046347755.1 Burkholderiales bacterium | reverse complement strand
TTCGCGCTGCGCTGCGCGACGGTCGCGAACCGCGCGTCGCGCGCGAGCGCCGGTTGCCGCAGCACCTGGTCGCAGAACGCCGCCCACTCGCGCTCGTTCTGGAGCCCGAGCATGACGATCGTGCCGTCGCCGGCGGGGAACGGGCCGTACGGGTAGATGGCCGCGTGGCTGGCGCCGCTGCGCGGCGGCGGCGGCGCGCCGTCGAACGCGTAGTACAGCGGATAGCCCATCCATTCGACCAGCGACTCCAGCATCGAGACGTCGACGTGCCGGCCGCGGCCCGTGCGCTCGCGCTGGAGCAGCGCCGCGAGGATGCTCGAGTACGCGTACATGCCGGCTGCGATGTCGGCGACCGGGATGCCGGCCTTCGCCGGCGCGTCCTCCGTGCCGGTGACCGAGAGGAAGCCCGCCTCGCTCTGGATCAGCAGGTCGTAGGCCTTCCGGTCGCGGTAGGGGCCGTCGCCGCCGTAGCCGGAGATGTCGCAGACGACGAGCGAGGGCTTGGCGCGCGCCAGTGCGTCGTAGGCGAGCCCCACCCGCGCCGCCGCGCCGGGCGCGAGGTTCTGGACCACCACGTCGGCCCGCTCGCGGATCAGCCGGTGCAGGATCGCCTGCGCATCCGGGTGCTTGACGTCGAGCGTCAGGCTCTCCTTCGAGCGGTTGGTCCAGACGAAGTGCGAGGCGAGGCCGCGGACGCGGTCGTCGTACCCGCGCGCGAAGTCGCCGACACCGGGCCGTTCGACCTTGATGACACGCGCGCCGAGGTCGGCGAGCTGGCGCGTGGCGAACGGCGCGGCGATCGCGTGCTCCAGCGTGACGACGGTGATGCCTGCGAGCGGGCGCATCGCGCGCACCTCTCAGCGGACGGTCGCCGTCGCTTCCATCGCCGTGCAGCCCTCGTGGTCGCGGATCCAGAGCCGGAACGACGCGCCGTCTCGCTGCGGCTGCCCGCAGGCGAAGAACGGGTGCAGGTCGAACACCGGCCGGATCGCGCGGAACTCGTAGCGCGCCACGTCGGCGGCGGGAAGCTCGTGCCGCAGCAGGTCCAGGAGCAGCGTGGCCATCAGCGGTCCGTGCACGACCAGCCCGGGATAGCCTTCGACCCCGGTCACGTACCGGCGGTCGTAGTGGATCCGGTGCCCGTTGAACGTCAGCGCCGAGTAGCGGAAGAGCAGCACGTCGTCGGGCACCCAGCGGCGTTCCCACGCGCTCGCCCGTGGCGCGGCCGTGCGCGGCGGCGCGGGATCGCCAGGCTTCGCGGCCTCGCGGTAGACGATGTCGTGGAATTCGGTCAACGCTACGGCGGCCTCGCCGTCACGGCGAAGTTCGTGGCGCACGCGGACGAACACGAGCGGCCCGGTGCGCCCGACCTTCTCGGTCACGGCTTCGATCGTCGACGTGCGCGTCACGGCGTCGCCGATCGCGAGCGGCGCGTGGAACTCGAACTGGCTGCCCGCCCACATCCGGCGAGGCAGCGGGACGGGCGGCAGGAACCCGCCGCGCTTCGCGTGCCCGTCCGGACCGATCTCCGATTGCCGGTGCAGCGGCAGGAAGTAGAGCCAGTGCCACAGCGGCGGCAACGCAGTGCCGGCGGCGGGCCGCTCGGCAAGACGGTCGAGCGTCGCCGACAGCGCGGCGTAAGGCGTGGGCGTCAGCACGTCCGACACCGCTTCCGTCCTGCCGATCCAATCGCCGAGATTCATGCGGACCGCTCCCGTGGCCACGTGCCTGTTGCCACGATCTTA